>NZ_OZ252247.1:0-2500 GCF_965249665.1 Oceanicaulis sp.
AGGTGCCAAACAATGCCGTCGATATGGACTCTTGGGCATCATCAGCCTGTTATCCCCGGCGTACCTTTTATCCGTTGAGCGATGGCCCTTCCACGCGGGACCACCGGATCACTATGGCCGTCTTTCGACTCTGTTCGACCTGTCAGTCTCACAGTCAGGCTGGCTTATGCCATTGCACTCAACGAGCGATTTCCGACCGCTCTGAGCCAACCTTCGCGCGCCTCCGTTACTCTTTGGGAGGCGACCGCCCCAGTCAAACTACCCGCCACGCAGGGTCCCGGATCCAGGTTCATGGACCGCGGTTAGACGTCAATGAGGATAAGGGCGGTATTTCAAGGATGGCTCCACCAGAACTGGCGCTCTGGTTTCAAAGCCTCCCGCCTATCCTACACATATCGCCACTAACGCCACTGCGAAGCTGTAGTAAAGGTGCACGGGGTCTTTCCGTCTGACCGCGGGTACTCCGCATCTTCACGGAGAATTCAATTTCGCTGAGTCTCTGTTGGAGACAGTGGGGAAGTCGTTACGCCATTCGTGCAGGTCGGAACTTACCCGACAAGGAATTTCGCTACCTTAGGACCGTTATAGTTACGGCCGCCGTTTACCGGGGCTTCAATTCGGAGCTCTCACTCCTCCTTTTAACCTTCCGGCACCGGGCAGGCGTCAGACCCTATACGTCGTCTTGCGACTTCGCAGAGCCCTGTGTTTTTAATAAACAGTCGCCACCCCCTGGTCTGTGCCCCTGGACACCAGTTGCCTGATGCCAGGCTCCCTTCTCGCGAACTTACGGGAGTAATTTGCCGAGTTCCTTCAACAGAGTTCTCTCAAGCGCCTTGGTATGCTCTACCAGTCCACCTGTGTCGGTTTGGGGTACGGTCTCATGCGGGAGCTATTTCCAGGGACGACTTGGCTGCACACTCAATCCAGTAAGAGTGCACAACGTCCGCAATCCGTCACTACCCGCTGGCCCAGGAATATTAACCTGGTTCCCATCGACTACGCCTTTCGGCCTCGCCTTAGGGGCCGGCTTACCCTGCGCTGATTAGCATTGCGCAGGAACCCTTGGACTTTCGGCGAGAGGGCCTCTCACCCTCTTTATCGCTACTCATGTCAGCATTCTCACTTCTGATATCTCCAGCAGCCCTCGCAGGCCACCTTCACAGACTTACAGAACGCTCCGCTACCACTCTTTCGAGTCCGCAGCTTCGGTGTATCACTTAAGCCCCGTTACATTTTCCGCGCAGGAACGCTTGACCAGTGAGCTGTTACGCTTTCTTTAAAGGATGGCTGCTTCTAAGCCAACCTCCTGGTTGTCTAAGCATTCCCACATCGTTTCCCACTTAGTGATAACTTAGGGACCTTAGCTGGCGGTCAGGGCTGTTTCCCTCTCCACTACGGACCTTAGCACCCGCAGTGTGTCTGCCTCGCTCTACTCTTCGGTATTCGGAGTTTGGTTAGGTTTGGTAAGTCGTTGGGACCCCCTAGCCCATCCAGTGCTCTACCCCCGAAGGTAATACGAGACGCTCTACCTAAATAGATTTCGCGGAGAACCAGCTATCTCCGAGTTTGATTGGCCTTTCACCCCTAGCCACACGTCATCCCCGTCTTTTTCAACAGACGTGGGTTCGGTCCTCCAGTGCGTGTTACCGCACCTTCAACCTGCACATGGCTAGATCACTCGGTTTCGGGTCTTATCCCTCGAACTAATCGCCCTATTCAGACTCGCTTTCGCTGCGCCTACACCTACCGGCTTAAGCTTGCTCGAGAGACAAAGTCGCTGACCCATTATACAAAAGGTACGCCGTCACCGCGCAAGGCGGCTCCGACTGCTTGTAGGCGTCCGGTTTCAGGATCTGTTTCACTCCCCTCGTCGGGGTGCTTTTCACCTTTCCCTCACGGTACTGGTTCACTATCGGTCGGCAAGGAGTACTTAGGCTTGGAGGGTGGTCCCCCCATGTTCAGACAGGATTTCACGTGTCCCGCCCTACTCAAGGTCTCTTCAATCGCTTTAACGTACGGGGCTATCACCCGCTATGGCCGAACTTTCCAGATCGTTCCGCTGACTCAAGAAGAGACACTGGCCTGGTTCCCGTTCGCTCGCCGCTACTAGGGAAGTCTCAATTGATGTCCTTTCCTTCGGGTACTTAGATGTTTCAGTTCCCCGAGTTCGCTTCTTATCCCTATGTATTCAGAATAAGATACCTTTCACAAACACTGGTGATTGGCCGCCTGATCTCTCAGACGAACAACCGCCAGGGTCTGTAAAGGTGGGTTCCCCCATTCGGATATTTCCGGATCAAAGTCTGCTCGCAACTCCCCGGAACTTAACGCAGCGTGCCACGTCCTTCATCGCCTCTTGCCACCAAGGCATCCACCAGACGCCCTTTTGACGCTTGATCTCAACGATGCTCATGCACGGTGAACGCTTCGTCCGCAGGAAAAACCTACATGACGAAAACGACCGACATGAGCCCGTCAGTCAGGATGTCTCTACAAATGC
>NZ_OZ252247.1:5000-10000 GCF_965249665.1 Oceanicaulis sp.
GCTTTTTCAGGGCCGCCGCAGTTGCGTGCTTTCCGTTCAAAGCGTGAGGCGCGGTGTCTAACGATCCCGCTCCTCCCGGTCAACCCCGTGCCCGCATCCCGTTTCAGCGTTTCGCATTCACGGTCTGCGGCGACACGAAACAGAACTGAGAGTCTCAATTCTGTGTTGTTGACCGCTTCGAGACACCCTCAGGAAACTCTGTTTCCGCCAGCTGCCCCTTCAACGAAGAACGCGGGTGGTAAGGACCGTCCGGCTCTGCGTCAATCGACTTCCTCAGAGCCTCCGCAGCCTGCGGCGCGCCCCTTAAAAGTGCGAGGTGCGGTGTCTATAGACGCCGTCCCTCTTCGCCAAGTCCGTTTTGCAGAGGATCTTCACTTGCGTGTGTCTTCGCTCTGTTCACGATCGACGAAGCGGGAACTCCCGTTTGTCGCCTGACGCCCGCTTCAGAACTGCTCCGTATCCAGAAGGAAATCAGGGCCGCCCGTCGCTGGGAGGCGGTGTGTACGCCCCTCCCCCGGCGCGGTCAACGCCGTGTCTGCAGTCGCCGGCGTCTTTTGGCGCCTGCGCCCAACGCAGCCCTTGGGCGCTCTTCGCTGGAAAGCGACTGCGATAGCTAACGCTGATCAAGACGCTCCCTGGGCTATTGATCCGCCAGTCTTTGGCATAGTTGAGTTAGGAACGCTGATCAGCCTTGCCTCCATTGATATGGCTCCCCATGTGTAGTAACGTAACCACATGGATTGGGAGGCGGGTATGTCGATCACTACAGTCAGCAGTCGCGAACTGAATCAGGATCTTGGCGCCGCCAAGCGAGCGTCCAAGACAGGGCCGGTGATCATCACCGATCGCGGCAAACCGGCCCATGTTCTGTTGTCTATTGAAGCTTATGAGCAACTGACCGCACAGCATGTGAGTCTGATCGACGCGCTCGCACTGCCGGGCCTGTCGGATATCGCGCTGGACCCTGAGCGCGCCACGCTCGATCTCAACGTGCCTGACCTGTCATGATGGTGCTCGACACCAATGTGGTGTCCGAACTCAGAAAAGTCGGGGACGGGCGCGCCGACCCCAATCTTGTCGCCTGGCTAACCGACAAGGATGCCGGTCAATTCTATCTCTCGGTCATCAGCCTGATGGAGCTTGAGATCGGAATTCTTCGGATTGCCCGCAAGGATGATGCGAAAGGCGCTCGGCTCAGACGGTGGATGGAAGAGCGAGTTCGCCCGACCTTTGCGGGACGCGTATTAGCCATCAACGAAGCCATCGCCATAAGATGTGCGCAGCTGCATGTGCCTGACCCGCGTTCAGAACGGGACGCGCTAATTGCAGCCACCGCCCTGGAACATGGCATGTCGATCGTGACGCGCAATGTGAAAGACTTCACCCCCACAGGCGTTCCGCTGATCAATCCGTGGGAGCGGAGATAAGTGACCGGACAGGCCAGGCCTCGATCATCCAGGCCAGAACGCACCCATCGGACGCGCCGCTCCCAGAGTCAATGAACATCGCGTCCATTGGCTTCCCGAAAAGGCTTGACGACAAGCGGCCCGTTTAGAGCCCTCCGCTCACACCCCATCGCCAACCAGGGGGCACAGCTTACCCGTTCGACATTTGCGTGTTGAAAAACATTGGCAGTATCAGGCGGCCGGTTTCCGCCGTCTCTCCGAATGAGACGCCGGCCGTATGCCAGCAATAGGCCCGAAGCAAAACCATTCGGTTGAATTTCATCGGAACACACATACGCTCTTCCCACTTGGATAAGTCTCGACCGTCTTGCAACCAAATCTTGTCGGTCGCCTCTTCCGCGGTTTTATATCCAAGACGTTGCGCTTCTCCCGGGAAGACCGGGGCGTGATCGAGACCGGACTGCTTGTGTCGGAAAAAGTGTGTGCCGCCCTGAGCATGCTCGTCCAGGCTCAAATACACGATTGCCGACCAATAACATGAATCGATGTGCACATTGCTTCCGCCCTCATCGCCAGCCAGCGCGATACGCGGCCGACAATGAGAAAGGCGCGTAGCGGGGTGAACGCGCTCGTGCACGATCTCGGAAATCAAGTTTTCCACACCAGGAAGAGGCAGCGCCTGATCCGCATTTCGCCCCGGATAGCCTGCTCCTTCGGGACGCTGCGGGTATGTCAGGCTCAAGGCCGCATTGCGGATCTCATACGGATCTGCAAAGAAGTCATCAATGATGATATGGGTCAGGTGCACGTTTGAACCCCATAGAGACAATAATCACCGTCTGGACGCTCTCTAGCACACTGTAAGCACCGCCTTTGGGGTATGAGCATTAACTTTACGATAGGTGGGCCAAACAACAAAAAACCCCCGGCCAATTGGCTCGGGGGTTTTGTTTTGATCATTACAAACGGAGAATATATATGCATCGTGTCTAGCGGACCGGGCGGCGACCTACTCTCCCATGCCTTAGGACATAGTACCATTGGCGCAGAAGGTCTTAACGGCCGTGTTCGGGATGGGAACGGGTGTGGAGCCTTCGCTATAACCACCCGGTCGGCAAGACCGATGCATTGTTTTGTAGAGACATGCTGACTTTATTCCTGGTGTATTCAGGATCGGGCTTCATGGGACGAAGCGATCGCCGCCCATGAGCATTGTTGGATCAAGCCGATCGAGCAATTAGTACTGGTCCGCTTCACGCATTGCTGCGCTTCCACTTCCAGCCTATCAACGTGGTGGTCTTCCACGGCTCTGATAGGGATACCTGGTTTTGAGGGGGGCTTCCCGCTTAGATGCTTTCAGCGGTTATCCTTTCCGCACTTAGCTACCCTGCTATGCTGCTGGCGCAACAACAGGTCCACCAGAGGTGCGTCCATCCCGGTCCTCTCGTACTAGGGACAGCTCCTCTCAAGTATCCAACACCCACGGCAGATAGGGACCGAACTGTCTCACGACGTTCTAAACCCAGCTCACGTACCGCTTTAATTGGCGAACAGCCAAACCCTTGGGACCTGCTCCAGCCCCAGGATGCGATGAGCCGACATCGAGGTGCCAAACAATGCCGTCGATATGGACTCTTGGGCATCATCAGCCTGTTATCCCCGGCGTACCTTTTATCCGTTGAGCGATGGCCCTTCCACGCGGGACCACCGGATCACTATGGCCGTCTTTCGACTCTGTTCGACCTGTCAGTCTCACAGTCAGGCTGGCTTATGCCATTGCACTCAACGAGCGATTTCCGACCGCTCTGAGCCAACCTTCGCGCGCCTCCGTTACTCTTTGGGAGGCGACCGCCCCAGTCAAACTACCCGCCACGCAGGGTCCCGGATCCAGGTTCATGGACCGCGGTTAGACGTCAATGAGGATAAGGGCGGTATTTCAAGGATGGCTCCACCAGAACTGGCGCTCTGGTTTCAAAGCCTCCCGCCTATCCTACACATATCGCCACTAACGCCACTGCGAAGCTGTAGTAAAGGTGCACGGGGTCTTTCCGTCTGACCGCGGGTACTCCGCATCTTCACGGAGAATTCAATTTCGCTGAGTCTCTGTTGGAGACAGTGGGGAAGTCGTTACGCCATTCGTGCAGGTCGGAACTTACCCGACAAGGAATTTCGCTACCTTAGGACCGTTATAGTTACGGCCGCCGTTTACCGGGGCTTCAATTCGGAGCTCTCACTCCTCCTTTTAACCTTCCGGCACCGGGCAGGCGTCAGACCCTATACGTCGTCTTGCGACTTCGCAGAGCCCTGTGTTTTTAATAAACAGTCGCCACCCCCTGGTCTGTGCCCCTGGACACCAGTTGCCTGATGCCAGGCTCCCTTCTCGCGAACTTACGGGAGTAATTTGCCGAGTTCCTTCAACAGAGTTCTCTCAAGCGCCTTGGTATGCTCTACCAGTCCACCTGTGTCGGTTTGGGGTACGGTCTCATGCGGGAGCTATTTCCAGGGACGACTTGGCTGCACACTCAATCCAGTAAGAGTGCACAACGTCCGCAATCCGTCACTACCCGCTGGCCCAGGAATATTAACCTGGTTCCCATCGACTACGCCTTTCGGCCTCGCCTTAGGGGCCGGCTTACCCTGCGCTGATTAGCATTGCGCAGGAACCCTTGGACTTTCGGCGAGAGGGCCTCTCACCCTCTTTATCGCTACTCATGTCAGCATTCTCACTTCTGATATCTCCAGCAGCCCTCGCAGGCCACCTTCACAGACTTACAGAACGCTCCGCTACCACTCTTTCGAGTCCGCAGCTTCGGTGTATCACTTAAGCCCCGTTACATTTTCCGCGCAGGAACGCTTGACCAGTGAGCTGTTACGCTTTCTTTAAAGGATGGCTGCTTCTAAGCCAACCTCCTGGTTGTCTAAGCATTCCCACATCGTTTCCCACTTAGTGATAACTTAGGGACCTTAGCTGGCGGTCAGGGCTGTTTCCCTCTCCACTACGGACCTTAGCACCCGCAGTGTGTCTGCCTCGCTCTACTCTTCGGTATTCGGAGTTTGGTTAGGTTTGGTAAGTCGTTGGGACCCCCTAGCCCATCCAGTGCTCTACCCCCGAAGGTAATACGAGACGCTCTACCTAAATAGATTTCGCGGAGAACCAGCTATCTCCGAGTTTGATTGGCCTTTCACCCCTAGCCACACGTCATCCCCGTCTTTTTCAACAGACGTGGGTTCGGTCCTCCAGTGCGTGTTACCGCACCTTCAACCTGCACATGGCTAGATCACTCGGTTTCGGGTCTTATCCCTCGAACTAATCGCCCTATTCAGACTCGCTTTCGCTGCGCCTACACCTACCGGCTTAAGCTTGCTCGAGAGACAAAGTCGCTGACCCATTATACAAAAGGTACGCCGTCACCGCGCAAGGCGGCTCCGACTGCTTGTAGGCGTCCGGTTTCAGGATCTGTTTCACTCCCCTCGTCGGGGTGCTTTTCACCTTTCCCTCACGGTACTGGTTCACTATCGGTCGGCAAGGAGTACTTAGGCTTGGAGGGTGGTCCCCCCATGTTCAGACAGGATTTCACGTGTCCCGCCCTACTC
>NZ_OZ252247.1:15000-2921753 GCF_965249665.1 Oceanicaulis sp.
ACCAGCTCAATGTGGTCGTGAACGGCAATTACAACACCGTGGTGATCAACAATCGCCAGACCAATACCGGCGACATCACCGCCAATGCGGGCGCGGTCGCCGCAACCGCGGAGTCTCAGTCCACTCAAGGAGCGTCCGCCAATGATCGTTAAGCGCCTCCTCGCCGCGGCTGCGTCCGCCTTGACGCTGACAGCCTGCGCCACCTCGACGCCAGGATCTGACGGGCTATACGCCACTCCGACAGGCGGTGCGCCGGTGACCCCGAATCCGACCCCCTATTCTGATGCTCTGGTCTGTTTGTCCGGTTATGCGCGCCAGCATGGCCAGGCCGCGCCGCGTGTCGCGGTGGGCCGGATTGCCGACTATACCGGCCAGATGAACCCGGAAGGCGGCACGCGCGTGACTCAAGGCGCATCCTTGATGGCCATCAGCGCTTTCGCCAAGGCTGGCGCGCGACTGGTGGAGCGTTTTGATACGTCGGTCGCCGAACTCGAATTGCGCTACGCCAACAATCAGTTGATCGGCGACGCAGCCGAGCAGGACGGCTATCGCCAGATTTACGCCGGCTCAATTCCTGGCTCTGACTATTATCTGGTGGGCGGCATCACCGAGCTCAACGCCAATATCCGCTCGAACGGTCAGGACGTTCTGGCGGGGGATTCTGTGGACTCAGATCCGTCCGGCCTGTTCTCGCGCCGCATGTATGTGATGAATGTGGGGCTCGACCTGCGTCTCATCGATTCGCGGACGCTGGAAGTGGTCGACGTGGTTTCCTACCAGAAACAGATCATCGGTCGCGAATTGTCCGCCGGCGTTTTCGCCTTCTTTGGCGATGTGGTGCTGGATGCGTCAGCGGGCGGCCGCTCGCTGGAGCCGATCCAGCTCGCCGTGCGTTCGGTCGTCGAGCGCGCTGTGCTGGAGATCTCGTCACAGCTTTACCAGGTCGCGCCAGAGCAAGTTTGCTCCTTCAACGACCCGATCGGCCCGTCCAACATTACCGGCGGCGTTCAGCTGAACACCGCTTACGCCCCCACGGAGGCTCCCTATGTCCAGGCTCGCACGAGTGTTGATCGCGGGCACCAGCGCCGCGACGTTGATATCCGCAGCCAGCTTCGCGGAACCTATCAATAAGGTCGAGCTCGACCAGGACCAGACCGGCCCGGTCTCTAGTGAAGACACTCAGAGTGCGGACGGCGTGCGGGACATGGTCTCTACGGCTGTGGCGCAAGGCAACTCCGGCACAGGCGCCCTGTCTGGCGATAGCGAGATCTCGGGTTCACAAACTCTGGACGGCTCGGTCAGCGCCAGCTCGCTGTTAAGCGCGAACGGGGTGTGGGCCAGCGTCATCAGCACGGCCACCGCTCAGGGCAACGCCCTGACGGCCCAAGTCGAGGATGGCGCTCTGGCGATGGATCTTGAGCAAACCGCCCAAGCAGGACAGGTCAGCGCCCTGTCGGCTTTGCGCATCTCTGACTACGCCGCTCATACCGTGCAAACGGCCTCGAGCGCGGTCAATGCGATCCAGACGAGTGCGGAAGGCGGTCAGACCCTGTCGATTCGCCAGGCAAGCGCCGCGAACTCCAGCGCCGAAGCGCGTGTGGACGCCGCAGGCGCAGAGATCGAAACCAGTGTTGTCGGCGCCGTTGCTGCGGGCAACAGCCTGCTCTCCACCGCCGAGGACGAAGAGTCAGTGCTGACGCTCGATCAGTCCCAAACAGGGTCAACCACCTCAACCGCGTATGCGGAGGTCGGTAATGCGGATTATGGCGTGACGGCGGCGTCGCAAGCGGCAGGCAACACCGCCACTTTCCAGAACGATTATGGCGATAGCCAGGTGGGCGGCGTCCAGTTCAACTCCGGTGAAGCCCGCTCTGAAACCGTGATCCTGGCCGGCGATTTCGCCAATGGCTACGCGACGGGATCCGCAAACGCTGTCGGTAATTCGGTCCTGACCTCGACGATAGGCGCGAACACCTATTCAGGCGTCCAGCAGACCAATTCCGGCGATGTGGTCGCCAGCGTGTCCATGGTGGGCGGGTATGATGGCGGCTCCGGTGCGGGACTGGGCTCTGTTTTGAACGCCACCGCCATCGGCAATGCGCAATCAGCCTATGTCTGCGCCTCTTGCCCGGTGGGCGTGACGGGCGACATCAACCAGATCAATTCCGGCGCCGTCACCGCCAGCGCCGCCACCGTGCATAACGGCCAAATTCGCACACTCACCAGTTCTGCGACCGCCGTGGGCAATGCAGCCACCTTCGCGACACAGACCCGCGGGAACTAAATCAATAAAAGACATACCCAACTGACTGGCCGCCTGATCACTGGGGCGGCCTTTTTCTTCTCCAGGATCAAGCGGTCCAGCTCACACAAAAAACCCCGAAGGTGGACCCTTCGGGGTTTTGATCATTCGGCAACGGCTAAAGGCTTAGTGGTATCCGCCCACGCCGCCATCCAGCATCAAGGTCATGGAGCTGCGCTCATACCGTTCGCTGCGGCGTTCGACAGTCTCGGTATAATGCTCTTCATAACGATACCAGATCAGCTTAACGCCCGGACCATGCAGGCGCAGCAGCGATCTCTCATTACAATTGCGGCGATGCTCTTGCGGGGCGCAGAACAGCTCGCCGCCCCGACCATAGCGCAGAGCCTCGCCCTTCTGACATTGAATAGAAACGCCGTCGAAACGGTCTTCGCCCGCCTCGCGCCAGCCCAGGGTCGCCTGAAGCGCGGTGCCCGCAACGCAGCGGAAGATCTCGCCGTCAAAGTCTGGCGTCACGCGTTCATCAGGGTCCGGACGCGAAGCGGGATGCGGATTGCCGCTGTCGTCCATGCAATACGCGCGGACAAGTCGCCATTCCTCGACCCAGCGCGAGCGCTCTTCTTCATAGCTCTCGTATTCGCTTTCACCAGCCAGACGCAGGCCTGAAACCATGCTCGCCGCCGGAGCCGCGCCCCGGCTGAAATATCCGCCGCCGCCATAATAGATGGTGGCGCCCGATCCTGCAGACGAAGTCGCCGTCGCGCCAGCGCTCGCTGTCGCGCTGACATTGACGTTGACCGAAGTGTTCACATGAACGCCGCCCACATTGACGGTCGTGCCGCCCACATGAACGCTGGGCGCGCCGATATTGATGCTGGGCGCGCCAATCACCGGACCACCCGGATGCGTGCAACAGGGAGGTGGCGGAGGCGGCGGGGCGCAACACGGATCGCCGGCGCCAGAGCCGGTCATAGTCACAGCCAACGCCGGCGCCGTCATCGCCGCGGACGCCAGAAGGCTCGCCGCCAGGGCGGCCAGTGCGGAAGCGTATCGTGTTGAAACGCGCATGGCGGTCTCCGTTCTCATTCTCGCTTCGAGTTGCAAGACCGAGGCCGAAAACAGGCGCCGCGCTTATCAACATGGAAAAACCGCCTGTCTCAGGGGTTTGGCAAGCCCCTTGCAAACTGTGCCGTCAAGTTCGGCGCCGCGCCTGATCAAGGCTCGGAGAGGGACGCCCGAAATGACGAAGAAAGAGGGACGGCGCGTGAAGCACCCCAACACAAAGACATTGCTGGCCTATTGGGAAGCCCGCCGACGCGGCGAATCTGCGCCGCAGCGCGCTGATATCGCTCCGGAGGATCTGGGATCGTTATTGGCGAACCTGTTCTTGTTGCGCCGAATGGATCAGGGTCACCATGTGTTTCGCTTGGCGGGCACCGGTTTATGCCGGATGCATCAACGCGAGTTTCGCGATCAAAACTTCCTGTCGCTCTGGCAGGGCCATGACCGGGCGCATGTCTCGGCCTTGTTGGAAGGAGCGCTGTCGACCCCTGCCCCGGCCAGTCTCGTGACAGAAGCTGTCAGCCTTGATAGCGAGCAAACCTCGGTCGAGATCGCGCTATTGCCGCTCAAGGGCCCGGAAGGATGGCTCGATCGCGTGCTCGGCCTCTATCAGCCCCTGACCCCGCGTCCCGCCAACAGCCGCCCCATTGTAAGACACCGGCTACAGGCGCTGCATCCGGCGCAATGCCCGGATCCGCATTTTTCCGCATTCACCGCACCCAGTTTTGAAGCAGCAGGTCTGCGCGTGGCGAACGACAGCTAAACTAGCGAAATATTAAGTGTGCACGCCCTAACTTCTCGTATGAGTCGAGGGTGATATGACGCGACCGGTTGATTTGAGCGCCCGGCTGGACCGCCGGAAAATCAAGATTGCCGCGCGCGGCGCTGAAGAGCGCCGCCGTCATCGTCGTGTGCGCCTGTCGCTGACCGGTCGCGGTTTGTCGCCTAGCGCAGGTGAGTTCAGCTGCACGCTTGTCGATGTCTCGCCTGGCGGCGCTCGAATCTCCAGCAAAACCCCGCCTGAAAAGGGCGAACGCGTCGTCTTGCTGTTTGACGGTCTGGGCCGGATGGAAGGCGAGGTTTTGCGTGCGGGACGGTCCGGCTTCATCGTTCGGCTGCAAGGCTCCCAGCGCAAACGCGACCGGCTGGCCGACGCCATTACCTGGCGTTTCAATATGCAACGCCTGGGGCTGGATGAAGACCGCACCGCGCCTCGCAAACCTGGACGCGGACGGGCCAAGATCAGGCTCCGTGACGGCGTGGTGATCCAGGCGGATGTGATCGACGTCTCGATCAGCGGCGCCGCCTTCGCCTGCCTTGAACGCCCGCGCCTCGGAGAGGCTGTTCGGGTGGGCGATATGCAAGGTCATGTCGCACGATGGCTGGACAATGGCTTCGCAGTAGCGTTCGATCCTCCTGCCGATCGGAGTTGAGGGCTCCGGGTGGTTTTTCACAGAGGACGCATGACAGCGTCATCTTGAGACACCATATACCGAGGGGAACGGCCCGTTTCTTGCCTGATAGAGGATGACGCCTCAGGCAATAGGGCCTATTGGCCGGGAGAAATTTTGATGCCGCGCGACGACGGAATCGCCATGTCCTGGTTTGTGAAAGTGGAAGGCCGTGTCTACGGGCCTTACACGGGAGCGCAAATGCGAGCCTTCGTCGGCGAAGGCCGTGTGGCGGTGCACTCCACCGTATCAGAACAACGCGATGGTGAATTTCGCGATGCGCGCGACGTGCCGCAACTCAAAGCCTGGCTGGACGAAGCCAGGCGCGCGCCTGGTGAACGACGCCCTGCGCCCAGTGATGCGCGCACGTCAAATTTTGTCATTGTCGCCGATCTCAACTCTGACAGCCGCGGCGGGTTTGAAGCTGCTCTGAAAGATTTCGGGGATGTGGAAGCCATCACCCCTGGCGTCTGGCTGCTGCGCGGCGCCGCGAGCGCAGCACATCTGCGCAATGAATTGAGCCATCTGCTGGCGCGCGATGACAAGCTGCTTGTGGTGGACGCTTCACGCGATCGCAGCGCCTGGTTCAATCTGGGCCGCAACGCCGATCAACGCATCCGCGATCTCTGGGGCCGCCGGGATTGAACCTGGAAGCTCATTGCAGACCATCACAGAACTGATGCTATCGGCGCCGCAGAGTCTTCTGCGGCGCCGTTTTGATTCAGGCTATCCGACAGGCTTCAGCCCCTGGGCGTAACGCGCCGCGTTATCGGCGTAATGATCGGCGCTGGCTTTGAGCATCTCGGCCACCCCTTCACCAATCTCTTTGACCACCTTGCCCGGCGCGCCCATCACGACCGAGCCGTCCGGAATCTCCTTGCCTTCGGTGATCAGGGCGTGTGCGCCGATGATGCAGTTCTTGCCAATCTTGGCGCCGTTGAGAATCGTCGCGCCGATCCCGATCAGCGAGTAATCGCCCACGGTACAGCCATGCAGCATGGCCTTGTGCCCCACGGTGACGCCTTTACCCAGGGTGAGCGGAAAACCCATGTCGGTGTGCATGACCGAACCGTCCTGCACATTGGACTCCACGCCGATCGTGATCAGCTCATTATCGCCGCGCACCACAGCGCCGAACCAGACCGAGGCCCGAGGCAGGAGTTTGACACGACCAATCAAAGCCGCATCGGGCGCGACCCAGGCGCCGTCATCGCTGATTTCCGGGCTTACATTGTCCAGGCTGTACAGGGCCATATAGGGCCTCCCCAGGTGTTGCGCCGCAATATATTGCGGTCTGAAAACATATTTATGTCGGTCATGAGACCTATGGACTCATACTTCGTTAGGCGTCCAACATCACACTGTGCATGCGATTCGAGATCAAGGTTTCGATTCGCTTCGCACGCGCCGCAAGGCGCCGGATGTGTGAAGGAGGTCGCCATGGCGTACGCGCCACCGCAAGATCAGATGACCCCGCCGCCCAGCGCGTCGGAATCGTCTGAGTCCTCAGCCTTCATTTCAACCGCTTTGATGACCCCTCCGCTGCCGCGTGAGGGGTTTTTTCTTGTCTTCTGGAGGGCCTGACATGGGCAGACGAGCCACCAAACGCCGCCAAGCCGGACAATTCAATGCTGACGCCTATGAGGAAGAGAAAGTTCGCTCGCTCTTCCCCGGGACCAGCTGGTCCCCGGATGACAAGGAGCCGATGCGCGATCAGAGCTACACCAAGAACGTCAAACCGCGCTCGAAAAACCAGGCCGAGCTCATGGAGGCTATTGAGGCCCACAATCTCGTGATGGCTCTGGGCCCCGCGGGGACGGGCAAGACCTATCTCGCGGTCGCCAAGGGCGTGGAAGCGCTTGAGAACGGCGAAGTCGGCCGCATCGTCCTGTCGCGCCCAGCTGTGGAAGCCGGCGAATCGATCGGTTTCCTGCCCGGGGCCATGGAAGAGAAGCTCGCGCCTTATCTGCGTCCGCTCTATGACGCGCTGGCGGACCGGCTCAGCCCCAAACGCCTGAAGGCGCTCATGGCGGAAGGCCTGATCGAGATCGCTCCGATCGGCTATATGCGCGGCCGTACGCTGAACAACGCCTTCGTGGTGGTGGACGAGGCGCAGAACTGCACCTATGCCCAGCTCAAAATGCTGCTGACCCGCCTTGGATGGAACTCCACCATGGTGGTGACCGGCGACCCGGCCCAGACTGATCTTTTGCCTGAAATGTCAGGCCTGGCCACCATCGCCGACAAGCTTGAAGAAGTGGACAATATCGGCGTGGTCCGCCTGCAGAAGGAAGACATTGTGCGTCACCCGCTCGTGGCGAGCATGCTGACGGTTCTCTAAGGACAGAGCTGGACCCGAGTGAACGGCCTCGCGCCTGCGCGGGGCCGTTTCACATTTCAGGGCTGTGTTGCATCCAGAATCAGCTGGGCGGCCTCACCCACGGACCGGCGCTCAACCTCCACAACGGCATTGGCCTGACGCATCAAATCCGCGTCGACCGAGCCCAGAAGCGGCGCCAGGGCACGGGCGATTGCGGGACGCTGCGCCGCATCGGCTGACAACAGGATTACAGCGTCATAAGGCGGCAAGGCGCCAAGCGGATCTTCAAGCACGACCAGGTCATACGCCAGCACGCGCCCGTCTGAGGTATAGGCTGTGATCACGTCGACCGCTCCATTCTGGACCGCGTCATACATGAAGGTGGAATCCATGCTGCGCTGCTCAACGCCCGCTCCCAGCCCGTAAAGGCTGCGCGTCCGTTCCCATTCAGGTCGTGCGAAGAATTCAGGGTCCGCGCCAATCGACTGCGATGGCAATCGGGCCAGATCTGAAATGGTTTCAAGATCATTGGCCGCTGCGAATGTGCGGGTGACCGCGAATCCATAAGCGTTTTCAAATCCGAGCCGACCTAGAGAGACGATGCCTGCGCTTTCATAGAGCCAGCTCGTCACTGCTGCGTTCATCAGATGCCGACCAATTGGCGCATCCTCGCCCATCGCGTTGGCCCACAGCGTCCCGGTGTAATCCACATAGACGTCAATCTCGCCCGAGCGCAGCGCGTCAAACACCACCGTAGAGCCCAGATTGTCACGGCGTTCTGTCTGCGCGCCCGCCGCGCGTAGCCGGGATTCAATGACTTCGGCGAGAATGTATTGCTCAGTGAAGCTTTTCGCGCCCACCACCACGGGCAGCTCGCTGAGCCCGCTTTCAGCGCGCGCCCTCTCTGCGCTCACTCCATCACCTGGGCGGGTATTAATAAGTGTAGCGGCGCCAAGGGCCAAAGCCGGAATGAGAACCGTCGCCAACGCCGCCCCAATCGCACTGCGGGGCTTGCCTATCTTCAACGCGCGTTCGATGGCCGCGATCAGCTGGTCCAGCAGCAAGGCCAGACCGGCCGAGCACAAACAGCCGAAGATGACCGCCGCCCAGGTGCGCGTTTGCAGTCCGGAAAATATGTAATTGCCCAAGCTCGTCGCACCGACAGGCGTCGCCAGCGTCGCCGCTCCGACAACCCAGACTGTGGCGGTGCGGATCCCGGCGATAATGGCTGGCGCCGCCAGCGGCAACTCGACCTGCACCAGACTTTGCGCCGGCGACATCCCGACGCCCCGCGCCGCTTCGCGCACGGTCACGTGCACGCCCTGAAGCCCGACAATGGTGTTGCGCAAGATCGGCAGAACGCCATACAGCGTCAGCGCGATGAAAGCGGGCAGAAACCCGATCATTCCGCCCAGCACAGGCACCATCAGCGCCAGCAAAGCGAGCGCAGGAATGGTTTGAAGCACGCTCGCCACGCCCAGCGCCGGACGTGCGATGGCGGGATTGCGCGCCGCGACGATCCCGAGCGGCAAGGACACGATGAGCGCCGTTACGATCGCAACAACAGACAATCGCATATGACCGCCCAAATAAGCGGGCAAGTTTTCAATCAGATTGGGCAGAGCCTCAAACATCACCGCGCTCCGCCTCGGACTTCAAGGCCTGCACGGCGTCCGCTTCATGAAGCGGGCTTTCCAGCATCGTCCTGACGATTGCGTGACCGGGCGCGTTCAGCAGCGCCTGGGGTGAGCCGGACTGGACGATTGCGCCGTCATGCATGACCGCGATCCTGTCCGCCATCAAAAGCGCTTCGGCCATGTCATGGGTCACCATGACCGCGGCAAACCCCATCCGTTTCTGCAAGTCGATGAAGTCACGGCGCAAAGCATCGCGGGTAATGGGGTCCAGAGCGCCAAAGGGTTCGTCCATCAAGACGAGGTTGGAGCCCGCCGCCAGCGCGCGCGCCACGCCCACTCGCTGGCGTTGACCGCCCGACAGCGTGCCGGGACGCCGATCACGGAACTGCGCCGGGTCCAGCCGGACCAATTCCAGCATTTCGTCGACACGTTGCGTTATGTGCTGCGGCGTCCAATCGAGGAGCCTCAGCGTGACGGCGACATTGTCGCCCACGCTCATATGCGGAAACAGGCCGTCGCCCTGCATCACCCAGCCGATCCGGCGCCGCAAGCTCACAGGATCAAGGCCGGCCGCATCCTCATCTTCCACCAAGACCCGACCGGCGCTCGGCTCCAGCAGTCGATTGATGCATTTGAGCGTCGTGGTCTTGCCGCAGCCGGATTCGCCAACCAGGGCCAGCAGCTCTCCCGCATCCACGTCGAAGCTGACATCGCGGACGGCTTTGACGCCGCCGCGATAGGTCTTTTCAAGCTGGTCGACGCTCAGGATCACAGGAGGTGATATCGCCAGTCAGAGCGACTGATCAGACCCCTTCAAGGTCAATGTCGAGAATGACGATTTCGAACGAGTAAGAGGTTTCGCCCTCTTCCACATTCTTGGACACCACACCCAGCAATTCGGATTCGATGTAGATTTCCGCGCATTCGTCCGCGCGCTGGCGCAGGCGGACCGCCAGTTTCGGGTTCAGCTTGCTGCGCAGAAAGGTTTCGACTTTTTTCGCTTCAGCAGCGGTAAAAACGGGCGCGGACACGGCACTACCTCTTGTTCATGGATCGATGAGTCTGGCGCACCCTAGCGTTCTCCCCGCTCAGGGCAACACAAAGGGCGCAGGACTAGCTGTCGTCGCCATTGGCCGAGAAGGTCTGGTCCATGGTGCGCGACGGCTCGGCGCACCGCCCGCCCACGGGCTTGGCGGGAACCCCCGCCACGGTGCAGCGCGACGGTACGTCAGACAAGACGACCGAGCCGGCTGCGATCCGCGCTTCTGCGCCGACGGCGATATCGCCCAGCACCTTGGCGCCGGCGCCAATCAGCACGCCATTGCCGATCTTGGGATGACGATCACCGCTATCCGCGCCCGTGCCGCCCAGCGTGACTTCGTGCAGGATCGAAACATTATCGCCCACCACCGCCGTCTCGCCGATCACCACGGACGTGGCGTGGTCGATCATGATGCCACGCCCCAGCTGGGCGGCAGGATGCACGTCGACGCCAAAACGTTCCGACATCCGGCTTTGCATATGAAACGCCAGCGTATCGCGCCCTTCCCGCCAAAGGCGGTGTGCGATGCGGTAGCACAGCAGAGAATGAAAGCCCTTGAAATACAAGAAGGGCTGCAAGAGCGAGCGGCAGGCTGGATCGCGCTCGTCCACCGCCAGCATATCGGCGGCGGCCTGCTCGACCAGGTCCTGTTCGGCTTCCAGCGCCGCCTTGGCCACATCGTGGACCTGTAACGCGTCCAGCTGGGAGTCGCTCATCTTCGACGCCACCCGGTGCGCGAGCGCTTCTGTCAGACCGTCATGACGCAGAATCGCCGCGTTCAGAAAACTCGCCAGCATCGGCTCTTCCGCCGCAGCCGAGGCGGCTTCCAGTCGCAGCCGGTTCCAGACAGAGCCCGCAAGCGGCGTCTCCGCGAAAGTCTGGGTTTGCGCGATGGTCATGGGCGGCTCCTGTGAGGGTCGCAAGGCAGGCGTCTCAGGCTTTATCAAGCCCGGACAGGATGGACCGGGAGAGGTCAGGGTCAAGAGCGCCAAGACGGGCCTTTTCAACCGCAGTCATCAGCATGATCAGGGAGAACCCGTCCCGAATAGCGCCAGAAGTGGCCATGGACAGCGCCTCGCGCAAGGGCAAACGCCGCATCTGCATGTCAGCCTCGCTGCCCTCGCGGTTCGGCTGCCCTGCTTCAAGACCCCATGCGATATAGCTTTGGGCGCGCTCATTTGTGATCGAATTTGACACATCAAATTCAATCAGTTCGCACCACTGCGACGCGCTAAGCCCCGTCTCTTCGGTCAGCTCCCGTTTGGCGGCGACAAGCGGGTCAGCGCCCACCGCTCCGCCGCCCTCCGGCAATTCCCACGAATAGGCGTCCAGCGCGAAACGGTACTGACCCACCAATACCGTGTCGCCATTCTCAAATACGGGCAGCACGCCGATAGCGGCGTTTCTGGGCTCTACAACACCATAAAGCCCTGGCGCGCCATCAGGACGCAACACGTCAAATTCCCGCACTTGCATCCATGGATTCTCATAGCCCAGACGCTCGTTGAGAATCGTCCAGGGGCCGCGTTTACGCTCTGTCATGAGGCGGGCTCTAACCGTGTCTCGGCCTTGGGTTCGTCACGGGTTTCAAACCGGGACAGCAATACGAACGCCGCCGGCGCGAAGATCAACGCCAAAAGCGCGGAGCCCGCCACACCGCCTGCAACGGCCGCCGCGAACGGAAGCCAGAACGCATCGCCCTGGACCAGCAAGGGCGCGAACCCGCCAATGGTGGTCAGCGTCGTCGCAACGATGTGCCGTGTGGCGTCCACCACGGTCTCCCGTACGGCGTCAGCGTCTCCCTGACGGGCCTTCGCGTTGGCCTTCAGTGCTGAGAGCACCACGATGGAACCGTTGATCGCCAGCCCCACCAGTCCCAAAGACCCGACAATAGCGTTAAAGCCCAGCGGCGTTCCGAACATCCACACGCCAAACATGGCGAGCCCTACAGACAGGAAACCGACGCAGAAGATCACGCCTGCATAGCGGAATGAGTTGAACGCCAGGACGACCGCAGCGACCATCAAGATCAGCAAGGGAATGGCGGTAGACATCAGATTGGCCATCGCCTCGCCCTGGTTTTCCGCTTCCCCGCCTATGACAAGCCGGTATCCCGGAGGCAAGGGCTGGCCTTGCGCCTCATACCGCGCTTGAAACTCGGCGAGCGTGGAGGCGGGCAGCACATATGGGGAGAGATAGCCATAAATCTCATTCACCCGCTCGCCATCCGTGCGCGTGATCACAGAGGTCTCAGGCTCAAGAGACACCGCTCCGAACGCGCCCACAGGGGTGGATCGGCCGGACTCATCAGCGGTCGGCACAGGCACAGCGGAGATTAACGCCGCGGAGGCGCGCCGGTCTTGCGGGGCGACGACTCGAACGGGTAATTCCTCCACGCCTTCCAGCACGGATCCGCCAACCACGCCGTCAACATCGGCCCGGACGCGGTCCGCCAGATCCCCCAGCCGAACGCCGAACAGGCTGGCGGCGGCTTCATCGACATTGAGGCGCACAATGGGCTCGCCCAGCGCCAGCTCCGCCTGGGTGTAAGTCACGCCCGGCGTCGACCCGAGGATGCGCCGGATATCATCGCCCAGCTGGTCAAGCACCGCCAGGTCCGGGCCAATGACGCCGATGACGATCGGCGCCGGCGCGGGCGGCCCTTGCTCAAACGGCAAGGCGAGGAACTGATCATTGGGAAATTGCTCACGGACGTCAGCCTGAAGCGTCTGCACCACGCGGCGCGATGTGCGGGCGTCAGTCGCGCGGACGAAGCCTTGAGCGAAGTTTGGCCGCCCTTCCTCGGACCCAAACATATTGTAATAAACACGCGGGCTGGCCTCGCCGAGCACCCAGACCACATCTTCCACCCCGTCATAAGAGAGAATGAGGTCGGTCGCTTCCATCACCCGGTCGCGGGTCTGGTCAATCGAACTGGCGGGCGGCAGGACCAGCCGCACCTGGAACATATCGCGCTCGGTCGGCGGAAAGAACTGGCCTGGCAAAGTGCTGGCGGCGGCGAATCCGGCGATGGGAAAGACCAGCCCCAACGCCACGCCGAGCCAGGGCTGCGCGATCACCGCATTCAGAACGCTGCGATACGCTTTGGACAGCGGTCGGGCGCGCAAGCCGTCGCGCCAGAACGGGGCGTTCTCTTCTCCGGCGCGGCCATCATCAAACCAGGCGGCCATCGCCAGAATGACCGTGAAGGCCAGTACGAAGCTGGAAGCTACGGCGAAGATGACCGAAATGCCGATCATCGAGATGAACTCACCAGCCGTGCCCGGCATCAGGGCGATAGGACCGAACGCGAAAATCGTCGTGAGAGTCGACGCCAAAAGCGGCCCGAACAGCGTTTTGACCGCCTTGTCCACCGCCGCCAGTCGCTCAAGACCGCGGGCGCGCAACAGGCGGTAATCATCCACCACCACGATGGCGTTATCGATCAACAGTCCCAGTGCTACGACGAGGCCCGTCACCGACATCTGGTGCAAGGGCTCGCCGTAAAAATTGATCAGCACCATCACCAGCAGAACGGTGAGCGGCAGGGCGGATCCGACAATGAAGGCGCTGCGCCAGCCCATCATGAAGAACAAGACGACGAACACGATCAGGGCCGAAACACCCAGATTGCGCGCCAGTCCGGACAGCCGATCCACCACGTATTCAGACTGGGCCATCAGGATCTCGACCTCGACGCCGGGATTGGCGGCGGCGAATTCGGCGACGACGGCTTGCGCGCGCGCATCCCAGGCGTCGACCTGAAGCTCTGGCTCGAGATAGCCCGCCACGAGGATGGTCCGGCGCCCGTTATAATAGCTTTCGCTCGCGTTGGGCGTTCGGAGCGTGCGTTCCACATTGGCGATGTCGGACAGCCGCAAAAATCCCTGCGCACCTTGCGTCACAGGCACCTCTCGCACTCGATCCAGCGTCTCGAACGCGCCCGCCACATCCACATTCACATCTAGCGCCGGTCCCGCCATGCGGCCCGCGGGCGCTTTTGAGTCCGATCGCGCCAGAATGCCGGCGATATCTGCGG
Source organism: Oceanicaulis sp. (assembly GCF_965249665.1). Lineage (GTDB taxonomy): Bacteria > Pseudomonadota > Alphaproteobacteria > Caulobacterales > Maricaulaceae > Oceanicaulis. The sequence goes on from NZ_OZ252247.1 coordinate 28,815, forward strand.
CCGTGACGCCCAGCGCCGCCGCGGCCTCAGGGTCCAGCGTGACGCGCACCTCTTCCTGAGGGGCGCCAAAAATATCGGTTTCGTCGGTGCCTGGCACGCTGCGAATGCGGTCCGCCAGATCCTCCGCCAGGCGTGACAAGACGCCGAGCCCGGCTTCCGAGCCATCAGGCCAGCTTAAGGACACCACCAGCGTTGCTGCGCCCATATACTGGCGCTCCACCCGAAGGGGCAGCACACCGTCGGGCAGGCTGGCTTCAACGGCAGAGACCTGGTCGCGCACTTTCGTCCAGGCTTGCTCAACCATGGCGGGGCTCAGGTCTTCGCGGACATTGACGCTAACAAGAGCGATATTGGAGCGAATGGTGGAGTCCACTTCATCCAGCTCCACAAGCTCCATCAGCGCCGCTTCGATCGGCTCCACGATCAGCGCTTCCATACGCTCGGCGTCTGCGCCGGGAAAGCTTGCGACCACAACACCGAAGCGTTCTGTCAGCGACGGGTCTTCCTGGCGTCCCATCACCCCGAGCGCCGCCAGTCCCGCCGCAAGAGTGAGGAAAATCGCCAAAAAGGTCAGCCGCGGCAGGCGGAAAAACAAGGTGGCCATACGCTCAGCCCTCGCTTGCCGGCCGAACAGGCTGGCCCGGCGCAACCCGGTGGACGCCTGTTGTAAGAACGTGCTGGCCGTCTTCGACAGCCCCGCGCAAATAGACCCGGTCTCCTTCCGAATGGAGGACTTCCACCGGCAGCGGCTCGAGGACGAAACGATCGCCCGCAGGCGCGAGCGCATAGATGGACCACATGCCGCGGCGACCTTCCGTCAGCGCCCCTGCAGACGCCCAGAACCCTCGCTCGGACAGCGTATGATCCAGCACCAGGCGTGCAACGCTGCCGCTTGAGACTTGCGCGCTGACCGGCACATCGAAGACGGCGCTGACCGTCCGCTCTCGCGTCTCGATCACCTGGGTGATCGCGCGTAGGGTCACAGACAGGCGCTCACCTGAATTGAGTTCAACTTCATAGGTTTCACCGACTCCCAGTCGGGCCGCATCTTCAAACGGCAAACCCACGCGCAGCTCCAGCGCAGCGCTTTCGACCAAGGTCAGGACAGGCGCGCCCGCGCCGACCGAGGCGCCCTCATCAAAGCTGCGATCCGTAATGACACCGGAGAATGGCGCGGTCAGAGTGGCGAGCTCAATCTGAACGTCCAGGGCATCGCGAACCGCCTGTGCCGATTGTATGCGCGCCAGAGCGGCGTCATATGACGCTTGCGCTTCATCAAGGGCTTGGCCAGACACATGGCCTCGCTCAACCAGGCTTTGCTGTCGGCTCAACGTCACCTCAGCCAATTCAGATTGCGCCTGAGCCACACGAATGTCCGCGCGGGCCGCCTGAAGCTGAGCGTTCAAGGCGCGCGTATCAAGCCGCGCCAGGGACTGCCCCGTCTCGACACGATCACCCACATCAACAAGTATTTCGGCGATCTGCCCGCCCGAGGGAAATCCCAGCGCACTTTGCCGCTGCGCTGTGATCAGGCCGGGAAAATAGGCTTTGATCCGGGTCTGGTCTTCATAACGAACAGGGGAGGCAGCGACAGGTATTGTTTCAATCTGCCGCCCGTCATCATCTGAGCTGGCGCCCGCGCCGCGCAGAGTGCTGACGCCGATGACGGCGACTACGACAAACACCGCTATGGCGGCGACTGTCAGCGCAAATCTCTTCCCGGACCCAGATTTTACGCGCGTCATGTCAGATAATCCTGTACTGTGCGCGTAGGCATATAGGTCGCCAAACGCTGTTTGAAAAGCTAACAGCGTTCACTTACCCGATTTTTTATATTTTTTTCTAGAACCGCTCTCCGGCTTCCAGACGCTGGACGAGTCGATCCGTGCCGAGCCCCCGTAAAATCATCTCCGCATGGAAGCAGATCAGCCGGTCAAGCTCCGCGCGAACGAACTCGTCCGTCAGCTCGGGGGGCGTACGGTCTTCATCGCTGAACACCGGCAGAGCACAGGGAAAATGCGGGATCGCCACCGCCAACTGGGTCAGGCCATGTGTCGCCGCCCAAACTGATTTCGCGGCCAGTTTGAGGTCTAACGACCGAAACCAGCCCCGCTCCATGCTTTGCGAGATCATCTGATTGAGAAACTCCGCCGCCGCGTAGGCATGGGTTTCTTCGGGGTGATCGTCGATATCGGGGAAAGACGAGAAGGCCAGCTTGTAATGACCGGGCTGTTCAAGACCTGTCTCAACATAGGCGCGGATGCAGGCGGTCCCCAACATGGGTCCGTCATCCACCACTTCGCTCACCGCTTTCATCCGGTCATGCAGGCGCTCGAAAAAGCTTTCACGGATTTCGCGGAACAGGGCTTCCTTGGAATCAAAATATTTGTAGAGCGCCGCAGGCGAGTAATCGATGCGCTCGGCGATGCGGCGCATCGACAGCCCCGCCTCTCCCTCTTCGGTAAAGATCGTTTCGGCGGCATGGATGATCGCATCGCGCACTTTGCGGCGGCGGCGTTCCGCCGGGCTGAGCGCGTCTTCACTAACGGCGTTGATTGTCAAATCCCCAACTTTCATCGTTCGCCCGACCGGTCCAGGCCTGCATCGGACAGGCGCCGACTTGATCCGGACGTGCTAGGCTACAACGTATAACGGCGTTTCACGTATACGGTCAAAATCCACTTACGATCCGAAGGCAGATAATGGCGTCTTTCCCCTCCCCCGACTTCCCCAATCCTGGCGACAGCCTGACCGCGCCCGCTCAGAATGCGGAGATGCTGACCCGTCTGGCGCGACGACGCTCAACCCTGGCCAAAGATCTGGGCGAGCCCGGTCCCAGCGCAGAGCAGATCGAGACGCTGATCCGGATTGGCGCGCGCACGCCAGATCATGGCAAGCTGTTTCCCTGGCGTTTCATCGTGTTTGAAGGCGAAGCACGCACCGTATTCAGTGAAAAACTTGAAGCGCGTTTTCGGGATCTCGAACCGGACGCGCCGGCCGAAAGACTGGAGTTGGAGCGCACGCGCTTTGAACGCGCGCCGCTGGTGATCGCCGTAGTGTCAGACACGGACGAGACTCACAAAATTCCTGAATGGGAGCAGGTCCTGTCCGCTGGCGCGGCCTGTCAGAACCTGCTCATAGCGGCGGGCGCCATGGGCTTCGGCGCGCAATGGCTGACCGAATGGTACGCCTATGACAAACCCATGAAAGCCGCACTGGGTCTGCAGCCCGGGGAACGCGTGGCGGGTTTCATCTATGTGGGCACGCCCCAGGTCGAGGCCGTCGAGCGCCCCCGCAAAGCCCCGCGGGTCAGCCGTTGGGAAGGGTGACGCCCTAAAGTTCCAGCACCCTCGCGCCCTCTTGCTCGCCGACGATGACGGCGCGAGCGAGATTGATGAACAGGCCGTGTTCCATCACACCGGGAATGGCGTTCAGGCGCGCCGCGACCTGTTCGGGATCCGCCAGGGCCTTACACGCGCAATCAAGAATGTAATGGCCGCCATCGGTGACGAACGGGTCATTGCCATCGCCCCGGCAGCGCAGCTTCACATCTGGTCGCACCACGCCAGCCGCCGTCAACGCGTCATAGACTTTCTTGGCGGTGATGGTGAAACCGAACGGATCCACCTCTACGGGCAGGGCGTAGGCGCCCAGCGACTCAACCAGCTTGGTCTCATCCACCACCACGACCATGAGGTCGGAGGCATGGGCGATGATCTTCTCGCGCAGCAGGCAACCGCCGCCGCCCTTGATCAGCCGGAAACGGCCATCCACCTCGTCGGCGCCGTCCACCGTGACGTCGATCTTGTCGGCCTGATCCACTTCGATCAGCGGCACGCCCGCTTCGCGTGCGACCCGCGCGGTGTTTTCAGACGTAGGCACGCCCTTGATATTGGTCAGCGAACCGCTTTCCAGCGCCGCGCCCAGCAGCCGCACAAAAATGTCTGCGGTCGACCCCGAGCCCAGGCCCAGCGTCATGCCGTCTTCGATGAACTCAAGCGCCGCTTCGGCGGCCCGTGTCTTGTCCTCGACCGCGCTCATTGATCCACTCCAGACAGCAGCACGAATTTCAGCTCGGTGAACTCTTCAACACCCCATTTGCCGCCCTCGCGGCCGATGCCGGATTCCTTGACGCCGCCGAACGGTGTGGCGGGTGAGCCCACCATCGGTGCGTTGACGCCGATCATGCCAAAATCAAGCGCTTCGGAAATGCGGTGCACCCGGCCCACATCGCGGGTGTAGAGATAAGCCGCCAAGCCAAACGGCGTTGAGTTGGCCAGCTCGATCATCTCGTCCTCAGTTTCCACGCGATAGACTGCGCAGACCGGGCCGAAGATTTCAAAACACGCCAGCTCCAGCTCGAAATCCGTGCCGCCCTCGATCAGGGTTGGCGCATAGAACGAGCCGCCCAGCTCATCCGCCAATGATTTGCCGCCGGTGTGGATGACCGCGCCGCGCTCTCTCGCGTTCTCAACCAGCTTGTCGACGCGGGCCACGGCCTCGTCATGGATCAGCGGACCGACCGTCACGCCTTCCGTCAATCCGTCGCCCACCTTGATCGCTTCAATGCGAGTTTTCAGCGCCGCGATCAGTTTATCGGCGATGGGAGCATGAGCGATGATCCGGTTAGCGGACACGCAGGTCTGCCCCGATGCGCGGAATTTTGACGCGATGACGCCGTCCGCCGCTTTTTCGATGTCCGCATCATCCATGATCAGGAAGGGCGCGTTGCCGCCCAGCTCCAGCGCCACGCGCTTCACGGTGCTGGACGCCTGCTTCATCAAGAGCTTGCCGACGGGTGTCGAGCCTGTGAACCCGACCATGCGCACGGTTTCAGACTGGGTGAACACATCGCCGATGGCCGGGGCGTCGCCAGTGATCACATTGAACACGCCATCAGGAATTCCCGCACGTTTCGCCAGCTCCGCCAGCGCCAGCGCAGACAGCGGTGTTTCCGGCGCCGGTTTGACCACTACGGTGCACCCCGCCGCCAGCGCCGGGGCGCATTTGCGGGTGATCATCGCCGAGGGGAAATTCCATGGCGTGATGCAAGCGACAACCCCGATGGGCTGATGGATCGTCCAGCCGCGCGACCCAGGGAACGGGGTCTGGATGGTTTCGCCATGGGCGCGTTTGGCCTCTTCCGCCGACCAGTCCACAAAGCCAGCGCCGTAGACCACTTCGCCGCGCGCTTCAGGAAAGGGCTTGCCCATTTCCGCCGTGATTAGATGTCCCAGATCGTCGGCGTGCTCAAGGATCAGGTCATGCCATTTCTTGACCAACGCCGTTCGTTCGAACACCGAAGTGGTCTTCCAGGTCTTGAACGCTTCGGCGGCGGCGGCGATGGCGTCTTCCGCGCCCTGGGCGCCCACATCGGTCATCTGCGCCAGCACGGCCCGGTTTGAGGGGCTGGTCACCTCGATCCAGGGCTTGCCCTCGACCCAGGCGCCATTGATGAAGGACTGGGTCTTGAACAGAGCCTTGTCCTTGAGGCGATCTAAAAGCTCGGTCATGGCTATCCCTTCTTGATCTTGTCTTTTTTGGCCGACATCGCGCGTCTGAAGCGCGCCGCCCACCCCTCTTTATTCATCTGCTTGGCGCGTGACACCGCCAATGCATCGTCCGGCACACTATCGGTGATCACACTGCCCGACCCGGTCATGGCGCCTTCGCCGATACTGACCGGCGCCACCAGTGACGAGTTAGAGCCAATAAACGCGCCCGCTCCGATCACCGTCTGATGCTTGAGAAAGCCGTCATAATTACAAGTGATCGTACCCGCGCCGATATTGGCCTTCGCACCGACCGTCGCATCCCCGATATAGGAGAGGTGGTTCGCTTTTGCGCCCTCCCCCAGCACCGCTTTTTTCACTTCGACGAAATTGCCGACCTTGGCGCCGGTTTTCAGCTCGGCGCCCGGACGCAGGCGGGCATAGGGGCCGACCTCGCAGCCGCCATGGACTTCAGCGCCTTCCAGATGGGAATATGCGCGAATTCGGGCGCCGGATTTGACCCTCACGCCGGGGCCGAACACCACATGAGGCTCGATCACCACATCGTTCTCAATCACCGTGTCATGGCTGAAAAAGACGGTCTCGGGCGCGATCAGGGTCACCCCCTCGACCATGGCGCTGTGCCGGGCGCGCGCCTGAAAGGCGGCTTCTGCATCGGCGAGGTCCACGCGCGAGTTCACGCCCAGCACTTCATCTGCATCCGCTTTCACCGCTTTTGCAGGCAGGCCACGCCCGCGCGCCAGCCCCACAAGATCGGTGAGGTAATATTCACCGCTGGCGTTCTCGTTCGTCACTTCGCCCAACAGCTCAAACATGAGTGCGGCGGGCATCGCCAGGACGCCGGAATTGCACAGATGCACCTTCAGCTCTTCTTCGCTGGCGTCCTTGGCCTCGACAATCGCCTCAAGCCCGCCTGAGGCGTTCTCGATCAGACGGCCATAACCGCCCGGCGCGTCCGGCTCGAATCCCAGAACCGATACCGCCGCGCCGTCACCAAGCGCATCAAACACCCGCTCAACGGTTTCAGGCTGGATCAGCGGCGTATCGGCGTAGAGCACGATCACATCGCCATCAAAGCTTCCCAGCGCGTCTTGCGCCTGCTGCACGGCGTGGCCGGTGCCCTGGGGCGGGTCTTGCAGGGCTGTCTCGGCGCCCGCCGCTTCGGCTTGGGCCTTCACAGCCGGCGCATGCGCACCCCAAACCACCACTTTGCGCTCCGCCTTCACCGCATCCGCCAGCGCCAGCGACCAATCGAGCATAGAGCGCCCGGCTATGGCGTGGAGCGGCTTGGCCATCTCAGATTTCATGCGCTTGCCATGACCGGCGGCGAGAATGATGGCGGCGCGGGGACGAGAAGACATGAGCCGGGCTCCAAAATGACAAAGGTCCGCGAGGTGCGGAATCTGCAGCGTTTTTCACGTCTGAGCGCTATAGCCTATCAAGCTGCAAGACGCGACCGCACAGACGCGTCACATTCGCTGATGTATCTGAAACCCAATGTGAGAGCCCATGCACACCACTCTGAACGGCGCCCGGATCGCCTTTGACCTTGACGGAACCCTGGTGGACACGGCGCCAGATCTGGTGCGAGCCCTCAATGAAAGCGTCACGCCTCTGGGCTTTGATCCAGTCCCGGTCGAGGCCGTTCGCGCCATGGTCGGGCGCGGCGCCCGGGCGCTCATCCGCCGCGCTTTCGTCCGGGAGGGGCGTCCCGAGCCCCATGAAGACCTGGTGGAAGACCGGCTCGAGGTGTTCATGGACGCCTATAGAGCCGACATCGCGCGGCACTCACGCCCCTTTGAGGGGGTCGAAGCGGTGCTTGATTCGCTGACCGAGGCCGGGGCGCGTCTGTCGGTGTGCACCAACAAGCCCACGCAATTGGCGATTCCCTTGCTGGACGCTTTGAACATGCGGAGCCGATTCGAAAGAGTGATCGGGCCGGAAGACGCCCCCGCGAAGAAGCCTGACGCCTCGCACCTGATCGTCGCCATGGGCGGAGAGCCCATCGATCATGCTTGCGTGCTTGTGGGGGATTCAGAGCCCGACGCGCAGGCGGCTAGAGCGGCGGGCGCGGGATGCGTGATTTTCGAGGGCGGTTATAGCGAAAAGCCGGCCCGCACGCTGGGTGCGGACCGGCTTTTTGATGCGTATGGCGTGTTGCCCGACCTGTTGGCCGAGTTGATCGTCACACGTAAAGGCGCTTAGGCGCTGCGACGCTCGGAGGAGCGATCGTTCGCCGGACGCGGCATGCCGTTGACCATGTTGGACCGCACATCGGTGCGCGCCGAACGCATGGCCGGCATGAAGCCGGCTTCGGTCAGTTCGATGTTCACGTCGTAGCCGCGCTCTTTCCAGTATGCTTCGATACGTTCTTTGAGGCGGAGCGCACCTTCACGGGTGCAGAAGTCATTGGTGGCCATGGGGGAGAAACCTCCTTCAAACACGCGCAGCAGCTCGCGTGCGTAGGGTTCATTATCATTTGGATTTGTTAGCTGCAGACTGAGACAGCCTTGCAGCGAGACGCGGGTCTATAAGTGATATTTCTTCTTGACGAAAGTATGACGGACCATTTTTTCGAAAAAAAATTATGCAACCGAGGAATTTCTGTCACTTAGCAGAAGCCCGGCTGCGCCCGTTCTGCATCAAGTCTGCGTTTCCTGCGCCCGCACGCTTGACCCTGTTGAGTCCCCGGCATAAAACCCGCGCCTCTTGAGGGCGATTAGCTCAGCGGTAGAGCACTTCGTTCACACCGAAGGGGTCACTAGTTCGATCCTAGTATCGCCCACCAATATGCCTGAAGAGGCGCGAACCCCGGCTCGATCGAGTCGGGGTTTTTGCTGTTTGGCGTCAGAATCTGAAACTGCGGCTGGCCGCCGCACTTGCGAAACGTTCTCAGAAATGGCAGTGAAAGGCTTCCCCGGACCTTACAGGCCGCTCTATCGCCCGATCCCAGCACCAAGGACACGTCATGAAATTCGCCTCAGCCTGCTCAAGCCTTCTTGCCGGACTGGTCAGCTTGACAGTCCTGGGCGCTTGCAGCCCGTCAGGGTCCGCTGACGGCGATGTCGTCAATGTCTACACCGCCCGCCATTATTCGTCTGACGATGCGATCTATGCCGGCTTCACAGAAGAAACCGGCATAGCGGTCAATGTCATTGAAGCGCCAGGAGATTTGCTGATCGAGCGCGTGCGCGCCGATGGCGACCGCTCCCAGGCCGACGTCGTGATCACGGTGGATGCAGGCCGCCTCTGGCGTGCCGATGAAGCAGGCCTGTTCCAGCCAGCCCCTGAGCTTGCAGAGACCCTTGAGGCCGTTCCCGCCAATCTGCGTCAGCCTGATGGCGACTGGTTCGGCTTCGCCAGCCGGGTCCGCGTCATCGCCTACGCCAAAGATCGCGTGGATCCGTCCCTGATCAGTACGTTCAGCGATCTGTCGACACCGGAATGGGCGGGACGCATCTGCGTGCGTTCGTCCAACAATGTCTATAACCAGTCTTTGCTCGCAGCCATGATAGCCCAGCAAGGCGCAGAGGCCGCAGAGGCCTGGGCTGAAGGCGTTGTCAGCAATCTGGCCCGCCCCCCGCAGGGCGGCGACACCGACCAGATCCGCGCCGTGGCCGCGCGCGAGTGCGATGTGGCGATCGTGAACCACTATTATCTCGCCCGACTGATGCGCTCTGAGGACCCCGGCGACCAGGACGTCGCAAACCAGATCGGCGTCATCTTCGCCGACCTTGAAGACGGCGGCGCCCACGTCAATGTGTCGGGCGCTGGCCTGGCCGCCAATGCGCCGCATCGTGAAAACGCCATCGCGTTTCTTCGCTATCTTCTGACAGAAGACTCCCAGCGCGCTTTCGCCGAGCTGACCAACGAATATCCGGTCATCGCGAGCGTCGCTTATGACAATGACGTTCTGGACGCGTTTGGCGACTATGAATCAGATGATGTGAACGTAGATGCACTTGGCGAAAACGCCGGTGAAGCCCAGCGAATCTTCGACCGTGTCGGCTGGCCGTGATCGCAGGACGCGCCCAGTTTAATCCGGTCAGGCCCGCCATCATCGCCGCTCTGATCTGCGCCGCACCGCTTCTGGCGGTCGCGGCGCTTGGCGTTTTTGGCCCCTGGACCGATTACATGGCGCACATCGCGCGCACGCGCCTGCCCGCCTATCTGGGACATACGGCTCTGGTGACGGGTGTCGCGGCGCTGAGCGCGGGCCTGATCGGCGTACCGCTGGCCTGGCTGGTGTCGCGGTATCGTTTTTTTGCGCGTTCGGTCTTTGAATGGTTGCTGGCCCTACCCCTTGCGGCTCCCGCTTATGCTTCCGCGTATGCCTGGTATGACCTGACCCAACCCGGCGGCCCCGCCGACTGGTTGCCCACGGTGCGCGGCCCGATCGGCGCCGGACTGATCTTCGGGTTCGCCCTTTACCCCTACGTGTATCTTCTGGCGCGAGAAGCCTTCGCGGGTCAGTCCGCTGACGCCTATGAAGCCGCCCGCACCCTGGGCGCCAAGCCGCGTGAAGCCTTTCTGCGCGCCGCCATTCCCATGGCCCGCCCCGCCATCGCCGCCGGGCTGGCGCTGGTGGTGATGGAAAGCCTCGCCGATTATGGCGCGGTGGTGCATCTGGGCGCACCGACCCTGTCTGTGGGCCTGATCCGTGCCTGGGCGGGCGAAGGCGCCATCGCCGACGCGGCGCGTCTGGCGCTGATCCTTGTGATGATAGCGTTTGTATTGTTCGCGCTGGAACGCAGCCAGCGCCACCGCGCACGCCAGACCACCGCCTCCGGGCGTCGGCGCCCGCCCCGGCGCATGGATCTCGATCCGACGCGAGCCGCACTGGTCATACTGGCCTGCCTGACCCCCGTCCTGATTGGCCTGATCATTCCTCTGGCGCGTCTCGGCTATCGCGCCCTGCACGCCCCGGTCGCGCGCGACCTCATCCAGGCGGCGACCCATTCGCTGACCCTCGCCCTGGCCTCCGGACTGGCGGCTGCGGTTCTGGGACTGGCCTGCGCCTACGCCCTACGCAGCCGAAAGCCTGCGGCCGTCGCTGCGGCGCGTCTGGCGGGGCTGGGATACGCCGTACCCGGCTCGGTCGCCGCCCTGGGGGTTCTGGTGCTGTTGGGCGGCCTGCAATCCGGCCTCGACAGCGGCTGGACAGCGATCACCGGCGCACAGTTTCCTATTCTGCTCTCTGGCGGGGTGATCGCCCTGATCTTTGCGTATCAATCACGCTTTGCAGCAGCGGCCATCGGACCGTCCGAGAGCGCCTTGCAACGGGTCACGCCCACATTGGACATGGCCGCACGCACTTTGGGGGCCGGTCCGGGTGAGACCGCCTGGCGCGTGCATCGCCCTCTGGTAATGTCTGGATCGCTTCTGGCCGCCCTTCTGGTGTTCGTCGAAGTGCTCAAGGAATTGCCCGCCACCATGATCCTGCGACCGTTCAACTATGACACGCTGGCGGTGATCGCACACAATTACGCGTCTGATGAACGACTGGGCGAAGCGGCTCTGCCTGCGCTATTGATCACTTTGATCGCCCTGCCGCCGATGATCTGGATCGCCCGCCGCATCACCCGGCAGGAAGCCGCCCGATGACTGTGAGCCCGCCTGACATGACCGCCGTCAAACTTGATGATCGCCTGCTGGAAGTCTCCGGCGCCCTGGTGCGGTTCGCGCCGGGCCGGCCTGCCGTGGATGGGGTGGAGCTGACCTTGACCTGCGGGCGGGTGACGGCGCTTTTGGGGCCTTCAGGCTCCGGCAAGTCCACTTTGTTGCGCGCCATCGCCGGTCTGGAGCCGCTGGATTCCGGTGAAATCCGGTTTGAGAACCATCTGTGGAGCGCCCAAGGCCTGCACAAACCGCCTGAAGACCGGCGCTGCGGCGTGGTGTTTCAGGATTATGCGTTGTTCCCGCATCTGACCGCGCTCGACAATGTGGCGTTCGGTCTGCGTGAGGGCTCGAAAGCCGAGCGCCGCCAGATCGCCCTCAACCGCCTTGAAGCAGTCGAGCTGAGCCATCGCGCCAAGGCCTACCCCCATGAGCTGTCAGGCGGCGAGCAGCAGCGTGTGGCGCTGGCGCGCGCGCTGGCGATCAAGCCCGATGTGATGTTGCTGGACGAGCCGTTCTCCGGGCTCGACCGCCGTCTGCGCTCTGAGCTGCGCGGAGCCACAGCCGATGCGTTGCGCCAGTCGGAAGCGGCGACCCTGATCGTTACCCATGACGCGGAAGAAGCGCTCGAGCTGGCGGATTCCATCGCCTTGATGAATGAAGGCCGGATCATCCAGACGGGCGCGCCGGACACGCTGTACATGAAACCCAATTCGCTCACCGCTGCGCGCCTTTTGGGCGATGTGGGCGTGTTTGAAGCGGATATACGTGACGGCGCCGCGCACACAGTGCTGGGCCAATATCCCGCGCACGATCTCTCTGACAGCGACCCGGCCTTGCTTCTGGTCCGTCCTGAAGGCGTCAAACTGGGCCGGGCGGACGCCGACGGCGCCCTGGCGATGATCACCCAGCGCCGGGTCAGTTCGGGCTATGCGCGCCTGATCTGCCGGCTCGAGACCGGTCAGATGCTGGAGGCCCGCGCCAGCCTGAAAGAAAACCACCGGGTCGGCGACGCCGTCAGGCTCAGCGTCGAGCCCGCCTTCGCCCATCTGGTCAAAGCCGACCCCGATCAAGACTGAGCGTTTGGTCGAGATTAATCGCCTCCAGAAACGCCTTGTCATGGCTGACGGCCAGGATCGCGCCCTCAAATCTTTTCAGCGCGTCCTCCAGCGCTTCCACCGCCTCGATATCGAGATGATTGGTGGGCTCGTCCAGCAAGATCAGCTCGGGCGGGACGCCGCCCATAACGCCCGCCAGCCCGGCCCGCAGCCTCTCCCCGCCGCTCAGAACTGACACAGATTTGTCGGCTTGGACGTTGCGCAGACCCAATTGCGCCAGCGCGGCATAGGCGGCGTTGACCGACAGGTTCGGATCCCGCGCCCGCAGCGCTTCGACCACGCTCAGGCCCGGATCGAGATCGCTCACGGTCTGGTCCAGCCGCGCTATTCGCCCCGTCGTCCGCCGGATCTCGCCTGCGCGCGGCGTCACCAGCCCTTGCGCCAGTCTCAACACGGTCGTCTTGCCCGCCCCGTTGGGGCCCGAGAGCGCCAGACGCATCCCGCCCGTGATCGTAAAGCTCAAGCGATCAATCAGCGGAGTTTCGTCATAACTGAAACTGACGCCGTCAAACGCCAATACCGTGCGGCCTTGCGGACTGTCGGCGCCCTGAGCCCGGATATTGAGCTTCGAGCTGCGGTGACGCTGGTCACGCACCGCCTCGAGCTTCGCCTCGGCGTCCGAAACCCGTTTGTCCCGGACGGCGGCCAGACGCGCCGCCGTGCTTTCACTGCGCGCTTTCCTGGCGTCCAGCAGCACTTTGGCGTTGCTGCCATCTATGCGCTGGCTTTTCCCTGATCGCGCCCGGCGCTCCAATCGCGCCTGCGCCTCAAGAGCGGCGCGTTTGACCTGACGCGCACTCGCTTCAGCGCGCTCATGTTCAGCCTCCGCCCGCGCTCGCGCCGCGTCGCGATGAGCGGCGAACTCCGACCAGCCCCCGCCAAACACAGACCAGCCCGGCCCTTCCAGGGCGACAATCCGGTCCACACGCTCCAGGAGCGCGCGATCATGGCTGACGATCACGAGCGCGCCCGGCCAGTCCGCCATGATCTGATGCACCGCGTCCCGGCCCTCGACGTCGAGATTGTTGGTGGGTTCGTCCATGAGCAGAACATCAGGCGCGTCCAGCATCGCCCGCGCCAACGCCAGACGCGCGCGCTGGCCGCCTGAAAGCGATGCGAGCGGCGTATCTAGAGGCATGGCGCCAAGCCCCGCTGTCTCCAGAGCCGCCGTCACACGCGCGTCCAGCGTCCAGTCTGCAAGGGCGAAGTCGGCCTCATCGCCCTCACCGGCCAGAATACGGGACAGACGGGCCAGGTCTTCACTGACGCCAAGGCCTGTCGCCAGATTCCCGACAGCGTCCGGACCTGACTGTTCAAGCCAGCCGACACGGCCATGAGCCAGCACCTGACCGCTCGAAGGGGGCAACGCGCCAGCAAGCACCTTGAGCAAGGTTGATTTTCCCGCCCCGTTCAGGCCAACCACGCCCGTGACCTCACAGCCAAAGCTCAGCGTGAAGTCCTCTAACAGGAGGTGATGATCAGGCGTGCGAAGGGTGAGTGAGTTTGCAGATAACAAGGCGGACATGACGGACTCCAGACAAGGTTGCGCAAGGGGCGGAACGGGTCTGGAGCTTCATGGGCCTTGATCCTTCAATGCAAAACGGCGGCCTGCTTACAGGCCGCCGCTTCACAATTCAAGTATCTTCCAGGACAGAAAGCGCGCTTATTCGGCCGCAAGCGCTTTCTGTTCTGCGGCGTCAGCCAGGCGTTGGCGCGCCAGCTCGTCAGCGACAATGTTCGCCGGACGATCCTCGCGAGCGGCCGTATCCATGATCTCCCCGAGCGTCGCTTTCAGGGTCACAAGCTTGCCTTCAACCCATTTGGCGTCAAAGCGCGCGTCCAGCTCGCCCATCACATTGATGATGCCGCCGGCATTGATGACGTAATCAGGGGCGTAGAAGATGCCGCGTTTTTGCAGCTCGGCGCCCATGTCGCGGGTTTCCAGCTGGTTGTTGGCGGCGCCCGCCACCACTTTGACCTTCAGGCGGTCAATGGTTTCAGGGTTGATGATCGCGCCCAGAGCACACGGGGTGAAGATGTCCGCATCCACGTCGTAGATGGCGTTAGGATCTTCAACCACGGTCGCGCCCAGCTCCTTGGCGAGCGCGTGCAGCTCGGCGGCGCGAATGTCTGCCAGATGCAGTTCGGCGCCGGCTTCGGCCAGATGACGGCACAGATAAGCGCCCACATGGCCGGTCGCGCCTTGCACGGCGATTTTCACGCCATTGAGGTCTTCAGAGCCCAGACCGCGGGCCGCAGCGGCCTGAATGCCCATGAACACGCCCTTGGCGGTGACCGGCGACGGATCACCCGTGCCGTCGGGCAGGCCCACAACATGGCGCGTGGTGCGACGCGCAGCGACCATGTCGTCCGGCGACACGCCCACATCCTCAGCGGAGATGTACTGGCCATTGAGGCTTTCCAGCGCACGGCCAAAAGCTTCAAACAAAGCCTCGCGGTCGAAATCGCCTTCGGGGCGCATGATCACGGATTTGCCGCCGCCAATGGGCAGGTCCGCCATGATGTTCTTGTAGCTCATGCCCTGGGACAGGCGCAGCACGTCGGTCACCGCCTCGGCAGAAGACGGATAAGACCACATGCGGCAACCGCCCACGGCCGGGCCGCGTGCGGTGGAGTGCACCGCCAGGATGGCCTTCAGCCCTGTCGCCGGATCCGTGGCGAACAGAACCTTCTCGTGATTATCAAACGCTGTGTGCTCGAACAGGCTCATGAGCGGGGAGTCCTTCCTGTCGCGATACGAATAAAATCCGCTGGCGGGGCGACGCCGCTTCATTGGCGGTCGCAATCAGCCTTTGGCCAGCGTGTGCGCCGCTTCGATACTCTTTGAGACAACCCAGTGCAAGTGCCCGTTTTACTTAGGTAAATGTACGGTCAATTTAGGCTGTTCAGCATTTTGCGCACGCGAGCTTTTAGCTCAGGCAAAACCTCGTTCTCAAACCATGGGTTACGTTTCAACCATCCGGTGTTTCGCCAGCTGGGATGCGGCAGTGCAACATAATCAGGCAGATGCAGTCGCCACTGCTTTACGGTTTCAGTCAGGGTTTTCGACGCGCCCGCGCCCAGATGCCAGCGCTGGGCGTAGGCGCCGACCAGCAAAGTCAGCTTCACGTCGACAAGCGCAGCACTCGCCCGGTCTTGCCAGAGCGGCGGACATTCGCGACGAGGCGGCTTGTCTCCGCCCTTGGCGTCAAGGCCTGGAAAACAAAAGCCCATGGGGGTGATCGCGATGGCGCGTTCGTCATAGAACTCGGCCTCGCTCACCCCCATCCAATCGCGCAAACGATCCCCGCTGGGATCAGTGAAAGGCCTGCCGCTGGCTTGCACTCGCGTGCCCGGCGCCTGTCCGATGATGCGGATGACGGCGCTCGCCTTTCCGCGCACTACGGGGCGCACGGGGTGATCGAGATAGGGCTGGCAGACCCGGCAGGCGCGAATCTGCGCCTTTAGCTGGTCGAAATCCTCAGCCATCGCTGTCAGGGGCCGGCGCGTCAGGCGCCTTGGCCAGCCGATAAACACCCTTGAAGTTTTCAGGATCGACCGGCTTGCCCTTGCGCAGGATCACCACCTTGCCCTGACGGGCCAGATGGATCGCCGCATTGCGCACATGGCGCATGCGTTTTTGGAAGTCTTCAGGAAAGACTTCACGGGCCGCCTCGGACGGGCAGATGCTCTTTTCCGGCCCTCGCGCCTCGACCAGGGACAGAATCGCGGTTTCGATAACGTCTTCACTCATTCTTGGCTGGATACTCCAAAACCATGCGTCATGACCACCGCCCTTACTGGATGCACGATCTTTGGGAGCAGTATGAAAACTGGTGGGTCCGGCGCTTTCTGAAGCCGCATTTCGAGAGCCTCGGGACGCACGCCAAAGTCGTGCGGCCGTGGAATGTGGAAGTGTTCGGCCCCAACGTCCATGCGGGCCGGGCCATCCATATCGTCAGCCGTAGCGACCAGCCCGTCAGCTTCACCGTCTGGTCTCCCCAGGATGCGCCTGGTGAAATCAAAATCGGCGATTGCTGTTTCTTCGCGGGCAATATCCGCATCCTGGCCGCCCAGAAAATCGTGATCGGCGACGGCGCCCTGCTGGCCAAGTCCGTCACCATCACCGACAGCGACTGGCACGGCCTGTACGACCGCATCACCCCGCGTCCGCCCAGCGCCCCGGTGATCATCGGCAGGAATGTCTGGATCGGCGACGGCGCGTTTGTCGGCAAGGGCGTCACCATTGGCGACAACGCCGTCATCGGCGCACGCTCGGTAGTCACCAAGGACGTGCCCGCCAACACCGTGGTCGCCGGCGCGCCGGCCAAACCCCTCAAGACGCTAGACCCGGACGGCCCGTTCAAGACCCGGATGGAGATGCTGGGCGACGCGGACGGCCTCGACCGGTTCATGAAAGCCGCCTATCGCGAGCAGCTCAGCGGCAATTCCACGCTGGGCTGGCTCAGGAGCAAGGTCTTCCCGCGCCGAGGGGATTAGGCGTCAGGCCCTCCCCCAAAACAAAAACGGCCCCGGAATTCCGGGGCCGTTTTCGTGTGGGCGTGCGCCATAGCCTAGCTGAACAGGCTCATCGGCAGGGCGCCGATCACGGCGCCGGTCATCAGAGTGGCGAGCGTGCCCGAGATCAGCGCGCGCGGAGCGAGCTGGAGAATGTCCTCGCGGCGGCTCGGAGCCACGGCGATCAGGCCACCCACCAGAATGCCCACCGAGGAAAAGTTCGCAAAGCCGCACGCCGCATAGGTCATGATCAGGCGCGAGCGCGGGCTGAGCTGATCGGCGTTCGCGGCCAAAGCGTCATAGGCGAAAATCTCGTTGAGGGCTGTCTTGAAGCCCATCACGGTGCCGCCCGCCTGCGCTTCGCTCCACGGCAAACCGGCGATCCAGACCAGCGGCGAGAAAATGAAGCCCAGGACGCGCTGAACGGTGATCGGCTCGCCCATGAAGTCCGGCAGACCTCCCAGCATAAAGTTCACCAGCGCCACGATGGCGGTGAACACCAACAGCATGGCGATGATGTTCACAAACAGCTTCACGCCGTCTGAAACGCCGGTGGTCAGCGCGTCCATGGTGGAGTGATAGAGCTGGACCGGGATGCGTTCTTTCTCAGCCTGCTCGGCGGTTTCGTCCTGCGGGTGCATCAGGCGCGCCAGCACGGCGGCGGCGGGCACGGAAATCAGCGAGGCGGTCAGGATGTGACCGGCGGCGTCATCCAGCACGGCGTTCAACTGGTTCACATAGATGGCCATCACCGAGCCTGCGACGGTGGAAAAGCCCACCGTCATGATCAAAAACAAGTCCGAGCGAGAGATCGCCGGCAGGCGCGGTCGGATCAGCACCGGGCTTTCCGTCATCCCGAGGAAAATGTTCGCCGCTGCGCCCAGAGAGGCGGCGCCGGACAGATTAAGGATGCGGCGGAACAGGCTGGCGAAGCCGCGCACGGCAAACTCCAGAATGCGCCAGCGCCACAACACCGCCGAGATCGCGGACAGCACGATCACCATGGGCAGAGCCTGGAAGGCGAAGGTGAAAGTCAGCCCCTCCATGCCTTCCCGGATAACATAGGGATTATCGCCGCCGCCCAGATAGCCGAACACGAAACTCGTGCCTTGAGTGGTGGCCGCTTGCAGCACCTCCACCACGGTCGTCAGCGAGGACAGGAAAGCGCGCGTGGGCGCAAAGCTGAACAGCAAAATGGCGATGGCGAACTGCACCGCCACCCCGCCGATAATCAGCACCACAGGCGGCGTCTTGCGCGGCCCCAACACCCAGGCGATCGCCAGAAACACGAACACGCCGATGAGGCTGCGCAGCTGCAGACCCAGATCTTCAATCATCTCGGATGGTATCCCCTAATGACGGCTCACGCCGCGTCGGGCGTTTGTCACAGGTTCGCCAAAATACCGTTTTCTTAAAGAAACACTAGTGCGCTTGCAGCAGAAGCCCGAACGCGCCAGTTTGCGCCCCATGACTGACCCGATCTGGAGCCCCTGCAAACGCGTCTGCGTGGTCGACCCGAACCAGGCGATCTGCGTGGGCTGTTTCCGCACCCTGGACGAGCTGGGCCGCTGGACCCTGATGAGCCATGAGGAGCGCTTGTCTGTGAAAGCCGAGCTCAAAACCCGTGAAGCGGCGTATCGCGCTTCGCGACAGGCCGGTGGCTAGCTAGCCCACAAAGATCGCTTCGCGCAGCATGTTCAGCGACATGATCAGCAGCCCGACGGCGAAGAATTGCTTGAGGCGCTTGGGGTTCAGACTGTGCGCCAGATTGGCGCCCACCGGCGCCAGGAACACCGCTGACGCGGCGAGCGTGACAAAGGCGGCCATGTTCACATAGCCCAGTGAGAACGGCGCCCGGCCCGGCTCATCCAGCCCCGCCACCATAAAGCCGATGGCGCCCGGCAGACCGATGGCGACCCCAAAGCCCGCAGCGGTGGCCACAGCCGTATGGATCGTCTTGCCGTGGAGCGTCATCAGCGTGACGCCAAACACGCCCCCGCCGATGCCCATCAGGGACGACAGAATGCCGATCAGCATGCCCAAAACCGTCTTCATCGGCTGGCCGGGCAGGTCATCGGCCAGTTTCCAGTCCGGACGCCCGAAGAAGAATTGCGCCGAGAGCAGCAACGCCACGGCGCCGAACAGCCCCGTCAGCGCCCGCCCCGGCGCCAGGTCGGCCACGGCGGAGCCCAGCAAGGCGCCAAGCACGATGAAGGGCGTCCAGCTCTTTAGCACAGCAAAATCCACCGCGCCTTTCTGGGCGTGCGCTGCGACCGAGCGCAGCGATGTCGCCACGATCACCATCAAAGAGGTGCCGACCGCGGCGTGCATGGCGTGCGCCTCATACCCGAGCCCGGTCAGCACGTAATAGAGCGCAGGCACCATGATGATGCCGCCGCCAATGCCG
The DNA here is from genome assembly GCF_965249665.1 of Oceanicaulis sp. Classification (GTDB taxonomy): domain Bacteria; phylum Pseudomonadota; class Alphaproteobacteria; order Caulobacterales; family Maricaulaceae; genus Oceanicaulis. The sequence continues at coordinate 47,987 of NZ_OZ252247.1, forward strand.
AACAGGCCCGCGATCAGCCCGGCGAAGGCGCCAACGGCCAGCAGGGCAAGGATGAAGGGTATGAGAGAGGCGTCCATGGAGCGAGCCTTTCAGAAGGACCAGTGACTTGGCCCAACATGGCCCGGTTTCATGTCGCGCTGCAACATACAGCATAGAAAGGGGCTTATTCAGCGGCGTATGCTGTCATTGCCGCCAGCGCATCCTCAAGCACCTCCCAGCCCGCGCCGGGCCGGTTGGCACGCTCAGACAAAACCTGACGCCATTTACGCGCGCCAGGGCGTCCCGCGAACAGGCCCAGCATATGCCGGGTGATCGCGTGCAGTTTGACGCCGCTCGCGAGCTGCGCTTCCACATAGGGCCGATAGGCTTGGACGGCGTCAAACGGCGTCGCACACGGATTGCACGTTTCGCCATAAACGCGCGTATCCACCTCGGCCAGCGTCCACGGCGTGTGATACGCCGCCCGACCCAGCATGATCCCGTCCGTGCCGTGCATCTCCTCGAGCCCGTGCTCGAGGCTTTCCAGCCCGCCATTGAGCAGGATTTCAAGATCAGCATGCTCGGCCTTCAGACGCCGCACCAGATCGTAATCGAGCGGCGGCACATCGCGGTTTTCCTTGGGACTCAGCCCTTTCAGCCAGGCCTTGCGCGCGTGGACGATGAAGGTTGTCACCCCGCTTTCGCACACCGTCTCGACAAATCCGAACAGGGTTTTCTCCGGATCCTGATCATCCACGCCTAGCCGGTGCTTGACCGTGACGGGGACCGACACCGCCTCGCGCATGGCGATCAGGCAATCGCGCACCAGCTCCGGCTCACGCATCAGACAGGCGCCGAACTTGCCCGATTGCACCCGGTCGGACGGGCACCCCACATTGAGATTGATTTCAAGATAGCCATAGCTTTCAGCGATCCTGGATGCTTTCGCCAAAATCTCAGGATCGCTGCCGCCCAGCTGGATCGCCACCGGATGCTCGGACGCATCAAAGCCGATCAGACGCGGCACATCGCCATGGATCAACGCCTGATCCACCGCCATCTCGGTATAGAGCACAGACCGGCGTGTGAGGACGCGGTGGAAGGCGCGGCAATGCCGGTCTGTCCAGTCCATCATGGGCGCCACGGTGAAGCGGCGATCGAGGCGTGCTGCGCTGTCTGTCATGGGCGGGGGATGTAAGGCCAGACGGGCAAAATCGCAAATCCGCCTGTCACGCGGGCGGCGAATCTCAGTGGCGGTGAAACCCTTAAGCGCCCCAGGCGTTTCAAAACGACACCCTGTCATGGCGCTTACGCTCAACACCTAAAAGCCACGTCAGACGGCGACAGACGAAGCGCCCTCCCCCATAGCAAGGATTTCACATGACCGACGCTTACACCGATCTGGACCGTCAATTCATCGCGGGCGAGTGGCGCAAGGGCGGCGCGGGCGAAACACTGGATAACAAGGACCCGTTCACCGGTGACGTTCTGACACAGATCGTTGCGGCCAGCGAAGCTGACCTGAATGCGGCCTACCAATCCGCCAAAGATGCTCAAAAAAGCTGGGCCGAAACACTGCCCGCTGAGCGGATCGCAGTCTTGCGCAAAGCCGTATCGATTTTTGAAGACAGGAAGGATGAAATCGTTGACTGGCTGATCAAGGAAAGCGGCTCCACCCGCATCAAAGCTGAATCAGAATGGTCCACTGCCCGCAACATCACTGAAGAAGCGGCGAGCTTTCCGCTCCGCGTTGAAGGCCGGATTCTGGCGTCCAATACGCCCGGAAAGGAAAGCCGGGTCTATCGTAAGCCGCTTGGAGTCGTCGGCGTCATCTCGCCTTGGAATTTCCCACTGCATCTGGCGCAACGCTCCGTAGCGCCGGCTCTCGCGCTGGGTAATGCGGTGGTGCTCAAGCCCGCGTCAGATACGCCTGTCTCGGGCGGGCTTTTACTTGCGAAGATCTTTGAAGAAGCCGGTTTGCCCAAAGGCCTGCTCAACGTCGTGATCGGCAAGGGCTCTGACATTGGCGACGCTTTTGTCGAGCATTCCGTCCCGAAGCTGATTTCCTTCACAGGCTCCACCCCCGTCGGCAAAGGCATCGCAGGGAAAGTAGCCGCCAGCGATGAACTGAAGCGGCTGGCGCTGGAGCTTGGCGGCAATAACGCCTTTGTCGTGCTTGACGACGCGGACCTTGATCGCGCCGTGAACTCTGCGGTGGCGGGCAAGTTTCTGCATCAGGGACAGATCTGCATCGCGGTCAATCGCATCATCGTGGATGCAAGTCTCTATGACGCGTTTGTGGACAAGTTCGCCGAGCAGGTCCGGGGTCTGAAATACGGCGACCCCTCAGACGCTGACACGGCGGTCGGCCCGATCATCAATGAAAGCCAGGTAGACGGGCTGAAAGACAAGATCGCTCAGGCGAAACAGTCCAGCGCCAGAGTGTTGGTCGAGGGCGACATCAAGGGTCAGGTCGTGCCGCCGCATGTCTTTGCAGATGTCACCATGGAAATGGAGCTGGCTTATAACGAGATTTTCGGTCCCATCGCCGGCATCCTCAAGGCACGCGACGAAGACCATGCGCTCGAACTCGCCAACGCCACCGAGTACGGCTTGTCCGGCGCCGTGCACTCCTCGAACACAGAACGGGCCGCCGCCTTCGCCCGCCGGATGGATACGGGCATGACCCATATCAATGATCACTCTGTCAATGACGAGGCGAACGCCCCGTTTGGCGGCGAAAAGAATTCCGGGCTCGGCCGCTTCAACGGCGATTGGGCGATTGAGGAATTCACCACAGACCACTGGATCACGGTGCAACATGCAGAGCGCCCGCTGCCGTTTTAAGGCGGACAGACCCTCCCAAAGACTGCAGAGACAGGGCCAAGCGTTACTTTATATCGCTTGCGATACAAATGCTTGGCCTTACATCTGTGGCAGATCTAGAGAAGCCAGTCTCAGGAGAGACCCGTGAAAACCACCGGATACGCCGCTTATTCCGCCGACAAGCCACTCGCGCCCTATGATTTCGAACGCCGCGAGCTGCGCGGCAATGATGTCGCCATCGAGATCACGTATTGCGGCGTCTGCCATTCTGATCTGCACACTGCGCGCGGCGATTGGGGCAAAGTGGATTATCCGGTGGTGCCGGGCCACGAGATTGTTGGCAAGGTCATCGCCATCGGTCCCGATGTCACGGAACACGCTGTTGGAGACAATGTGGCTGTGGGCTGCATGGTCGACAGCTGTCAGGACTGCGATCAATGCGATCATGGTGAAGAGCAATTCTGCCGGAACGGCATGACCGCCACCTATGATTCCAAGGACCGGATCACAGGCGAGCCGACCCAGGGCGGCTATTCCAAGCATATCGTGGTGCGTGAAGAGTTCGTGCTCGCCATGCCCGATGGGCTCGACCTGTCGCGCGCTGCGCCGCTCTTGTGCGCGGGCATCACAACCTATTCGCCGCTGCGTACGTGGAATGTGGGACCGGGCAGCCGGGTTGGCGTTGTCGGCATGGGCGGACTGGGCCATATGGCGATCAAGCTGGCTGTCGCCATGGGCGCCCATGTGACGGTGCTGAGCCGCTCTCCCAGCAAGGAACAAGACGCCCTCAAGCTGGGCGCGGACACCGTGCTGATCTCCACTGACAAGGACGCCATGAAGGCGGCCCGCGGCTCACTGGACCTGATTATTGATACAGTCCCGGTCAAGCATGATGTCAGCCCGTACATCCCGCTTCTGGATGTGGACGGCACGCTGACGCTCGTCGGTCAGGTCGGCCCCATGGAGGAGTTCGCCACGCCGGCCATGCTGATGGGCCGCCGCCGCATCGCAGCCTCGCTGATCGGCGGTATCGCGGAAACACAGGAAATGCTCGATTTCTGTGGCCGGATGAACATCCTGCCCGAGTGCGAAATGATCAAGCTGGAAGAGATCAACACCGCGTTTGATCGCATGGAAAAAGCCGATGTGCGCTATCGGTTCGTTATTGACATGAGCAGTGTCGAGGCGCCGGCCGCCTAAGACTCGCTCAGTCCTAAAAAAACGCCGCCCTGCACGGTGCAGGGCGGCGTTTTTTTGTTGAGCTCGCAAGCCCGTCTCGAACATTCAGTCCTCAACCAGGCGCCAGTGCATCTCTTCCCCGGCGTGAAACGGCACCACGTCCAGGTCACCGCGCTCCAGACGCTCAGGGATCAATGTGGGCTGGCGTTTGAGAGTGACCCGGCCCTCATTGAGCGGCATGCGATAAAAGGCTGGGCCGAACTCGCTGGCGAAACCTTCCAGCTTGTCCAGCGCTCCTTCCTCTTCAAACGTCTGTGCATAGCTTTCGATCGCCACGGGCGCGCTGAAAATGCCGGCGCAGCCGCAGGCGCTTTCCTTGGCGTGGCGCTCATGGGGCGCCGTGTCGGTCCCGAGAAAGAATTTCGGATCACCCGAAATCGCCGCTTTGCGCAGGGCGAGCTTGTGCAAGCGGCGCTTGGCCACGGGCAGACAATAGGCGTGAGGCCGGATGCCGCCCACCAGCATGTCATTGCGATCAATGCGCAAATGGTGCGCGGTAATGGTGGCGGCGATGTTGTCCCCGCCAGCCTTCACGAACTCAACGGACTGCTCGGTGGTGATGTGCTCGAGCACAACGCGCAGGCCCGGCATGTCTTTGTTGAGCGGCCCCAGAACGGTCTCCAGGAACACCGCCTCGCGGTCAAAGATATCGATATCGGGGCTGACGACCTCGCCATGCACCAAGAGCGGCATGCCGATCTTTTCCATCCGCTCGAGCACTGGGTAGATATTGGCGATATCGCTGACGCCGTGAGCGGAATTGGTGGTGGCGTTCTGAGGGTAGAGTTTGGCGGCGGTGAAGACGCCTTCCTTGAAGCCACGCTCGATCTCGTCCGCGCTGACCGTGTCGGTCAGATAGGCCGTCATCAGGGGGGTGAAACCGCGCTCTGCGGGCACCGCTGCGTTGATGCGATCGCGATAGGCGCGCGCCTGATCCACCGTTGTGACCGGCGGCGTCAGATTGGGCATGACGATCGCGCGGGCAAACTGGCGGGCGGTGAAATCGGCGACGAAGTCAAGCATGGCGCCATCGCGCAGATGCACATGCCAGTCGTCGGGCTTGCGAAGGGTCAGCGTGTTCTGGGTCATGGCCACGGATTTAGGCCGCCATCATGCAAAGCGCAATCATCAGCGCCGATGCGCTTGCAGGAAAAATTGATCGCTTAGGGCATCAACAGAGTGCAAGCGCGGCTCCGGCGATGATCTGCCAGGATAAACCGCCAGGCGGCGCCACACCCATCAAGCTTTGCAAGGGCGATTAACCAAGGAGTTTAACCCGGCTTTGAGACCAACATGACATTCTTCCCGCATAGGGAGTATGACATGGCGAAAGCTGAGTTTCACAAACACCAGCGGGTTTACGTCAAACCGGTTGGCACATGGGCGGTGATCGAGAAGGTCAAACCCCATTGGGTGCGAGACGTCGAAGAACCTGTAAAAGTGCTTTATGACTGCGGGCTTGGGCGAGATTTCACAACGGACGAACTGAGCGCAGAAGCGGTCGAGGACTCCCAGGTCGGCCATTGGCGGCTGATGCGCGCGCGCAATAAGGGGCAAACCGCTGAGGAATGCGCGCACCATCCCCAGCCGGGAAGCTATCCTGTGGTCGTCACCGACTCTCAGAATTGGGGCGGCTGGCGCGTGCCGGGCGCTGAATATGATCGCGATCCGGGCCGGATCGAGCATCAGGCGCGCTTGATCGTTCATGCTCCCAGTCTATTTGCCCTGGCCGAACGCCTGGTGCGCTCGGCTCAGGATGATCCGGACGCCTCCAGCCAGACCATCAACCTCGCCAAAACAGCGGCGGAATTAATTCGGGCCGTGAACGCTCGCCCCGACACCAATCAGCCGGATGGTTTGTCAGTGGATTAACCACACGGCAACAGCATACGCCCTAGGCTGAACAGGATTCAGACAGACGCGCTGAACCAATGGAGCTGCGGCCATGACGCCCCGTATGGGCAATGTGAACACCCTGATCATCGACGACAATGCTCACATGATCAGCATTGTCCGCTCGATGCTGCTTGGCTTCGGCATTTCCCGCACCCATGAGTCGCGCGACGCCGTGGAAGCGTTCGAAATTGCGCGTCATGAGCCTATCGACCTGATAATCGTGGATTATCAGATGCCGCTTCTGGATGGGCTGGAGTTCATTCAGATGGTCCGCCGCGGCGCGGACATGAAAAACCCTTTCGTGCCGATCATCTTGCTGACCGCCCACACCGAACGCTCCCGCATCATGGCCGCCCGCGACGCCGGTGTCACCGAGATCTGCGCCAAGCCCGTCACCGCTCGGCAGATGTGGGAAAAGATCGTGGCGGTGGTGAACAATCCCCGCCCCTTCGTGAAGACCGCGAACTATTTGGGCCCCGATCGCCGCCGCAAGCACGAGGATTACAACGGCCCTGAACGCCGCTCTGTCGGCTCAGCGAAACCTGATGCCGATGAAGGGGTTGATGTCTCTGAATCCGGTGATGAAAACGATCAGGGCGCCATTGACCAGCTGATGGCCTGATCGGCCCGGCGCCCCCTCTTAACACGTCATTTACGGCGCTGGACGAACGCCCGCAGAACACCTTAGTTTGCTAAGGATGATTCGTGTCGGCCAACAGTCCGCTCGCGGCGCTGCACGCGACCGCTCCACCGCTTCGGTCGATGCTGAAGCGAAAGCGTCGTTATGGCCTACGACACTAGCCGTCATCGCCTTCTCCCTAGTGTTTGGATGCGTCATCCTGGTAAAGCTGCACCAGGAATGGACCGCTGCACGGGCCGAGGCCGAAGCCTCTCAGGCGCGCACCGCCGCCTTCATCGCCGAACGTGTGTCGGGACGCTTGTCAGAAGTGCGGGGCGCGTTGGCCATGGCCGCGTCCCAGCTCGAAGTGATGAGTCCGGCGAGTCTTGACGCCGGCGCCCAGGCCGGGCTCGACAATCTGATCGAGGCCGCCTGGGTGGACGCTGCGGCGCTGCTGACGCCTGACGGACGCCTGATCGCCGCCGGCGCTGCGGACCCTGACATGTTGCGCGAAGCGGCGAACGCGGCCTTGCAGGCGTCCACAGGGCTCGCAGCGAGACCGGGGCAGACACCGCCGCTTGTGCTCACCGCTCCGGCGCCGCTGTCTGACGGGTCCGTGGGGGCATTGGTCGCAAGCCTGACGCCTCAGGAATTGCTGCCGCGCTGGAACCGCGATGATGTGGCGATGCTGACGGACGCCGAAGGTCGACTGCTGGCGCTGAACCCGGCGACGCCGTTCACCGGCGCTCCGTTCGCCGCCGAGCGGCTGGGTCTCGACCCCGCCACCGTATCAGCCATGGCGCGCAATGGCGGCGCCATGCGCGGCGCACGACTGGGCGATGAGGACCGCATTCTGGGCGCCGCCGCCATTACCGGCGCACCCTTGCAAGCGCTGAGCCTCGGTCCGGACGGCATCAACCACAGCGCCTGGAACAGCACCTTGCTGTTCCATCTTCTGTTGTTCCTGGCGCCGCTGGGAACAGCGATCGCCTTGTCGATCGTGCTGCGCAACCAGATGGGCCGGCTGGGCGACACCCAGGCGAAACTGACTGATTCCGAAGGCCGGCTGCACCTCGCCATCGAGGGCGCCCGCTGCGGCGTCTGGGATTGGGACCTCGATACGGATGAAGTCGTGCTGACGGATTCCTTCGCTCAGCTGATCGGCCGCGCGCGAGGCGAGGCCATGTCCGGCCCCGAACTCCTGTTGCTTCTGGGCAAGGAAGACCGTCCGAAAGTGCGCGCTGCGCTGCGCGGCGCCGCCAATGCACAAGATGTTGACCTGGAAGTGCGGGCTGCGGGTCTGCCCGTCTGGCTGCAATTGCGCGGACGCCTGCTGCCGCAGACCCGTCGCATCATCGGCGTCGCTATCGACATAACCGAGCGCAAAGGGGCCCAGGCTCGGGTCGCAGCCGCTGAATCGCGATTGCGCGCCGCCCTGGAATCCATGAGCGAGAGCTTCGTGCTGTGGGATGCGCGCGGACGCCTGGTGCTCTGGAACCGCAAATTTCGCGACTTTTTCGGATTCTCCGAGAGCGATTTGCGCATCGGAGCCAGTTATGAACAGGTAGAAGCCGCCGCCGCGCCCGCCATCAAAATGGCGCACGCCTCCGATGACGGCCAAGATGACTATGATCTTGAGCTGAAAGACCGCCGCTGGATCCATTATGCCGAGCGGCGCACCGCCGATGGCGGCCTCGTGAGCGTCGGCGCGGACATCACCGCGCTCAAGGAGCAGCAAAGCGCGCTGAAGGAAAATGACCGCGAAATGCGGCGCACAGTCGAGAACCTGCGTCGCTCCCAGGAGCGCGTGCAAGAGCTGGCCGCCAATTACGAGCAGGAAAAAATCCGCGCCGAGGAAGCCAACCGCTCCAAGTCTGAATTCCTGGCCAATATGAGCCATGAGCTGCGCACGCCTCTGAACGCCATTAACGGGTTTTCCGAGATCATGGCTGCGGAGATGTTCGGCCCCTTGGGCCATGAACGCTATCAGGATTATGTGGGCGACATTCTGAGCTCGGGGCAGCATCTGCTGTCGCTGATCAACGACATTCTGGACATGTCCAAGATCGAGGCGGGCAAGATGCAGCTCCAGCCCGAACCCCTTTTGCCATCAGACGTCATCGAGCAATGCGTGCGCATCATGCGCGCCCGCGCTGAAGAGAAATCCATTCAGCTGACCGTTGAAGGCGATGTGTTGCCGGAAATCTCCGCTGATCCGCGCGCCCTCAAACAGGTCCTTCTCAACCTGATGTCCAATGCCGTGAAATTCACCCCAGAAGGCGGCAAGGTGAAGCTGCGCGGCTTTCAGGCGGCGGACGGCGTGGTGATGCAAGTGTCAGATACCGGCATCGGCATCGCTGAAGACGATCTGTTGCGCGTAGGGCGTCCCTTTGAACAGATCGAGAGCCAGCACTCCAAAAAGCACCAGGGCTCCGGTCTGGGCCTGGCGCTCTCAAAATCACTGATCGAGTTGCATGGCGGCGCGCTGCGGATCGACTCCAAGCTGGGCGAAGGCACCACGGTCTCCTTCACCCTGCCGGCGCATCCGATAGAGCAAAGCGTGCAGGTCGCCGATGCGACGGCGGAAGCCTGATCGTCTGGATGACTAAAGCCGAAGATCAATCGAAATCCGGTCCGTCATTTGACGACGGCGCGTCCGGCCCGCGGCGCTCCCTGTCGTCCCGATCCCCCTCATGACGGTGAAGATGACGCCGGCCATGATCACGATCTGCGGGTCGGGTCAAAGCCCGCTCGAACGCCGCACGGCGAATATCCGCCGGCAAAGTGTCCGCCGCATCCAGGATCAGGGCTTCGGTGCGTTGCTCGAGCCGGGCGCGCGCCTCACGCGCTTCGCGCAGCGCCTGCTGGGCGGCGTCCGGGTCAAACGGCTCAGCAGTCAGCACAACGCGCACGGCGCGGCGCTTTTCGCCCAGATCCCGCATCAGGGCGAAAACCTCCTCGCGGGATCCCTCCATCTGTTCAAACACAGGCCTGCGATAGTCTTCCGGAAGCGCGCGGAAGAAATTGCGCGGTTCAAAGCCGCGCACGCTCGCCGCATCGGCGGCGTTCGCGCGGATGGACACGCGTCCGGCGCCGTCATCGCTCAACCAGCGATGCGCGCCAGCGCCGATCAGGACCCCGTTCAGCAAAACAGAGACCAGCAGCAAGGCGATCCAGAGATTGATCCGGCTCATGAGGCGTCCTCAAACAAGGTTTGCGTCTCTGACAGCACAGAGAAAGCGTTGGCGTAAATTACATCGTCAACGGGTTGAGCGTTCATCTGGGAACCGATCCAGCCTGTGCCCGCGCCGAACATCAACGCCAATGCGGCCGCGACCCCCGCCCAGCGCGGCGGCGCATAGGCGCGGCGCAAACCCGATACTGCGATGGTTTCATAAAGCGCTGGAGCCGGAAGCACGCCAGCGTCCAGATCAAGCAAAGCATCAAGCGCAGACGCCTCCTCCAGACAGGCCTGCGCAAATGCAGGCTCGGCATCGCAGAACGCGCGGGCCGCAACTTGCACATTACAGGGCCAGCGCTCCAGCGTTCCGCCATAAGCGTCCGCAAGTTCAGAAAACCGGTCCGGGGTCATCATGATATCTTTGCTCATAGCTCTCTTCCCGATCCCTGTAATCCAGCAGCGTCCCGGATCAGTTCTTCACGATCACGCGCCAATGTCTTTTTCAGGCTCCGGCGGGCGCGCGCCAGCAGCGATTCCACGGCCTCGACGCTGACGTCCATCATCTGGGCGGCCTCGATATTGGTCCGCTCCTGAAAATGGCACAATTCCAGCGCCAGCTTCTGACGCTCTGGCAAAGCAGCGACCGCCGCCCTCACCCGCGTCAGGGCGTCCTCGCCGGTCAGCCTCGCATCTGCACTGACCGCGTCATCAATGAGTTCGGGCGCATCACCATTGAACTGGCTATCACGCTTCTTGCGCAGGCGATCATAACTCGCATTCATGGCGATCCGGGTCACCCAGGTTTCAAGCCTTGCGCGCTCAGGATCGTAGAGACCGATCTTGCGCCAGACCTTCAAGAAGGTCTCTTGCGCCACATCCTCAGCTTCAGAACGATCACTCAACAAGCGCGCCGCCACAGCATGCACCCTAGGCAAGCAACGCTGGGTCAAGGCCCGAATGGCGTCGGCCTCGCCCCGAGCGACGCCGAGCGCCAGCTCTGCATCAGCGGCGCGCGCCTCCTCACCTCCCCCCGTCCTGCGAGGAGAACCTTCAATCACTTTCAGGAGGGGGCGGGACACGCGCGCAGCTTTCGTTCGAGCAGGCTAATCGCGCCACCAGCGCGCACGGCGTTCGTCTCGCCGATCCGCCCGCTCTTGCAGATGCGCGTCGAGTTCGTCAGGCGTGATCGATCCGTCAGAGTTTGCATCCAGACGATCAAACATCCCTTGAGGCTGCGCCAGGAATTCTACGCGCGAGATGCGGCCATCCTGATCAGCGTCAAACGCCTCCATTCTCCCTTCACGACCCCGGTTGCGGCCGCCTTCGCGACGCGGGCGCTCCTCGCGCGCATCCGCGCGGGCTTCTCGCAGCGCCATCATGCGCTGGCGGGCCGGGGATGCATCCGCCTGATCCAGGAAGCCGTCGCCATTGCGGTCCCGGTAGGAAAACGCCTCAGTCTGGAGCTGTTCCAGTTCAGCGCGCGTAACGGTGTTGTCGCCGTTCAGGTCAGCGACCTGCAGCAGCATCAGGCCCCGCATGCCGCGACCGCCATGGCCGCGGTGATGCGCGCCGCGCTCAGCATGCCCGTAGCCGCGGGCGCCTGGCCCGTCATATCCCGTGGGTTGAGCCAGGGCCGCGCCAGATCCCAGAACCAGCACAAGGGCTGCGGCGCTTATCAATCTCTTCATCGTACCAATCTCCTGTCTCCAAGCGGGGCGTGGTCTCTCCCTCGCTGATACCTGTGGTACGCATGGCATGGCTTTATTCCGTCGCGGTGAATGTCACCTCACCGATATAACGCTCGAACAGGGTGCGCACGCGAGCCGCCGCGATATTCAACGCGTCCGCCGTGCAGTCCAGGTCATCGCAATGCGCCGCCTGACACAAGCGCTGAGCGAACGGCTCGCTCGCCTTGTCCGGATCAAAGGCGGCGCCGTGCGCGGCGCGCAGGATCTGGGTCAGGTCGGCATTGAGCTCATGCGCTGATTTGAGCGCCTCTCCGTCCGCCCTGTCCAGCCATTGCGCCTCCACCAGCCGGTCCAAAGCCCCTTGGGTGTCCGCGCCGAGACGTTTGTTCAAAACCAGCTGACCAATCTGGGCGATGAACTCAATATCGATCAGCCCGCCCGCCCGCATTTTCATGTCCCACGCAGAGTGTGCGGGCTTATCGCGCTCAAGGCGCGCGCGCATATTCGCCGCGTCTGATTTCAGCGTGTCCGCAGGCCCCGCCGTCTCTATCACGGCGGTAATGGCGCGATCCAGTCGCGCCGCCAGACCGCCGTCGACCACGATCCGGCTGCGGGTCAGCGCCATGCGCTCCCAGGTCCAGGCTTCAGACGTCTGATAATAGTCTTCAAAGCGCGACAGGCTCACTGCTGCCGGCCCCGCCGAGCCTGAGGGACGCAAGGCCAGATCCACCTCATACAGCTCGCCTTCCTCGGTCGGCGCTGTCAGCGCCGAGACCAGACGCTGTGTGAATCGGATGAACCAGGTTTGCGCGCCCAGGGGGCGCGGCCCTTGCGATTGCTCTGCGCTCGGTTCGTAGACGAGCATGATGTCGAGATCAGACGTCGCCGACAGCTCCCGCCCGCCCAGCTTTCCCAAGCCCAACACCGCCCAAGCGCCGGGCGGCGGGCCGTGCCGCGTGATCATTTCCAAGAGCGCCGCCTGCGCCATAGCGCCCAGAGACGCATCCGCCAGATCCGCATACGCCTGGCCAGCGTCCTGCGCGCGGGCCCGGCCCAGCAATAACTGACCGCCAATTCGCAGCTTCTCTTCACGCGCCAGACGACGGGCGGCATTGAGCGCCTGCTCATAGTCCAGCGTCTCCAGCCCTGAAAACCGCTTGATCCGGTACGCGGGCGGGTCTTCGCTCAAAGGGCGCGTGAAAGCCGGATCAAGCAGACTGTCCAGAAGCGCCGGACGGCGCGCCAGCACCTCCGCCAGACGCGGGGCCAGCCCCAGCATGGCGATCAGCTCCCGCGCAAGCTCGGGCTGGTTCACCAGCAGCGACAAGGGCTGCACGCCGCTCGGCAAGCCTTCAAAGAAAATCGAGAAGCGGGTGAAGGCGGCGTCAGGGTCACCTGTCGCCGCCAGCGCCTCGATCAGGCGCGGCGCAAATCGCGAAAACAAACGCCGGGCGCGTTCGGTCCGCGCTGCGCGCGCCCGCCCCGCCGCCCAGCCCGCGAGCCGTTCCCACACTCGATCCGGTTGAGAAAAGCCCAGCCGGTCCAGAGTGTCCCGGGTGTCCGGCGTGGGTTCAACCCCGGTCAGGACCAGACTGCCCGCCTCCGTCGCCAGGCTGTCGCCGTCATCAAACTGGGCGGAGAAGGCTGCATGCACGGCGCCGAACAGCGCGGTCATGCGCGCGTCAAACTCTGACAGGTCGTCCGCACCCGAGAGCGCCGCCACCGCCCGCCGCATCTCGGCCTGCAGCGGCAGAGTCTGGGTCTGCTCGTCTTCGAGCATCTGAATGCGATGCTCCGTATCGCGCAGGGCGATGTAATAAGCAATCAGGGCCTCGGCTTCGTCTGACACCATAAGGTCGTGCGCGGACAGCGCCGACAAGGCGTCCATGGTTGCGGGTGCGCGTACAGCGGGCATCCGCCCGCCGAACACCAGTTGCAGACACTGGGCGTAGAACTCGATCTCGCGAATGCCGCCACGCCCCAGCTTCACGTCATGGCCGGCCGCGCGTACTTCGGCGCGCTTGCCCACGGCCTGGATCTGTTTGGCGAGGGCGCGGATATCCTCCACCGCCGCGAAATCCATGGTCCGCCGCCAGATGAAGGGGGTGAGGTCTTTCAAGAACCCCTCGCCCGCCGCCCGGTCGCCGGCGCAGACCCGCGCCTTGGCGTAGGCCGCCCGCTCCCAGTTCTGCCCCAGCGCTTCGAAATAATAGCGCGCCATGTCCGCGCTGACCGCGACGGGCGTTGATCCCGGATCCGGGCGCAGCCGCAAATCGACGCGGAACACATAACCGTCCGCGGTCACGTCCTGCATGATCGCGCTGAGTTTCTGTGCGATGCGTGAGAACAGCTTGAGCGGGTCCTTACCCTCAGGCAGCTCGATGATCTCGGGCTCATAGGCGATCACAAGATCAATGTCGGAGGAGAAATTCAGGCTGCGTGTACCGTGCTTGCCCAGGGTGAGTACGAAATAGCCCGGCAAGGGATTGAGCGGATCGTTGACCGCGACCCCATAACTGCGCACGGCGCAGGCCAGGCTCGCCTGAACGGCGGCGTCGGCGAAGTCCGTGAGCGCCGCCATCACCTGTTTCAGACTAAACGCGCCTGAGAGATCCGCCAGCGCCGTGACCAGATGCAAATCGAGCTTGGCCCGGCGCAGCACCGCCCTCACTTCGGCTTCGTCTTCAAGCGCCGCTGCGTCGCGCGCCGTCTCGCACAAACGTTCGATCAGGGTTTCAGGAGGGGTCGTGGCAAGCTGAAGCAGCGTGTCAGGACGCCGCGCCGCTGTCCGCGCCAGATAGGGCGCCGCGGCGAACACGCTGTCGAGAAAGACCGCCCCCTCGCCCCAGGCGTCAAACGCCGCCGCGCCAATGCGCTCGCGTGCCCGCCGGGCGCGGTCCGGGGCGATATTGGGCAGGGTCTTGGTGAGACGATCTGTGAGCGGCGCAGTCATGGTCGCAGAGTGCAGAGCGTTGCGGGCTGCTGCAAGATTGCGAGACGGTTCGGCTTCCCCTACCGTCCGATTCTTGCAGGAGGGGAATCCATGATCAGAAATCTCTGTGTGGCGGCAATCCGCCTGCTCGCCTTGTTTTTTGCGGTATCGGCACTCCCCCCTCTTCTACAAGGGCTGACCCAATATTTTCTAAATCAATCACCAGAATTCGGCCTACTTTTAATTATAAGGCCGGCGACTTCAGTCTTCCAGATTATGCTCGCTTCATTAATTTGGGCTTTTTCAGCACCTATTGCAAAAAGAATATCACAAGACGCACAGAACAAAGATACTGTAATTATCGACGCTCAAGATATTGTTCTAATAGCATTGTGTATTCTAGGGGCAATAACAATAATAGATAGCGCCCCTCAAATTATAAACATAGTATTGCATCTAGCCCACCATGCAGCGGCCAACATAGACAACCCCAACCCAATACGGAGTCGGGCATATTTCTCACCCAGCCTAGTAGAAGCATCTATTCAGACTTTCATCGGGTTTTTCCTGCTCTTTTTCGGGTTTCGTCTGAAATCCGTCCTGCGCAAGTTCCAGACCCTGCGCACCGCAGGCCATGACAAGGCCGAGCCTATTTCCGCTTCGAAAACGTCAGAGCGATCCTGAGGCCCGGGCCGGAGCCGTCCACGGCGCCGGGGCCGTCATCGAGACTCAGGACACCGCCATGCACTTCCGCAATGGCGTTGACCAAAGACAGGCCTAGCCCGACGCCGGGCTGGTTGCGGGAGCGATCAAGACGCACAAAGCGCTCCAGCACCCGCTCGCGGTCTTCCACTGGAATACCGGGACCGGTATCGGTGACGGAGATTTCAACCCGCCCCTCGCCCGTCTTGCGGCCGCGCAGCGCAATCGCGCCGCCGTCAGGCGTGTATTTGATGGCGTTATCAATCAGGTTCGCCATGGACTGGGCGATCAGCTCGCGGTCGCCCATCACCGTGAGTCCCGGCTCGCACTCGCATTTGAAATCGGTGCCCGCATCTTCACACACCGGCTCGTAGAGCTCGCACATGTCTTCCATGAGCGCGCTGAGATCGACAGCTTCAAAAGCGCGCCGGCGCTCGCCCGTCTGAAGACGCGACAGCGACAGGACAGCGTTGAAGGTCTTCAACAGCTCGTCCACATCGCTGACGGCCTGCATCAGCGCCGCTTCGCGCGCCTCAACATCGCCTTCCTCCACAAGGGCGGATTCAATGCGGCCGCGCATGCGGGTCAGCGGCAAGCGCAAATCATGGGCGATGGAATCGCCGGCGGTGCGCATGCGGTGCATCAGGTTTTCCACCCGGTCGAGCATGTCGTTGAAATTTAGCGAGAGCTCATCCAGCTCATCACCGGAATAGGTCCGCGGGGCGCGGGTCTCGAGACGCCCGGTCATCACGGCCCGCGCCGCGGCGTTGATGCCGTCCAGGCGCCGGGCGAAGCGCCGACTGACCACGGCGCCGGACACGATTCCCAGCGCCAGCGACAGACCTGAAGCGATCAGAACCGAGTTGAGCGTGTTGGCGACGAAGCGGTTTTCTTCTTCCACGTCGAGACCAACGAAAAGCTGATAGCCATCGCCCAGCTCGACGATCTGACCGCGCGCATCGCGGCCCTCCTCGGCGCGGTCATTCACCCCTTCCACGGGCTGACGGTCATAGGTGAACCGCACCCGCCCCTGCGGATCCGTGGGCGCTTCGGGCAGGCCGTAGATATTGCCCACCAGCTGCTGGCCCTGCGGGTCGAGCAGCATGTAGAAGAACTCGCCGCCGCCCACAGACCGCTGCACCAGATAGCGATAGGCGCCTTGATAGCCGCGTTCTTGATAGAGCTGCTGGATCTCGGCGACCTCGGCGGACACTGACGCATCCGCTCGGCGCATGGCCGCGCTGACGGAAGCGGCGTAGACCAGCGCCAGGATGACGAAGCTCGACAGCGCAAAAAGCGCCGCGGACAGCAGCGTGAGGCGGAAAGCGGTCGTCCGCAGAAATGCAGGCGCCCGCCAGCCTTTATTGTGCTTGGTATTCAGTGTTCGTCCGCCTGTCTGTCTCAGCTCGACAGACGATAGCCTGCTCCGCGCACTGTGTGCAGCATCGAGGTGTCAAAAGGCTTGTCGATTTTCGACCGCAAGCGAGAAATATGCACGTCGATGACGTTGGTCTGAGGGTCGAAATGATAGTCCCAGACCTTTTCAAGCAGCATGGTGCGGGTCACGACCTGATCGGCGTGACGCATGAGAAATTCGAGCAGGCGAAACTCACGCGGCTGCAGCTGGATCGCTTCCTCGCCGCGCTTCACGGTGCGCGCCAGAAGATCCATCTCCAGATCCCCAACCTGAAGCCGGGTCTTGAGCGCTTCAGGATCACGGCGACGCGCCAACGCGTCCACACGCGCTTTCAACTCCGATGGCGCATAAGGTTTGACCAGGTAATCGTCGCCGCCCGCCGTCAGGCCGGCCACACGGTCATCCACCTCGCCCATGGCGGACAGGACGAGCGCAGGCGTCTTGTCGCCTTCTTCGCGCAGGATGGAGATCATCGAAAGTCCGTCGCGGCGGGGCATCATCCGGTCCACGATCAAAACATCGAAGGCGCCGTCCCGCGCCATGGCGAGACCGTCCTCGCCGTCATGAGCCGCATCGACCACATGGCCGGATTCACGCAACATTTTCGCAATATTGCCGGCGACCTCGCGGTCGTCTTCGACGATCAGAATTCGCATCTCACTCTCCCGAACCAGATCAGGCGCCGGGCTTCCCGACCCGGCGCCTGATGTCATTGTTATTCTTCGTCGCTCTCGTCAGACGGCATTTCGAGGGCGGCATAGCGCCGCTGTCCGTTCTGGGAGACCACAAAAACCAGAAGCGCCCGGCGATCCCGCGCACGCGCATCCTCGACAGCAGCTTCAAAATCAGACAGGCCGACCAGATCGCGTCCGCCGGCTTCCAGGATGACGTCACCAGGACGCAAACCCTTTTCCGCCGCTTCAGAGCCCGGGCGCACGCCCTGAACCAGAAGGCCGCGACCGTCCAGCTCGAGCTGCTCGGATTCCGCCTCGGTCGGGGCGCTCAACGCCAGACCGAACTGGGCTGCGGCGCCCGTTTCACGTTCTGCGCCCGCTTGCGGCGCGGCGTTTTCCGGTCGTTCGGTCAGTTCAACACGGATCGTACGCTCGCGCTCGTCGCGCAAGATGCGGAATGCGACCCGCTCGCCCGGCGCGAAGGCGCCGACGCGGCGCGTCAGCTCACGCGGATCATCCACCGCTTCGCCATTGATCTGCAAAATGATGTCGCCGTTCTCAAGACCGGCGGCTTGCGCCGGCGTATCGTCGAGAACCTGATTGATCAGAACGCCTTCAAGATCTGCGTCGAGCCCCATGGCGTCCTTGAGATCATCGGTCAGAACCGCCGGAGAAATACCCAGATAGCCGCGGCGCACTTCGCCGTTTTCAATCAGCTGGTCAATCACGGTCGCAGCGAGGTCTGAGGGAATGGCGAAGCCGATGCCCACATTGCCGCCGGTGGGGCTGATGATGGCGGAGTTCACGCCCACCACCTGACCATCAAGATCAAACGCCGGACCACCCGAATTGCCGCGATTGATCGGCGCGTCGATCTGAAGGAAGTCTGTGTAGGCTTGGCTGGCGCCCATCTGCCGCCCGGTGGCTGAAATAATCCCGGCAGTCGCCGTGCCGCCCAGACCGAACGGATTGCCAACGGCGACGACCCAGTCGCCCACCCGTATGTCCAGATCGCGGTCCAGCTCGACATAAGCGAAGGGTTCGTCTTCTTCCTCAACGCGCAGCAGCGCCAGATCGGTCGCGACGTCAGTTCCCACCACCTCTGCGACCAGAGACCGGCCATCGGTCAAAACCACACGAATAGTGTCCGCATCCGCGATCACATGGTTATTGGTGACCACATAGCCGTCAGCAGAAATGAAGAAGCCCGAGCCTTGAGCGCGGCGTTCGCGCGGTTGTTCCGGCATGCCGCCAAACCGCTCGAAGAATTCGCGAAATTGTGGCGGCAGCTGGGACATGTCCGGCGCAGCGCTCGCGTCCACGCTGCCTTCAGCCTCAATGGAGACCACCGCCGGGCTGACCTGTTCGATCAGGCTGGCGAAGCTCATCGGCGCGCCATTGGGCGCGCCATAGGCATAGGCGGACGGCGCCTCCTGGGCGCTGACGACCGCCGTCGTGGCGGCGCCCAGCGACAAAGCGGCGACGGTGGCGGACAGGATCAAACGTTTGGTGAGTTTCATGGCAGACAATCACAGTCCTTTACGCGTGTCGGAACCGGCCTGCGCCGATCCATGGGAACAAGGGTTTGATGACAGGGTGCGGCTGACCAGACCATTACGGCAACCTTACGGTTTCGTAATTTAAAAAACCAGAGTCTAGGCGTCTGAATTATAGTGACTTTTCACCTGAGCGCCGTGCTCCAGCGTGCGGTGCACCGGGCATTTATTGGCGATCTCGAGCAATTTCAGCTGCAAGGCCTCATCGTCCAGCCCTTCCACGACGATCTGGCGCTCAAAAAGATCTGAAGGGCCGTCCGACTTCACCTTGCTGTGGCGCACGCGCGTCCGGATGCGGCCCAACTCGATCTTTTTATGGTTGGCGTACATCCGCAACGTCATGGTGGTGCAAGCCGCCAACGCCGCAGACAACATGTCATAGGGCGCCGGCCCGCCATTCAGCCCGCCCAGCTTTTCAGGCTCGTCAACGATGAAGGCGTGCGCGCCCGTCACCGCCCAGCTGTGAAAGCCGCCAAGTCCTGTTTCTTCAACAACCGCCGTATCGTCACCCGCAAGTCGTGGCGGCGGACCGACCTTGGCGGGCGGCGCATAACGACTGGCCCATCCCGCGATCATATCTGCCGCGTAATTCGCGTCTTGCTCGCGGCTGAGCAGATGGTCGGCGTTATCGAGGCTGACAAAGCTTTTGGGGTGCCGCGCCGCTACGAACAGGCGTGTCGCGTTTTCAATCCCGACGGTTTCGTCCACCGGGGAATGCGCGATCAACAGCGCCGCCTTCATGGTCCCGACAATGTCTTCGAGCTTGTGCTCGCCGATATCTTGCAGGAATTGCTTCTTGATGGTGAAGGAGCGGCCCGCGAGCGACACTGTCGCAGAGCCGTTACTCTCGATTTCATCCACATCATCAGCGGTGAACTGGTGACGCACATGGTCGGCGTCCGCCGGTGCATTGAGCGTCGCCACGGCTGTTGTTTCAGGTATTTGCGGGGCCGCCGCGATCACGGCCGCGCCGCCAAGCGAGTGCCCGATCAGCAGGCTCGGCGCTTCATACTGCTCACGCAGGAAATCCGCCGCCTTCACCAAATCCGCCACATTGGAGCTGAAATTGGTGTTGGAGAACTCACCTTCGGACTGGCCAAGACCGGTGAAGTCAAAGCGCAGGACCGCATAGCCGTGTTGGGTGAGGCGGCGGGCGATACGCTGAGCCGCGTGGACATCTTTGGAGCAAGAAAAGCAGTGCGCGAACAGAGCATAGGCGCGCACGGCGCCGTCAGGACGCTCCAGCCGCGCGGCCAGCGTGTCGCCATAGGCGCCCGCGAAGGTGACTTTCTCTGATTGCGCCATGCCTGCCTCTTCTTGTGATCCGGATCACGGAGAGGTGGCCCCTCTTGGTGATCTGATCAAGGCGGAGACGCTCACGTTTTCGAGGGTCGTTTTCGCATGGATGTGACCAGCAAACCGCCGCCCAGCAGCAATAACAGCACCGGTGTCGCCCAAAGGATCGCTGTGCTGGTATCCACAGGCGGGCGCATCAGCACGGCATAGCCGAACCGCTCCACCAGCGCTTCTCGCACCCGGTCATCATCTGCACCCAGGGCGACCTGCTCACGCACGAAGCGGCGCATGTCCTGCGCCTGTCCGGCGTTGGAGTCCAGGATCGACTCGCCCGCGCAGACCATGCAGCGCACTTCGCGCATCAGTGCCTGGGCGCGGGCTTCTTCATCCGCAGGCAGCCCTGTCGCAGCGGTCTGCGCCGCAAGCGCTGCGGCCAGGATCAACGCCTTCATCACGACGCCTCCATTGCGGATTGAGACGCGGCGTCAGGTTGGACGCGCAGCGTGGCGCGGGCGCGCAAGCGACCAACCAAAGCCAGGACGCCGCCCAGCACGATCAGGATGGCGCCCAAAGAGAGCGACCAGACCAGCGGGTGGAACGCAATACGGGTTTCAAAGGCGGTGGTCCCGTCTTCGCGCATCCGCGCCTCTCCCACCGAGGCGTAAAGATCGCCTGCGATGGAGGAATTAAGCGCCACTTCGCGCGTCGTCTGGTTGGCGCCGGCGTAAAAGCGCCGCTCTGGCTCCATGACGCCGCCCTCGCCGCCATCGATCACAAGACGCGCCCGATCCGCCATATAATTCGGTCCGTCCGCCCGGCGCACGCCATCCAGCGTCAGGGTGCGTCCGGCTATGGTGATGCTTTCTCCAGGCGCCAACGCCAGATTCTGGTCGGGCGGTCGCGATGCGTCCGCCGCTGCCCCCAAGGCGATAAACCCGACCCCGGCATGGGCCAGAACCCGACCTGTCACCATGAGCTTCTGGCCTCGCGCCATGGCCACCGGCAGCGATTGGCCCAGATCCATCACCGCACCGGAAATAGCCCAGATTCCAATCGCGCCGCCTAGAACCGCCAGCGGGCTGGCGCCCGCCATCAGAAACGCCACTATGATCGCCGCCACGGGGATGAGCATCAATGCGGCCCGCATTTGCGACACAGCATTTTTCAGCCCGCCATTGGCCCAGGGCAGGAAGGGCGCGACAGGCATCAGCAAAGCCGCGATTAGCAAGAGCGGCGTCGCCGCAGCATTGAAATACGGCGCACCTACCGAGATTGTCGGCCCGCCCATCAACTCCAGCAACATGGGATAAAGCGTGCCCACAAGGACCACGCCCGAGGTGGCTGCGAGCAGCAGGTTATTGGCGCCGATCAGCGCTTCCTTGCTGGTGGGCTCAAAGCCGTCGCCCTCGCCCAGCGATCCGGCCCGCAGTGCAAACAACAGGAAGCCAGCCACAGCGGACACGCCCAGCATGCCCAGAATCCAGACGCCGCGTTCAGGGTCCAGCGCAAACGCGTGCACCGAGGTGATCACGCCCGAACGCACCAGGAAAGCGCCGAGGATTGAAAGGATATACGCCAACAGCGCGAGAAACACGGTCCAACCCGGAAACGCCCCGCGCTTCTCAGTGGCGATGGAGGAGTGGATCAACGCTGCGCCCAGAAGCCAGGGCATGAAGCTGGCGTTCTCGACCGGGTCCCAGAACCACCAGCCGCCCCAGCCAAGCTCGTAATACGCCCAGAACGCGCCCAGTGCGATGCCGGCGGTCAACGCCGTCCAGGCGCCCAGCGCCCAGGGGCGGAGCGCCGTCGCCAGAGCCCGCCCCGGCGTTTTCTGCATCAGGCCCGCCGCCGCGATGGCGAAGGCCGTCGACAGCCCCACATAGCCCACATAGAGCATGGGCGGGTGGATCACGAGCAAGGGGTCTTGCAGGATCGGGTTCAGTTCAGCGCCCTGAAGCGGGACCGGAAACACACGCTCAAACGGGTTAGAGGCAAAGGCGAGAAAAGCGTAGAACAGGGTCTGCAACAGGCCCTGAAAGCTCACAGCCCGCGCGCGCAATCCCGGCTCTTGAGGCCCGCGTTGCGCCAAACCATAGCCGAACACAGACAGCATCAGACACCACAACAGCATCGAGCCTTCGTGTCCGCCCCAACTGGCGGCGATCTTGTAGGCCAGGGGTTTGTCGACCGAAGAATTGGCGGCCACATAGGCGATCGAGAAATCAGACCGCAAAAAACTTGCGATCAACAAGATCATTGCCGCGCCTGCAGCCAGCATCCCGATTTCTGAAGCCACGCGCCCGGCTTCAGCATAAGCCCCGCGCCCGCCCTGATCCGCGCCCCGCCAGGCGGCAAGCATCTGCACGAAGCTCGCCAGCAACGCCAACGCGATGAGATAACGACCAAGTTCGGCGATCATGACGGCTGCTCCGTCTCTGCATCGCCATAGCCGCTCGCACCAGTATAGCCGGAATGGTCACCGGTTTCTTCGTGCCACATGCCCGATTCACGCAAAGCCGCGGCGACTTCAGGCGGCATGTAGGATTCGTCGTGCTTGGCGAGCACGGTGTCGGCGGTGAACTGGCCTTCAGGGCTGAATGCACCCTCGGCGACAATGCCCTGACCTTCACGGAACAGATCCGGTAGCGATCCGCCATAAGCGATGCGAATTTCGCCAGCCCCGTCAGTAATGGTGAAGTTCGCACCGCCGCGTGCGGGGCGCTCCACCGATCCATCAAGCACTAACCCGCCCACACGCACACGCTGGCCTGCTTGCGGAGGGTTTTCAGCGACCATGGCGGGAGAATAGAAAAACACCATGGCGTCGCGCATGGCGGTCATCGCCAGCGCCGCCGCGCCCACAAGGACCACACCGGCAGCGAGCGTGATCATCAGTCGTCGCTGGGCTTTTCTCATCCGTTCGTCTCCTCGCCGGAAAATGCGCTTTGCATGGCTGCAATCAAGGCCAGCGCGCCGGGATTGTTCTCAAATTGGGTCCGGGCGCGCTCCAGCGCCGCGGCTCCGGCCTCGGGCTCGTCCTGCATCCAACGCGCGCGCGCCAGTGTGAGCCAGCCTGACAAGTCGTCAGGATCATCTTCAAGCTGCATCTCAAGACGGTCGACCATCATGCTCGCCAGATCATCGGGCGCAGCGCCTGCCGCGATGGCGTCTGCAAAGGGCGCGGCGCCGTCTGAGCCTGGCCCGCCCCGGGGCCGTGACAACAGATCCGCGGCGCGCGCCGCGATGGCGGCGCGGAACGGGTCACCGGCATCCAGACGGGTTATGATGTCAGACCAGACGCGCGCGGCTTCATTGCGGTCTCCACGCGCATAATAAGCCGCGCCCAGAAAGAACGCCGGTTCCGGCAATGTCGGATCCAGAGCGTAGGCCGCGTCAAACGCGCGTTCCGCTTCGGGCGTGACCTGACCGTCGTTAAGCACGACCAGCGCCTGGCCCAGATCGGATAGGATGCGCGGGTCCTCTTCAATCTGCAGCGCCCGCGTGAAAAACGTCACCGCTTCCAGTTCGCGCTCGGTGCGCGCCAGAAACCGGCCGAGCAAGGTCAAAGCCTGCAAATTCTCACGGTCTTCGCGCAAGATGGCGCGCAAACGCGCCTCTTGCTCTTCCGGTGTGAGGTCTTCGGGATTTGTCGCATTCAGACGCGCCGCAACTTCGCTATAGGGCGCGCCGGGCGCATCGGGCTCACCGTTGACAAAATACAGTCCCAGCGCGCCCAGAAGCACGATCGGGACCGCCGCAAGCGCCAGAATCCGGTTGGCTGTTCCACTCGCCGACGCCTTGAAAAACGGCATGGCCAGACGCCAGGCGGCAAGTGCGCCGATTATGGCGCTGATCAGAATGAAGCCGATCATGCGGCGCCTCGCTGGAAGGTCAGCAGTAGATTGTTGGAGGGCATATCGACGCGTTCGGTTCGAACGAAGCCATATGCGCCAGCCAGTGTGTCCACATCGGCGAGCGCTCGAACGCCCCATCTTGGGTCGCGCTGTTTCAAGCTCGCGTCGAAGTCGAGATTGGACGGCGCCGTCGCCTCGCCTTCCTGATAAGGCCCGTAAAGATGCAGCGCGCCTTTTTCAATCAACAACTGAGCGGCGCCTGCAAACAACCCCTGAGCGGCTTCCCAGGGCGCAATATGTATCATGTTGGCGCAGTACATCGCGTCCACGGGCTCTACTGTTTCCCACCAGTTTGCTGCGCAGACATCAAGGTCCAGCGCAGGCTGCATCCGGCCATGGGCGTCTGCGGCCCAGGCGTCAGCGCTGGCGCGAGATTGCGGATCGGGATCACTCGGCGTCCAGATCAAATCGGGACGATGGGTCACCAGGGCCAGAGCGTGTTCACCCGTGCCGCTGGCGATCTCAAGCACACGCGCGCCTTCTGGCAAACGTGCGCTCAGCGCTGTCGTGATCGGGCCGCGATTGCGTGCGGCGCTGGGCGAGCTCAGACGCGCGCCGTTCTGGTCACGGTCTTCCAATGCGATGGGAGCAGTTTTATCGGTCATGCAGGGGTAGATAGACTGTCCCCCGCCCGCTTTGAAGGCGCATTAGGCGGCTTGGGCTGCGGCGGCTCGGCGCAGGAGGACCTCTCCGGTCGATCTCATGCCCAGAATATCCAGAATACGCGTGACTTCGCGCAATCGAGCCAGGTCAGCTTCTTCGTCATCAGAGACATTGCGCCGCAGTCTGGCGAGAATGCCTTCACCCAGTTTCTCAGTGGCGTCCTTGAACTCTTCAAGCAACAAGGCGTGCGCATTGCCAACGGCGGCGCGGGCGGCGTCATCCTTCACGCGATACAGGAAGGAACAGACTATCTCGGCCTGGTCGAATGCGGGCTCGCCCGGGTGGGGTATTTCACGCGACCGCCGTCTGGGCCCGGTTTCCGGCAAAGCCAATTCAAAAATACGCCGCGCCTCTTCGTGGATGCGCTCCATCTGCTGGCTGGCGGCGTTTCTCAGTTCGAAAAGTCTCTGCCCCCAGGCGCCGTCCTTACGAATGCCAATCTCGCGCGTCATCCCGACGGTCACAGCGGCAAACTGGGTGACGGCTTGAACAGCGACCTCCATCTCGGTTTCTGTCCGGGGCGCGGATTGAAACCCTTTGAGATAAAACTCCGCATCACTCAGCAGGGCGTCGCCTATGCTTGACATGTCGGTATGGGTCAGCAGGAAGTCATCTTCGCGCCGCGCAATCCGCTCAAATATCCGCAGCATGCGCCAGGGTTTGTGAACCTTGGCCATGATCATCAAGAGCACCCAGACGCCCGATTCCGGAGTGTCTTCGATCGCCTGCTCGTATCGGTCGCGCAATTCCGCGCAAACCTCGTCGCCCATCTCCTCGATCTCGTCAGGCAATCCGTCGAGCGCTTCACGCAACACAGGAACGCTGTTGAGCATGCCGGCGATGCTGCGCACTTCATCAAACCGGGTCACGCCCAGTTGCTGACGCAGACGCTTGCTCTCCTTGGGTTCGTGCTCAAGCTCATCGAGCGCTTTGACGATGCTCGCTGCGACACGCACACGGGTGTCATCCAGCGGTTCATCCACGGGTTTGTCCGTAAAGGATGACGCAGCGTCCATCGCTTCCTGAGCCGCTTCAGGATCAAGATCACTGATCCAGTTCCATAACGGCGCCAGCAGGCTTTCAGGAATGAGCGCTTTGGACGGCTGGATACGTGTTGAGTCACCCATCACGCCCTTCAGGGGGAGAAAGAAAAGGCGACTGGCCGCGCCGTCCGCGCCATAGCGGCAATATTCGAGCATCCGGGCCATGCCTGGATCAAGCTCCAGCGCAAGGTCAACGAGCCCGTCCACTCGCTCAACAGACATGTGAGCCAGCAGTACAGACAGTTTTTCGACTTTTTCCGCGGAGAGCGGCCCCATGTCATCACCACGTCAAACACTTTGGATTCAAAAATAACTGAACGCGGTTAATGTCAGCTTTCCAGAAGCGCAGGTAACCATAAACAGGCTTTGAGCCCACCCATGCTGGATCTTTCGAGCTCGAGCGCGCCGTCATACGCCCGCGCCAGATCCACAACGATCGCCAGCCCTAGCCCGGTTCCCGGCGCTTGTTCATCAAGGCGCACGCCCCGCGCCAGCACGGCCTGGCTTTGTTCAGGCGTCAGCCCCGGACCGTCATCCTCGACACACAGATAGAGCTGGCCCTCGCGCACCCTGGCGAGGATGCTGACCTTGCTGGCCGCCCATTTACAGGCGTTGTCGATAAGATTGCCTAGCAATTCCTCGAGATCTTGCTTCTCGCCGCGAAAGACGATTTTGCCCTCGCAGCGCCAGTCCAGCGTGATCCCCTGGCGGCCGTAGATTTTCTGCAAGGTCCGCCCCAGATCGTCGAGCGTGCGTTCCACCGGCGCCCGGGCGCCGATCGTGCGGGCATGCGCTGCGGCGCGCGCCCGACGCAAATGGTGCTCGACCTGTTCAGACATCAGCCGTGTCTGGCGGTCGACCTGCCGGGCCAGCGCCCCGTCCTGATCGCGCGCTTCATTGGACAGCACAGTCAGTGGCGTCTTCAAGGCGTGGGCCAGATTGCCCACATGGGTGCGTGCACGCTCCACCACTTCCTGGGAATGATCGAGCAGCTTGTTCAACTCGCCGCCCAGAGCGATCAGCTCTGCCGGATACACGCCGCTGACGCGCTCACTGCGCCCGTCGCGCACATCAGCCACCGCGCGCCCCATGCGCAAAACCGGTGCGAGACCCACACGCACCTGTACGAAAACCCCCACACCCAGCGCGATCGTAAACAGCAAAAACAACCCCGCCGAGGCCAGACCGAAGCGCATGATGCGGGCGTTTGCGGGTCTTTGATCCTCAGCCGCGATCACTAAAAGCGGAGCCTCAACCTCATTGACAAGAATAGCGCGGATCACCAGGCGCAGGGGTTCGCCATCGGGCCCTTTGCTCGCGGCGCTGACGGGACGACCTGGATTGTCGAGAGCTTCAGCACGCGCCTTGTCGGGCGCTGTCAGCGTCGCATCCGCCAAAGATTGCGAGCGCAAGGGCTCAACGTCAGCCGCAGCATCCAGCGACACCTGCCAATAGCGACCTGAAAACGTCTGGGAGAACCGCGGATCGATGAGGTCTTCATCCAGACGCAGGCTCAGCGAATCGCTGACTTCCACATAAGCGATCAAGGCGTCCGCGACGCCTGACAACCTGTCCTCAAGGTCACTCAGAACCGTCTGTCGAAACAACGCTGTCAGTGACACCGCGCCCAGAACCAGCAGCACAAGCGCCCAACCCAGCGCCGTCAAAACCAGACGGCGCACCATGGAGCCTTGGGTGACAAGGCGCAGTGCTGAGGCGTCTTCGCTCACTCAGCCGCCGAGCTCTTGGTTTCGCCGGGATCTACCAGGCGGTACCCCAAGCCCCGAACCGTTTCGATGCGGCTGGAGCCGATCTTCTTGCGCAGGCGACCGACGAACACTTCAATCGTGTTGGAGTCGCGATCAAAATCCTGATCGTAGATATGCTCTACCAGCTCGGTGCGTGAAATGACGCGGTCGCGATGATGCATGAGATAGCTGAGCATCCGAAACTCATGCGATGTCAACTTGATGAGCAAGTCGCCCAGAAAGACCCGTGAGCCGCGGGTGTCCAGGCTCAGATCGCCGCACATCAGGGTCGAGGTGGCGTGGCCCGCCGCCCGGCGGGTCAGAGCGCGCAAACGCGCCAGCAATTCCTCGGGATGGAAGGGCTTGGTGAGATAATCGTCCGCCCCGGCGTCAAACCCGGCGACTTTCTCGCTCCAGCGATCGCGCGCAGTCAGGATCAGCACCGGCGAGGCCATGCCTGCTTCGCGCCAGCGCTCCAGCACCGTCACGCCGTCCAGCTTTGGCAGGCCCAGATCGAGCACAATGGCGTCATAAGGTTCGGTCTCGCCCAGAAACAGGCCCTCTTCGCCATCTGCCGCGGTGTCCACGGCATAGCCCGAATGGGTCAGCACGTCAGCCAGTTGTCGACGCAGATCAGGGTCGTCTTCGACGATAAGCGCTCGCATGTCAGCCTCCTCCCGTTATCGGCGCACACGGCCTGATCGCGCATCCACGCGCACATCAAGCCGCCTGCCCTCACGGGTCAGTATCCGGATCATGTAATAGGGATTCTCACCATTCACGAGCCGGCCGGACAAGACCTCAGCGCCGGGATAGGCCTGACGCACGGCGGAGACCGCCACCGACATGGGCACGATGGATTGCGCCGCATTATGGATCGCGACCTTGTGCGCCCAGGCCGGCGCGGGCGTCCCTAACAGGGCTGTGGCGCAAACGAGCGTCAGGAGAAGTGTGAGAATTCGTGTCATGACAGGCTTAATGACGGATCCGGGCTGAACGCACGCTGAACGGCGTTCAGAAGCGTGCAAGAGGGGTATCATGACATGAAACGCTTTCGTGGATGATAATCCGTCGGCGGCGTCCACGCCTCGATAAACGCTTCAAGATCAGGATCGTTCAGCGGCACGTCGATGACCAGACGAATGATCTGGTCGCCACGCCCTCCCTCCCCCTTGGGCGCGCCCTTGCCGCGCAATCGCAGCTGAGCGCCAGAATTCGCGCCCGCCGGGACGCGAACCTCGACCATGCCGTCAATTGTGGGCGCACGCACAGTCCCGCCAAACAGCGCTTCTTTCAGGGAAATCGGCAGGTCGAGCCGGATATTGTCGCCCTCTCGCCGAAACCAGGGATGTTCCTGGATCACGATCTCGATCAGCGCATCCCCCGCCGGGCCGCCGTCGCGACCCGGATGACCCTGGCCACGCAGGCGCAGAACCTTGCCGCTTTCAACCCCTGCAGGCACGCCCACTTCCAGGGATTTGCCATTGGACAAGCTCACGCGCTTTTTCGCCCCGCGCATGGCGTCTTCAAAGCTGACAGTCAGGCGCGCCTTGATCTCCGCGCCGCGCATCGGCTGACCGCGTGAGCGGGACCCGCCAAAATCGGTGAACAGATCAGAGAACATGTCCCCCAGATCCTCGAACCGGCCGCTGGGGCCGCGCTCGCCCGGCGCGCCGCCGGGGCGCGAGCGGAAATGATAGGCCGGGCGTTCCTGCCCCGACGCATCAATCTCGCCCTGATCAAAGCGGGCGCGCTGTTCGGGGTCGGATAACAGCTTGAAGGCCTGGGTGACCTGTTTGAACTTGTCTTCGGACACCTTGTCATTCGGACGTGTGTCAGGGTGCAAGGCTTTCGCCAGCTTGCGGTAGGCGCGCCGGATTTCGTCGGCGCTCGCCGTGCGGGACACGCCCAGAATCGCATAAGGGTCAGTCATCATGGCCGTTGTGATAGCAGTCTCTGTCAGGTCGGGCGAGCACCGGGCCGCACCCGGACGGGTCACATCTGTGCGTTCCGCCTCAGACCTGCAAGACCGACGCCAGCCCCGCGCCATATCGTTCTGAGATTTGCCGGACGCTGAAGCTGTGCCCGAGCAGATCAGCCGGCAGCTCTGACACAGACAGAACAAGCTGCGGCGCAGACGCCGACCAATGTGCGATGACGGCGCCGTTCAGGTCACGCAACGCCACGTCATAGGCTTCCAGCGCCTCGCCCAGCGGCACATCCAGCCCTTGCCAGCGGTCGCCGCCGATCCGGGTGCGGCGAATCCAGTCCAGCGTCACCGTTTGTGGCGTCCGGGTCAGTTTGAGATGCACCGGAGAGAGCGGGCGCAAATCGCGCGCCCGATACACCGTCTGAAGCTGGCGGGCGCGGCTATCGCTACGCCGGGCGCCCTGAGGCGCAGCGATGACAGACAATTCGGCGTCGCGCTCCGCATCCGTCACCGGCAGCACGGCCAGAGCGCCATCAAGCACCACCACACTGGCGCCGGCCAAGGCGCCGGGCGCGGGCGAGCCGCCCAGGCCGCGCAAGAGCCCTGTCAGGCGCCAGACGCCGTCCGGCTCGAGCGTTGCGGTTTCAAACGCCAGCACCTCCCAGCCGTCTGGCGTTTCAACCGCGATCTGGTTGGCGCCCGCCAGGACCGACAAACGTGAGCGACTTTCAAAAGCCCCCTCATAGAACCGGACCCTGAGACGAGCGTCCTGACGCCAGCGTCCCTCGGGGCCCGCAGCCAGCGCGTCCAGCAAAACGCCGGTTTGCGCAGGCGTGGTTATGCGCGCTCTGAGCTCTGCGCTCTCACTATCAGCGCCCGCATAGAGCTGGACTCCCCCCGCCCAAGGCTGGCTCCAGGCCGCCGCCAGAAGGCCGTTGCGCGGCGCGTCTTCATCCTCGCCGAGAGGCAGGTCCAGCAATCGCACCAGCGGACGCCCCGCCGCGACCCGCGTCGCAGGGATTCGCGGCTCCGGGCCGGACACGGGCGCCAGCCCGCCCAGCGCTGGGCCAAGCTGTGCTATGCGTGATGTAACACCCTCCAGCGCATCGAGCCGCCAGAGCGGTCTGTCAGCGCCGCTCATCTGCACCGGATCACCCGCTTCAAGCCGCGCCATCGAGGGCGGCAGGGCTGCGTTCAGTCTTTCCCCTTGTGTCCGGGCGCGCGCCAGAAGATCACGCGCCCAGCCCTGCGCCAGACTGCGATCGGCCAGGAGCGGCGCCTGAACCGAGATGAGACCGTCGGTCACATGATCCAGGCCGCGCGCGCTGACGGCGGCGGGGTCATAGTCGCCTTCATCGCCAATGATGACGAGCTGCGCATCGGCGGGGGCGTCTTCCAACGCCGCGCGGGTGTACACGACGCCGTCTGCTCCTTCAGGCAACAGATCGGAATCCAGCATGACCGGCGCGCTGATCGGAGACAGCGGCAGACAGGCGGCGCCCTGGCTTCGGTCCACGAGCGTAAAGCCGAAGACATGACCCAGGCTGGCGATCACATCGCGGGCCCGTTGCGGACGATTGACCACATAACCCGCCAGCACGCCGTCCAGCTGGCGTGCATCCAGCGCATCCAGCCCGGCGCGGCGCGCGATATCGCTCACCACAGCGCTGAGGGAAGACTGCCCGGCGCGGCCTGTCAGCCAATGCCCGCGCCGCCAGTTTCCGCCATCGCTCCAGATATCGGTGCGGGCCGGGAATTCAGGAAACGGCCGGGCGTCCCAGCACCAGACATGGCTGCGGGCCAGGTCCAGCATGGGACCGCCATAGACGGGTGAGACCGGATTGCGGCCCTGGCCCGGCGCCCAATAGTCGAGCACGGTTTCAATCGCTCGTCGCTGGATCAGATCATCACGCGCACCCGTGGAAAAATGCGGCGCCCGGCTCTCCGCGCTCTTGGGATCAAGAAAGACATTGGGCTGGTTTGACCCCTTGTCCACCGCCGGACAGCCGAGCTCGACAAAGCGGATCGGCTTGCCGCCCGGCGTCCAGCCTGTCGCCACCGGCGCACGCACACCGGCCACCCGGTCGTGATGGGGGTTGGACCACCAGTCAGAAAGGCGCTTGTACGCCCAGATCCAGTCTTCGCCGTGCGCGCCATCCACGATGGGCGTCCGGGTCTGGCTCAAACGGTCGGCGTCCGACGCATAAAACCACTCCCCGCCTTCACCGCCTTCGACATTGGCGCCCAGATAGGCGCGGTCGTGAACCGAGCCGAAGGCCGCATCGGCATGACTCTCCCCGTCCCGCCAATCTGACAAAGGCGCGTACCAGTCGAGCCCTACATAATCCACATTGGGATCCGACCAGAGCGGATCGAGATGAAACAGGCGGTCCCCGCTGCCGTCCTGGGGCGCATGCCCTGAGTATTCAGACCAGTCCGCCGCATAAGACAGCTTGACCGACGGCCCCATAAGCGCGCGCACCTCGCCCGCCAGGGCTTTCAGATGCGTGACAGCGGGATAGCTCGTCCGGCTGGATCGCACCTGATTGAGCGCGACCATTTCCGACCCGATCAGAAAGCTCTCCACACCGCCCGCCGCTTTGGCGAGCGCAGCGTGGTGCAGAATGAAGCGGTTAAATCCCCAATCTTCAGCAGAGCCGTCATAACGCACAGCGTCGCCGGAAACTGAAAAGTCCGTTGCGCGCGCGCCGCCAAAAAAAACACTCACCTGCGCGCTCGCTTGCGTGCTTTGATCGGGCGAGCCCGGCAAACTCGGCGCTGGCGTGCAAGTAATCCGGCCGCGCCAGGGATAGGCGGCCTGATAGGGCGCGCCATACGGGTCGTCGGCGCGCGAGGTCTGCGGGATATCCATCAAGATGAAAGGATAAAGCGTGACCTGATAGCCGCGCTGTTTGAGCGCCCTTATCGCTTGAATCACGGTCTCATCAGACGGCGTGCCGCCATAGACGGGCGCGTCATTCTGCCGGGACACCAGATGAGCACCCGCCCGCGACAAGCCAGCAACAGACCAGTCCAGCGGTCGTGTGGTCTTCTCGCGCGTTTCCACGCCGGGCCGGATCCGGCATGCGCCGCAGCGCAGATCATCGCCGAACCAGCTCGTCACCAGCGCCACCGATCTGACTTGTGGCAGGCGTGCGGCCAGATCCTCCAAAGCCGCCTCAAAATTGGTGAAGGCACGGCTGGTGTGGACGTTTTCAGCCCGTTCCTCGCCTTCGCGAACCTCGCGGTAAACCGGCTCCGTCGCATAAACGAACTCGCCCGAGGCCGGGATCAGGCACACGCCCTGAACCAGATGCTCCAGCTGCGGCTCATGGCTCTGATTTTCGCCCGCGCCCAGCACTTCAAAGCTCAAATTGGGCAAGCGCGCGCCATAGGCGTCGAGCGGGAAATCCTCAAACACCACATAAGCGAGGCCGCGATAAGCGGGGGCCTCGCCCTCCACCGCTTCGATCAGCGGATCCGGCGCCTGATCAGACGCGCCCGCATGCAGCCGCATCACTGCGGCGTCATGGGCCAGCAGCTCGCCATTGGCCCAGATGCGTCCCACGCCGGACACCGGCCCCTCGCACAAGGCGACCGCGAAGCTTGCGGCATACTCATATTCGGTGATCTCCGGCCCGCCTTTACCGCCGCCCGTGCTGCGGGTTCGGGCGGTTTCCGTGACCGGCCCCAGCCAGATCACCTGCCCGGCGAGGCGCATCCGGCCATAGACGATCGGCACGAAGGCGCCCTCGGTCGAGGTCTGGACGCTGAAGCCATCAAGTCGAGGGCCTTGCTGATCGTTGGCGAACATGGCGCCAACAAGCGACCCCACCCCCGCTTGCAAGAAGGACGCGCCGACCTGCTGGGCGGCGGACAGAAGAAGCTGACCCATGAGATCCTCGCTTTAGCAAAAGGGGAAGGCGTATGCGCCCGCGATCCGCCTTCGCCACCAGGGGCCCAGGGCGGTTTCGCACACGCGCTGGCCCCGCCAGGCGTGCAGGATGCAATCAGGCGCGCTCAGGATCGCGCAATGGCGCGCCGGGCCGTTCGGCGCGTAGTGAAACAACATCACATCGCCCGGCGCAGCGACGCCCGGATCAATCGCGACCAGCCAGCGCGCCGCCGCCTCGCTGAGTAAATCGTCTGCGCTTCGGTCCGCCCAGTCCGGCGTATAGGGCGGCAGGGATTGGGGTTCGGCGCCGTAAAACGCACGCCACACGCCGCGCACCAGGCCCAGGCAATCACAACCCGCCCCCTTCACACTCATCTGATGATGATAGGGCGTGCCGGTCCAGCTTCGCGCTTCGTAAAGGATGCGCGACCGGTGTTCCAGCTCAGTCATCTGCGCGCGAACTCACCGGGCGGATCAGGGCGTCATTGCCGGGCATGTGCGGACAGCCGCGAAAGTTCGCCGCGTTGGAAAAGCGCGTCTTGCAGGTCTCAAAACGTTTGTCGCATCCGACTGTCAGCCTGAGCGCCTCGCCCGCCTCGGCGACAGGCGCTGCGCTGTCGAGTTCAACCACCAAGCCGGCCTCGTCAGCGCGCGCGGTGATAATGCGCTGGTCTGGCCAGGTTGGTTGAGCGGTCCAGGCCAGCACGCCCTCAGCGAAATCCCGGGCGTCAACCGGCGCTGGGTCCAGCCCGCCCACGCGTAAAGCGCGTCTGGATATCCGCCCCGCCAAAAGGCCGTTCACGCGTCGCCCCGGCTCAGACAGATCGACCTGACAGCGCGCATCGCCCAGCTCGGCGTCGCATTGGCGCGAAAACACCCGGCCAAGGGTGCGGTTCAGACGTGCGGACAGGCCTGAAACTTCCGCTTCAAAGCCCTGATCGCCATAGCGGATCTCGCCCAGCTCTCCGGTGAAGGCGCGATAGGTCAGCGTCGGATCTGACCAGTCGACCCGATAAAGCGCCAAAGCGGCGCCGTCCCAGGCGCCCGCCTTGATGGCGTCCGTCGTGATCACGCCGCTATCGAGCTGGCCGAATACGGCGCCGCGTGCGGGGGAGGCTCCGGTTTCACTGCGAAGATCGCCAGCGCTGAAACCTGATGCAGGCTCGCAACTTACGCCGTCCACTTCCAGTGTCTGGTCATGATCGGTGAAGCCATAGCGGGAGCCGTCGCGCCGGGTCAGGATCCAGGCCCAGCTTAGCGTGGTCACCCCGGCATCCAGCCGCGCCTGCAGCTCGGGCGGAATCTCGATCATCACGCACCTCCCAAAAAAAGCCCCGGCTCAAAGCCGGGGCGGTGTCACACAAATCCGTTGCAAGCGTCAGTCGCTCTCGAACGCGGCGCAGGGTGTTTCGGGCGTAAGGTGACAGTCCGCCTCCATGAAAGGCTTGAGCCGCCCTTCGATAAAATGCACCCAGACCGAACGCACGATACCCGCCAGCTCTTCATCCAGCTCGCCTGTCATGGCGAGGTCCACCGTAAAGACGGTTTCGTTCGGACTGGCGCCCTCTTCCAGCGTCCAGGACGACACCAGATGCACCGCTCGACCGCTCAGGCCCAACGGGCCGTCAAGCCGCAATTGTTCTGGCGCCCTGACGAAGATGACGCGCGCATGCACCACACCGTCAGGCGCGCCCGCTTCAAAGCGTTCATAGAAGAGGCCCCCGACCTCCGGCTCGATCACCAGCTCTGCTGGACCCGGCCAGAATGTGTGATCCCACCAGGGCGAAACATCGCCCGTGGCGGCGTCAAACACCTCTTCGCGCGGCGCCGAGATGTCCACGACGATCTGCGTTCGAAAGCCTTGCGCCTCAAACGGCGTCAGCTCTGGCGATGATTGCGCCAGAAGGGCGGCGGCAAGTATGGCGATCATCTTTTCCTCCCCGATTGAATGCGCGTATCAGGGCGTGACGGAGATCGCCTGTCCAGTTCTAAAGCCGAACCTCGACCAAAGGTATGGACGCAATCAGCGCGGCGCCTGTTTCCAGGCTCGCCTCAAGCGCATCGACGTCAAACCGCGTCGGCACGTCAAAGCGGTACCCCGCCGTGATCAGTGCGCCATCAGGCGGCGACGCGTCAAAGACGATCTCGCCCCTTGGCGCGATGCTGACCGGCGTTTCAACACCGTCCACCGCCGCGCGGACGCTATCGGTCTGGGGCAAAGTTATGGGGCGGTCCCACCGCCCGGCGCCATCGCCATAGGCTTTACGCAGCTGAAAACGGGTCGATACGCCGTCGCCGGTTCCAATTCCCTGATCGAGCGGCCCCGGCGCCGCGCCAGGCCCTGCCGAGCCATGATCAAACGGGTCGGTGAACCGAAACGCATGCAATCGCCCAAGCCGGGCTTCAAAGAATGCGACCAGCCGCGCCAGATCCGCCTGGGACCGCACGCCCGGCGCCGCATCCCAGCGCCGTCTGGAATCGCGCCAGACCGCATTGCGTTCTTCACGCCCTGAATTGAGCGTCACGATTTCGGTGCGGCGTTCAGGGCCGCCGCGCGCCGCCAGCCCGATCGAGAGCGGGAAGCGCACATCATGAAAGGCGCTCATAACCGTCGCCCTCCCATGTGGACGGCGCGCGCCACCGCCGCGGCGATCTGGCTTTCAGAGCGTTTGACCCCGTCCAGCGTTTGCCCTTGCGCGATGATGGTGATGTTGATCGGCGCGCCGCCAACAGGCGACACCGCGCCGGCTTGGCCGGGCGTGAACACTTCAGGTCCGCGCTCGCCAACCAGATAGCGCTCCCCCGCCATTACAGGGCCGCCCTCGGCGCGTTGGCCCAGCACGCCGCCCAGAAGCGAGCCCAATTGCCCTGCAGCGCTCTCCAGAAGTCCCGGCAAGGGCTGCAGGACAAACCGGTCGAGCGCCAGTTCGGCGAAGGTTCGGGCGATCCGTTCCGCCATGTCTGAAAAGCTCAGCTCGCCCGAGCGCGCCGCCCCTTCGAGACTGGACGCGATATCGCGACCTGCGCTTTCAAACGCGTCTGACAAGGCCCGCGCCGCGCTTTCGCCCTCACGCGCGGTCTCGGCCAGTTCGCGTCGCGCTGTACTGGCGTCAGCGGCAAGGTCAGACAGATCAAAAGTGTCGGTCATTGAGAGACTCCATCGGGAAAATCCTTGATCAAGGCGTCGAGCGTCTGACGCCCCAGCGGCGGCGGAGCCTCCGGCCCCAGCGCCGCGCATAACGCCCGCCATTCCGCCAGCGACAGCGTCCAGAAGGCGTCTGGACTGAGTCCGAAACGCAATACGCCCAGCGCGAACCAGTCCGGCCAGCGCCCGGTCATTTAAGGTTCGCTTCAAAACAGGACAGCACGGCCCGGGCTGCATCAGCGGGCGCGGCGGCGTTCGCAAGCGCCTTTGCATCCTCATGTCCGCCCGCAGAGAGCAAGGCGCTGAGAACGCAGCTGAGATCCCGGGCTGACATGGCGCGAAACCGCTCTGATAGCGCTTCCAGTCCTGAGACGCCCAGCGCCTCTTCGATCTGCATCAGCGCTGCCAGGCTGAGACGCAGCGTGACCGGCGCCTCGCCCAAATGGGCGCGCACCTGTCCAGATTGAAAAATTGTCATGAGCGCAATCTTTCTGCGCCGTTAGAGTGGGCGCGGATCAAAGTGAAGGGATCACCCATGCGCCGCCTCATCGCCTGCTTCGCCCTCGCCTCGTCGCTGGTTCTGTGCGGGTGTGAAAGCCTGTTTCAGGACGTTTACGACGAACGCTATGAGGAAGAGTGCGAGACCTTGCGCAATCCTGACGCCTATCGCGCCTGCCTCAATGAGCTTGAGGACATTCAGCGCCAGCGCCGGATCGATGAACGCAACTCAGAGGGCTGAAAAATTCAGCGCGCCTGCGGACGCGAGCGACAGCGAATAGCTAGCCTCACCGTCATGGCGGCCGGAATACTCCAGCGCCGTCACCAGGAATGGGCCTTCGATGACGCCAAAGTCCGGCACGATCACCTGAAAGCTGCGCTTGGCCTGATCAAAGAAGACCCCGCGCACGGTCTCGTCCGCCGCGCTATCAACGAAGATCCCCGCGCCCGAAATCGCTGCATTGCGCACCCCGGCCCCGTCCAGGAGCTCGCGCCAGCGACCCGGACTGTCGGCATGGGTCACCTCAACCGCACGGGCGTTCAATGACAGGGTTTTCGCCCTCAGCCCCGCGAGGGTGGTGAAACTCTCCGGCGATCCGCCATCGCCGATTTTTAGCAAGACATCCTTGCCCGCTTGCGCCGTCATGGCGTGTCTCCTTGGATTTGAACGCCTGAATCCAGGCATGAAAAAGCCGCCCTCGGGGGCGGCTTTGTGCGTTGTTGAGCGCGTCAGTCTTCAGGTCAGTCCGGCGCTTTGGCCTGTTCTTCACGCCACCAGGACCGCGCCTTGGCTTGGGCGTCTTCAATTTGCTGTTTTTCGTCGTCTTCAGCCCAATTGATCGCCTGTAGTTCATATTCGCTGAACAACTTCTCAGCACCGTCTCTCAATCGCCGTTGATAGACGTAAAGCGCGAAATCGATGAAATCGAGCACATAGCTGCGCCGCCACCAGTCCTTGAGAATGGGCTCGTTCAAGGCCCCGTTCTTGATGCCAATCGCAGTGGCCTCATAGTAATTGAAGACTTTCTTGAGGACGTCTTCCGCCATGAGCATTTTCCCGGCATAGGAAATTTCACGCTCATCGACCTGTTCAACGCCAAATGACCCGATATGGCCGTCGCGCAATTTCCGGCGCGCCAGGCGAAATTGCTCAAACATCTGGATCAGGTCATGATCGCGCGTCTGGATGGCGATATGAAAGAAGGAATTGTTCTTTTTCGTCGTCCGCCCGGAATGCCAGATCTGAATCCCGGCGAACGCGGCCGTGATGATCAGCAGAAACAGCGTCGCTCCACCAATGCCGACCAGCCACCAGTCCGCCGCATTCGGGCCGAAGGCTGAGACTTCGCGGAAATAATTGATGAGCGCGTCCAATATTCCCCCCAAACGCGAACTTTATGGTGAATACAAAAAAGCCCGGGATTTCCCGGGCTTGAACGCATATTCGAAAGCCTAACGGCTGGTGCCTTCACCCATGGAAACACTGACAATACGGCTCGTACCTTCGACACGGCTCGTGCCCTCAATACGGCTGGTACCTTCAAAATTCGCACCCAAACGGCACATAATCTGTCTCCAGTTGCTTCCCTGTTCACGCAACGCATAACGTGCGCCAAGGTTCACAGTGTTACATAATCACGGCGTCATCATGACGAGCCGTGATAAATAAACCCTTACGATGCAGTCGTGTACGGCGCAGGTATGAAAAGCCCTCAGAGCTTTCATTCTGTCGCTTCACAAAGCGGCTGCGAGATTAGCTTTTCCGCCAGAACAATCAAGTAGGCATGGAAATCAGGCCCAACAAGCTCAGAGGTGACGTAAAGCTGATCTGAACTGAATTGGGGATGATTCTGACCCGGCGTGCAATTGCCTGCGCCCTGATGCGCTAATGGGTTTAAACTTGGTGCACCATCACCCTAACCCGCGCCAGCCCCTGCACGATGCGGGTGTCTGACGTGGAGAAGAGGTCGGCGTAGACCAGGCGCGGATGGATCGCCTTATAAGGGGCTTCCAGCTCCAGCGGCGCCGCATCCAACGCCGCCCGGATCGCGCCCAGCGCCTTTTTGATCGTTTCGCTGTCATCACGTCGCCCGCGGATCAAAAGGGTCTGGCGCAGATCAATCAGCCGGGCCTCACTGGCGTCCGCCGCCTCGCTTATCGCCCGCCCCAGATACAGGAACGGATAGCGCACGCCCGACTTTGGCTGATCAAAGATCCGCGCCTCCAGCTGGGCCGTGACGCCCGCATCGCTGCGCAAATGCGCCAACACTCCGCTCTGGAACGCAGCTTCCGCGCTCATAACCGCACCCGTGTGTAGGGGGCTAAAAGCCGGTCCACGATCTCGGGCGTGGGCGGCGTCTCGCCCCCCTCACCCCGATCCGCGCCATAGCGCGCTGCGACCAGATGCAGGATCGCCGCGCGCAAGGGCGCCGGCACGTCGTCGGGCGTCTCGCCATACCCGGCGGTGAACTCAATCTCGATGCCGCCCGCCTTGACCACAGGGCGCGGCAAGGAGAAAGGCAGGATCGCCACCAAACGTCCCGGCTCACCGGTCTCGACGCGGTATTCCGCCGAATCCCAGACCGAGAGCGACCCGTCACGCTCGCGTCCGCGCACAGCCTCAACGCTTTGCAGCGGCGCCTTTGCGAGGCTGACGGCCAGACCTGACGCGCTGAGGCGCTGTCGCGGCCAGTCATCCAGCCGCTCACGCCAGCTCTGGGTGATCAGCACGAGTCCGGTTCGCGCTTCAACATGTTCGCGCGCGGCGATGATTGCATCCGTGATCAGCGCGTCGTCGTCTGAATGAGACACACGCAGCCAGGATTTCGCCGTCTCCAGACTGACGGGCTCCGAGCCGGGCGGGCTTAGAAGAGTGAGAGACATCGCGCCGCCTCCTTTTCTAAAAAGCAAAGCCCCGGCGCTTTGGCCGGGGCTTTAAGGTGAGGGAGAAGACTTGGATCAGGCCGCGAATTTCAGACACTTGATCGCGTCGAAATCCTGCACGCCGCCGCCGACGCGGCGGGTGGTGTAAAACAGGACATAGGGTTTCGCCGAATACGGATCGCGCAGCACCTGAACGCCCTGGCGATCGACGACCAGATAGCCGCGCTCGAAATCACCAAAAGCAATGGAAAAGCTGTTCGCGCCGATATCAGGCATGTCCTCAGCCTCGGTAACGGGATAGCCCATGAGGCTCGCCGACTGGCCCGCGCTTTGGGCGGGCTGCCAGATGTATTGGCCATCCGCATCCTTGAACTTGCGCACGGCGGAGACCGTGGAGCGGTTCATCACAAACCGGCCATTGGCGCGATAGGCGGTCTTGGGCGCGTAGATCAGATCAATCAGCGCGTCGGCAGGATCGATGACAGAGAACCCGCCCGACACGCCGGTCGACACGAACCCCATTTCGCCCCAACTCTCCGTGCCGACTTCGGCCATGGTGTAGCTGAGGAAACCGCGCGGCTTGTTGACGCCGTCGCCCGAGACGAACGCCTTGCCTTCGGCCTCCGCGAAGACGTCGCGCACTTCTTCAGCCAGCCATTGTTCAAGATCGACCAAAGCGTCATCGAGGATCGCCGGGGTGGCGGCGGGCATGGCGTAAAGCTCGGCGGTGGGAAATTCTAACAGCTCCAGCGAGGACGCGTCGGTTTCAGGTCGGCTCGCGGTCTCCGTCGCCCAGGCGCCGGCCGTGCCGCCTGCGCTGACGGGTTTCTTGAAAGTATGGCTGCGGGTCTGTTTCACTGTGGCGATGGAGCGGATCGGGCTGACCTCTCGGATCAGGCGTTCGATACGCGTTTCCAACTCGGCCGGGGCCACATGGCCGCCCGTTGAGCCGGTCTGGCCCGACAGCGCTTTTTGATCAAGCGCAGGGGTTTCGCCTGTCCGCAGAAAGCCGCCCCAGCCCGCCGATTTCACATCGGCGCCCGAGAGATCCGGCCGCGCAGCTTCCCGGCTGAGACGATCGAGGCGGGATTGGGCCTCGCTCAATGCGGCGTCGATACGGTTCACCTTGTCAGTGATCAGCGGGTCGGCGCCGGTCTTGGATTCCAGCGCGTCCAGGCGGTCGTCATTGGCCTGTTTGAAATGCTCAAACGCGGCCAGCATATCCGCCATGGCCACGCGCGTGTCAGCGGAAGGCACCGCCATCTTGGTTTCCCGGCTCATGAAAATCCTTTCTGTTCATGATGCATCGTCAAAGCGGTCAGGCCGCCGACGCGGCGAGCCGCGCCTCAGAAGCCCCAAGGACGCGAAGCCGCGCCTGGGCCAGCATGGGAAAGGTGACGATGGACACCTCCCACAGATCGAGCTGAAGCAGATCGCGCCCGCCGCCCGGACGGGAGGCGGAGCGCTGTGTGCGAAATCCGATGGAGAGGCCGTCCACCGCCCCCTCCCGCACCAACCCAAGGGCGGCCTTGCCACGCGGGGCGGTCGAAAGAATGCGGCCGCGGACATAAAGTCCGCGTCCGTCCTCGGCGATCTCGTCCCAAACACCCACAGGCTCCGCCGCGTCATGCTGGAACAGCATGCGCACCCGTGAGGGGCCTCGCGCTTTGAGCCCTTCTGCAAAGGCGCCCGCGCGGACGAGATCACCGCCTTGATCCTCGATATCAAACAGGCTGGCATAGCCAGCCACCTCCAGCGTTTCGCCAGAGCCGTTCAGCGCCTGCATGCGCGCCTCCCCTGAAAGTGTGAAAAGCGGACGGTTCAGTCCTGTTCGAGGCGCCGCTCGATACGGTCGAGCGCAGCGCGCGAATGCGCAGCATGCGCTTCCAGCCGCGCCAGACGTTCGGCCACCGGGGCCGAGGCGTCGGCGCGGGTTTCCAGCTGATCGAGGCGCTCATTGGCGGCGCCGGTCCACATCAGGGCGCCCGCGGTCTGCAGCGTCAGCGCCAGAATGACGCCCAGCGTTATCGAGCGATCAAGCCGCCAGGGGCTGATCGTATGCGACGCATCGCTCATGACATGCCTCCTTGCGGCGCAAGACCCAGAAGCGCGCGCTTTTCATCGGGCGACAGGAAGTCCGCGCCGGAGATTTGCGCCCAGCGTGCAGCGCGCTCTTCGGTGAAGGCGGGAAGCCCGTCTTCATCCACACACAGCTTCGGATCGGTCCCGAACCAGGGCGCCAGAAAGCGATTGAGCGCGGCGGCGGTTTTCTTCGCGAGCGGCAACACGGTCTGGCGGTAGAAGGCCTGATTGGCCTCGCGATAATTGGAATAGGTGTTATCGCCCGGCAGCCCCAGCAGCATGGGCGGCACCCCAAACGCCAGCGCGATTTCGCGCGCCGCCTCTCGCCTAGCCTGGATAAAATCCATCTCGGCGGGGGAATGGCCCATGGGCTTCCAGTCGAGCCCGCCCTCCAATAGCAAGGGCCGACCGGCATTGTCGGGACCGGTGTAAAGACTTTCGAGTTCGGATTTCAGCCGGTCAAACTGATCGGGCGTCAACCGCCCCGGCCCCTCTGAGCCGGTTTTCATCACCAGAGCGCCGGACGGGCGCGCCGCGTTATCCAGAAGCGCTTTCGCCCAGGCCCCGCCCGAGGCGTGCACATCCACCGCCCGCGCCGCCGCCTCCATCGGCGACAGGCCGTATTGATCATCGGTCGGGTTAAAGAGTTTCAGATGCAGGACAGGCGACCGGCCCGAGGCGCGATCGCGCTGAAACACCTGTGCGCCAGACGCGGTGCGATACTCCCAGCCTTCCGCCCAGCCCTTCGCGCCGGTCATGACCCGCACCCGGTCAGGCCTGAGCGCGTAGAGCCCCGGCGTTCCCGCTTCAAAGCCCGAAAGATGCAGATAGGCATCGCCCGCCACCTGAAGATGGCTTTGCAAGCTGTCCATCAACTCCGCGCCGGACTGGTCGGGATTGGGCGTTTGGATCAGCGCCATCGCGGCCTGGCTGGCGCGATCCTCGCCAGAGGTCTTGACAGGCGTCGCGGAGACCGCTTCCGCGATCAACCGCACGCAGCGATGCGCGACGGCGTTGCGGGCATAGCCTTCGGTGGCGAAGGCGGCGTAGCCGCGCGGGCTCCAGCTCGCCCCCGTTCCGAATCCGAGCGCAAGGGTTCGCCCGGCCGCCTTGCGACCGAGACCCAGCCAATGCTTGAGCATGGCGTTCTCCTGTTTGAACTAAAGCCGCCGCAACCTGGGGTTGGCGGCGGTCGGGGTGAGCGCGGCGACGGCCCAGACGAGCGCATCCACCCGGTCCGGGCTACCGCTCTGACCCGGCGCGCCAAAGGCGCACATCTGGTCTTCGAGCGCCGGCATGCGCATGGCATGTCGAACGTGTCCGCGGGCATAGAGCGCTGCGACCGGTTCCGCCCTCGCCCGCTTGCCGCGGCTGGCGTGAACCAGCCGCACCGGCAGATCGGGCGCTGCGGCCTGCAAGACGGCGCGGACCATGTCGCCGCCCTGATTGGCCTCGGCGATGACGGCGTCTGCATCCAAGGCGTCATAGGTTTCCGCCACCCGCGCCGCCCAGTCTTCGGGGCGGGCCTGCACGCTGGCGTCTTTCAAGATCACCAGCCGGGTGTCGCGACCCTGACCGCAAGCGCCTGCCGCAACGATGCCGCATTCATCCCCGGTCGCGCTGGCGGGCGGGTCCACCGCCACCACCACGCGCTCGGGCTCAAACTCTGACAGCGCCAGAGCCTGATCGATCAACCCGCGAGTCCACAGCGCCCCTTCAGGATCATCGATCAGCACGCCCTCAAGCTCCTGACGCGCCAGACGGCTGGCTCCATAGCGCTCGGTCATCGCGGCGACGAAACCCGGCGCCAGATTGGGCGCGTTCGCATCGGTCGGGGCGTGGCTGATCACCACACCCGCCTGTTTCAAGAGCGCCTTCAGCGCTGGCAGAGGCCGCGGCGTGGTGGTGATCATCAATTGCGGATCTTCGCCCAGCCGAAGCCCCAATCCCAGCATGTCGAGCGTCTCTTGCGGGCGAGACCAGGCGGCGAACTCATCCGCCCAGGCGCAGTCAAATTGCGGCCCGCGCAAGCCGTCCGGGTCTTCGGATGAAAAGCCATAAGCCATCGCGCCATCCGGCCAGACCAACCGGTGACGGCTGGCTTCATAGCGGGGCCGGTCCTCCTCCTCGCCGATATTGAGAAAACCTGACGGGCCGGAGACCATCACCTCGCGCACATCAGAAAAAGTGGGCGCCACCAGCGCGATGCGGCGCTTGCCCGCTTTCACCTGCGCCCTGATCCATTCGGCCCCGGCGCGGGTCTTGCCCGCGCCGCGCCCGCCCAGAAACACCCAGGTGCGCCAGTCACCCTCGGGCGGCAGCTGATCGGTGCGCGCCCAGAACCGCCAGCTAGTCGCGAGGCGCTTCACCTCCGCTTGTGTCTGGCTGTGAACCCACGCCCTTCGCGCGGAGATGTTCTGCGAGGCGATCGAGCCGGCGATCGAGTTCGGCGTAATAGTCTCGTTCGTCACCGGCCGGCTCCTCAGTCTTCCTGGCGGGAGCCCCGCCCGTCTCGGTCTGGGTCATGGTTTCACTCCAGTGTTTGAGATCGCGGCCCGCCTTGATCAGCGCGGCGATGGTCTTCGCCTGCCGCTCGGCTTGTCCCGCCTCGCCCTGATCGAGCGCCGCCAGCGCCGCTTCCAGACGCCGGTTCAGCTCCGCGATCATCCGCGCGGGCGCGGGGGACGGGAAATGCTGGTCAATCCAGCCGCATCTATCGGTGATGGTTTTCGGCTTCAGCTTGAAAGCTTCCGCCAGATGTTCAGCGCTTTGCCCGGCCCGCCAGCCTTCATGAATGGCGATCCAGTCAAAGCGTCGTCCGCCCCCCGTTCCTCTCGGCGCCGGGCCGGGCGTCTGCGTGTTCATTTCGACCATGCCTGAAGACTAGCCGATACCCGCCTCGGTCGGATTGAAGCCGCACAGATTTTTCCAACACCTTGAAGCGTCAGGGACGAACGGCTCAAGCATGAGGGACAGGCGAGGTTTTATCCCCGCTTTGTGTCCTG
Organism: Oceanicaulis sp.; assembly: GCF_965249665.1. Lineage (GTDB taxonomy): Bacteria > Pseudomonadota > Alphaproteobacteria > Caulobacterales > Maricaulaceae > Oceanicaulis. Next base: position 92,798 of record NZ_OZ252247.1, read on the forward strand.
GCGGCTGACGATATGGTGTTCCAAATCGTCTTCATCGACATCGTTTTCGCTGACAAGCGTGCCTTTGACCGAATGCCCGGCGCGCACGACGCTTTCAGGATCGCCGGTCTTCAGCGGATGCCAGTCCGGCAGACTCTGGCCTTCATTGAGCAAGCGATAGGCGCAAGTGTCGGGCATCCATTTGAGCTGATCGATATTCTTTGCGCTCAGCCGGACGCAGCCTGGCACATGGGTCTGGCGATTGGCGTAATCGGTGCAGCGCACCGTTTTCAGGTCCAGCAGCTTGCAGCCCACATTGGTGCGCCAGAACGTGTTTGTGTCATCCTCATCGCCCAGTATGACGACACAGCACTTGCCGCAGCCATCGCACAGCGACTCCCATTCGCTGTCGCTCATTTCAGAAAGCGACTTGCGTTCGTAAAAGGGTCGATTATCGCTCATGGCCAAAGTTTAGCCGTGATCGGCTGATTTTGAGACATATCCCAAAGCCCGCACCGGGCTGCGAAACCCTATTGAGGTCCGCCATCACATTCCGCGCCGATCAATCGCCCTCCCTTATGACCCGGCTGAAAGCCCACTGGCGTCTGATCGCGCTCCTCACCGTGCAACTGGTGTTGTTGGCGGGTCTGGCCCTTGGGGTTGTAATCTGGCGTTGGGCCTACCACGACTTGCCGCCGGTTCCAACAAACGCACAGGAATTGTGGAGCGTCAGGCGCGAGGCGGCGGTGACAGTGCTGGCGGAAAACGGCGCCATTCTGGGTCAGCGCGGGCCGCTCTATGCGCGTCCCGTACGGCTTGATGACCTGCCCGACCACGTCCCCCAGGCCTTCCTGGCGATCGAGGATCGACGCTTTTATGAGCATGACGGCTTTGACGAGCGCGGTTTTGCGCGCGCCATGTGGGCCAATCTGCGCGCGGGCTCGCTGGTTCAGGGCGGCTCAACGCTGACGATGCAGCTGGTGAAAAACCTGATCCTCAGCCCCGAACGCACCGCACGGCGCAAGCTGCAGGAAATCCGCATCGCCACCGAGCTTGAGCGTTATCTGACCAAGCAGGAGATCCTCGAGCTGTATCTCAACCGGGTCTATCTCGGAGACCAGGCCTATGGCGTGGAAGCCGCAGCCCAGCGCTATTTCAACAAACCCGCCAGCGCTCTGTCTGTTTCAGAAGCGGCGCTTCTGGCTGCGCTGCCCAAGGCGCCCTCGCGGCTGGCGCCCACCTCGAACCTGCCGGCCGCCCGCGCCCGCGCCGAGGCGGTGCTATTCAGCATGCTGGACGCCGGCTTCATTGATCAGACCACTTATGAGGCCGCGCTTGAAAATCCTGCAGAGCTGGCGGCGGGGGATGAAAGCTTTGAGCCCGGCGCCTTTGGCTATGTCTTTGATCAGGCGGTGGCTGAAGCGCGCATGCGTCTGGGCGACGCCGCGGCGACGCCTGATCTGGTGATCCGCACCAGTGTGACCATCCAGGCCCAGCGCGCCGCTGAACGGGCCGTCGCAGCGGTGATGGATTTGCAGGCCGAAGCGCGCAATGCTGACGAAGCCGCTCTGGTGGCGATGGACCCTCAGGGTCGGGTGCGCGCCCTGGTGGGCGGCCGCGATTACACCGCCAGCCAGTTCAACCGCGCGGTTCAGGCCCGCCGCCAGCCCGGCTCGGCGTTCAAGCCTGTGGTCTTCGCCGCCGCGTTCGAAGCGGGCATGGAGCCCGCCACCGCGTTTAACGACGAGCCCATCGAGATCGAGGGCTGGAGTCCTGAAAATTATGGCGGCGATTATCGCGGCCGCATCACTATTGCCGATGCGCTCAAGCGCTCGATCAACACTGTCGCCGCCCAGGCGGGGGCAGCAGTGGGCGCGGACGCCGTCGCAGAAATGGGCCAGCGCCTGGGGATCACCACCCGGCTTGAAGCCGTCCCGTCACTGTCTCTGGGCGCGTCAGGAGTCAGCCTGATCGACATGACGCGGGTCTATGCGGTTTTCGCCAATGACGGCCGCCGCCCGGAACCGGTTCTAGTGCTGGAGGTGCGCAATTCGCGCGGCGACCTTCTCTATCAGGCGCCGGAGCCGACCGAAGGCCGACAGGTGATCGAACGCGAACAGGCGCAATGGATGTCGACGCTGCTGCAAGGCGTGGTGATTGAAGGCACAGGTCAGCGCGCCCAGCTCACCGGCCGCCGCGCCGCAGGCAAGACCGGCACCAGCCAGATGAGCCGCGACGCCTGGTTTGTGGGCTATACGGGTCAGCTGGTCGCCGGCGTCTGGGTTGGCAATGACGACGACACGCCCACAGACGGCGTTACGGGAGGGCAGCTGCCTGCCGAGATCTGGCGCCGCTTTATGAGCGAAGCCCATGAGGGCCTGTCCGCCGCGCCGCTATCCGCCCCCGCGCCGCAACGGCGCGGCGCGCGAGAAGAGCGGCTGGCGGCGTATTACTCGGCTTTGTCCGCGCGGTTTGAATCGCTCAAGGACGGCATAGACGGCTGATCCGCCGCATCGTCCTTGGCCATCAAGGCGCGCAGATCGGCGAGTTCGGAACGCAGGGCGCGCACTTCGTGGATCAGCACTTCACGCTCGTCATGCGCTTCGGCCTGACGTTCGGTCTCGGCGTCAAAATGCTTGGACTGCATGGAGTCCACGATCACCGCGATAAACAGGTTGAGCACTGCAAAGCTCGTGACGATCACAAAGCCGACGAAGAAGATCCACGCATAGGGGTGCTCGGCGATCACAGGGCGAGCAATCCCCATGGACCAGCTCTCCAGCGTCATCACCTGGAACAGGGTGTAGGCCGAGCCGCCCAGATCGCCGAAAAACTGCGGATGGGTGCCTGAAAACAGCTTCGCGCCCATCACCGAGGCGACATAGAAAATCACCCCCAACACCAGCATGATCGCGCCCATGCCCGGGATGGCCTTGCCCAGCGCCTCGACCACCGAGCGCATCTCAGGAATGACCGAGAACAGGCGAAACAGCCGCAAGACCCGCAACGCGCGAAGCACGGTGAACGCGCCCGCCGCCGGCACCAGCGAGATCGCCACGACCAGAAAATCAAACCAGTTCCAGCCTGACTTGAAGAAGTTCAGGCGATGCACGAAGACCTTCAGCACGATCTCGATCACGAAGGCGGCGATGATCGCATGATCGGCGTAGGTCAACGCCTGAACCACGTGGTCTGGCAGCGGATAGGTCAACAGGCCCAGGATCGCGGCGTTGATCAAAATCAGCGTCGTGATGGTGTTGCGAAACGCCGCGCTGTCGAGCAGCCGCGCCACAGGGTTCTTGCTCGCGTCAGGGGTCACATCGCTCATCACGGGCCTCAAAGCAGGAGATCAGCCGCTTGGTTAGCCGCGCCACAGGATCAGCGCAACGGTTTGTCAAACTCGTGACGGCATAATCGCAGCCATGATGATCGCCCTGCTCATGATGATGCAAAGCGCCAGCCCCGCCCCGTCCGCCCTGCCGTCAGGCGCGATCCTGGAGGCGCAGGCCCGACGCGGCGTGTTGATGCGGCTGGACGGCGCGGCCGCGCAAAGCGCGGAGGCCTGCATCAGCGCCTGTGACCTGACGCCAAACTGCCAGGCCTGGACCTATCACCAGCCCGAAGCCGACCGTGCGCCGCGCTGTGACCTGCATCCGATCGCGGGCCCCAGTCATTTTGATCCCGGTGCGATCACCGGCCTGTCGCCGGCGCTTGCGGCGCGGATCGAGACCGGCGCAGAGCGTCCGCCCAGCCGGCGTGAACGTCGCGCGCTTTCTCAAGAGGACGCTCCCCGAACGCCGCGTCGGTCTCAAGAGCTGGCAGGCGGTTAATAAACACAACTGAACCGGGTGTTAACCACGGTGCGGCACGCTTTCTTTACTCGAATGCAAGCAAGATAAACCGCTCACTGCGGAGGCCTCGATGTCGGTTACGTCCAAGCTGCACAAGCTGACCGAACTTGCGAAAGAAAAATCATCCGATCGCCGGCGCGATTTGCTGCGCGAGGTGACGGATTTGTTCTTCGATGCGCCGCCCGCAGGCGATTCTCAGGCGCAGGGGCAGTTCGAGGATATTCTGCGCACCCTCGCCAACGAGACCGCCCAGGACGCCCGCGCCGAGCTGGCGGACCGCTTCGCAGACACCCCGTTCGCTCCCAAGGGCCTCATCCGGCAATTGGCCGCAGACGCAATCGAGGTGGCCGCGCCCATCCTGTCACGTTCATCCGTGCTGACCGAAGAAGACCTGGTCACCATCGTGCACGAAACCGGTCAGGCGCATATCCAGGCCATCGCCAAACGCGAGAGCGTGTCTGAACGTCTGTCGCACGCCATTGTCGAGAAAGGCGATGACGACACCGTCGCCACCCTGATCCGTAATGACGGCGCCCAGCTCTCTCGAACCACGTATGAAGAAGTGGCTCGCCGCGCCGAGGACAGCGAAACCCTGCAAGGGCCGCTTGTGGAGCGCGCCGACGCCCCCGCAGACCTGCTGAACGACCTGATGGTGGTTGTCAGCCGCACCTTGCGCGACAAGATATCCCAACGCTTTGAAAAGCTTGAACCCGGTGTTCTGGAAGCGGCGCTCGCCGCCTCTCAGGCCCGGCTTGAAAAGCGCATGGCCGAAGACAAGGCGCTGAATGACGCGCGCCGCTATCTCGCCTCCAAACAAGTCCGCAAGGAACTCGACGGGGCCTTGCTGGTCAGCCTGTTGCGCGAAAAGAAACCCGTGCATTGCGCCCTGGGCCTCGCTGAATTGACGGGGGTGGATTACTACACCGCCAAGCGCGCGCTGGAGCACAAGAGCCCGGACGGGCTGGCCCTGATCTGCAAGGCGTCCGGCATTGAAAAAGCGCTGTTCGTCACCCTCGCCGTGCTGCGTAGCCAGGCGGCGAACAACGCCTTTAATGATGCGCGCGAAATCGGCGCCATTTACGAAGCGCTGGAGCCTGAACAGGCCGAACGCGCCTTGCGGTTCTGGAAGCTGCGCAAGCAGGCGGCCGCCGCCTGAGACACCTCAGACGACGGCGTTTCAGGACTTAGTCCCGCCAGAGCTCGGAGCGGAAAGTCGGCTGCGGACGCGCTTCGCGCACTTCCAAAATGATCATGTCGTCATACTGCAGCCCATTGCGATCGGTGCTCGTCACCGTGATCGCGTGCACGCCCTGAGACAGATCCGCCGGCAGCTGGGCGCGCCACAAATGCATGTTGCGATCCGCCACGGCGTTTTGCGGTCGCGGCGCCGCAGGACCGGTCTGCCGCCCCTGCCATTGAGACACGCCTTGGGCTAGGGCATCGCCCGACCGGCTCTGCAGCGCATAACGCGCCACCGATAACTGGCGCTGCACGGCGAAAGGATCGGCCCATTCAGACCCGATGCGCGCGGCTTCGCCTGCACCCTCTTGCGTGCGCTCAAAGCTGAGCGCCGGGCCGTCAGCGATCTGACCGACGACCTCGGTTTCCGCTGACCCCATCCAGACATTGGCGGTGATCCAGACCCCGTCCGACAACTCCTCAGGGGTGACGATGTTGGGATCGGGCAGATCATTGATGGACAGAGGCGGCACGGGATCGGCCTCGTCGCGATCCTCGGCTCGCCAGGCCATGATCTCATCATACCAGGCCCGCAGCGGCGGGGTGGACACGCCCACCCATTGGCCGCGCGTTTCATCAATACGGGCCCCGACATAGCGCTCAGCATATTCGGCGCCGTCAAACGCCAGCATCATCACGCCCGTGGGAGCCCCCATGCGCTGCAGGCTCATCGGATTACCGTCCACGTTGAAATCTCCCGCATACCAGGCGCCTGACGCAGCCCCGGCGATGATATGGCGGAAGGGTAGCGGCCCCGTTCCCGTATTCTCGCGCCAGCCGTCAAAGATCTGGCCCGGCGCATGATTTTCCGTGGTGTGCGTATGCCCTGAGAGCGAAAGCGCCTGATGACCGGAGACCAGATCATGGATGCGATCGAGATTGTCAGTCTGGTGCTTGTTAGACGTTGAATCGACAAAGGAGACGAAGGGGATGTGATGGCTGAGCACGATCAACATGTCTTCGGGCGTGCGCTCGATCAGCCCTTCCAGCCAGACCAGCTGATCGTCCGTCACGCGGCCATTATAGGTCGGGCGGGCGTCGGGGGCGCAGAAATCGTGCCCTAGGGCGTAATCGTCCGGTCCGCACGGATAGACCACATTATCCAGCGCGACAAACAGCACATCGCCGATTTCGAAGGCGAAATAATTGGGGCCATAAATCCGGCGCCAGCTATCGGCGGAATCCGCATCCGACTGCGCGTCAAAGTCAAAATCATGGTTGCCATGAACCAGCCATTGAGGCGCGCCTACAACGGATCCCACCTCCAGAAGGCGGTCGAGCAGGCCCAGATCATCACCGACCACATCGCCCACATACAGCACGCAGTCCTGATCGCTCAGATCCATCTCGGCGAGGTCCTGGATCACGCCGTCGCGGAACCAGGACACTTCCTGATTGGAGTAGGTCTGGCTGTCGCCCACCACCGCACAGGTAAACGCGTCTGTCTGCTCTGATCGGCGAATGATCGGAAAGTTCACAACTGCCGGCGCAGGGCCGGTGTCCGGCAAGCCGCCATAGCGCATCTCATAACCCGTGCCGCCGGGCTTATGAATATAGAAATATTGCGGAACATTACGGTGGTCGACCGGCGCCTGCCAGCCTGAGGGCTGAACCATCGCCAGATTCATGTCCGGCCGGATCGCGATCTCATACTGACCCGCGGCATTGGTGCTCACCCAGTCACGACCATTGGAGATGCGCACGCCCTCCACGCCCGGCTCCCCCAGATCCCGTTGTCCGTTGCGGTCGATATCCTCAAACACCACGCCGGTGATCGTGTCGCCGTCCGCGCGTCCCAAGACTTCCGGCGCTGCGATGTAGGACTGCGCCAGAGCCGGGGTGTTCAAGCTGGCCCACAGGGCGACGACACAGACAGACAGGGCGAAACGGGACATGACGCACTCCTCAATCAAGCAGGTTGAGGAGTGCAGTATCAGGTCAGCTTGACGGCTCCATGACAATTCCCATAGCCGGACTGGGCCTTTGTCTGCGGTTTTCGTCGCCGCTGCGCCCTAGCGGCCCGTTCCCGATTCACCATCATGGTTTTCGCCGCGAGCGATCTGACGGTTCTGCTTGTCAGGCGCGTCGAGGTCTTCGTGCTTTTTCACCTGCGGCGGCACAAACACTTCGGCGCCATCGTCGATATAGATGGTGGTGGACGGGAAGGCGAAACCGGTTCCGGCCTCTTCCACGATGCGCTTGATGGCGAAGGCCAGCTCTTCCTTGATGCGCAGCCATTCGCCCCAGTTCGTGGTCGTGGTGAAGCAATACAGGAAGAAGTCGATCGAGGACGGGCCGAACTTGTCCACATGCATGAAGGTGGAGACTTCCGGCGGCTTGGCGAATTCAGGATGATTGAGCACCCAGTCGAGCACTTCGTCGCGGATATAGGCCAGCTGATCTGTGGTGGTCTTGTACTCCACCCCAATGATCCATGAGATCCGGCGATGGGTCATGCGCGAGAAGTTGGTCACCGCCTGATCAGACAGAAAGGCGTTCGGTACATAGACCGGTCCCTTGTCGAACCGGCGAACAAGCGTTGAGCGGAAATTGATCTGCTCCACTGTGCCTTCGACAATGCCATCCACCTTGATCCACTCGCCGGGCACAAAGCGCTTTTCAGTCAGGATCAGAATGCCGGCGATCAGGTTCTTGAACAGATCCTGCGCCCCCAGCCCCACCGCGACGCCCAGAAGGCCCAGGCCGCCGATCACGCCAGCGACGGGAATGTCCCAGAGCGACAGGATCGTCGCCACGCCGATGATCATGAACAGGATGCGCAGCGCCTTCGCCATCCAGTCAATCATCACCGGGTTGAGCGCGCGACGTAGCGGCGAGAACAACAGCGCCACGGGCTCGACCGCATTATGGAGCCCCCAGAACAGGGCGATCACCATCGCGGTCTGAACCACGCGGTCACCATTGATCGGCGCGCCTTCCACGTTGAGGCCCAATATCGCCATGGCGATGAACAGGCCGATGATCACCGGGATCAGTTTGATCGGGCCGTAGAGCGCTTCGAGCAGCTTGTCGTCCAGCTGGGTTTCGGTCTTGGTGGCCGCCTTGCGCACCCGCGCCACGATCACCGAGGAAAACAGCCCCCGAAAAACGATGGAGACCGCCAGCACGCCAATGGCGCTCAGCCCCTGCCCTACGGAAAACCCCAGAAAGCTCGTCTCCCAGACCTGAGCGGCCAAGGCGAAAAATTCTGACACGGACGCCTGAACAGGTTCGGGCAATTGCTCGGTGACGGCCTGTACGCTCATCAGCTGCGCTCCTTGGTGGCGCTGAAGGTAATGTTGGGGAATTTCTCCTGAGAGTAATTCACCTCCCAGGCCGATTTCGCCATGAAAACCGGATCGCCGTCGATATCTTCGGCGATGGCGGTCTTGTGGCGGTCGATAAAGGCTTCGAGATCGGCGTCCGAGCCCGAAATCCAGCGCGCCGTATCATAGGGGCTCGCCTCAAACACCACGTCGATGCCGTATTCATCGGCCACACGCTGGGCCATCACCTCAATTTGCAGCGCCCCCACCGCGCCGATGATGAACTCACCGCCCACTTGCAGCCGGAACAGCTGGGTGACGCCTTCTTCGGCGAGGGATTCGAGCGCCTTCTTGAGATGCTTGGCCTTGAGCGGGTCTTTCAGACGCGCCCGGCGCAGCATTTCCGGGGCGAAGTTCGGAATGCCCGACACGCGCCATTTGCCGCTTTCCGACAGGGTGTCGCCCACCCGCAGCACGCCATGGTTGGGCACGCCCATCACATCGCCCGCAAACGCCTCGTCGGCGATCTCACGGTCTGAGGCGAAAAACAGGATCGGGTTGTGAACCGACAGCGTCTTGCCGCCTTCGGTCTTGAGCTTCATGCCGCGTTTGAACTGGCCCGAACTCAGACGCACAAACGCCACCCGGTCGCGGTGGTTGGGGTCCATATTCGCCTGCACCTTGAAGACAAACCCGGCGACTTCCTTGTCGCCCGGCTCCAGCACCTCGCGCGGGCCCTTGGCGGCGGCTTGCGGTTGCGGGCCCGGCGCATGGTCCGCCAGAGCGTCCAGCAGCTCATGCACGCCGAACCGGCGCAGCGCCGAGCCGAAATAGACCGGGCTGAGATGGCCCTCCTGAAAGCTTTTGGCGTCAAATGCAGGCAAGAGCTCTCGCGCCATATCGAGGCCTTCTGTCACCTCGGTCAGCTCGTCCTCGGTCAAGACCTTGTGGATCGCCTCACCGTCCAGCGGCACGCGTTCAGAGCGGCTGACATCGCTGTCATCCGGACGCTTATAGAGCACGAACTCATGGGTCTTGAAGTCGGCGACGCCCTTGAAGCGGTTGCCGGACCCGCACGGCCACTGCATCGGACTGACGTCGAGGGCCAGCTTGTCCTGGATGTCATCAAGCAGCTCGAAGGGCTCCATCGCCTCACGGTCAAACTTGTTGATGAAGGTGATGATCGGAATGTCGCGCAGGCGGCACACCTCCACCAGTTTCAGGGTGCGCGGCTCGACGCCCTTGGCGGCGTCCAGCACCATGATGGCGCAGTCCGCAGCCGTGAGCGTGCGATAGGTGTCTTCGGAAAAGTCTTCGTGGCCCGGCGTATCGAGCAGGTTGAAGATCAGATCGCGATATTCATAGGTCATCACCGAGGCGGAGACCGAGATCCCGCGCTCGCGCTCAATCTTCATCCAGTCTGACTGGGTGCGGCGATTTTCGCCGCGGGCACGCACCTGTCCGGCCAGGCGAATGGCCCCGGCCTCAAGAAGCAGCGTCTCGGTGAGCGTGGTCTTACCCGCGTCCGGGTGAGAAATGATGGCGTATGTGCGCCGGCGCGCCCATTGCGCGCCGTCAGCGGCGGAGGTCATCGGCATATCCTGCAAAAGTCTTCAGACCCGCGAGGTAGCCGAGGCGCAGGGCGCACGCAAGCGCCGAGGCGTCAGGCCTGCATGCGCGCGGGAACCTGAGACCAGACCGCCATGTTCGCCGTCTGCCCTGACAGACGCCCTTCCGCCTGCAAATCGAGCAATTGCTTCATGGTCACCAATGATACAGATGCCAGTCGAACCTGAACTTCGGCGGACGACTTGGCCGTCTGCGGCGCCACCGCCAGCAGCGCATTGGCTTCATTGGTCTTCAAGGCGACGAGACTGGACAGAAACATGGCGCTCTCGGGGTCGGACTTGGCGAGCGCAGGTCGCTCCCACACCCATTCACGCACCATTTTGACGACTTGCCCGATACGCATGCTGCGCAGCGTCAGCGCATTGATTCCCAAAGCCTCACCGCGCTCGCGCGCAGTCTGGTTGGCGTCACCCAGATCATAGAGGGCATCGTTGAACAAGAAGAGCATTATGCATTAACCCGTCGGCGTTTTTCCAACTCTCTCTGAGCATGCCTGAACGGTCTTAAGATTTATCAATCGCCTCATTAAGGAAGTGTCGACCATGCGGGTCGTCCACCTCCACCAGCCACAGATCCGGATCATCCTCCAGACGCCGCCGGGCATAGGCGTCCGCGTCTTGTTCCGGGACGGGATCTGACCCCAGCGGCGTCATCCAGACCCGCTCGCCCTCGAAATTCCGCATCGGTGCATAAAGCTGCGCCATCCGCTCTGGCAGCAGAGTTTTCAACAAGATAACGCCCGCGTCGGGATCCCCCTTATGGGCCACATAAATGCTTGCGCCGGCGCTTTCCGCGCGCCAGCGCAAGGCGTCCACCCAAAACCTCGCTCTCAGATCCGTCATCGTCAATTCACTTGCTGGCAGAGCAATTGCTTAATAGTCTGTTAATCGAGGGGAACGTTTCATGCTGACACAAATTCGTCCACTGGGCCTTTGTTTTATAGGTCTCATGAGCCTTGTCGCCGTTCAGATGCAGGCTGTGGCTCAGGATTACCGAGCCGCACGCTCTGAAGAAGTCTTGCTGACCGAGCTGACGGGCGCCAGCGCCGATCTCCGGCTTGACGCGGGCCATCGTGAAATCCGCATCCCCTTCACTATTGCTCCCAACGCCGACCCGTCCGGGATCGAACTTCTGATGAACGCCATCCCCGACAGCGCCCGCTCCGGCGGCCGGATCGAGGCGTTTGTGAACCGCTCGCGCGCAGTGGTGCTGCAACCGCGGGCGGAATCCTTTGAAGCCCGTTTCGCCCTGTACTCCGATGATCTGCGCGCCGGCGAGAACACGCTGGTCCTGCGCATTGTGGAGCCAGGTGAAGACGGGTGGACCGTGTCTGCGCAGGCCAGCCGCTTGCGCATCTCCGCCGCTCCGCCCCTGGGCTATTCGGCTCTCTCAGAAGTGGAAGCCGCACTGAACGCAGACTTCGCCGCGCCGCGCCGTGTTCATGTGGATGCGCGAGCCGCGGGAGATGACGAACTCGCCGTCGCCGCCCTGATCGCCCAAGGCCTGGCCCTGCGCATGGGGGAAGCGCCGATCCTGGTGAGCGACTCTGACGTCGCCGAGCTGGTGGTCACCGCTTTCGTGCGCGGCTCCGGCGCGCCGGCCATTGATCTGACCGGCCCGTCCGAAGTGCGCCTGTCCGCCGCCTCCCCGGCGGCGCTGATCGCTTCGGCGCGCCTGTTCGCCGCCCGCTCCATGCAGGCGCACACCGTGCGCTTTGACATGGCCGCAGCGTTGAACGCGCCCCGCCTTGAAGTGCCCCCGGCGCCAGGCAGCGCGGATCGCGACGCTCTCGCGGGTCTCGCCAATCTTGGCGCGCCCTTTGGTCTTGATCAGGGGGGGCGCGCCGCCGTGGTCATCGCCGCTTCTGACGAAGACCAGCGCAACGCCGCCCTGTCCGTGATCGCGCGCGCGGGCCTCGCCTCGGGCTCGGCCTGGCTGTACGCCTGGTTCGGCGATGATGTCGACGCAGCGCCCGAACGCTATGACCTGATGGTCCTGGGGCCGCAGGCGTCGCTGGATCCGCGCCTTCTGGCTGCGGCCCCCGGTGAAGTGCGCGCCGCCGCCAACGCCGCCGCCAATCGCACGCCGCAACGCCGGCGCTATTACGGCTCCACCGCCTACGCCGCGGATCCCAGTGAGCGCGATGCGCGCATCACCGGTGTCGCCGCCCTGTTCGCCACGCCCGAAGGCCGTCAGGTCGCCCTGTTCACCGCCCCAGACGGCGCGGATTTCGCCCGCGCTGCCAAGCGACTGGCGCGGTCGGAAATGTGGACAGAACTCGATGGCCGCGCCGCCCTGTGGGACGCCAGCAATGTGACCCATTTCGGCCCGTCCGCCGCACCGCGCTTTTCTGCGGAATGGATCAGCGGTCAGCTGCGTGCTCATGACGAATGGCTGGCGCTGGGCGCCTTCTCGCTGGCTGTGCTGCTTTTGCTGGGCAGCATCAATGTAAACCGGACGTCAAGACGCGCCTCCTAAGATGGCGGGATGTGGCTCGCATCCCTCACCCTTCTGACGGCGCAATCCGCTGTTGATATCGACGCCTCGTTTGACGCCTATGAACTGCGTCTTGAAGCGCGGTCGGCGGACGAGGCCTGCGCCGTCTTCACGCAGGTGGAGCGCGACCTTCTGAACGCCGCCATCAAGCGCAGCCGGGATGACGCCGTGCTGCAAGGCGCCAGCCCCGCCCAGCTCAACCAGTTCGAAAACCGCCAGAGCGAGGCGTTTGAAACCACGTGTCAGGCCGCGTTTGACCTGCCCGGCGTTACGCGTCATCGCGATGAAGTGTTGCGGCTGATGGGGTTTGACCAGGCGCGCTTTCAAGGCCGCGAGCAGGGCTGGACCGCCCAGCGCGGCGGAGTCTCTGACGATTACGCCCGGTGGAGCATCGTCCAGAGCCTCGGTCAGGGCGACGCCAATTTCGGCGTTTTCCAGCACGGCGAGGAAACCGGCCTGGCGCTGAGCCTGCGCACATCCTTGCGCCCCGCCTATGCCGTAGCTTACCTGCGCGACACCAGCCGGGAGCCTTACCCGGTGGATATGACGGCGGGCGGTTTGCTGCCCCCGCCCGATAACGACCCCGTCAGCGCCTGGAGCGCGCCCTCGGACCGGCTGGTGCGCGTCTTCGCCACTGAAGCGCTCAGCGCGCAACGCGCCGGAGAGCTGGCGCCCGCCGCAGGTGCGCCAGCAATGGGGTTTCAATTCCCCGACACTCTGGTCTCGCAGCTGGCGAGCCTGGCGCCGCGCGAAGGCGCCCGCATCGATCTTTATGACGCCACAGGCGTGGTGATCGACCGCTATTGGGTGGAGATCGGGGCGCTGGACGCCGCCATGGGCTTCATGCGCCTGCCGCGCATGGCGCCGCAAAGCCCGGCGGCGACGGACCCGACCGCGTCCAACTAGCTCATAAAGACTTGAAAGCCGACCGTCCTGGCCAGCTTACGCTGCGCCGTCCTTGGCCTGGATGATCACTTCACCAGCCTGTTGCGCGGCGGCGATGCGCTGATGCACTTCCAGCGGGACGAAATCTGTCACTTCGGCCTTCGCTTGCGCCATCACCGGCAAACGCACGGTGACCGTGGTGCCCTGGCCCGGCGCGCTTTGCAGGCGAACTTCGCCGTTTTGCATGTCCGCCAGCGCCTGCACCAGGGACAAACCGAGGCCGGTGCCACGCTCTGAAGTTTCCTTGCCCGAACGGGTCTGGTGATAGGGCGTGCCCAGCTCATCAAGCTCGTCAGCGGCGATACCCACGCCGCTATCGCCGACCGCCAGCACCAGATCCGCCCCGTCCTGACGCGCCATCACCACCACGGCGCCGCCTTCGGGCGTGAATTTCACGGCGTTCGACAACAGGTTCAACAGGATCTGACGCATCGCCTTGCGATCTGCGTTCACCGCCAGATCTGAATCGCCCGGCTCGCAATAGAGAGCAATGCCGCGATCCTTGGCCCGCGGACCAATCATCTTGGCGCAGATCGAGACCACGTCACGGGCGTCAAACTCTTCAGGGCTCAGCTCGTACTTGTCCGCTTCAATCTTGGACATGTCCAGAACGTCGCCGATCAGCTCCAAAAGATGCTCGCCGCTTTCATGGATCAGATCGCCATATTCGGCGTAACGCGCCGGCAGCGGTCCGAAGAGGCGCTGCTTGATGATGTCGGAGAAGCCGATAATGGCGTTGAGCGGCGTGCGCAGCTCATGGCTGACCGCTGCGAGGAATTCAGACTTGGACCGGCTGGCCGCCAGCGCCGCATCGCGTTCAGCTTGCAGGCGTGCGCGGTCTTGCGAGCTCAGCGTCTCCGCCTCCGCGACTTCAGCGCGCGGCGGGTCAAGCCGGATTACAAAGCCGGTGTCCGTGGCCAGGGCGTGTGCGTCCAGCTCGTGCCGGGCGCCGCGGGCGGAGCGCACAGGGAAGGTGAAAGCGCTTTCAAGGCCCTGGGCGTCATGCAGAGCGGTTTGAAGTCCTTTATCGATCTGGGCGCGACCTGCATCGTCAAACGCCAGGCCTTTGACGCACAAACCGCCCAGATCGCGGGGCGCGCCCGGCGCATAGCCGCGCATGCGTTGAGACACCGCTGCAATACGGCCCGTCCGGTCCAGCGCCAGCAAGGCGGCGGGCGCGTTTTCAAAGCCCTGCGCCGCCGGCTCCAGCGCCGCCAGCTTGGTCTGCGTCCGTTCCAGCTGCCCCACCAGCTGAACCCGCGCCGAAAAGCCGCAAATCGCAAAGAACACCGCCAAGACCAGCCCGGCCATCGGGCTCGCCGTCAAAACCTGGGAGCCCGACGCGAGCGGTCCCCACACGCTCGCCAGTCCGACCATGATGAAGGCGAGCGTGTTCATGGTCGCGCTCAGGCGCACATCTTTATGCAGGCCGGATGCAGACAGAGCCGCCGGGCCAATCAGAAACGCCAAAGCCGCCGGCGACAGGGCCGAGCCCACAGCCAGCGCCGCAGCGAAACCGGGAAGCGTCCAGGCCAGCGCCAGAATGAAGCGCACCGCATCCAGACGCGCCTTGCGCTTTCCGCCCAGCATCAGGCCCAGCAGACCCGGTGCGGCGGCCACAGAGACGAGCACCCAATCTGATGGCGCCAGAGGGCTTTGCGCGCCCAGACCGATCAAGGCGACCAAGCCCAGCCAGCCGCCATGAATCAGGCGCGGAGCCTGTTGATCCATAAACCGGGCGACGGGGGCGATGGGTGCGCGCATGAAAGCGAATCTCGACTCAAAATGAGAATAGAACCGCACGCTCGTCTGGGGCCGTTAACAATTACTGAATTCGCGCCAAAGAGTGCGAGCCCCCTTGGCGCGACCGCTGCACTAGGTCATGATCAAAAGTAGGTTTTTCGCCGGGATCACGACATCATGATTTTTGCCGCCCTCAGCTTCGCCCTGTTGTCAGCGACTCAGGAGCCTGCGCCGCAGGAACCGTCCGGGCCCGTGCTGACGCTGCCGGCGCCTCAGGCTGCGCAAACCACGCCCGACACCACCGAGCCCGAAGTTCTGCTCAATGCGCAAACCTATGCCGCTTATCGCTCTGACGTGACGCTGGCTGGGGAGCGCGAGCTTTTGTCGGGCGCGGATCTTGACGCCACCATGGATGCGCTGTCGCGCTATTATGACGGCGATCGGCTGGTCAATGCGCAAATCGCCTACGCTGCGCTCGTCGCAGCACGTAATCCTGAATTCATCGACGCCGTGCGCGCCGTCGCTGATTATTACGGCACAGAGACCGCCGCCGCCGCCCTGACCCATGACCCCATGTATGTCACCGGCTTTATGGGCGCCGACACCGCCGGGCTTGATGTCGCCCAGGCGATTGACGGCGATGTCACTGAAATCCGCGAAGTCGGCGCCCGTTATCGTCAGGCGGCCTATGATCTGCAGCACGAGCGCTGGGCGCAAACTCGCGCGCGTGACCGTCAGGAGCGTTTATCCTCGCTGGAAAGTGCGTCTGAGCGTCTCGATGTCCAGTTCCGCGCGCCCGAAGCGCCCGCCGCCGCCCCCATGGGGTCGGCCACCACCTTGTTCGCCCAGCCCGAAACCGTAGATCTGAATCTGCCCGAATTGAGCGTGGAAGTGGGCCAGAGCCAGCTCCAGCCTGATGAGCGCCGGGTGGGCCGGATGCTGTCGCTCGCGGCTCTGGACGCCATTGAAGACGGCGACATGACCTTTATGGACCGGCTGCTCGACGACCCGGCGGTGGAGCGCTGCATGTCCTGGGTGCGGCTGGACCTCGCCCAGTGCGTGGCGGCGGGTCATTTCAAGTATGAAGACAGCTTCTGCATCGCCGAGCATGCCCTCAATGACGTAGCGGATTGCCTGACCGCGACGCGAGCGCCGAATGAAGCCGTGTCAAATTGAGACACTTTGATCGGTAACGTAAGCCGAAGTTAAGGGTAAGTGTTCAGCGTTAACACACACTTTACCCTTAATTGCACAACGGCTGGTGTTTTCGGGAACATTTTTCTAGCCTCAGAATTGCTTCATTGTCTGAAGTAAGTTGAGACGAGGCTGGCATGCTCCGCACCGTGCTACGCGCCATTTTCTGGACCGCCGTGACGGCGGCTTTCATCCCCGCCGGCTTCAGCGCCGCGCCGGATGGAGCGTTTGCGCGTGAAACCCGCGAGCTGATCATTGCCACAGACGCCCTGGACACGTCCCGGGATTTGTCCCGCCAGGCGGGTCAGCAGACGCGGGAGTTCTGTAACGACCAGTCTGAAGCCTGCGCTGTCGGCCAACAACTCGCGAGCTTTTCTTCGCTTGTGATGGGCGTTGTCACTGATCGCGCCCAGACCTGGGCTGCCGATCAACAGATCCAAGCGCCCCTCGCCCCCGGCGCCCTGCCCCAGGATGCACCGGCGCAAAGCCTCGACGCGCTTCTGGCGGACGTCACCCGCGAGACCTCTGACCTGCGATAGACGCGGCGCTGGTCTTGCCCTGCCTCGGCGCGCGCTTTACCTCAGCGCTCATGACCGATCTTACCGCTGACATCGACGCCCTCGTGGACGAGTTTGACTTCCTGGGCGACTGGGAAGAACGCTATCGCTATCTGATCGAGATGGGCCAGGCTCTGCCGGGCCTGCCCGACGCCGAGCGCACCGACGACACGCGCGTCAAAGGATGTGTCAGCCAGGTATGGATGGTGATTGATGATGGGCCGAACCACGCACTGGAACTGCGCGGGGATTCCGACGCCCATATCGTCAAAGGCCTGGTGGCGCTCCTGAGCCGTCTTTATGATGGCCGCAGCCCGCAAGAGGCTTTGTCCATTGATCCCAAAGCGGTTCTGGGCCGCATCGGACTCGCCGAACACCTGTCTCCTCAACGCTCCAATGGCTTGGCGTCGATGATCAAGCGCATTCAGGCCGAAGCGGAAAGCCGGGTTTAACCCGCGTGTGGAAGGCTGAGCTGCCAGGACAAACCATACGGATCAACGAGCCAGCCATATCGGGCGCTGAACCCGTAGTCGCCGATGGGCATCAGGATCTGTCCGTCCTGTGACAGCTGTTCGAAGGCTGTCTCCAACGCCTCTGCAGTGTCGAGCTCTACGTAGAGCGATACCGCAGGCGTAAAACTGAAATCATGGACAGGCGGGCTGTTGAAGATAATCAGCGCGTGACCGGCGAACTCAGCCGTCGCCAGCTTGATCGCACCCTCCGGCAGGGCGTCGCCTGCGCCATAGCGCGCCTCCACGCGAACTTCTAACGCTTTGAATACCAATCTATAAAGCGCCAGCGCATCATCCGCCTGCCCCTGAAACATCACGTGAGTCTTCATCTGCATGGCGCCCTCCCCGGCCCGAGCCTGTCAAACCGTCTCAGCGAGCGCTGAACGGATCCGCCCCCGCCGTGACCGGCTTCAGCCGATAGTGAACCGCCAATCGGTCGAGCGCCAGCTTTAGCGCTTGCGCGCCCGAGCGCGACGGCCAGCTCAGGCGCCGTTCGGCGTCGGTCATGGCGCTTTGACGGATCAGGATTTCCACCAGCCAGTGATCAAGGCCCGGCCCGACGGCAGCGAGCGCGTCCATCACCCGGTCTTGCGCGTTCAGGCGCTGTATCGGCGCCTCGCTGCGGTCCCTTGGCGCGGATCGAGCGCCCCCGCCAGGCACACCGCTCCAGCTTTGCGTGACGCGAGAAGAGAGGGTGGAGCGTTCATAATCTCGCATCAGGCTTTCGGCCGCGCTGAGATGCACCGGCTCAAGCAAGGCGGGGCGACTGTTCTGAGGTCGCGCATAGCGCGCCAGCGGGCCATCGAGCGTAGTCGGGTTGACGGTCTGCAGCCTCAGCCCGCCCTCAGGATCGGGCAGCGTCTGGCGGGCGAGGGTCAGGGCGGGCCGGGCAGCCTCCGCCTCGCCCGCCTTGAGACATCGCCGTCCCGTCTGCGTTAGAAGAAAGGCGCCGTCCTCGTCCTGCGCCACCCAGCCTTGAGACACCGCCTGCGCCAAAGCAGCGACGCTGACACTCGCCAGGGGTCGGCGGCGCCGGTCGGCGCCGGCATAGACGCCATAGCCCGAACGCCCCCCGCTGCGGGGCGCCAGCTGGGCGCCGGGCCGCGCCAGTCGCCGCAGCCAACCGGGCGTAGCGACGCTCATTGGGTCATGCCGAAAGGAATGAGGTCGGGCCCCGGCGCCGAGCGCAAACAGGCTTCGAGATCCTCCATCGCCGCATCAAAGGCGGGATCGTCTCGGGCGTCCTCGATCCGGTGACAGGCATGGGCGGCGGTGGAGCGGTCGCGCCCGAACGCATCCGCCACCCGGTTCAAACTCAGCTCGAACGCAACATGGGTCAGATAGATGGCGGCCTGGCGCGCCAGCGCGGCGCGCGCCCGCCCCCGTGTCGGACTGCTGATTTCCTCCACCGGCACGCCAAAGGCGTAAGCGGCGGCCTGTTGCGCGAGCCGGGCGCGCGCCTGGTCCAGAACAAGCGTGTTCGTACGCATCGGGTTATCCCCTCCCTTATCGATCCTTCGGTGAAGTATAGGATCGAGCTGAAGGGTGAGGATAACATTCCTATTAAGGGAGCGTGAATTCCCTTATTGCGCTAGTTGTGGGTAACTGCGTTCATCACCCTAACTGGGGGAAAAGTACGCCACCAGAACAACGCCTACGAGCATGATCGCCGTCCAAAGCGCCATCAGACCGGATGGAAATTCCTTGGATAGCGCGCCCGCCGGGCTGAACAGGTTGAACAATCGCCCGCGAAGCCGGGTGACGGAGGCGCCGAGCCCCTTGCCCATGGCGTCTACAAGCAGCTGCCCCATGGCGGCGCCCCATCGCGCGCACGCGTCGCCAAAGCGACGATAGAGCCAGTCTGCATCAAGGATGGTGCGGTCGCCCTTGAGCGGGAACAGCTTGAAATAGAGCGCCAGTGCGAACACCAGAAGCCCGCCCAGAAGCAGCTGGACCTGACCGAACACGCTCGACAGCTTGTAGGGCGAATACTCCATGTCGAACGGCAAGATGCCGTACAGGGCTTGATAGTTGACGCCCAGGAAGACGCACAGGAAGGCCGCCAGCGCCATGCCCAGATGCATGGTTTGCGGCGCTTCCTTCACCCGGATCCCGCGATCGGTCCCGAAGAAGGTGAAGTAGACGACTTTCAGAACGCTCAGCTCCATCACCCCCGCAGAGGCGTAGACGAGGATTGTATAGGCCCAGTCATATTCTGCGTAATGGGTCGCAGACAGGATCAAGGTCTTGGCGACAAAACCGGAAAACAGCGGCGCGCCGACCACCGACAAAGCGCCGATGATCGCAAAGAGCGCGGTGACGGGCATGGATTTGTAAAGCCCGCCCAACTCGCTGACTTTCATCGTGCCGGTGCGCAGCAGCACCGCGCCCAGAACCATGAACAACAGCGCCATGTAGATCACGCCTACAAAGGCGTTCGCCGCAGCCCCGTTCAGGCCCAGATCGCCGCCAACGCCCACCGCCACGACCATGAAGCCAAGCTGGTTGATCAGCGCATAGGCGAGGGTTTGGCGCAGGTCATTGCTGGTCATCGCGAAGATGATCGGGAAGACCGCCATGACAAGGCCGATCGTGATCAGCAGCTCTTCGCCCGCAAAGCCGCGCGCCAGCGCGTAGATCGCAAGTTTGGTGGTGAAGGCGGACAAGACGACCGAGCCCACGCCGGTGGCTTTGGGGTAAGCGTCCGGCAGCCACATGTGCAGCAGCGGGAAACCCGCTTTCAGCCCAAAGGCCAGCAACATGATGACGCCTGCCCAGCTCTCGGTCCCGATGGCGTCAAACGCCCAGGAGCCGGTCTGGCTGGCCCAGATCGTCGCGCCGCCCAGAAGCGCCACGCCTGACAGCACCTGGATCGCCAGATAGCGCAGGCCTGCGCGTTGCGCTTCAGGCGTGCCGACCGCGAAGATCAGCGGGGCTGAGGCCAGAGCCGTGAGCTCCCAGAAGAAGAACAGCGTCAGAAGATCGCCCGCGAACACCGCGCCGACGGCCGAGCCGGCATAGATCAACGCAGCGCCATCGGTCATGCGATTGCGGTCATGCAGGGCGTACACCCCATTGATGAAGCTGATCAGGATGAAGACCAGCGCCCAGACCCGCGACAGATTATCGAGACGGAAGGTCTCCAGCACCACAGGGCCGAGATCGATCACGCCATAAACGCCGGTCTCACCCGTGGCGAACCAGGCGCACAAAGCGCCGATAGGCCCCAGCAGCATCAAGGCTTTGCGCAGCTCGGAGCGTGGCGAGGCCCAGGCCAGCAAACCTGCGAGAATAAGGAACCAGGCCGGCGAGACGCCGTTCAGAAATGACAGGGCGTCAGTCATTCTCGCTCTCCTTCACATCGCCAGCGGCGCGAGAATAGAAGTCACCCGGACGGCTGAGCAGCCAGACCAGCGCCCATCCCGCCAGAATGGCGACAGCGCTTGCCGCCAAAGGCAGCAGCTCATACGCGCCGTAGACCTCCGGGTATTTGGAGAGGCCGTCTTCAGACAGGATGGTTTCAAGGCCGAAGCCCGCCACCAGAAGGACGGCCAGCACGATCATGGTGATCAGCCCCGCCCGCGGGCTGGTCAGCCCGGTGAACGGACGCACCAGCGGATGGATATCGGATTTGGGATCACGGGGCGCGGTCATGGCGTCATCTCCGTGGTGAACACAGGCGACAGGAAGTCGATCAGCGGGCCGATGGCGAAGAACAGCACAATGGTGCCGCCCGCCGTCAGCAGTGGCGCGATCCAGGCGAGCGCAGGCGGCTGACCGGGGCGCATCGGGCTGGGTTCAGGCCTGGGCTTGAAATACCCACGGATCACGATGGGCAGCAGATAGCCGATATTGAGCAGCGTCGACCCGATCAGCATCACGATCAGCCAGGGCTGACCGCCCTCGGCGGCGCCCTCCATCAAGAAGACTTTCGGCCACACCCCGCCAAAGGGCGGTACGCCAATGATCGACAGAGCGCCGATGGTGAAGGCCGCGAAGGTGACCGGCATATAGCGGCCAAGACCGTCGAGCTGGGAGATTTCAGACTTTTTCGCGCCGGTATAGATCCCGCCCGCCGTCATGAAGAGGGTGATCTTGCCATAGGCGTGCATGACGATCTGAAGCGCCGCGCCCAGCAGCGCCAGCGGGCTGGCGAGCATGGCCCCAAGGGTGATGTAGCTGAGCTGGGAGACCGTGGAATAGGCCAACCGCGCTTTCAGATTATCCTTGGTGAAGGCGAACACCGAGGCGATGACAATGGACAAGCCCGCCACCCAGGCCAGCACGTCCGCCGCCGGCAGGGTCTGCATATAGTCAGCGCCAAAAATGTAGACGACCACTTTGAGGATCGAGAACACGCCCGCTTTCACAACGGCCACGGCGTGCAAAAGCGCAGACACGGGCGTCGGGGCCACCATGGCGTTCGGCAGCCAGGGGTGGACCGGCATGAGCGCCGCCTTGCCGATGCCGAAGGCGAACAGCACCAGAAGGACTGATCCCGCCATCGGGCCGACGCCTGACAGAATGCCCCCGACAGTGAAATCGGTGGTGCCGGTGAAAGCGTAGACCGCAAACACGCCAGGCAGGAACAGACCGATCGAGGTCGCCAGCAGAATGCCCAGATAGATCGAGGCGCCGCGCTTGGCCTTGGCGTCGCCCTTGTGCGCCACCAGCGGATAGGTGGCGAGGCTCAGCGCTTCATAAAAGAAGAACAGCGTCAGCAGATTGCCTGACAACGCGATGCCCATGGCCGCGGCGATGGAGATCGTGAAGCAGAAATAGAACCGCGTCTGATCCTTCTCGTTGTTTCCGCGCATATAAGCGATGGAATACAGCGAGTTGATGATCCACAACCCGCTCGCCACCATGGCGAACATGGCGCCCAGGGGTTCAAGCTTGAATTTCAGCTCCAGCCCCGGCGCCAGCTCAAACAGCACGAGTTCGGGACGCGATCCGGACGCTTCGACCAGATAGGCGACCACCACGGCCAGCGCGACAGCGGTGATCAGGGTCGCTGCTTCGCGCAGATTGGGCTTGGCGCCCAGGCCCAGAACAGCGGCGCCGCCAATCAAAGGCAGGGTCAGGGCGAGCGCGAGGGCGAGTTCAGGGGTCCAACTCACGGCGCGACTCCGGCATTGATAGCTGCGGCGGCGGCCGCCTCAGCCATGTTCACGATCGGCTCGGCGTAAACGCCGAACACAAGGTTCATCAGCGCCAGAACCAGAAGCGGCGCCATTATCATCATCGGCACGCGCTGCACGGCATGGCTGGCGCCGTCCGGTCGTGGCGCGACCCAGAGATTGACCAGCACCCGGTAGCAGTAAAACACCGCCAGCACAGACGCGATCAGGATCGCGACCACCGCAAAGGTCCAGCCTTTCTGCAACGCCGCCTGGATGAGGTAGAATTTCGAGATGAAGCCCACCGTAAACGGCACGCCGATCAGCGACAGCGCGCCCACGGTGAAGGCCGCCGACGTCACCGGCAGAGCCTGGCCCAAACCCTTGAAATTCTCGATCCGGCGCACGCCATAACTGATCGCGAAGGCGCCGAGCGCCATGAACAGGGCGCCCTTGATCATGGCGTGGTTGATCAGATGCAGCACGCCGGCGGACACGCCCGCCTGTGTGCCAAGCCCGAGCCCCAGCATCATATAGCCCACCTGGGCCACCGACGAGTAGGCGAGCAAGCGGCGTACATCACTTTGGAACAGAGCCTGAGCCGATGCGATGATCATGCCCGCAATGGCCAGCGGCGTAATCACATAGGTGAAGCTGTTGAGCACAAAGCCATTGCCCACCGAGAACACGTCAAAGCTAAAGCGGATGATGGCGTAGAAAGCAACCTTGGTCGCCGTGGCGGCCAGGAAGACCGTCACGAAACTGGGTGCGTAGGCGTAGGCGCCCGGCAGCCACAGATGCAGCGGGAAGAGCGCCGCTTTCAGGCCCAGACCGACCAGGATGAAGGCGAAGCCGATCTCCACCACCCGGTTGCCGCGAAGCTCTGGCAAGGCCACAGCGAGATCGGCCATGTTGAGCGTGCCGGCGGCCATATAGAGAAAGCCCACGCCAATCACGAAGAAGGTCGCCCCGATCGTGCCCATCACCAGATAGTTGAACGCGCTGGTCAGCGCGCGGCGATCATGGCTCGCGCCCATGGCGATCAAGGCATAGGTGGGGATGGAGGAGATCTCCAGAAAGACGAACATGTTGAAGGCGTCGCCCGTGGTCGCCACACCGGCGAGGCCCGACAACACCACAAGAAACGCTGAGTAGAACAGCGCGCTCTTGTTCTTGTCGATTTCGTCCTCGACACTGGGGAAGGCGAAAACCAGCGCCAGAACCGCACTGGCTGCGAGCAGCAGCAAAAGCGCCGAGTTCAATGCGTCGACGCGAAACTCGATACCCACCGGCGGTTGCCAGGCGCCCAGCGCATAGCTGATGACCGCCCCCTCGCCGCGCGTGGCGAGGAACAGCTCAATGGCGAACAGCAGCGCCGCCACAGAGCCGGCGAAGGCGATGCCCCAGCTGATGCGGCCAGATTTCAACGCCGCAGCAGGCGCGGACAGGATGAGCGGAATCGCCACCAGCAAAACCGGGGCATGGGCCGCAAGCGCGGCCGGGAGGAATTGACCAACCGTCACGGCTTAAACGCCCTTTTCCAGTTCCAGAGAATAATCAGCTTCAGCGATCGCATCGTCTTCGATCGAGCCGTAAGCCTCGCGAATGCGCACCACCAGGGCCAGTCCGACCGACAAGGTCGCCACGCCCACCACAATGGCGGTCAGGATCAGCACGTGAGGCAAGGGATTGGAGTAGACCGCGTTCGGATCGAGCCGGTCATAGACCAGGTCCTTATAGTCAAAGATGGGCGGCGCGCCGCCGAACACCTTGCTGATGCTGATGTAGAGCAAGAAGACCGAGGTCTGAAAAATAGACAGGCCCACCAGGCGCTTGACCAGGTTTCCTGTTGCGATCACCGCGTACAGACCGACCATCATCAGGATGATGATCACGGCGAAGTTGAAGCGTTCCGCTACGATTTCGACCATGTCTTACCAGTCCTCGTCAGAGATTTCAGGGGTGCGGCCAGCGAACGCATAAAAGATCGCGATCATCACGCAGGTCACAGTGGTCACCACGCCGATCTCCACTGCGATGATGCCGATATGCTGGCCGGTTCCGTGAGCAATGTCGGGATGGAACACGGTGTATTCCAGAAACTGACCGCCCATCATCAGCGAGACGAAGCCCACTGACGCATAGATGAACCCGCCCAGCGCCATGCCGACCCGCGCCCAATATGGCGGAAACACCTTGCGCGCGGCGTCCAGACCGAAAATCAGCGCATACAGGATGATCGCCGAGGCGAGCACGACGCCCGCCTGGAACCCGCCGCCGGGCGAGTACTCGCCATGAAAGTGTACGTAAAAGCCGTACACGATGATCATCGGGATCAGAACCTTGGCGACGACGCGCAGAATAACGTGAGGCGACATCATGAGATCAGCCCTTCTTCCGCTTGGAGTCGCCCAGGCCGATCAACAGGGCCACGCCCAGGCCTGCGGCGAACACCACGAAAACCTCGCCCATGGTGTCAAAGCTTCGATAGCTGGCGAGCACCGCTGTGACGACATTGGGAATGACGACCTGTTCAGCGGTCAGATCCACATAATCCATGCCGACGCCAGTGTTCGCCGGACTGTTGGCGTCGCCATACACCGGCATGTCGCCCAGCGCGTAAAACAGCGCCACGCCTGCAGCCACCGTCACGGCCAAAGCCGCCAGATGGCGCACCAGCGGCGTCTCATCCGCCTCGCGGGAGGTCAAAAGCATGGCGCCCAGAAGCAAGACCGTTGAGATGCCTGCGCCCACAGCCGCTTCGGTGAAGCCCACATCCACCGCATCCAGCGACACGAACCAGGCCGCCGAGATCAGGGAATAAGCGCCCGTCAGCATCACCACCGCGAACAGATTGCGCAGGCGGATCACGGCAATGCCGATACACATGAGCATCGCCATGAAGATGTAGTCAAAATACTGGGTGATGTCAGACGCGCTCATGCCGCCCCTCCATCGTCAGAACCGGCATGGGGGCGATAGCGCGTCAAAAGCGGCTTCAGCCCGGATTTATAGGCGGCGTTGGCCACGGCGTGGGTGGCGGTGGGGCTCGTCAGGAAGACGAACACGCCCAGAAGCGCCAGCTTCACGGTGATTAGGGTGAACCCGCCTTGCACCATCAAGCCGATCACGATCAGCTCGGCGCCCAGCGTGTCGGTGACGCCGGCGGCGTGCATGCGCGTATAGAAGTCCGGCAGACGGATGACGCCGATGGCGCCCGCCAGCACGAAGACCGCGCCGGTGATGACGAAGGCGGCCGAGAGGATGTCGAGGCCCAGCTCAATCCAGAACGCATAATCCATCAGTGGTCCTCCTCGCCATCGAGGGCGCGACGCAGCGCCATTTGCGACAGAGCCACATCCAGAGAGCGGTAGCGGAAGAATTTCAGGATCGCGATGGTGGCGATGAAGTTGATCAACGCATACAGGAGCGCAATGTCGAGACCGTCGCCGCGTCCGACCATCAGCGAGAACACCGCCAGGAACAGCACGGTCTTGGTGCCAAACGAGTTCACCGCCAGCACCCGGTCATACAGGGTCGGACCGATGAAGAGTCGCGTGATCATCAAGATCATGGAAATCGCCAGGACGATGGCGATGCCGAAATCGAGAATGGGTGTGATCATGATCCGGCCTCTCCGCGCGGTTTGACCAGCGCCTTGCGCCCTTCAACCGCTTCGATGGACCGCCGCTCCATGTCGCGGAAGGCGTCCTGGTCAGCGAATTCTTCGGTCAGGGCGTGAACCAGAAAGCCGGTTTCCTCGACTTCAATGGTGACCGTGCCCGGCGTCAGGGTGATCGAGTTGGCGTAGGTGGTGCGCGCCATGTCGGTCTTGGCGCTGACCGCGACGCGGGTCATGACCGGCTTGATGTTCAGATCGGGCGCCATGGCGATGCGCACGACGGCGATATTCGCCTTGAAGATCTCTGCGCCGAGCCAGCTCCAGTATTTGAGATAGTGCGGCATGCGGGCGAAGGGGACGGATTCCCCATCCAGCAACCCCATCCGCGCGGTCGTGACCAGCGCGACCGTGACTGCCAGCACGCCGAAGCCCACCAGAATCGGTTTGAACCAATAGCCTGACAGTAACAGCCAGAGCACGCTCAGTATGACTGTGAGCAAGACGCCGTAGAACAGCCTTGAGGCCACCGATCACCCTCCCTCTTCTCGCCGCCTGCATTGGGCGGCGTCGAGGGGGGTTCTAGACCACCCCTCACCGCGTTTTCCAGCGAAACCGGTCACAATTGCTGGAGTTTCTTCAGAAGCGCTCGCCGCGAACCACTTCCACATCGTGCGCATAGATGATGCCGGGATAGCGCGCAAAGAAGGGTTCGGCCTGCTCAAAGACCTTTTCAGCGGTCTCCGGCTTCATCACCGAGAGCACGATTTTCATCTCGGTGGCGTCCAGCACATCCTCACGGGTCCAATCCCCGCCCAGACCACTGCCTTCGCGCCCCTCAATGACCGTAAACCCGGTCACGCCGCACTGGCGCAGCAAGTCGATCAATCGCTTGAGATGAGGCGTCTCGACGATGGCGATGAGTTTTTTACGAACTGTGCGCGCCATGGGTCAGCCTCCGATTAGCGCTTGAGCGACCGCCGTGTAGAGCGGAATGCCGATCGCCAGATTGAACGGGAAAGTAATGGCCAGAGACAAGGTCAGATAGACCGACGGATCCGCATCCGGCAACGCGATGCGCATGGCCGCAGGCACGGCGATATAGCTGGCCGAGCCGCCCAGGATCATCAAAGCCGCTGCATCCCCCGCGCCCATGCCGGTCAACAGCGCCAGCCCCAGCGCCGCCGCCGCGCCAATGGGCGGCATGACCACCCCGAACAGCGCGCCGTTCACGCCCAGCTTGCGCGCGCCGGACAATCGCCGAGCGGCGATAATGCCCATATCCAGCAAGAACAGACACAAAATGCCCTGGAACAGATCGACCACGAAGGGCTCGAGCCGCACCATGCCGGGTTCACCTGAAATCCAGCCAATGAAGAAGGCCCCCATCAGCAGCACAACCGAGCCGTTCAGCGCCACTTCGCGGATCAGCTCGCCACGGGCGCTCGGGTCCGGTCCCTTGCTCGACGCGCCTGCCAGCAGCAGGCCTGTGAGGATCGCCGGGGTCTCCATCAGCGCCAGCACGGCGACCATATGGCCTGAATACACCAGCCCTGAGAGCTGCAGGAATTCTGACCCCGCCACAAACGTCACCACCGAGATCGAACCATAGTGCGCGGCGCTGGCGGCCGCCGTCGTCCGGTCAAGTTTGGTGAAGGCGCGCAAAAGGGCGAAAGCGATCAGCGGCATCAGGAAACTGAGCAGAACGCCCGCCCCCGCCGCCAGAAGCAATTCCGTCGTCAGCCCCGCCTTGGAGACTTCCACCCCGCCCTTGAAGCCGATCGCCATCATCAGATAGAGCGCCAGCCCCTTGGCCACGGCCTGGGGAATGTTGAGATCAGACCGCAACACCCCGGCAAGCACGCCCAGGGCAAAAAACAGAACGGCCGGCGAAGTCAGGTTCGCGAGTGCGAGGGAAAGAACATCCAGCATGGCTGCGACAGCTAGACGCACTCTGTCGCAGGTTCAAGACTTATCGCGGCAAATCGCGACGCCTGGATCAGGCGCTCAATCGCCGCGGGCGCTACGCGCGATCACCCAGTTCCAATAGCGCAACACGGTTTGCGCCTTGTCCACGCTCATGGTGTCAAAGACCAAAATCGCCTGCTGCACCCGATTAAACGCGTCGGTGCGCCCGGAGCCTTCAATCAGTTCTGAGAGGTGCTGACGCGATAATCCCGTCGCCTTGGCGAGAATCGCCAATGGCTCTCCGCCGAAATCATCAATCATGCGATTGAGCAGATCACGCTGGATGTTCGCGAGTACGGCCGCCTCCGCGCGCAATTCCTCGGTGAACCCGGTCTGGGAGGCGCGCTCGATCAGTCCTTCCAATGAGCCGTATGGGGTGACTTCGGCCGCTCTGCGGTCGCGCTGGCGACGATCGATATAAGCCAGCGCTTCCTGAACCGCAGTATCAGGTTCGGCTTCACGCGCGGCCAGGGGAAACACATCCTCAGCCGCATCTTGCAGGATCTGACGCGATGCGGCGAAACGGTCGAGAATCATACGCCGCAGATCATGAGACACCGACCAGAACAGCGCGAGCGCCTGGGCGGGGCGCAATTCAGGACGCCGGATCAACAAGCGCGCGATAGCGTCGTGTTCCGCCGCTACTCGCACTATGACCTCCACAGTCTGACTGGCGAGCCGGGCGCCCTCATTGCGCAGCAAGGTGGTGATGACGTCCATATCACCGCCGGCCGCCAGAGCAGCCGCCACGGTTTCTGACACGCTCTCGCGGCGCGCCAACTCCATCCGATGCAGCGCGCTCGAGCCCTGGGCGATGTCCATCATGTCAAAATCCGATAGCGCCTGGGAGCGTCGCAGCAAGGGCTCGGCCACTTCAAACTCGTCATGAGCCAGCCGCCGCAACAAGGCCCGCGGCGCTTCGCTTTGCTGGGCCAGACGCTTGGAGACTTTCGCCCGCAAAGCCACATCCGCCCCCCGCAGCAATTCATCGAGCACGTCCGCGACCATCCAGCGCTCTTGCGGCGCGATCTGGCTGGAGGGCAGGCAGACAATATCCGCCAGCCGCCGGGTCAACAGGTCCCGCGCCCGCGGGGTCGCGGGGCGCGGCGGTGCGGGGCTCAAATCTTCCGCCATGGTCGAAGTCACATCCTGCTCTGCCTCACCACAGCATGATCCCGAGGGCGTTAAGGAAGCGTCGAGATCGACGCCTTGCACCTTGTGAGGAAGTTGCGCAGGATGCTTAAGACCTTATCAACGATCTGACGCACAAGGTTATATTATTATCCGCCCCAGGGCCTGATAGCAGATGTCGGGGACACCCCCGCCCAACCGACAGGTATGCCTGTGGCGCAGAACACTCTTCGCAAATTCCGGCGCTTTCAGCGTTTCCCCCCCTTCACTGTCTACATGATCGCCGTCGCAGGCTGGTTTTTCAGCTTCGGCCTTCAGACAACGCTGTTTCCCGGCGTGATCAACTACACGCTGAATGAAAGCCCGTACCGGCTTGGCCTGGCGCAGGCGGCGCTGACCGCCCCCATGCTGTTCTTGCTGCCCATGGCGGGCGTGGTGGCCGAGCGCCTGGACCGGCGCTGGGTGATGGGCGGATTTCACCTTCTGGCCGGCCTCTGCGCTGGATTGATGTCGCTCTTGCTGTTTCAGAATCTGCTCAGCTATTGGGTGATGATTGTCTACGCCTTGTTGGTGGGCGTGGCGGGCGCCTTCGTCATGCCCGCCCGCGACAGCGCGGTGAATTCCGTGACACGGGTCGCGCAGCGGCTGGGGCGCCGTGACTTCACCTTGCAAAAAGCGGTGATCCTGGCCTCGCTGGTGCAATTCGCCGCCCAGATTTTCGGCATGGGCGCGGGCGTGCTGGCGGGCCAGCTGGGACCGGCGCCTTTATTCGTCGTTCAGGCGGGCGGGCTGGCGATCGGCGCGGGCGCTGCACTGCTCATGCCGCGCCTGCCGCGGCAGAATACAGGCGGTGAAAGTCTGTGGACCAGCCTGCGCACCGGCGTTCTGGAAGTGGTGCGTTCACCCATCCTGGCGCCGATGACGCTGATCATGCTGGCGCTGGGCCTGCTGGTGGTGGGCGGCGGCTTCTTCGTCATCATTCCCGTGCTGGTGCGCGATGTGTATGACGGCGGCTACGGCCTGCTCTCCCTCCTGCTCGTCGCCTTCTGGATCGGCGCCTTCATCGCCAATGTGCTGCTCTCGCAAGCCGGTGATATCGAGCGCCCCGGACGCATGCTGATGCTGGCGCAAATGGTGACGGTGGTCTCCATGGGGCTGCTGGCCCTGCCCCTGCCGCTCTACGCGCTCTTCATCCTGGTGTTCAGCTGGGGCCTGGGGGGCGGCGTCGGCATTTCGCTGTCGCGCGCTGTCGTGCAGGAGAACGCCCCGCCGCGTATGATCGCGCGGGTGATGAGCGTCTATCAGCTGGGCATGTTCGGCGGCATGCCGCTGGGCGCGTTCGTGATGGGTTTTGTGGTGTATGAGATCGGACCGCGGCTCTCGTCCCTGATCCCCATGGCGGGGCTGCTTTCGGTGCTGATCGTGATCGCGCTGACCACCCCCATCCTGTCACTGCGCCGGGTGCGCTGAGGGTTCTGTTCGCTCTTTACCGCTGGAAAGACTGGACAGCGTTGCAGGTGCGAGAAACACTGCCCCACCACTTCATTCGGGGAACCAGACGCAGCACGCCTCTGGTGCAGGAGCATCATGACCTTATCTCATTACGGATCGAAAGCCGCCCTGCTGGCAGGCGCGGCTCTTATTGCGCTTTCAGCCTGCAGCCAGCCGGCTGCCGACAGCGCCGCCACGACGACGGAAAACAGTATGAATGACACCTCAGCCCCCGCTCAGGACCTGATCGCGCGCGCACAGGAGATCGCAGCGCCGACGCCGGAGGAGCGGCCGGTCGAGATCGAGCAGCTGGGCCGGACCCGCACGGACGAGTTCGCCTGGCTTCGTGACGATAACTGGCAGGAAGTAATGCGCGATCCCAGCGTGCTGGACGCAGACATTCGCGCGCATCTGGAAGCAGAGAACGCCTATTACACCGAGGTGATGGCGCCGCTGACAGGGCTGGAGGAGCGCCTGTACAACGAGATGCGCGGCCGCATCAAGGAAGACGATGAATCCCCCGCCTCCCGCGATGGCGACTGGTATTATTACGCGCGCTATCGCGAAGGCGGCCAGTACCCGGTCTACGCCCGCAAGGCGACCGGCGAGAACGGCGAAATGGCCGGAGAGGAAGTCATCATCTTTGACGGCGACGCGGAAGCGGACGGCATCGACTATTTCGACCTCGGCGCAGTCCAGCATTCGCCCGATCACCGCTATCTGGCCTATGCCGTGGATACCGCCGGCTCTGAATTCTACGAGATCAAGATTCGCGACCTTGAAACCGGCGAAGACATCGCAACCCTGACCGATGAGGGCTATGGCTCCATGGTCTGGGGCAATGACAGCCAGACGATCTACTGGGTGTGGCGCGACGAGAACAACCGGCCGCGCCGGGTCTATCGCCAGGCGTTTGATTCCACCGAAGCGGAACTGATCTACGAAGAAACCGATCCGGGGTATTTCCTGAGCGTCAGCAAGACTGACGGCGATCGCTGGATCGTTCTGGGCGCTGGCGACCACACCACCTCCGAAGCACGCGTGTTTGACGCCAATGATCCGGCCGCCGAGCCGATCCTGGTGTCAGAGCGCGAACAGGGCGTGGAATACTCGCTGACCGAAGCGGGCGGCCGCCTCTTCGTGCGCACCAATTTGGGCGGAGCGGTTGATTTCCAGATCATGGAAGCCCCGCTGGACGACCCGCGCCGCGAGAACTGGACCCCGCTGATCGAGCACCGCCCCGGCGTGCTGGTGAACGGGCTGATGGGCTTTGAGAACTGGCTGGTCCGGTCCGAGCGCTCAGACGCCCTGCCCCGCATCATCGTGCGCGACCTGCGCTCTGGCGAGGAGCATGAGATCGCGTTTGACGAAGAAGCTTACGCTCTGGGCATGGATGGCGGCTATGAATACGCCACCGACATGATGCGCTTTTCCTATGAAAGCCCGTCCACGCCTGAAGAGACCTATGATTACGACATGGGCGCGCGTGAGCGCACCTTGATCAAGCGTCAGGAAGTCCCTTCGGGTCACACTGCGGATGATTATGTGGTGCGCCGCATCCACGCCACGGCCCGTGACGGCGCCAGCGTGCCGGTGACGATCCTGTATCATCGCGACACCCCGATCGACGGCACGGCGCCGCTGATGCTGTACGGTTATGGCTCATACGGCATCACCATACCGGCCAGCTTCTCAACCTCGCGCCTGTCTCTGGTGGATCGCGGCATGGTCTACGCCATCGCCCATATCCGCGGCGGCATGTCCAAGGGCTATCAATGGTATCTGGACGGCAAGCTCGATCAGAAAATCAACACCTTCAACGATTTCGTCGATTCCGGCCGCGCGCTGGTCGAGGCGGGTTACACGTCTGAAGGTCAGATGGTCGCCATGGGCGGCTCCGCCGGCGGCCTGCTGGTCGGCGCCACGATCAACCAGGCGCCGGAGCTGTTCGCCGGCGCCATCGGCGCGGTGCCGTTCGTGGATGTGCTGACCACGATGTCTGATGAAAGCCTGCCGCTGACCCCGCCGGAATGGCCCGAATGGGGCAACCCGATCACCGATGAGGCGGCGTATGACTATATCCTGTCCTACAGCCCCTATGATCAGGTGAGCGCGCAAGATTACCCGCATGTGCTGGCCACGGCGGGTCTCACCGATCCGCGCGTGACCTATTGGGAGCCCGCAAAATGGGCGGCGCGTCTGCGCACCCGCCGCACCGATGACGGCCTGACCCTGATGCGCACCAATATGGGCGCGGGTCATGGCGGCGCATCAGGCCGGTTTGATTCCCTGCGTGAACGCGCCGAGGAATACGCCTTCGCGCTCATGACGGTGGGTCTGGCCGATCAGGAAGCCGCTGAGGCCGGCTCTGAGGCCCCTGACAGCGCTGACTAGGCTTTTGCCTGACTAAGCATTGAGAACGGCGCGGGATCTTGTCCCGCGCCGTTTTTTTTCACGGTTGACCAGCGGCGGTTACAGCGCCCCCTAACCTTCCAGCTCAAACACCAGCGTCGTTTCCACGCCGCGATTGACGACCCGGTTCGGGGCTTGATTGGGGATCGAGCGGTGCCGCCAACGCTCCACCGCCTGAAGACTGGCCCGCGCGAAACCGACGCTGTCACACTGGGTCGCCTGGGCGTTGACCGTTCGACCAGACGCCAGAATGTCATAACGAACGGTGCAGCGCCCGCTGATCCCGCGTTCCTGCTCCCGCACAGGATAGGCGGGCGGTACGCGCACAGTGATAGGCGACGGCGCGATGATCATGCCCTCAAGTGATGCTGTGATGTCCGGCTGCGTCGCAACCGGAGCGGTCCGGAAGGACGGCCCGGCTTCCGCTGGCAGATTGGAACGGTCGGTCTGGATCGACGCGACAGGCGGAGGCGGGCTGACCATTTCCGGCGCAGGAGGCGACCGGCGGGTCGGCGTCTCATCCGGCACGTATTCGGACAGGGTGAACGCCTCAACCGGACGCGGGTCCGGCAGTGAAATGACATCCACCCGGATCAGGATCTGCATCACCATGAACAAGCCGAAGGTGATCAGAACTGCAAGGCTGAGAGCGGTGGTCCATCGCGCCAGTCTTGATATGAGCGCACCCGCGCGCGGTGAGGGCGCCTCAGATTGTACTAGGACTTCAGACATAACAAACCTCCCCGTGAAACGCGGAGGTCGGGTTTGCCTCTGTGGCCTCCGCCATCCTTGGCAGGGTGTAAGGCGAATAGGGCGAAAACCGGACATTTTCCCGCCAGAAGAGAGGCTGATCGACCGGATGTCCTCTCAGGAGAGCCCTGCAGACAAAGAAAAAGCCCCGGCGAAGAACGCCGGGGCTTTTAATCAGTCTGCCGCAGAAGCCTAGCCCTCAGCGGTGGCCGCGTTGGCTTCGCGCTCGGCCTGAGCCGCTTCAGCTTCAGCATCGGACATGCCAGCTTCACGGATCTGCTCGCCATACACGTTGTAATAGGCTTCACAGCGTTCCGGGATGGATTCAAACCGCACGCGGCCTTCCTCATCCACAGAGCCGGTCAGAACGATCTGACGGCGTTCGGCGTCCAGGGTCAGGCGGCATTCGTCGATGACGATCTGCTCTTGCTGAACCCGGCGACGCTCTTCACCGTCAATCTGAGCGGTGATCCAGCGAATCCAGCCATTCGAACTGCTCCGGCTGGTCGGATACCGGGCGCCTTCACGGAAAGCCTGGATGGCGCCCTGGCGTTCACCCTGGCGGAACCGCGCCGTGCCCAGCAATTCCCAGGCTTTGCCCGTATCGCTCAGACCGCCGCGATCCAGCGCCGTAACCAGAGCGGTTTCAGCAGCCGCAAAGTCATTGAGCTGGAAGTTCGCTTCAGCCAGGCGCAGAGCGGTTTCACCATCGCCCTGAAGCTGGGAGAGACGCTCGAGCACCGGAATGGCCCGGTCAAACTCGGACGCCTGACGCCACATATTCGCCAGCAGTTCCAGATGCTCCTGATTGACCTCAACACGACCCGCATTCATCTCACGCTCGAGAATTGACGCGCCGCGGAACGGGTTTTGCAGGAAGCTGTAATACTGCACCAGACGGATCAGCTCGTTCTCTTCCTCGAAGAGACCGTTCAGATACATCAGCTTGTTCGTTTCGAACGCGTTTCTGGAATCATCCTGTTGTGCATAAAGCGCAATCAGGTTTTGCCAGGCCGTCCGTTCGCCAGGATAGACTGAGAGGTTCTCGCGCACTACCCGCGCCTGATCACTGGTGCGATCAAGCTCCCGGTAGAAATAGAACATCAGGTCAAAATCCTGCTGAACTTTGTTTGGTGTGTTGTTGTAGTAAATTTCTGCGTAACGCACGCCGTCCCGCAGACGATCAGCCTGCAGATACGCCTGGGCCACGGTCTTGGCGAAGCTCGGTGACAGCTCGGCGCCGGCCGCGATGGCCAGCTCGAACTGACGGATGGCCTCGTCGACATTTTCCTGAACCAGATACAGCTGGCCCAAAGCGGAACGGATCGCGATTTCTTCATCCGTGGTAGTGGCGCCGGTGTCCAGCGCCGCCCCGAAGTCGCGGATCGCCAAGTCCAGACGGTCCGCGGTGAAGTAAGCGCGAGCGCGCAACTGCAAAACCACAAACCGCTCGTACGGGCTGAGGTTATCGCGAGCCGCCAGCTCGTTCATGATCCTCAGAACACAAGCGTTATCGTCCGCATCCTGACATTCTTGAGAGGCAAGCACTTGCTCACCGACCGCAGACGTCAGAACCCGGCCTTCGACTTGCTCTTCATCATTATCGCGACGGCGTTGCGCTTCTGAAGGCGCAGCGATCGCAAGGGCCAGAAGGCCGGAAATGGCGGCGACGCCCAGAGTCCGGACCAAGCTGGCGGGGTTGAAAGTCTCGTTCAGAGTCATTGTCACTCTCCCGGTGTCGGCGCACCCCGCTCGTTTAAGGAGCGAGATGCGCCGCACAGCCTACTCAGCCATCTGATAGTCGATGGTCGTTTGCACGCCTCGACGCCAGACCGCATTGCCGTTTTCGATCCTGGGTTCATACCGCCAACGTTCAACGGCCCGAATGCTGGAGCGTTCAAACAGGGAGCTGGTGCAACTCAGCGCCTCAATGTTCGTCGGCGTCCCATCCGGCGTCACGTCAAACCTCATGACACAGTTCCCGGAAATGCCTCGCTCTTGCGCTCGAGGCGGAAACTGCGGCGGGATGCGCACCATCGGCTGGGCGTCACGGTCGGAGACGTCAAAGCTGACATCGCCGCTGCCCAGATCCGGTGCGTCGAACTCAGGAATCTCACCAGCGATGGTGTTCATGTCCTCAGCCGGAGCCTCAGCCACTTGCCGCTCGATCTGAGGCGGCGGGGGCGGAGGGTCGACGTCGTTCACGTCATCCATGGTGACTTCACGCTGACGGACCTGGAGATCTTCAATTTCTTCCGAAATAGAGATCGCCAACTCGTCACGCGCCTCTTCCAGCTCGACTTCGTCGGTCAGGATCAGACGCATCATCAGCATGAACAGCAGGAAGGTGATCACGGCGGCGATCGGTACGCCGACGAGAAGACGGATTATACTAGCCATCGCGTCCCCCTATCCTTCCTCGGTTGAGACTTTGACGGGAATGTCCATGTCCATGAGCAATTCCTGGACGTCGAGAACCGTCCCCGCCGGCGCACCAAGATCACCCTGGATCATGGCTTCGGCGCGGGGGTTCTCCTCCCGGAGTTGTTCGAACGCGTTACGAAGCTGCGCGAGCTCGTAAACATTTCCGTCCACATAGATTTCGTCATTGGCCGTTACGGCCACGAGCAGGGTCGGTTTCTCACTGTCCTGAAGTTGAGTTTCAGGTCGCAGGATCTCGACGCCCGGCTCCTTAACGAACACGGCTGTCACGATGAAGAAGATGAGCAGGATGAACACGACATCGAGCATCGGCGTCATGTCCAGCTGGACTTCTTCGTCATCTTGCAGCACGCGGCTTTGTCGGCGAGCCATTGGCTTGTCTCCTCTCCCGGTCCGTTACCCCTCGCCGCCTTCGGCGCGAGTGATTGAAACGGGAATGCTGTTCGCCTTCATCTCGTCCCAGATGAGGACGATCGTGCCGTGCCGGGCTTCGTCGGCCACTTCGATCAGCACCGCAGAGTCAGGCTGTTCAGCCCGGATCCGCGACACCGCCGCCAGCACACGAAGTTCACTGGTGGGGTCCTGGTTGACGAAGACCTGATTGCGGTCGTTCACCTGGACCAGGATCACCGGGTTCGGCTCGGTCGGCTCATTTTCAGACGGGGGCGGGGGACGCATATCAATCCCCTGCTCCTGCAGGAAGGTCGCCGTGACGATAAAGAAGATGAGCAGGATGAAGACGATATCCAACATCGGCGTCATATCGACGTCGGCGTTATCGCTTCCGCGTTTGACTTTTCTACGCATGGCCTAGTCCACCTCCAGCTCGTCTGCGAGTTGATGGACCTTGGTTTTGGCCATCCGCTCGATCTGGTTGGAGAAAAGCAGTCCGGACAAGGAGGCAACCATGCCCGCCATGGTCGGGATGGTGGCGCGAGCCACCCCCGCCGACATGGCGCGAGCATCGGATGAACCGGAGATCGACATGACGTCGAACACCGAGATCATCCCGGTCACCGTGCCCAGCAGACCAAAGAGAGGAGCGACCGCGACAAGCGTCTTGATCAGTTCCACATTCTGGTCGGCCTTGGCCTTCACTTCGCTAATGAGCTGATCCCGGATGGCGTAAGCGTTCCAGGAATGGTGGTCGCTACGTGCGCCCCATTCCTTTCGCGCCCGGTCCGCCGCACCTTTGTGCGCGAAACCGAAATACGCCATGCGTTCCAGGATGAACGCCCACATCACGAAGGTCAGGGCCATGATCCAGGTCAGGATCGGACCACCGCGTTCCAGGAATTCCTGGAGACCTGTGAGGGCGCCTGAGATATCCATAGGTCTGTTTCCTTAACCTGCGGATTTCTCTTCGGCGTGACGGGCGATAATGCCTGCCGCTTGTTCTTCCAGAGCACTCTGGGCGCCGCGCGCAAAGCTTGCAGCGAAGGAGTGGATGAACAAGAGCGGGATCGCCGCGATCAGACCGGACACCGTGGTCACCAGGGCTTCGGAAATACCGCCTGCCATGATGGTGGGGTCGCCGGTGCCGAAGAGCGTGATTTGGGTGAAGGTCCGGATCATGCCGGTCACGGTGCCCAGCAGGCCGAGCAGCGGAGCGACGCCAGCCGCCAGCTTCAGGAAGTTCAGACCAAATTCGAACTTCGGAGTCTCGCGAAGAATGGCTTCGTCGATTTTCAGTTCGATGGTTTCGGTCGGACGATCTTTGACTTCCTCATAGGCCAGCATCACACGGCCCAGCGGGTTGGAGCTGGACGCGGTCGAACGACGCTTCTGAGCGTTGATCGCAGAGTTGACCAGCAGCAGGCTCACCAGACGGAACAGACCAAAGGCCGCCGAGAAGATCAGCAGAGCTGCGATGATTTTTGCAACGATGCCGCCTTGCTCAAAGCGCTCAGACAGGCTCGGCACGTCACGATAGATGCGCAGCAGGCCGCCACGGGACGGATCGACCGGACCGGAGACGATTTCGCCCGGCTCGGCGTTGATCAGGTTGGAGGCGGCGCTCAGCAGACGGGCCGGGGGCTGACGCTCCAGGTTCGCCAGGCGATAGCCGGCTGCGGCGTTGTTCTCATCAGAAGTCCACTGCACGAAGAGCGGGCCGCCGTCATTCGCCATGGCGATGAACGGACCGACGCGGGTCACGGGGACCGGGTTGCCTTCGTTCAGACCCAGCACGCGCGCGTTGAAGGTCGTGACTTCCGCCTGGCCTTCCATCTCGTTGATCATGGTCTGCCAGATGGCGTCCAGTTCAAAGCGCTCCGGCAGGGTGCGGCTCTGGGCCAGTTCCTGCAGAGGCTCGGCGCGGCCCGGATACTGGGCGGACACCATGGAGGATTCGATGATCGAACCGAATTCGCCAGCGGTCTGGCGCGCAGCGCCGAACAGCTCGCCGAAAGCGCCTTGAGCTTCACGCAGCTCGGCGTCGAGCTCGGCGATCTGCTGGTCATTGGCGTCAAACTCGGCCTGAAGACGCTCGGACTGGGCTTCCAGAGACGCCAGTTCGTTGCGAGCCTGGCTCAGCAGGGACGCCTGGCGGTCGCGCTCGGAGCGGAACTCCTGCAGACGGCGCTGGTTTTCCGCAGCGGCGTCGCGGCTGTCCTGACGGACGCGCTCAAGCAGCTGGTTGATGGAGGTGACCGGTTCGCGGTCGGCTTGTGCGAAGGCCGGAGCCGACGCCGCACCGGCGATCAGCGAGACGGCCGCAATCGATGTAAGAATGCGTTTCATTGGTTTGCTCTCCCGTCTCACATTAACCCGCGGTCGGGCCCGGCAGCGGGGCCTCGAACACTTCCGGGGTGGTCACTTCGTTCGCGATCCGGAAGGCGCGCTGAACATTGGACGACATGGACGACGGAACCGGACGCCAGGTCTGGTTGTCGTGAGTCATGATGGCGAGATCACCGCCAATCTGACGGATCAGGGCCACACGGCCGATCTGCAGGATGTTGGCTTCCTGAGGAACGCCGTCGACCACGACTTCTTCAGAGTAAGCGTTCAGCGAGCGGCCATAAGCGGACTCAATCTCGAAAGCGTTCAGCAGCAGACGATATTTCTCAGCCGGAGAGACAGCCGCCTCGCCCAGAACTTCGCGAATATTGTCCAGACGCTGGG
Source organism: Oceanicaulis sp. (assembly GCF_965249665.1). Classification (GTDB taxonomy): domain Bacteria; phylum Pseudomonadota; class Alphaproteobacteria; order Caulobacterales; family Maricaulaceae; genus Oceanicaulis. The sequence goes on from NZ_OZ252247.1 coordinate 132,268, forward strand.
TGCGCTGGTCGATACGGAAGGGCATGTCGGCCGCGATGAAGTCTTCAAGCGCGTTGAACATTTCCAGCATCATCGGCGCGAGATCGCGTTCGATGTTGCCCACGCGCTCGAGTTGGCTTTGCAGACCGGCCAGCTCGTTTTCCTGCGAGCGCAGGAACACGTTCTGCTGAGCGATGAAGACCCGCTGGGATTCGATCTGTTCGCGAACCGCCAGATATTCGCGTTCCGCGTTGTCGGCGGCGTCCGCCAGACGGTTGATCTGCTCTTGGGCCTGAGCGCCGTCCTGAGTGGACTGACGCGCCACTTCAAGCGCCCGGTCGAGCTGCGCATGCGCAGCGCCCGCGACGACGAGCGCGGCGGCGCTCGCCGCAAGCGTCGTGCGGATTCCTTTGAACGTCATGGACATATTTTGCCTCACAGTAGCCGGCGCGATCACAATGACTGCGCGCTCCGTTTCCCTCGCTTTGTCGGTGCACCGATCGTCTCCGCGACGGTATCGGCCCCCCAAAAACACAAATACCGCGGCGCACCGCGCGATGACCCTTGATCGACAAGGGCCAATAATAAGTAAACGAGACCGACATCAGCGATGTCGCCCTCACCTTGTTACGCGGCGTGGTCCGCCGTCTCTATAGTTTGGACGAACGCTAGCACCGGCTGAGTTGGCCGATCAACCGCTCAAACACGACCCATGCCCTCTCGGGCGGGTCTGAGCTACGCTTCTAACGCTCAGGCATCATCGTTTTAAGACGACGCCACACATTACCGCATCTTCAGAAATAGCCTGTGAATCAAGGGCGATTTAGCATCGGCGCCGGGCCGCTGCGCCATTTTGTAGACGCGTCTGAAACGCTTTCGCCATTAACTGCAATTGATCGCATCACAGCCGTTAAGAGCCCGCGCGTGGCGCCAAGGCCACGCCGTATCACGCCGAATGTGCGAGTTATACTTACATATCTGGTATGAGAAGTATGGCTGGGGCGCCAGGATTCGAACCTGGGAATGGCGGTACCAAAAACCGCTGCCTTACCACTTGGCGACGCCCCAACCGGGTGACCACTCGGGTCACGGGCCGCGGTAATTAGCCCGGCCCGACGCAGGATGCAACGCCCTGTGCTGTACTTTCGACAGCTGTATTCCAGCTGTGAAGATGTCATTGCCTTTTTCAGGCCCTTCGGTCTATAAGCCCGCCCTCGGTTCGGAGTATAGCTCAGCCTGGTAGAGCACTGTCTTCGGGAGGCAGGGGTCGCAGGTTCAAATCCTGCTACTCCGACCAGTTATTCCCGCCCTGTTTACAGGACATGCGCGCCCTCCAGCCGGAAGGCGCGTTTTTGTTTGCGCCGAGCGCCTTTGAGTCGCTTCCCCGCCACACTCAAGCGCGAACCGGCCCCGCACATAAAACCAGATATCGACCTGCCCCGCCCGCCGCCTTAAGACATTGTTAGGGTTCAAGGGGGTGCGCGGCGACGCTGCGCGATGCGGATGAAACAATTCTGGCTATCATTTTTCGGGTCCATCGCGGGCGTGATCGCTGGCGCAGTGCTGTGCGTGGTGTTTTTGATCTTCCTGATCGGCGGCCTGATCGGCGCGGCTCTTGAGTCCGCCGGCCCGTCAGACGCTCCCGCCCTGCCGGGATCCGCCATGGTGCTGGAGCTTGATCTTAGAACGCCGCGCCTGGACCAACCCTCAGCCTCTCCGTTCGCCTTCGCCGAACCGCTTTCCATTGTAGAGCTGTCCCGGGCGCTGGACCGCGCCCGCACGGATTCGCGCGTGGCCGCCGTTTTCGTACGGGCCAACACAGTCAGCCTACCCGCAGCCCAGGCTGAACAGCTTCATACCTTGCTGGCGCGCGTGTCCGAAGCCGGCAAACCCGTGATCGCCCACGCCCAGGGGTTTGAAGGCGGGTCGGTGCTGCCCTACTTCGCCGTCGGCGGCGCGGACGAGATCTGGATGCAGGACAGCGCCAGCTTCACCGCCGTGGGCCTCAGCGTAGAAACCCTGTTTCTGGGCGGATTGTTCGAACAGTTCGGCGTCCAGCCGCAATTCGTCCAGTTCCATGAATTCAAGAACGCTGCCGACACCCTGACCCAGACCGGCTACACCGAGGCTCATCGCGAAGCCACCCTCAGCTGGCTGGACTCGATCCATGACACGGCGCTCACCGCCATCGCCCGCGCACGCGGCGCAGACCCCGCGCGCTTGCGCGAGCTTGTCGAGGCGGGGCCCTATTCTGCGGAGCAGGCGCTCGATCTGGGCCTGGTGGACCGGTTGGGACATGTGGCCGCCGCACGCCAGAGTGTGCTGGAGCGCGCCGGCCCCAATGCGCGACTTGTCGACATCGCGCTCTATCACAGACAACCCGCCAGTCCGGCCCCGGCGCAAACACCGGTCATCGCCCTGATTGAAGCGCAGGGCGGCATCATCACCGGCGCATCCGACAACGGGCTGGGCGGGCCGGTCATCGGCGGCGACACGCTGGCTGACGCCATTGACGCAGCCGCCAGCGACACCGCTGTCCGCGCCATCATTTTGCGCATTGATTCACCTGGCGGGTCGGCGATCGCCTCCGACCAGATCTGGGATGCGGTGATGCGGGCGCGTCAGGCGGGCAAGCCTGTAATCGCCTCCATGGGGGCGACCGCAGCGTCGGGCGGCTATTACATCGCCGCCCCGGCTGACCGGATCATCGCCCAGGCCACAACCCTGACCGGCTCGATCGGCATGTATGGCGGCAAGCTGGTGGCCGATGAGGCCCTCAGCCGATTGGGGCTCAATCTTGATCCGCTGTATGTGGGCGGCGAATTCACGCTGGCCCAGTCGCCCGCCCAGTCCTGGTCCGAGACACAAGCCGCCGATTACGCCCGGCTGGCCGAAGATGTGTATGAGGACTTCACTCTGAAAGTGTCCGAAGGCCGCGACATGCCTCTGGCGCGCATCCAGCAGATCGCTCGCGGCCGGATCTGGACCGGCGCGCAAGCGCTGGAGCTGGGGCTGGTGGACGAGCTGGGCGGGTTTGACGCCGCCCTCGCCTCGGCGCGGGCCCTGGCGGGGCTGAGCGAGAGCCAGCGCATCCGATTGCAGCGGTATCCGGCCCGTCCTGACGGTCTTGAAGCCTTGCAGGCGCTGTTCGGGGTCAGCCTGGACACGGTGCAAAGCGCGCAGGCGCTGAACCAACTGCTGCACAGTCCACAAGCGCAGGCGCTGTTACGCCAGCAGGCGCGGTTGCAGGCGCAGGGCGCGGAGCTGACCGCGCCGACGGAAACGCCGCGCTAGCCGATAATCGCCCCAAGCAAGAAGACGGCGAACACACCCAGAAGCAGGACTACGCCATAGAGGCTGGTCAGGGTGAAGGTGCGCATGACGGACTGGAAGCGGCCGCGCTCATAGACCACGCGGTGCAGCTTGTAGAGATAGAGGTTTGAATAGATCACCATGGCGAAGACCGCCCAGCCCGGCCCGATCAGCAAAGCGGCCTTGCTGAGGATCGCCATGGCCAGAAAGAGGGCCGCATGGAAATGCAGCGATACGATCATGTGATCGTAAAGGAAAAAGCCTCGTCGCCAGACATAGACGAGCCCCAATAACAGGGCGTAGACCGGCACCATCACGAACATCACCCGCGGAATCCAGTCCGCAGCGGATTCAAGCCAGTCGCTCGGGTCTTCCGCCACATGGGCGAAACGCTGGCCGAGATATCGCCTCACTTGCACCGGCCAGATGGTGTCCGGCGCCGCTTCGCCGAAATCCTCCGGCACGAAGAAGCGCTCGATCCGCTGGCCGTTCACGCTCAGCTCCAGCGGATTGGCGCCCGCCTCTGAGGTGTCAGTCGCCCCCTCGGCGCCTGACCTCGGCGTGTCGAGCTGGGCGAGCTTTTCCGCAACGCTCAATCCGACAGGATCGGGCTGCGGCAGTACAAAGTCCGCGTCCGGGATCTTGTCTGGCGCCGCTTCGATCTGGTCTCCCCCCGGGGTTTTAAGGCCTAAAGGCGACAGAAAGCGGATCTCCGTGTTTCCGGATGTGCCTCCCCCGCCTGTCGGCAGGCCCAGCATGTCGAACGTGCTCAGAGCGATGAGCGCGTCTTCCTCGCTCATTTCCCCCGCCTCAACCTGCGATTCTATGCGAGCGCGCACATCATCAATCTCGCGCGCTGCATCGGCATAAGAGCCGGCGTTGTTCCAGCCTTCACGCATGTCGCTCGTGGCCTGATCCAGGCCAGAATTGAGGGGGACGAGCAGAAAAAAGATGAGGGAGGCGATAATATACAGGCGGAAGGGCGGCATATACCGCATCCGCTTGCCCTTGAGGAAAGCCCGCGTCACCCGGCCTGGAAACAGCAGCAGCGCCGGTATCGTGCGCGCCACGCGACCATCCAGGGCCATCAAGCCTTCAATTATTTCGGTAAAAAGACCATGGACCGGGCGATGGTACTCATCGTCCACTTGCCCGCACATATGGCAGACCGGGCCCTTGAGCCTGGTCTCGCAATTTGCGCAGACGCCTTCGGGCGTGTCCGCGCGGAGCGCAGCGGGACGAGAGGGACGGCGGCGAGCCGATCCTCGGCCCGCCGCAACACCCAATGCGATGGCGTGGTCGTCGACGACTTGCGCCGACGGATCGAAATTCTCGCTCACACCTCGCCTCGTCCCTGCCCGCGATTAGCCCGCGTCAGCCTTGCACAGATAACGCGTGCGGTGGATGTGGGACAGGTTGTCTTCCCAACCGGTCACGTCCGGGCTCACAAGCGCCTTGTTCACGTAATAGACGATGGGCATGTACGGACTGTCGTCCAGCAGGATCTGCTCTGCGTCCGACAACAGATCGCCGCGTTGGTCTTCGTCCAGCGTGCGGTTGGCCTGTTCAACCAGCGCGTCGAATTCGGGATTGGACCAGCGCGAATAGTTCATGGGCACAGAATCCGTCTCACCCAGGAACAGGAAGTTGTAAGCGTCGTTGTAATCGCCGATCCAGCCGCCATCGCCGAGGCTGAAATCGCCCGCCCGCAAGTTTGCGTAATGGATCTGGGTCTCGATGCCGACGATTTCGGCCTGGACCCAGTCGGCGATCAGCGACCAGTCCTGCTGAACCACCGGCGCTACGCGCGGGTTGTCGCCCGTGGTGCGGTGGGCGTATTCAAACCGCAAGGGGTTGTCCGGGCCATAGCCCGCCTCGATCAGCAACTCACGCGCCATCTCGCGGCGCTCTTCCACCGGGGTGTCTTCCCAGCTGATGCGCGCGTCGCCAGGATAGGCGTTCACGCCCGGCGGCACAAAGCTGTAGGCCGGGATCTGGCCGGCGCGCAGAATGTCATTGGCGATGAACTCGCGGTCCACGGCCATCGACAGGGCGTTGCGCACGCGCGGATCATCGAACGGCGCTTCGGTGGTGTTGAAGGCGAAATAGATGATGCCGAGATAGGGGTGCACCCGCACATAGTCGGGGATCTCACGGCGCAGGAAGTCGAGATTCTGGCCGGCGAAATCAACGTTCAGGTCCAGCTCGCCATTGCGCACCCGGCGCTCGGCGGCGGGATTGTCCACGGTGGGGTAATAGAACACTTCGTCGACGCAGACATTTTCATTGTCCCAGAACAACGCGTTGCGTTCAGACAGGACGAAATCGTTCGCGCGCCAGTTCACCAATGTGTACGGCCCGTTCGTCACTATGTTCTGCGGCTGGACCCAGGCGTCGCCATATTGCTCAACCACATGCTTTGGCACAGGAAAAGTGGTGTAATGGGTCAGCAGGCCCGGCAAGTACGGGGCGGGGAATTCCAGATCGATGCGCAGGGTTTGCGCGTCGATCGCGGTGACGCCCAGCTCTTCAGGCGCCAACTCGCCGGCATTGACCTGACGCGCATTGCGGATCGGATACAGAAGCGAGGCATAGTTCGCCAGGGTCGCCGGATCCAGAATGCGGCGGAAGGCGAATTCGAAATCTTCCGCCGTCACCGGTTCCCCATCACTCCACACCGCTTCGCGCAGGGTGAAGGTCCAGCTAAGGCCGTCTTCGCTGACGCTCCAATCGGTCGCCATGCCCGGAATGGGCTCGGCCGCCGCGTTCTCGGTGAACAGACCGATGAACATGTCGCCGATGATGTTGTTTTCCCAGGTGCCCGAGGCTTTGTGCGGATCCAGCGTCAGCGGCTCGGCGCCGTTGCCTCGATGAAAGACCACACCGTCACTATCAGCGCTGTCGCCGCCGCCCCCGCATGCTGTCAGCGCCAGCGCCGAAGCGCCAGCCACGAGAAGAAGGCTCAGTCGTCGAGTGATTGTCATTATGATCAGGCTCCCCAGTGATCGGTTGTCGCGTCTGTCTGCTATGTGTGGCGTCGCTCACCATCATCTCTCATAAACGATGGCGAGCCTACCTGCTTAACCCGGATAATTCACCGGGTGATGAAAGCGTTATGGTTGACCTGAACTTAATTTCCTAGGGAAATGGGTGAGAATTCAAGTGAAAATCGGACGTATGACATGCAACTGAGATCCCTTGCCGCTGCAATAGCGGTGTTGGCGGCGAGCGCGCCCGCCCTGGCGCAGGAGGCGCATAGTGAGTCAGATACGCTCAATCGTTTGCTGGCCTGCCGCGCTCTGAGCGATGACGCGGCCCGTCTGGCCTGTCAGGACGAACATCTGAACACCTTTGCGCAAGCGACACAGACAGGTCGAATCGTGGTGGTCGAGCGCCGCGCCTTGCGCGAAGTGGAGCGCGAGAGTTTCGGGCTGAACCTGCCAAGCGTCGGACGTCTGGGCGGTCTGTTGCGCCGGGGCGATTCTGACGAGTCGAACGCAGTGGCTGAAGTCGAGACGCTCGAGGACGGCTCCACCGCCACGTATAACGCCAGAGGATCGCTGGACAGCCTTGTGGGCGTTCCGGTGTCGGAGGTCGCCATGCGGGGCGGCAAGCTGCGCGTCACGCTCGCAAACGGTCAGGTCTGGGCCCAGACCGATTCCACGCGCTTGCCGCGCATTTCCAGCCGCGCTGTGCGAGAGGGTTTGACCGCGGACATCGAAAGCGGCCTGCTCGGCGCCCACTTCATGAGCCTGAGCAATAACGAACGGCGCCGGTTTCGCGCCGAACGCGTGCAATAAGTCGGACAACTGGCAAAGAAAAAGCGGCGCTGAATAGCGCCGCTTTTTTGTGTCCGCCTTGAAAGGCCTTACCGGTCTTTCGGATCGATGGCGTCCCGCAAGCCGTCGCCGATGAAGTTGAAGCAGAACAGGGTCAGCATCATGGTCAGCGCCGGGAAGATCAGCGTCCAGGGCGCGATCTCCATGTCGCGCGCACCGTTGGAGATCAGATTGCCGAGCGAGGTCAGCGGCTCTTGCACGCCAAGGCCCAGGAAGCTCAAAAAGCTTTCCGCCAGGATCACCACCGGAATGGTCAGCGTCACATACACCACCACCGGCCCCAGCACATTCGGCACGATATGGCGGCGGATGATCGAGAGTTGCGACACGCCGGCGGCGTGAGCGGCCTCAACAAATTCCATATTCTTCAGCGAGATCGTCTGGCCGCGCACGATACGCGCCATGGTCAGCCATTCCACAGCCCCGATGGCGACAAAGATCAAGATGATGTTCCGGCCAAACACCACCATCAGGATGATCACGAAGAAGATGAAGGGCAGCGAATAAAGCACATCCACGACCCGCATCATCAGCTGATCGATCCGACCGCCCAGAAAGCCGGCCACTGCGCCCCAGGTCACCCCGATGATCAGGGAGACGAAGGTCGCCACGACGCCCACCATCAACGACATGCGCAAGCCCACCAGGACCCGCGCGAACAGGTCACGGCCCTGGGCGTCCGTTCCGAAAATGTGCAGGTCAGTGAGGGTCGGCGCGATCTGCACCTTGTCGCGATAGATGAAGGTGCTGTCATGCACCCACAAGAACGGGCCGATCAGGGCCAGAAAAACCAGTAAACCCAGCACGACCAGGCTCGCCACGGCGGCCTTGTTGCGCAACAGGCGCGTGCGCGCATCATCCCAGAGTGAGCGGCCTTTCACGGCGCTCTGCTCCATGAGCTCGGCTTTTTCTTGTGGCGTGGAGGTGAGAACCATCAGTCGAACTTCACTTTAGGATTGAGCACGGCGTACAGCAGATCCGCGACCAGGTTGAGCGCGATGATGAGGCCAGCGTACAGGATCACCACGCCCATCACGACGGTGTAGTCGCGCTGAAGCGCTGCAAAGACGAACTGCCGTCCGACGCCCGGCAGGGAAAAGACCTGCTCGATCACGATAGAGCCCGTCAGCAGGGCGGCGGTGGCCGGCCCCAGATAGCTGACCAGCGGCAAGATGGCGGCGCGCAGAGCGTGACGGCTTATCACGGAGAACGGGCTCAGCCCCTTGGCGCGGGCGGTGCGGATGAAGTTGGAGCGGATCACTTCGATCATGCTCGCCCGCATAAGGCGCGAAATGATGGCGATCTGCGGCAGGGCCAGGGTGATCACCGGCAAGATCATGCGTTCGACCGTCATGCCGTGTCGCGGATCAAGCCCCCCTGAGGGTAACCAGCCCAGATAAATCCCGATCACCAGCGCCAGAATCGGCCCCACCACAAAGGGCGGAATGACAATCCCCACTGTGGCGAACCCAACCACCCCGTAATCGACAGCCGTATTTTGCCTGAGCGCGGCGATCGATCCCAACAGGGTGCCGATAAAGACCGCCAATCCCATGGACAAGAGACCCACAGTCGCAGACACCGGGAAACCTTCAGCGATAATCTGAGACACGGTCTTGTCGCGGAATTTCAGCGACGGGCCGAGATCGAATTGCGCCAGGTCGACCAGATAGTCGAGATATTGCTTGGGCACCGGCTGGTCCATGCCGTAGCTCGCCAGCAGATTCTGGCGAGTCTGCTCCGGCATGGGACGTTCCAGATCGAACGGTCCGCCCGGTGCGAAACGCATCATGAAAAACGCCAGCGTGATGATCACCAGCAGTGTGGGGATCGCGACGAGTATGCGGCGGGCGATATAACCGATCATGGGGCGCTTTTTGACATCTGTATGAAGACCGCTTTGTGAGGGTTACACAGTACAGGATCAAGGACGACCCGCAGTGAGCCCCAAATTGGACGCAAATTCAACAAGTTCTAGGTGCTTTGTCCCAAAATGGGTCAGTCTTTGTCCGGACTTTGAGCGCGTTCAGCGTGCATCTCAGAGGAGATATCCACAACCGCATGAACCGGAGATGAGCGCTGCATGACAGTCTGCGACTGCGTTTGCGAAGCACTCAGGCCCGCTTTCAGACACCCGATCAGCACCGCCGCCATCAGCAGCAATCTGAGACGTCGGCTGACAAAGACGCTGGCCGCGTTCAATCGAGACATGACGCTCCCCATACTGGCGTACACGAATGTGTGACGCAAAAAGCGCGCCGCTGTGATCGAGCGTGAATTGCGCCAGACCGACGGGCAGGTATCGTGTAACCGTATCGAGGATGGGCAGAGCAATGACGACGACCGCGTGGTGGCGCGATTTCCAGCTTGAGGGCAATGTGGTGCAGGTTCGCAAGACCGGCGCCCGCATCCCCATTGATTTGGCGATCGTGACCGAAACCCTGTCCTGGATGGGCTTTCACGCGCGTATCGAATTGGAACGGCGGCGCATCACGGCTGACGGACCGCGTATCTGGTTCACGCCCGATCGGCCGCGGCCCTGGTATCTGATCTGGCCGGTGGTTCAGCTCGCGGGGCTGAGAATCGCGGACAAGCCTGAAGACGCCGACCTTCAGTTCCATTTTGAAGACCTCACAACAGTCTCTCCGGCCCGCGAGAGCGCTGGCCTGCACCTCAACGCCGCCTGCGCCGACACGTCCAAATCCGAAGTCGCACGCGTCTTTGAACGGGTCAGCGGCCGGGCGCTGGCGGTCGATCCGCAAACCTGGACGGCTGAAATGGTCGCCAAGTCCGAGCTGAACGGCGCCCATGACGGCCGGTGTCTGACCGGCCCGGTCACTCCTGAAGCCGGGATCGCCTATCAGCGTCTGATTGATAACAGCGCCGATGACGGCTGCGTCGAGGATTTGCGCTGCCCGACCGTGAATGGCGAACTCAGCGTGGTGTTCTTAAAGCGCCGCCCCCTCGCCGACCGGTTCGCCAATCATAATACGCAAGTGCGTCTGCTCGACCCCGATACCGTCTTCAGCGCCGAGGAGCGCGCCCTGATACGTCAGTTCTGCCAAGCCATGGCGCTCGACTGGGGCGGGCTGGACGTGCTGCGCGATCGCCGGACGGGCGAGATCTGGATCGTGGATGTGAACAAGACCGATATGGGGCCGCCGATCGCCCTGCCCCTGAAAGACCAGATGACTGCGACCCGCAAACTGGCCCATGCCTTGCGCGCCTATGTGGACGCCCGCCTGACCCCTGTGGAGACTTCGTCATGAGCGCCATCCCCTTTGTCCGCGAATTTGACTTTGAATATGGACGCTGCGACCGGATGAGCCCTCGCATTCGCCGGGTGATCGCGCCCAATCCGGGCAATTTCACCTTCACGGGCACCGGCGTCTTTATCATCGGTACGGGCGAAGTGGCGGTGCTGGATCCCGGACCCGCCATGCCCGAGCATGAAGCAGCGCTCGACGCCGCGCTCGACGGTGAACGGGTCAGCCATGTCCTCGTCACCCATCACCATCTCGACCATTCCCCCCTCGCCCATACGCTGGCGAAGAAACATGGCTGTCAGGTCTATGGCCGCATGCCGCGCGTGACCGAGCCCGAAGGCGGCGAGGTGCGCATGGAGGCCGGCGATGATCTGGGCTTTCAGCCCGATGTTCAGATCGAGGACGGCGCCACATTTGAGGGTCCCGACTGGACGCTGACTGCGCTTCATACGCCCGGCCATACCTCCAACCATGTGTGCTATGCGCTGGGCGAAGAGAACGCCCTGTTCTCCGGCGACCATGTGATGGGCTGGTCCACCTCAGTGGTCAGCCCGCCCGACGGATCGATGCGAGATTATCTGGCGCAGCTCAAACGCGTTCAGGCGATGAAGTTTGAGACAATCTGGCCCACCCACGGCCCCCAGATCACCGATCCGCAGCCCTTTTTGGACGCCTATATCGCCCACCGTGAAAACCGCGAAGCGCAAGTGCTGGCTCAACTTCAGAACGGTCAGGATACGATCAAGGCGATGGTCGCGGTGATGTACGCGGATGTGGACAAGCGCCTGCATCCCGCCGCCGCGCATTCTGTGCTGGCGCACATGATTCATCTGGTGGAACAAGGCAAGGCGGTCTGCGAAGGCGCTCCCGGGCTCGACACCCGCTACAGCCTCGCCTGAGCCCCTTGGCGCTTAAGCGCCTTCGCCCAGCGACGCACGCAAGCGCTCTTCAAACCGGCTGAGGCGCGCGGCGTTGGCGCCCAGATCAGAAACGCCGACCCGGCTGACCGAGCGTGCGTCTATGCGCGACCCGCCCTCGTCCAGGGCCGTCACCCGCACCACCACATCATCCTTGAAGCCATACCAGAACGTGGTGTCGGTCGCCTCAAACAGGCCTGCACTTTCAGACTCCGTCCCTATTCTCCAGCCCATATCCCGGGCGGTGTTGAGCGCTGCCTGATAGGCAAGCTCGGGATCGACGCTCACAATGATGGGCTGGATGTCGGGATAGGCTTCGGCCTGGACCTCCGGAAGCGGACGTTCGGAGCGCGGATCAATCTTGGATGCGTAATCGACCGAATTGGCGTCCGGCCCACGCCGGTCGATCAGAGCGGCGGAGAATTGCGGCGGGTTCTGGGTATCCGTGCTGATATCGTGGATGGGCGGGATCTGGCCCGCCATTTCGCGCACTGACGCGGCATAGCCCAATCCGCCAGCGCCGACCGCGATCGCCAGCACGGCTGCGATCCAACCGCCTGCGCCCGGCGCATTGGCTTTGCCGAAGGCGATACGATAGGCGATGAGCAGGATCAGACTGACAACGCCCGCCCCCAGCGCGGCGAACAACAAGGTGGGACCCCAGCCGAAGGTCATCTGGATCAGGCCGAACGAGTAATCCCAAAGGCCGAACCGGGTCCCAAAACCCGCCGCGGCGAACCAGAGCGGGGTCAGTATGGCCAGCGCCGCCGTCAGGCCGATCACAATATGCCGAAGTGTGCGGAATGCCGAAATCATGACCAAGCCCCAATCGCCCTGAGAGAAGACACCCGTGCAGTGTAAGCCGGGTGCGTTGCAGTTTTAAGGATAGAGTCGGCTCACCGACCAGCTTTCGCTCGCCTGTGGCCGTTCGAACACCATCCTGTCATGCAGGCGGAAAGCGCGGTCTCGCCAGAATTCGATGCGATGGGGCTGAAGGCGGAAGCCTGTCCAGTTCTTGGGCCGTGGAATGTCGCCGATATTGAACTTGGCGGCATACTGGGCGACCCGCTTTTCCAGCGCGAACCGGCTTTCCAGTTCATGGGATTGTTTGGACGCCCAGGCGCCGATGCGGCTGTCACGGGCGCGCGAGTTGAAATACGCGTCCGCCTCTTCATCGCTGACCTGAGAAATCGGCCCGCGCACGCGCACCTGACGGCGCAGGCTCTTCCAGTGAAAGCACATCGCCGCGTTGGGGTTGGCCCCAAGCTGCAAGCCCTTGATGCTGTCCGTGTTGGTGTAAAAAACAAAGCCGCGCGCATCGAACCCCTTCAACAACACCATGCGCACATCCGGCGCGCCGTCCGCGTCCGCCGTGGCCAAAGCGACGGCGTTCGGGTCATTGGGTTCTTTCTTCTTCGCGTCTTCAAGCCAGTGCTCGAACAGAGCGAAGGGATCCTCACGCGCGAAGATGTCTTCGGGCGGGTTGGCTTCGGACTTTTCATAGTCTTGCTGGCTGGGGCTGGGCGGAATGACGGACTTGTCGCTCATAAGGCGTCTCCAGATGGCCCCGACGGGCTTTGAGACCTCTCACCTAGTCAGCTTCGGAGCCAGGTCAACGATTCGACAATAAAACCCGTGTAATATGACAAGTATGAGTGAACCGCATGAAGCGATAGTCAAGGCGTACAAGGTTTTTGGCCTTGATGGCGACGAGGATTTCTCCGTCGTCCGTGACCGCTTTCGCGACACCATCAAGGAGGTTCACCCCGACACCGCCAAGGATAATGATCCCAAGACGGTCGCCAAACTCCAGCGCATGCTGAAGGCGTATGAAGTGCTGCGCCGCTTTGCGCCGCGCCGTCATGACATCGTCATTACGCCAGAAGAAGCGCGGAAGGGCGGCATTCGCACCATCAAGATCCATGATCGCGAAGCAATGATCCGCATTCCCGTCGCCGTAAAGAACGGCACGGTTGTCGTGCCGATCGGCGACCCCCTCTGGCGGGTTCACATCAAGGTTCAGGACGTGATGGTCAACGCCGACCTCAACCAGCAAGGTGAAGCTGAACTCAAGCGCCTGGCGGCGATGAAGAAGAAGTTTGAAGACACCAAGGTCGAGGACGCTCAGGCCGACGCCGACGCACACACCAATCTTTTGAAGGCGTTCTGTGACCGTTTCGTCAAAGCCTCGCCTGCCGCGCGTTTCGCCAAATGGGTGCGCGGCGGCGGCAGCAACGCCGCGTGACGCCAGCGCCAAGCGCGCTTAAACTGCTGGGCTTGTAACGGTTCCTGCCTGGCGTTTTTCCATGTCTCATAATTCCTTCGGTCATCTGTTCCGCTTCACGAGCTGGGGTGAAAGCCACGGCCTTGCGCTGGGCTGCGTCATTGACGGCTGCCCCGCCGGGATCCCCTTGACCGAAGCTGACATCCAGCCCTGGCTGGATCTTAGAAAGCCTGGCACTTCGCGTCATGTGACCCAGCGGCGCGAAGCGGATGAAGTGAAAATCCTCTCCGGCGTGTTTGAAGACGAGCGCACGCACGGTCAGGTCACCACCGGGGCGCCGATCTCGCTGATGATCGAGAATACCGATCAGCGCTCCAAGGATTACTCCGACATCCGCGATACATGGCGGCCCGGTCACGCCGATTACACCTATGACGCCAAATACGGCGTGCGCGATTATCGCGGCGGCGGGCGCTCCTCAGCGCGGGAAACCGCCGCCCGCGTCGCCGCCGGCGCTGTGGCGCGCAAGGTGCTGGGCGATGACATCAATATCCGCGCCGCGTTGGTCCAGATCGGGGCGCGCAGGATCGATCGGTCTCGCTGGGACTGGGATCAGGTGCGCGAGAACGATTTCTTCTGCCCCGACGCCGAAACCGCCAAGCTCTGGGAAGCGGATATGGACCAGATCCGCAAGGATGGCAGCTCGGTCGGCGCCCTGATCGAAGTGGTGTGCTCAAACGTGCCGGCAGGCTGGGGCGCGCCGGTCTATGGCAAGCTGGATGCCGATATGGCGAGCGCCATGATGTCGATCAACGCCGCCAAAGCCGTCGAGATCGGATCCGGGCTCGAAGCCGCCGCCATGCGCGGCGAAGACGCAGCGGACCAGATGCGTCTGGGTCCCGACGGTCAGCCTGAATTTCTGAGCAATAATAATGGCGGGGTTCTGGGCGGCATTTCCACCGGTCAGGATGTGGTGATCCGCGTGGCGATCAAGCCCACCTCCTCGATCCGCATTCCGCGCCAGACGCTCAATAAAGACCTTGAGGAAACCGAAGTCGTCACCAAGGGCCGCCATGATCCGTGCGTCGGCATTCGCGGCGTCCCCGTAGCCGAAGCCATGGCCGCCCTGGTGCTCGCCGATCACAAACTGCGTGCGGCTGCTTATCGGTCAAACCTTGAAACCCCGGCCAAGCGCAGCGCCGAGCCGGGGCCTCCATCAGGATAGGGCGCTGTTCGCAGACAGAGTTCCCGGGTCTTCGCGATGCTCGCCCGGGAATTCAGCTTATCTACGCCGAAACACGGCCACGGACTCCACATGGCCGGTCCATTTGAACTGGTCGACCGGGGTGACCGGGCCCATCCGATAGCCGCCTTCAATCAAAATCGCCGCATCGCGGGCGAAGGTGGAGGGGTTGCAAGAGATCGAAACGATCACAGGCACCTGACTGTCTGACAGCCGTTCGGCCTGGGCCTTGGCGCCTGCACGCGGCGGATCCATGACGACCAGCGAAAAGCCTTCCAGCTCTTTGGGGGTGATCGGCTCCAGCGCCAGATCGCGCACCCGCGCATCCACGGGCTTCAGCCCCGGCGTGCGCTGGGCGGCGCGTTGCAGAGCGCGCAGCAACCCGCTATCGCCTTCCACCGCCAGCACCGGCATGGTCCGCGCCAGACGCAGGGCGAAAGCGCCGGCGCCCGCAAACAAGTCCGCCGCCTTGAACGGCCCCTTGCCTTCAAGGCTCTGGACCGCTTCATCCACCAGCCCCGCCAGCACGGCCTCACCCTCGGCGGTGGCTTGCAAGAAGCCGCCCGGGGACGGGGTGACTTTTGTGTCGCCGAATTTCACGACCGGCGGCGCAAACTCGATCAGCGGATCATCGCCAATGGTGACGCGGGTCCAGTTATACTGGCCCGCCAGCTCTGCGCCCGCTTCGCGCAGAGCCAGACTGATCGTCTTCACCCCGTGCACGGAGATGTCGAGGCCGGGCTGGCAATCCAGCGCATGAATATCGATGCGCCCTTTTTTGGGCGTCGCCACTTCGGCCAGCTTTCGAAGACCCGGAATGGAGGCGCGCAGCCCCGGCGTCGCCACCGGGCAATCATTGATGTCGGCGATCTTGTCGCCTGCGCGCTCGGCGAAGCCCACCACCAGCTTGGCGCCAAAGCGTTGCGCATGCAGGGTCAAACGACGACGGCCTTCGCCATGGGCGTCCACCAGCGTGCGCACCTCGGCCTGAACGTCGGCTTTGTGAAGCGCGTCCACAACGAGATGGCGTTTCCAGCTGCGATAGGCGCTCTCTTCAAAGTGCTGCAAGGAACACCCGCCGCAGCGTTCAGCCACCGGACAGAACGGGTCGACCCGGTCCGGGCTGTGCGTCAGACGTTCGAGCACACGGCCGCGCTGGCCCTGAACTTCAACTTTCGCCGCTTCGCCGGCCAGCAATCCCGGCGTAAAGACAGGGCCGTCCATCACGGCGTCTCCGCGCGCGCCGAGGCTCTCCGCAATCAGGGTTTCAACGTGGACGGGTTTGGGGGCGTGTGTGCGACGTCTGTTCATATCCCAGCCAATGCCGGGCGCAGGCTGCGCGGTCAAGCGCGCAGAGCAAGACAAGCGCTGGCGACTTTTCTGACAACGCCGTTCATGTCCCGCTCAGCTTGTGGCTTTTAAGGTTTGTTTACAGATCGGGGAAACCCGCCGCCGCAAAGGAAAGGGCCCAGCTCATGCGCCTGAAAACCCTCGCCGCTTCATGCCTGTTGTCGACCGCCATCGTGGCGCCGGGCCTGCTTCTCGCGCCCTCCGCCTATGCCGCGGACGCCGTTGTCACCAGCTTTGAGCAAGAACGCCAGGAACGCCGAGAGGCGCGCCAGGAACGCCGCCGCGAAGCCCGTGGTGATCGACGTGAACAACGCCGCGAAGCCCGTGGTGATCGTGGGGAGCGCCGAGAAGGCGCCCGCGGAGGTCGCGGCGGCAATCGCGAAGAAGGCCGTCAGGAACGCCGTCGCGAAGCTCGACGGGAAGAGCGACGCGAAGAGCGTCGGGAAGCCCGTCGCGAGGATCGGCGCGAAGAGCGGCGTGAGGCGCGACGCGAAGACCGTCGGGACGCCCGCCGTGAGGCCCGAAGAGAAGACAGACGTGAAGCTCGCCGTGAAGTCCGGCGCGAAATACGGCAAGACGCCCGTCGTGAGGCCCGCCGGGAAGCACGGCGTGAATACCGACGCGACGTGCGCCGCGAGGCGCGCCGGGAGTATCGCCGGGAGGTCCGTCGTGAGGCGCGCCGGGATTATCGTCGCGACCAGCGCCGCTATTACAATCACGACCGCCGCGGTCATTACCGCTACACCCCGCCGCCGCGCCGGGTCGTGCATTACTCCGTCCATCACCGTCCGTCCTATGGCCGGAACTGGCGCTATCATGACCGCTATCGTCATTATAACAGCCACCAATTCTATTATACCGACCAGTTCTGCCGCACCGATGGCGATGCGCTGATCGCCGGCGCCCTCATCGGCGCGCTGTTTGGCGGCGCTCTGGGAGACGGGGATGGCGGCGCCTATCTGGCGGGTGGTCTGATCGGCGCAGGTCTTGGCGCATCGCTGAATGACTGCGACCGCGGCCAGTATCGCTATGGCCTGCACTCCGCCTTCGTCACTGATCAACCCTATTACTGGGCCAACCCCTATTCCGGCGTGCGCGGCGTGGTCCGCGCCGGCGATTACCATCGCTGGGGTCCGCGTCAGTGTCGTTGGGGGGATGCTGAAATCTTCCTGCCCAACGGACAGATCTCATACGATCGCGTCCGCATGTGCCAGGACAGCTATGGCCGGTGGGAGGTGGCGCGCCGCCAGTAACCGCGCTTATGATTTCGCGTTCAAGCACACTCTCTCGCGCCTGAACGCTGTTTCGACCGGTCGCTCTAACCGGGTCGGGGCGCCTGGATCCTGTGGGGACGGGATCCGGGGACAGGAACGGGTCCGCCATGGCTTTATGGCGGGCCCGTTTTGTCATCCGAGGGCTGTTTTCCCTTTATGAACAATAAACCAAGCCCGTTCATCTAGCGCTCATGGCGGAGCGTGTAGGGTGCTTGCAACGTCACAAACCGGCGCTGCGGCGTCTGAGCTGGAGGGTTTCCTCATGATCCGTTCGCGTTTTGCAGTCTCCGCCCTGACGGGCGCCGCCCTGCTTCTGCCGCTGGCCGCTGCTGGCGCCCACGCGCAGACCTATCGCACCCCCTCAACCGCCTCGGCCCCGCAAAGCTATGAAGCCTGCGTGGCCTCCCAGCGCAATCGTCAGGTGGCGGGCGCTGTGATTGGCGGTGTTCTGGGTGCGGTGATCGGCGCAGAAGTGCATGATGACCGTCAGGACCGGGATCGGGACCGTCATTACCGCGGCCGTGACCGCCATCGCGACTATTACGGGCGCGGCTATCGCCGGGGGGATCGTTATGACCGCCGTCGCGGACGCGGCTACCACGAAGAGGGTAATGACGGCGCGGTTCTGGCCGGCGCTGGTCTGGGCGCCCTCGCCGGCGCCGCCATTTCGGGCCGCTCCAATGGCTGCGAGCATCTGCGCAACGCGGGTTATGGCGGCTATGGCTATAATCAGGGCGGTTACGCCTATCCCGATCAAGGCTACCAGCATAACGGCTATCAGGGCGGGTATGATCAGGGGTACGATCAGGGCTATGACCAGCGAAGCTATCGCAGCTCGTCCGCGCCGCAAGGCGAATTGCTGGGCGGGGAAAGCTATGGCTATGACGAGCCGGCCCAGCCCTATCAGAACCAGCCTTACCAACCGCCCGCACAGTCTGGTTCTCAAAGCCGAACCTACACCGCCAGCGCTGGCGCCCCGCGCGGCAACGCATGTCGGAACATGCAGTCGGGCAATGGATCCGTGACCTGGATGTGTCAGGGCGCGGATGGCGTCTGGCGTCCGGCCTCGACCTACTGATCCGGAACGGCTTTGGCGCCGTAGAACAGATATTCGCAGTTTCCATCCCCTCCCCGGATCGGACTGCTGGTCTCCCCTTTGACCGGGATTGACGCCCGCGCCAGGAAGGCGCGGGCGTTGTCTTTGGCGCGCTCCACCGCCGCTTCGTCTTTGACAACGCCGCCCTTGCCCACATGCTTGGGGCCGACCTCGAATTGAGGCTTGAACAGCGCGATCAGCGCCGCCCCCGGCGCCGCGAGCTCCAGCGGACGGGCGAGCACTTTCTCAAGGCTGATGAAGCTGGCGTCACACACCACAAGACTCGGCGCCTCGCCCCCAATCTGATCAAGCGTCAGGGTCCGCGCGTCGGTCGCCTCAAGGCTGAGCACGCGGGGATCGCTCTTCAGCGCCGCATCCAGCTGGTCACGGCCCACATCCACAGCGATGACCCGCCGGGCGCCGTGCTCGAGCAAAACCTGGGTGAAGCCGCCCGTGCTGGCGCCCACATCCAGACAGACCCGGCCCGCCGGATCAACGCCGAAGACGTCCAGCCCTTTGACCAGTTTCAGCGCCGCGCGACTGACATAGGGATGGGCGGCCTCGGCCTGCACCTCGGCGCCTTCAGGCACAGTCTGAGAGGCTTTGCGCAGCGCATCGCCATTAACGATCACCTTGCCCGCGGCAATCGCGGCCTGCGCCTTGGCGCGGGTGTCGAAATAGCCGTGCTCTACAAGGTATTTGTCTGCGCGCATTGCGTCCTCGTGCTCCGGCGTCTGGTTGTATCCAAATGCGCCGCAAAACCCAAATCAGCAGACTGGATGACCGCAGTCACGAATTGCGGCATATCTATGGGATGACCGGATTACGAGACACTAAGAAAGCCCAGGTGCGTCAGGCGCTCTATGACGCCGCCCTGACCCAGTTCCGCGAAGCAGGCTATGAAGACGCCTCCGTCGCCGCCATCTGCAAGGCGGCGGGTGTCGCCAAGGGCACCTTTTTCAACCACTTTCCCACCAAGGCGCATGTTCTGGCCGCCTGGTATGAAGACGCGATGCAGAACGCCGACCTCAAATCGGGGTCTGGCCAGGACCAGCCGCTGCTTCAGTCCTTTCTGATCATGGCGCAAAACGCTGTGAGCTTCGCCCGGTCCGAACCCGTGCTCTGGCGCGCCAAGCATGCCTACGCGCCGCAGTCAGACGACATCCAGCGCAGTGAACGTGAGATCGACCTTCGGGTCCAGACCCAGGCCAGCACCCTGATCAAAGCCGCCCAAGCGCGGGGCGAAATCCGCTCCGGGATTGATGCCGAAGCCCTGTCCGCCCTCTATGTCTCCGCCCTGACAGGCGTGATCCGCCAATGGTTGAACACTGGTGAGAGCTTTGACCTTGGGGCTGCGCTGCACGAGCGTATTTGCACCCTTCTGTCGCTGGCGGCCGCCTGATCGCTTGACAAAGGACGGCCACCGCCCCAAAAGATGACCACGGTCACTTTGAGGCTCCCGTGATGTTTCTCTTGATCAGTCTTGCTGTCGCGCTTCTGAGCAGCGCCCAGAGCGCTCAGCCCATCTTCGCAAATGACGGAACGCTTGATGTCCGGGCACAAGGCGTCTGGCACAGCCGGGAAAAGGGCTGGATCCTCGACATCAACGAGACCGGGATCACCCGCTGGCAGGACACCCAAGCAGGCTGTTACGCCAGCCCGCCCCCCGACGAGAGCACCCCGATGATGGGCCAGGTGGAATACCGCCTGTTTCGCCCGTCGCGCACCGGCCAGTCCATCCGCCTCACTTACCTGCCGGGCGACGCCTCGGCTTCTTTCGAGCGGCTGGACGCCCTGCCTTCGTCTTGCGGCGCAGAAGACCTGACCACAGAAACCGCGATCTTCGATGTTTTCACCAGCGTGATGGACCGGCATTACAGCTTCTTTGACGCGCGCGGCGTGGACTGGGATGCACAAATCGCGGCGGCCCGTCCTCATGTGCAGGACGGCATGGGCGAAGCGGCGCTGTGGGATGTGCTGGCGAACCTTCTGGCGCCGCTTCAGGATTCTCACACCAAGATGGTGGGGCTGGTGGAGGGTGAACCACGCCGCGCCCAGGCAGGCCTTGGAACCACCTTGCCGATGATCCGGAACGGCATGGGCGAAGGCGCTTGGCTCAATGGTCTTGTCGACCAGCTTTTCAACGACGTGCTCGCCCCCGGCGCCGAGCTGATCGCCGACCGGGTGATCGTGGGCGAGATCACGCCCGAAAGCGGCGCGCCGATCGGCTACATCGAGATCTTCACCATGGGCGGGTTCACCCGTGAGCAAACGCCCGGCACGATCGAGTGGTCACAAGCCGAGCTGGCCGCGCTGTCAGACATACTCGACGACGCCCTCACCCGCTTCGCCGACCATCAGGCGGTGATCGTGGACCTGTCCAATAATCGCGGCGGCTATGACGCCGTCACCCGCGCCATTGCGGCCCGCTTCACGGATGAGGCGTTTCTCGGTTATCGCGTCAGCGTTCCCGGCGCCCCCGAAGCGACGGAAGACTATGAGATCACGCCCCATAACGGCGTGCGCTTTACGGGCCCGGTCTATGTGATGACCAGCGATGTGACGGTGTCGGGTGGGGAGATCACCACGATGATGCTGCGTCAGCTGCCCAATGTGATTCAGGTGGGCGGAACGACGCGCGGCGCGTTCAGCACCCCGCTCGCCAAACCCCTGCCGAATGGCTGGTATCTGGAACTGTCCAACGAAGTGTTTGAAGACGGGTCAGGCGCCGTGTTTGAAGGCCGCGGCCTTCCGCCCGCCATCATGGTCGACATCTATCCCGAAGCCGCGCCTGTCGCAGGCCATAGAGCCGCGATCGAGCGCGTGGTCGGGATGATCGAGGGCGGTTAAGCCAAAGCCGCCGCCGCCTCAGCCTGCCGGCCCAGCGCGTCGAGCACTTTCGCGGTGATGTGCTTGGCGTTCAGCCCCGCCGTCTCATACATGGCGTAGGGGCTGTCCTGGTCCTGGAACACGTCCGGCAAGGTCATGGTGCGGATCTTGAGCCCTGCATCGAGCGCGCCGTCTTCGGCGAGGAAATGCAGCACGAACGCGCCGAAGCCGCCCACCGCCCCCTCTTCGATGGTGATCAGCACCTCATGCTCGCGGGCGAGTTCCCGGATCAGATCATGATCAAGCGGCTTGGCGAAGCGGGCATCGGCTACGGTCGGGTTCAGGCCATAGGCCGCAAGCTCGTCTGCGCTTTTGAGCACTTCCCCGAGGCGGGCGCCGAAGGACAGGATGGCGACGCCAGCGCCTTCGCGCACAATGCGGCCCTTGCCGATCTCAAGCGGGATAAGCTCTTTGGGGATTTCAACGCCCAGCCCCTCGCCGCGCGGATAGCGGAAGGCGCTGGGGCGGTCGTCGATTTCATTGGCGGTGGCGACCATGCGCGCCAGCTCCGCCTCATCAGCGGCGGCCATCACCACCATGCCCGGCAAGGCGCCCATATAGCCTACATCAAACGAGCCGGCATGGGTGGCGCCGTCTGCGCCCACAAGGCCCGCCCGATCAATGGCGAAGCGCACCGGCAGGGACTGGATCGCCACATCGTGGACCACCTGGTCATAGCCGCGTTGCAAGAAGGTGGAATAGATCGCGGCATAGGGCTTGAGCCCTTCGGCCGCCAGACCCGCCGCGAACGTCACCGCATGCTGTTCAGCGATGCCGACGTCGAAGGCGCGATCAGGGAAGCGCGCCGCGAATTTATCCACGCCCGTCCCGCCCGGCATGGCGCCGGTGACCGCGCAGATCTTGTCATCGGTCTCCGCCAGCTCGATCAGCGCATTGGCGAAAACGCCTGTATAGCTGGGCGAGGCCGCCTTTTTCTTTTGCTGCTCGCCGGTGACCACGTTGAACTTGGCGACGCCATGATACTTGTCGTCGGCGGCCTCGGCGGGCGCATAGCCCTTGCCCTTCTGGGTCACGGCGTGGATCAGGATCGGACCCTCGCCCGCATCGCGCACATTGCGCAGCACGGCGACCAGCTGGTCCATGTCATGACCGTCAATCGGGCCCACATAACGAAAGCCCATTTCCTCAAACAATGTGCCGCCCATGGCCATGCCGCGCAGATATTCCTCGGCCCGGCGCGCATGCTCCTTCACGCCCAGCGCCTCGGCGACGCCTTTGCCCAGCTTGCGGATGGAGTTGTAGCTCTTCGAGCTGACCTGGCGCGCGAAATAATGGCTCATCGCGCCTACAGGCGGGGCGATAGACATGTCATTGTCATTGAGGATGACAATGAGATCTTTCTTCATGTCGCCAGCATTGTTCATGGCCTCATAGGCCATGCCGGCGGACATGGAGCCGTCGCCGATCACCGCGACGACCTTGCGGCCCTCTTCGTGCTTGAGGTCGCGTCCTACCGCAAAGCCCAGACCCGCCGAGATCGAAGTGGAGGCGTGCGCGGCGCCGAACGGGTCGTATGCGCTTTCAGAGCGTTTGGTGAAGCCAGACAGGCCGCCGCCCTGACGCAGGGTGCGAATACGGTCGCGGCGTCCGGTCAGGATTTTGTGCGGATAGCATTGATGGCCCACATCCCAGATCAGGATGTCGCTGGGCGTATCAAACACATGATGCAGGGCGACCGTCATCTCGACCACGCCGAGCCCCGCGCCCAGATGCCCGCCCGTCACCGACACGGCGTCGATGGTTTCCGCCCGCAATTCGTCCGCCACGGCCTTGAGAAAGTCGAGGTTGCGGTTTTTCAGATCCTCAGGAGAGGAGATCTGGTCGAGATGCGGAGTGTCAGGCATGCGCCGTGTCCTTGGTTCTTATCTTATCATCTAGGCTTCAGGACTGCCGCGCCAAAACAAAATCCATCAGCTTACGCAGCATGTCGGCGTCCTTGCCGAAGGGATCGAGATGAGCCTTGGCCTGATCGGCCAGCCGCGCCGCCCGGTCCCGGGCGTCCGGGACGCCCAATATGGAGACGAAGTTGGCTTTTCCTTGACCAGCATCCTTGCCGGTGCGTTTGCCCGTCAGGCTTTCATCCCCTTCCGCGTCCAGAAGGTCATCGACGATCTGGTAACATAATCCGAGGTCATGCGCGAAGCCTTCTAGCGCAAGCCGGTGCGCACGGTCCGCATGCCCGATCAAGCCTCCCGCCTCGGCGCAGAAACTGATCAGGGCCCCCGTCTTCATCCGCTGGCAGCGGGTGATGATCCCGATATCGGTCTCCGCGCCCGCTTCCACCGCCATGTCGATCATCTGACCGCCCACCATGCCGCGCGGCCCGGCGGCCTTCGCCAGCCGCAGGACCAACTCGGCGCGCACCGCGGCATGTTCGTGGGTTTCAGGGTCGGCCAGCAGCTCATAGGCCTGGCTTTGCAAAGCATCGCCCGCCAGCACCGCGGTCGCCTCGTCATACTCGCGATGCACCGTGGGACGGCCTCTTCGCAGATCGTCATCATCCATGCAGGGCAGGTCATCATGGATCAGCGAATAGGCGTGCACGCATTCCACGGCGCAGGCCGCGCGCAGCAAGGCCCGCTCATCGCCGCCCACTAGATTGCCCGCTTCGATCAGCAAGAAGGGGCGCAAGCGCTTGCCCGGCCCCAAAGCCGCATAGCGCATGGCCGAAATAACGCGTTGCTCCGGCCCGTCCGGACGCGCCAGCAGCGCATCCAGCGCCACCGTCACCCGGTCGGCGGTCTCGGTGAGATGATCAAGAAAGGCGCTCATGACACCCGCGCTCCGTTCGGCGCATCACCGTCTGCATTCAAGAGCAAGATGGCGCCGTCCGTATCGGTCACGCCCAGCACCAGCACTTCAGAGCGGACCGGGCCGATCTGGCGCGGCGGGAAGTTCACCACCCCGAGCACCCGTCGGCCCACCAGCGTCTCGGGCGTATAATGGTCGGTGATCTGGGCGGAGCTTTTGCGCTCGCCGATCTCCGGGCCGAAATCGACCCACAGCTTGATCGCGGGCTTGCGCGCTTCCGGGAACGGCTCGGCGCGCACGATCGTGCCCAGACGGATATCCGTCCTGAAGAAATCCTCAGGCGCGATTTCGGGCTGGGCGGGGCCTTCGCTCATGGGATCAGTCCAGATCAGCCGGCTCGGCGGAGATCGCGCCGTCAGCGTCCACAACGATCTTCTCGACTTTGAGCTGGGCCTCTTTCAGGCGCGCCTCGCAATGCGCTTTCAGCGCGGCGCCGCGTTCATACATGGCGATGGACTGTTCAAGCTCCACCTCGCCCCGCTCAAGCTGAGCCACGATGGTCTCGAGCTCTCTGAGCGCGGTTTCAAAGCTCATCTGGGCGATTTCGGCGGTGGGGGCGTCAGTCATCGCTACTGCCTTCTCATAGGGGAGGTCACGCCCCCACAATCGCGAAAGATCGCGTCGGATCAAGCCGCCAATGCGCTAGCGTTTCAGCTCATAGCGACGCCAGGACCAGTATCCGTCCCCGCCGTCACGCACGCAGGTCCAGCCCTGGCGCTTGAGTTCGGGACGCAGCATGCGGTTGAACCAGCCATGGGCGAACAGCGCCACAGCGCCGCTCTGAGAGGCTTCAACCAGCTTTTCCGCAGCCGCCGCCGCGCGCACTTCGGCCTGCGGTCGGCTTTCCCCGTCGCCTGAGCAGCCCAGCCACCAGGAACAGCGCGCATACACGCCCCAGGTCCGCGCCTGCAGTTTCAGCGGCAGGGCGGGCGGCGGCAAGGGCGCTTCCACGAACAAGGCGTCATGCTCGATCGGGCGATCTCCCACCGCGGCGCGCGCCGTTTCGATGGCGCGGGGCAATGTGGAGGAATAAAGCGTTTTCGCCAACGCGGCCTGCTCAACCAGGGTTTCAGGCGCGCTCTGGCCGGGTTTCAGCCCGGCGCGGTCATAGGCCGCCCACCAGTCCACATAGCCGCGCCAGTCCATGCGCGCCCGACGGTCAGCGTCAGGCTCGCCATGTCTCGCGATGATGATGGGGCCCGGCTTGTCCGGGCTGTCGGCTCTGGTCATGAACGGTCTTGAGCGATCTTGATGTAAACGCGGCGTCATCCCTGCCTCGCCCAGGCATGGTGACGTCAACTCCACGCCCCCCGTCGTGCGAGCGTCAGCCCCCATGAGTCAAGCGTGAGGGGAGTGGTACCCCCCCTCCCCCACAGAGACAAGCCGGGATGATGCACGCGTGTGCGAACAGACCGGTCGCCAACAAATGACGCCGCTCTGTCACCTACGATGTTCAAGCTGTCTCGGTGGCGGAATATTGGGCTCAAATATGATTCGGCCCCTTGGCGCCCCGGCGATGGTCATCGCCGGGGCGTAATGTGTTTAATGACTTGGATCGATGCTCATGATCTTGACGCCCGCAGGGGCTTTCGGCTCTTCGGGCACGAAGAAGTCCGGCAAAAGCTCCTGAGACGGGTCAACGGCGAACTGATCAAGGTCGGTGACGCCTTCACTGACCAGGAAGCTGTCATCAATCAGGAAATTGCCTGTGAACTCAGCCGCCGGCTTGGTGAGCACGCGATAGGCGGTCTCGGCCAGGATGTCGGGCTTGCGGCAGTTCTTGAACGCCTCTTCGCCCGCCAGAACATTGGCGATGGCGGCGGTGGCGACGGCGGTGCGCGGCCAGATGGCGTTCGCGGCGATCTTGCCCTTGAACTCGCCCGCCCAGCCCAGAATGCACAGACTCATGCCATATTTCGCCGAGGTGTAGGCCACATGCGGGGCGAACCATTGCTCACGCATGTCGAGCGGCGGGGACAGAGCCATAATGTGCGGGTTCTCGGACTTTTCAAGGTAAGGCAGGCATTTCTGGGTGACCAGGAAGGTCCCGCGCGCATTGACCTGGTGCATCAGATCCCAGCGCTTGATCGGGGTGTCTTTGGTGGGCATCGGGAAAATGGCCGAAGCGTTGTTGACCACAATGTCGATGCTGCCAAAGGTCTCGACCGTCTTGGCGACGGCGGCGTCCACGCTCGCTTCGTCGCGGATGTCGCAGACCAGCGGCAGCGCCTTGCCGCCCGCTTTTTCAACCGCTTCGGCGGCGGTGTAGATGGTGCCCGCCAGCTTGGGATGGGGTTGGTCGGTTTTGGCGGCGATGACAATATTAGCGCCGTCGCGCGCACAGCGCTCAGCAATCGCCTGACCAATGCCGCGGCTGGCGCCGGTGATAAAAAGGGTCTTTCCCGTCAAGCTCATACGAATTCTCCCGCTCCTGGATGAAGCGGGAGAATAACAGCGTTATACCTGAAAGGACAGACCCGAAACCACAGAGTTTGCAAGCTGACGCCTAGATTGGGCGCCAGACACGCCAGCCCGGACAGGTCATGCCGTCTTCGCGGCGGCACGAAGCGAAGGTGAACAGCACAGTCCAGGCCCGGCCAACCACCAGATCGCGGTGCACATAACCGATCCCGCGCGAGGCGCGGCTGTCCAGCGACGCGTCGCGATTGTCGCCCATCAAGAAGAGATGGTTTTCCGGCACATTGAACGGACCCACATTATCAAGGGCGGCAGAATCGGAGCGCTCATAGATCTCGTGGACATCACCGCCCGGCAGGGTCTCGATATAGACGGCGGCCTCGACAGTTTCGCCTGCGCGGTCGCGGTACTGAACCACGCCTTCCGGATCACGGGGCACCAGCTCATCATTGATGTAAAGGCGACCTGCTCGCATCTCGATCCGGTCACCTGGAAGGCCGATGACGCGTTTGATCAGATTGATGTCCTGTGCGGGATCGCGGACCACGACCACATCGCCGCGTTTGGGCGTCGAGCCCAGCACCCGACCTGACCAGCTGTCCGGCAGCAGATACCCCAGGCCCAGCGGCAAGGAATGACGTGAATACCCGTACGCAAATTTCGACACCAGAACGCGATCGCCCACCTGGATGGCGGGCTGCATGCTTTCAGACGGGATATGGAACGCCGCGAACACGAACGTGACCAACACGAACCAAACCGCGACAACGCCCCCTAGAAAGCGGATCGTCTCCCCCACTTCCGCGACCGCCTTGCCGCCGAAACGGCGTACTTTTTCATTCATTTCAGCTTTACCGCCGTTCCATAGGCAAGCACTTCAGCCGTGCCTTCCATGACCGCTGCGGTGGAAAAGCGGAAGGTGACGACCGCATCCGCTCCCATCTCTTCGGCATGGCTGACCAGCCGGCCCAGCGCTTGTTCCCGCGCCTCGGCCATCAGCTTGGTGTACTCGCTGACTTCGCCCCCGACCAGATTGCGTAATCCGGCCACAAAATCCCGTCCAAAAAACCGTGCGCGAACCACGCTTCCGCGCGCGATCCCGATAACGGCTTCGACTTCATGGCCGGGAATATCGTCGGCCATGGTCACAAGCACGGGGGCGCGCGTCGCGGGATGTTCAGGGGTGTTGCTCATGGAAAGCCCTTCAAAACAAACCTGTTAACCCAGCAAATTGCTCGCGCCACAATCACACGGAGAAAGTTAAAGATTAACTCGCACCGATCAGTTCACAATGCTTATTGGCGCCTGACAAGGCAGTGGGTGACACGCTCTTCACTTGACGCGACAACAGAGGCTGAGCTGAGCTATATAGGTCACAGACCAAGCAGCATACAGTATCCGGAGATCAGACATGGCCCCCACCGACAGCCCGGACGACGCTCCGACCAGCGTGCGCGACCAGAACGGGGACCGTATCCTGGCGGTGATCAACTACGCTTTGCTGCTCGTGGGAATCAGCAACGGCCTGACTGTGCTGATCGCCGCCATCCTCGCCTATGTGCGCAAGGACAACGCCGATCCGCTGGTGCAAAACCACTTCCAGTTTCAGATCCGCACCTTCTGGTACTGGCTGGCCATGGTGATCGTGGGCGCGCTGACCTGGATCTTCCTGATCGGCATCCTGATCTTGCTGATCGCCAATATCTGGCTGGCTGTCCGGTCGGTGGTGGGGCTGATCCGTCTGGTGGACGGCCGCCCGCACTCTGACCCGACAGGCTTCTGGATCTAGCGCCTAGGCGCTCGCCAGCACGGCTTCACCCGGACCAAACACCGGCTCATAGCCCAGCTTGATCTCGCCCAGCAGGCCCGCCGCACCTGTCAGCGTGGTCTGGGCGAAGATATTGGCGATGGCGATGCGCGCCTGGGCGTAGCTCTCCTCGCCATCCGCTTCCTTGAGCTTGCGCTGGGCCGCGACGGCGCCCACGCATAGCAGCCAGCCGCCGGTCACATCACCTGCCAGTTTCAGATAGGCGGTGGCCCCGGCGAGGCGGTCGGCGTCGCTGGCGTCAAGCATCCATTTGGTGGCGTCTTCCAGGGCGTCGCAGGCCGGTTTCAAGGCCTCCGCCAGCACCGGCAAGTCCGGATTCGAACTGGTGATGCAATCTTCGATGGTCTGACGCACATCCTCGATCAGCTCGGACATGGCGGTCCCGCCATCGCGCGCCAGCTTGCGGCCGACCAGGTCGATCGCCTGGATGCCGTTGGTGCCTTCATAGATCGGGGCGATGCGTGAATCGCGCAAATGCTGGGCTGCGCCGGTTTCTTCAATGAAGCCCATGCCGCCGTGAACCTGAACGCCCATGGAGGCGACATCCACACCCATATCGGTGCACCAGGCCTTGGCGATCGGGATCATCAGATCTTCACGGCGCTTGGACCAGGCCTTCTCGTCGGCGTCGTCCATATGCTCGCCCAGATCGGCCTCGACCGCCGCGTGATAACAAATGGCGCGACCCGCCTCGATCTTCGCCTTCATCACCGCCAGCGTGCGGCGCACATCGGGATGATGAATGATCTCGTGCGGGCCGTGATCATCCATATTGATGGCGCGACCCTGTTTGCGGTCCTGGGCGTAGGCGAGGGCTTGCTGATACGCGCGCTCGGCGATGCCGACGCCCTGCACGCCCACATTCAGACGCGCCGAGTTCATCATGATGAACATCGCCGCCATGCCCTTGAACTCGTCGCCCAGCAGCCAGCCTTTGGCGCCGTCATATTCCATGGTGCAGGTGGGAGAGCCGTGAATGCCCATCTTGTGCTCCAGCCCGATGGCCTGAAGCGTGTTGCGCTCACCCGGATTGCCGTCCGCGTCGGGGAGGAATTTCGGCACGATGAACAGCGAGATGCCCTTGGTGCCCGCCGCACCATCAGGCGTGCGCGCGAGAACCAGATGGATGATATTGTCGGCGCAGTCGTGCTCGCCCCAGGTGATGTAGATTTTCTGACCCGAAATCGCCCAGGATCCGTCGCCATTGGGCTCGGCCTTGGTGCGCAGCGCGCCCACATCAGAGCCCGCGCCCGGCTCGGTCAAATTCATCGTGGCGGTCCATTCGCCAGACATGATCTTGGCGAGATAGAGATCGCGCTGTTCGTCCGTGCCCACGGCGATCAGGGATTCAATGGCGCCAAACGACAGCATCGGGCCCAGGCCGAACGCCATGTTGGACGATTGCAGCATCTCCATCAAGGCGCAGCCCAGCGCCTTGGGCAGGCCCATGCCGCCCATATCGGTGGGGAATTGCAGGCCCTGCCAGCCACCTTCGACATATTGCGCATAGGCATCCTTGAACCCGTCCGGCGTCGTCACGACGCCGTCTTTCAGGGTGCAGCCCTGCTGGTCGCCGCTCCAGTTCAGCGGCGCCAGCACGTCATTGGCGAGCTTGGCGGCCTCATCCAGAATGGCCGGCGTCAGGTCGGAGGAGAATTCCGGGAACACTCCCGTCGCCTTCACGCTGTCCAGCGCTGCAACTTCTTCCAGGGCGAAGCGGATATCGCGAACCGGGGCGCGGTAGCTCATGGTGACTCTTCCCTTCCAGCAGGATGATTTGGTCCGAACATAGCGTGTTTGCTGCAAAGCGGGAGTCACCGGTATAGGATTTGATCAGGCGGCTCGCATCACTCGCCCTTTCAGCCTAGTCTCACAAGCAGAGGAGACTGGCCCATGACAGTGCTGCGCATGCTCAGCTTCACGCTTTACGCAACCCTGCTCAGCGCCTGCGTCTCTGCGCCCACGCTGGAGCCGGCGCGTTTGCCGCCTGGCGAGTGGGCGCTCGATCCCGCTCACGCCAGCGCGCTCTGGCGCATCCAGCATATGGGTCTGTCCTGGTATACGGGGCGCTTTGACGCCATCGACGCCCGGCTCAGCTTTGACGCCGCCCGCCCGGAAAACGCCCGGCTGACCGCCATCATCGACGCCGCCTCGATCTCCACTGGCGACCCTGCGTTTGACCAGACGTTATGCAGCGCAAGCTGGTTTGACTGCGACGCCCATCCCCAGATCGTCTTTCGCTCCGACCATATCGAGGTGACCGGCCCGGACACCGGCCTCGTTCACGGCCAGCTGACCCTGAAAGGCGTGACGCAACCCGCCGTTCTGGAAACACAGTTTTACGGCGGAGTCTTCAACCCGCTGGAAGCGCGCCAGGCCTTGGGATTTGGCGCGGACATGACAATTAACCGCACTGATTTCAGGGTCGGACGGCTTCCCGGCAATCTGATCGGCGATACAGTGGTGATCCGTATCGAAGCGGAATTCCTTCGCGACCGAGGAGAGTAAGCCATGTCCGCCGCCACCACGTCCCATCGCTATACGACTGTCGCCATCATCCTGCACTGGGTGATCGCGGTCATGCTGGTGTCCATGGTGTTTGTGGGCTGGTGGATGGAGGATTTGCGACACGCCCTGTTTGAAGGCACAGGCTCGCTGACGCTGACCCAGTCCGTTTATAACTGGCACAAGACGGCCGGTCTGATCATTCTCCTACTGTCGCTCGCGCGGCTGGCCTGGCGTTTGACCCACACGGCGCCGCCCCTGCCCGAAGGCATGAAACCGTGGGAGCGTTTCGCCGCGCAATTCACCCATATCGCCTTTTACGGCGTCATGATCGGCGCGCCGATCATGGGATGGATCACGGCGTCGGCCTCCAGCTTTCCTTCCAAGCTATTTAATCTGGATGGGTTTCTGCTGCCTCATTTGCCGGTGCCGCAAACAGACAGCTTTGAATCCCTCGCCGGGTCGATCCACGGCGCCTCAGGCTGGGTGATCCTGATCTTGCTGGCGCTGCATGCCGGCGCCGCGCTCAAGCACCATATTCTGGACCGGGACGGTGTCCTGACCCGCATGATCCCGGGGCTGAACATTCCGCCGCAGACCGGGCGCGACTGACCCTTTCCTGTTCGGAAGCAGAGCTGTGCGCGGACGTCTGCTTGTGGTGCAGGGGGATCGACGTATGTGTAAGGGCAGATGTGGATCGGCCCAGGAGACTTGGACATGCGCGCCTTTATCGCCCTCGCCCCGCTTGCCTTGCTGGTGACAGCGCCCGCACTGGGTCAGTCTGACGCCTGGGTGGTGGATTATGATTCGAGCTCTGTCGGCCTGCAGACTGACGTGTTCGGAACCACGATCCGAGGCGATTTCCCACACTTTACAGCCGATATCCGCTTGGACCCTGAAGACCTCTCTGACGCCCGCATCGAAGCTGTGGTTCAAGCCGGCTCGGGCCAGCTTGATGCGCCGAATCGCCAGTCTGACATGGACGGGCAAGCCGGATTGAACCCGTCGGCGCATCCCGAGATGCGCTTTGTATCCGACACCATCACCCGTGAAGGCGGCACCTACACCGCGCTTGGAACGCTCTCCATCAAGGGCGTCACCCAGGAGCAAGCGTTGACCTTTACTCTGAACATCACGGACGGTCGCGGAGTCGCCGATGGCGGCTTCACGCTCGCCCGCAGCGATTTCGGCGTGGGCGCGCGGGATTGGGGTGCCGCCGCTGCGCAGATTGAGGTGCGGGTGCATATCGAGGCTGTGCGCGCAGACTAGCTTGATTGCACCGCCAGCTGACGAACGCTACCTAACCGTCATGACCCGTCCCAGCCCGCCCCCTGACACCCCGGTCTTGCCCGCGCACGATCCAGATGCGCTGGATCAGGCCGTGCGGATCCTCAAGGCGGGCGGCTGCGTCGCCGTGCCGACCGAGACCGTGTATGGGCTGGCCTGCGACGCCACCAATCCGAAAGCCGTGGCGGGCGTGTACGAAGCCAAGGGACGGCCCAGCTTCAATCCGCTGATCTGCCATGTGGATACGCTTGAGCGCGCTCATAGCCTGATCAAACTTGATGATCAGGGTCTGGCGCTGGCGGAACGCTTCTGGCCTGGCCCGCTTACACTGGTCGGGCCCAAGCGAACGCCCTCCCCGGTCAGCGATCTGGCGGCGGCGGGTCTGGACTCTCTGGCGGTGCGGACGCCGCGCTCAGAGGCGCTTCGCACGCTGGTGCAGCGCCTAGATGCGCCGCTGGCGGCGCCCAGCGCCAATGCGTCAGGCGCCATAAGCCCCACCACCGCCGAGCATGTGAAGGACAGCCTGAACGGCCGCATTCACCTGATCCTGGACGGCGGTCCCTGCAAGGTGGGCGTGGAGAGCACCATTGTCTCACTGCTGGACCCCGCCCAGCCCGTGATCCTGCGTCCCGGCGGGGTATCGCGCGAAAATCTGGAAACCGTGTGCGGTGTGTTGGCGCAGCAAACCCGAGCGAATCACAGCGCGCCGACAGCGCCCGGCCAGCTCACCTCTCACTACGCGCCTAACGCGAGTGTGCGCTTGAACGCAACCCAACCTGTCGCCAATGAAGCGTTTTTGGGGCTTGGCACGCAACCAAAGGGCGATGATGTTGTATTTTTTGACCTTTCCCCAGACGGCGACCTAGTCGAAGCCGCTGCAAACCTGTTTACTGGCCTGCGCTGGCTGGACAGGGTCAGCGATCGCATCGCCGTCGCCCCCATCCCCGAAACCGGATTGGGCGAGGCGATAAACGACCGCCTCAGACGCGCAGCTGCGGAGCGTTAGAACAACTGCTCAAGGTTGTGTTCAGACTCTGGATGATAAAACGCGAGCCATGCAAAACGGTCTTTATATCGCCTCCTTCCGCACCCCGCTTGATGACGCCAAGGGCATCATCATTGTCCAGGACAGCCGCGTTCTGGGCGGGGATTCGGGCATGTATTATGTCGGCAGCGTCTCCGGGCCTGAAAGCGAGCTTCAGGTGAAGATGGTGGTCACAAACCACGACCCCTCCCGCCTGTCGGTCTTTGGTGAATTTGATAAATTCGCCCTGACCCTGACCGGAAAGCGCGAAGGCGACGCCTATGTCTTCCAGGGCCGCGCCGATGCCGCGCCCTCCATGCGCTTTGAGGCGGTGCTGGAAAAAGCGGCGGATTAATCGCTGCAGACGTCTTTGGGCTCTTGTTCTATCCAATGCGGCGGTTGCACACTGCCCCTATGAGCACACAGACCCTGACCGCCCTGAAAGCCGCCCTCGATCCCAAAGCGTGGAGCGAGGACCCTGATGAACTCGCCCCCCATGTGCGCGACTGGCGCGGGCGGTATCAGGGCGCGTCGCCGCTCCTGCTCAAACCCTCCACCACCTCAGAAGTGAGCCGCATCCTGTCCATGTGCAATGAGGCGGGCGTGGCGGTGATTCCGCAAAGCGGCAATACCGGTCTTGTCGGGGGCTCAACGCCTCAGGGCGAAGTCGTGTTGTCCTTAAAGCGCATGAACGCCATTCGCGCCCTCGACGCGGACAATGACTCGCTCACTTGCGAGGCGGGCGCGATCCTCGAAAGCGTGCAGGGCGCCGCCAGAGACGCCGGCAAGCTGTTCCCGCTCTCGCTGGGCGCGCAAGGCTCGGCGATGATCGGCGGCCTGATCTCCACGAACGCCGGCGGCGTTCACGTGCTGCGCTATGGCATGATGCGTGATCTGGTGCTGGGCCTCGAAGCCGTGCTTCCCGATGGCCGTGTGCTGTCGGATCTGTCGGGCCTGCGCAAGGACAACACAGGCTACGACCTCAAACAGCTGTTCATTGGCGCGGAGGGCACGCTGGGCGTGGTCACCGCCGCGACGCTGAAACTGTTCGCGCGGCCTGCCTCCACCGCCGTCGCTATTGCGGCTGTCGAGAGCCCGGCTCAGGCGGTCAAACTGCTGGGTCATATGAAAAACGCCACCGGCTCTGTCGCAGCCTTCGAACTGATGCCGAAGATCGGGCTGGATCTCGCCGTCCATCATTTGCCTGGCGCACGCCATCCGCTGGACTCAGGCCCCGCCTGGACGGTGCTGATCGAACTGGTCAGTCCCGAGATCGACCGCGCCCAGTCGCTTCTGGAAAGCGCGCTCGAAAGCGCCTTTGAACAAGGCCTCGTCTCGGACGCCGCTCTGGCGCAGACCGAAGCGCAAATGGCCGAATTCTGGGCGCTGCGCGAAGGGATTCCTGAAGCGGAAAAAGCTCATGGCAAGGCCGCCAAGCACGATGTCTCCGTCCCGGTCTCGCGCATGCCCGCCTTCATGGAAGAAGCGACTGCAAAAGCCGAAGCCATGATGGACGACGCCCTGATCATCGCTTTTGGCCATGTGGGCGACGGCAATGTACACTTTAACGTCGCCCGCAAGACGCCCGGATCGGACGACGCGTTTGTTGCACGCTGCGCTCCGGTCACAGAGGCGATCTATGATCTGGTGGACAAGCATGGCGGCTCGATCAGCGCCGAGCATGGCGTGGGCATTCTCAAACGCTCAGAGCTGGCCAAACGCAAACCAGTCGAAATGGCTGTGATGCGCTCCATAAAGCAAACCCTCGACCCCAACGCCATCATGAACCCGCGGGTGATGCTGGGTATAGACTGAGCCTATGACACTGACCGGTTAAATTGATTGGCGCCGCAAGGGTCCCGCACCTATCTCTGCCTCATAGACGACGGAGACGCCCATGCTGATTCTGCTTTCGCCCGCCAAGAAGCTCGATTTCTCAGAGCGGGGCCACGCCCCGACCGCAACGCGCCCGGCCCTTATGGAGCGGACGAAAGAGCTGTCCAAGACCACCGCGAAACTGTCGGCATCCAAGATCAAATCGCTAATGCATCTCAGCGATGATCTGGCCGATCTTAATCGTGAACGGTTCAAGGCGTTTGATCCTGACAGCACGGACGGTCGCCCGGCGGCGATGGCGTTTAACGGCGAAGTCTATTCGGGTCTGGACGCCCCGTCCCTCAGCGCTGAGGACCTGCAATGGGCGCAGCAGCGCCTTCGCATCCTGTCGGGCCTTTATGGCGCTTTACGGCCGCTCGACACGATCCAGCCCTATCGCCTTGAGATGGGCACGCGCCTGAAGACGCCCAAAGGTGGCAATCTCTATGACTTCTGGGGCGAGGATATCGCCGATCTACTGAAATCCGATCTCAATGGTCATCCGTCTCAAACCGTGATCAATCTGGCGTCCAACGAGTATTCCAAGGCGGCGAAGCTGAAATCACTGGGCGTTCCGGTGATCAGCGTCGATTTCAAGGAAGAAAAAGACGGCCAGCTGCGCGCATTGATGGTCTACGCCAAGAAGGCGCGCGGCCTGATGGCGCGCTGGATCATCGAGAACCGGATCGAAGATCCGCAGCGCCTGCAGGACTTCAACGAAGAAGGCTATCGCTTTGAGCCAGAGGGCTCGACGCCAGACAAGCTGCTGTTCACGCGCCCTCAACCGCCCAAGTAGAGCTGAGACAAAGCCAGTCCGCGGTCTATCAGGAGCGATCCGGACTTGACGCGGCTGCGAAATTCATCACCTGTTGAAGCTCTGCAATCGCTGTGTCTGGAGACCTGTTCATGAGCTCGATCCGTGTGGACCTGTCAGGCCATGCCGCCGTCATCACCGGCTCTACATCCGGCATCGGCCTTGCCATGGCTGAAGGTCTGGCGGCAAACGGCGCCGACATTGTTCTCAATGGCTTGGGCGACGCTGACACCATCGAGACAGAGCGTCAGCGCCTTCAGGACAGCTATGGTGTGACCGTGCTTTATCACGGCGCCAACATGCTCAAGCCTGACGAGATCGCAGATCTGATCGCCTTCACTGCGCGCGAACTGGGGCGTCTCGATATTCTGGTCAATTGCGCCGGCATCCAACACGTCGCCCCGATCGAGGAGTTTCCCGCCGACAAATGGGACGCCATCATCGGCATCAACCTGACCAGCGCCTTTCACACCATCAAGCACGCCGTGCCGATCATGAAGGCGCAAGGCCGCGGACGCATCGTCAACATCGCCTCGGCCCACGCGCTGCGCGCCAGCCCGTTCAAAGCCGCGTATGTCGCCGCAAAACACGGCATGATGGGGCTGACCAAGACCGTGGCGCTGGAAACCGCGGAAGACGGCGTCACCGTTAATTGCATCAATCCAGGCTATGTGAAGACGCCGCTGGTGGAGAACCAGATCGCCGACACCGCCAAGGCGCGCGGCATTTCCGAAGAAGAAGTGGTGCGCGACGTGATGTTGTCCGCCCAGCCCACCAAGAAATTCGTCACCTATAACGAGCTGGTCGGCGCGCTCCTCTATCTGGTCAGTGATGACGGGGCGAATGTGAACGGCAACGCCATCACCATTGATGGCGGCTGGACCGCCAAATAGCGATGACCGGGTCGGCCTCCTCTTCGTCGACCCGCGAACGGTCGGACACCCCCCGCCCTGTCTCGCTGGCGCTGCAAGGCGGCGGCGCGCATGGCGCTTTCACATGGGGCGTGCTGGATGCGCTATTGGAAGACGGGCGCCTGTCCGCCAAAGCCATCAGCGCGACCAGCGCCGGCGCCATGAACGCCTGCGCCCTGGCCATGGGTCAGGTGCGCGGCGGGGCTGAAGGCGCGCGCGAGGCGCTGGAGGATTTCTGGCGCGCCGTGTCCCGGGCCGGCGGCGGCTTCATGCGCGCGCCGGGCCTGTTCAAATTCGCGCCCTGGCTGGACGCCCTGACCCGGCTGACCAGCCCCTATGACACCAACCCGTTCGGCTATGATCCGCTCAGCCATATCCTGGACCGGCAAATCGATTTTGACGCTGTTCACGCCTGCCAGGACATCCAGCTGTTCATTGCGGCGACCTGCGTGACCACAGGGCGCAGCCGTGTTTTCAACGGGGCGGAGGTGACACGAGATGCGGTTCGCGCCTCAGCCACGCTGCCCTTTTTGCATCAGGCGGTCGACATAGACGGCGAGCCGTTCTGGGATGGCGGTTTCACCGGCAATCCGGCGCTCTGGCCGCTCATTTACGCGGATGCGCCCCATGACGTTCTGATCGTGCACATCAATCCGGTGGAGCGCGCCGGAACGCCGAAAACAGCCGAAGACATCCTCAACCGGGTCAATGAGATCACCTTTAACGCCAGCCTGCTGGCTGAATTGCGCGCCATCGCCTTCGTCAAGCGCCTGATCAAGGATGATCTGCTCAAGGACCCGCGCAAGGCCCGGCTGAGCGATATCCGCCTGCATTCGATCCGCGCCGACGATGCGTTGTCGCAGTTTCCCGCCTCCAGCAAATACGACGCCAGCTGGGGCTTTCTCACCGATCTGCGCGACCGGGGCCGCGAAGCGGCGCAGAACTGGCTGGAAACCTGCGCCGACAAGGTGGGACGCGACTCAAGTGTGGACGTCCGCAAGGAGTTTCTGGGCGATTAGCCTCACTCGGGCTTGATCAGACCCGCATCGTTCTCCCGCACCGCATTCACCCGCACCGACGCCTTGCGCAAGGTCAGCGCGCCTTCTGGCGGCGCCTTCAGAAAAGGCTGCGGATCAGTCTCGGGGTTCAGCCAGTCGGCGTAGCGTCCCTCGGGGATGAAGACCGGGCTGCGATGGTGGATATGGGCGATGTCAGGGCTGGCCGCCGTCGTGAGAATGGCGAAGCTGTCGATCCGGTCTGCGCCCTCGCCCCAGCGCTCCCACACCCCAGCCATCACCATGGGCTGACCGTCGGTGCGGGTGATGTACCAGGGCTGTTTGGCGCCGGTCTCATCCTTTGACCATTCATAAAACCCGTCTGCGGGGACCAGCGCCCGACGACGTTGCAAGGCCTGGCGAAAACTGGGCTTGTCAGCAGCAGTTTCAGAGCGGGCGTTGATCAGGGGTTTTGAGCCATCTGGGCCGGTTTTGGACCAGTGCGGCACGAGCCCCCAGCGCACATTGGTCAGACGAAAATCAGCCTGCCGCCCCAGACGGATGATCGGCAAAGCCTGGGTCGGCGCCGCATTCCAGCTGGGCGGATAATTCAAACGATCCAGCTTACCAAACAGGGCTTCGAGCTGGACCAGGCTCAAACTCATGACATAACGACCGCACATACCCTTTCCTCCCGTCTGCATGCAGCGAGGTCAAGCATGAAGGATCTGCCCCGTATCAGCGTTGGCCTGGTGGTCTGGCGCGCCGACGAGGTGCTGCTGATCCGGCGCGCCAATCCGCCCTATCAAGGCTGCTGGTCCATTCCCGGCGGCAAGGTGGAGTTCGGCGAAACCCTGCACGACGCCGCCCTGCGCGAGCTGAGGGAAGAAACCGGGATCGAGGCCGCCATCGAAGGCCTGATCGACGTCTTTGAATCCATCACCCCGCATGGCCATTACGTGATGGCCGATTACAGCGCGCGCTGGCGCTCCGGCGAGCCGCAAGCCGGCGATGACGCGCTGGACGCGGCCTTCTTCCCCATCGCCAAAGCCAGCGAGAAAGTATCCTGGGACATCACCCGCACAGCACTGCAACACAGTTTCGCGCTGCGGCGCGCTCTTAAGCCTTGAATTCGCCCTGTTCCTACTGAGGTGCCGGACATGAGCTGCATGCCCCTCCCGTTTCCCTCTGCGCGAAACCATACCGGAGCTGTAGGCGCAGAAACGCTGATATGCGGCGCAGACGCGGAAATGGGGTTTTCATGCGCTGCCGCTCCAGGCGTACGGGCACTGAATTCTTGTTCGAAACGGCCCTCATTGAGCACACCACAACCCAAAGCTTGTAAAAATTCAACAATATTAATACCCATTATTATACTAAGGTATAACTTCATTATATTGTCAAAATCTATGAAGCACTTCATTAATCTGTTTATAACTAGTCATTGCAAATAAATTGCGAGTTCAGGCTTTCCTATGAAAGAGGCTTTCTGCCTAACTGTCAGCCCCAGAAGGATAAATCAATGCTGAAACTATCCCTGAAACACCAGCTCGTGGGTGCATTTTTCTCACTGACTGCGCTCGTTTTGATCGTTGGGGTTATAGGCGGGCTAGGCAGCCGTACACTTGGCGGCATCTTTACAGATTATCGCGGGGCTTCACTTGAAAGCCTCTCACTCAACACAATCAAACTTGAATTGGTGCAAGCGCGGATAGCCGGTTTCCAATGGCGCACGAGCGGAAACCCTGAAAGGGCAGACGAATTCAGTGGGTACGTAGACACCACAGTGCAAAATCTAGACGCTCTCGGAATGCCAGAGGCTGCAGATCATGCGCGTGAATACCAGGCGGCTTTTATGGCCGCTGTCCAGCATCAAGCTGAACGCGAACGACAGTTTGAGATTCTGGCTGAAACGGGTACAGCGATCCGAGCGCGCCTGTCAGACGTCATGGAATCCGCCTATGCCGATGGCGATGCTGAGGCCTCTTATTTTACAGGGCTTGCGCAGGAAAAACTGTTGCTGTCGCGCTTCTATGCCGAGCGTTTTCTGACTGACAATGCAGAGGCGTCAGCCGTACGAGCAATAAGCGAACTCGATGCGGTGCAGAACGCGCTGAACACGCTTTTGACCGTCTTGGAAAATCCGCAACGTCGCAGCCTGACGCAGGAATCCCTAACTGGCGTTAATCGTTTTGCCGTTGCATTCAATGCGATTAGAGACGCCATCAATGCACGCAATTCAGAGCTTGACCGCATGGACAGCATCGGGCCGCTGCTTGCTGAGGCTGTAGACACTCGCAGGCTCGAAACCGTTGACCGCCAGGACACCCTTGGTGCGCAAGCAGAGGAATCCTCACAGAGCACACAAGTGCTAGTCTTCGGCTCCGCAGTCATCAGCGTGGTATTGGCTATTATTCTCGCCTTCTTCCTCGCCCGCAGCATCACCGGGGCAATCAAGCGTGCGGTTCAAGCAATGCAGGAATTGTCCGATGGCAATAAACAGATTGAGATCAAAGGCGTTGAGAGGTCTGATGAACTTGGCGACATGGCGCGCGCGCTGACTGTCTTCAGAGATAACGCGTTGGAAATGGATCGACTGCAGGCCGAACAGGCCGCAGCTGAGGAACGAACCGCCCGCGAGCGCAAAGACGCCATGATGGCGCTGGCGGACCAGTTTGAGAGCCAGGTCGGTTCAGTGATTCAATCCCTGTCCGACGCAGCTGTGAACATGCAATCGCGATCACAGACGCTGAACGAGAGCGTGGATGACACCAATGAGCGCGCCTCTTCGGTTGCAGCGGCCGCTGAGCAGGCGTCCGGCAATGTCGAGGCTGTAGCGTCCGCCGCCGAAGAGCTGACCGCCTCTATCCGCGAAATCGCAACCCAAGTGACCTCATCTTCCAACGCCGTGCAGGCTTCCAATGAACGCGCCGCAATCAGCAGCCAGCAGCTCGACCGTCTGAATGAAGCTGTGGCGGGCGCGGACGAGATCGTCCAGGCGATCAACGCTGTCGCGGACCAGACCAATCTGCTCGCCTTGAACGCCACGATCGAGGCTGCCCGGGCCGGGGAGGCGGGCAAAGGGTTCGCTGTCGTCGCGAGCGAAGTCAAAGCGCTGGCCGAACAGACCCAGAAACTGACAGAAGAGATCGCGGACCGTCTGAGCGACATCGGAAGGACCTCCACCGACGCCATTAACGCCACGCGCGAAATTATCAGCCAGGTGCGTGAGATCGACACGACCACACAGGCGCTCGCCTCCGCAGTGGAAGAGCAAACTGCAGCGACGGGCGAGATTTCCAGCAACGCCCAGCAAGCCGCCCAAGGCACACGCACCGTGACGGTGGACGTCACCGGCATTCAAGGCGCAGTGTCTCAAACCACCACCGTCTCAGAGGAAGTGAACACAGCGGCGAAGACGCTCAAGACCAGTTCAGAGCATCTGCGCAGCGAAGTTGAGCGCTTCCTGGATACCGTCCGCGCGGCGTAAACACGCTCTTAAGCCTTGAATTTGCCCTGTTCCGCGTTCAGGAACAGGGCATGGTGTTGAGATCCCTCATCCTTGTGTTCGGCCTGTGCGCCGCGATGGCGTCTGTGGCGGACGCCCAGACGATCCGCCGGCCGCCGAGCTATGTGGACCCCTATCCGGTCGAGTCCCTCGCCCGGGTGATGGGAGAGATGCATTATCTCGACTTCGCCTGCAAAGGCCGCAATTCCCAAGGCTGGCGCGACGCCATGCTGGAGCTGTTGGAGCATGAAGCGCCGACTCGCGGCTCCTACCGGCAACGCCTGGTGGATCGCTTCAATGAAGGCTTTCGCATTCAGGAACGTCGGACGCCGCGTTGCGGCGCGGAAGAAGAAATGGTGCGTCAGGCGCTCGCCGCAGAAGGCGAGACGCTCTCCGAGCAATTGCGGCGCACCTATCTGCAGTAAAACGGCTCAGACACGCTCGGTCTGCGCGAGCAATTCACGCGCCGCCCGCTCCACCTGATCCACCTGCAAAGCGCCCATCAGCGACTGCGTGCTGGTGTCCGCCAGGGCGCGACGCTCGCGCTCGTCAAACCGGTCACCGGCGCGCACGATTTGCGCGGCCTCGCCCCACGGCGCATAGAGCCGCTCGTCGGTGGGGCCGAACAGACCCAGCGTTGGCGCGCCGGCCGCCGCCGCCATATGCATCAGGCCGCTATCATTGCCCACAAAAAGACGCGCGCGCTTCAGACAGGCCCCCGCCTCGACCAGATCAAGCTGCCCAGTCAGATCAATCACGGTCCGCTCGCCCAAGCCCTGCGCCACCGCTTTCGCGCGCGCTTCATCGCCCGGGCCGCCGAACAGAGCGATCGCTGCGCCCGGCAACGCGCCGCCCGGCGCGGTCAGGCGCAGCGCCAGTTCAGAGAACCGTTCGGTCGGCCATTCCTTGAACACAGCCGAAGCGGCGGGCGAGAGCGCCAGAACAGGACGGTCTGCGGGCAACTCGGCG
This sequence comes from Oceanicaulis sp., assembly GCF_965249665.1. Lineage (GTDB taxonomy): Bacteria > Pseudomonadota > Alphaproteobacteria > Caulobacterales > Maricaulaceae > Oceanicaulis. Next base: position 174,623 of record NZ_OZ252247.1, read on the forward strand.
TCAGCGCGGGCCTGAGCGGCGGCATCAAGCCAGAGTCGTGTTCCCGGCGCCGTCTCAAGCCTGAGTACGTCGGCAGCTTCCTCAACCCGGTGACGCACGCCGGATTTGGGATTGGGGCGTTTGACATAGCGCTGGCCGGCCCAGAGGAACCAGCTCGTCAAAGACCCGCGCATGTCCACTACAATATCCCAGCGCTGGCCCACGCTTTGCCGCCAGAGCGACAGCCAGTGACCGCCGCCTTTTTGCTTTGTCATCACAATGACCCGCTCCACCCCCGGCGCTGCACGAAACAGCGGCGCAGCCAGCGGCCCGCACGCGACAGTGATGCGCGCGTCGGCATGGGCGTCGATGAGATGCTGCAGCACGCCCGAATTGAGAATGGCGTCGCCGATGCGGGTGGCGGTGATGAACAGGATGCGCGTCATGATGCTCCGCACTTAGCCTGACACGGCCTGCAGCGCCAGTCTCTGGCGCCCTCTTGATTGCGGGACCGCTTCAGCCCCATCTAGCGTCTATGACCCAAGACTATCTCACCACCCTGCCCGATCGCGCCGTCCTCGCCATCACCGGTCCGGACGCGCGCAGTTTTCTCCAGCGCGTGATCACGCATGGCCCGGAAGGCGTGACGCCCGAGCGCGCCATGCTGTCCGCGCTATTGACACCGCAGGGCAAGGTGCTGGCCGACCTGATCATCTTTGACGATGGCGAGGGCGGGCTTTTTTTCGATGTGCCCGCCAGTGAAGCAGAGGCTTTGCTCAAGCGGTTCACGCTGTACCGCTTGCGCTCGGACGCTGCGCTCGACCTGCGTGACGATCTGTCAGTGATCGCCGCCCGCGGTGAAGGCGAGGCCGAATTGCGCACCGTGGCGCTGGCCGCCAGTCCCGATCCGCGCCACACAGCCATAGGCTGGCGCGCTATCGCGCCGGCGGGCGGCCCCGCGAGCGATCTGGACGCCTATCACACCGCACGCATCACAGCGGGCGCGCCTGAAATGAGCGCCGATTTCGGTCCCTCCGAAGTCTTCTCCACCGATGTGAACCATGATCTGCTGGGCGGGATTGATTACAAGAAGGGCTGTTTTGTCGGCCAGGAGGTCGCCAGCCGCATGCACCGCAAAGGCGGCGTGCGCAAACGCACCTTGCGCCTGTCCTCCAACACGCAAGCCCAGCCCGGCGATCCGGTTCAGGCGGGCGACGTCTCGCTCGGCGCGGTCAGCTCGGCGGCGCCCGGATGCGCGCTGGCCCGGCTGCGGGTCGACCGACTGAAAGACGCACTGGCGGACGGCGCCCCCCTGACGCTGGGCGGCGCCCCGGTGCAGGTGATCGACGACCTCGACGCGCTCTGAAACGCAGACCTGCATTCTAGCTGGAAGGCCCCTCCATGACCGAGCGTTGCCCGTGGTGCGGAACCGATCCGCTGTACACGCACTATCACGACACCGAATGGGGCGTGCCGGAATGGGAGTCGCGCGCCCTGTGGGAAAAGCTCATTCTGGATGGTTTTCAGGCCGGGCTCGCCTGGATCACCATTTTGCGCAAGCGCGACACCTTGCGAGAAGCGTTTCACGGCTTCGACCCTGAACGCATCGCACGCTATGACGACGCGGATATGGAGCGCCTGCTCGGCAATCCCGGAATCATCCGGTCACGCTCGAAAATAAAAGCCGCCATCGGCAATGCGCAGGCCTATCTGGAGATGGCGGAACGGGGTGAAGATTTTTCTGATTATCTGTGGGGCTTTATGGATGGCGCCCCGCATATCAACCGGTTCAGAACCCAAAGCGAGGTCCCAACCCAGACCGAATTGAGCCAGACCCTCTCAAAAGATCTGAAAAACCGGGGCTTTAAGTTTTGCGGGCCCGTGATCGTCTACGCCTTCATGGAGGCGGTGGGGATGGTCAATGACCATCTTGTGACCTGTCACCGCCACCCGGAGGTTACGAATTAGCGCCAAGGCTGCGTGGAAGCGGTTGGCGCTGAGCGCTTGGTGCGGCTAAGTTGCGCACCTTCTACTAAAGAATCTTGCGTCGGAGCTTTTCATGACCGCGGCCGTAATTCGTTCCACTGGCTTGTGGACGCCAGACAACTCCATCTCAAATGAGGAGTTGGTCAAAAGCTTCAACGCCTATGTCGCGCAATACAATGAAGGGCATGCGTCCGATATTGAGGCGGGACTGACCGAACCCCTCTCTCCGTCCTCAGCCGGGTTCGTGGAAAAAGCCTCTGGGATCAAGTCGCGCTTCGTCATCGACAAGGAAGGCGTACTGGACACCCGCCGGATGAAGCCCTTCATCCCGGCCCGCGCCAACACCGAAATCTCGATCCTGGCCGAGATCGGCGTCAAGGCCTGCGAGGATGCGCTGAAGCGCGCGGGCAAGTCCGCCGCTGATGTGGATGGGGTGATCGTCGCTGCTTCCAAACTGCAACGCGGCTATCCCGCCGTCGCCGTGGAAATCCAGGACGCGCTCGGGATTGAAGACGGCTTCGGCTTTGACATGAATGTGGCCTGTTCGTCGGCGACCTTCGGCATCCAGACCGCCGCGGACCAGATCGCGGCGGGTCATGCGCGCGCCATTCTGGTGGTGAATCCGGAAATCTGCTCGGCGCATCTGAACTGGTGCGATCGCGACAGCCATTTCATTTTCGGCGATGTGGCGACCGCCATCTTGCTGGAGCGTGAAGACCTCGGGGATGGCGGCTGGCGCATTCTGGGCACCAAGCTGAAGACCAAGTTCTCCAACAATATTCGCAATAATTTCGGCTTCCTGAACCGCACTGAACGCGCCACAGGCGACGCGTCTCGCGAAGACCTGCTCGCGCCCAAGGACGACAAGCTGTTCATCCAGGAAGGCCGCAAGGTGTTCAAGGAAGTCGTGCCGATGGTGTCGGACATGATCCGCACCCATATGGGCGAGCTGGGGCTTGAAGCGGATGATATGCGCCGGGTCTGGCTGCACCAGGCCAACATCAACATGAACCTCATGATCGCCAAAAAGGTGTTCGGCCGCGAAGCGGGCGGTGAAGACGCGCCGACCATTCTGGACGAATACGCCAACACCTCCTCGGCCGGCTCCATCATCGCCTTTCACAAGCATTCCGACGATTTCGACGCGGGCGAGAAGGGTGTGATCTGTTCGTTCGGCGCCGGTTATTCCGCCGGCACGGTCTTTGTGGAGCGGCTTTGAAGTGAACCTTCCCGCCGATACCGCGCTGTTCGCCCGCGTTCTGGCGAAAACCCACGAATACCTCGACTTCCCGTCTGTGGTCGGGCACGAAACGCCGTTCCTTGACCATCTGGCGCGTGATTTCACTGCCCTGGGCTGCACGGTCGATCGTCCGCAAAACCTGTGCGTGATCAAGCTGGGCGAGCCCGGACCGGTCTATCTGGCGCATGCGGACCGTCATGGCGCAGTGATCGCCGAAGACGGCGCGGCTATCTACGCCGCCCACGCCGTGAAAAACACCAAATACGCCGACGGCGCCAAAGCCAGCGAAAGCTTCACGGAAATCGTCTCCAAGCGTTATGAGGGCGAGGAGGTCTTCGCCTATGATCGCAAGTCGGGCGGACGCCTGGCCTATGGCGTGATCACAGGCGCATACCTGGACCCGCAGGAGCGCCTGGTGCTGGACATTATCGGCATGCCGCCCCTGCCCGGCGGCACGCCCGTGGCGCTGGCGCGGGACGTGACGCCCAACAAGTCAGGCTTTGTGGCGGGCCAACTTGATAATCCCGTCTCCCTCGCCGCCCTGCGCATCGCCGCAGAATTCGGGCTGAACGGGACGATCATTGTCACCGCCGAGGAAGAGATCGGGCGCTCCGCCACCCATTTCCTCGATTGGGCCAGCGCGGGCGGCCTGCCGCCCACCAAAGACCTGATCGTCTGCGACACTTCCCCGTTTGATGACGGCGCCGCCGCCATGGCGGGCGCGGTCATTCTGCGCCGTCGCGACGCCACGGCGAGTTTTCATGACGCGACGATCTCACGGCTTGAAAACGCCGCCAGCCGCGCCGGCGCGCCGATGATCTTCAAGGACAGTTTCATCACCCGAGAGAACGACGCCCGCGCCCGGCGCGAGCTGCCGCTCAAATCCATGGGCCTGACCGAGCTGGGCAAGATCACCGCGAACAGCCAGGGCGTTTATGCGGGCGCCACCTTGCAGCTGCCCACTTATAACTATCATTCCAATGAAGAGACGACCTCGGTGAAGGCGCTGACCGCCTTTGTCCGCACGCTTCTGATGATCTGACAAAAAAGATCCCGCTTGGGCGCAAGGCCGAAGCGGGACCAGTCAGGGAGGATAGTCGGATCGCTTACCGTCTGGGGTGAGCGAAACTCTGTGTCAGGCGCTCTCCCCATGAAGCGCCACATCAAGGCCGGTCACCTCGTCTTCTTGCTCAACGCGCAGCTTCATCACCCGTTCCATCAGCCACAGGATGGCGAAGGTGGCGACGCCGCACCAGGCGGCTGCGGCCAGCGCGCCCCAAGTCTGGGTGAAGACCAGCATGACATTGCCCTCCACAGCACCCGGCGTGCCGCCGATGGCGGAAGAGGCGAAGACGCCGGTCAGGATCGCGCCGGCGAGGCCGCCCACGCCATGCAGGCCAAAGGCGTCCAGGCTGTCGTCATACTTGCCAAGCTTCTTCAGTCCCGTGACGCCCCAATAGGCTGCGCCCGCCGTCAGCACCCCGATCAGGAACGCTGCGTAGGGCTCGACAAAACCCGCCGCCGGCGTAATGCCCACCAGCCCCGCGATGGCGCCTGAAGCCGCGCCCAGGACCGAGGGTTTGCCGCGCAGGATCCATTCCATCAGCGCCCAGGTCAGCGCGGCGGCGGCGGCGGCGATTTGCGTCACCAGCGCGGCATGAGCGGCGAGAGCGTTCGCGCCCAGCGCAGAGCCGCCGTTAAAGCCAAACCAGCCCACCCACAGAAGACCCGCGCCGATCACCGTCAGCACCAGATTATGGGGCGGCTGACCCTCTTTGGGCCAGCCGCGCCGCGGGCCCAGCTTAAGCGCCAGCACCAGACCCGCTACACCGGCGTTGATGTGGACCACGGCCCCTCCCGCGAAATCCAGCACGCCTGCGTCATACAAAAACCCTTCGCCCCAGACCCAATGCGCGATGGGCGCATAAACCACCAGAAGCCAGACCGGCGCGAACACCATCCAGGCCTTGAAGCTGAGACGCTCTGCGGCGCCCCCGGCGATGATCGCCACGGTGATGATCGCAAACGTCATCTGAAACAGGATGAAGACCGCTTCAGGCAGGCCCGCCGCCTCGCTGTCGAGCGTCAGCCCGTTCAGGAACACTTTGCCGAAGCCGCCAAACAGGGCGCCGTCGCCGGAAAACGCGAAGGAATACCCTGCGATCACCCAGACCAGGGAGACCACCATCGCCGCGCCCAAAGACTGCATCAGCGTGGAGAGCACGTTCTGGCGGCGCACCATGCCGCCATAAAACAGCGCCAGCCCTGGCAAGGTCATCATCAGCACCAGCGCGCACGCTGTGAGTATCCACGCTACATCGCCGCCTGCAAACTCAACCTGATCCATACCCGCGCTCCTCTTCGCCCGATTGCACGGACAAAGCCTGCGCCGGAGTGCGCGCTGCTGTCAGCGCCTCAGCGTGTTTTTGCAATGCAGCAGATTATAAGCGCTCGCTCTTTGAGCGCGCTTGCCTTGATTTCGAGCAGAAGCCTTGAGTCATGTGCCCATAAAAAAAACCCCGGCGTCTGCAGCGCCGGGGTTTCATCTCAGCAGGTGAAGAACGGGCTAGCCGTTGACCTGCGTCGCTTCAGTGATCTTGTGGACCAAGTCTTCGCCATCCGCTTCGTGGATGGTGACATAATCGCCCAGCCGCAGCGTATGATCGCCCAGCTTGTAGACCGGCTCGTCCGGGCCTTCATGTTCTTCATCATAATGGAAAAACCAGTTTGAACCGCGATGGGTCAGCCAGCCATCCGCCTTGTCCGCCTCGTCCGGAGAAAACCGGATCACGGTGCAGGCTTTCTTGTGATCGCGCCAAAGAGCCGCGTCGAGCTTGCCGTCTTTGTTTAACGGCGCGGTGATCACATAGCCTTGTGAATCATCGCCTTCGGGAAATCCGGCTTCCGGATTGCGGCTCAGCCGCAGGGTCAGACGGGTTAAAGCCATCAAAGTCTCCAGTTTCGTCTTTGTCTTTGTAGATCAGTGCGCCATCAGCAAGGACGGACCGTCCTGCGCCGTCAGCAAATGCCGGGTGACGCCGCCAAACATGAATTGCGCAATCCTCGAATGCCCATAAGCGCCCGCCACCAGCAAGTCGGCCTGGGCCGCCGCTTCAAGCAATCCGTCGCCCAGACCGCTCTTGCCGTCAATCTCGCGCGATTGCGCGTCTACGCCGCGTGCGGTGAGCCAGTGAGACAGACGATTGGGCGCGGATGCGGCCCGGTCGTGATAGTCCAGATTGCGGGCGCTATGCAGGATGGTCACACCCACCCCTTTCTTGAACAGGGGCGCCGCTGCGAACGCAGCTCGCGCCGCTTCCTTGGAGCCGTCCCAGGCGATGCAAATGGATTTGGGCGGGATCGCCCCGCCCCGCGGCACATAGATGGGGCAACCTTCCTCAACCAGGCACGCAGCGGTGAAGTCCGCCAGCGAGCCCTTGCCTGCGGCCGCGCGCGGGCAGGTCACCAGCAAACGCACCAGACGCGCCTGTTCGGCGGCCTCGGACGGGCTGTCGATAATGCGCTTGAAGCTCGCGTCTTTAAGGTCATGGGCGCTGATCGCCTCATCAAACTGGCGTTGCGCCTCCACAGACGCCTTGGCGGCCTCCTCGCGCACAGTGTCGATGGCGGAGGACACCACAGACGCCCCTGCGGCGCCCGGACCGGTCCACAGCATGTAAGCGGCGGGATCAGGTTCAACGAAAAGCCCGCGAATGTCAGCGTCGAACAGAGGCGCAAGCTGGCAAGCGGCCTTCAGCGAATTGGCGTCGCTGTCAGAGCCTTGAAGGGCGACCAGAATACGTTCGGGCTTCATACAATCCTCCCACATCGTCATGAGGCCGCCAGTGTTCAGCAGCTTGGCTTGAACTTACGCTGTTTCACGCTAGGACGGAAACCGGTTGCAAGCGGTAAGGAGCGGGACAAAGTGGCGCGGTCAGGACACTCGAGCGGCAAACCCGCAGCCGACAAGCCCGTCAGGGCCTGGCAACGCATGTTGTCCGGGCGTCGGCTGGACCTGCTTGACCCCTCGCCTTTTGATGTGGAGATCGACGACATCGCCCAGGGCCTGGCGCGGGTGGCGCGCTGGAACGGTCAGACCATGGGCGATCATGCGTTTTCCGTGGCTGAGCATTCGGTTGTTGTTGAGCATTTGTGCGGCGTGCTGGAGCCGGACTGGCCCGCGAAATGGCGGCTCGCCGCCCTGCTTCATGACGCAGCAGAGTATGTGATCGGCGATATGATCTCGCCCTTCAAGGCGGCTTTGGGCTATGATTACAAGGCGTTTGAAGCCCGGCTGGAAGGGGCGATCCACATGCGTTACGGCCTGCCCCCCGAACTGCCCAAAGCCATCAAGTCCACGATCAAGCGCGCCGATCGGATCTGCGCCTATCACGAGGCGGTCCAGATCGCCGGCTTCTCGGTGGAAGAAGGCCGCAAGCTGTTTGGCCGCCCGCCGGTTGATGCGAAGGTCGAGATTGACCCGCTACCGGTGAAACAGGCGCAAATCCTGTTCCTGGAGCGCTTTCGCGCGCTGCACGCTGAAACCGAACAGGAGCTGGGACGATGAGACCCGATCTCAACACCGCGATCCAGCCGCTGGTGGTGGGCCTGAACGCGGTGATTTTCGCCGCCTCCGAAGGCGAGCTGAAAGTGCTGGTCACAGAAAGTGTAGAGGGCGGCGAGCCCGCTTTGCCTTTCGGTCCGTTTGATCCCAGCGCCCACCGCACTTTCGAGATTGGCCTGCGTGAATGGGTGCGCGGCCAGACCGGGTTTGAGCTGGGCTATGTAGAACAGCTTTACACCTTCGGCGACCGCGGCCGCGAAGCGCCGCTCGCGGCGCTCGCCGGGGCGCAGGACGCGCGCGTTCTGTCTGTGGGCTATCTGGGCCTGACGCCCGACGCCCGCCCCCTGAACAACACCGATGCGCATTGGGACAGCTGGACGCGGTTTTTCCCCTGGGAAGACCATCGCGCGGGCCGCCCGACCATCCTGACGCAAGTGATCGAGCCCGCCCTGCGCTCCTGGTGTGACGAAGCCGCGGCGCCGGGCCGCCGCGCGGCGCGCTTTGACCGGGTGCGCGTCACCTTTGGCCTCGACGGCGCGCTGTGGAACGAGGAACGGGCGCTTGATCGCTATGAGCTGCTTTATGAAGCCGGGCTGGTCGCTGAAGCCGGTCGTGATCGCGGCGAGGCGAACACCGCGCCGGATGGCATGGGCGTCGCCATGGCGTCCGACCATCGCCGCATCCTCGCCACTGCGCTGAGCCGCCTGCGCGGCAAGATCAAATATCGCGCGGTCGTGTTTGAGCTGATGGGCGACAGCTTCACCCTGTCAGATCTGCAGCGGGTGGTGGAATCTGTGTCGGGCTTTCCCTTGCACAAACAGAATTTCCGCCGCGCGCTCGACCGCGCCGGGTTCGTGGCGGGCACGGGCCGGGTGGAGAGCCAGACCGGCGGTCGCCCCGCCGAGCTGTATCGCTTCGCCCGTGAAAACCTGACCGCCGGAACGGCGCTGGGCCTGAGCATTCCGCGGGCGAAAGAGAGCTGAGGCTTATCCGGGCGTTCACCATAAGGTGAGCGGCGGCCTCGTCATGTAAGTTTCAACTTGCTCCCCCCTTTCATCGGCGTATATAAGTCCCTACTTAGGCTCATAGAGAGCAAAAGGTCGGCGACACTCACCGTGATCGCCGTCGTTTAAGGCCCCGGAAATGCTCATATCGAGCATAAGTCTGCACATAACCGGGGCTCAAGGGAGATGACCATGGACGGAATGAGCTGGACCGAGACCGGGACTGACGCATCCGAGCGCCTTTGGCCCGAGGCGAGCGCGCTTGTGTATGACGACGCCGTCAAGGCGCGCACCGATCATCTCTATGCCCGCGTCAAAGACGTGGTCACCCCGATGGAATGGCCTGCCTTTGCGCCGCTGATCGACGCCATCAATCAGCTCAAAGCGCTGCGCGGCGCGACCATTCTGGCGCACAATTATATGACGCCGGAAATCTTCAACTGCGTGGGCGATATTACCGGCGATTCCCTGAAACTGGCGCAGGTCGCCGCCGACGCCAAGGAAGACGTGATCTTGCAGGCAGGCGTGCACTTTATGGCCGAAACCGCCAAGATCCTGTCGCCCAACAAGACCGTGCTGATCCCCGACATGGAGGCCGGCTGCTCGCTCGCGAGCTCCATCACCGGCGCAGACGTGCAGGCGATCAAGGCGGCGTATCCCGACTATCCGATCGTCACCTATGTGAACACGTCGGCTGAAGTGAAGGCCTATTCGGATATCTGCTGCACCAGCTCGAACGCGGTTCAGGTGGTCGAGGCGGTCGCCCAGCAGTGGAACACCGATACGGTCATCATGATCCCCGATCAGTATCTGGCGAAAAACGTCGCCGCCCAGACCGATATCAAGATCCTGACCTGGCAGGGCGAGTGCGAAGTGCACGAGCAGTTCACGCCCGAGGACATTCAGGATCTGCGCGACGCGCACCCGGACGCGGTGATCATCACCCACCCTGAATGCCCGCCCGAAGTCATGGCCGCCGCCGATTTCGCCGGCTCCACCGGGGCGATGGCCAATTATGTGAAAGAGAAATCGCCGAAAAAGGCGATCCTGATCACCGAATGCTCGATGAGCGACAATGTCTCTGTCGAGAACCCCGGCGTTCAGTTCATCAAGCCGTGCAATCTGTGCCCGCACATGAAGCGCATCAGCCTGACCAACATCTACGAAGCGCTGCGCGACATGAAGCACGAGGTCGAGGTCGATCCGCTGATCGCGGAGAAAGCCAAGGCCAGCCTGCAAGCCATGCTGGACCTGCCCAAGGCTGAGAACCCGCCCAGCTTTGACACCGGAAAAGCGGCGGTCGCTGTGCCCTATGTGGCGATCTGATCGTGAAAAAAGCGCCCGCTCCGGCGGGCGTTTTTTTATCTGTGGTGACATGACGTGAAACACCTTGCAGTCATCGGGATTGTTACAATCATCGGCACTACAGCCGCCTTTATTGCCGCGACTTCTTTTTCAGAAGAGCGCGCCGAGGAAGATTTGTGTTTGGATGCTAATCCCCGAAGCTCTGTCGAAATTCCGCTAGAGCTAACCTTTGATGAGATAGCAGCGTCACGTGACGACGGCTCCCTGCATTGCGAGTGGGTGACGGTTCAAGGGCATTTTCGCTGGCACGAAATGAATGGTTATCTTGGCTACCTGTTTCCTGACATTCAGGACGCAACCGGAGAATATAGTGGCTACAGGCTCCAATTTGAGAGCTTTGCAGACCCTGCCGAACGCGTCTGGACCATCCGAGCGTCAGACATCGAAGTGACAGGACGAGTTCTCGACTCTTGCCGACTATCCGAGGCTCAAATTTATATTCTAGTCGCGAGACCAGAGACTACCGATTATCGGACTACACCGAGCTGCGCAGGCACTGGATCCCGAGACCTGCTTCTGGAAAAGGTGCACGTCCTTGAGCGCCTCAGTGATGTTGATCAGGTCATTTCCGAAGCATCACCAACACACCGCCTTGTTTCCGTTGACAATGCAGCCCTGACATCCCCTCTGACAGATGTTATGCGGCAATGGCTCAGCGCCATGGAACAAGACGAGGAAAGTTATTGGGCGGCACAGTTTGAAATCGGGCTTACCGAGTTCTCCATCGAAAATGCCAATGCGCTGTTTAGAACACTTACGCTGCGCGCAATCGCCAGCCCGAATGATTGGTCAAGCTTTCTGACTGGCGCCGAGACATCTCCGCTCAATCACATGCCTGACGTTGAACACCGGCAATTCCAGGTTTTCAGAACTGAGATGCCTCTTGTCGATGACTTATACGTAGGGTGTGTGTGTCTGGCCGAGGACTGCTCCACATCATGGCCCATCGCGCTAAACGACACGATGCGCCATAGCACCGACTATCTCTGCCTCTGGCTTAAGCATCATCCAGTTATGGGACCAGATCCATGGACATGGTGACCCACCCCATCCTCATTGTCGGCGCCGGGATCGCCGGGTTGTGGACGGCCTTGAAGGCTGCGCCCCATCCTGTGGTGCTGCTGACAGGTTCTCCCCTGGGGGACGGCTCCTCGACCGGCTGGGCGCAGGGCGGGGTGGCGGCGGCGCTTGGGCCTGATGACAGCGCGGCGTTGCATGCGCGCGACACGGTGATGGCGGGCGACGGACTGGTGGATGAGACCGCCGCCATGGTGCTGGCGAGCGCCGGGGCCAGCGAAGTCTGTGCGCTCTATGATCTGGGCGCCGGGTTTGAACGCACCCAGGATGGCGGCTGGTCCCTGTCGCGCGAGGCCGCCCATAGCGTGGCGCGAGTCGCGCGCATGAAAGGCGATCAGGCGGGGGCCGGCATTCTGGCCGCCCTGATCAAGGCTGTGCGCGAGGCGGACCATATCGAAATCCGCGATGGCTGGCGGGCCGAGGCCTTGCTGCCCGATCAAACCGCCGGATGCGCGGGCGTGCTGGCGCGCGATCCCGAGGGCGCGCTTCATCCGATCAAGGCGCGCCAGACCGTGCTCGCCACCGGCTCCATCGGCGGGCTCTATGCGGTCACCACCACGCCCTGGACCAGCCAGGGCCAGGCCATGGCGATGGCGGCGGCGCTGGGCGCGGTGATCCGCGATCCCGAGTTTGTCCAGTTTCACCCCACCGCCATTGATATTGGCCGCGACCCCGCGCCGCTGGCCACCGAAGCGTTGCGCGGGGATGGCGCGGTTCTGGTTGACCGCAACGGTCATCGCTTCATGCCGGACGTGCATGAGCTGGCGGACCTGGCGCCGCGCGATGTAGTCGCCCGCGCCGTCCACGCGCAAAACCTGTCCGGCAAGGGCGCATTTCTTGATGCCCGCGCCGCGATCGGCGCCGCCTTCCCCGATCACTTCCCGGCCGTGTTCAAGGCATGCCTGAGCGGCGGCGTTGATCCGCGCACAGACCCGATCCCGGTCGCCCCGGCCGCGCACTATCATATGGGCGGGATCGAAACCGATCTCGATGGATCGACAGGCGTTCCGGGCCTGTGGGCGGTGGGCGAATGCGCTTGCACCGGCGTTCACGGCGCGAACCGTCTGGCCTCCAACTCGCTTCTGGACGGGCTGGTCTTCGGCCACCGCACAGCGACAGCCATCAAGCGTGCGCCCGCGCGCGCGACATCAGCGGGTGACGCCGAAGCGCCGCCCGCCCTGCCTGACGACGCCTTGCAAAGTCTGCGCGCCGCTATCAGCGCCCAAGCGGGCGTGATCCGCGACGATGAAGGGTTGAGCCAACTTCTCAGCCTGATTGACGCGCTGCAGGCCAAACACGGATCCGCACCCGCCCTGATCGCCGCCCGCTTTCTGACCGTCGGCGCGCTGCAGCGCAAAGAAAGCCGCGGCGGGCATTGCCGTACGGACTTCCCCGCGCGCCAGGCCCTCGCCCAACCGACGCGTCTGCGCCTGGATGATATCTCCATTGCGAGCGTGAAACCCCGCCAAGCCGGAGCCGCCTGAGCCATGATCCCTCGTCTGCCGCGCCATTTGATCCACGCGCTTGTCACCACTGCGCTCGACGAAGATCTGGGCGGTCGCGGCGACGTCACTTCGCTCGCCACTATTCCCGCGGACAAGAACGCCAATTTCGTCATCAAGAGCCGCGCCCCTGGCGTGCTGGCTGGCCAGCAGCCCGCTGACGCCTGTTTTGATCTGGTGGACCCCGAGATTTCGGTGACCTGGCGCAAACATGATGGCGACGTGCTGGAGCCCGGCGATGTGGTCGCCATCGTGGACGGCCCGGCGCTCGGCATTTTGACCGCAGAACGTCCGGCGCTGAATTTTCTGGGCCGTATGAGCGGAATCGCAAGCCTGACCCGTCAATATGTCGCCGCTGTCGCTGATACCGGCGCGGTGATCGCCCATACCCGCAAAACCACGCCGGGCCTGCGCGCGGTCGAGCTGCAGGCTGTCCGCGCAGGCGGCGGCGCCTTTCATCGCTATGGCCTCGACGATGCGATATTGATCAAGGACAATCATGTGGCGGTCTGCGGCGGCGTGGACGAGGCGGTCAAGCGCGCCCGCGCCTTCGCCGGACACATGACCCGCATTGCGGTGGAAGTGGACCGGCTCGATCAGCTCGAACAGGCGCTGTCTGCCGGCGCGGAGAGCGTATTGTTGGATAATTTCAGCCTGGAAGACCTGCGCGCCGCGGTGTTGCTCACCGATGGCCGCGCCATTCTGGAAGCCTCTGGCGGGGTCACTCTCGATACGGTTCACGCCATTGCCGACACAGGCGTGGATGTGATCAGCGTGGGCGCCCTCACCCATTCCGCCCCCAATTTCGACCTGGGGCTGGATGAAGGTTAGGCTGACAACATCGCCCAATAGAAAAAAGGCCGCCCATCGGGCGGCCTTTGTGCATCAGGCTTCGCGTTCCGCCAGCAAGCGGCGCTCTGACCGGTTGGGGAAGCGATAAAAAATGTGCGACCCGATGCGGCGCGTGCGCACCAGGGAATCATTCCAGTGCGGATCCACGGCTGTGGTATGATAGTGCGTGGCGCGATTGGTCACCGGACGGGCGAAACCCATCAATGCATGATCGGCGACATTCTGCGCCCGATCCCAGCCCCGACCGTAAGGCGCCGAGATCATCGAGCCGTCGCAGGTGAAGGTGAACTGGCAGCCCGTGCGCCGCTCAGCGCCTTGATAGACGACGCCGCAGATTGAGTTGGGATATGCGCGGTGGCGGCTGCGATTGATCACCACTTCAGCGACAGCCATCTGACCGGCCAGGGTTTCGCTGCGCGCTTCGTAATAGATCGCCTCGGCCAGGCAGCGGCGCTCACGCGCTGCGTTGCGGGCGGCGTCCAGTTCATTGAGATCAAACGCGCTGACGCGCTCGATCGCACGCTGGACCAGGACGGCGCCCTGATCAGCGTCTGAATCAATTTCAAACGATGCGAAACTGAACGGGGCGTCGTCCAGTTGCGGCGAACGCGATTGCTCAAAGTCGAGAAACTCAAGCGCCAGTTCGCGCAAATCGCCCGCTTCATCCTGTTGTTGGGCGCGCTCGGGCGCCAGGCTGACACCGGCCGCGATCACGGCGAAGGCCGCGATGACACCGAACCCGGCCAGAGCGCTTTTTGCGCGAAGCAGAAGTGTCGAAACCGTCAAACTGTCAAACTCCAGGGCCGTCGCCATCTATCAGGCGTCTCGTCACCCGCAAGAACAAGACCATAGCATCGGACTTGGTTGCCCACATGCTAACAGTGGTGGGCCTGGACGAAGGCGGGGTCAATACAGATCTGCTATGTCTGAAATAAGGCAAGGCTCCGCCCCTTCAAGAGAAAGGACGGGCCCGGCTTTATTCTGCAATGACTTATGCGCCGGTTCAGGCCTGAGCTTTTAGCGCCGCCTGCGCCGCCGCCAGGCGGGCGATCGGGACGCGATAGGGCGAACACGAGACGTAATCGAGCCCGGCTGATTCGCAGAAATGGATCGAAGCGGGATCGCCGCCATGCTCGCCGCAAATCCCCAGTTTCAAACCGGGACGGGCGGCGCGGCCGCGTTCGGCGGCGATTTTCACCAGATCGCCCACACCGTCCTGATCGAGCGAAACGAACGGATCTTTCTCGAAAATGCCCGCCTCCAGATAATCGCCCAGGAATTTGCCGGCGTCGTCACGCGACAGGCCGAACGTGGTCTGGGTGAGATCATTGGTGCCGAACGAGAAGAACTCGCCATGCTTGGCGATATCGCCGGCGCGCAAAGCGGCGCGGGGCAATTCGATCATGGTGCCGATCAGGTATTGCGGCTTGACGCCGGTTTCGCGATCCACGTCATCGGCGACCGCTTCCACCCGCACTTTGAGGATTTCGAGCTCTTTTGCGGTCGCGACCAGCGGGATCATCACCTCGGCGACCGGTTTGACGCCGGTTTCCTTCTCCACCAGCGCCTGCGCTTCAAAGATCGCGCGCGCCTGCATCT
This sequence comes from Oceanicaulis sp., assembly GCF_965249665.1. Taxonomy (GTDB): domain Bacteria; phylum Pseudomonadota; class Alphaproteobacteria; order Caulobacterales; family Maricaulaceae; genus Oceanicaulis. Next base: position 189,791 of record NZ_OZ252247.1, read on the forward strand.
CGTAGATTTCAGGGAAGGTGATGCCAAGGCGGCAGCCGCGATGGCCCAGCATGGGGTTGGATTCCGACAAATCCTTGGCGCGCTGCCACAGCCCTTCCACCGGCAGACCGGTGGCCTCGGCGACCGCGTGCACATCCTCTTCGGTGTGCGGCAGGAACTCATGTAGCGGCGGATCCAGGAGGCGGATCGTACAGGGGCGATCTTCCATGATGCGGAAGATTTGCGCGAAATCATCACGCTGCATGGGCAGGATTTTCGCCAGCGCGGCGACGCGGCCCATCTGGTCTTCAGCTAGGATCATCTCGCGCACGGCGGCGATCCGGTCAGCGTCAAAGAACATGTGCTCGGTGCGGCACAGGCCGATGCCTTCGGCGCCGAACTCCTTGGCGGTCTGAACGTCGGCGGGGGTTTCGGCGTTGGTGCGCACCGTCATGCGGCGCGCCTTGTCCGCCCATTCCATCAGCGCCGCGAAATCGCCTGTCATTTCCGGTTTGATCATCGGCGCTTCGCCCATCAGCACTTCGCCAGTAGCGCCGTCCACGGTGATGGTGTCGCCATCCTTGATGACCCGGCCGCGGGTGGTGAAGGTCAAGGCTTCGGTATCGATGCGGATCTCGCCCGCGCCGGACACGCACGGCCGGCCCATGCCGCGCGCCACAACGGCGGCGTGGCTGGTCATGCCGCCGCGGGCGGTGACGATGGCCTGAGCGGCGTGCATGCCGTGAATGTCTTCCGGGCTCGTCTCCACGCGCACCAGGATGACTTTCTCGCCTTGCGCCGCGCGGGTTTCCGCTTCGTCCGCGTCAAACACCACCGCGCCCGAGGCCGCGCCGGGGCTGGCGGGCAGGCCCTTGGCCAGCACGTCGCGGGTATAGCTTTCATCGATGGTGGGGTGCAGCAGCTGGTCAAGCTGGGTCGGATCAACGCGCAGGACGGCCTCGTCCTCGCTGATCAGCTTTTCAGCCACCATGTCCACAGCGATCTTCAGCGCCGCCTTGGTGGTGCGCTTGCCGTTGCGGGTCTGCAGCATCCACAGCCGGCCCTGCTCGACCGTGAACTCGATGTCCTGCATGTCGCGATAATGGGTTTCGAGATTGTCGAACACCTCGGTCAGCTGGGCGAACACGTCCGGCATGGCCGTTTCCATGGACGGCAGATGATCGTTCATCTTGATGCGCATGGCTTCGGTCAGGCATTGCGGCGTACGGATTCCCGCCACCACGTCCTCGCCCTGCGCATTGATCAGAAACTCGCCGTAATAGCCTTTTTCACCCGTCGACGGATCGCGGGTGAAGGCGACGCCGGTCGCCGACGTATCGCCCATATTGCCAAACACCATGGCCTGGATATTCACCGCCGTGCCCCAGCTGGAGGGGATGTCGTACATGCGGCGATAGGTGTTGGCGCGGTCATTCATCCAGGAGCCGAACACCGCCCCGATCGCGCCCCACAGCTGGTCGCGCGGATCGGTGGGGAAGGGAAAATCGAGCGCGCGCTTTACTGCGGCCTTGTACTCGGCGATCACTTCTTCCCACTCTTCCGCGGAAATTTCGGTGTCCAGCGAATAGTCGCGCTCTTCCTTGAAGGTCTCAAGGATCTCTTCAAACGTGGAGTGCGGCACGCCCAGCACCACATCGGAATACATGGTGATGAAGCGGCGATAGCTGTCGAGCGCAAAGCGGCGATCGCCTGAAAGCTTGGCGAGGCCTTCGGTGGTCTCGTCGTTGAGCCCGAGATTCAGGACCGTATCCATCATGCCCGGCATGGAGGCGCGGGCGCCCGAGCGCACCGACACCAGAAGCGGGTTGGACGGATCGCCGAACTTTTTGTCGACCTTGGCTTCCAACGCCGCCAGCGCGTCTTCCACCTGATCATTGAGATCGGACGGATAACTGCGATCATTCTCGTAAAACGCGGTGCACACTGCCGTGGTGAGCGTGAAGCCCGGAGGCACCGGCAGGCCGAGCTTGGCCATTTCCGCCAGGTTCGCGCCCTTGCCGCCCAGAAGATTGCGATCCTCGCGGTCGCCGTCTGCAGAACCGCCGCCGAATGCATAGACCCATTTCGTCATGGGGCTCACCTTCCTGATCGTCAAAACGGAGAAAAGAGCAGACGCCCCCGCGCCTACCCTTCCAACCGTGAGAAATCCGCCACTTGATCAGCCGCCGCGCGAATCCGCGACAACAGCAACAATCTATTGCGACGCACCATATCGTCTTTGTCATTCACGACAACCGCCTCGAAGAAGGCGTCGACCGGTTCGCGCAGCTGCGACAGCGCCGACATGGCGCCTTCAAAGTCTTCCGTATTGAGAGCAACCGACGCCACTTCGTCCGCCCCTTCAATGGCCGCGATCAAAGCACGCTCTTCAGCGGCCTCTGCGGTCTTGGCGATGGCGATCATCAGCGCGGCGTCAGTGTCCACGTCAGAGCCTTCAACGGCTTCGGCGCGGGCCGAGGCCAGATCAAAGCCCTTCTTCTCTTCCGCCGCCAGAATGTTCGCCGCCCGGCGATACCCCTGCAGCAGCGCCTGACCGTTCTCGGTGTTCATGAAGGCCTGCAGCGCACGCGCTTTTTTCGTGACGCGCACGAGGTCGACAGAGTCGATCATGACGCCGTCAGATTGCTGCTCAAACAGAGCATCGATCATGTCGTGCTTCACGCCCTCATCCTTGAGGTGGACCTTTAGTCGCTCTTGGAAGAAAGACTCCAGCCCGGCAGAAACGTTGCCCGGATACAGTTGATTATTCTGGCTGAGAGCACCGCCAAGTTGCTCATCTAAGAGCTCACCTGCGCGCAGAAACGCGCTGGAAATCTTCAGAGACACATCCCCATCCAGCAAGATCCGGATCACGCCCAGCGCGGCGCGGCGCAGGGCGAACGGGTCTTTGGAACCGGTCGGTTTTTCATCAATCGCCCAAAAGCCCACCAGGGTATCGAGCTTGTCCGCCAGCGCGACGGCGGCGCTGACCGGCGCGGTCGGCACATCATCGGACGGGCCTTGCGGCTTGTAATGGTCCTTGATGGAGTCGGCGATCTGTTCGATCTGGTCCTTTGACAGACCGTCAAACACACTTGAATTCCCGGACGGCGAAGCCGAGCCGGGACCTTGTGCAGTTTGACCACCGAGGCCCCGGCTCTCGCTGCGCTCGGCCGGGGATTCAGAGATTTTATCCAGCGCGTAATAGCGGCCCATCGCGCCCTGAAGCTCGGGGAATTCATAGACCATCTGGCTGACGAGATCGGCTTTCGCCAGACGCGCGGCTTTCTCGGCCATGTCCGCATCGGCGCCCACGACCGGCGCCAGCTCTCGCGCCAGCTTGGCCACGCGCTCGACCTTGTCGGCCACCGTCCCCAGCTTTTCGTGGAAGGTGACCTTGGAGAGCTCAGGCGCCATCGCCTCAAGCCCGGTCTTGCGATCGAGATCCCAGAAATGGCGGGCGTCTGACAGACGGGCGGAGAGCACGCGGGCATTGCCCGCCGCGATCGCCTTGCCGCCATCAGGCGCGTCCTGATTGGCCAGAACCACGAATTTGCTGGTCAGCTTACCGGATTTGGGATCACGCACCGCGAAGTATTTCTGGTGCGTCTTCATGGTCAGCGCGATGACTTCGGGCGGCAGGTCCAGGAAATCCGGGTCCATATCGCCTAGGATCGGCGCTGGATGCTCCACCAGCCCCGTCACCTCTTCCAGAAGCCCCTGATCTTCGATCAGCTCAAGCCCTGCGTCCTCACAGACACGCCGGGCGCCCTCAAGCACCAGCTGTTTGCGCTCATCCCGTCGCAGGATCACGCCGTTCTGGCGCAGCTTGGCTTCGTAATCGGCGAAATCTGTCACCGAGAACGGGCCAGAGCCGTGGACGCGGTGGCCATCGGTGGTCTTGCCCGATTTGATGCCGAAGACTTCCGTGTCGATCACGTCGCCATCGAGCAGGCAGATCAGCGAGCGCAGCGGGCGCACCCAGCGTTGCGCCGTTTCGTCCTGACCGAATTTCATGGATTTGGGCCAGGGGAAGCTCTTGAGGATCTCCGGGATCGCCTCGGCAATCACCTCGGCGGTCTCACGCCCCGGCTTCTCGATGACGGCGATGTAGAAGCTGCCCTTCTTGCCCTCTTCGATCTTGCATTGATCAAGGCTTGTGATCCCGGCGCCGCGCATAAAGCCTTCAAGCGCCTTTTCCGGCGCATCGGTGCGCGGACCCTTGCGCTCCTCGCGCACATCCTCGGTCTTCAGCGGCAAGCCTTCAATCACCAGCCCCAGACGGCGCGGGCCTGAAAAGGCATCAAGGCTGTCCCACTTCAGGCCCGCCTCTTTCAGGCGCTCAGACATCAGGCGTTTAAGGTCGTCCTCAGCGCGCGCCTGCATGCGCGCGGGGATTTCCTCGCAGAAGATCTCAAACAGAAACTGGGCCATGGGGAGATGCGTGCTCGAAAGTCTAAATCAGGAATTCTGGGTGGCGAAGGCGCGCTGGAAGGCGGGCCGTTCGGACAGTCGCTGGGCGTAGGCGGTCATGGCCGGGGTTTTCGGGAACATGCCGAACTGAAGCGCCCAGTTCACCGTGCCGCCCAGAACCACGTCAGCGGCGGTGAACTGCTCGCCAAACAGATAAGGGTTCGCCAGAGAGAACCGGTTCTCCAGAACCCGCGCCACCAGCTCCACACTGCCCCAACCCGCCGAGCGCTCATTGGTCTCGAACTTCATGTTCGCCTGGAACATGGCCGGCTCGACAGACGCCGCCTGAAACACCATCCAACGCAGATATTCGCCGCGGCGTGGGTCATCGATCCCCGGCGCCAGATCAGCATTGTCCTTGAACTTGTCCGCCAGATAGAGCGCGATGGCGACGGTCTCGGTGACCACGGTCTCGCCGTCGACGATCACCGGAATCTTGCCCATCGGATTAAGCGCGAGGAAGGTTTCAGACCGCATGGAGCCGTCTTCATAATCGACCGGTTTGAGGTCGTAGGAGACGCCCAGCTCTTCCAGAAGCCACAGCGTCATCACCGCCCGCGATTGCGGGTTGTAGTACAGATGCACGGTCATGCCGCCGTCTCCTCGCGTTGTTTTTCAAGTCTCACCCAGGCGCTCGCGCAGCCCTTGGCCAGTTCGCGCACCCGCGCGATCCAGCTGGCGCGCTCGGCCACCGAAATCGCGCCGCGCGCATCCACCAGATTGAAGAGGTGCGACGCCTTCAGGCACCAGTCATAAGCGGGCAGCGGCAGCGGGGTGTCCAGATCAAGAAGGGCCTGACACTGGGTTTCGGCGTCGGCGAACCATTTGATCAGCATGTCCACATCGGCATGCTCGAAATTGAAGGCCGATTGCTGGCGCTCGTTCTCCAGAAACACGTCGCCATAGCTCATGCCGACGCCGTTGAAATCGAGGTCATAGACGTTCTCGACGCCCTGCACATACATGGCGAGGCGTTCGAGCCCATAGGTCAGCTCGCCGGAGACGAGCTCTACATCGATGCCGCCAACCTGCTGGAAGTAGGTGAACTGGCTCACTTCCATGCCGTCGCACCAGACTTCCCAGCCCAGCCCCCAGGCGCCCACGGTGGGGTTCTCCCAGTCATCCTCGACAAAGCGCACATCATGGAGCTTGCGATCAATGCCGATGGCGTCGAGCGAGCCCAGATAGAGCTCTTGCAGATTGGCCGGGCTCGGCTTCAGAAGCACCTGAAACTGGTAATAGTGCTGCAAGCGGTTCGGGTTCTCGCCATAGCGGCCATCGGCCGGACGGCGCGAGGGCTGCACATAGGCCGCCCGCCAGGGCTTGGCGCCCAAGGATCGCAGCGTCGTCGCCGGGTGCAGCGTGCCCGCGCCCACCTCGGTGTCATAAGGCTGCAGAATGGCGCAGCCCTGATCCGCCCAATAGCGTTGAAGGGTCAGGATCAAGTCCTGAAAACTGGGGGCTTTGGAAGCGGTCATCGCGCAGCGGGTCCGGTCGTCAAAAGATATGGGACAGGGGCGCAAGCCCCCAGACTTGAAATCGCGCGCGACACTAGGCCCGCCAGCGCCCCCGATCAAGCAAGAGGGGCGGTGGATGCGGTGATTGGAATGTCGCACGGCGCGAGGGATGGCATCTGTGGATTCATGTCTCTTTCCCCGCGAAGGCGGGGATCCAGAGCCGGATTTGCAGCGCTCGAAGATCTCTGGGTCCCGGCCTTCGCCGGGAAAGAGGAGGCTTTACCGCCCGTCGCGCTCGAGCTTGCGGCGTACGGCTTCCGCGGCCGCTTCCGCGGTCTTGTCGCGGCGGGCTTTGGCGGGCTAGGTGAGAAAGATGAAGGCTGCCACTGCGCCCGCCGCCAGAAGAAGGGTCAGCTCCAGCATGGCTAGAGCCCAAAGCGCGCCCAGGCGGCGCGGAGCTCCACACCGTCCAGGGCGACCCCGAACAGGCGGCTGAGCGGCCCCTGACTTGCGGGAGAGAAGACCTTGATGCGCGTGTCCTTGCCGAAACGCAGTTTCAAAACGCTGCGCAGATCACCGATTTCGTCCGCAATGCCGTTTTCGATCGCTTCGGTTCCGGTGAAGACCGAGCCGTCAAAGAGCGCCTCGTCCTTTTGGGGTTTGAGTTTCTCGCCACGGCGCGCTTTGACCAGGTCGATGAACTGGGTGTGCACCGTGTTCAGAAGGCGCTCCATGCGCGCTTTCTGGTCATCGGTCTCAGGCGAGAAAGGATCGGCGATCAGCTTGCTCTCGCCGGCGGTCTTCACCCGGCGCTCCACGCCCAGCTTGTCCATGGCTTCGGTAAAGCCGAAACTGGCGTTGATCACCCCGATCGAGCCGATGATCGTGGCGGGATCGACGAAGATCTCATCGCCCGACACCGCCAGAAAGTATCCGCCCGACGCCGCCACATCTTCGCAGAACGCCAAGACCGGTTTCTCTTTCTCAACCGCCAGCGCCCGGATGCGTTCATGGATCAGGCGCGACTGCACCGGGCTGCCGCCGGGAGAATTGATCAGCAAAGCCACGGCGGGCGCATCCTTGATCGAGAAGGCGCGCTCGATCTGCTTTTCCACGCGCTGCAAATTCAGCGCATTGGCGTTGCGTCCGCCCGACATGATCATGCCTTCCAGGCGGATCACCGGCACCAGCGGCGTGTCCTGTCCCAGAAGCTGACGGACGATCTTTTGCGCCTTCGTCCAGGCCGCACTCAGGGTGTCTTTTGCTGACATTCTTTGTCTCTCCAACCAGATAGACAACAGTTGGGGGTTTTAGCGGCGCAAGGCAAGGCGGCGCTCGCCGCGGAAAATGGCGTCAGCTTCTGGCGTGAAGCCAGGGCCGCCGGTTTCATGCAAGCTCAGGGGCGGGAGAAGTTGAAGCGGCCCCTTGCCGGTCTTGATCGCTTGCACCAGGACGCGCTTGGCGGGCTCTGCGGCGCGCGCCTGAACAGGCAGGATCACCACCGCGCCCGCCCGCCCTTTCAGCGCGAGAAGCAGATCATCGAGCCGGTCGGCGCGCTGGATCACCGTCAGCACGCCGCCTGATTTAAGCCGTTTGAGCCCGGCCTCCATCCAAGCCTCAAGCCCGGCGTCCGACATCCAGGCGGGCGTTTTGCCGTTCTTGGGCGCGCGCAAGGCCGCCGGGTCGTCAAAAAAGGGCGGATTGAAGAACACCGCGTCCAGTTCGCGCGCAGCCTTGAAGCCCAGCGCATCGCCTTCAGTCACCGAGACCCTGTCTTCAAACCCGTTCAACACGATATTGCTCTGCGCCAGGGCGGCGGCTTCACAATCCCGCTCGATCCCGGTCAGATGCGCCTCTGGATAGAGCGCTGCTGCGCTCAGAAGCGCCGCCCCCGCGCCGCAGCCAAATTCCAGCGCGCGCTGGCCCGGCTTCAGTCCAAGCGCGGACGCCAGCACCGCCGCGTCCATGCCGGCGCGATAGCCGTCTTCGAGCTGATGCAATCTGATCTTGCCGCCCAGAAAGGCGTCGGGCTCACGGGTCACTGTTCCGCATCGTCCTTGAGCGCATCAAGCAGTATGGACTTGGCGCGGTCGGCATCGTGCTCTCGGACCAGAATCCGACGCTTGATCCAGGGCAGCGCCCCGCCAAAGGTCGAGGAGGTCTGCTCGTCCAGCGTCACTGCTTCAATCCCCGCCTCCTTGAGAATCGCCTGGGCGAAGCTCAGTTTCACGGGATCGTTTGTCGCCAGCACTTCGATCATTTGGGTCTCCGCCCTATATGGTGTTGAGGCATAATGAACCATCCAATGCGTTCGCACAGCGTCATGTGCTTGCCGCGTCATGGGGCGCCACCTATTGTGCGGCGCGCTGAACGAGAACATCAAGGGGCTCGGGGTGAACGGACTCCCTCAGGCAGACATTCAGGAACAGCCGGTCAATCCGGTGATCCGGCTGGCGACGCTCGCCAGTGATGACATGGCCGCTGTTGAGGCCGTGATCGAAGAACGTATGGCCAGCGCCACCCATTCGATCCCGCAAACAGCGGACTATCTGGTCGCTGCAGGCGGCAAGCGCATCCGGCCGCTGATCACTGTCACCGCTGCGCGCATGCTGGGCTATGAGGGCGCGGGCCATGTCTCCCTCGCTGCGGCGGTGGAATACATCCATTCGGCCACACTGCTGCATGATGATGTGGTGGATGAAAGCGAGCTGCGCCGCGGCAAGGCGCCCGCCAACGCTGTCTGGGGCAACGCCCATTCGGTTCTGGTCGGCGATTTCCTGTTCGCGCGCTCTTTCATGATGATGGTCGATGCGGGCTCCATGGATGCGCTGCATGTGCTCAGCCGCGCCGCGTCGGTGATCGCGGAAGGCGAAGTCCGCCAGCTGGCCGCTGTGCGCAATATCGACATCAGCCGCAACGAATATATGAGCATCATCGACGCCAAGACCGCGGCGCTGTTCTCGGCCGCTGCTCAGGTGGCGCCGATTCTGAACGGCTCGGAGAAGGCGGTCGAGGACGGGCTTGAGACCTATGGCCGCGAGCTGGGCCTCGCCTTCCAGCTCGTCGATGACGCGCTTGATTATGGCGGCATGGCGGACGAGCTGGGCAAAAACACCGGCGATGATTTCCGTGAAGGCAAGATCACCCTGCCCGTCGCGCTGGCGCTGGAAGCGGCGGATGATCAAGAACGCGCTTTCTGGAAACGCGTGATCAGCGATGGCGAGCAGTCAGACGCCGATTTCGACGAAGCGCTCGACATCCTCAAAAAGCACGGCGCCCTCGACGCCACGCTGGAAGCCGCTCGCAAGCATGCCGCGAACGCGGTCAACGCGCTCAACATCGCGCCTCGAAACGAATGGACAGAGGCGCTGGCCGCCCTGCCCGAGTTCGTTGTGGAACGCGCATACTGATCCTTGAGGGCGGCGCAGAGCCGCCCTTTTCACATCTTCCCCAGAAAGAGGTCCGCCATGCGCATCTCCAGCCAGTTTGATTCAGGCAATATCGTTGTGAAGTCCGCTTCTGACCCCAAGGACATCCGCCTTGAGATCAAGAAGGATCAAGGCTCGGACTTCTATCAATGGTTCCATTTCCGCCTGTCCGGCGCGAAAGGTCAGACCTGCCGCATGGTGATCGAGAACGCGGGCGGCGCAGCGTATCTGGACGGCTGGGACGGGTATCAGGCCGTTGCGTCCGAAGACCGTGAGCACTGGGAGCGGATCGAAACGCACTATGCCGACGGCCAGCTGATCCTGACGCTCACCCCCGATGCCGATGCGGTCTGGATTGCTTATTTCGCGCCCTATTCCATGGCCCGTCATGACGCCCTGATCGCCGCCTGCCAGGCTGATCCGCGGGTGACGCTCGATGTGATCGGGGAAACCCTTGATGGCCGCGACATCGACCGCCTGATCGTGGGCGAGCCGGGCGCGGGAAAGAAAACTCTGTGGATCACCGCCCGCCAGCACCCGGGCGAAAGCATGGCCGAATGGGCGGCCGAGGGCCTTCTGGAACGCCTGCTGGATGACACTGATCCGGTGGCGCGCGATCTTCTGTCGAAAGCCGTCTTCCATATCGTGCCGAACATGAACCCGGACGGCTCCTTCCGCGGCCATTTGCGCACGAACGCCAAGGGGGTGAATCTCAACCGCGAATGGGACAAGGCGAGCGCCGAGAACTCTCCAGAGGTCAAATGTGTGCTCGACGCGATGGAAAAGACCGGCGTGGATTTCTTCCTCGACATGCATGGCGATGAGGGCCTGCCCTATAACTTCATCGCCGGCGCGGAAGGCGTGCCGGGCTGGACGCAAGAGGATCAGGCCAAGCTCGACGGCTACAAATCAGAGCTGAAACGCTTCAACCCCGATTTCCAGACCGAGTTCGGCTATGATGTCGATGCGCCGGGAGAAGCGGATCTGTCGATCGCCACTCACTGGATGCGCCATCATTTCGGCTGCCTCGCCATGACTCTGGAAATGCCGTTCAAGGACAGCGCCATCACGCCAGACGAGATCTATGGCTGGTCGGCCGAGCGCTCGATGAAGCTCGGCGCCAGCCAGCTCGACGCCATTCGCGCCATGCTCGATCGGCTTTAGCCCCCAACCAGTTATCCCGTTTTGTCATCCCGGCCTTGAGCCGGGATCTGGTGACGGCGTCTGAGTGATCAGGACAGAGTGTTTACGCCAGATCCCGGATCGCTTCGCGTCCGGGATGACAGGCTTGGAGCAAGCGACTTATCGCCCCACGACTCGCCCGACCGAGACGTGAAGCGCGCTTAGGACCACCACCCAGATCGCGAAGACTAGCGGCACGGCGGCGTCCATGAACTGTGCGGCGACAAGGCCCGTCAGCCCGATCAGGGCGGTCAGACCGCCATAGACGAGCGCGATGGCCTGATGGCTCCAGCCTGCATCAATCAGGCGCTGATAGGCGTGCTCGCGGTGGGCTGAGAGCGAAAACCGGCCATGGCGCGCCCGGCGCAAAAGCGTCAACAGCACGTCCGCCAAAAACACCAGTACGAACAAAGGCGCCAGCCAGAGCGTGCCGGAAAAGCCGTGATTGACGAGCGCCAGCGCCCCGCCTGCGTAAAGCGCCCCCGCGCCCAGCGCGCCCACATCGCCCGCAAAAAGCTTCGCGGGCGGCCAGTTCAGCACCACGAACCCTGACAGGCTGGCGGCCAGTAGCACGCCTGAGATGACGCTGGTCATCACGCCAGCAGCCAAGCCGGCGACGCACAACGCAAATCCGGCGGGGATCATCACTGCAGCGAGAATGCCATCTGAGCCGTCCATGAAATTGGCGGCGTTGACCACCACGAACACAAACAGCGCCGAGCCGACCCAGCCCACTAGCAAGGGCAGCGCAAAGCCCAGCTCATAGGTCAGGCCAATACGGGTGACGGGTCCGGCCGCGGACACCATCGCCGCACAGAAAACGATGAAGGAGACCAGTTTGAGTCGTTCGTCGAGCACGAAGAGGTCATCAAGAAACCCCAACAGGCCGAAGAGCGCCGTCACCATCAGAACGCCCCCCAGCGCCGAGGCGCCCAGTGGAAACGCGCTGGCTGCCAGCGCCCCGGCGCCCACGCCCGCCAGAACGCCCAAGCCCCCGCCGCGCGGCGTCGGAGTCTTGTGACTGGAGCGGGCGTTCGGAAAATCGAGCACGCCGCCTTTTAAAACCAGCACAGAAACGACAAAGCTGACCATAGCGGCGCTGAGCGCCATGGCGATCAGGGAGTCGCTCACGCTGCGCCTCCAAACACGACAGCGCGGCTTGTCCAGTCCGGGTGCTCATTGGCGATCAGACGCGCGGCGCTCTGCGCCAAATCCGGCGTTTCGAACAGCGCATAACAGCTCGCCCCGGACCCTGACATGCGCACAAGGCGCGCGCCGGGTTGGCGCTTCAGCGCGTCCAGCGCGCTCTCGATAACCGGGCAGTGCGTGATCGCGGGCGCCTCAAGGTCATTGCCATCCAGCGCCAGACGGTTCAGCGCTGTCTCCAGATCGCCCGCCAGCATGGGCGCCCCCGCAGACAGGGGCTGCGGCGATAGTGCGTCATAGGCCTTGAACACCGGGCCGGTCGGGACCGGCGCACCGGGATGCACGATCACGCCATGAAGCGCCGGCCAGGCGATCAGCGGCGTGACGCGTTCGCCGATACCTTGCATCCGCAAGGGACGGGCGTGCACACAGGCGGAAACGTCCGCACCGACCACCGTGCCGATCTCGGCGAGTTGTTTGAGTGAAAAGCCCAGATCCCAGACCCGGTTGAGAATGCGCAGGGCGGCGGCGGCGTCCGACGATCCCCCGCCAAGCCCCGCCGCGACCGGCAAATGCTTCTCCAGCGTCAGATGCGCGCCCAGCTCGGGCTGGTCGGCGGCCGCGCGCAGGGCGTAAGCGGCTTTCAACACAAGGTTTTGCGGATCAGACTGCAGTCCCTCCGCACCCGGTCCGGTCAAAGAAAGCGTCAGCATGTCAGAAGGCAGCGCCGTCAGCGCATCCCCCCAATCCGCGAACACCACAAGGGAGTCGAGCGGATGGTAGCCGTCAGCGCGCGGCGGACCGACGCGCAGGCTGAGATTGACTTTGGCGGGGGCGAAATCTGTAGCTGCGTCTGTCATGACGCCGCTCTCATGGCAGATCGGGCGGCCCGGCGTCCAGTCCCAGCTCCAGCCGACGCTCGATCAGAGCGCGCTCATCATCATCCAGATCCAGTTCCAGCGCGCGGCGCCATTGGAACTCCGCCTCCAGCTGACGCCCGGCGGCGGCGTAAGCGTCGCCCAGATGCCAGTTATTGGTGGCGCTGTCAGGGCTCAGGGTCACTGCACGTTCCAGCCAGTAGATCGCATCGGTGAGATTGCCGAGCTTGTAATGCCCCCAGCCCAGCGAATCCACAATCGCGCCATTGGAAGGGTCCAGCGAAACGGCCCGCTGGACCAAACGCAGGCCGCGCTCGAGCTGCTCACCCTTCACAATCAGATTATAGCCCAGATGGTTGAGCACCAGCGGTTCGTCCGGCGCGCGCTCCAGCGTGCGCTCGAACAAAGGCTCCGCCCGGTCCCAACCCTCAACGATTTCGGTGCAGGCCGCCTGATAGAACAGATATCGCCAATCCGCCTCGCCACGCTCTTCGCGCGCCTGCTCGATCACATTCGCGTAAATGGGTATGGCGTCGCTGCAGCGATCGGTCACCCGCAACATATCCGCCAGCAAGAGCTGGTGTGGAATGGACGGGCTCTGCTCGACAAGCGCACGCGCCTCATCGACCAGGCTCTCATCCTCCTGCATCCGGAATTGCAGCCAAATGCGGTTCATCTGAACGCCTTCAGATAACGGGCCGTCCTGGATTTTGGCGTATTCAGCCAAGGCCGCCTCTTGCAGGTCGAGGCTGTCGAGCATTTGCGCGATGGTCAGGGTGTTATAGTGAAAAGCGGGGTCCAGACGCTGGATCACCCGCAGGAACATCACGGTGAATTCGCCGCCCGCGCGATTGCTGACGATTGAGGCTGGCGGGAATAGCGCCCGTGCGGCCGCTTCACGCGGGCGCAGCATACGGGGCGGACGACCCCCGCGATCCACCCGCGCCAGAGCCGCTTCGACATCAGGACGCTCGACAGATCGGACCTCCAGGGCGCTCTCGTACAGCGCGCGCGCTTCTTCCGAACGTCCCTGCCGCTCCAGAAACGCCCCATACATCAAAGTATTGAACGAGATCAGACCCGGCATGCCGGCGCGGGCGTTCTGATAAGCCGCGTCCGCCGCATGCGCCTGACCCAGACGCTCCAGAACCAGAGCGCGGTGCAGCCAGTGCTCGGCAGAAGGACTTTGCGACGCGTTCAGACGCATCTCGCTTTGCGCCCAAGACACGTCCTCGCCACGCGCGATAGCGTCCCAGTCTTGCAAAATAGTCGTCACGAGGTTTGAAAACACACCGACGACATTGGTCTCCAGCTCAACCGCTTCGCGACCGCGCCCCAAGGTCAGCGCGCGCCAATAGAGGTCGGCGATCTGCGCGGTCTCGGGGTCAGTGGCGGCCTGTTCGGCCACCTGATCGGCGCGTTCGAAATCTCCCGCCACCAGGGCGGCGAAAAAGGCACGCTGCGAGATCAGGGAGGAGTCCGGCGCCTTGTTCAGCGCCTGGGCGTAAAGCTCTGACGACGCTTCCAGATCACGCGCCGATCCGGCATAGCGCGCCGCCAGATAGGAGCCGTAAACCGAGCGCTCCTCCTGACCAAAGCCGGCATGCGGCAGGCTGGCGCACGCGCTCACACTCAATCCCAGGCCCAAGGCCAGGAACGAGGTCAACGCGGCGCGAGAGCCGGTCATGGGGCGCATCTTCGCCCCGCCCTTACATGTTCGGATAGTTGGGACCGCCGCCGCCTTCGGGCGTGGTCCAGTTGATGTTCTGGTTCGGATCCTTGATGTCGCAGGTTTTGCAGTGGACGCAGTTCTGCGCATTGATCACGAAGGTCGGCTCGCCACCGCCATCCGGGGTCACCCATTCATAGACCGCCGCCGGGCAGTAACGTGCAGACGGGCCGCCATACACATCATACTCTGACGATTTTTGCAGCGCCGGATCCTTCACTTTGAGGTGGATCGGCTGATCCTCCTCATGGTTGGTGTTTGAGATGAACACCGAAGACAGACGATCAAAGGTCAGAACGCCATCGGGCTTCGGATAATCGATTGTCTTACATTTATCAGCGGGTTTGGTCGCTTCCGCGTCGGTGCCGCCATGGCTCAGCGTGCCAAAGATCGAAAAGCCGAACAGATAGTTCGTCCACATGTCCAGGCCGCCCAGCGCCACACCGAGAACCGTACCGAACTTCGTCCAGAGCGGTTTGGCGTTGCGAACGGTCTTGAGCTCTTTTTTCACCCAGGATGCATCGTACGCGTCAGCATAAGCGGTAAGCTCATCGCCTTGCCGACCTTCGGCCAGCGCGTCGAACGCGGCTTCGGCGGCCATCATGCCGGTCTTCATGGCGTTATGGCTGCCCTTGATGCGCGGCACGTTCACGAAACCGGCTGAACAGCCGATCAGCGCGCCGCCCGGGAAGGTCAGCTTGGGCACGGACTGATAGCCGCCCTCGGTGATCGCCCGTGCGCCATAGGACAGACGCTCCGCGCCTTCAAAGATCGGCGCAATATCGGGATGGGTCTTGAAGCGCTGGAATTCGCCGAACGGGAACAGATGCGGGTTCTTGTAGTTCAGGTGAACCACGAAGCCGACCGACACCAGATTGTCGCCGAAATGATAGAGGAAGGAGCCGCCGCCCGTGGAATTGTCCAGCGGCCAGCCCATGGTGTGCTGCACCCGGCCTTTGCGGAAGTTCTCCGGCTTGACGCGCCAGAGCTCTTTCATGCCGATGCCGAATTTCTGCGGGTCGCGATCTTCGCTCAGGCCATACTTCTCGATCAGCTGCTTGGACAACGAACCGCGCGCGCCTTCGCCAATCAAGGTGTACTTGCCGCGCAGCTCCATGCCGGGCTGGTACATGTCCTTGTGACCGCCATCGCGCGCCACGCCCATATCGCCGGTGATCACGCCTTTGACGACGCCATCTTCCTCGATGAACTTGTCAGCGGGGAAGCCGGGATAGATTTCGACGCCCATGGCTTCCGCTTTTTCAGCCAGCCAGCGGCACATATTGGCCAAAGAGCCCACATAGCAGCCATGATTGTGCATGAAGGGCGGCATGCCGAAACCGGGAATCGTGGCGGAACCCGCCTCGCCCAGCGCCATGAAGACGTCTTCGGTGACTTCCGTGTCAAACGGCTGGCTTGGGTCATCGCGCCAGTCTGGCAGCAGCTCATCAAGCGCCTTGGGGTCAAACACGACGCCTGAGAGGATGTGCGCGCCGACTTCCGATCCTTTTTCAAGGACGGCGATGGACAGATCCTGTCCGGTTTCTTCGCAGCGTTGTTTCAAACGAATCGCCGCCGCAAGACCGGCTGGGCCAGCCCCTGCGATGACCACATCGTATTCCATGGATTCGCGC
This sequence comes from Oceanicaulis sp., assembly GCF_965249665.1. Lineage (GTDB taxonomy): Bacteria > Pseudomonadota > Alphaproteobacteria > Caulobacterales > Maricaulaceae > Oceanicaulis. Next base: position 205,697 of record NZ_OZ252247.1, read on the forward strand.
TCAATCGACCCGTCGGCCATGTCGTCTCCTCAAGTCTCAGCCCCTGCAACGCTCATTCGCTGGCGCCGCATTCTCTTTCGTCTTAACCCAGGCTTGCGTTATGAGCTAGGGTGAAGCCTCACACAGTCCATACTGGAAAATCACGTTCAATGACCGCGCCCCTCTCCCCCGAAGACGTCCGTGCTCTGCAGAGCCTGATCGGATGGTGGGAGCAGTCGGGCGTCGAGGCGTTGCCTCCGCTGCCCGCGCCCAAAGCGGCTGCGTCCTCCTCTATTGCGCCGCCGCCCGCCGCGCCTGAAGCGCGCGCCACCGGCGCCCAGGCGCGTCAGGCGGGCTTTGGCGCGGCGCCGACCCAGGATGGTCGCGCCCTGGCGCAAGCGGCGCAGTCCGTGGACGCGCTTAAACAGGCGCTTGAGACCTTTGACGGCTGCCCGCTGAAAGCCACCGCCACCCAGCTGGTGTTCGCTCGCGGCAACCCCGAAGGCGAGATCATGGTGATCGGCGAAGCGCCGGGCCGGGAGGAGGATCGCGACGGCGTTCCCTTTACAGGGCCGGCCGGTCATTTGCTCGACAAGATGCTCAAAGCCATCGGGCTGGATGAAGCCCGCGCCTGCATCACCAATGTGGTGTATTGGCGACCGCCGGGCAATCGCAAACCCACCGATTCCGAGATCGAGGTCTGCCGTCCCTTTACCGAGCGCCATATCGAACTGGTGAAGCCCAAAGCCTTGGTCTTTGCCGGCGGCATCGCCGCACAAAGCCTGCTGCGGTGCAAAGATGGCATCATGACGCTGCGCGGGCGCTGGCATGATTACACGCTCGGCGACGGCACGGTGATTCCGGCCCTGCCCATGTATCACCCCGCCTTCCTGCTGCGCCGCCCGCAGGAGAAAGCGAAAAGCTGGCAGGATCTGCTGAGCCTGAAGGCGAAGCTAGCGTCTTTGTAGGTCGCGCTAAACCAGCTCACGTCGCAAGGCGTCCGCGATAAGAGCCGACCGGGTCACACGGCGACTTTTGGCGACCGCGTCAATGGCTTTCAATAACCCTGCATCAAGGGTCACATTCGCCTTCACCGTGCGCCCTGTCATCGCAATCAACGGCACCGCCAGCAAGAACGCCCCAGACGCCATGGCTTGAGCTACGTCAGGATCTTGCCGCAAAGCGTCCAGATCCCGCGGTTCGGCCATGGGAGCGTCCTCGAACCAGAAAGCCAATGCTTCGCTGGCGTTACGTGATAAATCATCGAGATCGTCCGCAGCAGAGAAGCAGCCCGGCACATCGGGAAACTCGATCCCGTATGCGCTATCTGGGTCCTTTTGCACGACGCCAATGAAGTAACGCATCACAGCCTCCTATAACCAGCCGGCCTGTCGGTAAATCGAGCGCACAGTTCCAAGCGGCAGATCTTTTTTCGGGTGCGGAACAATCACGGTGCGATCGCCTTTGCGATATTTGGCATGCGATCCCTTGGCGCCTATTCGCTCAAAACCGTCTTGTTCAAGACGCCTAATGATCTTTCTGCTGTCCCGCTCAAGATCCATATCCACTACAAGCGCATAATAATGCGCCCACTCCCGCTCAGTCAACTCAATGGCGCATTATTATGCGCCCCAACAAAGACTTCGTCTGATCTCCGGTATTCAGGCTCTTTGTAAATCCGACGCCTCGTCCACATCGCGCAGGGGTCTGAGCATTCTGACACGCAAGAGCCCATGGAGCTCCAACTGCCGCACCAGATCGCTGCGCGTCTCTTCATGGGACCAGCGCATGCCATCAAACAGCCCGTCCGGCGCCGGGCCGTTCAGCGCCAGCAGCCAATAGCCGCCATCCTCCGCCGGGCCGATCACGGCGTCATGGCGTTTCAGCCCTGAGAAAGCCGCGGCGATGTCGGCGCGGGTGATTTGCGGCGCATCCGACCCGATGACACAGACCGGCGCCCGGCGGGCGAAGACCCGCGCCTGACGCGCGCCAAGATCGCCGCCGCCCTGCACAGCGCGGGGGAGATGATCAGGCCAGACAGCAGGATAACGACGCGTGAGCGCGCGATCGGGGCTAAGCGTGATGACGGTCTCCCAGCGCGGATCCTGCAAGCTGTGCAACACAGCTGCACTCATCGCCCGATGCCGACGCCAGGCCTCCACCTTGCCAATGCCTTTGGCGAGGCGGGTCTTGGCGCCGCCGATCACCGGCGCCTTCACGAAAACCACCAAAACGGGACGCAGCGTCATCGATAGGCTCTCGCAAGATCAGCAGGCTTCGCGCCCAGATAATACCGCGCCAGCAAAACAAGATTTTTCAAGGAGCGGCGGCGATACCCCTCCGCCCGGAACTTCTCGGCGCTGGTCTCCGCTCGCGCGGTGAGCGGCCAGAGCCTGTGCTTGCCGATCCGCCGCACCAGATCCACGTCTTCAAACAGGGGCCAGGGCTTGTATCCGCCCAGGCGGTCATAAAAATCAGCGCGGATCAAAAGCCCCTGATCGCCATAGGGCAGGCCGAACGTCTTGCACCGCCAGCTGACCGCGCGCTCGAGCCGCCGGGCGCGATGGGACATGTCATCAAGTGTAAAACGACAATACGCCGCCCGGTCGCGGTGCGCGTTGGCCGCCATGAAGCTCTCGACTTCAGTAGACCAGCCCGGCGACAAGCGGGTGTCGGCGTGCAAAAAGAGCATCCAGTCCGACGGCCCGATCTGACGCCGCGCCAAAGCTGCGCCCTGCGCCAGCTGCGCGCCGCGGCCTTTGGCGCCCGTCACCACCTGGCATCCGGCGCGGCGGGCGAGCTGCACCGTGCCGTCCACCGATCCGCCATCGGCCAGCACCCACCCCGCCGACAGCCCCGCGCGTTCGGCCTCGGTCAGGCTCTGCAGCGTGCGCTCAAGAGGGGCGGCGGCGTTCAAGGCGGGGAGGATGGTGATGATCTGACTCATGAGGGTGAGAAACTCCGACGGGCGGTTTGAGTCAACATGAAAATGTTCTTGCTATGTTCCGTTTCATGGGTCACCGTCAGTCCATGACCGCACGCTTTGTTCCCGCCCGGGGCATGAGCCCCCTTCCCGAGCCGCTGCAACCGCGCGGCCGCGCCGCAACCTCCAATGCATCGGGGCGGTTCGAGCGCGACACCCGCGAACCCTTTGATGATGGCTGGAGCGAGGCCGACCCCGCTCCCAAGCAAATCCGCACGACGCTGATCAAGGACAATAGCCGCACCATCATCGCCACCAATGACAGCCCGGACATCTCGTTCAACCGGTCGATCAATCCGTACAGGGGGTGCGAGCATGGTTGCATCTATTGCTATGCGCGGCCCAGCCACGCCTATTGGGGGTATTCCGCCGGCGTCGATTTTGAAAGCGTGCTGTTTTTCAAGGCGGGCGCCGCACGTCTGTTAGACCAGCAATTTCGCAAGCCCGGCTACCAGGTTGAACCCATTGTGATCGGCGCGAACACAGATGCTTACCAACCGATCGAACGGCAATTGCGTCTGACGCGTTCGATCCTTGAAGTCTGCCGGCGCTTCAAGCATCCCGTCAGCCTGATTACCAAATCCGCCGCCATCACCCGCGATCTCGACATCCTGTCCGAGCTGGCGGAACTGGGGCTGGTCAAAGCGGCCATTTCCCTCACCACGCTCGATCACAAGCTCGCCCGCGCGATGGAGCCGCGGGCCGCAACCCCCAAACGCCGCCTTGAAGCGATGGAAGCCTTGTCAAAGGCCGGCGTGCCCATGACGGTGATGACCGCGCCGGTCATTCCCGGCCTCACCGATCACGAGATCGAAGCGCTTTTGAAGGCCTCCGCAAGCGCTGGCGCGCAAACCGCAGGCTATGTGCTGTTGCGCTTGCCGCTGGAGGTGCGCGATCTGTTTTATGACTGGCTCAAGAAAATCAAACCCGACGCGGCCGAGAAGGTCATGAATATGGTGCGCGATACGCGCGGCGGCGCTGATTACAGTTCTGACTTTCATATCCGGGGGCGCGGCGAAGGCCCGATCGCGGACATGATCTCCAAACGCTTCCGCGCCGGGGTGCGCCGCTATGGTCTTGAGAAAGACCGGGTCAAACTGCGCTGCGACCTGTTCGAGCGCCCCCTCGACACCGAAGATCAGCTCAGCCTGTTCTGAGTGGAGTGAAAACAGAATGCCCCTCCCCCTTATCGCCGGCGTCGATGAAGCCGGACGCGGGCCTCTGGCGGGACCGGTGGTGTGCGCGGCCGTGATCCTGCCTGATGATTTCTCCGCGATGGATCAGCTCGACGATTCCAAAAAGCTCTCGGAGAAGCGCCGCACCGCCCTGGCCGCGATCATACGCGCCGAAGCGCTGGTAGGTGTGGGGATTGCTGAACCGGTCGAGATTGACCGGCTGAATGTGTTGCACGCCACAATGGCGGCCATGGTCCGCGCGGTTGAGGGCCTCAATGTTATCCCCGATGAAATCCTGATCGACGGAAATCGCGTGCCGGACGGATTAAAATCTCCGGCGCGGGCGATTGTGGGCGGCGACGGCCTTGAGGCGTGCATCGGCGCAGCCTCGATCATCGCCAAGACCTTGCGCGACCAAATTCTGATCGAATCAGAAAACCGCTTTCCCGGCTTTGGCTTGGCGGGACACAAAGGCTATCCCAGCCCAAGTCATAAAGCCGCGCTCGAAAATCTGGGACCCACGCCCATCCATCGGTTAAGCTATGCCCCTGTACAGTCGGCCAGACAGGCGCGCGGCGTTTGGCGCGGCACATAATGAATCGGCCTTAACCATCGGGTAAGCCGAAACGATTCACCCCTCAGGGAATCAGCGCTGTTGCGAACAGAAGGGCGATTGAGGTGTCAGTCATTCCAAATAACAAAATTCCTGTCGATACCATCCTGGAAGGCGATTGCGCCGACGTGATGAAGACGCTCCCTGACGAGAGCGTGGATCTGATCTTCGCTGATCCGCCCTACAATCTGCAGCTGGGCGGTGATCTGCACCGGCCCGATAACTCCAAGGTGGATGCGGTCGACAATGACTGGGACCAGATCGGCGATTTTGACGCCTATGATCTGTTCTCCTGCGCCTGGCTGGAAGAAGCCCGACGGGTCTTGAAACCCAATGGCGCCATGTGGACCATCGGCAGCTATCACAATATTTTCCGCGTCGGGTCCTTCTTGCAGGATATGGGCTTCTGGATCCGCAATGACGTGATCTGGCGCAAATCCAACCCGATGCCGAACTTCAAGGGCACGCGCTTCACGAACGCCCATGAAACCCTGATCTGGGCGTCCAAGACCAAGGACGCCAAGCCGACCTTCAACTACGCCGCGATGAAGGCGCTGAATGACGGCGTGCAGATGCGCTCTGACTGGACCTTGCCGATCTGCGCAGGCGGTGAACGCTTGAAAAACAAGGAGGGCAAGAAAGCCCATCCGACCCAGAAGCCTGAAAGCCTGCTGCACCGGGTGCTGCTGGCCACCTCCAATCCCGGCGATCTGGTGCTTGATCCTTTCTTCGGCACCGGCACCACGGGTGCGGTCGCGAAGAAACTCGGCCGTCATTATATCGGCATTGAAGCGGACCAGACCTATGCCGACGTGGCGCGCAAGCGGATCGCGGCGATCAACCCGACCAGCGAAGACGCGCTGCAAGTCACCCAGTCCAAGCGCGCCTTGCCGCGAATTGCGTTTGGATCCCTGGTCGAGGCCGGCCTTCTGAAGCCCGGCGATACGCTCTACTGCTCGCAAGGTCGACGCACCGCGCAAGTGCGCGCCGACGGCACGGTGATCGCGGGCGGTCAGGCCGGTTCGATCCACCAGATGGGCGCCCATGTGCAGGGTGCGCCGTCGTGCAATGGCTGGACCTTCTGGCATGTGCGCCAGGGCGGCGCCCTCGCTCCGATCGACGTGCTGCGCGCCCGCATCCGCGCGGAGCTGCAGGTTTAGGGCGCAACGTAATGGGCCTCCGGATCAAGTCCGAAGGCCGAAGGCTGAGAGGTTGAGCACTTGCGTTTCGGTCCTCGGGCTTGACCCGGGGACCCAGAGCTCTCAAGCGCTATAACAGCCGCGTCTCCAGCCCCAGCTTCGCCGCCTTCATCATCACTGAGGGCAGCCCTGCGTCTTTAAGATCGCGCACCGGCGACCAGACGCCCTCAGCCGGATCCCAGCCGTCAGGCGCACTGGCGCACAGCACATCAAGCTCCAGCGCGAAATGGGTGAAGACATGGCGCACCTGTCCGGCGTTTCGCCAGTCCGATTTGAAGGGAGCAAAGCTCTCTAGCTCCGCGTCTGACGGCGCAGTGTCGCTCCAGCCCGTCCCCGGCACTTCCATCATGGCGCCTAAAAGCCCGGTTTCGGGTCGGCGACGCAGCCAGAGGGCGCCGTCGCGCAGCACATGAAAACAGGCGCCGCGACGCACGGGCTTGGGCTTTTTCTTCTCTTTCAGCGGATAGCGCGTCTGGTCGCCTTCGGCCCGTGCGGCGCAACAGCCCGACCAGGGACAGGCGGCGCAGTCCGGCGATTTCGGCGAACACACCGTCGCCCCCAGATCCATGATCGCCTGGGCGTAATCGCCGGGGCGTTCGGGCGAAGCCAGCGCTGCGGCGATCGCCTTGATCTGAGGCTTGGCTTTCGGCAGCGGCGTTTGCATCCGCACCAAACGTGTGAGCACCCGCTCCACATTGCCGTCCACGACGCTGGCGGGTTGGTCAAAGGCGGCCGCGCGAATGGCGTTGGCGGTGTAATCCCCCACGCCGGGCAGCGCCATCAACGCCTTCAGGTCAGAGGGAAATGCGCCATCCAGCTCGAACGCGACGACTTGAGCGCAGGCGTGAAGATTGCGGGCGCGGGCGTAATAGCCAAGCCCCGCCCAGGCCGCCAGCACCTCCTCGCGCGGGGCGGCCGCCAGATCGCTCACCTGGGGCCAGCGCTTCAGGAACCGCTCCCAATAGGGCGTGGCGTGCGGCACGGTGGTCTGCTGCAGCATGATTTCTGATAGCCAGATCGCATAAGGGTCGGCGGCAGCGCCCGCCGCCCGGTCTTCAGGCCGGATGCGCCAGGGCAGGCTGCGGCCTTCACGGTCATACCAGTCCAGCAAGGCGGCCCGCATGGGCGCTGCGGGCAGGTCCGGGATTTCAAACTCGGGCACGGCGTGTTCTCTCATGCTTGCCAGCGGCGGCTGCGGGCGCGATGGTGCGCACCATGAAGCGACCGCCCCGCACGTCAACGCCTAACCGGCATCTCATCGCCCGTCGCACCGGCGATCCGCGCGACGAAGCGGAGGCGACGGAGTGGATGAAAGCCCATCGCGGGCGCGCCGCCATCAAGCCGCCGCCCACCGCCGGCCGCGCCGTGAATGCGCTGATCAAACCGCTGGCGAAACAGTTTTCCGGCCCCACCCGGCACGAGCTTGACGCGCAATGGAGCGAGATTGTCGGCCCGCAGCTGGCCCAGTTCACCCGGCCTGAAAAATACCAGGCCGGCGCCCTGGTGATCCGCGCGCGCGGACCGGCGGCGGCGCTGGTCGAGGCGCAATCGGCGCAAATCCTGGCGCGGGTGGCGACGTATTCGGGCAAGAAACCGCAAAAGCTCAAGATCATCCAGGGGCCGCTCAACCCCGAACCCAAAAAGCCCAAATCCCGGCCTGACCGGATTGTGAAGGTCAAAGCTGAGTCAAAACGGGCGCTGACCCTTGATGAAACGCTGGAAAACTGGCGCAAAGAGATTGAACGCCGTGAAGGCGTGCGCTTGCCGCCTACATCCTCTAGCGACTGATGCGAATTGGAGACGCCTGTGTTGTCCATGACCCGCCGCGGCCTGACCGCGCTCGCCGCCGCCCTGCTCTTCTCCGGGGGCGCAATGGCGCAGAACGCCACCTCCCTCACCGAAGCACAAGCCGGTCAGGTGCGAGACACCGACCATGTAAAGGGTGACGCGGACGCCCCCATCACCTTCATCGAATACGGCTCGGTCGCCTGCGGCCATTGCGCCGATTTTCAGCAGGCTGGGTTCACCGCTGTCCGAGACGCGATTGAGGCGGGCGATGTGCGCTTTGTCTTCCGCGAAGTGATCACCGGCCAGCCCAATATCGCCGTGGCGGGCTTTGCATTGGCCTATTGTGCGCCGGATGAGCAATATTTTGAGGTGATCGACACCCTGTTCGCCAATATGGGATCGATTTTCGCCGCCATGCAGGAGGGGACGGCCCAGACGCGCTATGAAGAGATCGCCGCCGGGTTTGGATTCAGCCCGGAGGATGTCAGCGCCTGCTTCTCCAATGAAGAGGCGATCGCGTCCGTGCAGACCGCCAACCGCATCGCGGCGGAAGACGGTGTGCGCTCCACCCCGTATTTCATCATCAATGGCGACCGGTTGATCGCCGAGCAAGGCGAAGCCGGTTATGTCTACACAGTGAACGGCGCGCCGCTGACGGATTCCGAGGGCGAAATCCCGGCCAATCTTGCGACCGACACCTTCCGCCGCATCATCGCCCTGTATAAAGGCGGCTGAGACCGCTAACCTGCCGCCAACGCAGACCCCGGCGCCCTAAGGGCCCGGCCAGACACACCGATTGGAGTTATGCCCGTGACGACTATCACCCGCCGCGCCCTCACCCTCGCCGCCGCTGTCGCCGGCGCTGTGATGCTGACCGCTTGCTCGGGCGGCGACGCCCCGGATGGGCGCTCCTCTTTTGAACGCGAAGGCGATCGCGCCGTCGGGGCGGCCGATGCGCCGGTCACGATCATCGAATACGCCTCGACGTCTTGCGGGGGCTGCGGCGCGTTTCATGAACAGGGCAAGGCCGCCATTGACGACGGGGTGGAGCGCGGTGATGTGCGCTTTGTCTTCCGCGAAATGATCACCGGTCAGCCCAATCTGGCGCGCGCCGGCTTCATGCTGGCCCGCTGCGCGCCCGAAGATCAGTATCTGGACGTGATCGATTTGTTGTTTGAACAGCAACGCGCTTTGTTCAGCGCCATGCAGCAAGGCAATGCGCAAGGTCAGTTCCAGACCATCGCTCGCACAGCCGGATTCTCGGACGAGGAATTTCGAGCCTGCATGACCAATCAGGAAAACCTTGAAGCCGTGGAAGAGGCCAATATGCAGGCCGTCCGCGACGGCATCACGTCAACGCCCTCTTTTATCGTCAACGGTCAGACGCTTGACATTCAGAGCGGCGCTGAAGGCCAGGTCTACGCCGTCGACGGCGAAATCCTGACCGATGATCAGGGCGAAATCCCCGCTCAGATTGATCGAGACACCTGGGACCGAATCATCGCCCTATTCAAGGCGCGTGCGGAAGGCTAGCCTTCCCGCGCAGACCTTTTGCAGGCGGTCTCCCCTCAGATCGCCTGCGAAGGGTTTGAGCCGAAACAGGTTTCGGCAGGGATGGCGGCGACTGACAGACCGGAAAACCGGCGTCCAGCGCCAGTGGAGGTCTGAGGTTGAAGTTCACCCAGCTGCGCCTGGCCGGCTTCAAATCGTTTGTTGACCCGACCGAGCTGCGGATCGACGCCGGGCTGACCGGTATTATCGGTCCCAATGGCTGCGGCAAGTCCAACCTGCTTGAAGCCCTGCGCTGGGTGATGGGCGCCACATCGGCGAAATCTCTGCGCGGCGGCGGTATGGAAGATGTGATCTTCTCCGGCACCGACAGCCGCCCCGCCCGCAACCACGCTGAAGTCACCCTGGTCGTCGACAATTCCGACCGGCGCGCCCCCGCTCGCTTTAACGAGCATGACACGCTGGAGGTCGTTCGGCGGATCACGCGGGGAAAGGGCTCGGGCTATACGATCAATGACGAGGACGTCCGCGCGAAGGACGTCCAGCTTCTGTTCGCCGACGCCGGTACAGGCGCAAACTCGCCCGCCCTGGTCCGGCAAGGTCAGATCAGCGAGCTGATCAACGCCAAACCCGAAAACCGCCGCCGCGTGCTCGAAGAAGCCGCAGGTGTCGCCGGTCTCCGCGCCCGTCGCCGTGAAGCGCAACTCAAGCTGAACGCCGCCGAAACCAATCTCGACCGTCTGCTGGAGATCGTCGAGGATCTCGACAGCCGCCATTCTGCGCTTCAGCGTCAGGCCAAGCAGGCAGGCCGCTATCGCGACCTGTCCCAGACCATCCGCAATTTTGAAGCGCTCTTGTGGATGCGGCGCTGGAAAGAAGCAGGCGAAGCGGTCGAAACCGCACGCGCTCGCCTGAAAGACACCGACGCCGAGGCCGAGTTGGCCTTGCGTGCATCTGCGGGCGCGATGGTGGAAGCTGAAAAAGCGCAAAGCGCGGTTCAGCCCCTGCGCGAGGCTGAGGCCGAAGCCGCAGCAGCCTTGCGTCATACCGAACGCGCGCGTGACCAGCTGGACCGTGATATCGAGGCCGCCCGTGCCGCCATTGAGCGTAACCAGGCGCGCCTTGTGGAACTGAGACAGACCCAGAGCCGCGAAGCCGAGCTGCTGGATGAAGCGCGCACCGCCCGCGAGCGCCTTCACGGCCAGCTCAAACAGGCGCGCGACCAGGCCGCCCATGACGCGGACGCCCAGACCCGCGCCGAAGCGGTGCTGAATGATGCGGACAAGGACCGCGCCAAGGCGGAACACGCGCTCGACGCCGCCGCCAGCACGGTCGCCCAGATCAAAGCCAAGCGTGACGGCGCTCAGCGCGAGCTGGACCAGGCGGAACGCCAGGTCCGGACGCTGGAAGCTGAAGCGGATAACGCCAAAGCCACGCTTGACCGGTTTGATGAGGCGGTGGGTCCTGATCTTGAGGGCCTTCAGGGCGCTGTGGATCACGCGATCGGCGACGTGGAAGCCTTGGCCGACCAGATCACCGAGCTTGAAGCGCAGGCGGAGTCAGCGCGCGAAAGCGCCCAGATCGCGCGCGAAAAGGTGCAGCTGGCCCAGGCTGATGCGCGAGCGCTTGAGCGCGAAATTACAGGACTTGAGCGCCTTCTGGACACAACAGACGCTGAAGACCGGGCGCTCAATCAGGTGCGCGCAGCGGCGGGCTATGAACAAGCGCTGGCGGCTGCGCTCGGCGACGATCTGGAAGCGAGCCTGAGCGCCAGCGCCGCCCGGCGTTGGCAAGGCGCGGATATTGACCCGTCCGCCCTGCCTGAAGGCGCATCGCCCTTGCTTGATCATGTGGAGGCCCCCGCAGCCTTGCAGCCGCGCCTGAAAGCCGTGGGCGTCGTTGAACCTCAAGCGCTGGATGTGATGGCGGCTCGGCTGTCGCCCGGACAAAGGCTGGTGACGCTGGAGGGCGCCCTGCGCCGCTGGGACGGCTTCGCCAGCGAGGCGGGTGCGCCGTCCGCCGCTGCTGTCCGTCTGGAAACCCGCAACCGGCTCTCTGAACTGACGCCCCAGCTTGAGACCGCGCGCCGGGGCGCTGAACGCTCTCAAACCCTCGCTGAAGAGGCGCAGCAAGCCCGTCTGAACGCGGATGCAGCCTTGAACGCGGCGCGCACCACCCTCAAACAGGCTGAAAACCAGCGCCGGGACGCCGAGCAGGCTCTGTCCGCCGCCCGCGCCCAGGCGGCGCGCGCCGAAGCGCGGCGCGCCGGCCTGGTAGAATCGGTCGGGCGCGCGCAAAGCCGACTTGAAACCGCCCGTAAGCTGCATCTCACAGCCCAGCACGCCCAGGCCGAGAGTGCGCAGGTGGATGACGGCCAAGAGGCGCTAACCGCAGCTCGCGCGCGCGCTGATCGCGCCCGCGGCAAAGCCGCCGATGCCCGCGCGGCGCTCGAATCAGTGAAACGCGAAGCGCAAGGGCGTCGGCACCGCATCGCCTCTCTGGAGCGGGAAGCCGCCGACTGGGATCGTCGCCATACCCGGTCGTCTGACCAGGTCGAGGCGCTGAAAACCCAGATCGCCGACACAGAAGCCGCGCTTGAAACCGCCTCCAGCCAACCTGAAACGCTGGAAGGCCAGCGCGACGCCATTCTGGAGGCGTTGACTGAAGCGGAATCAAAAGCCGCAACCGCGCGCGACGCGGTTCTGAACGCCGAATCATTACAGCGCGAAGCCGACGCCGCCTTACGGGAGGCGGAAAAGATCAGCGCGAACGCCCGTGAAGCCCGCGCCGCCGCCGCCGCCCGTCTGACCGCCGCCGAAGAACGACTGACCGAAACCGTAGAGCGCCTTGAAGACGCCACCGGCGAAGCACCAGCCGTACTGGAGCGTCGCGCGTCGGGCAGTGAATTTGCAGAGCTGTCGTCTGATGAGCTGGAGCGGCGCCTGGATGAGGCCCGGCTGACGCGCGAGCGTCTGGGCGCGGTCAATTTGCGCGCGGATGAAGAAGCGCGCGAGCTGGATGCTGAACGCACGCGTCTGTCCAGGGAACGCGACGATTTGCTGGAAGCGGTCGCGCGTCTGCGTAAAGCGGTCGACACCCTGTCGCGCGAAGGCCGGGCGCGGTTACTGGACGCCTTTGAAGTGGTCGACGGGCATTTCCGCACGCTCTTTGAGACCCTGTTCGGCGGCGGCGCGGCGGAGCTGCGACTGACAGAGAACGATGATCCTTTGGAAGCCGGGCTTGAGATTTTCGCCTGCCCGCCCGGCAAGAAAATGGAGACGATGAGCCTGATGAGCGGCGGCGAGCAGGCGCTGACCGCCACCGCGCTGATCTTTGCCGTTTTCCTGGTGAGCCCGGCGCCCGTCTGCGTGCTCGATGAGGTGGATGCGCCGCTCGACGACGCCAATGTGGATCGCTATTGCGCCATGCTCGAACAGATGCGGACCATGACCGAAACGCGCTTTCTGGTCATCACCCACAATGCGGTGACCATGAGCCGGATGAACCGTCTGTTCGGCGTCACCATGGGCGAAAGGGGCGTCTCACAGCTCGTCTCGGTCAATCTGAGCTCGGCTGAAGAGATGCTGGCTGCGGAATAATAGCGAAGCCTCTTAAAAATCAGCGCGTTAACTTGTCCGCAACCTTGCTTGACAGGGTCTGGGACCGCTTATAGGGTGCGCGCGCCTGCCGGGACTACCTTCTGGCAGCCGTCTGTCATCATGGCTCATCGAGACGAACCGAACCAGAACGCACCCGATCCCCACGACTTTGAGCAGCGTTTGAACGCGAAGCTTGAGGCGCGTCGGGTGAAGGAAGCTGAGACCAAAGCCTCCGGCTGGGGTCAGGGCGTTCGCTACGGAACGGAGTTCGCAGGAGGGGTTCTCGTGGGGGCTGGTCTGGGTTATTTGACCGATCAGTTCTTCAACTGGACCCCTTGGGGCCTGCTGACAGGTGTAATATTGGGTTTCGCAGCGGGCACTTTAAATGTAGTTCGCGCTGCGCAGAGCATGAACCAGAGCGACGACGCCTCGTCCTGAGGCCTCCGGCGCACGGGTTTGAAGTTAGAAACGCGGCGCGCGCGCCGTAGCACAAGGGGCCGGGTGTGGCTGACGCGACGAACCCGATCAAACAGTTCGAGATCCATTCAATCGCCGATTTCTCCATCGGTGGCTGGAATCTCTCATTCACGAACTCCAGCTACTTCATGGTTGTGTCCGTGGTGATGGTGGCCGGGCTTTTGTCTTTGGCCATGTCAAAGCGCGCACTGGTGCCGGGCCGGTCTCAATCGGTCGCCGAGCTGCTCTATGAATTCGTGGCCGGGATGATCCGCTCCACGGCGGGCGATGCGGGCCTGAAATTCTTCCCCTTCGTGTTCACCCTGTTCGCCTTCATCCTGATGGGCAACATGCTGGGCATGCTGCCTTACTTCCCGGCTCCGGGCTTCCACGGCTTCACCTTCACCTCCCACATCATCGTCACCTTCGCGCTGGCGCTCGTGGTGATGGCGATCGTGATCGGCTATGGCGTCTTCAAGCACGGCCTGAAATTCTTCTCGCTGTTCTTCCCCTCCGGCGTGCCGTGGCCGCTTTACATTCTTCTGACCCCGATCGAGATCATCTCGTTCCTGTCGCGTCCGGTGACTCTCGGGGTTCGTCTGTTCGCCAACATGCTGGCTGGACACATTCTGCTGAAAGTGTTCGCCGGCTTTATCATCATGCTGGGATCTGTGGGTGCGCTGGGCATTCTTGGCGCTGTCGCTCCGCTGATCATGGTCGTGGCGTTGACCGCGTTGGAATTCCTGGTGGCGTTCCTCCAGGCCTATGTGTTCGCCGTTCTGACCTGCATCTACCTTTCGGACGCATTGCACCCTGGTCACTAGGGCGTTCGACAAGACCTTACCTATCCATCCGCACCGACCACCTACGAGGAGTATCAACATGGAAGCGGAAGCCGCGAAATACATTGGCGCTGGCCTGGCCACCTTCGGCATGCTGGGCGCCGCTCTGGGCGTGGGCAACATCTTCTCCAGCTTCCTGGCTGGCGCCCTGCGCAACCCGTCCGCCGCGCAAGGCCAGTTCGGTAACCTGATCTTTGGCTTCGCCGTGACTGAAGCGCTGGGCATCTTCTCGCTGCTCATCGCGCTGCTGCTGCTGTTCGTGGTCTAAGACCACAGACCAAGCAGTCCTCGTTCCGGCCGGAAGGCGCACGATACATCGTTGCGTCATTCCGGCTTGGAGCGTTTTACAGGCTACGAGCTTACGGTAAGCTCGGGCTAGTTTAGCCTTTGCGCAAGGGAGGCCGCCGTGCTGGCGCCGGAGTCCCAATCTGAATACGCCGAAGGCGCCGGAGCCGCAGCGGAAGCCGCGTTCCCGCCCTTCGACCCGACCTATTTCGCATCGCAGCTGTTCTGGCTGGCGATCAGCTTTTTCGTCCTGTACGTCCTGCTGAGCCGCTTTGTCCTGCCCCGTATCGGCGGGGCGATTGAAGAACGCCGCGATCGCATTGCTGACGATCTCGACACCGCCGCGCAGCTTAAAGCGCAGGCTGACGAGACCGTTCGCGCCTATGAAAAATCCCTGGCGGACGCTCGCGCCAAGGCGCATGCAGTGGCGGCCGAGGCGAAAGCCTCCGCTGACGCTGAAGTCGCTGACGCCATTCGCAAGGCGGACGCTGAGCTGGACGCCAAGCTTGATGAGTCCGAGACCCGCATTCGCGCCTCTCGCGACGCGGCTCTTGGCGAAGTGCGCTCCATTGCGGCCGGGGCCGCTGCGGTCGCCGTCGAACACCTGGCCGGCCTTGAGGTGTCTGAAGACGACGCCGCCAAAGCCGTCGCAGCGGTGAAGGAGTAAGTGATGAACTACCTCCTGTCTGACACCAGCTTCTGGGCGTTTGTCGGCCTGATCCTGTTCTTCGTCGTGATCATCTTTGTGGGCGCGCCGAAAATGATCGGCAAAGCGCTCGATGACCGCGCCGATCTGATCCGCAAGGAACTCGATGAAGCGCGTCGCCTGCGTGAAGAAGCGCAGGAGCTGATGGCCACCTATGAGCGCAAGCAGACGGAAGCTGCGGCTGAAGCTGAAGCGATCATCAAGCAGGCCAAGGCGGAAGCGGACTATCTGCGCGACAACGCCAAGACCGAGATCGCCCAGCGCGTCGAGCGCCGCACCGCCATGGCGGAACAGCGCATCGCTCAGGCTGAAGCCCAGGCCGCCAAGGAAGTCAAAGCCCTGGCCGCCGATCTGGCGATCGAGGCCGCGCAGCAGCTCCTCTCCAAGAAGCTGACCAAGACCCAGCGCAACGCTCTTCTGAAAGCCGATACGGCCGCTCTTAAGGACCAGCTGAACTAGTCAGCCTCGGCAGATCGAATGACAAAAGCCCGCGAGGATCTCGCGGGCTTTTTTGTGTCTGATGATCCGCTAGGATCACGACATGTCCCAGCTGTCTTGCGCGATCATTCAACTCAACACCGGTTTCGACCTTGAAGCCACGGTCAAGCGCCTCAGGGATATGATGGAGCGCCTGCCTGAAGGCGGTCTCGCCGTCGCACCCGAGGGGACTTTGTCAGGCTATGTCAACGCACCAAGCTTGATCAAACGCCTGAACTCTGAAGCGACGCAATGCGCCTTAGAGAACACTCAACGGATTGTAGATCGAACGGGCGTCTCTCTGGTCGTAGGGGCTTGCGTGCAAGACGAGGGTCACTGGCGTAATCGCAGTTTTCTCCTTCAGCCGAACAAGCCCTCTCAGCATTACGACAAAGTCAATCTGGCGGTCAGCGAGCAAGGCATTTTCAAGTCCGGTGAAGCCTTGCCCGTATTTGACGTACAGACAAGGGCTGGAGCCATACGGCTTGGCATCCAGATGTGTCGGGAAATCCGCTATCCAGAACAATGGCGTATACTGGCCACGAAAGGCGCCCAGATTATCGCCTATCCCAATAACGCCATTGATAGCTCGACGGGAGACGCCGTCTGGCGGGCACATTTGATCAGCCGCGCGGCGGAGACCCAACGCTTCGTACTGGGTGCCAATGCGGCTTCAGATACACAACTCTGCCCCTCAGCGATCCTCTCGCCGAAAGGGGGTGTAATAGCGCAGACGCACCCTGAGGAGATCGGCGTGGCCACGGCCTCGATTAATCTCAGCGAGGTTTCAAACTGGGTGATCGATCAGGCCCGCACTGATCTGATAACAGGTATGATGAAAGTGGAACCTGGTTCAGGGTCAGGCTGACTAGTGGACGCGGTCAGGACTTGGCGTCAGCCGCGTTCAAACCCCAAGGCTTCGTAGAAGGCGATAGCGCCCAGATTGCCCGGTACGACCTTGAGGCTGACCTGTTTGATCCCCCTCGCCCGCAATCGCACGCTGATCTCGGCCAGTAACGCTGCACCCACGCCCTGTGCGCGCCAGGCGTCATCAACTGCCAGATCCTTGATGAATCCGGTTGACCACGCCTGTATGACGCCCACGAGCGCTTCGGAGCGTGCGTCGCGCGCCTGCAGGCAAAGGTCAGGATCAAATTCTGCGTCGCTCTGGATCGACTGACGCCAGTCGTCCGCGTCCAGACGCTCCCCCTCGCCGCCGCGATAGGCATGATTGAGCAAGGCTCTGGCGGCGTTGGTTTCGGTATCAAAATCGAGAGGCCGTATGACGAGGTCAGGCGCGGCCTTGGGGGACACTGGAAAATCGTCTAGCGACCTCACCAGCCGCAAGCCGGTAAAGCCCATCGGTTCTAATCCTTGTGGAACCGATCGAAGATGTGCTTGACCCGTTCCCACACGCCCGGATGGCGTTTCAGCCAGTCGGTGATGAAGGCATGCGCGCGCTTTGACGTCATCGCCAACAGGATCAAACCAATGATCGCCAGCGGCAGACCAAGCGGAATGGGCAGGAAAAACAGCGGGATGGAAATCGCCAGCAAGAAGATGGCCAAGGCGACCGCAATGGCTCTCAGCACAACCAGCAGCACGCTGGTCACACCATTGACGCCGTTCCGCGCCCAGCCATTCGGAGTGTCGTTCATCGCCACCTTGGGTTTTACCTTGTCGTTTTCCACGCTCAATCCATACCTCGTACGCTAATGTCGAGGCGGCCGCCATCCGGTTCAACCCATACCGGATGGCGACCCTCATATTCTTGCAGCTGGACGTGACGATTTCAGGGCAGTGTGGCGCAATGCCCTCATATCGCCGTCCCCTTTACTCCGCCGCTTGCGCGTCTGGAGAGGGCGGCGTCCAGCGCAGGACGGGCTGACGAGCCGCCCGGGTTTCATCTAGGCGCTTGGCGGGCGCAAACCGCGGCGCGGCGGTGAAACGCTCGGTTTCCCCCGCCTTGGCGGCGCCGGCCAGCGCTTCCAGCGTGTCGCAGAACCGGTCCACGCTCGCCTTGGATTCAGACTCGGTGGGCTCAATCAGCATGGCGCCATGCACGACCAGCGGGAAATACATGGTCATGGGGTGATAGCCCTCATCGATCATGGCTTTCGCAAAGTCGAGCGTGGTGACGCCAGTGTCTTTCAGGAAGCGATCGTCAAACAGCGCTTCGTGCATGCACAGACCGTCATAGGACGGCGTCATGACGTTCTTGAGACGCGCCAGCACGTAGTTGGCGTTCAGCACCGCATCCTCGCTGGCCATTTTCAGGCCATCTGCGCCATGGCTGAGGATATAGCTCATGGCGCGGGTGAACATGCCCATCTGGCCATGGAAGGCGACCATGCGGCCGAACGGGTCTGCGCCCTGGGCCTTGGCGTCTTCTTCGTCCTCGACCATGCGCCAGCCATCGCCATCCTTGATGACGAAGGGCAGCGGCGCGAATTTCGCCAGCGCTTCAGACAAAACGGTCGGACCGGACCCCGGACCGCCGCCGCCATGGGGCGTGGAATAGGTCTTGTGCAGGTTGAAGTGCATGGCGTCGACGCCCAGATCGCCCGGGCGCACCCGGCCAGAAATGGCGTTGAAGTTCGCGCCGTCACAATAGAAATAGCCGCCCGCCTCATGCATCAGGTCGGCGATCTCGCGAATATCGCTTTCAAACAGGCCACACGTATTGGGATTGGTCAGCATGATCGCCGCCACATCATCCCCGAGCTTGGCCTTGAACGCCTCCATGTCCACGCGGCCGGTCGCATTGGCCGGGATCTCGTCCACGTGAAAGCCGCACTGCACAGCCGTGGCCGGATTGGTGCCGTGTGCGCTCTCAGGCACCAGCACGCGCCGGCGATGGCTTTCGCCGCGCGCGTCCAGCGCCGCGCGGATCGCCATCATGCCGCACAGCTCGCCATGGGCGCCCGCTTTCGGGCTCATCGCGACGGTGGGCATGTTGGTCAGCGTCATCAGCCAATGGGCGAGATCACCAATCAGCTCGAACGCGCCTTGCACGGTGGATTGCGGCTGCAGCGGGTGAATGTCGGAGAACCCCGGAAGGCGGGCCAGCTTCTCGTTCAGACGCGGATTGTGCTTCATCGTGCACGAACCCAGCGGATAGAGCCCGATATCGATGGCGTAATTCTTCCGGCTCAGGCGCACATAATGGCGCATGGCTTCAGGCTCGGAGAGGCCCGGAAGCCCCAGATCGTCCTTGCGCTCCAGCGCGCCCAGACGCGACGGCTTGCCCTTGGGCGTCTCGAAATCGACGCCGGTCTTGTCATAGGTTTGCCGCTCGAAGATCAGCGGTTCGGCCTGATCGAGCCCTTTGGAGCCTGAGAACGTGTCGTCATACGCGCCTGGATCAGGCGTGTGCAGCGGACGGGAGGGACGGCCTTGAGTATTCATCGCCATGATTACAGCACCTCTTTCAGAGCCGCTTCGAATGCGTCGAGATCGCTATCGGTGTTGGTTTCAGTGGCTGCGACGATCAGCAGATCGTCATAGCCTTTGCCCGGATAGAGCCGGCTGGCGGGCACTCCGCCCAGCACGCCCTTCTCCGCCAGCGCTTCCACAACCTCGGCTGCGTTTTTGGGCAGGCGGAGGGTGAACTCGTTGAAGAAGGCGTCCGTGACCAGCTCCACGCCGGACATCGCGCTCAACCGATCGGCCAGCTCACACGCTTTCTCATGGCTGAGCTGCGCCATGGTGCGAAGCCCGGTATCGCCCAGAAGCGACATATGGATCGTCCAGGCCAGGGTCATCAGGCCGGAATTGGTGCAGATGTTCGACGTCGCCTTGTCGCGGCGGATATGCTGTTCGCGCGTGGACAGCGTCAGCACATAGCCCCGGCGTCCGTCCGCATCCACGGTTTCCCCCGCCAGACGGCCGGGCAGGTTGCGGATGAAATTGCGATCGCCGCGGCAGGCGAACAGGCCCACATGCGGGCCGCCGAACTGCAGGCCGACGCCAATGGACTGGCCTTCGCCGACCACGATGTCCGCGCCCATGGCGCCGGGCGTTTTCATCAGGCCCAGCGACACGGCTTCGGTGAACACCGCAATCAGCAGCGCGCCCTTTTCATGAGCCGCCTTGGCGATGGGCTCAAGATCATGGACCTGGCCGAACACGTCGGGGTTCTGCACCACCACGCACGCCACATCATCGGTAATATCGGCGGCGATATCATCGAGCCCGCCGGGCTTGGCCGCATCATCGCGGATCTCGATATCCATATACTTGGCCAGCGTATGGGTCGCAGCCGCATAGTGAGGATGCAGATTGCCGCTGAGGATCGCCTTGGAGCGCTTGGTGATCCGGCAGGCCATCAGCACCGCTTCGCCGCACGCGGTCGAGCCGTCATACATGGAGGCGTTCGCCACCTCCATGCCCGTCAGAAGCGCAACCTGGGTCTGGAACTCAAACAGGGTCTGCAGCGTGCCCTGGCTGATTTCGGGCTGATACGGCGTGTAGCTGGTGAGATATTCAGAGCGTTGGATCAGATGATCGACGCTGGCGGGAATATGGTGCTTGTACGCGCCTGCGCCGACAAAGAACGGCGCTTCGGAGGCCGCGATATTCTTGCGCGACATCTTTGTCAGAAGGCGCTCGACCTCCATCTCGCTCTTGTGGAGCGGCAGATCGACCGGCCCGTCCAGGCGCACCTTCTGGGGCACGTCTTCAAACAGGGCGTCGACAGAATCCACACCGATCGTCTCGAGCATTGTCGCCCGGTCTTCATCGGTCAGGGGCAGGTATCGCATGGCGTTAGCCTCTATCCAGTGTCTTCATCCGAGCGGCCAGGGCGGCCGCGCCCGGCTCCTGACGCGCTTCAAGCGCGCTCAGTACGCCGCCAAAATCCATCTCAGCCTTGTCCTGACTGAGCTTTTCCGTGCCTTCAAAGCGCGTCACATCCAGTCTCAGCCCGATGATCGCCGCTTCCAGCCGATCCAGATACGCCGCATCCGCTTCGCCCAGAGACCAAGGCTTCGCCTCGCCTGCCTCGAACACCTCTGTCTGACGCTCCAGAATGGCGCGGGTCTGAGAGGGAGCTTTCAGCCTTAACGTCCCCTCCGCCTCCACGGCGATATAGTTCCAAGTCGGCACCGCCCGGCCATCACTGGCCTTTGACGGGTATGCGTTTGGAGAAACATAGGCGTCCGGTCCGCAAAACACAGCCTGGCCTGGCGCGGCTTCAGTGCGTCCTGACAGAGACTGCGCCAGGACATTGGACCGCGCGATATGCCCTTCAAAGGCGATCAGCTCGCCCCCCTCACCGCTGACCGGGATCAGAGGCAACTGCGCTGTCCAAAGGCGTCCGCCGTCCCAGACCGTCAGAACCGAGAAGGGATAAGCGCGAACATAGTCCAGCGCCCGGTCCTGCGTTGCGATCTTGAAAGCCTGAGCCGGGTGCATCCGCCGTCCTTAACTGATGTGTTCGGCGTAGGCCGCGTCATCCATCATGGCGTCCAGCTGGGCTTTGTCAGACAGCTTGAGCTTCACAAACCAGCCTTCACCGTCCGGCGCTTCATTGACCTTGGCGGGCTCGCCCTCCAGCACGTCGTTGACGGCGATGACCTCGCCCGACACCGGCGCATAGACTTCGGATGCGGCTTTCACGCTCTCCACCACGGCCAGTTCATCGCCGGCGGACACGGTCTTCCCCACTTCGGGCAGCTCGACAAACACCACATCGCCCAGCTGTTCAGCAGCGTAAGCGGTGATGCCCACCACGCCCTCTTCGCCGTCAACGCGGATCCATTCATGGTCTTTGGTAAATCGGGTGCTCATCAGACGTCTCCTCCAGAGCGAAATCGTGCGGGATCAACCGCGATAAAAACGATGCGGCGCGAAGGGCGTTTTCACCACTTCGGCCGGGCGCGCCTTGCCGCGCACCATCAAATCAACCTGTGTGCCGGGCGCCGACAGATCGGTGCGCACAAAACCCATGGCGATGGGCGCGCCGACGGTCGGGCCAAACCCGCCCGAGGTCACCACGCCGACAATCTCGCCATTGACAGCGATCTCGGTGCCTTCGCGCGCCGGGGCGCGATCTTTCAGCGCCAGGCCCACGCGTTTTTTGGCGGGTTTATCGGCGATATCCTTGAGAATACGCGCGGCGCCAGGAAAGTCAGCGCGTTCGCGCCGCGACTTGGCGACCGCCCAAATCAGGCCCGCCTCGATGGGCGAGGTGGTCTCATCCATGTCATGGCCGTAAAGGCATAGGCCCGCTTCCAGACGCAGGGAATCACGCGCGCCCAGGCCAATGGGCTTCACGCGCTCATCACTGAGGAGCTTGCGGGCGAAATCGCTGGCGTGTTCGTTGGCGACGGAGATTTCAAACCCGTCTTCGCCCGTATAACCCGAGCGTGAGATCATCAGGCGCAGACCGTCTATTTCAAACCAGCCCGCCTGCATGAAGACCAGTTTTGCGGCGTCCGGGCACAGATCCGCCATCACGGCGCCGGCCTGCGGCCCCTGCAGCGCCAGAAGCGCGCGGCCATCTAGCTCAACGAGCTCGGCGACGCCTTTGGTCGCGTCGATGATGTAGTCAAAATCAGAGCGTTTGCACGCGGCGTTCACCACCAGAAACAGCCCTTCGCCATCCGGGCGAGAGACCATCAGGTCATCCTTCACGCCGCCTTCAGCGTTCAGAAGCAGCGTGTATTTCTGCTCGCCCGGTTGCAGGGCGGAGAGGTCGGCGGTGATCAGCGCTTCGAGCGCGGCCTCGTCACCGATCAGGCGCGCCTGACCCATGTGAGAGACGTCAAACAGGCCCGCCGCTTCGCGCGTATGATTATGCTCGGCCATGACACCGTCATATTGGACCGGCATCTCATAGCCCGCGAACGGCACCATTTTGGCGCCCAGTTCGATGTGAAGATCATAAAGCGGCGTGCGGTTGAGCGTGTCGGTCATGTCTGGCCTCAAGCATGCGGGTTGCGGGCGTCGCGCGGCTCATGCCGGCTCCGAATCGCCCCCGCTGTCTTGAAGACCTGAGAGATTCCCGCGTCGCGCCAGGGCAGGCAGGCGCGCGCATTGCTCCTTCGGTGGGACGCCTGGTGCTCAGCGCCCGCTTTCCAGCGTTAGGTCTTAGGCTTGCGGTCCGTTAGCCTGAGCGTTTCCGGGGCGGTTGCGCCTTCGGCGCCGGCGTCTTCGGCCGGTCTCTCCCGCAAGTGACCTCATGTATCCCCGCTGCAGCGCGCCTCCCGGCGGGTCTGCACCGACGCGCAAACCTAGCGTTTGACGAAAATGAGTCAATCACGATTGCGCGCTGCAGCATGGCATGGGCTCGGGCGGCTGCATATGAAACGGCCCGCCATGGGGCGGGCCGCAATTCATGGTTTGGCTTGACCTTACGTCTTTCCAATCGGGGGCAGACAGGCCCTGCAGGAGCCGAAAGTGGGCCACACCTCCTCTGACCTAAGGGCGGGTCTTTGAAGAGAGGAGCTGCGGCCCACGCAACGCGTCGCGGGGAGACCGGACGCGCTGAAAGCGCGTCTGGACTAGGTCCGTTCGATCACGTGCTGACGACGCATCCGCTCCTGATGCAGGGCGAAAACGCGCGGATCATTCATTTGCTCAAGCGCCTGAGCCGTAGTGCGCATCTGGCAATCGCGGGCGATCCGGACAGCCAGAAGCCCGCGAGCGTCGTGCGCATTACAGTAGCGCTCGACCTGATTTGCGAGCCGGTCCAGAACCATTTCGCGGCCTTCCGGCGAAGACAGCATCCAACGATCATAGTCAAAGTTGAAGGTCTGGGCGTGAGAGGCGGCCGAGAACGCGCAAGCAGCGGCGGCGGCGGCGACAAGCGTTTTAAGTGCGGTCATTTTGATCTCTCCTAAGATGAAGACCTGAACGGAGCCAGCGGATGGCCGGGCTAACGACAGACAGATTGCGCCGAGCCCGAACCCAAATCCTGAGCCGTTTCTGAGCCATTCATGAAAAAGAATAGGAGGCTGTTTTAATTGAATATTTTTTGATTTTCTGAAGCGGAATACGGGTGCAATAGCGTAAAGATCCGGTACAATCACACCAGGCTTGTCAGAGGGGGCCGACGGTGAACGAGACTTCAGACACGGATTTGACCAGCAGCGATCCGAACTCCGGCGTGCTTCTGGCAGGCGATGGACGTCTGCGTCTTGATCCTGTGCGCATGGAGGTCGAGCTTGAGGGCGAGAGGCTCGAGCTCGGCGGTCGCAGTTTCACCCTGCTTCACACGCTCATGCGCCATCCCATGCAGCTCCTGTCCAAGGACAAACTGATCGAATTGGTCTGGGAGGGCCGCGCAGTTTCAGACGCGGTGCTCACGACGGCTGTCCGCGATTTGAGGCTGGCGCTGGACGACAACGCAAAACGCCCGCTCTGGATCAAAACCGAACATGGGCGGGGCTATCGCTTTATCTCAGATGTGCTGACAGACGTCCCACAGGATGTCGGGTCAACTCTACCTCGCACGAGCAGCGCACACCTGAGAGCGCCAAACCCAGACGCGGCCAGCGCGGAGACGGATCCGCCCGTTTATGACCGACCGCACTGGCGGTTCCAGACAGCAGTGCTCCCCGTTTTGGGACTGATCGGCCTCGGCCTTGTAATCCTCGTGTCAACGATGCTCCTGGTGAGCGAGCGCGAGCCGACGGCACTCGCGGCCAACCGCTCGGTAGCGGTGCTCGAGTTTGAAAACCTGAGCGCAGAAGATGACACAGCCTGGTTCGCAGACGCCTTGTCAGAAGAACTGACCGGCGCCCTGACCCGAGTTTCAGACCTGCGTGTCGCCTCAAGGCGTGCGACGATTTCTGCGACCCAGGACAGCGAAGACCTGCAAGACATCGCCCATCATCTGGGTGTAGCGAACATTCTGGAAGGCACAGTGCGCATTGCAGGCGATCAGGTCCGCGTCACGGTCTCGCTTGTCAGCGCGGATGACGGAGCCCGGGTCTGGTCCCAGAGCTATGACCGCGACTTCAATCATCTACTCAGCCTTCAGTCTGATATCGCGACAGCCGTGGCGAACACGCTCGATACGGCGCTTGATCCCGATACGCTGGTGCGCATGGCCTCAGTGGGGACGGAATCCATCGCCGCCTACGAAGCGTATATGCGCGGGAAGGCCCTTATGGCGGAGTTCTGGCAGACCGGGCGCTCTGAGTCCTGGGCCCGGGCGCAGCCTTTGCTCGACCGGGCGCGGTCCATCGATCCGGACTTCGCTCAGGCCCATGCAGCCTCTGCGCTCGTGTTCAAATATTCCAATACACCGTCTCTGGTGATGCGCGAAGACGCCCTGAGCGGAGAGGCTTACAGACAGGAATATGCGGCGCGTATGGATGCCGCCATCGCAGCCGCTCGCGACCCGATTGAAGCGGCGTCCTATCGGGCATCGCGAGATCTTGAATTGTTTGAACTGGATGCTGCGCGAGAGGCGCTTGATACCTATCTGACAGAACGCCCGTACGATATTGACGCCAACTTCCAGCACAGCAACACGCTTGTGATGCTGGGCCGACACGAAGAAGCGCAACAGGTCATACGACGACTGGCACAGATTATCCCAGTTGAAGATGCGCAAAACCGAAGCCTGCTGATCCAGCATGCTCGCAAATCGCGTGACTTCGAATTTGCGGCGACCCTTGCGCGCGAAACCCTGGCCAACCACCCCTTCTTTGGCGTCGCTTTGGTGGAGGCCCATTGGGCGTTCCTTTATGTCGACGCGGTCGATGAGGCGCGGGAAGTCGCGGCTCGGCTTGAAACCAGCCAGGTTGGCCGGATCGCCCAGATGGGCATACGGCTCAATCAGCTCTGCGCGGATGGAAATCGTGAGGACGCCCTCCCGATCGCCGCGGAAATGACGAACCATCCCCGCTCATTCATCATAGCTTGGCACGCTTACCGCGCCTTGGGCGATGACGACGCCGCCTATGACCGCTTGCTTGAACTCGACGCCCCCGGTTCGCCGCCAGCGAGATTGCGCACCCTGTTATTGAACGATCCGTCTTTTGACCCGGCGCGCTTTGAGCACCTGTCCGCAGCTCTGGTGGAGGCTGGCGGACGACTGACGCAACCCTCACCGCCCGCTGTACGATGCCCGCCGGCCTGACGTGCTTTTACATCCGCTCGGGCACGTCGATCCCGATCAAGCCCAGAACGATCTCGAGCTGTTTGAGCGTGGTTCCCGCGAGCGTCAGCCGCGACGCGCGAATGGCTTCGTCCTTTTCCGGCAGGATCGGACAGGCGGCGTAAAAGCCTGAAAACGCCTGCGCCAGACCAAAAGCGTGCTCACACAAGACGTTCGGCGCCCGGTCGCGTTCGGCCCGGCCAAGTGCGCTGTCAAACGCGTCCAGACGCCGGATCAGCGCCGCCTCGGCGGGGTCCGAGATCGTCACAGCACCAGGTTCAACCCCCTGCTCGCCCGCCTTCTTCAACAGCGATTTGATCCGCACGGCCTGGTACTGAAGATAGGGCCCGGTTTTGCCTTCGAAGCTGACAAAGCGATCGAGATCAAAGATATAATTGGTGGTGCGCACATTCTGCAGATCAGAGAACTTGATCGCGGCGTTGCCGACGGCGCGCGCCACGGCTTCAAATTCGTCTTCGGTCAGCTGCGCGCCCAGCCCGGCCTCGTTAAGACGCGCCCGCGCCCGCTCGCGCGCTTCACCGATAAGGTCCGCCAAACGGAATGTACCGCCTGCCCGGGTGCGCAGACGCTTGCCGTCTGTCCCGTTCACCGTGCCGAACTTCACATGCTCCAGCGCGCCTTCTTCCGCGAGGCCGGCCTTGTAAGCGGCGCGAAAAACCTGCTCGAAATGGTCAGACTGGCCCAGATCGACGACGTAAAGCGTCAGCTGGGGATTGTGCTGTTGCTTGCGGTCCAGAATGGTTGCGAGGTCGGTTGTCGCATACAGCGCCGAACCCTGGCTGGAGACCAGGATCAGCGGGGCCAGCTCTTTCTTGTCGTCTTCACGGGCGACGCGCACAATCCAGGCGCCGTCGCTCTCTTCAGCCACGCCGCGCGCCTTGAAGTCTTCAACCAGACCCGAAATCAGGTCATTGACGTCGCTTTCGCCCTTCCACAGGTCGAAATGCACGCCCAGCGCGCCGAAATCCTCTTTCAGCGCCGCAATCGACACCGTAATGAAATGGCGCAGCAAAGCCCGATAGCCCGGACGCCCGGCCTGCAATTCTGCAGTCGCCTTGCGCGAGCGCGCATTGCGTTCAGGGTCGTCCTTGGCCTTGGCGGAGGCTTGCGGATAGAGACGCGCCAGATCATCAATCGTCACCGGCGGCTCATCGGGATATGGACCCGTGAACTCGGCGTCGTAATAGACAAGGCCGGGCTGCTCGTCCTGCAACTCCGTGACCAGATGGCCCATCTGCAGGCCCCAGTCGCCAAGGTGAATATCGGAGGTGACGTCATGACCACGAAAGCGCATCAGGCGTTGCAGGCTGTCGCCGATCACCGATGACCGCAAATGGCCCACATGCATGGGCTTGGCCACATTGGGACCGCCGAAATCAATCATCACCCGCTTGGGGGCTGCGCTCTGACGACCACCCACACGCTCATCCTCAGCCAGTCCATTGGCGCGGATCGCGTAGACAGGGCTTGCCGGCGTGATGTTGAGAAAGCCCGGCCCGGCGATCTCAATCTCAAGCTCCGGGTGCTGGGCGTCGAGCTCAGCTTTCACGTCTTCTGCGACGGCGCGCGGCGCTTTCCGGGCCTGCTTGGCCGCCGCCATGGCGCCATTGCACTGATAGGGGGCAAGATCGGGGCGGTCGGATTCAAACACCGTTCCCAGATCGGCTGAAAGGCCAACGGCCTCGAACGCAGCGCCAACGGCGCTGGTCAATTGTTCGACAATCGAAGTCATAACGTCTCGAATATGTTAGTCGTCTTGCCCGGCCCGGACACGGAAGCGCAAGCCGCTGCGATTGAAGTCCAGCTGTTCGTCAGTGAGTTCAAACCCCACCAGAATTTCGAAGTTGGAGCCTGACGTGGTCGGCGACACGCGCGGAATGGAGATGGAATTGAACTCCTCGATCACTTCCACCCGATCCTCGCCCGGCTCGAAGGTCACGGTGATCGGATAGACCTGACGATCGATCACGACGCGGTCGGTTCGGGTGACGGCGACGAACATTTCATAAGTGTGGGTCATGCCCTGGGCCGCAGGACCGCGTCCGAAGCCCAGACGAACCGCCATTTCCATCTCGATCGGGTCAGCATTGCGGTCGGTGTAGCGGCAATTGCTCGCAACATTGAGAATTTCGCCCGTGAACCCCACATTCTCAAAAATGGCTGTTTCGCCATTGATCTCCACCAGTCGGTGGGCGTCATACAGCGCCAGCGCGTTCGGGCAGGGCCCCGGATTGGGGTCCGGCTCCGCAATGGTGTCACGCAGGGTGGAGCACCCGGACAGGACCAGAGCAGCGACGGACAGGCTCAGAACGGACAGGCGCATGAATAACCTCAAGGCGTTCGGATGGCGAACCATCTCAGAGGACGGCATGCCCCCCTTCGCGGGGCGCACGGTGTCTGCTAGAGCAGTCTGTACGACGCGCGCGCGGACAGGGCAACGCCCCGCCGCCTTTCCCCGCAGAGGAAATCCATGATCGACAAACCCGTTTTGACCGTCCAGCTGGCCTCTCCCCGCGGTTTTTGCGCCGGTGTGGACCGGGCGATTCAGATTGTGGAGAAAGCGCTCGAGCGTTATGGCGCCCCGGTTTTCGTGCGCCATGAGATTGTTCACAACAAACATGTGGTCAACCGGTTGGAGGCCATGGGCGCGGTGTTCGTCAAGGAACTCGATGAATGCCCCGATGACCGCCCCGTCGTGTTTTCAGCGCATGGCGTGCCCCAACGCGTCCCGGCCGAGGCGGCTCGCCGCGAGATGCTGTATGTGGACGCCACCTGTCCGCTGGTCAGCAAGGTGCATGTGGAGGCGCAGCGTCACCACAAATCCGGTCAGGAAATCCTGCTGATCGGCCATGCCGGCCACCCCGAGGTGATCGGCACCATGGGCCAGCTGCCCGAAGGCGTGATGCATTTGATCGAGACCGTGGAAGACGCCGAACGCTTCGAGCCGAAAGACCCAGACAATATCGCCTTCGTCACCCAGACCACATTGTCGGTCGACGACACCGCCGAAATTGTCGCCGCCTTGCAAAAGCGCTTCCCGAAGATCGCCGCGCCGCACAGGGAAGACATCTGCTACGCCACCACCAACCGCCAGGCGGCGGTGAAGGCGATCGGCGAAGGCGCGGATCTGGTGCTGGTCGTCGGGGCGCCCAACTCATCCAACTCGGTGCGGTTGGTGGAAGTGGCCGAACGCGCTGGCGCAAAAGCCGCCCATCTGGTTCAGAAAGCTGAAGAGATCGACTGGACCTGGCTCGACGGCGTGGAGCGCCTGGGCGTCTCCGCCGGGGCCAGCGCGCCCGAGGAGCTTGTAGAGGGTTTGCTGTCAGCCCTCGCCCGCCGCTACACCTTGCATATCCGCGAGGTCCGGGTGGCGGAGGAAAACGTGGTCTTCAAACTGCCCAAGGAAGTGGCGTAAGCTCTCCGCCTGGAGGCGCAGATGACCCAGAACAAGACCCAGCCCACCTCCGCTGACGTCGATGCATTTCTCGGCGCTGTGGAGCCAGAACGTCGCCGTGAGGACGGACGCGCGCTTAACGCCCTGTTCCAACGCGTCACCGGCTGGTCGCCGGTGATGTGGGGGCCGAGCATGATCGGCTATGGGTCTTATCATTATCGCTATGACAGCGGTCGCGAAGGCGATTTCCTCGCCACAGGCTTCAGCCCGCGCAAGGCGAACCTCTCCATCTACATCATGCCCGGCTATGCCGATTACGCATCCCTGCTGAACCGGCTGGGCAAACACAAGATGGGCAAAAGCTGTCTGTATGTGTCAAAGCTTGGCGATGTTGATCTGGACGTTCTGAGCGAACTCATTCAAGCCGGGCTAGAGGATCTGGGCCGCACATGGCCCGTCACGCCCAGCTAGAGTTCGCGAGGACGCCTTGGTCGACAACACCATTCTCATCCATACCGACGGCGCCTGTTCAGGCAATCCCGGCCCCGGCGGCTGGGGCGCGATCCTGCACTGGAACGGCCATGAGAAGGAATTGTCAGGCGCGGAAGCCGACACCACCAATAATCGCATGGAGCTGATGGCGGCGATCGCGTCGCTCGAGGCGCTGAAGAAAGCCCCGTCCAGAGTGCGGCTGGTCACCGACAGCACCTATGTGCGCGACGGGGTAACCAAATGGATACATGGCTGGAAACGCAATGGCTGGAAAACCGCCGCCAAGAAACCGGTCAAGAATGATGATCTGTGGAAACGGCTCGACGCCATCGCCTCAAAACATGACGTGCAATGGGAGTGGGTGAAGGGGCATGCGGGCCATCCCGAGAACGAACGCGCCGATCAACTGGCGCGCGACGCAATCTCGACCCTGTCAGACTAACAAAACCCGGCCTGGCGCTGCGCCGGCCGGGGTTTGAAAAACTGATTGCCTTAAAGCGCGCTCAGCACGTGCTCGGCGGATGACACTTCGAAATTGCCCGGCTCGTCCACGAAGAGGTGTTCAATCACCTTGTCGTTGACCACCAGCGCATAGCGTTGGGAGCGCTTTCCCATGCCGAACGCCGAACCGTCCATCTCAAGACCGAGCGCCGAAGCAAAATCGCCATTGCCGTCTGCGAGCATCAGCACAGAGTCGCCCGCGCCCTGATCCTTGCCCCAGGCCCCCATGACGAAAACGTCATTGACCGACGTGCAGGCGATCCGGTCAACGCCCTTGCCCTGAAGCTCGGACGCTTTCTCGATGAAGCCCGGCAGGTGTTTGGCGGAACAGGTCGGGGTGTAAGCGCCCGGCACGGCGAACAGCGCCACACGCTTGCCAGCGAACACGTCATCCGTGCTCATCGGCTGAGGGCCGTCTGCGGTCATGGTCATGAAGGTGACGTCAGGCAGGGTGTCGCCGACTTTGAGGGTCATGGGGAGGCTCCGAAAAGGACTGTGAACACTGGCAAGACTTAAGCCGCCCCCCGCCTCGCGACAAGACAGCGCGAGCGCGGCCAGGGCTGGACAATCGCCTCACTTGGGGAAAAGCTATGTCCATGGACGCGCCACAGCCTCATACCCAATCTGGATATCTGGGCGGAAAGCTGTTGATCGCCAGCCCTTTGATCGGCGATCCCCGGTTTGACCGCACAGTGATCTATATGTGCGCGCATGATTCTGAGACCGCTATGGGGATTATCCTCAATCGCCCGATGACCGGGTTCCGCCTGCCGGATCTTCTCGACCAGCTGGACGTTGCGGGCGGCGCGCAGGCGACCGACGCCCCTGTCCTGGAAGGCGGGCCTGTGGACCGTGATCGCGGGTTCGTTCTGCATACGCTGGATGTGGCTTGCGGACCCGCGACCGAGCAGGTGGGCGACAATCTGGGGCTGACCGCCACCCAAGAGATTCTCAACGCCCTGGCCTCTGACGCCGCGCCGGCGCGGGCCTTGATGGCGCTCGGCTATGCGGGCTGGGCCGCGGGCCAGCTTGAAGACGAAATCAGCCTGAACGCCTGGCTGGTGGCGGATGCAGACCACAGCCTGATCTTCGACGACACGCCCGAAGACAAATGGGCGCGCGCGCTCAGCAAATTGGGCGTGACACCGGAATTTCTGACCGCGACCAGCGGCAACGCGTAATCATCGCTCATCGCCATATTCACCGTTGACTTGATGGCGGAATAGCCTTCAATGGGCGAATAATTCCCCTCTGACGTGTTTTGGTTATCGCATGTCCCTGCAAAGACACCGCAAGCGATATATTCGCTTCACCCGGGCTCGCAATACTGTTGCCAAAGCCTTTGTGCTGGGTGTCCTGGGCTTGGCCGTGGTGTTGTTTCCGCTCTCCCTGACCTCAGGCTCTGTCGGGGCGCTGTGGCATTTCTAGACGCTCAGCCTTGCAGGCTTCGGGCGGGATGAAAGCGGGTTTTCAGCCCTTCTGTGACAGCCTGAGCCGCATCTTGCGGGGCGAGCGCCTGAGCGTACAAGAACCCCTGACCGTAATCACAGCCCAGATCACGACAGAGCGCCTGAGCCGCTTCGCTCTCCACGCCTTCCGCGACCACCAGCATGCCATAACTGTCCGCAATCCGGACCACCGATGAGATGATGGACCGGGCGGAGCCGTCCGTCAGCGCAGCGCGGATGAAATACTGGTCGAGTTTGACCACGTCAAAGGCGAACCGGTCGAGCCGCGCCAGCGATGAATATCCGGTCCCGAAATCATCCAGAACAATCGGCACCCCCTGCTCGCGCACAGCGTTCAGCGTGCGTTCGGCGGCGTCGGGATCCACCATCACATCGGTTTCACTGACTTCAAGCTTGAAGCCGCCCGCAGGCAATTGCGCCGCGTTCACCGCCTCCAACAGACGATCCGCGAAATCAGGCGCGCTGACTTCCGCCGCGGTGGCGTTGGCGGTGACGAACAGGTCCAGAGCGCCGCTATAGGCGGCATGCCAGGCGGACAGATCCAGCGCCGCCAGGGCGCGAACGCTCTCTCCCACCGCTTCGATATAGCCATGCGCTTGCGCCAGCGGCATGAACTCTTCAGCGCCCAATATGCCCACGCCGGGGCGGTCCCAGCGCGCGAGCGCTTCAAACCCCGCCAAGGCGCGCGTCGTGAGGTCGACCACAGGCTGGTAAAAGGCGCAGACCTCTCCGGCCTGCAGCGCCTCCGCCAATGCGGTCTCCATATCCAAGTCAGCGCGAACCCCCGCCGAGCCGCCCGCCGGCAGCATCAGACCCCGCCAGTTCAACCCATCGCCCTGCCCGATCAGCCGCACATAGCGCACCTGATGATCATCCCCGAGCAATCGCAGGCGCACATCACAGGGGCCGGCGCGCCTAAGAATATCGAGGCGCGGCTGGTCCGCCGGCGCCAATCTGTTTCGAAGCTGGTGGAAGCCGCCCTCGGCGCTTAGGGCGCCCAGCCCTAACGACAGGGCCTCTCCCCCCAGATGCAGGGAGTCATCAAGAAACCCGATCTCCACCGCCAAGGCTCCGGCCGCCACCACCGCATCTTGATAAGGTCCAAGCGCGGCGGGATCGGTCATCGGATGGGGTCCGTCGTCAAAATTGCGAATTTCAGATGGTCGCGCCATTCACCGTAGATTTTCAGATAGCCGCGCGCCACCCCTTCGGGCGTGAAGCCGACTGATGTCAGCAACAGGCGCGACGCGTCATTATCGAGCCGCGTCGCGGCCTCGACACGGTGCAGGCGCAAGGTGGAAAAGGCATGGCCCAGAACCCGCCGGACAGCGGCTCTCGCATAGCCTTTGCGCACATAGGGCGATCCGATCCAGTAGCCGATATCAGCCGCCTGCAGCACGCCGCGGCGCACATTATTGAGATTGCAGGCGCCGACCAGCACATCATCTGACGCTCGGAAAATGAAAAACGGATAGCCCGTGCCGTTCTCGATATCGGTCTGATAGCGACGCAGACGGCGTTTGAAGGCGGACTTGCTCAGTTCGTCTTCCGCCCAGGCCGGCTCAAACGGTTCGGTGTGCGCCCGACTGGCCGAGCGCAGCTTGGCCCAAGCCTCGTAATCCTCAAGCTGAGGATGGCGCAGTCTGAGCCCTTCGGACCACAGAACCGTCTCTTGCATGTCTTCTCGCCAGAGCGCCATCTGGGTTGTCCTTCGCCGTCAGCTTACGCACCGCGCCCTGTCAGGCGGCCGGCCTGTATATGATACGCGAAGTAAACAGCCAGCAAAGCCAGGGTCATGGCGAACCAGGTAATTGCATACGCCAGATGCCGTTCAGGCGGGGTTTGAGTCAGATATGCGGGCGGCTCGCCCGTGCTCAGGGCCAGCCAGTACTGTGTGTTCAGTGCGTCCGCTTCAATCCCCAGCACTGACGCCATGCCCACTGCATCAAACGCGTAAAACATGTTGGACGCGACATCCGGGGGTGGGGTGAAACCCCCCGTGCCCAAGGGCGTTTCAAAGCGCAGCGACAGCGCTTCTGGCTGAGCCGGAACGGCGCCGTCATCGGCGCGCGTGGCCGTTTGAAGCGCTTCAAACCCGGTCTCCACCAGCACGTGTTCGGTCCCGTCACAGGCCGCGACAGCCGAAAACAAACGCCAGCCTGGCGCACCCTGCACATTGCGGCCCGAGACGCGAACGATCGCTGCCGAGGCGTCCATACGCGGCGCGATGACTCGGCGCCCCGTCTCGGCCAGTCCCTCACATACACCTTCAGACAGGGAGATTGGCGGCGCGTCCGCTGTGGCTGCGTATTGCGCCAGCAGCTCCACTTTCCAGGCGCGCCGGTCCAGTTGCCAACTGCCCAGCCATAACAATAAAGCCAGAGCGGGCAGCATGAGAGCGGTCAGGATGGGATAGGGGCGAAAATTCGCCATGACGTTAAGCCGCGTCAGAGTCGCTGCGGGCCGTCTCCGCCTTGTGAGCCTGGCTTTCTGTCACGACCGGGTCGAGATCAAGCTGGGCTTCATGGGCGTTATGCTTCCACTGCAGAGCGAACAAGGTCGCCTTGAAAGGGGGCAGAATCAGCAAGGTCAGGAGCGTCGCCAGAGGCAGCCAGATCAGCATGTGAAGCCAGACCGGGGGCGAAGCCGCCAGTTCCAGCGCCAAAGCGGCTGGCACGACAATAAAGCCGACAATAGACATCACGAAAACCGCAGGGCCGTCGCCTGAGTCTTCGTCAGAGAAATCAAGGTCGCAGACGTCGCAGGCGTCTGCGACCTTGAGATAGCGACGAAACAGAGCCCCTTTGCCACAGCGCGGACAACGCCCGAGCAGGCCGGCGAGAAAGGGGCTCGTTTCAGTCATTAATGGCCTACCCCGTGGACAGTGCCCAGGCCGGCGAAGGCCACATAGACGAAGGCGAACAGGAACAACCAGACCACGTCCACGAAGTGCCAGTACCAGGCCGCGGCTTCATAGCCGAAATGCTTTTCCTTGGTCCAGTGACCCATGAGCAGACGGATCAGGCAGACCGCCAGGAAGATGGTGCCGATGATCACGTGCGCGCCATGGAAGCCCGTGGCCATGTAGAAGGTCGCGCCATACAGGCTGCCCGAAATGCCAAAGGCGGCGTGGGTATACTCATACACCTGCAAGATGGTGAAGCACACGCCCAGAACCACCGTCAGCAAGGTGCCCAGCGTCGCGCCCTTGCGGTCCCCGTGCTGAAGCGCATGGTGCGCCCACGTCACCGTGGTGCCCGACAGCAGCAAAACCAGCGTGTTGATCAGCGGCAGGTGGAACGGATCAAAGGTCTGGATGCCCGGCACGCCGGCTTCCCAGCCCGAATAGTCGATGCCCAACACTTCGCCGGTCCAGCCCGCACCCGCCCGGTCAGCATGGAACAGCGCCATGTCGAAGAACATCCAGAACCAGGCTGCAAAGAACATCACTTCTGAGACGATGAACAGGATCATGCCGTAACGCAGACCGATGTCGACGACCGGCGTGTGGTCACCCTTCTGGCCTTCCTTGATGATGTCGCCCCACCAACCGAACATCACATAGATGATGATCGCGAAGCCCAGCATCATCAGGACCGGAGAGCCCTGCTGCAGGAAGAAGTAGAAGATGGACTCTTCGTTGGTCGACAGACCTTTCATGAAGACGACCGCGCCAAACGTCAGCACGAACGCGCCAAGTGAGGCGACGAACGGCCAAGGACTGGGATCAACGAGGTGATAATCGTGTTTAACGGCTGCGCCGGCCATGAGGGTCTCCCGCCAGTAAGTTCCGGGTCAAATTCCAAGGGCTTCTATAAGGGCGCCCGTCCCGGTATTCAATTCATCACACGCTTGCGCGCTACTGGGCTTCAGCGTCCGAAGTGGACGCGTCTGCAGTTTCATAAACCCGCTCGTCGCCGCTTTCCCAGAACGTATAGGACAGCGTCATCGTGCGAATGTCGTCCAGCCGGGCGTCCTCGTCCATAAGGGGATCTACGAAGAAGATCACCGGCATATCCATGGATTGCCCCGGATCAAGCGTCTGTTCGGTGAAGCAGAAGCATTCCAGCTTGGAAAAATACGGCCCCATCTTGAACGGGGTCACATTATAGCTGGCGACGCCCGTCACCGGACGATCAGAGGTGTTGGTTGCGCGATAGAAGGCGAGCGCCGTCTCACCAGCACGCACCGTCATTTCGTTTTGCAGCGGCTCAAACTCCCAGGGGAAGTCGCGCGAGCGCGAGGCGTCAAAACGCACCGTCACTTCGCGGTCGAGCACCTGGCCCGGATCGTATTGGACGACCTGGGTCGTACCGCCATAGCCGGTCACCCGGCAAAAGAGGTCATAGATCGGCACCGCCGCATACGCCATGCCGACCATGCCCAGGATGATCCCGCCGCACAGGGCGAAGACCTTGGTGTTCTTGTTGAGCTTGGAAAACATAAGCGATCAGCCTCCCGAGTTATAATTGGTCGCCAGACGCACCATCGTGGTCACAAAGATCAGTCCGACAAATGCGAACAGACCCAGAGCTATGGCGCGATTGCGGTTCTTGCGCGCAGCCTTTTGCTCTTCGGTCAGAACCACCGTCTCAGCGTCCGTGCGCGGGTCTGTCTTCGCGGCGGGCTGCGGCGATTGCAGCGTCGTTTCGGGGTCGCTCATCATGCGCCTCCCAACAGGGCCAGAACCGGCTTGTAGCCGCCCGCGCCATGCTCGACGAGCAAGGCGGCGAACAGCAAGGTGAGATGGGCGATGGAGTAAGCGAACAGATCTCGTGCAGCCTTGTCGCCGGCGCGCACCGCATAAAGCTCGTCTTCTGCGGCGTTGGCGTCCCCGGCGCGCGACAGGAACACCCGCACGGCCAGAAGCGCGAACAGCGCCCCGCCCAGCACGACAGCCCCGGTGTAAACCCAGCCGCCCAGGCCGGTCACGATCGGTCCCGCCGTGGCGGCCAGATAGAGCGCGGTGTAGATCAGGATTTGCAGCCGGGTTGATTTCGCGCCCTTGGCGACCGGCATCATCGGCACCCCGGCGGCGGAATAATCGCCCGATTTATACAGCGCCAGCGCCCAGGAATGGGGCGGCGTCCACAGGAAGATGATCATAAAGAGCAGCACCGCATTCAGGCTGACATCGCCTGTGGCGGCGGCCCAGCCGATCATCGGCGGAAAGGCGCCCGCAGCGCCGCCAATGACGATATTCTGCGGCGTCGAGCGCTTCAGCCACATGGTGTAGATCACCGTGTAGAAAAAGATCGAAAAGGCCAGAAGGCCGGCGGCGACATAGTTGGTCGCCAGCGCCATCAACAGGACAGACGCCAGCGCCATGACGCCGGAGAAGACATAAGCCTCGCTGGCGGGCACGCGGCCCGTGGGCACCGGACGGCGTCGGGTGCGCTTCATGATCGCGTCAATATCGGCGTCATAGGCCATGTTGAACGCGCCCGCCGCGCCTGCGCCCACGGCGATGCAGAGCATGGCGATGGCGGCGGTCAGAAAGTTCACGCTGACAGGGGCGGCCGCGAACCCTGCCAGACCGGTGAACACCACCAGGGTCATGACGCGCGGCTTCATCAGCGAGACATAGTCTCGCCAGGACGCCAGCTTTGCGGCGTCCGAAGGATCGCTGGGCGGCGCTGCATCAGCAGCGCCGCCCTTGCGAAGATCAGCGGAGAGGTCGGTCACGATGGTCGTTTCCGGTTCCGTCAAATCGTCAACTCACTGCTACTTGATGCGCGGCAGTTCGTTGAACTGGTGGAAGGGCGGCGGAGAGGACAGGGTCCACTCCAGCGTGGTTGCGCCTTCGCCCCACGGATTGGCCTCGGCCGGGCGGCGACGCATGATCGACTCGATCAGCACCAGGAAGAAGGCGGCCATCCCGACCAGCATGACGACGTAGCCCACGGAAGAGACCATGTTCCACATCGCATAGCCGTCCGCGTAGTCCACATACCGGCGCGGCATGCCCTGGAGGCCCAGAAAGTGCTGCGGGAAGAAGATCAGATTGGCGCCCACGAAGAAGAAGAAGAACTGAATGTTCGCCAGCGTCTCGTTGAACTTGATGCCAAAAATCTTCTCATACCAGTAGTAGAAACCGGCGAAAATCGAGAACACCGCACCCAGCGACAACACGTAGTGGAAGTGCGCCACCACATAATAAGTGTCGTGCAGCGACTGGTCGATGCCGGCGTTTGACAACATCACGCCGGTCACGCCGCCCACGGTGAACAGGAAGATGAAGCCGATCGCCCAGATCATCGGGGAGCGGAACTGAATGGAGCCGCCCCACATGGTGGCGATCCACGAGAAGATCTTGATGCCGGTCGGCACCGCAATGATCATCGTGGCGGCCACGAAATAGGCTTTCAGGTTCACGTTCAGGCCCACAGTGTACATGTGGTGCGCCCACACGATGAAGCCGATGAAGCCGATGGCGACCATGGCGTAAGCCATGCCCAGATAGCCAAAGACCGGCTTGCGCGAGAAGGTGGACACGATGTGGCTGATCATGCCGAAGCCGGGCAGGATCAGAATGTACACTTCCGGGTGACCAAAGAACCAGAACAGGTGCTGGTACATGATCGGATCGCCGCCGCCGGCGGGATCAAAGAAGGTGGTGCCAAAGTTCCGGTCCGTCAGCAGCATGGTCAGGGCGCCGGCCAGAACCGGAACCGAGAGCAGCAGCAGGAAGGCGGTCACCAGCATCGACCACACAAACAGCGGCATCTTGTGCAGGGTCATGCCCGGCGCGCGCATGTTGAAGATCGTGGTGATGAAGTTGATCGAGCCCAGGAGCGAGCTGACGCCGGCGATGTGCAGCGAGAAGATCACCATGTCGAATGCTGGGCCGTTATGCCCGGATGTCGACAAGGGGGGATACATCACCCAGCCGCCGCCGAAACCGTCATCTCCGCCTGCGCCCGGCACGAACATCGAGCCGATGAGCATGATGAAGGAGAAGGGCAGCAGCCAGAACGAGATGTTGTTCATCCGCGGGAAGGCCATGTCCGGCGCGCCGATCATCAGCGGCACGAACCAGTTGCCGAAACCGCCGATCATGGCGGGCATGACCATGAAGAAGATCATGATCAGACCGTGCATGGTCGTGATGACGTTGTAGTTATGCTCGTTGCCCCAGAAGCCGTTGTTAAAGACCTGAAGGCCGGGCTCTGCGAGCTCCCAACGGATGAGGCCGGACATGGCGCCGCCGATCACCCCCGCGAAAATCGCGAAGATGAGGTACATCGTGCCGATGTCCTTGTGGTTGGTGGAATACACCCAGCGCTTCCAGTCCCAGATGCTGGGGGTGTGATCGTCGTGATGCGCAGCAGCGTCTGACATCTGATCTCTCCTTACTGGACAGAAGCGAGGCGAGCACCGCCACGCACGTCGTCATAATAGGCCACCAGAACTTCTGGCGCGGTGTAGGGGTCTTCATTGGCCGCCTCGACCCAGGCGTTGAACACCTCTTCAGGCACCACATGCACTTCGATCGGCATGAAGGCGTGAAGCAGGCCGCACAGCTCCGAGCACTGGCCGTAATAGATGCCCGGCTCATCAACGGTGAACCAGGTTTCGTTCAGGCGGCCCGGAATGGCGTCCATCTTGATGCCGAAGGCGGGCATGGCCCAGTTGTGGATGACGTCAGACGCCGTGACTTCGACACGGACAGTCGCGCCGGTCGGCACCACGACGGGAAGGTCGGTGGTCAGGTTGCGCAGCGCCGCATAGGGGTGTGTCGCGATATCCTCATCGGCGACCATGTTGGCGACGTAATCAAACCCGCCATGGTCGGGATAGGTGTAGGTCCAGTTCCACTGATTGCCCGTGGTCTTGATCGTGAAATCCGCCTCGGGGATGACGTCTTGCAGATAGAGCAGCTTGAAGGACGGCACGGCGATGACGACCAGGATCAGGATGGGAATGCCCGTCCAGATCACCTCGACCAGCGTATTGTGGCTGAACTTCTTGGCTTCAGGGTTGGCTTTACGGTTGTAGCGCACCATCACCCAGACCAGCAGGCCGAGAACGACCAGCGTGATAGCGGTGATGATCCACAACACCATGGTGTGGAAAACATCGATGTTTTCCTTCACCGGGGTGACAGCTTGCTGCAGCCCCAGATTACCGTCGATCGGCGCGCCGATCACGGTCGCCGAAGCGCCGGCGGTCGTTAAACAAAGGGCGGCGAAGGCGCCCAGCATGGCCGAGAATCGCATAATTTCCCCAAAATCCTGGTTCTATCGTCCAATTGGCGACGTCTTGCGAGATACGCTCAAACGCCAGATGTAGCGACTCGTCGCCACAGTGCTCGTTGCGCACGATATAGACTGCAATCACAAGCGAGCCAATCGAGCTTAAGCGCCTTTTTGTCGCACTTGGCGCCCTTTTTCCACCTCCTTGTGCGCACGAATGTCTGGCCCGCTGATTTAGGCTTTGCTAACCTTGTCGTTCATTATCAAGTCTGAGGGGGCCAGATTAATGTCGACACACAGTTTTCAGACGCGCCAGAACAAACCGCTCATGCAAGCCCTCACCGGAGGCGCGTGCGGGCTGGCCATGGCGGCTCTTCTGGCGGTTGCGGTCTCATTCGCCTTCTCCGGCCGCGCCCTGGGTCAAGCGCAACAAGCCGCGACTTATGAGACTGACGCCCGATATGAGTGCGAAGCGGGCGCGCGCGAGGCCGGCGCGACCGGACGCGCTCTGGGCGCCTGCGATCTTCTGCTGCGCGACGCCTCTGTGAGTGGCGAAACGCGCGCACGCGTCCTCACCAATCGCGCCGTCATGCTTTTGGCTCGCGGACAGAACGTTCAGGCCCGCTCAGACCTTGAAGAAGCGGTCGAGCTGGCGCCGGATTTGGCGGAAGCCTGGCTGAACCTGTCGGCGGCGCAAATCACCACCGGTTCCGCTCAGCAGGCGATCGAGACCGCACGTCAGGCCGGAGAGCTGGGCGCCAGCCCGGCGCTCACGGCTTTCAACACGGCGATCGCGCTGGAGACGCTGGGCCGGTTTGAAGACGCCTACGCCGCCTATAACCAGGCCGCCCAGCAAGATCCCGAAAACATGACGCTGGCCGCCCAACCGGGCCGGTTCATCTGGCATCAAGGCTGATTGGTGCGGGACGACCTGTCCGCGCCCCTCGCACTCATACCTCTCAAGGGCTATGTATGACAGCCTACCGCCATGCGCAGGAGCTGTCATGACCACCGATCCGTTTTCCGCTTTCGAATTTGACGCCGATGATGCGGGCCGCGTGCTCGACGCGGCGCTTGTGGGTGCGGACGACGGCGAGTTGTTTCTGGAGACCTCTACGGCGGAAAGCCTGGCGTTTGATGATGGCCGGCTGAAAGTCGCCAATTTCGACGCCGAGCGCGGCTTTGGCCTGCGCGGCGTTTTTGGCGAGGCCTCCGGCTTCGCCCATTCCTCTGATCCCACCCTGGCCGCGCTCAAGCGCGCCGGTGAAACCGCCAGCGCTGCCCGGCAAGGGCGCGATGCGGTGATGGCTCCCTCTCCCGCGCGCGCCAACCAGTCCCTCTACAAAGATGTGGACGTCATCGCGCAGCCGGGATTTGAGGCCAAGTCGGCGCTGCTCGCCGAGATCGACGCGTATTGCCGCGCCAGCGATCCTGAAGTCGTGCAGGTGTCGGCCTCCGTGTCCGCATCCCGCCGCGTGATCGGCATTGTGCGCACAGGCGGCGATGTGCGCACCGAAGTGCGCCCGCTGGTGCGGGTCAATGTCTCTGTCACCTGTGAGCGCAATGGCCGCCGCGAAACCGGCTCGGCCGGTGCGGGCGGTCGCGCCGCATTTGATCAATGGATCGCGCCCGGCGCCTGGAAAAACCTCGCGGATGAAGCGCTGCGCGTGGCCAAGGTCAATCTTGAAGCCGTCGATGCGCCCGCTGGT
This sequence comes from Oceanicaulis sp., assembly GCF_965249665.1. Lineage (GTDB taxonomy): Bacteria > Pseudomonadota > Alphaproteobacteria > Caulobacterales > Maricaulaceae > Oceanicaulis. The sequence goes on from NZ_OZ252247.1 coordinate 247,200, forward strand.
GAATGGCAGGTCGTGCTGGGGCCGGGCTGGCCCGCGATCTTGCTCCATGAAGCCGTGGGGCATGGCCTTGAGGGCGATTTCAACCGCAAGGGCAGCTCCGCCTTCTCCGGCAAGGTCGGTCAGCAAGTCGCTTCCAAGGGCGTGACGGTTGTTGATGACGGCACCATTCCGGATCGCCGCGGCTCGCTGAGCTTTGACGATGAAGGCACGCCGACGGGTCGCACAGTGCTGATCGAGGACGGCATTCTCAAAGGCTATATGCAGGACCGCCAGAATGCGCGCCTCATGGGTGTGGAGCCGACGGGCAATGGTCGCCGCGAGAGCTACGCCCACCCGCCCATGCCGCGCATGACCAACACCATCATGGAAGCGGGCGATACCGATCCGGGCGAAATTCTGGAAAGCCTGAAGGACGGTGTTTACGCCAAGAATTTCGGCGGCGGTCAGGTGGACATCACCTCGGGCAAATTCGTGTTCCGCTGCACCGAGGCCTATCGTGTGCGGGACGGCCAGATCTGCGAGCCGATCAAAGGCGCGACCCTGATCGGGGACGGTCCGACAGCGCTGACCAAGATCTCCATGATCGGCGATGATCTGCAGCTGGACCCCGGCGTCGGCACCTGCGGCAAGGCCGGACAGGGCGTGCCCGTGGGTGTCGGACAGCCTACGCTTCGTATTGACGGGCTGACAGTCGGCGGCGCCGGTTGACCGGACAAATAGAGCAAATCACGTTACAAAGTAGTCACTTACCGCCTTGTAATACAAATTCTTGAAGCATCTGTCCTAGCTTGCGCTTGATTTTGATTTGCAAGGCTGGATAGAGAATGTCTTTCAGAATAGCGCCGCTCGCCTTCCTTTTAGTCCTGTCCGCACCCGCATTGGCCGATGATGCGCCAGAGCCTGTGCTCGCCGAAGGGGAGGCTGACGGCGCCATTCTCGCCTACCCGGCCAGCTTCTTTACCGAGTTCAGCCCGGTCAACGCCCGCGATATGATCGACCGGCTGCCGGGATTTTCACTGTCTGACGGCGATACCAGTCGACGCGGCTTGGCGGACGCCTTTGGCAACTTGCTGATCAATGGCGTGCGCCCCTCAGACAAGACGCTGGGACTGGGCACGGTGCTGCAGCGCATCCCGGCGGCTCAGGTGGTGCGCATTGAACTGATCCGCGAACCCCTGCCCGAATATGAAATGCGCGGCTTCAGCCAGCTCGCCAATGTCATTCTGGTCGAGGGCGCCGGAACCCGCGCCAGCTTTGATCACACGCTATTTTACCATAACTCCTCGCGCCTCGTGTCTGAGTTTCAAAGCGCCGTCACCCGGCCTGTGGGGTCTGGAGAGTTGACCCTGGGACTGAACTGGAACACACGGGGGCCAACAAATGACCGCACGTTTGAAACGGCCCGGCCTGACGGCGTCCGGCTGACGCGTGAGCAATACAATGATCAGCGACGCTTTCGCTTTATCGAACCCTCGATCAGCTATTCGACACCTTTGGGCGCGAACACCCAGGTGCGCGTCAATGCGAACGCCGAGTTTCGCGCCTGGCGCCGGATCATTTCCGGCTTCGCCTTTGATTATGTTGACGGCGCCCCCACGCCCGCCGCTTATGTCGAGCAAAAAAATGACGAGCGCAGCTGGGAAGCGGGATTATCCACCACGCTCGAGCATCAATGGTCGGACGCCCTGGCCTCAACCACAACCTTCCTGCTGACGCGGTCTGACAGTGACAACGGTCCTGAGGTGGAAAGCGTGAACACGTTTTCCAACGGCATTGAGCGTGTGCAGGTTTTTTACCAGGACGCCGAAGAAGAAACCGCCCTGCGCCAGAGTTTTGACTGGACGCTGACGGACGCACACTCGCTAACCTTCGGCGCAGAAGCTGCTTTCAACGCCCTGGACGCCAGCCTGTCCCTGTTTGAAGATCTGGGCGCGGGCTTTGAGGAAATCCCCCTGCCCGTCAACGACACCCGTGTCGAAGAAGTACGCGGCGAAGTGTTTGCAGACGCTGTCTGGGTGCTCAATGACGCCTTCTCGATGGAAGGCGGCCTGCGCTATGAATATAGCGAGATTTCCCAATCCGGCTCGGCCGGTCAATCGCGCACCTTCACCTATCTCAAGCCGCGCGCCAGCGCGACCTGGCGGCCCGGCGACCAGCGCCGTGTGCGCGTCAGCCTTGAGCGCAATGTAGACCAGCTAGATTTTGGCAACTTCGCGAGCTCTGTGGATCTGAACTCCGATCAGGTCGATGTGGGCAATCCCGATTATCGCCCGCAGACCGACTGGACGCTGGAAGCGGAGTTCGAGCAGCGCTTCAACGAAGACGCCTCCGTCACCCTGACGCTGGGCCGGGTCTGGCGTCAGGATCTGGACGATTACATCGCCATCATCACCCCGACAGAGGTGTTTGACGCACCGGGCAATATCGGCGACGGCTCTCTAAACCGGGTGACTTTGGAATGGACCAGCCCGCTGGGCTGGCTGGGCCTGCAGAACGCCACGCTCGACGGGTTCGTGGAATGGTTTGACAGCAATGTGGATGACCCGGTCACGGGCGTGGAGCGTTCCTGGTCCTGGATTTCCGAGTGGGAAGTCAGCTTTGACTTCCGCCAGACCTTCCCCGAACGCCAACTGGCCTGGGGCTGGGATTATTTCTACCTGTCTGACGCATCCTCTTACCGGGTGAGCCGCTTCACCAACATTCAACGCCCGGGCGGTGATCTGGATGTTTATGTGGAGACCACGCGCTGGTTCGGTCTGACGACGCGTCTGGGCGCAAATTTCATCCTCGACACCACCGAGCGCCAGGACCTCATTTTCTATGACGGCTCGCGGGCTGACGGGATCGAACGCCTGCATCAGCAGCGGTATTTCGATAATGGCCCGCAAGCCTTCCTGAGCGTGCGCGGCGCCTTCTGATCGGCCTTTTCACACAAATGTGAGAATTCTTTCCGATTCATTATCTGTTTTTTTGGCGTCGGGACCTAGTGTCTCGCGCCATGAAACAGATGCTGTACCCCTGCCTGATGGCGCTGAGCCTTAGCGCCACGCCCGCCATCGCCCAAAGCCCAGTCTCGCCCGGATCAGAGCAGGCGGACGCTGTGCTGTCCTACGAGCCGGATTTCTTTGCGGATTTTAACCCGCAAACGGCATTGGATCTGGTCTCCAGAGTCCCCGGATTTGATCTGCAGGGCGGGAATGGCGGTCGCGGGCTGGACTCAGCCCTGGGCAATGTCCTGATTGATGGTCGCCGTCCCAGCTCGAAAGCCGGTGTGACAACCTTGTTGCAGCGTTTGCCGGCCGCCACGGTTCTGAGGGTGGAACTGATCCGGTCCCCTATTCCCGGAATCGACATGGCCGGGCAGGATCAGGTGGTCAACGTGATCACAGATCGCTCAGGCGGCTGGAGCGGCGCCTGGTCCGGCGAGGGCCGGCTGTTTGAAAGCGGACGGCTGATCCCGCGGGGCGAGGCCTCCATGACGCGGACATCACCGAACGCCACACTGACCCTCGCGATCGACCTCGCCGGTCACGCCAATGGTCGCGATGAGCTCCGGCGGACTTTTGACCTGACCAACGGTTTAGAACTCGACAGCCAGATTCAGGACCGTTTTCAGGAGCGGTTCTGGGACCTGACCCCGTCTGTGGGCTATCAGCGCCAGTTTGATGCAGGGCACAGCCTGCGGGTGGATGCGCGGGCCTGGGCGTGGAGCTTTGCGGCAAACCGATCCGGGTTTGAACAGAATGCGCAATCTGTCCTGCTCGGCTCTGCCGCCAGCCGCTCTGAGACGGAAGAATACGGAACAGAAGTGTCCGCCGATTACGATCATCGCCTCAACGAAGTCTGGTCGTTGAAACTGACTGCGCTTCAACGACTGACCACGCAAGAGGGCAATGACAGGTTTGTAGACTTTGCCCCCACAGGCGCGCTCGACGATGTCACCCGGATCACAGAAACCGAGGACGAAGGCGAGACCGTTCTGCGTCTGGAGGCCCGGCGCGCCAATACAGCGTCCCGTTCACGCACCTTTATTCTGGAGGGCGCATACAACTTCCTTGAAGGTGATTTTGACCTGTTTGTAGATGGCGGCGCAGGCGAGATCGAAGTGGTCCTGCCAGTGTCCGACACACGGGTTGAGGAGCATCGGGTCAATGCGGGCGTCAGTGAGCTGTGGCGTCTGTCGCCGCAATGGACGCTGGACGCCACGGCTGCCGTGGAATTCAGCCGCATCGCCCAGACCGGGGATGCCGAGAAGGAACGCACCTTCACCTATTTCAAGCCCGAAGCGACCCTGACCTGGACCCCGCGTGAGGCCGATCAGATCCGTTTCAATTTGCGCCGCAGTGTGGGGCAATTGTCCTTTGGAGACTTCATCTCGTCTGTGGATGTGGTCGATGATACGGAAAGCCTGGGCAATCCCAATCTGGAGCCTGAACGCACCACCGCCGCTCAGATCGAGTGGACCCGCCGCTTCTGGCAAGAAGGCGCTTTCACCGTGATCCTGCGTCATGAATGGGTTGAGGGTGTGCTGGATAATGTGCCGGTCGGCATTTCAGGCGACGCGCCGGGGAATCTGGGTGATGGCCAGCGGAGCTGGATCGAGTTTGAAGCTGACCTGCCCACCGATCGGTTGGGGATCAGCGGCGGGCTGCTGGTGCTGAGCGGTCGTCTGCGCGATACCAATGTGCCCGATCCGGTGACTCGCGATGACCGACGCTTCCGCGGCGATGAAGACTGGCGCTTCAGCCTCGACTTCCGTCAGGATCTGCCTGACTGGGGCGCGGCGTGGGGTTTTGACTATTCTGTCCAGGGCGATGAGGACTTTTATCGGCGGCGCGAATTCAGCCGCACCTCCGCGGCTCGGGGCAATCTGGATGTGTTTGTGGAAAAACAGATCTGGAGCGGCATGACAGCCCGGCTGGGGCTTGATCTGAATGGCGGCGAAAACGGGCGAGAGCGCTATCGCTGGCCCGTGAGCCGGGATATCGGCGTCCCGACTCAGCTGGAACGGCGCGAGCAGGACTCAGACGGGTTCGTGACCTTTGCCTTGCGCGGGGTCTTCTGACACGTCCGAATTGTAATCCTGATGCGCCGTTCAATCTGATAGACTCAAGACAGCAGGCGAAACGCCGGGCGATGCATCCGATCCGGTGATCCTGCTGGGAGGAGGTCGTCATGAATTGGATCCTGCGCGTGATCGCTGCTGTCGCCCTGTCTTTTGCGGGCGCCGCCACCGCCCAGTCAGACGTGATCGAACTGGAACGGACGGCGTCCGGCTATTTCGTTGCTCCGGTTTTCATCGGGCCTGACGGGCCCTACCCCTTCGCTCCGGACACCGGCGCCAGCCACACCGCCATCGCCCAGAGCCTGGCGGAAGCGCACGGCTTCATCAGCACGCAAGAACGGCTGGATGCAGTTCAAACCCTGACCGCTGAGGTTCAGGCCGAGCGTCACATCCTGGCCGATTTGCGACTGGGCGCCCTGCCCCTTGGCGAGATCGACATGGTGGTCACCCCCACCCCGCCCGATCTTCAGCTGGAATTATTCGGCCTTCTGGGCAGCAACGCCTTCACAGGTCGCGTGATCAAGCTCGACTATCCACAGGCGCGACTGAGCCTGAACACGCAGCAGCCCCGGCACGCCGACGCCCGCATCGACCCCGTGCGGCAGGTGCTGGTGGGCGCAGCGCAGGCGCGGCGGATCGAGGATGATATTGCGGTGCTGATCGACACTGGCTCGCCGATCACGCTCGTCAACCGGGAATTGGCGCGACAGCTCAACCGCCGAACGCCGGTCAGCGTGGTCAATGTGGGCAATATGACCCGTATTCCGCGCGCCGTCGAAACTGAAGACCGGGTTATTCTGACCCAGTTCCGGCTGGGCGGTGTGTGCCTGCGGCGCATGGCCGTCAACGAAGCGGATCTGGATGTGTTTCGCGCCATGGGCTGGCAGCACCGCCCGGCCATGATTGTCGGGCTCGACTTATTACAGAGCACGGCCCTGACCATCGATTTTCGTACCGGTCGGGCGCAGATCGACCCCGGCCCCGAGAACTGGCGCTGCCCGGGCGACCGCCGCGCCCAGCTGAGCCATTAAAAAAGCCCCGGAGCCAGGCTCCGGGGCTTTCTCATTCTTGCCAGGACCTCGCTTACAAGAGGTCGCGGGCGTCCTGATCAGGGCCGGCGGCTTCCGCCTTGGCGCTGATCTGGTCTTCCGCGCGGCCATGGCCGAGGCCCTTCAGCCAGAAGCTGAGCACCCCGAACACAACGCCGAGGATGATCGCGAACAGACCAATCGACCCGAACACAGAGGCATAGCCGTTAAGCGCCCGCTCAGGATCAAGCACCTGGCCCGCCACGGTGTCGGTAGCGGTGAAGGTGGCGATGATGCCAGCGACATACTGCGCGAAGGCCGAGGACAGGAACCAGCCCGCCATCATGGTGGACACGACCGCCGCGGGGCTGAGCTTGGTGATGGCCGACAGACCCACCGGGCTCAGGCACAGCTCGCCGGTGGTGTGCAGCAAATAGGCGCCGGCGAGGAAGATCAGCGGCACGCGATAATCATCGCCTGCAAACTGCACGCCCCAGACCAGCACCATGAAGCCCAGACCCACCTGGACCAGCGCAAGGCCGAATTTCAGCGGCGTGTTCGGGTTCTTCTGCAGCTTCGCGAGAAACGCCCAGAGCGCGGCGAACGCCGGTGCGAACAGCAAGATGAAGCCGGCATTGAAGGATTGTGTCTGTGACGCGGTGATCTCGAACGGGCCCACCGACAGATCGGTGTTGCGCGCCGCGAACAGGTTCATGGACGAGCCTGCTTGCTCAAAGAGCGCCCAGAATACCACCGACACCAGGATCAGGATCAGCGCCAGGATCAGGCGTTGCGCCTCCACCTTGGTGCAATTCTTGGCCATATAGACGCCCATATAGCCCAGAAAGCCCAGGCCGCCGATCAGCAAGAAGAGCGCCAGCAAATCCTGTTCGCCCATGCCCGGCAGGGTGAAGCGCACGGTGTGCGCCTGAACCATGAACCAGACCACGACCACGGTGACCAGACCGACGCCATAGAGCAGCCATTCGGTGTTGAGCGGACCCAGCGCCTTGGCCTTGAGCTTCTCCTCGCTGGGCGGATTGCCCACATGATCGATCAGGTTCTTGCCCGGCAGGAAGAACAGGGCGCGACCGCGCACGAACACGATCCAGCCCAGCGCCATGCCCAGACCGGCCAGACCGAAGCCGGCCCACCAGCCCACGGTCTCGCCCAGAAGGCCGCACAGAATGGCGGCCCAGAACGAGCCCAGATTGATGCCGTAATAGTAAAGCGTGAACCCGCCATCGCGCCGCGGGTCATTCTCTTCATAGAGCTGGCCGACGATGGAGGAGATGTTCGCTTTCAGAAAGCCCACCCCCACAATGATCAGCGCCAGCGCGAAATAGAAGATGTTCAGGAAGGTGCGGTCGCGCTCGGCTTCCAGAATTTCAAACTCGCCTTGGGGCAGCACTGACGGAATTGACGCCGTAGCCGGCAGGTCCGCGATCAGGAAATCGCCGTCGCCATTGGCGGAAAACTGATAGAGCGCGCCATCCACGTCCAGCGCCACTTCACGCATGGAGCCGCGGCCTTCAGCGACCAGCTCGTATTGCTGGCCCTGATAGCTTAGCGACTGGGTCGCAGGCTCGCCCTCAATCCCCATGGTGGCGTGACCGGCCACCAAGAGCAGCGCGCCAAAGGCGATCGCCTTGCGGTTGCCTAAGTAACGGTCCGCCAGATACCCGCCCAGAAGCGGCAGCAGATACACAAGCGCGGTATAGGCGCCGTACTGCGCGCTGGCGAGGCTGTCGTTAAACAGGAAGTGCTGGGTGAGATAGAAGATGAGCAGGCCGCGCATCCCGTAATAGGAAAAGCGCTCCCACATCTCGGCGAAAAACAGAATGTGCAGGCCTCGGGGATGCTTGCGCATCTCCAAAAAGACCGGAATGGCGGTGGCGATCGTGATCACGATCCCCGCCAGAACGATGATATTCATGGATTGAGGTCCTCCCCATCACGGCCCGACGCCCCTCATGCGTCTGTCAAAAAGGGGCCGCGATCAACTTCATGAAGAAAATACTACCGCGCAAAACACCACGCACGCCGCAGACTCGCAAGAGCCTTGGGGCAGTAGGGGTATTCACGGAAGCGGGAGGGGACAGAGCGAACCCCTTCTCACCTCACCGTCTTTCCCGGCGAAGGCCGGGATCCAGAGGTCATCAAGCGCTGCATCTCCGGCTCTGGGCCCCGGCCTTCGCCGGGGAAGAGGAGGTTTCAGATACCCCCTCCCCGTCATCCCGGACTTGATCCGGGATCTACTGCAGGCGTCTCTGTGATCAAAACAGAGTGTTTCCGGCAGATCCCGGATCGCTTCGCGTCCGGGATGACAATAGCCAACGAAGCTGAATTCCCGGGCGAGCATCGCGAAGACCCGGGACCTCTCTCCGCATAAAGCGCCCTATCCTGATGGAGGCCCCGGCTCTGCGCCACGCTTGGCCGGGGTTTCAACGACGATTAGTACGCCGCCTCGTCAAAGATCGGTTCGACGCTTTCATTCCAGGCGGTGTGATAGCGCTCGAGCAGGCGTTCGGCGGGGCTGACGCCGGTTTTGGCGATCTCATCAAGATCATCGAGGAACAGCGCTTCGTTCTCGCCATGGGCGTTCAGGCGCTGGCGCGCTTTGAGGCCCGCGCGGGAGATGGCGAGCGCTTGCTGGGCGATGTCCTGTAGCGTCGTGTTGCGGAACGGGGTTTTCAGCGCGGTTTTCGCCGCGCCGATGCGCAGGGCGTCACGCTCGTCCGCGGTCCAGTCCTTGACGAGGTCCCATGCCGCATCGAGCGCGCTCTGATCATAGAGAAGCCCCACCCAGAACGCCGGCAGCGCGCAGAGCCGGTTCCACGGCCCGCCATCGGCGCCGCGCTGTTCCAGGAAGGTTTTCAGGCGCACTTCGGGAAAGAGCGTCGACAGATGATCTTCCCAGTCTGAGATGACCGGCAGCTCGCCGGGCAGGATCGGCAGCTCGCCCTTCAGGAAATCGCGGAAGCTCAGACCCGAGGCGTCCTGATAAACCGAGTTGCGTTTAACGAAATACATCGGCGCGTCGAGCGCCCAGTCCACATACTGCTCATAGCCAAAACCCTCTTCGAAGGCGAAGGGCAGCATGCCGGTGCGGTGATTGTCGGTGTCGGTCCACACATGGGCGCGATAGCTCAGAAAGCCGTTGGGCTTGCCGTCGCCGAAGGGCGAATTGGCGAACAACGCGGTGGCGATGGGCTGCAGCGCCAGTGAGACGCGCATTTTCTTGACCATGTCCGCTTCGGAGCTGAAATCGAGATTGGTCTGCACCGTGCAGGAGCGGAACATCATCTGATGGCCCAGCGTGCCCACCTTGGGCATGTAGGCCTTCATGATGTTGTAGCGGTCCTTGGGCATCATCGGAGTCTCTTCCAGAGACCATTTCGGCGAGAAGCCGAGCCCCAGGAACCCCGCGCCGACCGCGTCAGCCACCTCGCGCACTTCGCGCAAATGCCCGTTCACCTCGCGGCAGGTCTCATGGAGGGTTTCAAGCGGCGCGCCCGACAGCTCGAACTGTCCGCCCGGCTCCAAAGTGATCGAGCCGCCCTCGCGCTTCAAAGCCACCGGCTTGCCGTTTTCCTCAACCGCGTCCCAGCCAAAGCGCGTCAGGCCTTCCAGAAGCTTGCGCACGCTGGGGCCGTCGCCCTCATAGGGCAGCGGAGCATGGTCTTTGAGCGCGAAGCCGAACTTTTCATGCTCGGTGCCGATGCGCCATTGATCCTTGGGCTTTTCGCCTGCGGCGATATGGCCGATCAGCTGGGATTTGGTCTCGATCGGGGGGCCTTCGCCGCCTGCGTTATAGGTGCCGCTCATGGGTGGTGGTCTCCCCGCCAAGGCAAATCAGTGTGGCCGCACAGTTAGGGGTCCAATCTCCCTACGGCAAGCAGGGAAACAGGTTTTCGGTCACAAGGGTGTGAGGACGCAGGCGCGACATCACCAATCGCCGAGGACGGATTGCCAGACCGACAAGGCCGCTGCAACGGCGGTGTCCGCGCGCAGAATACGCGGCCCCAGGCTGACCGGCAGCACGGACGGCTGCGCGTGCAGCAACGTGCGCTCCTCAACGGAGAACCCGCCCTCAGGCCCGGTCACCAACGCCCATTTGCCGCCGCGCTCACGCCCCGACAGCGCCGCGTGAATCGGCAGCGCCCGGCCATGCTCGCCGCCCCAGGGCTCGGTCTGGCTGTCCCCGCTTTCATCGGCGAACATCAAGGTGCGATCGGGCTCCCAGTCCTTGAGCATCTGCGTCAGGCTCACCGGCTCATGAATCACAGGCAGGTCCAGACGCTCGGTCTGTTCCGCCGCTTCACGCGCCAGCGCCTGCAGCCTGTCGGTGCGCACCCGGTCAGACTGGGTGCGTTGGGTGATGACCGGGGTGATCGAGGACACGCCCAGCTCGGTCGCTTTTTCGACGATGAAATCGGTGCGCGCCTTTTTCACCGGCGCGAAAAAGAGCGCCATATCCGGCGCCGCGCTCTGGGGCCGGCGCTGGTGAACGATTTGTACGCTGGCGCGTTTCCTGTCAGCGCTCGTCACTTCGGCGCGCCATTCGCCATCGCGGCCATTGAACAGCCGCACGCCATCGCCCGGTTTGCGGCGCATGACATTGACCAGATAATGGGCCTGGTCCCGATCAAGGCCCAAACGGGCGCCGTCAGTCAGCGGCGCATCGATGAAAAGGCGCGGTTCGACACTCATGAATTGCGTTCTAGCGGCGCGGCGCGCACGTTCAACCTCTGTGTTACGCTGACACGGCGCGCGAACCGCACCTGAAACCGCCCCGGCCAAAGGAGCCCGCCATGAAGTCCGTCAATCCCTATACCGGCGACACGGTGTTTGAAGCCAACGCCCATGGACACGCCGCGATCGAGGTGGCGCTGACGCGCGCTGTGAACGCGGTGCAAAAGCTCAAAGCCATGGGGATGGACGCCAGGCTGGACGCCCTGCGCAAGGCGGCGGACCTGCTTGATGATCAACGCGACGCCATCGCAGAGCTGATGACGCAAGAGATGGGCAAGCCGATCAGGCAGGCCCGCGCCGAGGTCGAGAAATGCGCCTGGGTGTGCCGGTACTATGCCGATGAAGCGCCGGACACGCTCAAGCCTGATCCCATCCACGCGCCAGAAAAGGGCGAGTGTCACCTCTACCACCTGCCCATCGGGCCGGTCTTTGCGGTGATGCCGTGGAATTTTCCGTTCTGGCAGGTCTTCCGTTTCGCCGCGCCCAATCTGGCAGTGGGCAATCCCGGACTTCTCAAACACGCCTCCGCCGTGCCGGGCAGCGCGCTCAAAATCGCTGACGTGCTCTCAAAAGCCGGCTTTCCCGAAGGCGCGTTCCAGACCCTTCTGATCGGCTCGGACAAGACGGAAGCCATTATCACCGATGATCGCATACGCGGCGTCACACTGACCGGGTCTGAGGGCGCAGGCTCAGCGGTGGCCGCTCTGGCGGGGCAGGCGATCAAACCGTCGGTCATGGAGCTTGGGGGCTCTGACGCCTTCATCGTCATGCCCAGCGCTGATCTCGACAAAGCGGTCGAGAGCGCCGTCACCGCCCGCACACAGAACAATGGCCAGTCCTGCATCGCCGCCAAGCGCTTCATCATCCATCAGGATGTCTACGACACATTCACCGCCAAATTCGTTCAGTCCATGAAAGCGCTAAAAATCGGCGACCCGATGGAGGACAGCACTGATATCGGCCCGCTTGCCAGCGCAGACGCCGCCGATGAAGTCTATGACCTGGTGCGACAAACGATTGATGGCGGCGCCCGTGTGCTGCTTGCGCCCGAACGCAAGGATCACGCCTTTCTGACGCCGGGCGTTCTGGCCGACATTCCACGCGGCACGCCGGGCTTTGACGCTGAGATTTTCGCCCCTGTCGCATTGATGTTCAAAGCTGAAGACGTCGATCACGCCATCGCCATCGCGAACAACCATCCCTATGGCCTTGGCTCGTCCTTCTGGTCGACAGACACAGCCGAGATCGAGACCGCCTGCACCGATCTGGAAGCGGGCTCCACCTATGTGAACCAGATGGTGGCCTCTGACCCTCGCCTGCCCTTCGGCGGCGTCAAAAAATCAGGCTATGGCCGCGAACTGGCGCGCGACGGGCTTCTGGCCTTCACCAATCCCAAAACTATCGCGGTTACGGGTCTGGACTAGAGAGCCCGCGCGGGGCGAGTGGAAAATCTGCCCGCCTTGCGACCCTCAGGCTCTTTCGAACCGGCGCGCGGCGCGCTATCGATGCCGGATGACCATCGCCCCTGATCGCCGCGTCGCCGACTCTGTTCCTACCTCCTGGGTGGACCGGGCGCCCTCCGCCCTGCGCCCCTATTTGCGGCTGGCGCGCTATGACCGGCCTGTGGGCTTCTGGCTGCTGGCGATTCCATGCTGGCAGGGTTTGGCGATCGCCAGCATCAGCTCGGGACTCGACTGGCTTGATCTGTACTGGGCGATACTGTTCGGGATCGGCGCGATCGCCATGCGCGGGGCGGGGTGCACCTACAATGACATCATCGACCGCGATATCGACGCGCAGGTCGCCCGCACCGCGGATCGTCCGCTGGCGGCGGGCACTGTCAGCCTGAAACAGGCCTGGGCCTTTCTGATCGCCCAATGCGGGGTGGGCCTGCTGGTGCTGATCCAGCTGCCCCTGCCCGCGATCCTGACGGGGCTTGGCGCGCTGGCGCTGGTGGCGGGCTATCCCTTCATGAAGCGCATTACCTGGTGGCCGCAGGCCTGGCTGGGCCTGACCTTCAACTGGGGCGTTCTGGTCGCGGGCGCGGCGGCGCTCGGTACGCCCTTCGCGCCCGAGATCGTGCTGCTATACGCGGCGAACCTGTTCTGGACGCTGGGTTATGACACGATCTACGCCTGTCAGGATATGGAAGACGACGCCCTGGTGGGCGTGAAATCCTCCGCCCGCGCTCTCGGCGGCCAGATCAGCCTGGGCGTTCTGGTGTTTTATCTGCTGGCGGCGGCGCTGGCCGCGCTAGCGGGGCTGGTTGCGGGGGCCGGGCTGATGTTCGCGCCCGTCTTCGCTGTCTTCGCGGCGCACCTGCTCTTGCAGACCCGCAAGCTGGACCCGGAAGACGGGCGTGAATGCCTGCGGCGGTTCAAGGCGAACCAGATCACAGGGCTCTTGCTGGCGGCCGCCTTTCTGCTCGGCGCGCTCTAAGCCTGCATCCGGGCTTCACCAGCATGTGACTGGCCATGAGGCGGTTCCGGCATAAATGTGGGTTATGACGCCAAGAGGAGGCTCATCATGACCACGCTCAGCCGCCGCCTGTTTCTCGCCACCGGCCTTGCCGCCTTTGCAAGCCCGGCCTTCGGGCAAAGCGATATAGACGGCATGGAGGTCGAACTCTTTGACCATCCCGGCATCACGCCCTGGGGAGAAGCGGATATCGACTTTGCGAGCCTGACGCGAGAGCAATGGCGCGAGCGCCTGAACGGCGAGCAATTCCGGATCCTGCGCCAGGAAGGCACCGAGCGCGCGGGGACAAGTCCATTGAACCGCGAGCACCGCGACGGGATTTTCGTCTGCGCGGGCTGCGCCTTGCCGCTGTTTTCCTCTGAAGCCAAATATGAGAGCGGCACGGGCTGGCCCAGCTTCTGGACGCCGATCCGCGGCGCCGTCGCCACCAAGCCCGACTATCGGCTCTGGACCCCGCGCACCGAATATCATTGCGCGCGCTGCGGCGGCCATCAGGGCCATGTGTTTAACGACGGCCCCCGCCCGACGCGCCAGCGCTGGTGCAATAACGGCATCGCCCTCAATTTCGTGCCGCGGCCCAACAACGCCTGAGCTGCAATCCTTGAAAGGATCAGACAATGAGCAATGACAATTACACTCATGCCACGCGCGCAAACGCCGAATACGCAGCTGGATTTGACCGGGGCGGCAAGCCGATCCCGCCCGCCAAGCAGGCCGCGATCCTGACCTGTATGGACGCGCGCATCATCCCGACCGAAGCGCTTGGATACGAGCTCGGCGATGTGCATGTGATCCGCAATGCGGGCGGCCGCGCCAGCGACGATGCGATCCGGTCTTTGGTCATCTCCCACAAGCTGCTGGGCACGAAAGAGTTCTTTGTGATTCACCACACCGATTGCGGCATGGCTCTGTTTGATCAACAGACGATGGAAGATCTGCTCGCTTCCAGCCTGAACACAGCGACGCCCGGCCCGGACGGCTGGACCGACCCTGGTGGAACTGACGGCTCTGACGCGGGCAAAACTGTGGACTGGCTGACCTTCAAGGACGCCGCTGACGCCGTCATCGAAGATGTGAAGCGCGTGCGCGATCACCCGCTGGTGCCGGACCGCATTCCGATTTACGGCTTCATGTATGATGTCGACACCGGAAAACTCACCGAAATCAAAGCCGCCAGCGCCATCGGCGAAGCCCGCTGAGCTGCTGACGCCTGATCAGGTTCTAAAGGCGCATTGCCGCATCGCCAGCGCGCCTCTGACGCCTGAGCTTCGCTTTCATCTCGCTGACCCGGCCAGCCAGCTGTGGCGCGAGGACGAAGACGCCCTGATCGCCCAAGGTCTGCCCTCCCCGTTCTGGGCGTTCGCCTGGGGCGGCGGGCAGGCGCTGGCGCGGTTGGTGATGGACCAGCCAGAGCTGGTTGACGGCAAGCGTGTGCTCGACTTTGCGTGCGGGTGCGGCATAGCCGGGATCGCAGCCGCCAAGGCCGGGGCGGATCTGGTGACCGCAAGCGAGATCGATCCCTTTGCAGCTCACGCCGCTCGCGCCAACGCCCGTCTCAATAACGCTGACATGCAAGTGCTGCACGCTGACCTGGTGGGCTGTGACGATGGCTGGGACGTGGTGCTGGCGGGCGATCTGTTTTACGAGACCGAGGCGGGCGCCGCGATCACGGATTGGCTTGAAAGCCTGCATGACCGCGGCGCGACCGTGCTGATCGGCGATCCGGGCCGCGCCTACCTGCCCAAGGACAGGCTGCGCGTCATGGCCCGGTTTGAGGCGCCCAGAGCCGGTGATCTGGAAGATCAGGATGTGGGCGCGGCGCGGGTCTGGCGCTTTCACGCCGAGCCCCGCGGCCTGCCTGAGATGGACTAGCGCAGATTGGCGTAGCCGCCGTCGAGCGCGATAATCTGCCCCGTCACGTAATCAGACGCGGGCGAGGCCAGAAACGCCGACAGGCCGATCATGTCCTCCGGCGCGCCGATCCGGCCCAGCGGAATATGCGCAGAAACGGCGTCACGGCCTTCGGGATTGCTCAGCGCAAAGGCCGTCATCTTGCTTTCAAACGGGCCCGGCGCGATGGCGTTGACGGTGATCTTGTCGCGCGCCAGACGCCGCGCCATCACCTTGGTCAGATGGTGCACCGCCGCCTTGCTGGCGGGATAGGCGTAAGTGTCCTCCATCATCGGCACGGCGAGGCCCTCGATGGAGCCGATATTGATGATCCGTCCTCGGCCCGCCGCTTTCGCCGCTGCTTGAAGCTGGGGTAGCAAAGCCTGGGTCAGAAAGAAGATGGATTTGACGTTCAGATCCATCACCCGGTCCCAGCCGTCTTCGGGAAACTCCTCCAGCGCCGCGCCCCAGGTCGCCCCGGCATTGTTGACCAGAATGTCGATGGCGTCCGTCTGCTCAGACAGCCATTTGGCGAAGGCCTGCCCGCCTTCATTCGTCGACAGGTCAGAGGGGACGGCGTGAACCTCGCCAAATTCCGACAAGCGCTCTTGGGCGGCTTTGACAGCGTCAGGCTTGCGCGAGGTGATGAAGACGCGCGCGCCTTGCTTGAGCAACCCCGTAGCGATCATCTCGCCAATGCCGCGCGTACCGCCGGTGACGACGGCGGTCTTGCCGCTCAGATCAAACAATTGGGTGACGGACGTCATGATCGCGCTCCTTCGTTCAATAAGCGCTTAAGCAAGCAGCAAAAGGGAGCCGAGGGAAGAGGGGTTCGTTTTATTTTTCAGGCCCTGCCCCTGTTCAAAAGCGGGTCAAGTCTTTCACACCCGAATGAATCGCGACACAAAACAAGCATGGCTCGTGTTCGCGCCGTTGACCGGCGACTCTTCTTGCTGATCGAAATCGCCGCCCGGCGTCTGAGCCGGGAAGCGGATGCGCGTTTGCGCGCCGAAGCCAATGTCACCGCTAGCCAATCCGCTGTCCTGTTCTTGCTTTTAAGGCGCGGCGAGCGGCGTCTGGGCTCCATTGGCGAGATGCTGGCGCTCGGCGCGCCGGCGGTGACGGGCCTGATCAACCGGATGGAGACCGCCGGACTGGTCATGAAACGCAAGGATACGAGCGACCGGCGCGGCGCCCTGGTGGACCTGACAGAAGCGGGCCGCCGCGCGGCAGAGCGCGCCGACCAGGTGCTGCGCGGGTTCAATGCCGAGCTCGATGAGAAACTGGGCGAGCCTGACGCGGCCGTGGTCTATGACGCTCTGACCCGGCTTGCGGTTGATCGCGACGAATAATCAAACCGCCCATGTTCAATTTCTGGACGACGTTCACACTGCGGCGTAGCCTTCCTTCATAAACAATAAGAGTTGGGGAGGATGGGACATGGTTCGATTGATATTGGGGATTCTCGGCGTCGCCCTGGTGCTGGGTCTTGTGCGCGTCGGCTATGTGGTCACCCGGGCAAGCGGGGTGCTAAGCCATCCTGAATACACCGACAACGCCGCCTGCATGCCGGTCGAGATCGCGCCGGGCACGGAAGATGTGACCTATGACGCTGTGAGCGGACTGGTCTTCGTGTCCGCAGCCGAGCGACGCTCTGGCGAGATGAGCCCGCGCAACGGCATCTATGTGTTTGACCCTGACGACGCCGAGAGCGTCCGGCTGGTCTCCATTGATGCGCCCGCGGACTTCCGCCCGCACGGCATCAGCCTGTGGCGCGGAACGAGCGAAAGCGGCGCCCCCCTCGCCCGCCTGTTTGTGATCAGCCATCCCTATAGCGGCCATCAGGTGCTGATCTATGACGTGGCCGAAGATGGCGCGCTGTCTCACCTTCAGACCGTCAGCTATGACGCCCTGCGCTCGCCCAATGACATTGTCGGGGTCGGACCAGACCAGTTCTACGCCACCAATGACGTCTATTTCGGCGATACGCTGATGGGATATCTGGAAGCTTTTCTGGGCCTGCCGCTGGGGTCGATCAGCTATTATGACGGACAGGACGGCAGGATCGTCGCTGAAGGCCTCGCCTACGCCAACGGCGTCAATATCAACGCTGACGGCTCAGAGCTCTATGCCTCAGGCTTTATCGGACGCACGCTGCATGTCTTTGACCGCGATGCGGATACGGCGCAGCTGACCCGGACGGCCAGGCATCCGATCCCGCTCGGCCTTGATAATATCGAGATCGGTACGGACGGCGCGCTCTATATCGCGGGCAATGTCAGCGTATTTGATTTCCTGGCGCACCAGTCCGACCCTGCGGCGCGCGCGCCTGCGCAAGCGGTCCGCGTTGATCCGCAAACAGGAGACTGGACGACCGTCTTTGCGGATTCAGGCGAAGCGATCGATTCCCCGTCCGTGGCGACGCGAGCTGGCGATCAGCTTTTGCTGGGCGCGGTGTTTGATTCCCACGTCCTCGTCTGCCCCTATGGAGCCAATTAATGCCCAAAGAATTCAAGGATGGCGCAATGACCGATCTGATCCATGTGAGCGACGCAAACGGCGTCCGCACCCTGCGCTTTAACCGCGCTGACAAGAAAAACGCCATCACCCGCGCCATGTATTCGGCGATGGCGGACGGCCTGGAAGACGCCAACACCCGCTCTGACATCCGCGTCGTGGTGATCGCCGGCAGCGAGGGCTGTTTCTCCGCCGGCAATGACCTGATGGATTTCATGGAAGCTCCGCCCCATATCGGCGGTGGCGAAACCCCGCCCGTCGAGCGCTTCATGATGGCGCTGATGATGTGCGAAAAGCCGGTGATCGCGGCGGTGGACGGACTGGCGGTCGGCATCGGCACCACGCTCTTGCTGCACTGTGATCTTGTTTACACCACTGAGCGGGCAGTGTTCACGACCCCCTTCGTCAATCTGGCGCTGGCGCCGGAGTTTGGCTCTTCCCAGATCCTGCCCGGCAGTGTCGGGCGCGTCGTGGCCAGCGAAATGCTGCTGCTGGGCGCGAAATGGGATGCAAAAAAGGCCGAAGCGAAAAACCTGATCAACGCGATTTTGCCCAGCGAAGGCTTTGACGCGGCGGTGATGGACATCGCCCAGCAAATCACCCAGCTGGCGCCGGGTGCGGTGAAAACGGCGAAAATGCTGATCAACCTGCCGCCCGAAGACATCAAGGATCGCATTGTGCGTGAGGGCGGCCTGTTCGCTGAGCAATTGCGCACAGATGAGTTCAAGGAAGCCGTGACGGCCTTCATGGAGCGCCGGACGCCCGACTTCTCGAAATTTGAGTAACGCGGGCGGCGGGGCGGCGCAGCGCTGCCCCGCCAGTCTTTCAGAAACCCACACTTTCCAATATCGCCACAGACACGCGCAATCCTGTGCGCGTACAGTTCTATGCAACAGATCGCAGGAGAGCTGGCATGTCGGATTTCACGATTACCGAAGAGCGTTCGCCAACCAAAGGCCGCTATGTGGTCAAGTCAGCAGGAAAGCCCGACGCCGAGCTGACCTACTCCATCGCCAATGATCACATGATCATTATTGACCATACCGGCGTCCCCGATGACTGGCGCGGCATGGGCGTGGGAAAGGCGCTGGTTCAACGCGCAGTGGAAGACGCCCGCGCGCGCGGCGTTCAGATCATCCCGCTCTGCCCGTTCGCCAAGGCCCAGATTAACAAGACCCCGGACTGGCATGACGTGCTTGAGCCGGTGCGAAACACCTGAACAGACGTAGAAAAACGGGCGGACCACAGGTCCGCCCGATCAAGTGAGTGCTCACAGGAGAGATTATGATCTCAACCTAGGCCCTCACGTGTTTAAATTTAGTTAGTGAATGATTTCACCGAACATATTTCCTTACAAGCGGCTTGACCCCGCCCCAAAGCGCGCGGACCTTCAGAAAAAAGGGAGGGGTTTCAATGCGCCGTCTTGTCTGGGTGATCGTGCTGATCGCCGCACTTTTGGTTGGCGGCTGGCTTTATGTCAGTCAATCCACTTGGGGCCGAATCTATCTGCCCTCGGGCGCCGGACTCACCGCCAAGCAGGCTTGTTCGCTGACCTTTGTCTCGGGCCTTGATCCGGAGCGGGCCAAAACGGTTTATGTCGACCCGCTTCTCGGGCCAGCGAAAAATGTGATCAGCCTGGACGTCGATGTTGAGGCGCGCACAGCGAGCAGCGCCATTCTCGGCCTGTTTTATCGCCAGACCGCCGTCTTCCGGGACGGGCTGGGCTGCACCCTGGTGCATGACCGTGATCAGTTTGACGCCGATCTGACGATCCCCATGCCGCCCCCTTCCGAACTGATGCAAGTCGACACGGCCTGGCGTGACGCGCATTTTGATGCGGATGCGCTGGATGCGGCTATGGACGACGCGTTTATCGAGGACGGCCGCAACACGCTCGCCACGCTGGTCCTGCACGATGGGCGGCTGGTGGCGGAACGCTATGCCGAGGGTGTAGAAGCGCGCAGTCCGCTACTCGGTTGGTCGATGACCAAATCCACCGCCGTGACCTTTGCTGGCGTGCTGGTGGAGCGCGGACTGATCGACATGCGAGCCGAAGGCTTGTCGCCGGAGTTGAACGCCGTGGGCCGGCCGGACATCACGCTGGACGACATGCTGCGCATGACAGGCGGTCTCGACGGTTTCGAACTCAATAACGGCCACGATCCCAATTCCGAAATGCTCATGACCCAGGCCGACATGGCCAGCTACGCCGCGTCGCGCAACAAGCTGCACGAGCCGGGCGAGGAATGGAGCTATCAAAGCGTGAACACCATCCTCGCCGGGGCTGCGATGGAAGAGTTCATGGGCGACACGCTGACAGAGAAGGTCGAAACGCTGCGCGCCTGGCTGTTTGAGCCCCTGGGCATGAATTCTGTGGTGTTCGAGCCCGATCAGTCCGGCACGTTGCAATGGTCAAGCTATATGTACGCCACCGCCCAGGACTGGGCGCGGCTGGGTCAGCTCTATCTCGACAATGGACGGGTGGGCGATGAGCAGATCATCCCGGCCAACTGGCTGACCTATGTGGGCACGCCGACGGTGGACTGGTACGGCTCTGGCTTCTGGCTCAATGTCGAGGGCTTGCCCGACGACACCGTCGCCATGCAGGGCTTCCAGGATCAGCGCGGTTTTGTCATTCCGTCTGAAGATCTCGTCATCGTGCGCATGGGCGCAACCCTGGGCGTGGAGAGCGGCGCGCCAGAATTCGCCGCAGCCGTCATCGACGCCAAACGTGTCTCGCCCGTTGAAGACGCGTTGTCAGCGGACGGCTAGTCCACTTCCGTGCGTTGCAAGATCCGGTCGAACGGGTGCGGCGTCACCCGTTCCGCCTTGCTCATGAAGCTATTGAATTTGGGATGTCTCTCACGCCAACCGCGCACCTGCTGACGGGCGCTGTCTGAGTTAGACAAGATCAATGCGGCGCCGATCGCGATCAGCACCAGACCGAACGGAAGCGGCGTCCAGAACAGCGGGATTCCCAGCGCGATCAGCAGAAATCCCAGCGATTGATATACAAACCTCATGCAGCACAAATGCGCAGGGCGGCATTTGGTTGCAAGAGCGTTAACCGCAACAGACGCGACCGCCTGATGATCAGCAGCTTCATGCTTGGCCCGCCTGCCGGGCAGGCCTAGTTTGCACGACATCAGACAGGAGGGCCGGATGGCGTATAAATCTCTGCGCGACTTCATTGCTTTGCTGGAAGCCGAAGGCGAGCTCAAGCGCGTCTCCCGGCCGGTCTCCACCCATCTGGAAATGACCGAGATCCAGACACGCCTGCTGAACACCGGCGGCCCGGCGGTGCTGTTTGAAAATCCTGTCCACGAAGATGGCCGCCCGGCGGAGATGCCGGCGCTGGCGAACCTGTTCGGCACGGTGGGCCGCGTCGCCCGCGCTGTGACGCTGGGCGGCGAGCCACGCAAGACCGCCTCGGATTTGCGCGAAGTGGGCGAGCTTCTGGCCTTCCTGCGCCAGCCTGAACCGCCCCGCGGCCTGAAAGACGCGCTCGGCATGTTGCCTCTGGCCAAGACCGTGATGAGCATGCGTCCCGCCAATGTGCGCAAGGCGCCCTGCCAGGAGGTAGTGCTGCAGGGCGAGGATATTGATCTTGATCGCTTGCCGATCCAGGGCTGCTGGCCGGGCGAACCCGATCCGCTGATCACCTGGCCTCTGGTGGTCACGAAAGGCCCGTCAAAAGACAAGCAAGACGATTTCAACCTGGGCATTTACCGGATGCAGAAGCTGGGCAAGGACCGCGCGATCATGCGCTGGCTCAAGCATCGCGGCGGCGCCCAGCATTTCCAGCGCTGGAAAAACGAAAAGCCTGAACCCCTGCCCGTCGCCTGCGTGCTGGGCGCTGATCCCGGCACGATCCTCGCCGCTGTCACGCCCGTGCCCGATACGCTGAGCGAATACCAGTTCGCAGGGCTTTTGCGCGGCCAGAAGGCCGAGCTTGTGGACTGCAAGACTGTGCCGCTGAAAGTGCCCGCCGAAGCCGAGATCGTGCTCGAAGGCCATGTGATGCTCGACGAGTACGCTGATGAAGGCCCTTATGGCGATCACACCGGCTATTACAATTCGGTGGAGAAATTCCCGGTCTTCAAGGTCAGCGCCATCACCATGCGTCGCGATCCGATTTATCTGACCACCTTCACCGGCCGTCCGCCGGATGAGCCGTCCGTGCTGGGCGAGGCGCTCAACGAGGTGTTCATCCCGCTGGTGCGCCAGCAATTCCCCGAGATCGTCGATTTCTGGCTGCCGCCCGAAGGCTGTAGCTATCGCATCGCCGTGATCTCCATGAAGAAGGCCTATGCCGGCCACGCCAAGCGCGTGATGATGGGCGCGTGGTCCTATCTGCGCCAGTTCATGTACACCAAATGGGTGATCGTCGTGGATGACGACATCAATGCGCGCGACTGGAAGGATGTGATGTGGGCGATCTCCACCCGCATGGATCCGGCCCGCGACATCACCCCCATCGAGAACACCCCCATCGACTATCTCGACTTCGCCTCGCCGGTGTCGGGCCTGGGGTCGAAGATCGGCATGGACGCCACCAACAAATGGCCCGGCGAGACCAATCGCGAATGGGGCGAGAAGCTCTATATGGAGCAGGACGTGATCGACCGGGTGGACGCTATGTGGAGCGAGCTGGGGCTGGACTAGCCCCGCACCCGCTTAACCCCGCGGTAACTCACATTACCAGTTCCGCGTGCAATTTCCGGATGTTGGGCGCATACCGGTGGGCATGAACTCGGTTTTCTCATCCGGCGTACAAGCCTTCCAAGCCGCCACAGCGCGGCTGGATGCTGCGGCAGGTATGGTCAACCGTGTTCGCCCATCGACCATCCCTGCCGCGCTTACCCAAAGCGCTTCAGCTCCTGACGCGCCTGCCGGGCGATCCGACGCCCCCCCACCACCCGCCGGACCTGGCGGGCGCGTTTCTTCTTTTGACGACGACTATGTCACCGCCATGGTCGATATGATCAAAGCTGAACATCAAGCCTCGGCCGCCGTCAGCGTCATCCGCACGGCTGATGAGATGATCGGCAAACTGCTGGACGCGAAAGCATAATCGCGCGAACGCACTTTCTTCAGAAAAACCCTTGATGTTCAGGAAGCCGTAAAGTCTTCACACCTAGTGTGCGGACATGGCTGTGTCAGAATCCATTCCTGCTGCGGGCGCCGCACCCGACACGTCTGCGCCCGTGCTGGATGCAGGCGAGGAGCGGCTGCATATCCATATCTGCGAGGCCAGCCGCGTTCAGCGCGCCATTCTGTGCCGTATGCTGGGCGAAGCGGGCTTTGAGACCAGCTCGTCCGGGCATGCGGAAGAGAGCCTCAAACAGCTTGGCGACAATCCGCCCGACATTTTCATGACGGCGATCGAGCTGCCGGATTTCTCAGGGCTTGAAAGCTGCTGGCTGGTCAAGGCCAATCCCGAAACCGAGCACGTGCATACCATGGTGCTGACCGCGTCAGGCCAGGAGGACAAGCTCGCTGAGTCGCTCGATTCTGGCGCTGACGATTATCTGACCAAACCGCTCAACCCCAACGAGCTGAAAGCCCGCTTGCGCGCCGCATCGCGCATTGTGCGTCTGACCCAGCGCATGCGCGCGGAAGCAGAGACGGACGCCTTGACGGGGGCGTATAATCGACGGGTCTTCATGCGCACGCTGGAGCGCGAACACAAAAAGGCGCTCGACCAGGCGCTGCCCTTCAGCGTCGCCATGGTCGATCTCGATTTCTTCAAGAAGATCAACGACACCCATGGACATGCCAGCGGGGACCGGGTGTTGATCGAAACCGTGCGCCAGCTCAAAGCCCTGCTCCGCCCCCCTGCCATGCTGGGCCGGTTGGGCGGCGAAGAGTTCGCGGTCGTCCTCCCCGGTCAGGATGAGCAGCAAGCACGCCGGACCTGCGAAACCCTGCGCGAGACCGTCCAGGCCATGCATGTGGAGAACGATGTGGGACAGCGCATCGCCGTCACCGCCTCGCTGGGGCTCGCCGTTCTGAACCCCGGTGATCTCAACTCGACCGGCGAGCACATGCTCGCGCGGGCGGATGGCGGGCTTTATGACGCCAAGGAAGGCGGGCGCAATCAGGTTTGCATGGGCTGATCTTTCCGATCTGACGCGAACGCTCTAGGGTCCGGCCATGACCCAAGTTTCTGTTGATATCGTCTCTGACATTGTGTGCCCGTGGTGCTGGCTGGGCCTGCGCTATTGGGATCAGGCCCGTGCGCTGGTTCCCGAGATCCAGACCGAGACCCTGTATCGTCCGTTCCAACTGGACGGTGCGATTCCGCCGGGCGGCGTCGCCTATAAGGACTATATGAAAAAGAAGTTCGGCGACGGCCCGGATGATCGTTTCAAGATGATGCGCGAGCATCTTGAACAGGCCGGCCCCGCAGCCGGGATCACTTTCCGCTTCTCCGGCATTCCCGTGCGCCCCAATACGCTGAACGCCCATCGCGTTATTCGCTGGGCGCAAGGTCAGGATCTGGGCGAGGCCGCCTCCGAGCGTCTGCACAAGGCGTTTTTTGACGATCATCTGGATATTGGTGATCCGGCTGTGCTGAGCCAGCTTGCGGGCGAGGTCGGGCTGGACGCCGATATCGTCGCCTCCTTGCTGCAAACCGATCAGGACAGCCAGGCCGTTCTGGACGAAGAGCAGTTCTACCGGCGGCTAGGCGTACAGGGCGTGCCGTGCTTTATTTTTAACGGACAGTTCGCAGTCTCTGGCGCTGAAGCGCCCGAAGTGCTGGCGGACGCGATCCGGCAGGCCGCCAGTCTGCCGCAGGATAATGACGACGCCGGATAACCGGCGCGCCGCAGGGGAATTTCATGACCGCCATTCAAGTCGCCAGCCTGTATGTTGGCCTCAACTTACTGATTTTGCTGATCCTCGGAGCCAATGTGATCCGCTACCGGCTCAGCACCAAGACCAGCCTGGGCATGGGTGAAAACCCGGCGCTTGAACGCGCCTGCCGCGCGCACGCCAATGGCGCGGAATGGACGCCGGGTGTGCTGATCGCCCTGGTGGTTATGGCGCTGATCGGCGCGCCGATCATGGCGCTTCACGCCATCGGCGTGACCCTGACCGTCGCCCGCGGCATTCATGGCTGGGGCGTCGCCACTCAGGACGGCCCCAATATCGGCCGCTTCCTGGGCGCTCTTTTGACCCTGACAATTTACGCCGTTCTGGGCGTCGGTCTGATCCTTCATGCGGTCACGGGTTAAGCCCTTAGCCGTTCTGACGCGTTGCGCTTGGGGCCGTGTTGACGTTATGGGATCGGTATGACCGATCAAAACGCCAGCGCCGGCCTGGGCGCGCCCGACACTTCTTCGCTTCTGTCTCTGGCTCACGAGCTCGTCGACCGCGCCAAGGCGGCCGGCGCACAGGACGCAGAAGCCCTGCTCTCTGAATCGCGCGCCATAGAAGCGGGCGTGCGCGAGGGCAAGCTGGAAACCGTCGAACGCAGCGAAACCCGTGATGCGGGCCTGCGCGTTCTGATCGGCAAGCGTCAGGCGGGCGTCGCCTTCTCGGATCTGTCCGAAGCGGGGATGAGCCTCGCCGTCGAGCGCGCGGTGGCCATGGCCAAGGCCGCGCCCGAAGACCCGTATTGCGGCCTGGTCGAGCCTGAGAAACTGGCGCGCAACCTGCCTGACATCGCCACTTACGAAGCGTCAGACTTCACCCCTGACCAGCTCGAAGCCGCCGCGCTTGAAATGGAAGCAGCCGCCCTGGGCGTCAAAGGCGTGGCGATGACCTCAGGCTGCGGCGCCAGCGCCGGCGTCGGCGGCTCGGCCTTCGTCACCTCCACCGGTTTTGAGCGCGCCCGCCTGGGTTCGCGCTGCGGACTGGGCGTCGCCGCCATCGCCAGGGACGCGTCTGGCGCGATGGAGCGCGATTACGACACCCACGCCGCCCGCCGCCGCTCCGATCTCAAGACCGCGCAGGAAATCGGCCTGAGCGCAGGCGAGCGCGCGGCCAGTCGCGTGGGCGCTGAAAAACTCTCGACCGGCAAAATGGCGGTGGTTTTTGACAAGCGTGTGTCCACCACTTTCATCTCCTCGCTTCTGGGCGCGATCTCCGGCCCGGCCATTGCGCGCGGCACGTCTTTCCTGCGTGACAAGATGGGCGAGCGCCTGTTCGGCGAAGGCGTCGACGTGATCGAGGATCCGCTGCGCGACTGGAGCTTCGGCGCCCGTGCGGTGGACGCCGAGGGCATCGCCTGCACGCCCCGCGCCATCATCGAGGACGGCGTGCTGACGACCTGGCTTCTGAACGCGTCAAGCGCGCGCCAGCTGGGGCTGGAGCTGACCGGTCACGCCTCGCGCAATCTGGGCGGCGCGCCGGGCGTCGGCGCCTCCAACGTCCATCTGAGCCCCGGCGAGCTGGACCGCGACGGCCTGATCGAGGCCGCCGGAAACGGCGTTCTGGTCAGTGAAATGTTCGGCCCCTCGCTCAACGCCAACACCGGCGACTGGTCTGTGGGCGTGGCGGGCTACGCCATCGAGAACGGCAAGCTGGCCGGGCCCGTCAGCGAAATCACCGTGGCGGGCAATCTGCTGGACATTTTCGCGCGGCTGGTCCCCGGCTCGGATCTGGAGTTTGACAGCGCCATCAACGCCCCCAGCGTTCTGGTGGATGCGCTGTCCATTGGCGGGCGCTGATGAACGACCCGCGCGCAGACCGGGACTTGCTGGCCGAGGCGGCGCGCGCCGCGGGGGAACTTGTGCTCGCCTTCAGGGCGCGCGGCATGCGCGACTGGGAAAAGCTGCCCGGCGATCCGGTCACCGAAGCGGACCTCGCCTCTGACGCGCTGCTTCAGGAACGTCTCAAAGCCGCGCGCCCTGACTATGGCTGGCTGTCGGAAGAGACGGTGGACGATCAGTCCAGGCTTACCGCCAGGCGCAGCTTTCTCATCGATCCGATCGACGGCACCCGCGCCTTTTTGAAGAACAAGCCCGAATTCGTCATCTCCTGCGCTGTTGTGGAGGAGGGCCGGCCTGTCGCCGCCGCGATCTACGACCCAAGCGCGGACGCCCTCTATGACGCAGCTTTGGGCCATGGCGCGCGCAAGGATGGCGCGCCGCTGCGTATCAGCGCCCATGACTCAATTACCGGTGCGCGTTTGATCGGCGATCCGGGGAGGCTGGCGGATCTGCGCGCGCTCGGGGCCGACGCGCATACCGTCAATTCCGCTGCTCTGCGCCTGTGCCGTCTGGCCGAGGGCGAGGCCGACGCTGTGGTGGCGGTCAGGCCCAAATGGGACTGGGACCTGGCGGCCGGACATCTTCTGGTGGAGGAGTCAGGCGGCGTCTTCACTTCGTCGAAAGGCGAGCCGGTGTATTATAACAGGACGAGCGCTGTTCAGGATCCGCCGCTGGCGGCTGGTCCGGTGCTGCATGCCTTGCTATTAGACCGCCTGACGCAGACCCCATAACGTCCTTTCGGGAGACTCCCCATGACCGAAACGTCTGAACAACAATTGCTTCATCTGGTGATCGGCGGCGAGCTGAAAGATATCGGCCCCTGCGCACCCGAATTCAAAGACCTGACCCAGGTCGATTTCGTAGGCGCCTACCCCAATTACGACGCCGCACGAGAAGCTTGGAAATCCGCCGCCCAGCGCACCGTGGACAATGCGCACATGCGTTATTTCGTGATCCACGCGCACAAGATGCTGGATCCGTCCAAAAAGGACTAAGCCCCCTGTCTGCTGACCCGCCTGTGACGGACGGCGCCCTGCCCGGCGCGCCCAAGCCTCAACGCGCGCGCTCCTTTGCGCTGGCGGCGCGGTTATGGCGCGAGCAAATCACAAAGCATAAAGCCCTTCTGGCCTGGGCGACCTTGCTCGCCGCGATTACGGCGGGCGCCGCTTCAGGCTATGGCGTGGTGGTGCAGCAGGCGTCGGGACTTCTGGAAAATCGTGACGCAAGCGTGCTCTGGCTGGCGCCGACGCTCATTCTCGGCGCAGTGATCGTGCGCTCGGTCAGCCTGTTCTTGCAAAACCTCGCCACCAACCGGCTGGCGCTGGCGATCATGCGCGACCTTCAGATCGCCATGTTCGACCGGCTGATCACCGCCGATTTTCAACGGCTCGAACGTGAGCCGGTGGGCGCGATCATCTCGCGCTTCACCAATGACATCACCATGCTGCGCGAAGGGCTGATCCGGGCCGCGAACAATCTCACCCGCGATTTCCTCACCGTGGTGGGCTGTCTTGTGGTGCTGTTCTGGCTCGACTGGGCGCTGACGCTGGTTGTGCTCGCCGTCCTTCTGGTGGCGGGTCATCCGATCACCGTCATCGGCAAGGCGATCCGAAAGCGCGCGGGCGATATTCAGGATCAGATGGGCGATGTGTCGAGCTTTCTTGAAGAAGGCTTTTCCGGCGCCCGGATGATCAAAACCTTCTCGCTCGAAGACTGGTCGCAGACCCGCGCTCGCGGCCGCTTCCAGCAGCGCTTTGAGCTTTTGCTCGCCATGGTCGCCCAGCGCGCGCGGATCGAACCCATTATGGAAGTCGCCGCTGGCGTCGCGCTGGCGGTGATTTTCGGCTTTGCCGGCTGGCGGGCGCTCAATGGCGCGACGCAATTGTCTGACCTGCTGGGCTTCATTGTCGCCTTTGGCGTGATGAGCTCGCCCATCCGCGCCCTCGCCTCGCTGTCGGGCGTGTTGCAGGAAGGCTTTGCGGTGCTCGACCGGGTCTTCGCCCTGCTTGATGAACAGCCCACGCTCAAGGAAGCGGAGGACGCCCAGCCCCTCGCCCTCACGGGCGGCCATGTGCGCGTGACGGATGTGAGCTTCCAGTATGAGCCGGGCGTGGACGCGCTGTCGCATATCACGCTGGACGCCAAACCCGGCGAAACGATTGCGCTCGTGGGGCCGTCCGGTTCGGGCAAGACGACGCTCTTGAACCTGATTGCGCGGCTGTATGATCCCCGTGAAGGATCGGTCGAGATCGACGGTCAGGACATCGCCCAGGCCCAGCTCGCCTCGCTACGCCGCCAGCTGGCGCTCGTCAGCCAGGAAGTGACCCTGTTTGACGACACGGTCAAAAACAATATCGCGCTCGGCAAGCTGGGCGCCACAGACGATGAGATCATCGCCGCCGCCAAGGCCGCCGATGCCCATGACTTCATTCTGGGACTCTCTGCGGGGTATGACACCCAGGCCGGACCGAAGGGCTCAAACCTCTCGGGCGGTCAACGCCAGCGCGTGGCCATCGCTCGTGCGATCCTCAAAGACGCGCCCATCCTCTTGCTCGATGAAGCCACCAGCGCGCTCGACGCCAATTCCGAAGCGCGGGTGCAGCACGCCCTTGATGAGCTGAGCCGGGACCGCACCACTATCGTCATCGCCCACCGCCTCGCCACCGTGCGCAAGGCCGACCGCATCTATGTCCTCAAAGCGGGCGAGATCGTGGAAAGCGGCGATCATGACAGCCTGATCGGGCAGAACGGCCTTTACGCGCAACTCAGCGCGCTGCAATTCGCGGACGGGTAGTCAGGCCCTGAATTCCCGGACTCGGAGCGGTCCGGGACCACCCTCCGCTTTAAGCGACCTGTTCTGATGCAGGCCCCGGCTCTACGCTGCGCTTGGCCGGGGTTTCACTCACATATCAAAGCGTACAAACCCCTCTTCCCCCGCGCAGGCGGGGGCCCAGAGCCGGAGACGCGACGCTTGACGATCTCTGGGTCCCCGCCTGCGCGGGGAAAGAGGGCAATGAGATCTAAGCCGGCCACAGCCCGCACCGCGTCAAATCCCCCATCCGCTCACCGGGGACATAGACCGTGTTCTCAAAGCCTTCCTCGCCGGGGCGGAGGCGGTCGCCGTCAAAGGCGGCGCGGGTATAGCCCCGCTCTTCGGTCAGCACCTGATCGGCGCGCTCATTGGTTTGCATCAGGATGAGCGGGCGGCAACGGTCGAGCGTGTCTTCCGCCCCGCGCACGACCGAGGCGAACCAGCCCGGCGCATCGATCTTGAGAAAGCCGGGATTGAGACCGAGCATATCCAGCGTGAAAGTGCGCGCCTCCCCCGCCATCATTTCAAGCTGATCGGGATCAAATCCGCTGATCCGATGTGCGCTCAGCCAGCCGCCCGCCTGGTCGGGGTCAAACGAGGCCAGCCCGTCATAGACAAAGCTGCGATAGACCGGCACGTAGAGCCGCCGCGCCTCGTCCTTGTCGCCCAACCCGCAGGCATAAACCGCCAGCGCCGGGTCATCGTCAAACAGATGCGCCAGTCCGTTCGCTAGGTGCACATTGGGTTCAAACGCGTGGATGAGGGCGTCAGGCTGGTAGAGCCTTATGGCGTCCACGCTCTGGCCGCGATGGGCGCCCACATCGATGAAAACCTCGCCCGGATCGGGCCGCCATCGCGACAAGAGTGAGAATTCGGGCTCGAACGGACGGCGCAGCGTGCGGCGCATGAAGCGTTGTGCGCTCGCCTTGGCGTCGACGAACCGCGGAAACCGGCTTTGCAGAGCCCGGACATGACGGGTGATTGGCATGAGGCGCTCCCTCCTGCATCCAGAAGATGCAAGCGGTGCGCCATCAACCTCAAGCTATTCGCGGCGCAAGATTTTCTCGGTCAGGGCCGAGCCCCACCAGCTGGCCATGAAGCCGTCATGGCACGCCTGGCGATCATATTCGGTGCGCACCCAGTCCAGAAAATCGATCGGCTCCTGAGCATGTCTCTGACGATAGAGATCAAAGAAATGATCAAGCATGCCGGTCTTGCCCTGCTTGATATGGCCGTATTTGAAGGAGAGCTGCTCGACCGCTTCTTCAAACGGAGCCTTCTCGTGCAAAAGCTTGTACATCACCGCCACAATGCCCGCCCGGTCCGCGCCGGATTTGCAATGCATGAAAGCGGGATAGGCGATCTCGTCGAACACTGTGATCAGATGCTCGATCCGCTCCACATAGGGCGCCTCGCGCGAGCCCCAGGGCAGATCAACAATCTCAAGGCCCAGCTCGGCGCAGGTGTGGTGCTCAAGATCATAATAATGCCGCCCCGGCTGCGTGCCGCGCAGGTTGAGAATCGTCTTGAACCCCATATCCTTGAGGGCTTTCAGGCGCTTGGGGCTGGGCTGATTGCCGCGCCACATCTCGCCGCCCACGCGGTGCATGTTGTGAAAGCGTTGGCGCAACACGCCATGATCGCCCCACATCAGGCCCTTCATCGCGCGCTTGTAATCAAGCGGATCGTTCAAATCATACGTCATGGCGGGGTGAAGTAAGGCGCTTACGCGTCCCATGCAACAACCCAGCGCGTGTGATTAACGCGCACGGAATGCTTGACGGATCGGCCCGGGGCGGCGATCCAGCGCATACCATGTTGAAGTCCATCCTCTCCTCCCCGCCGGTCCAGGCGCTGATCGCCGCACTGCTGGCGGGGTATATGAGCCTGGTCAAAGCCACCACCCGCTGGGAGGTGCGTGGACGCGAACACGCCGAACCGATCTGGATGGGCGGAGACGGCGTGATCGGCTGCGTCTGGCATGGTCGCATCCTGATGTCCATTGCGGCCTGGCCCAAAAACGTGCAGCCGCCCGCCATCCTGATCTCGCGCTCCCGCGAAGGCGATGTGGTCACCAAGGTCGCCCGGCATCACAATGTGGAAGTCGTGCGGGGCTCGTCGCGCAACAAGACCAAGACCAAGCAGAAGGGCGGGCTGAGCGCGTTTCGCGAAATGGTCCGCTGGGTGGAAGGCGGCGGCGCCATGGCGCTGACCCCGGACGGACCGCGCGGCCCGCGCATGCGCGCAGGATTGGGCGCGGTGAAACTCGCCCGCGCCACAGGCGCGCCTCTTCTGGGCCTGGGCTGGTCGACCTCGAACGCGATCATCTTCAAAAGCTGGGACCGGTTCGTGCTGCCGCTGCCCTTTGGAAAAGGCGTCATCGTCTGGACCGAACCTGTGGACATCCCCAAGGACGCCGACAAGGCGGCGCTGGAAGACGCACGCGCGACCTTGGAGGCGCGCATGATCAGCGCCAATATGGAAGCGGATCTCGCTTGCCGGGGGGAAGCGATCACCGCCGCACCGCGCCCGGACGCCCAAACGGAGACCGCATGAGCGCGCCTGGCCTCTCGCTATATCGCGCCGCCAGCACCGCCCTGAAGCCCGTGGCGCGCTGGCTGTTGAACCGGCGAGCGCAGGCTGGCAAGGAAGACCCTGACCGGTTGACCGAACGCGTGGGACAGCCGGGTCATCCCCGCCCTGCGGGCGCGCTCATCTGGATACACGCCGCCAGCGTCGGCGAGAGCCAGATGGCGTTGACGGTCGCAGACGCCCTGCTCGCTCAGCATGAAGACGCTCATGTGCTGATCACCTCAGGCACCCTCACCTCGGCAAGCCTGATCGCCCATCGCGGGCTTGACCGGCTGATCCATCAGTTTCCGCCTGTAGACGCCCCCGCCTGGGTCGAAGCCTTTCTCGATCATTGGACACCCGATCTTGCGGTGTTCACTGAAAGCGAGCTGTGGCCCAACCTCATCCTCGCTGCGAAAGCGCGCGGCGTGCCGCTGGCGCTGATGAATGCGCGGATGAACCAAAAATCCCTCGACGGTTGGGCGCGCTGGCCCCAAAGCGCACAGGCGCTCCTGGGCGCGTTTGACTGGATCGGCGCTGCGGACCAACGCACGGCGGAGGGTCTGTCCCGCCTGACGGGCCAGCCCATCGCCCATGCGGGCAATCTCAAGCTTGAATGCGGGCTGCCCGCACCGACGCCAGAGGCCCTGACTGAAGGTCAGGCGCTGATTTGCGAGCGTCCGGTCTTTGTGGCCGCCAGCACGCATACGGGCGAGGAAGCGCTGATCGCCAGCGCCCATAAGGCGCTGCTCACCTCTCACCCCGACGCGCTGATGATCCTGGTCCCCCGACACCCAGAACGCGCGCACGATGTGGTTGAGGTCCTGAACGCGGCGGGGCTCAGCTTCGCCCAGCGCTCACAGGGCGAAACGCCCCAGAGCGCTCAGGTCTGGCTGGCGGACACGCTGGGCGAGATGGCGCTGTGGTATGCGCTGTCTCCAGTCGCGGTGATCGCAGGCAGTTTCATAGACGGCATTGGCGGGCATAACCCGATCGAGGCCAGCCGCGCCGGGTCCGCCGTGATCACCGGGCCGTATGTGGACAGCTTTGCCGATGTCTACGCCGTCTACGACGCACATAATGCGCGGATCACCGCCCGCACAGCGACCGAAATCGCACAGGCGGTTCAGACCGTCTGGAGCGACGGGGATGAGACAATTGACAAGGCCCGGGCGACGCTCGACGCCTTGCCCGGCGGCGTATTGCCCCTCACCCTGTCAGCCTTGAACCGGCTTCTGGACCGAGGACACCCACGATGAGAGCGCCGCCCTTCTGGGATGACAGCGCCCCGCGCAGCTCCGCCGCGCTGACCCGCGCTCTGCTCTCGCCGCTGGGGGCGCTCTACGCCTGGGCCGGGGCGCGCCGCATGCGCACCACAACGCCCACACCTGCCCCTGCGCCGGTGATCTGTGTGGGCAACCTGACCGTGGGCGGGGTCGGCAAGACGCCGGTGACCGCCGCCCTGATGCGCGCCGCCCATCAAAAAGGACTGAAAGCGGCGGGGCTGAGCCGGGGCTGGGGCGGCAAGCTGGCGGGACCTCTGAAGGTCGACGCCCAGATGCACGCCGTCGCGGATGTGGGCGACGAACCCCTGCTGCTCTCGCGGCTGGCGCCCGTCTATGTGGCGCGACAGCGCCCCGAGGGCGCCAAAATGGCCGCTCAGGAGGGGGCGGACCTCATCATCATGGATGACGGCCATCAAAACCCCAGCCTTGAAAAAACGCTCTCAATCGTGGTGGTGGACGCGGTGACCGGCTGGGGGCCAGGCACGATCTTTCCCGCCGGCCCCTTGCGCGAACCGGTCAGGGCGGGCCTTGAGCGCGCCGACGCCGTGATCGTGATGTGCCCCAGCGCCGAGTTCACGCCCGACCTTGAAAAGCTTCAGCTGACCGGTCTTGAAATCCCGGTGCTGACCGCCTGGCTGGCCCCCGAAGCCGCGCCGCCCTCAGGGCCCTTGCTGGCGTTTGCGGGAATTGGACGTCCGCAGAAATTCTATGACGCGCTGGCAGCCGCCGGCGGCACGCTGGCGGATACGGCGAGCTTTCCCGATCACCATGCCTTCACCCGCGGCGAGATCGAGGAATTGGCCGATCTGGCTGAAAGCCATAACGCCACCCTGATCACCACGGAAAAAGACCATGTGCGCCTGCCCGGCGGCGTGAAGGGCTCGGTCATCGCCTGGCCGGTGCGCGCCGTGTTCAAGGATGAGGCGCGGCTGGACGCGCTGATTGATCAGGCCATGGATTCCTTCGCCAACTCCCGCTAAGCCAGAGCCATGTCAGATTTGATGAAATCCATCGGCTTTCGCGCCGAAGCCCTGGGCTGGGACGCCTATCAGGGCCTGTTCCGCTCACTGGGCCTGGAGCGCGCCTCCGACACAGGCGCACGCCTGTTGCGCACACTGGGGCCGAAAGTGTCAGTCCACCATGTGGCCCGCGTGAACATGCAGATCGCCTTCCCAGAAGCGTCCGAGCGCGAGCTCGATGGGCTGCTCGACGCCATGTGGGACAATTTCGGCCGCCTTGTGGGCGAGTTTCCGAACACGCACCGCTTTGATTTCAGCCCCGATAGTGATCAGATCGAGGTCGAGGGCGAAGACATCCTGGCCGAGCTCGACCGTCAGGGTCAGCCGGCGGTGATGATAGGCGGGCATTTTGCGAACTGGGAATTGATGGCGGCGGTGATCATGCGTCACCTCAAGGACTGCCGGATCACCTATCGTCACGCCAACAACCCCTTGATCGACCAGCGCATCATCGACCAGCGCAAGGCCTATGGCATCAACATCCTCGCGCCCAAAGGCGGGCATGGCGCGAAAGAGCTGATGCAGGCGCTGAAATCCGGCGCCTCGGTGGCGCTGATGAATGATCAGAAGATGAATGACGGCATCGCCGCGCCCTTCTTCGGCCGCATGGCGATGACCGCGCCCGGCCCGGCGCGGATGGCGCTGCGCTATGACTGCCCGCTGGTGCCCATGTCGATCCGGCGCAAGGACCGCACGCGCTTCAAGGTGACGATCCACGAACCGCTGGCGCGCCCAGACGGCAAAGACGCGGACGCGATTCTTGAAGCCGTCACCACCATTAACCGCTTCATGGAAGACCGCATCCGCGAAGCCCCCAGCCAATGGTTCTGGGTGCACCGCCGGTTTGAAAAGCCGCTGTATAAAAAGGCGAAGGCGGAAGGGTAAGTCACCTTGACCCCCTAGCCCGCTTTATGGGTCCCCGGGTCAGGACCGAGACATAGAGCAATACCCTATCGGCCTTCGGACTTGATCCGGAGGCCCATGCGGCCTCTCAAATCCAAATCTCAGCCTGCCAATCTGTCATTCACCGATTTATCCGGTCAATGACATGTGTTGAGTATTGTTGAGTATCCCCTCTTCCCCCGCGCAGGCGGGGGCCCAGAGCCCAATGCACAGCGTTCCATGACCTCTGGATCCCGGCCTTCGCCGGGAAAGAGATAAAGGGCTTAAGCGCCCTATCCTGATGGAGGCCCCGGCTCTACGCTACGCTTGGCCGGGGTTTCAGCGATTTACCGCAAGCCGCTCGGATCCACCGCGAGCGCTTCGGCGGGATCGATATAGCGATTGTGCCATTTGATGCGCCAATCGAGATGCGCGCCGGTGGAGCGGCCGCCAGAGCCCACCTCGCCAATCACCTCGCCCTGCGCGATTTCCTGGCCCACCTCGACATTCACCGCGCCCAGATGCAGGAAGGCGCTCGTCAGGCCCTGACCGTGATCGACGAAAACCAGCCCGCCTTCATAATACATGTCGGGATCGGCCAGGGTGACGACGCCTGCGGCGGGCGCGATCACGGGCGTGCCGCCGGGGGCGGCGATATCGATGCCGTAATGAGGCCGACGCGGTTCGCCATTGTAATAGCGCTGGCTACCATAGACGCCCGTCAGCCGACCTTCGACCGGCATGATGAAGGCGCTGGCGAAGCCGTCGCCCGCCCAGCGCGACTGATACGCGCTGCGCTTTTCACGCCCTTCAGCGCGGATGCGGTCGAGCACCTCTTCAGGCGGGGTGACATATTGCTGGGGCACGCCTTCGATGCGCTGGATGTCATAATCGCGCTGCTGGACGCTGACGCTCTCTTCATAAGACAGACCCGCCCCGCGCACGCTCAGGAGCGTCTGCGGCTCGGCGTCCCGATCATGACCCAGCACCACCCAGCCCGCGTCATCGGCGGTGACGGTGATATCGCCCAGGCTCACATCGGCGCCCGGCGCCGTGCGGCAAACGATCATCGCGCCCTGGCGATGGGTTCCCGCGCAATTGATCGGCGACACGGCGCTCGGGGCGCTTTCGGCGATCAACGCCGCCATGGGATCGGCCGCGCCCTCCGGCGCAGGAGCGACGGCTTGAACAAAGGCGAGCGCGGCGATCAGAACCATGGTGATTATCCCGGTTTGTGTTGCTTGGCGCTGCCAGGGCCTTGATAGACCTCGCGCCAGCGCGCCGTGGCGGCGTTGGCGTCAAGATAGGCTTCCTGCAGCTCTGCGGACCAGTAGCGCAGATTGTTGATGGCGATTTTCTCACCCGTCACCGCGCATTTCACATAGGCGCCGGGTTTCAGGATCATGAAATCCGCATCGCCATACTCAAGCATGGCTTCGCCCGTGAATTCACGATCAAAATGGGTCAGATCAGTATCGGTCATACCGCTTTCCTATCACGTCTCTTTGCGCGAACGGAAGATGGCAAACAGCACGGCTTTCTTGACCGACTCACACCACGTCGCGAGGTTGGTCCCATGAGCATCATTCGCCGCCTGTCGCCAGAAACCGTCAACCGCATCGCCGCCGGCGAAGTGGTCGAGCGCCCCGCCAGCGCCGTCAAGGAGCTGGTGGAGAACGCGCTGGACGCCGGCGCGCACCGCATCGACATCCGCATTGAGGGCGGCGGGCTGACCCGCATCGTCATCGAGGATGACGGGTCGGGCATGGACGCCGACGGGCTTGAAACCGCAATCGAGCGGCACGCCACCTCCAAATTGCCGGTGGGTGAAGACGGCCAGGACGATCTTTTAAACATCCATTCCATGGGGTTTCGCGGCGAGGCCCTGCCCTCCATCGGGTCTGTGGCG
Source organism: Oceanicaulis sp. (assembly GCF_965249665.1). Lineage (GTDB taxonomy): Bacteria > Pseudomonadota > Alphaproteobacteria > Caulobacterales > Maricaulaceae > Oceanicaulis. Next base: position 284,132 of record NZ_OZ252247.1, read on the forward strand.
CGCCTGACAATCACGACACAGGATCAGGAGCTGGGCGAAGCCTGGGAGCTCTCGGTCGAGGGCGGAACCAAATCCGGCCCGCGTCCGGCCCCCTCGCTGGGCCGTCGCGGCACGCGGGTGGAAGTGTGCGATCTGTTTTACGCCACCCCGGCCCGGCTGAAATTTCTCAAATCCGAACGCGCGGAAAGCACCGCCGTCGCCGATGTCATCAAGCGTCTCGCCCTCGCCCGGCCAGATGTGGGCTTCTTCCTCACCGTCGAGGGCCGCGCTCGCGTCTCCGCTCCGGCGGAGTCCACCGATGACCGCGACGAGGCGCGGCGCGGGCGGTTATCGTCAATCCTGGGCGCGGATTTTGGCGAGAACGCTTTGGTGATCGATCAGGAGCGCGAGGGCGTGCATCTGACCGGACTCGCCAGCCTGCCCACTTACAATCGCGGCTCGAACCAGCACCAGTTCCTGTTCGTCAATGGACGGCCCGTGAAAGACAAGCTGATCGTCGGCGCGGTGCGGGGCGCCTATCAGGATTTTCTCGCCCGCGACCGGCACCCGGTGGTGGCGCTCTATGTAGATCTGCCCACCGGCCATGTGGATGTGAACGTGCACCCCGCCAAGGCCGAAGTGCGCTTTCGCGATTCCGCCCTGGTGCGCGGGTTGATCGTCGGGGCCTTGCGTCATGCGCTGGCGGGGGCGGGTCATCGCGCCTCCACCACGGTCGCAGGCTATGCACTGGGTCGCGCCCGTCCTGAAGGCGCACCGTCGCACGCTTTGCCGCTGACCCGCGGCAGTTCGATTTCCAGCGGCTGGGCGAACCGGCCTTCACCGGCCTGGGAACAACACCTGTCAGAGCATCACGACACGTCGGGTTACGGCTATGGAGAGTCTCAAACTGATCCGTCCCAATATGGGCGCTCAGATCTCGCGCCGGGCATGTCGGCGCGCACCGAACCTCAATATGGCGGTGAACCGGCGCAGGGCGCAGCTGCGCCTGAAAGCCAGCACTCTGATTACCCGTTGGGCGTGGCGCGGGCGCAGGTTCACGCCACCTATGTGATCGCCCAGACCGAGGACGGCCTCGTCATCGTCGATCAGCACGCCGCCCATGAGCGCCTCGTCTATGAGCGGATGAAAAAGCAGCTCGCCGCCACCGGCGTCGCGCGCCAGGCCTTGCTGGTCCCTGAGATTGTCGAGCTGGATGAAGCCGAGGCGCGGCGCGTGCTCGACCGCGCCGATCAGCTGGCCGAGCTGGGCCTGATCATCGAGCCCTTCGGCGCGGGGGCGCTGGCGGTGCGCGAAACGCCGGCCCTGTTAAAACGCCTCAACGTGCAGGGGCTGATCCGGGACCTCGCCGACGAAATCGCCGAATATGACGAAGCGCTGTCGCTGAAGGAAAAGCTCGAAGAGGTCGTAGGCACCATGGCCTGTCACGGCTCGGTGCGCTCGGGCCGCCGCCTCACGGGCGAGGAAATGAACGCGCTTTTGCGCGAGATGGAAGCCACCCCCCATTCGGGCCAATGCAACCATGGCCGCCCCACCTATGTTGAGCTGAAACTCGCCGATATCGAACGGCTGTTCGGGCGGCGCTAGGCTTTCTCCTCCCCTCTCTCCCCCTGTCATCGGATGACTTGTCCGGCCGATCCATGCCGGCGGGTTGGATCACAGGTTCCGGCATGGATTCACCGGATAAACCGGTGAATGACAGCGATAGAAGCTGAATCCCCGGTCAAGCGCAGCGCAGAACCGGGGCCGTCATCAGGACAAGGCGCTTATAGCGGAGAGAGATCCCGGGTCTTCGCTACGCTCGCCCGGGAATTCACTTTCCTTCCCCTCTATCCCAGCAATGGCGGGCTGACCGACTTCGGCTTCGATACCCAACCCCGCCCCTAGCCCCGGTTTGTCGCAGCTAGATTGCGGCGCTTTCACTGGACCGTGTGGCGCGCGCCCTGCTAAGCGTTTCATCAGAGGGAATGCAGGGACTTGATCATGCAGCGAATGTTTTCGCGTCGGCGCAGCGCCGGATCGTTCACGATTTTCGGCTTCATCGTCGCCATTGCCGTACTGATCGCGGACCAGGCCAGCAAATACTGGATTTTATACGGGCTCGATCTCGACGGACGTACGCCGCAACAGGTTCAGGTCCTCGACCCCTGGTTCAACCTGACCATGGTGTGGAATTACGGCGTCAGCTTCGGCATGTTCCAGGCCGAGTCCGATCTGCAGCGCTATCTGCTGGCGGGCGTGTCGCTGGCGATCGCCGGCCTGCTGATCGTGTGGTTGTTCCAGACCACGCGTCGCTTGCAGGCTTTGGCGTTCGCCCTGATCATTGGCGGCGCCATCGGCAATGTCATCGACCGGCTGATTTATGGCGCGGTGGTCGACTTTTTCGACTTCTCGGGCCTCTACTTCCCGTATGTCTTCAACGTGGCGGACGCTGGCATCTGCGTGGGCGTCGCTGTGATGATTTTGGACCTGATCATAAACGGGGACCGGTAAACCGGTCTTCCAGCGGCGCCGGGCCTCTGGCCAGAGCCTGCGTCCGTCTGATACAAGCGGTGAGAACCGCCCATGAAAGCGAGCTTTCGACCCATGCGTATGCGCACCGCCCTGATCCTTTCCGCCACCGCCCTGTTCGCGTTGACCGGCTGTAATTCCAGCGTCCGCCAGGCCCTTGGCGTGGACAAGACCACCCCGGACGAGTTCCGCGTCGTGACGATTGCGCCGCTGTCGGTGCCGCCCGAATACAATCTCACCCCGCCGCGTCCGGGCGAGTTGCGCGCCGAAGACATGTTCCAGGACCAGCAAGCGCGCCGCGCCCTATTCGGCGATCTGTCCGGGACCAACGCCAGCGATGCGGAAATCCTGTTCGCGTCGCGCGCCGGCGCAGCGGACGCCAATCCCAATGTGCGCGCCATCATCGACGGCGAGAGCGCCGCGCTGATCCGCAAGGATGAAAGCTTCGCCAATCGCGTCCTGTTCTGGCGCGACAATGAACGCATTATCCAGCAAGGCGGCGAGCCGATTGATCCCGAAGCCGCAACTGCGGCGATCGAAACCGTCACCGGCGGCGGAGAGGTCGAGATCGAGCGCCGCCGCACCGTGCGCCGCAAACTGCCCGGCCTTTAGGCCTGGCGCCCCCCGGCTAAGACTTGCGAACGCCCGGCCCCGCGCCGGGCGTTTTGCATTCCGGGAGCCCGGTCCCCTGCCCTTTGAGATTTGACACTCGCCCCGGAGCCCGACACTTTTGCGGTTAAGCTCTAAAGAGCGAAAAGGGGAGAGAGATTATGATCCGCACTATCGCCGTACTCGGCGCGCTGGCCGCCGCCTGGCCTGCGACCGCTCTGGCGCAAGACGCCGAAGCGCTGACCGTCATCCATGCTGGCCATTTGATCGCCGCGCCGGGCGAAGAGCGCGTGCGTGAAGGCGTTTCCATTCTCGTGCGCGGCGATGAAATCGAAGCCATTGAAAACGGCTTTGTCACACCGGAGGGCGCCGAGATCGTGGATCTGTCCGGCGCCTGGGTGATGCCGGGTTTCATTGACGCCCATGTGCACATCACCAATCAGCAAGGCGCGGGGCGCCGCATCTCCGCCTTCACCGAAGGCACGGCGGACCGCACCATTGACGGCGTCATGTATGGCCAACGCACCCTGATGGCGGGCTTCACCACGGTTCAGGATGTGGGCGCAGATATTGAAGCGGTGCGCGCCCTGCGCGATGGCGTGGAAGCGGGCGATATTGTCGGCCCGCGTCTGCGCATCGCGGGCGGCGCCGTGACGCCCACGGGCGGGCATGGCGACACCAATGGCTGGAGCGTTCAGGTGCTGCGCGAAAGCGGCAGCCCCTATGCCTGTAATGGCGCGGATGATTGCGCGCGCGCCGTACGCCAGCTGGTCCAAGAAGGCGCGGACGTGATCAAGATCACCGCCACGGGCGGGGTTCTGTCCTCCACCGGCGCCGGCGTCGAGCAGCAATTCTTCCAGGAAGAACTCGAAGCGATTGTGGGCGCCGCGCATATGATGGGCCGCCGGGTCACCGCCCACGCCCATGGCGTGACCGGCATCAACGCCTTCTTGCGTGCGGGCGGGGATTCCATCGAGCACGGCACCTATCTCGATCGCGAGTCCATGCGCTTGTTTCGCGACAATGACGCGGTTCTGGTGCCCACCGCCATGGCGGGTGAATGGGTAGCCAATCAGGCCGATGCGGGCTGGATGACGCCCTTCCAGGCAGCCAAGGCCCGCATGGTCGGCCCGCAAATGCTGGAAATGGTCCGCCGCGCCCATGAAGGCGGCGTCACCATCGCCTTCGGCACCGATTCCGGCGTGTCCGCCCATGGCGACAATGCGCGCGAATTCCTGCTCTATACGCAAGCGGGCATGACCGAGATGGAGGCGCTCGCCACCGCCACCACCATCGGCGCCCGTCATGTGCAGCTCGAAGATGTGATCGGCCGTATCGCGCCGGGCTTCGCCGCCGACATCGTGGCGACCAATGGCGATCCGCTGGAGAACATCGAAGAGCTGCTGGATATCGACTTCGTCATGGCCCGCGGCGTGGTGCACAAGAACGAAGAGTAATGTTCGAGCGTGCAAACGCATTCGCGGCGAGACGGCCATTCCTCTTTGGCTTAGGTCTCGCCTTCGCTCTTCATGTGGCGGTAGGCGTTATGACGGTTATAGCGGTCACGATCATTACCGTGCTGAATATTGATGGCGACTCAAATGCCTACGCCATCATTATGGTTGGGTGCCTTGGCTTGTTTACGGTTGGCTCAAGCATAGGGCTCTACATAGCCACGAAGCCTTCGCCCTTCGGCAAGGTCCAAGGCGGCGCCATCTATTCACCCTACACGGCTCAGCCAGGCAGCAGCACGATCTGGCGTTCGGTTGCGGGTTTCGCCCTCGGCCCCATTGTCCTTCTGATAATTGTAATAGCTGCGCTCATTGGCATTGAAGCGCTATTCACCCCCTGGAGTACCCATGTCCCAACTTGACGACACCTTCTCCGGCACCAAGCCGGTCGCTGACGCGCTGAAGTTTGACCAGTCTGCGCTCGAGCGCTGGATGGCGGACAATGTCGAGGGTTTTGCGGGGCCGCTGACCATCGAACAGTTCAAGGGCGGGCAATCAAACCCCACCTACAAACTGTCAACGCCCAAGGCGCAATACGTGCTGCGCCGCAAGCCGCCGGGCAAGCTGCTGCCCTCCGCCCATGCGGTGGATCGCGAATACCGGGTGATGAAGGCCTTGGGCGAACAGGGCTTCCCCGCCCCGCACATGTTCGGGCTGTGCGAGGATGACAGCGTCATCGGCACCGCCTTCTACATCATGGATTTTGTCGAGGGCCGGATCTTCTGGGACCCGTATCTGCCCGATCTGAGCCCCGATGAGCGCGGCGCGATCTATGACGCCTCCAACGCCACCCTCGCCCAATTGCATTCGATCGACCATGAGGCCGCGGGCCTCGGCGATTACGGCAAGCCGGGCAATTATTTCGAGCGCTCCATCGGCCGCTGGTCCAAACAGTACAAGGCGGCGGAAACCGAAGCCGTGGCCTCCATGGACAAGCTGATCGAATGGCTGCCCGAACACGCCCCGGCGCAGGAGCGCACGAGCGTCGTGCATGGCGATTATCGCCTGGACAACATGATCTTTCATCCCACCGAACCCAAGGTCATCGCGGTGCTCGACTGGGAGCTGTCCACGCTGGGCGATCCGCTGGCGGACTTCACCTATCAGCTGATGCAATGGCGCACGCCCAAGGATATCCGCAACGGCTTTTTGGGCGCCGATCTCAAGGCGATGGGCATCCCCACTGAGGACGAATACGTCAAAGCCTATTGCGAGCGGACGGGCCGGGACGGCATCCCCAAGCTCGACTTCTATTTCGCCTACAACATTTTCCGCCTGACCAGCATTGTTCAGGGCGTCTACGCCCGCTCGCTGCAGGGCAATGCGTCCAATGAAAAGGCGAAAGAGATGGGCGCGCTCGTCAAGCCGATGGCGGACTATGCCTGGAGCATCGCGGAAGGGGCGTAGGCCGCTTACCCGCCCAGATGGCTGAGGAAGGGCGCGCCCAGCGCGCCCGCCAGCACCAGCTCGAACCCGACGCCTATGGCGTTATAGGAGGTGCGGGTCTCTTTTTCGCGATCCACGATCATCGAGACCACCCGGCCGACGGCCATGCCGAGCCAATACAGGCTGGCCGCAAAACTCGCGCCCATCACCGCGCCGGCGCCGGCCTGAAAACTCATCGCGATCGTCAGAAGAACTGCGCCATGCAGAAAGACCAGTCCGCCGCCATAACTGGCGCGAAACTCCGCCCATCCGCCTTTCCAGCGCGGGTCCGGCATCAGGCGCACGACGCTTTGCCCCCAACGCGGCATGATCAGGGCGCCCAGGCCCATCGCCGTTCCCAAAAGGGCGGCGAGGCCAGCGATAATCCAGGTCGCGGGTAAGTCCATCATGGCGGTTCTCATTGTCGCTATGGACGAGCTTACGCGAGACGCCAGGGATCAGATCACTTAAGCGCTGCGCTAATCGACACCCTGCCCGCAAAAGAAAAGCCCCGGCGATGACGCCGGGGCTTCGCAAACGCTGGAGTGTTCGGCGCTTAGCCATTGAGCCATTTTTTGGCTTCAAGGCGGGCGATGGTGCGTTCGTGCACCTCGTCCGGACCGTCCGCCAGCCGCAGGGTGCGGATGCCGGCATAGGAATAGGCGAGCGGCGTGTCATTGCTGACGCCGCATCCGCCATGGGCCTGGATGGCGTCATCGATGACCTTCAGCGCCATGCGCGGGGCCGCCACCTTGATCATGGCGATCTCGCCGCGAGCGACCTTGTTGCCCACCGTGTCCATCATCCACGCCGCCTTCAGGGTCAGCAGACGGCAGGTCTCGATCTCGATGCGGGCCTGCGCGATGCGGCTGTCCCACACAGAATGCTTGATGATCGGCTTGCCAAAGGCTTCACGGCTCATCAGGCGCTTGACCATCAGCTCGAGCGCCCGTTCGGCAGCCCCGATCGTGCGCATGCAATGGTGGATGCGGCCCGGTCCCAGCCGGCCTTGCGCGATCTCGAACCCCCGGCCCTCGCCGAGAAGAATGGCGGAGGCGGGCACGCGCACATTGTCGAGCTTGATTTCCATATGGCCGTGCGGCGCGTCGTCATAGCCGAACACCGGCAGGAAGCGCTCGATCGTCACGCCCTTGGCGTCAGCAGGCACCACGATCATGGACTGCTGGGAGTGCACATCAGCGTCGGGATTGGTTTTGCCCATCACAATGAAGACCTTGCAGCGCGGATCCCCGGCGCCCGAGCTCCACCATTTGCGGCCATTGATGACGTATTCATCGCCATCGCGCTCGATCTTGCATTCGATATTGGTGGCGTCCGCGCTGGCCACGGCCGGTTCGGTCATCAGAAAGGCGGAGCGGATCTCGCCCGCCAAAAGCGGCTTGAGCCATTTCTGCTTATGCTCTTCCGTGCCATAGCGCACAAAGACTTCCATATTGCCGGTGTCGGGCGCGGCGCAGTTGAACACTTCACTGGCCCAGGGCACCCGGCCCATTTCTTCGGCCAGAGGCGCATAATCGGAATTGGACAGGCCTGCGCCCTCATCACTATCAGGCAGGAACAAATTCCACAGGCCCGCGGCCTTGGCCTTTTGCTTCAACTCCTCGATGATGGCGGGGACCTGCCAACGCTCGGTGCCGAACGCCGCCATCTGCGCGGCATAGACCGGCTCGTTGGGATAGATATGTTCGTCCATGAAGGCGCGCACCCGCGCCTGATAGTCTTTGCAGAGGTCGGAATATTCAAAATTCATGGCGATAGGCCTCCCCTTGGCGACGATCCATACCCGGTCCGCCGAACAGTTCTTAAGAGCTTATCTAATTATCGTCATCCCGGCGCGAAAATCCAGCCTTAAAACCCTGCGTCACAATGGCGCCTGCAGATCGGTGTGCTAGCATCTGCAGCATTCTCGACACTGAAAGGACGGGTCATGGCCGAGCTGCGCATTGAACGTGATGACCCCGCCCGTGCGGACGTCACCGCCTTGCTTGAAACGCATGCCGCCTTCGCTCTGGAGGAATCGCCGCCCGACACCTGCCATTTTCTGGATGTGGCGGGGCTGAAAACGCCAGACATCCGTTTCTGGAGCGCCCGCAAGGATGGCGCGCTTCTGGGCGTGGTGGCGCTCAAAACCCTGTCTGCCGCCGACGGCGAGGTAAAATCCATGCATGTGGCCGAGGCCGCACGGGGCCAGGGCGCAGCGCGCGCCCTGATGGAGCATCTGATCGAGCAGGCGCGCCAGAATGGCTTGCAAAAGCTCTGGCTTGAAACCGGCAATACTCAAGGCTTTCAGGCGGCGCTCGCCCTGTATGCCAAGCTCGGCTTCTCCGAGTGCCCGCCCTTTGGCGAGTATCAGGAAACCGATTTCAACGTCTTCATGACGCTGGATCTGAGCGACGCCCATGCAGCTTGATCCGCAAACCCTCGAAAACGCCCATGTGCGCCTTGAGCCGCTTGGCGACACGCACCGTGAAGCCCTGCGCCCGCTGGCTGAGGACGAGTCGCTCTGGGCGTTGACCACACAGCGGGGCGACGGGCCGTATTTCGACCCCTGGTTTGATCTGATGCTGCAAGGCCAGACGAACCGCAGCCAGATCAGCCATGCCGTCTGGTCCAAGGCGACGGACTCCTATGCCGGTCACACGGCCTTCCTGCAGATTGATCGCGACAATCAGCGCGTCGAGATCGGCTGGACCTGGTATGGCGCGCCCTGGCGCGGCGGCGCCACCAATCCGGCGTGCAAATCCTTGCTGCTGGAGCGTGCTTTCAGCTGCGGCGCGCAGCGGGTGGAGCTTAAAACCCACCACCTCAATGAACGCAGCCAAGCCGCCATGCTGAAACTGGGCGCCATTCGAGAAGGCGCATTGCGCAGTCATACCCGCACCTGGCGCGGCGACCGGCGCGACACCGTGTTCTTCTCCATATTGCCCGAGGAATGGCCGGGCGTTCAGGCCGGTCTGGACCTGCGGCTGACAAACACTTGAGTTTGCGAGACATGCGGCGATGATAGGGGCACAGCTTTCAGGGGACGCTCACATGCTTCGCACAGTTCTGGCGCTCGGCGCTTTATCCGCCCTCGCCGCACCCGCACTGGCTCAGGAAGAGCCTGGCAGCGTCTATTACCAGATCAGCAATTGCGCCAGCTATCAATTGCCCGGCGAGCCGGTCTGGGAGACCGCCTGTCTGGCCCATGACGACTGGAGCGTGTTCTTTCTCGCCAGCGAGCACGGCAGCTCGATCGCCTATGCCTATGACGGCAGCGAACGCACAGATTTTTATACGCCACCCCGCACACTGTTGTTCGGCGGCTATCATTCAACCATGGAATGGCGCCGCACGTCCGAAGGCGCCTTCGCCACGATCCATCGCTATGTCAGCGAAGGGCCCTCCATGGACGCGAACCCGGATGGCGGCACGGACTCAACTCTGGACGAACGCCAGGATCATCTGGTCATCACCGCGCTCACCCCCGACAGCTATGAGCGTGTCGCCTGCCCGATCTATGTGGTGGACGCCAGCACGATCCGTGACGCCAACGACGCCGCCCGCATTCTCGCCGATACGTTCGCGCCGGGCCATGTGTGCGATCAGAGCGACCCCTACCTCTTCACCGATATCAGCGAGGTCTACGCCACGGTCGAAGCCTATAATATGGAAATGGAAGCCATCGAGGGCGATGCTGGGGGAGCGTCTGCGCAGCCGCCCAAACCCAGGCCTTGATCGCTTCGTCCTTAAGGCCGACATGGCTGTCTGACGGCGTTCGGGACAGGAGCACTACGCGATGATGATCATAGTCAGAGAACGCGGCGGCTGTTTTGGCGGCGGGTGCCTCGGCGTTGTGGCGCTGGCGGGCTGGATCACCGCAGTCGTGCGCGACGCCATGATGCTCAAATGGCTGTGGCTGATCTTTGATCTGGCGCTGGCGCCGCTGGGCGCCATCCGCGGTTTCATGATGTGGTTTGGCTGGGCTTAAGAGGCAGGGCGTTTTTTGCGCCGCGCCCGGAAAAACGCTTTCAGCATCGCGCTCGCCTCCTCGGCCAGCACGCCCCCTTGAACCTCGGGCCGCCAATGGCAGGTGGGTTGCGCGAAAAACTGCGGACCATGATCGACCGCCCCGCCCTTGGGGTCGGACGCGCCATAGATGACGCGGCCGATGCGGGCATGACTGATCGCGCCCGCGCACATGGCGCACGGCTCGAGGGTGACGTAAAGCTCAAGCCCTGTGAGGCGGTAATTGCCAAGGCTCTCCGCGGCGAGGCGCAGGGCGCGGATCTCGGCATGAGCGGTCGGATCACAGTCGGAAATCGGGGCGTTGCCCGCCTCGGCGATCACTTCATCAGTCGCCGGATCAACGATGACGGCGCCCACAGGCGTCTCGCCCGCGGCAGCCGCGGCTTGCGCTAGACCCAGCGCTCGCCGCATAAAGCCCGTTTCACGATCCTGTTCTGGCGTCGAGTTTTGCGTCGTCATGAGCGGGCCTTACCTCTGGCCTGGAGCGCTGGCAAGTTTTGACAGACACCCCGTCTACCCCTGACACGCCTGAAGACAGCGGTGAACGCATCGCCAAAGTGCTGGCCCATGCCGGCATCGCCTCTCGCCGCGAGGCTGAAAAACTGATTGAAGCGGGCCGGGTCAGCGTCAATGGCGAAACCCTGAAAACGCCCGCCTTCAAGGTGCGCGCCGGCGATGATGTGCGCCTGGACGGCGAGTCCATCGGCGCGCGTCCGCCCACCCGCGTCTGGCGCTATCACAAGCCTGTGGGGCTTCTGACCACCCATTCCGACCCGCAAGGCCGCGAGACCGTGTTTCAGGCCCTGCCTGAGGATATGGGCCGGGTTATCTCGGTCGGGCGGCTGGATCTCAATTCCGAAGGCCTGCTGCTGCTGACCAATGACGGCGAGCTGGCGCGGGTTCTGGAATTGCCCAGCACCGGCTGGACCCGGCGCTATCGGGTTCGCGCCTATGGCCACGCCACCGACAAGGCGCTCGCCGAGCTTGAAAAAGGCACGACCGTGGACGGCGTCGTCTATGGCCCGATCGAGGTCAGCGTTGATCGCCGCACCGGCGCCAATGTCTGGCTGACCGTCGGCATCAAGGAAGGCAAGAACCGCGAAGTCCGTAAAGTGCTGCAAAGCGTCGGGCTGACCGTGAACCGGCTGATGCGGGTGGCCTATGGCCCCTTCCAGCTCGGCTCTCTGAAACGCGGCGATGTGTCAGAAGCCAAGCTGGGCGTCTTGCGCGACCAGCTGGGCAAGCTCTATCCGCTCGATAATGGCGGCCTGCCGCTCAAACCCGGTGAGATCGCCCAGCCCGACACCCGCACCGGCACGGCGAAAGCCAAGCCCAAGGCGAACCGGTCGCACGGCAAGCCGGGCGGCAAGTCCAAATCCGGCCCGGACCCGGACTCCATCATGCCCGCCGGCGGAAAGTCCAAATCGACCAAGGGCTGGGCGAAAGCCAAACCCAAGGCCAATGAGAAACCCAAATCCAAACGCGCCGACCCGAAAAAGTCCGGCGGCAAATCCAGTGAAGGCAAGCGAGATGCGGATCGTCGCCGGCGTCCATAAGGGGCGCGCCATCACCGCCCCCAAGGGCGACACCACCCGCCCCACCACAGACCGCGTGCGCGAAAGCGTGTTCAACAAGCTCACCCACGCCCCCTGGGGCATCGAGCTTGAAGGCGTGCGCGTGATGGATCTGTTTGCGGGTTCGGGCGCTCTGGGCCTTGAAGCGATCAGCCGCGGCGCGAGCTTCGCACTGTTCGTGGAGACCGATCCGGCGGCGCGCGGCGCCATCCGCACCAATGTGGACGCGCTGCAATTGTTCGGCTGCACCAAGCTGCATCGCCGCAGCGCCACCGATCTCGGTCCCAAGCCGGAAAAGGTCGGCACGCCCTTTGATCTGGTGTTTCTTGACCCGCCTTATGACAAGGGTCTGGGCGATATCGCCCTGGCCAAGCTGATCGACGGCGCCTGGGTGAAGGAGGACGCCCTCGCCGTGCTTGAAGAACGCAAGGGTGTGGAGGTGGACGCGCCGGGTTGGGAGCTGCTCGACACGCTGGAAGCGGGCGACACAATGGTGCGGTTTTTCAGGCGGGCGGAGTCCTGAATTCCCGGGCGAGCGAAGCGATGACCCGGGACCGCCCTCCACGTTGAGCGCCTTTTCTTGATGGAGGCCCCGGCTCGGCGCTGCGCTTGGCCTGGGTTTCAATGCATGAAAGCCTAATCCCCCAGCATCGCCCGCGCGGTCGCGCTGTCCGCGGCGATTTGCGCGGTGAGCGCCTCAAGCCCGTCAAATTTCTGCTCGGGCCGGATAAAGTCGATCAATTCCACTTCCAGCGTCTGACCATAAAGGTCCGCCTCAAAATCAAACAAATGCGCTTCCAGCCGCGCCTCTGTTCCCTCCACCGTCGGGCGTGAGCCCAGATTGGCGACGCCGGCGACACTGTCGCCAGACGGCAAATGCGCGCGCACGGCGTACACCCCGAATTTGGGGCGCAGATACTCACCCAGGCCGATATTGGCGGTCGGAAAGCCCAGCAGCCGCCCGCGCTGATCGCCCTTGGACACCACGCCCTCAATCGCGAAGGGCCGCTCCAGCAGCGCCGCAGCGGCCTTTACATCGCCCTCGCGCAAGGCGTTCCTGACATTGGTCGAGGAGATCTTGCCCGAAGCATCGTCCAGATTGACGGCTTCCGCAATGGTCACCGCAACGCCATAGCGCGCGCCCAGCGCCTTCAGCGCCGTCGCATCGCCGGCCCGGTCCTTGCCGAAACAGAAATCCGCGCCGGTCACCACGCCTTTCAGCCCCAGCCCTTCCGCCAGCACCACGCGCACGAACGCATCCGGCGTCATCGCCGCCATGGCTTTGGAAAACGGGATGTGAAACACAGCCTCCGCGCCTGCCTGTTTCAGAGCACGGGCGCGCTGATGATCATTCATCAGCAGGAAGGGCGGCGCGTCCGGCGCAAACACCTGGCGCGGATGCGGGCTGAACACCGCCCCTGCGCAGGGCGCGTCCAGCGTCTGTGCAAAGGCGCAGGCGGTGGCGATCACAGCGCGATGGCCACGATGCACGCCGTCAAAATTGCCCAGCGCCGCCACGCAGCCGCGCGACACATCGGGCAGATCCGTATAGCCGTGATAGACCGACACGCGCTTACGCCGGGCTCTTGCGGCGTTTGCGGACAATCACTTCTGCATCCGCTTCCATACAGGTCTGGCCCTCCACCTCGCACACGCAGGCGAGTTTCACCCGGCGCGCCTTAATGTCCACCTCTGTGACAGTGGCGCGTGCGATCACGGTGTCGCCGATCCGAACAGGACGTTCAAACCGCATCGTCATGCCGGCGAACACCGCCCCGGGGCCCGGCAAATGATTGCCCAGAACGCAGGAAATAAAGCTCGCCACCAGGGCGCCATGGGCGATCCGGCCCCGAAACGGAGAGCGCGCTGCATAGGCTTCATCCATATGCAGCGGGTTGAAATCACCGGACACCTCGGCGAACTGCTTTACCGTATTATCATCCACGAGCCGTGTGATTTCAGCAGATTGCCCCACCTCCAGCTCGTTGATGCCATAGCCCTCAAAATCACTCATTGTGTCACTGCCTTTCCACTTGCGGCGCGTGTTTAACCGAATTTTGACCGCGCTTGTCTACAGTCCGTTTTGTACTGAGCCCTCAATCAGGAGCTTTGAGGGGGTCAGCTATGGTCGTTAATTGGATGGAGGAAGGGTCATGGCTGTCGAAATGACGATGCCGATCCTGGTGGTGGACGATTACAAAACCATGGTTCGCATTATCAAGAACCTGCTCAAGCAGATCGGGTTCGAGAATGTGGACGAAGCTTCGGACGGCACCGAAGCGTTTGAAAAGATGAAGAAGAAAAAATATGGCCTAGTCATCTCCGACTGGAATATGGAACCGATGACCGGCTATGAGCTGCTGCAGAAAGTCCGCGCTGACGAATCCGTCAAGGCGACCCCTTTCATCATGGTCACGGCGGAATCCAAAACCGAAAACGTGATCGCAGCGAAAAAAGCCGGTGTGAACAATTATATCGTGAAACCGTTCAACGCCGGAACGCTAAAAGCCAAGATGACCGCCGTCATCGGCGAATTCTAGGGCGGGCGCTTCGTCCGTCCCTCATGACGAAGATGTCGTAGGGGCGGTGGTGTTGAAGTCCCGCTAGGGCTGGAGTGAAAGGAAGACCGACATGCCTGCCGCAGAAGTCGCCGCACGGGTACGCCAGTCTCTGGAAGCGGTCAAAGTTTCCGATCTTGAAGACGTACAGCTGATCGAGGTGTTGCGCATGGCGCAGCAGCTCACCGACACAATGCAGATGTTTTTCGGTTCCTTGGACAAGTCGATCCACGAGGAATTCAATTCCATCGCGGAATACATCGCCAAGACACGCGATGAAATCGCCCATCTGCGCCCCAACGACATCCGCGATTCCCGGCTTCCGGGCGCGGGCGCCGAACTGGAAGCGCTGGTCGCCGACACCGAACGGGCGACGGAGACCATCATGAGCGAAGCTGAAACGCTCATGTGCAGTGAGACTGAAGACCTGGACGCCTACAAGATGGAGGTCAGCGATTCGATGACCAAAATCATCGAGGCGTGCTCGTTCCAGGATCTCACCGGACAACGCGTGTCCAAAGTGGTCAGCTCGCTCAAGCATATTGAAGAGCGGGTGGCGCGCTTCGCCCAGACCATGGGCGTGAACGACGCCGAAGCCACCGCCAACGAAAAGGCCGAGGAAGAGCGCAAGGCCGCCCTTCACCTCAACGGCCCGGCCATTGGCGGACCGGAAGTGGCTCAGGACAATATCGATGACTTGCTGGCCATGGACCAGGATTCCATCGACGCATTGTTTGACTAGGAGCCTTTTTAGCAAAAGCGGGTACCGGTTTTGCGATTTGAATAGGCGACCCGAAAAATCTGTCAGACCTTATGCGTGTTTCGGCGCGCATGAAAAAAGCCCCGCCGGGTCCCGGCGGGGCTTTTTTTCGTGTCTCGCCCAGCAACAGTCGCCTAGGCGGCGTCGAGCTTGCGGCCAGAGCCTTCTTCGACGCTGACCACATCATTGTTTTCATCCAGCAGCACCACGGTGGGGACAAACTGGCGCGCCTCTTCGGCCGCCATGCCCGCATAGGCCACCACGATGATGCGGTCGCCGGGCTGGGCCAGACGCGCCGCGGCGCCATTGATGCCAAACATCTTGGAGCCGCGAGGGGCCGAGATGGCGTAGGTGGTGAACCGCTCGCCATTATTGATGTTGAGGACATCCACCTGCTCATTGACCAGAATGCCCGCCGCCTCCAGCAGGTCCTGGTCGATGGAGATGGAGCCTTCATAGTGAAGGTCCGCTTGCGTCACCGCCGCGCGGTGAAGCTTGGTCTTCATCATGGTGAGTTGCATGTCGCCCTCGTCATGAAAATGTGTCTGTTGCACTGCGGTATACGCTATTGGTGAAGAAATTACAGCCCAACCTTCACTGACATATTTGTCAGATAGGTTTCCCAAGTGCGTTTTTTAAGGCCATGCTGGGCTCAAGCGCTTCGGGGGGCTCGCCACAATGTTCAAAATCGCGGTTCTGCAACACGCCATGGCGCCAGAAATCGACGCCAATCTCGACACCGCTGCGCGCCTCATGCGCGAGGCGGCGGAGGCGGGCGCAAAGCTGGTGGTCTTCCCCGAGCTGCAGCTCAGCCCCTTCTTTCCCAAGCGCCGCGCCAACGCCAAGCAAGACCCGTCCGCCCCATACCTGATGGATCGCGCCCACTCGGCCCTCCATCGCCTGTCAGAGCTCGCCAGGGCCCACAAGCTCGTCACCGTGGCCAATCTTTACATGTCCCGCGAGGGCCGCCGCTTTGACGCTTCGCCCGTCATCGATGCGGACGGCACGGTTCTGGGCGTCAGCGAAATGGTGCATGTGGCCCAGTTCGACGGCTTCTGGGAGAAAGACTATTACGATCATGGCGAGGGGTTTGAGGTCTATGACACCGCACTGGGACGCTTGGGCGTGGTGATCTGTTATGACCGGCATTTCCCTGAAAGCTGGCGCGCCTGCGCGCTGAAGGGCGCGGAGATAATCGCGACGCCCGCCTGCAATCTCGCCCATGAAAATCTTGATCTCTTCGCCAGCGAGATCGGCGTCATGGCCATGCAGAACTCGGTCTACGCCGCCATGTCCAATCGCTGCGGATCCGAAGACGACCAGACCTATGCCGGCCACTCCGTCATCGCTGGCCCGGACGGGACGTTACTGGCCCGCGCCGGCAGCGACGAACAAGTCCTCATCGCCGACTGCGACCTCAAACACCGCCTCAAAATCGCCCGCAAAGCCGGCTGGCTCGCCGAACTGCAAGACTGGCTGAAGCCGGGCGCGGACGGGCCGGTGGGAGGCGTATAAGGCGTTGATTTGGCGAGGCTTGATGGTTAGCGTCACAGCGCGCATGCGGCGCCGCTTGAGATTGAACCATGACAACCGCCACCCCAGACATGCCCTCTGCTCAGGAGATTGAAGCTTTTATCAAGGACTGGGGAGAATCTGGCGGTGGCGAGCAGGCCAACTCCCAGTCTTTCCTCAATGCATTCTGCGATTTGATCAGGGTCAGCAAACCTGAACCCTCCAAAGAAGAAATCGCGCTCAACGATTATGTCTTCGAGCGTCAGGTGACTCGCGATCACCTCGACGGCACCCGCTCCACCCGGCGCATTGATCTATACAAACGCGGCTGTTTCATTCTCGAAGCCAAGCAGGGCTCTGTCGGCGGCGGCTCGAAAAACGCCGATCCTGCCCAGCAGGCGCTCTTTGGCGAGGAAGCGGGCAAGGCTCGCGCCGGCACGGCCAAGCGCGGCACCGAAAGCTGGCTCACCGCCATGAAGCGCGCCCGGGCCCAGGCCGAACAATATGGCCGCGATCTGCCACCCAGTCATGGCTGGCCGCCCTTTATCATTGTTGCGGATATTGGCTATTGCTTTGAGCTCTATGCCGACTTTTTCGGTCAGGGCAAATACCAACAATTCCCCGACAAGCGCGGCTTCCGCGTCCTGCTCGACGATCTGCGCGACCCTGACACCTTGGCGATGTTCCGGGCGATCTTTGAGGATCCGGCGAGCCTGGATCCCACCAAGATCTCCGCCGAGGTCACCCAGGATATCGCCGCCCGTCTCGCCCGCGTCGCCCGCATGCTGGAAAAGGATCATGACCGCGAGACGGTCGCCCATTTCCTGATGCGCTGCCTGTTCGCCATGTTCGCCGAAGACGCCGAGCTGTTGAAAAAGGGCAGCTTCACCGCCCTGCTCGACGAGCTCAAATCTACACCTGATCGCGCCCATCTGGCGCTCGAACAGGTGTTTCAGGAAATGGACAAGGGCGCAGCGATCTCTGGCTGGCTTCGTCAGCCGATCCGGCAATTCAATGGCGGCCTGTTCAAGAACGCAAAAGCCCTGCCGCTAACCGCTGAAATGGTGGCCGAGCTTTATATCGCCGCCACAAAGGACTGGACTCAGGTCGAACCCGCCATTTTCGGCACCCTACTGGAACAGGCGCTCGACAAGACCGAACGTCACAAGCTGGGCGCCCATTACACCCCCCGCGCCTATGTGGAGCGTCTGGTCACTCCCACGATCATGGAGCCTTTACGCGCGGACTGGGACGCGGTGCAGGTCGAAGTTCAGGCCCATCTGCAATCCGCAGAAGATGAGCTCTCAAAAGGTGCAGGTTTCGAACGCTCCCAGAAAGTTCGAAGCAACGCCCGCGAAAAAGCACTGGCGACGCTAAGAGGCTTTCACGCCAAGCTGTGTAATATCAAGGTGCTCGACCCGGCCTGCGGCACCGGCAACTTCCTCTATGTCGCCATGGAGCGGATGAAACGTCTTGAAGGTGAAGTCGTTGACTTCATCGAGAGTCTGGGCGGGAAGGCCACGCTGGAGTTTCAAGGCTCGACGGTCGATCCGCACCAGTTTCTGGGCATCGAGCTGAACCCCCAGGCCGCCGCCATCGCCGAACTGGTGCTGTGGATCGGCTTCATCCAATGGCAGCTCAAGACCGGCGGGCAGGATGTGGTCCGTGACCCGGTCCTGAAAGACTTCCACAATATCGAGAACCGCGACGCGGTGCTGACCTGTAAAGAGCGCACGCTGCGCCGCGACGATCAGGGTCGCCCCGTTACCCGCTGGGATGGCGTCAGCTACAAACTTCACCCCATCACCGGCGAAAACGTGCCCGACGAAGATGCGCGGATCGAGGTCTATGACTACACCCAGCCCAAGGCGGCCAGCTGGCCCGAGGCCGATTTCATCATCGGCAATCCGCCCTTTATTGGCGGCAAGGATTTGCGCGCCTCATTGGGCGATGGCTATGCCGAAGCGCTGTGGGCCGCCCATCCCAGAATGCCCAAATCGGCTGATCTTGTGATGTATTGGTGGGATCAGGCCGCACGCCTGACTGCGGCGGGCGCGAAAAACAAATCCCGCAAGCCGCGCCGCTTTGGCTTCATCACCACCAATTCCTTGCGCCAGACGTTCAATCGCCGGGTGGTGGAAGCGGCCCTGTCGGGCAAGCCGCCGCTCTCTCTGATCTACGCGATCCCTGACCATCCCTGGCAGAAAAGCGCGGAAAAAGCCGCCGTACGCATCGCCATGACCGTCGCTGAACCCGGCGATCAGGCCGAAGGCGTTCTCGCCGAAGTGATCTATGAAAGCGGGCTGAACACCGATGCGCCGGAAGTGCGGTTGAAGCGGCGTCAGGGCTTGGTGACGCCGATGCTAAAAGTTGGTGCAGCGGTGGGGTCAGCGAAACCACTGAAGGCCAATGAGCGGCTTGCACACAGAGGTGTTCAACTCATTGGCGCAGGATTCATTGTGACGCCAGAAAAGGCCCGTGCACTTGGGCTTGGTCGCAACCCGAAAGTCTCTGAGGTCATCAAGCCCTATCGAAATGGCCGAGACATCAATCAAAAGCCTCGCGGCGTTATGGTCATCGACCTCTTTGGCCTGACGTCCGAGCAGGTCAGAGATCAGTATCCTGCGATTTACCAGCACGTCCTTGAGAACGTGAAACCCGAACGCGATCAGAACCGACGAGGAAGCTACAAGAAAAATTGGTGGATTTTCGGAGAACCTAGAAATCAATTGAGGCCTGCACTATCGGGTCTCGAACGCTCAATTGTTACCACCGAAACATCTAAGCATAGGTTCTTTTCGTTCGCTCAAGCGGGAACATTGGCTGACAACATGTTGGTTCAAGTTGCTGCCGACGAAGCCTCCAAACTTAGTATTTTAAATTCCTGCATTCACATTCCTTGGGCAATAGCCGCTGGTGGTCGCTTAGGTGTAGGCAATGACCCACGATACAATAAAACTCGATGTTTCGACCCCTTCCCCTTCCCCGTTCTTGACGACAAGCCCGCATTGAAAGCGCAGCTGGAGGAGTTGGGCGAGCGGCTGGATTCCTTCCGCAAGGAACGGCTGGAGAAGCACGACTTCCTGACCATGACAAAGCTCTACAATGTGCTCGAACGGGTGCGGGCGCTGGAGGCGGGCAAGGACGGTGAGCCGCCCCTGACCCCGGCTGAGCGCGACATCTATGAGGCCGGGCTGGTGGGCGTTTTGAAAGAGATCCACGACCAGATCGATGAAGCCGTGTTTGAGGCCTATGGCTGGCCGTCCGATCTGAATGAAGATGAAATTCTCGAACGCCTCGTGGCGCTCAACCATGAACGCGCCGCCGAAGAAGCGCGCGGCCATGTGCGCTGGCTGCGCCCCGAGTTTCAAGATCCCGACGGGCACAAATCTGAAGCCAAGGCGACGCAAGGCGAGATCGCGCTTGCCGCCGCCCCCGAAGCGCCCAAGGGCGCGCCGAAACTGCCCAGCGACGACGCCGAACAGGCCCGCGCCCTGCGCGCCCTCCTCGCCAGCGCCGAGGCGCCGATCACCGCCCCCGAACTCGCCGCTCGCTTTGGCGGCAAGAACACTAAGGCCAAGATCGGCAAGGTGGAGAAAATGCTATCCATCCTCGCCGCCGTCGGCCAGGCCGAAACCACGCCCGATGGCCGCTATTTCGCGGGGGGGTGACGCTATACTCATCCCACCATCCCGGACCTGATCCGGGATCTGGCGGAATCGCTCTGATCTGATCACAAAGACGCCTGCAGCAGATCCCGGATCAAGTCCGGGATGACGCGGGTGGTCACCATCCTGCTCTCTCCCCGCGAAGGCGGGGATCCAGTGCCGCATGCGCGGCGCTCGATGATCTCTGGGTCCCGGACCAAGTCCGGGAAAGAGGCAAGAACGGTGAACAGGCGAGAGCCTCAGACGCCCCTAATCCTCCTCCCCCAAAACCGCGCCTAGACTCCGCCGCGTTCTTTCTCAGCCTTCAGACACACACATCCGCCGCCTGAGAGGCGTGAGAGTCATGGTAGTCGTCATAGGAGTCACCCCGATGAGACTCTCATGACTCTCATCGGAAAAGCCCACTCGCCGCTTCGCCCCCCTAGCCCGGATTTTTGCCGCGCCAGGCTTCCATGGAGAGCGAGATGGCGAAGGTTTCGCGGTACTTGGGGCTGCCGGCGGGGCGGGGCGGCTGGTCGCGGGTCAATTCCATGATCTCCGCCAGCTTGTTATGCGCGGCGCCCGCCTGGCCCGCGCCGATATAGGCGTGCAGCTCGACCAAGGCGTTCGCCAGCGGGTCATGGGCGCGGATGACGAAATAGGGCTCGTCCTCGGCAAGGTCCGGCAGGCAGTCATACTGGCTGGGATTGGCTTTGGATCCGAGCGGGGCGGTGGTCATGACAGAGCTCCTTGGCGAGGCGGCGCGAATCAAATCGCCGCGCTTTTGCAAAGACTAGCAAATCGCAGCGCAGGCGCACCCGCCGAACTGACGCAGGCGCTGAGGCGGGTCTCAGAAGCCCTCGCCTCGCAATCGCCTTGAAATGGCCCCGCCCTTTCAACTCCCGTTCAGCTAGGGTCTGCGCATGTTAAAGGTCAGACAGGCGAATTGAGGGGAGAGATCATATGGTTCGGACAGCAGGATTGGTCCTGATCGCAAGCGCGGCGCTGACCGCGTGCAGTCAGGAGCCGCGCCATACCAATGATGCAGAAGGTTATCTGGCCGAAGAGTCGATGATGATGGAGGCCCCGCAGGCGGCCCCCGCCCCCATGCGGGCGCGCATAGACTCCGTCACGGCCGCAGGCTCCGGCCCCGCTCAGAGCGCGCCGCAGGACGTGTCCGCCCCGCTTCTGGCCTATACGTATCAAACCAGTCTGGAGCTGCCGGGCGCGGTGCTGGCGGCGACCCAGGCCAGCCATGTGACAGCGTGTCAGGACGCAGGCCCGGCGGTCTGTCAGGTGATCCGCGCTCAGGTGAACAATGCCGACGGGCCGCGTCCCAGCGCGTATCTGCAGCTGCGCGCCGCGCCGGACTGGGTCGTGGAGTTCCGGTCAGGGCTTGAGGGCGAGACCGAAGCTCTGGGCGGCTCGGTCCTGTCCGATCAGACCTCGGTCGAGGATCTGACCACGCGCATAGTGGACACCGCCGCGCGCGTTGCGGCTCAAACCACCTTGCGCGACCGGTTGCAGCAGCTGTTGGAGACCCGCGACGGCGATCTGTCGGATCTTCTGGCGGTGGAGCGCGAGCTGGCGACTGTGCAGGCCAATCTCGACGCGCAGGCGAGCGTTCTGGCCGCCCTGCGCCAGCGGGTCAGCACCTCGATGCTGACGCTGAACTATCAGGCCGAGCGGCAGGTGGTGGAGCCGGAGACGTTCAATCCCATCGCTCAGGCCTTCAAGGAAATGGGCGAGGTGTTCGCCAATTCCGTCGCCAGCCTGATCCTGTTCCTCGCCGGCGCCCTGCCCTGGCTGGTGATCGCGGTCCCGGTGATCTCGGGCGTCGTCATCGGCTTCCGCCGCCTGCTGCGCCGGAAGACAACGGCGCGCTAGGCCGAAAGATGCAACACCATCTGCCGGACATGCGGCCGGTCGCGATGCTCAAACAGGTAAAGCCCCTGCCAGGTTCCAAGCATCAACCGGCCGCCGCTGACCGGCACGCCCACAGACGACGCCGTCAGGGCGGACTTGATATGGGCGGGCATGTCGTCCGGCCCTTCGGTGGTGTGGCTGAGCCAAGTCATGGACGGATCATCGGAGCGCGGAACCAGCCGGGCGAAAAAGGCTTGCAGATCGCGCTGCACATCGGGGTCAGCGTTTTCCTGGATCACGACCGACGCCGAGGTATGGCGCACAAAACAGGTCAGAAGCCCCTCGCCCATGCCCGACGCCTCAACGAACTGCGCCGCGTCGCGGGTGACCTCGTACAGTCCGGGTCCGCGGGTTTCGATCTCCAGCACTGTCTGCGGCATGGGCGCGTCTCCTTTGGGGCTCACCACTCTGTGTCTCGACCCTGAGGGGTAAATCTGAAACAGTCGCGCATCAAATCAGCGGCGGCTAGGAAGGTCAGACATGCGCGAACAGGTTCGGGATTATTATGGCGACGTGCTGCAGTCGAGCGGCGATCTGAAATCTGACGCCTGCTGCGAAATCTCTACGCCAGAAGCCCATATCCGGGACGCGCTCAAGAATATCCATCCCGACGTGGCGAACAAATACTATGGCTGCGGCCTGATCGCGCCCGAAGACATCACAGGCAAGCGCGTGCTCGATCTGGGCTGCGGCACGGGACGGGATGTGTTCCTGCTGGCGCAATTGGTAGGCGAAGAGGGCGAGGTCGTCGGCGTCGACATGACCGACAATCAGCTCGCCGTCGCGCTCGACCATGAAGCCTGGCACGCCGGACGTTTCGGCTATGCCAAACCCAACACCCGGTTTCTCAAAGGCTATATCGAGGCGCTCGACCAGCTTGATCTGGAACCATCGAGCTTTGATCTGATTATCTCAAACTGCGTGATCAATCTCTCCACCGACAAGCGCGCAGTGTTTGCAGGCGTGCGTCACCTCTTGAAACCGAACGGCGTGATGCATTTCGCCGATGTCTATGCCGAGCGCGACGTCCCCGAAGACCTGCGCACCGATCCGGTGCTCTATGGCGAATGCCTGGCGGGCGCGCTGGCCTGGTCAGACTTTCTCGCCATCACTGAAGAAACCGGCTTTGACGCCCCGGACCTTGTGGATCACCGCCCGCTGGCGATCCGTGATGACGCCCTGATCGAAAAACTGGACGGTCTCAAATTCGTCTCCGCCACCGTCGAGCTGCGCCCCGCCCCGGCCAATGACGCGCCCCGCAAGGAAACCGGCGATCCGTTCGTGCTGAAATCTCCGCACGCGCCCGGCAGCGGGTCGTGCTGCGGGTAGGCCGCTAGCGCCAGCAGGTCAGGCCGGCTTCAGGAACGTCCATTCCGGCGGCATGAGCTGCAGCCCAGGCGATCGCCAGGGGGGAGATGAGCCCCTCCCCATCCTCGCGATTGGTCAGCACGATCACCGATTGCCCCGAGGTCATGTCGCGGACATAGGCTGTACCAGCATACCCGGCATGACTGGTGATCTGACGCCCATCGATCTCATAGCTCCACCAGCCGCGGGCATAGCCCCAGCGCTCGCATGTCTCTCCCACATCAAAGGCGCGTTGGATCTCGGCGGCCTGCGCAATCACCTCAGGGGCGAGTATTTGCGGGTCATCAAGCTCCGCCTCCCAGATCATCATGTCTTCAAGCGATGAAGTGACGCCGAAATGCGAGGTCAGGCCGAACTGCCAGACGCGCCGATTGCGCGCGAGCTCGCCGTCATACACGCCATAGCCCTCGGCGCGATGGCGCACGATGGCGGACTGGTCGAGCATACGGGTCTGATCCATGCCGAGCGGCGCCCAGAAGCGCTCCCGCAGGGCGTCTTCGAAGGACTGGCCTGTGACCGCTTCAATCACCAGGCCCAAGAGGAAATAGCCCTGATCGGAATAGCTCCAGTCTGTTCCAGGCTCCGCCTGAAGCGGGGTCGCCATGGCCGAAGCCAGCATCTCGTCAGTGCTATAAGCGATCTGGAATTGCCCGTTCGGCCTGGCTTCAAATCGGTGCGTCAGCCCCGCCATATGGCTCAAGAGCTGATCGATGGTGATGGCGGACCAGGCCTCGGGCGTTTCAGTCCCATAAAGCGAGACCGGATCATCCAGCGACACGCGCCCTTCATCTACGAGGGTGAGCACCATCAACGCGGTCATATGCTTGGTCAGTGACGCAAGCTCGAACACGGTGTCTCTTCGGACGGGGGCGGCGTGCTCGAGGCTCGCAAGGCCATGGACGCTCACATGCACCGGCGCGCCCTGATCGAGCACCGCGATCGCCACGCCGGGAAACTGTCCCGCCTCCATGATTGGCGTTATCGCGGCGTCCACCGCTTCAAGCCGTGGCGCCGGGGGCTCCTGCGCCAGAGCGGGCATGGCGGTCAGCGCGAGCATCATCACAATAGGTTTGAGCATGGATCCCCCTGTCTGCCGTCAGACTAGGCCCGCCCAGGCTCGCACCCTAATGACAAACCTTAAAGGTGCGCCCCTAGAGCCCGTTGAGCTCCCAGCGGCGCACAGGCTTGGCGAACCCGCCCGAGCTTTCATAGAGGGCTTCGGCGGCCTCGGTTTCAGAACTGGTCCACATCAGGAAGGTGGCGGGGCTTTCGCGGACATCCTCGACCACGGCTTCAAAGAGCGCCCGGCCAGCGCCCTCCCCGCGGCCGGCCTTGCCGACGCACACTTCGGCCAGCCAGGCGCCGGCGCCGCCATGGCCGCTGTCATAATAGGCGTGCCAGACCGCATAGCCGATGGGCTCGCCGTCCGCTGCTGCGGCGACCAGCACATGAAAGCTCGCGTCATGAGCAAACAGGGTCTGCTTGATGTTTTCCGGTGTGCAGTGCTCGGTTGAATCGCCGACCACTTCATTGAGTTCGCGCGACAAACGCGCAATCGCGACGGCGTCCTTGGGGCGCGCGGCCCGAACGGTCAGGTCTGACTGGCTCATGGCATCTCCTACTATGCGAGAAAGGCGAGAACGCCTCGTCTATTCGCGCGGCGCGTCTTCTGACAGCAAATCCCCTGACTTCCCCTCCCGGCGTTCTTCCTCGACGCGCTCAGCCAGCGAGGTGTCCGGCGCCACGTCTGTGATCTCAGGGCTCGGCGCCTTGGCGGCCCGTGCGGGTGCGCGGTCTGCGGCAGGCGCAGGTTCGGGCTTCGCCACTGCGGTCGGCAAGGCGCCGCTGTCGATGCGCAGGCGATAGGTGGGATCGGGCAAGGTGAAGCCGGCAGAATCGAGCGCCGCCTTGACGGTCGCAATCGCCACTGAACGGGATTTGAGAAAATCTGCGGCGGTCTGGTCAATCCAGGCGGAGAAAACGAGATTGATGGTGGAATCGCCCACTTCGCGGATGCCCGCCGCCGGATCGGGGTCCGTCATGACAAAGCTCAGAGCCTTGAGCGCCGAAAGCCCCGTCTCGAGCGCCGACAACGGGTCATCTTCAGGGTCCACGCCGAGGGTGAAGTCAAAGCGGCGCTCGGGATTGCGAGTGTAGTTGAGAATGACTGCCTTGAAGACCAGCGCATTGGGCAGGCGCAGATGATTACCCTCCAGCGTCATCAGCACGGTGGCGCGCGAGGTCAGACGGATCACGCGCCCTTCCTGGCCGTCGATCACCACATGATCATTGGGGCGGAAGGGCTGGCGCACCGACAGCATGATCGAGGCGATATAATTCTCAATCGTATCCTTCACCGCAAAGCCGACCGCAAGGCCGATCACCCCGGCCGCGCCCAGCAGCGCCCCGAGAAAGGCGGTTGCGTCCAGCAAGGTCAGCGCCGACACCAGTCCGAACACCACGAACAGGCTGAACACCGTGGAGCCCACAAGCTCCGCCACAAACTGATTGGGCGTCAGCAGGCGCCATAGCGCATCCCAGCGGCTTAGAAGCCATCCCAGAACGCCAAGGGTGACAAACACCGCTATCGCCAGCGCCAGCAGCGGAATGATCCGCACGAAATCCTGCACCGTTGCTTCCAGCTCGCCGACAGCCGGCGCGACGCGGGTGGAGACCGACAGATCCCGATCAATTCGGTTCTCCACCGTCACCACACCCTCGACCCGAAGCGCCAGCGCCTCGGCTCGGCTTGCCGCGTCAGCAGTCAGGGTTTCTCCCGTCAGGGTGACGACGCCGGACTCAACACTGATCTCGACGCCCGACAGGGTGTCGATCTCGCCAAAAATCGTGGCGATGCGTTGCGCGATGGCGGCGTCTGACGGGGCGTCTGTTTCAAGGGCGATGTCGCCGCTGCTCTCACCGTCTTCGGCTTGCGCCAAGGCTGGCGCAGTCAAGGCGAGCAGCAAACTCGCAAGACTAACGAGAAGGGCGAAAGCGCGCAAAGCGGTCATGAGTGTCATTGAAAGAGCCTTGCGCAGGGCGCGGAAAAAGGAAAGTCGCCAGAGTGGAACGCCCCGCCGCGCCATTGGTTGCGCCCGCTAAAGCAAAAAGCCCCGCTGTGTCCAGCGGGGCTTTTGGTGTCTGTCTGTCGTCAGCGCTCTAGCTGTCGAGGAAGGAGCGCAGCTTGCGGCTGCGGCTCGGGTGCTTGAGCTTTCTGAGCGCCTTGGCTTCGATCTGACGGATCCGCTCGCGGGTCACCGAGAACTGCTGACCCACTTCTTCCAAAGTGTGATCGGTGTTCATGCCGATGCCGAAACGCATACGCAGAACGCGCTCTTCACGCGGGGTGAGCGAGGCGAGAACCAGGGTGGTGGTTTCACGCAAATTGGAGTGGATCGCGGCGTCGATAGGCAGAACCGCGTTCTTGTCCTCGATGAAATCGCCCAGATGGCTGTCTTCCTCGTCCCCGATCGGGGTTTCAAGGGAGATCGGCTCCTTGGCGATCTTCATCACCTTGCGCACTTTCTCAAGCGGCATGGAGAGCTTTTCCGCCAGCTCTTCAGGGGTCGGCTCGCGGCCGATCTCGTGGAGCATCTGACGGCTGGTGCGCACGATCTTGTTGATCGTCTCGATCATGTGCACCGGAATGCGGATGGTCCGCGCCTGGTCGGCGATCGAGCGGGTAATGGCCTGACGGATCCACCAGGTGGCGTAGGTGGAGAACTTGTAGCCGCGGCGATACTCAAATTTATCCACCGCCTTCATCAGGCCGATATTGCCTTCCTGAATGAGGTCGAGGAATTGCAGGCCGCGATTGGTGTATTTCTTGGCGATGGAGATCACCAGGCGCAGGTTCGCTTCCACCATTTCCTTCTTGGCGACGCGGGCTTCGCGGGCGCCTTTCTGGACGGTGGCGACGATGCGGCGATAATCATCAATCGGAACGCCGGATTCCTGAGCCAGAGTGGCGATCTGTTCACGCAGCTCGCCCGCCTCTGTCTCTTCACGCTCGACAAAGCGCGTCCACGCCTTGGTTTTGCCGGACATGTCCTTCAGCCAATCCGGATCAAGTTCGTGGCCCTGATAGGATTTGAGGAAGTCGGTGCGCGGCACGCCATGGGCTTCCGCCATGCGCAGCAGCTTGCCTTCCAAGCCCATCAGCTTCTTGTTGATGGCGTCCAGCTGTTCGACTAGCGCCTCGATCCGCGCATTGTTGAGGTGCAAGGAGTTGAGATTCGCCACGATGCGCTCAAACACATCGTCATAGGCGGACTGATCCTTGTCGCTCAGATGCTTGCCGGACAGACGTGAGGAGACCAGGCGGTCCTGAAGCTGACGGAAGACGTCAAAATCGGTGGCGATGGCGTCCAGGGTCTCCATGACCCCGTCGCGCAGCTCGGCCTCCATGGCGGCAAGCGACATGTTCGCGCCGTCATCATCATCATCGTCGTCGCTGTCGCCCTCGGACTCACCTTCGGCTTTTTCGCCATCTTCGCTGTCAGAGGCCTCGTCATCGGTTTTGGCGTCAGCGTCTTCAGCCTTGGCGTCATCGTCCTCAGAGTCGCCGTCTTCGCCGTCTTCGGTGACCGCCGTAGCGTCTTCGCGCACACCGCCATAGGTGGCGTCCAGATCGATGATGTCGCGCAGCAGGACCTGGCCTTCACGCAGCTCGTCGCGCCAGACCATGATGGCTTCGAAGGTCAGCGGGCTTTCGCACAGCCCGCGGATCATCGCATTGCGGCCCGCCTCGATGCGTTTGGCGATGGCGATTTCGCCTTCGCGCGACAACAGCTCGACCGAGCCCATCTCGCGCAGATACATGCGCACGGGGTCATCGGTGCGGTCTTGCGCTGAAGTGGTGTTTTGCCCGGCGACAACGTCGGCCTTGGCTTTCTTGGCGACGGCGGTGGACTTCTCTTCGTCCTCCTCGTCCTCGGACTCAGCGCCAGACGCTTCGGTGTCCGCGTCCTCTTCGGAATCCACGACCGTGATCCCCATTTCGGAGAGCTGGGCGAGGATGTCCTCGATCTGCTCGGAGCTGAATTCTTCGCTCGGCAGGACCTTGTTCAGCTCGTCATGGGTCACATAACCGCGTTTTTTCGCGGTCTTGATCATGGCTTTGACGGTCTGATCAGTCAGGTCCAGCAGCGGGCCGTCCTGATTTTCAGAGGTCGCTTCAGCGTTTTCAGCGGCGGCTTTGCTCATTCGGTGATCGTGCTCCCGGAGGATTTCATTGGCTGCGCGCACAAGGGCGGCGTGGGCGCGCGCTAGCGCTGTCGTCCTCGACGCTCCGCGACGAGGAAATTTTTGAGGGCGTCAGAATCACCCTCTTCAAAGAAATCGGCGTGTCGTGGTCGGTCCTGAGCGTCCTGCGCAACTCTTTCCATATAAGAAGCCGAAAGCCTGCGCCAAGCCTCAAGCCGGCTGTCAGCATCCGCCTCACTCCCCCCAAGGCTGGCGCGCATGGGCGCTTTGTCTACCGCCAGGCGTGTCAGTTGAGACCCGAAGCCCCGACGAGACAACGCTTCGCGCAGTCCGCCGACAGGCAGAGGAACCCCAGAGAAACACGCGTCTAGAATCGCGTCCCTAAGGCTGTCAAGCGTTCCGAACGAGATTTGCAGCAAAGTCTCGGCTTCGGCCTCAGCGATTTCGGGGTGTTCGATCACCGCCAGAAGCAGCTGGCGCAAGGGCGCGGACGGCGGTTTGTGCTTGCGCTGCGCCACCAGTTCGGCTGTCGGCGGCTGCAAGGGATTGAAGCGCCGACCGGCGCCGCGCCCGACATATCCGCCGCGGCCTCTGTCCGATCTGAACCCGGCTTGCGGCGTGCGTCCGAAATGAGCCTCAATACGCTGATCAAACTCGGCGCGGTATTCCGCCTTGATGTCAGGATCCTTGATCTTTGCGACCAACGCCTTGATCCGCTTTCTGAAGCCCGCTCGGCGATCCGGGTCATCCAGCGGCTCCAGCTCCACTTCGCGCCGCCATAACACATCGATCAGGGGCTTGGCGTCGCTGATGGCGTCTTTCAGCGCCTGGGCGCCCTCTTCGCGCAACAGGTCGTCCGGATCCTGTCCGTCGGGCAGAAACACAAAGCGCAAGGTGCGCCCCGGCTCAAGCAGTTCAAGCGCTCGTTCCGCCGCCAGCGCCGCAGCGCGCGTGCCCGCCGCATCGCCGTCCAGGCACACCACGGGCTCGGGTCCGGCGCGCCATAACAAACGCAGCTGGTTTTCAGTCAGCGCGGTTCCCAGCGGCGCCACGGCCTGGCCCAGCCCGGCGCGGGCAAACGCGATCACGTCCATATAGCCCTCGGCCACGATCAGGCCTTTGGCTTTCACCTTGGGATCATGGGCGAAGGCGCGCGCTTCGAGATAGCGGTAGAGAAGAGAGCCCTTGTGAAACAATTCGGTCTCGGGCGAGTTGAGATATTTCGCCCGCACCTCCTTGCTCATGGCGCGTCCGCCGAACGCCACCAGACGATCGCGCGCATCCTTGATCGGAAACATCACCCGGCCGCGAAACCGGTCATAAGGCTCGCCGCCATCCTCGGGCAGGATCGACAGGCCGGCGTCCGACAAATCTTGTGCGCTGGCGCCCTTCTGGATCAGGGCGCGGGTCAGGCCGCGGCGGTTATCGGGCGCAAACCCCAGACCAAAACGCTCCATATCGGACCGGCTCAGCCCGCGGCGCTCCAGATACAGCCGCGCCTCTTCACCTTCGGGGGATTGCAGGGCGCGGACAAAATACGCTTGGGCGAGCGCGATCCAGTCGAGCAGCGTCTTGCGATGTTCTTCTTGCTTGGGGTCTCGCGGCTCCATGCGCGGGACTTCCAGACCCGCTTCCTGGGCCAAGGCCTCAATCGCTTCCATGAAGCTCAGGCCTTGGGTTTTTTGAAGCCAGGTGAAGATGTCGCCATGCTCCTGACTGGCGAAGCAATGGTAGAAGCCCTTCTCGTCATTGACGAAAAACGAGGGCGTGCGCTCTTTCTTGAACGGCGACAATCCGACGAACTCGCGGCCCTGCCGCTTGAGCGCCACCGTACGCCCGATCAGCTCGGATGGGCGGATGCGCGTCTTGATCTCGTCTTTGAAACCGTCGGGAATCGCCACGAACTGAACATCCTCCAGCCCGACAGCATAAACCTGCGCGGGTCAGACGGCTAGAAGCCTAAGTCTGACCTTGCAGCAAAGTTTTCACTTCCTTGCCAGCTTTGGCGAAATCCATGCGGCCGGTATAGCGCTCTTTCAGGGCGGCCATGCACCGGCCCATGTCTTTGAGCCCCCCCGCTTCCAGCTCGCTGACCACAGATTGGGCGGCCTGGGCGATCTCGGCGGGCTTCATGGGTTCGGGCAGGTAAGAACTGACGATCTCGGCTTCTGCGCGTTCGCGCTCGGCGAGATCAAGCCGGCCCGCATTTTCATACGTCTCGGCGCTCTCTTCGCGTTGCTTGAGCAGTTTTTGCAAGATCGCCTGAATCTCGGGCAAGTCGCAGCCATCACAGCGGTCTTCCGCCCGCGCGGCGATGTCGCGATCCTTGATGGCGGCCTGGATGAGGCGCAGCGTGGAGATGCGCGTATGATCCTTGGCGCGCATGGCGTCTTTGAGGTCAGAGAGGATGCGGTCGCGAAGCGACATGAGGGCACCTATTTTCGGCGGCGCTGCTAATAAGCGCCAAGCCATTGGAATTACTAGAATTTGCAGCGCGGCCTTTCGCTTGACCCGGCCTCACCGCTCGCCTACGTTCCGCGCGTTTAACCGCCCGCCGCTGGAGCCCAGCTCGCGGCCTCGCGCGTGTCAGGAGGCGAGCACCTATGCCGGAAGCAGTCAAGAATCAAGTGCCGATGCAATCAACGTCATCAGATGTTCAGCCCGACTGGGCCACCGCCGCTCTGATTTTAGCTGACGGCACAGTGTTTTACGGGACGGGGGCCGGCGCAACAGGCTCCGCCGTCGCCGAACTCTGTTTCAATACCGCCATGACCGGACATCAGGAAATCCTGGCCGATCCGTCCTATGCGGGTCAGATCGTGTGCTTCACCTTCCCCCATGTGGGCAATGTGGGCGCCAACGCGGAAGACGAAGAAGCCTCAAGCCCGATCGCCCGCAAGGCGGCCGTGGGCATGGTGAGCCGTGAAGAGATCACCCCGCCGGCAAGCTGGCGCGCGGAGACCGGCTTTGACGAATGGCTGGCGGCGCGCGAAATCATCGCCATTACCGGCGTCGACACCCGCGCCATCACCCGCCGCATCCGAGAGACCGGCATGCCGATGGCGACCATCGCGCATGCCCGCGACGGCAAGCTCGATATCGCTGCGCTGAAGGCACAGGCCAGCAAGGCCCCGCCGATGGAAGGCGTTGAGCTGGCAGGCGCGGTCGCCTGTAACGCCGCCAATGACTGGACGGAAGGCGATTGGGGCTGGTCGGAAGGCTTCGCCAAAGGCCCCGAAGATGGCCCGCTTGTGGTGGTGCTTGATTATGGCGTGAAGGCCAACATCCTGCGCCGCCTCGTCTCCGCTGGCGCCCGCGTGCAAGTCGTGCCGGGCAAGGCGAGCACGGACGAGGTCCTCAAGCTCAATCCCGATGGCGTACTGGTCTCTAACGGGCCCGGCGATCCTGCCGCCACCGGCGAGTATGCGCTCGATACCCTTCGCGGCGTGATTGAAGCCGGTGTGCCGGTTCTGGGCATCTGCCTGGGCCATCAGATGCTGGCGCTGGCGCTTGGCGCGAAGACCGAGAAGATGGTGCAGGGCCATCACGGCGCGAACCATCCGGTGAAAAACATCGAAACCGGCCAGGTGGAGATCGTCTCCATGAACCATGGCTTCGCGGTCGATCGCAACAGCCTGCCCGACGGCGCGGTGGAGACCCATGTCTCTTTGTTTGACGGCACCAATTGCGGCTTCAAGCTGACCGACAAACCGGTCTGGGCGGTGCAGCACCACCCCGAAGCCAGCCCCGGCCCGCAAGACAGCTTCAAGGTTTTTGAAAGCTTTGTGGGCGCGCTGAAAGCCGGTTAAGGCGCTGGCGGCTCCGTCCGACGCAATGCTAATCTCCCGATCGTGTGAAGGGGAGGCGCGCGCATGACGGAGCTGACACGGCGACAGACGCTGGCCACAGGGTTGGCGGGGCTGACAGGACTGACGGTCGCCGCCTGTTCCGGGCGGACGGATGCGCCGGACAATCTGTTGCGCGTCGCGATCGAGACAGAGCCTGACAGCCTGGACCCGCTGCGCGGCCAGTTCGCCTCCGCCGCGCTTTTGTACAAGCAGCTCCATGCCCCGTTGACCGAATATGCGCCCTCTGGGGGGCTGGCGCCGGGACTGGCTTTGACGTGGCGCAGCGAGGATGCGCGCGTCTGGCGCTTCACCTTGCGCCCCAACCTGGTCTGGTCGGACGGCGCGCCCCTGACCGCCGATGACGTGGTTTGGACGGCAAGGCGCGCTGTGGATCCCACCACCGGCTTTGCGGATCTGGGCGATTTCTTCGCAGTGATCGGCGCACGTGAAGCGCTGGCGGGCGAGCGGGATCCCGACACCATCGCCGTCACCGCCCCTGATCCGCGCACAGTGATCTTCGAGCTGGACCGTCCTGTGGGCAATTTCCCGGTGCTGATGCGCGAGTTCTACCCCCTGCCCCGCCATCAGGTGGAGGCGTATCCTGATGACTGGATTCGGCCTGAACACTGGGTCTCGGCAGGGCCCTACGTGCTGGACCGCTACGAAGCCCTGTCCATGCAATTGGTGAAGAACCCGCGCTTCCCCGCCGCCGACAGCGTGAAGGTCAACGCCATCAGCGTGGATGTGATCGACACGCCTTCCGCCCGCGCCCGGCGGTTCCGGGCCGGCGATTATGACCTGGCCGAGCGCCCGCCGACCGACCAGATCGGCTTTCTGCGCGAGACAGTGGGTGATCAGCTGCACGCCTATCCCGCCCCGATCCTGACCTATCTCAAGCTCAATTGCGCCCAGCCGCATCTGAGCGATCCGCGGGTGCGGCAGGCGCTGAGCCTGGGGCTCGACCGGGGGTTCCTGAACACGCATTTCTTCAATGACGAGGCCCAGTCCTCAGACACCGTGATCCCGCGCCAGGGCGACGCCTACACGCCGCCCCGCCCAGACCCTGAGCGCGCACGCGCCCTGTTGGCCGAAGCGGGATTCACCGCGCAATCGCCTTTGCGACTGACCGTGCGCGCGACCGCCGGCGACCGTGACCGGCTGGCCATCGCCGTGCTTGATGACTGGTCGCGGATCGGGGTGGAGGGAGAGCTGCTCGCCAGCTACCCGCTGGATCTCTATCAAGCCGTCGACGCCGGCGACTATGACGTGGCGTTGGCGCGGTTTGATCGCGGGCTGAAATCGGACCCCGACTTCATGCTGCAGCCCTTTCCCGCAATGGCTTTGCTGACAACACCAATTGGTCCGGCGCGGCGCGGGAGCGTTTCGACGCCTTGATGGCGGACGCTTACGCCATGATCGACCCGGCGGAGCGTGTGGCGCAGTTCCGGCGCGCGGAAACGATCTTTCTGGAGGCGATGCCCAATATCCCGCTTCTGCATGAGCGGGCCTATTGGCTGGTCTCGGACCGCACTCGCACCCCAAACGCGATTCAGCCGCAGCTCTGGCGGGATCTCGAGTTGAAATAAGCCATGAACAAAGATTTCGCTCTCACGCTCTGGCGAGCAGACCTGGTGCGGTTCGAGCTGGAAGACCGCCAACTGAAGACCGGCAAGCGCGTGATCGCCAATCATGCCAGCTGGCTGAGGCGCTATCACGGGCTGGAGCATCTGGGCTTTCTATTCGCCGAGATTGAGGCCCAGGCGGACCAGATCAGCGATCTTCCGCGCCTGACCTACGCCGCCTGGTTTCATGACGCGATTTACAAGAGCTGGCGTCGCGATAATGAGCAGCAGAGCGCCGACTGGGCGCAGGCGGCGCTTTTGGACATGGGGGCGAATGAAGCGCTGGCGTCGCGTGTGCACAGCCTCATTCTGGCGACAGCGAACCCTGCCGGTGGCGGGATGGATGCAGACGACGCGCTCTTTCTGGACATGGATTGCGCCATTTTGGGCGCCAGCCCTGACGCCTATGATCAGTATGCGCGGCAAGTGCGCGCAGAACATCTCTGGGCGCTGCCGCACTCATACAAAAGAGACCGCGCGGATTTTCTCAAACGCCAGCTGGAACGGGAGCGCCTGTTTCACACCGCCGCCTATCAGGACCGGTTTGAAGCCCAGGCGCGCGCCAATATGGAACGCGAACTGGCGAAGCTTCAGCGCTAGTCGCCGTGCACCGGCGCTTAAGGAAGAGTCACAGAGGCGATATCACGCAGATCGCTGAATCGCCTCTCGCCAAGCGACCGATTCCGGTCTAAGCACGGGTTTCAGCGTACATCATCAGCGCCGCTCGCCGCCTCCGCTCCGAATGGAGCCCGTCAGAGGCTGCGTTTTCGCGCGCGCGTGCAAAACTTTAAGAGGCCGGCCATGCCCAAGCGCACAGACATCCAGTCCATCCTGATCATCGGCGCCGGTCCCATCGTGATCGGTCAGGCCTGCGAGTTTGACTATTCGGGCGTCCAGGCGGTCAAAGCGCTCAAGGAAGAGGGCTACCGGGTGATCCTGGTGAACTCCAACCCCGCCACGATCATGACCGATCCCGATCTGGCCGACGCCACCTATATCGAGCCGATCACGCCTGAAATGGTCGCCAAGGTGATCGAGAAGGAACGCCCCGACGCGCTTCTGCCCACCATGGGCGGACAGACCGCGCTCAATTGCGCGCTCGAGCTCGACAAGCGCGGCGTGCTCGATCTGTTCAATGTGGAGATGATCGGCGCTAAAGCCGACGTCATCGACAAGGCGGAAAACCGCGAACGCTTCCGCGTGGCGATGGACTCCATCGGCCTTGAAAGCCCGATCTCGCGCACCGTGAACACCATGGCCGAGGCCGAGATCGTACTCGAGGAATTGGGCCTTCCGGCTGTCATCCGCCCCTCGTTCACCATGGGCGGCACTGGCGGCGGCATCGCCTATAATGTGGAAGAGTTCCGCGAGATCGTCACTTCGGGCCTTTATCACTCTCCGGTGACCGAAGTTCTGATCGAGGAAAGCGTTCTGGGCTGGAAAGAGTACGAAATGGAAGTGGTCCGCGACAAAGCGGACAACTGCATCATCATCTGCTCGATCGAAAACATCGACCCAATGGGCGTGCACACTGGCGATTCCATCACCGTCGCGCCCGCGCTGACCCTGACCGACAAGGAATACCAGCGCATGCGCTCGGCCTCGATCGCGGTGCTGCGCGAGATCGGGGTGGAGACCGGCGGCTCGAACGTGCAGTTCGCTGTGAACCCCAAGGATGGCCGCATGGTGGTCATCGAAATGAATCCGCGCGTGTCGCGCTCCTCTGCGCTGGCGTCCAAGGCCACCGGCTTTCCCATCGCCAAGGTCGCGGCCAAACTGGCCGTCGGCTATACGCTCGATGAAATCGACAATGACATTACCGGCGGCGCGACCCCGGCGAGCTTTGAGCCGACCATCGATTATGTGGTCACCAAGATCCCGCGCTTCGCGTTCGAGAAATATCCCGGCGCGAAAGCCACGCTGACCACCTCCATGAAGTCGGTGGGCGAAGCCATGTCCATGGGCCGCAGCTTTGCCGAAAGCGTGCAGAAAGCCCTGCGGAGTCTCGAAACCGGCCTGTCGGGCTTTGACGAGATCGAGATTGACGGCCTGGATCAGGCTGAAGACGAGGCCGCGCGCCATCAGGCCGTGCTGGCGGCGCTGTCGCAGCCAACGCCGGACCGCCTGCTTGTGATCGCCCAGGCCTTCCGCGAAGGACTGAGTGTCGAGCGCATTCAGAGCGCGTGTCTGTATGAGCCGTGGTTCCTGCGCCAGATCGAAGCGATCGTGCACGCCGAGGAACAGGTGCGCATGCTGGGCCTGCCGCAAAATGGCGATGAGCTGTTACAGCTCAAGTCCATGGGCTTCTCTGACAAGCGTCTCGCCACCCTCGCCAAGGTCGAGGAGACCGAGGTGAAGGCGCTACGAAAACCCTTTGGCGTGCGCCCGGTCTACAAACGCGTGGACACGTGTGCGGCCGAGTTCGCCTCCCCCACGCCCTACATGTACTCAAGCTATGAGCGCGGCGGCGAATGCGAAAGCGCGCCGACCGGCCGCAAGAAGGCGATCATTCTGGGCGGCGGTCCGAACCGGATCGGCCAGGGCATCGAGTTTGACTATTGCTGCTGTCACGCGGCCTTCGCCTTCGCCGAGATGGGCATTGAATCCATCATGGTGAACTGCAACCCTGAAACCGTCTCCACCGATTACGACACCGCGGACCGGCTCTATTTCGAACCTCTGACCGCCGAAGACGTGCTTGAGCTGATCGAAACCGAAATGCAATCGGGCGAGCTTCTGGGCGTGGTGGTGCAGTATGGCGGCCAGACCCCGCTGAAGCTTGCGCCGGAGCTGGAAGCAGCGGGCGTGCCGATCCTGGGGACCGCGCCGGACGCGATCGACCTTGCTGAAGACCGCGAGCGCTTCAAGGCGCTGCTGGACGATCTGGGGCTCAAACAACCGCCCAACGCCATCGCCCACGACGAAGCGGAAGCGCGCGTCATGGCTGAAGAGCTGGGCTTCCCGCTGGTGCTGCGCCCGTCGCACGTGCTGGGTGGACGCGGCATGGAGATCGTGCGCGATATCGAGAGCTTCAGCCGCTATATCCGCGAAGCCGTGCATGTGTCGGGCAAGGCGCCGCTTCTGCTCGACCGCTATCTGTCAGACGCCTCTGAAGTGGATGTGGATGCGGTGTGCGACGGCGATGACGTCTGGATTTCAGGCATTATGGAGCATATCGAGGAAGCGGGCGTGCACTCGGGCGACAGCGCCTGTTCCTTGCCGCCTTACTCGCTCTCTGACCAGACCGTCAGCGAGCTGCGCCGCCAGACGAAAGCCCTCGCGAAAGCCATCGGCGTCAAAGGCCTGATGAATGTGCAGTACGCGGTGAAAGACAATGTGGTCTATCTTATCGAAGTGAACCCGCGCGCCAGCCGCACCGTGCCGTTCGTGGCGAAAACCATCGGCGCCCCGGTGGCCAAGATCGCCGCCAAGGTGATGGCGGGCGCGAAACTGTCAGAGTTTGAGACCCCCGCCATGCCCAGCCGCCATATCGCGGTGAAGGAAGCGGTGATGCCGTTCTCGCGCTTCCCGGGCGTCGATCCTATTCTTGGGCCGGAAATGCGCTCGACCGGCGAAGTCATGGGCATTGACGAACGCTTTGAAGCCGCCTTCGCCAAGGCGGAGCTCGGCGCGGGCGTGAACCTGCCCAAATCGGGCACGGTGTTCGTCTCGCTCAAAGAATCAGACAAGCCGATGATGATTGAATCCTGTCATCGCCTGACTGCTCTGGGCTTCAAACTGCTTGCGACCTCCGGCACGGCGGCGACCCTGAAAGAGGCGGGCGTGCCCGTTGAGCCCATCAACAAGGTTTTTGAAGGCCGTCCTCATATCGTGGACGCCATCAAGAACGGCGATGTGCAGCTGGTGTTCAACACCACCGAGGGTCAGCGCTCGATGATCGACAGCTATTCGATCCGCAGAACCGCGCTGGAAATGAAGATTCCATGCTATACGACCGCCTCGGCTTCACGGGCGGCTGTGAAGTCAATTGCGGCGATTGATGCAGGCCAGCTTGAACCGCGCTCCTTGCAATCCTATCGTAATAGGCCGTCTGGCGGCTGAATAGAGTTGTCAGTTCGTCAGAGCACTGATCACGAGACCGGACATTCATGCAGAAAATTCCGATGACCGCCGAGGGCCATAAAGCGCTCGACGAAGAACTCAGACACCTCAAGAGCGTGGAACGGCCTGCCGTGATCGCCGCGATTTCCGAAGCGCGCGAGCATGGCGATCTGTCCGAGAACGCCGAATACCACGCCGCCAAGGAGCGGCAGGGCTGGATCGAAGGCCGCGTGCAGGAGCTTGAGGACAAGATCGCCCGCGCCCAGGTCATCGACATTTCCAAGATGTCGGGCAGCCAGGTGAAGTTCGGCGCCACCGTCACCGTGGTGGACGAGGACACCGATCAGGAGAGCACCTACAAGATCGTCGGCGATGACGAGGCCGATGTGAAATCAGGCAAGATCTCGCTCTCTTCCCCCATCGCCCGCTCCATGATCAACAAGGAAGAAGGCGATGTGGTCGAGGTCAATGCGCCCGGCGGCGTCAAAAGCTATGAGATCCTCAAGGTCGAGTGGAAATAGACTGGGCCTTTAGGTTCTGAACACATAACGGCCGGCGCCGAGCGCCGGCCGTAAGTTTATCCGAGACTGGGAACGATCAGTCTGCCGGAGGCAGGGCCTCTCGGATTTCGCGCATGGCGCGGGCGTCATCATCACGGCCAAAGCCCGCGTAGAGATATTCGAGAATCTGCAGGGTCATTTCGTTCTCACCATCTTCGACTTGGCGAGCATACTCAGCGTATTCAAGCGCACGCTCTTGCTGATCAAGACGAAGATAGGATTGCGCAGCAACTCTTGCGACGTGAGCAGACATCGGGACGTCCGCCGCCATCACAGGTTCGAGCATTCGCTGAATTCCCGCCAAATCCTCAACCACAAGAAACAGCTGAAGCAAAGCATATTGAATCCTTAAGCGCTCCTCCTCGTTCGCGCCGTCGCTGGCAAGCGCCGCTTCAAAGGCGTCAATTGAGCCGGGGACGTCTTCCAGATTGAAGTAAGCTCGCGCTCTGAGCTGCTCGATGATCAAACGCTCATAAGATGATGTCGGCGTGATGGCGTTCAGGATGTCCAGCGCCTGTTGATGATCCTCTGCGTCCGCCGCAGCCTGCGCCGCCCTCACTTGCTCGCCGACCGCTTCGCTCAACACCCGGGTTTCCGCGCCCTGAATCGCCGCCTGCCCGCTCAGCATCACCGCCAGAGCCGCTGACGGCGCCCCGGCGAGCAAGATCACAGCGCCCGCCAGCACAGCCGCCAATGCGTGCGGCTTCGCGCCGGTATGACTGAGCGCGGCCTCTACGCGGCGTTTGCGAAGACGGTTCAGATCAGTGAGGAAACCCGTCGCCACCGCCGGCATCGGCGCGAGCCCGGCGATCGCCTCGGCATAAGGACGGCGTTGGTCTGGCCCCAGTGCGTCCAGTACATCGGCGTCACAGGCCAGCTCCCGCGCGGCGGCCAGACGACGCTCTATGGCGCGATAGACCGGGTTGAACCAGATTAGCGCCGCCAGCGCCTCGCCGATCAGACGATCACGTTCATCGCCGCGCTTGATATGCATCAGCTCATGCGCAATGGCGGCTTCTGCGTCGTCGCGCTTGTACAGCGTGTCCGGCGCCAGAATGACCGGCCTGAACCCCACCACGAAGGGCGAGATCACGGCATCCACCACCCGCACCGGCGCGAGGGTTTGCGGCAAGTTGAGGCGCGTGCGCCAGCGGTGCGCCAGGACGGACAGACGCCCGTCATCGGCCACAGAGGCGCGCATCAGGGTGCGGATCTGGCCGCGTTGCAGCGCCCCACGCGCCGCCATGACGGCCAGCCCCGCCAGATAGAGCCCTGCAACAAGCGGCAGGAGGGCGGCCGGCAAGGAGGACAGGCTCAGCTCGGCGAACTCGATCACCGGCTGGAAAAGCGGCGCAGCAATGGGCGCGGATGCGGCGTCAGGCGCGGCGCTTTGTGAGATCGTCTCGCCTCGCCCACGGTCCAAAGAGGTGAACAGCGGCGCGCTGAGCACCATGAGGACCGGCGCGAAGGTCGCCAGTCGGGCCGCCTGCCACAGGCGCACGCCCAGGCGTGGCGACAGATGCGGCTCCAGCACACGAGCTGCGAGCCAGGCGGACAGGGCGGCGGGGATGGTCGCCGCGCTCATCCAGATCAGATCCATGACGTTCATTGTCCTGTCTCCTTGTCCTGATTGCTGTATGAGTCCGCGTCCGGCCCCGCCTTCAACAGCGCATCTAGCTCGGCGCGTTCGGCGTCATCCAGCAGACGGCTGCCCGCAAAGGCGGACGCAGGCAGAGCGGTTGGATCCGCTTCCAGCACACGCTTGGTGAAGCTGCGCACCAGCCGGCTGATCAGATCGACCTTGCGATCGGCCGCCGCGAACACGGCGAGGCCGTGGACGCTGTGCTTGTTCACCAGGCCCTTGTCGACCATGCGCTGGATGACCGTCCGGGTGGTGGAATAGGACCAGCCTTGCGCCTCGCCGATCTGATCATGGACTTCACGGGCGCTGAGCCGGTCATGAGACCAGAGCGCCTTGAGCACTTCGAGCTCGCTGGGATTGGGTTCGGCAGTCATGTGACACCTCGCTTGATTACATTACAAGTGTCGCATGATTTTGACGAACGTCAACACTCAATCGGACGACGCTATGCGCCGGCCGTTCTGAAGACTGAGCTCTGTCGTCTGAGTTAGTCCGCGGTCAGGGTTTCCAGATAGCGCACCATCCGGTCCAGAAACTGGTCCGGGCGCCCATGAAGCTCACGCGCTCGGCGCGCATGGCCCAAAGCTGTCTCATACTCCTCAAGCTCCATGTAAGCCTGAGCAAAAAGCTTGGTGTTAAACGCGCTTTCAGGCTGTGCGGGTGTCTGAGCCTCTTCCAACGCCAGCAAGATCGCGGCTCTGTCTGCAGACGCTATGCTGACCTGAAGCACCGAGTACTCAAAGTCCTGGGTCTGAGCGTCCGTCAAGCCCCCCGTGGCGATAGCCGCCCGGAAGGCCGCGATCGATGCGGCATGGTTTTGCATGGAGAAATAGGTGAAACCTCGCACCTGTTCGATCAGCGCCTGATCATAGGCATGTTCAGCCTGAATCTGATCCAGATGGGCCAGCGCGTCGTCCAGCTGCTCAGCGTCGATCAACGCATAGGCCTCCAGTAACGCGGCCTGAACCGAGGCGCTGGCGACTGGCGCTGCCTCGTCTTGCGCCAGAAGCGGCGGCAGTCCGCCCCCTGACAACGCCAACACCGTCGCCAAAACGACCAGTCTCACTCGGGCCAAATGGTTGAACATGCACTCCCCTCACTCTGAACTGTGCGCATAACCCCTTCGCGACCCTGTTTAGCGTCAGAACGGGTCTTGATGAAAGCACCGAAGCGGGCGGACAGAACCGCCCTTCGCGCTTGACCCAACAGGTATTACCGCGACGATGGCGGCCATGGACACTCGCTCTTGCATTGTGGTCTCTGACGGGCGTCGGGGCATTGAAAATCAGGCGCTTGGCCTAGCCGAGGCGCTCGGGCGGCTCACCCCGCTCCAGATCCTGCCTATTCAGGTCCCGCGCACGGGCCAGCTTCCGGACGCCAGCATGATCGAGCCGGATCTGTGGATTGGCTGCGGCCGGGCGGCGGTGCGCGCAGCGGCGCTGCACCGTCGGCGCTGGCGGCGCACGCGGTTTGTCTATGTTCAGAAACCACGCAGCCAGGCCGACCTCTTTGACCTGATCATCGCGCCGCGCCATGACCGGATGCAAGGGCCGAATGTTTTTAACATTCTGGGTTCGCCCAACCGCATCACACCCCAGCGCCTGAATGAGGGCGCGAGCGCCTTCGCCGAGCGGCTTCAGGCCCTGCCCGGCCCGCACGCGGCCTTGCTGATCGGCGGCGACAGCAAGCATCACCGCTTCACGGACGCCGCCTGCTCAAGCCTGCTGGACGAGGCGGACTCTATAAGACGCCAGGCTGGCTCGCTGATGATCACCGTGTCGCGCCGCACGCCGGACGCTCTGACCGAGGCGCTGCGCAATCGCTATGGCCAGGCCGAGCGGGTCTGGTTTCATGATGGCGACGGCCCCAACCCCTATTTCGCCTTTCTGGCGGCGGCGGACTGGATCTGTGTGACCGAAGACTCAACCAACATGCTGTGCGAGGCCGCCGCCACCGGCGCGCCGGTCTACCGGCTGGGCGTGGATGGCGACCCGGGCAAGTTTCGTTATCTCTACGCCGGGCTTGAAGGCGCCGGCGCCGTGCGTCCCTATCTGGGCCGATTGGAGAGCTGGAGCTATGATCCGCTTCACGAAACCGACAGAGCAGCGCACGCCGTGCTTGAAATTCTGGCCTAGGAAGGCGACATCAGGGCCATCAAACTTGATTTGCCTGCGCACGGCCCGACTCAGGGTTTAGTGCGCGGCCCATGCTTACGAAGGAGCCGGCCATGGCCGAGACCCGTCACGCCAAACTTGTCATCATCGGTTCCGGTTCCGCCGGCTATACGGCCGCGATCTACGCCGCCCGCGCCATGCTTGAGCCGCTCCTGATCGCCGGCATGCAGCCGGGGGGTCAACTGACCATCACCACCGATGTGGAAAACTATCCCGGCTTCGCCGATCCCATTCAGGGTCCCTGGCTAATGGAGCAGATGAAGGCGCAGGCGGAAAACATGGGAACGGCCTTCGCCGATGACCTGATCGTGGACGCCGATCTCAGCGCTCGCCCGTTCAAGCTCACCGG
This sequence comes from Oceanicaulis sp., assembly GCF_965249665.1. Classification (GTDB taxonomy): domain Bacteria; phylum Pseudomonadota; class Alphaproteobacteria; order Caulobacterales; family Maricaulaceae; genus Oceanicaulis. The sequence goes on from NZ_OZ252247.1 coordinate 327,021, forward strand.
CGATAGCGGCACGATCTACACCGCCGACGCGGTTGTCATCGCCACGGGCGCCAGCGCCAAATGGCTGGGCCTGGACAGCGAGCAGGAGTATCAGGGCTATGGCGTCTCGGCCTGCGCCACCTGTGACGGCTTCTTCTATCGTAACAAGGAAGTCTTCGTGATCGGCGGCGGCAACACCGCCGTGGAAGAAGCGCTATTTCTCACCAACTTCGCCTCGAAAGTGACGCTGGTGCACCGCCGCGATTCCCTGCGCGCGGAAAAGATCATGCAAGACCGTCTGTTCAACCACCCCAAGGTGGAAGTGATCTGGGACAGCGAGCTGGAAGAAGTCACCGGCGAGGACAAGCCGGTTAAATCCGTCACCGGCGTCCGTTTGAAACACGTCAAGACCGGCGAGATCAGCGAACGCCCGGCGGACGGCGTCTTCATCGCGATCGGCCATGCCCCGGCGACCGAGCTGTTCACGGGACAGCTGGAAACCAAAGAGGGCGGCTATCTGGTCACAGCGCCTGATTCCACCGCCACCACCATTCCCGGCGTCTTCGCCGCAGGGGACGTGACGGATGACAAATATCGCCAGGCCATTACGGCGGCGGGCATGGGCTGTATGGCGGCGCTGGAAGCGGAGCGCTATCTCGCTGCGCTCGACGCTGCTCGCGACAAGGCGTCTGACGCAGCCTAGTCACCCCGGTTTCACTTGGCGGGGCGCAGCAGCGGCGTTACATAATTGCGTATGATCTCAACGCCTGCGCCCCCCGCCCTCGCCCTGTCTGATTTGCGCTTCGCCTATGCACGGCGTCAGCCAGATGTGATCGCCATCGACGCCTTGCGGATCGAGGCCGGTGAGCGAATTTTCCTGCGCGGCGCAAGCGGCTCGGGCAAGTCCACCCTGCTGGGCTTGATCTGCGGCATTCTGGAGCCTCGCTCGGGCGATCTCGAAATACTGGGCCAGGCGATGCACACCCTGTCCGCGGCGGAGCGGGACGCATTTCGGGCGGCGAATCTGGGGGTGATCTTCCAGATGTTTAACCTGCTGCCCTATCTGCCGGTGGGCGAGAACGTCATGCTGCCCTGCCGATTCTCCACCGAGCGTGCGCGCCAGGCCGAAGCCGCCGGCGGCGAACAGGCCGAAGCCCGCCGCCTGCTCGAACGGCTGGGCCTTGACGCCAAAACAGTCTGGTCGCAACGCGCCTCCAATCTCAGCGTCGGCCAGCAGCAGCGCGTCGCCGCCGCCCGCGCCCTGATCGGCAAGCCGGGACTGATCCTGGCGGACGAGCCGACCTCGGCGCTGGATGCGGACAGCCGGGACGCCTTCATCGCCTTGCTCAAGGAAGAATGCACCGCCTCGGGCGCCGCCTTGTTGTTTGTCAGTCATGATGGCGGGCTCGCCGCGCAATTTGATCGCGCGATGGATCTGAGCGAGATCAACACCGTCGGCGCGAAGGAGCCTGCATGATGGCGCGTCTGCCTGTCCTGAACCTCGCCCTGCGCTCCATCGCCAACCGCCGCGCCACCGCTATCCTGACCGTTTTGACCGTCGCCATTTCGGTGATGCTGTTTCTGGGCGTGGAGAAGGTGCGCCATGGCGCGCGAGAGAGCTTTGAGAACACCATTTCCGGTGTGGACCTGATCGTCGGCGCGCGCTCCAGCCCTGTGAACCTGTTGCTCTATTCAGTGTTTCACATCGGCGACGCCACCAACAACATCACCTGGGAAAGCTATGAGGCGGTGGCGAGCGCGCCGGGCGTGGCGTGGACCGTGCCGATCAGCCTTGGCGATTCCCATCGCGGGCACCGGGTCATCGGAACAACGCCAAGCATATTCGAACACTACCAGTATGGCCGCGGGCGCCATCTGGAGTTCGCCAGCGGTCAGTCTTTCGACAGCCTGTTTGAAGCCGTGATCGGCGCCGGGGTCGCGCGGGAGCTGGGCTATCAGACGGGTGAATCCATCATCGTCGCCCATGGCATGGGCGAGATTGGCTTTATCGAACATGACAACAATCCATTCACCGTGGTGGGTGTGCTGGCGCCGACCGGCACGCCGCTCGACCAGTCCGTCATGGTGACGCTAGAAGCGATCGAAGCGATCCATATGGGCGGCGCCACCGGATCCGGCACGACGCTCTCCGCTGATGAATTGCGCGCCATGGACCTGACGCCAGACCAGCTGACCGCATTTTTCCTGGGCCTTGACAGCCCGGTGGCGGCGTTGCGGCTGCAGCGCGCGATCAACACCTATCCTGAGGAACCGCTGCAGGCTGTAATACCCGGCGTGGCCTTGTCCCAGCTGTGGAGCATTGTCGGGGTGGCCGAACGCACCCTTGCCGCTGTGGCGGCCTTTGTGGTGCTGACAGGTCTGGTGTCCATCCTGACCGCCATTCTGACCAGCCTGAACGAGCGACGGCGCGAAATGGCGATCCTGCGCGCTCTGGGCGCACGTCCTGGGCATGTCTTTGTGCTGCTGGTGGCCGAAGCGGCCCTTGTCGCCCTTGCCGGTGCTGTTCTGGGCGCCCTGGCCACCTATGGCGCGCTGAGCGTGCTCTCCCCGTTTCTGGAGGCGCGGTTCGGCATTCTGTTGCCGGGATTGACGCCCGGACTTTACGATTTGGCCATTGTCGGCGCCGTTACTGGGGCCGCGGCCACTTTGGGGCTGTTTCCGGCCTGGCGCGCCTATCGCAACTCTCTCGCTGACGGCATGACAATCAAATTATAAAGGCGTTCCCCTCATGGATTGGGACAAGCTCAAAACCTTCCACGCCGCCGCTGAAGTGGGATCGCTGACCGGCGCGGCGGAAGCGCTGGCCCTGTCTCAATCCGCCGTCAGTCGCCAGATATCAGCGCTTGAAGGCGAGCTGGGGGTAAAGCTGTTTCATCGCCATACGCGCGGTTTGCTTTTGACCGAGCCGGGGCGCGTTCTGTTTGAGGCGAGCAAGGATGTAGCCGGCAAGATCGCGCTCGCCGAAGCCAATGTGCTCGACTGCCGCGATGAACCCAGCGGCTTGTTGCGGGTCACCGCGCCCACCGCCATGGGCGCCACCTGGCTGGCGCCGAGACTGGCGCGCTTTAATGCGCTCTATCCGCAAATACGTGTGCGCCTGCTTCTGGTCGATCATGAACTCGACATAGCAAACCTCGAGGCGGATGTGGCGCTGCGCCCCTGGGCGGCGACCCAGAACGACCTGATCCAGCGCAAGCTGATGGTGGTGGACCAGCATCTCTACGCGTCAGAGGCCTATCTGCAGCGCAAGGGCGCGGTGGAGAGTTTTGACGATCTGGACCGCCATGACTTCGTCGGATACGGACCCCGCAATCTCGCGCCGATCCCCAAACTCAACTGGCATCTCGACCTGGGCCGGGAGCCCGGTGAAAAACCTCGCGAAGCGCTGGCCGAGGCCAGCACCATTCACGGCATGATGCGATTGGCCGAAGCCGGGCTGGGCCTTGTGGGCCTTCCCGATTATGTGGCGCGTGAGAACGACCGCCTCAAGCGGATTCTTGACACCGTCGAGGGACCGCCGTTTGAGGTCTATCTGATTTTCCCCGAGGAGTTACGCGCGTCCCGGCGGGTCAAAGCCTTCCGTGATTTCATCATGGAAGAAGTCAAACTCTGGCGCGAATAGCGATTTTGTCCCGTTTCGGGGCGCCTTGAAGTCAATTGCGACACGATTGAGGCAGGCTTCTGACACAATTGTTGCAGCCCCGCAAAAACGCATAACGGCTATGGCGAACGGACTGTTGTCTCAAACGCGGGCGGGGGGCATATACCCCCCCGACAGCGGATGCTTTGTCTGCTTTCCCCTTTGAGCGCATACCGTCTCCTCCCCGATAGGGTATGCAAAACTGAGCCGGCCACTGCAGATGCGGGGCCGGCTCTTTTCTTTTTATAGAAGGCTTAGTCAGCCGCCATCAACGTCATGGACGTGCGCACCCTCCCCCTCGAGCGCACGTACAGAAAACCCCGCCAGCGTCAGCGCTGGCGGGGTTTTTCATGAGCGGCGGAGCTTGAGGACCTAGCCCAGCGTCGCGCGCAGCATCCAGGCCGTTTTCTCATGCAAGGTGATGCGCGGGGCGATCAGATCCGACGTCGCCTCATCGCCATGCTCTTCAGCCTGCTTCAGAGCCTCACGCGCGGTGCGCACAACCTGCTCGTGACCCGCCACCAGATTGGCGACCATGGTGTTGGCGTCCGGGGTCGAGGCGTCATGCTTGATCTTGGCGGACGCGCCCATTTCCTCGTACGAGATCGGGGCGAGCACGCCCAGCGCCCGGATGCGTTCGGCGATGTCGTCGGTGGCCGTCCACAGCTCGGTATATTGCTCTTCAAACATGGTGTGCAGGTCGTGAAAGCGCGGACCGGTGACGTTCCAGTGATAGGCGTGCGTCTTGAAATAGAGCGCATACGTGTCCGCAAGGAGCGCCGTGACCGCCTTGGCCATGGTTTCGCGCTGCTCTTTGCTCAGACCCATATTGATGTCCATTGCCGCCTCCTTTGCGGTGAAATCCATAGCCGTAATGTGGAGATGATCACGCGCGAACGCCAACTGAGTTTTTCAAAGAACCCTATAGGTTTTCTCTATGACTCAGCGGCCGCCTGACAGAACCGGACAATACGCTTGCCCGCTTCTTCCAGCGCGGCGTCATCAGTGGCGTAGGACAGGCGGAAGCCCGCGGACGCGCCGAACGCCGTGCCCGGCACCACCGCCACACCTTCTTCGGTGAGCAGGGCTTCGCACACATCCAGATCGGTTTTCAGGAACTGACCGCCCTGGGACGTCTTGCCGATCAGCCCGCCGCAATCGGCGAAGATGTAGAACGCCCCTTCCGGCGTCGGCGCGATGAGGCCCGGCGCGTCCTTGAGCTTCTCGAGCATGGAATTCCGGCGCGCCTTGAACGCGGCGTTGCGCGGTTTCAGGAAGCCGTGATCGCCGTTGAGCGCCGCCACTGACGCCCACTGGCTGATCGAGCACGGATTGGAGGTGGTCTGGCTCATCACCTTGGCCATGGCCTTGATCAGCCGCTCCGGCCCGGCGGCGTAGCCGATCCGCCAGCCCGTCATGGCGTAGGCCTTGGACACGCCGTTCATGGTCAGCGTCCGGTCATACAGACCGGGCGCGACCTGGGCGATGGTGGCGAATTCGAAATCGTCATAGACGAGGTGCTCATACATGTCGTCGGTCAGGATCAGGACCTGGGGATGGCGCTCCAGCACGGCGGCCAGGCCTTTGAGATCGTCCGCTGTATAAGCGACGCCGGTGGGGTTGGAGGGAGAGTTCAGGATCACCCAGCGCGTGCGGGGTGTGATCGCCGCTTCCAGCGCTTCCGGCGTCAGCTTGAAGCCGTCTTCAACGCCGGCGGAGGCGAACACCGGCTCCGCGCCGCACAACAGCGCCATTTCGGGATAACTGACCCAGTAAGGCGCGGGGATCACCACCTCGTCGCCGGGGTTCAGCGTCGCCAGGAAGGCGTTATAGATGACCGGCTTGCCGCCCGGCGACACATTCACCTGAGCGGTCGTATACTCAAGAGCGTTATCGCGCTTGAACTTGGCGCAAATCGCCTCTTTCAACTCCGGCAGCCCGTCCACATTGGTGTATTTGGTCTGTCCGGACCGAATGGCGTTGATCGCCGCTTCCTTGATGTGATCGGGCGTATCGAAATCAGGCTCCCCTGCGCCCAGACCGATGACATCCTTGCCCTCCGCCTTGAGCTGGCGCGCCTTCTGGCTGACCGCGATGGTGGCCGACGGCTTGACGCGGGACAGCGCCTTGGAAGCACGCAGCAAATCCTGCGCGGCGGATGCATCTTCGGTCATGGACATACTCCTCAAGAATAAATTTCGCTGCAGCGCATCAATCAGGTCTACGCTGCAACAAAACAAAGCGGGTCACCAGCCGCGCCGGCGCCTCAATGGCGCGCTCGGCCACCCTCAACCCATAGGCCTGCGCCAGTCCCGGCGGCCCTACGGCGCCCCATCCAGGCTCGGACTCAGCGCAGATCGCCACCAGGCCGGCAGTATTTGAAGCAAAAGCACGTGTGCGCAAGCGCTTGTTGTCGATATAGGGCGCCAGCTGAGCCAGCGCTTTTTCATGGCCGACAAGGCCGATCAGCGGGGACTCGTCATCAGTGCGGCGATACAGATCAAAGCGGATCTCGATGGCGTGCTCGGCCAGCACTTGCGCCCAGCCCGCCTCCACCACCGCGACCGTTTCGGCGATTGGCCCGGCGGCGCTGTCGATCGCAGCGACTGCATACCGCGCGGCGCCGCCGCGCAAGGCGTCCAGGACCGACTCAAGCGTATCATGGGGATCCAGCAGGCTGGTTTGCGGGACCAGCTGCTCGGCGGCCTGATGGGTGAAACTGCCCTCAGGCCCCAGAAACGCGGTCAACATGGCGACATACTCCCGTGATCCATGGCCAGCCTAGCCCCCCGGCCATCGCGCACAACCGCGCCGCCCACAAATCAACACATTTGACCTCGCCTTCGCCCGATTTCAGCCCCGGAGCCGCCCTGTGACGGCTCGAAGCTAATTCAGGTTCGGTTCACACACCGGACACTCGGCAGGTTCAGGGAGGGCGAGACGATGAAGCAGAACACATCCAGCATGGGTCTTCTCGGCCTCAGCCTCGCGGCTCTGTGCCTGGTCGCAGCCGCCTGGACGCTGTATGCCGGATCGGCCAGCGGCGCAGAGTCCCTGTTTATCGCCAATGAGGCGCCCCAAACGACAGTTCTCGGCGCCCTGAGCGACTGATACGAGATTGAAACCCCGGCGCAATGGCCTCATCTGTTGCGTTGTGACTCTCTCCGCTTCCCTGCTCCCCGCCCTCAGCCTTGACCGGTTGCGCGATGCGATCCGGCGCAGCCTGCCGCTCACTCTGGCGATCAGTGTGCATTTGGCGCTATTGGCGCTGCTGGTCCGCACCCCTCCAGCGGAGCTCTTGCGGATTACGGGCGTCTCGGAAGTCCTGGATGTTCGCTTTTACACCGTCAGCGCCCCGAACGCTGATAGCGACGCCCGTCTGGTCGAGCCGCCGCTGGCGGAGATTGAAACTGACCCGGCGGCTGCGGAGCCAGCGCCGGTGACCGAAAGCGCCGCCGTTGAGCCCGTTCCCTCTGAAGACCCCAGCGCGGACGCCCCTGTGGACGAGGCTCTGTCGCCTGACGAACCCGTGCCCGGCCCGGCGGCAGACACGACCGATCCAGCCGTCCCGGCCAATACGCCCGCGAACGGATCCGGGTCGCGCACTACGGGCGTGGGTCAGCCGGTCGCTCCCGCCACTGCGTCCGCAAATGGTCCTGTGGCGACAACCCAGATCACCCCGTCGCCCCCACGCGCGCCCGCCCGGCTGCCCAGCTTCGCCGATATTCTGGCGCGGGCTGAAACCCGCCTGAACCCCGCCGATTTTCAAATCGCCCTGTCCCTGAACGGCGTGGTGGGCACGGTGCGAGAGAGCTTTTGCCTCTCCTCTTCTCAAGCCAATTTGGAAGCGGGAGAGTGTCCGGACGGGCCGAATGCGCGCTCCGCCGAGCTGGCGCGCTTTGGTCTTCAGGCCCTGGGCGAGGCGTCGCCGGAATTCATCGAAGACATGGATCGCATGGCGTTCCAGCTGCGTCAGCTGGGCGCGAACCCCGCTCAGGTTGAACGCATCATGCTGGCGCTCAGCGAGGCGCGCCGTGACGCAATCGCCACCCCCGGCGTGACCCGCGCCATGCAACGTGATCAGGACGCCAGAACAGACAATCTGGGCAATCGGCTTCCCGATCCGGACTAGCCCGTCAAACACCCTGCCCATTCGCGCGCTGCGCGCATGATTAAGCGACCAGCAACCCGAACAGGAAAGGCTTCTGCCCATCCTATCTGGAGGCTGTTTCCATGCTGTCGAATGTTCCGATCACCTGGCGCATGGTCGCCTCGGTGTTATTGCCCATCCTGGCTTTGCTGTTTTTCGCGTCCACCCTGGTTCTCAAGGACTGGCGTCTGGCCGAAAGCATGAAAAAAGCTGAAGAAGCGACTGTGTTTACGCGCGACATCAGCCAGCTGGTGCATGAGCTGCAGCGCGAGCGTGGCCGGTCAGCCGGCTTTGTCGGCAGCGGTGGCGAGGCCAACTATCAGCGTCTTCTGGACGATCAACGCAACGCCACGGACACTGCATTGGCGCGGTACAGGGCCGCCCGCCAGGACGTAACCGGAATTCTGAACGCCCCCGCCTTGCGAACAAAACTGCAAGACATCGACACCCGTCTGGCCGCGCTGGACGCGCACCGCCAACAGATTGACGCCCTGTCACTCGATCTGGGTGGCACGGTGCGCCCCTACACCCAGACGATCACAAGCATGCTGGAGACGGTGGCCGAATTGGCTCATTCGTCAGCCTCGGGTGAGTTGTCGACCCGCATGGTCGGCCTTCTGAACATTATGCACGCCAAGGAAAACGCCGGTATTGAACGCGCCGTCGGCTCGAATGTGTACGCCTCCGGACAGATCAACCCCGCCCTGCACCAGCGCGCTTTGCGTCTGATTTCAAATCAGGATGCGTACCTGACTGAATTCAGGGAATTGCTGGACGATGACTGGAGCCGACAGCTGGACGAGATGCTGGCTCAACCGCAAGCGCAAGCCGTCATCGACGCGCGCGAGAATTTGATCGCCGCCGGATATGGCGCGCCGCTGGCCGACATCGCTGGAACGGACTGGTTCGCCCTGACCACAGCGCGCATTGAACTGATGATGGGATTGGAAGAAGCGCTGGCGCAGGACATCATCGAGTATGCCCGACGCGCCCAGGATCAGGCCCGCAATGTCGCCCTGTTTGAACTGGCTTTGACCGCCTGCGCCCTTCTGCTGACGATCGTTAGCACCATTGCCCTGATGAGTTCGGTCGTCGTGCCTCTGGGCAAAATCACCGAAGCCCTGCGTCAGCTGGCGGCCGGAGAACCAGACGTCGATATCCAGGGCGCTGAGCGCCGAGACGAAATCGGGGTATTGGCGCGGACCGCCATCGCCTTTCGCGAAGCGACAGCCGCGCGAGAGACTGCCGTGCGCGAACAGACGCGTCAGGAACACACAGCGATGCAGGAACGACGTCGCGTGCTGAACGAAATGGCGAACAATGTGGAGGCGGCGACCGTAGAATCTGTGGGATCTGTGGCCCAATCCGCGCAAACCCTCGCCACCAGCAGTGAGACGATCCGCGCCCGGCTCGCCAGCGCCGGCCAAACTGCCGACCAGGTGACCCAGGCGACCGAGCAGAATGTGAAACACTCCGGACGCGCCGCTGAGCTTGCTTCGGAACTCTCCGCCGCCATCGGCGAAGTCACCCAGCAGATCACGCGGGGCGACCAGCTGGCCCGGGACGCTATCGGAGAAGCAGACCGGTCGCGCCAGAGCGTTGAAGAGCTGAACGAAGCCGCCCAGCAGATCAATGACTTCATCAGTCTGATCACCGATATCGCCGAGCAGACCAACCTTCTGGCGCTGAACGCCACGATCGAGGCCGCGCGCGCTGGCGATGCCGGCAAGGGCTTCGCGGTGGTCGCCAGCGAGGTCAAGGCTCTGGCGGCGCAAACCAATCAGTCCACCAGCCAGATCGCCGAGCGGGTCGCCCAGATTCAGAACCGGACCCAATCAACGGTGGAGGCGATGAACACCATCAGCCAGTCCATCGAAAATATTGGCGAGGTGACAGCGTCTGTAGCCGCCGCTATGGAAGAGCAGTCCGCCTCGACCGGCTCGCTCTCCCAGTTCGTGGAGCAAAACAGCCAGGCCATGACGCGCGTGAGCGAGCATATCGCCACGCTGGTGGAGACCAGCAATCAGTCCAGCAAAGACGCCGAGGAAATGGCCAAGCTGGTGACGACGATGTCAACGAGAGCCGACGAGGCCAAAACCGGCATTCCCAAGATCGTTCAGGAGGCCGTCAAAGCCGCCGACAACCGTAAGGAAGACCGTCACGACACCCAGTATAACGCCACGCTGCTGGCTGATGACCTGGAACGCGATATTTGCATTGTGAACGCGTCCCATAATGGTATTCGCGTCATCTGCAGCGACATTCGCGTTGGACAGACTGTCGTACTGACAACGCCGATTATCAGTGGAAGCGCCACAGTGGTTTGGATTCGCGACGACACGGCCGGCCTGAAATTCATGACGCCCCTCACCTCCGAGGCCCTACAAAAACTGGTTGAGGCGGGCGCGGAAATGGTCGCCTGATAAGGCTCTTGAGCAGCCCGTACGGTTATGCAGAGCGCACCTGAGTGCGCCCTGTTCATATCGCCAAGATCAGATCATTGACGGGGCTGACAGATTGCGGCTCATTGGCTGCATGAATTTTCTGTCTGACACCACCGCTCCCGCCCATCCTGCGCTACTGAATGCGCTTGCAAAAGCAAATGAAGGCTTTGCGCCCAGCTATGGCGCCGACCCGGTCAGCCAGGCCGTGAAGCAGCAGCTTTGCGACCTGTTTGACACTGAGCTTGAGGTGGTCTTCACGGTGTCCGGGACGGCGTCCAACGCCCTGGCGCTGTCGGTCTTGTGTCCGCCGGACGCCATGGTGCTGTGCCATGACGAAGCGCACATCCATCGCGATGAACGCGGTGCGCCGGAGTTTTTCACCCGCGGCGCCAAATTGCTGCCGCTGGCGGGCGAGCACGCCAAAATTCACCCGCAGGCGCTGGCCAACACTTTGAAGCAATGGCCCAGTGATTTCGTCCATGCCACGCCGCCCGCCGTGCTCAGCCTGTCCCAGCTGAATGAGTCAGGCTGCGCCTATACGCTGGACGAGCTCGATAGGCTGATCGAGCAGGCTAAAGGGCGCGATCTGCATGTTCACATGGATGGCGCGCGTTTCTCGAACGCGCTGGTCTCGCTGAGCTGTACGCCTGCGGAGATGACCTGGAAGCGCGGCGTGGACGCGCTGAGCCTCGGCGCCACCAAGAACGGCGTCATGGCCAGTGAAGCGATCATCCTGTTCCCGTCCGTAACGGACCGCCTGCCCCAGCTGCTCGCCAATCAGAAACGCGCCGGCTTGATGCTCCCCAAGATGCGCTATGTCTCCGCCCAGATGGGCGCCTGGCTGGAGAAGGGGCTCTGGCTGGATCTGGCGAGGCAGGCCAACGCCGCCGCGAAGCGTCTGTCCGACGGGCTGGCGACCGTGGAGGGTGCAGAGCTGGTGCATCCGACTGACGGCAATGAAGTCTTTATTCGTCTGGAGGACGCACTCGCCGCTCATCTGCGCGAGGCGGGCGCCGGATTTTACAGCTGGCCGGACGGTTCGGCCCGTTTCGTGACAAGCTGGTGTACGACAGATGCAGACATCAGCGCCTTGCTGGACGCCGCGCAGGCCTAGCCCTTGCCCTCTTCCTTGTCGCCAATCCGACGGTAGGGACCGGCATAGCGCGGATCCTGGCGGCGGCGGCGGTCGGGACCGAAATAGCCCGGCGTCTTCACAAAGCGCCGCGGCTTTTCGATCAGGGTCACCAGGCGATTGTACAGATCCACCGGTCGGACGGGCTTGGCGAGATACTCGTTCACGCCGGCATTGATCGCTTCGAAGACTTTCGAGCGGTCGGTATGGCCCGACACCATAACGATCGGCAAATACTTGTTGGGGCTGTCGGAGGCGGTGCGGATCAGCCGGGTGAACTCCAGCCCGTCCACATCGCCGAGCATGTAATCCACCAGCGCCAGATCCGGATTGGCGTTGCGCATCAGCTCGAACGCATCCGCGGCATCTCGGGTTTCGATCACCGAGCGCACCCCGAAGCCCTGCAGAATCGTGCGCAGGATCGAGGACATATGGGCGTTATCCTCAACGATAAGCACCCGGATTCGTTCAAAACTGCCTTGAGACATGGCGCTTTAGCGACCCTGCTGATTGACGTCCGTGACCAGCACCTTGCCTCACAAACGGTTAAACAAGACTTGCAGCTCCGCGCCCCCTGTTCAACCCGTTGCAGCGCCCCCATATTGCCCTCATGCCCAAGCTGACCCGTGATGATAGCGCCCTCGCCCCGCAAGGCGTCGAGGACATGGCCCAGGCCGATTTCGTGCTGGACAAACCCGTGTCCGGATCCATCAAGGATCCGCTGAGCCTGCCTGCGAACTGGACCCCGCACCGCCCTGACCGCCCGGACAAATCGGAGGGGGGGCAGAAATTCCAGATGGTGTCCGACTATGAACCCGCCGGCGATCAGCCCCAGGCCATCGCGGAGCTGGTGGAGGGGGTCAATCAGTCGGAGAAGGACCAGGTTCTCCTCGGAGTCACCGGCTCCGGCAAGACTTTCACCATGGCGAAAGTAATTGAAAACGTTCAGCGCCCCGCTTTGATCCTGGCGCCGAACAAAACCCTGGCCGCCCAGTTATACGGCGAGTTCAAGGCGTATTTTCCCCATAATGCGGTGGAGTATTTCGTCTCCTACTACGACTACTACCAGCCCGAAGCCTATGTGCCGCGCACGGACACCTTCATCGAGAAGGAGTCCACCATCAACGAGGCCATCGACCGGATGCGCCACGCCGCCACCCGCGCGATCCTGGAGCGCGACGACGTCATCATCGTCGCCTCGGTGAGCTGCATTTACGGCATCGGCTCGGTTGAGACCTACACCGCCATGGTATTCGATCTCGAGGTGGGGGCGGAGAAAGACCCCCGCCAGGTCATGCGCGATCTCGTCTCGCTGCAATACACAAGAAACGACGCCGCCTTCCAGCGCGGCACCTTCCGGCTGCGCGGCGATGTGCTGGAGATCTTCCCCGCCCACTATGACGCCCGCGCCTGGCGCATCAGCTTTTTCGGCGACGAGATCGAGTCCATCACCGAGTTCGACGCCCTCACCGGCCATCCGATCAGCACGCTTGAGAAGGTCCGCGTCTACGCGAACTCGCACTATGTCACCCCCCGCCCGACGCTGAACCAGGCCATTGTCAGCATCAAAAAGGAGCTGCAGGAGCGCCTGGAATGGATGGAGGCCAACGGCAAGCTGCTCGAAGCCCAGCGCCTGCAACAGCGCACCGAGTTTGACCTTGAAATGCTCGAAGCCACCGGCTCGTGCATGGGGATCGAGAACTATTCGCGCTATCTCACCGGCCGCAAACCCGGCGAGCCGCCCCCCACCATGTTTGAATACATGCCCGACAACGCGCTGGTCTTCATCGACGAAAGCCATGTCACCGTGCCCCAGCTCGGCGCCATGTACAAAGGCGACTTCAGCCGCAAGCGCACCCTGGCCGAGCACGGCTTCCGCCTGCCCTCCTGCCTCGATAACCGCCCCCTCAAATTTGAGGAATGGGAGGCCATGCGCCCGCAGACCCTGCACGTCTCCGCCACGCCCGGAAAGTGGGAGCTGAACCAGACCGGCGGCGTGTTCACCGAACAGGTGATCCGCCCCACCGGCCTGATCGACCCGCCGGTGGAAGTGCGCCCGGTGCAGACCGACACCTCATCCCAGGTCGATGACATTATCGAGGAAGCGCGCAAAACCGCCGAAGCGGGCTTCCGCACCCTCATCACCACCCTGACCAAGAAAATGGCCGAGGACCTCACCGAATACATGCATGAGCAGGGGCTGAAGGTCCGCTACATGCATTCCGATATCGACACGGTGGAGCGGATCGAGCTGATCCGCGATCTGCGTCTGGGCGAATACGACGTCCTGGTCGGCATCAACTTGCTTCGCGAGGGCCTCGACATCCCCGAATGCGGCCTTGTGGGCATTCTTGATGCAGACAAGGAAGGCTTCCTGCGCTCTGAAACCAGCCTCGTCCAAACCATTGGCCGCGCGGCGCGGAACGCCGACGCCCGGGTGATCCTTTACGCCGACCGCATCACCGGCTCCATGGAGCGGGCGATGGAGGAGACCGAGCGCCGCCGCGAGAAACAGATCGCCCACAATCTCGAGCACGGCATCACCCCGCGCACCGTCACCCGCGGCGTCAGCGATATCCTGCAAGGCGTGATGGAGGAAACCGCCAAGGGCCGCGGGAAAAAGCGGGACAAAAAACGCTTGACGGTTGCAGAAGAGCAAGCTTCCTTTGAACCGAACAATCTCAAGGCCACGATCGCGGATCTTGAGAAACGCATGAGAGAGGCGGCAGCAAACCTTGAATTCGAGGAAGCTGCAGAACTTAGAGACCAAATAAAAAATTTAAACAAAGATCAATGAATAAAAATTCAAATACAAAGATCAGAATACAAAGAGGAAAAATTGAATTTTACTGACAATAGCTTGGACGATCTACTTAGAAAAGTATTAACTAGGCTATTGAAGGTCCGCTCTGTCGTATCCCCCACAAAAGGCCCCAACAGGGAGCTTTTGGCATGCAATCTAACGCTCAACAACCCTCGAAATCGTTTAAGCCGTTCAAACTCAAAAAATACTTTAGCCAGCTGCTTAGGTGAATTTATTTGGTATATGTCTAAGTCCGATCGACTAAAGGACATACAATACTACATTCCGATTTATGATAAATTTTCCGATGATGGCTTAATAGTATATGGCGCGTACGGACCTCGCATTTTTTATAGAAACGGGTACGATCAATTATCATTTGTGATAGAAAAACTGACGAGAAAACCCAATACACGCAAAGCTATCATTCAAATATTCGATCCCGTGGACTCTCTGCAAGACCACAAGGACATCCCATGCACCTGTAGCCTTCAATTTTTTATACGCGGGCACTCCTTACATCTCATCACCCATATGAGATCCAACGATGCCTATAAAGGACTGCCTCACGATATCTTTTGCTTCACAATGATTCAGGAAATAGTTGCAAACGCCCTTGGGAAAAAGCTTGGAAAGTATCATCACCTTGTCGGAAGCCTTCATCTATACGAGGATGATATCGAAAGCGCACAAAGCTACCTGAATGAAGGCTGGCAATCGATAAAAGAGATGCCAAGTATGCCAGCAGGAAATCAACTGACTGCCATTTCAGCATTCACCGATTACGCCAATAAAATACGAAATGGAAATTACGAGAACCACAAAGAAAGTGAACTTGATGACTATTGGTCTGATTTGGTTCAGATTCTTAAGATAATTGATATATTTAAACAAGGTCTTTCAAAGATGCAAACACTAAGAGAGGCTTTAGAAGTAAAAGAATATATTTCCACATCCTATTATGATTCATACCTTGGCAGAAGAGTGAGAAATATATCACACAAAGAGGAAAATGAAGGAGGGTTGTTTTGAAGGGACTTAGTAAAAAAGATAAAGTTCGTTTTCAAGAAATTCAGTCTTCATTGCTGAAATTTGATAACACCTGTAAAAAGCTTCCTGGAATACATAAGCAGCGCTATCGCGAATGCCTTATTTATCAATTGATTGATAGCATAAGAAGAATTGAGTACGTCCAGACATTCTACGAACGGGATATAAGTCCTTTACGGGCAGACCCAAGATCCGATCTATTTGATCCCCTCAAAGCAGCAGCTCTACACGCTCAAAAAGGGAATCATGATGAAGCGTGCTGGCTTGTATTCTTAGCAACCCACTTTGGTAAGCACATACGCAAGGGATGGATTCTGACTTCAGTTGTATACGGTGCACTTGGCAACCACTTATGGGACTGGAAGACCTCTTCGCTAGATTCACAAAAGATATCAGACTGGATCTCAAATAATTCAGAAGCTATTCTAGATGTCACTGGGTCAAATTGCTTTAGCAACCATAGAAAATATGAGTCCCTTAAAACGACACCCAAAGCTATCAAATCGTATATTGATTGGATCAATTCAAATAATTCACACAGAGATCTAATAAGAATCTCACATGACAAGGTAGGGCAGAACCCGCATGACGTTTTCGATTATCTATACCGCGATATGAAAGTTTACCGATTTGGGAGATTGGGAAAGTTTGACTACTTAACTATGATTGGGAAATTGGGGCTAGCCCCTATAAGCCCCGGAAAAACATATATGACAGGAGCAACCGGCCCTAGACCTGGAGCACAACTACTTTTTAACGGTAACACTGATAAAGCTATACCACCTGTTAAATTGGATGTGTGGTTAAGCGAGCTGGGCGAGAAATGCGATCTTACCATGCAAGTACTAGAAGATGCGCTTTGTAATTGGCAGAAATCTCCCGAACAGTACGTACTGTTTAGAGGATGATTAAAACATTTTATTCTTAAGTTTATTAAAATGTGAGAAAGGGATAGACTTATGATGCTGCAACTGGCCGACCACCACACCAGGTGTAACACCGCAAGAACGCGCCGTTTTCATGATAAGTCTAACCTTTTGTATGGCACTTTTATTCCGCAAATTTTCGATTAATTTATGCAATTGATCCATGGGCACTAACAAATGTTGAGCATATGAATTTGCCTCGGCCTCTAATGCTCCATCATTTGATAGATCTGAATCTATAAAGCCCTCTCGCCAATCATGTAGCAGAACGTGCCCCAATTCATGAAAGAATGAAAACCAAAACTGATCGTCAGTTTTGTATCTAGTGGTTAAAATTATAAGGGGACGAGCATCATCACACGATACAACAGCACCGCTAACATAACAGCCTGCAGGAGCATCCTGAAGTACAAAACGGATTCCTGCACATGCTAAAAACTTCTTCAATGAAGACAAAACTAAATGTGTGTCTTTTTCTAGTACGAGCTCTCTCAAACTAGGCACCAATTCAAGTGCCCTGCTATGATCATACACGTTCACATTTTGGAACATCGCAGATTTTTTAGATATAGCTATCCAAGCAGATAAAGCATGGTTATCATGCCCTGCCTCTTTATTCCTTCTGAATGCGACGTGTTCTGGCAACTTTCCAGGACCCTCATCCCACTCGCCCAAGTCTGAAATCTCAAAAAGACTAAATAAATAACCTAGCTTTTCAGAATTCTTTCGGCTTTTTGGAAGCCATGATTTTTTTGAAATTTCATTATAATTGAATTGAGATAGCCATTGTCGATAGCTTTTCACATCGCTTTCAATTAAACTCTCAAGTTTATTTGAATAATCCTCCTGTAGCTTTATCCAGAAGGATTCTGAACCGCCTAAATATTCTGACAATCTCGATGCAGCACTTTCGTTAATCGATTCAATCCCCATCAGGAATGCTTTTGCCCACTCAATTTGTTCAATATTAGCCCCCAAGAAACTGTCGATAGACTCCTCTCGCTGATCCAAAAGGTCCAAAACAGTTTCTGATGGGTGCACCACCCAATCAGTATCAAGGTTACTCATCTTCACCCCTTCTGATTTTTGTGATGTGAAGCCGTTGCATCGTTTGCCATTCCGCTAAGCGAGGCGGATTCAATTCATTTGAATGCCCAGAAATAGCATGCATCCATATTCCCTGAGCTGCAGAAATGATCAACTCATCCTCCTGCAACTCAGGCGGAGGTGGTGGTAAATCATTCAAGGTTTCAGCAGCTTCCAGCTGTGCAATGCGAGCGAGAAACCTTTTGCTCCTAGACGCTCCGAAGGCAGCCCTGTTTCTTGCAGCGCTCTCAACAATGTCTCTGAGCTGCTTTGTTTTGAATGTCAGTTCCAAATAAGACAGCCTCACATGCCTGATTTTAAAACTCTTTAGCTTGTGTTGCGTCTTTGTGAAAAGCCTGAAAAGCGAGTTTTCAGTTGGATATCATGATTTTTCCTCTCAGAAACAACAATCAATCCACTTTGAGGGGCCTCTCAACGCCACCCTATCCCCCACCCCGTCCTCACCCCCTATCCTTGCGGGCATGAGCGCTGAGACATCTGACATCACCGATCCGAGGATCGCCCGGGCAAGGGCGATGCGGGAGGCGGGGGTGGAGACCGCCGAGATCGCGCGCGCCTGTGGCGTAGGGGTGAGCACCATCTATCGCTGGGCCGAGGCCTATGGCTTTCGCGTTTGTGATCTGGAGGCGGCGGCCTGGGCCGCGTCGGGGCGGGGGCTGGGCGCTCCCGTCTCTGATTCAGCTGAAGTCCCGGACGCGCGCAGCGCGAGCCGGGACCTCCATCAGGATACAGCGCCGCACGCGGAGGGCGGCCCCGGATCAAGTCCGGGGGTTCAGTGTGGGACAGAGCGTGAAGAGACCGACGCCCCCGACATCACGCCTGAGCAATGGCGGGCCATGGCGCGGGGGTTGAAACAGCGCGCCCTGCGCCTGACCGAGGCGGGACATCTGCGCCAGGCCGAGCAGGCGCTGCGGCTGGCTGAACGCTATGAGCGGATGCAAAGCGGCGCTGCGCCCGCGCCCGTGGACGCGGAGGAGGACGGCGCGCGCTATTATGACGAGCTCGACGCCCGGCTCGACCGCCTCGCCGCGCATCTGCGCCAGCAGGCCGGGCTGAACCCCGACGAAGACTTCACCCCCGCCCAACGCGCCGCAATGGGCGTCCCGCCCGCGTCGCCGGAAGACGGGGGTGGGTGAGGCGGAGGGAGGCGGAGGGGGGAGAGATCGCAGATCACACGCAGAGAGCGCCCTCAATCCATCTGGAAAAGAGTGATGAAAAGCAACGCACGTCCCACCCTCGCCTTCAGCTGGTCCAGGTCAGGCCCCGTCAGTCCAGCAAGCTCAAGCAGAGTCGACCTTTTCGCCGAAATGAGCTAGGAGTCGCCCACACAATGCTGAGAAGCAGCCGACATCGGGTATTTTATCGCGCACAAAAGAAACTAATTATAGATTCGCCACGCTACGGAATACAGATAATCTTGATTAAAACTGATGATTAAATATTCGATTATAATACCCACCAAAAATCGCGATGTCTATGCCGTCGAGTCCCTACGCTCCGCATTAAGTCTTGATTACAATGATTTTGAAATCATCGTGCACAATTGCAGCACAGTCGACAGCCTGTCAGATAAAATCAAAGCAATCGATCACTGCAACAAGGTGAAATATTTTCACAGACCCGATATTTCTTCGATGACGAAAAATTGGGAAGAGGCGCTCAATCAGGCGTCCGGCCAATATATCTGTGTCATTGGTGACGATGACGCGATTTTACCGGATGCGCTGCTATGGGCTGATTTTTATCAGAGTTTGACCCAGGCAGACATTCTGCGATGCCCCTCAGCCCGGTATAAATGGCCGGATTACCCCTATCCGCCCAGACAAAATACAATCCGGTTTTCTACCGGCACCGATGCAAAGTATGTAGAAAACACGCCCTCTGTCATTGAAAACGCTTACGCGTATAAAACCAGAATAGGCACAGGCCCTAGCGTCTACCGTAATTTTGTATCCAGACATTTGCTGGAAAGAATAAAATCGGCGCGCGGCGCATACATACTGGACATGATCCCCGATTTTGATTCGGGATACATGAATCTGGCCTTCGCCAAAGGATTGCTGGAAATAGAGCGCACTTTGTTTGTTTCTGGTGCGGGCGGTAAAAGCCAATCCGGTCATATCAGGCTGCCCCAAAGCCAAGCCGAAATGTACAAGTCATTTGCGAAGGACGCCAACATCAAGCCCAAGGATGTTAGCGCCATTGAAGGCGTGGCCATTACATCTAACGCTGCAACAATCATTTCAGCCCAGCTGAGGATGCAGCCAGAGCTGGAAAAAATTATCGGGAAGCCGCTTCACTTTAATGCGGAAGGTGCGGTTCAGTATCTTTTGGACAGTGCGGTTGATCGGCATGACGACTCAAACTTTGAAGCAGAGTTAGATCAGATCAGGCAGATCGCGAAAAATTGGTCTGTCAATCTCAAGGCCGAGAGCATCAAAAGCATAAGGAATGACCCCCCCGCTTACGGCATCACGAAAAGTCAGACGAGTGCAGACGGTCTGATCTTCGTCATGAATTGTGACGGGATCGGAGTGAAAAATGTCAAGGACGCCTCTCAACTTGTATATTCAGTTTTGCCGAGCATGCAGTCCATCATGACGCGAGTGGCTCCTCAGAAACTGGGCGCAATTCAGAGCACAATTGCAAAAGCACGCAAGACACAAGCGGAGGCCCTGCTTTCCAGAGATCAGTATGAGGAGGCGGGGATAATTCTGAAGTCACTCCTGAAGGTAGACCCTGAAGACAAATCTGCCTGGACGTTGCTGAAAAAAGTTCAGGAGCAGACTAAGAGTAGCGAGCACTAGGTTCTGTTCGTTTAGAGACCTTACTCTGCAAGCTGTGCGATATACAAACGGTAGTTAATACAATGAAGGTTGTCATTCTAGCGGGTGGTTTGGGCACGCGCATCAGTGAAGAATCCCACCTGAAACCCAAGCCTATGATCGAGATCGGCGGCAAGCCAATCATTTGGCACATCATGAAGCATTATAGCCATTATGGATTTGACGAATTTGTCATCTGTTGTGGTTATAAAGGCTATATGATCAAGGAGTATTTCGCCAACTATATGCTTCATGTCTCAGATGTCACCATTGATTTGCAAAGTGACACGATCAATGTTCATCGCAGTCGCAGCGAAGCTTGGCGCATAACCCTGATCGACACTGGAGAACAATCCATGACAGGCGGTCGCTTGAAGCGTGTGGCGCCCTTTCTGGATGACCGGTTCTTCCTGACCTATGGTGATGGCGTTTCCGATATCGATATCGGGAAGTTGCTCAAGCATCATGAAACTTCCGGATGCGCGACCACTGTGACAGGGATCCAGCCTTTGGGGCGTTTTGGCTCGCTTGAGCTTGATGGCGATCATGTTGTGGGATTCCATGAAAAATTGCCGGGCGACGGGCAATGGATCAATGGCGGATTTTTCGTCTGTGAGCCCAGCGTGCTCGACTTGATAGACGGTGATGATGTGTCCTGGGAGCGCGCGCCGCTGATGGAATTGGCGAAAACACGGCAGTTAAGCGTTTATAAGCATAGCGGTTTCTGGGCCGCGATGGATACCCTGCGCGATAAGCAGCAGCTTGAGGGTCTGTGGGAAACCGGGGCGGCGCCCTGGCAAAGCTGGGCCTAGCCCAGATGAGCTTCTGGTCTCGTCAGCGCGTCCTGATCACCGGCCATACCGGCTTCAAAGGCGCATGGTTGTCAGAACAGCTTCTGATGAAGGGAGCGCGCGTTTTCGGTGCGGCTCTGCCGCCGGAAAGCCAGGACGATTTATTCGTGCGCCTAGGCCACCAACAGCGAGTTGACCATCATATCGTGGACATTCGCGATTACGCGGCCTTGCGTTCGCGTCTGGACGCTGCGCAGCCCGATATCATTCTTCACTTGGCGGCCAGCTCCCTTGTGCGGCGTTCATATCGGGAACCGCTTGAAACCTGGCGCACGAACCTGCTCGGGTCCGTCAATTTGCTCGAGGCGCTCCGAGAGGCGCAGGCCAACTGTCCGGTCGTCATGGTGACCACTGACAAGGTTTACGCCAATGCGGAGACCGATACACCTTTCGACGAATCCGACCCGCTGGGTGGGAATGATCCATATGCGGCTTCCAAGGCGGCAAGCGAGCTGGCCGTCCATAGCTATCGGCAATCCTATTTTACAGAAACAGGCGCGCGTCTGGCGACGGCTCGTGCCGGGAACGTCATCGGTGGCGGTGACTTTGCGGAAGATCGCATAGTGCCCGATTTGGTACGCGCTCTGGCCTCAAAGCAAACTCTGAACTTACGGAACCCTCAGAGCATTCGCCCGTGGCAACATGTGCTTGATCCACTGGCGGGATATCTACAATTGGGTGAAGCATTAGCAGGAGCGGATACGAGAACGTTCCAGCGCGCGCTCAATTTCGGCCCCTTTAAAGAAGAGAGGCGCTCTGTTGCTGACCTGGTGCAGGTGGCCTTGAAGCGGTGGCCAGGGACTACGCAAACTGATTGCGCGAGTTCGGTGATGCCGGAATCCAAGACCTTGAGGCTGAATGCAGACCTCGCAGGCGACCTGCTCGGGTGGCGGCCGCGGTGGGATTTCGAGCGCGCCGTCACCGAGACAATTGACTGGTATCGGCAGGCCCATGAAGGCGCAGATCCGATCGCGCTCACGCAAAACCAGATCCTCGATCATGAGGCTCAGGCGTGAACATCGAACCGTTGTCTATTGCAGGCGCTTATGAAATCACCGCGAGGGTGCATGCCGACCACCGAGGGGAATTCTCTCGTTTCTATTGTGAGTCCACGTTTGCGGAGCATGGGCTCAACACTCATTGGGTGCAGCACAACAGGTCGCTGACAAAAGCAAAAGGCGCAGTTCGCGGCATGCACTTGCAGTATCCGCCGCATGCAGAAATCAAGCTGGTGCAGTGTGTGGCCGGGGCTGTCTTTGACGTGCTTGTGGACTTAAGGGCGAAATCGTCGACTTTCGGACAATGGCAGAGTGTGAGACTGGATGCCTCGCGGCATAATGCGGTTTACATTCCCCATGGCGTTGCACATGGCTTTCAGGCGCTCACCGATGACGCCCGATTAATCTATCTTCATTCCAGCGCTTATACGCCTCAGGTCGAAGGCGGGGTCCGTCATGATGATCCGGATCTGGATATCGCTTGGCCGCTGCCTGTGGGTGAGGTATCGCATAAGGATCGCGCCCTTCCCTCTCTCTCATCTATTCAACCTGTTGAGTTATGACCTTTTCATGCCGTCATTGCGCGTCCCCCGTATCCCTCACGCTGGTTGATCTGGGGCATGCGCCGCCGTCAAACGCCTATATCAATGCGGAAGCGGCCAACTCAGCTGAGCTGACTTTCCCACTCCGGGTGGGGGTGTGTGAAAACTGTTGGCTCGTGCAAACAGAGGATTTCACCGAACGTGAGCGTCTGTTCGCAGCGGATTACGCATACTTCTCGTCGACCTCCACGTCCTGGCTGGCTCATGCGCGTCGTTATTGTGAAACCGCAATAGAGCGGTTTGGTCTGTCAGCCGAGTCGTATGTGATCGAAATCGGTTCGAACGACGGTTACCTGCTGCAGTATATGAAGCAGGCTGGCGTGCCTTGTCTGGGAGTGGAGCCGACGGCCAGCACAGCCGCTGCCGCCCGCGCAGCCGACATCGAGGTGGTTGAAGCGTTCTTTGGCGTCCAGTTGGCTCGTAAACTGGTCGAGCATCGTCGGGCAGACCTGGTCTTGGCCAATAATGTCTACGCCCATGTTCCTGATATTATTGATTTTACGCAAGGGCTGGCACACTTGCTAACGCCTGAAGGCGTGATCAGCCTGGAATTTCCGCATCTTCTGAATCTCATCCGGGACTGTCAGTTTGATACGATCTATCATGAGCATTATTCATACCTGTCCCTGTTGGCCGTAGACCGAATATTCAAGGCATGCGGGTTACGGCTTTTTGATGTAGAGCGCTTGCCTACCCATGGCGGCAGTTTGAGAGTTTGGGGCTGCCTTGAGGGCGCGACCCATATTCAGACCGAGGCGGTCCGGGCCGGGCTCGCTGAGGAACGCGCCGCAGGTCTCGATCGCGCTGAAGGGTATGCGCAGTTCCAGAGTCAGACTGACTCGCGCAAGAATGCCTTCCTCCGGTTTCTGCTAAAGGCGCACAATGAAGGGCGTCGCGTTGCAGGTTATGGTGCAGCAGCCAAGGGCAACACCTTGCTCAACTATGCCGGGGTCAAGCCGGACTTGATGCCTTTTGTTTGTGACGCCGCGCCGTCCAAACAGGGTAAGCTCTTGCCGGGAAGCCATATTCCCATCCGACCGCCTGAAGCGCTTGATCAGAATCCGCCTGATTATCTGGTGATCTTCCCATGGAATATTGCTGATGAGATAGAACGCCAGCTGACGCATTTGAAACGCTATGGTACGCAATTCATCACATCTGACATTGCGGAGAACTGAGCCGTGCGCATTCTGATCACAGGCGCCTCCGGATATGTAGGTCGCGCGCTTCTGCCCTCATTGTCGGGTTCGGGGCATGTCCTGAGATGTGTGGTCCGCGACCCCTCTCAGGCGATCGGTTGCGTTGATGAGCCTGTTGTCTTCCCCGATTTTTTCACGGCTTCGGAGAGCGCGCTCCGCGCGGCCCTGGACGGGGTCGACCTCGTTCTTCATCTGGCCTGGTATGTGGATGCTGAAGACTATCTGCATGCCGCAGATAATCTTCTGTGTGTGTCCGGAACGCTCAGGTTTGCCCATGAAGCTCTCAAGATGGGCGTCAAACGCTTTGTCGGTGTCGGAACCTGCCTGGAATATGATGCCTCTTATGGGTATCTGACCCGACACACCCCGCTCGCGCCTGTTTCGGTTTACGCCTGTGCAAAGGCGAGCGTCTACCAGACGCTCCGCGCCACTTATGACCGTATGGGCGCAGAGTTCGCCTGGGCCCGGCTGTTTCACATTTATGGTGGCCAGGAAGACCCGCGCAGGCTGACGCCGTATTTGCATGCGCGTCTTGCAGCAGGAGAAGCTGTTGACCTGACTTCCGGGCGTCAAATTCGCGACTACATGCGTATCGAAGACGTCGGGGAACAGCTGTCCCGCTTTGCGTTGTCAAAAACGACAGGCGCCGCCAATATCTGCTCAGGTGAACCTGTCACAGTGGCCGATTTCGCGCGACGGATTGCGGCGGAGTATGGTCGAGAGGACTTGTTGCGTTTCGGGGCTCGGCCCGACCGTCCTGGCGATCCCGCCTGCCTTGTGGGTGAACCCTGGAGCGCCTCTCAAGCAGCCCAGGAGAACCGGTTGTGAGCTCAACCCTCCGATCTCTCATTCGCTTTGAAGCGTATCCAGCCTTACAGAACAAGATGTTCGATACCCGGCATGCCGCTTTGAACAGTCTAACCGGAGACATCCATCTGGTCGAATGCCAGCAGACTGGGCTGGTCTATAATGCAGCCTTTGATCCAGATCGTGTGGTCTATGATCAGGATTACGAGAATGATCAAGGCTTTAGCCCGCGTTTTGAAGCCCATCTCAATGACGTCGCTGATCTGATCCTGAAAGAGATGCGCGGGCCCGCCTATGTTGAGATCGGTTGCGGGATGGGGCGCTTCCTGGATGTGCTTCGGGCGCGCGGGGAACGTGTTCGCGGCTATGATCCCGCCTATATTGGCGATGACCGCGACATCGTCAGCGCTTTGTACACCGGACAGGAGCCTCTCGCGGGCAGTCATATCGTGCTCAGACATGTGCTGGAGCATGTGCAGGATCCTGTCGGGTTCTTACAGGCAATCGCTGCGAAGGCTGATCCGGGGACGCTTATTTATATCGAAGTTCCCTGTTTTGACTGGATTTGTGAGGCGCGCGCCTGGTTCGACATCTTTTACGAGCACGTCAACTATTTCAGGATGCATGACTTTCACAACATGTTCGGTCGCGTCTTGTACTGTGATCGTGGATTTGATGGGCAATATCTCCGTGTGGTCTGCGATCTCTCCACCCTCCGCAACCCGACCTGCCAGCCCGACATGGCAGTGCGATTTCCGAAAGACTTCATGCAGGGCGTGCAGCAAGAAGTAAGAACGACGAAGGGGGCTCAGCGCGTGATCTGGGGCGGAGCCTCAAAAGGCGTCATATACGCCCTGATGTGCCAGCGCGCAGGCTGTCCCGTCCATCGGGTCATTGATATCAATCCTGCCAAGCAGGGGCGCTTTCTGGCGTTAACAGGCCTTGAGGTCATGAGCCCTGAGGTCGGGTTGGCGGATCTGCCTGCGGGGACCGAGATTACCGTCATGAATGCGAATTATCTCGATGAAATTCAAAGCCTTGTAGGCGATCAGTATAAGTTGAGAGGCATGTTCAGTGGATCAGTATGAGACCGAAGTCAGCAAACGCCTTCAGGCGATGTCGCAGGACTCCCATCTGGGGTCAGCAGCACAGGCTTTTCTGGAAGCCTCGATTGCGGCCCAATATTCATATAATTTCTGCTGGTTAGGCGTCCCGATTATCCAGTACCCGCAAGACATCATGGCGCTGCAGGAAATTGTCTGGCAGGTGCGCCCGGATGTGATTGTGGAGACCGGTATTGCTCGCGGCGGGTCGTTGAGCTTGTCGGCGTCCTTGTTGGCGCTGCTCGACCTCAGCGAGACAGAAAGCTCCGGTGACCCCCTATCCAGCCGGCGTCGCGTGATCGGTGTCGATATTGATATCCGTCCTCATACCCGGAAGGCCATTGATCACCATCCTTTCAAGGATCGTATTACGATGATTGAGGGATCTTCGGTGGATGCTGATGTGATCGCATCGGTGCGCCAGGCTGTGGGAGACGCGAAGACCGTTCTGGTGTGCCTCGATAGCCATCACGGCCATGATCATGTGCTGAAGGAACTGGAGGCGTATGCTCCCCTCGTTTCAGTCGGCAGCTATTGCATCGTCTTTGATACAGTGATCGACGCGCTTGAAGAGCCGTTACTGTTCGGGCGGCCTTGGGGGGCCGGCGACAACCCGAAAACCGCTGTTGATGCCTGGCTGAAGCATAATGATAAATTTGAGATCAATAAAGAAATGGATCACAAACTTCAGATCAGCGTGGCCACGGGTGGCTATTTGCAACGGAAGAAGTAACAACTCACTTTATATACATTAATCAGCCCTTATTAATGTATAAGCGCAATATATAGCACCAGATCCGGCTGCTTCGGGACGGATTTATCTTTAAGGCCACAGACAGGGGCCGGACGCTGAAGACGGGGCCGGATGAGGTGTTGTAAGGATGCGGGCGCCGCGCATCCCTTCTCGTGCTGACGGACAGAGGGAGACAATCGCGCGTCTAGGCCGGCAGGCTCACCCGGGCGCGCAGACCGCCCAAGGGCGAGTCCTCAAGGCGCAGGTCTCCGCCATGGGCGCGCAGGGTGTCGCGGGCGATGGCGAGGCCGAGGCCCACGCCCTTGCGGTTGGCGTTGCGGCTTTCATCGAGGCGCGAGAACGGTTTGAACGCCTCCTCGCGCTGATCGCCGGGAATGCCGGGGCCGTCATCATCAATCAGGATTTCGATCCGCGCGCCATTGCGGCGGGCGCTCAGGCGCACGGTCCGGGCATGGGCGGCGGCGTTCGACACCAGATTGGAGAGGGCGCGCTTGAGCGCGCTTTCTCGCGCCGGGGCCGTCAGCCCGTCCTCCAGCTCGAGCTCCAGATCCACGCCCTCGCGCGCCGCATCGTCGGCCAGGGTTTCGCACAGGGCGGTGAGGTCGAGCGTATCCGCCTCCTCCCCGGCCTGTCCGCGCGCGAAGGCGAGATATTCCTCAAGCGCGGCCTCCATGTCGGCAAGGTCCCGACGCGCGGCGTCGCGCTCCTCGCTTTGCGGCATCAAGGCGAGCTGCAGGCGCAGGCGCGTCAGCGGGGTGCGCAGATCATGACTGACGCCCGCCAGCAATTGCGTGCGCTGCTCGATATGACGTTTCAGACGCGCGCGCATGTCCAGGAACGCCGCGCTGGCGCGCCGCACTTCGCGGGCGCCGGCGGGCTTGAACCGCTCCACATCCTGGCCTCGGCCGAACGCTTCGGCGGCTTCGGCGAGCTGGCGGATCGGCTTGACCTGATTGCGAATGAACAGGATGGCGACGGTCAGCAAGAGCCCGGTGGCGAGAAACAGCCAGATCAGGAAGATATGACCGGTGGTGGCGAACACCCGGTCACGCACGGCGATGAAGCGCAGCACCCCGCCCTCCACCTGCACCCTTATGTCGACATAAGAAGGGTAGCGCGTGGTGTCGAACCAGAAGGCGTGATCCAGCTCCGCCCCCAGCGCGCTTCGAAGCGTGCGGTCCAGCGCCCGGAAAAACGCCGTGCGGCGCGTGGTGGGCAGGGTGTCGCCCTCGCGATACTCGACGCTGAGATCGGTGGTGGCGAAGGCGAGATTGGCCAGCGCGTCAAACTGTTCGGGGCCGTCGCGCTCATAAAGCCGGACCACCAGCGCCACTTCCCCGGCGACGCTTTCACTCAGGCGCGCGGTGGTCGTCTGCCAGTGCTGCTCGAAAAACGCCCAGGTCACCGCCCCTTGCATGAGCGCGACGGGCAGCACGATGATCAAGAGCGAGCGCTCAAACAGCCCTTTGGGCAGATAGGGTTTGAGGGAAAAGCGCACCGGCCTAGCCTTCAGCGCCGTCATAGACCGGGTCCGCGACCAGCTTGTAGCCCGAGCCGCGGACAGTCTGGATATAGAGCGGGGATTTGGGATCGGTCTCGATCTTGCGCCGCAGCCGGGTGATCTGCACATCCACCGCCCGCTCGCCAGCGCCATTGGCGGCCTGTTCAGACAGCGCCTGGCGCGACACCGCCTCGCCATTGGACCTGGCCAGCGCCGCCAGCAGGGCCGTCTCCCCGCCGGTCAAGCGCACCGAGGCGCCGTTCTGGCTCAGCTGCCCGGCCTCGATTTCGAACCGCCACGGGCCAAACGCCACCGCCGAGGGGCCACGCGTCTGCGGCAGGGCGCGACGCAGGATCGCCTGCACGCGCAACACCAGCTCTTCAGGCTCGAACGGTTTGGCCAGATAATCATCCGCCCCCAGGCTCAGCCCCTTGATACGGTCTTCCGGCTCGCCGCGCGCAGTCAGCAGCAAGATCGGCGTGGCGTCGCTGCGGCGGACAGTTTCGGTGACTTCAAACCCGTCTGCGCCGGGCATCATCACGTCCAGAATGATCAGGTCAAAGCGCATCTGCGCCAGCAAAGACAGAGCTTTCGCCCCATCCGGCGCCGCCGTGACGCGCAATCCGCGCGCGCGCAGGAACTTGGTCAGAAGATCACGAATGCGATCATCATCATCAACGACCAGAATATGGGCGGGGCGCAGATCCGTCATAGGGCGAGACTGCCCAAATCCGGCGGGATTGACCAGTTGCGTTTCTGCGTCTGAAACGCCCGCTAATGCTTCTTGAACGGAGAGCTCATCGCAGTGCCCACGATCGCCACCAGAATGCGCGCCACCATGGTGAAGAACAGCAAGAGGATCGCGCCTTCCTCGATCAGCAGATCCAGCCAGACCTTGTAGCGGACGGGGATGCCGGGGCGCACGATCATCGCCTCCACTTCCTTGGCGCGCTGCACCAGCCAGTCGAGCCCTTCCGGCCATGTGACGCCCATGGCGATCAGCATGATGTAGGACAGGACGAATGACAGAAAAATCGTGAATGTCGCATTGGTCGCGCGCGCGAAGATCAGCCCCATATCGGCCTCCCTCAAAACCGGAGCGTCGCCTCCCCACGGGCGACGCAAAATGACCTTAGCATTGCTTATGGCCCGGGCGCAGCTTTAATTAAGATTGCTTTAACGCCCCGGTTGCGGGGGCCCATTCAATGCTGGGGATGCGAGCCAGCGCCCGGTCGGTCTGGCGCCCAATGCCGTAACTAGGACTAACTGAGTGGCGCTACAAAGCGCACACACGTCACAATCAGGCAATCACCGACCTGAAGCTGCATTCAGCAAGCTCAATAAAGTATGGCTATCATACCGCCATCGCCTCGCCCGAGGCTCGTCGTCCGGATACGCGTCGGGACAGGCGGTGACGGCCGCCGCGACATCACCGGGAGTTACAACTCAGGCCGGAAACCTGAATAAATAAATTACGTGATGACGATTATCGCCGCAATCGCCAAAACGAGAACAGATCCGGCCAAAGATGCGTATAAGACTTTTTCTTGCCAACCCTTGCGTACGGCTTGACGCGCTTCGTTCTTTTCAAGACTCTCAGTCATATCATCTCCTTAATGATCCGTGATGATTTTCACATAGTGTGAAACCACCACATCTCAAGTTCAGGGCGATGAATCGGCCAGCTTGGGCGCGTGAGTGAGAGAACGGCCTTTCAAGCCGTTCAGCGCCTCGACCAGCGCCTGCATCTCCACAGGCTTTGTGAAATATCCATCCACATCCAGCGCCCCGACACGGGTGAGGGTCTCAGCGGTGGCGTCTGCGCTGACCACATAGACCGGCACCCCGGATTCGCCCGCCTCGCCGGAACGAATCCGCCGGATGGCCTCTTCTCCGCCCATGCCGGGCATGTGCAAATCCATCAGCACGGCGTCGAACCGTTCCGCTTGCAACAGATCAAGCGCTTCGCGTCCGCTGGCGGCGACGACAGGGTGGCAGCCGCCCTGGCGCACCATTTCGGCCGTCACATCAAGATTGACCGGCTGGTCGTCCACCACCAGCACACGCATATGCGTGTCATCGTCAGCGCCTTCAGGCGTGATCAAACGGTCAGACGCCATCATCTCGACCGGTGCGTCATCCGCACTGGCGGAGGGGGCCGGCATCTCAAACCAGAAGCACGCGCCCTCGCCCACACGGGAGTTCACGCCGATCCGCCCGTCCATCAGCTCGACCAGCTCGCGCGCGATGGCGAGCCCCAGCCCCGATCCTTCATGGCTGCGACTATGGGACATGTCGGCTTGCTCGAAACGACCAAAAACCCGGCTTTGTACGGCCTCGCTCAGCCCCGGGCCGGTGTCTCGCACCTCTACGCGCAAAATCTCGTCTTCAAACCGCACGGCGTCCACATGCACTGAGCCGGCCTCTGTGAATTTCACGGCATTGCTCAGCAGATTGCTGAGCACCTGCCGCACGCGATTGGCGTCAATCATCGCGAGGCCGGACAGCTCCGGCGCGAGATTCAGGGTCAAGGCCAGAGCTTTGCGCGCCGCTTCTGGCGTGTGCGCCTGACAGGTTTCAGAAATAATGTCCGACAATCGGCTCGGACGTTTGACCAGATTGAGCTTGCCGGCCTCGATCTTGGACAGGTCCAGAATGTCCTCGATGATCGAAAGCAACGCCCGGCCCGACGAGCGGATGGTTTGCACGAACTCTTTTTGCCGCTCGCTCAGATCGGTCAGCGCCAGTAATTGCGCGATCCCCAAAACCCCGTTCAGGGGCGTTCGGATTTCATGGCTCATATTGGCGAGAAACAGGGATTTGGCGTCGCTCGCCGCCTCGGCGCGCGCCAGGGCGCTTTTCAGCGTGTCCTCCGCCGCCTTTTGCTGAGAGAGATCCTCGACAATGCCGACAATACGCGAGGGGGCTCCGTCTTCACCGCGACCCGTAACCCGGACATGCACCTTGATCCACACCACAGCGCCTGACGGGGTGATCACACGGTGCTCCATGACCAGCTGGTCTGCGGCCTCAGCCAGCAAGGTCGAAAAGAGCCTTTGAGCCCGCTCCACATCCTCGGGATGCGCCAGACTGAACAGCTCTTCAGGGTCCCTCAGCCCCTCGACAAGCGCAGGCGCCCCCAGGATGAACGCCAATGTCTCATCCACGCGCACCGTGTTCTGGAGCACATCCAGCTCCCAGACGCCGAGCCCCGCCACGCGCAGCGCCATCTGCGCCCGCATCCCGGCCTCACGCGCACGCTGCTCGAACCGCCGACGGTCGGTAATGTCGCGCAAGGTGCCGGACATGCGTTCAGGGCGCCCCGCGCTGTCGCAGATCATTTCACCGGCGCCTTCAATCCACAGATAGCCGCCGTCGGCCCGGCGCAATCGGAATACGAGATGCTGCTTGTGGGGGCCAACTCCGCTCCCCTCCAGATCCGGCTCCCGCATCACGCGCTGCACGTTGGACAGATCATCGGGATGCACCGCTTCAAGGAAATCGGTCATACGCCGCACACCGGTGGGTTGCGGGTTGCCCAGCATCTCGTAATAGCCGGGCGAGGCGAAAACCTGGTCCGCCTTGAAATCTATGTCGAAAACCGCCTGATCAGACCTCGTGATCGCCAGCTCGTAAAGCCGGCGCAATTCATTGGCTTCGTCTTCCGCCTTGCGCAAGGGGGTGTGATCGGCGGCGATTCCCGTCAATTCCCGCGGCCTGCCATGCTTGTCCCGCTCAATGACGGCGCCATCCACTTGCAGCCACACCAATTCGCCGTCCGCGCGGACAATGCGATGGGACACGCTCAGTCGTCCGCCAGCAGCCTCAAGCGCCGAGGCGATGGCGGACACCAATCTGTCGCGATCCTCGGGCACCGTCAGTGACAACATTTCAGACATGGAAAAGGGCTTGCCATCCAGTTCAGGGCGTCCGAGCAGCATTGCAAAGCGGGCGTCCAGATGGATCGCTTCCTCATCAACGGAATACCACCAGCGGCCCATATTGGCGCTGGAGATCGCCACCTCGGCAGTCAACCGGGCCTTGAGCGCGGTGTCCTGTGCATCCGCCAGATCGCTGACATCGACCATGGTGCCGACCATGCGCCGAAGCGCCCCGTCCCCGTCCCGCTCCGGCTGGCCGTGACAATTGACGGTGATCCAGGCGCCATCTGCGCGTCGCAGGCGGACCTGAATCTGGAAGGGTTCGCCGCTGATCATATGGCGATGGAGTGTTTGGCGGTATCGCGACAAATCCTCCGGGTGAACGAAATCCGCGCCGAGCTTCGATGTCGGCGGCTCATAGCTGGGAGGAAAGCCGAGAATCGATTTCAGCCGGGGCCACCAGTACTGGCTCTGATCGTCCGCATTCCATTCCCAGACCCCCGCGCCTGTCCCCCGGATGGCCAGCGCATATCGGGTCTCTGAATGCTCGAGCCTTTGCTGGGCGCGACGGGCGGCGTCCTCGAAGCGGCGCGCCTTGATGAACGCCCCCATGGTGTTGGTCAGGGTTTTGAGAAAGTCCGGAAAGTCTCCGTCATATCCGCCGTCCCGATTGGCGACGCCGGCCACGCCCAGCAACTCGTCACCGCTCATCATGGGCAGGCCGAGAAAAGAGGTCATGGGCGGGTGGCCGTCCGGCAGCCGGAGCTTGAGGGACTCACCCGGCCCGGCGTTGGCGATGACAGCCTCGCGGTCTTTTAAAATCGAGCCGAACAGGAGGTCAGTGCTGGTGAACTCCATAACCCCCGCAGCGCCGTAGAGCGCCCTGGAATTCTCGTCCCAGCTGATGTCTGTGGTCGCCCAGGTTCGCAACCAGGGGCGGACGCCGTCGCCCGTCCCGACGACCTCGCCGACAAAGCCGTATTCGGAGTCCGTGATGTCCAGCAGAATATCCAGCAAGCGCTGGAAAAAGGCGTGCGCGTCCTCATCGCCGCCAATATAGATCGCCTGAACTTCGGATATAGCTTCCAGAAGACGACGGCTCTTGGTGTCAGATGTGATGTCGTCAGCCATGAACGCAGTCCCCG
Source organism: Oceanicaulis sp. (assembly GCF_965249665.1). Taxonomy (GTDB): domain Bacteria; phylum Pseudomonadota; class Alphaproteobacteria; order Caulobacterales; family Maricaulaceae; genus Oceanicaulis. The sequence continues at coordinate 359,939 of NZ_OZ252247.1, forward strand.
CTTGGGTTATATCCATACAAGCGATCATGGCTGGCCGGTGTCAATGACTGGTGAACTTCGAGCGAGAAGTCTTCCTCTCACCGCTGCGGCGCGCTATATGCGCGGATGACCCTGCGCAACGCGCAAACCCGACTCATCAGAAGGACCGGTTTCATGGCAGCTCTTGTCGCCCTTGGCCTCGCTTTCGGCATCTTTGCGATCCTCAACCTGATCGACAACAAGCGCCTGGATTAAGGCCGCCGGCGGGAGCCGATCCCGCCCGCGCCGGATTTTTCCATGCCTGATATTGTCCTGTTCAGCCTGATGGTGCTTGGCGGCATCGTCGTCCTTTTGACGGGCGGCGACATCCTGGTGCGCGGCGCAACGTCGCTCGCCAGCAAGATGGGCGTGCCGCCGCTTCTGGTGGGTCTGACCATCGTCGCTTTCGGCACCAGCGCTCCTGAAATGATGGTCAGCGCCGCCGCGGCTGTGGAAGGCGCGCCCGGCCTCGCCATTGGCAATATCGTCGGCTCCAATATCGCCAACGTCTTGTTGGTGCTGGGACTCCCAGCGATCCTGGCGCCCATCGCCTCGACCGCGCCCGGGGTGAAGCGCAACGCCCTGATCGCCCTCGCCTTCACCGCCCTGTTCATCGCCCTGTGCTGGGATGGCGGGCTGGGTCTGATCGATGGCGCCATCCTGTCCGCCGGCATTATCGGCTATATCGGATTTCTGGCCCTGACCGCGAAAGCCCATCGCGACGACCCGATGATCGCGGAACTGACTGACATTGATCAGATGGAAGGACTGCCGCAAAAGGCTCCGATGGTGGCGCTGTTCCTGCTAGGCGGTCTGGTCATGCTGCCTGTGGGGGCGAAACTGATCGTGGACGGCGGCGTCGGCATCGCCGAATTGTTCAATGTCTCCGATGCGGTGATCGGCCTGACCATTCTGGCGTTCGGCACCTCCTTGCCGGAACTGGCCACCGCCTTCATCGCCGCCATGCGCAAACAGGGCGGCATGGCGATCGGCAATGTGGTCGGCTCCAACATCTTCAATATCTGCGCCGTCGGCGGCATCACCGGGATTGCAGCCGGCGCCGTGACGGGCGCGCCCGCCCCTGTGGAGGCGGAATTCTTCCAGCTTGATTTCTGGGTAATGACGGCCGCGGCGCTGGCCATCCTGGCCTACGCTGTTCTGCGCCGCCCCATCGGGCGCGTGTCCGGCATGGCCTTGACGCTGGCGTATATCGGTTATCTTGCGGTCCTGCTGCTCCTGAATCCCCCCAGCCTTCCCATCTAGGCTCGTAAAAAACGACCGGCTGCACGAAGCAGCCGGCCAGATGGGAAGGTTCGTCCGCCTTGCGGCGGGTGCTCGGGGAGGAGCCCTGTCACTCTCATCGTGCGCTGTGACGCCTTAAGGGCTGCAAGAAGGAAAGCTCAAGGCGTTATTAAGGCCGCCTCGCCGCAAGCCTGACAACGCGTTCATCTGACGTCGCCACACCGTCCAAACGACACAGGGCCGGTTGCAATGGCAACCGGCCCCGGCCGTGCACGCTGGGGAACGTGCGAGGGTGTGAAGCGAGGTGTTTACTGGTGGTCGCCGTGATCGTCCGCCGGCAGAGTGGCCACCCAGGCTTCAAACTCGCCTTCATCCAGGCCGCCATCGGCGTTCACGTCAAATGCTGTGAACGCATCTTCGGTCAGCTCAGGCGCGACAGCCTGGGCTTCAGACAGGGTGACGAGGCCGTCGCCGTCCACATCAACCGTGTCAAACATCGGGGCTTCGGCGAATGCGGTCCCCGCGAAGGCAGCAGCGGCGATCGTTGAAATCAGAACTTGGCGTTTCATCAGTCTCTCTCCTTACTCTAAGGCCAGACTCTGACGGGGCGTCTGAGGGTCGCCGCCGTCGTCTGGCAGGGTCGAGAGTGATGGGCGCTTATGGCCGCAGATGGCCAAAAGCGTGATATTCTGGCGTGTTTTTGAAGGCGTATTCCCGTCCGCAAGCAGGCAAAATTGTGATGATCCGGTCGCTAGGGCGCGGGCGCCAGATGGGTCACTTTGGTCTGGAAGGCGTCGTCATTGTCTTCCACGATCAACGGGAAGGCGCGCGCAATGGCGTCCAGCAACGGCCCCAGCCACACCTCTTCAGCCTTGGAGAAATTACCCAGCACCCAATGGGTCACCTGGGCCTTGTCGCCGGGATGGCCGATGCCGATGCGCCCGCGTTTGAACTCGCCCTGAATATGCGCCTTGGTGGAGCGCAGGCCGTTATTGCCCGCATGACCGCCGCCGGTCTTGAGGCGGAACTTGCCCGGCGCCAGATCCAGCTCGTCATGAAAGACGAGAATGTTCTCAGGCGCGATCTTGTAGAACCGCGCCGCCTCGGCCACCGCGCGCCCGGCCTCGTTGTAATAGGTCTCAGGCTTGAGCAGCAGCACCTTGCGCGGCCCTTTGGCGGTCTCCACCACCCCTTCGGCGGTTTGCCCCTGAAAGCGTTTCTTCCACGGCCCGAGCCGCCAATCCTCGGCGATGGCGTCCAGCGCCATGAACCCGACATTGTGACGGTTGCCGGCGTATTGGCCGCCCGGATTGCCCAGGCCCACGATCAAATGCATGGCGCGCTCCACAAATGAAAAAGGCGGCCGGGACTAAAGTCCGCCAGCCGCCTTTTACGTCCGTTTCCGGCGAAGGGAAGAGGATTACTCCTCGTCGCCCTCGGCCTCGGTCTCGGTCTCTTCGCCTTCAGCGTCAGCTTCGTCGGTGTCACGAGCAGCGCGCGAGTTCTGGATGGTGGCGATGGTGAAGTCACGATCGGTGATCGCCGGCTTCACGCCTTCGGGCAGGGTCACAGCCGAGATGTGAATGGAATCGCCGATGTCATACCCGGTCAGGTCCACATCGATCTGATCGGGGATGGAGCCCGCCGGCACGTTCACTTCAATCGCGTGACGCACAACATTAAGGATGCCGCCGCGCTTCAGGCCCGGAGACTTCTCTTCATTGTGGAACTGAGCCGCCACTTCAACGGTGATGACGGTGGTTTCGTCCACACGCTGGAAGTCAATGTGCACCGGCTCGTCGCGCACCGGGTGGAATTGCACGTCGCGCGTCAGCACGGTCTGCTTTTCACCCTTGTGATCGATGGTGATCATCGAGGCCAGGAAGGACCCTGAATTGATCGCCTTGATCACTTCGTTGTTTTTCAGCGCGATCGCGACGGGACCTTTGTCACCGCCATAAAGAACGCCCGGCACATAGCCGTTGCGGCGGGTCTCACGCGAGCCGCCAGTACCTGTGCGCTCGCGCACTTCGACGGAGAGAACAATATCGCTCATGATCCGGTCCCATACGAAATCGGTTTAAACGCAAGCGCCGCCGGTTTTGGCGGCGCGCGCTTCGTTCAGCCATCAGTGACTGAGTAAGAACTTTCGAGCCGCGGCGTATAGCGGATGCTTGCGATGAGCGCAAGCGATCCGCTGACTCTTCGCCGCGGCGCGAGGCGGAAAGGCTAGTCGAAGAGCTTGGAGACCGACTCGTCATTGGCGATCCGCCGGATCGCCTCGCCCAGAAGCGGCGCCACGGACAGCGAGCGGATATTCTTGCCCGCTTTGACCTTGGCGGTCACGTCGATGGAATCCGTCACCACCAGCTCCTTGAGAACAGAGTTGGAGATGCGCTCGACCGCCTTGCCCGACAAAACGCCATGGGTGATGTAGGCGGAGACTTCCTTGGCGCCCTTGTCCTTCAGCGCCGCAGCCGCATTGCACAGCGTGCCGCCCGAATCGATGATGTCGTCAAAGATGATGCAGCGGCGACCTTCGACATCGCCGATAATGTTCATCACTTCGGACTCACCCGCCTTGGGGCGGCGTTTGTCCACGATGGCGATGTCAGCGCCCAGGCGCCCGGCCAGCGAGCGCGCGCGCACCACCCCGCCCACATCGGGCGACACGATCAGCAAATCCTCTACATCGTAATGCTGGCGGATATCGTCCTCGATCACCGGGGTGGCGAAAAGATTGTCGGTGGGAATATCGAAAAAGCCCTGGATCTGACCGGCGTGCAGATCAATGGTCAGAACCCGGTGCGCGCCGGCTTCGGCGACCAGATTGGCCACCAGCTTGGCGGTGATCGGCGTGCGGCCGCCGGTTTTGCGGTCCTGTCGGGCATAGCCGAAATAGGGGATGACGGCGGTGATCCGGTTGGCGCTGGCGCGCGCCAGGGCGTCCATGCAGATCAACAGCTCCATCAGATGGTCATTGGCCGGCTCGGAGGTGGGCTGGATGATGAAGACATCCTGACCGCGCATGTTCTCGTCAATGCGCACGAACAATTCGCCGTCCGCAAAGCGCTCGATCTCCACGTCCGACAGGGGGGCGTCAAGATAATCGGCGATGGCCTTGGCCAAGGGTCGGTTGGCGTTGCCGCACATCAGTTTCATGATCTGCCCTCTCCGGTGTTCTGGGTCGCGGCGCTCATAGCAGGATACGCGCCCGTGGCAAAGCGGCGGGGCGCCGGGCTTGCCCTCATGATTATCAGGGCGTGAACGGACGAATTTCCCCTGTCAGGCGCATCACTCGCCTGTTACTGGAAGATTGTCTTAAGGCGACTAGCTCAAGCTGTTGAGTTCAAACGCACTGATATTTTGAGGACTTCATGCAATCGCTTCACGGATTTATGCCGCATGGAATGTGTTATCTGTGGCGCCTGGACATCCTGATCATGCACGTTCTGGCGGATGTGCTGATCGGCCTCTCTTATTTGTCCATACCCGTCGTGATCTGGTGGATCTCGGTGAAACGGCCTGACATCCTGTTCCGACCGGTCGCCTATCTGTTCATTCTTTTCATCATTTTCTGCGGCGTGACGCATTTGTTCTCGATCTACACGGTCTGGACGCCGGCCTATTTCATCGAAGGCGGGCTCAAGCTCGCTACCGCGGGGGTTTCGGTCGCCACGGCTGTCGTCCTATGGCCGCTCCTGCCCAAAGCGCTGGCCATGCCCAGCAGCGCTCAACTCGCTGAGAGCAATAAAAACCTGCAAGACGAGGTGAAGCTGCGCACGGGCGCCGAACGTCAGCTCACACAACTGACCAATTCGCTGGAACGTCAGGTGCAACGGCGCACTTCCGAGCTGGAGCGCTCAAACGGAACGCTGCGCGATTTCGCTGCGGGGGCGTCACACGATCTCAAGGCGCCCGCGCGGCAGATTTCACTGCTGGCCGACCTCGCTCAGCGCGAGCTCGGCGATACTGCAAGCCTCAAGGCCAGAGGGTATCTGCATGATATGAAATCGAAATCCCGCGATATGCTGATACTGATCGACACGCTGTTAAGCTATTCAGACCTGGTGGAGACCAAGGCGGTTTCAAACACCACTGCGCTCAAACCCCTGCTCGAAACCTTGCTTTATGAGTACTATCCCAACGCGCCGATCACGCTGAACGTCGCAGGCGAACCGATCGTGCAGGGTGATGAGACCTTGCTGGCGCACCTGTTTCGCAATCTGGTCGATAACGCCGTCAAATACGCCGACACGCCCAAAATCGTCCTGACTGTCGACAGTCAGGAAATCGCGAACGGTCACGTGGTCCGTTTCGCCGACAACGGCCCCGGCATTCCCGCCAGTCAAGCCGAAGGCGTGTTCAAGATGATGCAGCGCTATCGCAGCGACGTGCCCGGATCCGGCGTCGGGCTGGCCTTTTGCGCGCGGATCATGGAAGCTCATGACGGTGCGATCATGGTCGACCCCGACTATGACAAGGGGGCGCGGTTTATTCTCACCTTCCCCCGGATTGAGGAGCTACCAGATGACCAGCCTGATCATTGAAGACAGCCAGATTGATGCGACCTTGATCACGGATGCGTTGACGGCGCAGGGGTTTGGCGATCTTCAGGTCTTTGAACGCGCCGAAGACGCCTTGACCTATATCCGCAGCCATGACGAAAAACCTGATTTCTGCCTTGTCGACAGTCGCCTGCCCGGCATGTCCGGCACAGACTTCATCAAACTCGTCAAAGCCTGTCAGAAGATGATCGGCGTCCCCTGCATTAGCCTGTCCACCTCCAACCTCAAAGATGAGATCCGCATCGCGCTTGACGCGGGCGCCGACGGCTATTTCGTCAAACCCTCAGATCTTGAGGAATACGAGCGCGTCATCGCCCGCATCATCGAGACGCATCTGTCTGAGGATTAACGGCTGAACGGCGCGATCCCCGGCGCGGGCGGCAAACCGTGTGCGCTGAACGCCGCCAGCTTGAACAGCGTCCCCATATCCTCTGGCGAGAGGAGGCGATGCATCTGGCGCTTGAGCCGGGCCTGGCCCGCCGCGTCCACGGATTTCGCCAGAACCGCCGCGCGTTGCTCGATCCCCAGCTCGGTCAGGAAATCGCCCTGGGTCATGGGGCCGTAGGCTTCTAGGCCCGCATCGAGGCCGAGCCGCAACAACCGGTCAAAATCCACCCAGGCCGTCAAATCCGCCGTGCCGGGGTTCTCAAGCGGATCGACTTTTTGATGGGCACGGATGGCTTGCAGCGTGTCGCCGGTCTCCGGTTGTGACGAGCCGTAATCCACAAACAGGGCGTAGCCTGGATCATGGTTGAAGCGGCCCGCCAATTGCTCCATCTGCTGCTGGTCGCCCGGGCGCAGCTCCACTAACGCGCCCTCCTCCGCCGTGCGCAAGGCGGGGGCGATATAGCCGATATCCGCCTCGCTCAGCACGGGTCCGAGCCCGAAGCCGAATCGGTCCTCGTCTTCGGGATGGAGCGTCACCACCCGTTCGCGCCACTGGCCCTGGTGACGCACGGCCTGACGGATCGGCAGGCAGTCGAGAAACTCGTTGCCGATCACAATAGCGGGCCCCGAGGAGGCTGCCTCGAAATCCTTCGCCCAATGGATCGGAACCTGTGCATTCGCCAGCGTCTGACCCTGCACCATTTTCAAAGCGGGAGACGCCTCGATCAAGGTCACGTGGACCGCGTCCAGAAAGCCCGGCGCGGCGCGGCCCGCGCGCAGCATGTCGCTCATCATCCGGCCCGTGCCCGGCCCCAGCTCGATTAGCTCGACCCGTGACGGCGCGCCCATCTGCATCCAGCATTCCGCCGCCCACAGGCCCAGCAATTCGCCGAACATCTGGCTGATCTCGGGCGCAGTGATGAAATCGTTCGCCGCGCCCAGCGGGTCTTTCGTGGCGTAAAACCCCGCCATGGGATGAAACAGCGCTTCCGCCATGAAGGCGGCGACGGACAGCGCGCCTTCGCTGCGCAAGCGGTCCTGCAGCCGCGCCTTGATCATCTGCGCGGGGCGAAACTCATCATCGCTCATGACACGGCGTCCTCGTATCGGGTCAGGCTTTGCGGGCGCCCACAGCCGGGGTCTGACGCGCCCGCCAGATCAGATAGGCGCCGACGGCGATCATGGGAATACAGAGCACCATACCCATGGTCACATAGCCTTGCAGCGCCTCAGGCATTTGCGGGTCCGGCTCACGGAACACCTCGACGAAGGCGCGAAACACGCCATACCCCGCCAGGAAGGCGCCGGTGAGCAGCCCCGGGCGGCTGAGCGCCCTGAACCGGTAGATCAGCACCGTCAGGATGACGAACAGCACCACGCCCTCAAGCGCCGCTTCATAAAGCTGGCTGGGATGGCGCAGCTGGCAGGTCGGGTCGGGGGAGAAGCGCATGGCCCAGGGCAGGTCCGGCGCCGGACGGCCATACAGTTCGCCATTGATGAAATTGGCCAGCCGTCCAAAGAACAAACCGATTGGCGTCGCCGCCGCCACGGCGTCCGACACCCGCAGCAAGGGCGCTTTATAGGCGCGGGCCGTCAACACCATGGCCAGCGTGACGCCCAGAAGCCCGCCATGAAAGCTCATCCCGCCATCGGTAATGCCGGTGACCACCCGGATCGGCTCCTCCCAGATCATCGAGGTGTTGTAAAAGAGCACATAGCCCAGCCGGCCGCCGCCAATGATGCCGATCATGATCCACAGCACCAGATCATCCACAAAGGCGCGGCTATAGGGCGCGGTCTGGGTTTTGGGCGTCAGCCCCCAGAGCTGTCCCTGAGACACCAGCCGCAACACCCAGTACAAGCCGATAAACAGCCCGGCGATATAGGCGAGCGCATACCAGCGGATGGGAAATGGACCGAGGCCGGCGATTTCGGGAATCGAGAACAATACCGGGTCGATCAGATCAAAGCTGGCGGGGCATGCGCCTATCATGAAAGGCTCCAGAAAAATAATTCGGCCGCAAAGACCGATTGTTAACTGTTAGACGGCGCGACTCCGCATTGCCTAGCGGGGCCGCGGACGCCTATATGGGTCTTCATAGCAGAGCACACGGTGATGTCATGCAGTCCCGCAACCCAATGTTCGCAGATCTGGCCGATCTGATGACCGACGCATTCAGCGCAGCACAAGCCGCAGGCGATGAAGCGCGTGCGGTGTTCCGCGCCCAGGCCGAACGCATGGCGTCCGAACTTGATCTTGTCAGCCGCGACGAGTTTGAAGCTCTGCGGGCCGAAGCGGACGCCAGCGCCGCCCGGCTTGAATCGCTGGAGGCCCGTCTGACGGAGCTTGAGGCCCAATCGGCGAAGAAGCCGAGCCGGGCGAAGCCGGCCGCCAAGACATCCACAGCAAAAAAATCCGCTGAATAAACCATTTACAATTTCCCTGACGCTGAGCGCTTGCACCCCGGGGATCGGGGCGCATACCGTTCCACATGGGCGACACACTGAGTCGCCGGGTGCAGCGAGGGGCTAGAGGACCATCATGGATCTCACCACCCAGGAAACCATCATCGCGATGGATCCGCTGGAAAGCATTGAACAAGCCGTTCTGACGGCGCAGTACGCCTATGAGCGCGACGATCTGGAGCTGCACATGGCGGTGCCGGGATCCTGGCGCGATCATCAGGTCTGGTTCGCCTATCGACCGGATCTGGATGTGATCCACGTCTTTTCCGCGCTCGACCTCAAGGCGCCGGACAGCCGCTACAAGGATGTCTGCGAGCTGGTGGCGCGTCTGAACGAACGCTTGTGGATCGGGCATTTTGAAATCTGGCACGAAGACGGCTCCGTCGTCTTTCGCCATGCGCTGACCCTGCCGGAAGCGGAAAACGTCTCCGTCGCACAAGGGGCCACGCTGATCGAAGCGGCGAAAGAAGCGGGGGAAAGGCTGTATCCGGCGTTCCACTATCTTCTGTGGAGCGGTAAGACTCCGCTCGAAGCCGTGGCCGCCGCCATGTTCGACACGGCCGGAGAGGCCTAAAAGGACCCGAACGCACACATGTCAGAGACACAAGGCCGTATCGGTCTGCTGGGCGCGGGCCGTATGGGGTCCGCTCTGGCGCAGGGCTGGCTTCGCAAAGCGCGCGGCGGCCTCAGCCCCGATGAGATCATCCTGATTGATCCCCGGCCAGGCGTCGGAGCGCAAGCGCTGATCGAGCAACACGGCGTGGCGCAGGCGGACGCCCTGACGCCCGAGCTGGCGCGGACGCTCGACACGCTGGTGGTGGCGATCAAGCCCGATCAGGTCCGCCCGGTGCTCAGCGCTCTCAATGACGACCTGCCGCTGGACGCGCTGGTGATCTCGATCGCCGCAGGCGTGCCGCTGCGCACCATCTCGAACGCCTTGCCCGACCGTCCGGTCGTGCGCGCCATGCCCAATACGGCCGCCGCCATCGGCGAGGGCGTCAGCGTCTGCGTCGCCAATCCCATCGCGGACACCAAGGCGTATCAGAAACGCGTGGACAGACTTCTCAAACCCGCCGGGTTGGTGGAGTGGATTTCTGATGAACGGCTGATGGATGCGGTGACGGCGGTCTCGGGATCCGGCCCCGCCTATGTGTTCTTGTTCACCGAAGCGCTGGCCGCAGCGGCGGAAGCGGAAGGCCTGCCGCGTGCGCTCGCCCTCACCCTCGCCAAGCAGACGGTCGCGGGCGCGGGCGCCTTGATGAAAGCGGGCGTCGGCGAACCCGATGAGCTGCGCCGCGCTGTGACCAGTCCCGGCGGCGCCACCCAGGCTGGCCTTGACGCCTTGATGAATGGCGGCGGTTTGCCCGGGCTTGTGCGCAATGCAGTCTCCGCCGCCGAACGCCGGGGCCGCAAAATGGGCAGCCAGAGCGCCGGCGATTAGGCCTGGGCTAGCCTCTACTGGTCGCCTTTTCGAACCGCGAAACCGGTCCCCACTTTCGCTGAAAAGGCTCCGTCTTTACCGAGCGCCTTTTCGAACCGCGAAACCGGCGCCCACTTTCGCTGAAAAGGCTCTAGAGATAATTCAACAGGCTGATCTGGCTCAGGGTTGAGAAGGTCTGCGCGGACACCTGCACGGCGGTTTGCGCCTGCTGGAAACGGGTCGCGGCCTCGGCCATGTCCGCATCCTCGATCCCCGCCACCATGATGGTGAGATAATCGGCGCGTTTTTCATGGCCGGTGATGGCGTTTTCGACCTGTTTCTGGCGTGAGCCGTTTTCCGCCATCGCCACGTTGATCGTGTCAAAAGCGGCGATGATGTTGGCCAGCTCGGTTTCCAAGAACGCTTGCTGGTTTTCGGTGATCTGGCCGTTGAACGGACCGTCAGGCCCGGCGTTGAAATCAGCGATCCGCTCGATGGAGGCCATCAGGTCCGTGCCGACTTCAGACGCGGTCGAATTTATGTCAACGGTGATCGTTTCTTCGATCATCGTGGTCTGGCGCCGCGCGGCGTTGTCAAACATGGCCGAAACGTCCGGCGCCGCCGCCTGCAGGTCGGCGATGGTGTCCGCGGTGAAGGGCAAGGCGTCCGTGCGCACGCCACCAAAGACGTAAGAGCCGTTAAAGCGCATATTGAGTGCAGCCGAGGCCTGATCGAAGACCTCTTGCACCTTGTCCATTATGAAGGAGCCGTCATTGGTGGTCAGCGTCGTACGCAGATCCGTCGCCGCTTGTGACAATTCCTGATACGCCAGATCCTGGACCTCCAGCCGGTTCATGATCCGGCTGTTGGCGCTGGCGAAAGATTCGCTGCGCTGCTGGGCGGCGCGCGCTGAAATGATCGTCTCGGCGGTGTTGGCGTAGCCCTTGAGGTCCGGCGCCTTCTTGCCGCTGGCGAGCTGGTCGCGCGCGTCATAGGCTTCGCGCTGGGCGCGCATCAGGTCCATAAGCGCCGCCTGGGATGCGGCCTGGGTGGAAATTCTCATTCTAAGCTCCCGTCCCGACTTAAACGATACGCAGCAAGGTATCGGACATCTCGCGCGCGGCCTGCAGAAGGCGCGCTGCGGCGTTGTACGATTGCTGGAATTGAATCATCCGGGCGAGCTCTTCATCCAGACTCACCCCTTCCACGTCCGAGCGCTTGATATCGGCGGCTTCCTTCACCGCTGCGGCGGCGGTTTCCTGACGCTCGGCGGCGGCGGCGACCGACCCGACCTTGCCCGCAACCCGAGAGCCATATTCGACCAGGGTGGACTGTCCGCCGCGCATATCGCCTGCATCATCAAAGGTGCGTTTGACCTGCCCGGCTGAGGCCAGCGCCTGACCGCCGCGATTATCGCCCGCGCTGACCACCAGATCGCCTGGCGCCGACGCGCCGGTCACATCAAGCTTGGCCATGGCGAGCAACATGGAGTCCGACCGGATGGAAGGCCGCACTTCAAATCCTTCAGACCGGCTCATTCGCGCGTTTTCAGAGAGACCGAAAATGCTGGTGAAGGATTTGCCGGTGCCGGTGCGAATGCTGGTGTCGCCGGTGACCACCACATCATACTGCTCAAAGCCGGCGCTCGGCGTGAAACTGATCTCACCGTTCGCGTCCATGCCAAACGCGCCATAGGCGCCCAGCCCCGTCCCGGCTGCATTCAAGGCGTTCAGCTGGTCCTGAATGCTCGCGCCGGCGACAGTAACGTCGATATCAGCGGTGCGCGCGCCATTGGGACCGAGCACCTTAAAGCTCATCACCCCGCCCGGCGCCAGACCATGAGCGCTGGTCGCCGTCAGCCCCGTCTCAAAGAAAGCCGGGCGATCTGAGTCCACGATGTCATTGAGGCCAAAGAAATGCGCAAACCCGCGCCCGCCGATGAAGGACGGGGTGGTCTCGTCCTGCACGGTCGCCACGCCATGGTTGGGGTTTGCCGCGTCAATGCTCAACCGGCCATTGGTAAAGCTCGCCGTGCCGTTGGCGCCCAGCGCCGTGTTCAGCTCAGTGACCAGATCCGTGATCGAGTTCGCGGCGTTGCCGTCCACGGTGAAACCGGCGCCGGTGACCGTAATGGCCACCTGCTGGACCAGCGTGCCGTCATTATTGACGATCGCCAAAGTCGCCGCGCCGGAGCCTTGCAGCACATCCCCGCCCACAAGACTGGTGTCGCGCCCGGTCAAGGTATTGGGCGGCGGATAAGCGGTGGCGTCATTATGCGCCGCGTTCAGCGCGTCCGCCGCACCGGCGGTGAACTCGCCCAGGGCCGCCGCGAGCTGCGGCAGATCCTGATCGCGCAGATCAATCAGGCCGCGGATTTCACCCGAGGTGATGTTGTGGGTCAGGCTGACCCGAGCGCCGGATGCAGAGACCACAGCCGTGATCTCGCCGAAATCGAGCCCATAGCTGCCGGTGCCTGCGGGCGTGTACTCCAGATTGAGCCGCGAATTGTCGAGAAGCGACACACCGTCAGCGGTGGAGACAAAGACGCGGCCATCAGCCTGGCGCTGAGTGCGCACATCAATCAGGCTCGACAATTCGTCCAGCAATTCAACCTGGCGGTTCGCAGCGCCGCTGGTGTCAGAGGCATTGGCGCTCAGCGTTTGCGCCTGGGTGTTGAGGTCCTGCATCTCCTTGAGGATCTCGTTGATCCGCCCGACCCCGGCGCCGATCCGGGTGTCCGCCTCATTGCGCAAGGTGCGCATTTCGACTGACAAACGCTCGGCCTCATCAAAAAAGCTCTGCAGTTCAGAGGCGGCGCTGAGACGGGACACGGTTTCCGCACTGTCCGCCGCTGCAGCGCTGAGCGAGCTGAACGCCGCGTTCAACCGGCCAAAGAGCGACGTCTCGTCATCGGTGCCGCCAAACTGGGCCTGCAATCGGTCCAGCGCGCCGTTCCGCGCCATGGCGGCGGAGTAGTCAGACTGGGCGCGCACCGAGGCCGCCAGCAAATACTCATCGGTGATGCGCTCGACGCCACGCACCTGAACGCCCATGCCCTGACCGGCCACATTGCGTGAGGTGATGGCCAGCTCGGTGCGCGCATAGCCGGGCGTATTGACGTTCGCGACATTGTTGGACGCCGTGCGCAAGCCGAGCTGAGACGCCTGCAGCCCGGACAGGGCGTTGCCGATCACAGAATTGAGCGCCATGTGCGCCTCCAACATTCGCTCGCGCGGGCGTTTTTACCCATTGAGCGGCAGAAATTTCCCAGTCAGCGCCTGAAGTCCGAGCTTTGAAGCCTGCGCCAAAAACTAAATAAGCAATTGTATTTAAGTTGCTTTTTAAGTTCTGCGTGGCGTGTCGCCCGGAAGCGCTCTGATACTGACCCTGTCAGACAGCGCAAACCCCGGGCCAAGTACAAAGAGCCCGGCACGCTCGGCAAATCCGTCATCCAGGAGCGGGGAGAATCTGCCGACCGGCGCCGCCTGCAAACCCTAACAACAGGTTTATTCATTGATATAACTTGCCTTTTACGGATGGCTGACTTGGCACGCCCCTTGAAAGACCTGATGACGCCAAGTCGGGCAAAAGGCTCGACACCTCAGACGCAGCAAAACGCGGCGCATCAGCTTGATGATTGCGGAGCCTTACGCTCATGCCGCTCGACCGCTTGCCTCCGGCCCCGGCGCCGTTAGCCCCGTCCGCCCCACGCGCCCCCCGCGTGTCGGAGACGGGCGCGCAGGCGTTCGCCCTGCCTGAGCCCCAGGATCGCAAGCCGACCTCCGCACCGGCCTCATCTGACAGAGCTGAACGCAACGCCGCAGCCGCGCGTGACAAGGCGCAGGACGATCAGGCGCGCACTGAGAACTCTGAGGCCAAGACATCTCAACGCAACGCCGCCAATGACGCGCGGGACGCTCAGGCCGAGACCACGACCGAAACTCCTCAGGCGCCGGAAGGCGAGACCGCAGCCATCGTGGTCAACCTCAATGAACTCCAGGCCGCCAACGCCTCGGCGCCTCAGGACGGCGAGAGCGCCGACACGGGTGTGACGACGCAGGCGGGCGCAGCGCAAGAGTCACAAGACGCGCCGGATGCGGCGATGAAGCCGGCAGCCGACGCCAAGTCTTCAGCGGCTGACATGGCTCAATCCGCCAAGCCGACACAAGCTGACCCCGCCAGCCCGGCGGCGGCCGCCAGCGCCTCGCCCTCAGCAAGCGCGGAAGATGGCGCTGAGTTGGCGCGCGCGGACGTCAGCAAACCCGTTTCAGGCGAGAAAGCACAGCCGACCGGGGCCGCCTCCGGCCCTGACGCCGCGACGCCGTCCGGCAAAAGCGCTCAACCGGCTGATGGCCGCGCCACCCCCACTGGCGCGGCAGGCGTCGCCGATGACGACAGCACGCCGGTCATAAACGCTGCGGCCTCTGCACCTGCGGGCGAGGCTGACGCTGACGCCGAGGCCGACGCGGCAGCGCAGGCCCGCACAGCCGAAACCGCAAAGACCGAGACACGCTCTGACGCCGCCACCGCCGCCGCATCCAAAGACGCAGGCGCGGGCGTCGCGGCGCAGACTGACGCCGCCCCCAAAAGCCAGAGCGACAAAACTCCACAGAACGTCGCAGCGCCCGCGTCCGACGCCGTGAAAGCTGACGCCGCCGCGCCTGCGCCATCAGCCGCTTCCGCGTCTGACGCTGCCGCCCAGACTCAAGGGCAGGCCCAGATCCAAGCCCAGGCTCAGGCTCAGGCCGCACAAGCCGATCGTGCGGCTCAAACGCAGCGGGCGGACTCAGATCGCGCCCCCGGCGCCCAGAATAAAGCGCGTCAGTCTGACAATCCCGCGCCGTCAGCGGCCAAGACATCCGCCAGCGCAAGCCAGAGCGCCACCGCAACCAGCGCCGGAGCAACCGGCGCCGAACCGGCCGCGCCCGCCGCCAAGCCTACTGCCACGCCCGCTCCAGCGGTGACCGCCTATACAGACCCGCTGACCTTCCTGCTTCAGGATACGGCGCTGTCGAGCGAGGCGCCCATGGACACGAGCGCGGATGCGATCGATCCGGATCTGGACATGGGTCTGGCGCGCCAGGATGCGCGCACCGAGGCGCAGCGTCCGGGGCAGATCCACGCGCACACCGCCGCCCGGTTCGCGCCCACCACCACCCATACGCTGGCTGCTCAGATCGCGCGCAAGTTCAATGACGGCGCACGGGTGTTTGACATTCGTCTGGACCCGCCCGAACTGGGCCGCGTCGAGGTGCGTCTGGAGCTTGGGCCCAATAACAAGGTCTCAGCCGTGTTGAGCGCGGAACGCGCTGACACGCTGTCCGAACTGCAGCGCTCGGCCCGCGACCTTGAAAAAGCGCTCACCGAGGCCGGTCTGGAGCTGGACGAGGACGGCTTGTCCTTCTCGCTCAGTGAGGATGGCGGCGCTTTCACCCAATTCGACGATGACGCGGGCGCTGCCGCCAACGACTTCGCCGCCCGCAACCGGTTCACCGCGCAGGTCGAAACTGACTTGCCCGGCGCGCCTTTGGCTGACGCGCTCTACGGCTTCGCCGTCAGCCAGCGCGCTGGCGTCAACCTGATCGCCTGAGAAGAAGAGCGAACTCATGACAGACGTATCCGCCGCCGCCCAAACCCAGCAACAGCAGAGCCAGTCCAAACTGGCCACTGCAGGGCTGGCGGACAATTTCGACACCTTTCTGACCCTGCTGACCGAGCAGCTGAAGAACCAGGATCCGTTGAACCCGATGGAGTCCGAGCAATTCGTCCAGCAGCTGGTGCAGTTCTCCTCGGTGGAGCAACAGATCGCCTCCAATGAATCGCTGGAAGCCCTGTTGGCGCTGCAACAGACCGACGCCCAGCTGACCGCGCTTCAATTCATTGGCAAGGACGCCACGGTGAACACCACCTACTCCTTGCTCGAAAATGGCGAGGCGAAATGGGAATACGGCCTGCCGCAGGAAGCACAGAGCGTGGAGCTGCTCATCACCGATGAAACCGGCAAGCAGGTGCGTCGTCTGGATGGCGACACCTCTGAAGGCGTTCATGAGGTGGTCTGGGACGGCAAGGATCAAGCGGGCAACACCCTGCCTCCTGGCGTCTACCAGCTCGAGGTCGTGGCCAAGGATGCTGACGACGTCATCCTGGATTACGCCGTACGCGTCACACACCGGGTGACCGGCGTGGAGATGAGCGGCGGCCAGGCGCAGGTCAGCTTCTCTGACGGCGCGCTCGTCCTGCCGGCCACCTTGGTGACCAGCGTCCGCGAATCCAGGGGCCAACCCGCCACTGACACCGCTTCAGGCTCTGCGACCCAAACCGGGTCTCAGGTCGCTGCATAACCCCGAAACGGGGACACCCGGAGCCCGAACCGCTCCGCAACAAAATCGAGGCTCCTGACCAGAAGGACCGCGAGCCCGGGCACAAACGATGGGAAGCACGATATGAGTATCAACTCGGCCATGGCCGCCGGCGCGTCCGGACTGATCGCCAACTCTTCAGCCTTGGCGGCGATCTCGGATAATATCGCGAACGTGAACACGATCGGCTACAAGCGCGTCGATACGATC
The DNA here is from genome assembly GCF_965249665.1 of Oceanicaulis sp. GTDB lineage: Bacteria > Pseudomonadota > Alphaproteobacteria > Caulobacterales > Maricaulaceae > Oceanicaulis. Next base: position 376,609 of record NZ_OZ252247.1, read on the forward strand.
TTCACGCCGAACTACAAGATCGGCGGCGGCGGCGCGAGCCGATACGCCTCCTCGGGCGTCAGCTCGAACTCGCGTCTGGACGTCAATTCCTCCGGCCTTCTGACGCCGGGCGTCTCGGCGACCGACATGGCGATCGACGGCGACGGCTTTTTTGTCGTACGTCCGAGCCCGAACAATTCCGGCACCGGTTCTGACGCGGTGCTATTCACCCGGTCCGGCGGCTTTCAGACGGATTCTGCGGGCTATCTGCGCAATGATGCGGGCCAGTACCTCTACGCCTGGCCGGTTCAGGCGGATGGCACGGTGAATCAGAACCCGTCCAATCTTGATCAGCTGGAAGCGGTGAACCTGTCCAATATCGGCGGCACCGCCAACGCCACCTCCAATGTCCGCATCAACGCCAACCTGCAGGCCAGCACCACGCCGTCTGCAGCTGCGGCGACCTATGCGGCGGGCGCCAGCGCCACCAATATGGCGTCGGGCAATGTGACGCCGGACTTTGAACGCACCATTCAGATCTATGACACCCAGGGCGGTGTGCGCTCGGTCACCATGTCCTTCCTCAAGCACGCCACCAACGCCAACCAATGGCATGTGGAATTGCACGTGCAGCCGGCTGCGGACGTGACCACGGGCGCACCGCTGGTCGATGGTCAGATCGCCACCGGCATTGTGGCGTTTGACACCAATGGCGAAATCCTGTCAGGCGCGCCGACCACCCTGCCGACCTCGATCGCGTTTGAAAGCTCTGACACGGCCGGTCCTGTCGGTGCGGGCGCCATTCGTTGGTCAACGACCACCGGTGTGGGCGCGCAAACCCTGGCGCTCGATCTGGGCACGGCAGGGGCGCCGGGCGGCATCACCCAGTTCAACTCGCCGTCAAACCTTGACTCCACCGTGGTGGACGGCGCGATCTTCGGCGCCTTCGCCGGGGTGGAAGTGAGCGAGGACGGCTTCCTGTCCGCCCGCTTCACCAACGGTGTGGTCCGCCAGGTTTACCAGATGCCGGTCGCCACCGTGTTCAACGCCAACGGCCTGGCGTCGGTCGGCGGCGCGAGCTTCCAGATCACCGAAGACTCCGGCGCCTTCACCCTGAACGCGCCCGGATCGGGCGCATCGGGCACCATCGCCGCACAAACGGTGGAAAACTCCAACGTGGATATCGCCACCGAATTCTCGAACCTCATCATCACCCAGCGGGCCTATTCAGCCAGCTCCCGGATCATCACCACGGCGGACGAAATGCTCGCCGAAGCGATCCAGATGAAGCGTTAAACCACCGCCGTCCCACCGGCCGACTGACACCCCGGCGCTTCGGCGCTGGGGTGAATTTTTTCTAAACAATTGATTTACCGTACTTTTACCTTGAGCTTTAGGCTCACCTTAAGAGGCCCTCCCGTATAACCCTCCTCACTAAGGGCGCGCGTAAGACGTGCCTTCTAACAAGGATGGGTCGGATGGAACGTCGAGCGAAGAAGGAAAACTATGTCATCGGTCCAGATGGCAGCCCGCTAACCGTGGCCGATTTGCCGAGCCCGGACACCAAGCGGTGGGTTATTCGCCGAAAAGCGGAAGTGGTCGCAGCGGTTCGCGGCGGACTTCTAAGCCTGGATGAAGCCTGTGACAGATATCGGCTGACCGTGGAGGAATTTCTCTCCTGGCAGCGCTCCATTGATCGGCATGGACTGGCCGGATTGCGCACGACGCGCATACAGCATTACCGCCAATAGGCGGTACGCCCCCCTCTCTCTTTTCTGGCCTGAATCCAGCGCGGCGAGCCTTGGCTCGCCGCGCTGATCGTGTTTTTTGATTCAACGCGTTAATACCCCGTTTACGCGGATAGTGGGAAAAACTTGCCTAGCCGCTTCAGGGAGCGGCGTTTTCTGATTCGGAAACGAGCAAGGGCGGCCCGGCGTGAACGCGTTACTGGAACAGCTTTCCCGATTCGGTGTTGGCCGATTGATCGCCATGTTCGGCCTCACGGCCGGCGCGGCGGCGGCTCTGGTGTTTTTCACCATGAGCATGAATTCCAATGGTCAGGCGCTGTTGTTCTCGGGGCTGGCGCCGTCAGACGCCGCCGCGGTGAGCGAGCGCCTGGACCAGGCCGGCATTTCCTATGAGCTGCAAGAGGGCGGCTCGGCCGTGTACGTCAACACCAATCAGGTCGACGAGGCGCGCATGCGGGTCGCCTCTGGCGGCGCGCTGAGCTTTGGCTCGGTCGGTTATGAGATCTTTGACGAGACCGATGCGCTGGGCACCACCAGCTTTGTGCAGAACGTCAACGCCAAGCGCGCTCTGGAGGGCGAGCTGGCGCGCTCCATCAACACGCTCAACTCCGTCACCGGCGCGCGCGTGCATTTGGTGCTGCCCGAACGCCGCCTGTTCTCCCGCGACGAGCAACAGCCCTCCGCTTCTGTGGTGGTCTCCGTGCGGGGGGAAATGTCCAGCTCCCAGATCGCCACGATCCGCAATCTCGTGGCCACCGCCGTACCGGGACTTCAGGTCAACCGCATCACTCTGGCCGATGATCAGGGCCGGCTCCTGGCCGCGCCCAGTGACGCAGAGGGCGACCTGATCGGCGCCATGCTCGATGACCGTCAGAGCGCGATCGAGCGCGACCTGCAGCAGAAAATCCGCGATCTCGTTGAAGGCGTGGTGGGCTCAGGCGGCGTACGCGTGGCCGTGACCGCCGAACTGAACCGCCAGAGCCAGACCCGCACCCGGCTGGAGTTTGATCCCAACGGACAGGTCGAAGTCAGCCGCCGCGCCGAAGAGCAAAGCCGCTCCGAGCCTGTCACCTCCGGCGGCGTCTCGGTCAGCGAGAACACCCCGGATGGCGAAGCGGGCGCAGAGGGCGAAACGCCCCTGATGGCCAACAGCCAAAGCTCGATCACAGAACGCAATTATCAAAACACCCAGGAAGAAACCGTCTCCATCATTCAGGCGGGCGATCTTGAGCGCCTGGCGGTATCGGTGGTCGTGGATGAAGTCGCCACTGTGGGCGAGGACGGCGTTTTGACCTTTGAGCCCCGCAGTGAAGCCGAGCTGACCCAGATCCGCAATCTGGTCGCCGCCGCCGTGGGCTTTCCCGTCGACACCACGCTGACGGATGGCGACCAGATCCTGCAAGTCACCTCCATGCGCTTTAACCGTCCCGACCTGTCGCTGGGCACGCCCGCCCCTGAAGGCTTCAGCCTGGGCAGCCTGGACTTCATGCGCATCGCCGAGATCGTGGTGCTGTTCATCACCGCCCTGCTGGTGATCTTGCTGGTGGCGCGTCCGCTGGTGCAGGGCGCGATCGGCAATGTCTCTGGTGGACGGACCGCCGCCCTGGCGGGGCCAGGCGGTGCGGGGATGCCGGACAATGTGCAGGCCCTGCTCGGCAATCCTGAAGGAGGCGTGATGTTGCCGGAAGAGCCCAGCTCGGATGACCATATCGACGTCGCCCAGATCGAAGGCCAGGTGAAGAAATCCTCGGTGCGCAAAGTGGCCGCCCTTGTGGAGCAGCACCCGGATGAATCCATGAGCATCCTGCGCACCTGGATGCACGACGGAGAGGGTTGAGATGTCTGACGCTCCAGCCCCTCGCGGTCGTAAAGTCGACGACCCCAAAAATATGACCGGCGCCGAAAAGGCGGCGGTGATCTTGCTCGCTCTGGGCGATGAACAGCGCCAGCTGTGGGAGATGATGGATGACGAGGAAATCCGCGTCGTCTCCCAGGCCATGGTCAATCTGGGCAATGTGACCTCCGGCGCCGTCGAAAAACTGATCATGGAGTTTGTCGGCTCCATGTCCTCGACCGGCTCGATCACGGGGTCTGTGGATCAGGCGCAGCGCCTTCTGTCCTCCTTCCTGCCCGAGGACAAGGTCGACCAGATCATGGAAGAGCTGCGCGGTCCCGCCGGCCGGACCATGTGGGACAAGCTCGCCAATGTGAACGAGGTGGTTCTAGCGAACTATCTCAAGAACGAATACCCGCAGACCGTTTCCGTGGTGCTCTCCAAGGTGCGCCCCGACCACGCTTCGCGCGTGCTGGCCGCCCTGCCTGAAGACTTCGCCATGGAAGTTGTGACCCGGATGCTGCGCATGGAGCCGGTGCAGCGCGAGATCGTCGAAAAGATCGAGGAGACCCTGCGCTCTGAATTCATGAGCAATCTGGCGCGCACGTCCAAGCAGGACAGCCATGAGCTGATGGCGGACATCTTCAACAATTTCGATCGCCAGACCGAAAACCGCTTCCTGGCGTCGCTGGAAGAGCGCAATCGCGACTCCGCCGAGAAAATCCGCTCGCTGATGTTCGTGTTCGAGGACCTGGGCAAGCTCGACCCCCAAGGCGTGCAGACCCTGCTGCGCGGCGTACCGAAAGACCAGCTGGGCCTGGCGCTCAAGGGCGCGTCGGACACGCTGCGCGACCTGTTCTTCTCCAACATGTCCGAGCGCGCCGCGAAAATCCTGCGCGAGGACATGGCTTCCATGGGTCCGGTGCGCCTGAAGGATGTGGATGGCGCGCAGCAAAACATGGTCAACCAGGCCAAAGACCTCGCCGCCAAGGGCGAAATCCTGCTGTCAGAAGGCGGCGGCGAAGATGAACTCATTTACTAGGGAGGCCGAAGCGGCGTGACGGACGGCTTCAGAAAATTCGACTTTGACCGGGAATTCGCTCCGGACGGCCGCATTCTGCGAGAAGGCGACACGTTCAAGCGCGTCTATACCGAAGAGGAAATGCAGATGGTGGCCGAACAGGCCGCCGAAGCCGCCCGTCAGGTCGCCGAGATTGAAGCCCAGGAAGCCGCCGCCGAGGCCGCCGGCCAGGTCGTGCATCAGGTCAGCGCGCTGCTTGGCCGCATGCAGGCGGAATCAGAAGCCATGCGCGAAGACGCGGCGCGCCTGGCGCTGGCGGCGGCTCGCATCATCGCCGGCGCGGCGCTGGAGCAGTATGGCGAAGACACGCTGAAAGCCTGCATCACCGAAGCCCTGTCTGATTTGCGGGGCGAGCCGCGCATCGCCGTCCGGGTCAACCCGAGCCTGTCGGACGCGCTGGCCGAAGTGATGGAAGGCGAAGCCGCCCAGCGCGGCATGGAAGGCGCGCTGATCGTGCGCGCCGACGCCGACATCGCGCGCACGGACTGCGTGCTGGAATGGCGCTCGGGCGCCATTGAACGCACCACCCAAGACATTGAAGCCCGCATCGAGCAAGCCGTGAAAAACTGGCTCGCCCAGCCCCTTGAGGCCGATGCGGACGCCACCCCCGATCAGGCCGCCCTGGGCGGTCAAGCCCAGGCCTGAAGGAGCTAAGCCATGAGTGATGACGATCTGAACCTTCCCGATCTGTCTGACGATCCGGCCGGCGTGGACCCCGACCCGACGCCCATGGGCGAACCGACCGCAGGCGCCGCCCAGTCGCTGATCGACGAGGAAGTGCGCACGGCGGTGGACCTGGCGCCGGTCTTTGACGTGCCGGTGAACATTTCCGCTGTGCTGGGCAAGGCGCATGTGGATGTGAACTCGCTGCTGCGCCTGACCTCGGGCTCGGTGCTGGAGCTTGATCGTAAGGTCGGCGAAGCCATCGATATCTATGTGAACTCACGCCTGGTGGCGCGTGGCGAGGTCGTCGTCGTGGACGACCGGCTGGGCGTGACCATGACTGAAATCATCAAGGACGGGGACACCGGCTGACCCCGGCCGCCCATAGGAAAGGAAACGAACGATGCGCGTTCTGATCGTTGGAAGCCTGGGCGGCCAGTTGTCCGCCGCCACGAAAATCGCCATGGACCGCGGCGCCAAGGTCGCCCATGTGGACACTATCGAGCAGGCCACCGGTTATCTGCGCGCCGGCAAGGGCGCCGACATCCTGATGGTCGACGTCAATCTCGATGTCGGCAGCCTGATCGCCGCCAACGAGGCGGAGCGCATCATTGTTCCGGTCATCGCGTGCGGCGTGAATGTGCGTCCTGAAGCGGCCGCCGGCGCCATCAAGGCCGGGGCCAAGGAATTCATCCATCTGCCGCCTGATCCCGAGTTGATCGCAGCGGTTCTGGAAGCGGTGTCTGACGATGACCGCACCCTGATCGCCCGTGACCCGCTGATGCTGGACGTGGTGCGTCTGGCCGATCAGATCGGCCCGTCCGACGCCTCGGTTCTGATCACCGGCGAAAGCGGCGTGGGTAAAGAGGTCATGGCCCGCTATGTCCACAAGAAATCCAAACGCGCCTCCAAAGCCTTCGTCTCGGTGAACTGCGCCGCGATCCCTGAAAACCTTCTGGAATCCGAACTCTTTGGCCATGAGAAAGGCGCCTTTACCGGCGCCCTGGCCCGGCGGATCGGCAAGTTTGAAGAAGCCGATGGCGGCACGCTGCTGCTCGACGAGATCAGCGAAATGGATGTGCGCCTGCAGGCCAAGCTGCTGCGCGCCCTGCAAGAGCGCGAGATCGACCGGGTCGGCGGCTCAAAGCCCGTGAAGGTCAATATCCGGGTGCTGGCCACCTCCAACCGCGATCTGCGCGAAGCGGTGCGCGACGGCAGCTTCCGGGAAGACCTGCTGTTTCGCCTGAATGTGGTGAACCTCGCCATTCCGCCGCTGCGCGACCGTCCTGAAGACACGCTGGCGCTGGCCGATCACTTCTTGAAGAAATACGCCAAGGCCAATGGCGTCGACTATCGCCCGCTGTCAGACGCCGCGAAGACCCAGGTCGTCGCCCGCGCCTGGAACGGCAATGTGCGAGAGCTTGAAAACGCCATGCACCGTGCGGTTCTGCTGGCCAGCGGCGCGCAGATCGAGCCTGAAGCCATTCGCCTGCCCGACGGCTCGCCCCTGCCCGCCAGCGCCGCCGGATCATCCGTGGCGCGTCAGGCGGCCCAGGCCGCTGACGAGGCGATCAATCTGGTGGGCAAGACCGTGGCGGAAGTGGAGAAAGACCTCATCCTCGACACGCTTGATCATTGTCTGGGCAACCGCACCCACGCCGCAAACATTCTGGGGATTTCCATCCGCACCCTGCGCAACAAGCTCAAGCTCTATGGCGAACAGGGCGAGGATGTCCCCGCACCCGGCGAATCCCGGTTCGCGGGATGATGTCCGCCTGGGCTCTCGTCCGCTCATCAGCGCGTGAGGACGACGCGCGACGCTCTTTTGAGCGGTCGAGAATCCGGGCACTCAGACTAATGGCGAGCGCAGAATCGCGCCTCGCTTCACCTTTGCCAGAACGGGCCTGATCCATGGCTGACGCCAACGCCTCATCCCAAACCGGTTTCGATTTCGGCCAGATCGCCAAACGGCTGGCGCGGGGCGATATCGCCATGGGCCTTGGGGTTCTGGGCCTTCTGGTCATGCTGATCCTGCCGCTTCCGAAAGCCCTGCTGGACGTGATGCTGGCAGTGTCGATGAGCTTTTCCGTGCTCATCCTGATGACGGCGCTCTTCATCAAATCCCCGCTGGAGTTCACCGCCTTCCCGGCCATCTTGCTGGTCGCCACGATGCTACGGCTGGGGCTGAACGTGGCATCGACGCGCCTGATCCTGTCTGAGGGTCAGAACGGCACCGGGGCGGCGGGCGACATTATCGAGGCCTTTGGCGGCTTTGTGATGCAGGGCAACTTCGTCATCGGCATCATCGTCTTCATCATCCTGGTGATCGTGAACTTCGTCGTCATCACCAAGGGGTCGGGCCGGATCGCGGAAGTCGCCGCCCGCTTCACCCTGGACGCCATGCCCGGCAAGCAGATGGCGATCGACGCCGATCTGTCCTCGGGCCTGATCAATGAAGACGAGGCGCGCAAGCGCCGTAAGGAACTTGAAGAACAATCAAACTTCTTCGGGGCCATGGACGGCGCCAGCAAGTTCGTGCGCGGCGACGCCATGGCCGGCATTCTGATCACCTCGATCAACCTGATCGGCGGCATGATCATCGGCGTCGCCCAGTCGGGCATGGATTTCGGCTCGGCGGCGAGCACCTTCTCCTCGCTGACCATCGGCGACGGTCTGGTCTCCCAAATTCCGGCGCTGATCGTGTCGCTGGCCGCCGGTCTTCTGGTCTCCAAGGCCGGTGTGGACGGCGCAGCGGAAGAAGCCGTGTTCGGTCAGCTTTCAGCCAATCCCGCCGCCATGGGCATGGTGTCAGGCACCTCGCTCGCCATCGGCTTGCTGCCCGGCATGCCGCTGATCCCGTTTGCGCTGATGGCGGCGGGGTCAGGCGGACTGGCCTGGATCAGCGCGCAGAAACGCGAAAAAGCGGTGGTGACCGAAGCCGCCGAAGCGGTCGCCCAGGAAGCCGCCGAAGCGCCCGATCCGCAAGACGCCCCGATCGAGGACACGCTGCATATCGACGAGCTGAAAATCGAGCTCGGCTACGCCTTGCTGCCGCTGATCAATGATGTGGAAGGCCGCCGCCTGACCGATCAGATCAAGGCGCTGCGTCGCAATCTGGCCCAAGATAGCGGCTTCGTGCTGCCCAGCGTCCGCATTGTCGACAACATGCAGATGCCCGGCGAACAGTATGTGCTGCGCGTCAAGGAGATGGAGGCCGGGGTCGGCGAACTGAAGATCAACCAGATCCTCGCCATGAACCCGTCCGGCGCCCAGGTCGACCTGCCCGGAACCCATGTCAAGGAGCCCGCCTTCGGCTTGCCCGCCACCTGGATCGACGAAGCCAATCGCGAGGAAGCCACCTTCCGCGGCTACACGCTGGTGGACCCCGCCGCCGTTCTGGTCACCCATCTGACCGAGATTCTGCGGGACAACATGTCAGAACTCCTGAGCTATGCGGAGACTGAAAACCTGCTCGACGCGCTGTCGCCCCAGCACAAGAAACTGCTGGACGAGGTCACCCCGGGCCAGGTCACCCGCGCGGGCATTCAACGGGTCTTGCAAAACCTTCTGAAAGAGCGCGTCTCGATACGCGACCTCGCCGCCATCGTCGAAGGCGTGGCCGAAGCGTCAGGCGCGACCAATAATCTCGACGCCATCACCGAGCATGTGCGCAGCCGTCTGGCGCGCCAGATCTGCTACGCCAATCGCGGCCCGGACGGCAATCTGCCGGTCCTGTCGCTGAGCCCGCAATGGGAGCAGGCCTTCGCCGAGGCGCTGATCGGAGAGGGCGAACGCCGTCAGCTCGCCCTCGCGCCCAGCAAGCTGCGGGAGTTTGTCGAAGTGGTGCGCGCCGCCTTTGATCGCGCCGGCATGAGCGGTGATGTGCCGGTTATGCTGACCAGCCCCCATGTGCGCCCCTATGTGCGCTCGCTGACCGAACGCTTCCGCCCCCAGACGGTGGTGATGAGCCAGAATGAAATTCACCCCAGCGCCCGGCTCAAGACCGTTGGCCAGATCTAGTCGCTGACTAAAGGAGAAATGGCGCGATGCGCCTGCGCACTTTCACAGGACAGACCCTGAGCACCGTCATGGAGCAAGTGCGCCATGAGCTGGGCCCGGATGCGGTGATCATCTCCACCGCAGACGCCCCCGAGGGCGGGGTGGAAGTGCGCGCGGCCGCTGAACGCGGCGCGGTTCACGCCAAGGGCGAGACGCCGGAAACCGCTTTGGCGCGCCGCGATCAGGCGCGCACCCAGGCGCGGGGCGAAACCGATGAAGGCCTGACGAAGATCGCCCGCGCGCTGGGCTGGCACCTGCCGCCCGAACGCGCCTCCGAAGCGCTGATGGACAGCGCCATGGCGCTTGAGGACGGGGAAGCCACAGCCACCCTCGCCCGGGCTCTGGATCAGCGCTATGGCGTGCATCCGCTGGAACCTGATCCGGGGCGTCCGGTGCTTCTGGCGGGACCGCCGGGGTCGGGCAAGTCCTCCGCCCTCGCCAAACTCGCCGCACGCGCTGTCACCCAAGGCCATGCGCCCATGCTGATCAGCGCTGACAGCCGCGCCGGCTCCGCCGAACAGATGACCGCCTATGCCGACGCGCTCGATCTGCCGTTTGAAGGCGTGACCGGGCCGCGTGAATTACGGTCCTTGCTGGAATCAAGCGCCGCCGGCCCTGTGCTGATTGATGTGGCGGGGCTGAACCCGTTTGATCTTGACCAGCTTGATGATCTGGCGGCGCTCGCGGACGCGGCCGACGGGGAGATCGTCGCCGTGCTGGATGCGGGCATGACGCCGGGCGACGCCGAAGACGCCGCCGCCCTGTTCAGCTCGATCGGCGCCGGCCGCGTGATCGCCACCAAGCTCGACATTGCGCGCCGACTGGGCGCCTTGCTGGCGTTTGGAGAGGCGGGGCTGGCCTACGCCCAGATTTCCGCCTCGCCCTATATTGGCGACGGCCTGGCGCCCGCTACCGCGCTGCGCCTGTCCAGATTGCTATTGGAAGACCCCGGAGAGGAGCTCCCGGCATGACCAATTTCGCCACAGACGCCAGCCTGGCGCTCAGCGCGCCGCGACAGGCCGGACCGTTGCTCGCCATTGCGTCCGGCAAGGGCGGGGTGGGCAAGACCACCCTCGCTATCGCCATGGCGCACGCCTTCGCCCGCCGCGGGCAACGCAGCCTGCTGGTGGACGCGGATCTGGGCATGGCCAATGTGGATGTACAATTGGGCGTCAGCGCCGCCAGTGATCTGGCCTCTGTGGTGGCCGGTGATCTGAGCCTGGCGGAAGCAGTGAATTGCGTTGGTGAAGGCAGTTTTGATCTGATCGCCGGCCCATCAGGTTCTGCGGCGCTCGCCGGGCTCGACCTCGAAAACGTCAACCGGCTGGCGGCCGGAGTGACAGCGGCCTCCATGGCCTATGACCGCACCTTGATCGATCTCGCCGCCGGGGCCGAACGCTCCACCATTCGCCTCGCCGCCGCAGCCGATGACGTGCTGATCGTCATCAATGACGAGCCAACCTCGCTCACGGACGCCTATGCCTTCGTGAAAACCCTGCGCATGCGCGATGAAGGCGCCTGCCCGTTCGTGGTGGTCAACAACGCCCCCGACCCCGCCGCCGCTCAAAACGCCTATCTAGGTTTCGCCAAGACCTGTGAGAGCTTTCTGGGGTTCCGGCCGCCGCTGGCGGGCATTGTGCGCCGCGATCCGCATGTGCCCCAGGCGATTCGCGCCCAGGTAATGCTGGAATCGCGCTATCCGGCGTCTGACGCCGCCTCTGACATCGCCAAGCTCGTCAGGGCGCTGGAGCATGGCGTCGCCGTCAAGTAAGCTGTCTGCGCCCTGGGGGGCGTCGTAGACTACACATGCCTCAATCAGAGGCTGGCGAAGGGGGAGCGCATGGCGGGCAATGACGCCTGGAGCCTGTTATGGGCGGGTTTCACATTCTTTGATCTGTCCTTCATCCTCATGGCGGGGATTGTGGCGGCCCTGGCCATGCGACGCTGGGGACAGCTGACCGGCGCGGCCCTGATCGCCTATGCGATCGATGTGCTGTTGCGTTTCTCGCTGGAGTATATGAGCGCGGGAGACATGCCGGCCAATTTCGCCTTGGACCTCGCCTTCGCCCGGATGGACATGCACGCCCTGTCCGCCGCGCTGCGCCCCTTCTTGTATTTCGGGGCCATCGCCATCCTGTTCGGCGTCAAGAAACGCTATGGCGGCTAGGGCCGCCGCGCGCCTGCATCCGAAACCCACCGCTGGCTCATACTGTCCAGACGCACTGCGCCGCCGGGGCGCAGGCCCCGTGTGGCGCGCCTGAATGTTCATCCCTCTTTTGAGCTTTACGCAGCAACAAAAAGGGCGCGTCCAACCGGACGCGCCCTTTTCAAGGATGCTTTATGCGCAGTCGCTTACAGCTCTGCGTCGCCTTCCGGCTGCGGCTCAGCAGGCGCGTCGACTTCAATGTCGACATCGTCCATCTCCTCGATGGAGGCTTCCGCCTCATCCAGGGTATCGACCATCTCAGCGTCAGCAGCCGTTTCGCCCTCGCCCATGCCAGCCTCGTCGGTCGGAGTGGCGAGCGGCTCCGGCAGCGCCAGATCCGAGCTACCCTGCTCACGCATATAGGCGATCAGATTGATGCGATCTTCCTGGTCGCGCAGACCGGCGAAGCTCATCGCCGTTCCCGGAATGTAGCGGCGCGGGCTTTCCAGGAAGTTGTACATGTTCTCGTACATCCAGGCGCTGACCGTCTCGCCATATTCTTCCATGGCGCCGGAATAGTTGAAGCCATCCACGGCTGCGACCTCACGACCCATCACGCCCCACATATGGGGGCCGGTGCCGTCGGCCATGCCTGAGTCGAAAGAGTGACAGCTGGCGCAGCGACGCGCCACGCGTTCCCCCGCGGAGATGTCCGCGCTGGCGAGCAGAACGCCGAAATCAACCGGACCTTCCACTTCTTCCTCGGCGGGCCCGCTGGCGCCCTCGAGGGCGGCGAGATCCACCGGATAGCCGAACTCTTCTGGCAGTTCGGCGTTGAACAAGCTGTCGCTCAGCGTGGTCAGCCCCAGAATGACAAGGGCGACCGCCAGGAGAGCAGCAGCCAGTTTATTGAAGAAAAGAGAGCCCATGAGCGTCCTCACCGATCCCTATTGAGACAAATGGAGTGTGCGCGGTGTTTGGCATGCTCCGTCGAAAGAGGCAACCAGTTCACACCGCTTCGAAAGGTATTGCCCAGCTCATTTTGACAAGCGCGACAGGGCGTCGCACTTCTCAGACCGAGTCGGCTGTGAGCCATCTTTCTATCAGCATGCGCGCAATTGAGAAGTGCGGCGGCATCATTCGGCCTGTTTCAGCATTGAAAAGCGCGCGCACATCATCGCGGGTGAACCAGCGCGCATCCTCCAGATCATCATCAGGCACAAGCGTTCCCGGCTCCGCCTCCGCCATCAGCCCGATCATCAGCTGGGACGGGAAGGGCCAGGGCTGGCTGGCCACATACTCCACAGACGTCACCTTGAGATGGACCTCTTCCGCGACTTCGCGCACGCACGCCGCTTCAATGGTCTCGCCAGGCTCCATGAACCCCGCCAGGGTGGAATACAGACCTTCAGGCCAGTTCGGCTGTCGACCCAGCACGCACTGATCACCTGCATGCACCAGCATGATGACGCTGGGATTGACCCGCGGAAAGTGTTCGGTCCCGCAGCTGGGACAAACCCGCTTGGACCCCGCATCCGCCAGGTCCGTGCTCGCGCCGCAATTGGAACAGAACAAATGCTCGGCATGCCACATCAACAGCGAGCGCGCGCGCCCCAGAATGCTGGCCATTTCAGGCGTCGCATTCGCGGCGCTATGGCGAAAGTCGGGACCTTTGCCCGCCACGCCGCGTTCCAGCGAGGCGGCGAACCAGGGCTGACCGTCGAGCACGCCGATAAAGATCAATCCGGGCGGTTTCAGCGGCAAACGCGCCGCGTATTTCGCGCGCATGATCAGCGGCCCGCCCTCATCATTCTGAGCGAGATCGCCGCCGGCGAATAAAACAGCCTGCGCCTTGCGGTCGGCAAGCTGACTGTCGATCCAGTCCGGATTGGACCGAAGCAATCCCGCGTGATCGAGCGCGGCGTCCGTAAAGGTCAGTGTCATGGCGGGTTTCTAGCGCGCATCAACTGCGCTCCGCCAGCCCAAACAGGCCAATTCTCTCTCGCAATTGCGTGAAGTCGTGTTGATCGGTCAGAGGCTTTCGTCCACCCCGGCCCTCTCCCATTTGGGGGGCGTCACACCGACCCGCGCCGCCTGAAGCGACGCTGCCCCCCCTGATGGAGAGCTCCATGACCGACTTTACCCTCTATGATGAAACCAACGCCCCCGAAGCCGCCCGTCCGGTTCTGAACACCGCCAAAGGCGCCTTCGGTTTTGTGCCAAACCTTCTGGGCACGCTGGCGGAAAGCCCGGCCGCAGCCGAAGCCTATCTGACCCTCGCCGGCATTGTGGACAAGACCAGCCTGAGCCCGGCCGAGCGCCAGATCGTGCTGCTGACCGTGTCTTATGAAAACACCTGCCATTACTGCATGGCGGCGCACTCCACCCTGGCGGGCGGCGCTGGCGTCGATGCGGCGACCCTTGACGCCCTGCGCTCTGGCGCACCCTTGCCGGATGCGCGTCTGGACGCGCTGGCGCAGTTCGCCCGCACACTGGTGCAAAAGCGCGGCTACGCCAGCGAGGCCGACATCAAGGCCTTCCTGGACGCCGGCTTCACCAAGGCGAACATTTTCGACGTCATCACCGCCACCGCGCTGAAAACCATTTCCAACTACGCCAACCACATCGCCGAAACGCCGGTCGATGACGCGTTCAAGCCGCAAACCTGGACCAAGTCGGCCGCCGCCTGAGCCTTGCCGAAACGTTAACACGGTTGAGCCGTGACGGAATTCTGACGGGGTTTCGTCACGGCCTCGCCATGCTTCGCCACCGCTTCGTCACAGTGCGTCGCCTAAGTGCAACACTGCGTATTTCCACGCATTTTCACCCTCATCTCACCTCTTGTAAGACCGGCGTACGAGGCGCAGCTATAGGCGCGGGCTGGGCTACGAACCACGATCAAAAGCGTCACAGAAAGACAAAAACCATGCAAAAGACGATCCTCCTCTCCACCGCCGCCGCCCTGCTGATCGCTGGCGGCGCATCCGCGCAAGACTCCCAATGGCATCTGGGCGCGGGCTACACCTATTTCGACGCCTCTGACGTCGAGCTGGACGTGATCAATGTCCGCGGCGGCTACGACATTACCGAGTATTTCGGTGTCGAAGGTGAACTGCTGGTCGGCCTGGAAGACGAAGACTATTCCTTCGGCGGCGTTCCGGCTGAAGTCGGCCTTGACTATGGCCTCGGCATCTTCGCCAAGGCGCAATATCCGCTGGCCGAGCAGGTCTCTGTCTATGGCCGCGCCGGCTATGCCTATCACGAATTTGACGCCTCACTTGCAAACGCCAGCTTTGATGACAGCTCGGACGCGTTTGCGTTCGGCGGCGGTCTGGAATGGACGGTGTCTGGTCCTAACGCCGTGCGTCTGGACTACACCCGTTATGAGTATGATGGCGACGGCGACGCCGACGCCTTCTCCATCGGCTATGTGCGCCGCTTCTAAGCGATCCGCACTGTCGACACCTGAACGGGCGCGGCCAGTTGGCCGCGCCCGTTTTGCATGCCGCCTAGCGCGCTTCAAACCAGGCGGCGCTCAGGCGCTGTTCCACCCGATCCGCCGTCACCTCCCACTGATTGGAGAGTGCGACCAGCGTCAGCCCTTCATCGGCATAACTGCGCCAATGAGCATTGAACCGGCGTGAGCCGCCATTATGCCAGTAGATCCGCCCGCGCTCGGCGTGATCCTCGACCACCAGCCCATAGCCATAATAGGAGCGGCCCGCCTCATCCTCAGCCTGATACGGCTGATGGGCGCGCGCGACGGCGCCAGCCGTGGTCAGCTCGCCCGCCGCGTAGGCCAGACGCCAGGCCATCAGCTCGTGCGCGCTGGACGCCAGGCCGCCATTGCCGATCAGGTTCCAGCCGGGCGGATGCCCGCCCCAGGATGCGTCGTCCAGGGCCTGGCCATCCTCGAAAATGATCATCTGATCGCGGTCTGCGGCTTCTGCATATCCGGTGGCGGTCAGCTCCGCCCGCGCCAGATATGAGCTCAGCAAAGCCTCGTAATCCTGGCCGGTCAGCGCTTCGAGCATTTGCGCCACGAGGGAATAGCCCAGATTGGAATAGTCATAGCCCTCACCAGGTTCAAAGCGCAGTTCGGTCTGATAGAGGCGGGCGCGTTGGGTCTCGGCGTCAATTGCTTCGGCGTCATCGCCCACCCCATCCACAAGCCCCGCGCTATGGGTGAGCAGCTGATGCACGGTGAGGCCGTCAAAAGGCGCTGGCGCATCCTCAAACACATCCCCGAAGCGTGTGTCGGGCGCCAGCACGCCCTGTTCAATCAGGTCAGCGGCGACCATCCCGGTCAGCGTTTTGGTGATCGAGGCGATATCGAACTGGGTGTGAAGATCAATCGGGCGGCCCTGAGCCGGGTCGGCGAGACCGGCCGCCTCGCTCCAGATGATTTCACCTTGAAAGGCGACGATCACAGCCCCGGTGAAGCCGTCCTCCACCAGCGCTTCGAATTGCGTCTGCAGACGGGCTTGAACAGACTCAAACTGGGCGTGCGGACGGGTTTGGACGTCCGTGCCGAGGTCAGCGCCAACCGCGACCGCAGGCAAGCCCGCCAGGGCCGTGAGCGACAGGATAAGATTTTTAATCATCAGAGGCTTTCCTTGAGATAGAACAGGGCTGGCTTACTCTTGCGCGCCTTTCACAGACCTGACGAAAACCTGACCGAAACATGTCGACGCCCAACGCTCTTGCTCCTCTACGCCGGTTTCAGCTGGGCGCTGCGGTCTGTGATCTGGATGAGAACACCCTCATGCGCGATGGGGTCAGCCTCAGGCTGGAGCCGCGGCTGGCGGGTCTTCTGAGCGTGCTGGCCCAACAGCCCGGAGATACGATCAGTCGCTCTGATCTTCTCGCTCTGGTCTGGGATGAAGATGGCAGCGACGAAGCCCTGACCCAGGCGGTCTCGCGCCTGCGGCGCGGGCTGGGTGACAAGACGCTGATCAAGACCGTGCCACGCATCGGCTATCAGCTGACCCAGGCGCCGCGTCCGATCGGACCCGAGGCTCCCCGCTGGTCAGCAGCTCGCCGCACCCAGCAGCTGGCGGCCCGGATCATGCGACACCGCAGCGTCTTGATGGCGCTGGCCGCGGGCCTGACCGGAGCTGTCATTGCGTTGAGTGTGATGCGGCCTGACCCTGTGCTTGAGCAAGAGTTCGAGATCGAAAACGTTCAGCACGGCGATGTCGAATTCTTTCCCCAAGGCGAGACGCCCTGACCTGCGACATGATCGCCCTGGCGAAGCTCAGGGCTGGACAAGCCCGGCGACACTCTTAAGAATGAGAATGGTTCGCAAATAGGAGAGTCGCCATGACCAGCGCCGTTCTGGAATTTTCAAACGCCCACCGGATCCCGAACGCACCGTCCGTCACCGATTGGCTCGACAGTCAGGCGCGCGTCGTCGATATCTGGATTGATCGGCTGGTGGCGCAAGGCGGCGATGTCAGCCTGATCGCTGTGCTCGATCAGCACGCCGCGTTCTTGCGCGAGGCGCTGGAGCGCAGCTCGGACCGCGTCTAGGCGGCCGAGCTGATCAGCTCCGCGTAGAAATCGTTCTCGAGATCCATCTGCGCGACCAGGTCTTCGCGTCCACTGAGTTTCACAGCATCGCGGAAGGCGGAATAGACCAGACGATCAGACAGGCTCATCTCACGCTCGGCCTCGCCTTGTGCGCGGACCCTGGACCAGCGCCAGATCGCCAGCTTCAGGGCGATGCTGTCCCAGTCAGACGCTTTTTGCGCGCTGACAGCCGGCAAGAGATGCGCCAGATCAGGATTTTGGCCTTCCAATTTCATCTGCTTGAATTGCTCAAACACAAATTGGATGAACTCATGATCTTCCAAACACACACTCCGATGCAGACCGCTGGCGAGACTTCGCTGGAGGCGCGGGTATAGTTAAATCTGACTGGAGGTCATGTCCCGTAATTCAGGGACCAATAGGGGCGAAGCGGCCCTAATGGGCGCACATTTTCGCCTCAAAGACGCAAGGCAAGTGAGGGGAAAGCGGTTAAAGCGTTATCAAACCGGCTCTTAGAGATTTAAGCACAGCAGCGATCCGGTTTGAAGCCCCCAATTTGCCGAAAGCGCGTCGCATCACCGTATCCACGGTGTGAGGCGAAATGCCCAGAATGTCGGCGATCACCGCATTGCTTTTGCCGCGCGCCAGCCAGTGCAGCACCTCGACCTCTCGTTCGGATAAATGCGGCGGCGTCAGCGCCTGGCGTTTTTGCAGCGTCAGTGTCCGGGCGTAAAGCTCGTTACAGGCATGCTGAAGGCATCGGCAATCCATCGCCGACAGATCAAAGGGCGCACTATACCGGCCACACGCCACATAGGCGGCCAGACCCGCAGGCCCGAAAACGGGCGTGGTCAGACCATCAACGAACCCGCTTTCACGCAACAGATCAAAAATGCGCTGACTGAAACGCGTGCTGGGCGTGGTCTGCTCCACTTCAAACCAGAACTGGGGATGCAGCGCCATCGCCGCCCGGCTGGTCACCGGATCGTGCTCGAACAGACGCTCGGCCTGATACGCGTCCTTCATCAGATCAGGAAACGTATTGTACTCGAACTGATTGTCGGCGTCAGACGCTTCAAACGGGCTGGGCAGAATCTGGTAACCAATCGCTTCAACCCCCAGCGTTTCGGCATACTGCTCAAACAGGTGACAGAGCGCGTCGATGCTTGTCGCCTCAGCGCTGAGCGCCATGAAATCCAAGAGCGTCACCGCCATCATCACACCCCGTTCACAAGGTTATGATGATAGAACGCACGTAAAGATGGCAAGGGCGCAGATCGCCCACGCGCTTCTGCAGCCCGGTCTGTTGCGCATCCCCTCCCGCCTGACCAAAAGACCGGGTTCGGCTGAGCACTCTGACAGGGTCGCGCCGGCGAGCTGTGGACATCTGCCCGCGCGTCTTGCGTTTGCCCGCCTCAATCGCGATATTGCTCACAGGAAGGCCGGCGGCGGACGAGCCCCTCGCCAACCCGGTCAGGTCCGGAAGGAAGCAGCCGTAACGAGTTTCGGTTCGGGTCGCCGTCCGGTCTTCCGCCGTCTTCCGCGTCAGTTTATCTTCCGCAGCCCCCAAACCCTGGGCGCGCGGCCCCGCGCGAAGGACTTTCTCCTGTGATGGATGATCCCACTTCCGACGCGCCTGAGTCAGAACCGACAGAGGCCTATGACGGCCCGGCTTTGCCCGGACTTGAGCCTGAACCGCCCCAGGATGACCCCGGCTATCAGGTGCTGGCGCGCAAATATCGCCCCCAGACCTTTGACGATCTGATCGGCCAGGAGCCGATGGTGCGAACGCTGACCAATGCGTTCACCTCGGGCCGTATCGCCCACGCCTATATGATGACGGGCGTGCGCGGGGTGGGCAAAACCACCACGGCGCGCCTGATCGCGCGGGCGCTGAACTATGACACCGACAGCGTCCATCAGCCTTCCATCACGCTCACCCCGCCAGGCCGGCATTGCGACGCCATTGCGCGCTCGGCTCATGTGGATGTGATGGAGATGGACGCCGCGTCCCGCACCGGCATCTCTGATATTCGCGAAATTCTCGACGGCGTGCGCTATGCGCCCGTCAGCGCGCGCTACAAGGTCTACATCATTGACGAGGTGCACATGCTGTCCACCTCGGCCTTTAACGCGCTTCTGAAAACGCTCGAGGAACCGCCCGAGCATGTGAAGTTCATCTTCGCCACCACTGAAATCCGCAAAGTGCCGGTGACGGTGCTGTCGCGCTGCCAGCGCTTTGACCTCAAGCGGGTGGATCGCGAGGCTCTGACCGATCATCTGGCGCGCATCTGCGAGAAAGAGGACGCCAGCATTGAGCGGGACGGCCTCTCCGCCATCGCCCGCGCCGCCGAAGGCTCGGTGCGCGATGCGCTGTCCCTGCTCGATCAGGCGATTGTCCAGGCTAATGCCGGCGAGAGCGTCACCGCCCAGCAGATCCGTGACATGCTCGGCCTCGCCGATCGCTCGCGCGTGCTGGACCTTCTGGAGGCCGCGCTTGAAAACCGCGCCAAGGACGCGCTCGACGAGCTGCGCCACCAGTATGATTCAGGCGCGGACCCGCAAGTTCTGATGCGCGATCTACTCGATCATCTGCACGCGGTCAGCCGCATCAAGGCGGCGGGCAAGGACGCCGATCTGGGCGAGGCGCAGGAAACCGTGGACCGGCTGGCGAAACTCGCCGACGCCCACTCCCTCGCCTCTCTGGGACGGCTTTGGAAAACCACGCTGACCGGGCTGGAGGATGTGCGCAACGCGCCCGATCCGGTGTCTGCGGCGGAAATGGCGGTGATCCGTCTGATGGCGGCGGCGAGCCTGCCAAGCCCTGAAGACGCCGCGCGCCTTCTGGCCGGGATTCCCCCGTCAGGCGGTGGCGCAAACCCTAAGACCGGTCCGGGGGGCGAGGCGCCGTCCGGACCGCACGCCGCTCACACCCCGCCGCCTGAGCCGGAGCCCGAGCCTGTCGGTCCCAAAGATCTCGACGCGCTGATGGTGATGATCGACGCCGCGCGCGATATCGGGCTCAAGCTTGATGTGGAGCGCTGCTTCCGGCCCGTGTCGATGAAGCCCGGCGCCATTGTCTTTGAGCCCACCGAAAACGCCCCCAGCAATCTGGGCGGACGCATCGCCGCCTTCTTGCAAGAGCAGACCGGCGAACGCTGGCTGGTGGATTCAAAACCCAAAACCAAGGGCGGCGAAACCATCGCGGAGCGGCGCGCGCGCGAACATGAAGAGCGCATGGACGCCATCCGGCGCGACCCGGCCATGATCAAGGCGCTGACCTTGTTTCCGGGCGCGGAGATCCTCACTGTTGACGAGGCGCCGTCCCTCCCCACATCTGAGGATGACGATCAAGACACAGCGCGGCAGGAGAACTCGCGATGAAAGACCTTGGCGGGCTGATGAAGAAAGCCCAGGAAATGCAGGCCAAGATGGCCGAGGCGCAAGAGCGCCTGGAGGCGCTGGAAGTCACCGGCGAGGCCGGCGCGGGTCTGGTGAAACTTACCCTCACCGCCAAGGGCGAAATGCGCGGGCTTGAGATCGACAAATCCGTCATCGATCCCGACGACCCCGCCATCCTCGAAGACCTGATCAAGGCCGCCCATAACGACGCCAAGCGCAAGGCCGACAAAGCCCAAGCCGACGCCATGAGCGACGCCACAAAAGGGCTGGGCCTGCCGCCGGGGATCGACCTGCCGTTCGGGACCAAGCCGGGACCGTTTTAGGTTAAGACAGCTATCCCCTCCGCCTCTTTCCCGGCGAAGGCCGGGATCCAGAGCCGGACACGCAGCGCTCGATGATCTCTGGGCCCCGGCTGGAGTTTATCCTCAACTCGATTGGGGGCCGGGGAAGAGAAGTGAGAATACCTCACACCCTGTCATCCTATGGATAAGCGGGTGAATGACAGTGAGAGCGCTAGAGCTTTCACTTGGTGCGCCTTCCCCACCGCCCTACCCTCACCCCCGTGATTCCCTGCGTTGAGGCCGTCATGTCCGCTGGTCCTGAAATCGAGCGTCTGATCCAGCTCCTCTCCAAGCTGCCCGGTCTGGGGCCGCGCTCGGCGCGGCGCGCCTCGCTGTCCTTGTTGCAAAAGCGCGAGCAATTGATGATGCCGCTGGCGGACGCTCTGGCCGAGGCGGCGGACAAGATCAGCGCCTGCTCGATCTGCGGCAATCTTGATGTCACAGATCCCTGCGCGGTGTGCAGCGACCCGCGCCGCGATGACAGCGTCATCTGCGTGGTGGAGACCGTGGGCGATCTGTGGGCGCTGGAGCGCGCAGGGGCGTTCAAGGGCCGCTATCATGTGCTGGGCGGGGTGCTTTCCGCGCTGGATGGCGTGGGGCCGGAAGACCTCAGTGTGGCGGGGCTGATCGAGCGGGCGGGCCGTGAGGAGGTGAAAGAGATCATCCTGGCGCTCAACGCCACCGTGGATGGCCAGACCACCGCCCACTTCCTCGCTGACAAGCTGGCGGAAGCCAGCGTGGACATCACCTCTCTGGCGCGCGGCGTGCCCGTGGGCGGCGAGCTTGATTATCTCGACGACGGCACGCTGACGGCAGCGTTCCGGTCGCGCCGTCCGGCCTAGGGTCTTCAGCTTCACTCTCTTTCCCCGCGCATGCGGGGACCCAGAGCTGGATGCGCAGCGTCCTACGGTCTCTGGGCCCCGGCCTTCGCCGGGGAAGAGAAGTTTTGTGGACTGAAACCCCGGCCGAGCGCAGCGCAGAGCCGGGGCCTCTCTCAGGACGAGACGCTTTAGGCGGAGGGAGGTCCCGGGTCTTCGCAGCGCTTGCGCGGGAATTCATCAATATGAGAGCCTGAACTCCCCCTTGATCTTGGCGGCCAATCCGCCTGTCATGGCGCTCCAGCCAAGGAGCCCTCATGACCCGTCGCACCGACCACCCTGCCGGAACCCTGACCCGCATCACCGTTCAGTCAAAACTGCTGGACGGCAATTTTCTGGGCGACCCGACCGAGCGGGTCATTGATGTCTATACGCCGCACGGCCATGACGGGGCCGGCCTGCCGCTGCTGGTGGATCTGGCGGGCTATACCGGGTCGGGGCTGAGCCATTCCGCGTGGAAGAATTTCGGCGAGAACCTGCCTGAGCGCCTCGACCGGCTGATCGGGGACGGAACGCTGCCGCCGGTCGTGGTGGCCATGCCCGATTGCTTCACCCGGCTCGGGGGCAACCAGTATATCAACTCATCGGTCATGGGCCCGTGGGAGGATATCCTGATCAGCGAGTTCGTGCCCGCGGTCGAGGCGCAGTTTCAATGCGGCGGAACAGGCAAGCGCGGCGTCTTCGGCAAGAGCTCGGGCGGGTATGGCGCGATCGTTCATGCCCTCAAGCACACTGATTTTTGGGCGGCGGCGGCGTGTCATTCCGGCGATATGGCGTTTGAGCTGTGCTATGCGCGCGACTTTCCCGCCGCTTTGCGCGCCATCGCCAGGCATGGCTCGGTCGAGGCGTTCATCGCCCAGCTTGAAACCAGCGAAAAGCCCAAGGGCGATGATATTCACGCCCTGATGACCTTCGCCATGGCCGCGACCTATGATCCGGACCCCGGCCAGCCCTTCGGCGTGCGCTTGCCGGTCACGCTCGACACCTGCGAGCGCCTTGAGGATTTGTGGTCAAACTGGCTGGCCTGGGATCCGCTGACCCTGGTGGAGACCCATCATGCCGGGCTCAACTCTCTGAAAGCGCTGTTTATTGATTGCGGCGATATCGACCAGTACGACCTAGTTTATGGCGCGCGTCGCCTGCACCGGCGGCTTGAAGCGCTGGGCGTGAAGCACCGCTATGAGGAATTCCCCGACACCCATTCCGGCATTGATTACCGCATGGATGTCAGCCTGCCCTATCTGGCCAAAGCGCTCGTTTGATCAGGCGCTGTCAGGATAGATATTGGCGGCCACCTGGCCCACTTCCAGCCGGTTGCGACCGCCCTCCTTGGCCCGATAAAGCGCCCGATCCGCCAGTTCGATCAGATCGTCTGGCGACAGCGAGTACGAGAATAGCGGCGCGACGCCGAAACTGGCGCTGACCCGGACCTCGTCGCCATTGGGCGCAGTCAGGCGGATGGCTTCGATGGCGCGGCGGCAGCGTTCGGCGGCGACCACAGCCTGATCAAGCGCGCATTCGGTGAACAAGAGCACGAATTCCTCGCCGCCCAAACGGCCAAGCTTGGAGCCGGCCCGGACATGCTCCAGACAGGTGTTGACTACGGTCTGGATCACCAGATCGCCAAAGGCGTGACCATAGGTGTCGTTGATGCGCTTGAATTTATCGATATCAAACAAGGCGATCGACAGAAGGTTGGCGTTGCGGGCCGCACGCTGGATCTCTTCTTCGACCGTCATCATCCAGTAGCGGCGCGACATCACCCCGGTCAGGGAGTCCGTGCCGGCCTGAAGGCGCAGTTCAAGTTCATCCACCACCAGCTTGGCGAATTTGGTGAGCAGCCTGATTTCATGGTCGGCGAAATCGCGCGGCTTGGTGTCGATCGCGCACAGCGTGCCGATCTGATAGCCGTCAGGGGACACCAGCGGCACGCCCGCATAGGCCTTGATGTGCGGCTCGCCTGTCACCAGCGGATTATCGGCAAAGCGCGGATCCGCAGAGGCGTCCGGCACAATCAGCGGCTCGGTCTGCTGAATGGCGTAGTTGCAAAACGCGGTGTCCCGCGCGCTTTCACACACGCTCACCCCCCGACGCGCCTTGAACCATTGCCGGTCAGCGTCCAGCAAAGTCACCGCGCTGATCGGCGTCTCCAGAAGGTCCTCGATCAGGGAGACGATGGTCTCAAACGGACGTTCCGGACCCGTATCCAGAACCTGATAGCGGTGCAACGCCGCAAGACGCCCCGGTTCATCACCCAGTTTCACTTCGCCGAACAAAGACGTCTCCTACATCCATACAGTCCTGGAAGACACTGCTGGACTATGACAGACGCGATTTGATCAAGCTTTAATCAACAGGATAAACGAAGCCCTAGCCCAGGCGATATATCCCGCTCAGGGGCGCGTGATTGAAGGCGATCCGGCGCGCGGCGCGGGACAGGTTCTCAGCCACGGTCATCATGTGGTGACCATTGGCGTGCAGCAAGGTTTCGGGGTCCGTCATCACACCCACATGCCCCGGCCAGAACACCAGATCGCCGCGCTTGAGGCCGCTGAAATCCTCGGTCAGCGCCACCGCTGCGCCATGCGCTTTCGCCCAGGCTTCCTGCGGTCCGGAATCGCGCGGGATGAAGCGCCCGGCTGCTTCCATGGCGGTCTGGATCAGCCCCGAACAATCCAGCCCCAGGCTTTCCTTGCCCCCCCACAGATAAGGCGTGTGCACAAACCGCTCGGCGACGGCGACCCAGTCGGGCTCGACCTCATCCCCCACCGCGCGCAAATGCCCGTCAAACACCCAGCCCATGCGCTGGGCTTCGATGAACCGCCCGTCGCGGCGTGCGCCGACGATCTTGGCGTTCATCGAGATCAGGCAGACCGGCGCGCTTTTCAGGTCGGGTTCTGAATAGACATAGGTGCGCAGCGCTTTCACGGTGTGGGTCGGGATCAGGGCGGGGGCGGACAGCGTCGCCATGTCCACCCAGCCTTCATAGCCGTCAAGCGAGGCCACGCCCCGGCCCCAACCGTTCGCCTCTTCCACCACGTCAAAGGCTTCGCCCGCGAGCAGCTGGGTGTCCATCGGGCCGTCATCTTGCGGCGTGCGCCGCAAGGCGGAGACCCCGGCTGTGACCTGATAGACCGTGGAGGCGGCGCTCATGGATCAGGCTCCGAACCGGGTTTTGAGGTAGGTGTAGACCGCCCGGCCCGCGAGCATCTCACCGCCCTGCGGACGGCCTGGGCGGGCCGCCGGCGTCCAGCCGAAAATGTCAAAATGCGCCCATTCTTTCGCGTCTGATCCGAACCGGCGCAGGAACAGCCCCGCCGTGATCGAACCCGCAAACCGGCCCGAGCCGGTGGAGCTGAGATCGGCGATCGGACTGTCGAGCCATTCGTCATAACGGTTCCACAAGGGCAGGCGCCAGACCGGGTCGTCGACGGATGCGCCCGCCTGTGAGACGCCTTCGGCCAGGGCGTCCACATCGGTGTAGAACGGCGCCACATCCGGCCCCATGGCCACCCGCGCCGCCCCGGTCAGCGTCGCCATGTCGATCAGGAGCTCAGGATCGGATTCGCACGCCTTGGTGATGGCGTCCGCCAGCACCAGACGCCCTTCCGCATCGGTATTGCCCACCTCGACGGTCAGGCCCTTGCGGCTGGTCAGGATGTCGCCGGGGCGGAACGCATTGCCCGCAATGGCGTTTTCCACCGCCGGGATCAGCACGTGCAGGCGCACCGGCAAATTGGAGTCCATGATCATGGAGGCGAGGCCCAGCACGGTGGCGGAGCCGCCCATATCCTTTTTCATCAAGAGCATGCCGTCGGCGGGCTTGATGTCGAGACCGCCGGAATCAAAACAGACCCCCTTGCCCACCAGCGCCAGGCGCGGATGGTTTTCATCGCCCCATTCAAACTCAATCAGGCGGGGCGCATCCGCCGCGGCGCGGCCCACCGCATGGATCATGGGATAGTTCTGTTCCAGCAGGGCGTCGCCTGTGATCACGCTGACCGAGGCGCCATGGGCGTCAGCCAGCTTGCGCGCTTCCGCTTCCAGATGCGAGGGCAGCATGTCGCCCGCCGGCGTGTTGATCAGGTCGCGCGTCAGCATCACCCCTTTGGCGACGCGTTCGGCTTCGGCCACATCGCAATCTTGCGCGGTCACCAGCCGCGCCGGAGCGCGCTTGGGGGATTTGTAGCGAGTGAACTGATAGCCGCCGAGCGCAAAGGCGATGGCGGTCTGAGTGGCGTCCCAGCCCTGGGGCAGGCCGTCATAGGCCCAGTCGCCTTCAGGCAGGCTCAGCGCGGCGCCCGCCGCGTCAAAAGGCGATTGGCCAGAGCCCGCGCCGACCAGCGCATCGAGCCCCGCCTCGCCCGGCAGCATCACTACCTGCCCCGGCCCGGCTTCAAACCCGCTGGCGCGCGCATGGGCGGCGCTTGAGTCGCTCAATCGAGACAGCTCGGCCTCAAGGCCTGAGGCTGTGACCAGGCGCGCGGTGCGGGCGAAATCTGAAGGCGAAGCGAAAAGGTCGGTCATGCTCACTCTTTCAATCACACTTAGGTCTTGCAGGCGTCCTGCGCCAAAGATGAACACGGTGGAAACGTTAACGACTTCTTGACCGGCTCACGGGCACTCTGAATCTCTACATTTGGATGCATATAGCCTGACGTCAAAAAGGTAGAGCATGGCCCGCCTGTCTCCTGCAATCGCTGCGCTGTGGATCACCGCCAGTCTGGTCGCCCTGACGGGCTGCGCCACCCATGCCGAGCTGCAACCCACCGAACAGGAAGCCGAGCTGAGCGAAACCCTGCAGGGACGCTCCATCGCCCCCGCCACCGCCGCCGAGCGTGACGCGATCGAGAACCAGGACCTTTTGACCCAGGCGGCGTTCTGGGCCGAGGCGTATGAGCTCAATCCCGGTGACCGTGAAGCCGCCTATAAATTGTCAGACGTGTTGCGCCAGCTGGGATCCAGCCAGCGCGCGGCGGAAGTCGCGCGCCAGGCGCTGGCGCTGTATCCCGCCGATCACGAGCTTTTGAGCGCCTATGGCATGGCGCTGACCGCGGACGGACGCGGGGCGCAGGCCGTGGAATACCTGATGCGAGCGCTCAATTCAGGCGAGCCGGACTGGCGTCTGATCAACACGCTGGGCGTCGCCCTCGACCAAAGCGGACGCCCAGAGCAGGCGCGGGCGCGCTTCATGGAAGCGTTGGGGATCGCCCCGGGCGAGCCTGCGATCATGAACAATCTGGCGCTGTCATACTTGCTGGGCGGTGAACCTGAACGCGCCGAAACGGTGCTGCGTCAGGCGATGCAAACCGTCACGGCGGGCCCTGAGGTGCGCCAGAATCTCGCCATGGCGCTGGCCCTGCAAGGCCGCTTCGACGAGGCGCGAGAAATCGCCCTGATCGATTCCACGCCGGAAATGGCGGACGCCAATCTTGAATATATCCGCGCCCTGATGAGCAGCCCGCGCAGCTGGGACCAGCTGCGGGGCTCTGAAGCACTGGGCGGTTAGCCTGATTGGCTTAGAGACGGGTCAGACGTCGTCCACATCAGGCGGGGGCGCCATGGGCGGCGGGGCGGTCTGCACGTCTTCGACTTTTTTCAGCGGGAACCGGGTCTTCAGCGACTGGCTGACCATGATCTGGTCAAAGCGGAAATTCTCCGCTTCAGCCCTGAGCTCCACCGGCGCCCGTCCATCCTTGGACGCTTCAATGGCGCGGTAGAGCGCATAGAGGCGCAGATACCCCTTGTCGTCCTTGGTCAGCGAGGTTTCATCAAGGCCCGCGCAGACGTCCAGAAGCTTGGCGTTGCCGGACCGGCGCTTGCCGCTGGCGAGGTCCACCACAGCGGACGCCAGCGCCGGCTTCCAGCCGCCATCGGCGAATTTGAGCTTGCGGGGGACCGCCGCCAATTCCTCGCGCGCGCGATTGAGATCGCCTTCCGCCAGCGCATCCAGGGCGTGCTCCGCCGCCTGGTCGGCGATCCGGATCGCCTCCCGACGCTTGGCCACAGCCTTTTCACCACCAAACATGCCTTGACGGCTCCCTCTGAACGCGACGCTTCGTCATAGATCAAAGCGCGAGCCTTACCCTAGCGGGGCTTACATGTTTTGGAAACTGATCGCGGCGGGGCCGATGATCACAACAAACAGAACCGGAAGGAAAAACAGGATCATAGGCACGGTCAGCTTGGCCGGCAGGGCCGCCGCTTTCTTTTCCGCATTGCTCATGCGCATGTCGCGGTTTTCCTTGGCCATAACCCGCAGCGCCTGCCCCAGCGGCGTGCCGTACCGCTCCGCCTGGATCAGGGCGGTCGCCACCGCCTTCACCCCGGCGTGATTGGTGCGCTTGCCCAGATTTTCAAACGCCATGCGCCGGTCCTGCAAATAGGCCAGCTCGGCGTTGGTCAGGGACAATTCTTCGGCGAGCTCCATCGAGTTGGCGCCAATTTCGGCCGCGACCTTCTGCAACGCCGCTTCAATGGACATGCCGGCCTCAACGCAGATCAACAACAGATCCAGCGAGTCGGGAAAGGCCTGCATGATCGAATCGCGGCGCTTGGCGGCCTGGTTGGACAGGTAGATGCCCGGCGCATAATAGCCCAGCACCGCCAGCCCCATCACAATCGTCAGGCGCTGCATCAGGGGCAGGCCGAAATCATTGACCACCCACAGATAGAAGAACCCGATCAGACCCAATACCGGCGGGACGGCGAAGCGGGCGAAATAGAAGGCGTAGACCGGCCCCTGCCCCCGATAGCCGGCCTGAACCAGCTTGGTCTTCAGATTGGCGTCTTCCAGCAAGGTAGCGAGATTGAGCTTCTCCACCACCTTGCGATAGAGAGAGCGCGTATCCTTGCCGCGCAGGCCGCCTTTTTTCTCGGCGGCGGATTTCTCTAGCTCTTCGCGCGCCTTGCGGCGGAGCTCGTCGCGCCGATTGGCGACCGCCTTCATCCGTTTGTTAAGGTCATTGCGACCGAAGGCAGGCGCGGACAGCGTCCAGATCGTCGCGAACACAAGCCCCGCGGTGATGACCGCGAACAGATTGGCCGGGGTGACGATCCAGTTGATGAAATCACTCATGCCGCCCCCCTACATTTTGAAATTGATCATGCCGCGCATGACCAAGATCCCCGTGAGCATCCACACGCCCCCGCCCAGCAGCAAGAAATGCCCGGTCGGCGTGGTCAGAAGCGGCGTCATGTAATCGGGCGACATGATCGACACCATCACCCCCACGCCCGGCGGCAAGGAGCCGATGATCCACGCGGAAGCCTTGGCTTCAGACGACAGCGCGCCGACTTTCTCGCGCATCATCTTGCGAGCGCGCAAAACCATGGAGAGGTTATTGAGCGCCTCGGCGAGATTGCCGCCCGCCTTTTGCTGAATGGCCAGCACGGTCGTAAAAAACGACAGCTCGGGCAAGGGCATGCGGCGATACATCCGGCGCATGCCTTCTTCCACATCCACCCCGACAGACAGGCCTTCGACCAGAAGCTGGAATTCCTGCTTCACCGGGGCCTCGCCTTCCTGGGCGATGATCTTCAGCGTCTCATTGAGCGGCAGGCCGGATTTGACGCCGCGCACGATGATGTCGAGCGCATCGGCGAAATTCTCGGTGAACTTTTTCTGCCGCGCATTGCGCATCACCCCCAGCACCCAACGCGGCAGGCCCAGCCCTGCGATGATGGCGGCGGCCAGGGCGATCAGCGGGTTCAGGCCCGCAATGATGACGCCAAACGCTGCGAAGAAGCCCAGAATGGCGGAAAAGATCCAGAACTGCAGCGGCCCGGTTTTCAGCAAGCCCGCCTGGTCCAGGCGCGCGCGCAGGGTCAGCGATTGTTTGCGTTCGGCCTTCTGGCGCTCTTCGAGCTCCTTGAGCCCTTCCTGGATCTGACGGCGTTTCTGGTTGGCGCTGTCCACCGCCGAAACCCGGCGACGCCCCGCCTGCAATGGCCCGCCAACCGCACCTTCCAGGCGCATCTTGCGGTTTTTCTCCTCGCCGGAGCCCACAAACGCAAAGCCCACACCGGCCACGGCGATAAAAGCGCAGCCGGCAGCGACATAAAGGGCGAGATCGGGGGACATGGATCAGGCCTCCGAAGCGTCGAGGGCGGCGGCCAGCTGGGCGTCGAGGCCGAAATAGCGCGCGCGCTCCCAGAAATTCGGACGGGCGATGCCTGTGGAGACATGGCGGCCGGTGATGTCGCCGTTCTCGTCCTCACCCGTGATCTCGTACAGGAACAGATCCTGGGTGATGATCACATCGCCTTCCATGCCCAGCACTTCGGTCACATGGGTGATCTTGCGCGAGCCGTCGCGCAGGCGCGCAGCCTGGATGATCACATCGATCGAGCCGGAGATCATCTCGCGGATGGTTTTTGCGGGCAGGTTATAGCCGCCCATGGTGATCATGGATTCAATCCGGCTCAGCGCCTCGCGCGGCGAGTTGGCGTGCAGCGTGCCCATGGAGCCGTCATGACCGGTGTTCATGGCCTGCAACAGGTCAAACGCTTCCGAACCGCGCACCTCGCCCACGATGATCCGTTCAGGCCGCATCCGCAGACAGTTCTTCACCAGATCCCGCATGGTGACCTGGCCCTGCCCTTCAAGGTTGGGCGGGCGGGTCTCAAGGCGCACCACATGGGGCTGCTGCAGCTGCAGCTCGGCGGCGTCTTCACAGGTGATGATGCGCTCGTCTTCGCCGATAAAGCCGGTCAGGCAATTGAGCAGCGTCGTTTTACCCGAACCCGTGCCCCCCGAGATCAGCACATTGGCGCGGCAGGCGCCGATGATTTCAAGGATACGCGCCCCTTCAGGCGAGATCGAACCGAACTCCACCAGGTTCTGGAGCTTGAGTTTGTCTTTCTTGAATTTCCGGATCGTCAGCGTCGGGCCGTCCAGCGCCAGCGGCGGCGCGATCACGTTCACCCGGCTGCCATCCGCCAGACGCGCGTCACAAATGGGCGAGCTTTCATCCACCCGGCGACCAACCTGGGACACGATCCGCTGACAGATATTCATCAGCTGGCCGTTATCGCGGAAGCGGATATTGGTCTTCTGGACCTTGCCCTTCACTTCGATGAACACATCGCCCGCGCCATTGACCATGATGTCGGCGATATCGTCGCGCGCCAGCAAGGGCTCGAGCGGTCCATACCCCAGCACATCATTACAGATGTCCTGAAGCAATTGCTCCTGCTCGGCGATGGACATGGCCACGTTCTTGATCGAGATGATCTCGGTGACGATGTCGCGGATCTCGTCGCGCGCGGTCTCGTTGTCCAGTCGCGCCAGCTGGCCCAGATCGATGGTGTCGATCAGGGCGTTAAAAATGGTGGTCTTGACCGCGTAGTATTCCGCTGAGCGCTCTGCGCCGATCGTGGCGGCCTGATTGGGCGCTTTGGGTTTCAGCGCCGCGGCCGGTTTGGGCTTCGGCGCCGCCGCGGCAACGGGCGCAGGCTGCGCTGCAGAGGCGGCGGGCGCCGGTTTTGCGGGGGCCGGCTTGGGCGCAGGCGGGCGCGCCTGGGTCGCAACCCCGCTAGCGCCGCCCTGGGACGGGCGCGGCGCGCCGCCGCCAAATTGCCGCGGCGGGGTTTGCGAACCAGGAGGGCGCTTACCAAACATGATCGCGCGTTAGCCTTTTCCCAGAAGCGAACCGAACAGGGATTTGCGCCGCGGTGCGGACGGCGCCCGGCCGGTCAGTTGCGCCGCGAGATGAGAGAACCCATCCGCCGCTTTTGATTTGGGATCCACTTCAGGGATCATCTGGCCGTTATTGGCGGCCTTGCCAAACAGGGCAGGCTCAAACGGCAGCACCAGCACCGGCGCCGCGCCCAACGCGTCTGAGAAATCCTTGAGCGGGATGTCGGGCTTTTTCGGACAGCCCGCCATGTTCACCACCACTTTGGGCGGCTCGTCATTGGGGCGGGCGTTATGCACCAGATCAAACAGGTTCTTGGCGTTGCGCAAGCTGGCGAGATCAGGCGTCACCGTCACCACTACCTGATCCGCGCTCAAAAGGGTCTGGCGCACCCAGGGGCTCCAGGCATGGGGCAGATCCAGCGCCACAAACGGCGCCTGACGACGCACCTTGTCGAGCACGGTCTCAAACGCTTCGGAGCCGAAATCCCAGTCCCGCTCCAGCGTTGCGGGCGCCGAAAACAGGCTGAGCCGTTCCGTGCAGCGCACCAGCAGGCGATCCAGCAGCGCATCGTCGAGACGGTCGGGCTCTTCAAGCGCCATGGCGATGGTCTGGGCCGGGTCCTGATTAAAATCGAGGCCGGCCGTGCCAAAAGACAGATCCAGATCGACCAGCACCGCATCCGACCGCAAGCCTTCAGTCATCTGCCAGGCGACATTGTGGGCGATGGTGGAGGAGCCCACCCCGCCCTTGGCGCCGATAAAGGCGATGGAGCGGCCGGCGAACGGCGCTTCGGGGTCCAGGAACAGGCCGGAAATCGTCGAGATCAGGTGCAGCGGCGTCATTGGCAGGACGAGATATTCGCTCACTCCGCGCTTGATCAGCTCACGATAGAGCGTGATGTCATTGGCGGCGCCGATAATGATCACCTTTGTGTCGCCGTCACAGACCGCGGCCAGATCCTCAAGCTGCTGGAACAATTCGCGGCCGCGCATCCCGGTCTCAAGGATCAGCAGCTCGGGCGTGCTCTCGTCATGAAAGCGTTCAATGGCGGCGGACAAACCGCCCAGCTCCACCGTCACATGCGTGCGCGCCATGCGGCGGTCATCTGCGGCGTGATGGATCAGACGCCCGGTTTCCGGGCTTTCGCAGAAGGCATGGATCGCAATGCGCGGGACCGGCTGATTGATCAGAGACTCATCAGGGCCGGACACAGCCGAAATCTCACCTGACATGCCGTCCGATGCGAGGGGCGAGGTGAGCGGCAGGGAGTCCGCATCGCCGAACGGGTCCGGCCTGGGGTCACCCGCCGGGGCCCGGGCCGGGCGCAAAGGCGCCGCCGGCTCATACCCGTCAAACTCATCATCATAACCGGCATGCTGATTGGCGTCGGCCAGACGGGCGCCGAACGGGCGCGCGCCAGGATCGGCCGCAGGCTGCGCCGCCGTGTTCACGTCGCCAAAGCCCTCGTCTTCACCCAGCATCCGACGTTCAATGCTTTCCGCACCATAGAACGGGTCTTCCGGCGCAGCGTTCAATGGCTCAAGCGGCGTGTAGGCGTCCTCGGCGACAAATTCGTCGGCGACGTCGAACGCTTCATCTTCAAAGGCGTCAGCGGTGCGGTTCATAGCCATACCCTAATCAATTGCCGACGCTGGAGCTGATGGCGCCGCTTTCGCGGTCGGAGCGCTCACTGGCGGTGGACCGGCCCTGCCGGTAATTGTCGAGCACGCCCTGACGCCGCGCGGAATCAGGCGCATCCATTGTGCGCGGCGCCACCAGATCGCGCGGATCGGCGACCATGCTGGCGAGATTGTTGGCGGTGGCGCAGCCAAAGCGCGGCCAGGTCTCGCCGGGGCGCGCCCGCGCCATATCGTTCCATTCGGTCGAGCACTCAGGTGCGATCGCCTGATACCGGGTGAAGGAGAAGATCACCGGTGCGCTGACCCGGCCGCCTGCTTCATACGCGCCGCCGGCAATCTGACGCCAGTCGAGACCGGCCGCGTACAGCCGCGTGCGCGCTTCAGCGATGGCTCCGATCGCGGCGTCGGCATTGCCGGCGTTTTGCGGATAGGAGATCACCAGCGGACCATGGCCGCGCGCCTTGTACTCGGTGGCGACGGCCTCGATCACATCGATCTGGTTCCAGGTCAGCCCGTTATCGATGGCGCTGACATCCATGCTGACGCGGACGGTTTCCGCTGCAGCCGTGGCGCGCGGACGCGGTTCAGAAGTGCTGGCGCACCCGGCGACAACCAGAGCGCCAGCGACCATCAGGCTTTTGAAGACAAGATTCATCACGCTACTCCAGCACAAATCCGACCGGGCCTGACCAGCCGCGGTTTTCCACCTGCGCGCCCGGCGCGGCGTAAACCCGGTTCAGACGCCCCAGAAAGGCGCCGGCGGCCAGCGAGGACACGGCGAACCCTTCCGCCGGGCTTTCCAGATCATTGGGATTGACCGGGTCCACCAGATACGGCGTGACCACGACCACAAGCTCGGTTTCATTGTTGGCGAAATCACGAGACCGGAAGAGAGACCCCAGCACCGGCATGCGCTCGATGCCCGGAACGCTGTCCATGGCCTGGCGCGTCTCTTCACGGATCAGGCCGGCGATCACCATGGAGCCGCCTGAAGGCAGCTCTACCGTGGTCTCGGCGCGGTTCACCGACAGGGCCGGAATGGTCACGCCTGGCACTGAGCCCGTGACATTGCCGTCACCGTCCGTGATCACGGTCGATGTCAGGGAAATCGCGCCTTCATTGGACAGCTCGGACACTTCTGTCGAGACCCGCAGCGAAATCCGGCCTTCGGACAAAACGACAGGGGTGAAGCCCAGCCCGACGCCGAACGGCTTGAACTCAATGGTGACATTGCCGTCGCGATCCCGTCCGACCGGCACTGGGAATTCCCCGCCCGCCAGGAATTGCGCCGGCTCGCCGGAAATGGCGGTGATGTTGGGTTCGGCCAGTGTCCGCACCAGCCCCACACGCTCCAGCGCGTTCAACGTGGCGGAGATGGAGCTTTGCAGCACGCCATCCACCAAATTGCGGGTGCCGATGGTGCCCGCAAGACCGCCGAGCGCCGCGCCCGCAACGCCAAAGGCGTTCGAGGTGCCCCAGGACGAGGAATTCTGGAAGCGTCCGGGCTGATAGACTTCGAAAATGGGCGCGCCGTTCTGGTCAAACAACGGGTCGCCGCGATCATTGGTGGCGGCGGTGCGAATGTTCGGCGTGAACTCGCCAAACGCCTGTTCGCCGCTCAGATTGACACCCAGCTGGCGCACCAGAGTGCGCTCCATTTCGACAATGCGCACCTGCAAGGTGACCTGGTCACGCCCTTCGACAGTCAGGAAAGAGACGACCTGATCGGGGTTTTCCACCCAGCGCTGCGCCACTTGCAAGGCGGTGTCAGCGGCGGAGGCGGACGGGACTTGCCCGGACAGCACGATATTGTTGTTCATGCTTTCCGCCAGCACCCGGCCTTCGGGAACAAAGCGATCCAGCGCGTCCTGCAGCGCGGCGATGTCGCGCTCGACCCGGACATTGAGATCCAGGATCAGTCCGCCATCGGCGTCAAAGAAGAAGATATTGGTGCGGCCCACATCCTGACCCAGAACGAAGGCGCGCCGTGTGGTGCGCACCACAGCGCTCGCGACCGCGTCATTGGCGATGACCACATCGGCGGCGTCTTCAGGCAGATGAATGACGGCGGCCTGCCCCAGCGGCAATTGCAGGCTTTCCGACGCCGGGCCTGCGCCTGGCTCGCGGATGTGAACCTGCAAGGTATTGTTGGCTTCTGTTCGGCCGCCCGACAACTGGGCCTGCGCCGGAAACGCACAAGCCGCCGCAAGCACAGCGGCGGCGCAAACAGCCTTGGAGATGGATCTCATCATGGCGTCCCTCCCAGGGCGACGCGCTGTTCTGCGCCATATCGGATGATGCGCACTTCCCGGCCATTATGGGTCTGACCATTGGACGATCCGTCCGGCAGGCGGGGCCCGCCCTCACGGTCTGCAACCGAACGCAAAGCCAGCACGATATCGCCCTCCGCCACGCCCAGCGCCACGGCGCGGGTCTGGTCCGGGGTCAGCTCCAAGGTGGCGGTCGAGCCCAGCACGACGGTTTCACCGTCTTCCACATAGGTCTGGTCAATCGCAAGCACGCGGACATTCTCGACCAGCACTTCGGAGAGATAGCCCGCATCCCGGGCGGAAGTGGTGACGAGCACGTCCACCCGGTCATTGGGCAGGATGAAACCGCCCGCGCCGGATTCAGCTGAGATCGGCACGGCGACGGCGCGCATGCCCGGATCAATGACGGCGGCCATGAAACCCGCCTCGCCCGGCTGCACCAGCTTGCCCGGCAGGATCGGCTCGCCGTCCACAAAAGCGGCGCGAGCGATCGAGCCGTTCAGCGCTTCAAGCGCGTCGGGATTGTCATTGCGATTGAGGAAGGCGGGCATCACCGCTTCGACGGGCCAGTCCGTCCAGCGAAAGTCAGATGCGCTGACGCGCATGGAGGGGCTGATGTCACGGGCCGCCACAAGCACTTGCACGACTTCGGGCTCAGCCGCCTGCTCCACGATGACAGGCGCGGGCGCGGCGGCGGGCTGCATGGCGCCGCGCACGAAGACGGCGGCAAAGACAGCCGCAAGCGCAGCGACAGCAAGCACGATCAAGCGAACAGCGTTCATGTCGGACCCCAAAACCCTTTTGCGCACAAGGCGTCAGCAGGTATCAGAGCCGATAATTCTCAAGGCCGCGTTAATGCTGGGTGATCAGCGCGTTAACTAACCCGTATAGACCGAAAACATCTGGGCCTGGGGCAGCACCAGCAAGGCGCCCGCAGCAATCGCGACCGCATACGGCACCGGCGCGCCCTGAGCGAGCGCAGTCGCGCCCAGAACATCAGAGGAAATCGGCAGCATGTTCACGATCTGACGCGCGATCACCAGGATCACCGCCAGCACCCCGCCCGCCGCCACGGCGATCAGGACAAAGGCCACCCCGTCCGGCCAACCGAACCAGAGCGCGCCCGCCGCGAGCAGCTTCACATCGCCCCCGCCGACCCAGCCCGGCGCCCAGAGCGCCATGCCCAGCAGCAAGACGCCCAGGCCCGTCAGAAACGACAAACCGGCGTCCATCCAGCCCAGGCCCAGAAAAGGCGCGGCGACGACCCAGCCGGCGATGAGGACGCCCGGCACCCAATTGGGAATGGTGAAGCTGCGCACGTCATACCAGACAGCGCAAAGCATCAAAAAGGCGAAACCCAACAGGGCGATATTGGAAATCATGAGCCAAACCCGGACACAGCAAGAGAGGCCAAGACCCTATCCGCTTATGCTTAAGGCTTCTCAAACGCGCTTCATCCGATTTCAAATGCAGAAAAGCCGCCCCTTTCGGGACGGCTTTTCACATGCGTTGCTGTGATCAGCGCCGCGACGCTTAGCTTTCGCCTTCACCGCCGCCAGCCGCGCCGCCGTTTGCGGTCGAGAGCTGCGTGCCCACATTGGTGAAGGTGGTGCTGAGGTTAGTGCCGAGGGTCGTCACGGCCGTGATGATCACTACGGCGATCAGCGCAGCGATCAGGCCGTATTCGATCGCGGTGGCGCCAGACTCATCTTTCAGAAAACGCGAAACCAGGTTGTTCATCCCATCCACTCCATAGATATTTTTCTGTGGCCCCAGGAGCGCAGCCTTGTTCCCGCCCCGTCCTGAATGCATGTGGAGTAAAACCCGAAGACGATTTAAAGCGAGTAAAAATCCATGCTTTATTTTTGGTAAAAATCAAAAGCCGCAGCTATAACTAATAAAAAGTAAATTCAAGATTCCACAGCATTCAAATCATCAACACCAATAAACAACCTGCTAAGACGGTCTCTCCTTAAGCCTGCGCACGGGCTTGCTTCAAGCGCCGGATGCAGACGCAGCGTTTAGGTTTCCTTCACGGCCCGACCCCATACTCAACCCAGCTCTATAGAGAGAGGCCTGTTATGGGTTTTCGCGCTTTCGCCATCGCTGTCTGTCTGGTTCTGGGTCTGGGGTCTGCTCAGGCGCGGGAATTTGTCGTCTCCGCCGACCAGGCGGGACTGATCCGGCTGCCCGGTGATGCGGCTGGGGTGATTGTGGGCAATCCCGGGATCGCCGACGCCACGCTCTATGACTCGCGCACCTTGTTTGTGACCGGCAAGGTGTTCGGCCGCACCAACCTCATCGTGCTCGATGATGCGGGCCGCGTTCTTTATACCTCTGACCTTGTGGTGGCGCAGCCTGACAGCGGGACCGTTCAGGTTTTCCGCAATTCTGGCCGGCCCGAAACTTATGTTTGCGCACCGACCTGTCAGGCCCTGCCACAGATCGGTGACGACCAGAGCTGGTTCAACGACATGAACATCCAGCGCAACGCCATCCGCGACGGCGCGGGAACCGCCGAAAATTAACTGTACCGTTTCATCGGGCATTAAGCGCTCCGCCGCATACTCCCGTCTTCGATAAGAGGGATGGGTCATGCCGCTGAAGGCGAGGATCAAAACTCATTTGAGCCGGTTCATCCGTGCGCGCCGGGGCGCGGCGGCGGTCGAGTTCGCGTTGATTGCAGCGCCGTTTTTCCTGTTGATTTTCGCCACGCTGGAAGTCGCCCTGTTCTTTCTGGGCTCCACCATCATCGAGAACGGTGTCAACGAAGCGGCGCGCAGCATTCGGACAGGCCAGCTTCAGCAATCAAACCAGACTGTGGCGGATTTTCGCGGCTCGATCTGCGAACGCATCAGCTCGGTGGCCGATTGCAGCCGCATCAAGGTGGATGTGCGCACCTTTGAGTCCTTTTCTTCAAGCTCCACCGGCTCGCCCCTGAACGGGGACGGCGAGATTGACGACAGTGCGTTCACCTTCAATCCCGGCGGCGGCGGCGATGTGGTGGTGGTGCGCGTGTTTTATGACTGGCAATTGCTGGCGCCCGGCGTGATCTCGGGCATGTCCAATATGGGCGACAACAAACGCCTGATTACGGCAACGGCCGTGTTCCGCAATGAACCCTTCGAGTAGCCCCATGCGACAGGTCATTCAGTCCTTGCTGAGCTTTCGGCGCGACCAGCGCGGCGTCTCGGCGGTGGAGTTCGCCCTGCTCGCGCCGTTCATGATCGCGCTGTATCTGGGCTCGGTGCAGCTGACCCTGGGATTGACTGCGGACCGCAAGGTCTCCCAGGTCGCCAATTCAGTGGCCGACCTCGTCAC
Organism: Oceanicaulis sp.; assembly: GCF_965249665.1. Classification (GTDB taxonomy): domain Bacteria; phylum Pseudomonadota; class Alphaproteobacteria; order Caulobacterales; family Maricaulaceae; genus Oceanicaulis. The sequence continues at coordinate 415,144 of NZ_OZ252247.1, forward strand.
CCAGGACGATTTCATCACGGATGCGGACCTGCTCGACATCTACGCCGCAGGCGACGCCATTCTGAACCCGTTTGACACCGGCCCGTTGAGCCTGCGCATCACCTCGATCCGGATGGACGCCGATCAGGAGATCTTCGTGGACTGGAGCGAAGGCGACGGCATGACGCCGCTCGACACCGACAGCCTGCCCGAACTGCCCGATGGTCTTCTGGCGCCCATGAACTCAATCATCATGGTGGAAGCGCATTATCGCTTCTCCACCAATCTGGGCGAATTGACGAAAACGCCGATCACCCTGTCAGACACAGCCTATCTGCGGCCTCGGCGCGGGCCCTGGGTGCGTCGCGGCTAAGGCGCAACCTCACACAGCGCTTTCATCCGGCGCAGCGTGGCGTCCGCGAGCGCCAAGGCGTGACCCGCGACGCGCGACAGCGGCACGACGCCCCAAACAGCGTTGGTGACGAACGCCGCCTCGGCCTGCATCAGGGCGTCTGGTGCAAATCGCCCCTCTGTCACACGCTCTCCCTCAGCCTCCAACGCTGCAATCAGCGCGGCCCGGCTCGTACCGGGCAGACAGCCACAGGACAGGTCGGGCGTGAACACACGTCCCGCCGTCACCCAGAACAGATTGGCGCTGTCTGCGCTGGACAGATGCCCCTCGGCTGACAGAACGAGCGCCATATCCGCGCCCTGACGCAGCGCATCGCGACGCGCCATCAGCATGTCAGCGTAATGGGTCAGCTTGAACCGGCTGGAGATGTTACGCGCATCGCGCCTGGCGCTTTCAATAAGCGTGGCGCTCAGAGCTTGCGGCGCGTCTGGCAGTGCGTCAGCGGTGATCAGCACAGTCGGCGCAACGCCCGCAGGCGGCGCGAGGCCTCCGCCTGATGCGCCGCGAGACACGGTCAGGCGCACCCTGGCGCGTTCAAGCGCATTCGCCTCACACAGCTCTGTCACCGCCGCTTCCAGCCCGGCAAAGTCCGGGCAGGCGGTCTCGATCTGCTTCAAGGCGCTCTCAAGGCGCGCGCGATGACGCGGCCAGCGCCGCACTGCGCCCGCCTCAAAGCGCAGGGTCTCAAATGCGCCGTCGCCCAGAAGAAAACCCCGGTCCGCCGGATCGATCCGGGCGGCGTCCGCGTCCAGAATTTCACCGTTCAGCCAGACCTTTGTCATCTGCGCCCCTCAATCGCCGCCTTGAGCGCAGCGGCCTTGTCACGGGTTTCCGACAGCTCGTCCTCCGGGACGGAATCAATGGTGATCGCGCCGCCTGAACGCACCTGGACATCCCAGCCTTGCGCCGCCTTTCGAAGGCTTGCGGTGCGGATCATCACGTTGAAGTCACACGCCCCGTCTGCGCCCAACCAGCCCAGTGCGCCGCAATACGGCCCCCGGCTTTGCTGTTCGAGCTCGGCGATGATCTGCATGGCGCGCACTTTCGGCGCCCCTGTGATGGAGCCGGGCGGAAATGTCGCCGCGATCAGATCAAACACGTTGAGGTCAGGGCGCAACCGCCCCCGAACCGTGGAGACCAGATGATGGACATTGGCATAGCTTTCCACGCTGAACAGGTCCGGGGTCTTGACGCTGCCGGGCAGACAGACCCGCGCCAGATCATTGCGCATCAGATCCACAATCATCAGGTTTTCCGCCCGGTCCTTGAGCGACGCGGCCAGCGCATCCGCTTCGGCCCGATCCTGATCGGCGTCCGCCCGACGCGGCCGTGTGCCCTTGATAGGCCGGGTCTCGATCTCACCGCTGGCGGACGCCCTAACAAAGCGCTCGGGCGAATTGGTGATGACAACCTGATCCGCACTCAGCCGAAAATAGGCCGAGAAGGCGGAAGGGCTGTCCGTGATCAGACGCTCAAACACCGCCAGAGGCGCCTGGTCGCCAGACATATGACCGGTGAAGGCGTGAGACAGATTGACCTGAAAGATATCGCCCGCACGAATATAGTCGCGCGCTGTCTCGACGGCTTCGAGATAGCGCGCGTCCGGCCAGTCCTGAGACAGGCGCCCTTCACCGATGGAGGGCTGACTGTCCGCCGGAGCTGTCTTGAGCGTTTCGATTAGCAGAGCCGCCGCAGGTGCGGCGCCCAGCGCCCGCAGGGTGCGCGCCCCGTGATCAAATTCCAGCACCGCCTCATACCAGCCCATGGCCACGACCGGGGGGGCGCCCGGCGCCGGGGGGCAGACAGGCAAGTCTTCAAACGCCTGGCCCAGATCATAAGCGAACAATCCCGCATAGCCGCCGGAAAAGTCCTCGCCCACAGACCCCGCCAAAGCGCGATAGCCCGTCTTGAGGCGGTCAAACCCTCTGACAGGGTCGTCGTCTTCAATGATGAAATCAGGATAGGCGCACAGGTAGCTTTTGCGCCCCCAGGGCTGGGCGCCGCCGCCTTGCAGCAAGAGGGTGTAAGGTTCGGCGTCAAAAGCCTTGAGCGCCTGAACCGGCTCGATCCAGTCCAGTGTCTGCGCCCGGTCCGGCGCCGCGCTCACGAGGTTTTCAGCCGCTCGTGCAATTGCGCGATCACGGCGTCACTCAGGCCCAGCTCGCCACGCAGATACCCCGGCACATCGCCCACGGCGGCCATTGCGGTGTCGAGATAGGACTCCTCAACCCCCAGAAAGGCGCGGATCTCGCGGTCACCCACATCGCGGCCCATGCCGTCGCGGATGCGCTTGGCGAACCGCGGCGCCAGCTCGTCATAGTCCACAGCTGTATTGGTCATCAGATAGTCTTCGCGCACCGCATCGGCGTCGACGCCCAGCTCGAGCAGCAAGAACGCGCAGAATATGCCGGTGCGGTCCTTGCCCGCCGCGCAATGGACGACAAACCCGTCTTCGGGATCCGATTGCGCCAGCGCTTCAAACCCGGCCTTGAACACCGCCTTGTTGCCCGGATCAAACGGCAGGCGCTCATAGGTTTTTTGCATGAAGCCGCGGATATTATCGAGGGTCAGATCGCTTTCGCGCAAAAACGCCAGATGCGGCGGCTCGGCATGACCGGCATGGTCTGAGCTGAGCACAGTGATCGGGCCGGATTCATCCCAATGCGAAGGCTCGGCCTCGCGTTCGCGCGGTCGGCGCAAATCGGCTACGACCTTGATGTTGAGCCCGTCCAGGGTTTGCACATCCTCGTCGGTCACGCGGGAAAACTGGCCTGACCGATACAGGCGGTCACGCACCTGTCCCCCGCCGTTGAGCGGGTATGCGCCGAAATGGCGAAAATTGTAAACGCCGGCGAGAGGTAAAACGCGATCAGTCATGGTGTCGAACTAGATCCAGACAAGGCTGCGATCAAGGAGGCGGCGCGGCCGGCCCCCGGGGCGAGATGAACCAACATAGCGCAATGCATTCCTCATCCTAAGTACAATCCGGAGCGAATTGCCGTGTTAGAGGTACGCATTGCGATAAAGGGGCTGCGGCGACCGGTTGAACCGGCCGCCCCTCAAACAGGACCCAGATCGCGCCGCCTAGCGGAAGGGCGGCTCGTCAAAGCTTCTGAGCTTGCGCGAATGCAGGGCGTCCGCGCCCTGCCGCTTGAGGATCTCCACCGCCTCAATGCCCGCCGCCAGGTGTTCAGAGACTGATTTGGCGTAAAAGCGGTTCGCCGCGCCAGGCAGTTTCAGTTCGCCATGAAGCGGCTTGTCCGACACGCACAACAGCGTCCCGTAAGGCACGCGCAGGCGGAAGCCGTTGGCCGCGATGGTGGCGCTTTCCATGTCTACCGCAATGGAGCGCGACTGGTTGATGCGCCGCGCCTCTTGCGTATAGCGCAGCTCCCAGTTCCGGTCGGCGTATGTCACCACCGTGCCGGTGCGCAGACGGCGCTTGAGCTCGCCCGCATCATCGCCGCTGACCGTCTCCACAGCCTCTTGCAGGGCGAGCTGGATTTCCGCGATGGGCGGGATCGGGATCTCCACCGGCAATTCGCGGTCCAGCACGCTATCATAGCGCAGATAGGCGTGCGCCAGCACGTAATCACCCAGACGCTGGGAATGACGCAGACCGCCGCAATGGCCGATCATCATCCAGCATTCAGGGCGCAGCACCGCCAGATGGTCGGTGATGTTCTTGGCGTTGGACGGCCCCACCCCGATATTCACCAGGGTGATCCCGCGGCCATCCTTGGTCTTCAAATGATAGGCTGGCATCTGGAACCGGCGCCAGGGCGCGGCGCTGACCTCGCCGATCGGGTCTTCGGTGCTGGCGTCCACATGGACAAAGCCCGCCGCGGACAGAGAATCATACTCGGTGTTCTCGTCCTTGACCTGCTCGACCGCCCAATCCACGAACGCATCCACATAGCGGTGATAGTTGGTGAACAGGATGAAGGGCTGCACATCCTCATAGGGCGTGCCGGTGTAATGGCGGATGCGCTGCAACGAATAGTCGGTGCGCACCGCGTCAAACAGGCTGAGCGGGCGAGGCCGTCCGGCGATGGAGGGCCGCTCGCCATTGGGCAGCGCATCGTCAATCCCCGCCAGATCGGCGTAGGGGAAATGGCGCACCAGCTCGGCCGGCGACGCCGCATCCATATCCAGATCATCTGCGCCGTCGAGCACGTAGGAGAAGGGAATCTCCTGCACCGACAGGCCGGTCTCGATCTTCACCGGATACATGTCGGACAACAACTCGATCTGCTCGACCAGATAGCGCCGGAACTGTTCGGGATGCGTGATCGTCTGCTCGTAGACGCCCGCTTCGGAAAACTTGCCGAAAGCGCGACTGATCGGCGGCACGGCGCCGTCAGGCTGGTAGATGATGCGCAGCGCCGGATAGGCGAAGGCGCCCGCGAAGCGATCCGCTTCGGACGGCGGCGGGCCGCCCTCGAGATAGATTTTCAGCTCTTCACGCAGCGCTTTCACCGACGCTTCAAACATCACGCACAGCCGATCCACCGCCTCGGTGGCGGTGGCGGCGCGTTTGAAGGTCTTCTCGACAGCCTCGTGGGACACGATGTCGGTATCGCCCAAGGCCTAGTCCTCGCGCTTGACGAAGGTCACCGTGAACAGCGGCTCGCCGTCAAACACCGGCTCGGTCTTGCCGTCTTCGTCAATCATCTGAAACGCGGTGGGTTCGATCCGGCCTTCCATGCGATAGCCGCGCTCGGCCATGCGGCCGCGATGAAACTCGAGAGCCGCCGCCGAAAACGTCTTGGCCAGGAAAGTGATGCGATGCGGTTCGTCTGCCATGACGGCCTCCTTGAAACTCAGGTGCGCTCGACGCGCGGTTCTTAAGTCGTACCGCTATCTCCGCGCGCTTCCAAGCCGGGATGACCACCCCGAGCGTGCGACTTACTGCGCGGGGCAGCGCCCGCCGGTCACGCGCGCCACCTCAGCAGGATCGCCGTCAGTCTCAGCAGGGTCCAGCCCCAGCGCGCAAGCGATCATCAGATAGATGTTGACGTTCTCGAACGCCGACACTTCGCCCACCCCGTCAAAGCGGGGGCCGGCGGCGACAAAAGTCGCGCCCATGACCGGGTCCAGAGCGTCATAGCCGTGATTGCCCGGAAGGATGCGCCGCGGCGATTGCTCAAGGCTTGGCGCCACCAGGCTCCAGCCGGCCTCGGCCACCACCAGAAGGTCCGGGCCGCGCGTGGGATGGTCGAGACGGTAATGATCGGGCATCTCGCCGGCCTTGTAGGCGACCACATGGTCATTGCCCGAAGCGTTGATTGCGTCATACGCCTCATCGATCGCGGCCTGATCTCCGTCTTCAGAGAACAGGAAGATATAGGGCTGCGCCCCCGCGCCCCAGCGTCCTTCCATATGCGGCGAGTACACGCGATCAAAATCGATCCAGTCATCCACTGCCACGATGCGATCCTCAGAGAGCTGGGCCATGCCATGATCAGAGACGATGATGATATTGGTGGTCTCCAGAAGCCCGCGAGCACGCAAGCCCTCGACCAGCTGGCCCACATATCCGTCCACCTCCGCCACGGCTTCGGCGACCGCCGCGGTCTCAGGCCCGTGGCGATGGGCGACGCTGTCCACGTGGTCAAAATAGACCGCCGCCAGACGAGGCTGGTCTGCAGCGCGCGCGTCATACCAGGCCAGCACTTCGTCCACGCGTTCCTGATAGGGCTTGTCATGCTGATAGGGCATCCAGATCGAGGGACGCAGGCCGTCATGCGCCACTTCCGAGCCCAGCCAGAACATGATGGCGCTGGTCAGCCCCTCGCGTTCAGCGGTGGTCCAGATCGGCTCGCCCTGCCACCAGAACGGATCCTGGGCGGCCATGGGATTTACAAACCCCGTGCGCGCCTCGCGATCATAGGGCGCGTTGTCGGTGATGCCGTGATTTTCAGGGTAAAGCCCGGTGGCGATGGAATAGAAATTCACAAAGGTCTTGGACGGCATGACCGGGATCATGCGCTCGGCCTCCACGCCGCGGGCCGCCAGCGCCTCCAGGGTGGGCGCGTCATAGAGATCCAGGAAATCCGCACGCATGCCATCGAGCCCGATCAGCAGCACGCGCTCAGGCTGCGCGGTCGCCGCCAGCTCTGGAGCGGAGGTTGTGTCAGAGACGCTGGCGCAGCTGGCGAGCACCAGCGTGCTGCAGGCGGCAATCGTATAGACAAATGACCGAAACATGACGCATCCCCATGCGATACCTGGAAATTTCACGCTTGCCCTACGCCATGCCTGGACCGGGGTAAAGAGAACACCGCGAATGAAAACTTTCGCACTGCAGCATGGCGGGCTATGTGGACCCTTGCGTTGTAATTCTGGACGATCCGATGACTGATCAATCCCTGCCTGCCTCCCGTATCTGGACTGTGTTGAAGTTCGGCGGCACCTCTGTGGCCAAGCCGGAAAACTGGGCCGTGATCGCAAAGCTTGCGAAGGCCCGGATCAAACAGGATGCACCGGACGGCAAGGTGCTGATCGTCCATTCGGCCCTGTCCGGCGTCTCCAATCGTCTCGAAGCCCTGCCGGATCAGGCGCTTCTGGGGGATGTCAGCGCCGAGATCGCGGCCATCAAGGCGACCCATCTCGATTTTGCCGAAGCCGCCGCGCTGGACGGGACACGCCTGCTGGCGCCCCATTTTGAGACACTGGACCGGCTGGCCGCCGGCATTGCCCTGGTGCGTGAAGCCAGCCCGCGCGTGCGCGCGGAATTGCTGGCCCTGGGTGAACAAATGGCGAGCGCGCTCGGCATGGAGCGCCTGCGTCAGGAAGGGCTGAGCCCGGTCTCTCTTGATGCGCGTGATGCGCTGACGGCTTCGTCTGACGCCCGGGACGCCAATGGCTATCTGTCCAATTCCGTCATCGAGGGCCTCGATCCGGCGCTTCAGGCGCGCCTGGCAAACGCGGACCTTGTGCTGACCCAGGGCTTTATCGCCCGCAATCGCCATGGCGAGACGGTGTTGCTCGGCCGGGGCGGGTCAGACACCTCGGCGGCGTATTTCGCCAACAAGCTCGAAGCGAAGAAGCTCGAGATCTGGACCGATGTGCCAGGCCTGTTCAGCGCGGATCCGCGCCTGACCGAGGGCGCGCGGCTGTTGCAGGCGCTCTCTTATGACGAGGCGCAGGAAATCGCCACCATGGGCGGCAAGGTGCTGCATCCGCGCTGCATCGGTCCGGCTCGGCGCGCGAGCGTCCCGGTCGAAGTGCGCTCCACCTTGCGGCCTGAACTGGCCGGGACCTTGATCACGTCCGAGCCCGGCGATGACGCGCCGCAACTCAAAGCCGTGTCGGTGAAGACCGGCGTGCGCATAGTCACCATGGAGGGCGCCGGCATGTGGCGGCAGGCGGGCTTCCTCGCCGATGTCTTCGCCTGTTTTAAAGCGTGCGGCGTGTCGGTGGATCTGGTCTCGACCTCTGAAACCAACATCACCGTCAGCCTCGATCCCGACCCCTCACTCGATCAGGCGCGGCTCGACGCCCTGCGCGCCCGGCTTGAGCCGTTCTGCCGGGTGAAAATCATCGAGGACGGCGCGGCAGTCTCGCTTGTGGGGTATGGCGTGCGGCGCATTCTGCACAAGCTCGCCCCGGCGCTTGAGATGTTTCAGGACAAGCCCATCCGGCTGGTCAGCCAGGCCGCCAATGATCTCAATTTCACGGTCGTCGTGGATGAAAGTGAAGGCCGCGCCCTCGCCGCGCGCCTGCATGAAGAGCTGATCGCGCCCGCTCCCTCCGGTCCTGTCTTCGGGCCGAGCTGGGCGGAGCTGAATGAGACCGGCAGCGCCACCCCCCGGCGCCCTGATCCGTGGTGGGTGACCAAGCGTGACCAGCTGATCAGCCTGACCCCGCAAACCGGCGGGCGGTATGTCTATGACCTTGAGACGGTCAAGGCCCGCGCCAGCGCGGTGGCGAACATCAAGAGCGTCAATCGCGCCTTTTACGCCATGAAGGCCAACCCGCATCCCGAGGTGCTGAAAACCATTTTCGCGGCGGGCCTCGGCTTTGAATGCGTGTCGCCGGGCGAGCTGATGCGCCTGAAGGACACCTTCCCCGGCCTCGACCCGAAGAAAGTCCTGTTCACGCCCAATTTCGCCGCGCGCCATGAATACGCTGCTGCGATCGCGCTTGGGACCAACCTCACCATTGACGGCCTGCATCCGCTGACCGAATGGCCGGACATGTTCAAGGGCGCGGAGATCATCCTGCGCATCAATCCCGACCGTCCGCGTGGTCACCACCAGCATGTGCAGACCGCCGGCCCGAAAGCGAAATTCGGCATTCCGCTTGATCAGCTCGACGCCGCCCGCGACGCCGCCGCCAAGGCGGGCGCGAGCGTCATCGGGCTTCACGCCCATGCGGGCTCGGGCGTGGTGGAAGCCAATCACTGGCGCGAAATCGGCGCCATTCTGGCCCGCGCCGCCGAAGGCTTCTCCGACATCCGCATCCTCAATGTGGGCGGGGGCCTGGGCGTGCCTGAAAGCGCCGAAGCGCCTGCGCTCGACCTCTCAGAAGTGGACGCCGAGCTCGCCACGCTCAAACAGGCCCTGCCCGATTATGAAATCTGGATGGAGCCGGGCCGCTATCCGGTGGCCGAAGCCGGCGTGCTCCTGTCCGGCGTCACCCAGGTCAAGCACGCCTTCGGCACCCGCTTTATCGGGCTTGGGACCGGCATGAACTCGCTGATCCGCCCCGCGCTCTATGGCGCCCGCCATGAGATCGTGAACCTCAGCCGCTATGACCAAGAGGGCGCCGGCCTCGCGTCTATCGTCGGCCCGATCTGCGAAAGCGCAGACCTTCTGGGCGCCGACCGGCTGATGCCGGAAACGCAAGAAGGCGATGTCATCGCCATCGCCGAAGCCGGCGCCTATGGCGCGGTCATGGCCAGCCGCTACAATTTGCGAGAGCCAGCGGACGAGGTGGTGATTTAGGGGGGCCAAACCCCTCTTCCCCGGCGCAGGCCGGGCCCCAGAGCCGCAGATTTGGCGTGCTATGATCTCTGGATCCCGGCCTGCGCCGGGAAAGTGGACATGAAAAAAGCCCCGGTCACATCGACCGGGGCGTTTCATTTAAAGACCACGTCAGCTCGAATCTCATGAAGCATGTGGCTGTGTTTCAGGCCAGCACAAGACGCGTTGAGAACATGTCCTGAAAGGCCTTAATCTGTTGTGGCCGCCGTCCGGTCGGCGATGGATTGCAAGACATGGCAGTCGCCGACTCGCCTGTGGCCGCACCCGTCAATGACACGATCGAGTTCGGATTTGAGAGCAGACAATTGACGAATCCGGTCCTCAATCCCGGCGGCATGTCGACGCGCGATCTCATCCACAGCTTGGCAAGGACGATCCGGGTCGGAGGAGAGCTCGAGCAATTCCCGAATGGCTGACAGATCAAATCCCAAAAGCCGCGACTGTCGTATGAAGCCCAGCCTTTCCAGGGCGGCGGCGTCGTAGCGCCGATGACCGCTCTCGGCGCGCTCAGGCGCTGCCAGCAAGCCGTTCTGCTCATAATACCGGATCGTCGTCACCTTGACGCCTGTGCGTCGCGAAAGCTCACCAATGGCGTATGTGCGCGTCATGCAGCTTCACTCTTGTATCTATAGTCACTGTAGATCGTATGTGTCCCTCAGACCTGCCCAAGGCAAGCGGAAAGGGATCAGCGATGTCCGGCTCCTATTGCGCCGAGCAACCCAAATGTGGCGGTGATCGCCGCCGCAGAACTGATGGCGAGCCTGTTCTTGTGGTCCGTCGTGCAGACCATCCGCCAGGCCATCCATGAAATGCGCGAGGACGGCGAAATCCTTCCTCCAACTCGCGACGCGTCTGTCTGACGCCGTCTTGTCTTCCTTCCCAACCGTATGAGATCCATGACCAAGACCCGCCTCTTCGCCCTGTTGTCTTCTACAATCCTTGTCAGCAGCTTTCAGACCGCTTTCGCGCTGGACCCGCAGCACAACGCGCATGACGAACATGATCACCAACATGATGAAGACCACGCTCATGACCACGGACATGGCGATGACGTGATTATCGTTCGCGCCACGCGGACTGGACGAGGCGTTGAAGATCAGCCGGTTCGGGTTGAAGTGATCAATCGCGAAGAGATCGAGGAAAAGGCGATCATGCGGCCCGGCAACATCGCCGTTCTCGTCAACGAGACCGGCGGCGTGCGGGTGCAGGTGACCTCTCCGGCGCTCGGCGCAGGCAACATACGGATGCAAGGCCTTTATGGGCGCTATACCCAGCTGCTTTCCGACGGACTGCCGCTTTACGGCGGGCAGGCCGCGTCCATCGGGCTGCTGCAGATTCCGCCGACTGATCTGGCTCAGGTCGAGGTCATCAAAGGGTCAGCGTCTTCGCTCTATGGCGCTTCGGCGCTCGGCGGCGTGATCAATCTTGTGTCCCGAACACCGAGCGATGCGCCCTATGCCGAAGTCCTGTTCAACACGACCAGCCGTGACGGCCAGGACCTGACCAGTTTCGCCTCGACACCGTTGAACGACCAGCTCGCCGCCTCCCTCACCACCGGCGCACACCGTCAGAGCCTCGTGGACTTCGATGATGACGGCTGGATCGACATGCCGGGATATGAACGATACTCGGCGCGGCCTCGCCTGCACTATGAGGGGGCGGACGGCTCCACGGCCTATCTGACGCTTGGGTTCATGACCGAGCAACGCGATGGCGGGACCCGCGACGGCTTCACGGTTCCAAGCGGCGACCCTTTCCCGCAGAACCAGGACACGACCCGACTGGACCTTGGGCTGACGGCGACGCGCCCGCTCATGGACGCCCTCGACCTCAATCTTCGCGCCGCAGGCATGGTGCAGGATCATGAGCACCGCTTTGGCGATGTCGTAGAAATCGACACCCACGACACGCTCTTGCTGGAAGCCTCGCTGTCGGGTGCGCGTGAACGGACGGACTGGATTCTCGGTCTGGCTTATCAGGCCGACGGATACGACTCCGAGACCTTCCCGGCTTTCAATTACAGCTTCGAGACGCCGGGCGTGTTCGGTCAGATTGACCATGATTTCAGCGACGTGCTCTCAGCGTCGGTGAGCGCTCGCATCGACGATCACAGCGAATACGGGATGCAGACCAGCCCGCGCGTCTCGGTGCTGTACAAGCCGAACAACTGGACCGTTCGCGGCTCATGGGGTCAGGGCTTCTTTGCGCCGACGCCCTTTGTCGAAGCGATAGAAGCGGCGGGACTGTCGAGACTGAAGCCCCTGACGGGGATTGAGGCTGAAACCGCAACGACCACCTCGCTCGATGTGGGCTATCGCGCCGGAGGCTTCGAAACCGGAGTGACCGTGTTCGCCTCGGACGTTGACGGGGTTACACGTCTCGCTCCGTTCGCAACGACGCCGGGCGGACCTCTGGACGCCGTCCGTCTGATCAACACCGACGGCGAGACCCGAATCCGGGGCGGCGAACTGCTGATGCGCTATTACTGGCGCGACTTCAAAGTCACGGGCAGCTACCTCTATCTCGACGCTAGCGAGCCAAATCCGGAAGCGCCGGGACGCCGCGAGCTGCCGCTCACCCCGGAGCACTCGGCGGGCTTTGTCGCCATGTGGGAGCGTCATGGGCAGGGGCGCGTCGGCTTCGAGGCCTATTACACTGGCGAGCAAGCCCTCTATGACAACCCCTACCGCAGCGAAAGCGAGCCATACTGGCATCTGGGGCTGCTAGGCGAAATCGTACTCGGCTCCACAAGCCTGTTCATCAATTTCGAAAACCTGCTCGATGTGCGTCAAAGCGATCAGGATTCCATCCTGAGACCCACACGTGCGCTTGATGGACAGTGGACGACGGACATCTGGCAGAACACGGACGGGTTCATCATCAATGGCGGCGTCCGGTTTCGTTTTGGAGGGTGATGGGACTGTCCCACGCTGCCGTCTGACAAGCGATCAAGCCGATAAACCCCAACAAAAAAGCCCCGGTCACATCGACCGGGGCTTTTCGTGTCAGGACTGAAGCGACCTAGTCGTCATCATCCTCACCCTCGTCTTCATCGGCGTCGTCATCCGCCTCGATCATGGCGGCGGTGGCGCTCCAGCCATACGCATGGGTGATGACGTGATGGAGGGTGTGTTGCTCCATCGTGCCGTCCACCAGGTGCGCCCAGGGGCCGACGGCGAAGGCGATCACGTCATCACCGGAATGGGTTTCTGAGCCCATGGGGATCGCCACTTCCTGACGATAATCGGGATCGAGCACCTGCTCTTGCGTCAGCGGTTCCGCATCAGCCCCGCGCGGACGCAGGACCGCCCCGTTATGATAGCCCAGCGTGGTGTAGGGCCGTCCGTCCTGTGCGGGCAGCGGCGGGGTGGGCGCATCGGTCAGGTTCGGAGCCGGCGGATGCACCAGACCCAGGATCGGATTGCCCCGGCGCGGATAGCCCGCAATGGTGAACACATGGCCATGGTCAGAGGTGACGAGGATCAGGGTGTCGTCAAGATCCACCAGGCCTTCAGCGGTCTCCACCGCCTCGGCGAAGGCCAGCGCGTCATTGAGGGCGCGGGCGGCGTTGGTGCCGTGATGGGCATGGTCCACACGGCCCGCTTCCACCATCAGGTAATAGCCGTCTTCATCCTGTGACAGGCGCTCAATGGCGAATGCGGTCAACTCGGCCAGGGAGGGTTCTTCCGCCGGATCGCGATCGAGCTCATAGCTGAGGTGAGAGCGGGTGAAGAGGCCCAGAACCGGCGCGTCATCCTGCGCGTCCAGCGCCCGGAAGCTGTCAGCATCCTCCACATACACACCCCCCAGATCAGACCAGGCGGCGGTCAGATCGCGATCCTGACGCTGGCCGCCCTGATCCGCGGTGACGAAAGCCGCCCGTCCGCCGCCCAAGGCGACCTCCAGACCATCGCCATAGGCCGCAGCTTCGCGCGTCCCGATCAGCTGCGCGGCGATATCGGTGCAGCCCGCCGCCACGGCATCGGCGGGCAGGCTCGCATCGCTCTCCCAGTTCCGGCTGGTGATATGGGCATAGGCGGTGGCGGGCGTGGCGTGGGTCAGGCGCGCAGAAGAGACGATGCCGGTGGACAGGCCGCGCGCTTCCGCCATCTCGACGAGGGTTTGCGGAACCGGGCCGCCCTGGCAGGGCTCAAGGGTGTCGCGCGCATAGACCGAGATCGCGCCCGAATGGGTTTTCACGCCCGTGTGGATCGCGGTGGCTGTGGCCGCACTGTCAGGCACCTGGGCGTTTTCAGAATAGGTCTTGATCAGCGCCGTATGGCCCCAGCGTTCAAACGGCAGATAGTTTTCCTCGCCGGTCTCGCCGCGGTTCTGGCCGTCCAGAATGCGCGTGGCGGTGATAGTCGCCGGGCTCATCCCGTCGGCGATGAACACGATCACATTGCGAGCCTGGCCTTCCCGGCGGGGACGGTTCAACCGGTCCAGGATTTCAGACTGGGCCAATGTGCGCCAGTCCGCGCCCGGACCGTCAAATTCGGCCGGCGCCGCGACGGCCTCAGGCGCCGCATCATCGCGGCCCGACCAGTCGATATCAGATTGGACGGTCACGGTCTGGCAGGCGGCGAGCGTCAGGGCGCTGGCAGAGAAAAGAGCGGCGCGGATGATCATGATGGATCCCTCATCTAACTTGCGCGTTGGTTTAACGCGAGATTGTGACGGATCAAAGCATCTCGCCTGACTTCCCCGCGCCCATAGCCCAGGGTGAGCTCTCTCGAAGGAGTGCAGACGTTTGAAATCCTTGTCGCTTGTGCTGAACGCCCATTCCGGAACCACGCGTGAACTGGGCAAGGACAAAGTTCTGGAAGCGGTCACGCGTTCCGCCGACTGGGCCAAGGTGATCGTACATGACTGCGAAGACGGCTTTGAGGCGTGCATCCATCAAGCCTGCACGGCAGAGTCTGACTATATCGCCGTGGCGGGCGGGGACGGCACAGCCGCGGCGGTGCTTAACGAGCTGGTGCGCACCCAGTGCAAAACCCCGGTGATCGCCCTGCCGCTCGGAACAGCCAATCTTCTGCCCAAACGGCTTTATGGCGACCGCTCCATCGAGACCATTCTGAGAGAAGCGCCTGATTACCCCATCGAGCCGCTGCATGCCGGCGAGGTGGAGGGGAATCTGTTTTTTTGCGCCTTGATGGCGGGTTTCCCCGTGCGCGTGGGGCAAGCGCGCGAAGCCCTGCGGCCTGACGCAGACGGCCGTCAGCCGCTGCGCGCCCTCTCCCGCCTGCGCCAGGCGCTTCGTGCGTTCCTGAAGACCCGCCTGCGCCTGACGCTGGATGATGACGAAGTGCGCAAGCTGAGCCGCGCCAATGCGTTGATGACCATTCCCGGCGGCGCGGTGACGATGATCCATGGCGCGCGGCCGGGCGAGGAGGTGCTCGAGCACATTTTCACCCATACCGATGACGTGTCCGACGCCCTGGGCGCCCTGACCGCATTTTTGAGCGAGATGCTGAATTTGGGCGAGCTCGCGCCCCAACGCTCCTATGAATGCGCCGTGCTGGATGGACCCTCCAAGGTGACCGTGATGCTGGATGGCGAAACCTTGACCCTGAAAACACCGCTGCGCATCACACTCAGACCCAACGCCGCCCTGTTCGCCGCTCCGGAGGCTGACGCATGACCCGACTGGCCCAGATTTCTGACCTGCATTTCGGGGCTGAATCCCCCGGACTGCCCGAGGCGCTGCTGGACAGCCTGTCGGCGCTGAAGCCCGACGCGGTGATCGCCTCAGGTGATTTCACCCAGTATGGCCGCCGACGGGAATTTGACGCCGCCCGAGATTTCTTCAGCGCCATTGATGCGCCTGTCATCGCCGCGCCAGGCAATCATGACACGCCCTATCTCAATCTCGCCGCCCGTGTCGCCGCGCCCTGGGCGCGGTTTGAAAAGCGGCTTGGCCAGGGCGTCACGCCCAGCTGGCGCTCCGCAAAAGCGGCGGTGGAATCCTTTCTCACCGCGCGGGGGCTTCAGGCCCAGTTCGACTGGTCGCTGGGCCGGGCCAATCCCAAGCACGCCGCGAAGATCGCTCAGTCGCTGTCAGACTTTCACGGTCTCAAAGTGGTCGCCGCCCATCATCCGCTGGTGGCGCCGGGCGGTTTGACCGGCCGGGCCAAGACCCATGGCGGGCGTGAGGCGGCCGAGGTGTTCGTTCAGTCCGGCGTGGACCTGGTGGTGACCGGGCATCTGCACCAGGTGTTCGCCCTGCCCCAGCGCCGCCCGGACGGCAAGGCGTGCTGGTTTGTCGGCGCCGGCACGGCGCTGTCTCACCGCACACGCGGCGAACCGCCCAGCTTCAACCTCTTTGACAACACGCTTGAAGGGCTCAGCCTCACCGTCTACGCGGCGCAGGATGGCGAAAACCGCTTCGCCCCGGTCAAAACCCAGGCGTTGCACAGCTAGAGCGTCATCGGAACACAAAGCCCCGGACGCGACGCGCCCGGGGCCCAGTGCGTTCAAGGCGCGTCAGACGCTTAATCGGTGACACGCTCCGCCAGGATTTCCTGACCGCTCTGCTGCAGCGTCACAGACGGCGCCGGCGCCCCGGAGGAGAAGATCAGGCGCGCATCGACACCGGACACAAGAAACACGGTTTCGCTGATGGCGTTGATGGCGATTGGACCCTGACCTGTGAGCTGGGCTTCCAAGGCGCCGGTCCCGGCGAACCGGATCTCGAGCACCGCAGCCCCCAGCGCGTATGCGCCCACATAGGCTTCAAGCGTGCTGGCGGGAAGCGCGATGACCTCCGGCTCTTCCGGCACAGGACCGGACCAGAGCGCGGGTTCCGCCTCACTGGCGCCTTGCTGGTGCATGTTCATCTGAGACGTCCCATCAGCTGATGAGACGATCTCGAACCAGGTCAGACTGTTCGGACCATAGAAAAACCGGTTGTCGCCCGCATGAAAGACTTCGCTGGCGCTGCCGCCAGAACGCAGCGTGTAAAGCTGACCGTCACGGGCGAAGAACTGGCGCGTATCCTCTGTGCCTTCGATCGCATAAACCCCGTAAAGATCTTCAAGGCTCGCCAGATCGATCTCGACGGTTTCAAACAGCGGATAGGGATCGTTCAGCGCATAGCTGGCCAGACGCCGCATCAAGACGCCCGCATCGAGCGGCGGCTGATCTGAATTGACCAGCACGGTGACGAACACAGCGTCGTCCGGCACATAGACGCTGTCCGTGTTGAACCCGAAAATCCCGCCGCTATGACCGATGGCGGATCGACCGCGCACATCATCCAGAGACAGGCCGAAGCCGTAAGGAATAGCCGTGCCGTCCGCCATCTCGGTTGGCGTCGTCATTTGCTGATACAGCGCCGGTGAAACGATCTCTCCGCCATGAAGCGCGTCCAGCCAAAGCGTCAGGTCTTGCGTGTTTGCGACCAGCCCCCCTGCGGCGTGCGGCACGCTCATATGGATGGAGGTCGAGGGTTCGACCGCACCCGCGTCATTGACCGTGTAGCCGGTGGCCATGCTTGCCGCGCTCGCGCTATCCTCGCCATAGCGCAGGGTTTCCAGGCCCAGCGGATCCGCGATGCGCGCCTTGATGGCTTCGTGCCAGGCTTGGCCGGTCTTCATCTCGATGATGGCGCCCAGCAGAACATAGCCTGAATTGTTATAGGCATAGGTCTCGCCCGGAGCGTTCGGAGACGGAAGGCCGGAGAATTCGGCGATCAGCGCATCGGTCGTATAGGCCCTGTTGGTGTTGGCTTCGACCATCCAGCCGGGAATGCTGGTGTAGGACTGGATGCCGGAGGTGTGATTGAGCAGCTGGCGCACCGTCGCGCTGGCGCCCGGCTCGTCAAAGCCCTCAAACAGGTCGCCGATCGTGTCGTCAAGAGACAGTGCGCCTTCATCCACCAGCTGCAAGATCACCGCAGCGGTGAACTGTTTGGTGATGGAGGCCAGACGAAATACAGTGTCCGGGGTCACGGCCTCGCCCGTTTCCAGATTGGCCAATCCGGCCCCGCGCGCATAGACGATCTCGCCGTCTTGACGCACCAGAACCGAAACGCCCGTCGTTTGCGCCGTCCAGTGCGCGTCAATCAAAGCGTCGGCCTGGTCGGCCCAGTCCGGCGCTTGGGCGAAACCTGCATTGAAGCCCGCCCCCATAAGGGCGACGGCGGAGAGTCCGGCACGGAACATATTGGGCATTCGTCTCTTCCTTCTCTCAGGGCGTGCTCCAGGCTCGCCCTGCCCGATCTGGGGCAAAAAGAACCCCGGGCGGCGAACCACCCGGGGTCGTCAGTCATAAAGATGCACGATGTGCGATCACCAGATGCGCACGCGTTGTTCCGGCGGCAGATAGAGCTCGTGCTCTTCGGTGACGCCGAACGCGTCGTACCAGGCGTCCAGATTGCGCACGACGCCATTGATGCGGTAGCGCGGCGGGCTGTGCGGACCTTGCACCAGCTGAGCGCGCAGGGCGTCATCGGTGTAGAGGTTCCGCCAGACTTGCGCCCAGCCCAGGAAGAAGCGCTGGTCGCCGGTCAGACCGTCGATCACCGGCGCTTCGCCGCCATAGACTTCGTCCACATATTGACGCCAGGCGGTGTAAGCCATTTGCAGGCCGCCCAGATCGCCGATGTTTTCGCCCATGCTCAACCGGCCGGACACGCACATGCCGTCGATGGGGCAGAAGCCGTCATACTGCTCGGCGAGCACGGAGGAGCGCTCTTCAAAGCGGCTATTGGTCTCTTCGGTCCACCAGTCGCGCAGACGGCCTTCAGAGTCATACCGGCGGCCGTTATCGTCAAAGCCGTGACCGATTTCGTGGCCGATCACGCCGCCAATGCCGCCAAAGTTCAGCGCCGGGTCGGCGTTGGGGTCAAAGAACGGCGCCTGCAGAATGCCGGCGGGGAAGGTGATCTGGTTTTGCAGCGGGCTGTAGCTGGCGTTGACGATTTGCGGCGGCCAGCTCCACTCGCGCGGATCAACAGGATTGGCCAGATCTTCCAGCTGCTCCGCCCAGCCGCGTTCGGCCATGCTCACCCGATTGCCGAAATAGTCATCGGCGGAGATTTCCAGGCCGTCATAGGTGTCCCAGATTTCCGGATAGCCAATGCGCGGCTCAAAGGTGGACAGCTTGGTCAGCGCCTGTTCGCGCGTCTCGTCATCCATCCATTCCAGTTGCTCGAGGCGACCGCGGAAGGCCACCGTCAAACGGTTGACCAGGTCTTCCATCTGGGTTTTCGAGCTCGGCGGGAAGTGACGCTCCACATAGATCTGGCCCACGGCATGGCCCAGCGCGCCGCCCACAAGGTTCACGCCCCGGCGATCGCGCGGACGCTGTTCGGTCTGACCGCGCAGGGTCTGGCCGAAGAACTCAAAACTCGCCTGATCAAACGCGGACGGCAGCCAGGAGGCGCGGTCGGAGATGAAATGGAAGGTCATCCACGCCTTGATGGTGTCGATATCGGTCTCGGCGAAGATCGCGGAGGTCTGCTCAATGGCGGTGGGCTGCACCACGATCAGGTTTTCAACGTCCAGACCCAGCGATTGCGCGCCTTCAGAGAAGTTGAAGGACGGCGCCAGCGCGTCCAGCTCGTCCATGGTCATGACATTGTAGGTCAGGGTCACATCGCGGCTGTCTTCGCGGGTCCAGTGCGCCTCGGCGATGCGGGTTTCCAGCGCCAGAATGGCGTCGGCGTTGGCTTCCCCGTTTTCAAGACCGGCCAGTTCATGCAGGCGGATGATGTAGGTGCGATAGGCGTCGCGATATTGCTGGAAGCGCTCGGTGTCCTCGAGATAATAGTCGCGATTGCCAAGCCCCAGACCGCCCTGGAACAGACGCAGCGCATTGACGGTCGGGTCGGACGGATCCGCCCAGACCGCAAAGCCATAAGGCGATTGATGGTGGATCGAGTTGAACAGGGCCGCCGCATCATCCAGCGTTTCGACCGCATCGATTTCAGCCAGATACGGCTGCAACGGGGCGACGCCCGCCGCTTCGATGGCGTCCGCATTCATCCACGAGGCGTACAGATCGCCCACCAGCTGGCTGTTGGAGCCGGCTTCACCGCCTTGAGCCGCGGCGTCATCAATGATCGCCTGAACCTGTTCTTCCGCTTCCAGCGCCAGGATCGAGAAGGTGCCAAAGCGAGAAAACTCGCCTGGAATCTCGGTTTCCGTCAGCCAGGTCCCGTTGGCGTACTGATTGAAGTCGTCGCCGGGATGAACCTGTGTGTTCATGCCGTCCACGTCAAAACCAAACGTGCCATAAACCGGCGCGGCGGCGGTTTCGGTCGAGGCGGCGACCTCCTGGCCAGCGTTTGAATCAGCAGACGTGTCGGTCGGACCGCACGCCGCAAGACTGAGCACGGCGAGCGCCGAGCATGACAAAAGCAATTGTTTCATATGGTTTCCCCTTGGTCGTCATAGCTGACGCCTGCCCGGCGCACCGGACAATGTCAGAATTGTGGCACACACTCATGGTCGAGTAGGTGGATGACAAGTGAAATTGCTGAAAGATGCGACTAAGCCCATGAAAAAGCCCGGCGCCGAGGCGCCGGGCTTCAACGGTTTCAATCCAAGGCTGGTCTACCAGATCGAAACGCGTCTCCTGTTCGGCAAACGGATTGTCGGTCCGTTTCGTGAGGATCAGGCGTGCGAACAGCCAGACAGTGTCGCGCGGGGCCTGTGAGGCAGAGCCCCGCGCGACCGTCAGACGGGTTACTCAGCCGGAGCCGCACCCTCTTCGGGATGCCCGACATCAACCCCGTCCGGGCCTGAGTCATGACCGATATAGCTGTCGCCGATCCGCGGCTGCTTCTCGCCGGTCCACAGACCTTTGAAGAAGCGGCCGATATCCGCGCCGATCGCATAGAGCGCCGGCACCATCAGCAAGGTCAGGAACAGGGCGAAGATCACCGCGAAGCCCAGCGAGATCACCATCGGCTTGAGGAACTGCGCCGCAGTGGAGCGTTCCGCAATCATCGGCAGGATGCCGATAAATGTGGTGACCGTCGTCAGCAGGATCGGACGGAAGCGCTGCACGCCTGCATCCACCAGGGCTTGCATGGCCCCCACGCCGCGATCGCGCAGCCGGTTCACGAAGTCCACCAGCACCAGGTTGTCGTTGATCACGATCCCGGCCGCCGCCCCGATGCCGAACATCGAGAACAGCGCGAAGGGCTCGCCCAGGATCAGGTGACCGAACACCGCCCCGGCATAGGCCATGGGGATGGCGGTCATGATCATGATGGGCTGGGCGTAGGACTTAAAGGCCACCGCCAGCAGGACATACATCATCACCAGCATCATCAGCTGATACTGAATGACTTCGGCCAGGAACTGGGCTTCGCCCTCCGCCTCGCCAATGGCGCCGGTGGAGATGCCCGGATAGCGCTCTTCCCATTGCGGGAAGAACTCTTCCTGCAGCTCCTCACGGATGCTGGCCGCCGCGTCATTATCGGTCAGCTCGGCGCTGACCGTCACGGTGCGCTGGCGCTCGCGGCGGCGGATCTGGTTGATCCCCGGCGCAAACTCGGCGTCGACCACAGCCGCCAGCGGCACTTCGCGGCCGTCATTGGTGCGGATGCGCAGATTGTTCACCGCATCCAGGCTGTTGCGAGCCTCGCGGGGATAGCGGACCATCACCCGCACATCCTCGCCGTCCCGCGGCAAGCGCTGGACTTCATAGCCGTAGAACGCCTGGCCCACCTGACGGGTCACATCCGCCAGCGTCAGGCCCAGCGCCCGGGCGTCGGGACGCAGGGTCAGGCGCAGCTCGTCAGCAGAGGATTGCAGATTGTCGACGATGTCATAGGTGGTCTCAAACGTCGCCAGATGCTGGCGCAGCTCCGCCGCCGCCGACCGCAAAACGTCCAGATCAGGGTGGTTGATGGCGAACTGAATGGCCGGACCATTATCGTTCAGCGTCGCTTCGAACCGGATCTCCTCGGCGTCCGGCACCGGACCCAGCGCATCACGCAGACGCTGAGCCACATCCGCCGTCGGGATCCGTCCCGGACGATTTTCCGGCGGAGCGATGTTGATCCAGGCCCGTACCGCACCATCGGTGGCGAGGGTGGAGCGCGAGCGGATCATGTCAATCTCGTCCGGGAACTCCTCACGATAGGCCTGCTGAACTTCCAGCTCGGCCTCGTCCAGCCGTGCGCGGATTTCATCGGTGCGCGACCAGGGCGTGCCTTCAGCCAGCTGAATGTTGACCCGGATCAGATCGCTTTCGATTTCCGGCATGAAGGCGGACTTCACATAGCCGTTCATCTGCAGCGCGATCGCCAGGCCGAACACCCCGATGAAGAACGTCAAGGTGGCGTAGCGCAAGCGGATCGCGGTCGCCAGAAGCGGGGCGTACACTGCGTGCGCAAAGCCCAGCAGGCTGTCAGCGATCATCGCCTGGAATTTCAGGAACGGTCCGAAGAACCCATCCGTGCGTTGCGGTTTGATGTGCGCCAGGTGCGCCGGCAGGATCAGCAGCGATTCAATGAGCGAGAAGCTCAGCGCCGCGATGATCACCAGCGAGATCTGGCGGGTGAACTGAACCTCAGGTCCGGACAGCATCATCCAGGGCGCGAACGCCATCATGGTGGTGATGACGGCGAACACCACGGGTTTGGCCACCATCTGGGCGCCCACAACCGCAGCGGTCAGCCCCTGCTCCCCCCGTTCCACACGGGCGTGAATGTTCTCACCCACGATAATGGCGTCATCAACCACCACGCCGATTACGATCAGGAAGGCGAACAGCGACAGGAAGTTCAGCGTCAGCCCGATCATCGGCAGCACCAGGAAGGCGCCGGCGAAAGCGGTCGCAATACCGATCGTCACCCAGAAGGCCACGATGGGTCGCAGGAAGAGCACCAGAATGCCCAGCACCAGCACCAGACCCAGCAAGGCCGAGGAGCCAATCACCTGCAATTGCGAATTGAACTGGTCCGCACCATCCCACCAGACCGACAATTGTACGGTGGAGGGCAGTTCGGTGTTCTTACGCTCGAGATACTCCTTCATGGCGTTGGAGACATCGATAATGTCCGAGCTGCCGGTGGAGCGGATCGCGATGATCACCATCTGCTCGCCATCGAACGTGGCGTTCAGATTGGCGTCCACCAGACCGTCAATCACGGTCGCCACATCACCCACGCGGACCACGCCGCCATCGGGGGTCTGACGCACGATGATGTTTTCAAAATCGTAGGCGGTGTCCGCCAGTTCACGCGAGGCGATGCGCACATCGCCGAGATCTGTCCGAACCGAGCCGGCAGAGGTGTTGATGGAGGTGCTGGCGATCGCCTGAGCGATTTCGGCGAAGCCAACGCCATACCGGCGCATGTCTTCCTCAGACACTTCGATGGCGACCTCCTCGCCCAACGTGCCCATGATCTCGACCAGAGAGGCGCCGGGGATGGTGGAGGAAATCTCGTTGCGAATTTCACGGGCGATCCGTTGCAGATCGCGGCGTTCAATCTGACCATGCAAGGCGAAGCCGGCGATCTGGTCGGAGTTCTGCCAGCGTGAAACCTGCGGGCGATAGGATTCGCGCGGCAGATTGTTGATGGAGTCCACGCGCAGCTTGATTTCGTCAATGAAGGCAGAGGCTTCCTGGCTGGGCAGACCGGACACATAGACCGAGCCTGAGCCTTCGCGAGCGACAGCGGACAATTCGTCCACACCATCGAGATCACTCAGCGCTTCCTCGATGCGCACGATGATCTGCTCTTCAATCTCCTGGGGCGACGCGCCCGGCCAGGCGACCGAGATCGACGCGCCAGGGAAGACGGCGCCGGGATTGTTCTCCCGCTGCATGGAGAAATACCCCACAACGCCGCCGATCAGCGCGATCAGCATCAAAAGGTTGGCGGCCACCGAATTCTTGGCCCACCAGGCCAGGATGCCGGTGTGTTGGTCATGTTCAGGATTATGAACCATGATCGTTCTCCTCAATCCTGATTAGTTGGCCCGAGACGCGGTGGTGGTCTGTTCAACCATCGCATCCGTGGCGGGTTCATCTTCGGACTCGTCTTCCGCGTTCGGCTCGGGGTCGAGCGGATCGCCATTGGCGTCCAGCGCGCGCACCAGCATGCCGTCAGCTGCGCCGCGGAGCGGCGAGGTGACGATGCGGTCGCCCGGCTCAATGCCAGTCGTCACAACAACACGCTCGGCGGTGGTGTCGATCACCGTCACGCGATGGATGGCCAGCGTGCCGTCCCGCTGGGCCACGAAGACCTGGTCAGCGCCGCGCAAGGCGCTGCGCGGCAGCACAATGGCGTTGTCCAGTTCGCGACCGTCAATCTGGGCGGTGACGAACAGGCCCACGGCCAACGGGGCGCCGGCGGATTCAGCCGCTTGCCCGTAAGGGTCTTCAACTTCGATGATGGCGCTCATGGTGCGGGTCTGCGGGTCGATGGCGCTTTCAGAGCGCACCAGCAGACCTTCCCAATTGCGCAGCTGACCGGCCACGTTCGCGCTCAGATGCGCCGGACGGCCCGGATTGGCCTCATTGGCCTGAAACGCCAGCGGCAGGTTCAGGGTCGCCAGCTCCGCGTTCGTCAGCGGCAGACGCACCTGCACCCGATTGGTGGCGAAGACGCGGCCCAGCCGTGCGCCCGGGCCCACATACTGGCCCAGATCCGCAGACTTCGTGCGCACACGGCCTTCAAACGGAGCGGTGATGCGCGTGCGGCTCAGATTGAGCCGGGCTTCATCCAGAGTGGCCTGGGCCGAGGCCAGCTGGGCGCGGGCTTCAGCCATTTGCGGTTCACGCAAGGTCAGCGCGCTGGCTTCGCCCTCACCCAGAGAGGCCCATTCCTCGCGGGCGAGCTCGGCCTCGGCTTCTTCGCGCACCAGCGCCTGACGGCTCTGGGCGACCAGGGCTTCGGCGCGGGTGACAGCCAGGCGATAATCGGCGTCTTCCAGACGAACGAGCACTTCGCCCGCTTCAAAGAAACCGCCATCCACGAAATTGGGGTTTACATAGGTGATCCGGCCCGACACTTGCGCCGTCAGGTCAATCTCGGTGAGCGGGGTGACCTCGCCCTGGGTGGTGACCGACAATTGCACCGGGCTCAGCTGGGCTTCGGTGACGAAGACCGCAGACGGCCGCGCGACGACTTCCGCGCGCTCCGCCTGCGGCGCAGCCGCCGCCAACACGATGTACAGAAGGATGAAGGCGACCAGCACCGCGACCGGCAACCCCAAAATCAACAAACGACCTACAAACTTGCTCATGACCAACCTCTTTTATCCCCTGACCGGTATGCCGGTCTTATGATGTCCTAGTTATCGATATTGGATGCAGTAACGCCGCCGGCGGCGCGAAAATCGCCCGCTATGGCCAGATGCAGCGCGATCCGGTTATCCACCCGGTCATTGCGCGCTGTGATGAGTTGCGATTGCGCGGAGATCTGTCGCGTCTGCGCGTCAATCAGTTCAAAAATCGTCGACAGCCCAGAGGCGTACTGACGCTCGACCAGCGCCAGAGCTTCACGGGCTTCATCCGCCGCCACGGTGAGGGCCTGAACACGCTGATCCAGACGGCGATCCGCCTCGATCGCGTCCTCCGCTTCACGCAGCGCCGTCAGCGTGGTGCTTACCAGCCGGGCGGAGAGCTGCTCGGCCTGAGCGTCAGCCTGATCGCGTTGCGCACGCAGGCGGCCGCCCTGGAAGATCGGCGCGGTGATAGACCCTGCGACGGTGCGGACCAGATCGTCAAAGTCGAGCGCATCGGCCAGATCCGCCCCGCCATCACCCAGGCTGGCTCGCAGGCTCAGACCGGGATAGAGCGCTTTTTGCGCCGCTGAAGCGGAAAAGCCCGCCGCCGCCAGACGCGCCTGCGCCGCCACCACGTCAGGGCGGCGGGACAGCATGGCTTCAGGGCGCCCCGGATTGGGCAATGCGCCCAGCGTCGGCAGATCTTCAGCCGGCAGGATCTGGGCGGAGGGATACCGACCCAGATTGACCTCGAGCGCCCGCGCTGCGTTGGAGACCGCCCGCAGTCGAGAAGCCAGCGTGGCCTCAGAGGAGGCCAGCGCTGAGCGCGCGGTGCGCACGTCCGAGGAGCGGACAACGCCGCGCTGGAAGCGACGCTCGACGATTTCAAGCTGATTGGTGCGCGTCTCGACATCGGCCTGGGCCAGCGCGGCCTGCTGGCTGGCGCCGATCAGGGCGTACCAGGACCGCGCCACAGAAGCGGCGATCGACAACCGGGCCCCGTACCAGTCTGCGCGAGCGGCGTCAGCGGTCAGCGCGCCGGATCGGGCCTGATCGCTCAACCTCCCCCAGACATCCGCCTGCCAGCTGGCTTCCAGGCCGGACGACCAACCGGTGCTGCCCGGCGTCTGATCAGAATACCCGCCCGAGGCGTCCAGGGACGGCAAACGCGCCGCGCCCGAAACCCTGGCTCCGGCTTGGGCCGCCTCAAAATTGGCGAGCGCCGCAGCGACGGTCGGGTTGGCGTCGAGCGCTTCAGACACCAAAGCCTGCAAAACTGGATCCTCAAACGCCGCCACCCAGTCAGACGCGGACGCATCCATCTGTGACGGAATGGCAGAAAACGTTTCAGGAGAAACGACAAGGTCAGATGCGCCAGGCGTGACGACGCTGGCGCAAGCGCCCAGCAGCAAAGGCGCAAAAAACGGTGAAATACGCAAAAGGGACACGGGCCCTCCCCCGAACAAAAAGTACAAAACCTGAATTGCACCCTATAAGCGCGCTCTCGAAAGTCAATCAAAGATTATCGAAAATCGCTAAAAATTTCTCGAATTACAAAAAATTTAGGCGGGGTCCGCCCTGTCGCGACGGGCTGAAACCATAAAACAAGGAGGGTTTCCGAGGTGTCACATTCCCGTGCTACGTAAGGGCATGGCTGATGACCGCTCCTCCTCTCAAAAGCGCCTCAAGGGTGACCGTCCGCGGCGGCGTGACATCGCCCTGACGGCGTCCATCGGACTCAGCATCATGCTGGTTCTGACAATGGCGGGCGAGCTGTCGGCCGGCGCTTTTCTGGGCGGCGCGCTGGCCTTTATCGCCTTGGGTTTCATCTACTATTTGACCGCACTGACCACGGCCGAACCCAATCCTCGCCCTATGGCGGTGAACGCGCCGCGCGACCTTGAGGGCGAAGCCAGCGTCACCATGCTGGAGCGTTTGCCCATCCCGGTTCTATTGATCGGCGCGGGCGGGCGAATCGAACGCGCCAATCCCGCCGCCCGTACATTTCTGGGGCTGGGCGCGGAACGGGGGTTGCTGTCCACCGTGTTGCGACAGCCGCGCGTTCTGGAAGCGGTGAGCGCAGCCCTGCGGGGCGATCGCGGAGCGACGGTCGAATATTCCACCCTGGCGCCGCTGGAAAGCCATGTGCGCGCCTTTGTGGAGCCGATCCGCCTGTCCGCGCCCGGTCCGATGCCGTTTCGCGCCATGCTCGTGCTGGCTGACGACACCAACTCCAAACGCGCGGAACGAATGCGCGCGGACTTTCTGGCCAACGCCAGTCATGAATTGCGCACCCCGCTCGCCTCGCTGGCGGGTTTCATCGAGACCCTGTCCGGCCCCGCTCGCGATGATGAAGAGGCGCGCGACCGCTTCCTGGGGATCATGACGGTTCAGACCGAGCGCATGCGACGCCTGATCAATGACCTGCTGTCGCTCAGCCGGGTTGAGATGAACGAGCATATGCCCCCCACCGGTCAGGTGGACCTCAATGCGCTGACCGCCGATGTGGCCGAAGCCCTGGCGCCTGTGGCGACACGGCGCAACATCACCCTCAAGCTTGCGGAAGCTGACAGCGAGAGCGCGCCGGTGCGCGGCGATCGTGATCAATTGTATGAAGTGATCGAAAACCTGGTGCAGAACGCCATCAAGTATTCGCCGGACGGCTCACAGGTGGACATTAGCGTCAATCATGGCGTCTCTCGCGATGCCGCCGAGCATCTGGGCGCGCGGATCGATCCTGAATCCGGCCGACTGACGCTGACCGCTCCTGCGCTGGACCCTGACGCCCGCTTTGGCGTGGTGCGCGTTCAGGATCAGGGCGGCGGTATTGAACGGCGTTATCTGCCGCGCCTGGCGGAACGCTTTTTCCGCGTCGACGGACAGAAAAGCGGGCCGTCTTCGGGCACCGGGCTGGGTCTGGCCATCGTCAAGCACATCGTCAACCGCCATCGTGGCGGCTTCACCGTTGAAAGCGCGCCCGAGACCGGGTCCGTGTTCACGGTGTTTTTCCCGGTGGCGACCAGCGCCAACACCGCGACGCAACCGGACCTTCACCGTACGGAAGACAGCGCGGCGCAATAGGCTGACCGCCTGCGTCACGAAACTGTCATCATACCTTCATATTGAATTGATCGATCCCGACCATGTTCCCGGATCAATCAGTCTGAACAGGGTCTGATCCGCTGTCGTGCGGACCGATGCCTTACCCGGTGGGTTCATGCAATCGTCTCTCTTTGCTGTGCTAGCGCTTTTGGTGCTGACAGCTATTGGATTTCTGGTCGGTCGTCGTCGCGCTGTCGCGGCGTCGAACGGGCGTGCGTCCTGGCTGCATTCCCTGCCCAATTACTACGGCTATTATCTCGCTTTATGGACCGGCTTGCCCGCGTTCATTCTGCTCGCAGTCTATGGCCTGTTCGGCGCGAACCTGGTCAACACGCTGGCCATGGGCGAACTGGAGCGCGAAGCGGCGCCGCTGATCCGTGAGTATGAAGCGCAAATCGCCCGTGACGCAGACTATCAGGCGCTTCTGGAAGAAACGATCCAGATTGAAGCCGAGGCCTTGTCCGCGCGAAATGAAATGTTTCGGGCGGAACGCGAGGGGGGCGATGCTGAGCGATATCTGCGGGCGCTCGGCGCGCTGACCGCCGAGCGCAACGCATTCGCCTCAGAACTCGAAACGCGCCGAAGCCTCATCGCAGCATCTGTGGCGGCGCGCGCGCCGCATACTGTACCCGGCGTCCGAGCCCGCGCGGGCTTTGAATACTGGCGCGCGCCGCGCGAACAGCGTGAACTGTTCATCGCCGACGCCCGCGCCCTGGCCTTCAATGAAGGCCTCGCCAGCCGCAACACCGAGAATGTGCGCGCCGCCGCATTGGCGCTCCGTCCCTGGGAAGACCTGTTTCGCTGGAGCGCGGCGGGCGTCGCCCTGTCCCTGGCGCTGGCGGGGCTGATCTTCGCCCGCACGCGCATCAAGGCGGACTTCCGCGCCCGCGACCGGGTGGAAGGCGTGGTCAGCCTGGCACTGATGATGACCTCGGCCATCGCAATCCTGACCACATTGGGCATCGTTTTCTCGCTGCTCTTTGAATCGATCCGCTTCTTCGCCTCCATTGACTGGCGCATTCACGAGTTCCTCTTCGGCCTTCACTGGAGCCCGCAAATCGCCATTCGCGCGGACCAGATAGGCCAGTCGGGCGCCTTCGGCGCGGTACCGCTGTTCGCCGGCACCGCCTTGATCACCCTGATCGCAATGATGGTCGCTGCGCCCATCGGATTGCTCTCCGCGATTTATCTGTCGGAATACGCCAGTCCCCGTATGCGCGCCTGGGCCAAGCCTGCGCTCGAGATCCTGGCCGGCGTGCCCACCGTGGTCTACGGCTTCTTCGCGCTGTTGACGGTGGGACCGTTCCTGCGCCAGTTCGCGCTGATGCTGGGCTATGAAGACGCGGTCACCCAGTCCGCCCTGTCCGCCGGCCTGGTGATGGGTGTGATGATCATCCCCTTCGTCTCCTCGCTGTCTGACGATGTCATCAACGCCGTGCCCCAGGCCCTGCGCGATGGCAGCTACGCCATGGGCGCCACCAAGTCTGAAACCGTCCGGCACGTGGTTTTTCCCGCCGCCCTGCCCGGCATTGTCGGCGCGCTGCTGCTCGCCGTGTCGCGCGCCGTAGGTGAAACCATGATCGTGGTCATGGCCGCCGGACAGGGCGCGAACCTGACGGCCAACCCGCTGGAATCCGTGACCACCATCACCGTGCAGATCGTCATGCTGCTGACTGGAGACCAGGAGTTTGACAGCCCCAAAACGCTCTCGGCCTTTGCGCTGGGACTGGTGCTGTTCGTCATGACCTTGATCTTGAACATCATCGCGCTGCGCGTGGTGCAACGCTTCCGGGAACGTTATGAGTAACCCGCCGTCCATACGCGATGTGGTTCAGGCACGCCTGGCCCGTCGGCATCGCGCCGAACAGCGTTTCCAGTTCTATGGACTGGCGGCGATCAGCGCGGCGGTGCTGTTCCTGGCGGTCTTGCTGGGCTCGCTGATCGTCCAGTCCGTGCCCGCCTTCACCGCGCACAAGCTCGTGCTGGATGTCGATATTCGTCCAGAGATCGCCGACCCGCGCGGAGACGCCAGCGAAGCCTCCCTGCGCTTGGGGTCTTACAACACGCTGATCCAGAACAGCCTGTGGGCCCAGTTCCCCGAAGCTGGCACCGTGAGCGAAATGCGTGAGCTTTTCGGCCTGTACAGCGCCGTGAACGCCGCACGCTTGCTCAATGAGGTCGTCTCCAATCCTGACGTCCTTGGAGAGACCATCCGCTTCACCATGCCTGTGTCCGACGATGCGGATCTCTACCTCAAAGGGCTCACCACCGAAGAGGCCTTCCTGCCTGGCGCAGCACCCTTAACCGTCACACAGGCGCGCGATGGCGGCCTCAGTCTTCGGTCCCAGACCGGGGCGCCGGTGTTCGACGTTTTCCTGGATATTGTGCGGGCGCGTCAGGATGACGCCATCGCTCAAGCGCAACGTCGGGCAGAGCGATCCGCCGCTCGGGCTGCTGAAGAGCTCGATGCAGATGCGCGCAACAGCCTTGAAGCTGAAGCCCAGCGCGCCCGCGATCTGGTTCAGGCGCTTGAGGCGGCGCGCTCGGACGCCGGCCCGGTGCAGTTGAACTCGCAAACAGCCTCCTTGATGCTGCGCGCCCAGGGCGGGGTTCTGCGCATTACCCAGTTGCAGCCCGATGGCCGCAGCGCACAAGGTGACTGGCTGATTGGCCCAGACGCGGCGCCTGAGATGATGGACACCTGGTCTCTCTGGGTCATTGAAACGCCCGCCATGGCCCGGCGCATCAGCGATCGTCAGATCGTCTGGGCGCGCGCGCTGAAAGAGCGCGGGCTGATCGAGAACGGGTTCAACACCACCTTGTTCACCAACGCCGACAGCCGCGAGCCAGAGCTGGCGGGCGTCGCCGGCGCACTGGCGGGCTCGGTGCTGACCATGATCATCACCATGTTCCTGGCGGTGCCGATCGGGGTCGGCGCGGCCATCTATCTTGAAGAATTCGCGCCCAAGAACCGGCTGACCGATTTCATCGAGGTGAACATCAACAATCTCGCCGCCGTTCCCTCTATCGTATTCGGTCTGTTGGGCCTGGCGGTCTTTATCAATCTGTTCGGGCTGCCCCGGTCTGCGCCGCTGGTGGGCGGCATGGTGCTGGCCCTGATGACGCTGCCCACGGTGATCATTTCTTCACGCGCCTCATTGAAAGCCGTCCCGCCCTCCATCCGCGAAGCCGCGCTTGGCGTCGGCGCATCGCGCACCCAGGCGGTGTTCCACCACGTGCTGCCGCTGGCCTTGCCAGGCATCCTCACCGGTTCGATCATCGGCCTGGCGCAAGCTTTGGGCGAAACCGCCCCTTTGCTTATGATCGGCATGGTGGCCTTTATCGCCGACCCGCCGACGCTGGGTCCTGCGGGCTTCACCGAACCGGCCACGGTCATGCCGGTTCAAATCTATATCTGGTCTTCAAGCGCCGAGCGCGCCTTCGAAGCGCGCACCGCCGCAGCCATTCTGGCGCTGTTGACGCTGCTGATCAGCTTCAACGCCGTCGCCATCTATTTGCGGCGCCGCTTTGAGAGACGCTGGTAAGGTGAACACACTGATGAAACCCGACTACGAAGCCCAGGGCGAGCCGACGCGCTATCACCCTCTGACAGCGCAGCTCCCGATCAAGGTGGCGACGCAAGACGTCAGCGTGCGCTATGGCGACAAGCCCGCCCTTGAAGGCGTCTCGCTGGAGATCCCGGATCGGGCGGTCACCGCCTGCATCGGTCCGTCAGGCTGCGGCAAATCCACCTTCCTGCGTTGCCTGAACCGGATGAACGACACCATCGACAATGCGCGCGTGGCCGGCTCCATCCGCATCGATTCAGAAGAGGTGAACGGTCGCAATGTGGACCCGGTGGTCCTGCGCGCACGGGTGGGCATGGTGTTTCAGAAACCCAACCCCTTCCCCAAGTCGATCTTTGAAAACGTGGCCTATGGCGCCCGCATTCACGGACTGGCGGAGACCAAGGCTGAGCTGGACGACATTGTCGAGACCAGCTTGATCAAGGCCGGGCTCTGGGATGAAGTCTCCGACCGCCTGCATCATCCCGGCACGTCATTGTCCGGCGGTCAGCAGCAGCGACTGGTGATCGCGCGCGCGATCGCGGTGAACCCCGAAGTCATCTTGATGGACGAGCCGTGCTCGGCGCTCGATCCGATCGCCACCGCGCGCATTGAAGAACTGATCGACGAGCTGCGAGAAAATTACACGCTGATCATCGTCACCCACTCCATGGCCCAGGCCGCGCGCGTGTCGCAAATGACCGCCTTCTTCCACCTTGGAAAGCTCGTCGAATACGGGCCCACCGAGGAAATTTTCACAAACCCGCTCGACCAACGCACGCAGGACTACATCACCGGACGTTTTGGATAAGCCTTACGCGGCAACGGACCTTTGAAAGGCCATCGCAATGAACACGACGCATAACGCGCCGCACATCGTCAAAGCTTTCTCTGAAGAGCTTGAACAATTGACCGCCGATGTGGCGGCCATGGGCGGTTTGGCCGAAAGCATGGTCAGGGACGCGCTGCACGCCGCGACCAGTCGTGACGGCGATCTGGCCGATGAAGTTCGCCAGCGCGACGCGCAAGTGGACCAGATGCAGCGCGATATCGAGAAGAAGATCATTCGCCTGCTCGCCCTGCGTCAGCCCATCGCCCAGGATTTGCGCGTCTGTATTGCGGCGCTGAAAATCGTGGCGGACCTGGAGCGCGTTGGCGATCTGGCCAAATCCATCGCCCGCCGGGTGCCTACGCTGAACGCGTCTGAACCCACCGCTCTCAACAGCGCCGTGGAGCGGATGGGACGGGTGGTTCAAAGCCATCTGCATCAGGTTCTGGACGCCTATGCGACCGGCGAAGCCAGCCGGGCTGTGGCCGTCTGGGAACGCGATGACGATGTGGACGAGCATTACAATGCGCTGTTCCGCGATCTCGTCACCGCCATGCGTGAAGACGGCTCGATGATCGAGCCCGGTGCGCACCTTCTGTTCATCGCCAAGAATCTCGAGCGTATCGGCGACCATGCCACCAATGTCGCCGAAGTAGTCCATTACCTGGTTACCGGGCAAGAGCTGACGGCTGATCGGCCGCGCGGCCCTCGTCCTGAAACGTCCTAGCGAAGGGGATCGCCATGCAACCGCATGTCCTGGTCGTAGAAGACGAAGACGCTCTGTCCGAGCTGCTTCAGTACAATCTGAAAAAAGAAGGCTTCCGGGTCTCCCTCGCCGCAGATGGCGAAGAGGCGATGATGCTGGTTGAGGAGCGCCAACCTGATGTGGTGGTGCTCGACTGGATGCTTCCGAAAATCTCGGGCATCGAGGTCTGCCGCCGACTGCGCAACCGTCATGAGACGCGCAACCTGCCGATCATCATGCTGACCGCGCGCGGCGAGGAAGCGGATCGCATTCGCGGGCTCGACACCGGCGCGGACGACTACATCGTCAAACCCTTCTTGATGAAAGAGCTGTTTGCGCGGGTCCGCGCCGTTCTGCGCCGCATCCGGCCGGGGCTGGCCGAAGACACCGTCAATGTGGGCGACATCACCATCGACCGGGTGGCCCACCGCGTGGTGCGAGCTGACACGGAAATCCATCTCGGCCCAACCGAATTCAGACTGCTCGACTATCTGATGCAGCACCCTGGCCGGGTGTTCTCACGCGAACAACTGCTCGACGCTGTGTGGGGCTCTGATGTTTATGTAGAGGCGCGCACCGTGGACGTGCATATTGGTCGCCTGAGAAAGGCGCTCAGCATCGGCGGCGAGCTTGACCCGATCCGCACGGTGCGGTCAGCCGGCTATGCGCTGAACGCCGTCTAGCTTCACTTTGACATACGGCGTCCCGGGAACTGCAGACCCTGAGACGTCGTTAAAAAGGCCGGCCTGGATCACCAGGCCGGCCTTTAACATTTTGGAGCGTTGCAGCGCCTTACAGCACTTCAAACAGGCCCGCTGCGCCCATGCCGCCGCCGACGCACATGGTGCAGACGACATATTTCGCGCCGCGGCGTTTGCCCTCGATCAGGGCGTGGCCGACCATGCGGGCGCCGGACATGCCATAGGGGTGACCGATGGAGATGGCGCCGCCATTGACGTTCAGGTTCTCATTCGGGATGCCCAGCTTGTCACGGCAGTACAGAACCTGCACGGCGAATGCTTCATTGAGCTCCCACAGGCCGATATCGTCCATGGTCAGGCCATTGGCTTTCAGAAGCTTCGGCACCGCATAGACCGGGCCAATGCCCATCTCGTCCGGGTCCAGCCCCGCCACGGCGATGCCGCGATAGGCGCCCAGCGGCTCCAGCCCGCGTTTTTCGGCTTCCTTGCCTTCCATCAAAACCGCAGCGGAACCGCCGTCTGACAGCTGGGAGGCGTTGCCCGCCGTGATGAACTTGCCTTGCTGGATCTGCTGACCATTGGCGAAGACCGGGTTCAGCGATTGCAGGTTCTCTAGCGTAGTGGACGGGCGATTGCCCTCATCCTTCTCCAGCGTCACTTCTTGCTTGGAGATCTCGCCCGTCGCCTTGTCCTTGACCAGCATGGTGGAGGTCAGCGGGACGATCTCGTCGTCAAACTTGCCCGCAGCCTGAGCGGCGGCGGTACGCTGTTGCGATTGCAGGGCGTACTCGTCCTGGGCTTCGCGCGACACGCCATAGCGCTCTGCGACGATTTCCGCGGTCTCCAGCATGGACATGTAAAGGTCCGGGCGGTGCTCGTTGATCCACGGATCAAAGGCCTTGTGGATGTTCATATGCTCGTTCTGCACGAGCGAGATGGACTCAAGACCGCCGCCGACAGTGACGTTCATGCCGTCTGAAATGATCTGCTTGGCGGCGGTGGCGATCGCCATCATGCCCGAGGCGCACTGACGGTCCATGCTCATGCCGGACACGGCGGTGGGCAGCCCGGCGCGGATCGCGGCCTGGCGACCGATATTCTGGAAGGTCGAGCCCTGCTGCATGGCGGCGCCGATGATCACATCCTCGATCTCGTCCGGCGCGACTTTTGAGCGTTCGACGGCGTGCTTGATGGCGTGGCCGCCCAGTTCCTGGGCCTGGGTGTCGTTAAACGCGCCGCGATAGGCCTTGCCGATCGGCGTACGGGCGGTGGAGACGATAAGCGCTTCACGCATGGTGAGGCTCCTTTGCTGGCGTTAAGGGAGTTGTCCTAGCCCAGGGCCAGGTCGAAATGCTTGGCGGCGTACTGGATGAATTTGAAGGTCTGGCGCGCGCCTTCTTCATACTCTTCCTGGCCATGATCAGAGGTGATCTTGTCCATATTGGCCAGGACGTTCTCCGCCGTCTGCTCTTCAGGCGGCAGATAGACGCCGGGCGTTTCATAAATCTTGGTGGCGGCGTACCCGCCGGCGCCGGCGCACAGAATGGTGCGGTCGGGCGCGTTTTCAGCGCACAGGGCGACAAGGCCCGCCGTCACGCTTTCCGGCGTCATCAGCTTGGCGGCCTCTTCAGGGATCAGCCCTTCGGTCATGCGGGTATGGGCGGTGGGCGACAGGGTGTTGACCTTGATGTTGTTCTTACGCCCTTCCAGATGGAGAACGTTCATCAGGCCCACAACCCCCATCTTGGCGGCGCCATAGTTGGACTGGCCGAAATTGCCATAGATTCCGGAGGATGAGCTGGTCATCACGATTCGGCCATACCCGGCCTCTTTCATGTGATCCCAGACCGCCTTGGTGCACACCACCGCCCCCCAGAGATGGACCTCCATCACGGCACGAAAGTCGTCGAGCGACATCTTGGAGAAGCTTTTGTCACGCAGAATTCCGGCATTGTTGACCAGGATGTCGACCTTGCCCCATGTCTCGCGTGCAGCGTCGACCATGGCGGCGACGTCTTCAGGCTGGGTGACGTTCGCGCCATTGGCGATGGCCTCGCCGCCAGCGGCCTTGATCTCCTCAACGACGGTTTCCGCCGCACTGAGGGATGATCCTGTGCCATCCACCGCGCCGCCCAGATCATTGACGACCACTTTGGCGCCGCGACGCGCCAGCTCCAGAGCGTGAGAACGGCCCAGACCCGCGCCCGCGCCCGTGACGATCGCTACGCGTCCGTCAAAACGAATATCGCTCATGGCAATATGCCTCCCTGATCAATCGGTCTTTTCGCTCATGCGAACCGGTTTTGATCAGGAAAGCAATTGCTGCGGCGCCGCGCAAGCTAGTTAAGCTATAAAAGAAATGCCGGTTCCGACACGGTGTCAAAACCGCTGCGGCTGATGAAGGCCTGAACCGAAGCTGCAGCCAGAGCCGCGATAAACGCCTGGTCAGCCAGCGGATGTCCGCCCTTGGACTCTCGGTTGACAGCGCTCCGCGCATCACCTTTGGAGCCTACATGACGCTCCCAGTCCTCGATCGCCAAATCAATCGCGGTCGGGTCCAGATTGATCGCATCCACACAGGCGGACAACCGCGCGCCGGTTGTGTGGCGCACATCCAGAACAATCTGCAATTTGAGCACTTCCTCAATCGGCCAGAGCCGCATACGTCCGCCATGAGGTCTGACGCCGTGCACCGCCTTGATATAGCCCAAGCGTTGCAGATGCCGCAGCACTCCGGTCGACACGGGACGATCCACCGCTTCGGTGATCACCTCGTCATCCGTGAGCAGTTTTCGCAATCGCCAATCGTAAACGAGCAAAGCCCCCAGAGCACCAGGGTCACGCAGGGTGAAATCCGTCCGTTCGGCGAAAGCTGGCATGTCTGCCCCCTATTTATCCAAGTGATGCCCAATACTGAATGCATATATTGAGTTCATCTAATAAATAGATTCGTCGAATTCTCTTAATGAACCATTTCCAGAATTCCTGAAGCATATGAAAATTACACCCAGAGCTGCGTCCAACTTGTTGATTTTCATGAGAAAGCCCTAGACAATTGAGCCCCCAGAGCGAGAAAAATATTTTACCTTTACGTGCAGGCGCTAGATTCGGACTTGCAATCCGCCCCCTGACCCATCCGAACAGAGAATCCGGCAGGTTATTGATTTCCCTGGCACTTTAACTGAAAGCGGCGGCAACCCAACTGATCTCGCGGGTCACAGACGTCATGCGACGGCCCGGCTCTCTGACCTGTTCACTGATTACATTCAGCGTGCTTTCGCCTGCCGCGCGCTGCGGCATAAACGGTGCGCCCGCAAGATCTCCGAGATCGCCTTCATCAGCCCGGCTCCATAGCCGGTGATGAGCCCGTCTGACATCTGCTGATGCGCCCATGGGCTTCGCCGATCATGCGAGCGCGCGTCTAAAGCGTTGCCCATCGGGCTGCAAGACACGGCGCGCCAAGGCTCGGCCTGTGACGCCGCACCCTCGATCGGGTTCGGATCCGTCTCAGCCTGACTTGAGAGCGCCGCCGCCATGTTTACCTCCGGATCACAGAGGCTTGGTGCGGACCCTCATTCCACGTGTGGATGCAGCAAGCATACGCGTCAGGCGCTTACCCGTGATCGCCCGCTGTTTCAGACAAGAGTCGCTGATAGCTGTCCACTAGCGCAAGATAGGGCGGAACATTCACATTCTGCAGGCCTTGGGGCGTCTGGATCGCCATCTTGATCTCAAAGTGTACGTGAATGGTAGTGGGCGTGCCGCCAAATTCATTCGACACAAACCCCAATCGCTCGCCTTTGCTCACGCTGTCTCCGGTCGCCACCTGCAAGCTGTGGCGTTGCAGATGAAGATAAGTGTAGCGAACGCCGTCCGGGCTCATCAGCCTGACGGAATAACTGCCGACAGACGTGATCACGCCGTCATCAGCGGCCACCGCCCAGTGCACCGCATCCTGACAGGTTGCAGGGCGGATATCCTGGCCTTGATGCCCCGTGCCGGACGGACAGAGCGGCGCTGAGTATGATCGTGTTTCGCAGAAATTATCGCGCCAGGCATAGGAATAGTTCTCTGACGCACACTGGCCGCCGCCGGGGCCCAGATAACCGCCATGCCCATAGACTTGAGAGTTGGCGTAGGCCTGTCCGGCCTCCATGGGAAAGCGCATGCCCGGGACATAATTGATCTGCTCGGTCTGTCCCGTCCCGCTGCCCGGCGTCAGAACGCCCGGCGGCATGAAAGAAAATGGGGCCCCGGCCGCATCAACGAGCGGCCCTTCCGGCTCAGGTTCAGGCTCTTCCGGTGGCTCGGCGGGCGGTTCAGCCTCTTCTTCTGGCGGCTCGGCCTCTTCTGCGGGCGGCGGGTCCTCCACCGCTGGCTCATCCTCTGATGCGTCTGCAGGTTCTGCTGGCGCATCCTGCGCAGGCGGCGTGTCAGGGACTGGCGCGTCTGAAGCGTGCGGCCAAAACACCAGCACCGCACCGCCGCAGATCGCGACAAGCAGGGCGAGCGCATAGTCGACCGCACGTCGGTTCATCCCGCCCCCTCCCATCCCCGGGTCCCGGGCATGATTTGCAGCGATTGCATCAGACCCTCGCCATATTCCGGCTCGACACAGCGGGCGTCCTGCTCGGGCGCGTCGCACTCGAGCGTGATGGAATAGGCTACATTATAGCGGTTGAAGGTCAGCTCCCGCCCTGACCGGGTGCGTGTCGTGCGATAGCCCTCAGGCCCCACCCCGCGCAGAAAGCGCGCGGTTCTCGCATCCTCGACCTGCGCATGGGCCAGCCGGGTGCCGAACACCTCGATGATCAGGCCCTCGCCCTGAATGGTGAGCGTATAAAAATCACCGCGCGCAAACAGTAAGACTTCAGCCTGACGCTCAAACCCAAGCGCCGCCGTATTTGGCGTCAAAATCGGCACTCGGGTGTCGTCCGCCTGGCTCGTCTCGTAATTGCGCGGCAGCACCGGAGCGCTGACAGCCCGCGCCGCGGTCAGTCTCCCGACGCTTCGTCTTTGGGCGACATCAGCGCGCACAGCCTCCCAATCCACCTCGGTCGAGACCGGCTGATCAGGCCGCGGCGCCTGTTGTTGGGGCTGGGCGAGACGGGCGGATTGAGCCGGCTGAGCGCTCTGGGCCTGCGCCGCAAATACAGCGCAAATGGCGAGACCAAGCCCCGCCATCACAGCTCCCAGACCTCGACTGCGCCCGTCAGACATACGCGCCTCCCAACACCAGAATATCAGATTTACCCTGAGTGTGGTGCGGCTTTTTCTGACCCAGCCCGCCTTCGGTGTGTTTCAACACTTTGTGGGTGACGCAAGAGACCGGCGCGAGCCAGGCCCAGCTCAGCAAACAAACGAGCCATTGGCTCAAGTTTAGCGCATCTAAGTGTTTTACGAGGAAGACAGCGCCTGAGCGGGCCAACGTCGAACCCGCAGGGTTCGCATACGCGACCGTCCGCCCCAAGCATGAGCGGAGATCAGTTGAGCGGACGCGAAGAAGAAGAAAAGGTGGCGCGCCGGGGAGGATTCGAACCCCCGACCCCCAGATTCGTAGTCTGTGTCAGACTTCCACCTGATCGCCCCAACAAACCCCGGACCGCCCCACAAGTCATTGTTCCATATTGGCTTTAGAAAGGCGGCGTGTTCTTCTTCACCCCATCAAGGGGCTGGTTTGCCCCACCCGCTCTGCTTCCACGGTGCTTCCATGGAAGCAGGGTTTGAGAACGACTTGGGATCAATGACGATGAAGAACAAACAGAGGCTGACCAATACGAGCGTCGCAAAGCTCGCCACCACCAGGAAGGACTACAAGGTCTGGGATAGCGAGTGCCCCGGATTATACGTCCGCGTCACGCCTGCAGGCTCGAAATCATTCGCATTCTGGTATCGTAACGAGAATGGCGACCAGCGATCCAAAGCCTTGGGCAAGGCGTCGATGATGAAGGTCGAGGAGGCGCGAAGAAAAGCGCGCAGCTTACGCGTAAGAGTCGATGATGGAGGCGACCCGTCTCGAGAGCGGTCAGATCGCATTCACGCACCCCGGATGATGGACCTCTGGGATGTCTATCTCGATCAACATGCGACCACGAAGAACAAACCCCGCACAGTTGAGGAAAACCGGCGTCTATGGCGGCTCCATCTAGAGCCACGCTTTGCTCGGGAGATGGTCGCGTCCGTATCAGTGGCGCAAGTGCGCGACATGATGGCCAAAATGAAAGAGACGCCCGGCGCGGCAAACCGCTCCTTCTCCCTTTTGTCCAAAATGTTCAATCTGGCGATTGAGAATGAGTGGCGTGCAGGCAATCCCTGCAAGCCCGTCAAGAAATACCCGGAGAACGCGGTGGAGCGGTATCTCACCCATGACGAGACATCACGCCTGCTCCGCGCCCTCAAAGAAGACGACAATCGCTGCGCTGCGACGATCCTGGAGTTTTTGTTGCTGACCGGCGCGCGCAAAGGAGAGGTCCTGGAGATGCGACGCTCTGATCTCGAAGGCCTCGGAACGGGACAGGCCGTGTGGACTGTCCCGGCTGGCCATCAAAAAGGCGAACGTCAGCAGCGCACAGCCTTGCGTCGACAGCTGTCACCTGAGGCCGAGGCTGTAATCGTTAAATGGTTGGAAGATTGCGACACACCATCATTGAGATGGGTGTTTCCCAGCCAGAAGACACCCACTCAACCGACCTCATGTATCAAGTCAGCCTGGAACCGTATTCGTAAGCGGGCCGGACTGGAGGATGTCCGGATTCACGACTTGCGCCATTCCTTCGCATCCTTTGCTGTGAATGCAGGCGCGCCTCTCTACGCCGTAGGTGCAGCCCTTGGTCATAAAGAGCTCCGGACGACGCAGCGCTATGCTCACCTGACTGAGGACACGGTCAGGGATGTCGCTAGCAAGGTCAGCGGCGCTGTGGACACGGCTCGCTAACAAACATTTAAATTTTACAGCATAGCTCGAAGTAACATCCACCATCTCAAATATCAGAAATAATACCTGTGCCCTTCACGCCGCAGCCTCTCCCGGGCGGCGTTCATGTCAGGATAGGTCGTTTCCAGCAGACGCCAGAAACGGCTTGAGTGATTGTGCTCGATGATATGGCACAGCTCGTGCGCTACGACGTAGTCCACGAGCGCAATAGGCGCCATCACGATCCGCCAGTTGAAGCGAAGCGTCCCCTCCTTGTCGCAGCTGCCCCACCGCTTCTGCTGGTTCGCTAGACGTACGGCCGGCATCTTCAGCCCGAGGCGATCACAGTATAGGCCCATTCGCTCTATGAGCTTCACCCTCGCGCGCTTTTCGTACCAGGCCCGTAGGCGACGCCGTACCGCGAGAGCTTCACCAGCGCCTCGTTCATCCGAACGCACCGGAACCTCGAAGATACCGCCCCGCAGGGCGGCTCCTCTCTGCGATGCATCTTCCGCTGAATAGATGCGAAGGCGATATGTCCGCCCGAGATAGCTGAAGGCCTCGCCGCTGACGAACTCTCGCGGCGGGTGAAGTCCGCCTACTTCTTCAAAGCCCGCATGTTTCTTGAGAACCCATTCGCGCTTGCGATCGATGAAGGCCCGGACCTCACGATCACTCAGCTCTGCTGGCGCTAGAACCTTGAGGCCATCTGCGCC
Source organism: Oceanicaulis sp. (assembly GCF_965249665.1). Classification (GTDB taxonomy): domain Bacteria; phylum Pseudomonadota; class Alphaproteobacteria; order Caulobacterales; family Maricaulaceae; genus Oceanicaulis. The sequence continues at coordinate 456,291 of NZ_OZ252247.1, forward strand.
GAATGAAAGCGCGATCGTCTTTCGACGGCTTGTACGCCGAACAGAAAGGACGATCTCCTGACCTCCAACGATGATGCGTTCGGACGCGCTCATTTCGTCATTCGCGCTCTGGCGACATCCATGATCTGCGCCGTCAGCTTCTCGATCGCCGGGGCGGCAAGTCCGGCTTCGCGAAGCTGACCTTTCACCGTTCGGCGCATCTGCCGCTTCACGTCTTCCTTGGCGTTCCAATCGATCACCGCAAGCTTTTCCAGTTCGCTCGTGACAGCAGTCGCCAAGCGCTCCTGATCGCTTTCAACATCATCGCCGAACAATCCGAGGATTGCGCCAGGCGTACCGGACAGACGCGTGCAGCCAACCCCTGACCCCGTAACGGCACCCCGCACTCCTTCAGCGATGCCCGAAAGCTCATCAAGGGCCGCTGCCGCGCTTACGCGTCCGGTGCGGCGGTCGTTGATCATCTGCTCAAGGCGTTCCCACAGTGAGGAGAAGACGGCCGGGTTCTCGTCGCGATGAACATGGATTTCATGCCGGATCGCATGCTCCATTTCACTCGCTCGCGCTTCATCCGAGGACAGACTCGCGAGATTGCGCTGAAAATCTGGCGACAAAATCGAGACGGGCGCGAGAATTTTCTCAACCCCATCCGATTTCAGGCTGGCCTCGACCAGTTCCCGAACCTTCGCGCCATAGTGCGCGTACTTGAGCCGTTCGTCGCGGTACCGTGCGCGCGCCTGCGCTCGAATGCCCGCGAGCCAGGCCAGGTCAGAATGGTATGGCTCTTCCAGTGCGGCGGGGTCGGGCAACACCATATCCACCGCTTCTGCGAAGCGTCTGAAGGCCATGTCGAATGCGGCCCGCACATCCTCGGAAGCGAGCACGGCTATGCATGCTTCCGCATCAGTGCGATCGACGCCGTCGAAATAGCGCATCGCCGTCCGATGTCGGTTGTGCATCAGCGAAATGCGATCCGCCAATGTGCTCAGCACTCCTGCGACATCCTCCTCGGAGAACATGTCGAGGGCTTCAGCGATCCGTGTGTTGTCGCCCCAATAGTCTACGACAAGGCCGTGGGTCTTCGACCCTGAGGGACCTGTCGCAGTCCGGTTCACACGGGCGATCGCTTGGAGAAGCGTATGCTCTCGCAGCGGGGCATCCAAGTACATAACCTGCTCGATCGGCGCGTCAAAGCCTGTAAGCAGCATATCGCACACAACGATGATCTTCAGCGGGTCAGCGGGGTCCTTGAACCTCGTAATAAGCTGATCGCGCTCGCGCGGCTTCGTGTGATGGGCCTTCAGCTTGGCGGTATCATTCTGGCTCCCGGACATGATAACGGCGCTCTCCGGTCCGCCTAGTCGCTGGATCGCTTCGTGGTAGGTCACGGCGGCCTCGCGACTGATGGCGACCAGCTGAGCCTTGAACCCGTTCGGATCGACCGTGGTCGCGAAGTGGTCCAGCAGGTCAGCTGCGATGTCATCAATCCGGCTCGGAAGCCCGGCTACCAGCTCAGCAACAGGTGTCTGCTTCTTCAGCTCGCGAAGTTGCTCCTCGTCCAGCTCCGGGAAGGCGGCTCGCAGCTCACGCTCCAGGTCGCGGCCCTCGATCCGCAATCGCGCATCGCGCATTTCGTAGTGGATCGGAACGGTCGCGCCGTCCCTCACAGCTTGGTCGATCGTATAGCGGTGGATTTCGTCGCCGAAGACCTGCCGCGTGCTCCGATCGCGTTTGTCGATCGGGGTTCCGGTGAAGGCGATCATGCAGGCCTTCGGCAAACCAGCGCGCATGCGAGCCGCCAAGCTGCTGTACTGCGTCCGGTGCGCTTCGTCAGCGAGCACGAAGACGTTCTCAGCGGTCGTGATCGGCTTCTTGGTGTCCGGAACCGCGGTGTGAAATTTGTGGATCGTGGTCATCACGGTGGGTCCGCCGCCCGTGGCGAGCACTTCCCTGAGATGTTCACCGCTTTCCGCCTGGATCGGGTCCGGATACTGGCAGTGATCGAACGTGCCGCTGATCTGGTCGTCCAGGTCGCTACGGTCTGTGACGATCACGATCGTCGGGTTTTCCGCCGCTTTCAGGCGACGCAGCCGGCTCGCCAGAAAGACCATCGTCAGCGATTTGCCCGAGCCTTGGGTATGGAAGATCACGCCACCGCGCAGGTCGGGCCTTTCAGCGCCAAGGATACGCTTCACGGCCCGCTCGACTGCGATGAACTGCTGATAGCGCGCGATCTTCTTGATCCGCACGCCGCGATCGATCTCGTAAACAACGAAGGTCCGCATCAGCTCAAGAAGGCTCTCCTTCCGGAACATGCTGGCCAGCAGCAATTCCTGCGGACGGGGCAGTTTGCCCAGTTCGGTTTTCAGCGCGTCGAGCGATAGCGGATAGGGTTCGTTCCATTCGGCCCAGTATTGCGGCGGTGTATTCGTCGTTCCGTATTTCGCCGCCGTGCCGCTCAGCGCCACGTGGATGTGGGCGTTCTCGAAGAGACGCGGCGCACCGAGACTGGAGAACTCGGCCTCACCCTGATAGCGGCGAAACTGTGTGATCGCCTCTTCAATCGGATCGGCCAAGCTCGGGGCTTTGCACTCGATCACGGCCAGCGGCAGGCCGTTCACGTATACGACCAGGTCCGGGATGATCGTCTCGCGCGCGCCCTTGACCCGGACCTGCCGCGCGAACTCGAACGTATTGTTTTCCAGATTGTCGAAGTCGATGAGGCGAGCCGTACGGTCTTTTCGTCGGCCATTCTCATCGGTGTGCGGCGCGGTTACCCCGAACGCGACCGCGACGTGGGCCGCTTGGTTGCGTTCAGTCAGGTCGACACCGGCGAGCCGGGTCACCGCGTTGATCACTTTCGCTTCGCCGGAGCTGTCGAGCCACGGGTTCAGCCGACGCACCGCTTCGCGCAGCCGTTCAGTCAGAACTGGCTCGGCCTCGCTGTCGCGCAACCCATTGAGGGCCGCCCGGTCGAGCGGCGTGTAGCCGAGCATGTCCTCAAGCAGAGCTGCGGCTGGCAGCTCGACTTCATTCAGCTCTTCGCTCCGGCGGGGATCGGTCATGACGCCTCTGCATGGTCCGTTGATGCGAGCCGCCGGATCGTCGCCCCGGGGAGGCGCACACGACCGGAAAGCAGCTCTTGAGCAAGCGCATCCTTTGAGGCCCGCAGGTCGTCCAGCGCGGTGCGTTCAGCGGCGATGCGCTGATCGAACGCTTCCCCGACATCGGCGATCGCCTCCTGCTCGTCGAAGGGCGGAAGCAGGATTTGCAGCTTCTTGAAGGTCGGCATGTAGATCGTCTGGTGTGTGCTGCCGGCCTGGAGCCGCTTCCATTCGCGACTCATATGACGGAACACCTGAAGCAGGTAGCGTGGCGACACTTTCGAACCGCAGACCCAATCAGCGAAGTCTTGGCTCGTCGCCATTGGGCGTCCAAGAATTGCGGCCTTCCCAACTGTCGCGGTGCGCGAGAACACGACCGTGCCTTCGGGCAACAGCCTTGCAGACGAGTGTTTCAGGCCGAGGTCGCCAATGGTCTCAGTCGTATCGAGGAGTCGCGGCGCGTCGAACCGATCGGTGTCCGCCAGCGAGACCCACGGAATGTCTCCCTCCCAATACTCCGGATGGTTCCGGCTCGGCGTGTGGCCGCTTTCCAGTTTCGCGTACTTGGTCAACTGGACGAGCCGCCAGTCCTTTGGGATCGCCTCCACACCTTCGGCGATCCGGCCCAGGACCCAATTCTCTTTCAGCGGCGTCAGCTCTGCCGCGTCCCCCTTCATTCCGAGCGTCAGGAGGCGTCGCATCGCATCGCGCTTGGCGCGTTCCAGTAATGTAATCGAGTTCTGGGCAGCCTGAAGTGCGTCAATCCCGGTTCTGATCGCCTGCGCAATGGCGCGTTGTTCAGTAACCGGTGGAGCAAGCAGCTTTGACGCAAGAAACTCATCGACCGGCACCCGGTTCGCCTTGCGTGATCCAATCGCTGAGAATTTGAAGCGGCCATAGAACGCTGGCCTAGAAACGCTTTGCAGGAGCCAGTCCGGATCGACTTCGCCCCGAAAATCGAAGGCGGGCAGATCAAGCGTCGACTCGAACCCGTCCAGGCTTTCCGGGACGATACCGAACGCTCCATTCAGTGCATCCAGCTTGCTGTAGATGAACTGACCGCTTCGGCGCCGGTAGTATTTCGTCGCGGCGCTCCCCCAAGTTTCACGCTTTGCGATTACTCCTTTTCCATATAACCGAACTGTCAATTTGCGGGCCTCGTCCCCAGCTCGCCCCGGAATCCGGCTTTCAGTGAGAAAGTCGCCAATGCTTCGGAGCTTCCACCCGTTAACCTCCATAGCCAAGCTCCTTCAGAAGGCTGTCCATTCTGGAGGCTGCCAAGTCACGAGCCTTCTCCGCCTGCCTCAGAGCGGCCATGGAAGCGTTAAGGTCGACCGGCTCTTCAGGCTCGAGCGTGTCAACATATCGAGCGATGTTCAGATTGAAGTCGTTCTCTTTAATTTCTTCGAGTTTAACCACTCGTGAGAACCGATCCTGGTCGCACCAGCTGGTCCACGCCGCGACGATCCGGTCAATGTTGTCGCGCGTCAGGATGTTTTTCTTGGGGCGCGCTTCGTACTCATTGGCCGCATGAACGAACAGGACCTTCTCCTTTCGCTCAGCCGGCTTGTCGCGATTGAGCAATAGGATCGCCGCCGGGATGCCGGTCCCGGCGAACAGGTTTTCGGGAAGCCCGATCACCCCTTCTATCAGGTCATGTTCCAATAGACCTTGGCGGATGCGCCCGTCACCGGAGCCGCGGAAAAGCACGCCGTGGGGCATGACGATGGCGGCGCGGCCATCAGACTTGAGGGTGGCCAGCATGTGCTGGACGAAAGCCAGGTCCCCTGCATTTTTCGGCGGAAGGCCGTAGGGGAAGCGACGCCACTTGTCCTGGGACCCGTTCTTACCCGGAATGTCGTCCGCGCCCCACTTGTCGAGACTGAACGGTGGGTTCGCGATGACGCGGTCGTAGAGCATCAGCGACCCATCGGAGTCCAGGAGCTGCGGGTTTCGGATCGTGTCGCCCTTCTCAACCCGCACATCCGGCAGGCTGTGGAGCAACAAGTTCATTTTGGCAATCGCCCACGTGCCGAGGTTCTTTTCCTGACCGTGCAGCGTCAGGTTCAGAACGCCCTGCTCGCCGAGTCTGAGGCCGCGCTGTTCCAGAATGTATTCGGCCGTCTGGACCAGCATGCCGCCGGAGCCGCAGGTCGGGTCGCAGATGCGCATACCTTCCTCAGGCTCCAGCAGTTCAACCAGGAGCCGGACCACGGTGTGCGGTGTGTAGAACTCCCCACCCTTCTTGCCGGCGTCATCGGCGAATTTGTCGATCAGGTATTCGTAGGCGCGACCCAGAATGTCAGGCTCTAAGAGGTCCGCGTTCTTCAGCGAGAGCCGCGAGAAGTGGCGGATCAGCTGGGCAAGGACGTTGTCGCGATTCTTCTGATCGCCGAGCCGGGACTCGCTGTTGAAGTCGATGTTCACCAGCACGCCTTCGATCGACGGATTGGCGTCCTCCAGCGCAGCGCAGGCCTTGTTCAGCGCTTCACCGATGTCAGAGCCTTGCTTCAACAGCTCAGACCAGCGCGCGCGCTCGGGCACGAAGAACTGGTGCTCATCCGGATCGCTCCAGGCGATGTCTTCATCAAGGCCATCCGCGATCAGCTCCAGCGCTTCTTCCTCGAAGCGGTCGGACAGGCGCTTAAGGAATAAGAATCCAAAGATGTAGCCCTTATAGTCGGCGCTATCGATCGAGCCGCGCAGGATGTCCGCGGCGGACCAGAGGTGGGCGTTCAATTGTTCACGGGTCAGCTCAGGCATGGTCAGCGCCCTTTCATGTCGGAGAGGAGGTCTTGGCGAACGAGGTCGAGCGCCAGGTTTCGTCGTACGTGGGCGCTTTCCAGCGCCGCGTCGTAACCCGCTTCGGCCAGCTCCACGAGCTGCGCGTATGTGGCGGTGTTCAATAGGTCCGGTATTTCCAGCTGTGCTAGGTCTTTGGCGCTGAGCGAGAAAACGGTCGCTCTGCCGCGTGACAGACCTACAAGGAAGTCGAGGTATCGGCGCGATGACAGGATCGCGTACAGAGGCCCCGAAAGCTCCGGCTTCGTCCGCACGATAATGAGGTTGGGTCCGACGCCTGTACGGACGCGTTCGCGAACCCATGCCACGCGCGGAGCCACGCCCTTGGCCGCAATTAGGATGTCGCCAAGCTCAGGCGCGTGTTCGCTCGCAGCCTCCATGGGCGGCAGGTCTACTAGCCGACCGTCGGAGAGATTGCCGGCTCCCAGGACAGCCTCGCCCCCCTTCGAGGCGCGCCCCGAATGGATGATTGCTATTTCATCGAGCCGCATGGCCGCTCCGATCGTCAAATCGCCTTATCATGGGCGGGACCCTACGCGGCACGCCCCGAACAAGTCAATACACATCGTAGCGCTCTACAAGTTTTTCGTTGGCGCCTACTTGACGGTAGGCGGTCCGCCTCCCACGTTGGCTGCGATGCCCGGTAGCATCGACACACGTGAAAAGAAGGCACATGACCCATTCGTACGACCCAGAGGCCTTCCTTCAGGCCTTGGTGGAGCAGATTCAGGTGCCGCGCTCGCGGTACGAACAGGCCGAGAAGAGCTACAACGCCGTCGGCGACCACTTGAACCGAGACGGCGGCCCGCTCGCTCAACACGATCCACAAATGTACGTGCAGGGGTCGTTCAGGCTGGGCACTGCGGTTCGCCCGGCCAATGACGGCGATGAATACGACATCGACCTCGTCTGCGAGCTTGACCTGACGACACGGGATGTAACGCAAGAGCGGCTGAAGCGCGCTGTCGGCGATGATATGCTCGCCTACACGCTCCGATATGGGATGAGCCCGCCGAAAGAGTCGCGGCGGTGTTGGACGCTCAACTACGCGGACGGCGCTCAGTTTCACCTAGACGTGCTGCCCGCGCTCCCAGACTCATTTCGGCAGCGCCTGCTTCTGGAAGAGCACGGTCACGACAGCGCCCTTGCTGACACGGCGATCGCGATCACTGACAACGAAACGCCCGAATACAAGAACTACACGGGCGAATGGCCCCGCAGCAATCCGAAGGGATACGCGGAGTGGTTCAAGCGCCAGATGGGGACGCTCTACGAACAGAGGCGCAATGCGCTCGCCCTGGAAGCTGTTGCGAAGGGTGAAGTGGAGGATGTGCCGGCCTACCGAGTGCAGACGCCGCTGCAACAGCTGGTGCAGCTGCTCAAGCACCACCGCGACCGGTGTTTCGCTGACAGTGACGGCGACCACAAGCCGATCTCAATCATCATCACGACGCTTGCGGCACACGCTTACAACGAGGAAGCGACGCTGGTCGACGCGATCCGTAACGTGCTCCCGCGTATGCCGGACCCGGACTTGATTGAAGACCGCGACGGCGTGCCATGGGTGGCGAACCCGACGAACCCCGACGAAAACTTCGCCGATCGCTGGGCGACCCATCCCGAGCGCCAGCAGGCTTTCTATGACTGGCACCAGCGCGCGATGAACGACTTCCAGGCAGTTCTGAACGCTGGCTCTCGCGAGGAAGCGCTCGCCGCCCTACAGGAGCGTGTGAGCGAGCGGGTCCGGAAGGCAGTGGCGGAAGAGCGACCGCGAGCGTCAGCTGGCTTGCAGCGTCTGAGGCGGCTGACCAACAGGCAGGCCAAGCAGCCGCCTTGGCCGGTCGGGCGCAGCGGACATGTCGGTATCACCCATGTTGAGGTGTCCAGCAACGGCTACCGGGATGAGAACATCGGCAGCGACGGCAAGCCGTTGTGGAAGAATTCAAAGCTGAACTTTGTTGCCGAAGCCGACATCCCACACCCGTTCGATGTGTATTGGCAGGTGATCAATACCGGCACTGAAGCAGAAGCCGCAAACGATCTACGTGGCGACTTTAATACGGGTGTCGTTACGCGCGGCGCGCTGACCCATCGTGAGCGTACTCTCTACAGCGGGCCGCACAGTATCGAGTGTTTTGTGGTCAAGGCCGGCTACTTGGTCGCGCGCAGCGGCCAATTCATCGTGAACATCAGGTAGGGACAGCACCATGAAAGACTGGATCGACCTCGGACATCGGATTGCGAACGGTATGTTCAGCCCCCATCGCCTGCTGGTCAGGACGGGGTTGGTGTTGGCCGCGTTGGGCGGTGGAGGCATTGGCTTCCAAGCCGTTGTCGGCGGAGTTTCCTTTGGGCTCAGCACGGGTAGCCCCCTTACTTGGCTGTCGGTCATGCTCGCGCTCTCTGGTGTGATCATGATCGCCGGTGGAAGCATCGCCGCTTTAAGGAATGCAGATAGGCGACGAGTGTTCGCGCTTCAGGTGCTCGGTCTGCGAAGCGTCCCGGACGCGCCGCTTGTGAACCGCGTTCCAGCGAGGCTTCAAGGGCGCCGCGAACCGTGGCCGCTCGATCTGCGTGATCCCCTCCAGGATGGGATGATGATCGATCCTCTTGCTGCGGCGAACGAGATACGCACCGTCCCGTCAGGGATGCGGCAGCGTGCGAACGGACGCGACCCGGGCGATACTTCTTTCGTTGTGGCCGGACTTGCTCCAGTGCCGCTCTTAATGCTGCTAGGCTACGAACTGGACGATGAGTTCGAAGTGACGGTGATGGACTGGGATCGGTCCAAAGAGCGGTGGTTCGAGCCGGCACGTGGAGGCGACACGCTAGCCATCGCGACCGAAGGACTCGACGAAATCGAGGAGGGCACACGCGAGGCTGCGGTTTCGCTCTCTGTTTCGTATGGGATCAGACCGGAAGATGTTGTGCGCCAGATCGGCGATTTGCCCCACGTCCGTATCCACATGCCCCACACCAGCGCCAAATGGCGTGACGAGCAAGAGCAGATCGCGCAAACATGGTTCGACGCGCTCAAGACCCTGCAGGCGCGAGGAGTAGACAGAGTTCACCTATTCGTCGCTGCGCCCGCAAGCCTCGCGATCCAGCTCGGCCGCCGCTACGATTGGCGCAATCTGCCAAGCGCGCGCGTCTACCAGTACGATCGCGATGCAGCGCTTCCGTATCCGTGGAGTTTGGCGCTTCCGCGGCCTGGCGAAGCCCCTGTGGTGCATCATCACTCCGGCGCAGGATGATCAGGGGTATGGCGCTCTTCAACCCGTGAGGCGTCGGATTTCAAAGATCGATGACCAGGACTCCGCATGTCGAATTTCGATAAGGCAAACTTATACACCGCCAATCCTCGCCAGACGCTCACAGGGGCGCGAGGCGTGGTTCGGCATGGTGACCAGCGGACGACTTCACGGCGCGCGCCTGCGACCGCCAGGGAGCGAATGGCGACGTGTTGGATGAGGGTGTCAGGCTGAAACCGCCGACAAGCGGTGAACTTGGGGCCAACAATTGTCATACTTGAGCCAGAACGAGTTGATGACCGGTTTGAGGCCAACCCACTCCAAGCCAGGCCTACGTGAACAGCTTCGCCCGTCCCGCCGGACCGATCAGCATCAAAGACATGATGCGGTCATGGTCTTCGGTCATGTGCTCGCACGTCATACCGGCGTCCCGGATCGCTTGAATGTGCCGGAACTCGGCGGGCGTCACGATCCGCGAGAGCATTTCGAGGTAGGGCTGCGCCTTCACGCCCTTCTCCCGCGCGTACTGCTCGACCCACAGCGGAAAGAGCTGTTCGAGCGGCGTGGTCGTCAGCCGCGCGATCCCCTTCAGGGCGTGGAGGGCGACGCGGGTCTTTCCAGTCTTCTACATCGCCACGATGTTCGAGCGCTCATAGCCAAGCTCGGCAGCGATCTCGGCATTGGTCATGCCGGACAGTTCGGCAAGGCTCTCGTTCAGCCATTCTGCGAGCGCGTAGCTCGTGCCGGTATTCACAGAGGTTTGTGGGCGGCCGGGGCCAGTTTTATTCATGGTCTCTCCTTCGTCCGTTGATCCGGACGCTTGAAATCGCGTCACGAAGGAGAGTGTATTGATGATGAGCAGGGTGTCTCGTGGGAAAATACTTTGCATTCGTTGAATGTAAATTCCCTACCAAGGCGATGCCATGTTATAAGTTGATTTCAGATGGTTGCCGACAATTGCGTCCATCAAATCAACTATATGAATGAAGTGAGCGCGACACTCCTTGAGCAAACTCAAAGTCAATCGCGGATTTCCGCTTGTTCCTTGCAGCCAATCCACGTCATTCGGCAATTCAAAGCCATGTGCAATCGAATGACGCACAAGAACCCATGTATTGGTTCGTTTCCTTACTTCTTTGGAATCCCACTGCCTAGGGCCGCGCTTCCACTCCCAATGTGGCCACGGATTCAATCCTATTGTCTGATTGAATAGGTCGCGCACTCTTACATCGTCAGGTGTGTTGAATTTCTTCACTGTCGATTCAATTTGCGCACGTCTTAAGCTGAACGATTGAACGACCCATGCTGGCGTGCCTGCATGTGGATCACGCATAGCGGCATCAATCTTCTCAACAGCTTCAAGAAGCACCTTCTCATTGTAGGCTTGCCAAGCCGCCACGGTAAGGACAACACCGGCCCGGTGGATCGCGTCTTGTTCATGGCGACGCCCTCGGCCCTTTTGAAGCTTCCCATGAATTGCAATAAGCTGATCAATCAGCTTGAGCTGATCTTGGAAGGCTGTGTACGCGCCGGACATTGTACCTCCTCAATTCTATTGCTAGTCAAATCAACTCGCCTCATAGCTCATCAAGATCAGCGGCTTTGCCTTCTCGAAATCCGCGTTGTTCGACACCGTGACCTCAAGGTCGCCGGTGCCGAAATGCCCGACCTTCCGGACATCGCGCGTGAAGCCCTCAACCAGGTCAACGCTATCCGGATCGACCTTCAGATAGAGCCGGACCAGACCAAGTTGAGGCTTCACCTCAACGCAGGCGAAATTCTTGATCCGGCGGAAGGCGACGTAGAACTGAAGCGTCTTCTCAGTCACGTCCTCGCCGAGGCCGAGCAGGTGGTTTCGGACATCCTCGTAAAGGTCCCGGAGCGGTTGCTCAGCGTCTTCGAGGTATTCCGAGACTGTCTTGTACTTGACCTGCTTCCCGGCCATCAGCGACGCAACCTGAGCCGAGACGGATGAAGGTTTCTTGGGATCGGCGAAAGCCTCGGCCAGTCGTTCGAGCAGCAAAAGATCGTCACCGAAACGGCGATAGCGAATGAGCGAGATGTTTCGGCCCATCTGCTTCACCGCGTGCTCGTCATACTTGGTGAAGTCCCCTGCGATGCATATGAGCCGAGGTGAGGACCACTCCACTGCACTCGCAAGCTCGTGACCGAATTGCTTGGCGACCAGCATCTCGAAATCGCCGCGATGATCCATGAGCCAATCAAGGTAGAAGAGACCTTGATTGATGACGTTCTCATTCCGGTCGCGCTTATACTCAATGATCACCGGACAGCGGTTTTCATCAATGCCGAGTGTGTCCATTCGCCCGCCATTGCTGGTCGAAAATTCAGAGGCCAAAAAGGTGACACCAAGCAAGGCTTCTAGATTTTTCTCAAAGAGCGATTGCAATGATCGTTCGAGGGCGATTGCAGAGCCTGGCAGCTCATCAACAGAGCCTGAGTCCGTGCGGAAAAGTTTGATGTCGCTCAAGCCTGTCTCCATGAAGGTATGGCTTCATTCAATGTGAAGGCCAAAACCTGCGCAACCACATTCTCAAACATGTCATGTTGAACGCGTGGTGGGCTGCTTCACTGTGAGACCTCCGCTTCGCTGCGGTCAGGTGTCGGCTTCGCTCTTCGGTCGCCTTCGGCTCCACGCGAACCCAACGACCTGTTTGGCTAGAAAGGCTTGGTCAAACCGTATGATCGCTTGAGGCGCACCCCTGCAATAATGCTATGATCTTCTAACGCCTAATGGAGCACCCAATTTTCTCGCATGCTTCTAACTCCAGCACAGGAACCGTACCGGATAAGAGCAGTATCAACCTCAAGCGCAGCACCCCACCAAAGGAACAGGTCAGATGCTGCGTGATCTTGAGTATGTTTAGCGGACTATCCGATCTCCGGAACGTCGCCAAATGATTGGTTTATCCAAATTCAAGGTGATGCGATTTGGCCGCTCAGGGTCAACGGCCCAAAAACGAGCCGGATCGCGCTTGCCGATCTCGGAGTGCAGGTCGCTCAGCTCCCAAAAGTCCATATTCCAGTCTTGATGAAACATCGAACTTGAACAGCTTTGCGTATCTACCTTCCAGCTCTTTGCCACATAACTAAAAAATACACGCTTATCTGATTCCGTGGAGAGAAGTTGGACTTTTGCCGTTCCCTTCGGCGCCTTAGCTTTCAGTACAGAGACAGTCCGCTCACGAACCTCAGCCCCGCACCAACCGCCATGTCGCTCTAGAAACTCCCAAGCCGCCATCTCGTCCGCATTCCCAGGCTCTGCCTCGGTGGACAGTAATTCCAGTAAGAAAGCGTATCGAAGTCGCTGCTCTATTGGATCAGCACAACTTAGGATGATGTGCACATGCGGATTCGTTAAGTGCTTTTCCAATACAACTAGACCATTGAAACGCATGTTTGGCGCAACAAATTGTGGCCTTGCACAACGCAGATACCGGCGATCCAGATCATAAAATAGGTCTTTAACGAGGCGGCGGACCCGTTCGACATTGTTGTAAATATCGATTTCGCGTGCGGTCTTCGCCGAACCATGCCTTGTGAAATTTGGCTGGATCGTTATGGCGATTGCATGAGCTGAACACTGATCAAAAATGTTGACGTAATCAGCTGCGCACAGGGTCTTGGAGTGGCGTTTATCACAATTAGAAAGCATGACCTATTATATCGCGACCAGCCCGCCATGTGCGCAGCAGCTACATGCTATCAAACCCTAGTTTACCCCATGCCATATTTTTTAACGGCGACAGCGTTCAAAAAACGCTCAATGACCGGCTCCACCGGGATTGTCAGCGTCACTCGTGCTTTGAAATGTTCTTGTCTGGTGTAATGGCCGAGTATCTCCGGGTCCTTTTTCTCAAGTGCAACAATCTTAGCCAAGGGCTGGTACTCTTCCCCTTTTTGGAACCAAGAGACCAGTGACCAGTCTTCGATAATTATTGCACAGTCTTTCGCGGGTTTTTCAATCACACCCGGTGCAAACCACATGTTGCCAACACTTTTATCCTGAATGTGCTCCGCTATAGCGACCAGAATTCTGTCAATATTCATTAGACGGTCAAGGTGATTAACATGAGATGAGCCAATAATTTTTGCAGCCGCTAAAAAAGACATTCTTCCAAGCTGTGCCAGCTCAGCTGTCAGCAACGCTCTAAATACATTCCGAGCAGACCAGGCACGCTTTCGGCCTTTCGGCTTTATTGCGATGTGGCTTGGCCTAACAGCATCAGCCCATTTCATCTTCATGATTATTGAGGAAGACTCAATTCCTGCAATTTCCATGACCTCTTCGTCGACCCAGTAGCCACGAATTAGCGGGTCCGATCTGATCACGTCTTCCGGAACAGTATGCGTGCGGTCCTCATCATCTGTAATCGCCAGGGACCAGAATTTTTCATAGTGCGCCACAAACACCCCCTTGATTCATTCTCCTGGAGAATATATTAAGAAGACATCGATGTCGATGGTCGATATCGATTCAAACCTAAGAGGCAAATCATGCCCCAAATCAAAAAATGGAAATTTATAAGATATGGAAAGAACGAGCTCTAAATATCTAGACACCAAGACTGCCGCCCTCTGGATCGGCTTCTCCTATAAGACGCTGGAAAGCTGGCGCTCTAAAGGTGAAGGCCCCAAATATCACCAACTCCCCAATAAGAGGGTGCGGTACCTCCGAGAGGACCTAGACGAATGGGTCGAAAACCATACCGACAGGACGACAAGACACTAAGCGTAAAGTAAGCCGCCCTCGATCATATCGGGGGCGGTTTTCGTTTCAGCCCCATATGGGTCTAGTCATTGTGGGAAGCGGGTTACACCCAAAGCACCAGGGTGCGTATAGGCGGATTTTTCTAAGACTTCGTCCTGCGACACATCTTCACAGCTCAAGAGCCATCATGGTGCTCACAGATTGCTTCCACAGTGCTTCCACGGCGCAATTGCACCGAGAAGCGAGCACTGTGCTCGCTTCAAATTCATCAATTATAACAATTGGGAAGAATGGCGCGCCGGGGAGGATTCGAACCCCCGACCCCCAGATTCGTAGTCTGGTGCTCTATCCAGCTGAGCTACCGGCGCCTGTTTCGTTGCTGGGGCGCGTTGCGTCCCTGTCAGCGAGGCGCGGAAACTAGCCAAGGGATTTGGGCTTGGCAAGCGTCCGGGCTGCGCTTTTCTCACCTTTACTGCAAACGGGCCGGCTGCAGCCGAGACGCTGGGTCCCTTCGCTGCAACCGGCCCGCTGAAAAGCCTTACGCTGCTCGCACAGCCGAGAGGAATTCGCGCACGCGGCTGGCCAGCCCGCCCGCTTCCTGGCGGACGGTGGCGGCGGTTTCCTGCACGGTGCCGGCCTGACCGCTGGTCTCGTCCGCAGAGCGGCTGACCTGTTCGATATTGGCGGACACACGCTGGGTTTCCGTCGCCGCGCTCTGGGCCGAGCTGGCGATCTCATTGGAGGCCGAGCGCTGCTCGTCGATGGCCGCATTGATGGCCGAGGCGACGTTGAGCATTTCCTCGATCACGCCGCGGACTTCATCCATGGCGCTTTCCACAGCGCCTGTGGCGGACTGGATCTGGGTGATCTGGTTGGAGATCTGACCCGTGGCCCGTCCGGTCTGTTCGGCCAGCGTCTTCACCTCGCTCGCGACCACGGCGAAGCCTTTGCCGGCCTCACCAGCGCGGGCCGCCTCGATGGTGGCGTTCAGCGCCAGCAAGTTGGTCTGCTCGGCGATGTCAGAGATCAACTTGACCACCTGGTCGATTTCATTGGCGGCGCTGGTCAGCTGGGTCATCTCCGAGGAGGCGCGCTCCATCCGGTCCTTGGCCTGGCCGGATACTTCGCTTGAGCGTTCGACCTGGGCTGCGATCTCGGACACAGATGCTGACAGCTCTTCTGCGGCCGAGGCCACGGTCGCCACCGCTTGCGAGGCCACAGCGCCGGCGCCCGACACTTCACCGGCGCGGCTGGTGGTGTTGGCGGAGGCGCCGACCAGCACTTCAGCGGTTTCCTGAAGCGCGCTGGCGGACATGGTCACAGCTTCCAGCGTGCGTTCCACAGCGGAGTCAAAGTCCGCGGCGAGACTTTCGATCTTGCGCGCGCGTTCCGCCTCGGCCTCGGTCGCACGTTGGCGTTCCTGTTGCAGATTGGCGGCTTCCTGGCCGCTATTGCGGAAGGTCTCGAGCGATTCAACGATCGAGCCGAGTTCATCGGCACGCTTGAGATGCGTGACATCGACGGTGTAATCCCCTCCGGCCAGTTTCTGGGTCGCGTCCGCAATGTTTTTCACGGACTGGCTGACGGCCCGGCCAAACCCGAAGGCGACCCCGGCCAGTCCCAGCGCCACCAGCAAGGTGACGATGGCGAACATCCATTTGGTCTGAGCTGCAGAGGCGTTCGCAGCGTCGGCGCCAGCTTGCGCATCGGCGACAGCGCTTTCACTCAAATGGACAATATCAGCGTTCATTTGCGCGAACACTTCATCAAAGGGCTCAACGAAGCCCACAGCGCTGGCGAAGTCCATCTCCAACATGGAGCCCACGACTTCCAGACCGCCGGCATAGAGCTCCAGCTGCTCATCAAGGTTTGCGAAAACCTCCTGGCTTTCCGGTCCGGCCTCGGCGCCCATAGCCGCAAAGCTTGCGCGCAATTCACCTACGCGGGCGATGTAGCCGTCAAACGCGGCGAACACGTCCACCGACTGCCCGGCTGCGACTGCCGTCAGCGTCTGATAGACGTCGGCGTTCAAAGATTCCGTTTCAGTTCTCAGGGAGTCGAGCGCAATAACCCCCGTCAATCGTTCAACGGTGGCCGCCTGACTTTTGGCCACTCCGTTCAGGGCGAAAGCCCCCATCAGGGCGATGCCGATCAAGGCCAGAACCGCTAGAGCCGGCGCGACGCCGAACTTGAGTGAAAACGGCCAGTCATTAAATCTCAGACGCTTGAACATGATAGCGCGACCCCTTGTAATCCCAGCGCGAGCATATGGTTATCACCAACCTAAGCCTGATATGATTAATAGGTTATGCACGCTCGTCGCAGCGAACGCCGCCTCGTCACAGACGAGGCGGCGCCGCAATCAGGCCTTTAGAAGTTCGCCCGCAGGCTCACCCAGTACCGCGCCTCGGTCTCATAGACCGGGGTGGTCAGCTCGCCATCGTCAAAGTTGACGTTCTGGGCCGTCAATGACAGGTCCAGATTGTCGGTCAGGGCGTAGCTGGCGCGGCCCGAGAAAGACACATGCGCGTCGATCTCGCGAGACGCGTAAGAACCAAACACAGGCTGGAACGGCATGGTCGTGTCCGACACATAGTTCATGTAGCCGTCCAGGCTCAGACGCTCACCCGTCCAGCCCAGATGGGCGTTGAACGTGTGCTCGGGCGTCACGCCTTCAAAGTCTGCAAAGTGCAGCACGCCGAAGCCCGGCAAGTCGTCGTCGAGAGACTTGTAGGTGTAGTTGACGTCCCAGCTGACATTGTCGCCGATCATTCCGGCGAGGGAGCCCTCAAAACCCCAAAGCTTTGATTCGCCGCGATTGCCGAAGAGGAACGCCGGCAGAGGCGCGTTGGGCGGCAACACTTCAGGAGCAAGGCCAATCGCAGCCTTCACATCATCGGTGTTTTGCCAGAACAAAGCCGTGCGCAGGGCAACGCCATTTTCAAGATCGCGATCGTACGCGATTTCGAAATTATCAACGATGCTCGGCTGAATATTCGGATTTCCGCTCAAGACATAGTTGCTCGGCCCTAAGACAGGCAGCAAGAAGCCCATATCAAACATGGTCGGCGCCTGAATACCGCGAGCGGCGGAGAGACGAACCGTACCACCGAATTCCGGCGTGTAGACCAGAGCCGCATTATAGCTGAACTCTTCAATGCTGACGCTGTAATCGTCTTGGGTGAACGGATACAGGGCCGGGTTCGGAGAGCCGTCACGGCTCCAGTCCACCATGTCGTAGCGAACCGCCAGGGTGGTTTCGAGCGAACTGGAGAACTTGTGGTTCCACATGCCCGAGAACGCCAGGGTCTCATAGTTCAGATCGCCACCGGTCGGGTCCGGGAAAGAGGCGGTCTCGGCGGTGCGGAATTCAACAGCAAACCGCAAAGTGTCATTCGTGCCGATCTTGATCAGATCTTGCAATTTGAATGAGGTCAGCTCGCCATCGAGATCGGCCAGCGTAGTGCCAAAGATATAACCGATCTCACTTTGGTTGTGATAACCGCTCAGCGTCAAATAGCCGAAGTCCGTATCCGCACCCAGCTCAGCCTGATACGAGGTCAGCTCGTAATGTGTAGAAGGCGCTGTATAGACAGAGCTAATCTCGAGCATCTGGCTTTCAGATTGAGTGGCTTCGAAGGTCAGGCCCACTTTGTTGGTGAATTGGACCGAACCACCGACTGCGAAGTGCTCGCGTTCAAAGTCTGGGTTGATCGCCCGGAACATATTGGCGTCAAGCGCATCAGGCTCCGCGTCAAAATCACGACCATCGGTGCGGCCATAGCTGAAGCGCAGCGCGATCTGGTCATTCAGCGCGCGTCCGCCCGACAAACGGTATTGTTGATAGCCGTTGGTGCCCACTTCAGCGGTGGCGTTGGCGTAATCGCCATAGGCGGGGTTGCGCGTGATGATGTTGACCACGCCCGCGACGGCGTTGAAGCCGTACAGCGCCGACTGAGGCCCTTTGACCACCTCGATCTGCTGGATCTCTTCCAGGGTCACCGGCAAAGTCGACCAGGCGGTGTAGCCATAGCTGTCGAGATAGACTTCACGGCCGTTCACAAGCACCAGCAGGCGCGGCGTGTAAGGCGTGGCGGCGGAGCGGATGCCCACCTCGCCCTGGCCCATGGAAAAGCGAGCCACGTCAACGCCGCTGTAATGGCGCAGGATGCCGGGAATGTCGTATTCAGGCGCGCTGGCGATATCATCTTGGGTGATGATGATCATCGTTGCGGGCACTTCGGTGGAGCGCTGCGGCGCGCCCGTAGCGCCGGTGGTCACCGGCTCGCCAAACATGTCGCCCATCACCTGATAGTCGATAGACTGGGCGTTGGCGGCTGCGGAGGTCGCAATCAGCGCCGCCGCGGAATAAAGCAGGGTATTTTTCATCGTCTCGATTCCTTAGGAGGCAGCGTTAGATTTCTTCGACCATCATGGCGAAAGCGGTGGAGAAGCTGACGGAAGCTGAACTTGCAGCCGCGTTGTTCACCACGATGCGTACGGAAGGCTCGCTCTGGACGCCCATGACGCAATTGCCCGCCTGCACGCAGGCCATGTCGGTAGAGACCGTCATCACGCCAGCCGAGGTGGCGGCTTGTACGGCGCCAGCGTCAGAGGCCGCGCCCCCGACGAACATGGCGGCATGCACGCCGCTGACCGGTTGCCCGAGAGGAATAAGCTGGCCATTCAAGGTCACGCGGCCTGCACTGAGACCGCCCGCCATGGCGCTATTCAGCGCTTCCGCTTCGGCCTGGCCGGCCGGATCGTACACAATGGCGACCGTCCGATCAGAGCCGGACGCGCCTTCAAGGAAGCTCAGCGCACGCCCGACGACCGCAAGGTCGCGCTCGGTTGTTTGCGCGCTGGCCGCGCTGGTCAGCAGCAAGGACAAACCAGCTGCGCTTAAAATGCGGATCATTCTCAAACCCCAACAAAGTATAGTGAACCTATTCATTGCAGGGATGCAGCAAAGCGGTGAACAGCCTCTTAATCGAGTGTTCCCCAGACAGGCGAAACAAGTATAAACCTGTTCAAAAACAGGCGCCTACAAGTATGCGTTTTCCTATTAGGCGTTAGTGTCGCATTTATCAAGGTCGTGCTTGATGCACCGCACGGGCGATTGAACGCGTTAAGCAATCGGCCGCGAGATTCCCAAGACGAGTCAGGGTGATCGGTCGAGGCTCCTCTATGTCTCGCGCACCGCTTGCAAGACCGAAAACGACATCGCCATCAACGGGAGCGTGTACCGGACGAATCGCCCGCGCCAGTCCATCTTGCGCCATGACTGTGAAACGGCGGGTTTCGTCACGGGTCAGAGCCGCATCCGTGGCCACCACGGCAAGCGTTGTCTGAGTGCGAAGTCCGGGATTGAGCTTGGCGGCGCCCCAATCCTCCAGATCAGCCCTCTGGCTGACGTCCGGGCGCCGTCCGCCAAATTCCTCGCCAACCTCGAATGGCCAGGCCCAGTACACATCGTCCTGGCCCGGCATGGTGACCGAGCCGAAACAGTTCACGGCGACCAGAGCCGCCACGGTGATTCCATCCTCTCCGCGCCAGCTGGCCGAGCCGACCGCCCCTGGCAAGGTTCCCGCGCTCGCGCCATACCCCGCCCCGTAAGCGCCGATCATGACGGGACCGCCCCGATTCGCATCGTCAAGCGCAGCAAAGCCCAGATCACGATAAGGCGGCGTACGTCCCCAGTCTTTCCCCCCACCATTGGCGAGATCATAAAGACAGGCCGCCGGCACGATCGGTGACGCCGGAACCCCCGGCATATCAAACAGGGCGTATCCGCGACCGCTTTCACCCAGCGCCGCTGTAACCGCATCCGCCGCCGCCAGACCATAGACAGAGCCCCCCGACAGCACGAGCGCGTCAACGGTCTCTACTAAACCGCCCGGGTTCATCACATCGGTCTCACGCGTGCAGGCGCCGCCGCCGCGCACATCGACCGCGGCTGTGAAGGGCTGGTCACAGAGCACAACGCTGACGCCGGTTTTCACGCTGGCGCTCTCGGCCCGCCCCACGCGCAACCCTTGAATGTCGGTGATATCGTTTCGGCTGGCCGGTCCGCCCATGGCGCTGGCTCCTGTCGTAGCGACGCACGCCAGGGTCGGCGCAAGCATCATGAAAGAACGTCGATCCAAATGCGGCACAGGCTCCCCCAGAGCGCTCGGTTCGCAATCTGAATACGTTATCCCAGCTTAGTGGGAAGACCGACAAAAAAAGACCCCCGCCAGATCATCTCGACTTGGGTCGCGCCTTCACAGTCGCATCAGCCTACCAGGCGTAGCGAATGCGTCCGTAGACGAAACGCCCTGAAAAGCCGTACGGGCTGAAGCCCGAGAACGGGACCTTGTTTGACAATCTCTCCGCCAGATTGGGATGCAGCACTGCATAGCGCAGCTCGGCGATTGAAAGATGACTTGATGGACAAGGCCTGTCCGTTTGAAACTCCCTATTTGTAAACCGGCCAAGACGCGAACCCGGCCTTAAAGGGCTGTGAAAGGACTCCATGACCCGCTTCACCTTGCTGACCGCCGCTTCCGCCTTCGCCCTCGCGGGCTGCAACGCGCCGTCTGAAACCGGGGCAGCGCCGTCACCGGAAGCGGAGGCTCCAGAAGCCCCGGCGGCTACGGCGCCGGCCTCAGGCATGGTCGCCGCCGCGAACCCGGACGCTGTCGAGGCCGGGCTCGCCGCCCTGCGGGCCGGGGGTGACGCCGTGGACGCCGCGATCGCGGTTCAGACCGTGCTCAGCCTTGTGGAGCCGCAAAGCTCGGGCATTGGCGGCGGCGCCTTCATGGTCCATTACGAGGCGGATACCGGCGAGGTCAGCGTCTATAATGGACGGGAGCGCGCGCCGATGAGCGCGGACGAAGATCTGTTCATCAATCCCGAGACCGGCGCCCCCTATCCTTATGTGCAAGCCTGGCGCTCGGGCCTGTCCACCGGGGCGCCCGGCGCCATCGCCATGCTGCAGATGGCTCATTCTGATCATGGCCAGCTTGATTGGGCGGAGAATTTCACCTTCGCCATCACCCTGGCGGAGAACGGCTTTGAAGTTGCGCCGCGCCTGAACAATATTTCCCAGCGCATGGCCGGTTTCACCGATATGGAAGAGACGGGCGCCGCCGCGAGCTATCTGTTTGACGCCAATGGCGAGGCCTGGCCCGTGGGTCATGTGCTGACCAATCCCGACTATGCTGACAGCCTGCGCCTGATCGCGCAGGACTGGCGCAATTTCTATGAAGGCGATCTCGCCCGCGCCATTGTCGCGACCGTCAATGAAGCGCCCCGCCCCGGATCTCTGACCGTAGAGGATTTGGCGAACTATGAGCCTGAAAAGGTCAGCGCTTTGTGCTCGCCCTATCGCGACTTCCAGATCTGTTCAGCTCCGCCGCCCGCGTCGGGCGGCATCGCGGTGGGCGCCATTCTGGGCATGCTGGAGACTTTCGAGATGAGCGCGCACGGCCCGGACACCGCCGATGGCTGGGCGCTGTTCATTGAAGCGAGCCGCCTCGCCTATGCCGACCGCGATCATTATGTGGGCGATACGGCGTTTGTGGACGTGCCGGTCGAGGGCCTTCTGAACCGCGACTATCTTGCGGCGCGCGCCGGGCTGATTGATCCCGCCCAGGCCATTCCCGCCGTCACCCACGGCACGCCGCCGGGCGCTGACGAACAGCCTGACGACGCCACGGACGACCGACCGGGCACCAGCCATTTCGTGATCATGGACGCAGACGGCGATGTGGTCTCGATGACCACCACGGTGGAAAGCCCGTTCGGATCCGGCCGTATGGTGGGCGGCTTTTTCCTCAACAACCAGCTGACGGACTTCTCCTTCGTCGCGCGCGATGACGCCGGCCGGCTGCTGCCTAACGCGGTCCAGCCGGGCAAGCGTCCGCGCTCATCCATGTCCCCCACGATTGTCCTCGACGCCAACGGCGCGTTCGAGCTGGCCACGGGGTCACCAGGCGGCAATTCGATCATCGCCTATACCGCCAAATCCCTGGTGGGGATGCTCGATTGGGGGCTGAGCCCGCAAGACGCCGCCGCCCTGCCCAATGTGGTCGCCCGCGGCGACACCGTGAATATCGAGGAGGGCTTTGATGAAACCCTCATGGCCGAGCTGCGCGATCGTGGTTTCACGATCCAGGGCGGACGCGGAGAAAACTCCGGCATTCATATCATCCGCGAACTCGAAGACGGCACGCTGATCGGCGCCGCGGATCCGCGCCGGGACGGCACGGTCGAACAGCCCTAGGCAACCGCCCCGGACCTGAACAGGGCCGCGCTCTGCGCGGCCCTTTCTGCATCTAGCGTCCGGCGGACAGGCGTTTTTCCAACCGGGTCGAAAACCAGTCTACAATCGCTTTCCACAGCGCGTCCTTGAGGACCGCGCCCTCGACGGAGTGTTCGAGATTGGGATTGTCATTGATCTCCATGACCATGACGCCCTGATCGGTCTCCTTGAGGTCGACGCCGTAAAGCCCGTCGCCAATCAGACGCGCGGCGCGGACGGCGGTCTCGACCACCTCTTGCGGCGCATCCTCGATGGCGAGCGTTGAGGTGCGGCCCGCCGTCATCTTGCCGTTCTCGCCGTGCTTGACGATCTGCCAATGCCCTTTCGCCATGCCATAGCGGCACGCGAACAGAGGCTGGCCGCCCAGCACACCGATGCGCCAGTCAAATGTCGTCGGCACGAAGCCTTGCGCGATCAGAAGCGCGGTCTCGTCAAACAGGCGTTTCGCGCCCGCCTGCAGCTCTTCAAGCGTCTGAGCCTTGACCATGTCGAGCCCGAAGGAGCCGTCCGGCGTTTTGAGGATCACGGGGGCGCCCAGACGCTCGAAAACCGCCTTGAGATCAGACTTCTTGTCGATGACTTCCGTGGGCGGGATCGGCACGCCCGCCTTTTCCAGCAATTCCTTGAGATAAACCTTGTTGGTGCAGCGGATCATCGACACCGGATCGTCGATCACCGGCATGCCTTCCTGATCGGCGCGGCGGGCGAAGCGATAGGTGATGTTGTCGATGGCGGTGGTCGCGCGGATGAAGAGCGCGTCAAACTCGGCCAGGCTTGGCAGATCATGGGTGTCGAGCACCTCGACATCCACGCCCATCTTGCCCGCCACATCGATCAGGCGATTGATATCGGACGGCTGGGAGGGCGGCGTGTGTTCGTTCGGGTCCACCAGAACCGCCAGCGACCATTTGGCCGGGGCTTTCGCTTTTGGATGACGAACACTGGTGCGCGTATAGCTCTCCAGCGCCGTGAGGAAGAAGGCGCGTTGGTCCGCACTCATCTTGTTGAGCGGAACGGGCCGGATGCGGGTGATGCGCGGAGTGCGCTCATGGCTGATCTCGAGCTCCAGCGCCGGTGTTCTGAACCAATCGCTGACCTCGCGCGCCAGACGCCCATAGCCCGTGTTCGGCGTCTTGGAGAAGGCGATGAACACATGCTCAAGCGGAGCAGCGCCCTTGGCCAGGAGATCGGCCAGGCGTGCATTCAGGTCAGGCAGGGCGTGCGCGTAAAGATCCTTGCGCGACAACTCGACCATGGTCTGCACCGTCGGGCTGACCCGGTGACCGCGCGCCTCCGCCAGGAGCGCCGCGTAATACCCCGCGCCCTGATAGGCGTAAGATCGCGCCAGATTAAGCACATAGGGCCGCCGCGCCGCGAACAGGGCCGGGCTGGTCAGGTAATCTGACACCCGCATCACCTTGTGCGGCGTCTCGGTCTGCTTGAGATCGGAATCGCTCTCAACCAGGATCAGCCAGTCCGTCATTGTGTCTTCGTCTCCACAGGTCCGCTCGGGACCTCTTTGTCCATGATCAACGCAGCCGTCCCATCCGCATAATGCTCTGGCATGACGCCGCGGTCCTCAAACCCGCATGTGCGATAGAGGGTGCGGGCCGCGGCGTTGTCCGGCCGCACTTCAAGGCTCAATCGCGCGCAACCCGCGGCCTGAGCTTGCGCCAAAGCCGCTTGCACCAGCATGCGCCCGACGCCGCGTCCCTGAGCGCGCGGATCCACCGCCAACGAATAGATGCGCGCCGTCTGCGATCGCTTGCGAGTCAAGATGACCGCGGCCCCGAGGACCTCTGGCGCTCCCATTTCCGTCGCCACCACAACGCATCCCTCGCGCGCCATGAAACGGCGCCAGCTGCGCGCAGAAATCCGGTCGCCTTCGGGGAAAAGCGTTTCGAGATGAATCAGATCCGCCAGGTCCGCGACGGTTGCGGCGCGGACGCTCACGCCTTGCGTCATAGACGCCAAAGCTCCACAGGCTGGCAGTCTGGTCCGCGCGCCCTCGCGCGGCTCTGCCATCGCGGAGGTGCTTACGCCCGAACTCCGCAACCTGCAACTGAAAACAAGGGCAGAGCCCGGTTTGAAACAATTTGTTTTCAGTCGCGCAAAAACTCCACTTGCCGAAACCGGAATTCAATCACCATCTATTGGTCGTGACGCCGCACGCGTCGCGACGCCCCAGCATTCGCCGGCGTCTATCTTGTTATGGAGAGTGTGCGCCATGCGCACGCAGTATCAGTCCTCAATCGCCAGCTCGGCCCGGTCGGCCATGTTTGGCGGGGAAGCCGCCTCTCTTTACAGACCCAACAGCGCTGACGCCCACCTTCATCCCGGTGCGGACACGCCGCGACCGCGCAAGGTGCGCGCCCGCGATCTGTGGGCCATGCTGTCTGCTGTCGGGCGATA
The DNA here is from genome assembly GCF_965249665.1 of Oceanicaulis sp. Taxonomy (GTDB): domain Bacteria; phylum Pseudomonadota; class Alphaproteobacteria; order Caulobacterales; family Maricaulaceae; genus Oceanicaulis. The sequence continues at coordinate 480,894 of NZ_OZ252247.1, forward strand.
ACCCCGACCGGCGTCCGACGGGCGGGCTGCAGATCCGCCCGGCTTCCCTTCTTCAACATTCAGGATTATCGGCCATGGCCGGATTGAAAAAAACGGGCCCCGCCCAGAAAGCCAAGAAACGTCGCGCCACCTCGCCCTGGACGCCCAGCTATCCGTTTGAAACGGACCGTTCGGTGCGCTTCAACCCGCATCGGTGGGACCCTGTCGAGCACCGCTATGACAGAGAGTTTGACGAGCTTTAGGCGCTGACAGGGCGACAGGCAGACCGGACAGAATCACCGCCTGTCCGGTCTAGCCGCCCATGGCGGGAAGGCGCACTTCAAACACGGCGCCGGGTCCCGAGCTGGTCTTGAGATAGATATCCCCGCCCATAACCCGCGCCAACTCACGCACGATGGACAGGCCGAGACCGGATCCGCCCTTGGACCCTGTGCGCCCGAACGGTTCAAACAGGGTTTCCGCAATCCGGTCCGGCACGCCCGGCCCGGTGTCGCACACCTCGACCAGCACATGCTCGCCCTCGCGAGACGGGCGCGCGCGCACCTGGATCAGAGGCGCGTCTGACGACTCCATCGCCTGCAACGCATTGCGAAACAGGTTGAGGAAGATGCGGTGCAGATGGTCTGGGTCCGCCTGCACCTGCATCAGCTCATCAATCTCATTGCGCCAGTCCGCCGCGCCCGTGGCTGCGAACGCATCGCCCGCCGCATCATCCAGCGCCGCGCGCAACAAGACGGGCTGCAGCTCGGGCGGACGCTCTTCAGAGCGGCCGTATTGCAGCGTGTCTTCACACAGGCGGATGCCGCGATCGACCGCGCGCACAAGGCGCGCGCCCATGGCCGCGACCCGGTCGTCCGCATTGGTGGCCAAGCGGTCAGAGATCAGTTGGGCGCTGGTCAGTACATTTCTGAGGTCATGATTGATGCGCGCCACCGCCCCGCCCAGGGCCGCCAGTCGTTCACGCTGGCGAAAGGCGGTACGCACTTCGTCTTGCATCGCCGCCAGCGCGCTTTCCGCTTCGCCGATCTCGTCAGAGCGACGCGACAGCGCCACCGTGCAAGCCGGATTGCCAGGGTCTTGCTGGAACTGGGTCATCGCCTGGGCCAGCTTGCGCATGGGGCGCACGAACATGAACATCAGGCACAGATAGATCAGACCGCCAGTCATCACCGCGATGAAGATGGACAACCAGAGCACCCGGCCTGAATAGGCGAGGAGATCGCGCTTCAGTCCGGATTCAGGCACCACGACGCTGATCAGGCTCGCCTCGGCCGCCATGGGTTCGTCAATGATCAGCAGATACCGCCCCTCCGGCGCCAGAAACACGCCGATCGTGTTGAAGATGCGCTCGAACAGATTTTCTTCGGCCAGCGTGACTTCGACCACGGCCGCTGCGCCAATACCGCCCGGACGGGCCAGCAAAGGCACGTTCATGCCGTCATAAACCCGGCCCACGATCACGGCGTCAGCGCCAGTGAGGAGGTTGGCGATCATCGCGTCCCCAAGCCCCATCTCATCGGCGGTCTCCACCGCCAGCGAGGCGAGATAGGCGTCATCGGTGCGCTCGATCAGCCAGTCCGAGCGATAATTGGCTGCGGAAGGAAAGAAGATCAGGACTTCCGCCAGCATCACAAAGCCGATGGACAGGCCCAGCAACTTGCCCGGCATGGACAGGACCGCCTTGCGCACGGCCTTGATCGCCTGGATCGCAGCGGCCTGGCGCCCGGCGCCATGCTGAGTGTTGACCCTGATCTCCACGCCGCCTCCCCAGCCGGTCTTGAGCGTTAGTGAAAGGCGCTGAGCACGCGGGCGAGCAGTTTCGCCATCGCCCCGAACACCACCGGTTCATAATAGGATCCCGCCGCACGCTTGAAGATTTCGCCGCGGGTCGGATACGGCGCCACTGGGCTGGTGAGATCGCGCACCGTACCGCCCCGCGCCATCACGCCGCCAGCGATCTGGATCAGATCATCGGCGCGGGCGCCGGCCGCATGCGCGCCCAGCACCTTGCCGCCCTTGCCCAGGATCAGCTTGACGCCGCCGCGCACGTCGGTTTCCGCAATGGCGCGGTCGTTATCGTCAAATCCCCAGCTTGCGATTTTGATTGTGTCGCCATGCTCGGCCCGCGCCTGCGCTTCGGTCAATCCAACCTGGGCGATGGGCGGATCGGTATAAACCGCGCCGGGAATCGGTTGCGAGGACTGACCGGTGCTGAGGCCATAATAGAGATTGCGCAGGATGACGCTGCCATGCCAGCCCGCCAGATGGGTCAATCCGCCCTTGCCCGCGATGTCGCCCGCCGCCAGCACGCGCTTGTTCGACGTGCGCAAACGATCGTCGCAGACAATGCCGCGCGCATCGGTTTCAACGCCGGCGGCCTCCAGATTGAGACCGTCCGTCACCGGCTTGCGGCCCGTGGCGACGAGGATATGACTACCGCTGACGCTTTGGCCGTCAGACAGAGTGACCGAGACACCCGTATCGTCATGGCTGACTTTTGAAGCGCTCAGGCCCGCATGCAGGGTGACTCCGTCGCGCATCAGCGCATCGGTCACCAAAGCGGCGTGTTCAGGCTCGAACCGGGCCAAGGGTACGCCCGCCTCGATGATCGTGACGTCAGAGCCGAGACGCCGGAACGCCTGTCCAAGCTCAGCGCCAATCGGCCCCGCGCCCAGAACGATCAAATGCTCGGGCAGGGTCTCCAGCGACCAGATCGTTTCATTGGTCAGGTAGGGCGCGCCCGACAGACCGTCGATCGGCGGAATGAATGCGCGTGTGCCGGTGGCGACCACAATGCGCTTGGCTTTCACTTCGACGCTGTCTGAGACAAGGGTGTCTTCGTTTTCAAAGCGGGCGTATTCGCGCACCACCTTGACGCCGAAGCCTTCAAACCGCTCCTGGCTGTCATTGGGTTCAATAGTGGTGATCGCGGTCTGGATCGTCTCGCGCACCTTGGCGAAGTCCACGCTGGGTTCGCCGACGGTGATGCCGTACTTTGACGCGTCGCGAATGGCCTGGACCTTGTGCGCGGCGGTCAGGATCGCCTTGGACGGCACGCAGCCATAATTGAGGCAATCGCCGCCCATCTCGCCCGCTTCAAACAGAACAACCTTGCGGCCCAGCTGGGCGGCGCCGGATGCGGTGACGAGACCCGCCGCGCCTGCCCCGATAATGGCGAGATCAGCCTTGATGCGTTCGCGACTCATGCGGCGTCTCCCTTGGATTGGGTCATCCGGCGATAGACCACCGGCAGCACTGCCAGAACAGCGAACGCCACCATGGCGAAAATCAGTTCAGGCGTCAGAAGCGATCCGAAAGACGGCACCCCGGTGTCTGCGGCGCGTTTGATGGTCGCGCCCAGCGTCGCATACACATAGGCGCCCGGGATGACGCCCACCAGCGTGCCCAGCGCATAAGCGCGCACCGGCACGTTCAGCAAAGCCGTCGCGATATTGATCCCGAAAAACGGCAAGACCGGAATCAGGCGCAAGATCACGACATAGGTGAAGGCGTCGCGCGAAAACCCGTCCTGCAGCTTCTTCACATAGCCTGGAAATTTCTCGCGCACCCAATCGGCGAACGCGTAACGGGCGGCGAGAAAGATGATCGTGGCGCCAGCGGTCGCGCCGAACACGGCGACGCCCGTTCCCAAATAGGGACCGAACAGGAATCCCGAGCCGATGGTGAACCACAGCGCGCCCGGCACCGAAATGGCAACCGCGAGCGCATAAAAGATCGTGTAGGCTGCGAGCGCCAGCACCAGATTCTCCTGAACCCAGCCGTCCACGCTGCGCAGCACCGCCTGAGCGCGCTCCGCATCCAGATATTGCGAGCCGCCCAGCGCGAAAAAGGCGACCAGACCTGCAATCAGGACGACCAGCGGCGCCAACCGGCGCCAGAGCGGCTTGGCCGGCTTCGCCGCAGTGGGCGCGTCTTCAGTGGTGTGATCGTCCGTTTCCATCAGGAAATCCCTTTTCTCGTCTCAGCGTTGTGACTGCATATAGACCGTGGTGTCGAGTAGGGGAAAACCACATCCCCATGAGCCAGCATCACCTTGGTGTGAAAGTTTATTTCAAAATCACACGCTTATGGCGTCCCGTCCGTAATTCTACGGGCTGAGCCAGGCGACAATGCGCCCTCCCGAAAAACATCTGCGCCATGGACGCGCTGACAATGTGCGCACAGGCGCGATAAATATGCTAAAAGTGCAGTTCATCGCCGCCCTCAAAGGCGGTGGGGCGCTTGACTCAAGCCCCTGCCTCCCGTATCCACCGCGGCTCGAATTTTGAAGCGCCGGGGGCCCGGCCGCTGATCCCAATGGGAGCCGAACCGTGAAACGTACATTCCAGCCGTCCAATCTGGTCCGCAAGCGCCGCCACGGCTTCCGTGCCCGCGCCGCCACCAAAGCCGGTCGTCAGGTTCTGGCGCGTCGCCGCGCCAAGGGCCGTAAGCGTCTGTCCGCCTAATTCAGGCGACAGTCGACACGACGATGTATCCAGATCGCGCCGCACGGATCACCGAGCGGCGCGATTTTTTGCGCGCGCGAGACGCGCCGCGCATCGCCAGGCCGTCTGTTGTCATTCAGATGCTTGCGCGCAAGGATGACCCCGACGGGCTGACCCGCGCGGGGTTCACCGCGACAAAGAAAATCGGCAACGCCGTGGCGCGCAATCGCGCCAAGCGCCGATTGCGCGCAGCAGCGCGCCTGTTACTGCCCCTCCACGGGCGGCCCGGAACCGACTATGTGTTCATTGCGCGCGCTCAAACGGCGAACCGGTCCTGGCCGGCCTTGCTTGACGATGTCAAAGCCGCGTTGATAAGCCTCGCGCGGCGTGAGCGTGGATCGACGGGCGATCTGCGGGATCACACGCCCTCAAAGACGTAAGGGATCGTTCCTCCCATGGGTGAGAACCGCAACTTCCTGCTCGCAGCCGTTATCGCGATCGGCATCCTGCTGCTGTATCAGGTGTTCGTGCTGGATCCGATGGCCCGCGACCGTGAGGCCGCTGAAGCGGCCCGACTCGCCAGCCAGGCGCAGACCACAAACACTGATGACGCGCCCCAGGCCGAGCCCAGCGCCTTTGCCCCCGGCAGTGGTGAGAACGGTCTCAGCCGCGACGACGCGCTGGCCCGCTCCCAGCGTATCGACATTCGCACCGAGGCGCTGTCGGGATCGCTGTCTCTCACCGGCGCGCGGCTCGATGACCTGCAATTGCTGCGCTACGACACCGAAGTGGATTCCGGCGAGCCTGTCACAGTTCTCAGCCCGGAAGGCTTTGACGGGTATCAGTACGCCGCCGCTGGCTGGCTGGGCGACGCCAACGCGCCTCAGGGCCTGCCGGGCCTGAGCACACAATGGACCCTGGCCGAAGGCGATGTGCTGACGCCGGACACCCCCGTCGTGCTCCAGCACCAAGCCGGCGACCTGACCTTCCGCCGCACCATCAGCGTCGATGACAATTACCTGTTCACCGTCTCCGACAGCGTCATCAATAACGGCTCTGCGGCGGTGTCGCTGCGTCCCTATTCGCTGGTGCGCCAGCATGGCGTGCCGGAGGATCTTCAGAACTTCTTCGTGCTGCATGAAGGCGCGGTCGGCGTGGTGGACGGCACGCACTTCTCGCGCAAGTTCAGGAAATGGGAAGATGAAGGCCTGATCGAGCGCTCCGGCCCTGGCGGCTGGATGGGCATCACCTCCAAATACTGGCTCGCCGCCGTGGCCCCTCAGGACCAAGGCAATGTGCGCGCCCAGTTCCGTGTGGTCTCGCGCCCTGACCGTCCCGTCTTTGAAGCCAATTATCTCAGCGATGCGCAAATCCTGGCGCCGGGCGCCAGCCTGGAAGCGTCGAGCTATGTGTTCGCGGGCGCCAAAGCGCAGCCCATCCTGGCCGCCTATGAAAACGAGCTGGGCATTGATCGACTGACCATGGCCATCGACTGGGGCATGTTCTGGTTCATGACCCGGCCCTTCTTCGCCGCGCTTCACTTCTTCTACGGACTTCTGGGCAATTACGGCCTGGCGATCATGGTGGTGACGCTTTTGATCAAGCTGGTGCTGTTCCCGCTCAACAACCGCGCCTTCGCGTCCATGGCCAAGATGCGTTCGGCCGCACCGAAGATGAAAGAAATCCGCGAGCGCCACAAAGACGACCCTCAGGCCCAGCAAAAGGCCATGATGGAGCTCTATCGCAAGGAGCGGATCAATCCGGTGGCGGGCTGTCTGCCCATCCTGCCGCAAATCCCGATCTTCTTCGCGCTTTACAAGACCGTGTTCATCTCGCTGGACGCGCGCCATGCGCCGTTCTTTGGCTGGATCCAGGACATGTCGGCGCCCGATCCGACCATGTTCGGCAATCTGTTCGGCCTGTTGCCCTACGATCCGTCCGGCATTCCGCTGATCGGTCAGATCCTGGCGATCGGCATCTGGCCGCTGCTGATGGGCGTGACAATGTGGGCCCAGCAATCGCTGAACCCGCCGCCGCCGGACAAGATCCAGCGTCAGATCTTCGCCTTCATGCCGATCATCTTCACTATCATCATGGCGCCCTTCCCGGCCGCCCTGATCATCTACTGGTCGTGGAACAACACCCTGACCATCGCCCAGCAATACCTGATCATGCGCCGTCAGGGCGTGGTGACCGAGCTGGACCGCAACTTCTTCAAGCTCCGCGCCAAGCTGACCGGCTCGGCCGTGCCCGCGAAATATCAGGGCGAGGACACCCCGACCGCCACCAATGAGGTGATCGAGGGCAAGGTGGAGAAAGCCGTCACCGAACTGGCGGAAGACACCAACGCCGACGCAGCGATCACAGACGGCGAAACCCCGGCCAAGACCGAGACGCCGGCCAAGCCCGCAACCCCGGGTCGCCGGGTCAGCTCCAATCCCGCGGCCAAAAAACCGCGCGGCGGCAAGAAGAAATAGGAGGCGGCCCTGACCGAGCCCTCTCCAGACGCCCAGGCTGAAACAGCGGCCCGCCTCGCAGCGGGCCGCAAACTCTTCTCCGGTGAAATCGACTTCATGCTGGGCGTGGTGTCCATGGACACGCTGCCGGCTTCAGACGTGCCCGAGATCGCGTTTGCAGGCCGCTCAAATGTCGGCAAATCCTCTCTGATCAACGCCCTGACCGGTCGCAAACAGCTTGCCCGCGCCTCCACAGAACCGGGCCGGACGCGAGAGCTGAACTTCTTTGACATGCAAGGCCGGCTGCGGATCGTCGACCTGCCGGGCTATGGCTTCGCCAAAGCCCCCAAGGAGGTCGCTGCGCGCTGGACGCGCCTGACGCAAAGCTATCTGCGCGGCCGGGTCAATCTCAAGCGCGTCTTCTTGCTGATCGACTCTCGGCACGGCATCAAACCCTCTGACGAAGAGATCATGAAGGTTCTTGATAGCGCCGCCGTGGTGTACCAGATCGTTCTGACCAAAACCGACAAGCTCAAGCCCAGCGAAGCGCAAAAGCGCCTTGAGGAGACCACGCAGAAAATCGCCCGGCGGCCCGCCGCCTTCCCAGTGATTTCCGCAACTTCAAGCGCCAAGCGTGACGGGCTGGACGAGCTGCGCGGGGAAATCTCCACCCTGGCCCTATAGCGGGCGGGGACCACGCCCTACGATACCGGGCAAGCGTGTGGAGCGACGGGAGCCTTGAGATGCTGAACCGGATCATTCTGGCCCTGGTGATGATGCTGGGCCTGGGCGGCGCCGCCCAGGCGGGCCAGGTGTGCAATGAAACCAGCTTCATGGTGGAGGCGGCCAAGGCGTGGCGCACACCGTCCGGACTGGCGGTGGAAGGCTGGGCGCGCATCGCGCCGGGCGGGTGCGCGGAAATCGGCCCCGCCACAGACACCGAACAATATCTGTATGCGCGCACCACCCGCGCTTATCTGGGCGGCGTGCGCGAATGGCGCGGCAGCCTGGATATCTGCGTGGATGAGGCGGATTTCTCGTTCGAAGGCGTGGCGGATTGCGACTTGCTGGGGCTTGAAACCCGAAAATTCCGGCAGTTGAGCGACGCCGAGCGCGACAGCGCCGTGCTGGTTGAAGTCGCTGATTTTGGCGACCGGGCTGAAGAAGCCGGTCTCCAGCGCCTTTTGCAATCAGCCGGTTATGACATCAACGTCATTGACGGGTATGCCGGTCGCCGCACCCGCCGCCAGGTCGCCGCCTTTGAATCAGATATGGGCCGCAGCTTTGGCGCAGAACGCAGCGAGCTGATCGAAGCGCTGCACGAGAGGGCGCTGGAACGCAATTCCGGGCTGGGCCTTCAGGTCTGCAACGACGCCAGTCTGCCGATCGGAGTCGCCGTGGCGCGGGCGGTTGGAGACGGATTTGAAACCCGCGGCTGGTGGCGCATCGCACCGGGCGGCTGCGCCCAGACGCTGTCCGCCCAACTGACGGGTGACGAAACTTATGTCTACGCCCAGCTGATCGATGGCGACGCGCTGCGCCCGCTGGCCTCCGGCACAGAAGCGTTTTGCATCACGCCCGCGCGTTTCACCAGCCAGGCGCGCGGAGACTGTGAGACCTCCGGCTTTCAGCCCGCCCTGTTTCGGGCCGCGCCCGATGCGGACAATGGCGGCAGCGTAATGCGGCTTGATCTTGATGATTTTGAGGAACCCCTTCCGTGATCAAAACACCTGACCTGCGCCATGTGGACACCTGGGTGTTCGATCTTGATGAGACGCTCTATCCCGCCGATGCGGCGGTGATGAGCCAGGTCATCGAGAAGATGACGGACTGGGTTCAACGTGAATTCTCGATGACGCGCGAGCAAGCCCACGCTTTGCAGCAGCATTATTACACCACCCATGGCACCACGCTGAACGGGCTGCTGGTCAACAATCAGGTGAAAGATCTCGCCGCGTTTCTGGATTTCGTCCACGACGTGGATCACTCCGTGATCACACCTGATCCTGAGCTGGCTGATCATGTGGCCGCGCTTGAGGGTCGCCGCATTGTCTACACCAACGGCTCGCGCAAGCATGCCGAAAAGGTCATCGACCGTCTGGGGCTCAACGGCCTGTTTGAAGATCTTTATGACATCGAGGCCGCAGACTTTACGCCCAAACCGCACCGAGCCGGCTTTGAGCGGTTCACCGATCATTTCTCGATCAGACCGCAAAGCACGGTGATGTTTGAGGATTCAGTCAAGAACCTGCAAACCGCTCATGAAATCGGCTTTACCACGGTGCTGGTACATCCCCCTGTCGAAGCGCTGGCGGATGGCGTGACGCCCGAACCGCTGATACATCCCGATCATATTCACTACGCTGCGGACTGCCTGCGCACTTTTCTGGGCGACTGGCATGTTGCTGCGGACACAGCAAAGAAGACGACGCCATGAACCCTGATGCGCTGAAATCGGTTATCGACGCCGCCTGGGACATCCGCGACCAGCTCACCCCCCAAACCCAGGGCGAGGTCCGCGATGCGGTCAACACAGCCCTCAACCAGCTCGACAGCGGGCAAGCCCGTGTCGCCAGCCGCGGCGAAGACGGCGACTGGGTGGTGCATGAATGGCTGAAAAAGGCGGTTCTGTTGTCCTTCCGCCTGAACCCCAACCGCATCATCCCCGGCGGCGCTGATCATGGCCCCTGGTGGGACAAGGTCGCCTCGAAATTTGAAGGCTGGGACGCCGCCGAGTTTGAACGCGCCGGCTTTCGCGCCGTGCCGCCTGCCGCCGTGCGCCGCGGCGCCTTCATCGGCAAGGGCGTGGTGCTGATGCCGTCCTACGTCAATATCGGCGCGTATGTGGATGAAGGCACGATGGTGGACACCTGGGCCACGGTCGGCTCCTGCGCCCAGATCGGCAAGAATGTGCACATCTCCGGCGGCGCCGGCATTGGCGGCGTTCTCGAGCCGCTGCAGGCCAATCCGGTGATTATCGAGGATAATTGCTTCATCGGCGCGCGCGCCGAGGTCGCCGAAGGCGTGATCGTGCGCGAAGGCGCGGTTCTGGCCATGGGCGTGTATCTGAGCGGCTCCACCAAGATCATCGATCGGGCGACCGGCGAGATGTTCCGCGGCGAGGTCCCGCCCTATTCCGTCGTGGTGCCCGGCAACCTGCCCGGTGAAGATGGCAAGCCGGGGCTCTATTGCGCCGTCATCGTCAAACGCGTGGACGCCCAGACCCGCGCGAAAACCTCGATAAACGCCCTGCTGCGCGATTAGGCAAGAACAGGTCTCTCAGGCATGGCGCCGGGCGTCAAAACGCCCTAAATCTGCGCCATGCTTGATCTGTCTTCGCTTACCGACCCAATCCCGCTCGCCCGCCGCCTGATTCAGGCGCCGTCCGTGACCCCCAAGGACGCGGGCGCGCTCGATATACTCTCCGAGGCGCTTGAAATGCTCGGCTTTGTTTGCCAGCGGTTCAAGTTTGAAGACGTCGATAATCTCTATGCCCGTCTGGGCACGACAGCGCCGGTGTTCTGTTTTGCGGGGCATACCGATGTGGTGCCGGCAGGCGATGACGCCGCCTGGAGCCGCGGGCCGTTCGATGCGGACATCGCCGATGAGGTCTTATGGGGGCGTGGCGCTGCGGACATGAAAGGCGCGATCGCAGCCATGGTCGCCGGCGTCGCCCGATATCTGCAAAGCCAGAGCACACCGTCCGGCTCCATCGCCTTCCTGATCACCGGCGATGAAGAAGGCCCGGCGATCAACGGCACGAAAAAACTGCTCGAAGCGATCACCGAGACGGGTGAAACGCTCGATCATTGCCTGGTGGGCGAGCCGACCAATCCGCATGTGCTGGGCGATACGATCAAGGTGGGCCGCCGCGGCTCACTCAACGGGGTGATCACCGTCACCGGCCAGCAAGGTCATGTGGCCTACCCCGAAAAAGCCGAGAACCCGATCCCGGTCCTGATCGATCTTGTGAGCCGGCTGACCGCGCGCACGCTCGATGAGGGCGCGCCGCATTTTCAGCCCTCCAATCTTGAGGTCACAACGATTGATGTGGGCAACGCCCCGCATAACGTGATCCCGGCCAAGGCGAGCGCGAAGTTCAATATCAGGTTCAACACCGCCCAGTCCGGGGATGATCTGAAACAGTGGATTCGCGAAGAGGCCGCCGCCGCGAAAGCAGGCACGTTTTGCGAGATTGATCTTGATCTAACCGTGACCGGCGACGCCTTCCTCACCAAAACCGGCCCGTTCACCAGCTTGCTTCGCGACGCGGTCAAGGACCACACGGGGCGCGAACCGGCCCTGACCACAGGCGGCGGCACGTCAGACGCGCGCTTCATCAAGGACTATTGCCCGGTGGCCGAATTTGGCCTGGTAGGCGAAACCATGCACCAGGTGGATGAGCGCGTGCCCGTCAGCGACGTGACCGGCCTCGCCGCGATCTACGCCGACGTGCTGGACCGGTATTTCAAGACCTTCTCATGATCAATCAGGCCCTCAAGGATATGCGCTCCGGCGTCGACGGCGTCTTTGCGCTGTTGGCGTTCAAGCCCGACTGGCGCAAGCATTTCGACATGAGCGCGGAGGGCGTCAGCCGGTCCTTCATCGGTGTCGTGCTGGGGCTGCCCGCCTTCATCTTCCTGATCTACGGCATCAACTACTTCATCGCTGACAACGCCAGCTATTTCGACGCGGATGCGAGCTATTCATTGCTGGACGCTCTGCTCAGCTGGGCGCGATTCTGGCTGGTCTTTCCGATTGTCGCCATGGGCATGGTGATGGTTCTGGGCGTCAAGGACCGCTATGCCAGCTGGCTTGTCACCCACAACTGGACGGTCTTGCTGCTGGTCCATGTTCAGGCGCTGATGCTGGCGCTCTACCCGGCCGGGCTGGCGGACGCCGGGGCCATGGGGCAAGTCACTTCGCTATACAATTTCGTGCGCCTGTTCATCCATTGGCGCATCGCGCACGCCGCCCTGGGCCTGCCGCCCCTGCTGGCGGCGGCGGCCGCGGGCGTGCCCTTGATCATCGACTGGATGATCATGACCGTGACCTGAGGCCCGCACCGCGCTAGTTTCCCTCTCAAATATTCCCGGGGAGGGGTTTATGAACCGTACTTTATCACTGGCCGCACTGTCTTTGAGTGTCTGCACGCTGGCGCTGGGCGCCTGTTCCGAACCGCGCGAGGGACAGGTGACGCGTCCCGAAAGCGCCGATCGTATCTTCATCGGCGGTCCGATTTACACCGGCGTCGAGGCGAGCCCCACCGCCGAATTGGTCGCCGTAGATGACGGCCGGATTGTCTTTGTCGGCAGCGCTGCGGACGGCGCAGCCTTCATCGGTGATGCAACAGAGACCGTCGATCTGGCGGGCGCCACGCTGTTTCCCGGTTTCACGGATGCGCATGCGCATATCATCGGCGTCGGCGAGCGCGAACGCTCGTTGAACCTGGAGGGAACCGCCTCCATCACCGATCTGCAGGCCCGCGTCGCCGAGGCCGCCTCGGACGCCAGCGCCTCGATCATCTCCGGACGCGGCTGGATTGAAACGCATTGGCCCGAAGAGCGCTTTCCCAACGCCGACGATCTGGATGCGGTCGAGGCCGAGCGTCCGGTGATCCTTGTGCGCGCGGACGGCCATGCGCTGGTCGCCAACACCGCTGCCATTGAAGCAGCGGGCATCACCGCAGACACACCCGACCCCGAAGGCGGCGCGATTCTCAAGGATGAGGCCGGCCAACCCAATGGCATGTTCATCGACACCGCTATGGCGCCTTTCGCCGCTTTGGCGGGCGAACCCGACGGCGAGGAACGTGAAACGCTCTATCGTCTTGGCGCTGAGGTGATGGCGTCCCAAGGCTGGACCGGCGTGCATGATATGAGCGTGCCTTATGCGGATGTGGACATCATGGCCGCTCTGGCTGAAGACGGCGCCTTCCCGATCCGCGTCTCGGTTTACGCCAACCCGGAAGATTATGACGCCGTCGCCGCCCGGGCGCCGCGCATTGAAAGCAATGGCCGGGTGATTGCACGCGGCGTGAAATTCTACATGGACGGCGCGCTTGGCTCACGCGGGGCGGCGCTGCTCGCGCCCTATGACGACGCGCCGGACACGACCGGCCTGTTCCTGTCTGAAGAAGAGCGCGCCGAAGCGATGATGCAGCGCGCATTGAATGACGGCGTGCAGCTCGCAATTCACGCCATCGGCGATGCGGGCAATCGTGAGGTGCTCAACTGGATGGAGGACAGCTTTACCGCTATCCCCGCCGAAGAGCGCGCCGTTGCGGAGCCGCGCTGGCGTGTGGAGCACGCCCAGGTGCTGCACCCCAACGACATTCCGCGCTTTGGCGATATGGAGGTGATCGCCTCCATGCAGCCCAGCCACGCCATCGGCGATCTGCACTTCGCCGCCAGCCGGATCGGCCTGAACCGGCTGGAAGGCGCCTATGCCTGGCGAACCCTGATCGAGGACGGCGCGATCATTGCGGGCGGCTCTGACGCGCCTGTGGAACGTGGCGAGGCGCGGATCGAGTTCTACGCCGCCGCCGTACGCCGCGATCTCAGCGGCTTTGCCGATGATCACTGGAATCTTGATCAGGCGCTTGACCGCGAGACGGCGCTGAAGCTGTTCACGATCTGGCCAGCCTACGCCAGTTTCCGTGAAGACGAGCTGGGTACGATCGAAGTGGGCAAGATCGCAGATTTCTCGGTCTTTGATCGCGATCTCATGACCGTGCCGGACGCGGACCTGGTAGAGGCTCGCCCGGTGATGACGGTGGTGGATGGCGAGGTGGTCTGGCGCGCGGAGTAAGCTCAGTCCTCAGCCCGGCGCGGTGAGGACGCCGCGCCGGCGAGGATGCCGCCATCCAGATGCAGATCCGTCCCGGTCATATAGCTCGACGCGCTTGAGGCGAGAAACAGCGCGGCGTCCGCGACTTCCTCCGGGCGCCCGAACCGCCCCATGGGGATGCCAGCCTCCACATCGGCGACGGCGCGGTCGCGGGCCTCGCCCTCCCCCAGCATGTCGTCCCACATGGGCGTCAGCACGGCGGCGGGCAGGATGGCGTTGCAACGAATGTCATAGCCCGCCTGCGCGCAATAGAGCGCCACGGTGCGCGTGTGATTGAGGACCGCGGCCTTGGACGCGGCGTAGGCCGCTGCAGCCGGAATGCCCACCACGCCCGAGCGTGACGACAGATTGATGATCGAGCCGCCCGCGCGCCCCTTCATCAGCTTGATGCCCCACTGGCAGCCCAGCATGACGCCATCAGTGTTCACCCGATGCACGGCGCGCCAGTCCTCCAGCGTCACGTGCTCGGGATCGTGAAGTTCTTGCTCCGCCACGCCGAACCCGGTGATCCCGGCGTTATTGACCAGAACATCAAGCCCGCCCCAGCTGTGCTCGATCCAGTCCGCCGCGGCTGACCAATCGGCGGGTTGACCGACATCGAGCGTCCGAGCGTGCGCCCGCTGGCCCAGTCGTGCGGCCAGCGCTTCGGCGCCGGGGCCGTCGATATCGGTCAAAAGCACCTCCGCGCCGTCTCGCACAAACGCTTCAGCGATCGCAGCGCCGATGCCGCGCGCAGCGCCGGTGATCAGCGCGGTCTTGCCGGTCAATTGTGCCATGGGGTCTCCTGTCGTTGAGCAGACTGCTTACCCGGTTCCAGCGCATTGCGGAAGAACCGCACGATCAAGCCCAAGACTGAGCGGGCGCCGTCGTCCGGCGCTTATTGGCGTGCTTGGCATTCGCCCTGATGCACCACGCTGGCGCCCGCCGCGGCGGCCGTGCAGGCATTGCCATAGGTCTGGCCGTCGCAGCCGCAAACCGGGCGATACTCGCGGGTGCACATTTGCGGGCGCGCGGTGCAAACGCCCATCTGGTCCGCCGCGCCGCATTGGGCTGCGGGGGCGTACGCGCAATAATTGGCCCCGGCGTCTGCGCCTTCACATCTGACGCCAGCCATGCCGCCGCAGGCCTCGCCCAAGCCGACGATACGCCAATCGCCGCCGCCCGGTCCGCCCGTGACAGGGCCCTCATCCGGCGTCGCCGCGCGACACGCGCCGAGCACCAAAATCGCCAATACAGTCAGAATGGTCCGCATGTTCGTCCCCTTTGAAACGCCTTCGTTATCCCAATTTAGCACGACTGGCTGACCCGCGCCTGAACGACGAACCCTCAGAAAGCTGGCGTCCTGTGATGTGACGCGCGACACTGACATTCACAGCGAGAGGATAGGTTTGATCATGACTGATAACCGCCAGCAGCCCGTCGATAGCCCGTTTCACATGCGCTCCACCGCCCAAGAGGTCGCGAAAGCGGCGGACCTGGCTGGCAAGCGTGTTGTCATCACGGGCGGTTATTCCGGTATTGGCCTTGAGGCCACCCGTGCTCTGACCCAAGCTGGCGCACACGTCATCGTCACCGTCAGAACGCCAGACAAGGCCCGATCCGCTCTGGACGGACTACCGGTCGAAACCGTGACGCTCGACCTGATGGAGCCCGACAGCGTCAAGACAGGCGCGCAAGATATCCGCGCTCTGACGGCGGACGGGATCGACCTGCTGATCAACAATGCCGGGATCATGGCGACGCCCTTGCGGCGCAACTCCAAGGGCTGGGAGAGCCAGTTCGCCACCAATCATCTGGGCCATTTCGCCCTGTTCGCGCACCTCTCAGACCTCTTGCTCAACCGTCCCGGCGCCCGTGTCGTAGCGCTGTCCTCGCTCGCGCACCGGATCAGTGATGTGATGCTTGAAGACTGGAACTGGGAAGCTGGCGCGTATGAGAAATGCGCCGCCTATGGCCGCTCGAAAAGCGCCAACGCCCTGTTCGCGCTGGAGCTGAACCGCCGCTATGAGGATCAGGGGCTCAAAGCCTATTCGGTCCATCCCGGCGGGATCATGACCGAACTGCAGCGCGACCTCGCCGACGAGGAGATGCGCGCCATGGGCTGGTTTAACGAAGACGGCACGCCCAAGGATGTGTTCAAGACGGTCGAGCAAGGCGCCTCCACCTCGCTGTGGGCGGCGACATCGCCCCTGCTGGAGGATCGCGGCGGGGTCTATTGCGAGGATTGCAATATCGGCGCACTGAACCCGCCCGAAGGCGCGTTTTATGGCGTTCACTCCCATATTCGCGACAGCGCGACCGCACAAAAACTCTGGACGCTCAGCGAAGAGATTACAGGGCTGAAGGCGGTGTAAGGCTTTTACTCCACCGCACTTCGGTCTAGGTGCAGGCCCGTAACCTGACAGCATTGATTTAGAGCCATGACCTTACGCCTCGCCTTCATGGGCACCCCTGAATTCGCCGCCGCTTCGCTCGCCGAGATTGTCGGCGCCGGTCATGATGTGGTCGCGGTCTACACCCAGCCCGCCCGCCGACGCGGCCGTGGTCAGGCGACCGTCAAAACCCCGGTCCATCAGCTCGCCGAACTGTTCGGCCTGACCGTCCATACGCCCGAAAGCTTCCGCGACCCTGAAGTGATTGCTCAGTTTGAGAGCCTTGATCTCGATGCGGCATGCGTGGTCGCCTATGGCCAGATCCTGCCGCAACAGGCGCTCGACGCGCCGCGCCTGGGCTGCCTCAACCTTCACGGCTCGCTCTTGCCGCGCTGGCGCGGGGCGGCCCCGATCCAGCGCGCCATCATGGCGGGCGACGAGGTCACGGGCGTCCAAATCATGCAGATGGAGGCGGGGCTCGACACCGGTCCTGTGTTGATGAGCGAAGTGGTTCCGATCGCCGAGACCGACACCGCCTCCACCTTGCATGACCGGCTGATGAGCACGGGCGCCCAGCTTTGGCCGCGCACCCTTGCTGCGCTTGAGCGCGGCTCATTAAGCGCAACGCCGCAAAGCGAAGAGGGCGTCACCTACGCCAAGAAGATCACCCGCGAGGACGCCCGTATCGACTGGGCCAAGCCCGCCGGCGAAGTCGCCGACCAGATCCGCGGCCTGTCGCCCGTGCCCGGCGCGTATTTCGAACTGCAGAGCGAAACCAGACCGGTGCGCGTGAAGGTCCATTTCGCCCAGCCTGAAAAAGGCGACGGCGAGCCCGGAGAAGTGCTGGACGACGCCTTGCTGGTCGCCTGCGGACGCGGGGCTGTGCGCCTGACCCGTCTTCAGCGCGAGGGCAAGGGTGTGATGGACGCGAAGGCCTTTCTCAACGGCACGGACGTGCCCGCCGGGACGATGCTGGGCTAGCCATGCCGCGCTACAAGCTCACGATCGAATATGACGGCGGCCCGTTTGTGGGCTGGCAACGCCAGAAAAACGGGCCGTCGGTGCAGGGCGCGCTGGAGCAGGCGGCGGAAAAGCTGGATGGCGCGCCGCGCGAGATTTACGGCGCGGGCCGCACAGATTCCGGTGTGCATGCCTTGGGTCAGGTCGCCCATGTGGATCTGGACAAGGATTTGCCCGCCGATAAGGTTCGCGATGCGTTGAACCATCATCTCAAACCTCATCCGATTGCGGTAGTGGAGGCGCAGCGCGTCAGCGATGCGTTTCACGCCCGGTTCAAGGCGAACCGGCGCGGTTATATCTATCGCCTGCAGGCACGCCGCGCGCCCTTGACCCTGACCCGCGGTCAGGTCTGGCGCGTCTCGCAAGCGCTGGACGTCGCTACCATGCACGCCGCCGCCCAGCATCTGATTGGCACACATGATTTTACGACCTTTCGCGATTCCCAGTGCCAGGCGGACAGCCCCGTCAAATCCCTCGATCAGATCGCGGTGTTTCAGTCAGGCGGGGAAATC
This sequence comes from Oceanicaulis sp., assembly GCF_965249665.1. GTDB lineage: Bacteria > Pseudomonadota > Alphaproteobacteria > Caulobacterales > Maricaulaceae > Oceanicaulis. Next base: position 498,548 of record NZ_OZ252247.1, read on the forward strand.
CATGTGACGGTGGAAGCGATCAGCTTCCTGCACCGCCAGGTGCGCTCCATTGTAGGATCTTTGGTCGAAGTGGGTTTGGGCAAATGGACGCCCGCAGACTTCAAGGCGGCGCTCGACGCGGCGGATCGTACGCGCTGCGGTCCCGTCGCCCCGCCCGACGGGCTGTATCTGTCGCTCGTGGACTACCCGGACGGGTTTGAGCCGGAATAACGTCCCTCTTCCCCCGCGCAGGCGGGGGCCCAGAGCCGGACATGCAGCGCTACATGATCTCTGGGTCCCGGCCTTCGCCGGGAAAGAATTGAAGAAAACCTACTACTCCGCGCCCCAGGGCGCGGGCGGGGTCTCGACCGGCTCGGTCAGATCAAACGCCACCGCAAAATGCCGGTCCGGGCGATCCAGTGCATAGATGAAGCTGTCTTCAGACAGCGTGATCGACCAGACATTGGCCATGGAAACCGGAATGCCTTCACGCTCAAACAGCGCCTGACTTTCGGCGTCCGCTGGGAAATCAGCGCGGGTCATACCGGCAGTCCCGACCGTATCGCCGCCATACTGGGTCAGCACATCTTCGCTACCGTCTTCATGACGATGATCATGTTTGAGGCGCAGCCCGCCCTCAGGCAGGCGCGTGATCACCCAGGTCCGCGAGCGGTCCTCGCCCACATGAAACGGCACGCGCAGCTCGGTCTCGCCGCATTCACGCACATGCATGACAAGGCGCTCGGACGCAAAATCCGCATCGCGCTCATCTTCGGATGTCACTTCGCCTTCAAACGCCTGCCCGCAATAAGCGCTCAAACGGTCAAACAGGTCAGGGTCGGACTGAGCCGCAGGCGCACAGGCAGCGAGCGCCAGCGGCGCCGACGCCATCAAAATGCGCAAAAGGCTCATTCCGCCGCCTCTACAGGACCGCGTTGCTTGACGAGTTTCTGGACTTTCTTGACCGCCCGCTCGCGCTTTAGGCGCGACAGATAGTCGATAAACACCACACCTTCGAGATGGTCCATCTCGTGCTGGATGCACACCGCAAAGAGATCTTCAGCGATCAGTTCGCGCTTTTCACCGTCATAGTCGAGAAACTCGACCTTGACCTTTTTGGGCCGCTCCACGCTGTCATAAACATCAGGAACGGACAGACAGCCTTCCTGGTAGGGTTTGAGATCGTCTGTGAGCGGCGTGATCACCGGATTGACGAAGAAGCTCGGCGTGGTGCGCTCATCGGTCAGATCCATGACGATGACGCGCTTGTCTACGCCCACCTGGATTGCAGCCAGACCAATGCCGTCCGCCGCATACATGGTCTCCACCATGTCATCCATCAGCTCGCGAAGTTCATCATCCACCGCGTCGACGGGTTTGGACACCAGCTTCAGACGCGGGTCGGGAACGGTGAGGATTTCTCGAATAGCCATAGCTGTTAGGTAATCGTGCAAACGGTTAGGTTCAAGTTAGTCTCGCTGTCGCAGCGCCCGGTCAAGCCTGATCGGTCTCTGGCGCGGAGACCAGTCTTGGCGTTTCATCGACCTGAGCGGGCGAGTCCACCAGCTTCATCTGGCCATTGAGCTGGGCCATGTCGCGCGCCTTGGGCAGGACGCGGCTGTCAAACGAGCCCACGGCTTTGTTATAATTGAGTGTTGCCGATTTCAAACCGGCCCCGACACGGCCCAAATGGTCGGTGAACGTGGTCAGGCGGCTATAGAGCTCATCGCCCAGCGCCGCGACTTTCTGAGCATTCTGTTCGAGCTTTTCCTGACGGAAGCCATAGGCCACGGCCTTGGCAAGCGCCAGCAACGTGGCGGGCGTGGTGATGATCACATTGGCCTTGATGGCGTCGTCAAACAGGCCCGGATCTTCCTCAATGGCGGCGGAATAAAAGCTCTCGCCGGGAATGAACAGCGCCACAAAGTCGATCGCCCCGTCCACGCTGGCGGCGTATTCCTTCTTGGCGAGCTGTTTGACATGGGTTTTGACCTGCGCCGCGTGACGGCGCAGGGCGTCGCGGCGGGTCGCGTCGTCCTCAGCCTCAACCGCATCGAGATAGGCGGTCAGCGCCACTTTTGAATCCACCACGAACCGGCCGCCGCCGGGCAGTTTGATGACAAAGTCCGGACGTAACGCCGCCCCGTCCGTATCGCGGGTCTGGTGTTGGGCGTCGTAATCAATGTTCTTGGTCAGACCCGCCAGCTCGAGAATGTTTTCCACTGTCCGTTCGCCCCATTGCCCGCGCGTCGTGGATTTGCGCTGCAAGGCGTTCACCAGCTTGGAGGTTTCCTTGTGCTGGTCATTAAGGCCCTGGGACAGCTTGGTGATCTGCTCGGCGATCGCACCGGAATTGCGGGCGCGTTCCTGCTCCATCTTGTCCACTTGCTGGCGGAAGAGATCGAGCCGCTCACGGATCGGATCCACAAGCGATTTCACGCCGCCCTGGGCCTGTTCATGTTGGGTCTTGAAGTTCTGCTGCGCCTGTTCGAGCAGCTTCTTGGAGGACGCATCCAGCGCTTCGTCTGCTAGCGTCTTGAAGCGGTCCTGCATCTCCTGGCTCAGCGCCGTCAGGCGATCGCGCTCGGCCTTCACCGCCGCTTCGCGCTCTTCGAGCCGTTCTTTCAGCGCCTGCAATTCAGAGGAGGCTGTTCTTTCCGCCTGGCGTGTCTGTTCAAGCTGCTCTTCCAGCCCGTCGACGCGCAAAGCGGTGGTTCGCGCCTCCGCCAGCGCCTTCTCGGCGGCGTCGCGCATCGCGCGTTCGCTGGCGAGCTCGGCTTTCAGCTCATCCACACGCCGCGCCTCGGTCTGCGCTTCGCGCAACTCCAGCTGAGCCTCAGACAGTGCGCTCTGAGCGTCGCTGAGTTGAGCGCGCAAGCCATCCGCCTCGCCCCAAGCCTTGCGCAGGACCCAAGCGCCCACAATTCCCAGAACGAGACAGGCACCGCCCAGGGCGATCAAGGCGATTGAAACAGGATCCATGGCGTACCTCGGCGTCAGACCAGAACGAAACAGGACCATACATGAGTCCCGGTCGGCGCGCGCCTTGCATTTTCACCTGAAAGAAGACTTCAGGGGGTGAACATGCGTCTGTTTGATACGCCTTTGTCAGCACTGGGTGTCCGCGATCTCGATCGGTGGCGTGACCTCGCGCGGCCTGACGGCCGGCTGACCAGCCCCTATCTCCTGCCCGATTTCGCCCAGGACGTGGACGCCCAGCGCCACGACGTACATGTCATCATCGCCGAAGAGAACAGCACTCCGATCGGCTATTTCGCCTATCACGCCCCTCAGGGCGGCATTGCGCGCCCGGTCGGCGCGCCGCTGTCAGATTATCAGGGTTTCGCCGCCATTCCCGGCTTCAAGGTCTGTGAGAAAGCCCTTTTGTCCGCCATGGGCGCGGATGTCCTGGTGTATGACAACTGGCAGGGGGAAACGCTGGGCAAGGTGCGCAGCCAGACCCGATCTTCCATCATTGATCTCAGTGAAGGCGTCACCCACTGGATGGCGCGCAAAGAGCAAACCCAGCACAAGCATTTCAAGAAACTGCGCCAGCGCCAGCGCAAGGCCGAGCGCGAGTTCGGTCCGGTCCGCATCGAGTTTGGCGATCCGCTGGGCGAACGTTTTGAAACCCTGCGCACCTGGAAGAGCACGCAATACCGGCAGACGGGCTTGCTGGACCTGTTTGATATCCAATGGATAGACGGGGTGATCCGGACTTGCGCCGCGCGTAGCTTCGGGCCGTTCCGAGGCCTGATCGCATCTCTTTATCTGGGCGACCAGCTGGCGGCGGTGGAAATGGGCATCGTCGCCGGAGACATCTATCACTCCTGGATGCCGGCCTATGACCCGGCCTTTCGTGCGGTCTCCCCAGGTCATCTTCTGTTGCAGGGCATCATTGAGGCCGCACCCAACATGCACATCACCCGTATCGATCTCGGCGGCGGTGATTACGCCTACAAAGACGCCTACACCGATTACGAGACCGTGCTGCACGGCGGACGCGCCATGAAACCGAGCGCCGCCATGGCGGGCCTCACAGTCTGGGACGGCGCAGAAGCCGTCAGCAAAGTCCTGCCTGCGCCGTTCTCGCAAGCGCCGCTCAAGCTGCGTCGCCGCTGGGCGCATACAGCGGCGGCGGAGCCCGAGCTGACCCGACGCGTCAAACGCATGGGCGAAGCTTTCCTCAAGGCGCCCCAACGACTGACCGCCTGAGGCTGAAAACCGATTGCATGTTTCATTTGGCGGGTGATCGCCTATCTTTCCGAAACACCAGTTAGGGGAGAGCGTCATGATCCGTTTCGCCGCCGTCAGCCTGAGCGTGCTGGCTTTGTCGTCCGCCAGCCAGGCCCAGGACGTTATTGAAAGCGAACAAGCCGACTTCATCATCGAAACCGTAACAGGCGGGCTGGAGTACCCATGGTCCATCGCCTTTCTGCCAACGGGCGAATATCTGGTGACCGAACGTGAGGGCCGGTTGCGGGTCATCGATCAGGACGGCCTGCGCGACGCACCGGTAAGCGGCCTGCCCGACGACCTGCTGGTCGAGCGCCAGGGCGGCCTGCTGGACGTGGCGCTGGCGCCGGATTTCGCCGACAGCCGCATGATCTATTTCAGCTATGCCGAAGGCACGTCTGAGGCGAATAACACCGCCCTCGCCCGCGCGCGCCTGAGCGCAGACCTGACCGCCCTTGAGAACGTCGAAGACATCTTCCACGTCAATTTTGAGAAAGCCCGCGGCTTTCACTTTGGCGGCCGCATCCTCTTCAATCCCGACGGCACGCTGTTTCTGACCCTGGGTGACGGCGGCAATCATCAAGATGAGTCCCAGAACCCGGCCAATCATCTCGGCGCAGTGGTTCGTCTCAATCTCGACGGCTCCATACCGGGCGACAATCCTGTGATCGAGAACGGCGCGCCGGGCGTCTACAGCTTTGGGCATCGCAACGCCCAGGGCATCGCCCGCAATCCCGCCACCGGATCCATCTGGGCTCATGAACATGGCGCGCGTGGCGGCGACGAGATCAATATCCTCGCGGCAGGCGATAATTATGGCTGGCCGGTGATCACCTATGGGATCAATTACAACGGCACCATCATCACCGAAGAGCGCGAACGCGAGGGTCTGACCCAGCCGATCTGGTACTGGAACCCTTCTATCGCACCGTCGGGCATGGATTTTTACACCGGCGACGCTTTCGAGCACTGGCAGGGCGATCTGTTCGTCTCCGCCCTGGCGGGCAGCTCCGTCGAACGTCTTGAAATTGACGGCGATCGAGTCATCAGCGTCGAGCCGCTGCTGGCGGACATGGGTCAGCGTTTCCGCGATGTGCGCACCGGTCCGGATGGCGCGCTTTACGTGCTGACCGATGATTTTGAAGGGTCCGTCCTGCGCCTGGTTCCCGCCCAGGCTGACTAGTCAAAAAAACCATTTAGCCCAGACAAAAGAAAACCCCGCCGGTCAAGCCGGCGGGGTTTTTTAGTCTGATCCGGCCTGGGCCTAGAACTGCTTGCGCAGCGTCACGCCATAGGTCCGAGGCTGGTTCGGATAGCCCGAGAAGGAGCCGGACTGCAGCGTCGTCGGGAAGCCTGAGGTGTAGTACTCGTCTTCGTTGAGGTTGCGTCCCCACAGGAGCGCTTCCAGACCGTTATTGAGATTCACACCCACCGCTGCGTTCAGCGTGCCGACCTGACGCGTGATGGTGTCAGGCAGGTTTTCGAGCAGTCGGACTTCTGACTCGTACTGGTAATCAGCGCGGATAAACGCCTCGCCACCGGAGAAGTCACGCGTATAGGTGAAGCCGAAGGATCCCGCGAATTCAGGAATCCCCGCCACAGACTGGCCGGAGAGATCGCCGCGACCATCCGCAACGCCATCCGCCAGATCAACCTGGCTGCCGGTCACCACAGGCGCGCCCGGATAGCTTTCATATTCAGCGTTCATCCAGATGCCTGACAGGGTCAGGGTCAGGCCGGGAATGGCCGGCGGATTGATGGTGCTGTCAAACTCCAGGCCCTGGCTGGACTGTTCACCGGCGTTGATGACCGCAAAGCCGGCGCCCTGGAACACAGAAGACTGGAAGTCTTCAATGGTCTGATCAAAAAGCGCCACATCCAGAGAGCCCCAGGAGAAGCGCGTCTTGAAGCCGACTTCCAGCGTGGTCGTGATCTCGGGGCGTGCAAAGCGCTGATTGCCCGCAACGCCAAGCGCTTCAGCCGTGTTGACCACGGTCGGCAGGCCCAGCGCATTGTCCGCAGCCAGCTCCCCAGCCGCGCGCAGCGCCGCCACGTCAGCCGTGTCGGGGCGGGTGTCCGGCGTCAGGTTCCAAGACGAGGCTTTAAAGCCGCGCGCGTAGGAGACATAAACATTGGTGCGATCCGTCGCGTCATACGCCAGTCGGAAGGTGTAGGGCACGTCATTATCGCTGGTTTCACCCGACTCCACCGAGTTGGGGAACGGGGTTAGCGCGCCCAGTGGCTGCAGGCCCTGCTGGAAGAAGTCCAGAAGCGGGTTGGCCAGGGGCAGACCGGTTGCCGGATCAACCACCACACCGTTCACCAATACGCCGCCATTGTTCAGAGCGACAGAGTTGAACGTGGTCGACGCGTTGACGAATGCACCGAACACGCTGGGCTGAGCGGCCGCAAAGGCGCCCACTTGCGCGGGATCATTGGGATTGACTCCAACGCTCTGCAAGAAGCTTCCCAGGCCCAGCTGAACGAAGTTCAGGTCAGAGAAGGGGTTCGTGCGGATGACATTGGTGAAGTCAACTTCCTTGTTGGTCTCGAAATACGCCAGACCCGCGGTCAGAACCAGACGCTCGGTCAGGTTAAAGTCCACCTGTCCGAAAATCTGGTACTGCTCGTCCGTCTGCTCCGCCGTAAACCGCGTGCCGCCCCCTTCGGCATAGAAGGTGTTCGGCGCAAAGCCGAGCGGGGTCTCAAACGCCGCCAGTGCGCCGCCGGTGAGAATATCCACATAGGCGCGCGCGTCGGAGCCATAGATGCGGGCGTCCTCGACCGTCATGTCTTCATTGGAATAAAACGCGCCCAGCAAGAAGAAGGCGCGATTGTTCCAATCGCCTGTCAGGCGGAATTCCTGGGTGAAGGTATCCACATCCAGACCGCGGATATTGGTGCCCAGGATATCAAGGTCCGTGAAATCGCCTTCATAGTCGACGAAGTCTTCATACTGCCGGAAGGCGGTGATGGAGCTCAAAGTCAGATTGTCGCCGAGTTCCCAGTCCGCCTGTAAGGAAATTCCCGAGTTTTCAATCTGGTTCTGGTTCGCCCGATCCGTCGCGATCTGATATTCGAAATCCGGACCCGCAGACGTCTGGCCGCCCAAGAGCGCCCGGATGGCCGGACCCGCCGCACCATCGGTGATCCGGTCGGTGCCGCAGCACTTCTCGTCGATTTCGTCGTAATCCACGATCAGGCGAAGCTCGAGATTGTCCGTCGGCAACATCAGGAGCTGACCGCGCACCGCATAGCGATCGCGATCATTGTAATCGCCGCCCGTGCCGACATTGTCATAATAGCCGTCGCGCTGGTTCATGCTGCCAGAGAGCGAGAAGGCGACATTTTCCGACAGAGGTCCGGTCACAGAGCCCTTGAAAATGGACTGGCCGTAATTGCCGAACGTCACTTCGCCCTGACCGCCCCATTCAAACGCAGGCTGCTCGGTGACGATGCTGACCACGCCAGCGGTGGCGTTCTTGCCGAAAAGAGTTGATTGCGGCCCGCGCAGAACTTCAACGCGCTCGATCCCCATCAGGTCCGACAAAACAGACCCTGCGCGCGGGCGGAACACCCCGTCGATATACACAGCCACCGACGGCTCGATGCCGGGATTGTTGGCGCCATTGCCTTGCCCGCGAATAATGAAAGTCGCGTTCGAGCTGCGCTCCAGCTGGCTCACCCGCAAGGACGGCACGACAGACTGAAGGTCAATCGCGTCGATGATCTGTGCGTTCTGGATGGTTTCCGCCTGCACAACAGACACCGCGATCGGCACTTCCTGCAAAGTCTGTTCGCGCTTTTGCGCGGTCACTGTGATGACATCAGGCTGCTGAGCTTGAGCGATGCCGGTCAAACCGGCGGCGAGAGCGGTTGCGCCAAGCGCGACCGACCTGATCGAGTGCTTCATACTGTCCTCCCCGTCGCCCGGCAGCTTTGGTGCTGCACACTTTGTTTTGGCGATAGCAAAAGCAGGATAGTAATATCATCATTATGTTAGCAAGCAGGGCGTCCTATAAAAGCTCAAATTTAGAGCCAGTGCGCTATTGATGCCTCAGCAGCAGGTGCAGCAAACACACTATGCTTGATTTCGGTATCGATTGAAAATACAGAGAAAATCAGCGCTTCGCACTGCACGATCCGAGGATGTCGGCACGCGCTTTCCCTGAGACTGTTTAAGCGCCTCGGCGCGCTCATTGGCGCCCAAAGCACCCTTCTAGAGCCAGCCCTTGCGGCGAAACCACCAGACCAGACCGCCCGCCAACCCCAGGCAGGCCGAACACACCAGCGCAAAAGCGTAGGGCCAGTGCGCGCCAGGCAGGCCGCCCACATTGATTCCCAACAGCCCCGTCAGGAAGCCTAGCGGCAAGAACACGGCGGCGACGACGCTCAAGAGCAACATGGCGGCGTTCATCTCTTCAGCCCGGGCATCCACCATCTGATCATTGAGGATGGAGCTGCGCTCGCGGACCATGTCGAGCTCTTCCACCAGTCGCGCGAGCCGGTCGGCTGTTTCACGCAAGGTCACGCGCACATGGGGGTGATGCAAGGGCCCCACATCCTCAAGCGACAGGCGCGCCAGAATATCACGTTGCGGCGCCAGATAGCGCCTGAGGGCAATGGTGGTCCGCCTTATGTCAGCCAGTTCGCCGCGCAGCCTGGACGCCCGGTCCACGCTGCGCTCTTCAAGATCGTCGATTTCATCAACCAGCGCCTCCAGCACCGGCTCCATGCGTGCTGTGAGCCCCTGCGCCAGGGCGCACACCAGCTCGGCGGGCGTGGCGGGGCCTGCGCCCCCAGACATACGCTCAGCGATCTCGGCGACCGCTACCAGTCGGCGCATCCGCGTGGTGATCACAAGCCCCTCTGTCACCCAGAGCCGCAGCGAGACCATGTCTTCAGGGTCTGAGTTGGGGTTCAGATTGACTCCGCGCATCATCAGGATCATGCCGTCAGCGTGTTCAGACATGCGCGGCCGCGTATCCGTGCGCATCAACGCATCGGCCACCACAGGGTCGGCCTGTTCCGCGATCCAGGCAAAGGCTTCCACGTCAGCCAGATCGAGATGCACCCAGCGATATCCGCGCCCCGGCGACACAGCTTGCAGATCGCTCACGGCGCTGGCGACGCCAACATCTGAAACATCAAAGGCGTGAATAGGCGTGGGAGCAATCATCAGACATCCTGCCGGGCTGGAAACAGCCCGAGTCAACGGGAAACGGCGCACGCATGCCCCATACCATTGTACGTGTCAGGCACGCACGAAAAAGCCCCGCGCCATAGAGCCCGGGGCTTTTTCAATCAGACTTGATTAGAGACTAGGCGCTGGCGGCGCTGATCTCGTCAGCCGGGTCGCGCAGCACATAGCCGCGGCCCCAGACCGTTTCGATATGGTGGTCGCCATTGGTGGCCGATGCGAGCTTCTTGCGCAGTTTGCAGATGAAGACGTCGATGATCTTCAGCTCCGGCTCGTCCATGCCGCCATACAGATGGTTGAGGAACATTTCCTTGGTCAGGGTCGTGCCCTTACGCAGCGAGAGCAGCTCCAGCATCTGGTATTCCTTGCCGGTCAGGTGCACGCGCTGGCTGTTCACTTCGACGGTTTTCGCGTCGAGGTTCACGGCGATGTCGCCCGTCTTGATGATCGACTGGGAGTGACCTTTGGAGCGGCGCACCACAGCGTGGATGCGGGCGATCAGCTCTTCCTTGTGGAAGGGCTTGGTCATGTAGTCGTCAGCGCCCGAGCCAAGGCCGCGCACCTTATTGTCGATGTCAGCATTGCCCGAAAGGATCAGGATCGGCGTATCCACCTTGGCCACGCGCAGGGTTTTGAGCACGTCAAAACCCGGCATGTCCGGAAGATTTAGATCCAGAAGAATGATGTCATAGTCATAGAGTTTGCCGAGATCGACACCCTCTTCGCCAAGGTCCGTCACATACGTGTTGAAGCCCTCGGACTTCAACATCAGCTCGATACCTTGCGCTGTCGCGCGATCATCTTCGATCAGCAGAACCCGCATCGGTTCCCTCCCATGTCCGACGCACGAATCACCGCTTTCGTACGACGTCACAACCGTTAACCTTGTTCGCTATCAGAGGCGAGAAACCCTTATGGGAAGTTAACGACTGTTTGACTCGAGGAATGGAATCGAGTCCTGCGCACCGAGTCGCACCATAAATCCTATTTTAATCATGAGCTTGGTTTTTCATGAAAAAACTCACGAATCGTAAAAAAGCGCCCGCAGGACCCCCGCGGACGCTTTTTCAAAATCGTGGAAAACTCGGAAAAATTCAGCCCTATTCCGCCGCCTGCAACAGCGCCGGAGCAAGCGCCGCCAGCAAGGGCGCCCATTTGTCGCCAGCGTCCCGAACACGGCCGTCATAAAGGATGCGGTCCTCGTATCCGCTGATCCACAAAGCGTCCGGATTGCGCCGTGCGATGACGATATCGCTCTGCCGATCCGAGTATGGCGTGCGGTGCAGGCGGAAGATCACCAGGCCGTCCGCCAGCGCTTCGCCAAGCTCGCCGCCCAGCGCGCGCAGGCGCTCATCTCCGTCGATGACGGAGACCATCTCCATCTTGCCCGCCTCGGTGGACAGGGCGAAGCGCGAACGCTCGATCCCTGACAAGCCGTGCTGACTGTCGGCATGCAGTTTCCAGGCTGTCTCCACCGGCACAGCGAAGGCGCGGAAGCCTTCAATCTCGCGGCACTGGAAGAAATAGTGGTTGTTGACGCCCATGCGCTTGAGCTCACGCTGCATCAGGCGCAATGCGTCCGCGTCGTCATTCACCCCGTCAATAATCGGGGTCTGGTTCTCAAGCGTCACAAAGGGGCGCGCCTTGAGCCGTGTCGCCGCGCGCTCAACCAGCGGGTTGCGCAGATAGCCGCCACGCTCATCGCGCACATAACCGCCCGCTTCATCGAGGCGGAGAAACTCATCCGCATGGGTAAAATGGACCATGAAGGCGACCAACACATTGGGGTGCACTTCATGGAAGAGGTCCAGCATCTCAAAGAAATTGTCGTCAAAGCGCTCAGGAAAAAACGCCATTTCCTTGGTGCCGATGCGGATGACCTCGACCCCGGCTTCCGCCAGCCCGTTCAAATAGTCAAACAGGTTCCGGTTAGACAGCACCATCGGGTCGCCGCCCGACAACAGCACTTCGCGCACTTTGGGTTTATCGGTGATCTCACCGCGTTCGACCTTGGCGTTATGGGTCTCGATATAGTCCTTCACCTCATGGATCGAGGCAGTGTCCTTGCCTGTCTTCCCAGTCAGGAAATCAGACCGGTAGCAATACCGGCACCAGCTTGAACAAGTGCGCACCACATAGACGAGGCACAGCTCGTATTTATGCAGCAAGCCGGGGATGGGGCTGTATTTGAGCTGGTTGGACGGATCCGCCTCGCCTGACAGATCATCCATCTCCTCGGGGCGCGCCTTGATGAGGTTCTTGACCGCATCCGAGCGTTTGGCGAGATCGAGATAATATCCGGTCGCGCGCGGCGGCAGACGATCCGACACCCCCGCCTCTTCCAACGCGTCCAGTTCGTCAGCGGAATAGATCGCCGCTCCGCCTTCGTCGAGATATTTACGATAGCGCGGCAGATCATGGACGACGTAGCGATTGAACTTGCTCTCGTCGATACGCGCATAAAGATTGTCTTTGTTTTGACGCGAAACGGCTTTTTTCTTCGGGCGCGATCCTGCGATGCGCACAGTCTTGGCGTTGAGCGACATGTGGCTTCCTCGTCGTCGAATACTCGGCGGCGGCGTTTGCGCCAGCGATGTGAACAAGTGAGGGCCGCCGACTGGCGGCCTCTCGAACGCGCGCCAGAGCTTTCAAAAAGCCTAGATCAGCGGCGTAACAGCTCGCAACCGGGCGCGTGGTCGCATCAGCGCGTCACGTCGGCCCTTGCAGCTGAAGGGAACATAGCCGTTCACACTCAAAAGAAAACAGCGCTACGGTAGTTTCTTGCTGCTGCGGTTCGCGCATTTTCGCATCGACGTTTACGCGGCTGAAACCGCGTTTGGGTTAAGCAGGGGTTCAAGACGGGCAAAACGCCCGCAAGCTAACGCGAGAAGTGCGGTGGATAGCCTGATCGACCGGATCTCCAATCTGGAGACCCGAACGTTCAAAGGCCGCGTATCAGCGGTCAACGGCCTGTTGGTCGAGGCGGAGGGGCCGGCGATGGCGCTGACCCTGGGCGCACGCGCACATCTTGATGGTCCTGTGAAAGCGAGTTTCGAGGTCGTCGGCTTCCGGGGCGAAACCGCCCTGATGATGGCCTATGACGACCTGACGGGCGTGCGGCCGGGCGCCATTGCGACCCTCGATCCGCGCGGGGCCGCTATACGACCGCACAAGGCCTGGCTGGGCCGGGTGATGGACAGTTTCTGCCGCCCTCAGGATGGGCTGGGGTTTCTGCCCGAGGGCGATGTCGAATATGCGCTGAAGGGCCGTCCGCCCAGCGCGCACACGCGCCAGCGCCTGGGTGACCGGCTGGACCTGGGCGTGCGCGCCATGAATGTCTTCACGCCCATGCGGCTGGGCCAGCGTCTGGGCGTCTTCGCCGGCTCTGGTGTCGGCAAATCCGTGCTGATGTCCATGCTGGCGCGCGGCTCTGAAGCCGATGTCATCGTCATTGGTCTGATCGGCGAACGGGGTCGCGAAGCGCGTGAATTCGTCGAGGATGTGCTGGGCCCCGAAGGCCGGGCGCGCTCTGTCGTGATCACCGAGACCTCTGACGCGCCCGCGCTGGCGCGCCGCCGGGCCTGTTATACGACCATGGCGACGGCGGAGTATTTTCGAGACCAGGGCCTGAACGTTCTGTGCCTGATGGATTCAGTCACACGCTTCGCTCTGGCGCAGCGCGAGATCGGCCTGGCCGCCGGCGAGCCGCCGACCACGCGCGGCTATACGCCTTCGGTGTTCGCCGAACTGCCCGGGCTGCTGGAGCGCGCAGGCCCCGGCCCCAAGGGAACCGGCACGATCACTGGCCTGTTCACCGTGCTGGTGGACGGCGACGATCATAACGAACCCATCGCGGACGCGGTCCGCGGTATTCTGGACGGCCATATCGTAATGAGCCGGGCCATCGCCGAGCGCGGACGCTTTCCCGCGATCGACGTTCTGAAATCGATTTCTCGCTCTGCGCCCGAAGTGTACGCGCCCGAAGAGGCGCCGCTCGCGCGTGAAGCACGAAAACTCCTCGCCGCCTATGCGGACATGGAGGAGCTGATCCGACTGGGAGCCTATTCCAGCGGATCGAACCCGGAGGTGGACCGGGCGATCGCGGTCAATGAACCGCTTGAAGCATTCCTGGGACAGGGAAAAGACGAAACCACGTCCATTGACGAGAGTTTCGCAAACCTGGCCGGGATATTGGGTGATGGATAGGGATAAGACATGGCGACACGTTCACACGCACCGCTGATCCGGCTGGCCCGGTTCAAAGTGGAAGAACTGCAAAAGCAAATGGCCGAGATCGAACGCGCCCGCGCCTCGATCAACGACCAGATCGACCGGCTTGAGGAAAGCGTTCCGGAAGAGCAAGCGATCGCGGAGGAAAATCGCGACGGCTATCTCGCTTATGGCAGCTATGCGCGCTCGGTGATCCAGCGCAAGGACAAGCTGCGCACATCCTTGGGTGAAGTCGACGCTCAGGCGGATGAATTGCGCGGGCGTCTGGAAACGGCCTTCGCCGATCTCAAGAAATACGAATTGCTTGAAGAGCGGCGTTTGCTCCGCATCCAGGATACGCTCAAGGCCGCCGAGCAAGCCGAGATGGATGAAATCGCAAGCCAGATGCGTCAGCGCGCCCAGTAGGGCCGGTCGCATTCAGCCTGACGTCTGCCCCTTAAAGGCGCGGTACGCCTGTCAGGAGAGTTTTAACTTGCCCCAATAAGTTACCGAGGTATTAATACTTTGGGGGGACAAATGACTTGGGCAGGTCTATGACGGGGCGTCGCATATTGGAATTGAGTCTGGCTGCGATCATTGGCGGCAGCGGGCTTTTTGCGGCTTTTGTTCCGGGCGCTGCGCCCAATGCGCCAGCCCACGATCTCAGCTCCGAACTGACCGGTCACTCTCTCCCCTCGCCGCGGCTCAACCCCGCCTCACTTCAAAATCCTGATTTTTATCGCGATTTACGTATTTCTGACGCCTCCCGACGGGTCGCCAATGCGATCCTGTCGCCGGCTAACAGAGCACAGACTTTCACGCCTCGTTCCAATTCCCAAACGCCTGAGACCTCTATGGAAGGCTTCGCTGTTACGCCGCGGGCTCGCTCTGAGTCTGGGGATGGCTGGTCTGCGACCGCGCTGGGCATTCAGGTGCGCGTGACGCCGGACACCGGCGCAGCCGAGCCGCAATGGTGGATTGTCGGCGGCGCAGGCCGTGAGAGTTATGCGCTGTCGCCCGGAAGCCTGCGTGAATACACCGTCGCGCCCTTCTCGTCTGAAACCGTGATCGGCGACACCCATCTGGGCGTCGCTGTCAAACTCTCAGACCGCGCTCACGCCAGTTTCGGCTATGTGCGCGAACAGCGGGAATTTCATCTTGGCCGCGAAGACTGGGAGGAAGACGAACACTTCCTTGGTATCGGCCTGCACGCGCGCTGGTGACGCAACCTTATGCGGCGTTGGTCAGCTTCGCCGCCATCGCCGGCTTCGCGTATAATCCACGATGACCACTGATCGGGCGCAGATTGTCGGTCAGCCCCACAACTGTCTCCGCAGCGCCCAGCAGCAAGAAGCCGTCATCCGCCAGCAGTGACGCCAACCGATCCAGGATTGCTGCCTTGGTCTGGATATCGAAATAGATCAGCACATTACGGCAGAAAATCACGTCCATGCGGCCAAAACGGGAAAAGTCATCCAGCAAATTGGCCTGCTCAAAACGCACCTTCTGACGCAGTTGGGGTTTGATCCGCCAGGAATCCCCCACCTGATCAAAATTCTTCACCAGACGCTGGATCGGCAAACCGCGCTGCACTTCAAACTGCGTGTAGATGCCAGCCTTGGCCTTCTCCAGAACGGGCGCGCTCATATCGGTCGCCAGAATGTCTGCGTTCAATCCTGGAATCTCGTCCAGCAGCATGCCCAGGGAATACGGCTCCTGCCCGGAAGACGCCGCCGCGCACCAGACCTTCAAGGAGCGTCCCATACGCGCTGACTTCAGCGCGGGAGCAATGACGTTTTCAAACAGCTCAAACGGCGTCTTGTCACGGAAGAAGAACGTTTCATGCGTCGCCAGGGCTTCGCTAGCGGCCACACAGACCCGGGTATCGCCGCGCATCATGGCGTCGATCAACGCTTCGACAGACGCAAAGCCTTCCTTCCGTGCAAGCGGGCCTAGCCGACTATCGACCAGATAGGCTTTTTCCTGCCCCAGAACCAGGCCGGAACGCTTGCGGACATCCTGACAAAGAAAGTCAAACTTATGGGAAGGCAGAGCGCTCATAGCGATCCTTTCAGGCGCCGGGTCAGCTCCGGGCCAATGTCTTTCAGGCTTAAGATCTGGTCTGCGAGTCCCGCTTCGGCCACGGCGCCGGGCATGCCCCAGACCACGCTGGACGCCTGGTCCTGAGCGATCACCTGGCCGCCGGCTTCGCGGATGGTGCGAGCGCCGTCGCGCCCGTCATGGCCCATACCGGTCAACACAACAGCGAGCACGCCATTGCCGGCGACCTTGGCGCAGCTGTTGAACAGCGGATCCACGGCGGGACGGCAGAAATTCACGGGCGGGGATTGGTCAATATGGGCGCTGATCACCCCATTGGCCGACCGCAATGTCATGTGGAAATCACCAGGCGCCAGATAGATGCGCCCGGGACGCAGCGGCTCGCCTTCCTTGGCTTCGGTCGCTGGCAGTCCAAGCTTGCTGAGGTGTTCAGCCAGGATGGCGGTGAACAACTTGGGCATGTGCTGGGTGATGACAATGGGAACTTTGATGTCGCGCGGCAATGCGGCGATGACTTCACGCAGCGCCTGGGGACCGCCGGTCGAAGAGCCAATGGCGATCAAGCTGGGCTTGCGCGCCGGCGCAACAGGACGCGGCGCCGCTGCACGCGCCGCCACCGGGCGCGGCGCAAAACCTGCGGAACGCGGGCTGAGCGCGACCAGCTTGTCGAGCAATTCCTTGCGATACGCTTCCGCCCCGGCCACACGGCCCGCCTCGGGCTTGGGCGCATAATCCGCCGCGCCGAGTGACAGGGCGCGCATGGTGATTTCGCCGCCCTTCATGGTCAGCGTCGACGCCATCACCACCTTGGCTTTGGGGCAGGCCTTGAGGATTTGCGGAAGCGCGGTCAATCCGTCCATGCGCGGCATTTCGATGTCGAGCACGACAATGTCCGGCTGCAGCTCCGCCGCCTTGCGCACGCCGACTTCGCCGTCCGCGCAAGTCGCCGCCACCTGTAATCTGGAATCGGCTTCAATCCAGCGAGAGACCAGACCGCGCACGACGGCGCTATCGTCAATGATCAGGACGCTGGGCAAACCGCTCCGGCCGGCTGGAGATGGAGAAACGCTCACGCAAGCATCCGTTCTAGACCAGGCCGGTCTCAGCAAATTTGGATTCGATGATGTCGCCGTCAAACGGCTTCATGACGTATTCATCAGCACCTGCGCGCAGCGCCTGAGTGATGTGGGACATGTCGTTTTCAGTGGTGCAGAACACCACGACCGGCTTCTTCCCATTCGGCTCTTCACGCAGTTTGATCAGGAAGTCGAGCCCGTTCATGACCGGCATGTTCCAGTCCAGAAGCACCGCATCCGGCATGGTTTTCTTGCAAAAATCCAGAGCCTGCTGACCGTCAGCCGCCTCTTCACACGTGAAGCCGAGATCTTCAACGATTTTCCGCGCCACTTTCCGGATCACCCGGCTGTCATCCACTACAAGGCAGGTCTTCATACCCAAGCTCCTCGATTAAGCCGCAAGACCGGCTTGCCAGGCGATCAACGCTCTGATGTCCAGAACAGCCAACAGATCTTTTTCCAAGCGGTGCACCCCTTTGAGCAAGGCGCGCCATTGCGGATCGAGGTGTGCAGGCGTCGGCTCGAGCGTATCGGGTTTCAGCCGCATCACTTCACCAACCTGATCCACCAGCACGCCAAACAGCTCGGTGCCTTCCTCAAGACCCAGCGCCATGGCCGAGGCTCCAGGTTCACGCGGCGGCAAGCCCAGACGATGGCGCGCGTCCACGGCGGTGACGATACGGCCACGCAGGTTCAAAAGACCGGCGATCTCGCCCGGAGCCCGGGGCACAGACGTGACATCCTGCGGAGAAAACACCTCCCGGATCTGCTTAACTTCGACGCCGAACAGCTGATCGCCGATCCGGACCGTGACGTATTCGAAGCTATCTTCAACAGACATGCCTGTTCTCCTTTAGGCCGCGCTGCGCGCTGCTTGGTCCAGCGCTGCAATCAGGCCGCCGCGATCCCCGGCCGGCATGATGGCGACAAAACCATCACTCGGCGTCGCGTAATCGTGCTCACCCACGCCCAGTCTAGGCACATTGGTGTAAACGCCTTCTTCCTGAAGACGCGCAAGTGCAGCCGGATCACCGACCAGCACATCGTATTCCGCGCCCATTGTCGCAGCGTCGCGCGCTTCATGCAGACCGCCGGCGACCGTGACGTCATAGCCCGCCGCCGCCAGAAGCGGGGCCAGCATGCGCCGGGAGAAGGCGTCCGCCTCCACCAGCAAGACGGCATTGCGGCCCGTGCCGGTGCGGCCCTTGCGCTGCGGCGCGCCCGCCCAGGCGCGTTGCATGTGCCAGGCGATATCAAGCACTTCAGTGGCTTTGCCCTTGATGATGGCGGAGCCGATCACGCCAGGACGCTCGGAGCCCATTTCCAGGTCGAGACGCTCTTCCACAACATCGAGAATTTCGTCCACGGCCACGCCCGCAGAGCGGCCGTCTTCGGCGAACACCAGAACCGGCTGTCGACCTTCGGTCTTGAAGGTGTCCATGCCGCCAGCATGCGCCAGAGGCAACAGGCGCCCTCGATACTGAACCACGAAACGGCCGTCGGTCTGCTCGATGGTGTTGGATTCAAAGTCTTCCAGACGCGTGATGAGGCTGACGGGAACCGCTTTGGGTTCTTCTCCGCCGGCGCGCACCAGCAACAGACGCTGTCGGCCGTTGGCCGCTTCGGCGGCTGCGGCTTCCTCGCTTGCCGCTTCGCTCTTCTCTTCGTCTTCTGCGGATGACGTTTCCTGGGCCAGGCCGTTGGGATCAAGGATCATGATCACCGAACCATCGCCGAGAATGGTGGCTCCGGAGAAGACATTGATGCTGCGCAGCGGCCCGGAGAGCGGTTTGACCACAATCTCTTCGGTGTCCAGAACGTCATCAACCACAAGGCCGATCTTGCGTCCCGCCGCTTCGAGCACGATCACATAGCCCGTCATTTCCTCAGCCGAGGTGTGCGGCGCCGTGTTCAGCACTTCGGTCAAGGCGATGACCGGCAGCAGCCTGTCACGCAGGCGGATCATGTTGGCGCCGTTCAGGGTCTCGACCGCCACAGATGAACCCGCACCGACCCGCACCAGTTCACGCACGGAGAGCTGAGGCGCTGCGAAGCGCTGATCGCCCGATTTCACGATCAGAGCGGAGACGATCGCGAGCGTCAGCGGGATCTTGATCGTGAAGGTCGTGCCTTTGCCCTGTTCGGAGAACAGATCAATGGAGCCGCCGATCTGCTCGATATTGGTGCGCACCACATCCATGCCGACGCCGCGGCCGGACAGGTTGGTGACAGCGGCAGCCGTCGAGAAGCCCGGAGCGAAGATGAAGCGCTGGATTTGCGCTTCGCTCATCGTTTCGAGTTCGCTTTCGGTGGCGAGGCCCTTTTCAAGAACCTTTTGCCGGATTTTCTCTGCGTTGAGGCCCCGGCCGTCATCAATGATCTTCATGATGATGGCGCCGCCTTCGTGATAGGCGGACAGCTTCACAGTGCCCATTTCGCTCTTGCCGGCGGCCACCCGTTCTTCGGGGGTCTCCAGGCCATGATCGCAGGAATTGCGGATCATGTGGGTCAGCGGGTCACGGATCAGCTCCAGAACCTGACGGTCTAATTCAGTGTCTTCGCCTTCCTGGATCAGGCGAATCTTCTTGCCGACCTCCTGACTGACATCGCGCACGATGCGCGGCAGCTTGCGCCAGGCGTCGCCGACCGGCTGCATGCGGGTCTTCATCACACCGTCTTGCAGTTCCGCCGTGACAGAGGACAGACGTTGAAGCGGTGTTTTCAGGGCTGAATCGTCTGAATCACGGACAATCTGATGCAGCTGGTTCCGCGCCAGGACCAGTTCGGACACCGTCGTCATCAGGTTTTCAAGCGTATCCACATTCACGCGGATCGTTGCCTGGGACCTGTGCGAGGTCTGCTGCCCAGCATCATCATTGGCGGGCGCTTTGTTCGCCGCAGCCGGAGCGGCCGCCGCTTTGGGCGCAGGCTCAGCCTCGGCCTTCACCTCGGCCTCGTGCTCTTCCGCTTCGGCGTCATTATCGGACTCGGCTTCAACTTCAGCTTCAGCCTCCGCCTCAAATTCCGGGCCCGGCGTTGACATGAATGCGGCTTCCAGATCCGCCAGCGACACTTCACCCGGGCGCAGATCACGCCCCAGATCGGCGTCAAAGCCCGCCGGCGCGTCTTCCGCCATTATTTCTGGCTCGGGTTCCGGCTCAGGTTCGGGTTCAGGTTGAACTTCCGGTTCTGGCGCCGCTTCAGCAACCGGAGCAGCAGCGCCGCCAGCCTCTCCCGGATCACCCTTGCCCATGGAGAGCGCTTCAAGGCGCTCAATCAGGTCACGGTCTTCGCCCGCTGGCTCAACGCCGTTTTGTTCGAGGCCGTTTGTGATCTCTTTGATCCGGTCAAGCGATTTGAGGACCACAGTCACCGCCGTGGAGTCCGCAATCATGTCACCGTCGCGGAACTTGCCCAGCAGGGTTTCCCCGGCATGGGCGATGGCTTCCAGTCTTTCCAGACCCAGGAAGCCGCACGTCCCCTTGATGGTGTGCAAGAGCCGGAAAATGTTGTCCAGCGTCGCGCGATCCGTTGGATCCGCCTCAAATTTTACAAGCTCTTCGTCAATGACGTCGAGGCTTTCCGACGTCTCTGCGAGAAACTCGCCGATCAATTCATCCATGGTCAGCCCCGGTGTTACAAAGCGGCTTTGTCACCAAGACTGTCACGCCCAGAGTTAACGCAAGGTTGGGAACCTGCGCATTCTGACGAAAGATGTAATGAATTATTCTGCGGCCTGAACCTGACCGCTTTCAGGGCCGATCAAAGCCGCGAGTTCAACCCGGTCGCCTTCCAGCTGGGCTTCCGCCCGACCGCCGCTTTCACGTGCGATCAGTCCAGCATAGTACGGCTGCACGGAGCGACCGTCATACCCGTCTTCAGGACGCTCGCCGCGAATGGCTTTCTGATAGGCTTCGTCCAGCCGCAAGCGCGCGCCTTTGGCGATGACCCGCAAACGCGCGCCCCCGTCAGCACTGGCGGACGTTTCGACAATCACCTCGCCGCCCCGTGGCAGGCTATCCACACCGATCCAGATCAGGTTCAGCAGGACACGGGCTGCGGTCTTGCTGATCGCAGTGTTTTCTGACGGCCAGACAAGATCAGGGCGGGAATCCTCAAACATCGGATTCGCTAGAGTTTGAATCTCGGACAGAGCGACTTCACCGCCCCGGGAGCCGGCGGCGCCAAAACACACACGCGCATATTCCAGCTTGGCTCGGATCTGCTTGGCGCCCGTACGCAACAACGCAATGGCGTCGTCGCGCATATCCAGCGCACTGTCATCATCCAGAACAGAGAGAGCTGCGCCCATGGCGCTGGTTGGTCCCGCTATGTCATGACAGACGCGGGAGGACAGCAAGGCTGCGAGTTCGGCGGCGGTGGGGGCGATCTGAGTGCTCATGGCTCTATGCTTAATGCGATTCTCACCGGAAAAAGGGTTAACGCCCTGCGTCAGGATCAGGCGCCTCAGACGCCGTCGTCCAGGTCGTCATGCCCGCTGCGACTGGAATGGAACACCAAAGCCATAAGTCCCACGCCCAGCACAGCCGTCAGGACGACGCCCAACCCCATCGCCAGCCAGCCATGCCAGCTGATGCTGAACGCCACATCCCCGCCATCCATGCTGGTCCACATATACACGGAGACCCAAACAGCCCCGACAAGCAAAAGGCCCAATACGAGACCAAGCAGAAGAACACTCTTCACGGACAACCCTTTCCTGCGTCCCGGCGCGGTGACGCACGTTCACTATCTTTGCAACCTGTTAAGCGATGCGCCCTAAATGCGAAAGACAAAGCTAATTCTGTGTCACGTCTTTGCGCGCCATACCGAACTGGAATGAAGATTGCAGCTTAAGGCACTTCCAGATGCGTTACAGGCGCGCTAGCATCCCCAAGCTGCTGGGGAGCAATGAGGGATAATCTGCGTACATGTCCGGATTTGATGTGCACTTGGCCGATGCTCGGCGTTCCCGCTCGTTAATCTTTTTTATCGCCGTCGGCGCAGCACTTCTGTTGACGGTCGGTTTCCTGATCAGCCGCGATCAGTCTGACCCGCGTCTCTCCGCCATGGCCCAGACCGACGAGGCCGAGCGGATCGAGACCGCCGCCGATACGGCGCAACCTGCCTCCAATACCGAAGCAACGCCCGACGACCCAAGCCGTTTTGACGCGCCGCAAGGCCAAGTGATGTCTGAACACGCCCTGTTCACGAACGCGGACGTCCGCCCTGAGGTTCAAAGTCGGGACGTCACCGTGCGCCGTGGCCAGACCTTCGCCAGCGTGCTGGCGGACGCCGGCGCAGACCGCATTGACGCTGCGCGAGCCATCAATGCGCTCGATCCGCTGTTCTCCGCTCGCCTGCTGCGCGCAGGTCAGGACCTGACATTGTTTTTTGAGACGCCCACAGCTTCAGAGCTTCAGCTGGCCGCATCAACGGATGCGCCCGTCGCTGAAGCGCGTCTGGCGGGCTTCTCTTTCCGTCCCGATCAAGAACGCACATTGACGGTCTCTCGCGATGGCGAGGGGCAGTTTCACGCCCGCGAAGCGACAGCCAGCCTCCAGCGTGAAGTGGTGCGGGTCACTGGCGAGGTCAGCTCCAGCCTGTATCTGTCCGCCATCGAGCTCGGCGCGACGGACCGTGTTGTGTTTGAACTGGCCAATATTCTCGGCTTCGCCGTCGACTTCCGCACCGTGCAGCCTGGCGATCCGTTTGACGTGGTCTTTGAGCGATTTGTGAACAGCCGCGGCGAGACCGTCCGTACAGGCAATATCTTGTACGTTGTGTTCGACGGGCGCGGCGAGCCGCTGGAATATTTCCGCTATGAAATGGAAGACGGCGAAGTCGGCTATTACACGGGCGAAGGCGAAAGCGCTCAGCGCCTGCTGATGCGCATGCCGATCAACGGCGCACGCATCTCTTCGTCCTTCGGCATGCGGTTCCATCCGGTCCTGAACCGGAACCGCCCCCATAACGGCACTGATTTTGCGGCGCCGCGCGGCACCCCGGTGATGGCGGCGGGCGCCGGTATTGTCGAGCGCGCCAACCGGTTCGGCTCTTTCGGCAACTATGTCCGCATTCGTCACAGCAACGGCTATCAGACCGCCTATGCGCACCTGAACGGCTTCGCCAGCGGCATCCGTGCGGGCAGCCGGGTCCAGCAAGGTCAAATCATCGCCTATGTGGGCACCACGGGGCGGTCAACGGGCCCGCACCTTCACTATGAAGTGCATCTGAACGGCAGACCGACCAATCCGATGAGCCTGGATCTGCCTACGGGCCGCCGGCTGGAATCAGACGAACTCTCTGACTTCATGACCGTTCGGGACCAGCTGATCGAAATCCGCGACAGTGCTCCGCCCGCTCTCGAAGTCTCTGACTCCTCTCCCATCCTGACCGCGGATAACGCCGGCGACGCCTGAGAGGCTTCTATCGGTTGGTCTGCAAACGATGGCTGAGAAACGCCAGCACATCGCGCGCGGCTTCATAGGTGGGTTGGCCATCCTCGGCAATCAGGTCCTTGGTCAGCACGGCGTGCGGGAACGGATTCCCGTTCGGGTTTTTCGCCTCATCGGGCAACACCCGCGTCTCCAGCTTGTCGCCAAGCACCTGCTGCAACGCGGCGAACCGCCCGGCCTTGCACGACGGGTCGCCATCAAAGCGCAAGGCCATCACCTCAAGATCATCCCGCGCGGAGAGCGCCTGAGCCTCATCCCGATCAAGATGCACGGACTGGGCGGCGTTGAACGGCAAGGCTGGCTCACCCGCCACCGCCGCAATGACGCTCGGCTCAACCGCAACCGACCAGGCGAAATTACCCGTCAGGCACAGACCGATCGCACCGACGCCAGGCCCGCCGCACTCTTCATGGATCTCGCGCGCCAGCGTACGCAACCAGTCGGAAATGGGAGAGCCGCCCGTGCGCGCAAACAGCCGGATTTCCCGGCTGATGCAGGCCCGCACCATGCCTCCGACCTTGCCATGCACCTGCACCAGTTCCTCGTGCGGGGCGCCGGCCGGATCGTAAAGCGCAGGGGCGTAGACCCGGAACCCCGCTGCGACCAGCCAGTGCGCCAACCGCCAGAATTCCGGCACGAAGCCCGGCAGTTCATGCATCAACAGAACGCCCGGCCCCTGCCCCGCCACCAGGACAGGATGCGCCATGCCCTGGGCTTCCCAGTCAAACACGTCGCTGAAGGGCGTCCGGTCATCCAGAGCCAGCACGTCTGCAAACACGGTATGGCTGAATAGGTCTTGCGCCTGCTGCATGGGGGCGGCCTCGTCTGACGGTGTCCACGTATGAAGTGTGGCCTCTTTCTTCAGTCACGGACAGAGCAGATCCGAGAGCGAGCGCGTTTTACCGGTTATCCGAGCGCTTGACCTGGCGCCGTCCTAGGCGTAAATCCCCGCTGGGCTGGAAGCGCCCGCCGTCCGCGAGACTGTTTGGTCTTTGGTGAAGTCTTCTTTTCTCTTGTGCATGTCGTGCAGCTCATCAAGCGGCGCGGCGGCAATGCGGGCCCCGCCGAACAGGCCGCCTTGATGAAAGGCGCACACCATGACGACCTTCACCCTGCCCGACCTCACCGAGCTGAAAGCTCAGGCCAAACGCCTGCGCGCCGCTTTGGCGACCGAGGGCGATTTCATCACTCATTCCGAAGCGCTCGAGCTGATCGCCCGGCAATATGGCTGCCGAGACTGGAACACGCTTCACGCCCGGGTCGGCAACCGCCCCAGCGAGCCCTACCATATGGGCGGTCAATGGGCGGGAACCTATCTGGGCCAGCCCTTCACCGGTGTCATTCACGCCTTGAAAAAACTCGATGACGGCGCGCACTACCAGATCAGTTTCGACTTTGACGACGCGGTGGACGTAGTGAAGTTCGACAGCTTTTCCGCCTATCGAAAACGCGTGACCGTGACGATGGATCGTCAGGGCCGCTCGGTGCAGAAAACCTCGGACGGTCAGCCCTATCTGGTGTTGACGCAGTGATCGCGCGAAAAGAGGCGGAGCATGATGCTCCGCCTTTACCCCGCTAACTGTTGCAAGGATTCGTTGAGCGCCCGAACCTGCGATTCATTGCCGCTGACGACCTCAGAAATCTTGCTGGCGGTCACCGCGGCGCGTTGTGACAGTTCACGCACTTCCGCTGCGACCACGGCAAACCCTCGTCCAGCGTCACCGGCGCGACTGGCTTCGATCGTCGCGTTGAGCGACAGCAGGTTTGTCTGCTTGGCGATGGTGTCGATTTCCGCCACAAATCCACTAATTGAAACGCCGGATGTGATTACGTCCGCCATGGCGGCGTCGGCTTCGGACAAAGCATGGCGGCGCGTTGTGATATCAACACCGAACATCAAGTATTTGAGAATATGGCCGTTCATATCTCGAACGGCGGAAAAGACGGCGTCCAGAGCCAACTCACCTTCGCCCAAAATCGTATCCTTGCGCACCAGATCACCACGCTCGATCCGCGCCAGATCATCCTGGTCAAGTAAATGGGTCAACTGGGTCGCCGCACCCGACGGACAATTGGTTCTGAGATAAGGGTTCATCTCGGCGGAAAGGTGGGGCGCCCCCCATTCCGCGATCGCGCAGGTCTCGCTGATGGCGGACAAGCGGGTTTCAAACTCCAGGGCTTGCTGCTTGACTGCATTGATATTGGCTTGAATGGAGACGTAGCGGATCACCTTGCCCTGCGCATTGCGCACAGGGTTCACAGCCAGGGAAATCCAGTACGGCTCGCCACTCTTTGTGTAGTTCAGGATTTCCTCATAAAAGGGCTGCTCTTCCTTTAGATATTGCGAAACGCGCGACACCGTCTGAGGATTGGTGTCGGGCCCCTGGAGCACGTCGCCGGGCTTTTTCCCCCTGACTTCTTCGAACGTGAAACCCGTCATTTTTGTAAAGCCGGGATTGACGTATTCGATATGCCCCTGAGCATTGGTGATGATCACCGAGTTGTCAGTTTCATTCGCCACAAGCGACAGAATCGCAATTTCTTCTCGCTGCTTCACTTCCTCTGTCACGTCTCGCAAGAACGCTGTGTACAGCGTCTTTCCGCCGAGCTTCACCCTGGACAGAGACAGCGAAACCATCAGCTCCTCGCCGCCTTTGGTTTCAAGATTGACTTCCCGGAAGGTGCCCACGATCTTGTCCTGGCCCGTCGTCCGGTTGGCGTTGACGTAATCATCATGACGGGGCTGGTGGATTTTCGGGACCAGCATTTTGACGTTTCGACCCAGCACTTCACCCCGGTCATAACCCCACAAGCGTTCGGCCGCCGCGTTCATGAAGGTGACGATATTGTTGTCATCAATCGTCACGACAGCATCTAACGCCTGCTCCAAAGTCTGACTGATGATCTCGCGCTGTTCGCGTTCCGCTGTGATGTCGCGCACGAAAGCGGCGTACCCGTGAGGTCGTCCCGGCTCTTCCACTTTTGAGAGCGCCAGCGAAACGTAGCGTCGCTCGCCATTCGGCCGAACAATCTCAACTTCACGGCTGGAGCCGACAATCTTGTCTTGTCCTGTGCGTCTGTGACTGTTGACAAAATCGTCGTGATTGTCCCGATACTCTTCGGGTACGAGATACTTCACATTGCGTCCGACGACCTGCGCAGCCTCAACGCCCCAGAGCGTTTCCGCCGCCGGGTTGAAATAGGTCACGATATTCTGGCTGTCGATCCGAATGACGGCATCGAGCGCCTGCTCCAATATCTGGTCGGCGATGCTGGCGGCGATTTGGGCCCCTGACTCGCTGTGGTTGCCCACGTCAGCACCCACCATGCTCGAGGTTTTATTGAAGAAGCCCATCGCAGAATCCTGAATTAATTTATTCTGGATCGAACTCTGCTGTGGGAGAGTTAATAGCTTATGAAAATTTTCCTATGAATGAATCTCATCATAAATACTTGATGATAGAGCTGCGCTGCCCGGACCGGTCGCCCGGTCTGGACAGCGCATAGACCTATTGAATAACCGCCGCTCTGGGAGGTTGGGCGTTCCGGCTCACAGCCTTGCCGTTCACCGTCAGCGCATCGCCTTCGGTTGAGACTTTCAGCGTCTCGCCATCATGCAGGCTGCCATCCAGGATAAGCCGGGCCAGCGGGTCCTGCAGCTCTTTCTGGATCACCCGCTTCAGAGGCCGCGCCCCGTAAGCGGGATCATAGCCCTTGGCCGCCAACCATTGCCGAGCGCCGTCATCAAGCTCCAGCACCATGCGGCGATCGTCCAGCAGCGCTTCCAAACGCTGGAGCTGAATGCCGACAATCGCGCCCATATGCTCTTCGGCCAGACGACGGAACAGGATGATCTCGTCAATCCGGTTGAGGAATTCGGGGCGGAACGCACCGCGCACCACGTCCATCACCTGATCGCGGGCATCCTCCACATCGCCCGACAGCAGGAATTCAGAGCCAAGGTTCGAGGTCATGATCAGGATGGTGTTGCGGAAATCCACGGTGCGCCCCTGACCATCGGTCAGCCGGCCATCATCCAGCACCTGCAGCAGCACGTTGAAGACGTCCGGGTGGGCTTTCTCCACTTCGTCAAAAAGCACCACCTGATAGGGTCGACGCCGCACGCTTTCGGTCAGCGCCCCGCCCTCTTCATAGCCCACATAGCCCGGAGGCGCGCCGATCAGTCGGGCGACGGAGTGTTTCTCCATGTATTCAGACATATCCATCCGCGTGATCGCGGTTTCGTCGTCAAACAGGAACTCCGCCAACGCCTTGGTCAGCTCGGTCTTGCCCACGCCCGTGGGGCCGAGGAACAGGAAGGAGCCGATGGGGCGGTTCGGGTCTTTAAGCCCTGCGCGCGAGCGGCGCACGGCGTCAGACACGGCTTGCAGCGCCTCTTCCTGACCGACCACGCGTTTGCGCAAACCATCTTCCATCGCGAGCAGTTTTTCGCGCTCGCCTTCGAGCATCTTGTCCACCGGCACGCCGGTCCAGCGGCTGACCACGGCGGCGATTTGCTCTTCATCGACCACCTCTTTGACCAGGCTTGAATCGTTAGCGGCGCCGTCGGCGGCGTCCTCAGCGTCCTTGAGCTGTTTTTCAAGCTGGGGGATCTGGCCGTATTTCAGCTCGGACGCACGGCCCAGATCACCCCGACGCTCCGCATCGGCGAGTTCAGCCCGCAGACGGTCCAGCCGCTCCTTGATCTCGGTCGAAGACGCCAGCTTGTCCTTCTCCGCACGCCAGGCGGCGGTCAGTTCTGCGGAACGGCCTTCCAGTTCGGAAAGCTCTTTGTGAAGCGTTTCAAGGCGCTGTTTTGAGGCGTCATCGCCTTCTTTCTTGAGCGCTTCAGCCTCGATCTTCAGCTGAATGATCCGGCGGTCGAGCTCATCCAGCTCTTCAGGCTTTGAATCCACCTGCATGCGCAGACGGGCCGACGCCTCGTCCATCAAATCAATCGCCTTGTCAGGCAGGAAGCGGTCGGTGATGTAGCGGTTGGACAGGGTCGCCGCCGCCACGATCGCGCCGTCCGCAATGCGCACGCCGTGATGCACTTCGTATTTCTCTTTGAGGCCACGTAGAATGGAGACCGTGTCCTCCACGCTCGGCTCTTCCACGAAGACCGGTTGGAAACGCCGCGCCAATGCGGCGTCCTTCTCAACATGCTTGCGGTATTCATCGAGCGTCGTCGCGCCCACGCAATGCAGCTGACCACGGGCCAACGCAGGCTTTAAAAGATTGGACGCGTCCATCGCGCCATCGGTCTTGCCTGCGCCCACCAGCGTGTGCATTTCGTCGATGAACAGGATGATCTGGCCGTTGGCGGATTCCACTTCATTGAGCACCGATTTCAGGCGTTCCTCGAACTCGCCGCGATACTTCGCGCCCGCGATCAAGGCGCCCATATCAAGCGCCAGAAGCTTCTTGTCCTTGAGGCTCTCGGGTACGTCGCCATTGACGATGCGCAGCGCCAGGCCTTCCGCTATGGCGGTTTTGCCCACGCCCGGCTCGCCGATCAGCACCGGATTGTTCTTGGTGCGGCGTGACAGCACCTGAATGGCGCGGCGGATCTCCTCATCGCGGCCAATCACCGGATCAAGCTTGCCTTCACGCGCCACCTCGGTGAGGTCTCGGGCATATTTTTTCAGCGCTTCATAGGTGTCCTCGGCCGATTGGCTGTCGGCCGTGCGGCCCTGGCGCAGATCATTAACGGCGGTGTTGAGCGATTGCGGCGTCACGCCCGCCTGGCTGAGGATTTCCTCGGCTTTGTGACCTTTGACAAGGCTGAGCCCCTGCAAGAGCCGCTCGGCGGTGACATACTGGTCGCCTGCTTTCTTCGCGGCGTCTTCAGCGCTTGAGAACACTTCAGCGGTCTTGGGGGCCAGATAAATCTGCCCGGTCGCGCTCTCCACCTTGGGAAGCGCGCTTAAGGCGCGTTCGGTGAGGTCCGCCACCACATCGGGGCGTCCGCCCGCCGCCTTGATCAGATTGACCGCCAGCTGCTGGTCATCCTCCAGCAGCGCCTTGAGAATGTGCTCGGGCGCGAAGTGCTGGTTCTTGTTCTTGAGCGCAAGGCCTTGAGCGGCCTGCAAAACGCTACGCGCCCGGTCTGTGAATTTTTCAAAGTCCATAATCATGTCTCCTGAGGTTCAGCGAGACAGGCGGGGTCGGCGACCTTCTTGGAAGCATCCCCATACCGCCCTGTCACCTCACGAGGTAGGTGTTGCATATCCAGCACACAAGGGTCTGTGCGCGGAAAAGACGAACGGTCGCAGGGGGAAGGAAAACATCCTGAAACCCCGGCCAAGCGAAGCGCAGAGCCGGGGCCTCCATCAGAATAGGGTTCTAGAAGCGGAGGGAGGTCCCGGGTCTTCGCGACGCTCGCCCGGGAATTCATTCTCTTACCATCTCTCTTTCCCGGCGAAGGCCGGGACCCAGAGATCATCAAGCGCTGAGCATCTGGCTCTGGACCCCGGCCTCCGCCGGGGAAGAGCGTTGCTTTGATCAAAAACCACGGCATGGATTCACCGGACGAACCGTCGAATGAGAGGGTGGGAAGTGACGCGAACAAAAAAGGCGGCGCAGTCGCCTGCGCCGCCTCAACTCCGGATGCCCCGTCCTTACGCAATTTTCTCGGCGATATAGGGCGGTAGGGCGAAGCTGCCCTTGTGGATCTCGGGGCTGTAATACTTCGTCTTGATGTCGAGCGCCGCAAAGCGTTCGCGGATCGTCTCGATGTCGCGATCAAACGTCGCGCCGTCATTGGTCGCAAAGCCCAGCGCCATGAAGCCGCCCGAGAAGGCCGGCACGCAGATCAGGTAAAAGCCTGAATGCGCAAACAGCGATTTGAAGCTGTCAGAGGTCGATTTCACCGGCTCGGGGTGGATCGCAGCGAGGCCGGACTGGGTCACGATGACCCCGCCTTCATTGAGCCGCTTTGAGCACGCGGTGTAGAATTCGCGGGTGAACAGCACCGCGCTCGGCCCGACCGGGTCTGAGGAGTCAATCAGGATCAGGTCGAACGTGTCGGACGTCTCCTCGACATATTTCGAGCCGTCCGCGATCACAACATTGACGCGCGGATCCTCAAACGCGCCTTGGGAGACGTCCGGGAACCATTTTTTCGAGAACTCGATCACATCGGGGTCGATCTCAACGAGGGTGATGGACTCAACGCCGGTGTGCTTGAGCATTTCGCGCATGGCGCCGCCATCTCCGCCGCCCACGATCAGCACACGCTTGACCGCGCCATGCGACAGCAGCGGCACGTGGGAGACCATCTCGTGATAGATGAACTCGTCGGCCATGGAGACCTGCACGAGGCCGTCAATCGCCAGCACGCGACCGTTTTCGGTGTTCTCGAACACGATCAGGTCCTGAACATCGGACGCTTCAGCGTACAGAAGGGTGTCAATGCGCAGGCCGTTGCCGATGCCCTCGCTCAGCGATTCCCGGAACCACAGATCGCCATTGGCGTCGCGATAGGTGTGCTTGGGGGTGTCGGTCATGAAACTCTCCTGAAGGTGCGTGCAGGAACGCTGGGGACGGAACGCCGGTTTACTCGCGTCCAGCCCGCTTGAAGGCAAGAAAAATGTGAAAAGGAGCGGTTCTTTGCAGAACCGCTCCCCTGTTTCAGCCTGTCGGCCAGAAAGCGCTTACGCGCCCTCGCCGCGCAGGATTTCGGTGACGCGCACCTCGGCGGCCTCAAAGGCTTCCTTGAGGATCGCGACCGCCTTGATCGGCTGGGCGTCGCCGCACATAAACACGTCAAACGCCGCATAGTCGCGCTCGGGCCAGGTGTGGGTCGAGATGTGGCTTTCCGCCAGCACCGCCACGCCAGACACGCCGCCATTGGGCTCGAACACATGGGTGTGGATGTGCAGCAGGGTCGCGCCGCAGGCGGTCACGCAATCGCGGAACGCCTGTTGGATACGATCTTCGTCGGTCAGGTGACGCGCACCCATCAGATCGATGATCAAATGGCGGCCCGCCACCTGCTTGCCGTCGACCATGATGAAGTGATCAAGGTCGTCCTTGTGGTTGGCGTCCACCGGCTCGAGGGCGGTGTCAAAGTGCGGGTTGTCCGCCAGGGTCAGTCCATCCATGAGAGGTCCTTCCGTGTGGGAACGCGGCTCAGGGCCGCGCTCACTCCCGTTGTTCTTGTTAAAAAGCGTCGTTGAAAAGGTCGGCGAACCGACGGCGGGGGCGCTGTTTCCAGGCGCCGCGGTGATAGACGTCCGAGACGATGACCGGGGCCACCGTGGTGGCTTCGGCGAACACCATCTGCTCGAGCGCCACATCCACCTTGCCCCAGGAACACGCTTCCTTGAGGGTCGAGGAGGAACAGGCGCCGTCGCGCACATCCGCCACCGTAATCTGCACCGCGTATTTGTGCATTTCCACGTCTTTGTGGCCGAGGATCTCGGCACAGACAACGGTGTCTTGCGCAAAATTTTTCGGCACGCCGCCGCCCACCATGAACAGGCCGGTCGAGCCCGCCTTGATCTTGATGTCGGTTAGTTCGCGGAAATCAGCGACGGAGTCGATGGACACATAGCCCTCGCCCGCCTTGATCCGGTTCACCTGGTGTTTGACGAGACCGAAACCGGCTGAGCAATCAGAGAACGCCGGCACGAAGATCGGCACGCCATGGCGATAGCACTCTTCAATCAAAGAGCCCTCTTTCTTGGCGTTGCCGTCCGCGAGCCATTGGCCCATTGCCTTGATGAAGGCGCGTGAGCTGATCGGACCGGCAGGCAGGCTGTCGGCGATGTCGCCGATGATATGGTCGCACGCCTGCAGGTCTTCCTCGTCGATATAGGTGTCATAGATGCGGTCGATATAGAGATCGCGCAGCACCCGGTCGTCTGGAATGTCCTTGGCCTGGTAGTGCTTGAAGCCCAGAGCCTCGAAGAAATCCATGTCCACGATGGACGCACCCGTGGCCACCACGGCGTCGACCATGTTGTTGCGGATCATGTCGCGCCACACATGCATGCAGCCGCCCGCGGACGTGGAGCCCGCCAGCGTCAGGATCACCGAGCAGTCGGGATCTTCCTGCGCCGCCTGCAAGATGCGAGCAGCGCGCGCCGCGTCGCGGGAGGTGAAGCTCATCTTCTCCCAGGCGTCGATGATCACGCGGCCGTCAAAGCTCGCAATGTCGATATGTTCGACCGGGCTGGAGAGCAGCTCGGCCTTGCGGTTTGAGGTGTCAGCCATCCTCAACGCCTTTTCATAATGCGGTTACGACGGCGCCGGTTGAGACGCGGAAAAGAGACCACGCGGTCACTTTCGTCATCGTGTCCCTGGGCGATATCCGCCACCGGACGGTCATAGACAGAGGCCCAAGGGAAGTCGGACACCGTTTCGGTCTCCACCTCTCCGAACCCATTGAAACGGGTGGCCATGGCGACCCCGTATGCGCCCATGAGCGCAAACTCGATCACATCGCCCTCAGACAAATCCGCCGGAAGCTCAATGGGCGCCGCAACAGCGTCAATGGCGTCACAGGTCGGCCCGTACAGCTTGAACGCCGCGGTCTGAGCGCTCGGTTCGCCTTTGGTCCGGTGCACGCGGATCGGATAGGGCCATTTCATATGGACCAAATCAAACAGCGTGCCGTAAGCGCCGTCATTGAGGTACACCTGATCGCCCTTGACCAGCTCGACGCGTGTCAGGATCGAGGTGGATTCCGCGCACAGCGCCCGGCCCGGCTCGCACCACAAATCGGCGTTCTCGAGAACCATCATCTCTTCGAACGCGTTCTCGATGGCGGCCACGTACTCAGACAATGGCGGCGGGGTCATGCCGGGATAAGCGACAGGGAAGCCGCCGCCGACATCCACGATGTCCACGGTGACGGCCGCGCGCTTGATCAGGCGCGACACATCCAGCATCGCTGCGCGATACGCGCTCGGCGCCATGCACTGGCTGCCCACGTGAAAGCTCACGCCCAGCTCGTCGGCATAGGTCCGCACGCGCTGGATCAGATCCACCGCATCGTTCTCGGACGCACCGAACTTGCCCGCCAGAGGCAGGGTCGCGCCGTCATTGGAGACAGCGATGCGCACCACCAAGGTCAGATCCTGAGCGTAGCCGGTCTCGGCGAGAATCTTTTCAAGCTCGGCTTCACAGTCGAGCACAAAGATTCGTACGCCATGGTCGAAATAGGCCGAATGGATGGCGCGGCGGCTTTTGACCGGATGCATGAACGCCATGGTGGCGTCCGGACAACGTGACGCGATCAGCTCAACCTCGTTGAGCGACGCCACGTCAAACCAGCGCATGCCTGCGGCGTACAGAGTATCGATCACCCACGCGGACGGGTTTGATTTGACCGCGTAGAGCACTTCGCCGGGAAAATTGTTCTGGAACCAGGATGCCGCAATCGTCAGTCGATCGGGCCGCGCGCAGGCGACCGGGCCTTCGACAGGCCGAGAGCGGACCAGGTCCAGGGGCGTATGGTAATGAGACAACTCACGGAACCCCCTGCTTGTTGTTAACCCAATCCGGCATCGAGCGGATCGCCTCCGCCGGGACGGCGCGAATTAAATCCTGCGACCTCGCATGTAAAGCCGAAAATTTGTGCATCTTGATTTTTTTCGCGGCGGCGTGGGTCAATTCATCCACATGCGTATCCATCAGCGTCATAAAGGGGTCACCAAATCAGACCCTTGGCTGTTTCAAGGACCGCACGCGCCCTGTCCGACACAGTGCAGTCAATATTTGCTTGCGCATGTGTCATAAAACTGATGCGTCCTTCACGTTAGAAGAACAAACGCTGCAGCCACCATTAGGTTCCAGGAGAGACGAGATGCTTCAACGCCGCGCCGATCACCTACTTGTCGCATGCGCCGCGCTGGCGCTTATCGCCTGCGGCGAACCGCGAGAGGATATCGTGCTGCTGGATGAGCCGATGTCGCCAGCGGCGCCCTCTGACGCTGAAACAACCGTTTCGGGCGCAGGCGTAGGCGGCCGAGACGGCCTGCGCATGGTGGGGTCATCCACGGTCTTCCCCTTCGCCACTGCGGTGGCGGAGAATTTTGGCGCAAAGACAAGATTTCCCACCCCGGTCGTGGAAGCCACGGGCACGGGCGGCGGCATGAACCTGTTCTGTGCGGGCGTCGGCCTGGGCTATCCGGACCTGACGGGCGCCTCCCGCCCCATCAAGGCGACCGAATATCAGCTGTGTCAGGACAATGGGGTCGTCGCCATCACCGAAATACCGATCGGATATGACGGTATCGTGCTGGGGAACTCGATCAGTGCGGACGCAATGGATATTGAGCGTGTGCAGCTCTACCTGGCGCTCGCTGCACAAACCCCCATGCCCGTTTCAGCCGAGGGCGAGGCGCTGTTTGACGTGCAAGGCGGGTTACAAGCAGGCCGCAGCTATAGCGAAATCGCCGGGTTTTCTTGCACCAGCTTTATCGCCAACCCTTTCCAGCGCTGGTCTGACATCTCGTCGGATCTGCCTGCCGAACGCATTGAAGTTTTTGGCCCCCCGCCCACCTCAGGAACGCGTGACGCCTTTGTCGAGCTCGACATGATCATGGGTGCGAAGGGTGTGGATTGCCTGGCCGAACTGTCTGAAAGCGACGAGCACACCTTTGAACGTCTCGCTTCGCGCATCCGCGAGGACGGTGCCTGGGTGGACGCCGGCGAAAACGACAACACCATCGTCCAGACCCTCGCCAACTCTCCGGCCGCCTTCGGCATTTTTGGCTATTCCTTCCTGGAGCAGAACGGCGACCGCATCCAGGCCGCCCGGGTCGACGGGATCGAGCCGACCTATGAAAACATCTCCAATGGTGTTTATCCCGGATCGCGGTCCTTGTTCATTTACGTCAAGAACCAGCATGCGGGCGTCGCCCCCGGTCTGGCGCCCTTCGTGGAAGAGCTGACCAGTGAAGACGCTTGGGGGCCGTTCGGCTATCTCGCTGAACGCGGCCTGATCGCCCTTCCCGAGGCGCGCCGTCAGGAGGCCGCACGCAATGCGCGCGCCTTAAGGCCCATGCAGACCCCGGCCCAATAATCATCGCTTGGGATGATCGCCGGGCACGCTCTGCGTATGACACAGATCGGACCTGCAAGGACGCGGCCTCGCCAAGGCTGAGCGGGCGTGTTAGGCCGGGACCCTAGTGTACGGTTCGAACTGGGGACACCTATGGACGCGATGGATCTGAGTCTTTTGACCGCCTCTCTGGTCACTTTTTTCGTGGTGATCGACCCGATTGGCGTAGCTCCGATTTTCGCCAGTCTGACCGAAGGCTCCACCCCGGCGCACCGCCGTGTGATGGCGATCAAATCAGTCCTGATCGCGACCGCAGTCCTGTTCGGTTTCGCCTATATGGGCGAATGGCTCCTCAGCGCTCTGCATGTGAGCCTGGACGCGTTCCGCGCTGCGGGCGGCGTCCTGCTGTTCATGCTGGCGCTCGACATGATTTTCGAGACCCGCTCCAAACGCCGTGAAGAACGCGCTGAAGCGCTCAACGAGGCGGATGAAGAGATCGCGGGCACCAACGAGGACATCTCCGTCTTCCCCATGGCCATTCCCATGCTGGCGGGCCCCGGCGCGATCGCCTCCATCATGCTGTTCATGAATGAAGCGGACGGTCTGGGCGGCCAGGTCATGGTATTCGCCGGCATGGGCGCGAACCTGTTGCTGTGTCTGGGCCTGTTCCTGGCTGTGGGCGCGATCATGAAACTGATCGGCGATACGCTGGCCGCAATGATCACCCGAATTCTGGGCGTCATCCTGGCGGCGCTGGCGGCGCAGTTCATCTTCGACGGCATAAGCGGCGCGTTGCTGGCGGGCTAGTTGCGGCCTCTTACCATTTATTAGGCGGCCATGTGTAAGCTCTCACTTACGTTGATGTGGGAGCCTGCATTCCGTGTCGTTTCGCCTGATCATACTCGCCTTCGCGGCGATCACCGCCCTGGGCGGACTGCTCGCGGGCGCGCTGAGCCTGATGGGCGGCGCACTGGATCAGGCTGTGGCGTTCACCTGGCCCGGACTTGCGGGCGCAGTGGCGCTCGCGCTGATCGCCCCCGGACGTCCTGCGAAATAAACTAGCCGCGGTCTTTCCAGACAATCCGATACAGATCAAACCGGCGGTCGCGCAAATTTCGCACCGTGCCGGAGCGACGCGCTTGCACAAGGTCATCCAGGTGCAGATCGGCCACGGCGATCGTCTCTACGTTCTCGCTGGTCTCCGCCGCAATGCCGTCCCGCGCAAACGGGAAATCACACGGCGTCAGAATGGCGCTCTGGGCGTAATTGATGTCCATGTTCTCAACGCCCGGCAGATTGCCCACATTCCCCGCCGTGACCACATAAAGCTGGTTTTCGATGGCCCGGGCATGGGCGCAATAGCGCACCCGCAAATGGCCGCCCCGGTCATCTGTGGCGTAGGGGGCGAAGATGATCTTTGCGCCCTCATCGGCCAGGCGGCGGGCCAGTTCGGGGAATTCAGTGTCATAACAGATCAGCACGCCCACCGGCCCGCAATCGGTGGGAATGGTGGCGACCGCATCGCCGCCCTTGATATTCCACCAATAGCGCTCGTTTGGCGTGGGGTGGATCTTTTCCTGCGCATGTACCGACCCGTCACGCAGGAAGACATAGGCGACGTTCTGGATATCGCCGTCATCGGTGCGCGTGGGATGAGAGCCGCCGACAATGTTGATGTTGTAGCGCACCGCCAGCGTGCTCATCAGCTCAACGAAGCGCGGGGTATGGCGCGACAGGGCGGCGATGCTTTCTTCGGGCGTCAGCTTGCGCTTCTCAAGCGCCAGCAGGGCTACGGTGAACATTTCCGGGAAGACGCAGAAATCGGCGCGATAGTCCGAGCAGACCTCGACGAAATATTCGACGTTGCGCTCAAACTCTTTGAGCGTCTCCATGGAGCGCATGGCCATCTGGATCGCCGCCACCCGCACGGTATTGGGGTTCGGCCGGTTCACCGGGCCATTGCTCTCCACATACATGGGATTGCGCCAGACCATGCGCGCTGCAGCGCCGCCTGAGTCCGCATCATCGGGCAGATAGTCTTTCAGCACGCCCGCCGGCTCATACCCCATCCGCATCTGGAAGTTCAGCACCGGGTCGCGCAGCTCATTGCTGACCACGGCGTCGAGATAATCCTGCGGGGTGGGGTATTGCTTGCGCTTGCGGCGAAACCCCGCCATTCGGCCGCCAAACACGACGCCCTTCAGCCCCCATTCCTCACACAGGGCCTTGCGCGCATCGTACAGCCGCTGGCCTATGCGCAAACGGCGGCGGCTGGGGTCCACCGCCACTTCCATGCCGTACACCCAATCACCATCGGGATCATGCCGCGCGGCGAACCCGCCCCCGGTGATCGACGCCCAGCTATGGCGCGAAAACGCAGCCTCTTCGTCAATGATGAAGCTGGCGCACCAGCCCACCAGATCGCCCTCGTATTCGACGACGAACTGGCCTTCAAGGAAGTTTGCGATCTGACCGCGGATCATGGCGGGGGTATCAGGGTCCCACCCCGGATACGCACGCTCCTGCAAGTCCAGAATGGCGGGCACGTCAGCGAGTGTGGCGGTGCGGACCAGAAGTTTTGCAGAGCGGCGGGTCTGGGTCATTCATATTCCCTTCTGGTCACCCTAAACGGCGCCGCGCCACCCCCAAGATCGCACGGCGCCGTCGAAAAGTGTCATGCCGGCGAAAGCCGGCGCATACAAGCTTTAACGCGCTGGACGCTTGAAAGTTTCCGGGCCGACGCAGCGTCTAGAGATACAGGTCCGGCCGCCGGTCGCGGAAGAACCCCCAGGCCGCCCGGAAGGTGTCCAGGTCCTTGCGGTTAAAGGTCGCCGTCAACACCCCGGTCTCGGTCCGGCCCAGCTCGGCTTTCACCGCGCCGGTATTATCGGTGATGAAGCTGGTGCCGTAAAACACCTGCCCGTCTTCATCGCCGATCCGGTTCGCAGCGCCCACGGGTATGCAATTGGACACGGCATGGCCCTGCATGGCCCGGCGCCAGGCGGCGGCGGTGTCCATCTCGGGGGCCTGGGGCTCGGCGCCGATGGCGGTGGGATACAGCAGCATCTCCGCGCCCAGAAGCGTCATGGAGCGGGCCGCTTCAGGGAACCATTGGTCCCAGCAAATCCCCACGCCCACCTTGCCGAACTTCGTGTCCCAGACTTTGAAGCCGGTATCGCCAGGTCGGAAGTAATACTTCTCCTGATAGCCCGGCCCGTCAGGAATATGGCTCTTGCGATAAACGCCCAGCGCCTTGCCGCCTGCGTCCACCATGACCATGGAATTGTAATAGTTCGGTCCATCGCGCTCATAGATCGAGACGGGGATGGCCACGTCCAACTCTTGAGCCAGCGCTTGCATGGCGGTGACGCAGGGATGCTCCAGCGCCGGATAGGCGGTGGCGAACCAGTCCTCGACCTGGGTCTTGCAGAAATACGGGCCTTGAAACAGTTCGGGCGGCAAGATCACTTGCGCCCCCTGCCCGGCCGCATCGCGCACCAGATCTGAAATGGTCTTGATATTGTCGTCCATGTCCGCGTTCAGCGGCGCTTGCAGGACGCCCATGGTGAAAGTGTCAGTCATTATCTCATCCGCGCGATCGCATCGTCGACAAAGGCCCCAGGGCCGTCGCCGGTGCGCATATCCATCGCTGTCGGCCAAAGCAGACGCGGCAATCCCACATCCGCATTCCAGAGCGCAATAAAGGCAAAGCCGGTTTCAGGCTCGAGCACGACCTGCGAACCATAGCCCGCCAGGGCGCCGCCATGCGCAATCAGCGTGCGCTCTCCCTGCCAGTCATAAATGCGCCACCCCAGTCCGTATGATGTGTCCCGAACCCGGCCCAGCCGGCGCAGGTTTCGCGTTTGCCGTAAACTGCGGGTTTGCGGCGTGTGGGCGCGTTCAATAGCCCGCGGCGACAACCCATAGGCTTCTGGGTCCATCTGCGCCTGCGCCCAGATGATCAGATCATTCAGGCTGAGCGATACGCCCGCCGCGGCCGGCAAGGTGTCGTAATCGGTCCCGGTCCCGCCCAGCCTTTGCCGTCGCCCGTAATGCGGCGCAGCGTAACTGTCGGCCCGCGCCAGGTTTTCAGCGCCGAATCCGGCGCTTTCCATACCCAGCGGATCAAACAGATAGGTCTGGATGGCGTCGGGATAGCTGAGTCCGCTGGCGTCCTCGATCAGGTCACGCACGACATCAAAAGCGACATTCTGATAGGTATAGCACGCGCCTGTCTGGCACAGGAGCGGCACTTCGGTCAGCCGCGCCCGCACGGTGTGCGCATCCTGCCCCGCCTCGATCAGATTGTCGTAGGCATTGGGCGGCAAGCCGGTCTGATGGCTGGCGAGCTCGCGCCAGGTCGGTTGGCGGGCGCCGCCAAGGGTGAGCACGCTTGTCGGCACGCGGGCGTCCAGACTGACCAGCCCGGCTTCGTCCAGAAGGCCCAGCATGGTGCCGGCGAAGGTTTTTGACACAGACGCCAGGCGGAACACCGTGTCCGCCGTCACCGCCTCGCCTGAGCCGCGCACGGTTTCACCTGATGTGTAGATCGCCACCGGTTCGCCGTTTTCCAGGATCGCCGCGGCGAAGCCCACCATGCGGTCATGATGCGCCACATCGGCGACTTCGAGCTGAAAGGCATCAAGATAATCAAGCGCTTGCTCAACCGCCTGCATCGGCGCTTCAGGTTCCGGCGAGGGTGTGGCGACCGTCGCGTCAGTCAAAGCCAAGGTCAGAGCGCTAAGCGGAATAGCAAGAGCAATCAATGTCTCATCCCACCTGATCCGGTTGGTTACATGTGACGCAATGGAACGCGCCGCCACCTGTCAGGATATGGTTTGCAGGGCTGGCGACAACCTCATGATTGGGAAAAGCGTGGGAAAGTGCGCGCACCGCCGCCTCGGAATGGCGGTTATAGGCCGGCATCACCACATGGCGCGGTCCGATGATCCAGTTCATATGAGACGCGGCGGCCGGGCCGCCATCTTCCCCGGCTACAAACCCCGGAGAGGGAATTTCGATCACTCTCAGCGACCGCCCCTTGGCGTCTTTCGCCGCCTTGAGGTCCCGGATCGTACGCGCATACAGAGCAGTGTTCGGATCGCCCAGCCCCGACGGCCGTTGGGTCACCACCACGCCCGGCGCGGCGAAGCGCGCGAGATTATCAATATGGCCATCGGTGTGGTCGCCCGCCAACCCGTCCTCAAGCCAGATCACGGACTGCACGCCGCAAACCCGTTTCAGATCCGCTTCAACCTGAGAGGCTTTGAGTTTGGGATTGCGATTGGGGTTGAGCACCACGTCACGCGTGGTGAGCACCGTGCCGTCGCCATCAAACTCCAGCGCGCCGCCTTCACAGACCCAGTCGAGCGTCTCGATCCTGGCGCCTGCGTGCTTGGCGATCACCGCGCCGATGGTTTCGTCGCCCGGATACTCGTACTTGCCGCCCCAGCCATTGAACTTGAACCGCAGGGCTTTCAGACCCTCGGGGCTGGTCACAAAAACCGGGCCGGTGTCGCGCGTCCACACATCGCCATAGCTCGCGCGCACATAGGTCGCACGATCGCCCAGAGCGCGTCGCGCGCTCGCCTCGGCCTCGGCGTTCGCCACATAGATGACGAGCGGCTGCGCTTTGCCGGTCGCGCCAGGGGCTGCGGCCAGGGTCAGAAAGCGCGCAAACTCCTCCCGCGCGCCCTCCAGCGCATCAGCCCAATCCTCATGATAGGGCCAGGCGGTGTGAATGACGGTTTGAGGAGCGGTTTCATGGGGTACGGAGCGTTGGGTCATAAAACGCCAATATCACGCGCCGCCCCCCGACAATAGCGGATTTATCGCTGGCTCAGACTTCCACCGCGCCGGGCTGTCCGGCCTCGACCACATACTGTTTCTGGTTGCGCGGCGCGTAGCCGTCGCGACGCGATACGTCACCCACGACGCGCAGATCCACCTCGGCCCGCTCCCGGCTCAGACGGATCAGGCCGTAGCCCTGCTCACGCGTATCGAAATGCTTGATATGCGGGTTGTTCGGAAGGAAGGCCGCGGTGCTTTCATAGCCGCCACGCTGGCTGGTGACAGCCGTGGTGACAAACTCAGACGCCACTGTCCGCGAATTCATATCCGCAAAATCCGCCTTCACATCGGTGACCCAGTAGCAGTGCGTATCGCCGCCCAGAATGATCGGGTTGGCGTTTTCTCGCTGAGCCAATGCATCGACCAGGCGTTGCCGGGCCAGCGGATAGCCGTCCCAACCATCGGTCCAGACCATGGCTTCACCGGTTTGCGGATTGGAAAAATTAAACGGCGAGAACAGGGTCGGCTGAACAATAAAGCTCCAGATTGCGCCCGACCCTGCAACACCGCGTGACAGCCAGCGCTCCTGTCCCTCGCCCAGATAGGTGCGGCTCGGATCGATCAGCTCGTCACAGCTCGCCGGAACGACATTGCCGCCGCGATCGGTCTCGGTCGGACACGCCATGGGTGTCTTGAACTGGCGTCCATCGGTCATGTTCACTTCGGCCAGATCCCCAAAGACGCTTTGCCCGTAAATGCGCATGCGGCCCGATGCGCGCTCCAGCATGGAGCGGCGGCGCAGGGGCATGTTTTCCCAATAGGCCTGATAAGCGGCGAGGCGACGCGCGCGGAAGTCCTCGGCCGAGACGAAGGGCTGTTCGCTGATATCGCCGGCGTAATCGTTATCCACTTCATGGTCGTCCCAGGTCACAAGCCAGGGGGCGATGGCGGCGGCGGCCTGAAGATCAGGGTCGAGGCGATAAAGCGCGTGCACCCGGCGATAATCTTCGAGCGTGTACGGCTCTGGCGTTACATGACGACGCACCTGCGGACCCCAGCTCGATTCATAGATGTAATCGCCCGTGTGCACGATCAGATCAGGACGCTCTTCAGCCATGTTGCGGTAGGCGTGGAAATAACCCTGTTCGTAATGCGAGCACGAACACCAGGCGATCTTCATCGCGTCCACGCCCGCGCCATAGGCCGGGGCGGTCAGCGCGCGGCCCACAGGGCTGGTCACACCGCCGGCATGAAAACGGAAGAAATACTCCCGTCCCGCTGGCAGGCCATACAGCTCGGCATGGACGGAATGCCCCCAATCGGGCAGCGCGCGCTCGACGCCGGAGCGCACGATCAGGGTGAAGGCTTCGTCTTCCGCCAATTCCCAGGCCACATCGACGGCTTCAGGCGCCATGCCACCATCTGGGTCGAGCGGGTTCGGCGCGAGGCGCGTCCACAGCACGAACCCGTCTGAAGTCGGCTCGCCGGACGCCACGCCCAGGCTGAACGGGTCATTGCGAAAGATCGGCGCAGCGCCCTGCGTCACCGGCAGGGTGCAGCCCGCCGTCAGGGCGGCGGCGGCGCCGGAGGCGGCGGAGGTCAGGACGAAACGACGCGTGAGGGCGGATGCAAACCTGCGGACCATAATCTTTTCCCATGCCAAGAAACTGCCAGCGTGCGCCTTGCATATCCCGCCGCGGTCACAGTTTTGCGACGACCGGCGCACTGATGAAGGCTGCGCTGCATAAAAAGAAAAGGGCGGCCCAAAGAGCCGCCCTTTCCCGTAATCGTGCCGTATCGGCGTTAGAGATCTTAGAACTCGTAACGCAGGCCGACGCGGATTTCATAGACCGAGTCATTGCGGTCCAGCGTGTTGATATCCCGGCCAGCAGCCCGGAAATCATTGTAGCGGTACACACAGGACGCCTGCGTGGTGCAGGTGGTGCGGATGTCGTCACCGCGCAGGGCGGAAGCGCCGTCCACACCGTTCAGGGCCACGTCAGCGGCAGACACGAGGTCTGCGTCAACCGTCGTGAACTGGCCATTGCCCGGCGAGTTGGTCTGAGAGCCCCAATCGGAGTTCAGCAGGTTCGGCAGGTTCACAATGTCCAG
Organism: Oceanicaulis sp.; assembly: GCF_965249665.1. GTDB lineage: Bacteria > Pseudomonadota > Alphaproteobacteria > Caulobacterales > Maricaulaceae > Oceanicaulis. The sequence continues at coordinate 541,682 of NZ_OZ252247.1, forward strand.
AACGAACTGGAAGTTGTTGTCGCCCACGAAACGGTCGACGCCCGGGATGCCCGGCAGTTCCTGCGTGAAGCGGAAATCCCATTGCTGGTTCCAGGCCGCAGAGGCGCTGTTCACCGGCATGATTTCGCCTTCAGAGGCGCCGACGCGATCCACCAGGTTATAGAAGCCCTGGGTGTCGAAGCCGCTCGCGAAGACCACATTGGCGTCGCCGCCGCGGGTCGGCACGTAGATCGGGTTGTTGTCGAACGGGCTTTCGCCAGCACCGGCGCGACCGAACAGGGAGTTCGAACCGCTGACGTCATAGCTGAGGAAGTACGGAACGCCCGAACGGATCTGGCCGAACAGGTCCACACGCGAGGTCAGATCAGAGATGATCTCACGCTCATAGGACAGGCCAATCTTGAAGGAGTGCTCGATCTCCCAGAAGGAGGTGCGCACTTCGGGATTGTTGCGGTCGATCGCAGACAGACCGCGCCAGTTGGAGATGCCGCGCGAAGACCCGCCTTCGGAAACCCAGTCCACATCCTGATAGGCGTAGCTGGTGTAGAAACCGATACCGTTCTCATAGTCTTTCTGAACGGCGACCGAGAACACGTGGCTCTCAGAACCGTCAGCGTTGCTGAGTTCGGTCAGGTTGGCGATGCCCAGATCGTCCAGGTCCGCATAGATGGTGCGGCCATCCGGCGCCACGCCGGTCGGCAGAGCCGCCGCCAGGTCCGTCTGAGCGCGGTTACGCCAGATAAAGGCGTCTTGCGGGGTGGTGTACAGCCAGGACGCGGACAGGAGGTAACCGTCGCCCATGCCAAAACGCTCAAGGTTCAGATCGTAATCCACGCGCAGCGATGCTTTCCAATCGGACGGGATTTCGAAGTCAGAACCGATGACGTCAATCACAGAACCCTGAGACCCAGCGACCGTGTCCAGCAGGGTCTGCGGGATGGCGAAGCTGGTGATCGGGGTGCCAGAGGACTGACGCGAGAACGCCGTGGCGCCCTGGAATGCGTTGGAGATCCACACTTTCGGCTCACCGCCGGCAAACAGGCCGAAGCCGCCGGTCAGGGTGGTGCGATCATTCGGCTCCCAGCGGAAGCTGGCGCGCGGCATGATCAGGTCCAGGCCGTCCAGGGTCTGGCCGGTGGTGCCAGCGCCGTAAAGGCTGTCCACATTGGCGTCCAGCGGCGGGGTGTCGTCCTGCTGATAGTACTCGTAACGCAGGCCGAAGTTGAGCTCGAGATCGTCACGCACCTGCCAGGTGTCCTGGATGAAGGCGGTGAACTTCTCAAGGCCCCAAGAGGACGCCGCATCATTGGCGTCATTGGTGTTGGCGTTGATGTAGTCGATCTGCGGCGTGTTGTTCGTGATCTCGTCCAGCGAACGGTAGATGAAACGACCGTTGGAGCTCGGAACGAAAAGGTTGAACAGCGAGTAGTCTTCGTATTCGCCGCCGAAGGTGATCAGGTGATCGCCCAGGATGTAGTTGCCTTCCGCAAACAGCTGCAGGCGCTCATCGTTGAAGACGTTCGCGTGACGGAAACGGTCACAGCCGCCAACGAAGGTTTCTTCACCGCCCTGGGACAGCAGACCGTCAAGCGCGGTGCCGGCCAGATCAGACGGCGTCAGGCGGAATTCCAGATGCGGCGCATCGCTGCCCGCACGGCAGTTCTGACCGCGGGAGAATTCCTTGTACGTGGCGCGCACGGTGGTGGAGAAGTTCGGGGTCCAGTCAGAGAACACAGAACCCGAGTAAGAGGTCAGCTCGACAGGAATGTCGTACGCCGCGGTGGCGAATTCCTGACGATCGATGCTGGCGCCGTTTTCTTCGGTGGACTGGTAGGTGAACGACGCGCGGTGGTCGTCATTGATGTTCCAGTCAAGCTTGCCGATGAAGCGCTCGGAGGTCACCGGGGAAGACACGACGGTGGGACGGCCGCCCATGTCGTAACCGGTATTGTCCAGTACGAACTGGTTCAGGGCGTCATAAAGGCCCAGCTCGATACCGTCATTGGCGTCGCCGACAGAGAAGTCCTGGCCGGAACCGGATTCAAACTCGTCATAGGACACGAAGAAGAAGAGGCGATCTTCGATGATCGGGCCGCCCAGCGTGAAGCCGTATTCTTTTTCGTCAAACTCAGCGGTGTTGACGGACTGACCGTCGATGGTGTCACCGAAGAATTCTTCGTCCTGGTAGTAATAGTAAGCGGTGCCGTCGAACTCGTTGGTGCCCGACTTGGTGGTGATGTTCACCAGACCACCGGTGAAGCCGGAAGCCGTGACGGAGTAGTCAGAGGCCACGAGCGACGCCGATTCCACAGCATCCAAGGAGATCGGGGAGCGTTCGGTCGCATACGTGTTCGAACCCAGGCCGAAATCGTCCTGCTGCAGCGAACCATCAATGGCCAGACCATTGAAGCGCGGGTTCACGCCAGCGACAAAGAGCTGGCCTTCGCCGTTGGAGAACGCCAGCGGGTCGCGCACCAGGGTGCCGATCACGTCGCGGTTGGCGGACGGCTGGTTAGCGATGTCCTCAGCGGAGAAGTTGGAGCCAACGCCGTTGTTCAGGTCCAACGTGTTGATGGCCTGACCGGTCACCACGATGACATCAGCGGCTTGCGGGTTCAGGGTCAGGGTCAGCGGGGACTGGTTGCCCGGACGCAGGTTGACGCCGTCCAGAGCTTCACCCTGGAAGCCAGGCGCTGCAACGATGATGCTGTACGGACCGCCAACGCGCAGACCGGACTGGAAGAACTGACCGGTTTCGTTGGTGACAGCGCGCGACGCTGTGCCAGACGGGCTGTGGATGATGGTGACGGTCGCGCCGGACACCGGAGCGCCGGAGCCGTCAACGATCTCGCCACGCAGGTTTGCAGACGTGGTCTGTGCATGCACGGCGGCAACCGGCGCCAGCGCGGCAAGCGCGGCCACCGAAGCGCCGTAAGCGAACTTTTTGAACATCGCCATTGTGGAGGGTCCCCTAAAAATCGACCTGATGGACAACACGGGCACTCCGCCCATGCTTCGAGGGGGGCCTTAAAATCGGGCGCTAACGGTTCAGTGACGAGTTTATGAAGGTTTTGTAACGGCGCTCTGGGCGGCATTCCGTCGACAGAGCGTCATCCCTGCGCCGTTAACTCAGCATTAGTGTGTGCTCGCAAGGAGATTCAGGATCACACCCCGAACCTGTTAACGCCTGAGTCTGCTCAAACGCACCTTTCCGGATATGTTGCTTCGCAAAACCCCGTCCGGAAACGTTGCATATCGGCCACTCTTTTTGCGTCGAAAGGGATGGGCTTTGACAGATGCGCGGCGCAGACGCATGAAGCCTGTCATGAACAAGATCAGACCCACATCCTCAGATTCGTCGCCGCTTCACTGGTTGCGTTTGACCGCTCTCGTTCTGGGCGGCCTTCTGATCTTGCGGGTGCTGGTCCTGCTCGCCGATCCCAACAGCTTGTATGCGGACGAGACCCAGTACTGGTTGTGGTCGCGGGATGTGGACTGGGGGTATTTCTCCAAACCGCCCATGATCGCCTGGATCATCGCCGCCACCACGGCTGTGTTCGGGAACGCCGACTGGGCGGTGCGGCTGGCGGCGCCATTTCTTCACACCCTCACCGCCGTAATGCTGGGGCTGACCGCTGCGCGTCTGTTTGACGCCAGGATCGGCGCCTTCACGGCTCTGGGCTGGGCGACACTGCCGGCGGTCTGGCTCTCCTCCACCATCATTTCGACCGATGCTGTGTTGATGGCGGGCTTCAGCACAGCGCTTTATGCACTGGTGCGCCTGCGTGAAGGCCCGGACTGGCGTTTTGCGCTGCTGCTGGGCGCTGCGGCAGGCTACGCCTTCCTGTCCAAATACGCGGCGATCTATCTGTTGATCGGGCTCGCGATCAGCGCAGTCATCGACGCCCCATCACGGCGCGCCCTGATTTCACGTCAGGGCGCCGCGGCGTTGGCGCTGTTCGGCGTCATCATCGCGGGCAATGTGATCTGGAACGCCCAGCATGACTTCGCCACAGTCAGCCATACCGCCGCCAACGCCAACTGGAGCGGGAGCCTGTTTCATCCAGAAGAGCTGGCGGACTTCCTGATCGGTCAGCTGGGCGTCTTCGGCCCGCTCTTCTTCATCATCCTGATCACGGCGGCCGTGTCAGCGTTTCGCGCGACCACGCTGAACTGGGACGCGGCCCGGCCACGCCTGATGCTCTTGGCGTTCTGCCTGCCCGTGCTAATCATCGTCGCTGTCCAGGCCTTCATCAGCCGGGCGCACGCCAACTGGGCCGCCTCCGCCTATCTGACCGGGCTGATCCTGGTCATCGCATTTCTTTTGCGAGGCCCGGTCTGGCGGCGCTGGGTTCTGTATGGCTCGCTGGCGCTTCATACGGTCGCGGGGCTGGCCTTGATGGCGTTCGCCGCGTCCACGCCGCTGTCAGACGCTGCAGGTCTCGCCAACGCCTTCAAACGCGTGCGCGGCTGGCCTGAAACCGTGCAGGCGGTCGAGCGCATCGCGCAAGAGCAAGACGTCGCGGCGCTGGTCTATGACAACCGCAACGACTTTCACCAGATGCAGCGCTATGGACAGGGTTTTGACGGCCAGGTGTTCATGTGGGTGCGCGCCGCCTACGCCCAGAACTTCGCCGAACAAACCTGGCCCCTTCCCGATGGCTATGCAGAGCCGGTGCTGATCATTTCCGAGCGCCCCGAAGAAGCCCCTTTGATGGATTGGGATTTCGCGCAGTTTGAACAGGTGGACGAGATTTCGATCGCTCTGGGCGGAGACCGTTATCGTATCTATCAGGTATTTCTGGCGCAGGGCCACCAACGGCGCGAACGCGACGCGGCCTATGAAGACCGGGTCGTGGACATGCGCGCCGGATCGAACTAGCGGCTATTCGACACCGTTCCAGATCTGGCGCAAACGCGCATCGCGGCGACAGCCGAAGCGATAGCGCTGATAGCGCGCCGGGCGTTCCAGATAATAGTCCTGATGCTCGAGGCCCGCTGGCCAAAAAGTGGTCAGATCCTCGACCGGCACGATGATCGAACGCTCAAACAGCGCCTGAACCGATTGGCGGGAGGTTTCGGCTGCAGCGCGCTGCTCGGCGTTGGCGACGAAAATGCCCGGCGCATAGCCTGATCCGCGATCACAGAACTGTCCCCCGTCATCAAACGGGTCGACATTGCGCCAGTAGTGATCCAGCAAAGCCTCATAACTGACAACACTGGGATCATAGATCACACGCGCCGCTTCATGGTGATCGCTGCGTCCGCGGGCCACGTCATAATAATCAGGATTTGCTTCCGTGCCGCCGGCGAAGCCCGACACCACTTCCACGACGCCGTCGAGCTTTTCAAAATCCGCTTCCGTGCACCAGAAACACCCGGAGGCGAAAACGGCATGGTCCAGGCCCTCAGGCAAATCAGCACCTGCGGCCTGGGCCGGGCGGACATAATCGTCTGACTGCGCACAGGCGGCGCCGGACAGGGTGATCGCGGCGCACAGGGCGGTGAGGACAGCTTTCATCAGGGCCTCCATAAGGGTTCACCCCTATAGAGTTGGAGCAAAGCCGCTCACCGCCAAGTCACGAAGGCGTCAGTTTTGCTGCGGCTCGAATCCGGGCAGCGCCAGCCCCAGACACAGATTCTGCATCGCCTGGACCGCCGCGCCCTTGAGCAGATTATCGAGTGCGCACACCATGACGCCCCGGCGGCCATCCTCGCTAAAGGCGAAGCCGCCCAGTACCGCACCCGGATTATGCGCGCCCTCAATGACTTCCGGCGCGTCCTCCTGGATTCGGATCAGCGGCTGATCTCCGAAGGCGTCGTCATAGGCCGCGCGGAACGCGTCCGCCGTCACCGGCTCGGAGAACTCCATCTGCGCCGTCAGTACAATGCCGCGGAAGAACGCCGCCACATGGGGGCTGAAACGTACGTCATGACCGAGATGACGGCTCATCTCGCGCTCATGGATATGGCCCAGCAACGCATAGGGCATCAGATTGTCTTTCAGCGCCGTCACGTCATTGCGGCGATTGGGCGTAGTGCCGGCGCCAGAATACCCCGAAACCCCAAACAGATGCGCCGGCCCCGCCAGACGCGGCCGCATCGGGGCGACCGCCAATTGCCCGGCGGTGGCGTAACAGCCCGGATTTGAGATGCGCGTCGCGCCCTTGATCCTGGCTTCGCCATACAATTCCGGCAGGCCATAGACCCACGTTTCGTCAAAGCGATAATCCGCTGAAAGGTCGACGATGACCGTCTCAGGCTTGGTCGCCTCGATCGCCGCCACATAGGGGGCGGCCTGACCATTGGGCATGGCGAGGATCACGGCGTCGCACTGGCGCTGCGCCACCTCGTCAGGGCTGAGCGCCTCAAACAGAAGGCCAGACGGCGCTTCGGGAGCGAGATCGCTGACGGGCTGGCCATCCATGGCGCGAGAGACAGTAAAGCTGAGCGACAGATCATCGCGCTCTGCGATCAACCGGATAAGCTCGCGCCCGGTATGCCCGCGCGCGCCGACCAGCCCGAGGGTTTTCATGACCCGCCCTCCTCAAGGGTCGCTGGTAGGGCAGCGATCCGCTCGACCCGCGCCGGGAGTTTGCTCAGATCATCCTCCCCGCGCCAAAACACCGTCCAGGGCCCCGATTTCACCGCGCCCTCACAGGTCGCATAATAAAACTCGTTGACCGGATTATGGGTGCGCGAACGCCAATACAGACGCGGCGCATATGCGATCAGACGTCGCCAGACCGCCCCGCCCAGCCCCTCTCCGCGCGCTTCGTCGAGCACGGCGAACTTGTCGAGATAGACCATGTCATCGAGACGCGTCGTGATCGCCGCTGCCCGGTAGTTTTCCGTGACGAAGGCATGGTCAAAGTCGATGCTGTCAAAATATGACGCCACCGGCGCGCGCCCGAAGGCCTTGCGGATCAATTGCCGCGTGCGCTCCTGATCAAGCTGATCCAGCGTTTCGAGTTCCAGCATGCGCTCACCGCGACGCACCAGGGTTCCCGACCCGGCATGGGTGAACAGCTCTTTGGCCAGCTGATCAGGCCGGGTGATCGACACCGAGCTAGAAAGCGGCAGATCATCAAGCAGGCGCTTGATCTCCTGGAGCTTGAGCCGCATGCCGCCCGCCACCCAGTCTGACGCCATCAGGTCATCATAATCAGTGGCGAGATTGATGGCCGAGATCGGTTGCATGTTCGCATCAAGCAGCGCGCCCGTCCCGGTCAGGAAAACCACTTTATAAGGCTGCAGCTTGTGGACCAGCGCTCGCACGGCGCTGTCGGCATTGATATTGACCAGACGCCCATCAGACGTATCACCGAGACAGGTCAGGATCGGCGCCTGGCCGGCCTTCGCCGCCGCCGCGACCAGATCGAGCCGGACGCCGGTGGGCTCGCCCACCCGGCCCAGCCCCGCCTCGTCGATCAGCTCGGCTTCAAACACGCCAGAGGGCACCGCGGCCGCCCGGCCGCCGCAATCACGCACCGCCTGCACCAGTTTCAAATTCACCGCGGTCAGCGTATCTCGCACGGTGCTGATGGCTTCGGGCGGGGTGATCCGAAGCCCGTCCTTGCGCTCTTCAGGAAAGCCCGCGGCCTCCAGCGTGGCGTTCAGTTGCGGTCCGCCGCCATGCACGACGATGGGCGCAAGCCCCACCGATTGCAGGAAAGCAAGCGCGGCGGCAAGCGCATCGAGATCTTCCTCGATGATCGCGCCGCCGACTTTGACGACCGCAAAGCGTTCCTGATCGAGCTCGGAAAACCGATTGAGATATTCGCGGATTTCCTTGCCGTCGCGCATATTGGACAAAAGCTGCACGATGGCGGACCGGACCGGCGCGTTGGCGCCGCCCCGTTCGGGAAAGGATTTCACGTCCGTCATCCGTCAGAACCCTGAACCAGGCGCTCCATCATCGCCTTTTGTACATGAAGGCGGTTCTCCGCTTCCTCGATGCCCAGGAAAGCCGGGCTGTCGACCACGGAATCGGCGATCTTCACATTGCGGCGCATGGGCAGGCAGTGGCTGACGGTCGCAGCGTCGGTCAGCGCCATCTTGGCGTCGTCGATCATGAAGCCCGCCCCTTTGGCGCGGTAGGGGGCTTCCCCCTCCCAAGCGCCATAAAACGGCAGCGCGCCCCAGCTTTTCGCGTAGACGGCGTGGGCGCCGGTATACGCCTCTTCAATGTCTGTCGTGACGGAGAACCGGGCGTTGTTTTCACCACAGAAACGCTCTGCGGCGTCCATATAGCGCTCATCGAGTTGATAGACGTCATCAGGGATCAGCATACGGACATTCATGCCCATCTTGGACGCCATCAGGACGGCGGAATTGGCGACCGCTGTGTTAAGCGGCTTGGGGTGCGGCACCCAGGTCAGAAGAAAATCCTTGCCCGCCACATCGCCATGGCGGTCCTGCAGCGCCAGCATCATCGCCAGCTCCTGACAGGGGTGAACAATCGTCTCCATGTTGATCACAGGCACCGTCGCATGTTTGGCGTAGGCGGTGATCAGCGGGTCATCGCGCTCAGTCTCCCAGTCCTGAAATTTAGGGAAACAGCGAATGGCGATCAGGTCCGCATACCGCGACAACACGCGGGCGGCTTCCTTGATATGCTCTTCAGGGCCGCCATCCATGATCGCGCCCTCTTCAAACTCAACCGGCCAGGTCTGGCCCTGCGCATCCAGCACGATGGCGATGCCGCCCAGTTGCTGTACGCCGATCTGGAAGCTCGACCGCGTACGCAGCGACGGGTTGAAAAACATGAGGGCGACTGATTTGCCCTTCAGCGCATTGCCCATCGGGCTGGATCGGAGCTCTCGCGCTCGATCCAGGATCGATTGCAATTCATTCCGGGACCAGTCTTCCGTCGACAGGAAATGGCGCATGGCTGCGGACCTTTGTCTGAACAAACAAAGTCTGCGGTGTAGTCAGAGACGATGAACTTGGCAAATACCGTGTGTAGACAGGCCGCCCCTAAAAGCTCCGCCTGTCAGAGCGAGGGGGCGGTTGCGAGCTCCGGCTGGCCCGCAGCGTCATCTTCACCCCCGTCCTCAGCATCATCATTCTCGTCGGGCGCGCGCTGTTGGGGCGGGATATAAAGCGGCGGGTCCGACAAGGCTGCAACCAGGGCCACATCACGGCCATAGACGTCATGTATGAAACGGATCCGGCCCAGCTCATCAGACACAGCCGTAAAATACAGGATGTGAACCGGAATGACATTGCGAAGCCGAACCCGGCGCGTCTGGCCGGAGTCAAAGGCCTGGACCACCTCTTCTGCGCTCCACCCCTCCCCGGAGAGGATCCAGATCGCCAGATCTTCAGGGTTCTGAACCCGCACGCATCCGGAGGAATCGTCGCGTTGGGCGTTGGCGAACAACTCACGGTGCGGCGTGTCGTGGATGTAGACATTATGGACATTCGGGAACAGGAACTTGACCCGACCCATGGCGTTGTTCGGCCCAGGCACCTGAATGACCCGGTACCGCCGGTTCGCCCAGTCTGCGTCATAGGGATTCACGCGCGCGCCGGTATCGAGATCCACCAGACGATACCCCTGTGACAGAGCGTAACCCGGACTGGTGCGGAAACTGCGCAGCCAGCGCGCGCCCAGGCTGGTCGGCGTCAGCCAGTAGGGATTGATCTCGATGATGGACATGTCTTCAGAGAATATGGGCGTGCGCGAATAGCGCCGGCCGATCATCACTTCATGGGTGCGCACAATCGCGCCCTCTTCCCACGCCTCAAGACCATAATCGGCGATGTTCACCCGGATATGACGCGCCCCCAGCTCGGCGGGAAGCCAGCGCCAGCGCTCCAGATTAATCCGGATCTGGCTGATCCGCCGGGCGTCTCCGGCGTTCAGCTCTGACAGGGTGGACGCGCCTGCTTCACCATCCGCCGCCAGATTATGCCGAGTCTGAAACCGGATCACCGCGCTCTCGAGACGCGCGTCGAACGGTGCGCCCGGCGCGGCTTCGCCCGACACCAGGCCCAGCTGCCGCAAGCGGGCGCGCAAGGCGTCAACCCGCGGCCCCGCATCACCCAGACTTAGCGCGCCTTCGCCTGGCGGCACGAGGATGGGTGCGTCCTGCAAAGCCGCCCGGCGCACCAGCTCCGCCCGCAGTGCCTGATAATCGGGATGAGACGGCGCCAGCGCTTCAAGGCTTTCATAAATCCCCGCCCCCTCCCGCGCCTCTGCGTAAACCGTCAACAGGTCCACATCACGGATGGGCGCGGTCCAGTCAGGATCCAGTGCGCGCGGATCAACCACGCCAAAGGCCAAATCCTCGGCAAGGGCAAACCACACAGCCCGGGCGCGCTCATCGCGCTCTGCGCCATAAGGTAAGGCGCGCAAGGCGTCAGGATCGGGATAGGCGGACGGATCAAGTCCATGGGTCCACGCCTCCGCCAATGCATAGCCGAGCGCATCCACTTCCGCATCAGTCCAGCGCGCTGTCCAGTTCCGGCCCGTCGCCTGCGCCTGGCTGGCGCACAGACACGCCAGAAGCGTCAGACCTGCTATCCAATTTCGCCAGACCATGATGAATGCGCCCCCTCAGACGGGTCAGTCTTAACAGGCGTTAAGGTCTCACTCCAGAAGGCTTCAGTCAAAAAAATCGCCGCCCCAGCGTACAGGCCAGGGCGACGAGTGAGGCAAGCTCTGAAAGGCTCTGGCTCTATTCCGCAGCCCCGGCGGCGCCTTCCGCCGCCACCGCATGGATATAGTCGCGGCGCGCTTTGGCGGCGTCCACCTGGCCCGTTCGGTCCCCGTCGATTTCACGGGCGATGCGCTCGTCTTCATCCTGAAGCGCCTGTGGGTCGAGTTCAGCGAAATGCAGCACGCCCATATCCTCATAGGCGCGCTGGATCTTTGGCCCCCACAAGCCGATATCCTTGACGATGGGCACAATGCGCTGGAACAGCAAGGTGCGGTAGAGTTTGACGATATCGGAGTTCTCGGTGAAGTCCTGGCACTCTTTCTCAGGCAAGCCCAGGACCTCATAGATCTCCTTGGAGCGCGTCATCCGATCACGCATGAGATAGCAGGCGTCCACCAGAAACTCTTCGCGCTCATCGCGCTCTTTCTGTGTCAGCTGAGGATAATAATCGCGCAGCGACAAGCGCCCGAAAGCCACATGGCGCGCCTCATCCTCCATCACATAAGCATTGACCATGCGCGCCAGCGGGTTCTGCGCCAAATCACGGATGGTGCCGAAGGCGGCCAGCGCCAGGCCTTCAATCACCACCTGCATCGCAAGATAGGTCACATCCCAGCGCGAATCCGACAGCGCGTCGTTCACAAGGCTCTGCAAGGGGTCGGTCATGGGATAGGCGACGCCGAACTTGCCCAGCAATTTGCGATACGCTTCCACATGGCGCGCTTCGTCCATCACTTGCGTGGCGGCGTAGAATTTGGCGTCGAGATCGGGCACCGCCTGAACGATCTTGGAAGCGGCGAGAAGCGCCGCCTGCTCGCCTTGAAGAAACTGCGAGATGTTCCAAGCTTGCGTATGACGGCGAAGCTCGATGCGCTCAGCCTTGTTCATCTTGTTCCAGATGTCCGAGCCATAGATGGACACCGCCTCGTCGGGCATTTCCATCGGGTTCTCAGGGTCCAGATCCAGCTCCCAGTCGATGCGGTCCACCGCATCCCACTGCATGTCCTTACCCTTTTGGTACAGGTGCATGAGCGTGGTGCGGCCCTCGTCGAAGCGCCAGTCGAACACGGACTCAAATTCGTTCGGCACATGCCAGTGCGGGTCGATACCGGGCATGGGATAAAGGTCACGCAAAGCCGTCATCAGGTCCTCCTGCCTGCTGCGAGAAGAGCCTGCGCGCCCGCGGATCAGCGATGAGCCGGACGCGCCAGCTCCACGCCGTCTGCTTGTCTTCAGCAAGCAATGAACGGCGTTCACTTCTCAACTTTGGATCAACTGACCCATCCCTGTCCAGCGCAAGACCGTGCATTTTCAATGAAAAAGAGAATTATTTTCGCCGCATGGCAACATAGATCGGCAACGCAATTCACGCTATGCGTTGATCAATATCACTATTCTTGCATGCTGCGCCGCACGCTTATTCGGCGGCGATAGGCGGGTGCTTGTCAGACTGCGCTGCCGTGTCTTCTCTATGCTCTTCCAGCCAACGGGCCTTGAGTATGGCGGACGTGTCCCGGCTGCCGTCCGGTGACCAGCCGGGCGGGCCAAGCCAATAGCCCAGAACTTCGCGCGGGGAGCGAGCCGAGCGGACGTCTTTTAAAATCCCCCACCATTCATGCAGACAGATCGTCAGCGGGTTATGGGTGCCGAGATTGCGCACGATGCCGTAGCGGATCTCTTCTTCATCGGTTTCAGCCTCGAAGGTGCCGAACATCCGATCCCAGACGATAAAAACGCCTGCGTAATTTCGATCCAGATAGCGCGGATTGGTGGCGTGATGGACCCGGTGATGGCTGGGCGTATTCATCACCGCCTCGATCGGGGCCCACATCTTGCCCACGGCCTCGGTGTGAATCCAGAACTGGTAAATCAGGTTCAGCGCGCCGACGAAGGCGATCATGGCGGGCGGAAAACCGATCAGAACGAGCCAGCTGCCAAGGAAAATGAATTTCAGCGTCAACGGGTTCAGCCAAGGCTGGCGCAAGGCCGTCGACAGATTGTAGTGCTGGCTGGAATGGTGAACCACATGGTCCGCCCACCACCAGCGCACAGTATGCGCCCAGCGATGACTCCAATAATAGACGAAATCATCGAGCACGAAGGCGATCACGAACCAGTACCAAGCCCAACCAATATCAAAGAGCGCGAACTGCTCGACGAACACCAGCCAGGCCAGCACAATCCCGCCCAGCAGAACGCCCGACACCGTATTGCCCAATCCCATCACCAGGCTCGCGGCCGTATCACGCGGCTCGAACCGGGTATTGCCGGTCATGCGTCCGTAGATCATCTCGGCGATGACCAGCAGGATAAAGGCGGGTATGGCCCACAGGATCGGATCAGGCAGATTTGGCATAACGCGCCTCATTTCCGGGTGTGCCGCCAGGCGCCCGCACAAAGTCTTTTAGACGATCCGCCCAGTCTGTCGCCTGACCATCTCGGCCCAGCTCCAGCACCGCGCGCGGCAAGGTGTAATCAAACAGCGCCAGCGTCAGGGTCGTGCCGTTCACCTGAGCCGAGCGCACATCCCCGGGGCGCAGCGCGCGGACAACCGCATTGTCGCCGCGCGCCAGCACCAGACCGATGCGCCCGCCATCCGCCTCCAGACACAGATAGCCGCAACGGTCCGGCGTCAGAATCTGTTCAGTCCCGACCTTGAATCCCATGACGTCGCGCTTGAGAAAGCGTTGCGCCTCACCTTCAGTGTTCAGGCGCAAGCGTGTCCAGCCCAAGGCCATGTTCAGCAAAACAATCAGGCCAATGCCGAACGCTGCCCCGATCAAGGCCAGAACATCTGTCATGCTTTCATTCATACGAAAAATTGAACGCCGTTCACCTCAAAAAAGCAAGGGATAAAACAAGGGCCGGCGCACAAAGACAAACGGCGCCGGAATGCTCCGGCGCCGTCTCGTCTGTTGTCTCTATGCGCTTAGTTTAGAACCGCGCGCGCAGGGTCACGCCATAGGTGCGCGGATCGCCAGGATAGTTATTGAAGCTGGCGCCCAGATAACCCACCGACGGGAAACCGCCCTTGGCGTAGTCTTCCTCGGTGAGGTTGCGGCCCCAGAACTGCAGCGCCCAGCTCTCATCCGCAGCCGACAAGGTCACAGAGGCGTTGTACAGGGTGAAGGCGTCCTGATTGGCGATCGGACGCGGGTCCAGGCTCGCGACCAGATTGAACTCAGAGGTGTGCTGAGCTTCACCGCGCAGGATCAGATCCAGACGATCGTTGACCGGATGGGTGTAGGTGCCTGTGAAGGCCGCCACCAGTTCAGGATTGCCCCGGTCGACGCCAGACAGGTTATTGAAGGTCCCTGTCTCGCCGCGATCATTCGTCCGCGGGGCGTTACAATTGGAGAAGGTCGGGTCGGCCGGATCCCACACCGGGCCAAACAGCGGCGAGCTGTCCGGGCACGGCGCGAACTCATAATCGCCGAACTTGTCATCGATCAGATAGGTGCCGCCCAAGGTGAAGAACAGGCGATCGGTCGGCGCATAGCTGAAATCAAACTCGATGCCGCTGACTTCAATGGAGCCTGCATTGTCGAGCGCAAAGCCCGTCCCCACGAAGGCCTCAGACTGGAAGTCCTCGATCTCCTGGTTGAAATAGGTCACGGCATAGACCAGCGCGCCATCGAGCAGTGCGCCTTTCGCGCCCAGCTCCCAGGATGAGGCGCTCTCATCCTCAAACTCGAAAATGCCGGTCTCCGCCGCTTCATAAGACAGGTTGAACCCGCCCGGTTTGAAGCCGGTGGAATAGCTCGCATAGATGTTGAAGGTGTCCGTCACATCATAGCTGAGGATGGCGTTATAGGAGAAATTGTCGTCAGAGCGCGAGCTCGGATACTGGCTGGCGTCCACCGGGCCGAAATTCTGGAACGCGCTGAAATCCGTCAGCAGATTGAACGGCGTGTTCGCCAGAAAAGCCGCAACGGTCGGGTCATAAACCACGAACGGATTGGCGAGCGTTGCGCCAGGAATGCCGGACGCCTGAAGCGCGCCCTCAAGCTGAGCTGCAAGCGCAGGATCGCCAGCCGCCTGCTGGGCCAGAACTGTGGTCAGCAGGTAGGGGCACGAATTGCCGTTCGGGAAGGACGGGCAGAGCGACGCCTCAGGCAGGCGCAGGCTTGCGCCCAGATCGGTGAAGTTCAGAGCCGAGAGCGGATCGTTGATATTGATCCGGGTCTCCATCTCCTTGTCTTCTTCGGTGTAGCGACCGCCAATCGTCAGGGTCAGACGATCCGTGAAGTTGATGTCAAACTGACCGAAGGCTGACCAGGATTCTGTATCGTACTGGTAGTTTTCCTGCTCAACGCCCGTACCCGGCTGCAAATAGCCGGCTGCGGGAAGTTGCGGAACGCCGGTGACGCCCAGCTGGTTGTTCGCGCCGATCAGGAATTCAGTCAGCGTAATGCCGCCCGTGCCCGCCGGTAGGCCGAAGGCCGCCACCAGATCGGCGACTTGCCCGGCGGACGCCAGGTCAAAGAACGCCTTGCTGTCCTCGCCGTAAGCCAGGCGCTGATTGAATTCGAGCTCATTCTTGTAATAGAAGCCGCCGAACATCCAGTCGACGAACTCGCCGCCATTGGAGGTGAAACGGAACTCCTGGGTGAAGCTATTGTATTCGTTATCGATATTTCGCGCACCCAGCAGGTCGATATCGGAGAAATCCGCATCGATATTCTGGGATTCATCATAGGTGCGATACGCGGTGATCGAGGTGAAGGTGAAACCATCAAACTCATGGTCGATCTGGGCGGACAGTCCGGCTGTGTCGAGCTGGGTGTTCACATTGCCGTCGACCGC
This sequence comes from Oceanicaulis sp., assembly GCF_965249665.1. Taxonomy (GTDB): domain Bacteria; phylum Pseudomonadota; class Alphaproteobacteria; order Caulobacterales; family Maricaulaceae; genus Oceanicaulis. Next base: position 557,155 of record NZ_OZ252247.1, read on the forward strand.
CATCTGGCCGTCAAACGGGTCTGCAGGCAGAGCCGTACCGCCCAGTGCAATGATCGCGCCCTGGTCGATCGGGTCATAAGAACCGAACGGCGCCGCGCAGCAATTTTCATCAATCACGCCCAGATCGGCGATGATGCGCACTTCAGTGGCGTCGGTGGGATACCACATCAGCTGACCGCGATAGGACTGGCGATCGCGATTATTGAGCTCTTGGCGTTGCGCCACAGGCGACACATTGTCCAGATAACCCGTATTGGTGTGCGTGGTCGCATCGACGCGGAACGCGAGCACATCCTCGATGATCGGGCCGGTCACGGTGGCTTTCGCGACGAACTGGCCGAAATCGCCAAACGTCACTTCCGCATCGCCGCCGAGCTCAAACTCGGGCTCTTTGGTGATGAAGCTCACCACGCCCGCAGGCGTGTTGCGACCAAACAGGGTGGATTGCGGGCCACGGATGACCTCGACGCGTTCAATCGACAGAAGGTCATTAATGGCTGCGCCAGCTCGCGGACGGTAAACGCCGTCGACGAACACGCCCACGGACGGTTCAAGTCCGGGGTTGAAACTCGACGTGCCGATGCCGCGCAGGCTGAATTCGGTGTTGGTTGAGGAGGCGAACTCGGCCACCCGCAAGGACGGGACGAGGGTCTGAAGGTCTGCTGCGTCGCGAATTTGCGATTGCTGGATCGCCGTATCGGTGACCACGGCCACAGACACCGGCGTTTCCTGCAAGGTCTGTTCACGCTTTTGCGCGGTGACAGTGATCACATCCGGTTGCTGAGCGAACGCGGGTGCAGCGACTACGCCTGCGGCGAGCGCCGTCGCCCCGAGAACAGCGGCTTTGGTCAAACGGTTCATGAAGGTCTCCTCCCCTGATGGATGTTGCGTCGCGATATTGTGTCGAGGATCGCTGTCCGCACTTGGGCTTAGCTTATGCAGGCTTTGAGAGTTTTGTCATGCGGACTTGCTCTTGCAACGCCCCAAACGTGGCGCAAACCTCACACGCGCAGCCTCTGCGTGCGGCGCAGCATTTTATTTATGCTATTGAGATAATTTGTGATTTTCTGGATAATGATTTTATGCTGCGCACAAGCACTGATGCTCCCGAGCATGACGGTTATTCAGAGCCGCATCATGCGCCTTGAAGCCCTGCCGCCATCGTTCGGCTTAGGAATCAGTCTTTTAAGCTGACGCTTTGCTCCGAGGCGGTGCTGTCAGGAACACGAAGACCACCCCCGCGAGACCACCTATGACCGCCTGAGTGAGCAGCCCGGCCATGCTGCGCGCGCCCGCAATAACCTGCACGCCGAAGAACACCTCTTTCATCAAGGTCAGCATCACCAGCATGCACACCAGCCCGGCAGCACCGAACACCCAGCCGCGCGGCACGGGCAGCAGTCGTCCGGTCAGCGCCGCCGCCGGCAAGGCGACGGCCAAGCCCAGCGCGATGAAGATGGCGTAAAGCGGGCCCAATCCGACCAGGTCGTCAACGATCATGGACAGCGCGTCCGCTGCGCCGATTTCAGCGCCGACCGCCATCAACCCCGCCAGAACGAACAGGCTTTGCGCGATAACCGCAAGCGTCACCAGGATCAGCACCACCGCCAGATAGGCTCCGAAAACTCTGAGTATCGTCATGGCCCATTCCCCCTTTGCACACGCCGAGTATAGCGCTCATAGTGCTTGGCGCTCGCAATAACTGTGAGACTGCCGCAAACACACGCGCGAGGGAACCATCATGATCCGGCTGACCCAAACCGTCATCGCACCAAGCGGTCTCGCGCTTGTCCTGGGCGCCCTCAGCGCCTGCTCAAAAGCGCCCGAAGCGGCGCCGCCCGCCACAGATCTGGATCCCGCCAGCTATCAGGTCGAACTGATCGCAGAGGGGCTACAGATTCCATGGGATATGGCCTTTCTGCCGGATGGGTCCGCATTGATCAGCGAACGCAATGGCGGGATCAAACGGCTTTCAGACGGGACTTTAAGCGATGTGCCCGGCGGGCCGGATGACGTCTTCGCCGAGGGGCAGGCCGGCCTGTTCGACCTGGCGCTGAGCCCGGACTTTGCAACCACGGGCGTCGTCTATCTCAGCTACGCGTCTGGAACGGCGGACGCCAACACGCCGGCGCTCTATCGCGCCCGGTACGAAGCGGGCCAGCTGGTGGAGGGCGAGACGATTTTCCGGGCCGAGCCCATGCGCAGCACCAACGCCCATTACGGCGCACGTCTGGCCTTTTTGCCGGACGGCACCTTGCTGATGACCGCCGGAGAAGGCTTCGCCTATCGCGAAGAGGCCCAGGTGCGCAGCAATCATCTCGGCGCCGTACTGAGGCTGAACCCCGACGGATCCGCGCCGAATGACAACCCCTTCGCCGATGAGGGCGGCGCGGCCGTCTATGTCTACAGCTATGGCCATCGCAATATGCAAGGCATCGCGCTGGACGCCGCGACAGGGACGATCTGGACACATGAACACGGCCCGCGCGGAGGCGACGAGCTGAACGCGATCAACCCTGGCGCGAACGCCGGCTGGCCCATCGCCACCATGGGGCTCGATTATAACGGCGCGCGTATCTCGCCCTTCTTTGAGCATGACGGATTTGACGCCCCGGAATGGGTGTGGACGCCCTCCATCGCTCCCAGCGGCCTTGCCCTCTATGACGGCGGTCTGTTCGAAGACTGGCGTGGCGACCTTTTGGTCACGGCGCTGGCGGGACAGGCGCTGCACCGGCTGGATCTTGAAGACGGGGTGGTTGTGGGCGAGGAGCGTCTTTTGTCAGAACGCGGACAGCGCATCCGACAGGTGGTCAATGGACCGGACGGCGCAATCTGGGTGCTGGCGGAATCCCCGGAGGGCCAGGTCTTGCGGCTGACCCCCGCGGAGTGAGCACGCCCCGGTGCAAACATCCATAGCGGGTTTTGACTGGCGCTCACTCTCTGAAAGGTGTTCACTTAAGGCTAACTGATTTGCCCGCCCCGCAGATTGCGGCGAGATCGGGCGAACATGTTCGGGGAGAGATTGAATGAAGCGTATCCTGACAGCCGTATTGGGCGCGTTGGTTTTGCTCGGGCTTGTGGGCGCAGGCTGGTACTACAGACCCTGGTCTGATTATGCCCCGGCTAAGATCCGGTCGCTGGACGATCCAGACCAGTATCCACTGACCTATCAGCGCATGGATGAGTTCCTGCCCAGTACAGGGATCGACGCCGAGGCGCCCGCACCCTTTCCGCGCGACGTTCAATCGCTCGACATCACCTATGAATGGCAGGGGGAAACCAAAACGCTGGGTGACTACCTCGCCGAGGCCAAGGTCACAGGGCTGACCGTGCTGTCTCGCGGGGAAGTGATCGCCCAGACCTATGCATATGAGGCGAACGACCAGTCACGCTTCACCTCCTGGTCGGTCGGCAAGTCCTTCGTGGCGACCCTGATCGGGAAAGCGCTGAATGAGGGCCTGATCGAGAGCCTGGATGACCGGGTGGACCGGTACGCACCGCAATACGCCGGGACCGATTATGGCGCGAACAGCTTGCGCGAGCTGCTGATGATGTCCTCTGGCATGGCGTTTAACGAGGAATACAGCGCGGATGCGCCGTCTGATGTGCGGCCGCTCTTTTTCAACGCCTTCATCATGCGCCGCAATCCCGACGACATGATCGCGCTGATTGAGCGCGATCGTGAGCCGGGCGAGGATTTTCATTATATCAGCCCCAACTCCCATGTGCTCTCCGCGGTCGTGCGCGGCGTCTATGAAGGCCGCCTCGCCGAGATCATCCAGCGTGAGCTCTGGGAACCGCTGGGCATGCGCGATCATGCGACCTGGCTGCAGCACAAGCCCGGCCCTGAAGGCGTCGCCATCGGCTATTGCTGCTTGCAGGCCAGCAGCGAAGATTATGCACGTCTGGGCCAGCTTTACCTGCAGGACGGCGTCTGGAACGGCGAGCGTCTGCTGCCAGAGGGCTGGGTGGATCTGGTCTCAACCCCGCCCACGCCATCGCACGAACCGGGCGCGAGCCGGTATGCCCATCGCGGCTACGGCCTGCACTTCTGGATTCCGGAAAACTATGATCGTGAATTCTACGCCGCCGGCGTGTTTGGCCAGTATATCTGGATAGACCGGAACCGCGATCTCGTGATCGCCCAGAATGCTGGCGACGCAGACTGGGGCGAGCGCAGTGTGGAGATGACCGCCGTCTTCCGCGCCATCGCCGAGGCCGTCGCGCCGCGCGGCGCTTCCCAGAACAGTCAGAGATTGCCGCGTGACGGAGGCGACCAATGAGCCGCGCCGAAGACACGGAGTTTGACTATGTGATCGTCGGGGCCGGTTCGGCGGGATGCGTGCTCGCCGACCGACTGAGCCAGGATCGCGACGTTTCCGTCTGTGTTCTGGAGGCTGGCGGATCCGACAATAAGGCGATCATCAAGACGCCGATGCTGCTTCAGTTCGCCATCACCAATCCGGCGATCAACTGGGATTACTGGACAGAACCGCAGCACAATCTCGACGACCGCAAGCTCTACTGGCCGCGCGGCAAATCCTTGGGCGGCTCCTCTTCGATCAACGCCATGCATTATATGCGCGGTGCGCTGGAGAATTATGACGATTGGGAAAGCACGTACGGCGCTGAAGGCTGGAATGGCGATGCGGCGCTGGAAGCTTTCAAGGAAGTCGAGCACAATGAAAACCATGGCGCCCCTTTTCACGGTCAGGGCGGCCCGCTGAACGTCAAGACGATCAGCCCGCTCAACCCGTTGACCGAGCGCTATTTCGAAGCCTGCCGCCAGCGCCAGATCCCTGAAAACCATGATCATAACGGCGCGCGGCAAGAAGGGTTCGGCCCCTATCAGGTCACCCAGAAAGGCGGCAAGCGCTGGTCAGCGGCGGACGCGTTTCTCAAACCGGCCCTGACCCGTCCCAACCTCACCGTCGTCACCGGCGCCCTGGCCCACCGCATCATGATCGAGAACGGTGAAGCGCAAGGCGTACTCATTGAGGTCGACGGAGAGATGAAGTCCGTCACCGCCAAGCGCGAAGTGATCCTGTCGGGCGGGGCGATCAATTCGCCTCAACTTCTGATGCTGTCAGGCATCGGTCCGGCCGATCATTTGCGGGAGCACGGGATCAGTGTCGAACACGACCTGCCCGGCGTTGGCGAAAACCTTCAGGACCATCTCGACATTCTGGCGCGCGCGCGCACCAAATCGGCGACCTCCATCGGCTATTCGGCGCGCAAATTCCCGGCGACGGCCCGCGATGTCCTCCAATGGGCGCTGACAGGAACGGGGAAATTCACCGTCAATCCGGTTCAGGGATGCGGCTTTGTGCGCTCCAGCCGGGCGCGGGACCTACCGGATATCCAGCTGGTCTTCATTCCCTCCCTCGCCAGCCCCCATGGGCGCGAAACCCTGACGGGCCATGGCATGAGCCTGCACGCTTGCCATCTGTATCCGCAGAGCACCGGCCGACTGCGGCTGGACAGCGCGGATCCGCGTGCGCCTATCCGCATTGATCCCAACTATCTCGACCACGAGGAAGATGTGGAGGTGATGACGGATTGCCTGGAAATCGCACGCGATCTTCTGCTCAGCGATGCGTTCGACGGCGAATTTGACCAGCTGGATCTGCCCGCAGATCCAGGCGCCAGCCGTTCCGCACTCACCGATGAGGTGCGTCAGCGCGCCGAAACGCTGTATCATCCTACTTCCACATGCGCGATGGGGAGCGGCGCGCTTTCCGTCACAGACCCGCAATGCCGTGTGCGCGGCGTCACTAATCTGCGCGTAGTGGATGCATCCGTCATGCCGCGTATAGTCGGCGGCAACACCAATGCGCCCACCATCATGATCGCCACTCGCGCCGCCGATATGATCCGTGCGCGCTAGGAGACAGACACATGCCTGACAGCCATATGCAAACCGCTCCAGCCGCCGTAGACGCCATGCAGGCGATCTTTGACCGGCAAAAAGCCGCGTTCGAATCCGAACGCCACCGCCCCCTGTCTGACCGCAAGGCGGATCTGGAGAAGATCGAAGCCTTGGTGAAAAGCCGTGGCGATGACTTCGCCGCCGCCATCGACGCCGATTTCGGTCGGCGCTCCAAGTCTGAAACCGCGATGGCGGAGCTGGGCTTCACCATCGCCACGGCCAAACACAGCCGGCAGCATCTCAACAAATGGGCGAGCTCAAAGCCCGTCCCGGTGCCGATGACGCTGGCGCCGGGCAAGGCCTATATACGGCGTGAGCCCAAAGGCGTGGTCGGCATCGTCTCGCCCTGGAATTATTCCATGCAACTGGCCTTCGCGCCGCTGGTCGCCGCCCTGGCCGCAGGATGCCGGGTGATGATCAAACCCAGTGAATTCACCCCGCGCACCGCGGCCTTGATCAAGTCCACCCTGGCCGAGCTGTTCAGCGAGGATCATGTGGCGGTCATTGAAGGCGGCGTGGAAGAAGCCAGCGCTTTTACCGCCCTGCCCTTTGATCATCTGTTCTACACCGGCTCCACCCAGGTGGGGCGCATCGTCGCCAAGGCGGCGGCGGAGAATCTGACCCCGGTGACGCTGGAGCTGGGCGGCAAATCGCCGACAGTGATCGCTCCGGATTTTGATGGCGCGGAAGCCGCAAAGACCGTGGCCTGGGGCAAGTTTCTGAACGCCGGACAAACCTGTGTCGCGCCCGATTATGCGCTGGTTCCGCGCGGTTCTGAAGCGGACTTAGCCAAGGCGATGATGCATGAGACGGGCGAGATGTGGCCCGACGTCGCCACCAATGACGATTACACGGCGATCATCTCCGAACGCCATCACGCCCGATTGAGCGAGATGGTCGAAGAGGTGCGCGACGCCGGCGCGGAGGTGCATCAGCTGGCTTTTGATAAGGCCGCCGCCGGTAATACGCGCATCTTCCCGCCCACGGTGGTGGTCAATCCGCCGCTCGACTCCAAACTGATGCAGGAAGAGATTTTCGGGCCGATATTGCCTGTGCTGGGCCATGACGGGCTGGAGGACGCCGCGCGCTTTATCAATGAGCGTGACCGGCCGCTGGCGCTTTATGTCTACGCCAAGTCCAAGCAGACCGCGCGCGATTTTCTGGGGCGGACGATTTCAGGCGGCGCGGCTGTAAACACCCCGCTGCTGCACCTGTCGGTGGAAGACCTGCCGTTTGGCGGCGTCGGCGCCTCCGGGTATGGCAGTTATCACGGGGAAAGCGGGTTTCTCACCTTCACCCATGAGCGCAGCGTGTTTGAGGCGCCGGTCTGGCACCCCAGCCGCCTGATCCGCCCGCCCTATGGCAAGATGTTTGACTTTTTCAGAAAACTGCAGGCCGGCTAGCGTGCGATCGACCAGTTGATGTCAGAAATCGCCGGGGCCTCGTCCAGTTGCGGTTTGGAGAAATAATAGCCTTGGAACAGGTGAATCCCCAGATCGAACAAGGCGCGCGCCTCGGCTTTGACCTCAATGCCTTCAGCAATGATCTTGATGTCGAAGCGGTCGCAGATCTCCACCATGGCCGACAGGATGGTGCGTTTGACCGGACTGATATGGACGTTGCGAACCAAGCCCATGTCGAGCTTGATGATGTCCGGCATGACAGCGGCGAGCAGGGTCAAACCGGCGCCGCCGGAGCCGAAATCATCCAGCGCGGTCAGAAACCCCATATCCTTGTAGGAACGCACGATCATGGCGAAGTGATCGGGGTCGGTGACCGCTTCGTGCTCGGTCATCTCGAACATGATGCGATGGGTTGGAAAGCTGTTCGCCGCCGCCGCCGCCAATGTCGTGCGCAAGCAGGTCGCCGGATCGTAAACGGCGTTCGGCATAGTGTTCAAAGACAGAAACTCGGGCCGGTCAGACAAGGCGGCGCTGGCGGATTTGATCGCCTGAATGCGACAGTGCCGGTCAAAGGCATGCATGTTGTCGGCCGTCACCTTGGACAGGACCGAACCGGCCGACTGCCCCTCCGCGCCGCGCACCAGCGCTTCTTGTGCAAAGATAGTCCGTGTCTTGAAATCGATGATCGGCTGAAACGCAAACCGCAGACGCTCGGGAATCGGCTCGGCGCAGCGGCAGACAGCGTCTTCACACACAGCGGTGGAGGGCTCGGGAACAGTCATGACACACCCATAGGATTTTTTCATGACTGTACCCCACACAACTTAATGAAGAGTATGGCGCTGTGAGTACAGTGCACCGCATTTAAAGCATCACGACATATCCGACTTTGGCCATGGGGAGGCCCTACATGAACACCTGGATCATTCGCATACTCCTGGCGGCCTTGGCGCTGGCCCTTATCTGTGTGCTGGGCGTCAGCGCCTGGATGGTGGAGCGGTTCCACGCGTCCAAGCCGCGCCAGTCCGGCGACGTCACCGTATCGGTTCTGGATCGCCCCGCCCATGTGGTGCGCGACGCGAACGGCATCGCCCATATCTTTGCAGACAGCGATGCCGATGTCATGACGGCGCTCGGCTATGTGCACGCCAGCGAACGCTTTTTCCAAATGGATATGGCGCGGCGCTATATGCGCGGAGAGCTCTCGGCCTTGTTCGGCGAGGAGTATTTGCGCGCGGACGCCCAGACCCGGACCTATGGGTTTCGCCGTCTAACCGAGGAGATCGTCGACAACACATCCGAAGACACTCGCGCGATGCTGCAAGCCTATATCGACGGCGTGAACGCGCGCTTGAGCGAAGGCGCCGTCGCGCCTGAATATGCTGTCCTGCGCACCGCGCCTGAGGCGTGGAGCCTCGAAGACAGCGCCGCGATTGTGGTGCTGCTGGCCCATGACCTCGCCGCCGGGGCGGGGGCTGACATGGATCGCGCTCTGCTCGATGACATTCTCTCCGCCGAGCAGCTGGCTCAATTCACAATGAGCTTTCCCGACTGGGCGCCCACCATGCTGAAGGCCGAGGATATGCGCGCTCGGTTCGGCGATGTGCAGACCCTGCCCTTGAGCGCGCCTGTTCAGCCCAGCGCGCAATCAGACAACCAGCCCGGCTCAAACGCGTGGGTGGTGTCGGGCGAGCGCTCCGAAACCGGACGTCCGCTGCTGGCCAACGACCCCCATCTGGGCCTGAGCACGCCGGCGATCTGGTATTATGTGCGCCTCAATCTCTCCTATGGCCCCGTCATCGGCGGCACAGTGCCCGGCTCACCCTTCGTCATTCTGGGCCGGAACGCCCACGCCGCCTGGGGCTTCACCAATACCGGGTTTGACGTCATCGACATTCTCGAGCGCGATCGCGACGCTGAAGAGACCACCACGCGCACCGAAACCATTATGATCAAGGGCCGCTCCGAGCCCTATGAACTGACGATCGAGGAAACCGGCGACGGCCCGGTGCTGGACCCGGAATGGTTTGATCTGCGCGGCTTTGACGAGGACGCCATTGTGGTGCGCCGCTCCACCGTGACCGCGCCGGGCAACCGCGTAGCGGACGCCACCCTCGCGATCATGCAAGCGCAGACCTTTGATGACTTTGTCGAGGCGGGCCGCGGCTGGACCGCCCCCATGCAGAACATGCATTTCGCCAGCGTGGACGGCACCATCGGTTACACAACAGCCGGGCTGTTGCCGATCCGCGATGAGGCTGGTGACTGGACGGGCTTTATTCCGTTTGACGAGCTGCCGCGCGTGCGCAATCCCGAAGGCGGGGTCATCGCGTCGGGCAATAATCTGGTGGCGGGGCCAGACTATCCCTACCCGCTTCCGGGCTCATACGCGACCTATCGTGCGCCACGGATCGAGCGGGAACTTGCGGCTCGTGAGCGTCATACGCTGGAGAGCTTCGCCGCCCTGCAAATGGATGTGACCAGCGAGCAGGCGCTGCGTCTGTTGCCCGTGCTGCTGGGCTCCGAACCTGAAAGCCAGCTGGGGGCGGAAGCCCTGGCGCGGCTTGAAGCCTGGGATGGCGCGCTGGATATGGATGCGCCAGAAGCCCTGATCTATTCAGCCTGGCTGCGCGTGCTCTCCGGCGCGATCTGGAATGATGAGCTTGATACGCTCGCCTCGGCTTTCAACCAGCCTCGCCGCGCCTTCCTCGAAGACGTGCTGGCGGGCGAAGCGTCCGCCTGGTGCGATGATGTGCGTACGGACGCGGTGGAGAGCTGCTCGATCACCGCCGGGCTGGCGCTCGACGCCGCCATGGCGGAGACCGCAGATGCTTTCGGGCGGGATATGGATCGCTGGCGCTGGGGCGACATGCATGTGGCCGATTTCGATCACCCGTTTGATTCCCTGCCGCTGATCGGCCCCATGTTCGCCAACCGCGTGTCAGTCCCTGGCGACGGCGCGACGATCAATGTGGCGCATTTCAGCTATGCGTCCGGGACTTACGACGTGTTCCACGCCGCGTCCCTGAGGGCGATCTATGATTTGTCTGACCTCAATAACTCGCTCTACATGTTCGCGCCCGGCCAGTCCGGTCACCCGCTCTCGCCCCATCACGGCGACCTCGCGCCCCGCTGGGCGGCGGGCGAGTATTTCGAAATCCGCGATGACTGGACGGTTGATACCGCGCCCGAAGGCAGCCATGTGCTGACCCTGACGCCGCAATAGGACCTGTCATGATCCGTCTTGAGAACCAGACCTTTTTCGTCACCGGCGCCTCACGCGGCGCCGGCGCCGGCATCGCTCGCCAGATCGCAGAAGCTGGCGGCCAGGTGATCCTGGGCTATGCCCGCAACACCGACGCCGCCAAAGCCATGGCGAGCGAGCTGGGCGATCAGGCGATGGGGCTCGTGCAGGCGGACTTCTCAGACCCGGCCGCCGCCGAGCCCGCCTGGACCCAAGCGAAAACCCTCGCAGACGGCCCGATCCACGGCCTGGTGCTCAATCACGGCGTCTTTGAAGCCTCCAACATCCATGACCCCGCCGATATCTGGCAGCAGAACTGGGCGCGGACGCTTCAGATCAATCTACAAAGCTGCGCTGATCTGGCGCGCTGCGCGGCCCAGGATTGGGTGGACGGGCCGCAACCCGGCTCGATGGTGGCGATCAGCTCTCGCGCCGCGCACCGCGGTGATGACGCCGACCACCCCGCCTACGCGGCCTCGAAAGCAGGGCTTATTGCAATGATCAAGACGCTGGCCCGCGCCTATTCGGGCCGAGGCCTTTTGGCCTACGCCATCGCGCCGGGCTGGATCGACACCGAAATGGCCCCGCAAGACCCTGACGACCGCAAGGCGGCGCTCTCAGAAGTGCCCTATGGCGACATGGCGAGCCCGGACGAGCTGGGGCGCCTGACCGCCTTCCTGCTGTCCGGCGCCTGCAAAAGCGCCACCGGCGCCACGTTTGACGTCAATGGCGCGAGTTATGTGCGGTAGGGGCTGAGCGAACAAACGTTTTGAAGTCCCGGGCTAGCTTAGCGAGACCCGGGACCTCTCTCCGCTTAGAGCGCCTGATCCTGAGGGAGGCCCCGGCTCTGCGCTGCGCTCGGCCGGGGTTTCAGCCCTACTCCGCCGCCATCGCCTCTTGCCGACCGGCGCGCAGAAGGCGGCCCGGACGGGCGTCGGTCACCTGATCATCGCGCACCACAACCTCACCTGAGACAATTGTCGCGCGATAGCCTTCGGCGTCTTGCAAGAGGCGCTGACCGCCCGCGGGCAGGTCTTTGACGAGGCGCGGCGGATGCAGGCGGAGCTTCTGATAGTCGATGACATTGAGATCGGCCTTCATCCCCGGCTTGATCCGGCCCCGATCCTTGAGATCAAGGTAATCGGCGATATCGCCGGTCAGCATCTGCACGGCGCGTTCGGGCGCAATCCGGGGTCCGCGTGTGCGGTCGCGGGTCCAATAGCTCAAGAGATAACTGGGGAAGCTGGCGTCACAGACCGTGCCCACATGGGCGCCGCCGTCTGACAGGCCCGGAATGGCGAGCGGGTGCTGCATCATGGTCAGCACATTGTCATAGCTCAGCTCGGTATAGTTATAGATCGGCAGATAGATCAGCTCACGTCCGTCACGGGCGATCACTGTGTCAAAGAGCTCCTCCCATACCGAGACGCCGCGCGCTTCGGCCTTGGCGCCGATGGCGTTTTCGGGCGGCTGCTCGTAATCGGGATTTTCAGACAAGGTGAAGAGCTTGCCCGCCACCATCTCCATGTTTTCGATCAGAAGATCGGCGATGGGCGGGATCGAGCTGCCGGGACCGGCGAGCTTGTCTGACTTCTGGCTGAGGATCTTCTTGCGGAAATCGTCCGTCTTCATCACCGCCACGCGCTCATCCAGCGGCAGGTCAGCGATCTCCTTATAGGCCGGGAAGCCCATGAAGGGGTGGAAGGTGCATTGCAGCCCCAGGAAGACGCCAATGGCGCGCGGGGCGACCTGGGCGCGCACGGTGAAGCCTTCCTCATCCAGCTTTTCCAGACCCGATAGAATCTTGCGCCATTGATCCGGCGCGAAGTCGCGCTGCATCAGGGACATGGAGAAGGGACGACCGCCGGCGGCGCGGACATAGTCCTCGACCACTTTCCATTCTTCATCGAAGCGCGACTGGTCGCGTTCAAGATCAAAATCGGACACCGCCTGGATGACGCCATGGTTGCGGCCCTTGAAGGCGCTGGCGATGCCGGTGAGCTCCTTGGTGGTGGCCTCAGAGGCCGGGGTCCACTCCCCGTCCGCGGTGCGGTGCAGGTCAGAGCGCCCGGTGGCGAAGCCGATGGCGCCAGCGTCCAGCGCTTCAGAGACGAGGTCGCGCATTTTGGCGATCTCCTCGTCATTGGCCTGCTGGTCAAAGCTGGCGCGCTGATCCATGACATATACCCTGAGCGGGTCATGGCCGACCATGGCCGCCACATCGAGGGTGCGCGGGGTTTTCTCAAGCGCGTCGAGATAATCGGGAAAGCTCTCCCAATCCCAGCTCAGCCCTTCGGCGAGCGCGGTGCCGGGAATGTCCTCCACCCCTTCCATCAGCTTGATCAGCCGCTCATGGTCGGATTTGCGCACGGGGGCGAACCCCACCCCGCAGTTGCCCATGATCGCGGTGGTCACGCCATGCTTGATCGAAGGCTCCATGCGGTCATCCCAAGTGGCCTGACCGTCATAATGGGTGTGCACGTCAATAAAGCCCGGCGTGATGATGCAGCCCTTGGCGTCAATCACCTCATCGGCGTCGCCCGGCGCTTCGCCCACCGCCACAATACGGCCCGCCTTGATCCCGACATCGCCGATATAGGGCGAGCCGCCCTCGCCTTCGTGGATCATGCCGCCGGTGATTTTCAGATCATAAGTCGCCATGGAAGCCTCCCGAATAAAACGTTGTGTCAAGGCGCCGTTCGGGCGCTCTTTTGCAGGCGGACCCAGTCGAGCCCGCGATAGAAGCCGACAAGCAGGCCGCCGCTGAACAGATGCCAGACCGCCCAGAGCGCGGTGATGGCCGCCGCCCCGCCCACGCCTTCGAACTGGCCCAGCAAGATCACAAGACCGAGCCCGGTGTTCTGGATGCCCACTTCAAAGGTCACCGAGCGCCGTCCGGCCGTCTCAAAGCCCAGAGCCCGCCCCGAGGCGGCCCCAAAGGCTAACGCGACGGCGTTATGGATCATGGCGATGATCAACACGCTGCCTGCGGTGGCGGTAAAGAGCGCCCAGTTCGATCCCACCCCGCCAATGATCAGAACCGCCAGCCCCAGAAGGCCCGCCATCAGGAAGATCGGGCGCAAACGCCGCGCGGTCTTTGGAAAATGATGCGCAATCACCATGCCCGAAATCAGAGGCAGGGCGAGCAACAGCGTCGTCTGCACCACAAAGGGCACGGGCGAGACGTCGATCGTGTCCACCAGCGCATCCGCCGGGCCGTATAGCGATGTCCAGAAGACGATCGAGACCGGGGTCAGCAGTGCCGCCGCCAGGCTGGATGTGGCGGTCAGCGAGACCGATAGCGCAGTGTCGCCCTTGGCCAGATGCGTGAGGAAATTGGAGACATTGCCGCCAGGGCAACACGCCACCACAATCATGCCCAGCGCGATGGACGGCGGCGGAGCGAGCACCAAGATCAGGCCCAGGGTCACCAGCGGCAAGCCGATGATCTGGGCGGCCGCGGCGCCAATAAAGCGAACCGGTCGGGCCTTGAGAAGCGCGAAGTCCTTCACATGGACGTCCAGCGCCACCCCGAACATTATAGCCACCAGGATGACCGGCATAATCAGCTGCGCGCCGGGCGCAAGTTCAATCTGGACCGCATCGAGCGCAGCAAGATCCATAGCGCGCTGTCTCCTCCCTTGTGATCGGGCTGGCGCCCGGTCCGCCCTCGCCTCTCAATCGGGCAAGTGAACGGCGTTCACTTAATCCTCGCATCCTTTGACGCGTCCTGTCGAGACCTCCTCGTACCGGGCTTGCATGCGCATGGGATCAATGCACGATGCACTGCAGAAAATTTCTTGTGGGGAGTCAAAATGTTACGTTATTTAGTAACGTCCAGCTTGGTCGCAATGGCGCTCACCGCCTGCAGCCAGCCCGCCAATACGCCAGCCACGGATGAGCCATCAGAATCCGCGTCTTCAGACGCCCAAACCAGCAACGCCTATCCCGCGCACCAGCCCAGTGATGCGGCCATCACCGAAGCGGATTTCGCCTATCGAATTGCGGCCTTGGCCGATGACCGGTTCGAAGGCCGCGGCCCGGCGTCCGAACATGGCGAGCAGGCGGCGAGCTGGATCGCCGAGGAAATGGATACCGTCGGCCTCGAGCCTGCGGGGACAGACGGCTGGTTCCAACCGGTGCCCTTGATTGAATCCACCCTCGATGAAAGCGCATCGAGCTTTGACATCAGCGTGGATGGCGAGGCGATGGGCCTTCAGACCAATGTGGATGTGGTGTTCTGGTCTCAGAACCCTGAAGAACAAGTCAGCCTGGACGCGTCCGAACTGGTGTTCGTGGGCTATGGCGTGGTCGCGCCCGAATATGGCTGGAACGATTATGATGGCGTGGACGTCACCGGCAAGACGGTGGTGATCTTGATCAATGATCCGGGCTTCGCCGATCCTGATGCCGGCTGGTTCAACGGCTCAGCCATGACCTATTACGGCCGCTGGACCTATAAATACGAAGAAGCCGCCCGTCAGGGCGCGGAAGGTGCGATCATTGTCCACCAGACCGCCCCGGCCTCCTACCCTTGGGGCACCGTCCAATCAAGCTGGAGCGGACCGCAATTCACCCTCGCCTCCTCCGCCGGTCAGGAGCGCGCCGACGTTCAGGCCTGGATCACCGAGGACAAGGCCGTCGAGCTGTTTGATGCGCTTGATCTCGATTTCGTGGAGCTGAGCCAAGCCGCTGTCAGCCCTGAGTTCACGCCGGTGGATATGGGTCGGGCGACAATGAGTGCGTCGCTGACCAATTCACTGCGCAGCCTGACCTCCAACAATGTCGCCGGTCAGGTCACGGGGTCAGAGCGCCCGGACGAATACGTGCTGTTCATGGCCCATTGGGACCATATCGGCGTGCGCCTGAACTTCTCGGGCGACGATCAGATCTATAATGGCGCCGTCGATAACGCCACTGGAATCACAGCCATACTGGAACTGGCGGAAGCTTACGCTAAAGCCGAGATTCCGCCGGAACGGTCATTG
Organism: Oceanicaulis sp.; assembly: GCF_965249665.1. Lineage (GTDB taxonomy): Bacteria > Pseudomonadota > Alphaproteobacteria > Caulobacterales > Maricaulaceae > Oceanicaulis. The sequence goes on from NZ_OZ252247.1 coordinate 572,719, forward strand.
ATCTTCGTCGCGGTGACAGCCGAAGAATCTGGCCTTCTGGGATCAGAATACTACGCCCAGAACCCGCTCGTGCCGCTGGACCAGACCGTGGGCGGCTTCAACTTTGACGGCATCCTGCCCATCGGTCGTACGGAAGACATTGTCGTGATCGGCTATGGCGCATCAGAGCTGGAAGACCTGCTGCGCATGGAAGCGGAAGCGGACGGCATGTATCTCAGCCCCGATCCGAACCCGGAAGCGGGCTATTTCTACCGCTCAGACCATGTCACGCTCGCCCGTCGCGGCGTGCCGATGCTGTATGCCGATTCCGGGTCTGTCGCTGAAGACGGCGGCCGGGAGTATGGCGCTCAAATCGAGACCGCCTATCGTCTGCAGGCCTATCACAAGCCCGCCGACGAGTTTGATCCGAACTGGGATATGGGCGGCTTCGTGCAGGCCACTGAACTGATGTACCGCGTCTCGCGTCGCCTCGCTGATTCCGAGGACTGGCCGAACTGGTATGAGGACAACGAATTCCGCGTCCTTCGCGATGCGATGATGGATGAATAGGCGTTCTCACCACCTTTGTGAAAAAGCCGGGCGACAACCGCCCGGCTTTTTTGTGTCCGCCAGCGTCTTATTGCGCCGGATAGAATGTCGGTGAACCCGGACCGACAGGCAGATCAAACACAAAGGCCCAGGCGAAAAAGAAGCCGGACCAGGTCAGCATGAAGAAAATTGAATAGGGCAGCATCATCGCGATCAGCGTACCCACGCCCAGATTTTTATCATAGCGCGTGGCCCAGGCGAGGATGAGGCCGAAATAGCTCATCATGGGCGTGATGATGTTGGTGGTGCTGTCCCCGATCCGGTAGGCGGCCTGGATCACCTCCGGCGAATATCCGATCAGCATCAGCATGGGCACAAAAATCGGCGCCGTCACCGCCCATTGCGCCGAAGCCGAGCCCAGCGACAGATTGATCACCGCGCACATCAGAATGAAGAAGAAGAACAGAGCCGGGCCGGTCATGCCGGTTTCCTGCAGGAAATTCGCGCCGGTCACAGCCGTGATGGCGCCCAGATTGGTCCAGCCGAAAAACGCCACGAACTGGGCCGCAAAGAACACCAGCACGATGTAGAGCCCCAGAGACGCCAACGCGGCGGCCATGGCGTCAATGATGTCGCGATCCGTCTTCATGGTCCCCGCGACACGGCCATAGGCGTAGCCCACAGCGATGAAGAAGATCAGGATCCAGACCACAAAGCCGGAAAAGAACGGCGACCGCATGACGCTGCCGGTGTCAGGATCGCGCAAAACGCCCCATCCGGGCAGAACCTCTGGTACCGAAGCGCCGGAGAGCAGCGGCAGCCAGGCTGGAAAGCGCACATCGGGCAGCAGTGTGTAGGCCATGACCGCCAGAACCGCCAGGAAAGCGAGCCCCGCCGCAGCAAGTCCTTTCTTCTCCGGCTCGGCCAGGTTCTCCATCATGGACTTGTTCAGGATTGTCGGATCGGCGCGCTCAGGGTCATAGGCGCCGAGCTTGGGCTCGACGACGAAGATGGACACCAGCGACCCCACAATGGTGATCAGGAAAGTGGACGCGATCATGAAGAACCAGTTCGCCGTCGCGTTCACCGTATACTCGGGGTCGACCAGCTGGGCGGCTTCTTCGGTGATCCCCGCCAGCAGCGGGTCGACCGTCCCGATCAAGAGGTTCGCGCTATAGCCGCCGGACACCCCGGCGAAGGCCGCCGCCATGCCCGCTAGCGGATGTCGCCCCAGTGCATAAAAAATCGCGCCAGCCAGCGGGATCAGGACCACATAGCCCACTTCGGACGCCGTGTTGGACACAATGCCGGCGAACACCACGGCCACCGTCACCACATGGCGCGGCGCCCCCAGCACCATGGCGCGCACGGCGGCGGACAAAAGCCCCGACTTTTCCGCGACGCCAACGCCCAGCATCGCCACCAGCACGACGCCCAGCGGAGCGAAGCTGGTGAAGTTCTCGGTCAGGTTCGTGAAAATACGCCGGACGCCATCACCATTCATCAGGCTGACCGCCCGGATCATGCCGTCTTCCGCCACGCCTCTGGACCCGGCAGGGCGCGGATCTTCAACTGCGACGCCCATCCAGCCGAAAACGCCTGAGAGCAGGACGATGCCCGCCGCAAGCAAAGCAAACAGCGTCACAGGGTGCGGCAGCAGATTGCCCAGCCATTCCACGCCATCGAGAAAGCGCGTGAACGCATTGCGCTTGGGCGCTTCAACGGTTTGAGACTGCGGATCCGCCATCTGAGACTCCATTGTGAATTTCGGACACAATGAAGTCTGAGACGCCATGTTTTTCAACCGTAAGGAAACAAGGGGTATTCACGCCCCGCCTTGTTTTGCCCTTTAACGGGTCAGTCGCAGACGGTTGATGTCAGCGGCAATGGAGGAAAACGCCTCGGCGATATCGAGATTTTCCACCTGATAATAGTTCTGGGGCTTGTTGGCGCAGTTGCGCATCAGATCGCGATTGGTGTTGCCGCTGAGCTGGAAGGCGATGGTGTAGATTTGCACCCCATTGTCTTCAGCAACGTCGCACGCCTCCGCCATGTTCTCACGCGCCTGGCGCGCCGAATAGATCTCATAATTGCGCGTACCCGTCCGGCGTCGACCACGCCAGTCTGTGTAAGTGTATTCTTCGGTTCGGTATTGCGCTGTGGCCTGACCGTCAGTCATCACCACCAGGATCTTGATCGTGTCGCGGTCGTCATAAGACGCCGGGCGATCAGAGAAGCTCCCGCCGAGCTGCCCGCGCCAGGCCGGATCCAGCGCCCGCACACCCCACATGGTCGCCACATCCAGACCGGTATTGCCGCTGGCGCGCAAAGACTGGATCAGCCCTTGCAGGCGGCTCTGGTTTTGCGACAGGAACTCGGATTCCATGTTGGAGCGCGGACAAAAGGACGAGTGATTGTTATTGCGTTGCAGGGCGCCATTGTATTCGATGAAATTCATGTCCCGATAGGGAAGGGTCATATCCACCGGATAGTCCGTACCCATATCGACACACCCCGACCGGCGGCGCGCATTGTTGTTGCCGTCGATCAGATCGTCATTGACTTCGCTGGGCGTGCGCACGCCTCCATTATACGGGATGACGGAAATACTGGTGCGTTCAGCCGCGTCCGCCGCCAGGACGATTTCCACAAACTCGTCGGCGGCGTCGATCAACGCGTTGATCTTGCTGCCGCCCATGGAGCCCGACACGTCCAGCACCAGCGATATCTCCACATCGCGCACCTGTTCGATGGCTTCTGAGAAGTGTTCCAAAGTGAGCGAATTGATGCCCACAAGGCCCAGAATGGTGGTGGGCATGGCGACGCTTGCTGTGGCGGTCACCACGCGCGAATTGAGCGAGATGTCCGCGTTCACATCCAGCTGAAGGCTGGCCAGCAATTGCGGGTGATCTTCCAGCGCCGCCTCCACATAGGCGCGCACCACATCAGTCGGAGCGCGATCCTGGGTCAGGGACGCCGCCGCCAGCGTGCCGGAATCCAAAGCGCTTTGCAGTTCAGAGCTGACCGTGGCGCTGCGCGAATAATCGAGCGCGCCGCCCACCGCTGTCACCAGCACGCCCGAACACAACGCCATGATGATCGCCACATTGCCGCGGCGGTCTGAAGACCAGCGAGAAAGAAAACCCAGGAGCGCTTGCATCTGAACGCCTTCGCCAAAACCGTTCCAAGCCGGAACATGCGATGGAGCAGCCTGCAACAAACAGACCAAAATCAAGTTAAAACAATAGTTTATGAAAAGTTAACAGCGCTATCGCGCCAGCCGCAGGCTGTTGAGGTCCGCAGCGATCGCGTTGAAGGCGGAAGAGATGTCGAGACTCTCTACCTGGTAATAGTTCTCGGTCTTGCTCGCGCATTCACGCATCAGGGTCCGGTTGGTGGCGCCTGAAACCTGAAAGGCGATGGTGTAGATGTGCACGCCCGCGGCTTCTGCGTCATCACACGCCGCCGCCATATTGGAGCGCGCCGTGGCGGCGCTGTAGAGCTCGTACGTGTACCAATCGCCGCGCCAGTTTTGCGCCCGGCGATACTGGGCGGTGGCGGCGCCGTCCGTCATCACCACCAGCACTTTCATGGTGGATGGATCATCATAGGCCGCCGGACGATCGGTGAAGTCCCCGCCCAGACGCCCCCGCCAGACCGGGTCGAGCGCCCGCGCGCCCCAGGCTGTCGCCAGATCAAGGCCGGTGTTCCCGCCCGCGCTGAGCCCTTCAATCAGATCCAGCAAGACCGAACGGGTCTGCTCTAAAAACACCGTGGCTTCAGACTCTTCCGGGCAAAAGGACGACGAACGCGAGCCGCGCTGATCGCGGTCTTGCCAGTCCAGCCAGTCGTATTCGTCAGACGCCAGCTCCATCTCGACCGGATCCGAGACCCCCAGCTCGATACAGCCGCTATCATTGGGCGTGCCTGACAAGAGATCATTGGTGACCGTCGCCGGCAATCGCACCCCGCCATTATACGGGATGACGGACAAGCTGGTCAGACCGTCCAGATCAGGGTCCATCATCAACAGGACGAACTCTTCAGCGGCGTCACGCAAAGCGGAAATCTTGGATCCGCCCATAGAGCCCGAAATATCGAGCACCAGCGAAATCTCCAGATTGCGCACCCGTTCATTGGCTTCAGACGTGCGGTTGAGCGTCAGCGCGTCATAGCCGATCAGCCCCAGCATCAAGGTCGGCACGCTGATCACGGCGTCCGCCCTCACCTCGCGTGAATTGATCGCCGTATCCGAGCTGACCTGAACATTCAGCCGCTCCAGCACGCCGTTATGTTCTGACAAAGCGGCGGTGATGTAATTGCGTACGACCGTTTCGGGGTCTTCACCCTGGGTCAGCGACGCCGCCGCCAGGGTGCCGGCGTCCATGGCCGACTGGATTTCAGAGCCGATGGTGAAGGTGCGCGAATAATCCAGCGCTCCGCCGACGCTGACCACCATCGGCGCCAGCAGCATGGCGAACATCATCGCCACATTGCCCCGGGTCTCATTAAGGAAGTTCGCCAGAAGCGACCGCATGTCCAGATCCCACTTCGCGCGCTCGCGCAAAACAGCTCCAGAATCCGTCGCCCCCTGTTAAGACATTGAAAAGAAACAGGGTGAACGCGCCATTTACCCTGTTTCAAATCAAGGCGTTAGCCCTTGGCGAAAAAGCCTTTGAGCGCCCGCGCCGCTTGACGGATGCGCTGTTCGTTTTCCACCACGGCCAGACGCACATGGGTGTCGCCGCGCTCGCCAAAGCCCAAGCCCGGTGCGACGGCCACATCGGTTTCTTCCAAGAGCTTCTTGGCGAACTCCACCGAGCCCAGATGGGCGAAGGGTTCGGGGATCGGCGCCCAGGCGAACATGGTCGCGGGCGGGCTCGGGATATCAAAGCCCGCGCGGCCAAAGCTCTCCACCAGCACGTCGCGGCGCTTCTTGTAGGTCTCCCGCGCCTCGGCCACATGGTCCTGCGGGCCATCGAGTGCGGCGACCGCCGCGATCTGGATCGGCGTGAAGGCCCCGTAATCGAGATAGGATTTCACCCGCTTGAGCGCGTCCACCAGACGCGAGGAGCCCGCCGCAAAGCCCATGCGCCAGCCCGGCATGGAATAGGTCTTGGACATGGAGGTGAACTCCACCGCCACGTCCCGGGCGCCCTCGACCTCGAGGATGGAGGGTGGCGGATTGCCGTCAAAATAGATCTCCGAATACGCCAGGTCGGAGATGAGAACGAGATCGTTCTCCTTGGCGATGCGCACCGCCTCTTTGTAGAAATCGAGATCGACAACCTGGGCGGTCGGGTTGGACGGGAAGTTCAGCACCAAAGCCGAAGGCGCGGGGATCGAGCGGCGACAGGCATGGACCGCCTCGCGCAGGAAATCCTCGGGGTCCTTGAATCCCACCGGTCGCACGGCGGCGCCGGCAATCAGAAAGCCGAACATGTGGATCGGATAGGAGGGGTCCGGCACCAGGATCACATCGCCGGGCGCGGTAATGGCCTGAGCGAGGTTCGCCAGCCCTTCTTTTGAGCCTAGCGTGACGCAGACCTCGGTATCGGGGTTCAGGCCCACATTGAAACGCCGGTCATAATAGCGCGCCAATGCCTTGCGAAGCGACGGCACGCCCTGGCTGGCGGAATATCGGTGCGCACGCGGATCGGCGGCGACTTCGGCGAGCTTGGCGATGATGTGCGTGGCGGGGGCGAGGTCGGGATTGCCCATGCCAAAATCAATGACGTCGCGGCCTTCTGCGCGATAGGCCTGCTTCATCCGGTTCACTTCAGCGAAGACATAAGGCGGCAAGCGCCGCTCGCGGTAAAATTCTTCGTCGTGGGACATCGTTCAAATCGCCCTGCTTTCATGTTGCAGCAGCGTACTCCGCACGCCCCCGAGGGCGTCAATGGGGCGAAGCTGTGTCGGACTGAAGAATTGCACGGACAAATAGGCGTGAAACGCGATTTCGCGACTAGAACGCCCCGCCCGCAGGTCGCGTCTCGCGCAAGGCGCGCTGGCGTCGCCGCTGATCGGGCATCAGCTCATTGAGCAAGGCATGAAAGCGCGGCGAGTGATCCATCACTTTCAGGTGGCAGGCCTCATGCGCGCAGACATAATCGATCAGCGCTTCGGGATAAGCGATCAGGCGGGCATTCATGCGGATCGAGCCGTCGGATGAGCATGAGCCCCAGCGCGCCTTCTGTTCCCGAACGCTGACCTTCGGACGCTTGGCGCCCAGCGCCTGCGCATAGGCTTCGAGCTTGGGCGTCATCAGGGCAAGGGCCTCGCTCTTGCGCCAGCGCCTGAGCGCGGCCAGCACCGCTTTGCGGCTATCTGACGGATCAAGATGCCGGTCCACATGCACGATGACTTCGGCCTCGGTCCGCGTGACCTTGGTGCGGGCCTTGTCATGGGTTAGCACCGACAGGCGCAACTCCGCGCCCAGCCAGCCGATCACTTCGCCGTCCACGCCTTTCAGCGCCGGCGGCGTGCGCGCTTGCCGTCGCTCCAGCCGGTCGATCACCCAGGACGCTTTCTCACGCACCACGGCGTCCGCCTCACGCGCGCTCACGCGCGATGGCAGGGTGACGGTCAGGCCGTCTTCGCTGACTTTGAGGCCGATCGTCTTGCGCCGGGCCGAGCGCTTGAGCGTGTACATCAGCGCCCGGTCGGCCAGCTCGATCTGGCGCATCTGATCGTCAAATCCAGCCATTGCGGCGTTCGTCTAAGCGGTGCGCGGCGCGGTCAGCGCCACATAATGCAACCCCAAAAGCATCACCGCCCCGCCCACATACAGCCCCGCGAAAGGCGCATAGACCATCTGCCCGACGACCAGCGCCATCACCGCCATGACCAACCCATACACCGCCAGCGCCAGCACCACGATCCGGCCCAGCGCACGATCCTCCGCGCCTTGCCAGCGCGCCCGCGAGGTCCAGGTCAGAAACGGCAATAAAGCCAGAGCGGCGCCCAGCGCCAGATAGGCCGGCAGGCCGACGCCCGCGAGCGCGCCCTGGGCCACAAGCCCGCCCGCGCCCGCCAGCATCATCAGAACGCCCCAGACAAGAGGATGATTGATACGTTTCAACATGGAGGCCAGCTTAGAGCGTGTCGCGACACCGCGCCAGATCAGGCTTTCGTCGGAACCCGCGCCGCGATTATCATCAGTCCTATAAAACCGACCAAACCGCCCAGTTGCAAGCCGATGCCGATGACGGCGGGGCCAAAGAGCCAGGCGGCGAGGATACCGCTGACCAGCGCCGTCCCAAGCGCGGCGAGGCTCGCACGTGTCCGCCACAAGGTCGGCGCGGCGCGCCAGCGCTCTCGATTGAGAAAGCCCATCCCCAGAAGCGCCGCCGTGCCCACAAACGGGCCGAGCAGCGCGCTCCAGTGCGCCGTCACCAGAAGGCCCGCGGAGGCGGTCCAGCCAAGGCCGACGACGAGCAAAGCCGCCGCCAGCCAATAGGGGATCTGCAAAAGGCGCGTCATGACCGGAGCCTAGGCGGGTTTCAGTCCCGCCTCCAGTGCGGAGGATCCCGAGAGCGCCCTCAGCGCCCAGACGCTGGCAAAGCCTAAAATGAGTTCGATCCCGAAAGCTGCGAGCAAGCCGGTATCGGGCATGCCGTCCATTGCGATAGAGACCAAGCGCCCCAGCGCCCAGCCGAGCAGCAAGAGCGCGCTGAAGCCGCTCGCCGCTCTCATCCAGACCCCCAAAGCGGCTGAAGCCAGTACAAAACCGCCGCCCAGGGCCAAAGCGCCGCCCGGCGCGCGCAATTCGCTGAGCAGATTAGGATCAGGGCTAAGCGTCACCCCGTTCAGCGCAAACATGGCGTGCGGGTCGGAGACCAGCATCACCCCGATCCCTGTCAGCACAACACCGTTCAACCCCAGCAGGGCGCGAACATTCCTTTGCGTTTTCATGGCGTCTCTCCTGTCCAAAGCCGGGTGGAGATTGCGTTTGTCGCTATGAACAGGCCATGCTCGCCCGTCCGAGAAAATTGACTCTCCGTCCGGGGGTTTTCATGAGCACGCCCAACACAGACCCTCGCCCCCGGCCCGATCCGCTGACCGCACTGCTCGATCAGCTGAAACTGACGGGGACCTTGTATTGCCAGACCGACATGGCGGCGCCCTGGGGCATCGCGCTGCCCGCGTTTGAGGGGTTGACCCTGATCGCCATCGTCCTCGACGGGGCTTGCCAGTTGCGACTTGAAGGCGAGGCGCCGGTGCGTCTGGAAGCCGGGGATCTGGCGCTCATCCCCAATGGCGCGCGCCATGAGCTGTTCAGCGATTCTGAGGCTGATTTGGTCCCGCTGGATCAGCTGGACGTGACGCCGCTGAGCCCCCGTTATGAAACCCTGATGCTGGACGGTCCCGGCTCGCGTTCGCGGATCACCTATGGCGTGGTGCGCTTTGATCAGGTGCTGGGCGCGCAAATGATGGCGCATTTGCCGACGCTGATCGTATCAAAAGGCGCGGAGGCGCAAGACAGCTGGATCACCTCCACGCTGACGATCATCGCGCGCGAATCCGAAGAGCTCTCACCAGGCAGCGAAGCGGTGATCACGCGATTGACCGATGTGCTGGTGATCCAGCTGGTCCGCAGCTGGTTCGAGACTGAAGCCAGCGCGCAGAGCGGGTGGCTGGCCGCCCTGCGCGATCCGCATCTGGGACGCGCCCTCACCGCGCTTCATGACCAACCCCAGCGGGACTGGACATTAGAGGCGCTGGCGCGCGAAGCCGGGCTGTCGCGCTCGGTCTTCGCCGCACGCTTTACCGAACAGCTGGGCCAATCCGCCATTAGCTATCTGACCCAATGGCGGCTGCATCTCGCCCATCGCGCGCTGTCAGACACACGCACCCCGATGATCGAGATCGCCGAAACCGCGGGCTATGGCTCAGAAGCCGCATTCAGCCGCGCCTTCAAACGCCAGTTCGGTCACGCGCCTGGCGCCGTGCGCCGAGACGCTGACCCCGCCTAAGCGCGTTTCTCCTGCGCCTCCATGCCGGTAGCCGGCGGGAAGGGGACGATGTGGCGAATGGCGAGCTTGCGGGTCTCCCAGTCATTGAGGATGGCGGCGGCATGCAGGCTGCCGGTCGCGGCGTAATGATCCTCGATCAGGGCGCGGCAGCGCGCCTCGGCCTCGCCCGCCAGCACATGAACCCCGACATTTTCAGGATTTAGGCGAGGCTCCAGCCTGTCTTGCTCGTCGAGCACAAAGGCTTCCCCGCCGGTCATGCCGGCAGCGAAATTGTCTCCGACCTTGCCGAGGATCACCGCGACGCCGCCGGTCATGTATTCACAGCCGTTTGCGCCGCAGCCCTCGACCACCACGGTCGCGCCGGAGTTTCGCACCGCAAAGCGCTGGCCCGCCCCGCCCGCAGCGAACAGCCGTCCTGACGTTGCGCCATAGAGCACGGTATTGCCGATGATGGCGTCACCGGGGCGATGCTCCTTGCAGCCGCCAAAGGGGCGGATGGCCAGCGTCGCGCCCGACAGGCCCTTGCCCACATAATCATTGGCGTCGCCTTCAAGCTCGATCCTGAGCCCCGTGGCGGAGAAGGCGCCCAGGGATTGCCCCGCCGAACCGCGCAGGCGCAAGGTGAGCTGGCCGTCTTCGAGCCCGTCCGGGCCGAAGGTGCGCACGATTTCAGACGACACCCGCGCGCCCACGGCGCGGTCGGTGTTCTTCACGTCATAGACCAGCTGCATCTTCTCACGCCGCGAGAATACCGGCTCGGCGTCTTTGAGGATCTGCTCATCGAGCGCCGGGGCCACCGGGTTGCGTTGCGTCCGAGTCGAGCGCGGCGGCCGCGCCTGCGGGTCCACGCGCACCAGCAGCGGGTTGAGATCAAGATCATCAAGATGATCCGCGCCGCGGCTGACCTGATCGAGAAGATCCGCCCGGCCGATCACGTCTTCCAGACGCTCTGCACCGAGGCTCGCGAGGATTTCACGGGTGTCGCGCGCAATGAAGGTCATCAGATTGACCACATGGTCGGCGAGCCCGGAGAAGCGCTTTCTGAGCTCTTCATCCTGGGTGCACACGCCCACCGGGCAGGTGTTGGAATGGCACTGGCGCACCATCAGACAGCCCAGCGCCACCAGCGAGGTCGTGCCGACGCCGAACTCTTCCGCGCCCAGCATGGCCGCGATCACCACATCGCGCCCGGTGCGGATGCCGCCATCCGCGCGCAGGGTGACCCGTTCGCGCAAGCCGTTAAGCGACAGCACCTGATGGGCTTCAGACAGGCCCAGCTCCAACGGCGCGCCCGCGAACTTGATCGAGGTTTGCGGGCTGGCGCCCGTACCGCCAACGCTGCCCGAGATCAGGATCACATCGGCATGGGCTTTCGCCACGCCCGCTGCAACCGCCCCTACGCCCGCCGCGGAGACGAGCTTCACGCAGACGCGCGCATAGGGATTGATCTGCTTGAGGTCGTAGATGAGCTGCGCCAGATCCTCGATCGAGTAGATGTCATGGTGCGGGGGCGGGCTGATCAGCGTCGCGCCCGGCGTCGCATGGCGCATCTTGGCGATAAACCCGGTCACCTTGAAGCCGGGCAATTGCCCGCCCTCGCCGGGCTTGGCGCCCTGGGCGACCTTGATCTCGATCTCGCGGCACTGGTTGAGATATTCCGCCGTCACGCCAAAGCGGCCGGAGGCCACCTGCTTGACCGCCGAGTTCATATTGTCGCCGTTCGGCATCGGGTGATAGCGCGCGGGGTCTTCCCCGCCCTCGCCCGAGACCGACTTGGCGCCGATGCGGTTCATGGCGACGTTCAGCGCGCCATGGGCCTCCTGGCTGAGCGCGCCAAGCGACATGCCCGGCGTGACAAAGCGCTGGCGGATCTCGTTCACGCTCTCACAGCGCGACAGATCGACAGGCCCGCTCAGCGGGCGCGGCTCCAGAAGGTCGCGCAGCTGGATCGGCTGGTCTTCGTGATTGAGCTTGGCCACATAGGCGCGATAGGCGTCGTAATCCTCGTTCCGGACCGCTTTCTGAAGCAGGCTGATCGAGGCCGCTTCCAGCGCATGCGCCTCGCCCGAGCTGCGCTGGCGATAAAACCCGCCCACGGGCAGGCGCACCGCATCCTCATGGCGCCAGGCCCAGCGATGAAGTTCCGCGAGCTTTGACTCAAGCCCCGCAAGGCCAATGCCGGAAATTCGGCTGGTGACCCCGCCCAGATACTCGCTCGCCACGGCGCGGCTCAGGCCCAGCACTTCAAAATTACAGCCGCCGCGATAGGAGCTGACCACCGAAATGCCCATCTTGGACATGATCTTGAGAAGGCCCGCATCAAAGGCGGTCTTCATGTTCTTCGCCTTCTGCTCAGGGCTCATGCCTGACAGAGTGCGCTCGGTGCGCGCGGCCACGGTTTCAAACGCCAGATACGGATTCACCGTGGTGGCCCCAAGGCCCACCAGAACCGCCAGCGCATGCGGATCCGTGACTTCAGACGTGCGCGCATTCAGCGAACAATAGGTGCGGAGGCCTTTTCTCGTGAGGTGCGTGTGCACCGCCCCCACCGCCAGCGCCATGGGCACAGGCGCGAAACGTTCGCTCTGGCGTTCGTCAGTCAGGATCAGGTGCTGGGCGCCGCCTTCGCTGATCGCCGCCTCGGCTTCGGCGCGAATGCGATCAAGCGCCGCCTTCAGACCCGCGCCGGAGCCAGTGGCGTCTGCGGCCGGCAGGGTGACATCGATCAGCGCGACCCCTTCGCCCAAAACGGCGCGCAAGCGGTCATACATGCCGTTGGTGAGCACCGGAGAATTTAAAACGAAGACATCGGTTTGCGCCGCGTCTTCCTCCAGCACATTGCCGAGATTCTTGAAGCGGGTTTTCAGGCTCATCACCCGACCTTCGCGCAGCGGGTCGATGGGCGGGTTTGTGACCTGAGAGAAGTTCTGCCGGAAATAATGACTGATCGGACGATAGCGGTTGGACAGCACCGCCAGCGGGCTGTCATCGCCCATGGAGCCGATGGCCTCCTTGGCGTCTTCGGCCATGGGCGAGAGGATGATCTCGATCTCTTCCATCGTCATGCCGGCGGCGGCCTGTCGACGGGCGCGCTCGGCGTCGTCAAACAGAAGCGGCTCTGGCCCGGGACCGACCTCGGACTCGATCTCGCGAACGTTTTTCAGCCAGTCTTCGTAAGGGTGCTTGGCGGCGAGCTGATCAAGCATTTCAGCCTCGCGCAGGAAGCCGCCTTCGGCGAGGTCCACCGCGATCAGACGCCCCGGCGCCACGGCGCCGCGCTCGATCACACGCGACGGTTCGAGCTCGGCCATGCCGGTTTCAGAGCCGACGGTCAGAAGCCCGTCTTCCGACAGGCTCCAGCGCAGCGGACGCAAGCCATTGCGATCAAGGCCCGCAATCGCCCAGCGGCCGTCACACGCGATCACGGCGGCCGGCCCGTCCCAGGGCTCCATCACCGAATTGCAATACTCGTAAAGCCCGCGCCAGGACCCCGGCATGATCTCGCCGCGTTTGGACCAGGCTTCAGGAATCAGAAGCGTTTTCGCCATGGGCGCCGAACGGCCTGCCCGCACCAGGATCTCAAACACCTCGTCCAGCGCCGCAGAGTCCGACGCACCAGGGCTGATCACCGGGCGCACCACATCCTCGGCATCCTTGAACGCGGAGTGGGCCATGAGGATTTCATGGCTCTGCATCCAGTTGCGATTGCCCTTGAGCGTGTTGATCTCGCCATTATGGGCGAGCATGCGGAAGGGTTGAGCCAGCTTCCACTCGGGGAAGGTGTTTGTTGAATAGCGCTGATGGAAGATCGCAAAGGGCGAGACAAAGCGCTCGTCGCGCAGATCAGGATAGAACTGGTCGATGGCTTCGGCCAGAAACATGCCCTTGTAGACGACGTCGCGCGCGGAGAGTGAGCAGACATAGAGCTCAGGCACGGCTTCGGCGCGGGCGCGCTGTTCGATCCGGCGGCGCACCAGATACAGGGCGCGTTCCAGCTCGTCCGCACCGCGATCACTGGTGTCCTCAAACAGGATCTGTTCGATCGCCGGGCGGGTCGCCGCAGCCTTGGCCCCCAGACAGGAGGGATCCACCGGCACCTGACGCCATCCGAACAGGCGCAGACCCGCGCGCAGGACTTCCGTCTCGACGATGGTGCGGCCTTTTTCCTGGGCTCCGAAATCGGTGCGCGGCAGGAAGACCATGCCGACGCCGATGGCGTGCTCGCTGGGCTCGTGCCCGGTGCGGGCCACCGCCGCCTTGAAGAAATCCTGCGCTATGCCTAGACGCAGGCCCGCGCCATCGCCGGTCTTGCCGTCTGCATCCACAGCGCCCCGGTGCCAGACCGCCTTGAGCGCTTTGAGCCCCAGCTCGACGGTTTCACGGCGCGGCTCGCCCTTGATATCGGCGATCAGGCCTACGCCGCAGGCCGAGCGTTCACTCTCAAGCTCATACGCGCCGGCATCGATCAGGCGCTGACGTTCGGTCAGATAATCAAACTGGCTCATTCGGCAGGCTCCGCAATTGGCTGCGCCTGCGCTTTGCGCGCGCCCGCCATCAGATCGGCATGGATGGTTTCAGCCGCGTCCAGACCGTCTTTCACGGCCCAGACGACCAAAGACGCACCGCGCACAGCATCACCGCCCGCATACACCCCCGGCAGAGAAGTGCGGCTGCGGTCGGTCACACGGATCGCGCCGCGCGGATTGAGCTCCAGCCCTTCCGCACCCAAGGTTTGCGGGAAATTCTCCGGCTCAAAGCCCAAAGCCGCGATCACCATATCGGCCTGGCGGTCCTCTTCCTGACCGGGCATTGCGACCGGACGGCGGCGGCCCGACGCGTCAGGCGCGCCCAGAGTCATTTTCTGGATGCGCACGCCGGAGGCGGTTTCTGCATCACCCAGAATGGCGGCGGGAGCGCTGAGCCAGTCAAACATCGCGCCCTCTTCCTCGGCATGGACCACTTCACGCGCCGAGCCGGGCATGTTCACCCGGTCACGGCGGTACAGGCACGCCACGCTGTCGGCGCCCTGACGGATGGCGGTGCGCACGCAATCCATGGCGGTGTCGCCGCCGCCGATCACCAGAACGCGCTTGCCGCTGGCGTTCAGACGACCGCCCTGTGCGCTCTCATCGCCAAAGCCCGCCTTGTTGGAGGCGGTGAGATAATCAAGAGCTGGAACAAGACCGCGCCCGCCGCCGCCAGGACAGGTCAGGGCGCGGGCCGCATAGGCGCCCGCAGCCACATAAACCGCGTCATGACGCGCTCGCAGGTCGGTCAGGCTGGCGTCCCGGCCCACTTCGAAATTGAGCTTGAACACCACACCGCCCTCTTCCAGGCGTTGGGTGCGGCGTTCGACAACAGACTTGTCGAGCTTGAAATTGGGGATGCCATAGATCAGCAAGCCGCCCGCGCGATCCTGACGCTCATAGATCGTCACCTCATGGCCTTGTTGGGCGAGACGCTCCGCCGCGGACAGCCCCGCGGGTCCAGAGCCGACAATGCCCACAGACAGGCCGGTCTTGCGCGCCGGGCGGATAGGCTTCACCCAGCCGTTTTCCCACGCAGTTTCGGTGATGAAGGTCTCGACCGAGCCAATGGTGACCGCGCCATGACCCGATTGCTCAATGACGCACGCGCCTTCGCACAACCGGTCTTGCGGGCAGATCCGGCCACACACTTCGGGCATGGCGGAGGTGGCGGAAGAGCGCTCATACGCTTCTTGCAGACGCCCTTCCGCGACCAGCATCAGCCAGTCGGGAATATCATTGTGCAACGGGCAGCCCGATTGGCAGAACGGGACGCCGCATTGCGAACAGCGTTCGGCCTGCGCCTCACCCTGCTCCAGGCTGAAAGGCGCATAGATCTCATCAAAGTCGGTCCGGCGCTCGTCTGCGGACCGTTTGTCCGGATAGCGCTGGTCCGTGCTTGTAAACTTCAGCACAGCCGTCTCCTCATGTGCGTCCGCGGCGTCTTTGTAACGCTCTTTGTCCGGACGTTCTTGCTGCATTGCATCATGAGACAGCCCGTCAGCGCAAGCGTGAGCCGGTTCAATCGGGCGGTAATTGTTTCAGAGCCCAGTGATACAAGGGCGGTTACACCTGATAAACTTTTGACAGTCGGGCCCACGAGATCGCCGTTGACACTCATTCGCAAGAATGACTATATTAGTTGCGAATGATTTGCGGACACACTCGCAACCCGCATCACGGATCTGCTCCATGTATGTTTGCCTCTGCAACGCGCTGAAATGCACCCAGTTCAAGGCCGCCGCCAAGGACGGAGCGAATGATGTGCCCAGCGCTTTCAAAGCGTGTGGCGCCAAGCCCCAGTGCGGACGTTGCTTTGAAGAAGCTGATCGTGTGATGCAGACCGCCCGGATCCAGCACGGCGTCGCCGTCGCTTAATCCCCGTCGTCAAAGTGACATCCGTGATACGGATCGGCATCAACCGGTCTGCTGCAGCTCAGGTGTGAGCCGTTGTCTGAGTGATAATCTCCGACGTTCTCCCGCCAAAAATTGCGCCGCCTGACTCTCGCGACTGAGAGTGCCTTGCACTGGCAAAGATAATCGTCCGATCCCCCTTTCTTTACAGGCGTTTCGGGGTATTTTACCGGTCTCATCACACGCGTTTATGGAGCGGCATATGAAGGGCGATCCCAAGGTTATCGAGCACCTGAACAAGGCGCTGCGGCTGGAACTGACCACGGTCAACCAATACTTCCTTCATGCGCGCATGTTCAAAGACTGGGGCTTCGCAAAGATCGCCAAGGTCGAGTACGAAGAATCCATCGACGAAATGAAACACGCCGATGCGCTGATCGAGCGCATCTTGTTTCTCGAAGGCCTGCCGAACGTGCAGGATCTGGGCAAGGTGCTGATCGGCGAAACCCTCAAGGAGTGCCTGGAATGCGATCTTGAAGCGGAGCGCCGCGCGCATCCGGTCTACAAGGACGCCATCGCCTATTGCGAACAGGTCGGCGATTACGGCAGCCGCCAGCTGTTTGATGAAATTCTGAAATCGGAAGAAGAGCATATCGACTTTCTCGAAACCCAGCTGGGACTGATCGAGAGAATTGGCGAAGAACGCTATATGCAAAGCCAGATGTCGCCTGGCGAAATGGGCTAAGGCTGTCGTCTAAATCGCTTTGGAAGCGCCGCCCACCAGGGCGGCGTTTCTGTTTTCAGCCTTCTCATCGGGGTGCAAGGCGCGATAATACGGCCAAGCGCGCTTGCCCCCTCGGGTCACAGCCGCTATCAGAGTGAAATAATATAACACTCGGGATGGTCCGCTTCCGTGTCTGCCGCTTATCTCCTTACGCTCAGCCTTGGGCTGACCGCCGCGCTCGTCTGCGCCCTGGCGCTGGTGCTGGTGCACCGCGCCAGCGGTTTTACACGCGCGAACGCCCCCCTGTTTGCTGCGTTCGCCGGCGGCGTTGTGGTAACCTTGGCGCTGGTGAAGCTGATCCCTGAAGCGCTGGACTTGCATCCCTATGCCGGATGGCTGGTGCTCGCCGGGTTCGGTTTCGGACTGGTGCTGCACGTCTTGGTCGGGGCCGCCATCAAGAGACAAAGCGTCGCCGGACGCATGCAGGCGCTGGCGCCGGTTCTGGCGATCGCCGTGCATTCCACTTTGGACGGGACCGTCTACGCCGTCACCTCAGCCATTGACCCCTATACGGCGATCAGCACGGCGACCGGTCTGATCTTGCATGAAATGCCAGAGACACTGATCTGTTTCTTGCTGCTTCAGCGTGGCGGCTTCTCAGATCGCACAGCAACTGTGCTCGCATTTCTGGCGGCAGGCGCGACCACCCTGATCTCCGCCGTGATCTCAGGTCCGTTCGCCCTGGGCGTTGATCCAGCCGTGCTGGGCATGCTGTTCGCTGTGGTCGCGGGCCTTCTATTGCAGGTCGGCGCTTCGCATCTTCTGGGCGAAACCGCGCAGGCGGGCTGGCTCAAGGGCTTGAGCGCCGTCTTCGCCGGCGCCGCCGTCGCGGCTGTCATGACGCTGGGTCATGATGACAGCCATTCCCATGCGCCGCACGAAGCGCATGATCACAGCCCGCCTGACTTTCGTCACTCTCATCGTTAAGGAGATTGCTTATGCGCCTTGGTATCGCCTGCCTCACCGCCTGCTTTCTGGCTTCACCCGCTCTGGCTCAGAATGCGGAACCGATGCGGCAGCTCGGCGCGCATGTGCACGGCGCGGCCCAACTGGCGATCGCTGCGGACCCTGAAGGCGCCGTGCTGGCCGAACTGACGACCCCGGCTTTCAATCTCTATGTGTTCGAGCACACGCCTGAAACGCCAGAAGAGCGGGCTGTGGTCGAGCAAGCGGCGCGCACCCTGGCCAGCGCCTCCATGATCACCCTGTCCAGCGCCGCACAATGCACGCTCACAGGGACGCAAGTGGGCGGCGGACCCGCAGATGCGTCTGACGATCACCATGACCATGACCATGACCATCACCATGATCACGAGCATGAGCATGAGTATGGTCACGCCCATGACGCGGATCATGAGCACATGCATCACGATGGCTCCGCCCACCATGAGCATCATGATGATCACGATCACCATGACCACGGAGATCATCACGATCACAACGACCATGCCGGTCACGGCCATGCCGATGTCGTGGTGAGCTGGACATTTGAGTGCGCCCGGCCCGAACGCCTCTCGGATGTCGATCTGTCAGGCCTGTTTGAGGCGTTCAATCAGTTTGAAACGCTGGAAGTTCAGTATTTTGACGGCGCTCGCGCCGCAGCCCAGGACCTCACGCCGGCCCGCTCGGTCCTGCGCCTGGACTAGGACGCGCACTCTTTTCAGCCTCGTATCTTGCGCTTCAGTATCAGCGAGCGCAATTTACGAGGCATGATGCGCACAATTCTTCTCTCCGCTTTTCTGGCTGGCGCAGCGCTGACCGGCGCGACCGCAGCCCTTTCCATGGACCGCGCCGAGGCGCAGTCCACCCCTGAATTCCTGGACCTGTCCTGGGCTGACTTGTTGCCCGAAGGCGAAGCGGAACGCATCGCCCAATTGCAACAGATGCAGGCGATCCAGAGCGGCATGGACCATTTCGGCGCTGACCGGATGCCGCAAATTCAGACCTTCAACACTGTGGATGCGCTCAACGGCGAGATCGTGCGATTGGGCGGTTATGTATTGCCCTTTGATTTTACCGGTTCGCGCGAGATCAGCCGCTTCTTGCTCGTGCCCTATGTGGGCGCGTGCATTCACGTCCCGCCTCCGCCCCCCAACCAGCTTGTCTATGTCCACGCCGATGACCCGATACAGATCCAAGGGTTATGGGACCCGGTCTATGTTAAGGGTGTGATGCGCACGGATCGCCATGACAATGATCTGGGCGACACCGCCTACACGCTCGAACTGACCGAAATCCTGCCTTACACACGATAGACCGCACGCTTTTGTGAGCGCGTGTCCTAATTTCGGCGCATTGTCGAACAGTTCCGGACACAGAGTTTCGCGAACATGTATGCGCTGAGCTGCACGCTCTTTGCGTGTGCCAGCTTGGGGCTCGTCTTGCGTGTACCAGCGCGGCACACAATCGTCAGAGGGGGGCGATCGAAGCCTGCGCGTCCGCTCGGCGGGTCCCACCCGCGCCAGCCTCTCACGGAGCGGCGGGCCGGTCCCTCCAGTAAAGCGTCACGGGCGTTCCGCCCAGATCCGCCGTCTCCGCGCGCCCGAAGCCCAGTTTTTGAACCACCCGGATCGACGCGGTGTTCTCATCTTGAATAATCGCGCAGGTCAGCGGCGCCTTGAGCACATCATCCGCCCAGCCCATCACGGCCTGCATGGCTTCGGTGGCGTAACCACGCCCCTGAAAGGCCGGTGAAAGGACATAGCCGGCGTCTGGTACGCCTTCGATGGACGGGGTCATGTCGCGCTTGAAATCAGCAAGCCCCGCCTGCCCCACAAAGCGGCCGGTTTCTCGCTCGACCACCGTCCAATACCCATAACCCAGTAAGGCCCAGAGCCCCGGGAAACGCAGCAGCCGCGCCCAGCTGTCGCTGCGGCTTGAGGGCTTGCCGCCGATATAGCGCACGACGCTTTCATCGCCCCAGAGCGCGGCGCTCGGCTCAAAATCCTCATACAGCGTTTCACGCAGGATCAGGCGCTCGGTGGTCAACGTCGGGCAGGCGGCTACGGTCATTGGCGTCAAGTCCGGGACTGGCGGAAGATGAAGAGAAGCACAAGCGGAATCACCCAAGGGAAGATCCGCTCAAACGGATCGCCAGGCGTGCTGGCGAGGCTCGATAATAACGCTGGAAGGCCGCCCATGGCGACACCATCCACCTGCCCGAAAACATAAAACACCACTGTCAGCACAAAACCGGTCGCGATAGAGGCCAGGATCGCCAGTCCGCGCGGCTCAACCGAGCAGACGCGCATCAGGATGACAGGCCCAAAGGCCGCGCCCAGAGCCGACCAGGAGAACAGCACGCGGTCAAAGATCGAAGCGGGCAGGCTGAGGGTGAGCGCCACCGCAAGCACGCACAGACCAGACATGACCGAGCGGCTGATCAGCATTTCACGGCCCGGAAAACGCCGCGCCAGCCCCAGATCATTCACCGCCGCCGCCGAAGCCGCGATCAAAAGCGAATCCACCGTGCTCATCACTGCAGACAGCACGGCTGCGATGACGATGCCCGCCAGCACTGCGGGCAGAACCATGGCTGCGATCTGATAAAAGAGCGCCTCGCCGTCCGCGGCGTCCATGACAAGCGCTCGTCCAGACAGCGCCAGGATCGCCATGCCGGCGTGAACGACCACCCCCCAGCCGATAGCGATGGCAAAGCCACGCTTGCGCGCCTTGTCATCGCGCACCGCCATCAGACGCGCCAGAAGATGCGGCTGACCCAAGGCGCCCAGTCCGATCGAGGCGAGCCCGGTTGCAAACCCGATAAAGGCGAACAGGCCGCGCCCGCCCATGGGATCAAGATAGGCGGCGGGCATGGTCGCAGAGAGCGTTGTCCAGACGCCGTCAATCCCGCCCGCACTGATCAAGGCCAAGAGCGGCAGCACCACCGAGATCACGGCCATGACGCCCGCTTGCAAGGTGTCGGTCAGCGAGACCGCCCAGAAGCCGCCCATCAGCGCATAAATCAGGATCACCCAGGCGCCCAGAAGTACGCCTTCCCAATGGCTGATGTTGAACTGACTCTCAAACGCGATCGCCGCGGCGCCGAACTGGGCGGCGATATAGACCATAAAGGTGAGCAGCACGAGCAAACCCGCCAGGCTTCGCACCCAGACTGTCCAGCGCCCGGCGCCCGCCGCCATGTAGTCACTGGCGGTGATGTGCTTGTCCCGAGCGGACGCCGCGCGCAGGCGCGGGCCGAAGACCAGCCAGATGACCGCATATGCGCCCAATATGCCCGGGACCATCCAGAGCGCTGACACCCCCTGATCATAGACAAAACCGGTATAGCCCAGAAGCACCCAGGCTGAAGAGGTGGAGGCCGCGTAGGACAGACCCGCCACCCACGGTCCCATCTTGCGGCCGCCCAGAAAGAAATCGGTTTCATCATGGGTGAAGCGCGACGCCAGGACGCCGATCAGGATCAGCCCCAGCTTGTAAGCGATCAGTGTGATCAACACGACGCCCGCGGTCGCTCCAAGATCATCCATGCGTGTCCCCTAAGTCTTTTGACCGACTATGCAAACTCAAAGCGCTGGCGCACACCCCTTTTTTGTCCCGCAAGCGTAACGACAAAACTGGACAAGTCCCCAACCGGTCCAGCAAATGACCTCATCTGATTACCCTTACTCTCTGTCAGGCGTTCTCCATGCCGCTTTCCGCCTCTTCTCGCCTGCCAATCCCCGGCGTCGCCGTGCTCGCGGTCAGCGCCGCCATCTTGGGATTCGCCTCGATCTTGGTGAAGGCGTCAGAGCTTGGTCCGCAAGCCATCGCCTTTTGGCGTTTATCGCTGGGATTACCGCTGCTCGCGGCCCTGCTGGGCCATCGTCTCTGGTCACGACGACGCGCAGGCGCGTCGTTCACGTTCAAGCCGCCCGGCTGGCGCGCCCTGGCGTTGGCGGGCGTGTTCTTTGCGGGCGATCTCGCCTTCTGGCACGCCGGCATCAAGATCACCACCGCCGCCAATGCGACCTTGCTGGCCAATCTGACACCCATTCTGGTGGCGATCGCCGCCTGGTTCCTGTTCCAGGAGCGTCCTACGCGCGGCATGTTCATCGCAGGCGTGCTGGCGATCCTGGGCGCGGTGTGCCTGGCGGGCGGCAATGTGCGTTTCGCTCCCGAACGGATCAGTGGCGACATTCTCTCCGCTCTCACCGCAGTCTGGTATACGGGGTACATTCTGAGCATTCGCGCGGCCCGCAAGGCCGGCGCAGCAACGGTCGAGGTCATGTTCTGGTCCGCCTTCGTGGGCGCGCCCATCGCGCTTCTGGTGGCGACGGGCTTCAATGAACCGCTCTTGCCACCGGATCCGTCAGGCTGGTGGCCGCTGCTGGCGCTGGCCCTGATCGTCCATGTGGGCGGTCAGGGCGGGATCGCTTATGGGCTGGGTCACACGCCCGCCGCCCTCGCCACCTTGATCATTCTGATCCAGCCTGTCGTTTCCGCCTTTGCGGGTTGGGTTCTGTTCGGCGAAGCCTTCACCCCTTTGCAATGGATCGGGGCCGCACTGGTGATGATCGGCGTTTACGCCGCACAACGCGCTGGCGTTCAAGTCTCGACCCCGGGCGCAGGCGCGGCTAAACCCGACCCATGACCGACACCGCCGCTTCCGCCTCCGCCTCCTCCAGCGCCTCGAGCGCTTCGCCCAAGACCGGTGATGACCCGTTCCGCGCTCTGGGCGGCCCGCTGATCCGCGACATCTGGTATGTGGCCATGACGTCAGACGAGCTGAAGGCCGGCAAGCTTTACAAGAAAAAATTCCTGAGCGAGCCCATCGTGATGGGCCGCGACGGACACGGCGCGCCGTTTGCTCTGCGCGATCTGTGTCCGCACCGGGCCGTGCCTCTATCTTCAGGGCAGATGCTGGACGAGCCCGATGGCGGCAAGACCGTGGAATGCCCGTATCATGGCTGGCGCTTCCGCACCGATGGCGGCTGTGCGCACATTCCGTCTCTGGTGGAGGGGCAACCCTTTGACCTGAGCAAGATCCAGGTGCGCAAATACACCCTGCGCGAACAGGACGGATTGGTCTGGATCTACATGCCGACCGACCCGGCGCGCGAACCCGACAGCGAGCCGCCGCGCTTTGAAAACATGGTGCTTCACAAGGGCCAGACCGAAGGCAAGGTGAAGTTCGTCCAGCGGGCCGAACTGGCCTGCCACCAGGATCACGCCGTGATCGGTCTGCTCGACCCGGCCCATACCCCCTTCGTGCACAAGAGCCCGCTCTGGCGCAGCTCAAAGACGCTGAAGGAAAAAGAGAAGCATTATGCACCCAGCGAAATGGGCTTCACCATGCTCTCTCATAAGCCGGTGAACTCCTATATTTACAACATTATCGGCGGCGAAATCCGGGTGGAGATTCAGTTTCTCCTGCCCGGCTTGCGCTCGGAATCCATTCGCAACGAAAAATACGGCTTCATCGGGCTGGCGGCGATCACGCCGATTGATGAAAATCTGTGTGAAATCCGCGAGATCATGTACTGGGACGTGCCGATCCTGAACCTCGTTAAGCTGATCGCTCGCCCTTTCACTCACGCCTTTTTGCAGCAGGACGCCCGGATCATGAAGCTCCAGGGCGAGGGCCTGTCCTATGACCCGCCACTCATGCAGATTCCGGACGCGGACACTTTGATGGTGTGGTACCGACGGCTGAAACGCGAATGGATGAGCGCGAAGGCGGAGGGCCGGGCGTTCAGGAACCCCGTCAAACCCGCCGTCCTGCGCTGGAGAACCTAAGGCGCCTAGCGCGTCAGAATCCCTTCGATCACAAGACGGACCCGGTCTTCCAGTGACACTATGGGACGCTCTTCGTATTCGCTGCGGCGTTTGGCGCGCATTGCGCCCAGAAATTGGTCGCTCAGAACCGCAATAATCGTGTCAGGGTTGGCATCCTGTCGCAACTCACCAGAGGCGATGCCAGCTTCTATCACGCGCCGGATCGGGCGCCAGGCCAGTTCCATCTGATCAAATGCAGCTTGATAGGTGGGATCAGCCATCATCCAGCTATGGCCGACAGCGGCGGCGAACAGTTCGCTATTGCGTGACTGTGCTTCGAGCATGATCTGCAGCAAAGCAATGATCCGATCCGTCAGACCGCCCGACAAGGCAGCTTCCATCTGCTCGACAGATTCTGCAATGATCTCGACTTCATTGCTTAAGATCGCCATGAGTAGTGCGGCTTTTGAAGGCTCTGCGTTCAGAACGGTGCCCGGAGACACACCCGCTTCATCCGCAATGGCCTTGATGGTCGCCCCTTCATAACCTTGGGACAGGAAGACTTTTTCGGCCGCTTCAAGAACAGCGGCCTTCGTCGCTTCGCGCCTCATATCACGGCGCGTCACGCGGCCCCCGGCAAGATCACGCATTTCGTTGGTCCTGGCGTTAAATGCATTCATCGATTCGCGGAGTATGAGGGCTTTCCAGTTAGATGAACAGGCAGCGCCTTCATTATGCTCGCAAAAGGCGAGTATTAATTATCCTATCGCGGAAGTAGTGCGGCCTTGTGTCAGGTCTTGAGCCGCGCCATTGCCACCCCAAGGCTTCCAGCCTACATCAGCGGCATGATCACATTTGTCGATATTCTGCTTTACGCCCTGCTAGCTGTTGTCTTTGTCGTGCTCTGCGTCGGGATTTTCGCCCTGTTCAAGGGGGGAGAGTTCGGACGCTCCTGGTCCAACAAGCTCATGCGGGCCCGCGTCGCGCTTCAGTTCGTCGCTGTTCTGGTGCTGGTCGCTGGCTTCTGGCTGAAAAACCAGTTTGGCGCCTAGGGAGTCTCAGCCTCCAGAATGTGCGTGAGCGCTTCTCCCAGAACCGGCGAGGCCCGTTGAACGCGCCCATCATTGACGACAGCCGCCGCAGCACGGCCGCCCACCGGGTCAATCCGAACCCGGATCAGCCACATGGTGTTCGAGCCGCTATGCCCCAGCGCGCCCTCTGAGGTGACGCCCCAACCCATGGCGTAGGCCTCCTCGCCCAGCGGTCGATGCAGAACCTCCCAGCTGCGTGCGCTGAGATAAGCTCCATCGTCTGCACCCAGATGCGCTTGAAGAAAATCCAGCACGTCATCAAGGCTCATATGCGCCCGGCCCGCCGAATTCAGCACGGGCGGGTTGTCCGCTCGCTCATCCGGCTCTCGCACCGACAGGCCGCCAAACAGGCCCGCGCCATGACCGCGTGGCTGGTCGTTCGCCCCCATTACGCCCGGCGGGCCCCACCCCGCGCTCTCCATGCCCAAGGGTGAGAACACCTCCTCTTGCATCAGGGTCTCATAGGACTGTCCCGCAGCCTGCTCCATCATCAATGCGGCGATGACATAGCCGGCGTTGGAGTAGAGGAACGCGCCGCGTGACTGGGTCGGCGCTTGCGCTAAAAGGATTTCAGAGTAGCGCAGACGGTCCTCCTGAACATCACGGCTGTCATCTGATCCCAGAAAACGCAGCGTCGACAATCGCCCCAGATTGGCCGGCAGTCCGGAGCGATGATGCAGCAAATCCGCCAAGGTCACCGGTAAGAACTCAGTCCGGATCTCAAGCTCCAAATCTGACAGCGCCTCGCCCAGCGTCGTCTCCCAATCGATCACGCCCGTTTCCACCAGACGCGCCGCAAGCGTCGCCGTCATCGCCTTGGTGTTCGATCCCAGATGCCACAGATCATCCGGCGTCACGTCATCTGGCGCGTCCTGACGACGTACGCCGGCGACCGCGACGCTGCGCTCGCCATCGCGCGTCACCCAGGCAACGCCAGCCGCTGGTGCGCCGGTTTCCGACAGGACAGAGTCTGCAACTGACTGCAGCTGCGTTAGAGGCTGGGCATGGGCGACCGACAGACAGGCCAGCGTCGTCGCAGCAAAAAAGACTATCATGTCAGACTCCAAAGGCATGTTACGCAAAGGTGACACTTTCAGGTTTGCCAGCTCGGTGCAATTCCGTCAAGAGTAACTTGTAGGTGACACCGAAGGCAGCTTCCACCCATTGTCGTTGTGCGCCTTGCTCGATAGTTTGCCCGCGCAAATCAAAGGAGAGCGCCATGGTCCGGCTCACGAAAATCTACACCCGCACCGGTGACACGGGCCGCACCCGTCTGGGCGATATGAGCGAGACCGACAAGCACGACCTCCGGGTCGAGGCCTATGGTGCGGTAGATGAACTGAACGCCGCGCTGGGCCTGGCGGTTTGCGGCGCGGGCGAGAACCACCCGCTGACGCCCGAGCTGACGCGCATCCAAAATGACCTGTTTGATCTGGGCGCCGATCTCTGCGTGCCGGATCGCGGTGAACAGCTCGACTGGGAACCCTTGCGCATGACGCCTGCGCAAACCGACTGGCTGGAAGCGCGCATCGACGCCCACAACGACAAGCTGGAACCGCTGGACAGTTTCATCCTGCCCGGCGGCGCTGAATTGTCTGCGCGCCTGCATCTTGCGCGCACCATCGCTCGCCGCGCCGAGCGCCGCACGGTCGAGCTGGCGAACCGGGGCGACGTCGTGGGCGCGCCAGCGATCACCTATCTCAACCGGGTGTCGGATTATCTGTTCGTGGCGGCGCGGATCGCCAACGATGACGGCGCGCGCGATGTGAAGTGGGTTCCAGGCGCGAACCGCTGACGCCCGCATAAGGCGTCCGCACACTCTCTCGTGAAGCGTTTCCATTCCGGAAAAAACGAAATTCACGCCAGACGGGTAGCAAAGTGCGGGTGAGCCTCCCTATTTAACTGCATGCGGCCCGTTGCCGCAGTTTCGCCGTTCACACATAGGGACAGAGCATGATGAAGACCGCATACGCCGCCGCCTCGCTCGCGGCCTTCCTGGGCGCCGCCGCCCTCACCCCCTCAGCTTTCGCCGATCCGGTCGAGTACGAGTTTGACAAGACCCACACCGCGATCCGCGCCACCTGGACCCATCTGGGCTTTTCTCACCAGGCCATCCAGTTCACCGACTTTGACGGTGTTTTGATGCTGGACTTTGAAGAGCCCGCGAACTCCACCGTGGACGTGACCTTCAACCTCGCAGACGGCTTCTGGGTCGGCGCCGATCAGGACCGCTTCGTGGGTCATCTGAACTCCCCCGACCTCTTCAACACCGCCGAATATCCGACCGCGCGTTTTGTCGCCACCGGCTTTGAGACCGAGGATGGCGAAACCGGCCAGATGATGGGCGATTTGACGCTGCTGGGTCAGACCCATCCGGTGACGCTGGACGTGACGCTCAACCAGCGCGGTCCGAACCCGTTCTCGCAAACCCCGACCGCGGGCTTCACCGCCACTGGCGAAATCCTGCGCTCACAATGGGGCATGGGTTACGCCGCACCGGCTGTCTCTGATGAAATCCGCATCGAGATCAACACCGAGCTGACGGTCGTCACCGAAGAATAATCCGTCAGCTGCGCCCGGCGCCTGACAACCTGACCAACGGCCGACCTCCCTGGGAGCGTCGGCCGTTTTTGCGTCCGGGCGCCGCCGCCAGAGTGACCCGCGTTCACTCGAGCAGTGCTGCGCTGCAACGTCTTGTCCGGACCTTCAGGCATGGCGCGTTGACTTATGAGGGTGGCAAGGGCAGTTTCCGCGCCTAAGTTCAAGCCTGACCATAGTCGGCGCCAGGTCTCGGGAGCAATCGGCTCCCTCGCGCCGAGCAGTTCAAACGAAGAGAAACCGGAGCCGTCGATGAAGATCCTCGTCCCCGTCAAACGGGTAGTCGATTATAACGTGAAGGTCCGCGTCAAACCGGATCAGACCGGGGTCGACCTGGCCAACGTCAAGATGAGCATGAACCCCTTCTGCGAGATCGCTGTGGAAGAAGCGATCCGGCTGAAGGAAAAGGGCGTCGCCGAAGAGATCGTCGTGGTCTCCATCGGTCCCGCCCAGGCTCAGGAGACGATCCGCACTGCGCTCGCCATGGGCGCGGATCGCGGCATCCATGTGACCACGGACGCGACGGTCGAACCGCTCGCCGTGGCGAAAATCCTCAAAGGCGTCGTGGAAGCGGAATCCCCCGAGCTGGTCCTTCTGGGCAAGCAGGCGATTGACGATGACTCCAATGCGACCGGTCAGATGCTCGCTGCCCTTTTGGGCTGGCCGCAAGCCACCTTCGCGTCCGAAGTCGAGAAAACCGACACGGGCTTCAACGTCACGCGCGAGATTGACGGCGGTCTGCAGACCCTCGCCATCCCGGCCCCGGCGATCATCACCAGCGATCTGCGCCTGAATGAGCCGCGCTATGCGTCTCTGCCCAACATTATGAAGGCCAAGCGCAAGCCGATCGACGCCAAGACCCCGGACGATTTCGGCGTGGACATCAGCCCGCGTCTGGATGTTGTGAAGGTCTCCGAGCCGCCCAAGCGCGAAGCGGGCGTCAAGGTTGAGACTGTGGCCGAGCTGGTCGACAAGCTGAAGAACGAAGCGGGGGTGATCTAAATGACTGTTCTGGTTATTGCTGAACACGACAACGCGGAACTCAATGACGCCACGCGCGCCGCTGTGACTGCGGCCTCGAAAATCGGCGGCGACATTCATGTGCTGGTCGCCGGCAAAGGCGCAAGCGCTGTGGCTGACGCCGCCGCCAAGCTCGACGGCGTCTCCAAGGTTCTGCACGCGGACGCAGATACGCTCGAGAAGAAGCTCGCTGAAGCCATGGAAGCCGTTGTGGTCTCCATCGCCGGCGATTACGACGCCATTCTCACCCCGGCCACGACCGTGGGTAAGAACTTCATGCCGCGCGTCGCCGCCAAGCTCGATGTGATGCTGATCTCCGACATCACGGCCGTTGAAAGCCCTGACACCTTCGTGCGCCCGATCTATGCGGGCAATGCGATGCTGACGGTGAAGTCCAACGACGCCAAGAAGGTCATCACCGTACGTCCGACCACGTTTGAAAAAGCGGGTGATGGCGGTTCGGCCTCTGTTGAGAGCCTGGATGCACCGGCTCCGTCAGCCAATTCAGAGTTCGTTTCTGAAGAGCTGTCCAAATCGGACCGCCCCGAGCTGGCTTCCGCCAAGATTGTCATCTCCGGCGGTCGCGGCATGGGCAATGGCGAGAACTTCGCCATCCTCGAAAAGGTCGCTGACAAGCTCAACGCCGCCGTGGGCGCCTCGCGCGCGGCTGTGGATGCGGGTTTCGTGCCGAACGATTACCAGGTCGGCCAGACCGGCAAGGTGGTCGCGCCCGAGCTGTACATCGCCGTCGGCATTTCCGGCGCGATCCAGCACCTGGCCGGCATGAAGGACTCCAAGGTCATCGTCGCGATCAACAAGGATGAAGAAGCTCCGATCTTCTCCGTCGCTGATTACGGCCTCGTCGCCGACCTGTTCCAGGCCGTGCCCGAGTTCGAAGCCGAGCTGGGCAAAGTCGGCCTCTAAGCCGTCTTTCCAACCGAACACAGAAAACCCCGGAAGCGCCGCTTCCGGGGTTTTTTGCAGCCTCTATTGCGCCTCGAACGCTCGCTCGACCGGCCAGTCTTCGGTCTCGGACCGCCAGGCCAGGCTGGCGACTTTCCACACCCCCTCTTGCCGCGCGAGAACGATGGTGTTCACCCCGGTCGTAATCGTTTCGCCTGTATCCGCGCGCGTCGCTTCATAGGCGCTTAGGATCGTGGCGAGCCCACCATAGAGATGGGTTTGGCGACGGGTCTCGGCCTCGGTGAAGCCCATTTCCGACAAGCGCTCACTGTTACGCGCGACATAATCCTCGATGGTCAGCGTCACCACGCGGTCTTCGCCATCCGGCGTGGGCGCCAGAACGGTCATCTGCGCGCCGTCCAGGAACATCGCCCGGAAGCGGTCCCAGTCGCGCGCCTCGCCGACAGGACCGGATATCACGTCATAGAGCGCCTCGACAGCCTCGCCGGGCGTCTCCTGGGCGTGCGCAGGCATCACCCAGCCCAGTGCGGCGACACCTGCGCCAGCGATCAGCAGATATTTCATGTCAGTGTCCTCCCCAGATTGAAACCCTCATTGGGGACGCTCTAACGCGCAAAAAGCAAGTGAAGCCGCGTTAATACCGCTCCAGCGCCGCCTCGATCAGGGCATAGGCCTCCGGGCTGTTCCACTCGGCTTCACCGGCAACGCGGCCAATTTCGATGCCATTGCGATCATAGAGAATGGTCAGAGGCAGGCCGCGATTGGCGCTGCCCATCACGCCGAAGGCGATGCTCATGCCGGGATCAAAATAGAAATTCAGATGATCCAGCTCATACTCTTCAAAGAAGGCCTGCGGCTCCTCAATCCGACGATCCATGGAGATGGTCACGACCTCGAAATCATCCGAGCCATACGCCCCCTGCAGCTCGTTCAGATAGGGCATCTCGACCACGCAGGGCGCGCACCAGGTCGCCCAGAAATTGACCAATAGAAGCTTGCCGCGCTTGTCGGCCAGGGTGATCTCCTCACCCTCGCCCGTGATCAGCGTATTGCGCGGTTGCTCGGGCGCTTCAGGCACCGTGCGGAACTCCGACATTTCGCCAACCGCGAAACTGTCGAGCGGGCCATGAGTGGAACTGACAAGCGCGCTGGAAATAACGTATAGGATGCCCAGCACGCCAATCGCGCCGACTGTGAGAATGCCTGTTTTCAAACTCGGCGCTTTCATAGCGACCCTCTTTTCTACCGGTTCCGCTCCAGAACCCCGCCCAAGGACGCATCGCCCATGACCGAAGATGTAAAATCCCAGAACGCAAAAGCCAGCGGCATCTGGGGCGGCCGATTTAACGCCGGACCTTCCGCCGTGATGCAAGCGATCAATGCGTCCGTGGACGTGGACAAACGACTTTTTGAACAGGACATCGCCGGATCCCTCGCCCATGCCCGGATGTTGGCCGCCTGCGGCGTGATTTCAAGCGAGGATGAGCATGCCATCTCATCCGGCCTGATCGCCATTCGCGATGACATCATCTCTGGCGAGTTTGAGTGGAAGCCCGAGCTTGAAGACGTCCACATGAATATCGAAGCGGCGCTGCGAGAGAAAATCGGCGCGCCTGCTGGGCGTCTTCACACCGCACGCTCGCGCAATGACCAGGTCGCGACCGATTTCCGTCTCTGGCTGCGCGGCGCGCTCGATGACGCCGCCCAGGGTTTGCGCGCCTATCAGGCAGCGCTGGTCAAACAGGCTGAAACCCATGCCGATTGGGTGATGCCAGGCTTCACCCATCTGCAGACCGCGCAGCCGATTTCGTTGGGCCACCATCTTCTGTGCTGGGTTGAAGCAGCCGAGCGCGACCGGGGCCGCCTGCTGGACGCCCGCGATCGTCTGAATGAAAGCCCGTTGGGCGCTGCTGCGCTTGCGGGCACCGCCTTCCCGATTGATCGGAGCATGACCGCTGACGCGCTCGGATTTGACGTCCCCATGGCGAACTCGCTGGACGCGGTCTCCTCGCGGGATTTCGCGCTCGAGGCGCTCGCCGCCGCAACCATCACCGCGGTCAACCTGTCGCGCTTCGCCGAGGAGATCGTGCTCTGGACGTCTGGCCGGTTCGGCTTTGCGCAACTCACAGACGCTTTCTCCACAGGCTCTTCAATCATGCCGCAAAAGCGCAATCCGGACGCCGCTGAGCTGGTGCGCGCCAAGCCGGGTCGCATCTCCGGCGCGCTTCAGGGCCTGATCATTGTCTGCAAGGGCCTGCCGCTCGCCTATTCCAAGGATATGCAGGAAGACAAGCAGCTCGTCTTTGACGCGTTTGATGATCTGGCGCTCGCCATCGCAGCGATGAGCGGCATGGCGGCGGATCTGAGCTTTAACCGTGAGACGCTGGAAGCGGCGGCGGGAGAGTCCTATTCCGACGCCACAGACCTCGCTGACTGGCTGGTGCGCGAGCTGGGCATGCCCTTCCGCGACGCTCATCATGTATCAGGCTCAGCCGTGAAGGCCGCCGAGGCCAAAGGCCTGCCGCTCAAGGATTTGCCGCTGGCGGAGTATCAGGCCATCGAGCCGCAGATCGACGATCGGGTCTTCTCGGTCCTGTCCGCGCGGGCGTCCATGGAAAGCCGCACCAGCTATGGCGGCACGGCCCCGGTCCGGGTTATGGAACAGGTCAAAGCCTGGCAGGAGCATTTCGAGTTCGAGCTGGACCTGTATGACACGGGTGAAGATGGAGAGATGGCATGAAACGACTGACCCTCGCCTTTCTGGGCTTCGCGGCAGCGCTGGTGCTGTCAGGTTGTGGCATTCGCGGCGATCTTGAACGCCCGCCGCCCTTCTGGGGCGCAGATGAGCGCACCGCGGACGAACGCGCCTATGAGAGCGATGAAACCGCAGAAGACGCCGAAGGCGAGTCCACTGCAAGTGAGCAAACGCGCTAGGTCATTCCCCCGTGCAAAGCCGGCCCTGACGGTCTAGTTTTCACACCATGCGACGCGCCACCGCCTTCTTTCGAGCCCGCGCCGCGCTTTTATGGGAGCGCGCCGCCCCGGTGCTGATTGGCCCCGCGGCACTGCTGGGCCTGTACCTGATATTGGCCATTTTTGGCGTTTTCGAACGTCTGGGCGATCCATGGCGTCTGATCAGCCTGGCGCTGACCCTGGGCGGCGCCGCTGCTTTTATCCGCTGGCGACTGCCCGCTTTTGCCTGGCCCGATCAGACCGAAATCGAACGTCGGATCGAGGATGATAGCGGCCTGACCGACCGCCCGTTTGAGGCCTTGCGCGATGTTCCGGCGTCCGGCGAGGCGGCCCTGTGGGACGCGCACATCACCCGCATGCGGGCCCGGCTTGAACACGCCCGCGCGCGCCGTCCGAAAGCGGCCTGGGGCCGGCTTGACCCTTACGGTCTGCGCGCCAGCGTGCTTCTGGTGCTCATCACCGGGGCGTTTCTGTCAGGCGAGTTGGCGGGCCCGCGCCTGTCGGACGCCTTTGCGCCACGCCTTCTGGCGGGCGGCGGGCAGGATGCGCGCGTGGATCTGTGGGTTGAAGCGCCGGAATATACCAATCGGCCCGCCTTGTTCCTGCGGGACCGTCGCAGCGCCGAGATCCCTGAAGGCTCGGTGCTGTTCGCCCGTATCGCCGGGCTGAACCGCGCGCCCAGCATTTCCGGCGCGCCCTCAAGCACTGAAACCCTGTCAGACGGCGTGCAACTGGCCCGCATCGAACCGCAATCAGATGGCGTGATCAGCCTGCGCGCCGGACGTTTGCGTGAAAGCGTGGACCTGTCCCTGATCGAAGACACCCCGCCCCATCTGACCTTCGCTGCGGAACCTGAAGGTGATGCGCAAGGCCGTCTCAAACTCGAATTCGTCGCCGAAGATGATTACGGGCTGGAGACGATTTATCTTGAATACGCTCAAGCGCCGGGCATCGACGGCGCGACCGCATCAGACTTCAAGCGCGTTGAGATCAGCCCCGGCCAAATCCGCCCCTCCGAAGAAGACGGCCTGAGCCTGGCCGAGATTGACTTGTCGCGCGATCCGCTGGCGGGTGAGCGCGTGGTGATCCGACTGGCGGGCGTGGACGGCGCGGGACAGCGCGGGCAAAGCGGCGAAATGACGATCACCCTGCCCCAGCGCGTGTTCCTGAACCCGTTGGCCCGCTCGGTCGCTGGCGAACGCCGCCGCTTTCTTCAGGTCTCCAACGATTATGCGGCCATGCCTGAGGGTCCGGCGCGCAATACCGGCTTTCTGGACGACCAGCCGCGACGCCGTCTGGACCGCGCGCCCGATGAAGTTCAGCGTCTGGCGCTGGCGCTCAACGCCGCCAGCGACGCCCCGCCGCGCTATTTTAACGATCCCGTTGTCTGGATGGGGCTGCGCACCGCCCTGATGGAAGTGCGCCGGGCGCGTGAGCTCGGCGAGCTTGATCATATGGAGAGCGATTTGTGGGAGATCGCTCTGCGTGCAGAGCTGGGCAGTCTGGCCGATGCGGAAGCCGCCCTCGCCGCTGCTGAACGCGCTCTGGCGGATGCGTTAGCGCGTGGAGCGGACCAGATCGAGATTTCCGCTTTGCTTGATGCGTTCGAGCAGGCCATGGACCGCTATATGCAGCTTCTGATGCGCGAAGCCGCCGAGGCGGGCCGCTACGCCGAAGGGGGCGGGGGCGGCGGCATGAGTGCAGACATGCTCGAACAGCTGCTTGAGGCGCTGCGCGAAGCGACTGAGCTTGGCGATACGCAAGGCTCGCGTCAGGCGCTGGCCATGCTCGCTGAACTTCTACGCAACATGCAGGTGACCCTGGGTCAGGGCGAAGGCGATGGTGAGGGGGAAAGCGCTGCAGCGCAGGCCCTGCGCGAAGCGCTGGAAGAGCTGAGCGACACGATCACCGAGCAACGCAGCCTGATGGAAGACACGTTCAACGCCCAACGTGACAGCCAGCAGGGCCAGACCGGCGAGGCCGGCCGTGATCCCTTGTCTGATCCGCTGGCGCCGGGCGAGGCTGAACCCGGCGGGTCTGTGGATGACGGCGAACAGAGTTTTGAACGTCAGGACGAGGGCGAAGGCCCAAGCCTGCGCGATCTGGCCGACCCACAGGAAGATTTGCCCGGCGGTTTGGGCGATCTGGACGATTCCTTGCCCGGCGGCGAAGCCGGTGAGGACGCACGTCAGGCGCTTGATGACGCCCGCCGGGCTATGGAAGGCGCCGCCCGCGCCTTGCGCGAGGGCAATGGCGAAGACGCCCTGGCCCTTCAGGATGAAGCGCTGGAGGGGCTCCGCAGCACCGCCCAGTCGGCCGCCCAGGCGCTGGAAGACGAATTGCGTCAAGGCGATGATGGAGAGGGTTCTGACCCGCTCGGCCGCGGCGCTGCGGAGGGTCAGGACACGAACCTGCCCAGCGAGAGCGAACGCCAGCGGGCCCGTGACATCTTGGAGGAATTGCGTCGCCGCGCCGCTGAACGCGGTCGCCCCCAGGAAGAGCTCGATTATATCGACCGCCTGCTGGAACGCTTCTAGGCTTTAATGATGACCCGTTGCATGCGGCTCAGCCTCATGGGTCTCGCCATGACCTGAAGCGTCATGGGCGTCGTCATGAGACGGCGTTGCGTGATCAGTCCCTTCCGCGGCAGGAGCAGAAGGGCTCTGATGCGCAGATACGTCCTCTTGGGCGATGATCACCTCCACCCGGACCGCGCCTTCGGGCACGTCCTCAAGATGGGTGTAGAACCGTTCTGCTCCGCCTGCAGGCAAGGCTGCGGAGTTCAGCGGCACCGGCCAGCTGTTCAATACAGCGCCCTGCGCGTCAAGCACACGGGCGTTGAGCGGCACAGTCGGGCGGTCCCCGCCCGTGATGTTTTCCAGCACGCCTTCAACATACAGTCCGCCCTCCTCAAAGCTGGCGGTCAGCATGCCCACTTCCAGGCCATAGGGGTTGATGTCCAGGCCCACTGCCGCATAAGCGCCTGCGGTCCGCGGCCAGGTCTCAACGATATTGACCCGAAAAACCACGGCGCTGATCAGGGCGACGGCGACACAGGCGGCGACGCCAGCCCAGCCTGCGCCTTCAACGGCCATGGCTTTCTTGCGGCGCTGCTGCTCGGCGCGCGCGCGCACGGCGGCGGCCGGTTTTTCCCGGATGGAGGGCGCGGGCTCTTCATCAAACTCCGCTGCAGACGGCTCTGGCGCCGCCTCGCTGGCGTCAAAGCTCGGCTCCACAGGTTCGTTCAGCGTCAGACCTTCATCTTCCACGACCCAGGAGTGTGCGCAGGCGGCGCACTTCACCTTATTGCCGCGTGCGGCCAGGGCTGCTGCATCCACGCGATATTTCGCCTCGCAGCTGGGACAGGTCACGATCATGGACGGACGCCTCGCTTGTCCTGCATAGTCGACTTCGAATTCACGCCAAGCTGCGGTAAGCCAGACTCATGAGCTCAGACCCGAACGATATGACGCCCGAAGCTCAAGCCAATGAGACGACGGTGCGCTTTGATTCCGTGGGCATGCGCTATGGTCGGGGGCCCGAAGTGCTTAGCGACCTGAGCTTTGATTTACCAAGCGGAAGTTTCCATTTCCTCACCGGTCCGTCCGGTGCTGGAAAGTCTTCGCTGTTGCGACTTATTTATCGCGCTGAACGCCCCTCACGCGGGTTGATCACACTCTTCGGGCGCGACGCCTCGCTCTTGCCACGCGACGCGCTCCCCGCCTTGCGTCGACGAATCGGCGTAGTGTTCCAGGATTTCCGTCTGCTCGACCATCTCACTGTGTTCGATAATGTCGCCCTGCCGCTGCGGGTCGCGGGACAGGCGCGCGCCGCCTATGCCGAGGATGTGGCGGAATTACTCGCCTGGGTCGGGCTGGGCGACCGGATGGACGCCTTCCCCTCGACCCTGTCAGGCGGCGAACAACAGCGCGCCGCCATTGCGCGCGCCGTGATTTCAAAACCGGACCTGTTGATCGCGGACGAACCCACCGGCAATGTGGATCCGGAAATGGCGCGACGCCTGTTGCGCCTGTTTGTCGAGCTGAACCGGCTGGGCGCGACCGTCTTGATGGCTACCCATGATCTGACTCTGGTCAACAGCCTGAACGCCCCCGTACTGGAGCTCTCTGACGGGCGGCTGGTGGGCAAGGTGCGCGCCGCATGAGTGAAAAGCAGAGCAAATCTCCGCGCGTCGCGCCTTTGCTGCCTCCTGATTCAGGGCGAGATCGGCCCTTGTTCGCGGTGGCGGCCATTCTGGTGTTTCTCGCCTGCCTCTCCGCCTTTGGCGCCGCCGGCGCCTGGCGGGCCGCGGATGGCTGGACCGATCAACTGACCGCTGAAATCACCGTCCAGATTCTGCCCGGCGATGGACGGGACGCGGATGCGGACGCCGTCGCAGCCGCTGAAGCCATCTCCCGTCTGCCCGGCGTGACCGGGGTGACTGCGCTGGACCGGGCCGAGGCCGAGCGCCTGGTCAGTCCCTGGCTCGGCACAGCGGATCTGCCTGAAGATTTGCCCATCCCGCGTCTGGTCGCGGTTCAGATCGACGCCGAGGCGCCGCCCGCCACAGGCGCGATTGAAGCGCTGTTGTCTGATGAACCCTATGACATTCTGGTCGACGACCATCAACGTTGGGAAGATGCCGTGCAGCGCGCCGCCAACGCTGTGCGCTATTTCGCCCTGGGGCTGGTGCTGCTGCTGACCATCGCCGCCGCCGCCGTGGTCGCGTTCGCTGCCCGCGCATCGCTCGCCGCACGCTGGGATGTGGCTGAAGCCCTGCATCTTGTGGGCGCGCCGGACCGCTATGTGACCGGTCTGTTTCAGCAACGGTTTTTCTTTCTCGGTCTGAAGTCGGGACTGGCGGGCTCGGTCGCTGCGGCGCTCGCGGCTTTGGGTCTGGCGCAAGCGGGCGCGGCGTCGGGCGGTTTGTTTTTCGTTCCCACGCTGGAGCTGGGCTGGAGCGCTTTGCTGATCCCGCCACTGGCCGCCCTGATTGCGGCGCTTATCGCCGCCCTGGCGGCGCGCTCCGCGGTCTCAAGCGATTTGAAGGCGCGGTGGATATGAGCACTGGCCGTTTTTTGCGCCTCGCAGCGTTCATCCTGCTGACCGCCTATGTGGTGGGGTTCGCCCTGTTCGTGCGCCAGGCGCGCACTTTCACCCCCGATCTGACGGTCAATGCAGAGGCCATCGTGGTCCTGACTGGCGGCCCGAACCGGGTCAGCAGCGCCACGGCTTTGTTACGAGACGGCTCGGGCGACCGCCTTTTAATATCCGGGGTGAATCCAGACAGCCCGCCCGCCGATATCGCCGCCGCGGCCGGCGCTTCTGAAGACCTTTTTGCGTGCTGCGTGGATATCGGACTTCAGGCGGCTGACACCATTGGCAATGCGGCCGAAACTGCCGCTTGGGCGCGGTCGCATGGCTATGAGCATCTGATCGTAGTGACCAGCGACTACCATATGCCACGCGCGCTGCTGGAGCTGCAGGCGGCCATGCCGGATGTGCGCCTGAGCGCCTATGGCGTGCCGGCGCCGGCGCCCTGGAGCGGCGGTCACGAAGCCCGGCGCTGGATGGTTGAGTATGTAAAATACGCCGCCGTCTATGGACGTGAGCGCTTTCGCACGCTTTAAGCCCTTCTGAACTGTCGAGGAGACATCCGTGGCCGCACTCAGGTCAGCTGTTTTTGTAGTCTGGATGTACGGGCTGATGCTCGTGATGGGGCTTGTGTGCGCCCCGTTCCTGCTGGGTCCGCGCGCTGGCGTGAAGGCCTGCATGCGGCTCTATCTGAGCCTTGTATTCGGCGGCCTGCATTGGATTTGCGGTATTCGTTACGAAGTGCGCGGCCGCGAGCATCTGCCTGAAGGCGGTGCGCTGATCGCCTCCAAACACCAGTCCATGTTTGAAACCCTGGCGTTCTGGGCGATCCTCGACGACCCGGCGATCATCTTGAAAAAAGAATTGTCCTACCTGCCTGTCTTTGGCTGGTATGCGATGAAGCTCAAGAACATCAAGGTCGACCGCGCCGCCGGGGCCAAGGCACTGCGCGACATGCTCAAACAGGCGCGCCAACGTGCATCTGAAGGGCGGCAAGTGGTGATCTTCCCGCAAGGCACGCGGCTGGAACCCGGCGAGCACGACAGTTACAAACCCGGCGTGGTCGGGCTTTACAACGCCATGAAGACGCCCTGCATACCCGTGGCGCTCAATTCGGGCCTGTACTGGCCGCCCCATGGCTTTGTACGCAAACCCGGCTTGATCATTGTCGAGTTCCTGCCCCCGATCGCCCCAGGGCTGGGCAAAGACGCCTTTATGGCCGAACTCCAAACCCGGATTGAAACAGCGTCCGACGCGCTGTTGCCCGACACTCCCAGGAAAGACGCAGCATGATCGGCAAACCGGCCACCGACACACCACCGAGGAGGCTTGGCCTCTACGTGCCTTTCGGGCTTCTGGCGGTCGCCGTTCTCGTGCATGCGATCTATTGGGTCATGATGTCCGGCCAGATCCGTCAATCCGCGCAAACCTGGATCGATGACAGGATCGCAGCGGGATACGCTATCGACTACAGCACAATGACTGTGCGCGGCTATCCGTTCCGATTCACCCTGCACCTGTCAGACTATGAGATCTCCGCGCCGGCAGATGCGGGCGGTTGGCGCATCGCCGTCGATAACGGAACCGCCAGCGCCCAGTTCTACAATCTCAATCACTGGATCGTCGGCCTGAACGAGCGCGTTGTGCTGGGAACAACCGTCGAAGGGGAGCCTGCACAGTACGAACTGCGAAGCGAGCAGGCTCGGTTCAGCCTGATCACTCGCAACGGCGTCACCCGCCAGATTGGCGCTGAGATCACGGCGCTCCAGGTGCAAGCGCTCTCAGGGCCGCAACCGCCCACCTCGGCGATAGAGCGGGTCGCCATGACCGGCCGCATCTCTGAAACCGGAGATTTCCTGAGCGGCATCATCGTGGAAGGCTTGCGCTTTGACGACTCCCGGCTGGACGATCCGCTTCAGGCCGCATTTGGAGGCACCGTCCAACTCTACCAGCTCGACAGTGTCTTGACTGAGTTTGACACCTTGTCGCTCGCGGGCGATCCGCTGGCCTGGACCCGTGCGGACGGGCGCCTGATCATCCGCCAGACTCGCCTGGACTGGGGACCTGCTGCCCTGACAGGGGCTGGCGAAGTCACCCTGGATCGTCAAATTCGCCCGGCCGGACGGTTGAGCGTCGTCGTCTCTGACCCTGAAAGCCTGATCACCGCGTTGGAAGACGCCCGGCTGGTTTATGACGAACAGGGCGCTGCTCTGCGCCTCGCTGCGATGATGGCGCCGCGCCGGGATGACGGCATCGCTCTGCCCTTCTTGCTGCAAGATGGCGGTTTGTTCCTGGGGCCGGCCCGGATCGGGGATCTCGACACGCTGGACTAAGCGCCGCCGACGGTGCTCCATAAAATAACCCGGACGATGACCGTCCGGGTTTTTTGTTGGATCAGGCTTGATCGCCTAGCCCTTGGTGAAAGCCTCAAGCGCGTCCACCACGGCGCGGTTATGCGCGTCCAGACCCACCGAGATCCGCAGTGCGTTCGGCAAGCCATAGGGCTGCACGCCGCGTACGATCAGGCCGCGTTCCGCCAGGAATGTATTGGCGTCATCGGCGGTTTTGCCCGGAGTTTCGGGAAAATGGACCAGCACGAAATTGCACACGGACGGCGTCACTTCGAGCCCGAGCCCCCCCAGTTGCTGTGTCAGGAAGGCCAGCGACTGATCGTTATGGGCTTTTGATTTGGCGACGAACTCCGCATCCTGGATCGCCTCCACGCCGGCTTCAATAGCGGGCAGATTGACGTTGAACGGACCCCGGACGCGGTGGATGACATCCACCACCTCTTTGGGGCCGTACATCCAGCCCAGACGCAGGCCGGCCAGGCCATGAATTTTCGAGAAGGTGCGCGTGACGACCACATTGTCGTATTCACTCACCAGCGCCAGCGGGTCTTCGTAATCGGGGGCATCGACAAACTCGCCATAGGCGCAGTCAACAACCAGCAGCGTGGTCTCCGGCAGGCCGTCACGAAGTCGACGGATTTCCGAGCCCGGAATCCAGGTGCCGGTGGGATTGTTGGGGTTGGCCAGGAAAACGATCTTGGCGTCATCGCCCGCCGTCTCGATCAGCGCATCCACATCCGCCGTGTAATGCTTTTCCGGAGCCGAGACGATCTCGGCGCCCGATTGCATCGCCACCAGGCGATAGACCAGAAAGCCGTACTGGCTCTGAACGACCTT
Organism: Oceanicaulis sp.; assembly: GCF_965249665.1. Classification (GTDB taxonomy): domain Bacteria; phylum Pseudomonadota; class Alphaproteobacteria; order Caulobacterales; family Maricaulaceae; genus Oceanicaulis. The sequence continues at coordinate 612,991 of NZ_OZ252247.1, forward strand.
GTCGCCGGGCGCCAGATAGGCCTTGCCGATCAGCTGCAGCAATTCATCAGAGCCAGCTCCGCAGACGATCTGCTCCGCCTTGATATTTTCCACCTTGGCGATGGCGTCGCGCAGCGCTGTGGCGCCGCCGTCGGGATAGGTGTGCAGGACGCTCGCCGAAGCCTTGAACGCCTCAGCGGCCTTCGGGCTGCACCCCAGCGCGTTCTCGTTAGAGGACAGCTTCACCGCCCCCTCGGGTGCAGCGGCGCCGGGCACATAGGGTTTGATGTCAAGAAGACCGGGACGGGGCTGAAGCGTCATGATGCGCCTTTCTGCTCATCTGAATGCGACGTCGTATCTGAGCGAGGAGATAGCGCGGGCCTTGTCGCGCCTTCAAGGCTCTTTCTGCGCACACGCTGAGTCGCGCCGCCCGGACGCACCGCGCCCACATGCTTGACCGCCTCACTGAGGATCAACCCGCCAAAGGCCGGCCACAGCCGCTCGCCGGTCGACTCAAAGGCGCGCACGGTCTTTGGCCCGCACGCGAACCGCCAGGGCGGCGCGTAGAGGGCGCGCGACCAGGCGACGGGTTCAAACAGGGCGCCGCTCAGCAAGCCCCCAAGCTGGCTGCGCGAAAACGGACGGCCATGTCCAAACGGGGTTGAATCCACACGCGACCACAGACCGGAGCGATGTGCGGCGATCACCAGCAATCGCCCTTCAGGCGCCATGACCCGCCACACCTCACGCAGCAGACGCGCCGGATCAGCGGCTTCTTCAAGGGCGTGCACCAAGATGACGCGATCAAACAAAGCCTCTTTGAAACCAAATCTCTGTTCATCGCCCAGCATGGTCAGCCCGCCCTTCCCGACGCCTTGGGACGGCCAGGGAACCGCGCCCTGAGCGGCGGGCATGAAGGCGATCGTGCGTCGCGCGCCATCTCTGAACGGCTCAAGGAAAGGCGGCGCATAGCCGAAACCGAGCATGTCCAGCCCGTCCACATCAGGCCAAAGCGCCTGAATCCGACGCTGCACCATATCGCGCGCCGCCCGACCGGGGGGCGTGCGGTAAAAGCGGGCGATGTCCAGCGCGTCGGTTCGCATCAGTCAGCTCATGGAAACACGGTTCAGCCCCATGCTAGGCTGTTCCTCTAATCTGGGTAAGGCTGGGCCCCAGTCAAAGACTCCATTGTGTGAAAGGCGACCGTATGGCGCTCGACATCCGACAGTTTCCCTGTCTGCAGGACAATTACGGCTTTCTGATCCGGTGTTCTGAAACCGGCGCGGTCGCTGTGATCGACACGCCCGAAGCCGAGGTCATTCTTGAAGAGTCCCAGACGCTGGGCTGGCCCATCACGGCGATCTGGAACACCCACCATCATTGGGATCATGCCGGCGGCAACGCCGCCATCGCCAAAGCCACGGGCGCGCAGATCGTCGCGCCGCGCGCCGAACAGGCCACAATCGGCCATGTGGATCAGCCAGTCATACCCGGCGACACGGTGATGCTCGGCAAGGAGCGCGCGCAGGTGATTGATGTGGGCGGACATACCTTGGGTCACATCGCCTACTGGTTCGAGGATGCGGGCGTCGCCTTTGTCGGTGACAGCCTGTTCGCATTGGGCTGCGGTCGCATGTTTGAAGGCACACCCGAACAGATGCAGGCCGGGCTGGCGCGATTGCGTCATCTGCCGCCGGAAACCGTGATCTATTGCGCCCATGAATACACCCAGGCCAATGCTCGCTTTGCCTTGAGCGTCGACCCCGACAATCAGGCCCTGCAAAGCTATGCGCGGCGCGTGGACGCCTTGCGTGCTGACGATCAGCCGACCATCCCCACCGTTCTGGCGGCGGAATGCGAAGCCAATCCGTTTCTGAGATGGGATGATGAAGGCTTGCGCGATCGGCTGGGTCTGCCGTCAGCCAGCGATGCGGAGGTCTTCGCCGAGCTACGTCGGCGCAAGGACGCTTTCTGATCAGGCCGCCTGAGCGTGCGGCTCCAGGCTGAGCGCAGCGTCGAAATCCTCAAACAGGCCTCGCGCTTCGGCGACCGGCAGGTCGGCGGCGTCCCGATCCCCGACCCAGAAGCGCCAGGAGGCGCACACATGCTGGATGCGGCTCATATCCTCGCCCATCTCCACAAACATGTCCGGCGCCATCATCAGAAATTGCGACAGGGCGGCGCCGTCGCCATCCTTGATAAAGCGCGAAAACTGATCGTGGTATTGTGACAGGCGGTTTTGCACCCGCGCCCAGCGCTGACCGGCCAATCGGGCGATGCCGCTCATGGCCTGGCGATACTCATCGCGGTCACCGGCGTTCAGCTGTCCCAGATTGAGCTGCTTCAGGGACGTGATGAAATCAGACAATTCCCGATTACAGCTGCCCGCGCGCCAGCAATAGTACAGCGTGCCTTTCCAGCCGTTTACACCGTCACGGTACTGTTCGGGCGACATATTCAGCGCCAGACGCAACACATCGAGCTTGGAGGAGGTATGGTCTTCAAACAGGGTCGACGCCAGTTTGCGCGCCTTGGCCAGGGAGCCATCCTGGTCTGAGTTCAACGCCCGGCGAACCAGAAGATTGATCTGCCCGGCTACAAACTCACTGATGGCGCTGAGCTCACGCTCGTTCATCTCAAAATAGGCGTCAGACACCGGCCGGTCCGTCAATCTGAAGTGATCGAACAAGAGATAGGGATCAAAAGACGGCAGCTTCGACAGCCCTCTCAAGCGCGTGATGTCATCGCGGAAACGCGGCAAGCTGCGTGACACGCCCAGATGGCTGCTCAGCTTCTCATCCAGCGCCGGGTCCTCAACGAAAATGCTGTGACCGCCCGTATCCAGATTGCGTTCGGACATCGGGATAATGATCTTGGTGGCCGAGATGCGGGCGCCGCTCAGCTGTTCACGCTCCCAGGGCCGCAAGGTGTGTTTCACAATGAAGCTGGTATTGAGGCGTTTGGTGTTGAACATGGCGGTCTTGCTGCTCATGCCCAGCGAGCCGGCGCGTTCGTGAACCGACAACAGATCCATCACACGGCTTGTCGAGCCGCCTGATTTGAGCAATTTCAGTTTCCCAAACATGTTTTGGGTCATGGACCAGCACCTGTTCTACTATGAGAACGTTTTGCAATTATCAGGCCAAAAGGACGGGCATCATGACTCCATCGAGCGATCTGGGCGTGAACGAGATCATTCGCATGCTCGGCATGACGCCTCACCCTGAGGGCGGCCATTATGTCGAGACCCATCGCGCCGCTCCGGGCCCGGATGGCCGATCGCGCTTTACAGCGATCTATTTCCTGCTCGCCGCCGATCAGGTCTCGGCCTGGCACAAGGTCGACGCCGATGAAACCTGGCTCTGGCAGGCCGGCGCCCCCCTGTCGCTCAGCTGGAGCGAGGACGGGGTCAGCGCGCGCAATCAAAGGCTGGGCCCCAATCTGAGGTCCGGAGAACGCCCGCAACTCGTCATTCCCGCTCACGCCTGGCAGACGGCGGAATCCCTGGGCGCCTGGACGCTGGTCAGCTGTCTGGTCGCGCCAGGATTTGAATTTGAGGGATTTGAAATGGCGCCAAACGACTGGCGCCCAGGTCCGGACGGCGCGCCCTGACACGCTGTGTCAGCGGGCCTGGCTCTCAAAGCTCTGGCGGATCAGGGCCGAGCTGGGGCGACCGCCATAGCCCATGGACGGCGTGATGGAGATGTCGAGAACCTGTCCGTCGTACGTGACGCGTGGACGTTCGCCCACGCCCAGCCGCACCACTTGCAAATCACGGACACTGCGCCGCGGCGCCAGATCCGCCCCCCGTCGCACCATGCGCATGGCGTCCGCCATATAGGCGTTGCCTTCGGGATCAAGCGCCGTCAGCTCGGCGCGCACTTCATTGCGCGATATCTGGGCGAGCGCTTGCGCCATGTCGGTCGCCGCGCGTTCCAGCGCAGTGTCTTCCATGGGCTGGACTTCAAACCCCCGCGCCTGCCCGACCGGTTCCACGATCACGCCATCAGGACGGTCGGAGGGGAAATACGTCCAGCCGCCCAGATTGGACTGACGCAACATCACGCGGCCTGTATCGGTCAGCCACACTTCACCGCCGCCCGCTGCGCGCGCCTGATACACGGCCAGCACTTCATCATCGCTGCCCTCTTGGATCAGCGGCATCCGCGCCGAGCGATCAAAAACAAAGCCGCCCCGACCATCCGCCCGCTCGAACCATAGCGAGCGCTCAACGGTCTGAACCTCCTGCCCCAGCATGCGCCGGAACGGGTTGGGTTGGGCGACGCCTTCCGCAGTCGCCAGCGCGCAAAGCCCGGCGCTGACAACAAGAAGGCCAAAAATACCACGTTTCATGGCGATGGAGTGTAAACCGCTTCAGGGCGATTTCGAGGCGCAAGCAAGGTGTGACTGCGACGGATCACAGTTAGACCAAATACTGGCCGCCATTGGCCGTTAGCGTGGAGCCGGTAATGAAACCCGCATCATCAGAGGACAAGAACACGACGCAACGCGCAATCTCTTGCGCTTCGCCCAAGCGACCCACGGGAATTGTGGATATGATTTGTTGGCGCACATCTTCAGGCACCGCCATCACCATTTCAGTGGCGATATAGCCTGGGCAGATCGCGTTGACGGTGATGCCCTTGCGCGCGCCCTCTTGGGCCAGCGCTTTGGTAAAGCCAAGATCGCCCGCCTTCGCCGCGGAATAATTGGCCTGGGCGAACTGACCCTTCTGGCCGTTGATCGAGGAGATCGTGATGATTCTCCCAAAGCCACGCTCCCGCATGCCCGGCCACACCGGGTGGGTCATGTTGAAGACGCCGCTGAGATTGGTGTCGATCACCTCTCGCCATTGGGTGGGTGACATTTTGTGAAACGGCGCATCGCGGGTGATGCCAGCATTGTTGACCAGGATGTCCACAGGGCCGAGCTTGGCCTCCACGTCCTTGATCCCCTGTTCACACGCTTCGTAATCGGCGACTGACCATTTGAAGCTCGGAATACCGGTCTCATCTGTAAACGCAGAGGCGACCTCATCATTGCCCGCATAATTTGCGCCGACAGCGTATCCGGCGTCTTTCAGCGCCACTGAAATAGCCCGCCCGATACCGCGTGTCCCGCCTGTGACCAAAGCTGTTCGCTGCATCACGATTTCCCCTTTGTCCTTCAGTACAAATCCGGGTTATGCTGCGCAGCATAACTATGTGGCGCACGCAGCAATCCAGCTGTGGCGGCCACACTTCGACCCCTGACGCCGCCTCTATGATTAATGACGTTGAATTGAAGCCGAGTCGAGCCGGATGTTATGGGACCATCGGAGTATTCAAGAGGGATCTTAGGGAGGACATCGCGTGACAGAAACCAAGACGTCTGACGTCGTAACGATCAAGAAATATGCGAACCGCCGCTTATACGACACGTCTGCAAGCCGTTATGTGACGTTGGACCATCTGCGCGAACTCGTCCGGGAGGGCCGTGATTTTAAAGTTATCGACGCAAAATCGGGTGACGATCTGACGCGGGGGGTGCTGGCCCAGATCATCTTCGAAGAGGAATCCAAAGGCGAAACACTGCTACCTGTGGAGTTTCTGCGTCAGCTGATTTCGTTTTACGGGGACTCGATGCAATCGATGGTCCCCAGCTATCTCCAGATGTCCATGGACACCTTGTCGCGTCAGCATCAAGCCATGCGCGAAAAGATGACAGGCGCCATGGGAGATGCGATGGGCGGCAACTCTATGGCCATGCTGGAAGAACAGACCAAGCGCAATATGGCGATGTTCCAGCAGGCAATGTCGATGTTCACGCCTTTCTCCACCGGCGCCGCCATGGGCGACATGCCCGCCGCGCCCTCCTCTGACACCCCGCGCAGCGATGATGTGCAATCCCTGCGCGATGAGCTTGAGGCCATGCGCCAGAAGCTGGATCAGCTGGCGAACAAGGAGTGACCCGTTTCATTTTGAACCGCCAACACAGTTAATGGCGCATTTAGAGACGTAAACGAAGCGTTAAAACTGGCCTGGACCTTGCTCGGTCCAGGCCATGTTTGTTTCTGGCTTCAATTCACCGCGCCGTCTGGCGCTGCCCGCGCCTTCCGCATCCCGAGCTGATCAGGTTCAACCTGTGACTCCGGGCGCGGCAAGTCGGCGTGAGGATCGCCGCAGCTCGGGCCGGTCTGACCGTCGCGCTACGAGAAACACTGACCCTGCCCCACAACCCGCTGTCGCGCGCGCAACCAGTGCCGTAGGCGTTCAGGTCCAAGCGGACTTCCCGCACCCTCGGCGCGGCCTGCGGGCGGACGCCAGCGAGCGAGCCCGGTACGCCCGGGCCTATGACAGCGCCCAGCAAGGCCTGACCCGCCAGCCCCCCGCGCGCAGCGAGGAGCGGTCGGCATGAGCGGGCTCTACACCCTCGACAATCTACATGACCGGTTCAGCCCGCTCTGGGATGGGTGTTGGGTGCTCACGCTTTTGTTCGTGATGATCTGAGCCCGCTGGCGATCAGGCAGAGTGAAGCTGGCCGAGCGCCAGAACATCGTCAGCTTTCCTGTCCGCCAGCCACTTAAGCGCGTCAGCGTCCAGCCCATGCTGAGCTTCAATCCGTAGCGCAGTCAGATCGGCCTGGTACTGAACGGCCAGCTGAGCCGGATCGAACGCATCTGACATCTCACCGGCGGTTTGAGCGCTTTCAAAACATCGCTCGAACTCAGCTCGCATGCGCCGAAGATAGACCCGGGACTGTTGCTGAAGTTCCGCATCCTCATCGGTAGCATTCAAGGCGGTCTTCACGATGATACAGGCGCGCGCCGGCCCCTGTGCGGATTTCACCTCACCGAAACCGCGCAGATAGCTCGCCAGCCCCTCCAGATAAGTCGGAGCTTGGGCAAGGGTGGCGCAGAAATCGTCCAGGCCGGCGTTAAAATATCTCTCCAGACACGCCAGGTAGAGCGCGCGTTTGCTTTTGAAGGCCGCATAAATACTGCCGGGCTTCATCGACAATGCCAGCTCGAGATCCTTGAGCGAAGTGGCGTGGTAGCCCTTGCGCCAAAACAGCTCGAGCGCCGCCGCCAGAGCTTGATCACGATTATAGGGTTGCGCGCGTTTCATGTTTTAAATCTGGGTCATTGGCGGTCTGTCGCCAAGCGTTCTGTGGAACCTTTATAGCTCACATTTGAGTGATTGCTCAAACTACGTATTGAGTGATCACTCAAAGATACCTAGGTGTCCCTGCGTCGGCTCTAAACAGACAAAGGAAACGCCAATGACCCAGTTTACCCTTCACGACGACGCCAGCGCTCCTGAAGCGTCCAAACCGCTGCTTGAAAACTCACTCAAAGCCTTCGGCATGGTACCAGGCCTGCACGCGGTGATGGCGGAATCGCCTGAACTGCTGGAAGCCTATCAGCGTGTGCATGAGCTGTTTCAGAACTCCAGCTTTGACGCGGATGAACTGACCGTGGTCTGGCAGACCATCAATGTTGAGAACGCTTGCCATTATTGCGTGCCTGCACACACTGGCATCGCCAAAAGCATGAAGGTGGACGACGCGATTATCGACGCCCTGCGCGATGAGACCGCACTTCCCAATGCGCGGCTTGAAGCCTTGCGCACCTTCACCTTGCAGCTGGTCCGCCAGCGTGGCGAGCTCGATGACGCCGAACTTCAGGCCTTCCTCGACGCCGGCTTCACCCAGCGCAATGTGCTCGAAGTGGTTCTGGGCTACAGCCAGAAAATCATGTCCAATTACACCAACCACCTCGCCAAAACGCCCGTGGACAGCGCGTTCAAGAAATTCGCCTGGACGCCGAAATCCTGATCCCAAAAAGCCTGAATCAAAAACGGCCGGTTCCATGACGGAACCGGCCGTTTTCATCAGTTGAGGCTTGCACCCTAGCCGGCGCCGAGATCGCGGCGGGCCGAGATGGCCGTCACGGTGAAGCCCGCAACCACATCCAGAAGGCTCATCACGATGAGCAGGAAGAAGGTGGAGGTGGCGAAGACCGGCACCAGCAAGAACAGCAAAATGCCCACCAGCAAGGTCGCCATGGACAGGCCGTGATTGAGCAAGGACGATGTGCCCGAGCTGGCCGATCCCACCATTTCAATAAACAGCATGGCCAGAGCCAGCGTCAGGATCAGGTCAGACGCCGACACCGCCCATTCCCCGCTGGGCAGGCCCAGGGTGAACAACGGATTGGTCAGCATGGATGCGCCCTCGCCGCCAAAAAAGGCGTCGCTATAGGCGACCAGGGCGTAAACCGCCATGGGAATGAGTAATTTCGGAAAAATCGTAAACACGTTGAGCCCCCCGCTCTGTTGAACCTGCGCTTCAGAGCTGGCGAGCCCCACTGCGACACCTGAACCCGTCGGACCGGTCATGACCGTTCTCCTATCCCCGTCGCCCGTCCACCACCGGCGCCGAAGATATCGGGCGCCTGATCAGGCTTCGTCCCAGCCGCCGGGCTGACGCGCACGACTGTTGAGCCACATCATACCTAGCATATCGCTCAAAGAGGCGAAAAGACGTCCCAGATTGGTATATTTCGATTGGCCGGCGGTGCGTGGCCTGTGGCCCACATCCCGGAAGCCCACATCAAAGCCTTCGCGCTTCATCAAGGCGGGGAGGAAACGGTGCTGATGATCAAAGAAGGGCAACAGCAAATAGGCGTCACGGCGAAAGGCTTTAAGGCCGCAGCCCGTGTCGTCGGCATCATCATTGAGCAAGGATTTGCGCACGCCATTGCCCAAGCGCGAGGCGGTCTTCTTCCACGCGCTGTCCTGGCGTCCCACCCGGCGCCCCGCCACCATTCCGGTGGTCTCTTGTGCGGCCGCCAGGGCGTCGACGAGGGTCGGAATATCGGCGGGCGGATTTTGACCATCGCCATCCAGCATGCAGATCAGCGGCGCCTTGGCGGCCAGAACGCCAGTGCGGATCGCACGCGACTGGCCAGCGTTCTTGCGATGGGTCACGATCCGTAGCGTCGGGATGGTTTCTTTCGCCGCCAGCAGTTCGGCCAGCGTCTCATCGGTGCTGGCGTCATTGACCAGAACGATTTCGTGCGAGCGATCCTTAAGAACGCTATAGATTTCTTCTGCAAGACGCGCAGCATTACCTGCCTCGTTATGCATCGGCGCGATAATGCTCAGCTCTGGGCGGGGATCAGTCATGAAACGCTTCGTCTTGGACGGACTTGCTTGAAGAATATCTTGCCGCGTTTCATACCGATTATTCACACAGACGCACGATCTTTTTCTTTGTTCTCTGCGCCCGGGCTGTTCATGTCGTTGCAAGATCGCCTGATAAACACCGAACGGGCCCGCCTGTTCATCGCCGGTCTGGCCCTGATCGCCAGTCTTCTGGGCGTGTTCACCTTGCCAGTTCTGGACCGAGATGAAGCGCGCTTTGCCCAAGCCACCGCGCAAATGATCGAGAGCGGCGATTTCGTCGAGATCCGGTTTCAGGACGCGCCGCGCCATAAAAAGCCCATCGGGATCTACTGGCTGCAAAGCCTCAGCGTCGCTGTGACCACCGGACCGGACGCGCGCGAGATTTGGGCCTACCGCTTGCCGTCCGTGCTGGGCGCGATGCTGGCGGCGCTGAGCGCCTTTTGGGCGGGCCGACGCCTGTATGATCACCGCACAGGCGTCTTCGCGGGGGCGCTGGTGTCGGTCACGCTGTTGCTGGCCTCTGAGGGCGGCATCGCCAAGACCGACGCTCTTCTGTGCGCCATGACCGGTCTAAGTTTTCTCGCCTTTGTCGAGGTCTGGCTGGCGAAAACGGACACTCGCCGCCGCCGATGGGCGGTCTTGATGTGGGTCTTCGTGGCTTTGGGCGCGCTGATCAAAGGGCCCGTAACACCCGCCATGATGGGGCTGGCGGTGGTGACGCTGTGCGCACTCGAACGCCGGGTGACCTGGCTCAAGGTCTTTTTCTACTGGCCCGGCCCGTTGGTGGCCGCGCTGATCCTGTTGCCCTGGCTGATCGGCGTTCAGATCGCCACGGACGGCGCCTTCCTGATTGACGCGTTGGGCGGGGACATGGCCCCCAAGCTCACCTCAGGACACGAAGGACATGGTGCGCCGCCGGGCAGTCATCTTCTGTTGCTGCCAATCCTGTTCCTGCCCGCGATCGTCAGCCTGCCCACAGGCCTTGCGAGCCTGATCAAGGATTGGCGCGATCAGACGTCGGACGCTCAAGCCGCGCGCCTTCTGGTCGCCTTCATCGCGCCCGCCTGGCTCTTGGTGGAGCTGATCCCGACAAAGCTGCCCCATTACCCCTTGCCGATCTATCCCGCCCTCGCCGTCGTCGCCGGTCTGGGCCTGGCGCGATGGGGCCGGGTGGAGCGCCGCTGGCGGCTTGTGGGTCTGGGATTGCTCGGCTTGGGCGTTCTTGCAGCCGGCGGGCTTCTGATCGCGCTCGCCTGGCGGTTCTCCGGCGCGCAATGGGCGGCGTTTCTGGCGACCGGGATCATGGTGTTTTGCGGCCTTGCTGCGACCTTCGCGCTCTATATGAGACGCTATGATCTGGCGTTGATCGGCCTGGTGGTCATCGGTTTGAGCTGGCACGGGCTGGGACGCGGAGTGGTCGCGCCGTCCGCGGACATCCTGTTCCCCTCCGCGCCCGCCGCGGTGGAAGTCGCCGATATGCGCGCGCTTGTGGGCGATGCAGAGCTCGTCTCCACCTACACCGAGCCCAGCTTTGTCTTTCTGACGCGCGGCGCGGTGCAGTTGCGCGATGCAGATGAGATCGCTGCAGATCTAGCGGCCGGGCGCCTCGATTTCTCCACTCCGCGACTTTACGTATTTGATCTGAGCCGCTGGAGCGATAACGCAGCGGAGACCCTGCGCCCGTTCGTGCAGCGCGCCTGTGCGGTCCGGCTGGTGGACGGGTTCAACTATTCACGCGGCGACGACACGGTCTTGCTGATCGCCGCCACCGGCTGCGACGCCAGCGCCGCCGAAACCTCTGGGAGCTGACCATGAGCCGTTCCATCGAGATCGTTGAAGTCGGGCCGCGCGATGGCTTGCAGAACGACCCGGTCCAGCTTGAAACATCTGTGAAGCTCGACTTCATCGACCGGCTGATTGACGCCGGGGTGAAGCGCCTGGAAGCGGCGAGCTTCGTCAATCCCAAGGCCGTGCCGAAAATGGCCGATTCCATCGCCGTGATGGAGCAGGTTCCGCGCGACAAGGGCGTGTCCTTCATCGGTCTGGCGCTGAATGAACGCGGCATGCGCCAGGCGATCGAGTCGCGCTGCGATGAGATCAATTACGTCATGGTCGCCTCTGAAGGCTTCGGCAAACGCAATCAGAACGCCACCCCACAGGACACCGCCGACCTGCTGGACCGGATTGCGGTGCTCGCCCATGACGCAGGCATTCCCCTGTCCGCCACCATTTCTGTCGCGTTCGGCGATCCGTTTGACGGGGAGGTGAACCCGGCGATTCTGGGGGAGCTGGCCGGACGGGCGGCCGCCGCCGGGGCGAGCGAAATCGCTCTGGGCGACACCATCGGCGTGGCGACGCCCTGGCAGGTCAACACGGCCGTGGAGATCGTACGTGAAGCCGCGCCAAAAGCGCGCCTGCGTCTGCACTTTCACAACACCCGCAACACCGCCATCGCCAATGTCTACGCCGCTGTCGAGGCGGGTGTGGATGTGATCGACGCGTCAGCGGGCGGGATTGGTGGATGTCCGTTCGCGCCGAAAGCGACGGGCAATGTGGCGACCGAGGACGTGGTCTACATGCTGGAACGCGGGGGCTACAGCACCGGCATTGATCTCGACAAGATGATCGAGACGGCCCACTGGCTTGAACAGGTTGCGCTCAAGCACCCCATTGAGTCCGCGCTCAGCAAGGCCGGGCCGTTTCCGCCCCGATAAGCCACTGCCTCGGTTCAGATCCGCGTGCTAGAGTTCGGAGGCTGGCACCTTGCTGGCTGTCCGCCCCTGGATCTGAAACAGAACCGAGCGCATTACCGCCCCCAACAGGAAGACCGGCCCCAGGACAAATCCTTGCAACGGGCCCACAAACCCGCCATGCAGCGTAAAATATCGCGCCAGCCCCAGCGCCTTGAACACTTCAACCTTGATGGGGCTGATTTTCGAGGTGGAGCCCACATGGGCGATTTCCACACGCGGCTCAAAGATCACCTCGCCGCCGAAATCCCGCGCACGCTTGCAGATGTCGATATCCTCCACATGGAGGAAATACCCTTCATCAAAACCCTCGAGGCGATCAAAGCCACGCCGCGTCATCAGCATGGCGGCCCCTGATACGGTCGGCATTCGGACCGGTTGTTCAGGCAGGGGTTCATGCTCGCGGTGAAACTTGCACGAGACACCCAGAAAGCCGGTCAAGACGGATCCGAGCGTCAGAGCGCCCCGGCGGGCGCCACGTTGTTCCTTGCCATCCGGCCCGATCAGACGCGCCCCGACGATGGCGGGCTCCGCCCGGCCCTGAACGGTCTTGAGAAGACGCGCTGCGTCGCCCGGTTTCAGAACAGCGTCGGGGTTCAGAAACAAAAGCGCGTCGCCCCGCGCGGATTGCGCCCCGATATTACAGCCCCTGGAAAAGCCCAGATTACCGCCTGTATGCACAATTCGAAGTTTGGCGTCGTGACGGGCCCGCTGCTCAAGCTGGGCGACCATTTCAGGGGGGTTGTCATGATTGACCAGCACGAGCTCGTCCACATCCGGCGCTGCGAGCACGGAATCCACGCACTCAAGCAAGACGTCTCCCGTGCGAAAGGTCACAATGACCGCCGAGATGCCTGATCGGACTGGTTGATCCACGTCCGTTCCCCCACTCATTCCCCATCCGGCGTTTCACCCGCCGGATGTATATAGCCTTGCCTGTCCCGCACTGGCCCCTCGCGCAGCGCCCAGACTTTCCACCACGCCGTTTTCGGACGCGGCTCGGGAGCTGGGTCATATCCCCAGCTGCCGCCTGGACGGCACCGAAGCACCCGTCCCGCCGCCAGCCAGGAACCGCGCCACAGCCCTTGTTCACGCACGCAATCTGTTGCGTAGCTCGAACAGCTGGGCTGGTGTCGGCACCGCACACCGAAAGCGTAGAGGATCGGGGACAGTCCGATTTGATAAGCGCGCAGCAATACCAGCCCCAGGCGAGTCGGCAAGCGTGCAAGTCCAGCTCGTCTACACATTAGAAGCCCAGTTCGGCGCCTGATCAATCCAAAACTCGTTCAGAGTCCACATTAAGCCTGAGTCTGCGCAAGCGCTGCCTCAAAAGCCTCCAGCGCCGCGTCAAACGCCAGCAGAATGGACCCGTGACGCTGGCGATAGTCCGCGGCAGGCTGAAGAGCGACAAGGGCTGAAAACCGACCCTTGGGCGGCTCGGCTCCATCCTTCAACATCGCCTTGAGCGCTTCGCGTGCAGCACGAATTTCCTCCAGATCCGCCCCGATCGCAGACCGGGCGAAGACGCTGGCGCTGGCCTGGCCCAGAGCACAGGCTTTCAGGTCCAGTCCGATCTCTGAAATGCGCCCCTCCTCCAGCCGGAGGTCCAGCGTCAGCTCGGACCCGCAAATGCGAGAGACCTTGTGGGCGCTGCCGTGCGGCGCGCTCAGGCGGCCGATATGTGGAATATCAGCCGCCAATTCGAGCAGATCATTGGAATAGATGTCACTCATGCGCGTTATGTCCGCCCCCAGCTAGGCGATTTCAAGGCGTCAGCCCTTCAGGCGCCAGGTCGCCCCTTCGGGACCATCGTCCACTTGGACATTTTTCGATGTCAGGGTTTCACGGATGGCGTCGGCCTTGGCGAAATCCTTGGCCTGACGCGCCTCAAGACGCTCGGCGAGCAACTGGTCGATCTCTACGCGGAGCGCTTCATCCAACGTATCGAGACCAAACCAGGCGTCCGGATCCTGATCAAACAGGCCCAGAAGCCGTCCTGCGGCGAGCAGCTCGCCCTTGGCCTGCGCCTGCTCTTCCTCACTGGCGGCCTTGTTGGCGCGGCCGGCGATCTCGAACAGCGCGGCCAGCGCCTTGGGCGTGTTCAGATCATCGAGCAGCGCGTCCATGACCGCAGCGGGCACATCGACCTCAGCGGCCTTGACCGCCTTCAGACGACGCAGCACGCCGTAAAGCCGGTCCATGGACCGCTGGGTGTTTTCCAGAAGCTTGGCGGTCCAGTCGAGCGGCGCCCGGTAATGGCCTGTCATCAACGCATAGCGGATCACCTCGCCTTTCACACCCTTCTGTAAAAGGTCGTTGGGCTTGATCACATTGCCGAGCGATTTGGACATCTTCTCGGATTCCATCGACAAAAAGCCGTTATGCAGCCAATAGTTCGCCAATGGCGCTCCGCCATGGGCGCAGACTGACTGAGCCACTTCATTTTCATGGTGCGGGAAAACCAGATCGCCGCCGCCGCCGTGAATGTCGATGGTCTCTCCCAAGTTCGCTTCGATCATGGCCGAGCATTCCAGGTGCCAGCCCGGACGACCATCGCCAAACGGGGCTTCCCAGACCGGCTCGCCGGGCTTGGACGGCTTCCATAGAACAAAGTCAGCCGGATCTTTCTTGTACGGCGCCACTTCCACGCGAGCGCCCGCGATCATGTCATCCAGAGAGCGGCCTGACAGCTTGCCGTACTTGTCGTAGCTGCTGACGGAAAACAGCACATGGCCTTCGGCGGCATAGGCGAAGCCATCCGCCATCAGCTTTTCGATCATGGCGACCATTTGCGGCATGTGCGCGGTCGCCGCCGGCTCCAGCGAAGGCGGCGTGATGTTCAGCGCCGCACTGTCTTCGCGATAGATGCGGGCGAATTTGTCCGTGATCACGGAAATATCAACACCGGCTTCAGCGGCCGCCGCGTTGATCTTGTCATCCACGTCCGTGATGTTGCGCGCATAGACCACATGGTCTGCGCCATACACATGCCGGAGCAAACGGAACAGCACGTCAAACGCCACCGGCGGACGGAAATTTCCTATATGGGCTTCTGAATAGACCGTCGGACCACACACATACATCGTCACCCGCTCGGCATTGATCGGAACGAAGTCGCGCTTCTTTCGCGCGGCGGTGTCATACAGTTTCAGGACGGTCATCTGAGCTTTTCCAAAAGTCTGAGCGCAGCGCAGGGATTTGCGTTACACCAGCGCGACGGTCTACAACGTGAAGCGCTTAGGAAAAAGACTTGTTACGGTATTGGATATTTCAAACCCGAAACTAACTAAGTGCTGGACGCGGTAAATCCGCTTCCCGGAGGAAACATCTAGACCCGGCGCGCGTCGACGGCATGCACCGTCCCGCCCTGCTGGATCCGGAAACCGGTACTTCGTCGCTCTGCTTCACGCAGAGCTGCGCCCGTCAACGAAAGGATCCGCCCGATATGGACGCCATGACTGACAAAGAAACTCTGGCCAACCTGCCTGAGGACGCCATTGCTCGCCCGACCCGCGAAGAAGCTGAAGAAGCTGTACGCACGCTGCTGCGCTGGGCTGGTGACGACCCCCGCCGTGAGGGCCTTCTGGAAACGCCCAAGCGTGTTGTGAAAGCCTATCAGGACTGGTTCCGGGGCTATAATGAAGATCCGCACGAAATCCTCGGCAAACGCTTTGAGGACGTGCAGGGCTATGACGACATGGTCATGCTGACCAACATTGATGTGGAGAGCCATTGCGAGCACCACATCGCGCCGATTCTGGGCACCGCCTGCGTTGCCTATCTGCCGGATCGCGCCGTGGTGGGCATCTCCAAGATCGCCAAAGTGGTCGAGGCCTTCTCCAAGCGTCTTCAGACGCAAGAGACCATGACCGCCCAGATCGCCGATGCGATTGAGGACGCCATGAGCCCGCTGGGCGTCGCGATCTTTGTGGACGCCAAACACCAGTGCATGACCACGCGCGGCGTGCATCATCCGAACGTGTCCACGATCACCACCATGTTCCGCGGCGAGTTCAAGGCGAACGCCGAACTGCGCCAGCGCTTCATGAATCTGTGCGAGCAGTCCAAGCGCTAGGCGCTGACTGAACCGCAAACAGGAAAGCCCGGGAGCGCTGCTCCCGGGCTTTTTGTTTTTCAAAGGCTGGCGCCCAGAGCTCTGGCCCGCTCCAGCGCCGCTTGCAGGGATGCTTCAAAGCGGTCATCGGCGAATTCCTGATACTCGACGCCCACATGCTCGACCCGGTCCGCGCCCAGATAGCCCGACACCGCCTTCACATGGCCCACCAGATGGCCTTGCCCGTCCCTGACGCCGCCTGGCTCAAAGCCGAACTCGCCCCAGGCCGTGGCCAGCACGAGCGTTTTGCCCGACAGGACCGGCTGAAGCGGAAAATCGCCGCGCGCCAGGTCGAACGTGAAGGTTTCGTCTTTGCGGACGACGCTGTCCACCCAGGCCTTGAGGCCCGCCGGCATGCCATAATTATACATCGGCGCGGTGATCAGGATGATCTCCGCCTCGCGAAGCTCGGCTATGGCCTGATCACTGCGCTCCAGACGCTGAGACTGCGCGGCGCTTCTGTCATCTCGAGGGGTGAAGGCCGCCGCCACCCAGTCGGACGTGATGATCTGTGGCGGGTTCAGACCCACATCACGTTCAGTCAGCTTGACCGTGGGATGAGTGTTTCGGAGCGCCTGCATAAAGGCGTCTCCGATTTCCCGGCTCAACGAACCGTCCTTGCGGACGCTCGCATCCACTCTCAAGACATGCATAATTTTCACCTCTAGAACTAACAGGGTTGAAAGAGGCTTCTTAATTTCCGCATATAGCCATGAGGCGCTATAGAGATGACTTCAGTCAAAGGTGAGATTTTCTCATGTCTTCTCACATCTCCCATCGCGCGCTGCGGGCGTTTGAAGCCGCCGCGAGGCACGGGACCCTCGCGCGCGCCGCAGAAGAGCTGGGCGTGACGCCGACCGCGCTGTCACACGCCATCAAGGCGCTGGAAGCGCAGCTGGGCCTGCCCTTGCTCATCCGCTCAGCCCGCGGCGTCACCGCCACATCTGAAGGACGGCAGTTGGCCGAACGCCTGGCCGGCGCCTTCAGGGATATCGACATCGCCCTGTCCGAGCTCAAACCCCAGTCAGGACGCATCACCCTGGCCGTGACGCCCGCCTTCGCCAGCCTGTGGCTGGCGCCCAGGCTGGCCCAGCTCGAAACCGAGCTTCCCGATCTGAGCGTCCGGATCGAAACCTCCTATGCGCCTGTGGATCTGAAGCGCGCCACACAGATCGATCTTGCAATCCGCTATGGACCGGTGAAGCCGGGCGAAGACATCTTGGTCGAGGATGAATTCGGCGCTTTCGCCACACCCGCCCTCAGAGACAAGGTGCTGGCGGGACGCAGCGTGGATCTGCTCAGCCCGAGCTGGCGCATGCCGATTGGCGCCGCGCCCTCATGGCAAGACCTGTCACAGCAAACGGATTTGCGGATCAACATCGCGCAGGACCGCGCCTTCGATGACGAACAGTACGCCGTTCAGTGCGCGCTCGCAGGACAAGGCGTGCTCTTGGGCAGCCCCCATTTGCTGAGCCTTCTGATCCAGCGCGGCTTGCTGGCGCCTGTGAGCCCCGTCATGCGGCTGAAGGGCCCCGCCTACAAAATTGCCGGTCGAGAAGAAGCGCTTCAGTCCAGCAAGGTCCGCAAGGTCCTGCGCTGGCTGCGCTCCCAGTTTCAGGGCTGATCCCATGAAAAAGGCCCGGCTGGATCAGCCGGGCCTTCTCAGTCTCGCGGATGCGTCTGCTTACTGGTTGATACGGAACGCGTTGCATTCCACACAGCTCGCATACACGCCATTGGGATCGTTCATCATATTGATGGTTTCGATCTCGTCCTGCGCGTCGCGGGCCAGATCACCCAGCCAGCCCGAACCCAGAAGTCCGTTGCCGAAGACGGCGAGGCGCGCATCTTCACCGAGCATTTCCAGGATCTGAGCAAAGGGGTCGACCTCGTCGCGGAATTCCACGACGCGGTAATCGCCCTCTTCAAGGCCAGCGCGTTCGGCGGCGGCGGCGATGGCGTCATCATAGCCGCCAATTGAGTCCACCAGACCGCGGTCATAGGCTTGCTGACCGGTCCAGATACGTCCCTGAGCGACCGCATCCACTTCATCACGGGTCATATCGCGTGACTCCGCCACGATAGACAGGAAGCGCTCATACCCTGCCTCGATGGAGCTTTGCAGCACGGTGTTCCATTCCTCGGTCACACCACCCGTCAAAGAAGGCTGACGTGCGGTCGCCGTCGTGGCGACGCCGTCTTCATAGACGCCAATCTCGGCGAGGGAGTTCTCAAAGGTCGGAATGAAGCCAAAGATGCCGATCGAGCCAGTGATGGTGGTCGGCTCGGCCCAGATCTCATGGGCCGGCGTCGCGATCCAGTAGCCGCCAGAAGCCGCCACGCCGCCCATGGAGGCGATGACGATCTTGCCTTCAAGACGCGCCATTTCCAGCTCTTCACGGATCAGTTCAGAGGCGAAGGCCGAGCCGCCGCCTGAATCGATGCGCAGAACAATGGCGCGAACATTGTCGTCAAGGCGAGCCCGACGCACGAGCTCTGCGTGCTGATCGCCACCGATCACACCGCCATCACCATCACCGTCGACAATGCCGCCCACAGCCTTGATCACGACGATCTTGTCCGCCGGAACCAGCTGGAATTCACGATTGGCGTTCACATAGTCAAAGAAATTGCTGGCGACGATGCCGCCCGTGTCCTCATCCCGGCCAAAGCGTTCGGCCAGCAGATCGCGATACGCGCCACGGCCGATCACATGGTCGACAAGACCGGCGTTCAAGGACACAGCGGCGGTGTCGCCATCCTGGGCCACGAGCAGCTCCGGGAAGGTGTCGGCATAGGTTTGCAAAGCGCCGTCCGACAGGCCGCGCGCCGCTTCGACGCGATCCGTATAGGCGTTCCACAGATCGCCAAAGACAAAAAGGTTCGCCTCTGCGGCGGGTTCCGACATCTCATCGCCCAGATAGGGTTCAAGCGCGGATTTGAAGGTGCCGACGCGGTAGACGTTCAACGTCACATACAAACGATCCAGCAGGGACCGGAAGAAGGTGCGATAGACCGCATACCCCGTCACGCTCGCGCCGCCCATGTCGTGCAAGTAGACATCGCTGGCGTGTGCGGCGAGGAAGTAGCCGCTCATGGAGAAATTGTCGCCATAGACGATGATGTCTTTGCCAGCCTCGCGGAACGCTTCCATTTCGTGGGCGACCTGATGCAGGGCGGCCGGATAGCCCCCGGCGAAGTTTTCCAGATTCATCACGATAGCCGTGACGTCATCATCCTGGGCGGCCTGGCGGAACCCGTCGACAACATCCCGCAAGAGCACTTCATCGCCCGGGCCGCCGCCCAGCAAGGACGCAGTGAAGGCGTCATTGGGCGACAGGGTTGTGGGCTCTTCAACGATCGGACCTTCAGGCGCGAAAATCAGAACGCCGCTGTCGGCGAGATCAAACTCGTCACTGGAGAACAGGCTGCCAATGAAAGCGATCAGGAAAAACGCAATCACGACTATCCCGAAGACGCGCAATATTCCGTGCTGGACAGCGCCGATATAGCGCCAGATCCGCGCCACGATGTTTTCGTCAGACGACATGGGAACCCCTTATTTCACCCCCGAATGAAGGTTTAAGTTGGCCTACGGCCATGCCCCTGTCTAGGCGCATGTACCTTAAAATGATGCAACCCCCGGTCAGGCGCCGGCCAGGCGCTCGACCGACGGCACTGCGCCCCCCGATGCAGGCGTGACGCGCCAGCGGCTGTCGAGCCCTGTTTCAAACGCTGTATCCTTGATCGTCGATACCGTCACAAAGTCCGCGATCGCCTCCTCCGGCGTCAGGGTCAGCAGGACAAACCCTTTCGCGTACACGCTGTGATGGAGGATGTGCGGGTTGGCCTGCAGGGTCATCTGGCCGAAATCCACGCTGGGCGCATTGACGAATTCATAGTCGGACGGGCTGGTCACAGAGGTGACGCCAAACTCGACGCCGACACGCTCGCCAGCATCGGTCTTTAAGTCCACCGTCCAGAAATTATGGCTGTCGCCCGTCAACACGATGAAATCGGCGTTGGCGTTTCGAGCGGCTTCAAACAGACGCTCACGTTCCGCCGGGAACCCGTCCCAGGTATCGAGCGTCATGGGAACGCCAAACTGGGTCTGACGCGCGAAATCCCAGATGTCGCCGCCTGCGATCCGCATGCCCCAGCGCAGCCAGAAGGGCGTTTCCTTGGTGTAATCGGGCGCTGTGGCCGAGCCCATCAGGACCTGGTTGGCGAAAAGGCGCCAAGGCTTGCCGGCTGCTACGGATTGCTCGAGCGTGCGAATGACGAAATCGAACTGCTCCGCGCCCAGCAAGGTGCGGTCCTCGCCACCGACCCGCTCATCAAGCCAGGCTTGAACCTGCGCCTGCACGTCAGGGTCTGAGGGATCAGAATCGAGCGCGATAGGAAAGCCCTCCATGGTCATTTCCTGAGACCGCGCCAGCAGCCGGCTTTCCAGAAAGATCAAGGTGGCCAGATCGCCGATTTCCAGGGCGCCATAGCGCGCCAGACGATTCTCGGGCTCGCGCACCGGCATCCAGCCATAGTAAGCGCGCAAGGCGTCGTTCACCCGCACCGGCCAAGCCCCCTCGCCTTCATCAGGGTCATGATTTTCCGCGCCGGTGAGATGGGCGTTGTTCGCCGTCTCGTGATCGTCCCAGATCGTCAGCAAAGGGGCCGCGGCTTTCAATGCTTTCAGGTCCGGATCAGCATTATACTGGGCGTAGCGCAGCACATAATCGTCATAGCTGACGATCTCATGGGCGGGTTCGACCACCCGGCCCAGGCGCTCATCATCCTCCATGGCGTAGCCGCCACGGCCATATTCATAGAGATAATCGCCCAGATGGACGACCAGATCGACATCGCCGCGGTCTGCAGCGGCGCGATAGGCGTTGAAAAAGCCCGCTGGGTAGTTCGAGCATGAAAACGCAGCGATCTTGAAGCTGTCCACCGCGCCCTCAGGCAAGGTGCGGGTCTGACCGGTGTCGCTCAGCTCGCCGCCAAAGGAGAAGCGATACCAATAGGTCCGTCCTGGCTGCAGCCCATCCGCCAGCAGCTTGAACGGCGTCATGTCGCGCACCGCTTCTGCGGCGGGCGCCGCCTCGGCGTCGATCAGCACGGATTGAAACTCGGGGTCTTCCGCCAGCTGAACCCGCACCGGGGCGTCAAGGCTGTCAGCCGTAATCGCCGTCCACAACATGATCGAGCTCTGGTCGGGGTCGCCGCTGGCCACACCATGCTTGAAAGGCCCGTCTGCGGGTGGGCGCGGCGCAAAGCGCTGTTCCTCACGGCTACAGGCCGTGGCGGCAAGGCCCAGCCCTGCAACGCCCGCCAGCGCCGCCCGGCGCGTGAGTTTAATTTCATCTGACATGGTCTTCCCCCCGATTACGCTCGTGTGCGACGAGTCACGGAAAAGTAGAGAACAAATAAGAAGGCCGGCGCAAGGCCCCTCTCCTTGCGCCGGCCACAGCCCCGTCCCCCCAGACGAGACCTTGAGCGCCTGCTTCTAGAAGCTGGCGCCGATGCGGAAGCCGTAAGTCAACGGCGCACCCGGGATGAAGGTTGGAAGACCAAAGCCGGCGCCGGTATTACCAGCGTCGATGAGGAATTCTTCATCCGTCAGGTTGTTGCCGTACACTTCAGCGAAATAGCCCTCATCCGCGCTTTCATAGCGCACACGGGCCCGCAGCAGGCCATAGGCGTCCTGACGCACGCCGACAAAGCGATCATTGTCGTTGTCGGTGAAGACGTGCGACTGCCAGGAATAGCTCGGCAGCACCGTCAGATTGCCCCAGTCGCCTGCGGCCACTTCCCAACGGGCCCCCAGCGCCACGGAATGTTCCGGCGCATAGCGGAAGCGGTTGCCGCCCAACGCCTGCGGCTGGCCGCCCGACGTGTCGTTGAATTTGGCCATGTTGTAAGAATAGCTGACCATCAGATCGAACGTATCGGTCAGGCGGAAATCGCCCTGGAGTTCGGCGCCGGTCTGGGTCGCTTCACCATTGTTTTGCGGGGTGAAGGTCGCCGTCAGCGGGTCAAAGACCGAGGTGCGGAAGTTCTCGTACTCGGACCGGTAGATCGAGGCGGTCAACGTGCCGCGGTCCAGCGTGATGAAGGCGCCCGCTTCGATCGAGTCCACGATCTCGGCTGGGGCGGTCGCGAAGAAGGACGGTGAATTGCTGTCCAGCGAGAGAAGGTCCGGGCTGCGGCCACGGGCATAGCTGACCCAGGTATTGATGCGATCGCTGAGCGTGTAAGCGGCGTTCACGCGATAGGTCCAGGCGTCAAAATCTGCGCTGGCGTTCACCGTGGCGAAGTTCGGCGTGCCCGCCAGGATCAGCATCGGGCCAAACGTAACGCGGTTCGGCCCCATGGCCGTGCCGCCATAACCTGATGACTGTTTGCTCTCGTCAGTATAGCGCACGCCGGCGGTCAGGGTCAGGCGATCCGTGACGGCGTAGGAGGCGTCTGCAAAGAAATCCAGCGCTTCGGTCGAACCGGCGTTCGCGGATTCTTCGTAATAGTTCGGGCGCAGCGGGACTTGGCCCAGACCGCTGGTCAAAGCCGCGATGGAGAACGGGAACGGGTTGGTCACATCCGTGATGGCCGAGACCGGCAGGCCCAGTGCGCCAGCGATAACCGCCGGATCTCCGAAGGAGCCCGCGCCCACAAAGAAGGCCTGCACAGCGGCTTCGTTATAGATGCCGGGAATCCGCTGGGTGTTGGCTTCGTAGAAATAGGTGACGCCACCGAACGCGGTGAGCGGGCCGCCATTGTCAAAGCTGAGGCGCATTTCGTGGCTGGTCTGGCGACCGGTCGCGTCTTCGGCGAAGTTCAGGAACTCGATGCCGCCACCGATCGGATCAAAGATCTCAAGGGAGTCGTACGCGCGGTAGCCGGTGACAGTGGACAGGTTCCAGCTGTCATTGATGTCCCAGCTGGTGAGCGCGGTCACGCCCCAGACCCAGCGGTCCAGGCCCAGCGGTTCGCCGTTGAGGAACCCGTCGATCAGGCGCAGGTCCGCCGCGGTGTAAGGCGAGGTGTCGCCACCGACCGGCGCCAGAACGCCGGACTTGAACGAGGTGCCCGGGCCGCTGTCTTGCTGCCAGTTGGCGATCAGGTCGAAGCTGAAATTGCTCATCGGTTCGCCCGACAGGACCAGTCGGCCCGCCAACACGTCACGACCCTGCAGGTCGTCGCCATCGCCGAGATTGTCGATAAAGCCGTCGCGCACGCGGTTCACAGCGGCAAAGCGCAGGCCGTAATTATCAGCCAGGGCGTAGTTCACATGGCCGCCCACTTCATAGGCGTCATAATTGCCCAGACCGGCGAACACGCTGGCGGAGTTTTCAAACTCGGCCTTGTTCTGGATGATGTTGATGCCGCCAATCAGCGCGCCGCGACCAAACAGGGTCGGCTGCGGGCCTTTGGCGACTTCCAGGCGCTCAATGTCAAACAGCTCCACATAAGAGCCGCGAGAGCGCGAGATGGACAGGCCGTCCTGGAACATGGCGACGCGCGCTTCGGCGGTGGCGACGCCGCTATCGGTGGTGATGCCGCGCAGGGAGTAGCCGGTATTGTTCGGGCTCTGCTCCTGAATGACCAGACCCGGCGTGAACAGGGCCATGTCTTCGAGGTTGCGGATGTCCAGACGCTCGATCAGCTCTTCGTTAAACGCCGACACATTGATCGGCACATCCGCCAGAGACTGTTCGCGGAACTGGGTGGTCACCGTGATCACATCGGTGATCTGGGAATTGACCTCTTGGGCGAAGGCGGGCGCGGCGGGCGCCAGCGCGATCAGCGCGGCGCACGCAGACAGGTGAGCTTTATACGTCATGATGGGGACCCCTGAACAGTTTGATAGCGATCAGCGCGGCGATCGCAGGCTGCTCGCTGTTAGGGGCGAAGTGTGACGCTTCACTAACGAGTTGATAAAACTATGGTTACGGTAAGGCATAAGGCATGTGACGTCACCCGAAAGCCACGCCCCACGCCCGTCCCTACCGAGCAGGGTTGAGACCCTGACTAGAAGCTCGCGCCGATCTTGATGCCCGCCATACGGGGCGACCCAGCGATAAAGGTGGGCAGACCGAAGCTGTCGCCGGTATTGCCCGCATCGATGATGTAGCTCTCATCCGCCAGATTGTTGACGAAGACCTCGCCATAGACTCGCTCATTGGGCAGATCCAGACGCGCCCGGAGATTGATGAGACCGAACTCCCCCTGCAGCTCGTCCTGCCGGGCATCGGTCAGATCATTGTCATTGTCAAAGAAGACCTCTGACTGCCAGGTCCAGGTCGGGATCAGCGACACCCGGCCCAGCCGCGTCTCAAACTCGGCAAGCCCGCCGACAGACAGCGCATGATCGGGCGAAAGGCGGAAGGTGTTGCCGGCGAACTCTTGCGCCCGGCCATCGGAGTCCGTGTCGTCAAACTCGGAGATATTGTACGCATAGGTCGCAAAGACGGACAGGTGATCCGTGAATTGATGGTCGAGCTGGCCTTCAAACCCGTACTGCGTCGCGCTTCCGGCGTTATCGACGATATAGGTGGCGCTTTGCGGCTCGAGACGGCTGCTCTGGAAGTTCTCGTATTCTGAATAGAACACAGACGCCTGGATGTTGGTGGATGCCAGCGTCCAGTAGCCGCCCAGCTCATAGCTGTCGACGATTTCAGCCGGCGCGATCACGAACTGATTGTTGGAATAGCTGATCACGTCCGGACGGCGCCCCCGCGCATAGGACGCAAACAGGTTCACCGCTGCAGTGAGATCGTACTGGCCGGTCACGCGCCAGGTGAAGTCGTCAAAACTGCGCTCGCCTGAATTCAGCATCACACCATTCGGCGTCGCGGGGAGGAAGACGGTCGGGGCGCCCGTGACACGGTTTGGCGCGTCGATATGCCAGCCGGAGATACCGGCCTCCTTGTCTTCTGTTGTCCAGCGCAATCCGGCGCTTAGGGTCAGGCGATCTGTCGCCGCGTAGGACACATCACCAAACACATCAAGGGCGGTGGTCTCGCCGTAATTGGTCGTGCCTTCACGATACGCACTCAGCGGGACGAGCTGACCAGCTGTGAGCAGGCTGAGCACGGACAGCCCCAACGGGTTTAGCAAATCGTCAAAGCCATTCGCATTGGGGACGCCCTGCAGCGCCAGCAAGGCTTCGACCTGCGCCACGCTCAGGCCCGCGCCGGCCGCCAGCTGAGGCGCCAACAGGGCCTGAACCGCGGCTTCATCCGTGGCCAACGCAATCGCCTGTCGGCTGCGCTCGTAAAAATACGACGCGCCGAAAAAGCCCGTCAGAGGACCGCCGGCGTCATAATTGAAGCGGATTTCCTGACTCCATTGATGTCCGGAACCATTATCTGCGACCGCGAGCAAATCAGCGGCAAAGCCATCTGAATCCAGGATTTCGCGGGTCTCCAGGGCGCGCCAGCCGGTGATGGAGGAGACCGACCATGTGTCGTTCAAGTCATAATCGCCCAGAACCGTCACACCATAGACCTTACGGTTGATGCCCAAAGGCGCGCCATTCTCCAAAATCGGCAAGGTGCTCAGCGCAGCAGGCGCCCAGGGCTCAAGCGAGACGCCCGGCGCGGGCGCGAACACCCCCGATTTGAACGATGTGCCGCCTTCTGGGGTGTCGTCCTGGTAATTGGCGATCACATCCAGGCGCAGGGCGTCCGTCGGCTCCCAACGGGCGGAAATGCGATAGGCTTCAAGCTCGACAGCGTTCATCGCCGGTCCGCCCAGCACATTGTCGACATAGCCGTCGCGCGCCTTGTGAGCAGCGGCAAGTCTAAGGGCGAAGGCGTCGCTGAGCGGCAGGTTCACATGCCCACGCGCTTCTCGACGATTGTAATCACCCAGCGTCACAGACGCAGCACCGGACGACACATCGTCCAGCTGAGCCTTGTTCTGAATGATATTGATGCCGCCAATCAGCGCGCCGCGACCAAACAGGGTGGGTTGCGGACCTTTGGCCACCTCCACGCGCTCGACATCAAACAATTCCACAAACGCGCCACGGGCGCGCGAGATGGGCACGCCGTCCTGAAACACGGCGACCCGGGCTTCGCCCGTCGCCGTGGTGTCATCAGACGTGATGCCACGAATGGCGAAGCCGGGTGTATTGGGCGACTGCTCCTGAATCTCCAGACCCGGAACAAAATCAGACAATTCATCGAACTGCTCGATGCCCAGAACGTCCAGGCGCCGGGTGTCGTACGCGGTCAGATTGATCGGAACGTCCGTGACGGACTGCTCTCGTTTCTGCGTCGTTACGGTGATCACGTCCGTAACCTGTGTCTCGCCCTGTTGAGCAAAAGCAGGCGCAACGGGTGACAGCGCCAGGAGGGCGGTGCACACAGTCAAGCGAGCTTTAAACGTCATTGTCAGTATCCCTGATCTTGTTGCATAGCGTTCACACCGGTGATCACGTACCGAATGCGGAAAGGGATGGGATACGTCCGTTCACTTACCAATTCGTCACGGCACGGGCGCTCTGTGGAACTCAGTGTCAGGTGTTCCCATAATGTCACGCAACAGCCCTCAAGAAGGCGTCGCCTTTGACCAGACCGGACCCAGCCCCCAGAGAACAGATCGCCCAGCACGAACATCACGGCGAGCGCCTGGACCGCTGGATGGCCGCCCTGTGGGATGACTTGTCCCGGTCACGCTGCAAGGCGCTGGTCGAGCAAGGCTGCCTGTTTATGGATGGTGCGCCGCTAACCGATCCCTCCGCCAAGGTGCGCGAAGGCGCGGTCTATCGCCTGGACGTGCCCGCCCCCGTGGAAGCGACGCCCAAGCCTGAAGACATCCCGCTCGATGTCTTGTTTGAGGACGAGCATCTGATCGTCATCAACAAGCCCGCCGGCATGGCGGTCCACCCTGCGGCGGGCAACTGGACCGGCACTTTGGTGCATGCGCTGCTCTATCACTGCGCGGGATCGCTCTCGGGCATTGGCGGGGTGGAGCGCCCCGGCATCGTTCATCGCCTGGACAAGGACACATCCGGCGTGATGGTGGCCGCCAAGACTGACAAGGCGCATCAGGGGCTGTCAGAACAATTCGCCGCGCACAGCGTTGAGCGCGCCTATCTCGCCTTCACCCGCGCTGCACCTCAGCCCCGCTCGGGGCGGATCGAAACGCGACTGGCGCGCTCCAGCCATGACCGCAAGAAGATGGCAGTGATCGACACGCCCGGCTCGCAGGCGGGCAAACACGCGATCACCAATTACGAAACGCTGAAAACCTTTGGTCAGGAGCCCGGCAAATCCGTCGGCCATCCCATGTGCGCGCTGGTGCGGTGCCGGCTCGAAACCGGACGCACCCACCAGATCCGGGTGCATATGGCCCATATCGGCTGCCCGCTGCTGGGCGATCCGGTGTATGGCCGGGGTCGCTCCACCCCGCTTGCGAAACTCGACAGCGGCAAGGACTTCAAGGATTTCCGGCGTCAGGCGCTTCACGCCGCCGTGCTGGGATTTGAGCATCCTGTGACCGGGGAACAGGTCCGGTTCGAGACCGACCTGCCCAAGGACATGCAAAGGCTGGAAGGCTTTCTGGAGCGGATCTAGCGCGCCATCGCCCGCGCGCGCACCGCGGCTTTCGACCAGCGCCGCGCCCACAGGATGAACACGCCCGCCGTGGCGAACATCATCAGGCCGTAGATCGCAGCGGGCATGGCGTAGTCGATATCGCCCAGCAAGGAACTCGCCACCACAATGGCGAGCGTGGCGTTCTGCAAACCGCACTCCAGCGTCAGGGCGATGCGCTGACGCATCTT
The DNA here is from genome assembly GCF_965249665.1 of Oceanicaulis sp. GTDB lineage: Bacteria > Pseudomonadota > Alphaproteobacteria > Caulobacterales > Maricaulaceae > Oceanicaulis. The sequence goes on from NZ_OZ252247.1 coordinate 640,789, forward strand.
GAACGCCATCCAGCTCGACACCGCGAACGCGACGGCCATGGCCGCCACATTCAGCGCCAGCGACACGGCGCCCGCCTGGGTCAGACGTCGCAGGGTCTCGCCCACCCCTTCATTGATGATCGTCGCTACGACCACTGCGGTGAACACCAGGGCCGACATGAAGCGCGAATTGCGTTCGAGCGCGAGCGCCAAACCCGGCGCGATCTTGCGCAGCCCCATGCCCAGCGCGACCGGAATAACCGTCAGCGCGAAAATCACCACGCCCGTGGACACCATGCCCACCTGGGGCGCGTCCGGCCCCATGAACAGCGCCAGCGCCAGCATCAAAACCAGCGGCACGGTCACGACAGACGCAAGCGAGGTGATCGCTGTAAGAGACACCGAGAGCGCCACATCCCCGCGCGCCATATGGGTGAGCAGATTGGAAGTGGTCCCGCCCGGACAGGCCGCCAGGAGCACTACGCCCACTTTCACAATCGGCGCGATCGGCAGGAACGCCACCAGGACGATCGCGATCAAGGGCAGCGAGATGAACTGCAACGCCGTCCCCACAAGAAACGCCTTGGGTTGCAGGGCGATACGTTTGAAATCGGCCGACGTCAGCCCCACCCCGAGGGTGAACATGATAAAGGCCAGGGCGAGCGGCAGCAGGACTTGCGCAAACAGACTTTCCATACCCTCACCCTAAAGCGCTTAAGGGGGCCCATAAAGGCATATTTCAATTATGGTTTTTGCGGTTCTTAATGGGCGCTCCAACCTTCAACGCCAACACCCAGTCATCATAGATGCGCCCGCCCACATCAAACTGGCGCGTCCCGATTTTCTCAAAACCCATTTGGTCATAAAAGGCGAGCGCACGGGTGTTGTTCTTGTAAACGCCCAGCAACAGACGGTCTGCGCCAACCGCACGGGCATGGTCAGTCGCCTCATCAAGAAAACGCCGTCCCAGACCCGACCGATGCAGGCTCGCCAGCACATAGATGCGTTTGATCTCAAGGTCGTCAGCGCGTGTTTCAACCGGCAGATCAGGCGCGGTCAGGTGCAGATAGCCCACCGGCGCCGCGCCAGGATCTTGCTCGGCCAGCCAGAGCGCATGGCCGGGCGTCTCCAGCGCCTGTGCGTATACCTCCGGCGCATGCCGCTCGACGCAATGACGAATGATCGCCCCGCCGTCCACGACGCCGGCATAGCTTTCCAGAAAGGTCGCCGCGCCCACAAGGGCCAGGGCATGCTGATCGCCCGAGCGGGCTTGTCGCACTGAAATCGTCATACGGTGAGTTTTCGCGAGGCTCGTCCTTCAGGGCAATACATTCTTTCCGCGCCAGGCCTTAATCCGGGCGCCGTTATCTGTTCTAGTCAGCAGGCCCGAAGGATTGTGTTTCAGGCTCACTGGCTTGTGACCCCTGTTAATCTGGAAATGGGCTACCTAAATGAACGCGGCGCTGCTCATTTTGTCAGCGCCAAGGCTCGCTGGGGAGTGACACATGGCGAATATGAAATCAGCGCTGACAATGTCGCCGGAAGCCGGTCTGTCGCGATATCTCGCGGAGATCCGCAAATTCCCCATGCTTGAGAAGGATCAGGAGTTCATGCTGGCCAAGCGCTGGCAGGAGCACGAAGATTCTGACGCCGCTCACCAGCTGGTCACCTCTCATCTGCGCCTCGTCGCCAAGATCGCCATGGGCTATCGCGGCTACGGCCTGCCGATCGCCGAAGTGATCAGCGAAGGCAATGTGGGCCTGATGCAGGCGGTGAAGAAGTTTGACCCTGACAAGGGCTTCCGCCTGGCCACCTACGCCATGTGGTGGATCCGCGCCTCGATCCAGGAATACATCCTGCGCTCCTGGTCGCTGGTGAAAATGGGCACCACGGCGGCCCAGAAAAAGCTGTTCTTCAATCTGCGCCGGATGAAAAGCCAGATGCGCGCCCTGGAAGAAGGGGATCTGCACCCTGATCAGGTCGAGCAGATCGCCACAAAACTGGGCGTCACCGATGACGACGTGATCTCCATGAACCGGCGCCTGTCAGGCCCGGACGCCTCTTTGAACGCGCCGATGCGCGCAGACGGCGAAGCGGAATGGCAAGACTGGCTGGCCGATGACGATGCGGACGATGCTGAGGAAGAGCTGGCGGAATCTGATGAATTCAGCACCCGCATGACCCTCCTGCAAGAGGCCATGGGCGCGCTTAACGAGCGCGAGCAAAACATCATTCAGGAACGTCGTCTGACCGAAGAGCCGAAAACGCTCGAAGACCTTGCACAGGTCTACGGCGTCAGCCGCGAACGCATCCGCCAGATCGAAGTGCGCGCGTTTGAAAAACTGCAAAACGAGATGAAGCGGCTCGCTGAAGACCGCGGCCTGATGCCCGCCTAGGCGGACACGTCCGCGTTCACAGCCTGAGTTTTAGTCCCGGCCTTGGCGCGCACCACGCCCAAGGTCAGACATAGCTGCGCGCCGTAATACGTCACCCAGACAATCACTCCGCCCCAATCAAGGCTGTCTTCAAAGACCAGAACGCCGCGGAACCAACGCATGGCGAGCACGGAATCTGACACGACAAACAACAAGGCGCCGATAACGATGAGATTGTTCGCTTTGACCAGGCCCGCCGCCATGGCCATCACCAGGATAATCCCCAGATAGATGCTGGCGGGCACGGTCAGCGCGCCCATGCCGGGGTTGAGCCAGAGCCACATGGCGACGCCGAACACGAACAATCCGCTCGCCAGGACCAGCCCCTCACGCTTGAAGCCGCCGCCCAGCACCATCAGGGCGAAGATCACGATATAAGTGAGATGCGCAGCCCCGAAAAAGCCGATCCCGGCTTCCAGCTGTGGCGGACTCATGGCCAGCGCATAATCGCCACCCGCTGACAGCATCAGGGCGAGCGCCAGCACGGGCGCACGCTTCAAAAGCGCATACACCCCCAACAAGATAACGCCCAGAGCCTTGGTCAAAGCCAGTCCCGGCATGGAATACGTGGTCAGGTCCAGACCCAGATAAACTACCGAAGCCGCCACCGAGACCCACAGATAGATGGGCGCCGCCCAGTCCGGAAACAAAGGTTCGGTGCGGGCGTAGCGATCAGAGGCAGGGTCGGTCATAAACGAACTCGTCATGTTTGGGCGCCAATCAGGTCAAAGGCGTGCCGCTTTCCTGCGCAAGCGTCAAGTCACCGGGCCATTCTGCACGCTTGGAGATTTGTCACATTTCGTCTGATGTGTTTGATATTACGCTCTTGTCTGGAGTCCCCCGCCAATGATCTTGCCCGCTCTCGCCGCCTCTGCGCTCGCTCTGTCACCGGCGGAGGGGCTTGAGCCGCCTTACCAGGCTTTGCTGACGGCGGCGGCGGCCGAAGACGACGATGCAATTTTCACCAACGCAGTGAGCGTCCTGGCGCTGACCCGGTCTGCCGAGCGCATTGCCGCGGGGGCCGCGCGCATCTCACACCGCCATGGCGTGACCGCACGTCGCATTCTTGGCTTGCCGATGGCGCCCGTAACCCCGGCGCCGGAGCCGGTCGCAATCGCCGTCGAGACCGAGGCGGCGATGGACACAGCGCTGATCTCCAAGCGAGACCCCTTCTGGATCGCCGGGCCAGCCAGCGCCGTTCAGCTGATCAGACAAGCACACTCTGAACTGTGGAAGGGCAAGCTGCGTCTTGGCGTGCGCGCTGACGGCGGAGACACAGAGCGCCTGGACTACACACTCGGGCTGGAGGCGGAACGCGAGCTTGTCGGCTGGGGGTTTGAGACCAGCGCGACCTATTCCTATTCCGAAGTCGACAACAATGTGGGCCGGGACGAATTGATTTTCAAAGCCCGCGGAGAACGCGAAGCGGGCGAGCGCTGGACCCTGTTCAGCAATACCGAATGGGAGCGTGACCAGGTGTCAGGCTTTGACTGGACCGGATTTCTGGGCGTCGGCGCAGGCTATCGCGCGGTGCAAGGCGACAAGATGGAGTGGACGCTGCGGGCCGCGCCAGGCGTCCGCTATATCAGTGAAGTCGACAATGGCGATTATCTGGAGGGCGCGTTCGACCTGTTATCGGACATGGAGCTGCAACTTAGCGACACCATGCGCCTGGAATCCGAGACCCGACTTCTGGCCTCCAACAGCGCACGCGCTGACCAGCTCTTCCGTCTGAACACGGATCTGGGCGATTTATGGTCCCTGGAAGTGCGCTATCGCTATCGCTATGAATTTGACCCCGAACCCGGGTTTGAGGCCGGTGACAGCCGCACCGACCTCGCCCTGATCCGGGAATTCTAGGCGCGCCTATTTCTTGATGGGCTCGGGCTTGCCCGGCTTGCCTGGCCCCTGGGCGCGCAATCCGCCATTGCCGATCCGGCCCGCAGCGAAGTCCTCAACCATCGGCGCCCAGCGGTCTGACCGCGCCGCGATATAGATGAAGGGGCCGTCGGGGTTGGAGCGGAAATTTGAATCCGTCGCCACGATCCGCCATTCGCCATTGCGCTCAGTCATGAAGGGCGAGCCGGAATCGCCGCGCGTGGTGTCGCAATTATGCGCCATCGTATTGTCGTCAAAGACTTCGATGATGCGGCAATCGAGATTGCCTGACAGGTTTGAGCCGGTGTCCCACGAATAACCCGCCTGGCGGATCGGCGCGCGCAAGGCGGCGCGCGCCCCTTGCTCATCGATCAGCGCTTCATAGCCCACATGGCCCAGCTCCACGCCCAGCGGCTGGTCCACACGCAGCAGCGCCCAGTCCGTGCCATCCAGAGCATCGCCCGCGCTGAACTCCGCTTCATCCCAGTTGTCATCCATCAAATAGTCGACCACCCGTGCGGTCCGTGCGCCGCCGGGCAGGTTCTCGCCGGTGCGGAACACGCCAGACGCATCGATCCGACCGTTTTCAGAAATGCAATGCGCCGCCGTGATCAGCACATCCTCGCCAATCAGGGTTGCCGTACAAGTTCCGCCTGCATCAAAGTCGAGATACCCCACCACGCTCCACGGGAACACGCCAGTATCCATCAAGACCCTGTCATCATTACCGAAATAATGGTCCTGAATGGTCATCGGGCGCTCGCGGCCAATGCAGTCGGCACGATCTGAGCGCTCTGCACAGGCGCCGTTGCCGACGCCGGGCTCCTCACAGATTCCGTTAAAGGCCGTGTCGCACTGGTCATTGCGAAAGCGCAGTTCGATCAGCGGGCCGCAATCGGTGCGGTCGGTGGCCTGTACGCAGGCGCCGGTGCCGAAGCCCGGCTCATCGCACTCGCCGTCATTGGCCCATTGGCATGAATCATCCTCGACCCCCGCCATCAATCGCCAGCAATCAGACCGGTCCGTGCCTGCTGTACACGCGCCCGTGCCCAGGCCCGGCTCGTCGCACTCATTGTCATTGGCGTAGCGGCAGCTGTCGTCCCCGGGCACAGCGCTGGCTCCGGCGACAGGGTTGGCGCCCGGCTTGGTCACCTGGTGCAAGAGCCGCTGATAATCGCGGCTGGAGAACGCGTCAGCGCGAGCTTGGGGCCAGTCGAGTTCCTGAGCCTGCGCGCCGCCCACAAGCAGCATGAAGCTCGCCGCGGCGGCCAGAACGGATTTGATCATGTGGTCGTCCCCAATACGTCTGTGGCGCGCCCCCTTGCGCCTTTGCCAGATACTATCGTTCATCTGGTTGAATAGAACATGAAGGCATAGCCCAGCCCGCGTTCAGGTGCGATCCCCCAAAGTGCTCCCATCAGGCCGCCAGGCCCATGATGAAGGAGAGACACCATGCATCTGTTCGCCAAACTTGCTGCGGCCGCCGCCTTCGCGGGACTGGCCGCTACAATCGCCCCCTCCGCCGCCTTGGCTGAAACTGCGACCGCTTCGACCGCCTCAACCGCCACAGCCCAGGGTTATGGCCGCAACCGCGGGTATGAACCGCATCATCGCGGCGGGCGCTGGAATGGCCCCGAAGGTCATTTCGTCGTTTATGCCCGCACCTGCCCGGATCTGCGCGAAGACCGCCGCGACCGTCGCTATGACACGGGCTGGCGCGATCGTCGTGAAGACCGCCGCGATCGCCGCGTCATCGACTGTCCGCCGCGTTCGTGGGAGTACGTCCCCAGCCGCCGTGAATTGCGCCAGGGCCGCACCGGCGAACGCCTGCGTCCCGACCGCGCCTATCTGGACCGCCGCTCCGGTGAGTTCTTTGTAGAGACCCGCTGGGGCCCGGTGCCTGTCCACGTGGTGCGAGGCCGTCATGGCCGCGATCACCATGCCTGGGGCCGAGGCCGGGATTGGGATCATCATGGTCGTGGCCGCGGACGCGGCCGCCACTAGACCGCGCTAGATCCGGATCACGCCATCCAGATACCGTTTGGCCGATCCCACCAGCAACACACGGCCCGCAGCTCCGGCGCGCACTTCCAGTGCGCCCGGGCGCGGGCCGACCTGTCGCGCCTTCAACGCCGTTTGTCCCAAACGGTCAAACCAGTACGGCGCCAGCGTGCAATGCGCCGAGCCTGTCACCGGATCCTCATCCACGCCGCTGGCCGGCCCGAAAAAGCGCGACACGAAATCAGACGCCCGCCCGGGCGCTGTGGCGATCACATTGGTGCGCGTGGCGGCCAGCGCCTTGATGTCCGGGTTGAGCCCGACCACCACGGCCTCATCCGCGTAGACCAGCATCTGATAGCGATTGCCATGCACCCGCTCGATCTCGTAGACGGCCTCGGGCGCATCCGCGCCCATCGCGGCGATCACTGCGGCGTCGTCCTGCCCCGGTTCAAAGCCGATCTGCGGGAAATCCATCTGATAACGGCCATCTTCCAGTCGGGACACTGTCAACAGGCCCGACAGGGTATGAAAGCGCGCCTCGGGTCCGACCACGCGTCCCGTTTCAAACAACCAGGCGGCCGAGGCGAGCGTGGCATGCCCGCACAGCTCCACTTCCAGCCCCGGCGTGAACCAGCGCAGCGCCCATTGGTCCTTCTCGCCCATGGCCCTCAGATAGGCGGTTTCAGACAAATTGTTTGATTGCGCCACGCCCAGAAGGTCTGCATCGGGCACATCGCGGTGCAACATCACCACACCGGCCGGATTGCCCGTGTGCGGTGTGTGACCATCGGGAAAGGCATGCATCTCGGCATAGGGAAATTCCATCAGTGCTCCACCCTGTAGCGTTGCAGGAAACGGCCATCGAGCCAGCGTTTGAGCTTCAGGGCCGGCTTGCCCTGAAACGCCAGATCGCCATAGCGCGCCAGTCCGGTGCCGTCGCCGACATCCAGAATCGACAGCCAGCGCGATTGGGGCGTGTACTGGCGGCGCGCCTGTCGCCCCTTCGCGGCGTTGATCAGATTCTGGATTAGAACTGGTGCGGCGCGCACCCCGAATACGCCCAGCTTGGGCCGGGGATGCTTGACCATGCACGCGCAATCGCCAATGGCGAACACCGCTTCGTCCCCGGTCCAGGACAAATCCGTGTTGATCGGCAAGCCCGCCTCTGACGCGCCCAGCCCCTCCGGCAGATTGGCGCTGAGGCCGGTTGCGGCTACGAGAATATCCACGGGCGCGACTTTGCGCTGCCCGAAATGCACCAAGCCCAGCGACAGATCCTTTACGCGATGGGGGACATATTCCACGCCGCAGCGCGCCATCGCGTCGAGCGCCAGTCGCCGCGCCCGTTCCGGCCAGCCCGTCATCAGTTCAGGCCCTGCGAGCAAGGTTTGTGGCCGCGCCCCCAGACGTCGCTGCAAGCTGGCCATGGACAAGGCGATTTCAACGCCCGTCGCCCCGGCGCCGGCCACCGCCAGTCGCAACTGACCGAGATTGGCCTCCAGCGTCGCGCGCAAGCCCGCCAGAGCGCTGACAGGTTTGACCGGGATCGCGCCCGCCGCCAGCAAGGGCGTCTCGGCGATGCGGCTGCCCGTGTTCAGGGACAAGACATCATACGCGCGTCGTACGCCGTCTTGCAGCGTCACCGTCCGCGCTTGTGGGTCCACCGCAAGCACACGCTGGCGCACATGCTCAAACGGTCCCTCGAGATCGGACGGATTCAGGCGAGCGGCGTTCGGTTCCAGCGCGCCTGACAACACGCCCGTCGCAGCGCCGGAATACCAAAAGGCGCCGGGGTCGATCAGGGTCAGAGACAGTCCGGCGTTGGCGAAACGGCGCGCCTGCCTCAGCGCCTCCATATGGGCATGCCCCGCGCCGACCAGCACCACCTGGCGTGTCATGGAGCGGGCGCCTCGGCGTAGACGGCGAGAAAGTCCGCAAACTCCTGCGGTCTGCGCGAGCGGGCGGTGCGCCAGTCATAAGCGCCGCCCGGATTGATGACGCGGCCATCGCCATCCGCCACGATAATGGCGGGCGCGCCTTCCACCTTGTCCAGCCCGTAGCTGGCCGCCAAATCGATATTCTTGTCATACCGGCCCACATCGATCAGCACGACTTCATAGCGCTCGCTCAGAAAGTCCTGCAGCTGCGGCAAAGCGAGCACGCTGGCGAAGCGGCGCGCATCCGGGCACCAATCCGCGCCGAACACCGCCAGTACGCGCTTGCCGGACCGGGCTGCGTATTCAGCGTTTCCGAGCGCGCCCCTGGGGTCCGGCGCAGAGCCATAAGGCGTCGGCACATCCGCTATGTCAGTCGCGTCAGGCAAAATTGGGCGGTACATCGGGGCGCTCCGGACTACAGCGTAAAAACTGTGTTCAAACCTGCGCCCTTCAAGTGGAAAGGTCCAGATTGAGACGGCGCCGCCTGTGGTCACACCTGTGTCAAACGCTGCAAATCACAGTGAAGACGTTATGCCTCGCTTGCCCGCTGGTCGCTCCCTCCGCTACCACCCTCGGCCATGAAGGAAAACAGGCCTCGGCCCCGCTGGCCTTGAGGCCCGTGACGGGCCATATAAGGCTCAAAGAGACGAAGAAGGATATCCCCATGGCGGCGAAAGACACCGGCCTCAGCTTTTCCTGGGAAGACCCGCTGCATCTTCAGCAGCAGCTGAGCGAAGACGAGCGCATGATCGCCGACAGCGCCCGCAGCTATTGCCGCGAGAAGCTGTTGCCGCGCGTGATCGACGCCTATCGCGAGGAAAGTTTTGATCCCGCCATCATGACCGAGATGGGCGAGATGGGCCTTCTGGGGGCCACCGTGGCCGAGGAATACGGCGGCGCAGGCCTGTCACATGTCGCCTACGGCCTGATAGCCCGCGAAGTGGAAGCGATTGATTCCGGGTATCGCTCGGCGATGAGCGTGCAATCCTCCCTCGTGATGTATCCGATTGAGGCTTTCGGCACCGAGGAGCAGAAACACAAATACCTACCCAAGCTCGCCAGCGGCGAATATGTGGGCTGTTTCGGCCTGACCGAGCCTGATGGCGGCTCTGATCCCGGCGCCATGCGCACCACAGCGAAAAAAGTCGATGGCGGCTATGTGCTCAACGGCTCGAAAATGTGGATCACCAATTCACCGATCTCCGACCTCGCAGTGGTCTGGGCCAAACTCGATGGCGAGATCCGCGGCTTTATCGTCGACAAGGGAACTGATGGCTTTGACTGCCCCAAGATCGACGGCAAGCTGAGCCTGCGCGCCTCCATTACCGGGTCGATCTCGCTTAATGACGCGCTTGTGCCGGAAGAGAACCTGCTGCCGCACGTCAAAGGCCTGCGCGGCCCGTTCTCATGCCTGAACAAGGCGCGCTACGGCATCGCCTGGGGCGCCATGGGGGCGGCTGAATTCTGCCTGCACGCCGCTCGCGCGTATGCGATGGACCGCGTGGTGTTCGGCAAGCCGATCGCCGGCACCCAGCTGGTGCAAAAGAAACTCGCCGACATGCAGACCGAAATCGCCCTGGGTTATCAGGGCGCTCTGGCCTTGGGACGCATGCTCGATCAGGGCGCATGGGCGCCCGAAGCCATTTCCATGATGAAACGCAATAATTGCGGCAAGGCTCTGGCGATCGCTCGCGAGGCCCGCGACATCCATGGCGGCAACGGCATCGCCGAAGAATACCATATCCTGCGCCACGCCATTAATCTGGAGACGGTGAACACCTATGAGGGCACCCATGATGTGCACGCCCTGATCCTGGGCCGCGCCATGACCGGGCTTCAAGCGTTTTCCTGATCCGGTCCGCACCATCACAACAAAAAACCCCGGCGCCATAGCGCCGGGGTTTTTTTATAGGGTCTGTTCCAGGAGTAGCGCTTAAGAACGCGTTTCCCAGTACGGACGCCGTCCCGTCAGGTTCAACGCCAGCGGATCCGGCCGTGTCAGCCGGCCAGTGGCGAACAGGACGACCAAAGTCAGCGCCATGCCGACCAAGGCCAGAAGGCTTGTCACCTCAGCTGACGCCAAACGCGGCGCCAACACAGCAAAAGCCAACCAGGCGGCGATCAGACCCACACCAATGAGATGAGACATGTGGACCTCCATTGATTGCTCACCGTTACAAAAGTGTCACCTTTCAATTCCAGTGTCAAGTTTTTTGACAGAACACGGACAATTTTTCCGCACCGGAGACATTACGTCTCACCTCTAATTTCTTGACGATTCACTATAATCTGACGCAAGAAACACTTCAGTTTGCAAGACGTTCCAAGGCAAAACCATGCACGATGAACCGGTCTATCTCACCCGACACGACACGGTCGCGTCATTGGTGCTCAATCGGCCCGCCAAGCATAATGCTCTAACTGAAGCGATGTGGCGGGAGATTTCGGAACTCTTGGCGGAAGCCGAAGCTGACAGCGACATCCAGATTCTGATTGTGCGCGGTAAAGGCGGCGCATTTGCGGCAGGCGCGGACATTTCCGAGTTTGAGGACGTCTACGCTACGCCAGAACGTGCAGAGGCTTATTCGCGGGCCATCGGCCAAGCCCTGGATGGTCTCGCGAGCTTTCCCAAACCCACAATCGCATCCATTGAAGGCGCCTGTATTGGCGGCGGCTGCGCCCTTGCCCTCGCTTGTGATTTGCGTTTCGCCGCCCAGGGCGCGCGGTTCGGCGTCACCCCGGCTCGGCTGGGACTGGTCTACCCCTTTAACGATACGCGCCGACTGGTGAACGCGGTCGGGTCTGCAGCCGCCAAGGATTTGCTGTTCACCGCGCGGCTGATCGATGCGGAGACCGCTTTGCAGATCGGTCTGATCAACCGGCTTACGCCATCGGGCATCCTCAAGGAAACCGTCAAGGATTACGCCAGCCACATCACCCGCGCCTCTAGCCACACCGCCAAGGTCACCAAACAGATGATCGCACGGATCGAGGCCGGTCAGGACCAGGACTGCGACCAGACTCGGGCACTGTTTCTGGAGGCGTTTTCCGGCGAACATTTTCAGGAAGGCTACAGGGCCTTCCTGGACAAACGGCATCCTGATTTCCCCAAACCCTGATCCTCGTGTTGCCCTGCACCATGCAGGCGCGCCTCGCATTCCTGGATGCAGCGACTATGTTAGCGGCGTCTTTCAGGCGGGAGAATCCTGTGTCCGATCATTCAGGCGTAGAACCGATTTCCAGTGCGCCGCGCTATATGACGCTGGCGGAAACCCTTCGATCCGGGATTGCATCCGGTCATCCGGCGGTCGGCGAGCTTTTACCCACCGAGCACGCTCTCACTGAGCAATATGGCGTATCGCGTCATACCGTGCGTGAAGCGCTGCGTTTGTTGGCGGAGGCCGGTCTGATCGCGCGCCGCCGCGGCGCCGGCACCGTGGTCGTCGCCTCCGAAGCGCGCGCAGGCTTCGCCCAGCGGCTGGGCAGCGTGGATGATTTGATGCAGTACACGCGCGCAGCACGTCTGAAACCGATCCGTCAGCGTACCGGCCCGCTGGACCCGGCGGTCGCGCGCGCCTTTGGTGTGGCGCCCGGCGGCGATTATCTGCATGTGCATGGCCTGCGCGGTCAGCCCGATCGCGCGCCGCTCGCCCTGACCGACATGTATATCCGATCCGATCTGGCGCCGCCGGTGGACGTGTTCGTCGAGCTCAATGGCGGCGTCACCGAATGGATGGCGACCGAACGCGGCGCCCCCACCGCCCGGATCGAACAAACCATTTCGGGCGGGCTTTTGACCGATACCGAAGCCGAAGCGCTTGATGCTGAAGCGGGGACCGCCGTGTTGCGCACCATGCGGCGCTATTATGACAAGGGCGGGCGCATCATCGCGCTCTCAGACACCGTGCACCCGGCGGACCGCTTCACCTATGAAATGACCATGCAGCGCGAAGTGGACTAGCCTATTCCGCCGCCCTGTCCTCATGGGTTTCTGACAGCATTTCATCGAGAATGGCTTGAGTATCCTCGCCCAGCTTGGGCGCGCGGCGCGTCAGCGTCGGTGCGCCGTTGATCCGGAAAGGGTCGCGGATCATTTTCAGCCCGTCAGGCTTGTCGGGATGCGGCACGGTCTCGATCATGTGTCGCGCCTGGGGCGAGGATAACGCGCACGCCATGGAGTTGACGGGGGCCACCGGCGCTACGCCGCCCAGCACCGTCATCCACTCCGCTGTCGTCCGCGTCGACAAGAACGCGTCCAGCTCCTCTTGCAGCTTCACCCGGTTCGCCCGGCGCGCCGCCATATCAGCATAGCAAGGATTATCCAGAAGGTCCGGTCGCCCCACCGCCGTGCAGAACGCACCCCAGAATTTGGGAAGCTGGCACATCACAAAGATCCAGCCATCCGCAGTGCGAAACAGCTGGCTGGGTGCGACGGAGGGATGGGCGGAGCGTTCAAGGCGCTCGGCGCATTTGCCCTCGTTGAGAAACCATGTGGCCGAATAGGAAAGCTGGTGGAGGGCCGCGTCAAACAGCGACACGTCCACATCACAGCCCTGACCCGTACGCTTGGCGCCCAGCACCGCCGACACCAGTCCCAGCGCCATCATCGTGCCGCCCATATAGTCAATCATCGACATGCCAAAGCGCGTGGGCGGCGTGTCAGGCTCTCCGGTCATCGCCATCAAGCCCGCCTCGGCCTGCATCAGATAGTCATATCCCGGCCAGTGCTTGCGCTCGCCCTGACGGCCATAGGCGGACAGGTGCGCACAGACGATGTCCGGCTTCACTGCGCTGAGATGGGCGTAATCCACTTTCAATTCGGCGGGCTGGTCCCCGCGCAGATTATTGGCGCAAGCGTCCGCGCTCATCACCAGCCGGTCAAAAATCCTGCGATCGCCGCGATCTTTGAGATCGAGCGCCATGGAGCGTTTGCCCCGGTTGAAGGTCTGAAAGAACTCGCTGTCATGATCGCCCAGAAAATACGGGCCCGCCAAGCGCGCACTGTCACCACCGACGGACGGGTTTTCGATCTTGATCACGTCGGCGCCCAGAGAGGCCAGCAACTGGGTGCCGTAAGGCCCTGCGCCGTATTGTTCGAGGGTTAAAATTCGAAGACCGCTCAAAGGCTGATGCATGGGGAACCCACAGTCTCACTTTCCTTTTCCCGAAAATGTTAACGGAAAGACAGAAACTGGCCAAGCACGTCTGCGACTTTAGCGTGAACAGCCTCAAAACCACAAGCACAAACAAGGACTTCACGATCCGCTGCAGATGGACACGAGGTCGCATTCCCCTCCTAATTCCCGCCTGCCAATGTGGGTATGGACCCAATCACCGGGAGGAGACCGAGATGAACCACAAACACCGCAAAACCCTGCACGCCCTGTTCGCTCACCCTGAACCGGCCAATCTGTCCCCTGCCGATGTGCAGCATGTGCTGATTGATCTCGGCGCTGAGATCAGCGAGCGGTCCGGCGCAAAATTCGCCGTCACTCTGGGCGGGCATACGGCCAATTTTCATCACGCCTCCCATTCCCTGCCCAAGGATGAAGTGCGTCAGATGCGCAAATTTCTGGAATCGGCCGGTGTCGATCCCGAGCGCGACTATCCGCTTTAAGACGCAAGGGTGCGGCTGGCCCTGTCCGACGCAGGGTCAGTCCGCCAGCAAGCGCCTGGGACCGCTGCCCTGTTTGCCCATCATGTCATCAGGGTTGTAAAGCTGGCAGGTCTCCAGAGACAGGCACCCGCAGCCGATACAACCGTCAAGCCGCGACCGGATCCGCTCCAGCTCCGCCATGCGCGCATCCACACGCGCCTTGATCCCCTTTGAAATACGCGCCCAGTCGGCCTTGTTCGGCGTCCGCCCATCGGGGAGCTGCTCGAGCGTGCTGCGGATCTCTTCAAGACTGAGCCCCAATTTCTGCGCAATCAGAATGAAGGAGACGCGGCGGATATCAGCGCGCGCAAACCTTCTCTGACCTGCATTGGTGCGATAGGCGTACACCAGCCCGCCATCGGCGTAATAGCGGATGGCGGAAACGGCCACGCCGGTCCGCGCAGACAGTTCTCCAATGGTGAGAAGTTTTTGACGCCGCGCCATCAGATTGTTTTTCCTTGATTTTAAAAACCTTGACCTCAAGTTAACTTGAGAAATTACGATTGCCAACATCACCCGTTTGATTGTTGGAGTTGCCCATGACCGCCGCCCTTGATTGCCCTCAACCGCAAGCGCGCAGCTGGCACGCAGATCGCGCCCTGTCCCAAGCCGCCGGAAGCGCGCTGAAAACCCGCCCCGATTATCGCCAGCATGACTCTGCTCTTGCGCAGCTGGACCGCATCTCACCAGCGCTCACCAACGGCTATTACAATCACGCCCCCATGGTGGTGGAAGCCTTGAGCGCCATGGGGCAAGGGCGCGAAGCGCTGGCGTGGCTCGAGCGCGAAGCGGACAGTTTCACCCCCGTGGACGCTGAGACCAGCCCCCTCAATCCCGACAACTGGCGCGCCCTGATCGCCGCCCCCGGCCGCTACGCCGACTGGCGCGCCTATTTTCAGAACGCCCTTGAGACCGATCCCTGGCGGGAAGTCGTCGCGATCTGGGTCAACCGGTTGGTGTTCGGCTTCTCAAGCTCGGCTGCCCATGGTCTGCTCCAAACCGCGCACGCGGCCCGCGCTTTGCAATCTGACGCGACGCCCCAGCGCTTGCGCGCCCTTGCCAATGCACTGGCGGGTTGGGCGAGCCGATATAGCCCCTTGCCTGTGGACGTCTTGCCCAATCAAGGCGTTCTGGACTTTCAGGCGGCACTGAACGCGATCACGCCATTGAGCGCTGACAAGGCCCCTGGCGAGGGCGCGATCACCGCCGGATACGCTCAACTGGTGCACGCGCCAGGTTTCGCCGAAGACGTGAGCCTTGTGGACCTCTCCGGCGATCTGGACGCCCGCTTTGACGCGCTCATGGCCGTGATGGCGTCTGTGTTTTTATCGCTGGCGCGCACGCCCTACACCGTCATTGTCTTCACTCATGCGGTAACCGGAACGGCCGCCGCTCGAACCCTGTCACAGATCGTTCCTGACGCCGTAGGCCGACAGCTTCTGTTCAGGGCCTTCGAACATGGCGCAGCGTTGAAAGCGGCCTTCACGCCGCTAGCGCTGCAGAGCGAAGCCCCCCGCAAGGCCCTGCCGCCCGGCGACCCCGCCAGACGCGCCGCCCAGCATGGCGATGATCACATGATCAAGCTGACCGAGGCCGTGCTGGACGCGTATAAGCGCACGCATAACCCAGTGTTTCTGGACGTGATCGCCCAGGCGTTCGCGGTTCTGCCCGCGCCGAACACACACTGACCTGCCGCCCTGACTTGGCGAAACCGCGTCAGAAGGGGATAAGGCGATATGTCCGCTGTCCTCAGCCCTCTTCTGACCTTGAGCCTGCTGGGCGCCTTGATCGCCTTGTCGGTGATCGACGCCCGGCGGTTCATTCTGCCTGACCGGATCACCTTGCCGCTGATCGCGGGCGGGGTGATCGCGGCGGCGCTGCTGGGCGCCCCGGTCTGGCTGCATGCTCTGGGAGGAATCGCCGGGTATTCCGCCCTGGTGCTGATCGAGAAAAGTTATGAGCGCTTGAGGGGGCGGGCCGGGCTCGGCCGGGGCGACGCCAAGCTGTTCGCCGCCGCAGGCACATGGTGCGGCGCATTGGCCCTGCCGGCGGTTTTGCTGTTTTCAAGCCTGGCGGCGCTATTGTACGCGCTCGCCTTGAAGCTCGTTCTGCGCAAGCGCGTGACCGCCGACAGCATGATCGCCTTTGGCCCGTTTCTGGCCTTCGGGATCGCCCTTGTCTGGCTATTGCAGCGCAGCGGCCTGTCAGGTCCCGCCGGGTTCTAAAGCCTCGACGCCGAGAGACGATCTGCGCCTTGGCGACACGAATAGACGCCGCCCAAAGGCCGCACCGTTTCGGAGCCATCGCTCTCGCGCACCCGCAACAAGACATTGGTCAGTCTCGGCCCGGATCCGGTCTCCTCGGCCACCTCACCGTTCAGTCTGAAAGTCTGGTCGCTGGAGGAGGCCGCATAGATCCGGGAGAAGCTTTGCCCCATCACGAAGGCGCCCGATTGAGCTGTTACGTCCAACGTATGCACTGCGCCGTCATGAACGATCAGGGCGCGTCTTTCACGTTCGTTTTCAAACACAACAAACGGATGACGCTCGCTCACGCCAAACAGGAAGACGCCGCACGCCCCGTCCGGCAGCGATTGCGGCGGCAGGCTGGTCACGTGCTCCGGCGCGCTCTGGGCCGATGCAGACGCCGGGCCGGGCTGGAGGGCGGTCGAGGTGCAAGCGCTCACCGCCAGCGCGCTCAATCCTGCAAGAATCCACCGCATGCTCATCCCTCTTCCATCGCGCCGCTCTCGGCGACCCAATCCGCGCCCTGAGCCTGAAGTCCCAGCAATGACAGCACTGGCCCCGCCGACGGGTCATGCGCCGTCGCCCGAAGGCGATAAGACGGCCGGGGCGCGCTCAGCACGATCCTGCCGTCAAGATCCAGCGTCGGTCCCGTCCCGGTCAGAGTGAGCGCAACATGCTCGCCGACGCAAGACAGCATCATGTCGATGATCGGCAGGTCCACATCATAGCGCACGCCCAGATCGGCGAGCGCCGGGCTCATCATCGCGCCCTCAGCCGACAGGCATCGCCCATCCTGATCAAGACTGACGTCCACCCCGTCCAGCTGAACAGCAGCATCACCAGCCAGGCTCAAAGCTGGGATGGCGGCGAGGCCCGGCCAAGCGGACAGGGCGACCACGCCTTCAGCGCCCTGAACGTCGATCCTGTTTGAGCCCACGCCGATGACAGCACGAAGCTGAACGCGCGGGTCGAGAATCTCGGTCTGCACGCGCATGCGTCCCGAAAGCAGCGAGCCCGGTTCGAGCGTGGTCTGCACCCGCTGAAGCTCCAGATCGCCACGGCGCACCCGAAGCGCGTGTCCGTTCCAGACTGTGCCTTGCACCAATCCGGCCTGCACGCCGGAGGGGACAAGCGCGTCATAGACCAGACGCGCCGGCGCAAAGATCACGAGCCCGGCGATCAAGGCGATGACGAACAGCACACTCAGGATAACGCGCATCATGTCGCCTCGCTCACACGGCGCAGCGTCAATTGCGCCCGCACCCGTTCATCGGCTTCACGATCAAGGCTGATCCGCTCCACCACCACGCCCTGCTCGCGCGCCAGCGAGTCCAGCCAGGCCAATACAGCGTTAGCGTCCGCCTGTTCCAACCAGACGCCCAGACGACCGTCTTCCAGAGGTTGGACACGGCTGATCGCCAAAGCGCGCTCACGCGCCGTGCGATCAGCCAGAGTGCGCAAGGGCTCTTGATCCTCCGGCGCTGTGACCTCAGCGGCCAGCGCGCGATACTCCTCAATCTGGACCAGCAAGGTTTCATAGCCCTCCGCGGAGCGGGAGAAGGCTCGCAAAGCATCAGAGCGCCAGCTGATCACCGGTCCCAGAACACCAAACCAGATCACGGTCAGCGCCAGCAAGGCCGCAAGGCCCGCCAGCAAGATCTGCTCACGCACGGTTCGCGCCAGAAAGGCCCGCCGCACCGGCGTCAAAACATTTTGTCCGCTCATGGCAGCCTCACCGTAAATTCAGCCGATACGCCCGCCGCACTCTGGCGCGCGCCGCCATCTTCCAGCACCACTCCGCGCGCTTCAGCCGCGCTGCGCAAACGCTCGAAATCGCCAAAGCCGGAATAGAGCGCGCTCACCGACAACTCGCCGCGGCTGGCGTCATAGCGCACTGAATCCACCCGCACATCGTCGACATCCCGCATCATATCCGCCAGCGCGGACGCCAGCGGCAGAAACCCGGTCCCGCCCTCGGCGCCGCCACGCATCGTATTGAGCGCCTGACGCATCTGGACCGGGACATTGACGATCCGAGCATCGGGAAACAGCGTGCGAAACGCCTCAGCCTGCGCTGCCTCATAGCGGTCCGCGCGGTCATCGAGATACGCCGCCTGCACCGCCATCAGAGCAGTTGCGCTCATCAAAGCGGTCAGCGCCAGGCCGGCCGCCCAGCGCCAGGGTTTGAGCAGCCCCGCCCAATCAAGGCTCGTAGCGAACTCATCGCCCAGAACGCGCGGCAAGGATTCCAGCTGCGAGAGGGTCAGCTCGGCCGCCTCGAGGCGCAGATCCGGCGCCTCAAGGCGCGTGGCGGAGACAGATGCGTCGCCCTGCGCCACAGCGGCGAGGTCCAGATCAGGACTGATCAGAACACGGCGCGGACTCAGGCGGCGCCCAAGTCCTGACAGGACCGGAGCCAACATGTGCGGCTCGATGGCGCCGCACACCGGATCAGACAACGCCGCGTCCAGATCGCGCGCCTGTGCGCCTTCGCCCCCGGCCAGATCGCCCGTCCGCGTCTTGAAGACGATGTGATCGCCATAGCTCACCACCGTCAGGTCCGCGTCTTGGCCCTTGAGCGCCAGCGCGTCGCTCAGCGCATACACCGGTTTGACCAGAACGCCCGCCAGCATTTCGCGCCATGCCTTCAGCGTGGTGCGATCCACCGCCGTCAGCAAACGCGCGCCATCAGCGCCCACCGGCCCCAAAGCGACGTGCACATCTTCAAGTGATTGCGCGAGATGATCCTCGATCAGGAACGGCGCCGCCCGGCGCGCATCGCGTTCAGACTGGCCCGGCACCGGCAGTCGGCGCACAAACACGTCTTCAGCGGGCAGCAGCACGATGGCATGGTCGATTTGCACCGTCTGGGGAGGCTCCAGCACCTCGCCCGGCGACAGATCGCCTTCAGCGATCACCGCGCCCGATCGGATCACGCTCCAGCGAAGACCGGTCTGCTGCGCACTGGCGCGGGGCGGCTGAAGGATCAGCACGTCAGTCATCAAAAGGCTCCAAAGCGCTGGCTGCGGCGGCGCAGATCATTGCTGTCGCGCAGCTCGGCCAGCTGCTCAAGTTGAAATTGCGTATCGGCGAGACGCACGCTCACCTCCATCCGAAACCATTGGCTGCGCAAGCCCAGCCGCGTCTTCGCCTCATCGCTCAGCTCAAGCGAGGCGATCAGGGGATCAGCCCAGACTTCTTCCAGGCTCTCATACCCGGCGGGCGGGCGACGGAACAGGACCGTCTCGGCATCGCCCGGGGTCAGGTTTTCATCCAGCAGCACCGCCAATAGCACAGCGCGCTCCAGCGAGACGGTGTTGATGTTGAGCGGCGGCTGCTCAGAAATCGGCAAGACGCACAGATAAGGTTGGTAGAGCGCATAAAGCTCTGGCGTCATCACCGGCAGGGCGCGTAGCTCTTCGAGCTCGATGAAGCGCTGATTGGCCGCTCGATAAGGGGGCGTGAACGCGGCATAGGCGCGATCTTCCGCGCCGCCCGGCTCGGTGGAGCCATCTATATCCATCCAGTCTATGATCTGGGCGAGCACGCTTTCGGCCTCGCCCGGCCTGACGCCGAGTTCAGCAGACAGACGCAAGAAGCCCTGTCGCAAATGGTCGGTTTCCAGCTGCGCGGCCTCTGTCTCTAACGGGTCTTCGCCCGAGGTTTCAGGCCGCACCAAAGCATTGATGTTCAGACAATTGTTGCGATCAAACACCTGCCCGACCACCTGGCCGGTCTCGAGCGGAAACACCACAGGCCCTGCAAGCCACGCCTCATCCGGGCGCATGATGGCGCGGCCAGGCTCGCCCGCGTTCAAAAAGGCCGCTTCGGCCAGCTCGCGTGCGCCGCGCGCCATCCAAAGTGCCTGGGTGCGCTGGTCGATCTGAGCAGTTCTGAAGGCCGCAAAACGCGTTACATCCATCAGCTGCACTGCGACCGCCGCCATCAACGCGACCAGCAACAAAGCGGCGATCAGCGCCGTGCCGCGCTCAGCGCTTTGGTCTGCCCGCTGCGTGCTCATGCGCCCCGCTCCGCTGTGGGCGACAGGACAACATGCTCCATCGGACCCAGTTCGGCCTGCGTATAGGACAGACGCAGCGCGCGTGGAGCCTGGCTGCTCCCCTCGCTATTGGGGACAGGCCGGACCTGGACGATATCGGTCCACACCGCGCCCATCAGCGCTGAGAGACGCAAATCGGAAACGCCTGACGCGATCAGCTGGCGGACCGGGGCTGCGCCGCGCGCCTGATCCGGATAAGCGCCCGCTTCACGCCACAGCTGGTCGCCGTCATAGATCCATGCCACGCGCTGAAGCCCCGAGCGCGGCTGCACACCGCCCGGATTGGCCCAGCCTGTCCGCGTCAGCACCAGAATTTCCCGCGCCTCGCCCTCACGCGCCGGCGCCAGCGGATCCGCGCCTTCTACATCCAGCGCGAACAGGCGCGGATCGGTCAGCCCGTCCTCATCGCGCGCCGTGCGCATCACCATCTGACCGACATCCTCGGCCATCAGGGCATGAATGCGCTGCACCGCCGCCAGATCAGACAGCACGGCTTCAGACGTTTCCTTCGCCCGTAAAGACGTGGTCAGAAGCCCGACGCTGATCGCGCTGATCAGAGCGAAGACCATCACAGCGGCCAGCACTTCGACCAGTGAAAACCCCGCTTCAGAACGCCCGGTCATGACGTCCTCCGCAGCGTTTCAAGCGCTTGGTAGACCGCCTCGGTTTCAGGGTCGGACACCACCAGGCGCAGGCGGACGAGATCAGGCTGGCCGGTGGCTTCAATCTCTAGACTCCAGGCGAAATTGCGCCCGGCCAACGCATACTCGCCGCTACGCTCGCGCATCTGGCCGGGATCCGTGTCGAGGATCTGTTCACTGATAAGGTTCTGCGCCGCGATCTGCGCCAGGGTCATCTCCCGCGCCAGGGCGGCGGAGCGCGTGGACATGGTCAGCGCATTCATCAACGCCACGCCCGCCAGCGCCAGAATGGTCAGCGCCGCCAGCATTTCGATCAGCGAGAATCCGGCTTGCAGACGCGCGGTCATGACGCCGTCTCCGACGTGTCGGGGTTGAGAAGGCTCAAATGCCCCTGCCCGTCCCGCGTAACGCGGCGCACGCCCTGCGCGCTGCGCAATTCATAAGCGAAGGGTTGATCAAAACCCGTCGGATCAAACCAGACCTCAGGCGCGGGAATGTCAGGAGCGCCGCTGGACAGACCGGACTCCTCCCGCCTTGCGATCGCGCCAGCTTGCACCGACAACACCAGATCAGGGTCAGAAAAACGATGCGCGTCAAAGGCCGGATGGTCCGTTCGCACGCGCCAGAGGCCGTCCTCGAACTGGAAGAACTGATAACCGCGACCGTCAGGCCGCGCTGCAAACCCCACATGCCGCCCCGTCACCAGCGCATCCTGACGCGCTTCATGAAGGGCACGCACCAGCGCTTCGCCCTCAATCTGTTCGGGCGCATCTTCAGGGCGCAGCATCACCACGGCCACGCCTGTCACCAGCGCGATGATCGCCAGCGCCGCCAGCGTCTCGATCAACGAGACGCCCGCCTGACAGGATCGGGGCGCAGTCGGGTTCACTACGACTCTTCAGTCCAGTTGCCGATATCGGCGTCCTCGCCCTCACCGCCTTCACGACCGTCCGCGCCATAGGTCCAGACGTCAAAGCGGCCATGTTCGCCGGGGTGGAGATACAGAAAATCATTCCCCCAGGGGTCAGTCGGCAGGTTGTTGATGAAACCGCCTTCAGGAAACCGGGTCGCCAGACGCGCATCAGAGGGCGGGGTCACCAGCGCCTCCAGCCCTTCGTCCGTACCGGGATAACGCCCCATACGCAGACGATACGTCTCCAGCGCCTGCTCAAGCTGGCTGATCTGGGTGGCGGCGGTCGAGGAATTCGCCTGGCCCAGCATGGGCAGGACATTCATGGTGATGATCGTGGCCAGAAGCCCGATGATCACCACCACAACCATCACCTCCACGAGGCTCAGCCCGGCTTCGTCATCGTCGAGACGGCGCGCGTCATGATCGGTGAGCAGCATCTCTCAGTCTCCTTGCTGGCCGCGCTATCCCAGCGCGGCGGTGTTCAACTGCAGGATTGGCAACAGGATCGATAACACGATCCCGACTACCACCACGGCCATGGCGATGATGATGCCCGGCTCCAGAAGGCTCAAACCCACCGTGATGGCGCCGTCCACATCCGCTTCCATATGCTCGGCGGCGCGCTCAAACATCTCCGCAAGACGACCTGAACGCTCCCCGGCGGCGACCATGTAGACCATGAGCGGTGGGAACCAGCGCGCCTGACGCAGCGCATCGGCGAGCCCCTTGCCGGTCTCGACCTTGTCGATCACGCTGCTCATCATATCCTGAAACGGCAGGTTGTCAGATGCCAGGCGCGCGGCGCGCAAAGCCTCCGGCAGCACCGCACCGGCATTGATCAAGATCGCCATGGTGCGCGCAAACCGGGCCGCCTCGACCTTGCGAGCAAACCCGCCCAGCCCCGGCAGCCCTAGCTGCGTGCTTTGCACCGCGCGCTTTACAGGCTTGCGGCGGATCGCGACCGCATATGCCAGCCCGCCCCCCAGAAGAAGAACCAGCAGGACCGGCCAGCTTGCCTGCAAGCCATTGGACAGGCTGATCATGACCCGCGTCAGCAACGGCAAGGTCATGTTCATGGTGTCAAACTGCTCGGCGATCTTGGGCACGATGGCCACAAGAAGCACGCACACCACCAAAAGCGCCACCGCGCCCAGGACACTGGGATAGATCAGCGCTGCGCCGACCCGCCGCTTCAGCGCGCCCGCTTTTTCCAGATACTCCGCCAGCCGGTCGAGCACGCGGCCCAGACCGCCCGCGCCCTCGCCCGCGGCCACCATGGCGCGATAAACACCGGGGAAGCTGTCAGGATAGGCGGCCATGGCCTCTGACAGGCGTTCGCCTTCGGTGACCTTCTCGCGCACGCCCATCAGCACGCGCTCCACCTGCGCCTTGTCCGCCTGACCGCCAACCAGCCCCACCGCTTCTTCAATCGGCATGCCGGCGTCGATCAAGGTGGCGAGCTGGCGGGTGACGCCCGTCAGATCCTCTTCAGACAAGCCTTTGGGCTTGATGAGGGTTTTAAGAACGCCGCTCTCTGAGCGATCACTGGCGCGAGCGACCGACAGCGGCGCCAGCCGCCGGCGGCGCAATTCCTTGCGCGCGGCGGTTTCTGAGTCCGCGGACAACAGGCCTTTGGTGCGCTTGCCCGCTGCGTCCAGGGCTTCGTACTCAAACGCCGCCATCGCGCTCGCCATCCTCGCGACACACCCGCATCACTTCGGCCAAGCTGGTCTCACCGGCCTTGGCCAGCTCAACGCCGGACCGCCACAGCGTATGGCGGGATTTGAAGGCCTGGCGCGCAATCTCGTTTTCGCGCGCATCCTCGTGGATCATGGAGGCGATACTCTCATCCACAACCAGAAGCTCATAAACACCCCGGCGTCCGGAAAAGCCCGAGCCGCCGCAAGCGTCACAGCCTTTGGGCCGATAGAGCAGCGCACGCTCGTCCTCGCCAAGCTCCATCATGCGGCGCTCGCCCGCGTCGGGCTCATAAGCCTCCTTGCAGGACGGGCACAACCGGCGCACCAGACGCTGGGCCACCACCGCCTTGATCGTGGTGGCCAGCAAATAGCTCTCAACCCCCATATCGCGCAGGCGCGTCACCGCGGCGGCCGCAGAATTGGTGTGTACGGTCGACAGAACAAGGTGACCGGTGAGCGAGGCTTGCACCGCGATCTCGGCGGTCTCCACATCGCGGATCTCGCCCACCATCACCACATCGGGGTCCTGGCGCAGTATGGCGCGCAGCCCGGCTGCGAAGGTCATGCCGACCTTGGTGTTGACCTGGGTCTGGCCCACGCCCTCCACGGCATACTCCACCGGATCTTCCACGGTGAGAATATTGCGGGTCTGATCATTGAGAAGATTGAGCCCGGCATAGAGCGTCGTCGTCTTGCCCGCCCCCGTGGGGCCGGTCACCAGCACCACGCCATTGGGTTGAGCCAACACGGCCTGGAAATCGCTGAGCTGGGCCGGGGACATGCCCAACTGATCGAGGGTGAAGCGCGCGCTCTCCTTGTCCAGAAGGCGCAGCACCACCCGTTCGCCATAGCGAGACGGCAGGGTCGAGACGCGCACATCCACGCCCTTGCCCGCCAGCGTCAATGTCAGGCGTCCGTCCTGAGGTACGCGTTTTTCAGCGATATCGAGCCGCGCCATTACCTTGATCCGGCTGGTCAGGGGAGGCGCCAGACGTCCGCTCAGCGAGACCATTTCGCGCAGGACACCGTCGACGCGAAGCCGCACCGACACCCGGTCTTCAAACGGCTCCACATGCACGTCCGACGCGCCTGACCGTACGGCCTCGGCGATCAGTCCGTTGATCAGGCGAATGATTGGCGCGTCAGACGCGCTGTCGAGCAGGTCTGCGGTCTTGGGGATGTCATTGATGATGTCAGACAGGCTCTCGCCCGCCGCATCCTCGGCCGTGTCGGACATGGAATGCGCCAGGCCGTCAAAGGCGTAGATTTCTGACAGCGCGCGATCAAAGGCGCGCGCGTCCAGGGTGCGCATCTCAAGCGCAGAGCCCGCCGCCCGGCGCGCTTCCAACAGCGCGATCGGATCAAAATCCTCTCGCAGCAGGAAAACCGGGGCGTCCCCGGTCTGGAGCGCCACGCCGCGCTCGCGCGCAAACCCGTAATTCAGAGGCTTCAAGACTTACTCCTGCCCCGCATCCGCGTTCGGCAACGGACGGGCGAAAGGATCGCCGCCGCCCATCATCATATCGACAATGGATTCAAGACTGGATTCGCCGCCCGTCGCGTCACGCTGCTGGCCAACCGCATAATCATAGCTTGTGCGGGTGACGTCGCGCATGCTGGCGGCGTCCCGCACAATTGTGGGGCGGATGAAGACCATCAGATTGCGGCGCGTGGTGGACCGGCTGTCATTGCGGAACAGACGCCCGGCGCCGGGAATACGGCTCAGCCCCGGCACGCCGCTTTCCGCTTCCTGGTCATCGGTCTCGATCAGGCCGCCCAGCACGATGATTTCGCCATCATCGGCCAGCACCGTCGTCTCGATCTTGCGCTGATTGGTGATCAGCTCAACGAAATCGGCGCTGACAGGCCCCGCCACCGAGGAGACTTCCTGACGGATCTGAAGACGGATGGCGTTGCCGTCATTGATCTGGGGACGGACAAAAAGCTGCACGCCGACGCTTTCGCGCTCGATCTGGCGGAATGGATTGGAATTGTTCGAGCCCAGGGTCTCGCCCGTGGTGATCGGAATTTCCTGGCCCACCATCAGATTGGCTTCCTCGTTATCGAGCACCATCAGCTGGGGTTTGGACAGGACATTGGAATCTGAATCCGTATCGAGCGCATTGACGATAACACCAAAGAGCGAGCCATCATTGAGCTCACCGCCAAATCCGAAGGCGCCGCCGCGGGCGTTCACAAGCGAGGACAGCGCCAGATTACGCAAGTTGACATCCGTGCTGCTGGTCGTGTCGTCGCCGTCCGATGACAAGCCGCCCGTGAGAAGCGCGCCTGTCAGCGCCAGAAGGTCGGGCTGCCGGGTCGAGCCATACCGCGTATAGGCGAAGGGCGTGGCGTCATCGCCATCCCCCGCCAGCAAGAACTGAACGCCCAGATCGCGCGCGGTCTGGTCTGAAATCTCCACAACGATCGCTTCCACCTGAACCTGGGGACGACGCACATCAAGGCGGCGGATCACCTGCTCAAGATCGCGCAGCACGTCCGGATCGGCGTTCATGATGATGGCGTTGGTCGCAGGATGGTGCGCGATGGAAACAGGACGTCCGCCGGTCTCGGACGCGTTCATGGTTTCGGTGAACTGCTCGAGGATCGGCAGAAGTTCGTCACCGCGCGCATGGTTGAGCGCCACGACGCGGAAGGTCTGGTTGGACGCGCTGACCGCATCAATGCGGCGCACCAGCGAGACCATCTCGCCCACCGCCGCAGGCTCGCCGCGCAACAGCAAGGCGTTCGAGGACGGCACCGCCGCCAAAGTCACATTGGTGGGCGCATCCGCTTCGGAACCCTGAGCGCGCACTTGCAGGCGCCCGATAATCCCTGCCATCTCCTCAGCGGGAATGTTCTCCAGCGTCAGCATTTCAACTGTAGAGGTGTCACGGTCCGCTTCACGCAGCGCCGCTTCAATGGCGCGCACATTGGAGGCGAAATCCACGATGACCACCAGATTGCCCGAAGCGATCGAGTTGGCCGCGCCATACTGGCTGAGCATCGGCGCGATCGCGCGCACTGCGTCCAGCGCCGCAGTGTTTTGCAAGCGGTGCACAGAGCTGAGTATGACAGAGTCAGAGCCCGAAGCGGCCAAAGGCGCGCCCATGCGCACACCTTCAGTTTCGGGGACGATCTGGTAGACGCCCGGCGCCATCGGCAGTGCGGTGTATCCGTTCACCCGCAAGGTCGAGAGAAACACCTGAAAGGCTTCATCAGCGGTCAGCGGCGTCTGCGAGACGATGGAGACCCGGCCGCGCACTTCGGGATCAACGACGAAGGTATAGCCGGTCATCAGGGCCATATCGTCGATCACCGCGCCGATCTCGGCCTCACGGAAATTCAGGGTCTGCCCGGAGGGTTGCCCGTAAGCCGGCGCCAGGGCCGCAAACGCGAGAACCATCGCTGTCGCGATGCCGGAAAATGATGTCATGATCGCCTGCATGATGCTTGGCTTCCCCTAGAGCGCCGCTAACGCAGCGACGTTTCCACAGTGATGTCTTCGCCGTCGCGCCAAAGGCGCACCACCGCCATATCGGCGGATTCCAACAGCGCGAAAGCGCGCACAGCCTCTGCCTCGCTGGTGAGCGGCGCTGCGTTCAAACTCATAACCACATCGCCAGGTTCAAGCCCCAGATTTGCGAGCTGACCGGCGTCGCCGCTGACGCGCAATCCGCGTACGGCGCCATTCTCATAATCGGGCTCAAGGCTGAGCCCCGACAGCCAGCCCCGCGCCATGTGCCGTTCACTCATCTGAACACTGACGCCCTCGGTCTGAGCGGGCGACACGGCGGCCTCAGGCGCTGCGCCAGACTGGGCGCGGCGGCGGCCCGCATCGGTCAGAAACAGGCTTTCCAGAACGCCCCGCCGACTGATCACCACCCGGTCGGCATGGACTTCCTCCAGCACGATGTTCGCGCTCAGGGTTTCGCCCGCAGCGACCCGCAGCTGACCTTCGCCAGGAATGTCGATGATGGCGGATCCCTCACCAGGCGTCGCGCCGACGCGCACACCGCGCAAAGTGAAACCAAGCCGGCTTTCCGGAGCGACCGGCGCCGCGTTCTGGGCGAGCGTGGCGAATACGCCGCTCAGATCGCCGATGGATTGCGGCGCTGAAGCAGCTGATCGGGCTGAGCCGCCCGAGGGGCTGACATCCGCGCTCAAGGCGTCAGAGCCATAAAGTCCGAACCAGATCGCCTGCGATACGATCAATGCGATCACGATGACCAGCGCAGCCTCCACACCATGACGCAGCATCGCCAGAGCCGAGATCGCCTCGGGTCTGCGGGCTGCGGTTTTGCTGGCGTGCGCGGTAAGCATCTGTGCGGTCAGGCCTCTGCGGAAGGATGGTGCATCGTACACGGACGTTGGATCAGCGCGAACCTATGATTTCGCGTCCCGCTTGTGCAACACGCTCTGAAAGCAAAGACAAGCGCACAGACCTCAAGGTCCGCCCGCTTGCCTGTGTGTTGGGTCTGCAAGGGCGTAACGGGGCGGCGCAAGGCCGCCCCGTCAGTCCTCCTAGAACCGCGCTGTCAGGCTGACAGACACGGAACGCCCGCGGGCGTAGGTGTTGAACTGAGTTTCGCCAATGCCTTCGCTGACCTGATACTCGATGTGATCTTCATCGAGCAGGTTGCGGGCATTGATGCTCAGAGACAGGCCCTCATAGATGTAATTGAGGTCCCGGCGATAGGTGGCGTCCAGGATCACGCCCGGATCTTCCATCACGTCGGGAAGCTCGGCGCCCGGCTGGCTCAGACCCCGTTGCAGAACACGGTCATCCACCCAGTTCAGCAGCAGGTTGAACTCGTCCTGATCACTCGCCCAGCCCAGCTGCGCGTTGATGATGTTCTCAGGCGTGCCCTGCAGCACCGAACCGTCAAGGTTATAGGTCGCAGCCGGCTGCAAGCTCTGGCTGATCGGATCAAAGATCAGATCGCCATCACCCGCTTCCACTTCAGAGTCGGTGTAGGTGTAGTTGACGCCAAAGCGCCAATCGCGATCCGACAGGAAGAAGATGTCGCCAGGAATGTTGAACTGGGTGCGATACTCCAGCTCGAGGCCCTGAACGACAGCTTTTGGCGAGTTGATGAAGGTGGTTTCGAACACGAAGGTCGAGGTCGAGAACTGCACTTCTTCGATCGGGTTGGTCAGCTCTTTGTAGAACACCGCACCGGTGATGAACTGATCGCGGCCCAGATAGTATTCCACACGCGCGTCATAGTTCTTGAACTCGGTGTCCACGAGGCCCGAGTTACCGCGATAGGCGCGGCCGGATTCAGGATCGAAATAGCTCGAACGCGCCAGTTCACGGAACTGCGGGCGTGCGATGGTTTCCGAATACCCGACCCGCAGCTGAAGGTTCTCAGCGAAGGTCCAGGTGCCCGTGAAGGCCGGCAGGGTGTACTCGTTTTCGAGGTCGACCGTTCCCGCGCCCAGATTGCCGAAGCGATCAAAGGTTTGCACGGACTGGGTCGCTTCTTCACGACGCACGCCGAAGGTGGCGCGGATGAAGTCGGTGAACTCCACATCGGCCTGGGCGTAATAAGCGTCCACGTCCAGCTCGCCGGTATAGGAGTCGTTCGTGGTGGAGAGCTCTTGCAGGATGAACCGCGTCGGCGCGATGTTGTCCGGCGAGAACAGGAAGTCAGGACGCGCCACGCGAACATCGTCCGGCAGCGAGTTGCCGCCCACGAAACGGAAGGCGTAGAGATTGTATTCGCGTTCGGTGCTCGACGTGTCGAAACCGGCAGACAGCACCGTGTCCCAACCCATCAGGTCGAGATTGTAGAGCGCATCGCCGCCAAAGCTGGTGGCTTCATCGGTCAGATCGCTGAAGCGGATGTCGTAGCTGTTGGCCACGAGATAGCTCGGTTGACCCGTCACCGGGTCGATCAGACGACGCAGCGTCCGCTCATAGGGCGCATCGCGGGTGGATTCCGCATACGCGCCACGCCAGCTCAGCTCAAGATCGCCGAAGACGTGCTCGCCGTTCAGCTGATACATGGTGAGCTCACGCTCATACCAGCCGGTCTGCTCGTCATGAATTTCACCCGTGGCGCCCGGCGCGTTGAAGTCGGTGCCGGTGGTGATTTCAGAGCGCTTGTCCGTGTCGTGCGAGTAAAAGACAAGGCCCTGGACTTCATGATTGTCCAGACCCGCAGACAGGGCGACCAGAGCATTCGTGGCGGCTTCAAAACGACCTTCAACAGCCGTCTGATCATTACCGATGATGCCGCCCAGCACACGCTGGCGGTTCGCTTCGCGGTATGACCAGTCGCTGTCATAGCCAGCGGTCGCCACAACACCCACTTCAAGCTGGCCCAGCATGCGCGAGGCGCCGGCCTCGAAGCTGAACGAGCCGGTCGGCAGATATTCAGTGTTCTGGATGACGTTGACCGGCGAGTTGGTCAGGCTTTCACCCGCGTTTTCGATGTACTCATCGCTTTGGGTGTTCAGCGGCGTGCGAGTCGCGATCAGGTCCGCCAGCGGAGACGGCATGCTGCGCAGGCCGTCATCATAGCCCGTCCAGTCCTGGTCGGCGCCTGAATGGGTCAGGCCGTCCTGGAACGTCGCTTCGCTGTTGTAGGAAACGCCGGCCTTGAGGCTGAAAAAGTCCTCATCCGGGCGACGCACGGTGCTCATATTGATCAGACCGCCGCCAAATTCGGCCGGCAGATTGGCCGAATAAGTCTTTTGAACCTCAATACCGTCCAGAAGGTCGGACGGGATGAGATCCAGCGGCACGGTGCGGCGAAGCGGTTCGGGGCTCGGGAGCACCGATCCGTTCAGCAAGGACGAGGAGTAGCGATCCCCGAGGCCGCGCACATAGGCGAAACGGCCGCCTACAATGCTGAGGCCGCTGACGCGGGCCAGAGCGGCGGCGGCGTCTGAATCGCCCGTCCGGGCCAGGTCTTCAGCCGACAGAAAGCTCGCAACCTGTGCGGTGCGACGCTGGGGTTCGGGGACGTACTGGTAGCGCACCACCACCACGTCTTCGACTTGATTGGAAGCGGACGCGGCCTCCGAATCCGCCTGCTGCGCAAAGGCAGCGGACGGGGCGAGGAGAACGCTCGAGGCGAGCAGCGCTCCACGCATGAGTTTCATCGTATTCATCATCAGAACCTTTTGTCAGGTCATCACCAGCAAGCTGCAGGAAGCGGAGCCGCCGGCGCATGACGCCGACGGCTCGCGCTCAAGTGCGCTTAGCAGGGAGAGGACGCTTCCAGGCCGCAGGACCAGCCCGCCCACCAGCGGTCAGAGCTGTTCTCGACGGCGCCGATATAGGTGACCGGCTCGAACCAGGCATCCAGCGTGGTCGGGTCGAACACCGGACGCGCATTCTCTGCGGTCCCGTTGACGAACGTGCCAGACAGGGTGGCTGCGATGGCGGTGGAGTTGTTGGACCCCTGGTCCACAGCGCCTTGTGCGGCGGCGGTGTCAGAGCCCGAACGGGCCAGACCGGCGTCACAATCAAACAGAACCGAGTCAAAGCGCGGATCATTGTTGATGTCGTAGCCGGCGACGCCGTCACCTGCGCTGTCCTGCCAGCGGAAGCATTCCTGGCCGTAATCGACCACACCGTTGACATAGCGGCCGACGGTGCCGGTGTTCAGGCGGAACGCGTTCGAACGGTTACCGATGAAGGTGAAGTTCGACAACGTGGCGTTGGACAGCGGCGTAACGCCGTTACCCGCGCTGGAGGCTTCCACGATGTTGTCACCCAGCTGATCGTTCTGGACGACGATCGCGAACTGGATGTTGCCCTGATAGCCGTTATCGGTGTCGATGGAGTCGTCTTTGTTGCCGGTCAGGACCAGGTGGCGAACATTGACGTTGCCGCCGAAGAACTCGACGCCGTCATCTTCGTTGTTATGGACCTGGACGTATTCGACCGTGGTGCCGCGACCGATCCCGGCGAAGGTGATGCCGTTCAGTTCGTTGCCCGCCGTGTTGATGGCGAAGCCGGCATATTTGAGCTGCATGAAGCGCAGCGCGCCGGAATTGTCGTCAGCGTCGTTGCCGCCATAGATCGCATCCGGGTTGGTCACGCCTTCCACGATGTTCTGGCAATCACCGCCTGCGACCGAACCGGTCGAGCAGCGGTTGATCGGCGCCTGGCCGAGCAGCACCAGACCACCCCATTCCGCGGTGGCGGTGTCGGGATCGACCTGGTTGCCGGTCAGATCGTTTTCAGAGGTGAAGATCACCGGGTTTTCGCGGGTGCCGTTCGCAAAGATCTGGGAGCCGCGGTTGACCACGATGTAGTCAGCGCCGCTGTCGCCGAACAGGGTCACGCCCGATTCGATGGTCAGCACAGCCGGATCCGCATTCGGAGCCGTACCGTCAGCGCCGGCGTCGATGCCGACGTCCACGCGACCGGAGATCTCGTAGACATTGCCGCGCGTCAGGCGCAGATCGTCGGTCAGAACACCGGAAACACGGCAGATGGTTTCACCGTTGAGCTCAAGACCGGTGTCCGCAGTGCCGGTCGGGCACGCGGCTTCCGGGAACAGGCCGAAGGTCCAGCCAGCCGCCCAGTTGGACGTCTCGGTTTCAGAAGCGCTGAAAGCGCCGGCATAGCTGGCCGGCTCAAAGAACGGATCCAGCGTGGTCGGATCGACCGCGGTCACGCCCTGCTCGACGGGCCCCGGGAACAGACGAGAGGCCAGCGAGTTGGCGCCGACCACATTGTTCGCATCCGCTGCAACGGCCGCAGCCGGAACGCCAGCGACAGAGTTCGAGGAGGCCAGGCCGCCGTCGCAATCAAACACGACAGAGCGGAAGCTCGGGTCGGTTGCTGCGTTGAAGCTGGTGTTGCCGTCGCCAGCGCTGTCCTGCCAGCGGAAGCATTCCTGGCCGTAATCGACCACACCGTTCACATAGGTGCCGACGGTGCCGGTGTTCAGGCGGAACGCGTTCGAACGGTTACCCACGAAGGTGAAGTTGGAAATCGTCGCGTCAGACGCCGGCAGGGCGCCCGGAGCGACGCTGGAGGCTTCGACGATGTTGTCGCCGATGTCGTCATTCTGAACAACGATCGCGAACTGGATGTTGCCCTGATAACCGTTGTCGGTGTCGATGGAGTCGTCTTTGTTGCCGGTCAAGACCAGGTTGCGAACGTTGACGTTGCCGCCGAAGAATTCGACGCCGTCATCTTCGTTGTTGTGAACCTGAACGTGATTGACTTCGGTGCCTGCGCCAATGCCGGCGAAGGTGATGCCGTTCAGCTCGTTGCCCGCCGTGTTGATGGCGAAGCCTGCGAAGCGAACCTGCAGGTAACGCAGAATGCCCGAATTGTCGTTGGCGTCGTCGCCGCCGTAAATGGCGTCAGGGTTGGTCACGCCTTCCACGATGTTTTCGCAAGCGACAGAGCCCGGAGCCGCCGCGGCGCTCAGGCAGCGGTTGATCGGCGCCTGGCCGAGCAGCACCAGACCACCCCATTCGGCGGTGTTGGAGCCGCCCAGGTCGGACGCGTCAGCAGCGCGGCGCTCGATGTCGGCCTGGCTGGTCATGATGACCGGCGCAGAGGCGGTGCCCAGCGCTTCGATCTGCGAGCCGCGGTTCACGACGATGTAATCAGCGCCCGATGCGCCGTAGACGACGGCGCCCGGCTCGATGGTGAGGCGTGCGGACTGGCCGCCCGCCTTGTTGCCGTCTGCGCCGATATCCGCGCCGACATCGATCCGGCCATTGATGCGGTAAGCGACGCCATCAACAGCTTCCAGGGTGAGGTTCGACAGGATCTGACCGCTGACTTCACAGGCGGTGAAATCGCCCACAGAGCCGGTTTGGGTGAAGCCAGAGGGGCACGACACCGTGCCGCCGCCGCCACCGCCGCCGCCACCGCCGCCGCCCGGAGGCGTGCCCGGGGCCGACGGGCCAGGAGAGGCGATATCGGATCCTTGCGAACACGCAGCGATCACGGCGAAGGACGCACCTGCAAGCAGCAGTTTCAGCTTGGACATTTGAACTTTCATCAGAACCCCCCGAGGGACTTTATGTGGCGCAACATTCAAAACACGCCGCACTGGCTGCAAGCACAGGCGGTCGCTCGGGAGGTGAAAAGACAGCAAGATTGTTACGTGGATTTCTCAGTTGCGTGACGAAGCCGTGACACGCTTTTTGAGGCGGTCCATTCACGCATAAAAAATCGACGCCGCCTCGGAAGAGCGCGCGCATTCACCAGTCAACACAGGCGTTCACGCGAGTGTGGCGCCTGTGCACGTCTCGTTAAGGGTTTTGTGAAGTTTGAATGACGAAGGGCGTTTTCACCTATGAGGTGACGCGCCTCAAGCGCCCGAACTGTACCGGCTCTCGAACGCGCTGCGAAACGGCGACAGGTCATGTCCCGCCTCTCGCGCCAGAGCGATCACATCATCCGCAGATCGGTCTTGCGACTGAGCCAGCGCCCAGCCCAGCATGGAGCGCGCGCCCGAGCGGCAAAAGCCCAGCACTTTTCCTGACGGCTGTCGTGTCACCTGATGAATACGGGTGATGTCGTCTTCGCGGATTTGCGCCCCGTGCATGGGCGCGTGCACATAATCCAGACCCGCAGCCCGAGCCGCCGCCTCGATGATCGCGGAAGCGGGCTGTCCCGGCTCTTCGCCATCCGGCCGGTTGTTGATCAATGCGGTGAAGCCCTGATCTGCGAGCGCTTGCACCTGTTCAGGCATGATCTGTCCCGAAATGAAGAAGTCAGACGTTACCGGAACACAGGCCATCGCCTCACTCCTAAAGCGCGTTGAACGGGATTTTCAGATAATGAACGCCATTATCTTCGGCGGGCGGCAATTCGCCGGCGCGCATATTCACCTGAACGCTGGGCAGAATCAGATTGGGCATGTCCAACGTCGCGTCGCGCCGCTCACGCATGGCGACAAAGCTGTCTTCATCAACACCGCCTCCAACATGGATGTTGGAGTCTCTTTCCTCCGCAACCGTACTCTCCCAAGCGTATTCATCCCGGCCCGGCGCCTTGTAATCATGGCACATGAACAGGCGCGTCTCGTCAGGCAGGGCGAAGATTTTCTGGATGGAGCGATACAGCGTGCGCGCGTCACCACCGGGAAAGTCGCACCGCGCCGTACCAAAGTCTGGCATGAACAGGGTGTCGCCGACAAAGGCCGCATCCCCGATAACATAGGTCATGCAGGCTGGTGTGTGCCCGGGCGTGTGAATGGCGCGCGCTTCGAGTTTGCCGATAAAGAAACGCTCTTCATCCTCAAAGAGATGATCAAACTGGGAGCCGTCACGCCGGAACGCATCTTCGGCGTTGAACACATCACCGAACACCGACTGGACGGCGCGGATATTGGCGCCAATCGCCAGTTGTCCGCCCAGCTGGGCTTTCAGATAGGGCGCCGCGGACAAATGATCGGCGTGAACATGGGTTTCCAGCACCCAATCCACGTCCAGCCCGTGCTCTCTCACATAAGCGATGACGGCGTCCGCGCTTTTATGAGTGGTGCGTCCCGACTTGGGGTCGTAATCGAGAACGGAATCAATGATCGCCGCTTTTGACGTAGCCGGGTCTGAGACCACATAGCTGACCGTAAAGGTGTCGGGGTCAAAAAAGGCTTTGACCGCCGGATTCAGACGTGAAGCAGGGTTTGTCATCTTTACACAAAGCCTCCTTTTGAAACCTGGGGGCCGAAAGCCTGGCACAAGGCTGACACCAGCTTTTGGATGCGCACATCCGCCAGACTGTAATAGACGTGCTTGGCGTCCCGGCGCGGCGTGACAAGGCCCGCATCGCGCATGCGCGCCAGATCCCGCGACAGATTGGGCTGGCGCACGCCTGTGCGCGACTCGATTTCAGAGACCGAGCACTCGCCTTCCATCAACTCGCAGGCCACCAGCAAACGCCCTGGGTGAGCGAGAATTTTCATCAGGCTGGCGACTTCGTCCGCGCGGTCGCGCAACTCAACCAGGTCTAGTTCGGCGCCCATGGATCGGGACCCTTGTCTACTCAATTTGAACTTACGTTTTTTGATAATTGAAATCCTGACCGCCAGTGACAAGTCTTCCTCACAGTCGAACTTTCTGATCCTATGTCTGTGTCACGCGGCAAAACGCTGCCGCGCCCGCCTTTCGCATCGACCGGAGGTCGCTGAAATGATGAGCGCCCTGAGCCTGCTCGCCCTCAACCTTGGGGCAGTTTTAGTATTATTTTCAGTGCTATGGGGGATTGCTCAAATCAATCGAGACCCCAGCTTTATTGATGCGTTCTGGGCTTTCTCTATTCTGATGATCGCCGGGCTGAGCTTTCTGCTGACCGATGGCGCGACATGGCGACACATGCTGATTGCCGGACTGGCGGCCTTGTGGGGAATGAGGCTGGGCGTTCACCTGTTTCTGCGCT
This sequence comes from Oceanicaulis sp., assembly GCF_965249665.1. Taxonomy (GTDB): domain Bacteria; phylum Pseudomonadota; class Alphaproteobacteria; order Caulobacterales; family Maricaulaceae; genus Oceanicaulis. The sequence goes on from NZ_OZ252247.1 coordinate 676,605, forward strand.
GGCGGAAAGAGGGGGCGGACCGCCGCTATGTGAAATTGCTCAGTTCAGTGCGTAAGAAACGCGGCTGGAGCTTTGCGCTCACAACGGCGGTGTTCGTCTTCCTGCCCCAAGCCGTCCTGGCGTGGCTGACCAGCTTGCCTGTCCAGCTGGGACAGGCGTTCGCCAGTGATGCGGCGCTCGGCGCCCTGGGCATTGCCGGAGCGGCTCTGGCGCTGTTCGGGATTGTATATGAAAGCCTGGCCGACGCTCAGCTCAGCCGTTTCAAACACGATCCCTCCAAACAAGGTCAGGTGCTTGATACCGGGTTATGGGCCTGGAGCCGTCATCCCAATTATTTTGGCGAAGTCTGCGTCTGGTGGGGACTATGGCTCATTGCAGCGGAGACCGGATGGGGCGTGCTTGCTCTGCCTGGCCCGGTCTTCGTGACTTTTACCCTGCTCAAACTGTCCGGCGTCACCCTGCAGGAAGCGGATATAGAAGATCGGCGTCCAGACTATGCGCGCTACAAGGCAAGAACCTCAGCGTTCGTGCCGCGGCCGCCCAGATCAGAAGCGTAAATAAGGGATCAGGTCCGGCGCGTGGGCGGTGTGTTGAAGCCGTCAGGCGCGCTTTCAAGGAAGCGCTCCACAAAGCGCACAGCCTCTTCCGCCCGGCCTTGCGACACATCAGAACAAAACGCGTAAAGCGCAGTGCCGCTCAGTGCGAGACTTAACAGACCAACGCCCGCCATCACTATCAGTAGCCGCATATCGCCCTCCCCGGCGTTTACGGGGAAAGCCTAACATTACGCGATGTTCATTAACAAGCGGAAAGGTTCGGGTCAGACCGACTCCCGATCTGCTTCTGCAAGCATATCGCTGGCCGACGGCGTGGCCATGGCCGCGCTGGCGCTCTTAAGCGCTTGAAGAGCTTCCTGAACGCTCGTTTCCATCAAGGCCGCAGCGCTTTCCACACGCTGACTGGCGGCGTCATAGCGGTTCACGTCCAGCTGGCCGACGGCCGCTTCAATCCGCTGCGCCGCGCCGTCAACACGTTGGCCGATTTCACCGGACAAGGTTTCCAGACCCGCCCGGAAATCTGACAGCGCCGCATCCATGCCGCCCGAGGGAATGGATTTAGCGATCGTTTTCATCTCTTCACGGAAGGCGCTCAGTTCAGCGGCGATATCGACCTGACTGCCAAGGCGGGTCTCATGCAGCGCCGAGGCCGCGATGTCATCAATATCAACCGTGTCCGCATTTTCATCCCAGATACGCGATGTGGCGTTGATCTCGTCGAGCGCATCTTCCAGCACGTTGGCGAGCTGGTCGTCCTGCGCCATCGCCTCAAGATCAACCGCGCCGTCTTGATCATCCAGCGCCAGTACATAATCACCATCATCGCTGGGCTCGAGCGAGTCATGGGCGTTTGTCGGCGTGTCTTCCTCGACTGTAGCCTCGTCAACGCCCACCTCGTCTGCGCTGTCGTCGCCCATAGCGGCCAGCTCAAACTCTTCTTCCGGGTCAGAGCGCTCTGCATCGTCTATTTCGGTGAAATCATGATCGTTGCAGTCAGCCTCGGCGCCGGTCAGAGCCGTGTCCGCACTCTCTGTTTCTGTCTCAGCTACAGCCTCAGCTTCAAGCTCAGTGTCTTCAGGGCCTACATCAAGGACCACGACCTGATCTTCATCAATAGGTTTGCCAAGATCCCAGTCACCGTCCTCAGACGCGTCAAACGCATCTAGATCAATCGTCGGGTCATCCAGATCAAAGCTGTCGTCATCCGGGGCTGTCTCAGGGTCCGCGCTCTCAGACTTTGCGTCGAGATCCCATTCGTGTTCGGCCAGATCCTGCATCACGGCATCGCCTTCTTCATCAGACAACGCCTGATTTTGAATGCGGTAATCTTCCTGTCGTGGCTGGTCGGGCTGTCGCGCCAGATGGACGGCTTCACTCGCCGGGTCACCGAACAAGGTAGAGGCCAGCTCATCACAGGCGGCGTCCACATCGTCCACATGCTCTGTCGGCGCGCACAACGCCCAGGTCAGAGCGCCAAGCGGGGAGAAGCGCACCCGGTCGCTGACCGCCCGCTCCAGGAACAAAGAGGTGAAACGATCCAGTCCCGAAGCCAGCGCGTCCGCGTTCGCGGTTTGCGGTGGTCGCAATTGCAGAATGAACGCGGCCTCGCCCTCGCGGGGTTGAACAGCATCTGCGGTGGCGAGCTCCATGAGTCCCTTCCCGGAGCGAATCACCCCGGTCCCTGCGTCAGTTACTTCGACACCAGATCGCACTCACCTTGCGAAGGTCTTAACATAGCGTGAAATGGATGGGTCGACGCCTGTGGCGCCGGGCAGGCCCTGACCGCCCGGCGACATCGCCGCTCGGCGGCTAGGCCGTCACCTCGTCATCCTTGATGTTGAAGAACAGGGCATAAAAGACCGGCGTCGCGATCATGGTCAGGATCGTTGCAAACGCCAGTCCGCAGATAATGGTCACCGCCATGCCCTGGAAGAAGGCGTCAAAAATGAGCGGAGTCATGCCCAGGATCGTCGTCCCCGCCGCCAGCAGCACCGGTCGCAAACGGCTGACCGAGCCTTTCACCATGGCGTCAAAGCGCGGATCGCCGCGATTGATGCGCTGATCCACTTCGTCCACCAGAACAATGGCGTTCTTGATCAGCATCCCGGACAACGACAACAGCCCTAACAGCGCTGTAAATGAGAAGGCCACATTGGTGGCCAGAAGCCCCATGCTGACGCCGCTGATCGACATCGGCACGATCAGCCAGATGATCAGCGGTTGGCGCACGGTCTGGAACAGGACAAAGCTGATCACCAGCATGACCACGAAGCTAAGCGGCAACACGCCGCCCAGCGATTCATTGGCTTCGCTGGAGGCTTCGTATTCCCCGCCCCATTCGACTGAATAGCCATGAGGCAGATCAATGCCGTTGACCACTTCCGCAAAGCGGGGGAAAGCCGAGGCCGCCGTGGTGTCATCGGACGCAGGATTGCCCTGTACAGTCAGCGTGCGCACGCGGTTTCGACGCTGAATCAGGCTTTCATGAGGTTCAACCGCAAACCCGCTGACCACCTGGCTGATCGGCACATAAGCATTCTGAGACGGGCTCCATATCAACCGGTCTGTCAGGCTGTCGGGCTGGGCGCGTTCATGATCCGGCGCCCGGGCAATGATTGGAATCAGCAGATCGCCTTCACGGAACACGCCCACTTGCGAGCCGGACGTCGCGTAGCTCAGCGCCTCGGCCACATCCGCCCGGGTGACGCCAATGGTTCTGGCGCGATCCGGTTGGATCTGCGGCACGAGCACAAGCTCACGATTGCGCCAATCCGTTCGCAGATCACGGAACTCGCCCGCCTCGCTGAGCCGCCGCAGAGCCTCTTCAGTCAAAGACCTGAGCACCTCTGCGTCCGGCCCCATGAACCGCGCCTCCAGCTGGGCGCCGGAGGGCGGACCAAACACGATCCGCTCAGACCGGGCTTCGAGCTGAGGATGGGTCTCGGTCACATACGCCATTATAGCGTCCGCCAATGGCGGTATTTCGTCCAGCGTCTCGGTCTGCACAATGAGCTGACCATAGGCGGGATTGGGCTGTTCGCTGGTGTAGGTCAGCATGAAACGGGTCGCGCCGCGCCCTACGAACGCATCCACCGACCGTGCATGTTCTTGCTCACCGGCGAAGCGCGCCACATCACGGATCACCTCGTCGGTGGCCAGAATGTCTGAGCCCTGCGGCATGGTCATGTTCACGTAGAACATCGGCGTGTTCGAGTTCGGGAAGAAAGCCTGCTTGACCGAGCCAAACCCGATGATGGACGCCACAAACACCACCACGAGCGCCAAGACGGTCACGATCCGGTGCTTGAGCGCGGTCACCAACATATTGCGATAGACGCCATATATGCCGCGGCCATGGGGGTCGTCAGGATTAGCCTTTTCGCCCTTGAACAAATGATACGCGATCATGGGGGCGACCGAGATCGCCAGGACCCAACTCAGCACCAGTGAAATGCCAATAATGGCGAAGAGCGAAAACAGAAACTCGCCCGTAGAGTCCGGCGACAATCCGATGCCCGAAAACGCCATGATGCCGATGACGGTCGCGCCCAGCAGCGGCCATTGGGTTGAGCTGACCGCGTCTTCGGCCGCCTTCATCCGGTCTTCGCCGCGCTGGACGGACACCTGAATGCCTTCGGTCACCACAATGGCGTTATCCACCAGCATGCCCATGGCGATGATCAGGGCGCCCAGCGAAATGCGCTGCATGGTGATGTCAAACGCGTTCATGAAGAACAAGGTGCCGAGCACGGTCAGCAACAGCACGACCCCCACCGTCACCCCGGCCCGCCAGCCCATGAACAAGCACAACACCCCGATCACAATGGCGACCGACATCGCCAGATTGATCAGAAATCCGTTGGTCGCTTCGGCCACGACGGTGTGTTGCTCATAGATCGGCTTGAGCTCGACGCCGACCGGCAGGTCCTGCTCAAGCTCGGCCAGCCGGGCTTCCACAGCTTCGCCCACATCGACGATATTGGCGTCTTCAAGACCGGACACGCCCAGAGTGAAGGATGGCTCGCCATTATGGTAAATATAGACGTCCGCCCGCTCGACCGGTGCGCGCGTCACGCTGGCGATGTCAGACAGACGCAAGGTCTGACCCGCATCGCGCGGTGAAATCAGCAGGTTTTCAATGGATTCAACGCCGCCGATCGACTGGGGCATTTCGATGCGTAACAGGCGATCTCCCGACGGCGCCTCGCCCGCAGTCACGACCGCATTTTCATTGGAGAGCGTGGAGAGCACGGCTTCCACGGGAAGCCCCAGACGCGCCAGGTCTTCCTGGGAAATTTCGATATAGATGCGTTCTTCAGTGACGCCGGCGACCTCAACCTTGGAGACCCCATCCACCACCAGCAATTCACGACGCAGATCATCGGCGATATCGCGGATTTCACGATCAGAATAGCCCGGCGCTGTGACGGCATAGAGAATGCCGTACACATCGCCGAAATCATCAAGAACCTGCGAGCTTCCGGCGCCGGGCGGCAAGCTCGGGGCGGCGTCCCTGACCCGCTTCCTCAGCTCATCCCAGATCTGCGGCAATTGCGAACCGTCAAATTCGTCGCGCATGCGCACATGGATCTCACTGACGCCCGGCGCACTTTCCGAGTACACCTCATAGAGCTGGCTCATCTGCTGAATGGCGGTTTCCAGGCGTTCGGTGACTTCGTCCTCCACCTCTTCCGCAGTCGCGCCAGGATAAGGCGTGACGACAATGGCCTCCTTGATGGTGAAAGCAGGGTCTTCCAAGCGCCCCACGGACATGAAGCCCTGTATCCCGCCCAACAGGCAGAACAGAATGACAAGCCAGGTCAGAACCGGACGTTCGATTGACAGTCGGGCAAGATTGAACTTGCCGCCGACCCCGGACTGGGCGGTTTCGGTCATGATCAGACGCTCCCTGTCTCAGTCCGTCAGCGATTGCTGGGCGTGATGGGGCGCACGCGCATCCCCTCATAAAGCGCATTCACACCGGCGGTGACAATTTCATCCCCCGGCTCCAGCCCTGTATGGATGACCACCTGACCACCCTCGATCGGGCCTGCAAGCACAGGCTGGCGGCTCACTGCGCCGGACTCAGCGTCAAAGAGCCAGACTGAGAAACTGCCGTCAGGATTGGACGCCAGCGCAGACAGCGGCGCGACGACGCCCTGCGCCTGGTTTGACAGGGTTTGCGGCACATTGACCGTCACAGAAGCGGTCATCCCCGGCAGAATGTTCGCGGGTACGGTGTCGGGCAGCGCCAGCAAAGCCGTATAGGTCTGAGACGCCTGATCCGGCTCCGCCACAAGCTCGCGATATTCCAGCTCGAAACTCTGATCGGGCAGGAAGGGGAAACGCGCGGTCATGCCTGGCCGCTCGTCACGATCCATCTGGGCGATCATGCTTTCAGGCACCTGGATGGCGACCCGCAACTCACTGACATCCTGGATGCGCACCACCGGCTGGCCTGCCGAGACGGTGGTGTAATTGTCGACAAGCCGTCGGCTGATCAGCCCGTCAAAGGGCGCATTGACTGTCGCGTACTCAAGATTCTGACGGGCCGTGTCGAGCGCGACGACGCGCAGATCGTAAGCTGTCTGCGCATCTTCCAGCGCAGCGTCCGATGCAATGCCGCGTTCATTGAGCGTTCTCTGCCGATCCAGGTTTTGACGCGCCTGTTGCAGCTGAACCTGCGTCTCGCGTCGGGCGCGTTCGAAATCCTGGGCCTCAAGCTGGGCTACCAGGGCGCCCTGCTCGATCAGCTGGCCTTCCGACACCGGAAACTCCGACAGTCGACCTCCGACCTGAAAGGAGAGATCGACAGTGAGGCGCGCTTCCACACGCCCCACAAACTCACGCTGGTTGGAGGTGGCGGCCGCTTGTACGACTTCGATGCGCGCGGCCCTGGGCGGCGCCTGCTCTTCTGGTTCAGCGGGAGAGCAGGCGGCGAGAACGCCAAAGGCGATTACCCCCAGCATCAGTTTTCGGGTGTTCATCGGGGAGGCTCCGTAACAAGAGCGATGAGGCGAGCTTCTATGGCTTCGCGCTCATCTGGCGAACAGGTTTCAAGACCCAGAATTTCGGAGAAATGCAGGCCGTCTGCGGCCAGCATGACGATCCGGGCCACATAGGGGTCGGAGGCGTAGGTCAGCATGTCTTCGCGGATATGCTGATAAACTTGGCGGATCGGCTCAATGAGCTCAGGGCTTTCCGCCAGCGCCGCCAGCAGCCCCATATGCACCTGCCGGTCCACATGCTTGTCGTCAAATAACGCCGAGATCAGTGCGGGCAGGAGCGGCGTGTTCTCTGCGAGAGCCTGCGCTTTTGCAGTTTCATGCCGCTCCAGAAAACGATCGATCATACGCTGGATCATGCCCTCGATCAGCGCTTTCTTGGACGGGAAATTGTAAAGAACGCCCCCTTTCGAAAACCCGCTTTCCTTGACAACCGCATCAATGGTCAAGCTGGCCCCGTCACGCGCGACCACGCGCTCCGCCGCGTCCAGGATAAGCTCGGACGTGCTTGGCTTGTCATCAGAAGACGGGGCTGACGGGGTATAATTCAAAAGGGACGCCTCAAAGCTGGAACATGATTGCTGCACTGCATCTATACCGTCTGGACGGTTTTACAACCCCAAACCGACCAGACGGTACAGATTTTCTTGTTCCAGGACCGCGTACAGGCCCGGATGTGACAGAATCTTGAAAAAGGCGGCTCGAGCGGACGGTTTGACTTCCCGCATCGCCTCGCCCTTGCTATCGGGTGGCGCAAAGCAGCGTCTTGGCGCTGTGAGGGGCCAAACAACTAGGAAATGATCTTATGGCGGATCTTGGTCAGCTGGGCGTCTTCGGGGTCCCGCTCTTTGCGCTGATAGGCTTTATGTTCGCCGCCTACGCCATCGTGGCGAACGATGTCATCCAGACACTCGGTACATTTCTGGCGTCCAACGCCAAACGTCCCTGGCTGGTGCTCTGGGCGTTCGCCGCCTCCATCATTGTTGCGGTGATGCTCTACGGGTATTTCGGTCAAGACGGCGATATCGCCTTTGGGCGCCTGAACCGCATTCCTTATCCCGAAACCGGCATTCAATGGTGGCATATCCTGCCGCCGCTTGTGCTGCTGATCCTGACGCGGTTCGGCATCCCGGTCTCCACCACCTTCCTCGTCCTGACCATATTCACCCTAACCGGCGGCGCCGCCACGGCAGGCGTGCTGGGCAGCATGATGATCAAGTCCTTGATGGGCTATCTGGTCGCCTTCGCCGCGGGCGCGCTGCTCTTCGCGCTGATCTCGCGCATGTTCGAGACCTGGGTTTTCAAGACCGATGTAGAAGACCACGGCACCCCGAACTGGCATATTCCCATGGTCGCCGGGCTGACTTCACTTCTGGTCTACCTGCTGGTGAGCGGGCCGACCCTGCCCGACCTCGCCAACGCCAACTGGATCGCGACCGGGTTTGTGCTTGCCGGCAGCATCGTCCTGGCTCTGGTCACCCATCGCTTCAACACCTGGTTCGTTCTGCAATGGCTGTCGACCGGCTTTTTGTGGTCGCAGTGGCTGATGCAGGATCTGGCGAATATTTTTGTCTACCTGCCGCGCGAGACCGTTGTGGACCCGGTGTCCGGCGATGTCAGCGTCACCTTCTCGTTCGGGCTTCTGGTCTTCGCGACCTTGCTGATGCTGGGCCTGCACGCCCTGATCTTCGCGGCCCGCGGCGGCGAGATTCAAAAGATCGTTTTGTCCAAAACCAATACCGTGGATGTGCGCGCAGCCACTATTGTTGATTTCTCTTTCGGCATCATCTTGATGTATTTCAAAGAGATTAACGACATCCCCATGAGCACGACCTGGGTCTTCCTGGGGCTGCTGGCGGGGCGCGAATTGGCCATTTCCATCGTTGCGAAACTGCGCGGCGTGAAAGACGCAGCCTTTGACGTGACGACTGACATTATCCGTGCGCTGATTGGCCTGGTGATTTCAGTAGCCATGGCTCTGGGACTACCCTTCCTGGCCACAGGCAATCTGCCCGATATCAGGGAAGCGCTCGGCATCGCACAGGTCGAGCCGATCTCATCTGAGATGTCTGAGCTGGCGCAGATATCTGACGACGATGCTGATACGCGCTAACGCACCGCTCTAGACTTTCATTTTAAAGACCCCGTCGTTCCGGCGGGGTCTTTTTTGACGCAGCTTCTCCTCAGAACTGTAAAAATCACCATTCAGTGATGGCGGGTTTACAGGTCCGTGCTAAATCCGATGTGGGCAGGATTGATTAAGGGGATTGGTTGGGCATGCAGACCTCGACCAAACAGGACGAAGTCGAGCCGGACAAATCAGGCTGGGTCGGCTGGATACAGATTGCCGCGATCATTGCGATCATCGTAATCGCTATGATGATGACAGCGGTGTTATCGTCAGGCGGCGGACGCGAGCCCCAAGCGGCGCCTGAACGCGCGGCGACACCCGTACAAACCATCCGACCCGCGCCCGCCGCACATCAAGTTGAAGTCGCCCTCACCGGATCCGTCGCGTCCCCATCTGACGTCACCTTGACGCCGCAAGTCAGCGGTCGCGTCATTGAGGTATCGGAGGCGGTGCGCGCCGGCGCTCATTTCGAGCCGGACGAGGTCTTGTTTCGCATCGACCCCCGCGATTACGAAGTGGCGGTGTCTCGCGCACAGGCCAGCCTCGCCGATGCGCAGAGCGCACTCGAGCAAGTGGAGGCCGAGGCTGAGATCAATCGCGCTGAATGGCGTCGTCAATATCCCAATCGTGAGATCACGCCCCTCGCCGCCCGCGAGCCGCAACTGTCCGCTGCGCGGGCGCGTGTCGCTTCCGCCCAAGCCGACCTGTCCCAAGCCCGTCTCAATCTTGAACGCACCGAGATCAGCTTTCCCTTCCGCGGCCGCGTGATTGAAAGCCGCGTCGAAGCGGGGCAATTGGTCAGCGCCGGTCAGAGTTATGGCTCGGTCTACGACATAGCCCGCCTGGAAATCATCGCTCCGATCGCGCCATCTGATCTGCAGCGCCTGGCCCCGGCTGTGGGGCGTCAGGCCGACCTGACCGTCGGAGAGAGCGCCTTGACCCTTCAAGGTGAGATCGTTCGAGAGGGCGCCAGCCTGGACGCGCGCACCCGCTTCATCGACCTGTTCATCGAGCCGGCGTCTGCGGACGCCCTGCGACCCGGGCAGTTTGTTGATGTTCGGATCTCGGGCCCGGATCTGGATGACAGCGTCGTGGCGCCCGCGTCCGCGCTTGCAGGCCTAAACCAGGTCCGGATCGTGCGTGAGGGCCGCATCGCGGAAGTTGAAGTGATCGTACTGGATCGCGTTGGCGATCAGGTCTTCCTCCGCCCCTTCGATTTCGGAGAGGGCGTGATCATCACACCCGTCCCGGAAAACGCTCTGGGGCGCCGCGCGAACATTCTGAGCGGTGACGAGGCGGCTCTGTGACCGAGCCCGTTCTGCCCCCTTCCGCGCATTCAAGCTGGCCAGCCAAAGGCTTGATCACCTGGTTCGTCCGCAACCCTGTTGCGGCCAACCTTTTGATGGTCCTGTTTCTTCTGGGCGGCGGCATTACGGCCTTCACTCTGCAGACAGAGGTGTTTCCCACCCTTCAACCCCGCAATGTGCAAGTGGCGGTGATCTATCCCGGCGCAACACCCGGGGATGTGGAAGATTCTGTCACCCGCCGCATCGAAGAGGCCGTGATCGGGCTGGAAGGTGTGGATCGGGTCCGCTCGGTCGCCTCTGAAGGCCGCGGCACAGTGACCATCGAGCTCCAGGACTTCGCCGACGCCCAAGTGGTCAAAGATGACGTGGAAACCGCTGTTTCCGCCATCGCCGATTTTCCGCCTGCTGACGCCGAGCAGCCCCAGATCCGCGTCCCTCAGCCTGTCACCACCATTCTTACGTTCGCGCTGACCGGGGCTGTCGATGAGGCCTCCTTGCGGGAGACCGGCTCGCGCATCGAACGTGACATGCTGGCCGAAGACGGGATCTCCACCGTGCGACTGCGCGGCGTCAGGGCGTTGGAAATATCCATCTCTGTGTCCGAAGACGCCTTGCGACAGTATGGACTGACCTTCTCGGAAGTCGCGAACGCCGTGCGCGCGGCTTCGGTGGACCTGTCAGGGGGTGAAATCCGAACCCAGGCCGGTGATATCCTTCTGCGCACCAACGCCCGGCGCGAGACCGGCGCAGAGTTTGAAAACATCATTCTGCGCTCGTCTGAAACCGGGGCGCGGGTCCGTCTGGGGGATGTCGCCGAAATCAATGACGGGTTTGAGGAAGATCCGCTGATCTCGCGCTTCAACGGTCAGCCCGCAGTCTTCATTGATGTCCAGACCCAGGGCTCTGAAGACCTTTTGGGCGTACGCAACACCGCCATGGCGTTCGCGGACACCTTGGACCTGCCGCCCGGCGTGCAGATGGAGCTGGTGGTTGATCAGTCCCAAGTCTTTCGGGACCGGATTTCACTCCTGGCGCGGAACGCCATCATCGGCTTCACACTGGTGTTCCTGCTTCTCGTGCTGGTTCTCGATCTGCGCCTGGCCTTCTGGGTGTCCATGGGCGTTCCGATCTCGTTCCTGGGCGGATTCGCCCTGTTTGGCATCGCCGGGGTCACGATGAATTTCATCACCACGTTCGGCCTGATCGTCGTGCTGGGGATCGTGGTGGATGACGCCATCGTGGTGGGCGAGAACACCGACCGAGAACGCCAGAAAGGCCGCTCTAACGAAGACGCAGCAATCGCAGGCGTGACGGGCGTCGCCGCGCCGGTTCTGGTCGGCGTTCTGACCACCATGGCGGCCTTCGGACCCCTGATCTTCTCAGGCGGCACGTTTGGAGAGATCACACGCCCCATACCCATCGTGGTGATTTCAATTCTGGCGATCTCCCTGGTCGAGGCTTTCTTGATCCTGCCCTCTCACCTGGCTCATGGCGGACACTGGTCGCGGGGTCCGCTGGCGCGGATTCAGGCGCGGGTGGCCCGGCTGCTCACCGCCTTCGCTGATGGAACCGTCAGCCGCTGGGCGCGCTTCGCGGCGCGCATGCGCTGGCTGGTGGCGGCCGCCGGCATCGCCATTCTGGTTCTGGTCATGTCGCTGGCGACCTCCGGGATTGTCCGGTTCGTATTCTTCCCGGCGATTGAATCTGAACAGATCACCGCCGATATCAGCCTGCCCGACGGAGCGCCCTTCACAGCCACGCGTGACGCCGCAGAGCATATGATCGCCGCCGCGGAAAGCATCCAGCGCGAATACGCTGAGAACGGCGAACCGGTCTTCAAGTCCATCGAAGCGACCATTGGCGGCCGCACCAGCCTGTTCGGCGGGCCGGGCTCCAGCTCGACCACGACCATCGCGTCCAACGCCGCCCAGATACAGATCCAGCTGACCCCGTCCGCGGATCGGACCACCAGCTCGTCCGAGCTCGAAGCGCTCTGGCGCCAACGCACCGGTCAACTGGCGGGGGTGGAGCAACTCTCCATTATTTCTTCGGCTGGTCCGCAAGACTCAGACATCGCCTATGAATTGTCTCACCCTGACACCCCGTCTCTGGAAGCGGCCGTGCGCCAGCTGGCGGAGTCTCTCGCCCAGCTCGACGGCGTCTCAGAGATCGAGGATGGGCTCGACATCGGTAAACGCCAGCTCAACTTCACCCTCACCCCGGCGGGCGAGGCGGCGGGTCTGAGCCCGCGCGATGTGGCCCGGCAAGTGCGCCAGGCGTTCTTCGGTGAAGAAGTGCAGCGCATCCAGCGCGGCTCCGACGAATTGCGGGTCTTTGTCCGCTATCCGGAGGAGGAGCGCGTCGGCCTGTCAGACCTGACCGACCTGCGCATTCGCACCGCCGACGGACAAAGCCTGCCGCTCAGCGTCGCCGCCACGATCACCGAAAGCCGCAGCTATACCCGGATCGAGCGCATTGACGGACGCCGCATCGTTGAAGTGACCGCCGATGTGGACGAAGCGCGCCTCACCCCCGGAGAAGCGCGGGCGCAGGTTGAAACCACCATATTGCCGCAACTGGTGGAGCAATATCCCGAGCTGCGCTGGACCCTGGCGGGCGCCGGGCGCGAACAGGCCGAGGATTTCGCAAGCCTGGGCCAAGGCCTGCTGATCGCCATCGTGATCATGTACGCCCTGCTCGCCACCCAGCTGCGCAGCTATGTGCAGCCCATCATCATCCTGATCGCTATTCCGTTTGGTATAGGCGGCGCGATCCTGGGGCATTTCTTTCTCGGATATTCGCTGTCTTTCCCATCCATTTTCGGCATGGTGGCGCTGTCGGGCGTGGTGGTGAACGCCTCGATCGTGTTGATCGACCGCTATAATCTCAACCAGTCTGAACGTGGCTTGTCATCGGTGGACGCGATCGCCGAGGCCGCCGGTCGCCGCTTTCGCCCGGTCCTGGTCACCACGCTGACAACCGCACTGGGCTTGCTGCCGATCATCGCCGAGCAAAGCCCGCAAGCCCAGTTCCTGGTGCCCATGGCGGTGTCGCTGGGCGCGGGCCTCGTCTTCGCCTCGATCTCCATTCTGATGCTGTTGCCCGCACTGGTGCTGATCATCGACGATCTGCGCGGCGCGCCCCTCAAAAGCCTGGCGGGGATCGCCGCGTTGATAGCGGGGTTGGTCCTGATCAACATCGCCGGATTGATCGGGTTGATCGTCCTGGCTGCGATTGGCGGGTTGATCGGCTGGCGGATCTGGCGACGGCGCCGGGTTACCGCCTAGAGCGGGCGAGCTCCAAGGCGGCTTCAAAAGCAGGGTCTCGCCCCTCAAGCCAACTGTCATAGGTTTCCGGAGCCAGTACGTCAGGGGTAAACCCCTGCCCGAACTCTGGATCCCGCATGGCGCTGCGCTGGTAAAGCCAGGGAACACGCACCACAATGCCGCTATTGGGTAGATTCAAGAACCAAATGATCCCGGCCGTCGGTCCTTCCTGACTGCCGCCTGTACGCTCACCGACCAAGGTGACATGGGATTGTTCAGCCAGCACCCCGTACATCAGCGTGACCCCGGAGGCATTGCGCTGACTGGTCAGGATAATGATCTCACCCTCAAAGGCATCTGCGGCTCGGGTAAAGGGAACGGTCTGATTGTTCGCGCGCGCGCTGACGTCCCGACGTCCGTCAGGACGTTCAGGATACCAGTCCGGATTGGGTGACAGGGCGTTCGGATCCCAAGTCTGGATATGATCGCGCACCCCCTCAAAATCGATCGTCGTCACCCAAATCTCGCTGGTATGCTGTATGGGCGTGTCCGAGCTAAGATAAGAGAGCAGGCTCTGCATCACCTCGGTCGATCCGCCGCCATTGCGGCGCACGTCAACGATCAGGGTTTCAACCCCATCCGCGTTCAGCTCGGCAAAGATCGGCTGGAAGACCGAATCGGGGCTGATCGGCGTGCGATAATTCACGAACGTTTCCACGCTCAGCACCGCCACGCCGTCGGCCGGTCGTGTGACGCTGACCGCATCGGGATCTGAGAAATTACGCCAGCGTGTTTCCCCGCTCAGCGCGCGAAAGTCGGCATAGCCAATACGGGACAGCATTATGGTGCGGATCTCAGGCTCACCAGGACGTTGAATTTCAAGCACGACCTGATCATCATCCGGCGCAAGCAAAGCCTCGAAATGATCGAAGCCCGAGCCGAGAAATTCACCGGAGCTCTCAAGTTGTGCGTCGCGCACATGATCGGTGTAGCCATCCACGGGCATGTATCGGCGCGCGGCCTGAAGGCGCTCTGAGACCGGGTCGCCGTCAATGCGAAGCACTTCATCGCCGCGTGTGAGAGCCGACCCCTCCGCCACATGCTCCACATACATGCGCTCCTCAAACAGACGCATGCGGAACGGCAAATAGACAGGCTCTGTTTCCCATGACTGCTCAACAAGATCAGGCAATTCCGCCTTGGTGTGATCACAGCGGATATCGGCCAAGAGCGCTGAGAGCCCCAGATACAACTCTGCTAAATCCGCCCCGTCTTCGGCAGCCTGCGCCATGGCCGCCCAATGTGCGTCCAGCTCGGCGCGTTCAGTATAGCGATCATATCCAGGATGCAGGCGCTCCAAAGCGTCACGCGCCAGGGCCAGGTCTTCGCGGACCTCTTCAGGGTCGAACTGGATATTGGGCGGCTCAGCTTGAGTGACAGCCAGTGTCAAAACGGCAAGTGAGAGGAGCATCGCGACCTACAATCATGAAATTTTCTAAGTCCTGATTATACGGCAGCCATAAGGCATAAGATCATTACAAAAAACCCCGCCTCTCGCGAGGCGGGGTTCTAACGTCTCAGGACAACAGCCCTATTCAGGCTTGGGCAAATCCGCGCGGCCCGATTGCTCCTTGGCGATGCGTGCGATCAGGTCTTCGACCTTCATTGTGCCCAGATCGCCATGATCGCGGTGACGCACGGCCACTTCGCCGTTTTCCGCTTCCGCATCGCCGACCACAAGCATGTAGGGGATCTGACGGTTCTGGGCGTTTCGGATTTTCTTCTGCATGCGCTCGGAGGCGAAATCCGTTTCAACGCGAACGCCCGTGTTCACCGAGTCCACATCAGAGAGGAAGAGTTTGTCTTTGACAGCCTGGGCATACTCTTCATGACGATCCGCAATCGGGATCACCACCGCCTGGGTCGGGCTCAACCAGGTCGGGAACTTGCCCGCATAGTGCTCAATCAAGAAGGCGGTGAAGCGCTCATGACTGCCCAGCGGCGCGCGGTGGATCACATAAACCGGCTTCTTATCGCCATCAGCCGCGGTGTATTCCAGCTCAAAGCGTTTGGTCGCCATGAAGTCGAGCTGGTTTGTGGAGATGGCGTATTCGGTGCCGACCACCGACTTCACCATGAAGTCCACCTTCGGGCCGTAGAAGGCCGCCTCGCCCTCGACTTCCTTATACGGATAACCGGACTCGTCCATCGCCTGCTTGAGGATATCCAGCGCCGTCTTCCAGCCCTCGGCGTCATCGACATATTTGTCGAGGTTTTCCATATCCGGCAGGGACAGGCGCATCCAGAAATCGTCAATGCCGAACAGGCGGTAATAATCCGCGTGCATATGCATCACGTCCAGGAACTCGTCCTTGGCCTGGTCGGGACGGCAATAGATATGCGCATCGTTCTGACAGAAACCACGCACACGCATCAGGCCCGACAGACCGCCTGAAGCCTCATAGCGATAGACCTGGCCGTATTCAGACAGGCGTACCGGCAGGTCACGATAAGACCATTGGTCATGCGCATAGATCATGTGGTGGTGCGGGCAGTTCATCGGGCGCAGATAGTATTCCTGCTCATCAATCATGATGGGCGCATACATGTCTTCCGCATAAAACGGCAAATGTCCCGAGCGATGATAAAGCTCGCCCTTGGTGATGTGCGGGGTGGAGACGCGGCGATAGCCGGCGCGGTGCTCGGTGATGCGCGCAAGCTTTTCCAGCTCGTCCCGGATCACATTGCCCGCAGGCAGCCACATGGGCAGGCCGGCGCCCACCTCTTCCACCAGGGTGAACAGGCCCAACTCCTTGCCGATCTTGCGGTGATCACGCTTGGCCTGTTCTTCCAGACGGGTGACTTCGGCTTCGAGCTCGTCCTTTGTCTCGTAAGCCAGAGCATGGATACGCTGCAGCTGGGCGTTGTTCGCATCGCCGCGCCAATAGGCGCCGGCGATCGAACGCAGCTTGAACTCACCCACCTGACCCGAATGCTCCACATGCGGGCCGCGGCACAGATCAACGAAATCGCCGGTGCGATAAAAGGTGATCTCGTCCAGGCCCTCGCCCGCGACGGATTCGTCCCCCGTCTCTTTGGCGATAGCGGTCGAGCCCTTGTCGCGCAGAAGTTTGAGAAGCTCGACTTTGAAGTCCTGGCCTTCCTTGGCCATGTAGTCGATGGCCTCGTCGATGCCGTGCGCTTCGCAATAGAACTTTTTCTTTTTCTTGCGCAGCTCTTTCATGCGCTTCTCGATCTTCGGAAGGTCCTCGACCGTCAGCGGCTCTTCGAGCTGGATGTCATAATAAAACCCTGTGGCTGTCGCCGGACCCACGCCAAACTTGGCGTTCGGCCAGAGGTCCTTGATCGCCGCAGCCATCAGATGGGCTGCGGAGTGACGGCGCGTCTCTACCGGGAAGTTATCCTGCGACATGATTTTTCAGGCTTCTATGACAAATAAGAGGTTGGGATGAACGTAAGAACATTACGCTCATCTCCGTTTAATTCCTCACTTCGGGCCTGTCCATAAAGCGTGCTGCGCCGCACGCCTTCAAATCTCTAGACCGAAACCGAATGCCGGGCTTCGCTTGAGGCGAGATATCCGTCAAACGCCGCCGCCACGAGCCGGGCCAGCGGGCGATAGACCGGGTTGACGATGATAAGGCCGCTCTCGATCATCACCACGCCTGATCGGGTCAGATCCTCAAGGTCCGCTTGAGGGGCCGGCAGGCCATAACAAGCCGCCACCGCTTCCGGATCAACGCTGAGATAGGTCATCACCTGTTCGATGATCGCGGCGCGCATCGCGTCTTCCCGGTTGACCACGACGCCTTTGCCGACGGGCAGACGCCCGGCCTGCACATCCAGCATCCAGCTGCGGACATCAGCCTTGTTCTGCATGTAACCCTGCGGCGTCTGACCGATGGCGGACGCGCCCAGCGCGATCAGGGTGTCGGCCTTGTCCGTGGTGTAGCCCTGAAAGTTCCGGCGCAGGGTTCCGGTTTCAAGCGCCCGCGTCATCGGATCATCAGGGCGGGCATAATGATCAATACCGATCAACGAATAGCCGCACGCCGTCAGCGCCGCCTCCATGACGTCCGCCTGTTTCAAACGCGCCTTGGCGTCGGGTAAATCCTCGTCCTTGATCAGGCGTTGATGAGATTTCATGTGCGGCACATGAGCGTAGCCGAACACCGCCAGACGATCGGGGTTCAACGCCGCGGCCGCCTCTGCACTGGCGCGGGCGCTGTCATCGGTCTGAAGCGGCAAGCCATAGAGAAGATCAGCATTGATCTTCATCACCCCCGCCTCGCGCAACCGGGTGAACGCCGCTTCCACCACTTCATAGGGCTGGATGCGGTTGATCGCGCGCTGCACCGCCGGATCAAAGCTCTGCACGCCTGTCGAGGCGCGCGTAAATCCGTTGCGCGCCAGACCTTGCGCGTCATCGCGGGTGAAGTGACGCGGGTCGATCTCGATGGCGAGCTCTGCGTCATCCGCAAAATCAAACCGGTCCCGGATCGCGCTCATCAGGCGGTCCATCTGCGCAGGGGTCAGGATCGCCGGCGTGCCACCGCCCAGCGCCAGGTGCGACACCCGCATCCGGCCCGGCAAACGGTCCGCGACCAGGGTCAACTCTTGCAACAGGATTGTCAGATAGGCCTCAATCGGACCTTCTGAGGTGGTCGCCCGGGTGTTACAGCCACAATACCAGCACAGGGATTTGCAATACGGAACATGGACATAGAGCGAGATCGGCTTGCCGCGATCCAGCGTGTCCAGCCAGTCGCCATAAACCGCCGCATCGACGCCCGAATGAAAATGCGGCGCAGTGGGATAGCTGGTGTAGCGCGGGCTGCGGTATTGGCCATAACGCAGCAAGGTGTTGATCCGGGACGCCATGACGGGCTCCACTTCTGTGCAAGAGAGCCCCGCTTTAGCGTGCGAGCCCCGGACAGAGCAGTGGACCCGACGTCGCACGCGGCGACCGGTCGCAGGGCCTAGCTGAGCGTGCGGCGCACCGCATCATGCCAGCCCGCCATCTGGCGCTGACGCGGGGCGTCCTCCAACTGCGGCGCGAACGCCCGTTCCGCCTGCCAGAGCGTTGCGGCTTCTGACAGGTCCGAGAACATCCCGATCCCCAGCCCCGCCAGGAAGGCTGCGCCCCAGGCGGTGGCCTCGGCGTTGACCGGGCGCACGGTCTCCACGGCGCAAATATCGGCCAGACGCTGCATCAGCGCGTCATTGACGGCCATGCCGCCATCGACTTTCAGTGTACGGACGTCCACCCCGTCGCTGGCCACAGCCGTCAGAAGATCCTGGGTCTGATACACGGTGGAATCCAGCGCCGCGCGCGCGATCTCGGCGCGGCCCGCCCCGCGGCTGAGCCCGCACAACACGCCGCGCGCATCAGGGTCCCAATGCGGCGCGCCAAGGCCTGAAAAGGCAGGCACCAGATAGACACCGCATTCAGGGTCAGCGCTTTGCGCCAGCGCCTCGATTTCAGACGAGCGCGCGATCATCCCGAGACCATCGCGCAGCCATTGCACCGTCGCGCCTGCGGACAGGATCGAGCCTTCCAGGGCAAAGGAGGATTTCCCGTTCAACCGCCAGGCCGTGGTCGCCAGCAAACGGTTTTCAGACCGGACAGGCCTGTCGCCTGTATTCACCAACAAGAACGCGCCCGTGCCATAAGTCGACTTCACCTCGCCGGGGTGCAGGCAGGCCTGCCCCAGCGCCGCCGCTTGCTGATCCCCGGCTGCGGCGCAAATGGGTATCGCCCGGCCCAGAATGGAGCGGTCGGTCTCGCCATACCGGCCCGCACTGTCCACGACGTCCGGCAGAACCGCCCGCGGGACATTGAACAGGCGCAGCAGCGCCTCATCCCAGTCCGCGGCCTCCAGCGCATAAAGGCTGGTGCGGCTGGCGTTCGTGGCGTCTGTGATGTGGACCCGGCCGCCCGTGAGCCGCCAGATCAGAAAACTGTCCACCGTGCCGAAGGCCAGCTTGCCCGCCTCCGCTTTCTCCCGGGCCCCGGAAACGATATCGAGAATATAGGCGAGCTTTGACGCGGAGAAGTAGGGATCAAGCACCAGCCCCGCCCGCTCCCGCACCAGCGCTTCGGCGCCTTCGGCGCGCAAGTTAGCGCAGGTTCTGGCCGTGCGCCGGTCCTGCCAGACAATCGCGTTATGAATGGGCTGACCCGTCTCACGATCCCAGACCAAAGTCGTCTCACGCTGATTGGTGACGCCGATCGCCTGGACCATCCAGCCTTGGGATTCTGCTGCGCTCATGGCTTTGCGGGCCGTTGAAAGCACTGTCGCCCAGATCACCTCGGGATCATGCTCGACCCAGCCCGGCTGGGGATAACCTTGGGCGAACTCTTCCTGGGCTGTGGCGATCACGCGCCCGGTCTCGTCAAAGACCAATGCGCGTGACGAGGTCGTGCCCTGGTCAAGAGCCAGCAATGCAGGACGGGACATGGTGAAACGCTCCGGGCGGTCTATGGTAGTGATCAAGCTAAGCTGTTCTGACCGGATGGAGAATGCCCTCATGGCGTTTGTCGCGGAAACTTTTGAAAGCCCAAGCGGCGCAAGCCTGCGCCTGCATGTACAAGAGGCCGATGGCCAACCGCTGGGTGTCATCCAGATCCATCATGGCCTGGCCGAACATTCCGCGCGGTACGCCCGCTTCGCCGCCTATCTGGCCAGTCGCGGCTTTCATGTGGCCGCCCATGACCATCGCGGGCACGGACAGACCACGGCCGAGGACGCGCCGCGGGGCGTGTTCGGTGCGCCCAAGGGCTGGAGCAAGGTGGTTGAGGACGCTCTGGCGGTGGAAGACCATCTCAAGGCGCGCTTCCCCGGCCTGCCCCATATCGTCTTCGGTCACTCCATGGGCGGCGTCGTGGCCATGAACCACGCCATGGAGCGCAAGGGCGAGATTTCAGGGCTTGCGGTCTGGAACTCCAATCTGGCGATTGGCGGGCGGGCGGGCCTGATGCGCGCTGTGCTCAACATCGAAAGCCTGTTCAAGAAACCCCAATCAGCATCCACCTGGCTGGAGGGTCTGACCTTCAAGGCCTGGGGCAAGCAGGTCAAAAACCGTCGCACTGAGTTTGACTGGCTATCGCGTATTCCTGAAGAAGTGGACGCTTACATCAATGATCCCGAGTGCGGGTGGCCGGCCTCGATCTCGCTGTGGCGCGACCTGATTGAAGGCACGGAACTGGGGGAAAGCGAGAACCGTTTGCGCGCCATGCGCACCGATCTCGCCATCCATCTGGCGGCGGGCGGCGAAGACCCCGCGACCGACAAGGGCCAGGCGGCGAAAGTGCTCGCCTCGCGTCTTTACAATGCGCGCTTTTCAGACGTGACCATGCGACGCGATCCGCAAGCGCGGCACGAGACGCTCAATGATATCGGATATGAGATGGCGCAATCAGACTTTGCCGACTGGGCGGAGCGCGTAGCCCGCCAACAAGGCTAGGAGGCTTTGGCTTCTATCTCCACCGCAAGGTCTTCGGACGGCGTCAATCCAAGCGCTTCACGATCCATCATGGCGCCTTCAAAGCGCGCTGCATGCGTGGACGCGCCGTCAAAAGTCGGCAGAAAGGCGCGACCGGTATTGCCGGTGAACGCGCGTAAATCGGCAGATTTGAAGATGGCGTGATTGAGATTGCAGTCCTTGAAGTTCACGCCCTTCAGATTGGCGCCCGTGAAATTGGCGCCGCGCAGGTCAGAGCCTGTAAAGACGGCGCCGATCAGCGAAGCGCCCGAAAAGTCGATGCCCACGCCGCAGACGCCGCGCAGATTGGCGCCGATCAACCCTTTTTGGCGAAAAGCCTGCCCCAGAACGCGCAAGTCTTCGCCTTCGAAATTCGCGCGCTGCCCCTGTTCGCCGCGTGAGCGAGTGTACAAATCGCTCTGCTCGCGCCGTTTTTGAAGCTCTTCAGCGCGAGCCATCGCTTCAGCCGCCGGATCGCGAACGACCCTTTCCATGTTCGCGCCTTCAAGACGCGTACCGTCCAGATCGGCGCCCGTCAGCACTGCGCCTTCAAAATTGGCGTCGCGCAAATCGGCCTGATTGAGTTTGGCGCCGTCCAGCATGGCGCCCGAAAAGTCGGCGCCTTTGAGCTTGGCTGCACTCAGTCGCGCACCTCTGAGCGTGCAATCGCGGAAATCCACAGCACCATCCCGGCCATCGCCTTCGGCATCGATGACCCAGTCATTTTGCTTAAACTCAGCGTCGCGCTCGTCCTTGTACAACACCGCCTTGCGAAAGTCCGCACCGTCCAGATTGGCGCGGTACAGATCCGCGCCGCGCAAGATCGCTCCGCGCAAGTCTGCTCGCGACAGGTCTGCGCCTCTCAGATCAGCGCGACGCAGGCTCGAACAATAAAAGGAGGCTGTTACCAAAGAGGTTAGAGCGAAATTGGATTTCGACAGATCACAGCCAATAAACTCAATGCCGTTGAGTTTGCGCTTCATCAAGTTGCTGCCAGCCAGATCCTGAAATCGGAAGAACGCGCGACAGCCGCCAGCACGGCCAGCAATGAACGCTTCATGAGCCGAAATGACCGACAGGTCCAGTGGCATTCAAGTCTCTCCCAAAATCTCCTGCCAGTCTCGCCAGTTGAGCTTAATGCTCCGTTCCACGCCTGATTGAGTGTCCGCGTAATGCCCACGAAGTGCTTGTCAGAGCGAAGAAATACGGGAAGGCTATTTGTCAGGACATTGATGGAGAGAAGCGTGATCGAACGGGTTCCCAAACAGAGCGCTGTCAGCATCCGACGCCTTCTGGCGCGGCACATGGCGCGCACAGCGGGCAAGACAGTGATGTCGCCTGACAACCCCAGGCAAATCGCCCGAAAGCGCATGGATGCGGGTGCGGACCGTTTACCAACGCCCGATGACGTCAAGATCGAGAGCACGACACTCGCCGGAGTGAACGCGCTGAGCTTCACACCCGATGATCATCGGCCCGGATTATTGCTGTTCCTGCATGGCGGCGGATACTGCCTGGGATCGCCCAAAAGCCACCGCCCCCTGGTGACCCGTCTCGCGAAAGCCCTGAAGATAAAAGCGGTCTCCGTCGATTATCGCTTGGCTCCTGAGCATGTCTTTCCCTGCGCCGTTGAAGATGGGTGCTCAGCGCTCAACTGGGCGATGTCCCATAGCGACGGCCCTGTCCTGATCGCAGGCGACAGCGCGGGCGGCGGCTTGGCGCTGGCCAGCATACTGCGACAGCGAGAGCATGGCCGGCCCTTGCCACAAGGCGTCTATCTGATTTCACCCTGGACGGATCTGACCGCCAGCGGCGAGAGTACGCGCACCCGCGCCAAATCTGATCCAATGCTCAAACCGGACTGGCTTGCGACTGGCGCTGCGCTCTATCTGGACACAACGCCTGCAGACACGCCGGAAGCCTCACCGCTCTTCGCGGATCTGAAGGGCTTTCCGCCTGTCTTCATACAGACCGGGGACGCGGAAATCCTGCGCGATGACTCCATACGCTTCGCAGAGAAACTCGAACAGGCGGGCGTGCCGGTGCAATGCGAGATCTGGGACGCGCTCTGGCATGACTTCCCACTGTTCGCCCCGCTCCTGCCGGAGGCGGATATGGCGCTGGAGCGCCTGACTCAGTGGGCGGAGCCGATCCTGGCTACGTCTTCGGACTAGGACTAGGACGCTTCGAGCGTGAACGCGTCTGAGTCCCGCCCCGCCAAAGCCAGCGCATAGCGGCTAGCGGGGCCCGCCCAGTTGTTGACAATAATCCCGTCCGGGCTCTTGTACCAGGACGGGCATTCGCCCGCCCAGACGGTCTGGTCCAGACGTTTTTGAAGACTCGCGTTGAACGCGGCTTGCGCCAGGGCTTTCACTTCAATGCTTCTCGCATCGGCATTCAAAAGCCGCATAATCTGTCGACGGACGAACTCTGTCTG
This sequence comes from Oceanicaulis sp., assembly GCF_965249665.1. Taxonomy (GTDB): domain Bacteria; phylum Pseudomonadota; class Alphaproteobacteria; order Caulobacterales; family Maricaulaceae; genus Oceanicaulis. The sequence continues at coordinate 699,814 of NZ_OZ252247.1, forward strand.
GCGTTCAATCATGAAGATGATCGAATTGTGCCCCAGATTGGTGTTTGGCCCGTACAGGGTGAAGAGGTTCGGGAAACCCGACAGGGCGACGCCTTTATAGGCCCTGGGGCTATCGCCCCAAACCGCTTTCAGGCTCTGTCCACCTCGCCCTCTGACATCCAGATTGGGAAGGAACTCGGTCGCCTTGAACCCGGTCGCCAGGATCACCAGGTCCGCGTCGATGGCCTCGCCGCCCGCCGTCATCACACCCTTGGATGTGAAACGCTGCACCGCATCAGTCAGAAGGCGCACATGGGGCTGGTTCAGGGTTTCAAAAAAATCATTCGAAAGCAGGATGCGCTTACACCCCGGCGCATAATCAGGCAGCACCTGCGCCAGCATTGCCGCGTCCTCGACCTGAGCCTTGATACGGCGTGTCAGGCGATGGCGCGTATAGGCCGCCGCCAAACCGCCAGACCGGAAGGCCGGCCAGCGCAGCTCATGCAGTGCAAAGCTGCCCATGCGGTAGAGCCAATGATATCCGGGCAGATGGCGAAACAGCCCTTTCTCCAGGGTCGTAAAAGCCCGGTCCGGCTTGGGGATGACCCAGTTCGGCGTGCGCTGGAACACCGCAAGCTCGGACGCCGCCTTCGCCGCGTGCGGCAGCACCTGAATGGCGCTCGCAGCGCTGCCGATCATCACCACGCGTTTGCCTGTCATGTCGATGTCCGGCGTCCACTGGGCCGTATGAACGATCTGGCCCTGGAACTGATCGCGGCCTTCGAACGCAGGTGAAAACGGCTCTGACAATTGCCCCACGGCGCTGATGACAGCGCGCGCAATCAGCGTGTCGCCATTCTCAAACTCGACGCGCCAGACACCGTCTGTTTCTTCATAAGACAGTGCACGGACGCTTTTGCCGTAATGAATGTGCGGTTCTAACCCGAACGCTGCGCTGGCGCGTTCGAAATAGGCCTTGATCTCGGCCTGGGGCGCGAATTTCCGACTCCAGTCCGGATTGGGATAGAACGAATATGAGTACAGATGGCTGGGTACGTCGCACGCCGCGCCCGGATAGGCGTTGGCGCGCCATACCCCGCCCGGCCCGTCAGCGCGTTCAGCAATAAGGAAGTCCGTCACCCCTGCGTGCTTGAGCTGGCGGCCCATGGCGAGGCCGGACATGCCGGCCCCGATGATGAGAACGTCAGTGCGCTCTGGCGAGCCCGCTTCAGTCATGCGCTTCGGCATACATCTCGTCCACCAGCGCCTGATTGCGGGCGGTCACCACATTGCGCCGGACTTTCAAGGTCGGCGTCAGCTCCCCAGTCTCAACGCTCAGCGGCGCGTCGAGCACCCGGAATTTGCGGATATTTTCAACGCGAGCATAGCGCTCATTCATCTCATCGACCGCGGCTTGCAAGTGCGCCTGAAGCGCCTCGCTCTGACGCGCCTCCTCGACGCTCAACCCCTGTTTGGCGGCAAAATCCGCCAAGGCGTCTTCGCTCAGGGTCAGCAAGGCGCTGAGATAGGGGCGTGCATCCCCGACCACCACCGCATGCTCTACCAAAGGCGCATTCATCAGATCGGTCTCGAGATTGGCGGGCGTAATGTTCTTGCCGCCAGACGTGATGATGATGTCCTTGATCCGGCCCGTGATGAAGACAAAGCCGTCTTCGTCAATGCGCACCACATCGCCGGTTTTCATCCAGCCGTCCCGGGTGAAGGTGTTCTCGGTGGCCTCGTTATTGTTCATATAGCCCGCAAAGACGTTCGGCCCGCGCACTTGAAGCTCGCCTTCTTCGGAAACCCGCGCCTCCATGCCGTCAATCATCTTGCCGACCGATCCGATCCGGACTGAGCCGGGCATGCTGAACGCGGTGGGGGCGCTGGTTTCAGACTGGCCATACCCCTCACAAATCAACAGATCGAGCCCGGTGAAAAAGCGCAGGACTTCGGGGCTGATCGGGGCTGCGCCGGAAATCAGCAACCGGGAGTCTTCAAGGCCCAGAGCCGCCTGGACCTTCTTGATGACCAGTGCATTCGCGAGCGGTTTCTGCATCGAGACGAGCGGCGAGGGCGAGCGGCCATCCAGCACGGCTTCATGCCATTGGCGGTTCACGTCCATCGCCCATTTCGCGAGCGACGCCTTGACGCCAGACGCCTCTGACAGGCGCGCGCGGATGGTCTCCGACATCTTCTCCCAGACCCGCGGCACCCCGAAAAACACGTTCGGGCGGCAGGCCTTGAGATCATCGGCAAGCGTCTCCATGGACTGGGCGAAATGCATGGTCGCCCCGCTCATCACATGGTTATGGACGCTTGATTGCTGCTCGGCCACGTGAGCGATTGGCAGATAAGAGAGGGTTCGGTCGCCGGGCTGGGCTTTGAACATCTCGCTGAGCTTGGCGGCGCTCCAGGAAATATTGCCATGGCTGAGCATCACAGCCTTGGGCGGGCCTGTGGTGCCGGAGGTATAGATCAGTGAGCCGATGCGACTTTCATGGATCGCCGCCATGCGGGCGCTGACCGCGTCGTGATGATCTTCCACGCCCAGCGCCATGAATTGCGCCCAGCTCAGAACGTCCGCGTGATCCCCCGCCACGCCATCCATGACGATGATGTGCTCAAGGGCCGGACACTCCGCTTTCAGCGCCAGCGCCTGCTCCACATGCTCAGCGGTCTCCACCAACAGCACGGGCGCCTGGGAGTGTTGCAGGATATAGGCGATTTCGGGCGGGGCGCTGGTCCAGTACACCCCCGCCGGCCGACCGCCCGCCATCATCGAAGCGATCGCCATGATCGTCCATTCAGGGCGGTTATAGCCCAAAATCGCGACGGTCTCGTCCTCGCCCAGACCCAACGCGACCAGCGCACGAGCGGCAGTCTGAACCTGATCGGCGTAGTCCGACCACGACGTATAGGCCCAGCCCTCGCCCTGCCGCACGGCATAGGCGGGATCCGAGCCACGCGTTTCCGCTTTCTCCAGCAATCGGGCCGGGGTGGACGGATACCAATTGTCCGCCCCTATACGGGGCAGCTCACTCGCGCGCGCCTCCATGCGTCTCCTCCCTAAAGAACATGTCAGGCATGAGCGGTCTCCGCCGCATTCAGGCCCATAATTTCGCGCGCCTCAGAAGGCGACGCGACCTCACGCCCGGCGTTCCGGGCGCATTGCGCCAGAGCCTCGATCAAGGCTCCATTACCCGTGGCGCGTTCGCCATCAGGCAGATAAAAGGTATCCTCAAGTCCGGTTCGAAGCATACCGCCTAAATCGGCGGTCGCCTGGTGAACCGGCCAGATCTCCTGACGGCCGATCAAGGTGGTCTGCCAGGGATCGCCCTCACGCTTGTAATCGAGCAGCAATTTGAGAAGCCGCGCATCCACTGGCATGCCCGAGGCCACGCCCATCACGAAATTATAATGGGCCGACGGCGCCATGCCGTTTTCGATATACATGTTCACGCAGCGCACAATGCCGACATCAAAGCACTCAAATTCCGGGTGCGCGCCCACTTCCGCCATGGCGTCCAGCATGGCCTGGACCTTCTCGACCGGGTTGTCGAACATCATTGGCGGCCAGGCCCAGGATCCGTCACGCTTGAGCTTGAGATAGTTGAGCGAGCCCGCGTTACACGCCGCGATTTCCGGCTTCACCCGCTTGACGCACGCCATAGGGCCGGACACGTCCGGGCCGACAATGCCTGTGGTCGAATTGATGATCACACCCGGGCAAGCATCTCGGATCGCGTCCACCAAGCTGGCGGCCACTTCGGGGTCCCAGCTGGGGAAATGACCATGATCATCATCCTGCATGCGGTAATGGACATGCATCACGCTGGCGCCGGCGTCATAGGCTTCGCGCGCGCTGGCGGCCATCTGCTCAGGGGTGACCGGTACGGGATGAGTTTTCGGATTGGTCAGCACGCCGTTAAGCGCGCAGGTCAGAACGGCCTTATCCATCGGTCTACTCCTGAATATCTATATCAAGTTCAATTAAAACAGCGCCATTCGCCGCTTGTCCGCCCTGTTGGGCGTGAACGGCGGCGACTTCGCCATCCGCTTGCGCGGTCAGGCGCATCTCCATCTTCATGGCTTCCATCACCATCAGAACGTCCCCCGCCTTCACCCGGTCGCCGGGTTTGACGTTGACCGCCACCACCGCGCCGGAGACGGGCGCAGTGATCTTGGACGGGTCAGACGCTGCGTCCGCGCCCCAGGGCGACGCTTCTTCCAGCACGATGATCTGCGCCCCCAAGGCGATATGAAGCGCGCCGTCCGCCGCGCGCGCCACACGGGCGCGGGCGTCCACGCCATCCAGGCGGAAGGCGATCTCGCCGGGCGTCTCTTCGCTCAACAGCGCCACCGTGCTGACCTGACCCTCGCCCGCGAATCCGACGCTGACTGCGTTAGGGCCGGTCTGCTCGAGACGCACCGTCAGCGCCTTTGCGTTGACCTTAAAAGGCAAATCAAATCGACTGACAGAGCCTGAGCGGATCACGCCTTGAGGGGCGGCGCCGAGCAGCGCCGCGCCAAGCGCGACTGCCCTGCGGTCCAGATCAGGCTTTGCGAAGGGGCCTGCGCCGTCTGCCGCCCATTGATCAAGATCCGCGGTGCAGATCTCGCCCTGGCGAAAGGCCTCGCCGTCCAGCAAGGCCAGCAGGAAATCGCGATTGGTGGTGACGCCCAGAAGCGGGTCATCCATCAAGGCGGCCCGCAAGGCCGCGATGGCTTCCGTGCGGGTCGCGCCCGTGCCAATGACTTTTGAAACCATCGGATCGTAATCGGTTCCGATCCGCCCCCCGGTTTCAACGCCCGCATCCACACGCCCGCCCGCGCTGGAGACCTCTCCGTCATAAGACAGGACAAGGCCCGATTGCGGGGCAAAGCCATTATAGGGGTCTTCGGCGTAAAGCCGCGCCTCGATGGCCCAGCCGTCCAGCGAAACCTCGTCCTGGCTGAGCGGCAAGGAAGCACCGGAGGCCACTTCAAACTGCCATTGAACGAGATTGGTCCCGGTCACTTCCTCCGTAACCGGATGTTCGACCTGAAGCCGGGTGTTCATCTCCAGGAAGTAGTAATCCCCGCTCTCGTCGAGCAAGAACTCCACTGTGCCCGCGCCCGCATAGCCCACGGCTTTCGCCGCCGCGACGGCGTCAGCGCCCATTTTTGCACGCAGATCAGGATCGACCGCCGGAGACGGCGCTTCCTCGATCACCTTTTGACGGCGACGCTGGGCCGAGCAATCGCGTTCGCCGAGATGGATCGTGTTCCCAGCCTGATCTGCAAAGACCTGAATCTCCACATGGCGGCCGCGCTCGACGAATTTTTCGATCAGGACAGCGTCATCGCCAAAGGCGGATTTCGCTTCGCGGCGGGCTGACACCAGCGCCTCGGTAAATTCGGCTGAATTGCGCACAATACGCATGCCGCGACCGCCGCCGCCCGCCACCGCCTTGATCAGCAGCGGGTAGCCGGTCGTGTCGGCTTGAGCCTTCAAATTGGCGTCCGATTGATCCGCGCCCTGCCAGCCCGGCAAAGTCGGCACGCCCGCCTTGATCATCAATTGCTTGGCGCGCGCCTTGTCGCCCATGGCGTCAATGGCGTCCGGCGGCGGGCCAATCCAGACCAGCCCCGCCTCGATCACCGCGCGGGCGAAAGCGGCGTTCTCTGACAGGAACCCATAGCCGGGATGGATCGCCTGGGCGCCTGTTTTTCGGGCCGCCTCAAGCACGGCTTCACTATTGAGATAGCTTTCGCTGGCAAGCGCCGGACCAATGCAAACCGCCAGGTCCGCTTCGCGCACATGCAAGGCCTGCGCGTCCGCTTCAGAATAAACCGCGATGGCTGTGCGGCCGGAATCCCTAGCTTCATTCAGCACACGGACGGCGATCTCGCCCCGATTGGCGACCAGCACGCTGTTAAAGGGCGTTTCAGCCATCTCTTATCCCTCTTGAGCCCAGCGGGCGGGACGTTTTTCAAGAAAAGCGGTCATGCCTTCCGCGCCTTCGTCAGAGCGCGCCGCCCTTGCGAACGCCGCGGCTGCATCCTGAACCAGGCTCGCGGGCGCTTCGAGCCGCGCCCGACGCATCAGCGCCTTGGTCGCTGCGATGGCGTTTGGCGCGCCCTTGCGGATTTGAGCCAGTTCGGCGTCCAGCGCCGCGTCCAGATCCGACGTCGCGTGAACGGCGTGCACTAGCCCGACGCCTAGCGCCTTTGAGGCGTCCAGCTTGCCGCCAGTAACCGCCAAACGCCGCGCTTCTGAATAGCCAAGCCGCTCCACCAGAAAGGGTGCGACTTGGGCCGGCACGATCCCGAGCCCGGTTTCAGGCAGACGGAACAAAGCCGTTTCTGAGGCGAGCACCACATCCGCCACACAGGCGAGACCAAAGCCGCCGCCCATCACCGCGCCCTCCACGACCGCCACCACGGGCAAGCCGGTGCTGGCGTAGGCGACGCACAACTCCCCAAATCGCGCATTGACGTTCGCGATCGGATCAACGCCGTCAGACACAGGCTGGCCTTGCGCCGCGCCCATATCCTTGATGTCGCCGCCCGAGCAGAAATGCCCCTCCGCACCACGCAAGACGATGGCGCGATCGCCCGCCTGCTCAGCATCGGCGAGCGCGTTGATCAGCTCATCCACCATCTCCAGCGACATGGCGTTGCGCAATTCAGGCCGGTTCAGCGTCACATGCAGAACCCGAGCCCGGCGCTCGATCAGAAGCGTGCGCGGCGCGGACATGACTACTGATTACCTTCAGGCTTGCGGCGCTTCGGCAGCGTGCCTTCCAGCTTGGCGATGATGCCGAGCATGATTTCATCGGCGCCGCCGCCAATGGAGATCAGACGACCATCACGGAAGGACCGGCTGACCAGGTTGTCGGTCGTATAGCCCATGCCGCCCCAGAACTGCAGACAGCTGTCAGACACTTCACGCGCCAGACGGCCGCATTTGAGCTTGGCCATGGAGGCGAGCTTGGTGATGTCCTTGCCCTGGTTGAAGTCATCCACACAGCGATAAGTCAGGGAACGGAGCATCTCGACTTCGGTGCGCAACTCCGCCAGGCGGAAATGGATCGCCTGATTGTCCAGCAGCGGCTGGCCGAAGGCATGCCGGTCGCGCGTATACTCGATGGTCAGGTCAATCTGCTTGTCGAGGTTTTTCAGAGACGACGCCGCGCCATAGATGCGCTCTTCCTGGAATTGCAGCATCTGGTAGATGAAGCCCGCGCCTTCATCGCCAATGCGATAGCGCTTGGGCACCCGCACATCATCAAAGAACAATTGCGCGGTGTCAGAGCTGTGCATGCCGATCTTGTGGATCTTCTGCTTTTCAATGCCCGGCAGATCCATCGGCACCATGATCAGAGATTTGCTCTCATGGGGTTTGCCGTCAGACGTGTTCGCCAGCAGGCAGCACCAATCCGCCTTCAGGCCGTTGGTGATCCACATCTTGGTGCCGTTGATGATGTAGTCATCCCCGTCAGACTTCGCCGTCGTCTTGACCGCCGCCACATCCGAACCGCCGCCCGGCTCGGACACGCCCAGACAGCCCACCATGTCGCCTGAAATCGCTGGCGCCAGGAATTGCTTGCGCAGATCGTCAGAACCAAACCGCGCCAGCGCCGGAGTGCACATATCGGTCTGCACGCCGATGGCCATGGGCACGCCGCCGCAATCAATCATCCCCAGCTCTTCCGCCAGGACGAGCGAATAGGTCATATCAAGGCCGGCGCCGCCAAACTCTTCGGGATACCGCAAGCCCAGAAGCCCCAGATCGCCCATCTTCTTGAAGACTTCATGCGAGGGAAACTGGTCAGCCGCCTCCCATTCATCCACATACGGATTAATTTCGTTCGTGACGAACTTGGCGACAGTGTCGCGAAGCTGTTCGTGTTGCTCGTTGAACTGCATGGCGTGTCCTCCCGGTGGTGGGCCGCGTCTTGTTAGAACCGCGCGACTCCGAACGTGTTGGGGTTCAGCTGACGGCGATCCGCCTCAGCACAAATATTCAGGCATTCAATCAGCACCGCGCGGGTGTCGCGCGGATCAATGATCCCGTCATCCCAGAGCCGGGCGGTGGCGAAGAGCGCCTGGCTCTGCTCATCCAGGCTCTGGGTGATCATGGCGCTCATCTGGGCGAGCGCCTCTTCATCGGTCTCCACCCCCGCGCGCGCATTCTTGCCGCGGGTGACGATCTCCATCACCTTCGCCGCCTGTGCGCCGCCCATCACGGCGGTGCGGGCTGTGGGCCAGGCGAAGATGAAACGCGGATCAAAGCCGCGCCCGCACATGCCGTAATTGCCCGCGCCGAAGCTGCCGCCCAGGACGATCGTGATCTTGGGCACGCGGGCATTGGCCACGGCCTGGATCATTTTCGAGCCATGTTTGACCGCACCGGCGCGTTCCGCCGCCGAGCCGACCATGTAGCCGGTGGTGTTTTGCAGAAACAGGATCGGCGTTTGCGACTGGTCGCACAGCTGGATGAATTGACCCGCCTTGGTGGAACCTTCCGGCTGGATCGGGCCGTTATTGCCGATGATCCCGACCGCCTGACCGCCAATGCGAGCATGCCCGCACACGGTTTCAGACCCGTAGCGCGCCTTGAATTCCAGAAAGTCCGAACCGTCGACGACGCGCGCGATCACATCGCGCACATCATAGGGCGTGCGGTCATCGGCCGGCACAATGCCCATCAGCTCTTCAGCGTCATAGAGCGGTGCATCGCCGCCGCCGGGCGACGTGGCTTTGCTCCAGTTGAGCTTGTCCATGATGTCGCGCGCATAGGCGAGCGCCTGGGCGTCATCCTCAGCGACGTATTCGCCAAGCCCGGTCACCTCGCCGTGCAAATCAGCTCCACCCAGGGATTCATCATCTGCATCCTCGCCGATGGCGGCTTTGACCAGCGGCGGGCCGGCGAGGAAGATTTTCGACTTCTCGCGCACCAGAACCACATAATCGCTCATCCCCGGCAGATAGGCGCCGCCCGCAGTGGAGCTGCCATGCACCACTGCGATCTGGGGAATGCCCGCCGCGCTCAGGCGCGCCTGGTTGGCGAAGCTGCGCCCGCCATCCACAAAGATTTCCGCCTGATAAAGAAGGTTTGCGCCGCCCGATTCCACCAGATGGATCATGGGCAGCTTGTTTTGCAACGCGATCTCTTGCGCCCGCAAGGATTTGCGCAAGCCCATGGGCGCGACCGTGCCGCCCTTGATGGCGCTGTCAGACGCGGCGATGACGCAGCGCTTGCCGGACACAACGCCGATGCCAACCACCGCGCCGCCACCCGAAGCGCCGCGCCCGCCGTCATCATCATGCATTTTCAGGCCAGCGAGCGGCGCGATTTCGAGAAAGGACGCATCGCGATCCACCAACCGCGCCACGCGCTCACGAGGAAGCAGCTGGCCGCGCTCGTCAAAACGGGCCTTCTTGGCGGCGGAGTTGGCGCGCACCTGCTCTTCAGCGCTGCGCGCTTCATCAAGCTTTTCAGCCATATTGGCGCGCGCCGCTTCAAAATCGTCAGAGCCCGGACTGATCCGGCTGTGCAGCACCGCCATTACTCAGCCCCCTCACCGCGCAACACCGCCGGATCCACCGCCCGGTGAAAGCCATTAAAGACCTCGGATTTCTCATGGGCTGTCAGCGGGTAATGACGCTCGCCCAAGGGCGCCCCGCCATCCACCTGCAGCTGGACGCCGGTGATGAAGGCTGCGCCTGGCGACAACAGATAGGTCACCGCCGCCGACACTTCAGCCTCGGACCCCATGCGTTGCGCGGGCAAATTCTGTTTTAAAAGCGGGATCATCGCCCGGAACGCGCCGCCATAGGTGTCCATGCCGGAGCTCGCGATCCAGCCCGGCGCAACGGCGTTCACCCGCACGCCCTTGGGCGCCCATTCAAACGCCAGGGTTTTGGTCAGGTTCTCCATCCCGGCCCGCGCAGCGCCGGAATGCGCCATGCCCGGCATGCCGTGATGCATGTCAGCGGTGATGTTGACGATGGCGCCGCCCTGTTCAGCCATTGAAGCCTTGAAGACTTCGCGGCTCATCAGAAAGCCGCCGGTCAGATTGGTCGCGATCACCGCGTCCCACCCCTTTTTGGAGATGTCTTCGGCGTTCGCGGGAAATTGCCCGCCCGCATTGTTTACAAGGCCATGGATGCGGCCATGCCGCGCCGCCATGTCGGAGATGGCCGCCGCAACCGCCTCTTCATCGCGAATATCAAACGATGCGGTCTCGCACGAGCCGCCGTCAGCGGTGATCTCTTGCGCGACGGCGTCGAGCTTTTCAGGCTTGCGCCCCACCAGAATGGCGTGTGCGCCGAGCGCCGTCAGCTCATGGGCGATGCAGCGCCCAATCCCCGATCCGCCCCCGGTGACGATGATGATCTGCCCTTCGAACAGATCAGGCCTGAAGACGCTGTCATAGCGGGCGTGTGCGGCGTTATCGCTCATTGTGCGCCCGTCTCCTCCCTGACTGGTCCGGTCTGTATTCGCCGGTGTTGAGACGAGCTTCGCAGGGCTTAACGTATACGTCAAGCACATCTTGTTTGCGGAAGGACTTCATCGTAAGAAGGGAGCGGACAAGGACAGGCACCATGACTCACGCCCCCGACACGCAGACCCACGACACCCTGTTTGGCATCGCCGAGCTGGCTGATGCGTTTGGCATCACCACGCGGACGATCCGGTTCTATGAGGACAAGGGATTGCTCAAACCCCAGCGCGTGGGCGGGCAACGGGTCTACACCCAGGCGGACAAGAAGCGCCTCGCGCTGATCCTGCGCGCCAAGACCATCGGCACCAAGCTGAGCGACATCAAGACCTTCCTGGAGCTCTACGGCCAGGAAGGCGAAGGACGGGTGCGGCAGCTGGAATTCGTGATCGAAATGACCGCGAAAGAAATCGAACGGCTCGAAGAAAAGAAGGTCGAGATCGAAACAACGCTTAACGAGCTGCGCGTCATCCATGAAGGCTCGAAAACGCGCCTGGCCCAGAGAAAAAGCAAAACACGCTAAGCGCTATCGATCCGCTGCGTCTCACGCCGGGTCAACCATCGTACAAGAGGTGCGGGCGAGAACCGCATCAGCCACATCGCCCGGCGCATCGCAGCGCCGGTGATCACCTCGGACGCGCCCCGGTCATAGCCCTTGAGAATATCAGACGCGACTTCTCCGGCCGTGGTGGCGCTGAAGCTTGAAAACGTTCGCACATCCAAGGCGGCTGCGCGCTCTTTAAAGGGGGTGTCAGACACAGCGGAGGGGCAGACCGTCATGACGCGCACCGCACTGCCGCTTTGCTCCAATTCCTGGGAAAGCGCGTTTGAGTAATGCCGGACAAAGGCCTTGGTCGCCGCATAAACGGCGAGGCCCGGCGTCGGCACAAAGGCGGAATTTGATGCGATGTTGATGATTGTTCCGCCGCCCGCTTGCTCCATCAGGGGCAGGAAAGCGCGCGTCATCGCGTGCACAGCGCGGGCGTTGACATCGATCGTGGCCTGCTCGACCTCCACCGCCAGCGAGACGGACGGCCCGTAGACGCCAAAGCCGGCATTATTGACCAGAAGGTCGAGCCCGCCTTCCCCCTGCGCCCATTGGACCAAGCGCGCCACAGATTGCGGATCGGCGAGGTCCATGGCGCGCCCTTCAATCTCGGCGTGCGTGTGGCGCTCCAGTAGTGACTGGCGCGCGCGACTGATCTCATCCGCATCCAGCGACACCCAGAGCAAACGAAACCCGCGCTGAAGAAGGCGTTCAGACAGGGCGAGACCAATCCCGCTGGATCCGCCAGAGATCAGGGCTGTCCGGCTCATGGCAGGCGCTCGGGTACGGCGTAGGCGTCCACGCCGTCACGTTCCAGCCCCGCCACCCAGATCTGGCCCTGCCACGGGGTCACCGTCGTGACGCCGAACGGCGCCTCATCCGGACCGTATAGCGCATGAACCGGCTCACCTGCGGCGGTCACCGCCATGCCCATAACGGGACGCGGCGGGAAGGGCGGCAGGCCGGCGATCTGAATCCAGCGCCAGGCGAGGCGCTTCACAAATGGGTTGGGATGCAGGTTTTCGATCTGGGGGGAGCGTTGCGACGGCAAGGCGATCCAGATCAGCCCGGTTTCTGCGTCATATTCAAGATTGTCAGGATAGCCTGGCAATCCATCGATCAGCACGGCGTAATCGCCTGTGTCCGGATCCAGACTGATCACCCGGCCCGCCCAGGTTTCATTGACGAAGACGCGGCCCGTGCTGGGATCATGATCGACGCCGTTGATGAAGCCGAAGCCTTCCGCCAGCACGTCGTATTGGTCCGGACCCGTCACCTTGTAGATGACGCCCGTCTGCTCGCCTTCCAGCAAGGAGGTCATGTATTCGCCATAGCCATAGCGGCGCGAGGCGTCGGTCAGGATAATGCTGCCATCTTCCAGAACCGTCAGATCATCGGTGAAGACCAGCGGCCCGCCTTCGCTTTCATCAGCCAGCCAGACGTCAAACGCGCCGTCGCTTTCCAGCCGCATCAGGCCTTTGAGCGCATCCGCCACGAACAAGGCGCCGTCCGGCGCAAACGAAAGGCCCAGCGGACGTCCATTGGTGTTGGCGTATTCCGACCAGCCGCCATCCACGTCCCGCACCATGATGCGGCCGTCCGCAAGGCTGGCGTAAAGTCGCCCATCGGGGCCGGGCTCAAGGTCTTCCGCCCCATGCAAGTTCGGCACTTCGCGGCGCTCTGGCTCCGCGGCCGTGTCGTACAGCGCCATCAGCGCGGGATCAGGCGCGGTCGGATCAAATGGATAGGCTTTCAGCGAACCCGGCCCGTAGGCGGCGATCGCCACAATCACGACAAGAGCAGCGAGGCCACCCAAAATCCAGCGCAGCATTGCGCCCTCCCCTTAAGTGTTTTTCTTTTACTCTGAGGGAGAAGCGCAAAACGGGCAAGCGCGATCAGGTCACCGCTTTTTTGGCGAGGAATTTCGGATCATTCCAGGCGCCGCTATGGATCACATCCGCCAGCGCCTGCGCCGCATCAAAGACTTCCGTGTAGGAATTATACAGCGGATTGAACCCGAACCGCATCAGGTCCGGCGCGCGAAAATCGCCGATAATCCCGCGATCAATCAGGGCCTGAACGATGGCGTAGCCTTGCTCATGACGCAGCACCACATGGCCGCCCCGCCGTTCGCCCGGCCCCGGACAGGCGTGCTCAAGTCCCAGCGCATCAGCGTGCTGCAGCATGAGGTCGCCCAGCGCAATCGCCTTGGCCTCCACTTGCGCCATGTCCACGCCGTCATAGGCGCTGACTGCGCCGTCTAACGCGGACAGAGCGAGAATGGAGGGCGAGCTGGTGCGCCAGCGCACGATGGTGTCGTCAGGTTCATAAGCGTCTTCAAACCCGAAAGGGCGTTTATGGCCCAGCCAGCCCGAAACCGGATGCTCCAGCGTCTGGATCTGATCTTCGGCGCAATACAGAAAGGCCGGAGCGCCCGGCCCGCCAGAGAGGAATTTATAGCCGCACCCCACCGCGTATTTCGCGCCCCACTGCGCGAGCTTGAGATCAACCAGTCCCGTGGCGTGGCTCAAGTCCCAGATGATATTGAGCCCGCGCGCCGCCGCTTCGCGTTCATAGCCTTCAAAATCGGCGATCTGCGCGGATTTATAATGCACCGCCGATTTGATCAGGACTTTCACGCCGCCAGGCAGGTCCTTCGGACGCGTATTGGCCGCGACCCGGTGCATTGGCGCGCTGGTGATGCGGGAGATTCCCTCCATCACATGATTGTCGGTGGGAAACTCGCCCGCTTCCGCCGCGATGCCGCCGCCATCTCGCTCCAGGAGCGCCGTGGCGAGCTTGAACAGGTTGATGGTGACGGTGTCGACCGCGATCACTTCAGAGGCTTTGACGCCCATGAGACGAGCGAGTTTGGCGCCCAGCGTCAGCGGCAGATCCATCCAGCCCGCATCGTTCCATGACCGGATCAGACCCACCGCCCACTCGGTTTCAGAGGCTTTACGCAAACGCGCGAGCGCCGCCTTGGGCGGCACGCCCAGCGAATTGCCGTCCAGATAGATCACGCCCTCGGGTAACGCGAACAGGTCGCGTCTGTCTTTCAGCGGGTCTTTCTTATCCAGCGCCTCGCAGGCCTCGCGCGTCAGCATTGAGTGTCCCTCTTACAGCGGACCACGCTGGGTGATGCCGCCATCCACAACAAATTCCTGGCCCGTCATATAGCTTGATGCGTCACTGGCGAGGAAGTGGATGGCAGCAGCCATGTCTTCAGGCTGGCCGACGCGCTTGATGGAGAAATTGCGGTTCATCATGTCTTCAAGGTTCGGATCAGACGTCAGCGCCGAGGCGAGCTTGGTCTCCGTCAGGCCCGGGCACAGCGCGTTCACCCGCACGCCCAGATGACCGCATTCCTGCGCCAGCACCTGGGTGAGCGAGATAACCGCCGCCTTGGAGATGGAATACGCGCCCTGAAAATAGCCCGGGCGGATGCCGTTGATCGACGCCACATTGATGATCGAGCCTTTGCCCTGATCCTTCATGAAGGTGTTGATCGCCAGGTTCGACAGGAAGAACGGGCCTTTGACATTCACCTCAAACGTCTTGTCCCAGGCGTCTTCGGGCGTGTCCTTGGCTTCGCCAAAATAAGGGCTGGTGGCGCCGTTATTGACCAGAACGTCCAGACGGCCTTCGGTCTCCTTGATGTTGGCGATCGCCGCTTCACGGTGCTCGCCTTCGCCCAGATGCAAGACCATGGCGCGGGCCTTGCCGCCCTCGGCCTTGATCTCTTCAGCCACGCGCTCGCAATCGGCGATCTTGCGGCTCGAACAGATCACCATGGCGCCATTGCGCGCCATGCGCTTGGCGGCGGCTTCGCCAATACCACGGCTCGCGCCAGCGACCAGAACCACACGGCCGTCAAGCGACAGGTCTTTCTCTGACATGATTGTCCTCCCGTTCACGTCACTTAATGCGTTAAGCGGCACGTTAACGGGGGATTGGGGTGATGGCGAGGGGGCGCCTGCAACGAAAAAGGGAGGCGCCTCCGCCTCCCTTTCCGACTTTATTCGGTGTCTTCAAGCCCTAGCCGCTCGGCCAGGTCCAGCTCCGGCGCCGGCGGTTCGCCGCCTTCGCCTTGAAGGTAATGCTGCATCCACCGCAGGACCCGCAGACCGTAGTCATACTGGGCGGCGGCGCGGCGATTGCCGTGGCCCTCACC
The DNA here is from genome assembly GCF_965249665.1 of Oceanicaulis sp. Taxonomy (GTDB): domain Bacteria; phylum Pseudomonadota; class Alphaproteobacteria; order Caulobacterales; family Maricaulaceae; genus Oceanicaulis. Next base: position 715,007 of record NZ_OZ252247.1, read on the forward strand.
CGGATAGGTGACGAGCCGCACCGGCGCGTCCGAGGTCTGCTTGAGGATACGATAGAGGATGAAGGACTGGCTGGTGTCCACCCGCGTATCCGCCTCGCCATGCAGGATCAGCGTCGGCGTGGTGGAGCCCGGCGCATGATAGGTCGGGCTATGTTCGAGATAGCTCATCCAGTCTTCCCAGGGCGGCTGCATGAAGTGCACATCCACCATCTCGATCGGAATTTCGGTCGTGCCGTAAAAGCTGATCAGATCGGTCAGCGCCACAAACGGGGCCGACGCCGCGAAATGCTCGCTCGCCACTGTCGCGCCCCAAGCCGATGCGAACCCGCCATAGGAACCGCCGGTGATGCCCACACGATCCGCATCCACGATGCCCGCGTCTGACAGGGCGCCGATGGCGTCCACCAGATCCCAGAACTCTTCGCCCGGCGCGTCCAGATGGTCGAGCTTGGCGAAGCGTTCACCCCGGCCCGTCGAGCCGCGATAGTTGGGATAGAAGACCGCAAAGCCCTGACCCGCGCCGATATGGCCCAGATTGGAATAGCCGTTCACCCAGCCATTGCTGTCATGGGCTTCCGGGCCGCCATGCACGGTCATGATCATCGGCCAGCCACCTGTCGGCGCATCGCCCTGCGGCGTTACCAGAACGCCCTCAATCCGCTCACCGTCACGGGCTTCAAACTCGAACACGCGCTGATCGCCCCAGGCGATGTCGTCAAGCTGGGGGTTGTGATCTGTCCATTGGCGCAGAGAGCGGCGGTCGCCCACGAACAGCTCACGCGGATGGGTCGGGGCATGCACTGTCGCCGCCAGAACCCGGTCATCACGGTCATAATCCATGGACGAAATGACGCCCGCCTCGGTCGGCGTGCGGCGCTCTTCACGGCCATTGATATTGTATTCGACAAGCGCCGTGCCCGTGCCCACGCTGGCCAGAGCCAAGACGGAATTGCGATCGATCCAGGCGAGCTGGTTCACATGCTGCTCGGCGTCGCGGGCGATGGCCATGTATTCGCCGGTTTGCGCATCCGCGATGTGCAGCGTGCCGGCGGTGGGGTCGGCGCGGTCGGCGCCCGCGATGAAGGCGAGGCGGGAGGCGTCTGGCGAGAACGCCGCCATGCCGATCTTGCCTGGCGTCTCGATCGTCGAGATCACCGCGCCGTCCGCAGCATTCACCACATGCCACTGACGCTCCATAAGCGAGTCGTCGACCAGGGTGGTCGGCGCCAGCGTCACGGCGAGGCGCGAACCGTCTTCGCTCAAGGTCAGCGAGGAGGCATGACCCGGCAGGTCAAACCGCACCGGCTCAGCGTCAGGCTCGGTCAGATCAGCGCGCCAGACATAAGAAAAGACGCCATTCTCTTCATAGACATTGGCCACGAACCCGCGATCGCGCAGCGTTTGCTGCATCGGGTCGGCCTTTTCACGCGCAATGAAATAAAGGGTCTCACCGTCCGGTGCGATCACATAGGACTGGATCGATTCATCATGGCTGTAGATACGGCGCGCTTCTCCGCCATCCGCTGCGATTTCATACAGCGCCGATCCGCTGTCACCGTCACGACGGGCGAGGAACGTCAGAGCGTCGCCATCAGGCGTCCATTCCACCCCGCCAGCGCCGCCCTCGGTGATGAAGGGGCGCGCCGCATCCGGGCCGGATGCAATAAACAGCGCCGATTGCGGCGTGCCGTCATCCTCACCCGCCACCACGTTGCGGGGCGTGGACACGGTGAAGGCGACATGGTCGCCATCGGGCGAGATGTCGATTCCTGACACCTGACGGATTTCGAACAGATCTTCCAGCGTTAAAGGGTCTTGCGCCTGCGTCTGCGCGCCGAGCGCACACGCTGCAGCAAAACCCAGAACGCCGGTGAACAGTGGACGGTTCATGACGATAACTCCTTGGTCAGTACGGGGCGCACCCTAACGAAGGCGAGGTCTGCGCGTCGAGGCCCGACGCCCATCACAGAGATGTCAGCGTCGGTCGCAATGCTGCAGGGGTCCCCCCCGCATATTGCAAATCCTAATGAAATCTTAATCGCGCTTGGGGGCTTTGGAAAATGCGGCGTATTTGTTCTTCTTCTCGCGCACTTCTTCGGCGCCCTCGATGACGATAACGGCTTCGCCTTTGGGCGGATCGACAAGCCGGGCTTCAAGCTCGGACAAAGTTCCGCGCCAGACGCGCTCGAAACGCTTGGTTAGCTCAAGGCTCAGAGCAGCGCGGCGATCGCCCAGCACGGCGCGGGCGTCCGCCAGACAGTCCGCCAGTCGCTGCGGGCTCTCCATGACAATGAGGCTGGCGGGCAGCTCGCCATAAAGGTCAAATAGCGCCTGACGCTTGCCGGATTTGCGAGGCGGGAAGCCCAGAAACGTGAAACGATCGGTCGGCAGGCCCGAGATCGACAGCGCCATGATCACCGAAGACACGCCCGGCGCAGCACTGACTGTCAGCCCTGCATCGACCACCGCCTGAACCACGCGAAAGCCGGGATCTGAGATCGCCGGCGTCCCTGCATCACTGACCAGAGCCACCGTCGCGCCGTCCTCGATCAGCTTGACAATGCCGGCCGCGCTCGCCTGCTCGTTATGATCATGACAGGCGATCAGGCGCTTGTCGGTGACGCCGCCATGCTCAAGCAAACGGCGCGTTGTGCGCGTATCTTCGCAGGCGATCGCGTCCGCTTCACGCAGCACGTCCCAGGCCCGCGGCGTCATATCGCCCAGATTGCCGATCGGCGTGGTTACAAGCACCAGGCGCGGGCCGGTTTCAACCGGCGCGTCGAGATCGGCGGAATGGGCGGAATCACTCATGTCTGCACTCTAGTCGAGACGCGCGCCGAATGCAGCGCCAGCGGCTGCGCCCCTACCATGTTCCCGACCGCCAGGCGCGAACCAGATCGGTCCAGCGCGCGGCGCCGGACAAGGTGCGCATCACGCCGTCGGCGGGCGCGTCATAAAGCAAGGCCCGCAAGCGCGCCGCCGCTTGGCGCGGGTCGCGCCGGATCATCATTTCTATGCGCGCCGTTGACAGCCGTGCGGACAGAGGCGGCGGCGGCGGCGCGCACAGGCTGAGCCCATAACTCAACCGCCGCGCCTGTGCATGCGCCCAATCATGCAAGCGCAGCGCCGCCATGCCTGGCGCGAAGCGCAAGCCATAAGCATCCGCTGGCGCCAGAACCACGCGCCCGCGCTGACGGTTCGAGGCGCGATAGCTCAACGGCCAGACGCCCTGTGCGTGACGCACGGCTTCGGGACGCCCGCCCCATTGCAGCATAGTCTCTGGGTTTGGCTGCGGCGGCAGGTCAGGCGGCGGCGCCAACACAAAGCGCGCCTGCTCATGCACGATGCGATCAGGGCTGAGGCTTAACTGCTCAAGGCCGGGAGTCTCAGAGCCCATGAGCTTCAGACAGAGCCGGTCTTCGTGCCCGGCTTCACGGGGAGCGGTCATGAGGCGAGACAGCTGCACCACCCGCCCCGCCGGCATGCCCACATCCTCAAGCGGCCGTGTGTCGACCAGCCAGCTGGCGCGCACCTGGCCCTCGCTGGTCTCCAACGCCACGTGAGTCTGCTTGGCCTGGACCTGATCGACGCTCGCCCCCTCCTCCAGCCGCATGCGCGGTTCGGCGGCGATAGCGTCCAGCGCCGCATCCTGGACCGCTTGCGCGCTAACCCGCGCCAGGATCATGCGGTTCAGAGGTCGATGCAGCACGGCGCCCGTCGGGCTCTCCACTTCAAAACCGGTCAACCGGCTGCTCTCGTATCGGCGCAGACCATGCCCGGGCGCGGCGGGAAACAACCAGTGTCGCGGGTTCGGCGCAACTCGCCGGGGCTCGATGATCAATGTGCGCAAGCGTCGGCCGCTCCGGGCCACCGCACCCGCCAACGCCAGCCCGGACAGCCCGGCTCCCAGTATCACAAGGTCGAAGCGTTCAGACATGAGGTCCTTGAAAGACAGGCCGGCGCCCGTTCCAGGCAGGCACAAAAGGCTATTTCACAACATGTGCTTGGCGCGATCACATTAACAGGCTTTAATGTAAGAACGCATCTCGACGGACGATATCCCTATCAGACCGGAACTGAAGACAGGCGAACGAATGAACCTGCCACCGACAAAACGTGCGCGCCAGAAAGCGGCGACCCGACTCGCGGTCTTGCGTGCGGCGCGGGAAGAGTTTCACCGGCAAGGCTATGAGCGCGCGAAAATCGTCGACATTGCTTGTGCGGCCAATGTCTCTCCGGGAACGGTGCTCAATGCGGCGCCCACCAAGATCGCTCTCTTGTGCGAAGTGATGGTGGATGATTTCGAACGTTTGCGCGTTGAAAGTGCTGAACTGGTGCGGCGCTTTGACAGCGATCTGGTCACTTGCGTCACAGCCGTGCTGGACTATCACCTTGACCGTCATGTCAATGATCTTGAGCTTTTCCGCGCCGCCATCGGTCATAACTGGCTGACCAATGAGGCCGATTTCAAAGCCCTGCACATTGGCCTGGAGTCCGCCTGGTCACCCGTTCGGGACGTGTTGACCCGCGCTGCCGATGACCCGTCGGTCGACCTGCATGAATGCCCGGATCTGCTGACGGAAAGCCTGCTTGATCTGTACCTGGGCGTTCTCAGGCGTTGTGTGATCTATAAATTGAGCCCGCAAGAGGCCCGCAGTCAGATGCATCGTCGGCTGAGCGTGGTCTTCCACTCAGACACCCTGTCCGGATCCGTAGCCAAAAAATACGGCCGACACGAGGGGGCGTCGGCCGTACAAGGACGCGCTGGTTAATCTCTGACGCCAGCGCAGGGGAGCCCTTCCGGGCGGCGAGCAGCCCGGCGCATCCAGAGACGCGCCAGGCCCGCCGCATCAGAAGGGATATTTCGTAGAGAAGGTGGCGCGGGTGATCGTCCCGCTCTGGCCATTTTCAAGCTCCCGCTCGCCAAACAGGATCTCTGCGCCAAGGGTCACAGGCCCCACCGGGAAGAGATAGGCGCCAAACGCGGACCAGGTGCGCTTGGTGACGCCCGTCCCGGTCAATGTGATGTCATTATCCGCTTCCAGCATGGAATAGCCGACCGACAGTCGGCGGCCCTGACCCAATTGCTGACGCCAGGCCACCAGACCGCCATAGACCGGAATCGCTTCCAGATCGCCCGAGGCCGTCACAACGGCCCCGTTCACAGCGTTCAGGCCGATATAGCGGCCAATGCCTTCACCGCCGGTCAGCGAGAAACGCAGGTCCGAGCCGTCACCCACATTCACGCGGCCGGACCAGTTGACGCCCCAGCCAAACGCTTCGCCGTCCACGCCGCCGCCTTCATAAGCGAGATTGCGACCCAGCGCCGAAACGGTCATGGCGCCAAAGTCGCCGCTCCAGTTATAGCGCGCCACGACGTCCGGAAGCGCACCGTCGCCGCTATCAATTCGTCCCCCGCCGCCAAATGGGGTGACCGTGGTGTCCGGGTTCTCAAGCGCGAACTGGAAACCGCCATGGGTGTAACGAATCTGGGCCTGTCGTCCGAACAGCATGCCGTCAGACCCCACAAGGAAGCTGGCGCTTTCGGGGATCACGGCGGTGTTGGTGAAGGTCGACCAGTCCTGGCCCACGCGCCAATTGCCGATCTGGGCCCAGGCGACGCGCATACGCGGATTATAGGAGTTTGATACACGCTCATTCCCGCCCGGCGACCCCAGGAAGTCAAATTCGATCCGTCCCGTCACCGTGCCGATATCGGATTCGGTGGATGTGGCGAAGAAGAAGCGGCTCGCCTTGGCGGTGAAATCAAAATCAGTTTCGCCGTCGCCCGCGCCGCCGACCGGCGTCGCGCCGGAGATATAGAAATCGCGCGCAATGGAGGTCGCTCCGATATCTCCATCGCTGAGGTCTGTCACATGGGCGTCCAGATCCACATACCCGCCATAGGTCACCTGGGTATTGCCCATGGTGAAGCCGCGATCAGAAGACGCGGCAGCGGCTGGAGCCGCCGGCGCCGATGCGGTCCTCTGTTCGATTTCAATCACCCGGTCAGTCGCAGCATCCGCCTGAGCGCGCGCATCCTCGAGCTCATTGCGCAAATCCGCCACCATGGCTTCCAGCGCCGCAAGTCGATCTTCTAGAGCGGTGACGTCTTGCGCCTCTGACGCCGCCGTGAGAACCAGCGCCGAGGCGGTCGCCGCAAAAACACTTCGAATACTGAGCGTAGTCATTAAGGTGTCCCTCCCAAAGATAGCCATCAGGCTCGAGCCGTTTTTTCGGCTTTATCTTGGAAGTATCGTTGTACAGAGAGCGTGGCGGTATGGGACGTTCGTCGAAATATGGGACTTCGCGTGTGCTACTTTTTGCTCAGACGACGGCCCTGGATGAAGCCCTTTAGACTGCACCTACAGACGAGGAGACATGTGTGACTGCAAACTCCGCGCAAAGCCGGGTCATTCTGGCTGATGACCATCCGTTGTTCCGGGGCGCGCTCAGCGCTGCGGTAAGTAAAGCTGCGCCAGGACGCACCCTAGTGGAGACCAGTACGCTGGCGGAAACCCTGAGCGCCCTGAAAGACGGTCCGGCGGATCTGGTGTGTCTGGATCTGCACATGGCCGACAGCTCAGGCTTCATTGGCCTGGCGGAGCTGCGCAAAAGCTATCCCAGCGCGCCGGTGGTGGTCATCTCCGCCAGCCAGTCGCCTGGCGTGGCGGCGCGCGCGCTGGAGTTTGGAGCATCGGGCTTCATCCCCAAAACCGCCAGCATGGCTCAGCTGGTAGAGGCGCTGACAGCGGTCCTGAACGGGGATGTCTGGGCGCCGGATGAAAGCGGCGATCCTCAGGCGCAGGAGGCGGCGGAAGCGGCGTCCAAGATCGCCCAACTCACCCCGGCGCAGATGCGCGTGCTGCATGGTTTGTCTGCAGGCCGCCTGAACAAACAGATCGCCTACGATATGGGGATTTCTGAAGCGACCGTAAAAGCGCATGTGACGGCGATTTTCAGAAAGCTCGATGTGATCAACCGCACCCAGGCGGTGCTGGTCGCTCAGGCGCTCAACGTCGAACCGCCCGCCGAGCAGTCTGTCTAACCCGCCTCTAATTTCCGTTTGAGCGAAGCAAGGCTGGCGCGCAGAACGGCGGGGGACGCGGGCTTTCGCACCAGATCCAGCCCTGCCGCACGCGCCTCATCCTCGGCGGCGTCACTGCGTTCTGCGGTGACCAGAAGCCCCGGCGGACGCCGTCCCCAATGCGCACACAGCGACTCATAGAGCTCCGGTCCCGTAAGCGCGTCATTGAGCTGATAGTCCACAATCACCAGGTCAGGCGGCTGTTCCGCATATGCGGCTGACGCCGTAGCCGCGTCCTCTGCTCCGCGGACATCACAGCCCCAACGGTCCAGTAACGCACAGAGAGCCTGCAGCACGCCCGGATCGTCATCCACACACAGGACGGAAAGCCCGGCTAGATCCCCCGGACGCCGGCGCGCCGGCGCCACGGTCTGCCGGTCGCGCGAAGCGGCGCGTGGCAGGATGACTTCAAAGGTCGCCCCCTCTCCCAAAGCGCTTTTCAGGACCAGTTTGTGACCCAGAGACGCGCATATCCGGTCCACCACCGCCAGGCCCAGCCCGAGCCCCTGATCTTCCCCGGCGTCAACCACGCCGCGATGGAACTCCCGGAAGATCGCCTGCTGGCGATCCGGCTCGATGCCCGGCCCGGTGTCGATCACCTGCAGGCGCACCTGATCCCCGTGACGCCGGACCCCCACCAGCACCTTGCCGCTGGACGTGTAGCGAATGGCGTTGGATATGAGGTTTTGCACCACGCTGGTCATCAGACCCCGGTCCGACAAGACCGCCAGCCGGCTGCGGACCACCCGCAGCTCCAGGCCCTTGGCCAGAGCGCGCGCCCGAAACTGGGCGGCGGTTTCCTCAATCAGCTCATCAATGGCGAACACGCTGGGACGCGGGGCGACGCCGCCCGCATCCAGCCGTGAAATATCCAGAAGCGCGCGCAACAAACGGTCTGCATGGTCAATGGCCCGTTCGATCTGATGAGCAAGATTGCGATTGCCTTCAGACCCGCTTTCGCCCAGCGCCCCTTCCAGAGCGCCGGCATAAAGCCGGGCGGCGGACAAGGGCTGCAGCAAATCATGACTGGCTGCGGCCAGAAACCGGGTCTTGGACTGGGTGGCGGCCTCCGCTTCGTGCCGAGCCGCTTCCAGATCCTGCGCCAGCTGCAGCCGCGCCTCGCTTTCCGCCTTCAACGCCGCCGTGCGTTCCTCCACGCGCGATTCCAGCATGTCGTAAGCGCGCTTGAGCCCTTCTTCCGCCTCGCGCCGGGCGGTGTTGTCCTGATAGACGCCGAAATAGCCCACCACTTCACCGTTCTCGGTGCGGGGCTGGTAGACCACCTGCCAGGAACGGGCGCGGCCACCGCCCTTGCGGCGAGAAATGTCAAACACCTGGCGCTCGCCATTGAGCGCCGCCTCCATATGCGGCCGACGCAAGGCGTATTCGTCCTCGCTCATGAATTCAGCCAGCGGACGACCAATCACAGACGCATCCAGATTGAAGAAATCCAGATAGCCTTTATTGGCGAAGCGCAGACAGTAATCGCGATCAGCATAGCTGAGCAGGACCGGAAGATTGTCGGTGTAAAACCGGATCGAGCGTTCGCTTTCCTTCAAGCGGTCCTCGGAGGAGCGCAATTGCTCGGCCGTCTCGTCAATCAGTTTGACCACGTCGCCAGGACTGACGCGGGCGCCCCGTAGGACGCGCGTCATCAGAATGCGCGCGGAAGCCGCGCCCACAGCCCGCGCCAGGCGCGCCTCGGCCAACCCCGCCACAGCTGAGGTCAGGACATCCCCTGACCGCAAGGGTCTGGCGACCGCTTGGGACAGGTTTGACAATGCGAGCTCAGCCTGCTGAGCGCCCAGCACCCGCACCAGAACCGTTTCAAGATCGGATATGCGCGCGCCCATGGCGGGCGCAGTTTCGGGCGGGCGCACGCCGGTGAACGCGTCAGCCTGCAACTCATCCACCAGCCCGGAGGAGGAAAAGGCCACAGCGCCGATGAAGGCGATGACATTGGCCAGCAGGCAAACGATGGCAGCGAAAGCGAACGAATCCACACCCTCCGGCCCCGGTGGCGGTGCGCCGGCATAGCTGGGGATCAAAATCAGTGCGACCCAAAGCCCGATCCCGGCGCCCATGCCCGCCAAGGCGCCCGCCCGGTTCGCCTTGCGCCAGTAAAGGCCAAACAACAAGGCGGGAGCGAGCTGAGCGACGCCGGCGAACGCAACCAGTCCGATTCCGGCCAGCGCCGCCTGCTCGTCCAGTCCCAGATGAAACAGATAAGCCAGCCCGACCAGTCCCAGCACCATGGCGCGGCGCCACATCAGGAACCGTTTGGCCAGTCCGCCGCGTTGCGCGCCCGCCAGAAACAAGGGCCCGACCAGATTGTTCACGAGCATGGTGGACATGGCCAGCGCTGTGACGGTCACCATGCCGGCGGCGGCCGAGAACCCGCCCAGAAACACCAGTACGGCGAGGCCTTGCGCGTCGAACTCCAGCGGTAAAGCCAGCACATAGGCGTCGGGATTGGGGCTGTTCAGAAGCGTGCCCCCCGCCCAGGCGATGGGCGGGACCAGGATCGCGACGAGCGCCAGATACGCCGGAAACCCCCAACGCGACAGATTGGCGTCGGAAGGCCTGGAAACCTCCACCACCATCATATGAAATTGTCGCGGCAGGCAGAGCGCCGCAAACGCCCCCAATAGCGTCAGCACCACAAACCGGAAGTCCACGCCCGGCGCCGTGAGGGGCGATTGCGCCAACGCGTCCAGGCGCATTTGCGGCGAGGCGTTCATCCACACTTCGACGGCGAGCCAGCCCACCGCCAGCATCGCCGCGAGTTTGACGAGAGATTCAAACCCCACCGCGAGCACCAGCCCCCGGTGACTGGCGGCGGTGTCGGTGTGGCGCTGGCCGAACACCATGGCGAAGGCCGCCAGGCTGACCGCAACGGGCAATCCCCAGCCGCGCCCCAGAGGATCATCGGTCAACAGATCAAGCGAGGCGGCGGCGCTTTTGAGCTGAAGCGCAATATAAGGGATGAGCGCAAGCAGCAGCGCCAGCGTCGCCAGCGCGCCCACCGCAGCGGATTTGCCATAGCGCAAGGACAGGAAGTCTGCGATCGAGCTTGTGTCGTGCTCCCGCCCCAGCGCCACAAGGCGGCGAATAATGGGAAACCCCAGCAAGAACACCAGCGCCGGTCCCAGATAGATGGGCAGATAATCCCAGCCGGCGCGCGCAGCCTCGCCCACCGCACCGTAAAACGTCCAGCTGGTGCAATAGACCGCCAGCGCCAGCGTATACAAAACCGCCCGGCGCTTGGCGGAGCGGTCAAAGCGTGCGGCATGCGCGTCCCCCCAAGCGGCGAGCACGAACAGCAAGGCTACATAGGCGCCAAGCACCACTAGCGCGAGACTGAGCGGCAAAGGCTCTCCTTCCTGACGGTCCCGAGGGCGTCTTCTGGATCAGACTCGTGTGAACGATAGACGATTATTCAAAGCCCTGACCAGCCAACGCTCTGATCAAACACAAACGCGGCGGCTCGATGAGCCGCCGCGTTCGGTTTGAGGCACAGGCTTTGGCTATTCAGCCGGGCCCGTCGCCTTGGCATGGGTGACATGGGTGACGGAGGACGGCATGCGAATGTCCTCCACCAGGTTCTGGACTTCCAGTGGCGGAGCCTTGGTTGCAAGCGCCACCACTGTTGCGGTGATGAAGCTGATCACCATGCCGACCGCGCCAAAGCCCTCTGGCGACACGCCCAGGAACCATTGATCGGTCGTGCCTTGGGGAATGTTAGGCAAGAGGCCGAACAATCCGCCCAGGAAGATCACTCCGAACACGACCGCACCGATCAGCATGGGCCGGGTGTCTCCTTCTTCCTTGAGACCGAAATACATGATCAGCAGGATGACGCTGATGATCAGGGCGACCACGCCGAGCACGGTCGGGCTGAAGCCGATCTTGAAGTGCACGATATAGGCCGCAGTGATCGAGAGGCCGACCACCATGCCGGCGATGGCGCCTTCCTTGTTCATGCGCTTCCAGAAAATCCCCAGGAAGATCACCGGGAAGAAGCTGGCGGCGCCCAGACCGAAGGCGAAAGCGACCACCGCTGCGACGAAACCGGGCGGATTGATGCCCGCATAGATCGCCACCACAACCGCACCGACGGCCGCGATCCGGGCGACCAGAAGCTCCTGAGTGTCACTCATATTCTTGATCAGGACCTTGCGGCACAAATCATGGGACACCGCCGAGCTGATCACCATCAGCAAACCCGCTGCGGTGGACAGCGCCGCCGCCAGACCGCCTGCGACGACAAGGCCGATCACCCAGCCGGGCAGACCGCCGATTTCGGGGTTGGCCAGCACGAAGATGTCACGATCAAGCGTGGTGACTTCATTGACCTCAGGATCCGCACGATACTGAATCCGGCCATCGCCATTTTTGTCGGTGAAGCCCAGAAGCCCGGTGCTTTCCCAGTTGTAGAACCATTGCGGGGTCGCCCCCTCGCCCATGTCAGCGGCGCGTGCGTCCTGACGGGCGACCTCAACTGAATAGGTGCTCTCATTCACGGTCTCGATGAAGTTTGACCGGGCGAACACCGCCACAGCCGGCGCCGTGGTGTAAAGCGCCGCAATGAAGATCAGCGCCCAGCCCGCCGATTTGCGAGCGTCAGCCGCGCGCGGCACGGTGAAGAAGCGGATGATCACGTGCGGCAGTCCCGCCGTCCCCACCATGAGGGCCGCCGTAATGGCCACCACGTCGATCATGGCCTTCTCACCTTGCAGATACGAGGTGAAACCCAGATCGGTCAGTGTTCGATCCAGGCTGAGCAGCAAGGGCGTCCCGTCTGTCGTGTTGCCGATAAAGCCCAGCTGAGGAATCGGCGTGCCGGTGATCTGCAAGCTCAGGAACACCGCCGGAACGGTGAAGGCGAAGATCAGCACGCAATACTGCGCCACCTGGGTGTAGGTGACGCCCTTCATGCCGCCCAGACCTGCGTAGAACAGCACGATGATCGCGCCGATGATGACGCCCATCTCGATCGGCACGCCCAGGAAGTTGGAGAAGGCGATGCCCGTGCCGCGCATCTGGCCGGCGATGTAGGTGAAGGAGATGAACAGAGCGCAGATCACCGCCATGATGCGGGCCGCCTGGCTGTAATACCGGTCGCCCACAAAGTCGGGCACGGTGAATTTGCCGAATTTGCGCAGATAGGGCGCCAAGAGCAGCGCCAGCAGCACATACCCGCCGGTCCACCCCATCAGGAAGACCGAGCCGTCATAGCCCATGAAAGCGATCAGCCCCGCCATGGAGAGGAAGGAGGCGGCGCTCATCCAGTCTGCGGCGGTCGCCATCCCGTTGAAGATCGGGTGCACGTCATGGCCGGCCACATAAAAGTCTTCAGTGGTCGATGCGCGCGCCCAGATGGCGATGCCGATGTAGAGACCAAAAGTTCCGATCACGAAAAACGCGGTCCAGAACAAGGTGGTGTCGAGACCCAGAATGGTCGATTCCATATCCGCCTCCCTTACTCGTGCTCATTTTCGACGTCATACTTGCGCTCGATGCGATGCATCAAAGCGGAGTAGACGAAGATCAAAATGACAAAGACGTAGATCGCGCCCTGCTGCGCGAACCAGAACCCCAGAGGCGCACCGCCAATGGAGAAATTGTCCAGAAAGTCACGAAACAAGATCCCGAAGCCGTAGGACACGGTGAACCAGATCGCGAGCAGGATCCCCATCAGGTTGAGGTTTTCCTGCCAGTAGCGCCGATACTTGTCCTCGGAAATCGTGTGGTCGCCGGACGCCCCCTGTGGCGGCTCACCGGTGGTCGGATGGTCTGAGTCAGCCATCGTGCTCCTCCCTTTTCTTCGGGGTTTTCCCCGTATGACAGGAAGGGTGTCAGTCAGACGCCGGAGCGGGCAGCCCGACATTGGTCGAAGCCCCATGGATCATCGGCGGGCGACTGACGACGCTCAAACAGCGAGCCCCGACCGAACGGCGATGAAAAAGGCATTGGTTTCAGATTTTTATTTAGAGGCGATCGAGAGACTATAACAGGTCAAAGCCGTCAGACCGGGTGCGTTGCACGCCGAACACTTCGGCCAGAATCTCGTCGCTGAGCGCCTGATGCGGCGCGGCTTTGATGCGCAGATGCCCGCAATCAAGCACGGCGATCTGATCGGCGTGACGGCGGGCCAGCTCAAGATCATGAAGCGCACAGATCACGGTCGCGCCCTCATCCGCCTGGCGGCGCAGCACCTGCATGGCTTCCAGCTGATGGCGGGGATCAAGCGCTGCAATCGGCTCGTCCGCCAACAAGATCGGGGCTTGAGACGCCAAGGCGCGGGCCAGATGGAGCCGCGCCTGTTCCCCCCCCGACAAATCATGAACCAGACGATCCCTGAGATGGCTGGCGCTGGCGTGTTCCAACGCCAGGTCCACCTGAGCCCGATCCGCATGTGATAATCGGTCATAAGCCGCCCCGCCCCAGGCGAAGCGCCCCAATGCAGCCAGATCACCGCCCGTCATGGACCAGGCGAGGCTGCGATCTTGCGGTAGATAGGCCATGGTGCGGGCGCGGGCCTTCGGCGACAGACTCTGAACGGGCGCGCCTTCCACCCAAACGGCGCCGCTCTCGGCTTTCAACAGTCCCAGAATTGTCTTTATCAAAGTGGACTTGCCCGCCCCGTTCGGCCCGACCAGAGCCGTCATCTGACCGCGCGCCGCGCCCAGAGTGACATCCTTGAGCACGCTCACACCGCCGCGTTTCACGGTCACATGATCGAGAACAAGACTGGTCGCCCCCTCCTGGCTCATCGCCCCATCCCCCGGCTGCGCGCAGCGATCAGGATGAAGACCGGCGCGCCGATCAGGGCCACCATGACGCCCAGCCGCAATTCCTGATCCAGCGGGACCAAGCGCAGCACCAGATCCGCCAAACCAATCAGAACGCCGGCCAGAAGCGCGCTCGGCCAGACCAGATCAGACGGGTCATGACGCACGAAGGGCCGTACAATATGCGGTGCGACGATGCCGACAAAACCGATCACCCCTGAAATCGCAACAGCGGCGCCGGTCAACAGCGCTGCGGCGCCGATCACCCCGGTTCGGGTGCGGCCCAGATCAACGCCCAGGGTTTGCGCCGTCTCTTCGCCCAGCGCCAGAGCGCGCAAATGCGGCGCCGTCAGCACCGCAAGCACCGCGCCCGCAACCCAGAACGGAGCAATCACACCCAGATCATCCAGTGAGCGATTAGTGACCGACCCCAGCATCCAGGTCACCATGTCCGCCAGTGCGAACCGGTTCGGCGCCAAATTCATCGCCAGCGCGCCTAATGCGCCCGCAAAACTGGACAGACCGACCCCCGCCAGGATCAGTTGCACGGCGCTGATCCGCACCATGGCCAGTAGACTCAAGACACAGGTCGCCGCCAGCGCGCCCGCAATGGCGAAGGCCGGCACGGTGAATGCGCCCAGCACGCTGATCCCGAAATAAAGAGCGATCACCGCGCCCAGAGATGCGGACGCCGACACCCCCAGCACCCCCGGCTCCGCCAGCGGGTTTCTGAGCAAGCCTTGCATCAGCGCCCCCGACGCTCCCAGCGCCATGCCGACGCCCAGGGCCGCAAGCGCCCGCGGCAGGCGGATCTCCCAGACGATGATGCGAGCGGTTTCATCGCCGCCGCCCCAAAGCGCCACAAACGCCTGCGGCAAGGACAGCTCTGAAGTTCCCAACAGCACCGAAGCCAGAAGCACCATGACAGCACACGCCCCTAAACCGGCGGAGAGGATCAGACGCGTCATGACTCAGCTCCCTCCAGCTCCAGGGTGAGCGCATTGGCGGCCTGCCGCGCGCGGAGCGCCTCGTCCGCCATGAACCAGGCCCCGCACGAGAGCGCCGCGGCATCCAGTTCAATGACAGGCGTGGTCTCCATCATCCGCCGAAAGACCGAGTGCCGGCTGGCCGACCAGCTGTCGATGGGGGCGGTCTCACCGTCAAAGAACGCCGCAAGAATGACGTCAGGCGCCTGCTCATGCAGCTGTTCGAGCGGCACGCTCACCCAGCCTGACTTGCCTTGCTCGGCGATGACATTGTCAAAGCCCGCCGCCGTCATGAAGGCGTGAATCAAGGTGCCCGCCCCTGTTGTGAGGCCCGAAGGCGTCATATAGAGCGCGCGCAGTCGCGGCCCGTCAGCGGCGCGCGCCAACTGGCTGTGCATATGCGCGATACGCGCCTCGCCGCGGTCGACTTGGCCAAGAGCCAGGGCGGTCCGCCGGATGACAGCTTCCACATCATCAAACCCAGCGCTGAACCCCAGCTCAAAGGTTTCAAGCCCCAAACGCTGATAATACGTGCTGGCCCGGCCACCGGCGTCATAGCCGCGCACAATCAAATCCGGTGCCAAGGCCAGAACGTCTTCGGCGTCGTCACGGATTTGAGGCAGATCTCGCGCCTGGTCACGCAGATAGGAATGACGGTCATCGGCATGCGTGGACACGGCTGCGATCGCCTCGCGATCCGCCAGCCCCAGAACATATTGATCCGCGCAATAGTCCAGCGAGACAACGCGCGGCTGGAGCGCCGCCGCCGAACCGGCGACGGCGCCCAACATCAGGGCGACGAGAAGAACCGCCGCCCGGGCGCTCACGGACGCAACCGCACGCCGAAGGTCACCGCACGCGGCGCGCCGGCGAACCCTGAGACAGGCTCATAGGTCTCATCCAAGAGATTGCGAACGCCCAGGACCAGCTGAAGCCGGTCGTAGACATCCAGCGTGCCTGTCAGATCGACCGTCTCATAAGACGGGGTCTGACCTGCGCTACTGGTGAAAAAGCCGCTATCATCATACGTCACGTCCAGACGTTCGCCGACATGACGCCAGGTGGCGCTGAGCGACGCGATCTCGATCGGCCGCCATGTGCCTGTGACGGCGAAACTGTCCTCGGGACGACGGAGCAATTGCGCGCCGGTGGTCGCGTTCTGCGCGTCCGTATAGGTGTAGTCCACGCGCACCGACGCCTGATCAACCGGCGACCATTGCGCAAAGACTTCATAGCCTTGCAAATCTGCTTCACCCACATTGCGGTTTTGGCCGATGAACAGCGCACCGTCATAGACATACTCGATCAGGTCCTTGATCTCGGTGTCATACCAGACGGCGCCGAAACGAAGCGCCGCCTCGCGACCCGCCAGCGCCAGAGCGCTGTCAAAACCGATCTCGAACGTCTCGCCCTCTTCAGGCTGAAGATCCGGATTGGCGGAAACGAAAGCGGAGCTTGAAAACCGTTCCGAGAGGCTCGGGGCTTTGAAAGACGTGCCATAGCTGGCGCGCAGTCGCGTATTCAGCGCATCCAGACGGTAGACCGCCCCCAGATTGTATGTGGTCTGGTCGCCAAACGCTTCATAGTCGTCGAAACGAATTGAGCCGGTGATGTCAAACCGCGCGGTCAGACCAGCCTGTACGGCGGCGTAGGCGGACCACAAGTCTTCACTGACCGACAAGGGCGCATTGAAGGCCGTATCGGTCTTTGCGGTCTCATCTTGATATTCGATTCCGAAGCTGACCACAGGGTCGATCAGCGAGGACAACGCGTCCGGCGTCCAGACATTGGACCATTGGGCGAAATCACGTTCGCCCGCATACTCGTCAGTCACTGCGCCGTTATTGAAGCTGTCGAGCGACATCTCAACGCGGCCTGCGCGAAGGCGGCTCTGAAAATCATTGGACGGGCGCGCATAGACAAGCCCCAGGCTCCACAGGCTCTGGGAGTCCTCGCTGCGCAGATCCGTGTCGTCGGCCCGCTGGAACCCCGTGGGGCCGCCCGAGAACGTGTCAAAGTCCACCTCGGACTCGCGATGCCGGATCAGCGCCTCGACGCTCAGCGCTTCGGTCAAGGCAAAGCCGCCATTGGCCGAAAGCACCGAAAATTGCGACGGGTCAGGATCCCCGGTCGAGGTGGAGATGCGATCCGGCGTCACGTCATAGCCATCGCTCTCTTGATACTCTGCCGTCGCGGCAAAGTTGAACCGCCCCTCGCGCACGCCGCCGCCGAGAAGGGCGCGATAGGTGTTGAACGCGCCCACGGACGCTTCGCCATAAAGCTCGGAGCCGCTCTCGGGCGCCCGGCGCGGCAGGATGTTGACCACCCCGCCCACAGCGTCTGAGCCATAAAGCGAGGACAGCGGGCCGCGCACCAGCTCGATGCGGCCCGCATCGCCCACAAGATCCGAGCCGAAATTGAACGCGCCATTGGACGCCGACACGTCATTGAGACGGATGCCGTCATAGAGCGCGAGGATGTGTTTGGAATTCGACCCGCGCACAAAAACACTGGCGGTTGACCCGGCCGGGCCGGACTGAACCATGGCGAGTCCCGGCGTAGCGGACAGCGCTTCAACCAGCGTGATGTGAGTGTTCAGATCCAGCTCGGCGCGATCAATCACGTCCAGGGTGGCGGGCAGGCGCTCCAGAAGGCTGGGCGCGCGCACACCGGTGACGACGACGGTGTCCTCGGACTGATCCTCAGCGAACGCGGGGGCGGCTGACAGGGCGACGGCAAGCGCCGCTAGAGAGAATTGGGCTTTCATCTTGAAGCCTCCGTTGGCGCCGGGAGCGTGAGCGGCTCTCGGCGTACAGCGATGCAACGGCGCTTCGCTCCGACGAAATCGGAACGACGCTCGACGCGCCGGTCGTCGCTGCAAACGGAAGGCGTCCGCGTTCTACTGGTGTGTTCCCGCACCCAGAACGAGCGACCGCGATGGCAGGTCTCCTGGCTTGCGGGTCAATGCGATACGCCGCCTTCCCAGATCTGACGATCCAGTGGCATGAGGCGCATCCCTCGCCGCTCACAGTTGCGGGTACAGCCCCGGACCAGACGCTTGCGCGTCGCACCGGTGTTCCCTCTTCGCTCCCTCGCGGGAGAACCGTCGCGTAGTCAGGGTGTTTAAGCGGGGCTCGGCCCCACGGTCAAGCGCACTAGCCCTGTTCTTCGGGCAAACGCACGACCAGACCGTCGAGCGCCGCGCTCACCTTGATCTGGCACGACAGGCGCGAGGTCTCCTGAACGTCGCTGGCGAAATCGAGCATGGACTCCTCCATGGAGGAGCGCTCGCCCGTCTTGTCCGTCCAGGCCGGGTCCACATAGACGTGGCAGGTGGCGCAGGCGCAGGCGCCGCCGCAATCGGCGTCAATGCCGGGCACCATGTTGCGGATCGCGCCTTCCATCACGGTCAGCCCGTCCTGGACATCAACCTGATGCTCGGTTCCGTCATGCTCGATATAGGTGATTTTGGCCATGTGAGAGGTCTTCCAGAATCTGTGAGGCAGGCTTTGCCCGCATTTGGGGCGCTATTTAGGACAGGAAGTCGCGCATCGCCACTCCGGGATCGCGCAAACGGTCCGGATCAGGCTTGGCGTTCGCAGCGATCATACGCTGAGCGGCCATGTATTCAGGGGCGCAATTGACCGCCTCGCACGCGATCAGGCGTCCACCCATCAGGTGAAACAGCGCGAACTTGCCCTCTTCGGGGTCCCCACGGCGGATCATCTGGTCGGCGCCCTCGATCAGGCCGGCGATCTGCAGCTTCATGTCATACTGGTCCGACCAGAACCAGGGCACAGGGTCATAATCCACATCCATGCCGCATATGGCCTGCGCCGCCGCCTTGCCTTGATCTATAGCGTTCTGCACCGATTCCAGCCGGATCGAGCGTCCATAGCGTTTGGAGTGAAAGCGCGCGACATCGCCGATGGCGTAAATGCGGTCATCGCCGGTGCGGGCGGTCTCATCCACCAATATGCCGTTCTCACACTCAAGCCCGGCTGCTTGCGCCAGCGAGTCGTTCACCGTCAGCCCTGCGGCCACCAGCACCGTATCGGCGCTCACGGTCTCGCCATCGGCCAGCGCGACGCCTGCGACCTTGCCGCCCTCGCCCACAATCGCCTCCACCGGCGCCTGAACACGCAGATCGACGCCATAGCCGCGGTGGATCGCCCCGAACCAGCCGCCCAGTAGCGCGCTCGCCGTGCGCGCCATCGGGCGCTCGGCGGCCTCCAGCACCGTGACGTCCAGGCCACGCTTGCGGGCGGACGCGGCGACTTCAAGCCCGATATAGCCCGCGCCGATAATGGCGATGGAGCGTGCGTCCTTAAAGGAGGCGGCGAGGTCTTCGGTTTCAGCCAGCGTGCGCAATACGTGCACGCCGGCAAGGTCCGCGCCCGGCAGCGCCAGACGACGCGCCTCCCCGCCCGTGGCGAGGATCAGCCGGTCATAAGCGATGCGGTCGCCGGTTTCGGTGATGATATCGCAGGCGCTGCGGTCGATGGCGGTGACGCGCACGCCGGTGCGCAAATCAATCTCGGCCTTGTCATACCATTCGGCGGGCTTGAGCCAGAGCCGATCCACCGGCAACTCGCCCGCGAGATATGCTTTCGACAGGGGCGGGCGCTGATACGGCGCGGCGGTTTCGCCCGCCAACACGATGATCGGCTGGTCATATTTGCGCTTGCGCAATTCAGCCGCTGCGGACAGGGCGGCCTGGCCGCCTCCGATAATGACCGTTCCGGACACTGCGATCCGCGCTCCCTGTACATCTCGTTTCTTATAAGTGCATGGCGCCGCGCCCTCGGGGTCAAGTCAAGCGCCGGACTGCGCAAACGAGGCTGCGCCAAGTCTTGCCGCCATGCGCAAGCCGTCCTATCAGCCTCATCATGACTGTCCTGACCCTGACCCTGCCAGACCCTGAAGCCAATGCGCAGCTGGGCGCGCGCCTGGCGCGCCTGCTCCGGCCGGGCGACGCTGTCTTGCTTGAGGGCGGATTGGGCGCGGGCAAAACCACGCTGGCGCGCGGCGTGATTGAAGCGCTGACCGGCGAAAAAGATGCGCCCAGCCCCACCTACACGCTCGTCCAGCCCTATGAGACCGATCAGGGCCTCATGCTGCTGCACGCCGATCTTTACCGGCTTGAGGATCCCGAAGAGCTTGATGAGCTGGGGATTGATGACGCGCTGGATCACGGCGCCGCCCTGATCGAATGGCCTGACCGCATGGGGCGCTGGCGCCCGGCGGACCGGCTTGAGATAGTCTTGAAGGAAACAGAGGCTGGCGGACGCACCGCACGCCTTGAAGCTTTTGGAAGCTGGGAGACGCGCCTTGGCGGACTTGCAGACTGATGCCCGCGCACACGCGCGCGCCAACTTCATCAAGGCGGCGGGCTGGGGCGATGCGGATGTGCGCGCCTTCCCGGGCGACGCCTCCAGCCGGTCCTATTTCCGGCTGAACCGCGGGACTGACACCGCCATACTCATGGACGCGCCCGGCGGGTCTGAAGCCCCGGCCTGTCCCGTGGACGCCAGCGACACTGAGCGGCAGGCGTTGGGCTATAACGCCGTCGCGCGCTTGGCCGGCAACAACACCGCCGCCTTCGCCGCCATCGCCAACGCCCTGACCGCGCGCGGCTTTTCCGCGCCGCGCATATTCGAGGCGGATATTGATCAGGGCTTTTTAATTATCGAGGATCTGACGGACGCCCTGTTCGCACGCCTGATCCCGAGCGTCGCCCATGAAGGCGCGCTTTATGCGACCGCGGTTGAAACGCTGGCGGCGATCTATCGCGCCTCGATTGAGCGTGAACCGACAGCGTTTGGCCATCGCTGGACCCTTCAGGACTATGACGCGCTGGCGCTCAGCGCAGAGACCGAACTGTTCACCGATTGGTACGCCCCCCATAAAGGCCAATCCCCATCCGAGGCGGACAAAGCCGACTGGAGCAAGGCCTGGGCGGAGGTGCTGCCGGTTCTGAACGCCCATGCACCGGGCCTGGTGCTGCGCGATTACCACGCCGAGAACCTGATCTGGCTGCCCCAGCGCGCGCATGAGGCCAAGGTCGGGCTTCTGGACTTTCAGGACGCGCTGTTCGGCCATCCCGCCTATGATCTGGTCTCGCTGATCGAGGATGCGCGCCGCGATGTGGCGCCCGATCTGGCGACCCCTTTGACCGACCGCTTTTTCACTGCGGCGGGCCTGGGTGACCGCGAGGCGTTCGACGCAGCCGCCGCGGTTCTGGCGGCCCAACGCAACGCCAAGATCCTGGGAATTTTCGTGCGCCTCGCCCAGCGCGACGGCAAGCCGCGCTATCTGGATCTTTTGCCGCGTGTGGAGCGCCATTTCGTCCGCGATCTCGCCCATCCGGCTCTCGCGCCCGTCCGCGCGGTCGCCAAAACCCTGACCCCGGCCCTGTTCAAGGACGCCGGATCATGATCCCGACGCCGACCACAGCCATGGTGATGGCGGCGGGCCTTGGCACCCGTATGCGCCCGCTCACGAATGATCGCTGCAAGGCGCTGGTGGAGCTGGACGATAAAGCGCTTATCGACTGGACCCTCGACACGCTCCTGCAGGCTGGCGTTGAGACCGCCGTGGTCAATGTCCACCATTTCGCTGACCGGCTTGAGGCGCATCTTGCGGGCCGCACGGCGCCCCGGATCGTGATTTCCGACGAGCGTGAGCACTTGCTGGAAACCGGCGGCGGCCTCGCCAAGGCAGCGCCGATGCTGGGCGAGGCGCCGATCTTTGTGGCGAATATCGATTCCGTCTGGCGCGAGACGGACGGCCCGAGCGAATTGTCAAAGCTCGCCCAAGCCTTTGATCCCGAGCGCATGGACGTGCTGCTGTTGATCACGCCGGTGGAGAACACGCTCGGGTTTGACGGACCGGGGGACTTTTTTCTTGAGGCGGATGGCCAGCTCACACGCCGCAATGATCAACCGGCGGCTCCCTACGCCTATACGGGTGTTCAGATTCTGCATCCGCGCGTCCTCAAGGGCCTGACCGTCGAGCCTTTCTCCACCAATTTGATCTGGAACACCGCCCTCAAAGCCGGGCGCGTCCATGGCTGCGTCATGGATGCGTTCTGGATGCATGTGGGCGATCCTGAAGCGCGTGAAGCCGCCGAGAATCGGCTACGCTCATTGGCATGAGCGCTGATCACCTGTTTTCACACCCTTCGCCGCGGGTTTTCACCCTGCCGCCCGCCGCGCCGTTCCTGACCGAACTGGCGCGCGGCCTGAAAGACGCCTTTTCCGATCCGGATGCGCTCAGCCGGGTGACGGTGCTGATCCCCACCCGCCGCGCCGGGCGCGAACTGGCCGAAGCCTTCACCCGCCTGTCGCCGGGCGCCGCGCTCTTGCCGATGATCCGCCCCATCGGAGATGTGGACGCGGATGAGCCGCCCTTTGAACCGGGGGAACTCGCCGACATCGCCCCTGAAGCCGTCTCGCCCGCCCGTCGCCGGTTCGAGCTCGCGAGCCTGATCTTGCAAAAGGAACAAGCGGTCGGTCGCTCCATGGGTGCAGGCGGCGCACTGGCGCTGGCGGATGATCTGGCGCGCTTACTGGATGATCTCGCCACCGAGGATGTGGAGGATCTGGGCGCTCTGACCGAAGACGTGCGCGCCAATCTGCCTGCCCACATGCAAGAAGCCGCGCTGTTTCTGGACATTGTGCTGGAGGCCTGGCCTGCGCGCCTGAAAGAGATGCAGCGTGTGGATCCGGCGCGGCGGCGCTCGCTTCTGCTCAAGGCGCTGGCGGCGCGCTGGCGCGAGACCCCGCCCGCCGACCCTGTCATCGCCGCCGGTTCGACCGGCTCCATCCCCGCCGCCGCAGAGCTTCTGAGTGCAGTCGCGAGCCTGCCTCAGGGCTGCGTGGTCTTGCCCGGTTTTGCACGGGATATGGATGAAGACGCCTGGGCGGCCATTGATGACGGCCACCCCCAGCGCGCCATGAAAACCCTGATCGAACAGATCGGCCTGGATCGCGATCAGGTCCGCTTCTGGCCCGGGGCCGAGGAAGGTCGACAGGAGGCGCCGCGGGCACGCGTCATCGCCGAAGCCCTGCGCCCCGCCGAAGCCACGGCGGATTGGCTGCGCCGGGTGGAGGACCTGAAAAAAGCCTGGGGCGAAGACGTTTTTGAAACCGCCCTTGAAGGCCTCAGCGTGATTGATGCGCCGGCGCCGGCCGAAGAGGCGCGCGCCATCGCCCTGATGCTGCGTGAGACGCTAGAGACGCCGGGCGCACGCGGCATTCTGGTGACCCCTGACCGCAATCTGTCGCGCCGGGTGATCACCGAAATGGCCCGCTTTGGCGTGACGGTGGACGATTCCGCCGGTCAGCCTTTATCCGACACGCCCTCCGGGGCCTTCCTTATCCGCGTTCTGCAGGCTGCGCTGGACCCCGGGTCAGCGCTGGCGTTTTCCGCGCTCGCCACATCGCCCTTGTTTGCTCTGGGCGAAGAGCGCGCCCCCCTGCGCGCCGTTCTGGGCGCCATGGAGCGACGCGCCCTGCGCGGTCGCCGTCCGGGCTATAGCTGGATGGCGCTGGCCGGACATGTGCGCGACGCCGCGGGCGATGATGAGGACCGGCGCGAGCGCTGGGGCAAAATCATCGACACGCTGGCTCACGCGCTGTCGCCCCTAAGTGCGCTTGAGGGCGCGCATACCATGCGCGCCTGGACCCAGGCGCTGGTTGAAAGCGCTGAAGCGCTGGCGCGCACCAATGACATGGCGGGCGCAGATCGCCTGTGGGCGACCGATGCCGGCGAAAATGCCGCCCTTCTGATGCGGGAATTCATGGAAGACGCCGAGGCGCTGCCGCCTTTGAGCCTGCATGACTTTGCCCGCGCCGTGCTGGAAACCGCCCGGTCCCGTCTGGTTCGCCCCCGCTATGGTGCGCATCCGCGCCTGCAAATTCTGGGGCCGCTCGAAGCGCGTCTCGCGGAAGCAGACCGGGTGATCCTGGCGGGGCTCAATGAGGGCGTCTGGCCCGCCGCGCCCAAGTCAGACCCCTTCCTGAGCCGCGGCATGCGGAGGGCGGCGGGCTTGTCCGCGCCCGAAGAACGCTTCGGCCTCGCCGCCCATGATTTCGCTCAACTCGCCTGCGCCCGCGACGTGACCCTGACCCGCTCGGCCAAGCTGGATGGCGCGCCCACCGTCGCCTCTCGTTGGCTGTGGCGCCTTAAAACCCTGGCGCGCGGCGCGCTGGGCGAACAGTCCGAGCAGGCGTTGATGCCGAAACGCGATTATCTGGCGCTGGCCGACGCGCTCGACGCCACGACGGCTCATACCTTCATCACACCGCCCGAGCCCGCACCGCCGGTTGAGGCGCGCCCCCGGCAATTGAGCGTCACCCAGATCGAGACCTGGGTGCGAGACCCCTATTCGATCTTCGCCCGCAAAATCCTGCGCCTCGATAAGCTCGACCCGCTGGACCGCCCTGCCGGCCCGCCCGAACGCGGCACGGCCTATCATGCGGCGCTGGAAAGCTGGGTGCGCAGCCTGGGCGACGCCGACACCTTGCCACGCGACGCGTTGGAACGGCTGCTGAAAGAGGGGGAAAGCGCGCTGATCCAGGCCGGGTTCAGCGACAATGCGCTGGGCGTTGAGATGAAACGCTTTGAGCGCGTGGCGCAATACATGATCGTTTTTGAAGAGGAGCGGCGCGATTACGGCTTCCTGCCGACCGCCCTTGAAGCGCTGGGCGATATTACCTTTGAGGCGCCCGGCGGCCTGTTCACCCTGACCGCACGCGCCGACCGCATTGATCTCAGACCCTCCGGCGCGCTCGATATCGTCGATTACAAGACCGGTCAGCCGCCTTCCGCCAAGGAAGTCGCCGCCGGGTTCGCCCCGCAATTACCGCTGGAGGCTGCAATGGCCGCGCGCGGCGCGTTTGAAGATGCGCCCAGTCACGAGCCGGGCGATCTCATTTATGTGCGCCTGTCCGGCGGGCGCGTGCCCGGCGAGCCCAAATCCATGGTCAGAAATCCCGATGGCGACGATGCGGGCATTCTGGCCGAGCAGGCTTTGGACCGACTGGTGAAATGGGTGGCGACTTTTGACGACCCCCGGCGGACTTATCCCAGCCAGCCGCGCGTGAAATTCGTCAATCGATGGGGCGATTACGACCATCTGGCCCGCCGCAAGGAATGGGCGAGCGCGCCCGGCGACGAGAATGGAGAGGGAGGCGCGTCATGAGCCAGCCCGGATTTGATCCCGCCGTCGTCTCGGACGCGAGCGCCGCGCAATCACGCGCCGCGGACCCGTCCGCCAGCGTCTTTGTCGAGGCCAATGCCGGCTCGGGCAAGACCCGCGTTCTGGTGGACCGAGTGGCGCGCCTGCTGCTCGCGGGCGCCAAGCCTGACCGCATCCTGTGCGTGACCTTCACCAAGGCCGCGGCGGGCGAAATGCAGACGCGCCTGTTTCGCAAGCTGGGCGATTGGTCGACCCTGCCCGATGACGCGCTGACCGCGGAACTGGATGCCCTGGTCACCGAGGGCCAGCGCCCGGAACTGGCTGAAGCGCGGCGCCTGTTTGCGCGCGCGCTCGAAACGCCCGGCGGTTTGAAAATCCAGACCCTGCACGCGTTTTGTGAGCGCCTGTTGCGGCGCTTCCCGCTGGAGGCCGGCCTGCCGCCCGGCTTTGAGGTCCAGGATGACGCCGCCGGTCAGGCGCTGCAGGCCGAGGCGCTGGATGCAGTGTCGGGACTGGCCCACCAGGAGCCTGAAGGCGAGATCGCTCAGGCGATCGCTGCGCTGATTGACAATGCCGGGGCGGACGCCCTGCCAAGGCTCGCCAGCTTCGTCATGTCCAAACGCCATGAAATCACTCAGGCGCTTGCGCAAGCCGGCTCGCTGGACGCTTTGCTGGAACAGGCGAGCGCGCTCCTGGGCGTCGACCCCGAGCTGGATGTGGATCAGGTGCTGGCCGAGGCCTGGGCGGATACTGATGTGGGCGCGCTGGAAGCGGCATTAAGCGGGCTGCAAACCGGCGGGACGAAAACCGATCAGGCGAGCGCCGAAGCCTTGCTGGAAATTCTGGATATAGCCGAAGAAGACCCCGCAGAAGCCTTTGACTACTACATCGAGTTTCTGACCACCAAGAGCGGCGCGCTGAAAAAGCCCAAATCCATCTTCTCAAAGAAGACCGGCGAAAACTACCGCATCCTTGTGACCTTGTTCGGTGATGAAGGCGCGGAAATTCACCGGGTGGGCGATGAGATCCTGCCCCGGTTGGCGGCCGCCGCCGCCAACCGGATGACCCGCGCCGCCTTGCGTCTGTCCGAGCGCTTGCTGAGCGAGTATCAAGCACGCCTCAACCGTCTGCGCCGGGTGGATTTCTCTGATCTTGTGGAGCGCGCGCGCTTGCTGCTGACGGATTCTGAAGCACGGGGCTGGGCGCTCTACAAGCTCGATCAGGGACTGGATCATGTGCTGGTGGATGAAGCCCAGGACACCGCGCCGGAACAATGGTCGGTGATCAATGCGCTGACCGAGGAATTCTTCGCGGGCGAAAGCGCCCATGCCGAACACCATCCCGGCGCGCTTCAGCGCACCGTGTTTTGCGTCGGCGACGAGAAACAATCCATCTATTCGTTCCAGAACGCCGACCCGCGCGAGTTTCTGGCCCAGCGTCAGCGGCTTCAGACCGAAGCGCGACTGGCGCGCCTGCGTTTTGAGAGCCCGCCGCTCAACGTCTCCTTCCGCTCCAGCCCTGAAATCCTGGCGGCGGTGGACGCCTGCTTCGCCGCTGAAGCGGCCGCCCTCAGCCCTGAGCGCAAGGACGTGGTGGAAGGGCTCGAAACCAAGCTGCTGATGAGCGACCCTGAAACGCTGGAGCGGCGCGATCCGCTGGCGTTTCATCGCTATGACGGCCATCTCGCCGCCCGCGCCCATGCGCCGGGTTGTGTGGAGATCTGGCCGGCGGTCCCCAAACCCGAAGGCGGGCAGGAGGACGAGCTAGATCTGCGGCCCGTGGACGCCGAGCGCAAGGATTCCGCGCGCAATCAGCTGGCGGAAGCTGTCGCCGCTGAGATCGCCGACATTCTCAAGCGCGGCGACGGGGTGTGGGAAGAAGGCAAGCCCTGGCGGCTGCGCTCGGCCCATGCCGGCGACATCATCGTACTGGTGCGGCGCCGCGGCGGATTGTTTGAGGAGATCATCCGGCGGCTGAAGCTTAAAAACGTGCCGGTGGCGGGCGCGGACCGGATGACCCTGCCTGATCAGCTGGTGGTGGAGGATTTACTCTCTCTCGCCCGCTTCGCGCTTTTGCCCGAAGACGATCTGTCGCTGGCAGAAGTGCTCAAAAGCCCGTTCTTTCATCCGGTGAACACGCCCACCCCGCCCCTTGACGACGACGCCTTGTTTGACCTCAGCCGCCAGCCCGGCGCGCGACTTTGGGACAAGCTGCGCCAGAGCGAGGATCCGCGTTTCGCCGAAGCCCGTACAGTGCTCGATAAAGCCCGAGCCCGCGTTGAGACGGACGCGCCCTACGCCTTCTTCGCGCGCTTTCTGACCGAAGCCAGCCCTAGCGGAGAAAGCCGTCTGGCAAGGCTCTATGCGCGCCTGGGTGAAGAGGCGCGTGATCCGGCGGAAGAGTTTCTCAACCGCGCGCTTGCCCATGAAGTGGAGGGCGCGCCCTCACTGTCTCGATTTGTGGCTGAGCTGCAGGCGGACACCGCCCAGATCAAGCGCGAGATGGAAGCCGGACGCGGCGAGGTGCGGGTCATGACCGTACATGGCGCGAAAGGACTTGAAGCGCCGATCGTCTTCCTGCCCGACACCACCCAAATGCCCAAAGACCGCTCGGGCGGTCTGTTCGTCCATGAAGAGGCCGGGCTTTTGTGGGCGCCGGACATGAAAACGCCGCCGCCGCTCATGGCGTCCATGGCCGAGCGCAAGGAGCTGGACGCCGATGGCGAATATCAGCGCCTGTTATATGTGGCGATGACCCGCGCCCGAGATCGCCTGATCGTCTGCGGGCATACCCATGGCGTCGCCGGCAAGGTGGATGCGGGCAGCTGGTATGATCGCTGTCAGCGCAGCTGGACGGGTGAAGACTGGCGCCCGATCCGCACGACGCTGGACGCCGTGGCCGAAGAAAACGGTTGGGCCGCCCATGAGGGGCTGCGCTTTGGCGCCGATCCCAAGCCGCTGGTCGCCAGCGCGGCGCCCCCGCCGGCCCCCATGGCCCTGCCCGATTGGGCGACACGGCCGCCCCCCGCGGATCCGGCGCCTGTGCGTTCGGTCGCACCCTCTCACCTTCTGGGCGAGGAAGAGGACGGGGTTGAGCCTGCCTCCCTGTCTCCCCTGGCGGCGGGCGGACAATCGCGATTCCGTCGCGGCGAGCTGATCCACAAGCTGCTCCAGACCCTGCCCGATATCGAGCTTGAGCGCCGGGAAGCATCGGCCTTGCGGTATCTGGAGACCCAAACCGATCTGAGCGAAACCCAACGCCAGGAGATCGCGTCAGAAACCCTGCGGGTGATCGCTGATCCCGCCTTCGCCGCCCTGTTCCAGCCCGGCTCACGCGCCGAAGCGGCGGTGGCCGGCCAGGCGGCGGGTCTGCCTGGCGGCATGGTGATCAACGGTCAGATTGATCGGTTGGTGGTCACCGATCACGAAGTCCTGATCGTCGATTACAAAACCAATCGACCACCGCCCACAGATGTTGCGGACGTCCCCCGCGCCTATCTGGCGCAAATGGCCGCCTATCGCGCGCTATTGCAGGGCCTTCACCCCGACAAACCGGTGCGCTGCGCCCTACTTTGGACAGATGCGCCGCGTTTGATGGAACTGCCCGAAGACCGGTTGGACGCAGTGCTCAGCCGCGCCGGGCGCCCAGCGGATGCTTGACCGATGCGCTGGGGCTTCCTAGGTCTCCGGTCAACTTCAAACCCGTAGCCGCGCCGATTCCGGGCGGAAGCGGGCCTTTAGGATTTTTGGTAAGGAGCAAGGCTCATGGCGACCCAAGCGGTGACCGACGACACGTTTGAATCTGATGTTCTGAAAGCCGACGGCCCGGTGCTGGTCGATTTCTGGGCGGAATGGTGCGGCCCCTGCAAGCAGATCGGCCCGGCGCTCGAAGAGATCGCCGCCGACAAGGCAGGCAAGCTGACCATCGCCAAGGTCAATATCGACGAAAACCCGATGGCCCCCAGCAAGTATGGCGTGCGCGGCATCCCGACCCTGCTGATCTTCAAGAATGGCGAAGAAGTCAGCCGCAAGGTCGGCGCCATGGCCAAGTCCAAGATCGAAGAATGGATCAACGAAGCCGTCTAGGCGCTGACCCTCTCATGGATCCCGAAAACCCCGGACGCCACGCGTCCGGGGTTTTTCATGTTCAGGCTTTCGCCATCTCGTCGGCGATCGCTTGCGCCGCCGCAAAGGGGTCATCCGCCTGGCTGATAGGCCGCCCGATCACCAGATGCGACGCGCCCGCTTTCAAGGCGGCCTCAGGCGTCGCCACGCGCACCTGATCACCCAGCGCCGCGCCCGCCGGACGCACGCCCGGGGTGACGATCAGGAAATCATCGGGGACGCGAGCGCGAATGGCCTCAGCCTCCTGCGGCGAGGCGACGACACCGTCCAGTCCGCACTCAAGCGCCTGATCGACGCGCCGCATGACCAGATCGCGCGCGCCATAGGCATAGCCCATCTGCGTCAGCATGGGATCGTCATAGGCCGTGAGGACCGTAACGCCGAGGATCTTGAGGTCAGACCCCTCACGCCCCTCGACCGCCGCGCGCATGACCGGCGGTTCGGCATGGACTGTCAGAAGATCGGCGCCCGCTTGCGTGATCGAGCGCGTGGCTTTCTCGACGGTGGCGGGAATGTCATGGAGCTTGAAGTCCAAGAAAACGTCATGACCGCGGGCTTTCAGAGACCGCGCCAGATCCATGCCGCCAATGGGCAGGAGCTGAAGCCCGATCTTGTAGTGCGCGCAGGCCTCGCACAGCGTCTCCACCAGCGCCTCGGCGTCAGCAATCGTGGGCAGGTCAAGCGCAGTGATCAGGCGGCGGTCGGTCATGGTCACCCCTCGGACAAAGATGGTTGCAGCGGCCTAGACCGCTGCGGGCGCGTGATCAAGCGTCAGGATGCGGCGCTGGCCTGAGCTTTCGCGACCATGCGCTTCTCCTGCAGGCGCATGATCGCCTGCCCCACAGGGTCAGGCAGCACGCGCGACAGCGCGACCAGGAATTTGTACCAGGCGCCCGGCACGCGCAGCGGCACCCCGCGCTCCACGGCGTCATAACCCGACACGGCCACCTCTTCCGCCGTCAGCATCCAGAAGGAGGGCAGGTTGGAGACGGTGCCGCGCGCGCCGTTCACATCATGAAATTCTGACCAGGTATAGCCCGGCGCCACGGCGGTGACGTGGACATTGCGATCCTTGAGCTCGAGCCCCAGCGCCTCGGAGACCTTGATCAGAAGGCTTTTCGCACCGGGATACAGCGTGCCGGAATAGCGCGTATGGGCGTTGGCGGCGGGCAAGAGCGCGGACACCGAAGCGATATTGATGATCCGCCCGAACCCCCGTTCAGCCATGGGCTTGGCGACCAGATGCATCAGCTTTAGATAGCTCGTGACCATGAGCTCCATGAATTGCGCCTGATCGTCCCAGCTCAGCTCTACGAAAGCCCCCGGACGCCCCACGCCGGCATTGTTGACCAGAGCATCAATCTGACGGCCCGCATCGGTGACCGCCTTGACGATCGTCTCCGGCGCGTCCGGCTTGGACAGGTCCGCCGCGATCACCAGGCTATCCACGCCGAACTGGGCTTTGAGCTCCTCAGCCATATCCTTCAGACGGTCTTCACGACGCGCGACCAGCGCCAGATCCCATCCCCGGCGCGCAAATTCACGCGCATACGCTGCGCCAATACCGGAAGACGCACCTGTCACAAGAGCGAGACGACGGGCCATGAAATCTCCAATCCGCAGATAATTCTCAGATCAAGAGGGTGACCGTTCCGCCCTGCTCTGTCCAGAACCAAGCGCGAGGCTTAATCTGTACACGCCTGATCAATCAGGCTCCGGGTTTCCTCGATAAGGATTGCGCGGGCCGTGGGTGAAAGCGCATGCCCCGCCGCGCCATATTCGGCTGGCGACCCAGTCTCGCTGTCCTCAAAAATATGGTCCACGCCGGGCACGATGACGGTGCGCGTGGGATGATCGCCACGGGCGTCCAGCAAAGCGGCCTGAGCGGCTTCGGGCAGGACCTGGAGATCCTTTTCAGCGAACAGCGCCAGCACAGGACCGTCAAACGCAGCGGCCGCCGCCGCCGGGTCGCTGTCAAACATCGCCACAGCATAGGGCTGCCCCCACATCTGTCCTTGCTGACGCGCCATGGCTTCGGGCAGACCTTGCGCCATGAGGACCGCCTCAATCTCAGCGGGCGCTTCACCTGGCGCGGCGTTCTCGATGGCGTCAAACACCAGGGTCTGTAACTGGCGATTGGCTTCGACAGCCGCTTCATCCTGCCCGGACGCCCGTATCAGGGCTTCAGACTGATCGTAGAGCAAGGTCGCCATGTCCTGATGCTGACCGGCGAGCGAGATCAGGAAGTCGGCGTCTGAGGCGTTGGCCGCCAGAAGCCCTAAAAACCCGCCTTCGGAATGGCCCAGATAGCCCACGCAAGAGAGCCCGGTCTCCGCCTTGAGAACATTCAGTGCGCGCACTGCATCATCCGCCAGATCAGCCGGGGCCGAAGGCGCGGGCGCCTGCGATCCGCCTACCCCCCGGTCATCATACCGCAAGCTGGCGACCCCCGACTCAGCCAGCGCATCCGCCACAGCCGCATACACGGGATGGCCCGCTATATTGCCATCGCGATCCTGTGGCCCGGACCCGCTGATCAGGACCAGCCCGGCGCGAGGCGCCGTCGGAGCTGTGAGCACGCCTTCCAACCGACCGTCCTCCAGCGCCACTTCGACGACAACGCCCTCGCCATAAATCGGGGCGGTCTCGGCGGACATCGTCTCTTGCTCCTCGCCCTGCACCGGCTCAAACACCAGTGGCGCGTTCAATCCGCCTTGATCAAACGTACCGGTGATCACGCCGTCTTCCAGCACGCCGTCATACTGCAAAGCCAGACCCGGTGTTGAGAAATGCACCAGAGCGCCGTCAAATCGAACGATGGACATGGGCGCGCGGGCGCCCCCCTGATCGACCGAAATCAGGATCAAGGACGGGTCATCGCCTGACAGGTCAATCTCCAGCTCCAGTCGCAAGGGTTGCGCGCCGGCCTCCAGCACGCCGGCCCAACGCCCGTCAAACGCCGGGTCCGCGGGCGCTTGCGCTTGCTCGCGCTCGATGTCTGACGATGTGTTGGAGTCAGATTGCTCTGGCTGGGAGCCGCAAGCGACGGCCAGCACGGCGACCGGCAATAAGGTAATCAGTGTGCGGATCATCAGGGCTCTCCATATCTTGACGCCTTGGTTTTATCATCAACGCAAACTCGCGCTGATGATAAAAAGAACTCAGGTGCGTTGGTAATGGCGCCTTACTCAACGCGTACACTTTAGGTGAAGCGTCCGATGCGCGAAGCCCCGATGACGGCGGGCGAGCTGGCGCTCTCTGACTTGATCTGGAAAACAGACCCGGAGTGAGACGTCTATTCAGCCGCTTCTGAACAAGGGAGACCGCGCAGACCATTGAAAATCAGGCTTTGAGCCATTTCGGTCGCCGCCTTCAAGGCGTCGCGTTCGATATCGGTGAAGCGAAAAATCGGCGCTGTGTCGACAATGGCGACGGCGCCCAGGATCCGCCCATCAGGCGAGAGCAGCGGTTGACCGCAATAAGCGCGCACGAAAGGCGGACCGACCGCCGCCGGGTGCGTGCTGAACTGGGGATGGATGGACAGATTGAGGATCTCGACCGGACCCTCACGACAGACAACTTGTGTACACAGGGAGTCGTCGAGCGCCACTTCACATGCATCCAGGCCCTGTTTGCCGATGAAATGGACGCTTGTGTCGCTGACCAGCGAAACCACGCAGATGGGCGCCTTGAATGCGAAGGCGGTCAAACGCGCCAAGGCGTCCAGATCGCCGCGTTGATCCAAAGCGTTATCCAGCAGCGCCCGAACCGCCTCGAGCCGATCCTGATCCTCAATAATCGAGCAACAGGGTTTTGCGATGGATTCGGACATGCCAAGACTCCTGATACTGGTTCCAATCTGCACAAATAGCCTTGTGAGTCAGTTAAGCGACTGGCGCTTTCGCTGCACCGCCGCAGGGTCTAGATTGCCGCCCGTTTGAAACCTCGCACTCCAGGACGCGCCATGAGCCAGACCATCAAAAAAATCGTGCTCGCCTATTCAGGCGGGCTGGACACTTCAGTCATTCTCAAATGGCTGCAGGACGCGTATCAGGCCGAAGTGGTGACTTTCACCGCCGATCTGGGTCAGGGCGAAGAGCTGGAGCCCGCGCGGCGAAAAGCGGAGAAGGCCGGGATCAAGGACATCTTCATTGATGACCTGCGCGAGGAATTTGTTCGCGATTATGTTTACCCCATGGTGCGCGCCAACGCTGTCTATGAGGGCCAATACCTCTTGGGCACCTCCATCGCCCGGCCGCTGATCTCCAAACGCCTGGTCGAGATCGCCCACCAAACCGGCGCGGACGCCGTCGCCCACGGCGCCACCGGCAAGGGCAATGATCAGGTGCGTTTCGAACTGGGCGTGGCGGCGCTCGATCCCAGCCTGAAAGTCATCGCACCCTGGCGCGAATGGGATCTGAACTCCCGCACCAAGCTCATCGCCTACGCCGAGGAGAACGGCATTGAAGTGCCCTCCGACAAACGCGGCGAAGCCCCGTTCTCGGTTGATGCCAACCTGTGGCACACCTCCTCGGAGGGCAAAATGCTCGAAGATCCCGCTGAAGAGGCGTTCAACGAGGTCTGCCTGCGCACCTGCCATCCTGAGGATGCGCCAGACCAGCCTGAATATGTCACCATCGGTTTTGAGCGCGGCGACGCGGTCAGCCTGAATGGTCAGGCGCTGAGCCCGGCGACTCTCCTGACCCAGCTCAATGATCTGGGCGCCAAACACGGTATTGGCCGACTGGATCTGGTGGAGAACCGGTTCGTCGGCATGAAATCGCGCGGCATTTACGAGACGCCGGGCGGCACGATTCTTATGACCGCGCACCGCGGCATCGAGCAGCTCACCCTGGATGGCGGCGCCATGCACCTGAAAGACGAGCTGATGCCGAAATACGCCAAGCTCGTCTACAATGGCTTCTGGTTCAGCCCGGAGCGCGAAATGCTTCAGGCGGCGATCGATCACTCCCAGCGCCATGTAAACGGAGAGGTCCGCCTCAAGCTCTATAAGGGCAATGTGCTGGTGGTCGGTCGATCTTCGCCCAACTCGCTGTACTCACTCGAGCACGTCACCTTTGAAGAAGACGACGTCTACGATCAGAAGGACGCAGAAGGCTTTATCCGCCTGAACGCCTTGCGTCTGAAGCTTTTGGCGCAACGCAAGCACCGTCTGGGCGAGAACGACTAACGCGTCGGACCAGAATCGATGCGTCCCCGGCTCCCAGAAACCGGGGACGCACGCGCCAGCGGGCTGAACAACAATGCGGTGGAGCGCCCCTCAACGCTCCGCCAGGCATCTACTCCGCCGGCATAGTCTTGGCGCGGGGCCGCAGCACCGGCGCGATCAGCGCCGTCCCGCGATCCACAAACACGCGCAGCCCCTTCTCCATCGGTCCTTGCTTGAACCGGGAGAGCCACAGATTGCACGATATGATGATGAAGCCGCTCGCCGGGATCATCAGGCCCCACAGGGCGACGCGATCAAACCGGCCGTAAAGCTCCAGCCCGAACCCGGTGAACAGCCACAGCATCATCAACGAGCTGCCCATATAGGCGGTCAGCGCCATCTTGCCGACCGGCTCGAAGATCACTTTGCTGACATGAGCAAACAGCTCTGAGCGCATGGCCAGCACGAAACCCGCTAGCATGGCGATGACGATGAAGGGTTTGGAAAAGCGCATCACCGGGTGAAGGCTGGCGTCAAAGACAAAGCCGGAAAGCGCCGCATGGATCGCCGTCCCCGCGGCCAGCGCCACGCCGACAGCGCCTGCGATCGAGACGACGCGCACCAGCGTTTGCGCAGAAAGATTGAGCGCGCCCGAGCGCATCAAGCCCAGCCCCAGCAGCATATAGCCGCCCGCTTCCGCGATCCGTCCCAACACCGAGGCGTTGGTCATCATCATGATCCAGGTCTCAACTGAAGCCTGTACATGAGGCCAATAGCCCTCAGCCCGGGCGGCCTGAACCGCCATCATCTCGGCATAGCTTGGCGTTTCAGTGGCGATATCGCGATACCCGGCATAAGCCACGACAACCGCCCATCCCACAGCCGCAAAGGCGAACAGATAGCGTGGCGGCAACCAGGACAGGATCAGCACGCCCATGCCCGCGACAGCGTAGATCGCCAGAATATCAGACGACCATGCCAGAAGGCTCATATGAACAAGACCGAGCACCAACAGGCCGATACAGCGCACCAGAAACCCCGCCCGGCGGGTCAGCATGTCGCCGGATCCTGTCAGGATGATCGCCATGGAGGCGCCGAACAGGCTGGCGAACACGCCGCGCATCACCGCGTCAATAAAGACCGCCTGCGTTCCCCACAGCCCCATCTCCCAAGGTGTCCAGCCCAGAAGGCGCGGGTCGGAAAATGCGAAATTCGTCCCGCCGGTGGAGGGGAAATGCGCAATCAGCAAACCCAGCACGGCAAAGCCGCGCAGCGCGTCCAGAACCCGAATTCGATCTCGCATTGGCACACCTCCATAAACGCGTTCACGTTTTGAAAAGAGATTTGCAAGGTGCGGGCCAGCTGAATCGCGGATCAGACACGTCTAAACGCCTCGCGCCCAAAGGGCCGAGGGGCGAACGCGGGAAAGCCGGTCCGGCTGGATAGTCTGGGGTTCGTCTTGCGAAAGCGCCGATCCGGCCTTCCCTACGCCTGGCCTCGCCCTGTCACACCCAAGGCTCAGCCGACAGCTTGCGCCGCCTCTCCTCGCCCCACCCGACGGTCGCGATCCGCCCTTCCACAAGCGAGGAGAGCGACAGGATAGAGGAGAATCAGAAGGGGCGGATAAGTGACTGGACGGAGTTGAATTCCCGGGCGAGCGCTTGACCC
Source organism: Oceanicaulis sp. (assembly GCF_965249665.1). Lineage (GTDB taxonomy): Bacteria > Pseudomonadota > Alphaproteobacteria > Caulobacterales > Maricaulaceae > Oceanicaulis. The sequence continues at coordinate 751,040 of NZ_OZ252247.1, forward strand.
CTCTCCCCGTTAAACGCCCTAACCTGAAGGAGGCCCCGGCTCGGCGCTGCGCTTGGCCGGGGTTTCAATGATAGGGGATGGCGTGAAGAGAGCGGCTCGTCCTAAGCCACGCCGCGCTGGTGATAGAGCGGCATGTCGTCGTCAAGATCACGGGCGATGTCACCAGCGAGGTCGGGCAGCAGGGTTGTCGCCATTTCATGACGGATGATCCCCTCGCCGCGCTGACGCCGCCAATAACTCCAATAGGTGGTGAGGTGGGTTAGCGCCGCCACATCATCGCCGATCCGGCTGAACAGGTTCGGCGCTTTCAAAAGCAGCATGCGCATGGCGATAGGGTCGCCGTCATCCAGGAAGGCGGAGACCACGCGGTAATAATTCTCACGCCCGGCCTTGAGATCTTCCCAGCGCAGACGGATCGAACGGCGAATACGGCTGATGGGTGCGGCTAACGGACGGAAGGGCGCGGAGCCGTCTTCCTTTTCCAGCCGCGCCAGATCGCGCAGGAAACTCGCCAGCTCTTCGGTCAGGATGTTCATGCGCCACAGATAATACAAAAGCCCTTTCCAACCGAAGACGCCGACGGTGAAGTCTTCGGGATCCATGCGCAGGGCGTTGCGCAAATCTTCGCGCTGAGCGTGGCTCTTGGCGTTGAACAGAACGGCGGCGAGACGTTCGGGGCGTTTGCGCGTGGTCGTCTCGCCCAGCGCCTTGGCGGAAATGTCGGCCATGTGCCGAGCGGCGAACATCTTGAACTCGGCCTCGTCGGCCTTGGCCATGGTGAAATAGCGTGGGTCCAGCTCGCGCTCGGGGAACAGGGCTTCGAGCAGGAAGGGATCAAACGCCGGCGCTGATTTCAGCCGCGACAGCGTGCGCACATCCTCGGAAAACTCTTCTTCATAGAGATTGCGGTCACGCCCCAGCGCCTCTTCCAGCCAGGCTTCGAGGTTTGGCGCTTCTATGAAGGTCCAGAACGCGCCGGCGCCTGGATCCTTGGGGTCGATGGGCAGGACCAGCTTGGTCACGATATTGCGGCCCGACCGCACCAGAGAGCGCTCATTGCGGCGCAGATTGTGCTTGATCAGAAAGCACCGGTTGAGACCGCGATGGCGGAACAGGGGATAGGGGGTCTGCGCCAGATCGGGGAACCGCTTGTGCAGACCATAAAGGTCGAGCACGCGCGGCGTTGAGCCGCCTCGCATCAGATTTTTCAGATCATATGGACGGCGGCTGAACATTTCGCCGGTCTCCTACCCCGCTCAACATATGAGCATGGTTGGAAAACAGGCCCTGACGCCAGCACATCCGGGCAAGAGGGTTAACGGCGCGATAAGCCGACATGACCGACGCAGGCTTCACTCCAAGAGTGATCAAATCTCTCTTTCGGGGAGAAAAAGTGCGTGTTACTCTCGATTGAGGAGAATAGGAGAGTGTTATGGCGTTCAAATCAGGATTGATCTTTACAACAGTTGCTCTGACCGCACTGAGCGGCGCTCCGGCGGCATTCGCACAAGACACGACAGTGTGGCTGGCTGTTCACGAAGGCAGCGCGAATGCCACCGCCGAACAGTTGTCGCAGAACGCCATGGCGCCGAATTTTCAAGAAAGCCTGGATATTCGTTTCTCAAACGCGACTTCGCATTGCGGGGGCGTCGCCCAGACCGCTTCAAACGAGATCGCCTTCACTTTCGGATATGACGCAGATCCCCAGGATCGTCGGCGTTTCGACCTCCCAGAAGGATGGCTGGTCGCCAGTGTGACAATCCCCGCCGACCTGACCGGCGCCTATAGCTTCCAGGGCTTGGAGTTGCGCGGCGATCTGGTCCGTTACAATAACGGCTCACCAACAGGCTCAGGCGGTTCGTTCCCTGCACGCAGCGTCGCTGATCCTGCTCAGACAGCGGCGGGCTTCATTGCTCAAGAGTCAGAGACCTTCCTGGGATGGTATCAGGTCGGCCTGGATGCCTCAGGTCAGGCGCATCTGGCGTCCATGCCAGGACCGCGTGACGCGGAACTCCGGCTTCCGGTTCGCCCCCTGACCCGGCTTTCCCAAAACTGCAGCTAGTCTAGCCGCGTTAACCCCCCTGCACTGACGGGCCGCGCTTCAAACTCCCTGAGCGGAGTCTGGATCGCGGCCTGCTTTCATCAGGGGTACGGTTTCTACGCGGTCATCGCACAAGAGGTCTGAAAACCTGGTGCGCAGCCAGTCTTCCGTCCCTATTCACCGTGTTCAGGCAGGAAGATCTCGCGCTTGCCGGCATGGTCAGCGGGGCCGATCATGCCCTCATCCTCCATACGCTCAATCAAGGTCGCAGCGCGATTATAGCCGATCTGGAGGCGGCGCTGGATATAGCTGGTGGACGCCTTGCGATCGCGCGCGACCACGGCGACCGCCTGATCAAACAGATCATCGCCCGAACCGCCGCCCACCAGATCGAGCGCGCCGTCTCCGCCCTCTTCATCAAGATCCTCGGTGACCGCGTCGAGATATTCCGGGGTGCCCTGGGCTTTCAGGAAGTTCGCCACATCCTCGACTTCGCGGTCGGACACGAACGGGCCGTGCAGACGCCGGATGCGCCCCCCGCCCGCCATGTACAGAAGGTCGCCCATGCCCAGAAGCTGCTCAGCGCCCTGCTCGCCCAGAATGGTGCGCGAGTCGATCTTGGAGGTCACCTGATAGCTGATCCGTGTGGGGAAGTTCGCCTTGATCGTGCCGGTGATCACATCCACTGACGGTCGCTGGGTCGCCATGATCAGATGAATGCCCGCCGCCCGCGCCATTTGCGCCAAACGCTGGATCGCGCCCTCGATATCCTTGCCGGCGACCATCATCAGGTCCGCCATCTCGTCGATCACAACGACGATGTAGGGCATGGGATCGGGCTCGATCGTCTCGGTCTCATAAACCGGCTCGCCGCTTTCCTTGTCAAAGCCGGTCTGAACAGTGCGGCTGAGCACGTCATTGTCTTCACGCGCCTGCCGGGCCTTCTCGTTAAAGCCCTTCATGTTGCGCACGCCGACCTTGGACATCTTCAGATAGCGCGACTCCATTTCGCGCACGGTCCATTTGAGCGCCGCCACCGCCTTTTTCGGATCGATCACCACGGGGCTCAGCAAGTGGGGAATGCCGTCATAGACCGACAATTCCAGCATTTTGGGATCGATCATGATCATCCGGCACTCTTCAGGCGGAAGCCGGTAGAGCAGCGACAGGATCATTGCGTTCACACCCACCGACTTACCCGACCCAGTAGTGCCCGCGATCAGAAGGTGGGGCATTTTCGCGAGATCCGCTGTGAACGGCTCGCCGCCAATGGTCTCCCCCAGCGCCATAGGCAGCTCCGCCTTGGCGGCCTCGAAGGGCTTGGACGCCAGCAGCGCGCGCAGGAACACTGTCTCACGATGCTGGTTGGGCAGCTCGATGCCGATGGCGTTGCGGCCCGGTACGACCGACACCCTGCAGGCCACCGCCGCCATGGATCGGGCGATATCATCGGCCAGATTGATCACGCGGCTGGTTTTCACACCGGGGGCAGGCTCCAGTTCATACAGCGTCACCACAGGACCTGGGCGCACCTGAACCACTTCGCCCTTCACGCCGAAATCCGCCAGCACGCCCGTCAGAAGCTCGGCGTTCTGAGCCAGGGCGTCGGCGTCCACTGTATCCGCACGCGGCGGCGCGGGCGCCAGCAAGTCCAGGCGCGGCAGCTCAAACCCGGAGGAATCGCCGCTGAACGGCAACGCGCCCTGGGCCTCACGGGCTTCACGATCTGACTCGCGCACGCTCTTCTTGCGCGCCACCTTAACGGGGTTTGGACGCGCCGGCGCGCCGGTGGCGGGCATGGCCGTATCGTTATACCCGTCCTCATCGTCATCAACGGGTTCGCGGCTGATGCGCGGCGGGGTGCGCGCTGATTCTGCGCCAGACCGGCGCTCACGCTTGAGAAACGCTGGCGCGGTTTCCGCGCGACCATCGGGCGAGGCAGGGGTCTGCACCTCGACCTCGCCGCGGCCCCAGGCGCGCGGAATGGCGCCAAGACTCTGATCAATCCAGACCCGGACCGTGGCCCAAACCAGCTCAGCGGCGTCTCGCGCCGCGGTCAGGTCACGCACGGTCAGGCCAAAACAGAAAAACACGCCAAACACCGCCAGCGTCAGCCCCAGACCGCCTGCGATCACCCGTCCGCCCGGCGCATTGACCTCTTGGGTCAACGCCTGGATCAGGCCCAGCAACCCGTCGCCAACCAGACCGCCCAGCCCGGTCGCGAAGGGCCAGTTCGCGGGCATGGGCAAAGCCGAAACCGCCATGGCGAACCCGCCTACGCCCAGAAGACCCGAAATGATCCGGAAGGCGGAGACCGTCTTGGTGCGGCCGCGCGGACCTCGAACCAGCAAGATCGCCCCCCAGCCCATCACCGCCAGCGCCGCCGCAGCGCCCGCCCACCCTGAGACCTGCAAGACAAGATCAGACGTCACTGCGCCTGGCCCGCCCATCCAGTTCGTCACGGCCTGGCCCGTCGCCGCGTTCAAGCTGGGATCCAGGGGATTATGGCTCAGCATGGATACGATCACGAACGCGCCCAGAACGGTCATGACAAAGCCGACCACCGCGGTGCGGACGCGCGCGATCAGCCCCGGCCTGCGTCGCACCGGGGTTTCAGACTCCAAAGAGGGATCGGCCGCCATTTTCATGACCTCCAGATTGCCTCAAAGAGTCTTCCCGACGGGTTAATCCGCGTTAACCGACAACAGTTTTTACGGGATCGGAAGCGCCAGTATGACAGGCGATCGCCGCGGCGCATCCGGCGCCGCGCCATCCGCGGGAAACTGGTCCCAAGGCGCATCCGCATTCACAAACAGACGATCATCCGCGATCCGCACCGTCGTCGGCTCGCCCAACCGCGCATCACCCGTCAAAACCGGCTCAAGACCGACAAGCTGGTTGGCGTCATCAAACACCAGTTCAAAGACGCCGAAAGGCGCTGCGCCGTTGCGCACCACGAACAGGCGCCCCAGCCGATCCGCCACCAGACCGTCCATCCCGATCAGGCTGGCGCCGTCCGGGCTGGGTTGCAGATGCGCGACCCGGCTGACCGGATCAATCCGCCACAGCCCCACAGCGTAATCGACGACCCATAATGCGCCGCGCGCCTGAGCCAGACCCTGCAAAGACGCAAAACGCTCATCCTGCGCATAAAGCTCCAGCTCGGCGCGAGGGCCGTTGAGGCGGTAAATCCGCCCGGCTTCAGCGTCCGAGACGAACACGACGCCGTCGCGCACGGTCAGGTCGCCCATACGCTCCGCCCCTTCCATCGTATGGCGTGCAATCCGCTCTCCGGTCTCAAGATCCAGCACTAACAGCGCGGTTTCGGGCTGCTCATCTGGCGCGAGCGGAGTCTGCTCCACCATGCCCTCAACCGCATAAAGCCGGCCATGCCGTCGATCTGCGGCGAGCCCGAAGATCGAGCCAATGGGCTCATCATCACCTGCAAACACGTCAAACTCTTCGGGCGCAAACGGCTCGACGCGATAGATCCGGCGTTGGGCAACGCCGCCCAGATACAGACGCTCGGTCTCGTTATCGACCGCCAGCGCTTCAATCAGCGCATCGTCCAAGGGCGGCGTGGCCACCGCCACCGCCTGACCCGCAGGCGCCGCGTTTTCAGCAAGCGCCAAGCGTATGGCGTTCAATCGCTCTGAATCAGCGGCTTCAAGCTGGCCCAGATTTCGAACCGACCCGTCCAGATCATAACTGAGACCAGCGCCCGCCATGGCTTCAAGAGCTTCAAACTGATGCTCTGTCTTGCCGGCCATGGCGCCCAGCAGCACCGCATTGTTCAGCAATCCGGGATGGCCGGGCTGCAGCTCCAGCGCCGCCGCATTCATGCGATGCGCTGTTTCAAAATCCTCAATCTGGGCTGCCGCTCGCACCTCTTCACGCAGCATGCGTGACAGGTCGAGCGCAGATCGCGATTGAGCCAGAGCGGAGGCCGAAGCGCCCATAAGAAGAGCAGAGGCGGCGAGACAGGAGAGTAGCGCTTTCATCACATCACTTTGCCCCTTCGTGAAAGGCGCTAGCAAGGCGGCAAAGCGGCAAGAGGGTGCAAAACTACACGCCAAAGGCCCGATACGGTCCTAGACGGGCTTGATCATCAAGGCTTCAAGCGCTGTGCGCCCCTCATCAGGGATCGGCGCTGGCTTTTTCCCATCCGTATTCACCAGAACAGATTCGCTTGCGCCGATGCACTGGCCGTTCTGAAACAGGCCCTGGCCGATCGTGTAGCTGGACCCGCCAATACGCAAAATGCCGGACCCGACCACCAGATCGCCGGGGTAAAACGCCTCGGCCAGATAGGCGATGTGAACATCCGCGATCACCATGCGCATTGTGTTGGCCTTGCGCAGCTCGAGCGGAAACGCCTTGCGGTTCAAGACGCCGCGCGCTTCTTCATAGAAGGCGCCTATCGCCACATTGTTGATATGCCCCAACGGGTCGAGATCCTGAAACCGGCTGGGGACGGACGCCACCAAGGGATAGGTTTCAAGGTCGAGGCGATACGCGTCAGGCTTCATGATGGTCTTCCGGGAACTGAGTGTGCTGCACTGCGTTATGCCGCTCTGGCGACAGATTGCAAAGGTGCAGGGCTTGCCTGCGCTCAACGAGAGGGCTATCGCCACCCCATGACCCAAGCGCCAAAGCCTCGTAAAAAACCCGCCAAACGCCGCCCGCCCGGACTGAACAGGGAGCAGGCTGAAGAACTCTACGCGCGGCTGGCCGATGATCGCCCCGAGCCGCAGACCGAGCTGAATTACTCAAACCCCTATACGCTGGTGGTCGCCGTGGCGTTGTCGGCGCAAGCCACCGATGTGGGCGTGAACAAGGCCACCGACAAGCTGTTCAAAGTCGCGGACACGCCCGAAAAAATGCTGGCCTTGGGTGAAGAGGGCGTGCGCGAGCACATCAAGACGATCGGCCTGTTCCGCAACAAGGCCAAGAATGTCATCGCCCTGTCCCAAATGATCCTGAATGAGTTTGACGGTGAGGTGCCGCAAACCCGTGACGCCTTGATCCGTCTGCCCGGCGTCGGGCGCAAAACGGCGAATGTGGTGCTGAACGAAGCCTTCGGCCAGCACACCATTGCGGTGGACACTCATATCTTCCGGGTCAGCAACCGCACGCGGCTGGCGCCGGGCAAGACGCCCGACGCGGTGGAAGAGCGTCTGGAGCGCATAACGCCGCCGCAATACCTCAAAGGCGCCCATCACTGGCTGATCCTGCACGGGCGCTATGTGTGCAAGGCGCGCAAGCCTGAGTGTTGGCGCTGTCCCATCGCAGACATCTGCAAATTCAAAGACAAGACGCCCGCGCCCTGATCACAAAGACGCTTCGCGTGAGGGATCCTCGCTTCGCTGCGGGCGCGGGATTATTTCTATCCCCCTATTCCGCCGCCAGCGCCTCCGTCTTGGTGCGGCCGCCGCTCCAGCTTTCATGGCGCAATGCGCGGCCGAGGGGCGTTCGGCCTGCGAGAGGGGTGAAGTCACCCTGCGCATAAACCGGCTCCCCCGCCACAAGAACGGTCGTCACCACACCGTCTGAGCGATTGACCATCTGCTCATGACCATAATCCTCGCGCCAGATGAAGGTGCTGCCCGCTTCTGAATCATAACCGGCCAACGCTTCGGGATCGATGACAGTCACATCCGCGCAATCGCCGATTTCAATCCGGCCCGCCTTGACGCCCAGAAAGTCCGCCGGCTCACGCGTCAGACGCCGGATCTGGCTGGCCACGCGTTCAAGACCTTCCTCCTGCGCCAGCTTGAGCGCCCGCAGATTGCCGTCATAGAACGCCATATTAGTGATATGAGCGCCGGAATCGTTGAAGCCCGGCAAGGTCAGCGGATGGTTGATCAGCTCACGGACCGTCTCAGGATCCCGATTGGCGGACACTGTCCACCAGCGCAGCCTCAGATCAAAAGCGTCAAACAAGGCCAGCACAAAGCCGGCTTCGGTCGCAGCGGTGTCGGGGAGACGCTCAAACACGCCCTGCTCATCATGGGTGCGGGCGAACGCTGGATCGACGCGCCATGCGCGGTAGCGATCAAAGACCTGCTGGAAGCTCTCGCCCGTCCAGATTTCCGGACCGCCGGAATGGAAGATCATCTGCTCGAAATCGCGATCAAACGCCAGGCTCTCCATCTTCATCATGCGCTTGAGACGGGCCAGTCCGAACCCGGTCTTGCCGGTCATCCACATTTTCGTGAAGCGCGCCTGGAAGGCCGGGTCTCTCAACAGCGCCCTGCGACCATCCACGTCTTCAAGGTCCAGCTCGTTCAGCTCGCGCAGGGTCGGCACTTCTTCGGCGAGAGGGTTGATCGGCCCATCCCAGAACACCTTGAACGGCGCCGCCAGAGCCTGAAACCGGAAATGCCCGTTCAAAATCGGGGAGTTGAACAAATGGCTAAGGATCATCGCCAGCTTTTTGAGCGACCGGTTCGCCGCCACATCCAGCGCCGCCACCGCGGTCACCTTGAGCGGACGCCCATGCAAACGCCCTGAAGTCAGAAGAAAATTACGGAACACGGCCAGCGGCTTGTCCTTGGGCGGAGTGGCCTGCCAGATGCGGTCATTGCGTCGCAAGATCGCGGTAAGACGCTTGAGCTCCTTATACTGACCAAATTGCGACGGTATTTTTACGCGGCGATTGGGGTCTTCCGACAGGAAGTGAAATGGCAGGGAATCGGTAGAAAAGCCTGCATAGCCCTCCGTCATCGCCTGCTCGAGCAGCTCTTCCATGCCCCGCAAATCCGCTTCGCCGGCGGTGCGGCTCACCGAACCGTTCAGCCCCATCACCTGGGCGCGCAGCATGGAATGGGGAATAAGCGGGATGACATTGCAGCCCAGCGGCAGGTCATCCAGATGAGAGAAATAGCCTGCAGAACTGGTCCAGCTGGCGCGCTCGGCGACCTTGCGCAGGACCGGCTTGGGCATGTTCTCGACCCGGGCGAAGCAATCCACCAGCGGATCTTCGCCATTGCGACGCTGATTGCCGTAAGCCAGGCCCAGCGAGCAGTTCGACATCAGAACAGTGGTCGTGCCATGACGCACCACTTCACGCAGGGCCGGGTCAAACTCAACTTCCAGGTCGAGATGGGTATGGATATCCAGCAAGCCCGGCATCACCCATTCGCCCTGCGCCTCGATAACCGTTTCGGCTTGAGACCGATCCAGATCCGGCCCGCGCGCCGCAATACGGCCATCCTTGATGGCGATATCCTGGACGACCGGAGGGGCTCCGGATCCGTCAAACACCAGCCCGCCGACAATCACCCTGTCCCATGCATGGGTCATGGCGTCCTCCCAATTGAAGGGCCCTGTTATCGAGCCTTGGGCATAGCGGACTGGAAATTCATAAATCCGTCAAGCACGGCTTTAGGGTCTTCCCAATGCGGATAGTGGCCCACATGGGGCAGAACGAGAGTATCCGCATTCGGAACAAGCGCGCGATAGCGCTCAACCATATGGGCGCCCGACACCGGGTCCAGGCCGCCATCAATCACTTTCATCGGCACGGTCGAATGCACAAGCGCGCCCACCCAGCGCTCGCGATGCTGTCGGCGCTCTGTGATATATCCCAGAAGCTTGTGCCCGATGCGCGGCATGCCGCCCTTTTCCTGGGCCAAGGCCCAGAAGGCGTCCATCTCCTCGCTTGCGGGCTGGGTGTCCGGCCCGAAGACCTCACCAAGACCTTTGGCGAATTTGTCGCGCGTCATCAAGCGCGCCAGAAACGGGCCGAGCGGCGAATGAAGCAGTTTTTGCGTAACCGTGGCGCGATGCTGTTCAGGGAACAGGCCGCCATTGAGAAAGCAGATCGATTGAAGCCTCACCGCCGCCGCATCTCCTTGCTCGAGATAGCGCGCCAGCAATTCCTGCGCGACCGTGTCGCCATAATCATGGACAAAGAGATGGCACGCCGTGATCTCGAGATGCGCAAAAAAGGCGTCATGCAAATCCGCCTGATCCAGGATCGAATACGCATACCGGACCGGTTTGTCAGAATAGCCGAAACCGATCATGTCGAGAGCAGCGACCCTGTAATCTCTACACAGATCATCCCAGAGCCGCACCCAGTCCCAGCTGGCGGTGGGAAAGCCATGGATCAGGACCAGAACCGGCTTTGAGCCATCGGACCAGTCGCCGCCCGTGCGATAAAAAATGTCGTGACCGCGATAGTTGAAAAACGCGCCTGCGGCGCGCCAGGCTTGCAAACTTGCCTGTGCCTGCATGATCTCTCCCCTTATGCGAACCGCTCTGTTTCTGGCGGCTTATTGGGCCAGAGCATGGAACGCAGAGGCGCCAGGTTCAATGAAAACCCCGCCGCAAAGGTCTGCGGCGGGGTCAGTTCATCCTCGAAAGGCTGCGTGCGGCTATCGCGTGACGGCCAGCGACGCTTGCGTTGAGGCGGTGTTCAGCTCGGCGCGGTTCATGGGATAGCTGTCTTGCGGAGCGGCGCCGGGATAGGCCTGAGCCAGCAAAGCCAGGGCGTCTCGAATGCGCGCTGCGCCTTCGGGCAGTTCGGCGTCGATCATCGCTTCATGTTCTTCAAACGCGGTCTGGCCCGCCCTGTAAAATCCATAACCGTCCAGATACGGGCCATAGGCCGGATTATCCTGGGCGATCCGATACATATCCACCGCACGGTCGATTTGATCGGCGGCGATTCCGGCCGCGATCCGGGCCTGGGACGAGCCGTCATCGGGCGCCTGGGCCATGGCCTGACGCAGGGTCGCGATAATGGCGTCCGTGCGCGCGACAATCTCATCATGGCTGGCGTCATTAAAGACCGCCGCTGACGCATCCAGGAACAGCCCTTCAAACGGCTCGACGCCCAATTGCTGGAATGTGTCTTCCATATCAAACAGCACTTCGCTGGCCGGGTGCGCGAACATTTCGCCCGCAGCGTCGATTTCACCGATCGCGTGAGCGTCACGAGCGGCGATCACATGCGCTTCCGCCACCGCGAGAGCGGATCCATAAACCACAGGGTCAGTGGCGGCGTCCTCAACAACCACGCCGCCTTCCCCCTCGCCCGTCATGCCCGGCGGCGTTGCGGGAGCTTCTGCTTCAGGCGCTGCGGCGGCGTGCGTATCAGGCGCAGTATGCGGGGTTGGCGCTTGCGCCCCTGTGTCAGTCGCAGGCTCGCATGCGGAGACGAGGCCGCCGGTCAGCACGAGGCCCAGACCCATGGCGGTGACACGTTTGAATTGCTGTTTCATGGGACCCCCTGTTCACCCCGAAATGGGGAGGATAAAGTAGTAACTGCAAATCGTTCGCAGGAAGTCAACATGCATCTGACAATCGGTAGCATCTTGAATGCAGAGAGGTTGGCGCAGGCCCGCGCCCTGATGGATCAGCTGCGCTGGCGTGACGGCGCCAAGACCGCCGGTCCGACCGCCCGGCAAGTCAAACGCAATCGTCAAGCGGATTTGAGTTCCAGCGCCGGGGCCAAACTCAAAACCCTTCTTGAAACTGCGCTCGCCACACACGTGACTTTCAACGCGGCCACACGACCAAAGCGCTTTTCAAACCTTCTTGTCACCGAGACGTCAGACGGCGGCGAGTATGGCGCGCATGTGGACAATCCCTTTATGGGGCGCGGCCAGGAGCGCATGCGCACAGATGTGTCGTTCACCCTCTTCCTGTCTGATCCTGACAGTTATGAAGGCGGCGAGCTGGTCATCGACCAGGCCGGCGCCACCCAATCAGTCAAAGGTCAGGCGGGGGACGTCTTTGTTTATCCCTCGACCTATCTGCATGCAGTGTCCCCCGTCACATCGGGCGCGCGCCGGGTCTGTGTGGGCTGGATCGAGAGCGACATTCCCGATGCAGGGGACAGGGAGTTATTGTTCGACCTTGAGAACCTGCACGCCAGCTTGAGCCGTCAGTATACGCCACACTCGCCGGAAATGCTCACTGCGACGAAGCTATTCGCCAATCTCAGCCGACGTCTCTCACGCTGATCAGGCCGGCACACGAAAGCGCCGCAAGGCTTCAACGGATTCAGGAAGACGCCCGCAACACGGGTCAGGCTCGAGCGTCTGCGCCAGGGTCTGCGCCTCGTGCAAAGCGGCCTGCATCATCGCCTTGCCGCCCGTCGGCGCAGCCATACCGACCGCTTCCCCCTGTCGCCGATGCCGCCAGGCCCCGGTAGCAGCGTCAAAGCTGTAAAGCGGCAGGACTTTCGCGCCGTGCTCGGCGATGAACAGCACGGCCGCGATTAGATAGTCGATCTCGGCCTCATCCATCACCCAGTGCAGGCTGAGCCGACACCAGCCCGGACGCAGTCCGGCAAAGCCCGACAACACCGCCTTGCGATGGTCAGCCGTGGTCTGTTCGTCCAGATCAAGCAAATGATGCGCGTAAGGGCCTGCGCAAGAACACCCAGCCCGAGCCTGCACGCCAAACAGATCATTGAGCAAGGTCGCAACGAATCTCGGGTGCAGCATCTCGCCGTCCCCGGACCTTATATTGAATGACACAATGCCGATGCGCCGGGCGGGATCCTGCGACCCCAGAATGTCGATGGCCGGGTGGTCGCGCCAGGCGTCGAACGCCCGTTTCAGGGCCCGCTGTTCACGATCTTCGATGCGCTCATAACCCAATGCGCCCAGCGCCTTCAGCGACAGCGCCGCACGCATCATCTGCATCACGCCCGGCGTGCCGGCCCGCTCGCGAGCGGCGATATCGGTGATGAAATCATGACTGTCCGGCGTGACATAGGTCACAGTTCCGCCACCGGGCAAGGTCGGCGGCAAATCACCGCGATACAGCGCCGCCTTGAACGCCAATATCCCGCACGCGCCCGGACCGCCGATCAATTTATGAGGCGAGAAGTAGACCGCATCCGGCGCCGCGTCCGCGCCTTCGACCGGATTCATGTCGATCGGCAGATAGGGCGCGCTGGCGGCGCAATCGAGGCACAGGATCGCGTCATGGGCGTGCAGCAGTCGCGCCAGCCGCGCCACATCCGTGCGCATGCCTGTGACGTTGGAGGCCGCTGAGAACGCGCCAATCTTTCGGCGATCAGCATAAGCGGGGTCTGACAGGGCGCGCGCCAGATGGTCGAAATCCACGCCGCCGTCTTCATCAAGACCGATGCGGACGATCTCGACCTGCGCCTCACGCCAGGTCAGCTCATTGGAATGGTGCTCGTAGGGTCCCACAAACACCACAGGCGCTCGCGCCTGAAGCGCGACCTGGAGTCTGTCAGCCTCAATCTGTCCCAGGATCTCAATCAGATGCGCTTCGCGACGTGCTCTCGTGGCGGGCGCTTCGATCACGCCCAATATCTGTTGCAGACGCTCTATCGCGCCCGTGGCGCCGGACCCGCAGGCGACCACCACATCGTCTTCGCCCGCATTGATCGCTCGTTTCAGCTCGGCTTCAGAACGGTGCAGCCAGGCCGTCGCCTCACGCCCGGTCGCGCTGTCATCACTATGCGGGTTCGCATACAGAGGCTGCAGCGCAATGAGCTGGTCTTCAAGGCGCTGATCGCCTCGGCCTGAAGCTGCATAGTCGGCATAAACCAGAGGCTTGAGCCCGAACGGCGTGCGCAAGACGGCGTCCCCGCCGATCAGGGCGTCGCGTGCTGCGTCAATCGGATCCGGGGCGAGAGCATGTGTCATGACAGGGCCTTTCCAATGCCCCCATGAAACACTCTTTTGCTGAGTGATAATCGCTCAATTCTCTATTATAATGCCCGATACGTAGAGAAATTAACTCCAAAAGGCGATTATGATGACGCTTGACAACTATGACAAAAAGCTGCTGCGCCTGATGCAGGAAGATTCAGACCGCACGGTGCAGGATTACGCAGATGCCATCGGGCTGAGCGCCACGCCCACGGCGCGCCGCATCAAGCGCCTGACCGACGCTGGAGTGATCCGCAAACAGGTCAGCCTGCTGGACCCGGACGCTTTGGGCCTGAAAACCACCTTGTTCGTCTTTATCCGCACCAGCCGACATGACGGCGACTGGCTGGACGCCTTTTCCAAAGGCGTGAAGAGGATGCCAGAAGTGGTCGAGTTTTATCGCATGGGCGGGGATGTGGATTACCTGCTGAAGATCATGCTGCCCGAGATCTCAGACTATGACGCAGTCTACAAACGCCTGATCGCGATCGCGCCCCTGTCAGACGTCTCCGCCTCTTTCGCCATGGAAGCGCTCAAGAACACCACGGAATTACCGCTCGAATAGTCGTGCTAGCCATCTAGAACTCGGCGAGCGTCCAGATCTTCTAATCCACGCCGAGATCGATATCGTCATCGCTGTCATCACGACGCTGGCGCTGTTGCTCGAGCCCCATGCCGACCGCGATGCCGGCTCCGGCGGCGTCCTGCACCTCTTGCCGGTTGCGCGCCTGGCGCATCAGGAAACGATACAGCACCACAGGAACGAGCACGGCACCCGCGGCGAAAAGCGCGAACACGATCCAGCCGCCCAGTCCGACCGGCTCAATCTGCAAGAGCACCGCCAGCAGAACAATCAAGATCGCGCCAGATAGAATGAGCACCAAGAGTCGTGTGAAAAACCGTTTCATGGTTCAATACTAACGCCATTGACGCCAAAAGGCTCCCCAATTGCGTCAGCTTCAAGCGCCTTGCTGCGCGTCCGCCTGATAGGTCAGCGCCAGGAAGACGTCTTCAAGGTCCGGCTCTTCGGTACGCAAATCGGCGATCCGTGCGCCTGAGGCGCGATAGGTCTCGATCATGTCCGCAACCGACGCTTCGCCGAACTTGTAGGTGACGGCGAGCGAGCCGTCAGGGCGGATGGTTGCGTCCTGGGCCTCAAACCCGGCCGGTATCGCGGCCAGCGGCTCAACCGGTTCAATGACAAGCGTTTTGGAATCCAGACGCTTGAGCAAATCCGCCTTGGGCTCGCAGGCCACCACTTCGCCGTGATTGACGATGGCGATCTGGTCACACAGCTCCTGAGCCTCCTCAAGATAGTGCGTGGTCAGAACGATGGTGACGCCCTGCTTGTTCAGCTCCAGCACATATTCCCAGAGTTGACGGCGCAGCTCGATATCCACCCCGGCGGTGGGCTCGTCGAGCACCAGGACCGGGGGATTGTGCACCAACGCCTTACCCACCAGCAGGCGGCGCTTCATCCCGCCAGAAAGCTGGCGCACATAAGCGTCGCGCTTGTCCTCAAGCCCCAGCGCGGCGAGAATCTCTTGTGTCCGGCGCTCGGCTTTTGGCACGCCGTAAAACCCCGCCATCAATTCCAGTGTTTCAGACGGCGTGAAGAACACGTCCATATTCAGCTCTTGCGGCACCACGCCAATGGCGGCGCGGGCGCGGCGCGGATCCTTGTCGATATCCACGCCCCAGATCTTCGCCGTGCCGGCGGATTTGGTCACAAGGCCAGCGAAGATATTGATGAAGGTGGACTTCCCCGCCCCGTTCGGTCCCAGCAGCCCGAAGATCGAACCGCGCGGAATCTGCAGGTCCACACCCTTGAGCGCATCCTTGGAGGGCGAGCCCTTGCCGCCGGGATAAGTCTTTTTCAGGCCATAGGCTTCAAGGGCGAATTCAGGTTGGCTCTCGGACATGGACGGGCTCATGATCTGCAAGCAAAAAGGGCGGGCCGCGCGTGCGCAATTGACGCCTGCACGCCGCGCGCCTTAAGACGGAGCGGACCCTAACGGCGTGCGCGGACCTCGTCCACGTCGCGTCGCTGTCTATCTTCTTTCACCGGACCCTCTCATAGACCGGCAGAGCACATCATGACCCAGACCGCCAACGCCTCCTCCCTGCCCGCCCCCGAAGTGATCGTGGTCGACCAGAAGCGCGTCATGTGCGACGGCGGCGGCGGCGCGCTGGGCCATCCGCGCGTCTGGTACGATATGGGCGATGCTGACTGCGTCGAATGCGGGTATTGCGATCGTCGTTTCGTGCTGCGCGGCTCGAAAGCTGACCCCAAGGCGTAAGCCTTCCCTTCAAATGTCATTGAATTATTCCGGTTTCGATTGATCCCGGAAACGCTGTCCCTATACCTGTCTGAAAGAACAGAGGGGGGAGCATAATGGCTCAGGCGAAGACGTCGGCGATGCGTCAGCGTATCGGACTGATCACAGGCTTGGTGATCGCGATCGGCCTGCAAGTCCTGCCTGTGCCTGAAGGTCTTGATCGCTCCGCCTGGCTGCTGGCCTCGCTCGCTTTGATGATGGCGTGCTGGTGGGCGACCGAAGCCATTCCCATCGCCGCCACCGCTTTGGTTCCGCTGGCGCTGTTTCCCGTGGTCGGCATCCTCAGCATGCGAGCCGCGTCCGCGCCCTATGCCGACCCCATCGTCATGTTGCTGTTGGGCGGCTTCATCGTCGCGCTGGCGATCGAGCGGTGGAATCTGCACACCCGGATCGCGCTCAACATCGTGGCCGCGTTCGGCTCGCGCCCGGCCTTGATGATGCTGGGCTTCATGACGGCGACCGCCGTCCTCTCCATGTGGATCTCCAACACCGCGACCACGCTGATGATGATCCCCATCGCGTTGAAAGTTGCCGATGCGTTGAAAGACGAAGGCGTGGACGCCCGCCAGTTTGCACCGGCGCTGGCGCTGGCCGTCGCCTATTCGGCGTCGGTAGGCGGGATCGCCACACCCGTGGGCACGCCGACAAACCTGATCGCCATGGGCTTCATGGAGCGCGAATACGGCGCGGTGATCAGCTTCCCCCAATGGATGATGATCGGCCTGCCGGCCGCCGCCCTCATCATTCCCGCCATGTGGCTGATCCTGACCAAATGGGTGTTCAGGGTGGATGGCCACGCCCCGAATGCGGCGGGTCGCGAGATTATCATGGCGCACAAGGCCGAGCTCGGTTCCATGACGATGCCCGAAGTTCGCGTGGCGCTGGCCTTCGGAACCGTCGCGCTGTTGTGGATGGGCCGCACCTTGCCCGGTTTCCTGATCGGCCAGCCCGACCTCACCTTCGGTTGGAATCCGCTGCTGGCCTGGATCAGCGCACAGTTAGAGCTGCCCATTGTTCTGAGCCTTGGCAATGCGCAGATCGCCATGGCGGGCGCGCTCGCCATGTTCCTGATCCCCGCCGGCGGCAAATCGGGCCAGGGTCAGGCGCTGATGGATTGGGAGACCGCCAAGCGTATCCCCTGGGAAGTGATCTTGCTGTTCGGCGGCGGGCTGTCGCTGGCCGCCGCCATTCAGGCCACCGGGCTGGCGGGCTGGATCGGCGGGCATCTGAACTGGGTCTCAACCCTGCCCTTGCCGCTGACCGTGCTGATCCTCGCACTGATCGTGGTCTTCCTGACCGAGCTGACCTCGAACGTCGCCACGGTTTCGGGCTTCCTGCCCGTGCTGGCCGCCGTCGCAGTCTCCGCCGGCGTGCCGCCTGAACACCTGATCGTGCCCGTGGCCCTGTCCGCCAGCTGCGCCTTCATGCTGCCGGTCGCCACTGCGCCCAACGCCATTGTCTACGCCTCAGGGGCAGCCAGCATGACCCAGATGATCAAGGCCGGCTTCCGTATCAATCTGGTGGCCGCGCCGCTGATTGCACTGGTCAGCAGCCTGATCAGCGGAGTCGCGTTTCCGGGTTAGGAGTGGGGCTTGCGATTGCCCCCTCACCCGACGCCGCATAGGGTGGCGCTCCCTCGCTGAACTGCCGCCGGAGCGCTGTCATGGCCGTTACTCGTCCTGTTGATTCATCCAGCCATGTCTATCTGGTGGACGGGTCGGGCTATATCTTCCGCGCCTATCACGCCCTGCCGCCGCTGACCCGGTCTGACGGCACGCCGGTCGGTGCGGTTCAGGGCTTTTGCAACATGCTGTGGAAGCTGCTCGAAGACCTCAAGGGTGAGGACCAGCCCACCCATCTGGCGGTGATTTTCGACCATTCGTCCAAAACCTTTCGCAACGCGCTTTACGACCAGTACAAGGCGAACCGTCCCGAGCCGCCCGAAGATCTGGTGCCGCAATTTTCGCTGATCCGGGAAGCCACCCAGGCGTTCGACCTGCCCTCTATCGAGATGGAGGGGTATGAGGCGGACGATTTGATCGCGACTTATGCGCGCCTCGCCGCAGAGAAAGGCGCCCGCGTCACCGTGGCGAGCTCTGACAAGGACCTGATGCAACTGGTCAATGATCATGTGACGATGCTCGATCCCATGAAATCCAAGCGCATCGGCCATGACGAGGTGGTCGAAAAGTTCGGGGTCGCGCCGGACAAGGTGATCGATGTCCAATCCCTGGCGGGGGATAGCGTGGACAATGTGCCAGGCGTGCCTGGCATTGGCGTCAAGACCGCCGCCCAACTGATTACCGAGTATGGCGATCTCGACACGCTGCTGGAGCGGGCCGGAGAGATCAAGCAACCCAAGCGCCGCGAGAAGTTGATCGAGAACGCCGAGAACGCCCGGATTTCGCGCCAGCTCGTCACATTGAAGCCTGATGTTCCGATCACGGACGCGCTTGATGTATTCGGCGCGGCGGAGCCCGATGCGGAAAAGCTGGTGGGCTTTCTCAAATCCATGGAGTTCCGCACCCTGACCCGGCGGGTCGAGGAAGGACTGGGCGGCCCGGTCGCCGATGAAACCGGCGACGCCACAGCGCCCGTGGACCGCTCGAAATACGAAACCGTCCAGACCGTCGAAGCGCTCGACACATGGATTGAAAAAGCGAAACGCGCCCGCGTCATCGCGGTGGATGTGGAGACCGACGCCCTGTCCGCCGTCGCCTCGCGGCTTGTGGGCGTGTCGCTGGCGACCGCCCCGAATGAGGCGTGCTACATCCCGCTCGGCCATGAAGGCGGCGATCTGGCCGATGGCGGCGGCAAGCCCGACCAGATCGATGAGAGCGAGGCGCTTGGACGTCTGAAAGCGATCCTTGAGAACGACGCGATCCTGAAAGTCGGGCAGAACTTCAAGTATGATCTGGCGGTGTTCCAGCGCTATGGCGTGCGCGTCGCGCCCTATGACGACACCATGCTGATCAGCTATGTGCAGGCGGCCGGTCTGCACAATCATGGCATGGACGAGCTGGCGGAACGCCATCTGGGCCATAAGTGCATCTCGTTCAAAGAGGTGTGTGGTTCTGGCAAATCCCAGAAGCGCTTCTCCGAGATTGATCTGAAAACGGCGACCGAGTACGCCGCCGAGGATGCGGACATCACCTTGCGACTGTGGGAGCTTTTGAAAGCCGGCCTTGCAGGCAAGGGCTTGTCCACCGTCTATGAAACCCTGGAGCGCCCCCTGCCGCAGGTGCTCACCGATATGGAGCTGGCGGGCGTGAAGGTGGACGTGGCCCAGCTGTCTCGCCTGTCGTCAGACTTCGCGCAGAAAATGGCCGAGGCCGAAGAGACCGCCCATGAGGCGGCGGGGACGAAATTCAATCTGGGCAGCCCCAAACAGATCGGCGAAATCCTGTTTGGCGAGATGGGCCTGCCGGGCGGCAAAAAGACCAAGTCAGGGGCCTGGTCCACCGACGCCGCCGTGCTGGATGAACTGGCCGAGCAAGGTCATGAGCTGCCCAAGGCGCTCCTGACCTGGCGTCAGTTCTCCAAGCTCAAATCCACATATTCAGATGCCCTCAAGGCCGCGATCAATCCCGATACGGGCCGGGTGCATACCAGCTTTTCGCTGGCCGCGACCACAACCGGGCGTTTGTCGAGCTCGGAACCGAACCTGCAGAACATCCCCATACGGACAGAAGAAGGCCGGAAGATCCGCGAAGCCTTCACGGCCGAGCCCGGCCATGTGATCGTGGCGGCGGACTATTCCCAGATCGAACTGCGTCTGCTGGCTCATATTGCTGACGTAGAAGCGCTCAAACAGGCGTTCCGCGAGGGTCAGGACATTCACGCCCTGACGGCGTCGGAAATGTTCGGCGTGCCGCTGGATCAGATGGATCCGACCACACGCCGGAACGCCAAGGCGATCAATTTCGGGATCATCTACGGCATTTCCGCCTTTGGCCTCGCCAATAATCTCGGCATCGGGCGCGATGAGGCCAAGCGCTATATCGACAGTTATTTCGAGAAATTCCCGGGCATCAAGGCGTATATGGACGCAATGAAAGAAGAGGCGAAGGCGAAGGGCTGCGTCTCAACAATCTTCGGCCGCCGCATCCATCTGCCCGGCATCAAGGACAAGAACCCGTCCGTCCGTCAGTTTACGGAACGTCAGGCAATCAACGCGCCGATTCAGGGCGCTGCCGCCGATATCATCCGCCGCGCCATGGTGCGGATGCCGGGCGCTCTGGCGGAGGCGGGCCTGAAAACCCGGATGCTGCTGCAGGTGCATGACGAACTGGTGTTTGAAGCCCCCGAAAGCGAGGCAGATCAGGTGATCAATCTGGTCACCGAGGTGATGATGGGCGCGGCTGCGCCAGCGCAGTCCCTGTCCGTGCCCCTCGAGGTCGAAGCCAAGGCTGCGAACACCTGGGGGCAGGCGCACTAAGGCTTGTCGTCTCTGCAGTCTGCACCTAGCCTTTGAACCTTGTGCAACCTGACACTGGGGGATTGGGAAATGCTGTCGTTTGTCGTGGCCGCGTTGCTTGCGGCCCATCCCATGCATGCTGACGTCCGGCATGCCGACGATCTCGAGGATCTGGGCTTTCCGATACATGAGACGGTGAAATTGGCGGCGCGCGCCGATACTGAAAGCGGGATATCCGTCTTCGAATTCATCCAGCCGCCTCGCACCCTCGGCGCGCCTCCGCACCGGCACGCCCATGAAGATGAACTGTTTTATGTTCTGGAAGGTGAATTGTCCGCGCTTGCGGGCGAGGACACGGTGACAGCCGGTCCCGGCTCCCTGCTGATCCTGCCGCGGGGGGCGCCGCACAGCTTCTGGAACGCCGGGGACACTGAAGCCCGCGTCTTGCTGATCGTCAGCGGATCCGAATTTGACGGATTCTTCGAAGCGGTCGCAGAGCGTCTGGCCGCGTCCGGACCCGACGCAGATCTCCCCGCCATACTGGACGCTGTCGCAGCAGCACACGGGATCGAGATGTTGCCGCACCTGATGCCAGACAGCGCGCGGGCCTTGCTTCCACCCCCGGGCTGACGCAAGCCCTAACGCACCGGGTCGAGCGCGCCGCCGACGCTGGTGTTGACGCGGAACCACCCCGGAATCGCGTAGCGGGTCGCGTGCGACAGGCGGACTTCGTGCGGGATGGCTTCTGACAGCATCAACACCAGACCGCCGCCTTCAGGCTTAAGTTCGGCGACGGGCGGAACGTCGTCCAACTGGCTCATATCCGGTCGCCCACCTTTTCCCAGAGACGCGCTCTCCCACAGGGCAAGCTGGCCGCCATCAGCGTGGGACCAATCCGCGTTGAGATAGGCCACCATGGACACAACGCGCGCGCGTTCGGCCCGACGCCCTGTGAAGGCGCCCGCGCTGGCGGTAGGCAGGGTGAAGGCGTCCATATGCCGGGCATAGAAGCCGCCGGGCGGATAGACCGCGAAATGGGCCTCGAATTCGAACAGACCCAAAAACAATCGCCGGTTCATCGCGATACGCAGGGCGTCAGCGCCGGCCATGAACCGCTGTTGGGCCGGGCTCGCGCCGTCGAGCCAGGCGATGCGGGTCTTTCGGATGGACAGCGCGCGGGTCTCGTTCTGCGCCCGCCCGACCCGGCCCATATGGGTCTCGCCCGCCTGCTCGAGGTCTTCGGCTTCTGATCGCAAGGCTGCGACCAGCTCTGGATCAAGCGCGCCGGGCGCATGGGCCCAGCCACGCGCCTCAAGATCCGCGATCAGGGAGGCGGTCAGATTGTCAGAAAAGAACGGCTGCGGGCAGACATCCAGGTCCACGAAAGCGTCTCCAACCAAAAGGTGCGCGCTTTTGAACCCGGCGCACTGGTTTGGCAAGACAATTCGCTCTGGTCCAGCGTCAGCCCAAAATCATCGTGCGCAAATCATCGACGCTGTCGGCAAAAGCGGGCGCCTTGGCCCGCACCGGCGCGCGCGCCGTCACGCCGCCAAATCCAATGAAACTGTCCGCCGCGCCCTTCTCGAACGCTTCATAATCGGTCATGCCGTCGCCGATCATGATCGCCAGCGGCTTGCCGGTCAGAGTCTTGAGCGACGCCACGACCGGCGCCTTGCCCCCCGACCGCGAGAGCGGATTCTGCCGATCAAAACCCGTCACTGCATCGCCGTCAAAGACAAAGCGATTGGCGCGCATCTCGCCCTTGTCAAAGCCCAGATCGATCAAAGCCGGCTCGATCAGGTCCTGGAACCCGCCCGAGACCGCCGCCACGTCATTGCCGCGAGACCGCAAACGCTCGATCAGGTCGGCCATGCCATCGGTCAGCTGACTGCGCAGGATTTCCCGCGCCGTCTCGACAGCGGTTCGGGTCAGCCCGGCGATGGCCAGACGTTCTTCAAGCGAGCGCCGGAAATCAAGCTTGCCGGACATGCCCTGATCGGTCAGCGCCTTCAGGCGCGCGGTCCGCTCGCCCCCATCGGGGGCCTGAGCCAAAGCATGCTCGACCGCAAAGTCGAGGCTCTCGACTTTCAAAAGTGTGGAATCCACATCAAAGACGATTAGCCGACTCATCAGGTCCTCATGCTTGCTGGGCCGTGCATGTACGTCACCTGGGACAGCCTTGGCTACAGGGATTTGCAACATAGCGTTGGACGCACACGGCGCAATCTCGTCGCATCGGGCCCGGACATGGCCTATGAAGCTCCATCATGACACAACAACGCTTTGACATCTTCCTCACCTGCCCTCCAGGCCTAGAAACCGCCCTCGCCAGCGAGCTGGCGGAAAACGGCTTCGCCAAATGCCGCCCCGGACAA
This sequence comes from Oceanicaulis sp., assembly GCF_965249665.1. Taxonomy (GTDB): domain Bacteria; phylum Pseudomonadota; class Alphaproteobacteria; order Caulobacterales; family Maricaulaceae; genus Oceanicaulis. The sequence goes on from NZ_OZ252247.1 coordinate 773,857, forward strand.
GGCGGCGTCACGATCAAGGGCGGGTGGAGCGATGTCTGGCGCGCCAATCTTCAGATCCGGGGCGCCACCCGCGTTCTTGCGGTCGTGGATCAGTTCAAGACCCAGCACCTCAACTCGCTTGGGCAGCATGCCCGGCAAACGCCCTGGCAAACCCTCTTTCACCCTGGAACACCGGTGAAGGTGGAGGCGACCTGTCGCAAGTCGCGCATCTATCATAACGGCGCCGCCGAAGAGCGTGTGAGCGACGCCATCGCCCGCACGGCGCTGGCCGAAATCAGAGACGACGCTGAAATCACCGTGCGTGTCCGGATCGATCATGACGTCGTCACGCTCAGCCTGGACACCTCCGGGGAGCCGCTGCACAAGCGCGGCTATAAACAAGCCGTGGCGAAAGCCCCTTTGCGCGAAACCCTTGCCGCCTTGGTGCTGCGTGAAATTGGATATGACGGGCGTGCGCCGCTGCTCGACCCCATGTGTGGATCGGGGACGTTCGTCATCGAGGCCGCTCAACTGGCGGCAGGTCTGGCGCCAGGCCGCGCACGCAGCTTCGCGTTCGAACGCCTGGCCAATTTTGACCGCAACGCCTTCATGGCCCTGCGCAACCAGCCGCCCCACGCCCGTTCCCAAGCGGTCTGTTTGGGATTTGACCGGGATCCCGGCGCCATCCGCATGAGCCGCGAGAACGCCGAGCGCGCTGAGGTCTCAGCCTTCACCCAGTTCGCTGAAGGGGCGCTCAAGGACCTGGCCCGCCCGGATGGCGCGCCAGGCTGGGTGGTGACCAACCCGCCCTATGGCGCCCGGATCGGCGACAAAACAGCGGTGTTCGGCGCGTACAAAACGTTTGGCGAGGTCATGCGCGAGCGATTCAGCGGCTGGCGGGCGGCGCTGATCACGACGGACGACAAAATGGCCAAGGCCACGGGGCTCGCTTTTGACACGATTAGCGCGCCCATTGATCACGGGGGCCTGAAGATCCGGATCTACGCGACAGGTGTGCTGAAATAGGGTTATTGCGCCGCGTAAACGGAGCGCGCCAGCGCGCTCGAGACGATAGGATGCAGCGCCTGCGCCAAGGCTTCATAGCCGTTGATGGAAGACGGTTTCTGGATCAGGCACGCCACGTTTGAATACGTGTCCAGCTCCGGGTGCTCGGACCGGTCGCCGCTGAGGACGATGACCGGAATGTCTTTAAGGGCGTCCTGCTCCATCATCCACTCGATCAGCGTCGCGCCGGAGCCGTCCGTCAGTTTGAGATCCACCAGAACACAGGCGATGTCCGCAGCGGCATTGAGACGGGCTTGCGCCTCCTGAATGCGGGTGACGGACACAACCTCACCGCCATAGGGCAGATCCGACAGGTGCCGATGCACAAGAAAAGAATCCTGTGGGTCATCCTCCACAAGCAGGACTCGAGGCGTGAAAGACATCAACATCACCCCTGCTTCCTGACACACAACGCGTTAACGAGGACAATACACGTATTCCGTGCACACAGTTTTACCTATGTCAACAATTGATTAATATATACAAATTGGATTCAGTTGACGGGCTCACTCAAACGCCACACGTGCTGCGCAGTCGCGATTGAACTTGAGCCCATAGCAAGCTACACACTGATCGCGTTCGCACCCATAGCTCAGCTGGATAGAGCGCTGCCCTCCGAAGGCAGAGGTCTCAGGTTCGAATCCTGATGGGTGCGCCATTTTACAATCACCACCTTCGAGACCGCCTAACACCTTGAACGGTAAGGCTAAATCTGGGGTTCGAAGTCCATTTTCCCGATCATAGGTAACACCGGCTGGAAACACCATTTTCAGCACCAATTTGCGCACCGCTAAAGTGCCATTTGTCCATATTTCATAAGGGTTTGCGAGGAATTGGCAGGCGAGTTCGAACATCTCCTCGAAGGTGTGCGGTTTTTGGCCTACTCGGTTCGTCTGTTCCCGAAGTAGTAGCTTATCTTTTTCGAATCCTTCGATCTTGGCTTCGTATGCCGCGATCACGCGTGAAGAGTTAGAATCAACGATCCTGTCGAGGAGTTGATCGATCTTCTTGTCGAGTTCCTTGATACGCGCTTGAGCTTCTTTCGCCCGTGATTGTTCTTGATCAACACGACCATCCCAGAGGTCTTTCAGCATTGCTCTGGCAAGCTCAAAAAGGCTCTTGGCGGGCGTAACGCTTGCGAGCGCCGCTTCGACCTCCCCTTCGATCGCATCGCGTCTGATAGACTTTCTGTGGCTCTCGCAGTCACGGTTATAGCAGAGATAGTACGGATGCTTTGTTCCGGTCTTGCTCGTGGACCACGCCGCCGTCAGAGGGTGATCGCAATCTCCGCACAGCGCAGCCCCGCGTAGCGGAAAGTCTTCGCGCATGTCTTTGCGGATAATTTGTCGGTCAGGGTTCGCCAGGCGCTTTTGAATTCTCTCGAAGGTCGAGACAGAGACCAATCCATCATGACGGCCTTCACGCATCGCAATTCCCCACTTCGGAATTGAGATCAGACCGGCATAAAGCGGCTGAGTGAGTAGATCGTTCACACGCTGGTTGCGCATAAATCCGCCCGGCAAATCCTTTGGGAAAAGAGGCTGGGCTTCGAGATAGCGCTTCACCTCCGCTTGCGTGCCGAAACGGCCAGATGCAAACCCTTCAAGAGCTTCTTGAACGATTGAGGCGAGAGGCTCATCGCGAACCAAAACCTTGCCTTCGTTGGAGCGCTCGAAGCGATAGCCTTTAGGCGCGGCAAATACCCAGTAACCGTTCATGGCCCGAGCGCGCATGCGGTTCGTGGTTTGCTCTGCGTTCTTTTGTCTTTGGTGTTGCGACACCGAGGCCAGAAGGTTTTCCACCAGTACCGAATCTGAGTCCTCCCCAAATTCGATCGATGGGCTTTCCAACCGGCCTCCCGCGCCACCGATTGCCGTTCTCAATCGAATATGCGCGTCCAGCCCCCGTGCGAGACGCGACACATCATCGATGATGACAACCGGATTTTCTGCATGGTGTTCTTTGAGCCAGTCCAGCATCTCCATCATGCCAGGACGATCAGCTACGCCGCCGCTCATATCATCTGTGAAGACTTGCTCTACGCGATAGCCCTTGTAGCCAGCATATTCCCGGCAGCGTGTTTCTTGGCTTCCAAGGCCATCGCCGCGCGTCGTCTGTTTGACGTTCGACACACGGCAGTAGATCACTGCGATTCCGCCGGTTTCGCTTTTCTTGTTCGTTAGATTCATCATGGTGTGCTCTCCGGCGTTTCGAGCTGCTTTCGAGGTTTGTCCTCGCGTTCAGCCTCTTGGTTTTCTTTATCAGCCATTGCCAGAGTCGGCCCATCGATACCGAAGCCAGCGTCTACGAACAGAACCATCAGGTCCCAAACAGTTCGCATGAGCGTTAGCTTCTGCGTCTCGGTGAGGTCGAGTTGTGCAATGTGGCGAGCGTACGCTTCAGGATCGAAACGAACCTTGCGAGCCTCCTGATTAAAACCGTCAACGGTTGACGATTGCAGGATGTTCTTTTGATCGTCTGGCATCCTGAACTCCTTTCTTGTGTCTCACGCACGCGAAGGGGGCTCTATTTTTATTATGCCGTATAAGGATTAAAAAGTCCAGCATTTTCAAGGCTTTCAGCCCTTTTTGTGCATAACTTATCCGGCATAAAAGCACCGTTTCGCAATGTTCGAACTCAAAATGCGGTGCTTATTGCGATGCGACAATTACCTGTCCCGATCAGAGGAAGAAGAGTCGGTTAACGCTCTGAGATTAAATAATATTTTCTATGGCAAACCGTTACATCGCCCGCTCAAAACTAAGCAATGAACAGGTCGAAGCGCTCCTTTGGGCGGTTTGCTCAAACTTTTCTGTGCCGATTGCCAGTGAGAATGCTGGTATTTCCGAGCGATCAGCCGCTGAAACCATGCGCAAGCTGCGCGATATGATTGCTCGCTCTGACACGCTATTCCATCTAATCGGCCTTCCGTCTGGCTGGCCTGACGATGACGATCCGCTTTGGCAGCGCCTTCACACTTGCATATTCGACTGTCCGTCTGAAATCAGAGAGTCGTTCGAAAGCGTCGATGGTCCAGGAACAGCCCTTCTCGGCAACAGACGCCTTTGTTCAGCGTGCGAGTTTCTGCCACTCGTCCAGCCGCGCCCCATGTTGCTCCGCACACTTCGGCATCTCAGAACAGAGCAACGTGGCCTTCCTACAGGAAGCTTCAAATCGGTGTTTCTTACGGCATTGGTCTATGACCGTTTCCGCGACATTGAACTCGACCGTGCCCTCAAAGACGATGAAGCTATGAAGCGATTGGGTTCGACCCGGCGCAATCATATGACGATGATGTTCGAGGCATGTAAGCAAACGCTACGAAAAGCCTGAACGCCTCCTGTCAGCCGAGGCATCCGAGCCTGGGCAAAACCGTCCTCCGCTTTGAGATAACCGCATCCGTGGCGACTGGCAGGCCCACTGCAACCGACCTTCCGCACCAGTGACCGTGAAGGCAGTTGCAGCGTGCCTTTATTCCAGTCGCCCGAGCCTCCTGCGTTCAAAGCAAAGGAGGACAATATGCCCAACATTTACCATGCTACGCCCTACGACATTTCAGCGACGGGTTTCTATTTCGAAACGCTCGATGAGTACCGCGAGCGAGCATCGCGACATCGCAATGAGTACGGCGATCCCGTCGAAGAATATGAGATTCAGTTCATTGACGGCGACAATTACGAGCTGTTCAAAGCGATCGGCGTGAACCAAGCAAATCTGCCGTTGTGGTTCGATCAATTTGAAGACCTCGACGAAGATGAGGCCGCGCGCGCCGTATACCTCGCTGGATACGAATGTATCGCGGCAGAAGAGATCATCGACCGCCTGGACGAAGTGATGCTCTTTGAAGGCACGCTTCTCGAATACGCTGAGGATTACGTCGAGAGCACCGGGCTTCTTGACCTGCTACCGGAAAGCCTGCGCTACTATTTCGATGTCGAGGCCTTTGCCCGCGACATGCGCCTGGGCGGTGAAGTTACCGAACTCGAACTCGGCAATCGTCAATGGATCGTCCAGCTATAAGCTGGGCGACCCAATTCGAGAGAGCAGTTAAAGCCGTGGCAGACGGCTGAGCCGATTTCGACCCGCTAGCTCGTTCATGACGATATGCAGATTATGCGCAATCGCTTGAGCAAGCTGTGAACCGCATTCGCTATTTGCCAGCTCTTCAGAGAGCAATTGATGCAGCGCTCGAAGCTGCGCTATCGGCATGCGGGCAGCTTCCGCCTTTGAAATGATTTGAAGAGACATCGCGTCGCTCCTTTACGTTTATAATTGCGGCGACCGAACCGTTCGAGCACCTCGCCTGTCCCGCCACACAATTTTCAGGCAATGGGTGTCGATCGGTTCGGTTCAGCGCCGCATATCCGTAAAGGCTGCGATGCTATGAGTCCCAAGGGCTCAAAGGCTTGCTGGCCTTCGCTTGACGAAACCACCAGTGTTTTCGAGCGATGATTGGATAGTTGTTCTCCACGAAGAGAATCTGCAAATCGCGGTGAAGCGTCATCATCTCATCTGCATATGCCAGCGGACGCTGTACATCGTCATACGAGATAGTTTTCGAATGGCCCGTAGTGGACGAGCTACTCGGGTAAGACGTGGTTGCCGATGAGGACGATCCGAAGCTGATGGAACGCTTTTTCATCGTCGTCATGCCGGTCAAGTGTTCGGCGTATTTCGCCGTCTCATAGTCGCGGCTTCCAAAATACTGAAACACGCCCGCATTGCTGACGAATGTCTGCCAGCCCTTATCGCCGTACAGGCGCATGAGCTGGGAGAGGTCTTGCGTAACCGCCCAAAGCTGTACGCCAAGGCCCGCCATCGTCCCGAAGGCTGTCTCAATAATCTTCAGCCTTTCGAGGGCTGCAAACTCATCCAAAATCACGCGCACCGGCTCAGCGTCCTCTTTTGCAGGGGTGCGTGTCAGATCGATCATGGCGCTTGAGATCATCAACCGAAGCCAGCGATTGAACGTAGAGAGACGATCCAAAGGCAGCACCAGATAAATCGTCGTTGGCACATCAGCAGTTTTAAGATCGGAGAACTTGAGGTCTGACTTGGCCAGGCTGTCACGGATTTTCGGGCTATCGAGAAAATGCGTGTTCGATTGCGCCGAGGAGATCACACCAGAGCGTTCCTTCTCCGCCTTCTGAGCAATGCGGAAAGCGGCGGCGCTCACCAGCGGATGAGGCGAGACCGCCATCCGCATCAAAATCTCATCCATTGTGCCAGGAAGATTCTCATCTTCTGTATCCGCAGCCGGAGGCAGCGACAGGATATCCCGGACTCGGCCAAGCGTTCGGTTCCCCTCTTCTTCGGGAGCAACGACGACGTAGAGGATGAAACCAGCAATCAGTGCTTTGGCCTCGTCGCTCCAAAAGGGCTCTTTGTCAGTTGAGACAACGAGCGCGTCCGCGAGTTGCATCGCGTCCGATCCAAGGTCTGGATCATCTGCGCGAAGAGCGTCCAAAGGATTGAAATGGGCATAGAAGCCCGCATCGGTCCCAGGACCAAATTTATCGGCTTCTTGAGCGATGCCCCACGGGTCTACAATCTTGATATTGTGACCCATCGCAGCACGCTTTGCTGCCGTACGCCGCGCATTCTCTCCTTTGGGATCAATGACGAGAATTGAGCTTTTTGACCGGAGAAGGTTCGGAATGATGGCGGCAGCACCTTTACCCGTTCGCGTTGGCGCGACCGTCAAAGCGTGCATGTCACCTCGATAGACGAGCGGGACGCCTTTCTCTTGCTCTTTGCCGAGGAAAAGACCGTCTCCCTTGTCCATTGAGCCAATCAGATCGGCATCTGTGATGTCATCGAACGTCGCCCACCGTGAGGAGCCGAAGATGTCCGGTATTTCCGTAGGCGGTCTGATGACGAGAAGAAACTTCGCCGCCAGGGCAATGCCCGCACTAAAGCCAGTGATAAAGGCCAGCATCGACGCCATGGATGTTGTCGATGCAGAATCGCTTGTGTCTCCAATGAGCACGAGCAACGCGCACAGAACAACGAGCGCGACCCATCCATGTTTGTGAACAACCCAACGCCAAAAGGCGAGGATTGCGACCAATCCAACCCCGAGCACAAATCCGCCCATGAGGCTGCTTAAGGTGAGGCCGCGCATTGGGTTCATGGCAGCGTCAAGATCACCGCCGCCGACTGGCATGCCATAGGCATCATATTGGATTTGATTGCCGCCGCTTTCTTCGCCGCTGAGACCAAAGCTCACGACGGCCACGGTGACGGCCACACCGAAGACAGCGAGCGCGCCCCAGCCGAGCCATTTGAGAAATGGTTTGGCTTCTGCCTTAGCCTTCGGTTCAGGAGATGTTTTTGATCCTGGCTTGCTCCGAAGATACGCTTCCGTCGCTCTTTTTGCGCGAAGCTGTTTCGCTCGTTCTGGATCGATAAGACCGTGTATGCCGTCCCATAGGGCACGGAACCAAGAAACTATTGGGTCCATCGTTTGGGCACTCCTCTTACGTTGAAAAACTGTCAACGTGTGTGAGTGCCGTTTATTATCGAAAGTTAAGCCAATCGCCCGTTTTGCGAAATTAGCGGCCAATGCCCGCAGATTTTTTCGCTAACGGTCGCGTTCTCGATCTTGCTCTTTGCCGCGTTGCAAAAGAGTCCGCATACGATCGCGTGCAGCTTTATCGCGTTCAGGCGCGGCATATTTTGGGGCTGGCCGGATAGTTTCACCGCCCAGGCTCAACGAAGGTGGTCTGGGACGCGGCTTTTCCAGTTCGGGAAGTTCGGCTTCCTCTTCCTGCTGAGCCTCGTCATCCAGCTCTTGTGCGATGCGGTGAACATCAGAGTTCCGGCGGTCTGGGACACCCGATCGCCGGTCATTCAGCCCTTCGAGCGCTTTCAAAAGGTCGCTCGACGGCTCCTCTTTTGGAGTGTCCGAAGCCTTCTCTTCGAAGGCATTTTTCGCCGCTCCTTTGTTCCGGGCGTGTTTCTCATCCCAGCTATCAGACACATCGCACTCCACGTCTCGATGGGAATCGACGTAGCACGGAAATCGTCAAAAGTGCAGTAAAGCCGGGTGTTTCGCGGTTTTTACCTGATTTGGACGCGTTTTTTGACGCGCAAGGTGTGCGTTGTACTACAACGCCGACCTTGCCAAAGGGGCTGCTGCGCCCCCTGTTGGATACCCCAAGCCTTGGCGCTGACCAGGTATTGAACCTACCCAGCACCATCCAATCGTATCGCCGATTGATCCCTCGTCAGAGGCGGAGAATGACCTCTCCCCTCCAACACCTCCCCATGTCCGAACAGCCTGCCGTTCGATCGCAGATCAAGGGAGCCTCCAAGCTCCCCCGATACCCCCATGGCCATGTCATGGAGACGACTTCATCGAGACCAACCGTGCGCCGATTGGATGCCGGTCAGGCATTTGCCTACAAACATATAAACCCATCTAATGTATGTGAACGAAGGGCCGACTTAGCTTTTCTTGCCGCCAGGAAACAATAGACTGAAAAAGGACTTTTGCGGTTTCAGCAAAATCATATCGTTTCGAGAAATCGTGTTTGGTACACGTCGCTCGCCCCCACCAGGCGTAATTATCTGGATATCCTCATTTTCGATCATCATCGAATGAATGTCGTCAGAATGCGAGGGCGTCTCATTGTAAATGCGCTCATAAAATTCGCCCACTTCCAACGCATCACCGTAGTTCGCGACCGTGCGTGGGATATCGTCATAAAGCTCGGCTTTAGCCCGCGCGCGGTCCTCTTCACCAAACAGATATAGCGCACCTTCGTTATGATCGGGGTTGTAAGAAAGCATGCGCAATCCCGACCGACCATAGTGCGCTTGAGAACTCGCATTTTGATGGAGAATATCGTTGTAGACTTGGCGCGCACGATAATTGTTTGCGAAGTGGACCATCCAATAACGCCAACCTTGTGGGTTGTGTATTGAAAACGGACTAGTGTACGGGCTGACGCCAAGTAACGCCTGAAAGACTAAGCGTTCTGCTGCCCCTAGCCATTCATCTCTGCTAAGCACAGCTTCAGGATCAGTCAAAGCAGAAACGTCCACGCCGAACGGTAAGAGTCTTGCTCTCAACATCTCGATATCGTGTTTGGGCAAATACGCGACCAACGTGTTGATCGCGAAAGTGAGAAAAATCTCTGCTGACGGGTGACTACTTAGGATGTCACGTAGCGTGTCAAACGAAACTTGTGAAACGCCATATTGGTCCAAGTTGAAGATCACGTTGCTCTTAAAGCCACGGCTTGCGATTTCGCACTTTATCTGAGGGTATACTTCCTCAAATGCTTGAGAAAGTATAAGCGTTTCAACGTTCAACTGAGCCGCGCTGTCAGGTATGGCGGCGAGTATAGGCGCCAAATTTTCACGGCATTGCTCGATAGCGCCGGTGTCTGCGTCATTGAGTACGAGCAGTAAATCAATTTCGATGGGCGCCATGTTCTCAACGCCTCGCCTAATTGCAATCTCGATCGCTGCGTCCCGTATGGTTTCCAATAAAATTATCGGCGAACCTGCTTCGCCGTTGTTGTAGCGTCCCGCTCCAGCGAAACCATCCACGACAGCCAAGCGAAATCGACTTTGTTGCGGTAACCTACAGCGCACATTCATATATTCGGCGATATATTCCTTGAGCACTTTATGCTTCTTTTTGGAGTGGTCTTTAAGCTCCGCACCACCTTCCCAATCGTATTCTTTTTTCGCCACCGCGCTGCCTCTAGTTTGTTTACATCGTAGCAGCGACGACCGTTGGCATTTCATCCCAGGTCTTGCCGCGATACTGTCGTCCGTTTGCTTTCTTAGAGCGCTTCTTGTTATCCGCTCCCCAAGTACCCCATTGTTTGAAGAAGAAAGCCGTCCCGTATTTCCGGCACAAATTATGGATCTCATCGATCCACTCCTCCCGGATAGGTCGAGCAGCATGTCCGCTCTCACCGCCCACAATCGCCCAATGAATATCGCGAAGATTGATGTCACCTACGGAGCCAATCAGCGGTTCAAACGAGATGAACCTGATTGCAGCGGGTGTGAGCCGGAGGGCGTCTATGCGGTCGGCCACAGTTGCGTTTTCGACGCTAGTACCGAGCCATACATTCGGGAGAACATCTTCAATATTGTCATTAAGAATACGGGCCATTCGGTCCGGCCGCTTTGTGAGAATTTGATAGCTATGTTGTGGGGTTTGACGCATTACTTCCCACACATCTGCTATGAATGCGTCGCTTACTTCGTCATGAAACAGATCGCTCATGGAATTGACGAACACTTTGCGCGGCTTTCGCCAGCGCTTAGGAATCTCCAACGCACTTCGGTCTTCTCGCACGACACCTGTCCATATCGAGCGCTTCCCGCTTTTCCGGGTCAGCCCCGAGTATTTTTCAACGCCCATCGCCTCAAGTCGCCACGCCATCTGCATCGCATAGCAATTTGTGCATCCGCTAGACATGATCGAGCAACCAGCAACTGGGTTCCACGTTGAGTCTGTCCATTCAATTTGACTTTCAGCCATACAACTTGCTCCGCCTGCTACACGCAGTGACAATTATCTCGTTAACCTTAATACATGAGAAATTATTGTTAATCAATAATTGTTCGTTTTACGTTCCGCCGTGGGTGTCCGATCGTTGACGCTATGCAAGGTTGAGTTTCTGCTTCACAATCGTGATCACAATGGATACACTTTTTAGATGTCGGGAAAAGATTCCGGTTTCCGTATCCGCGTGGAACGAGACCTCCGTGAAAAATTCATAGAAGTCTGTCGCGCGCAGGATCGCCCAGCGGCGCAAGTCCTTCGGGATTACATGCGTGCTCACATCCGGGATCACGACGCAGAACAAGACAACAAGGATACGTCCGACCGTGAACGCAGTTGAAATTGAAGAAGCTATTTCGGAGCTAGCTGAGCAGCCTTTTGAGCCGCAGGAGTTCCCGTTCGCGTTCCTTGAGGCGTTTGGCAACAAGGCCACCACAATCAAGAAGCTTCGATCTGGTGCATCGAACAAATCAGATCAGGGCGGCGTTCTTCAAACCAACAACATCCATATCAAAGTCTGCAATCCTGGCACGGTGACGGAGACGCTTCGCGCGTTGAAGGAAAGCCCTGCGACGACAAAGGCCAAAGCCAAGTATGTGCTCGCGACTGATGGAAACGAGTTCGAGGCGGAAGACCTGATTGGCGGCGAGACGGTCGCTTGTGCCTACAAAGACTTCCCCGATCATTTTGGCTTCTTTCTCTCGCTGGCGGGTATCTCGACCGTCAAGCAAATCCGTGAAAACGCCTTCGACATAAAGGCGACCAGTCGTCTGAACCGGCTCTATGTCGAGCTTTTGAAAGACAATCCTGAATGGGGGACGGAAGAACGCCGACACGACATGAATCACTTCATGGCGCGGTTGATCTTCTGTTTCTTTGCGGAAGACACCGACATCTTCGATGGTGAGAACCTTTTCACCGCCACGATTGAGCAAATGAGCGAACGCGATTCTTCAAACACGCATGAGGTTATTGGCGAGCTGTTCCGTTCGATGAACACGAAGTTTGAGGAACGCGCCAACGCCAAAATTCCACGCTGGGCCGACAAATTCCCCTATGTGAATGGCGGCCTCTTTTCTGGCTCGACAGATGTTCCGCGCTTCAGCCGTATCGCACAGCGCTATCTCTTCCATATCGGCAGTCTCGATTGGAAGAAAATCAATCCTGACATTTTCGGTTCAATGATCCAGGCGGTCGCGGATGATGAAGAACGCGGTGCTTTGGGCATGCACTACACGAGCGTGCCCAACATCCTGAAGGTGCTGAATCCGCTTTTTCTGGATGATTTGCGCGAGAAGTTGGAGGAGGCAGGCGACAACTCACGCAAGCTTCTGAATCTTCGAAACCGAATGGCGAAAATTCGCGTCTTCGATCCAGCATGTGGCTCAGGCAATTTCCTTGTGATTGCGTACAAGGAAATGCGTGCGATAGAGGCCGAAATCAACAAGCGGCGCGGAGAGAAAGAGCGCCGGACAGATATCCCGCTTACCAATTTTCGTGGCATCGAACTACGAGACTTCTCGGCAGAGATTGCGCGCCTCGCACTCATCATCGCTGAGTTCCAATGTGACGTTCTTCATCGCGGACAACAGGAAGCTTTGAAAGAATTCCTACCGTTGAACGCAATGAACTGGATCACCTGCGGCAACGCGCTTCGTCTGGATTGGCTGAGCATCTGTCCTCCCACAGGGACAGGTGTGAAAATTTCATCGGATGACCTGTTTGAAACGCCACTGGATCAAGCCGAGATCGATTTCGACAACGAGGGCGGCGAGACTTACATTTGTGGAAATCCGCCATACATTGGCAGCAGCATTCAAACAATTGATCAAAAATCCGACTTAGAGTGTTTATTCTCTAGTCATGTTGGTTCCTGGAAAAACCTAGATTACATTGCTGGGTGGTTCTTTAAGGCGGCCATTTTCTTGGAATCCTGCCGTAGTGAATTTGCCTTTGTCAGTACAAATTCAATATGCCAAGGGCAACAGGTGCCTCTAATCTGGCCACTACTGCTCAATCGTGGCATTCGTATTTTTTTCGCACACTCTTCATTCAAGTGGTCAAACCTCGCTGCACACAACGCTGGAGTTACCGTTGTTATAGTAGGCTGTACGTCGAACAGAGGAACTAACTCGACGCTCTACACAGTGAACGGCTCTGGAGAGACCGTCCGGCGCGACGTTTCAGGTATAAACCCATATTTGGTCGCGGGTTCAAATATCGTTGTAAATGGAGTCTCCAAACCACCGAAGGGATTGGGCTTGATGTACAAAGGCAATATGCCCTCAGATGGTGGGTTTCTAGTTCTCGAGCCAGAAAATGCGCGACAACTTTGTAGGGAGCATCCAAGCGCATCAAAATTCGTACGGCAATATAGCGGATCAAGAGACTTTATTCAGGGTAGTTTGCGCTATTGCCTATGGATAGAAGACAACCAAGCTGATGCTGTCCAAGCAATTGAACCGATCAAAAAACTCTTAGATGGTGTTCGAGAATTCCGACTTAATGCAAAGGCCGCAACCACACGCCCCTACGCGCAATACCCTCACAAATTTCGTCAAATACAGGATGTAGCGCAACGGCATTCAATAATTATTCCGCGCCATACTTCTGAAAGACGAGAATATCTTCCTTTCGGGCTTCTCCCAAAGGAGGCCATTGTCTCCGACAGTGCGCTCGCGATCTATGATGCTCCCTACTGGAACATGGCGATTATCGGTTCCAGATTGCACCTCATTTGGATCGCAACAGTATGCGGAAAGATAAAAACAGATTTTCGTTACTCAAACACATTGGGATGGAATGCGTTTCCGCTTCCCAAACTGACAGAAAAGAACCAAGCCGACTTAACACAAAGCGTAGAGGACATTTTGTTGGCTCGTGAAGCTCACTGGCCCGCTACTATCGCCGATCTCTACGACCCCGAGAGAATGCCCGCCGATCTGCGTGCTGCGCATGAGCGTAACGATGAAGTCCTTGAACGCATCTACATTGGGCGTCGTTTCAAGAATGACACTGAGAGGCTCGAAAAGCTGTTCGAGCTTTACACCAAAATGACTAGAACCAAGGGGGCGGCATGAGCGATCGACCCTACAGCCCCGGCGGTGATGCCAAAGTCATATCCGACATTGCTCAGCGCATCTTCGGTGACTTCACCGCCATGTTCGCCTACCACCAGTGGCCAGAGCGCGGCCAAGACATGATGCGCAAGGTTCAGACACGCGTCGTCGAAACCTATGGCAGCGTCCACGCCTTCGAGGCGCATTTCCAGACCGTCGCGCGTGGCCGAGCCGATGTGAGTGAGGTCTGGACCGATGCCACCTCGGTCTTGTTCACTTCTTTCTGGGGATGGAGTCCGGAAACCTGGGGCACGGTTGGTTGGTCGGGCGATCGCGGCTTAACGCGCCGTGCCAATCTGATGGCGCAGCTATCCAACCCCTTCATCACGGTTTGTTATGTGACCAGCAATCAGACCGACACGGACCCTGATCTAAAAGGCAAGATTGCGGGCTTCTACCTTGTCAGTCACGACACTGGCGACCGTAATGAATTCACCCATCCCATCCACCACGGTCGGGAACCGGCTAAATGGCGTCATTCGAACCGCGCGCTGCGCGCCTTCAGCTATCTTCCGGAATATCGGCCAAGCGCGATGGAGGTTTTCCCCGATCTGGGGCGTCATGCGCGCCATATTGCGGCGATGGGGGAGATTCTCACCGATCCGCAGATCATCGCGCGTCTGAGAGCGATCCCCTGTGAAGAGGTCGAGATTTATCAGCCTATTGCTGCGCAGACGTTATCCGAAGAAGAGCCGCAGCGTGGGCTGGTTCGCGCCGGGCCTGCGGCCAGCGAAGGCTATGAAGTGATCCAAGGCTCACACAGCCTGCCGCGTGATCTCTACATACTCAGGCTGTCAGGGGATGTTTCCGCCTATCTCGGACGGCAGGGGGAGACACGTTCAATCATCAAGATCGGCCTGTCCGCGAGCCCGGACCTACGACGGCAAGCCTTGCAGAAGGCGATACCGCGCGGATCATTTCGCTGGACGGTGGATCGCACACGCAAGTCGTTGGGCTTGCCCTTATGCGCTAACCATGCCGTTGCCGTGCTCGGTGAGGACGCCATGAAGCGACATTTGGCTAGCCATGCAGAATGGCTTGGCGGCGAATTTTATCTCGCAGATGAAAACGATATTGAGACCGCGTGGCGACTTGGTTGTGCTGCCGTAAAAACAAACACTTGAGGTATTTATGAAAGAAAAATCTGTTCCATCAGTATCAGTTCAATATTCTGCCAATGGCAATTCGACGAAATCGAATGAGCTGGGCATGCGCCCGATGCAGGAACAGGTCTATGAAAAGCGAGGTGAGCAATACCTCCTGATCAAATCCCCTCCTGCTTCAGGGAAGAGCCGCGCACTCATGTTTGTCGCGCTCGACAAGCTGCACAATCAGGGTGTGAAGCAAGCGATCATCGTTGTGCCAGAGAAATCTATCGGCTCAAGCTTCAATGATGAGCCGCTTTCCAAGTTCGGTTTCTGGGCTGACTGGTCAGTCGTTCCAAAGTGGAATCTCTGCAACGCGCCTGGGGAAGACGGCGGCAAGGTCAATTCTGTTAAAGCCTTTCTCGAAAGCGACGATCAGATTTTGGTCTGCACCCACGCGACCTTCCGCTTTGCCGTCGATAAATTCGGGATCGAAGCTTTCGATGGTCGCCTGATTGCGGTCGATGAATTTCACCACGTCTCAGCCAATCCCGACAATAAGCTAGGTCAGCATCTCGCCGCTCTCATCGCGCGCGACAAGGTTCACATCGTCGCGATGACGGGTTCCTATTTCCGTGGCGATGCCGACCCGGTTCTGATGCCGGAAGATGAAGCGAAATTCGAGCCGGTCACCTACACCTATTACGAGCAGCTCAATGGTTATACGTGGCTGAAGTCGCTCGATATCGGCTACTTCTTCTATTCAGGTGCTTACGCCGACGACATTCTCAAAGTGCTTGATCCTGATCAGAAAACGATCATTCACATTCCAAGCGTGAACTCTCGCGAGAGCACAAAAGACAAAATCCGCGAGGTGGAGCACATCATTGAGGAGCTGGGTGACTGGCAAGGAACTGACCCGACCACGGGCTTCCAACTGGTGAAACGCCCAGATGGGCGCATCCTCAAAATCGCCGATCTGGTCGATGACGATCCGTCCAAGCGGGACAAGGTTTCAGCCGCGCTGAAAGACCCGAGCCAAAAGAATAATCGCGATCATGTCGATATCATCATCGCCCTGGGCATGGCCAAGGAAGGGTTTGACTGGATTTGGTGTGAGCACGCTCTGACCGTCGGATACCGTTCGAGCCTCACCGAGATTGTACAGATCATTGGACGCGCCACCCGTGACGCTGAAGGCAAAACACGAGCCCGCTTCACCAATCTAATAGCTGAGCCTGACGCTTCCGAGGAAGCGGTGACTGAAGCGGTGAACGATACGTTGAAAGCCATCGCCGCAAGCTTGCTCATGGAGCAAGTTCTCGCGCCACGCTTTAACTTCACACCTAAAAATCCGAATACTGGGCCGCAGGCCGATTTCGACTATGGCGAAGACGGCTACGATCCAAATAAATGCAATGTCGGTTTCAACGAGGACAGCGGCCAGTTCCAGATCGAGATCAAGGGCTTGAAAGAGCCAAAGACACAAGAGGCCGAACGAATTTGCCGCGAAGACCTAAACGAGGTCATCACAGCGTTCGTACAGGACAAAACCTCCATCGAGCGCGGCTTGTTCGATGAGGAGCTTGTGCCCGAAGAACTGACCCAGGTGCGTATGGGCAAGATCATCAAGGATCGCTACCCCGAACTGGACGAAGATGATCAGGAAGCAGTACGTCAACGCGCTATCGCGGCGCTGAACCTCACTCAAGAAGCCAAGAAGGCCGCGAATGAAAACAGCGACAACGAGATCAAGGCGAATACGGCCTTTGTCGAAGGCGTCCGCAAATACGTTACAGATGTTCGCGAACTGGATATCGACCTGATCGACCGGATCAATCCGTTCTCAGAGGCTTATGCCATCCTCTCCAAGACTATGAACGAAGACCGCTTGAAACAGGTCAAAGCGATCATGTCTGGTAAGCAGGTGAAGCTCACCGCTGAAGAGGCGCGAGACCTCGCTAAACGTGCCCTCAAGTTCAAGCAGGAACGTGGACGTTTGCCGTCGATTACCTCGCAAGATGCCTGGGAAAAGAAAATGGCCGAAGGCGTCGCCTTCCTCGCCCGCATGAAAGCGGAGGCTGCCAATGGCTAAAGAGTTCACAGAAGAAGATGATGCCCTATTAGCCGAACTAGGCGTCGAGGTCGAAGCGAAGAAAGCGGTCACACGCACACCGCGCGAGGAGCGTATCATCGCGGGCTTTGAGGAAATTCAGCGCTTCGTCGAAGAACATGATCGCGTCCCGCAACACGGCGAAGAGCGAGATATTTTCGAGCGTCTCTATGCCGTCCGGTTAGATCGTATCCGTAAGCTGGAAGAGTGCCGGGCACTGGTCGAACCGCTCGATCACCAGGGGCTGTTGGCAGGAACATCGCCAGCGGACTCGCCTGATGTAGAAGAGCTTGATGACGATGCCCTTCTCCGCGAACTGGGCGTCGAGAGCGAAACTGCGTCGATCACCGAATTGCGTCATGTGCGATCTGCTGCTGAGAAGCGAGCGGCCGAGGAAATCGCCAATCGTGAGAAATGCGATGATTTCGAAAAATTCAAACCGCTATTCGATCAAGTCCAACACGAACTCGATACCGGAATGAGAACCACTCGTCCGTTCGAGCGGAAAGCGGAAATTGCGCCTGGACGCTTCTTTGTCGTTGGCGGTCAGAAAGCCTACGTGGCTCATATGGACGAGGCATTTTTGACGCCACAGGGCATGACCGATGCGCGTCTCCGCGTGATTTTCGACAACGGTACGGAGAGCAACATGCTAATGCGGTCACTTCAACGAGCGCTTCACAAGGATGAAGCCGGACGCCGCATCACCGATCTCTCGGCTGGCCCTTTGTTCGGAGGAGAGCAGGAAGACGAAGACCTGGCCAGTGGGACAATTTACGTGCTGAGGAGCAAATCCAGCCATCCAGTTGTCGCCGAAAATCGGGAGGTGTTGCACAAAATCGGGGTTACGGGTGGCAGTGTTGAAAAGCGCATCGCCAATGCAGCAAAAGATGCGACCTATCTTTTGGCCGACGTCGAAGTTGTCGCGACTTACGAGCTTTTCAATATCAATCGAAAAAAGTTTGAGCGCCTGATACACCGCGTCTTCGAGCCCGCGCAGTTGAAGATCGATATCAAAGACCGTTTCGGAAATCCGGTTGAGCCACGTGAGTGGTTCCTAGTCCCGCTTTTCGTGATCGACGAAGCGATTGAAAAGTTCAAGGACGGCACAATTGCGGATTATGCCTATGATACAAGTGGCGCAAACTTAGTGAGGCGCAAATGAGAGTCTCAAAGATCGATATAAGGAAGTTCCGCGGTATTGAGAATTCGACCATCGTCCTTCCCAAACATGCCGTTCTCATAGGCGATAATAATACCGGCAAGACCACAATCCTTGAAGCTTTGGATCTTGCGCTCGGCCCGGACCGCCTCAATCGCTTTCCTCCCATAGATGAACATGACTTCTACCAGGGACAATATCTAGCCCAAGTTTCGAAAGGCGACAGTGAAGCCGAGGGAGATCAGGATGAAGCCTCCGACGCGGGAGACGTCGAGCTTGGCGAAGCTCCACGCATTGTAATCGAGGTGGCTATCGCTGAACTATCAGAAGACCAGAAGGCTCGTTTCGGAGACTATGTGGAATTTTGGGACGCGAAAGCGGACAAATTCTACGACGATCCAAACCCAGAAGGTGTTGACCCAGATCATATTACTGAAGCGCTTCGCGTCACCTTTCACGGCTGGTACGATCCGGATGAAGACGACTTCCAGGGGAAGACTTATTTCACCCGCAGCCTGAACGAGGCTGGCACGCCTGTCGAGTTCCGAAAAAAGGACAAGCAGATATGCGGCTTCTTGTATCTGCGCTCTTTACGCACTGGAAGCCGCGCTTTGAGCCTGGAGCGAGGGAGCCTTCTGGATATCATCCTTAGGCTAAAGGAAGTCCGCCCGCAGATGTGGGAAGACACTATCGACAAGCTCGCGGATTTTACGGTCGCAGCGGACCCCAAGTTGGGCATCTCCGGCATCTTGGAAAGCATTAATGCGGCCCTAAAGAAATATGTGCCCAAGGAGTGGGGCGTTGAACCTCACCTCAAAATTTCAAATCTCACGAGAGAGCATCTGCGGAAGGTGATTACAGCCTTTATCGCTACAGGTGAGGGCAATCATGCTGCCCCCTTTTATCGGCAGGGCACTGGAACCATCAACATGTTGGTTCTTGCGATGCTCTCACAAATCGCCGCTGATAAGCAGAACGTCATATTCGCGATGGAAGAACCCGAAACGGCCATTCCCCCTTATGCCCAAAAGCGCATTGTGCACGAAATTCGTTCACTGGCTTCACAGGCAATGTTCACATCCCACTCTCCATACGTTCTCGAAGAGTTTGGACTCGATGAAACCGTCGTGCTCGGTCGAAATGCAGTTGGCGAGCTTAGTCAGCAGTCGATTGCGCTCCCTGCTAATTTGAAACTAAAGGCTTACCGGCAAGATTTCCGAACACGGTTCTGCGAAGGTTTGCTCGCGCGGCGTGTCCTCATTGCAGAAGGCGAAACAGAAACCACTGCTTTCCCAGTTGTTTGCCGCCGATTGGCAGAGTTGAATCCGGCGAGTTACAAATCACTAGAAGCCTTGGGAATTTGCACCCTAAACGCAGCTAGCGACTCCAAGATCGCTGGAATGGCCAAACTCTTCGCAGACCTTGGTAAGAGAACCTTCGCGCTATGCGACAAACAGGACGCTACAAATCAGGCTGCTATTGAAGCCGAGGTCGAGCTTCTTCTTATGCACGAGAAAAAAGGAATTGAAGCACTAGTCCTTGAGGGCACTACGGACGCGGCCCTTCAACGATTTGCTGGAACCTTGGAGTGGCCACCGCATCTGGCTCAAAAATACCCTGATCCGATTGCTGATGCCCGCAATGCACTCTCTGAGTATTTTGCATGGGCGAAAGGCAATTGGGGGCTTTCGGACTTTCTTGCTCAATGTACTGAAGAAGAGATTCCGGAGTGGTTGCGCGAAGCCTGCCAGAAACTGTTGCAGGCTTGTGAGCCGGCAACAGTCGAGGGTGAAGCTGATGCTCCCACCGAGGAACAATCCGAGCTCGGAGCCGCCGTCAATGGAGCTGACTGAGAAGCAGCGTCAAGTTTTGACCAGTGATGGTCATTTGCTCGTAACTGGCGGACCCGGCTCCGGAAAGACAACCGTATCAATCTTGAAAGCTGCCCAGCTTGCTGAGACCGAGCTCAAACCGCAACAAAAGGTGCTTTTCTTGAGCTTCGCGCGAGCTAGCGTTTCTCGTGTCGTCGAGGCGATTGAACAGGAACAGACCATTGCTCGCGATACCAAGCAAAAAATTGAAGTCGAAACCTACCACTCGTTCTTCTGGCGGATTCTAAAGGCGCATGGCTACCTCGTCGGTCTACCGCGGCGTTTGGAAATACTCACCCCACCTGCAGAGGCCATTGCCCTCTCTGCCGTTCGAAATGCCTTCGACGCAGACAATAAACTTTCTGACCGGGAAAAGAAAAATAAAGAAGACGCCGAGGTTGCGGAGAAGAAGCGGCTAGCTTTCGAGGAGGGACGTATCTGCTTTGACCTCTTTGCGCCTTTTGTTGGCGATTTGCTCCATGGGAGCGACCGACTGCGGCGCTTACTGGCAACTATGCACCCGAACATTATTCTTGATGAATTTCAGGATACAAATGCCGAGCAATGGCATGTCGTTAAATCTCTTGGCATTTACTCAAACATCATTGCTTTGGCTGACCCTGAACAACGCATCTTCGATTTCATCGGAGCCGATCCCGAACGCCTCGACCATTTCCGAGATACCTTCAATCCCACTGAAATTGATTTCAGCGATGCCAATCACCGTAGTGCGGGCACTGACATCGCCAAATTTGGCAACGATGTGCTCTCCGGAAATTTCAGGCAGGACGATTACGAAGGAATCGATTGCCTCCTATTTGAACCTTACGCCAACCAAGCAATGACGGCGCTAGTTACGACGGTCTACAAGGCTCGGAAACGCTTGATCGACGCAGGGAGAATTGACTGGTCGTTGGCCGTCCTCGTGCCAACTAAAAAGATGACTCGTCTCGTCTCCGATAATTTCCGTGAACCTCCGGCGGGAATGCAGGCCATTTCGCATAGCGCTATTATTGAGTTGGAGGCCGCAATTCTAGGTTCAGATATCATCGCTTACCTTTTGCAGGCTGAAGGCGCGGGCAACCGTGAGGCTTTCGTAGACCTGCTCTGCAACTATTTTCAAGGCAAAGGGGGTGATAAACCTACTAAGGGCGCACTGAAGGAGGCTTATGGTTTAAGGAAGGCCTATGCGAAGTGGTGCGCAGCTCTCGATGCAGGAAAAAATCCGCCAGGCAACAGCGTCCTGCGGGCCACCTTCGAGGTTTTCGATGCGGCGCGGGCCCTTGAATTGACCGGTGACCCCGACAAGGACTGGCGCGGAGTGAGGGCAGTGCTGGAAAATGGCGGGTGTAAACGCCTAAAGGAAGTCGGCACCGAGGTTCGAAACATCCGTCTATTGGAACGAGGCGCGCAGCTCCGACAAGACCTCGCACGGGATTGGCGTGAAAACGGTTCATATGCCAACGCACTGTCAATCGTTCAGCTGGCGTTTGTACAGGAACACTTTGCCACCAGCTCCAAGCCTGAGAATGGTGTGGTGGTGATGAACATGCACAAGGCAAAAGGTAAGCAATTCGACGAGGTCATTATCTTTGAAGGCTGGCCGCTCAAACCGAAGGGCAAAATCGTCGTAAATCCTGATCGCATCGTTCGGAACAATGATCGTGCAGAAGTCAACGACGGATCACGTCAAAACTTTCGAGTCAGCGTGACCCGAGGACGTCAACGCACTACCATTCTGACACCGAAAAGTGATCCATGTGTTCTCTTGGTCCCAGAAGAAGATGCTTGATTCCAATTTATCTTTATCGTTCCAGGTCCAGATTCCGCGATGATAGCACTTTTGCGGATCGTTGTAGATGCTTGCGCATTTGCTCGTATCTGCGTTGCTCATCAGTGAGAGAAAGTTTCAATTCGGCCTGACGTTGATGCTGTTGCTTCAGTTCGCGGCTAAGTTCGCGACGTTGATCTAAGTGCTCAAAGATGAGTGCATCCAACTCGGAAAGATCGCGAACCCGGCACTGCCAAGCCTCAAATTCATTTTCTTGCTTGATCCGACGCGTCTCGCCCCGCAGCATGTCCCACATACCAGCGATTCCGGAGCGATAGCGATCCTGCCGTCTTTGGGCTTCGACAATAGTGCGCTTACGATGACGTTCTTCCAGCGACTTCCTCTCCGCTATTTGCACGCGGACAAGCTCTTTGCGCTGCTTGTTTAGAGCCTCACGCTCCACTCTCGCCTTGGCGCGCCGTTCAGCTTCCAGGCGTTGCATCGCCGGTGTCATGGCCAATGCGGTCTCGGCTTTAGCCGCCTCGACGTTCTTTAGAGAGGCAGAAGGCCCGACCTTCTCACGAACGGCCTTCGTTTTGATGCCAAGCCATTTGGGAAGTGAATAAATCTCGCAGTCCCGATCAAGGACAACAAAACCACGTCGATCGCCTTTTGCGAGGGTGAACCCCCGTTCTCCAAGCGCTTCCACCAATGCCAACTTGGAATTAGAGATGGCCCAAGCATCTTGCAGCGCTGATTTGATCGCTCGTGGGTCCTTCCCAACGCGCCGAGCCTGTTGCCATTCGGCGAGCGAGAAATTCTTCGGATCACGGGCGTCGCGATCAATCAGACCAGTCGGCAACTCCCACCCATGCTCTCTGTAGATTTCGCGGGACACGTCTCTCAGCTTCCGATGAGAGTGAGAAAGCTGGATCGCTGTCATGTTGACCGTATCTATCCGGCTCCACACAGCATGAGCATGACGACGCCCATTCTTTTCATGAAAGACGATGGCACGAGGCTGGCCTTCCAGTCCGAGCTTTTTCTCGACCTTATCGATCGCGGCCTCAAACTCTGAAACAGCCACCAACTCCTTTTCGGGTGGATTCAGGCTCAGCGAGAACAAAAACTGTTTGCAGCGCGTGCCCTTGCTGATCGCCTGCGCTTCTCCAAAAGCGCCCATCAAGTCATCGGCCACAAAGCCGCGAAGCTCATACAGCTCGACGTGATCGTTCTCATCTTTCATGAGGTGAACTGCCAGGTCTTTCGCGCCGCCGCGTTGATTGCCATTGAGGATCATGACGGCCCCTCAGTGCCCGTCCGAAGTGCCCTCATGAGTTCTTCGCGCATGGTCTGAATATCAGCGCATGCGCTTACCAATTCAGCTTCGAGGTCAGGCCCCAACGGCAGTGTCCCGTTGTTGATGCCTTTTGCAATCTGATTGAGATTGGAGGCGAGGCGTGAATTGCCCAAGATGCTCAGCGCTCTCGCTAGAGCTATACGGTCAACAGTCGGCCTGCGTTGGCGTGACTTTCGCGGCTCTGCATCATCACCGAACAGGCGCTTTCTGATATAAGCGCCGAGCGACATGCCATTGGCCATGTGTTCCAGCTTTGCGCGCTCTCCAACGGTCAAACGCAGGGAGAATGGCGGTGCGGGCTTGGATTTGTCTTGCTGCGCCGCAGCAGCCTTGAAACGGGCGCTAACGCCCATCTTTGCTGCTTTCTCAAGGCCGCTCATAGCTGCGGCCCCTTTGGCTTCTGAGAGATAGCTTGGAAGTCTATCTCAGAGTGTTTGAGTTGGTGCTCCCAATCCTGTAATGTTTCAAATAGCGCGTTCGAAGAATTACCTTCAAGGCGCGCCATATTTTGTTGGAACTCACAGAACGTTGGACATAATCCAATTTAGTTGGATAGCTTTGAAGCTCTCGCCAGCCTGTGAACTGCATACTGTTTACGTGCGCCACATCCTTTGGCCTCGCCAAGTATCTGTCATTAAAACATTTTATGCCTCCGAAGGCAGAGGTCAGAGGTTCGGACCCTCTTGGATACGCCATTATTTTCAATGACTTAGGCGTTCTGCAAATTTTCAGCGAAAGCTCTAGTCACCACCCTGTCACCACGCTTATGGAAAACGCTTTATCGGGGCAGATCTCTGCCTTACCTATTTGCCCCGGGCCAATCGAATCTCCATCAATAGGCTAAACAGCAATGGCTCTTCTTCCAGTTGTTGGAATTGTGCGCTTCCATTAAACCCGTATCGGGCAATCTTGGAGGACAATATGCGCGTAGCAATGATCGGCACTGGATATGTGGGTCTGGTCTCGGGGGCGTGTTTTGCTGATTTTGGTCACCATGTGACCTGCATCGACAAGAACGCTGAGAAGATCGACCAGCTGCGCTCTGGCGGGGTGCCGATTTACGAGCCGGGCCTTGATCTTTTGATCGAGCGCAATGTGCGCTAGGGGCGTCTTGATTTTGAAACCGATCTGACGGACGCGGTGAAAGCCGCGGTGTGGTGTTCATCGCAGTAGGCACGCCGTCGCGTCGCGGCGATGGCCATGCGGATCTGAGCTATGTGTACGCCGCGGCAAAAGAGATCGCCCGGTCCATGGACGGGTTCACGGTTGTGGTGACCAAGTCCACCGTTCCGGTGGGGACAGGCGATGAGGTCGAGGCGGTGATCCGCAAGACGCTGCCTGACGCCGGGTTCGCTGTGGTGTCCAACCCTGAGTTTCTGAGCGAAGGCGCCGCGATCGAGGACTTCAAGCGCCCGGATCGCGTAGTGGTGGGTGTGGAGAACGACCAGGCGCGCGAGGTGATGCGCGCGCTTTATCGCCCGCTGTTTTTGAATGAGACCCCGATCGTATTCACCGCGCGCCGGACGTCCGAGCTGATCAAGTATGCCGCAAACGCATTACTGGCGATGAAGATCACCTTCATCAACGAGATGGCGGATCTGTGCGAGGCGGTCGGCGCGGATGTGCAGCATGTGGCCAAGGGCATCGGCCTTGACAATCGGATCGGGAACAAGTTCCTGCATGCCGGTCCGGGCTATGGCGGGTCGTGCTTCCCCAAGGACACGTTGGCGCTGACCCGCACGGCCCAGGAATATGACAGCCCGGTGCGACTGGTGGAGACGGTGGTCGAGATCAATGACGCTCGCAAAGCGGCGATGGCGGACAAGGTCATCGAGGCGTGCGACGGCGATGTGGCGGGCAAGACCGTGGCGGTGCTGGGTCTGACCTTCAAGCCTAATACGGATGATATGCGCGACGCGCCCAGCCTCGACCTCATTCCGGCGCTTCAGAAAGCCGGCGCGAAGATCAAGGCCTATGACCCGGCCGGGGCGCTGGAAGCGGAGAAGCTTCTGGACAATGTCGAGATGACGTCAGGTGCTTACCTGTGTGCGGAAGATGCCGATGTGCTGGTGATCATCACCGAGTGGAACCAGTTCCGGGCGCTTGATCTGGACCGTGTCAGGGAAGCCATGAAGGGCTCACCCCTTGTCGACCTGCGCAATATCTACGATGCCGCAGACATGAAAGAGCGCGGCTTTCATTATGTCAGCGTCGGACGGTAAATCCCTTATCCTTTGACAGTAACTCAAAGGATAAGGGAGTCGCGTGTCCGCCTTCCATCCTAGACTGCCCTAACGGCACCCTGATCGAGCTCGCCATACTACCGCGCGTCGTCAGCGATGCAGAGTACAGGCGATGACGGGGTGAAGGGGGGTTACCCTAGTCTAAGCCCGGTAAGGCGCGTTAGCTCAAGCCGCCGCTCGTCCCGCCCTGGCAGATCGCGGATCGCCCGATCGAGCTCCAACACCTTTGCGCCGACAAGGAAGCGGTACCAGAACCCTTGGAGGAAGTGGTAGATTAACCCCTCTCGACCGTCGAGAAAGCCGAGCTGGATGAAATAGCGATAGAGGAAGTAGAAAAGAGGCCCGGTCCAGAGGGGCAACCGATTATACAATCGCTCTTTTAGGAATCGCTTAGTAGATGCCTGCACGGACGTACTCTCCGTCGATAGAGCTTCGTCGCGTGAAAATAGGTCGTATCGCTGATTCAGCACATCGACCGCTTCACGTGTGGCGTATTTGTTGTGCTTTTCGGTGAAAAAGCTGAGGTCATTAAGATTGACGTCTGAAAACCCGCCTTCGAACGTCACCGTCGTTCCGCCTTCCAGGATCATGTGCTCGTCCATCCAGCGTTGTTCGATCCGACCGAAACCACGTCGCCAAAGGCGTAACAGGACGAGCGGATAGCGCCCGCCATGGCGGATGAACCGGCCCATGAAGATATGCTTGCGCTTCAGGTTCACCCCGGTGACTTCGGCAGGAAGAGTGGGCAATTCCTCGGCAATTCGGGCCACGAGGTCGGGCTCTATAACCTCGTCGGCGTCCAGTCGCATAACCCAGTTAGCCGTGATCGGAGCGTTGTCCAGTGCCCATTGGAACTGAACTGCGTAGTTCACCCATGGATTGTGCAGCACGGTCGCTCCAAGGGCACTAGCTAGCTCGATGGTGCGGTCGATCGATCCTGAATCTATAATAAAAATCTCGTTGGAGAGCGCGCGCACCGAGGTAATCGCTCGCTGAATGTGACGTTCCTCATTATGGGTGAGGATGATAACGGCCAGGTCAGTCATGTGCGTTGCCTCTGCGCTTGCGGGCTCGTATCGGCTTTGCAGGATTGCCGGCGTAAACGGTCCATGGATCCAGAGACTTGACCGTCACCCCACGCGCTCCCAATACGGCCCCCTCTCCGATCCCTGTTCCGGGCCCGACAAACGCCTCCGAGGCAATCCACGCGTCCGCGCCGATGATTATCGGGAAGGCGCGAAGCTGAAAATCGGGGTCGTCAATATCGTGTGTCCCGCCGCACAGATGCGCGCGCTGTGAAACGATTGCCCGCTCACCGATTTCGATCCGGTCCATGCAATAGCAGATCACGTCTGGCCCCAGCGTTGCCTGAGCGCCAATCGAGAGATTGGGTGGATACCAGACTTTCGCGCTCCCATAGATGTTCGCTGAGCTGTGAACCTGTGCGCCAAAGGCTCGCAAAAGAAGCACGCGCCATCGCCTGGCTTGGGGCGGCGTCCAGGACGCCAACACCGCCCAAGCGATCTTCCATGCCATACGCAGTAACCGATGGCGAAGCGGATAACTCGCCCCACCTTCCATCGGCTTGTGTGTTGAGCGAGAAGCTTCCAGCGGGGCGGTCACGAAACTCTTTCTCCGGGACACTAATCACCAACTCTCACAGAACTGACTGCCGAATGATAAAGATCGGCTAGGTCCACCCTGACGTTCTCAATGGCAAATTTGGCCTTGGCGATCTCAAGAGAAGCAGCAGACGCAATACTACGTTCCTGCGATGAAAGATTGAATGCTCGCTCGATTCCTTTGGCGATACCATAAGTATCCGATGAGAGCCGGAACGCCGCGCCACTGGAATAACCTACCGGCAGATTGCACTCAGGTGTCAGTAGTGCTGGCACTCCGGCTGACCATGACTCAATGACGGACATTGGAAGACCTTCGCTTTTGGACGGAAGAATGAAGAAAGATGCAGCACTAAGGGTGCGCGTCTTTTCTTCCCCATACTGCGGTCCAACAAATTCTGCATTACTATACTTGACGCGCAGTCTTTCGATTGCTTTATCAAATCCTGACAATCCGTCACTCCAACCAGCAATAATTAATTGGCCCTGCGTTCTAAATAATTCACTGCTGGAAGATAATTTATCCCATGCTTCACATAGTTCTAGGCAACCCTTTTTTTCATGTATTCTCCCCAAATACAGAAATAGAACTCTATTCCCATACTCAGAACGCCACCAAGTCGGCCGTTGGCAATCACTCAAAAAAGGATCGACATAGTTCGGTATAACGGATACGCGATCCCGGGTTGCGTATTCCGCAACATCTTGGCGCTCTACCTCTGTCAGGACGTGGAATTTCGTCGCATTTCGCAAAAAATTATCATGAAATGCAAGGCTAACCATTGACTTTAAAAACTTTGATCTTTTGCGAATCCAAGGCTGAAGCATGCCGTGAGGGCTGATGATGTAGGGCTTGTGAGCGCGGGACGCCCAGAGATGTACGGCGAGACAGTGTCCCATCCATATTCCATGAACGTGAATCACGTCGGGATCATACTCCGCAAGTGCTCGGTATAGGGAATGTGAGTACGAGAACCGCCGGGGTGGCCATGGAGAGAACAGGCTAGGAGGTGCACCGTCCCACGAAGCAACATCGGCGGCGGAGTGCTCATCATGAAGGGAAAACGTCCGAGCCTCGATCCCATCCTTAGCACCAACCGCTTTAGAGAGGAGACGGACAGACTCTGAAACGCCGCCACCAGTTCTAGAAATGGAGGGACATACGTGGGCTACGCGTATCATCTGACCTAACTCGTCTGGATAAGATTGATGACGGCACTCAATCGCTTGAACTTCTTACGGTAACGATTCACTGCCCCCGCGATCTCCACTTCTGCAGCGGCCAAATCAGCTAAATCAATGCGGATTAACCGCTCAGCAACCTGAAGCTCCAAATCATCGATATTTAGCACACGATGTGATAAACCCAAGTCCTTCATGATAAATTCTGTTTTAGGCAGATAGGAAACAGCAATAGTTGGGCGGCCGAGACAAAGAGCAAAAATACACGAATGAAATCGTGTCCCGATAAAGATTTGAGATTTGCGTATCAATGCACGAAGCGTATTAGGCTCTCGAGGGATACGGTCCACCAGAACCGGAGAACTAGCCCGCTTTTGAATCTCGAGCGCAGCAGAAATATCATCATTTACTTGATTAAAAATAACACTGCGAAGCCCATAAACAGAATAAACAAAGTCTGCAATCTGAGCCATACTGTTTAAATAGGATTGCTTAGCAGCATTTGGATGCTGATGTTGCGGAAATTTCCAGTCAACGCAGGTCATACCGATTATTTTCTCATTACTAACGACGCCGATTTCAGCAAGTGCCGATCCGATGATATTATCGTCGTCTAGTACATCCTCGTTCCAGAATGCACTATCACCTGTTTGATAAATAGATTCCGTATCAAGTCCCAGACCGATTAAAAAATTGTATGAGTAACCCTCCCGTGTGCAGATATACTTTACCTGAGACAGAACTTTCTTTGCTGCAAATCGCCCAAATCGGCCATTAATTGGCCCAATACTTTGAGGAGCCAGAACCACCGTTTTACCTAGAAACACCGCTAAGTATATATGGAAGATTGCTATATAATATGCAAAGTTTGTATCATGGATGTATCCACCTGGAGCACTAACTACGATGTCTGATTGGCGAAATTGTTTAACAGTTTCAGCTTGATATTTTGGAAGCAGCCGCTCAAAGCGAAACCCCGGGAGGGATATCGCCAATAAGCTGATGGATAGCCTTACCAAAGTTAGAATGCGATGGAGCCGGCCGTGGCTGTTGCCGATGCGTTCAGTCCAGACGACGTCGGGATGAACTCGCCTAGCATCATCGAGGCCCTCGAACAGGACGCCCGACAACTCAGCTGTGGGTAAGGCCTCCCGAATCTCAGCGATACACTCATCTAGCAAGACGGAGTCACCACGATTAGAGCGACCGTACGCGTTAACGATCAGAACTCTTTTCATAATACCTTCTTCTTTCTCTAAGATATCGAATATTTTCTATTTAGTTAGAGCCTGAAGCCGTCGAGCGAGTTTTGTTAAAACGATGTATCAACGTAACGAATACAAAAATCCAAAACAATGGAATTCCAACTCTAAAAACACCTATGTCAACACCGCCTCGAACCAACACAAAACCAACTAATGGTATTATTATACCAGCACATGCATATCGCAGCGGACAGTTCGTTATCATTGCATTCCGCACCAAACGATTGGTACGACGAAGGACTATACCATACAATAAAGCTATAATTGTCACTCCAAATATTCCCAATGCAATATAGCCCTCACCAAAAATTCCAGGAGGGACGCCCCCCGAGTAGTCACCAAACAAAAAGGCCCGTATCTCAGCAGATAATAATTGAGGCTTGTCAGAATAAATTGATCTAGGAATAAATGAAAGAAAGGCGTTTATATAGGATTGGCCATAATCATATCCCTCACTTTCAGCATACTGTATCGATATAGCTACATGATCAACGTAACTCGTACCTGTCAGTGCTCCCTCAATTATTGACGGAGCATTTTGATCCAAAATGGACGCACCCTGAGCCCGATAACGGGCAGTTAACATCATGTAAGATGCCAGGGCGGTAAAAACCACACCAGCGGACGCGTAAGCAAATAAGCGGAGCGGACGGGCGGAAACGATTTTATCAAGAAATAGTCCGAATATGAATAGAATAAAAACAGACCGCCCCCCTGATGCTAATGTCACTACTGTGCAAAGAGATACTGAGATTATAGCTAGTGCGGTAAGAACAGGTTTCTTACTCAATCGACGATAGCAATGGAAAGCTATAGTTGTTCCGCATATTCCTCCCCAACTGACCAAACTAAAGTAATTTACTGTTGAATTCAGCAGCTGCGCACGCCGATAAGACGCCCCTGTAAACTGGGCCATTCCTCCATAAGATATGGCCATGACACACAAGTATATAGTTAGGCAGGCAATGGATATTGCAAAAATGTAAGCTGTAAGCTTAGCGTCAATTGAATAAGCGATATTTTTATTTGATACGCCTTTCTCGAAGGTTGATAATCTAACTGACCCAATCAATATAGCCACTATCGATGCGAATACTAAAACAGCGAGCGCTTTATCCCCATCAGCTCCCTCAATGTACCGAAAAAAGCCACTAGGTGGCTGATCAGAGAAGAGTACTTGTGTATAGGGCAGAAACCCACCTACAATCACATATAGTGCAAAAAATCCCGTGGCATTTCGAATTCCAGAGTATCGCGCCAGAGCAAGCGTTATTGAAAACGCCGTAAACATAATCATTAATATCATAATTGCGCCCTCCATCTTTGTACTATATAAAAATTTAGAATCGCCACAGTCGTGTGAACCGTTATATCAGAAACGAAAGCTCCTGTTATTCCAACAGTGGGTATTAAAAGAACAGCCGCTCCGCTTCCAAAAATGACAGCAGCTATTCGCACAATGGCGACCCTACTAAATAGACCTCGACCTATAACAATCTCAGTAACTGAGGATGAAACTGACTCTGAGAATATCGACAAGGAAAATAAAATTATGATTAGTCCAATTTGTGCACTAATAGCCGATATGGCGGCAAGGCCATAGACTGCAACAAAAAGCGTTAATGCTATAGATAGATAAAATGGAAGCGTTTGCGCTTGAAACAATTCATTCAAACTTGGTCTGTGTGACTTGGCCCCTGGTCCGACAAGCCTCACAGTGTTTGGAAACGATACTCTTCGCGCGAACCCCACGAACTGCGATGCGGCAGATACGAGGTTCTTTGCATAAGCATAGGCTGCGCCATACTCTACGGGCAGCATGCCGCCGACGATCAAAAGCAATAGCCGTTGATATAGCTGACCGGGCGCTATGGCTGCCATCATTGATATAGTGGATAGCCCAGCACTCCTAAATATTGAAAAATTTATGGTATTTATACTTATACGTGATCCACTTACTAACAGATAAACTGTTTGTAAGCCCACTACAAGAAAATACCCTCCAGCCATTGAAATTCCTAAGACAATCTCATTGAGTCCACCGAAATACAAAATACAGAGTATTAATCCCAATGTCGCAGCAATATATGGGATGCTATTTAAAATACCAGATACACCCGACGCCCCTCGCGAATCTATTAATCCTGCAGAATTTACTGACCAAAAGATCAGTGCAGGCGAAAAAGCTGCAATGAAGTTCGCTATTTTTCCGTCATGATAAATACTGAACGCCATAAGCGATAGCGATAATATTAACATGGTATAAAATAGCCTCCAAATACAAATATAAATAAAATATTCGTCGAAGTGTATATTTTTTTCATCCTGTGATAAGCTATCAACACCATGCCTTGCAAGAATTTGAATGCTGCCACACTCACAAAGCGTAATTAATAACGTTGCTATTGAAAAGTATAATGAAAATGTAAATGCGGATTCGTAATCTTGATTGAAAATTAAGTAGCTATTTACTATAAAAATGGACCCTTGACCCACTACGAAACCTGAAACAAGCCCCACGAAATTGGCCACTTTATATGAAAAGCGCACTTGGAATCGCAGTAGTGCGAGTTTCATCTCAGCCAGCCTTTGCTTGAAGAAAACAAGCGTACGCGTGGGCCAGGCCGTCTCGCAGTGCGATGGTCGGCTCCCAGCCTAGGCCGCGAAGGCGGTCAGCGCTCATAAGCTTACGCGGCGTGCCATCGGGCTTGGACGTATTCTTGGTCAGCTCTCCCTCAAAGCCTACCACCTCCATGACTAGCCGCGCCAGCTGCTCTATAGTGAGGTCCTCGCCCGAGCCTACATTTATATGGCCCTCGTCCGAATACACTTTCATAAGGTGTACAAGGGCGTCCGCGCAGTCATCCACATGGAGGAATTCGCGCATTGGTGCGCCTGTACCCCAGATTTCCATGCTGGCCGCGCCTGTATGCTTCGCCTCGTGTGCCTTGCGGATCAGCGCCGGGATCACATGGCTGGACTTGAGGTCGTAATTGTCCCCTGGACCGTACAGATTGGTCGGCATGGCGGAGATGAAGTCATCCCCATGCTGCCGCCGATAGGCTTGGCACAGTTTGATGCCGGCGATCTTGGCGATGGCGTACCATTCGTTCGTCGGCTCAAGCGCGCCAGTCAAAAGAGCCTCTTCCACGATCGGCTGTACAGAGAATTTGGGATAGATGCATGATGAACCTAGGAACAGCAGCTTCTCAACACCGACCGCATGAGCGGCATGAATGATGTTCGCTGCGATCATCAAGTTCTCATACAGAAAGTCCGCGGGGTAGGTGTCATTGGCGAGAATGCCGCCTACTTTGGCCGCCGGAACGAAAACCGCATCCGGGCGCGCGCGTTCAAGCCAATCGCGCGTCGCGTCCTGTTGGGTTAGGTCTACCTCCTGGCGGGTCACAGTCAGGATCTCAGAAGGCTGCTCAGCGGCGAGCCGACGTACAAGCGCAGAGCCTACCATCCCACGATGGCCCGCAACCCAAATTCTCTTTTTTGCAAGCGGATACATAATAATCACGAAAGCTTATTACTATGAGTTACGGCAAACATCATTGATTTCGCAAGAACAGGTGTACGACCGATACGTTTTATTTCAACAACTTGAAGATCGACTTCATTCAGGAGTTCTGTCAATGTGGCTATAGACCAAAACTTAATGTGCCCGTGATCCCAAAGCGCAGTAAAATGCGCGTCCATTTTTCCCGTTATGGCCAAAGCGAGGTTTTTTAAGTAGCTATGATATGGTGTCGAAATAATAGCTACACCATCAGTTGCCAGTAAAGACTTTATAGTCCTAGCATAATCTCTAGGAGCGTAAACGTGTTCCACAACTTCCAAGCTATATAGAAACTTGAACTTTCCATATTCATGGGCTAGATCATCATACGCACTTCCATTTCTTAAATTTAAAAAAGAATAAGCTTTATTAGCATGCTGAATTCCTTCTACTGAAGGGTCAACACCGATAATATTATACCCTCGTTGATGAAAATGATTAGCCACAGAGCCATTACCACAGCCCAAATCGAAAATACGCTCACTTTTGTCTTTTGGCCCGTATTTATCAAAGAAATATTCCAGTGCAGGCACCAGATAGCCATGAGATTCATTTTGCGTGGAACTCTCATAAACATACCCATCAATGGAAATTTCTTTTGAAGTATATGACATTTACGCCCCTCTTAAACTTGAACCACGAGCTAAACTGAGCACCAAATAAGAGATGAATAACAACTCATAGTCTTAACACCCAACCTAGCCCTTATCGCCCCTCTACTGAGATCGGCATTTCAAGACCATGCTCTTTCATCAAAGCATAGCGTTTCGCGGTTTTCAGGTCTTCCACGACCATCTCCGCACACATTTCCTGTGCCGTGATCTCAGGCGTCCAGCCCAGCTTCTCCTTTGCCTTAATGGGATCTCCTAAAAGGGTCTCCACTTCGGCAGGACGGAAATAACGCGGATCAATACGCATCACCACATCGCCGACACCTACAGCCGGAGCAAGATCACCCTCAACCGCTGTCACGGTCGCCGTTTCCTCAATCCCCTCACCGCGAAATTCCAGCGTCAGGCCCAAATTGCGCGCGGTCCAGACAATGAATTCGCGCACGGAATATTGCACGCCGGTGGCGATGACAAAATCTTCTGCTTCTTCCTGCTGCAGCATCATCCACTGCATGCGAACATAGTCCTTAGCGTGGCCCCAATCGCGCAGAGCATCAATATTGCCCATATACAGGCAAGGCTCCAACCCCAAAGCAATATTACTCAGGCCGCGTGTGATCTTGCGAGTCACGAAGGTTTCACCCCGGCGCGGAGATTCGTGATTGAACAAAATACCGTTGCACGCATACAGCCCATAGGCCTCGCGATAATTCACCGTGATCCAGTACGCGTAGAGCTTGGCTACGGCATAGGGTGAGCGCGGATAGAAAGGCGTCGTCTCGCGTTGGGGCGTTTCTTGAACTAGGCCATAAAGCTCGGATGTGGACGCCTGATAAAAGCGCGTCTTCTTCTCAAGCCCCAGAAAGCGGATCGCTTCGAGCAGACGCAACGCCCCTATGGCGTCCACATCCGCTGTATATTCTGGCGCTTCGAAGCTGACCGCCACATGCGACTGGGCGCCCAGATTATAGATCTCGTCAGGCTCGATATCCCGGATAAGCCGGGTGAGGTTGGACGTATCTGTCAGGTCCCCGTAATGAAGTTTAAGGCGGGCGTTATCTGTATGCGGATCTTCATAGATGTGATCGATGCGGGCCGTATTGAAAATAGATGCACGCCGCTTCACACCGTGAACTTCATACCCCTTGGCCAACAGGAATTCAGCCAAATAGGAACCGTCCTGACCGGTGATGCCGGTGATGAGTGCTGTCTTGGTCAAACTCAAACTCACTTTTTTAAATCCAGCGCAGAAGCGCCGGCGAACTTCTTATTGAGACTGGCTTCAACGCTTTCATTCGCTTGCGTACGGTCTGTTTGATCAATCCAGTCTAAAAGCTGGCTCTCGAAATCCCGCAGGATCGCTTCCATGCGCCAGCGTGACAGGGCGCGCTCCCGCGCCGCTTTGCCAAGTGCAGCCATCTGGTCAGCAGAGGCCGCCAACTCAACAATAGCGTCAGCCAAGGCTTGAACATCTCCAGGCGGCGTAATGCGGCCACAACCCTCCACCTCTGTAGCGAGACCGGAGAGTAGAGGCGTCGTAGCGAGCACGGGCCGGCCTGACGCGAGCATACCCGTCAGTTTGCTAGGCAGAACGAGATCCGCCGCTTCTTCAATCTGAGGCAGAAGGTGAATATCGGCGCCGGCAAGCAAATCGGAGAAGCGATCTTTTGGCTGAAAAGGTCCGAACCTGACATTGGGCAGGTCTGCAGCCTGAGCCTCAAAGTCATGCTTTGTCGGTCCTTCTCCGAAGATAAGAAAGACAAGATCCTGTCGATCTTTCAGCTTGCGAGCAGCGCCCAGAACAACCTCAAGCCCCTGCTTGCGAGAGATGGTTCCCGCATACAGCAATACCGTCTGATCACTTGAGATACCCAGCTCTGAGCGGAAACTGGATTCTTTGGGCGATTGATAGCCAATCGCCTCGACATCGGCCCAGTTTCGAACGAGCGCCGTACGTCCTTGTTCGATCTGTATGGCATGAAGTCGCGCCAACATCGCGTCAGAAATCGTGGTCACATAATCAAAGCGCTCAATGAGTGAGCGCTCGACCCAGGACGCGATCTTGAGCAGTGTCTTGGACTTTATTAGACCCGAGGCGCCCGCAGCGCCGACTTCGAAATCTTGCACGTGCAGGACTGTTGGCGCTTGTGCGGCCCGCCCCGCGGCCAGAGCGGCAGGCGCACCGATCAATGACGGTGCGATCGCCACCACAACATCAGGACGAAAAGCCTTGGATGACTTAACAACGGCCTTTCGTGAACTGGTCAACCAGGACAGATGATGCCGCAAACGACGAAGACCGGTCGGTTCGTTTGGCACATAGATGCCATGGCGCCGCACATCGACTCCGTTGAGGATTTCCCGATCAAGCCCGCCGTCTTCATACCCATCGGCGACTTTCCACTCAGGATAATACGGGCGCGCACAGTGAAATCTGACTTCATGGCCACGCAAAGCAAACCACTCCGCCATTTCTGACGAATACTTGCCTATGCCAACAAATTCCGGAGCATAGTTTATGCCATGAATGAGTATGCGCATCTTATCTAATCAACTAAGCCCCGCGCGCAAAAAGAACTTCACGAACTGTGCGCATCAGGATGACGACATCCCGCCAGAGCGACCAATTGCGCACATAGAAAGCATCAAGTCGCGCGCGCTCGGTGAAGGTGGTCTGATTGCGGCCATTGACCTGACACATGCCGGTGATGCCCGGCCGCATGCGCTTATAGGCGGCGAACTGGACTCCGTATTCGCCGATCTGCTGAACCGTCATGGGGCGCGGCCCCACAAGACTCATATCCCCGCGCAGCACGTTGATCAGCTGGGGCAGCTCATCCAGATTGGTCTTGCGGATGAACTGTCCGACGCGGGTGATGCGCGGGTCCTTGCGCAGTTTCTGGTAGGTCTTCCATTCCGCCGCGATCGCCGGATCGGTCTCGATCATGAGCTGCAGGGTCTCTTCGGCGTTCACCGTCATGGAGCGGAACTTCAGGCAGTCAAACACCTCGCCCCGGCGTCCCACGCGGGTCTGCCGGAAGAAGGCCGGACCGCCATCCGCCCGGATCAGCAGGATGATCGGAACCAGCAGCGGGGACAGCGCGACCAGCGCCAACCCGGCCAGAACCAGGTCAAACCCGCGCTTGAACGCTTTGGCCATGGGACGCGACAGCGGATTGCGGATCTCCATCAGCGTCAGGTCTTCAGGCGGGAAGGTCAGCACTTCGGCATGGTCCGGCACCGGCCCCAGCTGCGGCGACAAAATGAAGGGCACGCCGCGCAAGACCAGCGCTTCGGTGATGAGCGGCTGGAGCGGGTCGCCGCACGAGGGCGCATAGATCACGATGAAGCCGCGCGCTGCAGCCTCGGCCATCTCACTGACCAGATCGTCCGCGCCCAGATCATTGATCGTCGCAAGACTCGTGACTTGGGCGCCAATCTCGTTGCGGCGCTGGATCAGGCCGTTCAGCTCGCTCGACCGCGCCGTGCATGTAAACAGTATGGCCGGGGTGGACCAGGCGTTCATCGCCTTCAGCCCACGACGTGCCAGAAGCCGCCCCGCCATCAGGCTGGGGAAGAGGAGGAGCCAGTAAGACAGCGTCAGCACGCGCGAGCCGACTTCCACCGTGGCGAACTGGGCCATCACCGCGCACAACATGGCGAAGAACACGCCCGCCAGCACCGAACCCATCTGGTCGGCTAGAGCCTGCCGCCGCTGGTAATGCCCTTTCGAGCGGAACCAGATCAGCAAGGTCAGGGTCAGGCTGGTGATGATGAACAGGTGCAACCGGAAGGTGGCGCTATCAATTGCGATGGGATCAAAGCCGACGCTCTGGCGAAAGGCGTTGGTCAGAAGATAAGAGACGCTCGCTGCCAGCACGCCGGCAAACACATCGCCCAGAACCAGCGACGCCAGCTTAAAGCGGCGCGCTGATCTTGAAGAAGGCTCTTCAAGCTCTCCCACGGCTTCGCGTCTCATACTGTCCCCCGATACAAGCTGCTGACCGTCCCTGATCCCCACACACAGCCTCTGCTGCTGTGCAGCATACAATCTATTATTGCGCGCCGTCAGTTGTAAATAAAGGAGCTTTTAATCCTAGGGGGCGGCACGCCCTGTTCGGCCCACCTCACCCGAAGCGAGATTAATCACAAAATATCAGGGACTTCATGACCCACCCGAGTCCCCGCGAACACCAGCCCGGACCTGATCTTGCGGCACACGGCAGACGCGATGAACGCCGCTTTCGAGCCTGCGCAACCCCGACTGCCGTCCGGCAGCCTCCGCATTCAAGCACCAGACGATTTGCCCCTCAGCGGGCCGCGCTTGCGGCCGGATCAACGACAGCCTGCCGCGTATCGGAGCCGCCCAAGGTATTCCAGTACATACATCATTTGACACGCCCTGATGTTCTTGCCCGGCCAGCAGAGGCTCCTGGCGCATTCAAGTCCTCGCCAGATATGCTTGAAAACATCGCTCAAGCGTTTAGACCTACTCGGAAGACGCTTCTGCAGCATGGCAGGATGCGCGGACTTGAGGGTGAGGGCTACACGATGTTGCTGCGAGCAATTGCGATCATTTCAGCGATCTTGATCCTGGCGGGATGCGCCACCAGCGCTGCGCCTGCGCCCGACACCGCCCTGGATCCCGCCGCATCCGCCGGTACAGAACCCAGCCTCGCTCCCGCTTATGTTCTTGGCTCGGGCGACCAGCTGCGCATCATCGTGTTCGGGGAAGACAACCTGTCGGGCGAGTTCTTCGTTGACGGCGCCGGAATGGTGTCCCTGCCGCTCGTGGGCGAAGTCCCGGCCGCCGGTAAGACGGTCGCGCAATTCCGCAGCGATCTGGAGAGCCGACTGTCTGACGGCTACCTCAATGACCCCCGCGTCAGCGCGGAAGTGCTCAACTATCGCCCCTTTTACATCCTCGGCGAAGTCGAGGAGTCGGGCGAGTATCCCTACACGGACGGTCTGACCGTGATGAACGCCGTGGCGCGAGCAGGCGGCTTCACCTATCGCGCCAACACCCGCACCGTATTCATCAAACGCGCCGATACCGACGCCGAGGTGGAACTTCCCCTAAACGCTACCTTGAGGGTCATGCCGGGCGACACCATCCGGATCGCAGAGCGCTTCTTCTAGGCCCGAAACCGGGGCGCAGGCATGCTTCGATCCTTGTGGCCCACTGCGACTTCGCTTGCAGTCATAGCGCTCGCAGCCCTCACATTGGGCGCGGACCAGCCCTTGGCTGCGCTCGTGTTTTCCACGCTCTTATGCGCTCTGGCCGCATTCGCTCTGGCCCTGCCCGGAGCGCGGGTCAGCGCCTTGGGAGCGCTGTGGCTGCTGGGCGGCGGCACGCTCTATGTCATCGGGCTTATCAAGGGCTGGGCGTCAACCGGAGCGGCGGAATACGCCAGCCTGATGGCTGGTGCCAGTGTGTTCATGGTTGCGCGCCAGACAGCGCTCAAGGCCGACCACGCGGCGTGGGTTATCATCCTAACCCTGAGCATGGGTGTTTTGATAGGGCTTGCAAGTTTCGTTGACTTTTTCCTAGACCCCACGACCCTGTTCGGGCTGGAGCGAGCCTATCGGATCGATCGCCTGTCTGCGCCTTTCCTCTCGGCGAACACTGCGGCGACCTTCTATGGGCTCATCGGGCTTCTGGCCCTCGCCAGCCTGTTGCGCGCGATGAAGCGCGGCGGCCGGGCGGATGCGCGCATCCAGCGACTGTCCCTGCCCGCCACGGCCCTTCTGGTCTGCGCCAGCTGCCTTTTCCTCTCAGGGTCGCGCGCCGGCATCAGCCTTTTTATGCTCAGCACGCTGCTGCTTGTGGCATGGGATCGGGCCGCCGCCTGGCGCGCACGCCTCGGCCAGCCAGAGAGCTCCCCGCACTTGAGGGCAGGTCAAGGCCTGTGGCGCACGCTGGCCGGGCCCGGCGCGCTTCTGATGCTGGGCCTTGTGATGTATGGCGTGTCTGGCAGTCTTTATGCCGACCGTCTGGCCCAGGACGGGATACTCATTGGCGATGATGCGCGCGGCGCCATGTTCACTCGGTATCTTGAGGGGATCTGGCTCTATCCTAGTCTGGGCTCTGGCTTGGGAAGTTTCGCCTATATCAACGACTTTCTTGCCCAGGCCGATGACGCCCGCCTGATCACCAGCCAGAACGCCGCACACAATATCGGCTTCCAGTGGCTGTTCCAGACAGGCTTCATCGGCGCTCTGGGAGCCCTTGCCTTGATGACCGCGCTGCTTCTCGACATTCGCAAAGGCCTGGCGCGGCGGCGCAGTCAGACGCTGATCCTGCGCGCCGTCCTAGTTGTCGCAGCCTTCGTCATGACCCATGGCATGGTCGATTATGCGCTAGAAATCCCTGCCTTCTTCTGGCTTTTCGCGCTTGTTCTCGGCCTGGGCGCCGGGGTTGCAGCAGGCGGCTCCTCCGGACGCAAGCGCGCATCCGGACCCGGCTGGCTCAGGATCGGGGTCATCGGCGCCTTGTTGCTCAGCGCCGGGTTGAGCCTTTACGCCGGGCTGGACCGCTACTCTGCGCACTCGTTCGCCCAGATGGATGATGCGCGCTTTGTCGCCTTTTCGACCCGAACCGAAACCCTGAGCGGCTCCCCCGCCAGGCTGGAAGCCATCGGGGATCGCGCCTTGCGACTGGAACAGCCTGACCTTGCGCTCGCCCGCGCCGCCTTTCTGATGAGTCTCGACAAAGAGCCTCGCAGCGGCAAGGTCTGGGCGAAACTGGCCTATGCCAACTACGCCATTATTCCCGTCATGGCTGGCGAGACAGAAACTGCACTCAGGCAATCTTATTATCTCCTACCTTATGGCGACGATGAGTTCCGGTCCTGGCGCCTGGCTTTCGCAGC
Organism: Oceanicaulis sp.; assembly: GCF_965249665.1. GTDB lineage: Bacteria > Pseudomonadota > Alphaproteobacteria > Caulobacterales > Maricaulaceae > Oceanicaulis. Next base: position 814,274 of record NZ_OZ252247.1, read on the forward strand.
GCAAACCTGGAACGGCTTGCCCGAGGATCTAAGGTCCATGGCCGAGCGTGAAGCCCGCATCCTGTCCAGAAGAGAGGCTGAACGCTGGCGCCGTGAGGTCGGGATCGATAATCCAGAGCCCTGAGGGAGGGAAATGCTCCGGCACCGCCTTCACTCGCGCAAAACTTGTGTTGCGCACCTGCAACATCGCGCCGCGGGCGTGGAGAATCCGGAAAACCGACTCGCCCCTGACGTTCAAAGCTGGTACGGTTGTTCTAATGGTTTTTAACCAATGGGCACTCCTGCACGAGGGGACAGGCATGAAACACAATCTTTTCAAGGGTGCGAGCTCGGTTCTTGGCGCGATCGCCATTGCATTCGCTGCACCTGCGTTCGCATTCGCACAAGTGCCTCCGGCGGCTGGGGAAACTCAGGCCATTGACGCGACTGCGCTTGCCGGCATCGTTCAGGCTGCAATCGATGCGCTTCCTGAGGACGCAACAGAAGAGCAGATCGAAGCTGCTATCGCAGCTGCTGTGGCGGGTACGGGCGCAGACGCGGCCACTGTGGCTCAGGCCATGGTGATTGTCGCCACCAACAACGCCACCAACCCGTCGATCGTGATCGCGGCGACCAACGTCGCCACCAACCCACCCAGCCAGACGCCTGGCGGCGTCACCGCCGGCGGCGCGCCGGCAGGCGACGGGGCAGGCTCACCGCCCCCGGCTGGCGGCGGCGCGGGCGGCGGCACCTCGGACTACTAGGCCGGGCGTCGACTGAACCATAGTCGGGCGGGGTGCTCATCGCCCCGCCCTTTTCATGACAAGAAGACCGGCCTGCGCGCTGGTGGGGGTTTACTATGATTTTGAAAGCGACCAGCCTCGTCCTTCTCAGCTTCGTCGGGTTTGCGCCCGTCGCAATCGCCCAGGCCGACCGCGCAGACAGCATGTTCGAACGCGACCGCAATGTCAGCGTCCAGCAACGTCCGCGCCCTGACTACACGGCGGGCGGCGTGCAGAACGGCGCTTTTCTTTTCTATCCGGAGCTGACCCTGGGACTGGAATTCACCGACAACGTCTTCGGCACCTCCGCCAACGAGGAATCCGACACGATCGCCATTCTTCGCCCGGCGCTGAATTTCGACACGACCTGGTCGCGTCACGCCCTCTCCGGGGACATCTCGGCCACCCGCCGCGAACATTTCGACTACTCTGACGAAAGCGTATGGAACTATACGGGCGGCCTCGGCGGACAGCTCGACATCAATCGCGAAGCCAACATCAATGCGGGCCTGCGGTACTCCAACCTGACAGAACCGCGCACCTCTGCAGGCGCTGCCGGTCAGGCTGCCGAGCCGATCGAGTATGACGCCTGGACCAGCTTCATCGGGGCAGAGCGCGCCGCCGGTCGCGTGAAACTCCAGGGGCGCTTTGACTTCAACACCTTTGATTATGATGATGCGCCGCTCTTCGGCGGCGGCATCGCCGATCAGGATTTCCGTGATCGCGAGGTCTACATTCTCTCTGCGCGTGGCGATGTCGCTATCAGCCCGGACACGGCCGTCTTCGGTCGTCTGCGCTACAATGAACGCGCTTATGACCTGGCGCCGCCGAGCGTGCCGATCCTGCGCGACTCTGAAGGCTACATTTTTGATGTCGGCGCCGACTTCGACATCCGCGGCATGGCCCGAGGCATGATCGGTATCGGCTACACCGAGCAGGATTATGATAGCGCGGCCTTTGAGAACATCGATGGTCTGAGCATCGAGGGCCAAGTCGAATGGTTCCCCACCCAGCTCACAACCGTGACTTTCAATGCGTCCCGTTCGGTCGAGGACTCCGCCATCGCGGGCTCCGGCGGATTCTTCGCGACCAGCGCAGGTGTCAATGTGGACCATGAGCTGCGTCGCAATGTGATTGTCTCGGCCGGCTTCAGCCTTAGCGAAGACGACTATTCGGGCATTGATCGCACCGATGAGCGCCTCAACATCACCGCTGGCGTCACCTATTTCCTCAATCGCACGGCAGGCATTCGTGCGAGCTATAATTATCTGGACCAGGATTCCTCAGGCGCAGCCGGAAACCAGGACTATACCAAGAATATGATTGGTCTGAGCCTGGTTCTTCGCCGCTAGACTCGACTCCAATCTCTTTCCGACTGGCCCGCCTCGTGCAAGACGAGGCGGGATAGTCCTTTGACGAAACAGTTGCGCCATGTCTGATGTGAACCCGCCCTCATCGTCTTCTCAGATTGATGATCTGATTGACATTCGTGAGCTAGTTGCGGTTTTCCGCAGACGGTTCTGGAGCCTGCTCGCGGCGGGCTTTCTCACCTTCGTGGCGGTGGTGATCTTCACGCTTCAGGCGACCCCGCTCTACACTGCGACTGCAAGCGTCGTGTTGAATGTCCGTCAGTCGCAGGTGGTCGATATCGAGGCGGTGCTCTCGGGCATGCCGCCCGATTCCGCCATGGTCGACACCGAGGTCGAGGTGCTGCGCAGCCGCTCTCTGGCCGAAACCGTCGTGGACGAGCTCGATCTGACGGCAGTGCCGGAATTCAATGCGGCGCTCTCTGACTCTAGAGGCCTACTGAGCGGCCTCAAATCCTTTGTCAGCGCGCTACTTCCCAGACGCGATAGCGACCAGCCGACGTCGGAGGAGCAAGCTCAGCGCGAGCGCGGAGCCGTAGTTAACGCCCTGCTCGAGGCGCTCAGCGTCCGACGCGCAGGGCTGACATACGTTATCCAGATCTCGGCGACGTCCCAAACGCCTAGTCTTGCGCGCGATATCGCGAACGCCTATTCCGAGGCTTACCTGACCTCTCAGCTTGAAGCCAAGTTCGACGCCACCGAGCGCGCCAATGAGTGGCTCAACGATCGTGTGGAAACCCTGCGCGACGAAGTTCAGGCGCGTGAGGCTGCCGTGGCCCGTTTCCGCGACGCTAACGGTCTGATTGACGCTCAGGGCGCGACCGTCGCAGAGCAACAGGTTGCGGATCTGAACAGTCAGCTCGCTATCCAGCGCGCAGAATTGTCCGAAGCCCGCGCCCGGCTTGACGCTGTTCGTAGCCAGCTCCAGCGCGGCGTGGCGTCCGACACCATCGCCGAAGTTCTCGCCTCCGAAGTGATCCGCGAATTGCGTCGACAGCAGGGCGAAGTCGCCCGCCGCCAGGCCGACCTCAGTGGCCGTTATGGGCCTCGCCACCCGGAAATCCTGACCGTCCAGCGCGAGCTTGCAGACATCAACTCCCAGATTGAAGCGGAGATCGGGCGCATCGTCGCCAGCCTGGAGAACGAAGTGAACGTTTCTGCCCAACGCGTCAGCTCCTTGCAGAACAGCCTGCTGGAAGCTCGGGGCGAGCTTTCAGAGAATAATAGCGCCATTGTCCAACTGCGTGCGCTTGAGCGTGAGGCAGAGGCCAGCCGCGCCCTGTTCGAAAGCTTCCTCAACCGCTTCCGTCAAACCAATGAGACCGAGGGTCTTGCTGAAGCGGACGCCCGTGTGGTGGCCCAAGCCTCCACACCTCAAACCCCAAGTTCCCCCAACGTCATGCTCAATCTGGCTTTAGGGATCGTTCTGGCCGGCATTGCAGGGGTTGGCGTCGTCTTTGCGCTCGAAATCTTTGATAGCGGCATACACACAGACGCTGATATCGAGAAGCAATTCGGCTTGGCGCATATCGCCTCTGTCCCGCGCCTGAAAGTAGGGTTGGCGGACCGGATCAGCGGTAAAACCATTGATCCAGGCGAGTATGTGCTCGCCAAGCCTTTGTCGAGTTTCTCTGAGAGCTTCCGCACAATTCGCTCAGCTATCCGGATCAGCGGTATCGACAATCAAAATACTGTCGTTGCGATCACCTCCGCCGTGCCTGGTGATGGCAAGACCACAACTGCGCTGTGCCTTGGGCGCGTTTCGGCGATGGCGGGGTCTCGCAGCATTGTTGTTGATTGCGATCTTCGACGCCGGCTATTGACTGAAGCGCTCCATCCTAATGCCAAGGAAGGCTTGCTTGAAGTCCTGTCTGGTACGGCAAACCTTGAGGACGTCATCGTAAGCGACGCAGACACAGGTCTCGACGTTTTGCCCGTTGCGCAAACAACATTTACACCGCGCGATGTCTTCGGCTCATCCGCTTTTGAAGCGCTGCTTGATCAGCTGCGTCAGCGCTATGATCAGGTCATTCTTGATACCGCCCCTGTTCTGGCGGTGGCGGATACGCGCGCGATCGTCTCAAGAGCTGACGGGGTTCTGGTCGCCGTGCGCTGGAAGAAGAGTTCGACCAGCGTGGTGCGTAAGGCCATCCATGAAATCGAGGCCTCCAAGGCCAATATCCTCGGCGTTGTCCTCAATAATGTCGATCTGGAAGCTCAAGCGCGTTATGGCTATGATCAGGGCGGTTATTATTATCGCTCGTATCAAAAATACTATTCAGATTGACCCGGCGCAGACTGAGAAGGTCATAGACACAAGATGAAGTCATTCATCGATCTGTTCCGACGCAAACGGTCCTATGCGCCCCCCGACCTAACTGTTTACGCGATTGGCGACATCCACGGCCGCAAAGACCTGCTTGAGCGTCTTGTTCCCCTCATAACAGACCACGCAGGCCACTCGGATTACGAGTTGGTCTTTTTAGGCGATTATATTGATCGCGGCCCGGACTCGGCGGGCGTGGTGGATTATCTCATCCATTCAGACACACTGTCTGGGATTGATTGCACCTATCTGAAAGGCAATCACGAAGCCACATTGCTTGAGTTTTTGGACACGCCTGAAGTCGGCGCGTCCTGGAGCACCTATGGAGGCTTTGAAACCCTGCTCTCTTATGGCGTCCAGGATGTGAGGCTTAGCAAGGACGAGGCTGCGTGGGCGAAAACTGCAAAGGCATTATCTGAGAAGCTTCCAGCTGAGCATCTCGCCTTTTACCGATCGCTCTCGAGCTTCGCGATCCGTGGTGATTACTTCTTTGTACACGCTGGCATAGACCCCGATAAAGCTATAGACCAACAGACAGATGCGGAGTTTCTCTGGATCCGGGATGCGTTTCTGAACGATACGCGCCAGCTTGATTACATGATCGTGCACGGGCACACGCCGCAATCCGAACCCAGCAAGGATAACAGACGGATTAGTCTGGATACGGGCGCCTACCAGACCGGCGTTCTGACCGCCGCAGCCATCAGCTCTGCAGGCGTCGAGTTCATTTCAACGCGCTGAGCCTCATCAGCCGTCAGCCTGCTGTATAAGACGCAGAAGAAGCGCCCAGCGGATCATTTGAGACCGACGACCATTCAAGCAGACTTGGCCCCGTCTGAAGCGAGCGCCACTCATATCGGGTTTGCCCCACCGTGAGGATATGAGGCGACACGCTATCGAGCACATAATCTCCCGCCTCAAGGCGCAAGATCAGGACAGCGTGCAAACCCGTGCCTGGTGACCAGGCTGTCGCCATGCGCATCCGGTCAGCGGGTGCGCCAGCCTCCAGAAGCGCGGCACGCTTTTCAAGCGCGAAGTCTTCACAATCCCCGTAAGTGACGCCTTCCGATCGGATGGGCAGAACCCAGCGTTCTTCCATGTTCCAGGTCAGAGCATCGCTTCGATAGGAGATCGCGGTGTTGATCGCGGCGTTGACCACATACGCCATAGCGAGCAATTGCTCATCAGAATACTCTTGTTCAGAAACCGCATCAGATACCTCTGGCGTCTCCTCCAACACAGCTGGAGAAGACTTGCTCATGTCTTTATTGTTCGTCACCAGCTCTGCGTCGACAAGTCCGCAAGCCTCACGGTTTTCCATACAGAATGCGAACGCGCCTACGGGAGGCGCCGTCACCTGATGGGCCACAAGGTGAGGCGCGCCGGGCGTGGTGGCTGAGCAAGCCGTCAACCACAGACCTGCCAGGGCAAGGCCAAGAAGAGACAAAAGGGTGGGCCGGGACCGTTGCTCATTCTGAGTGGACACGTCTGTTCTCCTGCGTGCTTCTGCGCACGAGGAGACTGGCCTTTTAACTTATAAAATTCGTACTATTTACTTGCTTAATATAAATTTACCCTAACACTTTATTTATTTTACTTGAGAGTAACCTTAAGACTATCTAAACTCAAGTTTCCATTTAGTGCATTGTTCTAGATGCTCTTTTTCTCGCGTACACACAGATTTCGTCTAATGAGGGGCAACTCGGAGCCGCAGCGGCTCCAAACTATAGTGGGGAGCCTGTGCTTATAGATAATGACGCATTAACCCAGAGCCCGTTTCCCTGGCGCCGGTGAGCCGGAATTACGAGCGCCCTGAAGGCCGCAGCTCATCATCCTGCGTGAGAGACAGCCGCAGCCTCACTGACCGGCGCCCCCCCGCATTCCTTGCGCTTCAACTTGCGTATTATGCAACTATTGCGCTCGCGCTTTCCGCTCGCCTTCTTTACACTGCATCGCAGTAATGGGGGCCTTGATGCGAGTATTAGTCGTTGGCGGCGCGGGCTATATCGGTTCGCACATCTGTAAAGCGCTCGCTGAAAGAGGCGATACCCCGATCGTCCTCGACAACTTGTCTCGCGGTCATCGCCACGCGGTGAAATGGGGGCCTCTGATCGAGCAAGATGTACGCAATGTCAGCGCCGTGACACAGGCGATGTCAGACCAGGGCATCGACGCCGTCATGCACTTCGCCGCCAATATCGAGGTTGGTGAAGGCCAACGTGAGCCGCTGGCGTTCTGGGATAACAATGTCGCTGGGGTCGTTGCACTGCTCAAGGCCATGGAGCGCTCGGATGTGCTCCATCTGGTCTTCTCGTCCACCTGCGCCGTCTATGGCGAGCCCCAAACGCTTCCTATCACCGAGGATGAGCCCCGAACGCCGGTCAATGTCTATGGCCAGACCAAACACGTGGTCGAGCTGATGCTTGAAGATGTCTCATCCAGAGGATCGCTCAAATACGCTGCGCTTCGCTATTTCAACGCGGCTGGCGCGAGCCCGGATGGAGAGATCGGCGAAGAGCATGACCCGGAAACCCATCTGGTGCCCAACGCGCTCAAGGCCGCGGCCGGTCTGGGCGGCCCCATGCACCTGTTCGGCGATGATTACGATACGCCCGATGGCACCTGCGTTCGCGATTATATCCATGTGATGGATCTCGCCCAAGCCCATCTCCAGGCGCTTGATCGTCTCAAGGGCGGCGCTCAGTCATTCGCCTGCAATCTCGGCACGGGCAAAGGTATCTCGGTCAAGGAAATCATAGGCGCAGTCGAACGCGTCACCGGACGCCCCGTCCCGCATTCAATTTCCCCGCGACGACCGGGCGACGCGGCGCAATTGGTGTCCGACCCCTCTTTGGCAGATGAGCTTCTAGGATTTAAGCCTGCTTTGTCAGATGCGGACACTATCATCGAGCATGCCTGGGCATTTCATGCGCGACGTTGGGGCCCACACCCCTCATAAAGCCCGCTCATTGCCCCTCATTTCAATCCTCATGAGGGGGCTGTTAGAGGCAACAGCCCGTTAGCTTCGGCAATCCTGCTCGCACAACCAAACCCTTCCAACATTCCAGGACATCATCCGAGATCATCCGCCTGGCGATGATGATGTACCTTCTGTTCTCGCTGTCGCTGCGCATTGTGTAGGAGTTCCTTCACGTGCACGGCATCGACATCAGCTACGACCCTTTCTGGAATGCTGCCATCCCTTCAAAGACGCCCACGCCTCGGTGATCACCGAGGCGTGGGCCGCACTCCTAAAGTACTGTGCCATGCTAATTTTCGACATCGGTTCGGATTAACTGGCATCACCACCTCACCGCATAGCAAGGCTAACGCTGACCTCTTTGAATTCCGAATTGAATGCCTTGGGCAGGACTTCGTTGTGAACGCTCAGCCAGGCACGCAATGCTCCAAAGCTCAAGATCAAGGGTTCACGGTCGACCCAAGCGCTCCGCCCCGGTATGGGCTCAATAAGGTGAGGAAAAAAGCCTAGACTTGGACCCTCTTCAGTTGTCGGCCTCAAGTAGCCAGCGATAAGATGTACAGTCCCCAGGATTTCCGGCTTCAGATCAGCGAAAACGTGTGGCCCTGAAGGACTCTCACATTTCATCCTCACAGTGCTGAACGGAACAACCGTTGGAATTGCATCAAGGTCCTTACGCTCACTCGGGTCAACATTGAGTCCAGACAAAGGCGACCAAGAACAATCAACATACCTATCGCCAGCCAACCGCATTGCTGGCACCATAATCCCTTCGCTCATGACACTAGTCGGCACCCATGGATTTGAGCTCCGCATAACGTAACTCAGATCGGGTATGCGCTGCATATTATCGGCAAATGCGCGCGGGTCGCACGCCGTGATAGCTGTGATCATATTCACACGTCCATTGGGTATAAGTTATTTTTGGGGGAAAGGCGCGCCCCGCGCGACCTTGATTTAACTATATCAAATAAAATTTGAAGTTCAATTAGTTTTTCCATATCACCACACATGCACGTGTTGACAAAACGTAATGTAGAATCTTATCGGCATAATGCAAAGTAGTTATCTATATGAATTTGGAAGCATTTTCTGTACTTTAGAAGCGATAGGCACTATGCTCTAATATCAAGGCAACGCCACCAACAAGTTAAACCCAAGCTTCCGGCTAACAGGAAGCCGAAGCCCCTTCCACTCTTGTGGAGCACCTCACGCTTCTCTGCGACGGCTGGATTGGCCGACTTGCTTCTCAGGACATAGATCGCTCTGCTCGCGTGATCCTGTTCCTCCTCAGCGCCACCAAATAGGGAACCGACCGTTCGATCTGTAATGCGCCGGCTGGTCTCGTCCTTATAGATTGCGCGCTGAAATGACCGGAGAAGCAAACTGTTCTCGCCCTCATTTGATCAAATCACGCGCAAACGGACGTACATCTATCCATGCGGCAGCCAAATGCGCGCTCCATGGTGGCTCACGAGCTCATTTCCAGAAGGCTTTCGTTCCGTCAACGCCATGTTGACAGAACGAAAAGTCAATTAATTCAATAAATTGATTTGACTCCTGTGCCACCTCTCATCACACTTATCATCGTTGCCGCCTCACCAGGAAAGACACTTCAAAGATGAGCTGCTGCATGAAAGGACGGGCACTCAAACCCGGTCTTCGCCTCATGGCGCTTTAGCTCATTGCCCCTGCACCGGGCCGACAAAACAAAAACAGCGAGACCATTTTCCAATGGCTGACCAAGTCGATATTTCGCACTGGCGGATGATTGTAAAAGCCCTGCGCAAGGCTCTTCAGGATCGCAAGGTGGAGCTGTCAGAGGATGATCTGGCTTACGTCGCCCGGTTCTTCCTGGAGCATCTGGAAAGCCGATCTTTGCACGTGGTTCCGGCGACCCCAAACAAACGGATGCTCGAGGCGTCCATGAATGCGCTAAGCGCCTCCAATCGACCGAGCGTCCGGAACATCGGCACCAAGCGCAAACATCGCTGGCGCCTTGCCGCCTCACTGGAGGCCGCCCCGAGCTGGCGTGAAGGCGCAAGGGCGGAAGGATACATGCCCTTCAGCCCAAGCGAGCCAGCCGACTAAATCTTACTCATTGACTATAGAATTATGCCAGTCTCCTCATGCGGTGACGCCTAAATCATGGTGCGCCACTCAGGAAGCAGGAGGTTTGGGTCGAAGAAATCCAATCTTTCATCCCAGCGAAGCTGAAGCCCGAATTCACGACAGCTGACCACGTATCCAGGGCACGGGTAAGCGTAACCCCCTTCCTTGCCGCAGATCGCTGCAACCCGCGAACTTTCTGTGGCCTGACACAGGATTAACACAACTTGTGTCTCACTTCATTTCGACCGCCAAAGCAGACTACCCCTAAGGATTTCCGACACTTATCTTGAATAATGGGCCATGAGCCGCTTCCACGATATTTCGTCCTAAAGCGACCAGATTGATGCTACGCGTGACTATGGGGCCATCCTCATCTGCAACCTCGGTGGAACCATGACGAAGGTTCGGGCAATCGCGATCGCTCCAAAAAACAAACGTAAATGGTTTTTTGCCCTCAAACTGGGCAATGCTCAGCGCTGTTTCGTGGTCATCATCAAATTTCTGATGGAACGCGCCTACAGCCGAACGCGGCCCGACCACCAAGAGCGGGTCAACACCAGCGACTTCCGACAACAACGCCCAATAGATCACACTCGAAGCCGCGTCGGCTCCGATCTTGCTGCTTTCGCTTGGAGGGTATCCTAAAAACGAAGCCCAAGCTCGAACGGCCAGCGCCGCGATTGAGCGGACCTTCATTTTGCCGCGCGGCCCGTCCGGTGGTGAAAGGTGACCGCGCTGGCGCCAGTTACGTTGCCCGTCCATCGCTAGGGTCGACATTTCCGAAATCGATTTAGGGCCGAACTCTATTTCTTCAATATCTACAATTACATAATTCAATTTCATTGCACCCTCCAAACTATAGTTAACTTGGCACAGCGCGAGCGGCTCGTCAATTTTTAGAAATTGACGTTGACGATTTTCAAAAATTGCTGCACAGTATGCGGCATGACTGATCCTAAGACATACGACGGCACGAACCACGCCTGGACTGAAGCGCGCAAAGGCACGCTAGCCGCTCTAGGTTTCGAGGTCGGCACCAAGCCCACTCGCGATTGGAAGCCCGGAAAGGTTTGGGTTGCGCGCGATGGCATCTTCCCGAAAAGCTCGAAATGCCGAAACCGACACGCAGCCTTTGAAAGCCGCTTGGAGGCGGTGGCGCACCTCCACCTCTCGGTCGATTATCGAATTCGGGAATATGTCTGCCAGCCGGAGGCGCTGTCCTATTGGATGCCCGATAAGAATGGCGGACTAACCCCGCATCAATATACGCCAGACTTTGTCGCGCTCACTCAAGCAGATGAGCTGCTAGTTATCGACGCAAAAGCTAGGTGGTTTTGTGAGCAGGACAGGTGGCGGCATCGAGAACCCTTCATCCGTGAAGCCTGTCAAACGCAATGGAGGGCGGAGCTTGTAATCTGGTCAGAAGCTGAGCTGCTCGCCGAACCGCGGCTGTCCAACGCTCGTACGCTCTACCGGCACCGCTTCGCGCCGCAGGACAAAACCGTTGAATTTGCCGTCAGGGCTGAGATCGCCAGAGCTTCTGACCAAACCTCAATCGGGGCTATTTGCAGCGCCGTCTGCGAATCTGTCTGTGTAGACGAAGCACGCTGCTTCTCAGCGATCATGCGTCTGGCGTTGGGCAATGAGGTTGAGATCAGTCAGGACTGTAGGATTGATCGCAACTCCCTGGTGCGCTTGGCAGGGGTACGCGATGACTGAGACTATAGAGACCCACGCTCTTGAGCCTGGAGCCTATCCAGCATTGCGGCTTTCGTCTGGCCAGCAAGTCTGGCTCGACCAAGAGGAGTTTTTTGTCCAATCCAAGCAGGGGACAAAATGGCTCTTAGTCCGCGCCGAGGATAATGAGCTGAAGGTACTCGAGAATACCGAACTGCTGCGAATATACGGTGACGGGGCGTTAAAGTTTAGATCGAGGCGCTCAAGAACGGCTCCGCTCTCGCCCATCAGCGATACGATAACAGATCCAGCTGCAAAGGATGTGGCAGCGCGTAAGCATGCCTACGTTCAGGCCGCGCTGAACCATCCAGAGGGCTTTCGAAGGTCCAAGCCTTGGCTGAAGAAAACCATTCAGTCCACAGCGGCGCGGCTGGCGGATGACAATCCCCCCTCACCTGGTTCGGTCCTGAACTGGGTGGAGCGTCACAGAGCTTATTTCAACGAGCTGGGGCTGGCGGCGTATGCACCAAGACATGACCTGAAAGGGAGCCGGGAGTCTCGCCTGCTTGCACCGCAACAGGAGGCCGTAGAAGTCGGCGTAAACCGGTTCCTCCAAGGCGGGACCGCAGAAGATGCCTTCTGCGAGGTCCAGAAGTTTATCGATGATTTCAATTGCTCTCGACACGGACGCACGTTCTGCAGCTCGCTCGAGCCTCAGCATCTCGACTCTAAAGGCCGCCTGGTTTGCCCAAGCATCTCTACTTTTCGTCGGGCCTTACGGCAGGTTTCCCCATTCGTCAGAGACACAGCTAGAGTTGGCCGCCATTACGCAAAGAAGCGTCATCGCACCTACCAAACCAGGGCGCGACCGCAACGACCCTACGAAGAGGTGGAGGTCGACTTCACGCCAGCGGATATCGTCCTCATAGCCGATAACGGCACCCACCTTGGTCGCCCCAATGTTATTATGTTTAGAGATCGTGCAACGGCGATGATTATCGGTGTTGCGGTGACTTTCGACGAGCCGAGCTACGCCTCCGTCATGGAAGGCCTTAAGCACACGATCTACCGCAAGTCCATCAGCCACATCGAGGGGCTGTCTGACGAAGACTGGCCCTGTATGGGGCGGATTGACCGTCTTTTTATCGACAATGGTCGTGAGTTCGCCAATGGGCAGCTCGTTGCAGCGGCCACTGAGCTCGGTTTCGAAATTCACCGACTACAGCCACGAGAGCCGTGGACGAAAGGCGGGAATGAGCGGGTATTCGCGGACTACGCACGCTTCGTACATCAGTTCGCCGGAACGACGATGTCTAACGCTGTAGTGCGCCGCGATTTTGAAGATCTGGATCCACCCGTTCTGACACTGAAAGAGTTCACAGACCTGACGATCAAATGGATTGTCACCGTCTTTAATCGTTCGCTGAACAGGACCCTCGGTGACACGCCCGGCGTCGGAAAGGCTCCGATCGATGCTTGGCGCGATAAGGTCGATATGCTGGATTTTCCAGCGCTGCCACACCGTGAGCTATTCCTTGCATTGGCTGGCCAAGTCACTGAACGCACCGTTCAGAAGTACGGTGTCGAATGGGACCACATCACTTATTGGTCACCAGAGCTTGATCGCATTCTGGCTCACCCGGACCACCGCTCGATTTCTCGCGGTAAGGCTTCGGCCAAGTACACTGTCAGACGTGACCCATATGACCTTTCAAAGGTCTATCTGAGCAACCACCATCAAAATGAAGTGATTGAGGTTCCAGTCTGCCAAAGATGGCAAGACTACACAAAAGAGCTCACGGTTTTCCAACATCGTGCGTGTCTGGAGCACGCGCGCGTTCGGGAAAGCCAGAGGGCGCAGCCAGACGCGTTATGGCGAGCGAGGCAGGAGCTGACCGAGATCGCGAGAGGCGCTGTCGACACCACCAAACGCAAGAAAATCGATCGGCAGCTCAAGCGCTTCCTTTACGGCAAACAGCACCGTGAGATTCAGATGCGTGAGACGATCCGGAATATCCCGGTGGCTTCAGAACCGATTCCGCTCTCTCCCATCGTTGAAGAGCCTACCTTCGTGCGCGCGTCTGCTTCAACCGGTGGCGACAAGATCTGGCCGAATGATCAATCCGAGCTGTGGAGGGATGCGACGCTCCTTCAAGACGAGCAGCCGGACCGGCCGGAGGAAGATGTCGACGACCTCAGCGAAATTCTTCGCGAAGCAGCGCGTACAGAGAGCGGGAGACGAGACGATGCATGACGGCCTCTTCAGTGAGCGCGCAGAAAAGCATGCGCAGCTGCACAGCATATTCGTGAATCATGCCCGAAACCGTGAGGTGATGCGCTTCATCAATCGTGCGTACAAGCCAGTTGAAGGCGGGCTGCACGGTCGCGGGAACATTTCCGCTGTCATTGGGCCGAGCCGGACCGGGAAGACCTACGGGGTGCAGCAGTTCGTTTCCGATTACGCTGAATACATCTCGAATAATGGAGTGAAGGTCCCGATCGTCGTCGTGGACTGCCCAGTGGAGGGCGGCGTTCGGGCAGTGCTCGAGAGCTTCACGGACGCCCTTGGGATTACTGTGTCGCCCCGGACAACTAACGCAAACCTGATGCAGATGATCTTGCGTGAGGTCGTAAGGGCGGAAGTCGAGTTCGTCATCATCGACGAAGCCCAAGAAATGTTTCCGGAGAAGAACAAGCGCCTCCTGTCCTTTGCGCGCTCGTTCCTGCGCAAACTCTTGAATCTACGTAGGTTCAATATTGTGTGCATCGGTTTACCGGAAACATATTCGATCATCGCTGAAGACAGCCAACTCATCGGGCGCGGTGGATTACCCTACAAGTCCGTTCAACCCTATGACTGGAACGACCCAGATGATCGCAAAAACTTCAGAGTCTTATGCCAGAAGTTTGATGAAGAGCTGCCCTTTGAAAGCTCAGGCTTAGTTGAATTGGATTACTCGTCCCGACTGTTCAATGCGTCTCTGGGCAGTATTGGCCTGCTGAAGAACCTCATACTGGCGGCCGGTGAAAGTGCACTCAACGAGGACTCTCCGCGGATCGAGCGGCGCCACTTCGCCGAGGTGTACGACGAGCGCAAGCGCCCTGGTCAGACTTTCAATCCGTTCCGGCATGAAATCAGCTAAGCGTGAGAGGGAAAGCATGACCATTCATAACATCAACCCGCTGAATGAACTGCCAGTTAGACGCTGGCCTGAAGCCTCGCTCAGCGAAGAGCCAATCTATGGCTGGATAAGCCGCCTTGCAGAAGCAAACTACGCGTTCAGCACGGTCACGTTCCTCCAGTCGCTGGGGCTAGGCGGGATCGACTGGGATTATGATGAGCAACTTGGTTTCGCTCAGGGGCTGCCAATCCAAGGACTCAGTGAGCTGGCCCACTTCACGCCCAAGAAGATCGACGGCGGTTATGAAATCGCTGGCGAGCGCCTTGCCAGCCGTCAAATCCTGAAGGGAGCTCGACGGGTCTGCCCGGCCTGCCTCGCGGAAAGCCGGCACGTCCGCAGCTGGTGGGACATTGTGGCGGTACAGGCCTGCCCGGATCACAACACTCTGTTGATCGACAGCTTGCCGGATGACCCCTTGGCATGGTCCGAACCCGTCATTGGAATGACCCGCGCCGGGGTCAGGATTGGACTGGAGCACGCAATAGATCATCCAGCCAGCCTACTCGACCGGACGATCGTCGACCGTATACGCGGTGTTCCGGATGGAGATGAAGGTTCTCAAGAGTTCGAGCCGCTTGAAGACTTACTGCAGGCAGCTTCAGTCTTGTCTCGGATGCTCAGTGCAACGGAGCCGAAGCCGGCAAACCCTACTGAAATAAGGCGCACAGCTCAGACCGGTTATGATATTCTAACAAAAGGCCCTGCAACGATCATCTCTACTTTAAGGGGCGCTGATTGGCTTCAGCCCGATAGCGATAAGGAGCGCTATGACGCTCGATGCCATTATCTGCCTCAACTACTTGCAACCGTGAAGTCACCGCAGTTGAGGGCATTGCTTTCAGATGCCTTCGGGGAAGCGAGAATTGCAAATGGCTTAGCGACGCCGTCTGGAAAACTCGCTCGATATGACGGTGCAGATGGCTTTTGGACGCTGTCATCCGCCGCGGCTCAACTACAGCTTGAGACCAAGTACCTGAAGAAAGCTATGGCAGCGGCTGGTGTGTCCTCAGATAGGTGTCCGAACACGCGCGCCCACAGACTGAGCGACCAAGACCTTGTACAGGTCAGAATCCACCTCGAAGGTTTACTCTCGACCCAAGATGTCGGGTCGCGGTTGGGGTGCTCGACAGAAGAGGTGGAAGATCTCGTAAATCGCCGCACACTACAAATGGAGTTGCGGCGCGGCGAGTGCCGATACTTCACCTTTGAAGCGCTGACAGCTTTCGTAGAAAAAGCTCTGGATGTCCGTAAAACCAACCTTGAGCCTTATGGGATCAGCCTGGCCGATTTTGCTAATCAAGCTTCGATCCAGCGCTCTGAGGCTTACTCGATGCTCATCAGAAATCAGAAGATCGGTGTGCTCGAATACGATGCAGATAAACAATTTTTTGACGGCTTAAAGGTCGCTTACTTTCGAAATACTCGCCTTCGCCCGGGCGCTCAGGTGCGTGACGCGTTGACCCGCGCCCAGGTGAAGTCACGTCTAGGTGTGTCTAGCGAAGGGTTAGCTGAGCTAATTGCTTTAGGCTTTCTCCGCGAGCGTATTGATGGGAACGATTTACCGCGGATTGACCAAGAATCATTAGATCGGTTCGAGGCGAATTATGTTCGAGCCTCGATGTGTGCCCCGGTTCTGGGTTGCACTCCACGGGCAGCTATGAAGCGTCTTCGCGAGCGTGGTGTTTCGGCGATTAACAGCTATGGGCCTGGAACCGTCTGCTATGTGAGTAAAGTCGAAGTGCATGAAAAGGTCGGTGTTCAGGTGGATGGCCATGCTCATGACGAGCGCCTGACTTCCTTACGTGACGCGCTTCAGTCGCACCTCGTGACGAGACACATTCCTGCTACCGTCCGATTGACCTGCGAACCGACTTTGGTGGTCGAAGCAACATCGCGAAAATGGTCGTTCGATATTCGCGCTATTGCTCGCGAAGAGACCGTCAAACTGCGGGCACGCTTCAGGCAGGGGAAAGAGGACCGCCGACTAAGAGAGATCCGCGATCAGCAGATTGAACCGGAAAACATTTGGCCCGGTGCAGAAGTTGAAAGCCGATCAGGCGACGGCTTCGAGCTGCAGGAGGCGGCACCACTTCCCGGCGATAAAGATAGCAAAGAAGCGCTTGCATTATTGGATCTGGTCGCACGCCGCGCGCTCGAGCTTCACGAAATCCTCTAAAACCTTTCTCAATCTTGTGACCGCGCTCGCGCGGTCCTTTTTTTGATAGAAATTGTCCAACTTTCATTGACAGCTGGGCGGATTGTCCAAGCATTTAGAATACTCAGTCCAAAGACGCTGGACGTGGCGGAGATTTAAGCCCCTGATTTTTTTATAATAAAATCCAAGCTAATCTGACGCCCAACATATTTTCTCCTTCTCCTCCGCGTCTGCCCCGCCAATCCTCGCTGAGGCTTCACGCGGACTTTGCACCCGTCATCGGCGTGGTTCATCGGTTTCACCATGAGCAGCATGCGATCGGCCTTGAGCCTTCAGCGCGTCACGACCGGGACCGGGCAGTCCAGATGACTTGTCCCTGATGGCGCCTGGGCGTTCGCGTTTGACGCCAAGGCCTTCACCTTCATCGGTTTGCAACGCATCCCCAGGGGTCTCGCGCGCAGCTAGTCTTGATCCGTCTGGCGCCCCAAGCGGGCATGGCTGAAACCTGGAGATCCTCATGACCGACACCCTCTTCGCCCATCGCGCGCGCAGCGCCATGGGCCCGCTGACCCGCGCCGCGTCAATCACCCCCGACGACGCTGTCGACCTGCCCTTTGAGAGCCGCGCGCTGATGGTCGCCGCGGCGGGCGACCTCGCCGTCATCACGGCTGATGGCGATACGCTCGTCCTGCCCGCCCTTCGCCCGGGCGTCATCTATCCGCTGGCGCTGACGCGGGTGCGCGCCAGCGGCTCCACGGCGTCCGGCGCGGTCGTGCTGGCATGATCGGCGCAACCGTGTTTTCCGGCGCGTCGGCGCCCGCCTGGACGCCCGACCTTCTTCACCCCGGCGCGATCTGGTTTGACGCCCGACTGCCCGACACGATGACAATGGATGCGCAGGGCCGGGTCTCGCACTGGCGAGACGGCGGCGGGCTGGGTCATGTCCTGCGTCAGGATAACCCGGCCCATCAACCCGTTTGGAGCGCGGGTCAGCTCAGCTTCACCCCGGACCAGCATCTGTTCGCGCCCAGCCCGTTGCCCGACGGCGCGCCCGCCACCCTGGCGCTGCGGCTGCGCGGTGCGCCCGGCGGCGCCTGGGACAATCCCGTCTCCTGGTGGAATGGCGCGCCCGGCACGGCGCTCTCCATTGGACCTGACCTGACCTGGCGCTGGTACGCCGCGCCCGGCATCAACGCTTGGGGCGACGGCGCCGTGACCGTAGACACGCGCTTCATCCTGAGCCTGGGCGCCAACCGCGCCCAATTGATCCGCAACGGTCAAGTCCGTCAGGATAACGCCCACGCCGGGCCTGGCGGCCTGATCACAAACGGCGGACAGATGGTGCTTGGCGCGCGCGGAGCCGCTGACTCAGCGGGCGGCCCGGTAGAGGGCTGGGGCGGTGCAGTCACGGCCTTCGCACTCATTCCTCAGTCTCATTTCGACGCCCTTAACAACGGCCTTTATGACTGGCTGGCGTGAAGTGGTAGTTCCTTCTGAAGCGCTTACTATTGTGAGAGCATGCGTTCAGCTGAGTATCGCCTCTAAAGCTCGGCTTGTACCTTCTCCATGTTCTGCGCGTCTTTAGTTTGACTCATCACATGCTGAATGGCTTGGCCGTACGCTACAGTATCAACACTGGGCGCAAAGTACCTATTTTCCATGGGCTTGGATACGCGCACTTATCGCAAACGGCGCGGGCGTGTCTCGACTTTGCGCCGACCCAGTCTGACGCCAGAACCATCATTGAACACGCCTGGGCGTTTCATGCGCCCCGGTGGGGCGTGTCGCTGGATTAACCCTATGCGCCTGACGAAATGCAGGCTGAAAGCCCTTCAAGCGGCTGTCGCTTCGGCGACATGAAGCCGCAGGTCGGCTTTGATGTTTCAGGGGATTACAGGCTGACATAGTCTTCAGACGGACCGATACTGCATCGCAAAGCGGCGATGTCAGGCGGACGCTGTGTTGCCCCCTGCGAACACCGTTGAAAGGCGACCCAGCCCCATGGCCGACTTCAAACGCTATTTCCCGATCTTCGAATGGGGACGCAGCTATGACACAGCGGCGCTGGGGCATGATCTGACAGCAGCGGTGATCGTCACCTTGATGCTGATCCCGCAATCACTGGCGTATGCGCTGCTGGCGGGCCTGCCGCCCGAGGCGGGGATTTACGCCTCAATCGCGCCCATCCTTCTGTACGCCCTGTTCGGAACCAGCCGGGTGCTGGCGGTGGGGCCGGTCGCCGTGGTGTCATTGCTGACCGCCTCCACCATCGGCCAAGTGGCCGAAGCCGGAACCGCGAGTTATGCGGCTGCAGCGTTGACGCTCGCCTTTCTGTCGGGCGGTTTTCTGGTGGTGCTCGGCCTTTTAAGACTGGGGTTCCTGGCGAACTTTCTCAGCCATCCCGTCATCGCCGGCTTCATCACCGCTTCCGGCGTTCTGATCGCCGCAAGCCAGCTGAAACATGTGCTGGGCGTGCCAGCTGACGGCCATACGCTCATCGAGATGATCCTCTCGCTCGTCGGCCATGCCGGCGATATCCATGTGCTGACGACCGCCATTGGACTTGGCGTGATCGCACTCCTGTTCGGGGTGCGGTCGGGCTTGAAGCCTCTTCTGACCCGGCTCGGCGTGAATATGCGACTGGCCGATTTCATCACCAAGGCCGGGCCTGTGATGGCGGTGGCCGCCACTACAGGGCTCGCCTGGGGGTTTGATCTGGACGCCCGCGGCGTCGCGCTAGTCGGCGACGTGCCCCGGAGCCTGCCGCCCCTGACGGCGCCGGACGTGTCGCTGGAGCTGATGCGCGCCTTATTCATTCCCGCCGTGTTGATCTCGATCATCGGGTTTGTGGAATCGGTCTCTGTGGCCAAGACCCTCGCCGCCAAGAAGCGCCAGCGCATCGACCCGGACCAGGAACTGATCGGACTGGGCGCAGCCAATCTGGGCGCAGCGTTCACCGGCGGGTACCCGGTCACGGGCGGCTTCGCGCGGTCGGTGGTCAATTTCGACGCCGGCGCGCAAACCCCCGCCGCGGGGGCCTTCACCGCTATCGGCCTCGCGCTCGCCGCCATTTCGCTAACCCCGCTGATCTATTTTCTGCCAAAGGCGACTCTGGCGGCCACCATCATCGTCGCGGTGCTGAGCCTTGTGAATTTCTCGATCCTGAAATCGACCTGGCGCTATTCCACTTCCGATTTCATTGCAGTGTTCGCCACCATTTTGCTGACCTTGTCGCTGGGCGTGGAGGTGGGCGTCGCATCGGGCGTGGTGTTGTCGGTCCTGCTGCACATCACCAAGACCTTTAAACCCCATATCGCCGAAGTCGGGCGCGTGCCGGGCACCCAGCATTTTCGCAACATCCACCGTCACGCCGTTGAGACCGCGCCCTCGCTGTTGACGCTGAGGATTGATGAGAGCCTGTACTTCGCCAACGCCAATTTCCTGGAAGACATGATCCTCAACCGGCTCAGCCGCGACGCCGGGACGATCCGGGATGTGGTGCTGATGTGCTCTGCGGTGAACGAGGTGGACTATTCCGCCCTTGAAACGCTGGAGACGCTCAACGCACAACTGTCGGAAATGGGCGTCCGCCTGCACTTGTCAGAGGTGAAGGGGCCTGTGATGGACAAGCTGAAGGATACGCATTTTCTCAAAGCCCTGAGCGGTGAGGTTTTCCTCTCCCAGCATGACGCCTGGGCGGCGCTCAGTGATGAGACGCCCCAGGCGGGTCCAGCCTGACACGCGCTCAACGGCGCCGGACAGGATCAGAAAGCGCTCGCTGAGACAGCTCTGCACACAATTGATTGCATGCCGTGAAAGCACCTGCGATAGCTGGATCGCGTACAGGCGCGGAATTGACCATCCGGGGGAGAGCGAACATGACCAAAGTCACGCCCGTCATCTTGTGCGGCGGTGGCGGCACCCGCCTTTGGCCCCTGTCCACGCCGCGAACCCCCAAGCAGTTTCTGCCTCTGACCGGCCCAAAATCCATGGTGGCGGAGACCCTGGCGCGTGTCAGTGATGACGGCCTGTTCGGACCGGCCCTGGCGATCGGCTCCAGTCGCCATCGTGATACGCTGCAACACGAACTGCCCGGCGTTCGCCTGGTGCTTGAACCCATGGGCC
Organism: Oceanicaulis sp.; assembly: GCF_965249665.1. GTDB lineage: Bacteria > Pseudomonadota > Alphaproteobacteria > Caulobacterales > Maricaulaceae > Oceanicaulis. Next base: position 834,959 of record NZ_OZ252247.1, read on the forward strand.
GCAACTCCGCGCCCGCGATCGCCGCAGCGGCCTTGCTGGCCGACCCTGATGAAATCCTGCTGATCCTGCCTGCGGACCACCACATCAAGGATGTGGCCGCGTTTCACCGCACCATCCGCAACGCTCAGCCCGCCGCTTGCGAGGGGCAGATCGTCACCTTCGGGATCAAGCCTGACTTCCCCGCCACCGGCTATGGCTATATCGAAGCCCTGCCCGCCGACAGCGCCGCCAAACCCGTGGCGCGCTTCGTCGAGAAGCCCGATGTGGAAACTGCGCGCACCTATATCGAAACCGGACGGTTTTACTGGAATGCGGGCATCTTCATGTTCACAGCTCAAGTGATGCGCGAAGCGTTGGCCGCCCATGCGCCCGACATTCTGGAGAGTGTAGAGGCCGCCCTGACCGAAGACGGCCAGCTGGATCGCACGGCGTTTTCAAAATGCCGCTCTGAATCCATCGACTATGCGGTGATGGAAGCCGCGGACAATATCTCCGTGCTACCCGCCTCCATGGGATGGAGCGATGTGGGTGATTTTCGCGCCGTGCACGCCCTGCACGCCGAGGCGACCCATGATCCGGTCGTTCTGCGCGGCGCGGTGGTCGCGCCGGGCGCCGAGCGTGTGTTCATCCAATCCTCAGGACCCAAAGTGGCTGTGCATGGGCTCGACGCGATTGCGGTCATCGCCACGCGAGACGCTGTGCTGGTGTCGAGCCTGGACGGCGCCGCCGGGATCAAGCCGGCCGTGTCCGCCATCCAGACTCTGGGGCAAACCCTTTTGCGCGCTGACCAGCGCCAGCGCCTGGGCGATTGGCTTTGGAACACCGTGATGCCGGGCTGGGCCGCGCGGGCGATCGATCCTGCAACCGGCGGCTTTGTTGAAGGCCTCGACATGGCTGGCGAGGCCGCAAGCGCCTTGCCCCGGCGCGGGCGCGTCGCGCCCCGGCAATTGTTCAGTTTCGCACGGGCCAAGCAGTTGGGCTGGAACCCGGAGGGCGCCGCGGACGCCATCATCGAAGCCGCCATCGCGTTTCTGAACGGCCCGGCGCGCGCGCCTCAGGGCGGTTGGGCGCATGGCTTTGACGGCGCGGGCCAGATCAATGACCCCCGCCGCGACTTTTACGACCATGCCTTTGTAGCGCTGGCGGGCGCGGAACTCGCCGCTTTGGGCGATCCGCGCGGGCAAGCGCTGGCGGAAGAAGCCTTCACCCTGATCGATGAGCTCTTTGCCGACGACATTTATGGCGGCTGGGTGGACCACGAAACCGGCGGCGGCGGCAAATTGTCCAATCCGCACATGCATCTTCTGGAAGCCAGCCTGCGCTATTACGAAGTCATGGGCGACTCCGCTTCTGCTGATCGCATCCAGACCATCGCCACGCTGTTTGAACGCTTCATGTTCGCGCCTGAGACCGGCGCGGTGCTCGAACGTTTCGGGCCGGACTGGACGCGCATCCGCGACGACCGGATCGAACCCGGACATTGCTATGAATGGATCTATCTGCTGAGCGAGACCGACCGCCTTGTGGGCCGCGATTGCGGCAGCTGGCTGCGCCGGATACACACCTTCACAGAGAGCAACGGCATCCGCGACGGCATGGCGCTGAACATGCTGGGCAATGGCGATGTCGGCTATCGGCTGTGGCCGCAGCTTGAACGGCTCCGCACCTATATCACTTTGGGGTCACCTCAGGCGCCGGTGAAAGCGATGATCGACGAGATTCATAGCCGCTTCCTCAACCCAGGACCCGCCCATGGATGGGTGGACCGGCTGGATCAGGACTTCGAACCCGCGGTCTCTCATGTGCCCGCCAGCATGATTTATCATCTGATGACCGGCATCGCGCCCTTCGTCGCACGCCCGACACCTGACCGTTAGAGTCTGCCGAATGCGCATCGCCTCCCTGCTCGCAAGCTCGACCGAGATCGTCGCCGCCCTGGGGCTGACCGACAATCTGGTCGCGGTTTCCCATTGCTGTGACTGGCCGCCTCAAGTTCATAACTTGCCGTCCCTGACCAGCGCGCTGTTCGAAGCGCAGACCGCGCGTGACATCGACAAAGCCGTGCGCGAGAAACTGCAGGGACAGGATGCGATCTATGCGCTGGATGCGAAGGCGCTGGCTGCGCTCAAGCCGGATCTGGTCATCAGTCAGGCCTTATGTGATGTCTGCGCGGTCTCCGGCGCCGAGGTCAGTCAGGTTCTGAGCCAGCTCACTCCGCTGCCCACGCTCGTCAATCTCGAGCCCTATTCGCTGGGCGACATCCTTGAAACAATTACACTGATTGGTGACGCCGCCGGGGTCAGTGATCGCGCTGCGGCGCTCCGCGCCAGTCTTCAGGCCCGGATTGACGCTGTCGCCGTTCGTACAGATTCTCTGCCCGGCCCGCAGCCACGCACTGTGCTTCTGGACTGGACCAGCCCGCCTTTTATTGGCGGGCACTGGATGCACGAACTGATCACGTTGGCGGGGGGACAGGATGCGGGCAACACTGCCGACCGCCCCAGCCGAACGACAAGCTGGACAGAGATTCTCGCCCTGAATCCTGAGCGACTGGTCATTGCGCCTTGCGGCTTTCCTGTACCGCGTACGATCGAAGACATTGCATCCGATAGCGAGACCGTCTCCGCGTTGCGCCATCTGGAGGCTCAGGGCTGTCAGCTCACCGTGTTCGACGGCAACCGCTTGTTCAGCCGCTCTAGTCCGCGCATTGTCGACAGCCTGGAAGCTCTGGCCCATTGGCTATGGCCCGCGCATCATCCGGCGTCCGATATCGAGCCGGAGATGGGGCCCGTTCATCCCCTCTGCGCTCTCACAAACTGATCACAGCTCTCCCGCAAGGTCCTGACGCGCCGCCGCGCAGGCCTTGAGGTGCTGAGCGATGCGTGTTGCGGCGGCGGATGGGGATCGTCCGGCGGCAAAGTGAAGAAAATACGCCTGATCGCTGGGCTGATCGCCATTGGCGAAAACCGGGGCCAGCCGTCCGGCGCGGATGGCGTCATAAGCCAGAGGCTTACGCCCCAGCACAATCCCCGCCCCCTGTTCCGCCAAAGCCAGAGCAGCTTGGGAGTCGCTGACTTTCAAGCGCGCTTCCGCTTGCAGCCCATAGCCGCCTCGAGCACTCAACCATTGCGCCCAGCCCAGCCCGCTGTGGCTATCCTCGATCAGCGGCAGGGTCTCAAGCACGTCCAGCCCAGCATCTGCAGATACAAGGCCGGGCCGCGCCAGAGGGGTTAGAACTTCATCCATCAAACGCTCCGCCCCGGCAGGCGCCGAGGCCACGGTCGAGCGTGTCAACGTCAACTCCGCGTCTTCGTCAGGCCCAACCAGACGAATTGCAGCGTCGACGCCGGGCAAATCCCGGCTGAGCCAGGCGATCATGATATCGTGATCCGCCGCCAGCGTGAGGGTCGGCGTCGCCTGAACGGCCCGCAAGGCCGCGCTGGCCTCCCCCATCAATTCAAATCCGCGCCGCAAGGGCTCCAGCGCCGCCGCACCGCGTTCGGTCAGCACGAGCCTGCGGCCTTCGCGCTCAAACAGGGGCGCGCCAATCAACGCCTCCAACTGGCGCACCTGTTGGCCCACGGCGGCGGGCGTGACGTTGAGCTCCTCCGCAGCGCCGACAAATCCGCCCTGACGGGCGGCGGCTTCAAAGGCGCGCAGAGCGTTGAGAGGGGCGAGACCAGCCATATGCCACCATCAAAAGAATTTCTTTCTATATGGCGCAAAAATACTGATTTGTAAAAAGATCGCATGATGGCGACAGTCGGGGCCGATTGAAAAGAGGCCTCTCTCTATGGACCAGTTCCTGCCCGCCATTCCCCTCTCCGGCGCCCGTGTGGTCGTGCTGGGCGACGGCGAACCCGCATTGAACAAGCTGCGCCTGTTCCGCACGGCGCCCTGCGAGCTGATCTGGTGCACGCTCGGCGTATCCCCGGTCCTGCCCTCGGATCTGAACCCCAACACGCGCATCGACACCCGCGCGCGGCCGCACGACGTCTTCAAAGGCGCCCGGTTGGTGTTCATCGGGATCGAGGATGAAAAGCGCGCGGTGAAACTCGCTGCCAAAGCCCGCAAGGCCGGGGCGCTGGTCAATGTGGTCGACAATCTGCCGCTCTGCGATTTCTACACGCCCGCCCTGATTGATCGCGGCGCCATCACCATCGCGCTGTCCTCTGGCGGCGCCGGTCCTGTGCTGGTGCGTGATCTGCGCAGCGCGCTGGAAAGCGTCATCGCGCCGGGCGTGGGTCTGCTGGCGCAAACCGCGAAAGGGCTGCGCCAGCGCGTCTCAGATGCGTTCCCGAGCGTAGACGCACGCCGCAAGTACTGGGAGCGCGCCTTGCGCGGCCCCGCCGCCCAACTTGCCGATGCGGGCGATGAAGACGGCGTGCGTCATGCGCTTCTGGACGCCCTGAAGGATGACGCCCCCACCCCCAAAGGCGTGGTGCATCTGGTGGGCGCGGGACCAGGTGATCCTGAACTTCTGACGGTGAAAGCTGCGCGTCTGATCCGGGACGCGGATGTGATCGTGCATGACCGGCTGGTTTCACCTGAAATCATCGACCGCGCCCGCCGCGACGCCCACCGCATTGATGTGGGCAAGCGCCAGGGCGACCACCCGGTGCCGCAAGAGCGCATATGCGAAATCCTGGTCGAGCAGGCCAAGCTCGGTCGCCGGGTCGTGCGCCTGAAGGGCGGCGACAGCTTCATTTTCGGGCGCGGCGGCGAAGAAGTTGACGCCGTTCGCGCGGCTGGCATCGAGGTTCATGTCACACCCGGCATTTCTGCGGCGCTGGCTGCAGGCGCCCAGGCGCAGATCCCGCTCACCCATCGTGACGCCGCTCAGGCCGTGACCTTTGTGACCGGACGCCCGAAACTCGGCGGCCCAGACCTCGATTATTCCGCCCTCGCTGCAACCACCCACACCCTTGTGGTCTATATGGGCGTCGCGGTGGCTGCGACCTTGTCGCGTCGTCTGGTTGAGGCTGGACGTTCGCCCGCCACGCCCGTGGGGATCATCGAGAACGCCAGTTTGAGCACCGAGCGGCGGGTTTTCACCACGCTCGGCGCGCTGGCGCACACCCTCTCGTCTGAAAAGCTTAGCGGCCCAGCCGTCCTCGTGATCGGGGATGTGGTCGCCTATGCGCCCGAGCATCTCGCAAGCCTGAGCCAGAAAGCGCTGGAGCACGCCGCATGAAAACCATCACAGCAAACCGCCTTACCGATGGCCGTGTGGTCTATCTGGCGACGGACCATAGCTGGACCGAACACGCCGATGAGGCCATCCGTCTCAATGCCGATGAGGTCGAGGCCGCCTTGAACATCGGCCTGCGCGATGTCCTGCTGGTGGTCGGCCCCTACGCCATCGACATTGATGCTGAGGCGGACGGCTTTGCACCGGCAGGTCGCAAGCATGTGCGCGAGACCATTCGTCTGTCCGGCCCCAGCGCGGGCTCCACCAAGCTGGCCTCGAACACGGGTGGCGCGCATGTATAAGTATGACGACATTGACCGCGCCGTCCTGGACGCTCGCACCGCGGAGTTTCGCGAGCAGGTTCATGCGCGCCTCTCCGGCGCGCTGAGCGAGGACGAGTTTAAGCCGCTGCGCCTGATGAATGGAGTCTATCTTCAGCTGCACGCCTATATGCTGCGGGTCGCCATCCCTTATGGCGTTCTGTCATCAGAACAAATGCGCTCGCTCGCCTATGTCGCGCGCACCTATGACCGGGGCTATGGCCATTTCACCACACGCCAGAACATCCAGTATAACTGGCCTGCGCTGGTGGATATTCCGGACGTGCTCGACCATCTGGCGGGCGTGCAAATGCACGCCATCCAGACTTCGGGCAACACCATCCGCAACACGACCACCGACCCGTTTGCGGGCGCCGCGGCGGACGAGATCGCCGATCCGCGTCCCTGGTGCGAGCTGATCCGGCAATGGTCCACGACGCACCCTGAATTCACCTGGCTGCCGCGTAAATTCAAAATCGCAGTCACCGGGTCTCCAGAAGATCGCGCCGCCATTGGCGTACATGATATCGGCCTGCGCCTGGTGCAGAATGACGCCGGAGAAACCGGGTTCGAAGTGCATGTGGGCGGCGGTCAGGGCCGCACGCCGATTGTGGCCAAAATCATCCGGGAGTTCCTGCCTCAGCGCGAGCTTCTGGCCTATCTGACCTCGATCCTGCGCGTCTACAATCTCGAAGGCCGCCGGGACAATATGTACAAGGCGCGCATCAAGATCCTGGTCGACGCCATGGGACCTGACGCATTTCGCGACGCCGTCGAGGCCGAATATGAGGCCAGCCGGGGTCGCGCCCTGACCTTGCCGGTGGAAGAGATCGAGCGGGTCAGCAGCTATTTCGCCCTGCCCGCTGAAGGCCAGCCGCTGACCGACATCCCGACCGGCTCGGCCTTCGCCCGCTGGCGCGCGGTGAATGTGAAGCCGCACAAGGTGAAAAACCGCGCCGTCGTGGTCATCCCGCTCAAGGCGCCGGGCGCCACACCGGGCGACGCCAGCGCGGATCAGATGGATCTCATCGCCGATATCGCCGACCGGTTCGCGCTGAGCGAAATAAGGGTCAGCAAAGAGCAGAATCTGGTTCTGCCCCATGTGGACAAGGCGGCGCTGGGCAAACTCTTCGCACTGCTGGATGAGGCGGGGCTCGCCACGCCCAATGCGGGCCGCGCCAGCGACATCGTCGCCTGCCCCGGGCTGGATTATTGCAATCTCGCCAACGCCCGCTCCATCCCCATCGCGCAAGCGATTTCGACCGGCCTTCATGAGGCCGGTCTTGATGACGCGACCGGCGATCTGACCATCAAGATTTCAGGCTGCATCAATGCCTGCGGCCACCACCATGTGGCCAATATCGGACTTCTCGGCGTCGATAAGGCGGGGGAGGAGGTTTACCAGCTCACTCTAGGGGGTGTGGGGGACGGCGCCGCCGCCATCGGCAAGATCCTCGGGCCCGGCCTGTCGGCGGATGACGCCGTGACCGCCGTCATCGCCTGCGTACGTGTCTATGCCGAGCACGCTCACGCCCAGGAAACCTTCATCCAGACCCTCAATCGGCTGGGAACTGAACCCTTCAAGGAGGCCGTCTATGGCGCGTGATGCTCTCGCTCGGGTCCAGCAGACCCAGTCCGTGGAATTGTCGGGCGACGCCGCCCCTGCCGACGCGCGAGCCGCCATTGAAGGCGCGGAGCGGGTCGTGATCCGTTTTCCGACCTTCAAGGATGGGCGCGGATTTTCTCTCGCCGCGCTGCTGCGACGCTCCGGGTTTGAGGGCGAGTTGCGCGCGGTCGGCCCCGTGCTGCCCGATCAGGTCGATGATCTGTTGCGGATGGGCTTTGACGCAGTGGATATCGAACGCCCCGAAGGCCCGGCCCGCAACCGCAATACCGGCGGCGCACCCTATATCTACCAGCCTGACCCCGGTGCGGTGACGGCGCGCCCGACCGCCCTGCATATCCGGGCGCTGGCGGCGCGCAGGGCGACTGCAGAAGCGCTCGCGTCAGAGTTGGACGGAGCGACTCCCGAAACCATTCTGGCGACCACAGCCCGGATCTATTCCGGGCGCATGGCCATGCTGTCCTCGTTCGGTGCGGAAGCGGCGCTGGGACTGGCGCTGGTGGCCGAGATTGCCTCAGACACGCCAATCCTGTTTCTGGACACAGGCCTGCATTTTCCTCAGACGCTGCGTTATCGTGATCGCCTGGTCGAGCATTTGGGATTGTCCAACCTGCATGTCCTGACACCCGATGAAGACGAGGTGCGCGCTCAAGACCCTGACGAAACACTGTATGACCAAGACGGCCAAGCCTGCTGTGATCTGCGAAAAGTCCGCCCCTTGGGCCGCGCGCTCGACCCGTTTGACGCGCTGATCACGGGCCGCAAGCGTTATCATGGGGGTCAGCGCGGCGACATTCCGGCTGTGGAGTTTGACGGGGAGCGGGTGAAGATCAATCCCTTCGCCTTCCTGAGCCCCGAAGAGGTTTCGGCCCGCTACAAGGCGCTCGACCTGCCTCGCCACCCGCTGGCGGAAGACGGTTACGCCTCCATCGGCTGCTGGCCTTGCACCGCGCCCTCGGACGCGCCCGGCTCTCGCGATGGCCGCTGGGCTGGCCAGGACCGCGAAGAGTGCGGCATCTTTGATCCGGTGCGCGCTGAGCGCGCCAAACGCGCTGGCGCTGTCCGCCTGATCTGAGGCGGCTGATCAAAGAGGACGCAATATGACCGCACCGATTGTGGAGCTGATCGGCGACACGCCGCTGATCCGCCTGAAAGCTGCGTCTGACGCTACGGGCTGTGAGATTTTCGGCAAGGCCGAGTTTCTCAATCCCGGCGGCTCAGTAAAGGATCGCACCGCGCTGGGGCTGATCCGGGCGGCGGAAGCGGACGGATCGCTCACACCCGGCGGCGTCATCGTTGAAGGCACGGCGGGTAATACCGGCATCGGTCTGGCGCTTGTCGCGGGCGCGCTGGGCTACAAGGCGCTGATCGTCATGCCGCGCGGGCAGAGCGCCGGCAAACGCGAAGCCTTGGTCGCAGCCGGCGCGCAAATCATTGAAGTCGATCCCGCCCCCTATTCCAGCGAGCATCATTTCGTCCATACCTCGCGCCGGATCGCTGAAAGCCTGCCCAACGCTGTGTGGGCGAACCAGTTTGATAATCCCGCCAACAAAGCTTTCCACGCCGCCACCACCGGCCATGAAATCCTTGAACAGACCGGCGGTCAGGTGGATGGCTTCATTTGCGCGGCCGGTACGGGCGGATCTCTGGCGGGGATTGCGTCCGCCCTGCGCGCGGCCAAGCCAGCCGTCACAATCGGTCTCGCCGATCCTGCAGGCGGCGCGCTCTATTCGTGGTTCTCCCAAGGCGAACTCAAATCTGAAGGCGGCTCGATCACCGAAGGCATTGGCGTTGGCCGGATCACCGGTCAATTGGAAGGCCTTGAGGTCGATCACGCCTATCGCATTGAAGACGCTGACTTCCTGCCTCTCCTGTTTGATCTCATCCAGACTGAGGGCTTGTCGCTGGGCGGGTCCGCCGGGGTGAATATCGCGGGCGCGATCGCCCTCGCCAAAGACCTCGGACCGGGCAAGACCATCGTCACCCTCTTGTGTGATTCCGGCGCGCGCTACGCCGGCAAACTCTTCAACCCTGATTTCCTGCGCGCCCGCGGGCTGCCGGTTCCGCCCTGGACTGAACCGGACGCTGTAGCGGGCCTGAGCGCCTGACGGAGACCGATATGCTTGACGCCGTACAAGACGCTGACGTGATTGACCAAGGCGCGTTTTTCGCCTGCAAGGTCACAGAAGTGGAGCATTTCACCGACGATCTGTTCCGCTTTCGCACGGCGCGACCCTCGAGCTTGAGATTCCGCCCCGGCGAGTTCCTGATGATCGGGCTGGACGGCGAAAAGAAACCCATTCTGCGCGCCTATTCCGTGGCGAGCCCGAGCTGGGACGACACACTGGAATTTTACTCCATCAAGGTGGAGAACGGCGCACTGACCTCCCGCCTGCGTCATATCCAGCCCGGCGACCGGGTGCTGGTCGGACGCAAGCCCACCGGCACGCTGGTCACCGATGCGCTCAAGCCCGGCAAGCGCCTCTATATGCTGTCCACCGGCACCGGCGCTGCGCCTTTCGCCAGCCTGATCCGGGAACCGGGCGTCTATGAGCAATTTGACGAAGTGGTCTTCACCCACACCTGCCGCACCAGCGCCGAGCTGACCTATTCGCGCAGCCTCGTCGAAGCGCTCAAAACCGATCCGCTGGTGGGCGAGGCCGCTGCAGGACGACTGGTCTATTTTGACAGCGTCACCCGCGAGGACGGGCCGCGCACAGGACGCATCACGACCTTGATCGAGACCGGCGCGCTTTTTGAGCTGATTGACCGTTCCGCCCTGAACCCTGAAACGGACCGCGTCATGATCTGCGGCTCCATGGCGATGCTCGAAGAGCTCAAGACCATGCTCGAAGCGCGCGGTTTTGAGGAAGGCTCGAACGCCAAGCCGGGCGATTTCGTGGTCGAGAAGGCGTTCGCCGGCGAGGGAGTCTAGGACACGTCGGCGCGCGCAGCGACCAGATATGGACGCTGGGGACGGCTTGGGGCATGGTCGCGCCAGGAATCAGTCGTCTTCACGACCGGCTGATCATCTCTGCGCGATGCGATCGGCTTCGGTCGTCAGTTTCTGACCTGACGCAGACGATGAGGTTTATAATGCCGTTCGCGCGCCCCTCGGCGTCCCGCGACGGGGAGGGAGACTGCAGGCATGACCTCGCCTGTGATCGTCACCGGCGCCGCCGGTTTCATCGGCATGCATACGGCGGAGCGTCTGCTGGCGCGGGGTGAAACCGTCATCGGAATTGACGGGTTTAACACCTATTACGACCCCGCCCTGAAAGAGGCGCGCGCCGCCCGGCTGTGCGCCCACAAAGGTTTTGAACTGGTCCGCGCCGACATTGCCGACCACGACGCGTTGAAGGCGCTGGTCGCGCGCTCCGGCGCCAGACGGATCGTGCATCTCGCCGCCCAAGCCGGTGTCCGCTACTCCATCGACAATCCCTTCGCTTATGAGCGCTCAAACCTCGCCGGTCACCTGTCGGTGCTGGAGGCGGCGCGTCATAACGACGTTGAGCATCTGGTGTACGCCTCTTCCAGCTCGGTCTATGGCGACCGCCCCTTGACGGGCGAAGGCTTCAAGGAAAGCGATCCCACCGTCTCACCGGTTTCGCTCTATGCCGCGACCAAGCAGTCCTGTGAGCTGATCAGCCAGAGCTACGCCCATCTTTACGGCATTCCGCAAACGGGTTTGCGATTCTTCACCGTTTACGGTCCATGGGGTCGCCCGGACATGGCCTATTACAAGTTTACCGAGATGATCGCCCGCGGCGAGCCGATCGAGGTCTATGGCCAGGGCCGCATGGCGCGCGACTTCACCTATATTGATGATATCATTGATGGTGTGATCGGCGTTCTGGATGCACCGCCGGCACGCAACGCGCACGAAATCTACAATATTGGCGACAGCCAGCCCGTGGGGCTGATGGATATGATCGCCTCCCTTGAGCAGGCTCTGGGCATGAAAGCGGACAAAATCATGCGCCCCATGCAACCGGGCGACGTGACAGCCACCTACGCCGACATCAGCCGACTCAACGCGAAAATCGGCTATAAACCCAAAGTCATGCTCACCGAGGGCTTGCAACGGTATGTGGCCTGGTGGCGGTCCTATAAAGGGCGCACAGCCTAGTCTTGTTTGATTTTGCCTGCATGATTTAGAGCCTGTTAATACTTTATTTACAACGCTGGTTGGGGCTTTGTTCAACCTTTTCGGCTACCTTCGATAATCATGGAGGACTGTCATGCAGGCACACCGCAAGACTGAATCGCACGCCGACCCCGCCTCTGCCGCTCCCGCTGAGAGCGCTGTTCAAGGCGTTGTGCCTCCGTTCCCGAAAGCTGATCCGTCTGCGGCTTACGCCATTCCTTCTCCTGCGCACGCCTTGCAGGAGCGACTGGAAACCGCATTCGCCGAGCCGGTGATTGAAAACCGCTGGAGCCCACGGCAAACCCTCGCCTTTCTGATCTTCACCTGCGGCGCCTTCTGGGGCGCAATGGTGGGCGGCGCGATCCATCTGTTTGGTTGAACTCCGCAAAAGGTGACATCTGTCACCTGCGCCGGATGACGCGCGTCACTCCTATCTCATGCTCAGGCCTGACAGAGTTTGGTTTCCACTGAACCAATCTGTGAGAGCCCATGACTTCATCCCCTGACATTGCGCCTGTCCTGCAGGCGAGCGCGCTCACCCGGCGCTATGGCCGAAAGACAGCGCTTGATGCGGTGGACATAAGCGTGTCCGGCGCCGGCGTTCTGGCGCTGTTGGGGCCCAACGGCGCCGGCAAGACCACATTCGTGCAAACCGCTCTGGGTCTGGTTCGCCCCAGCGCGGGCGCCTTGCACGTGTTTGGCGCCAAGCCGGGAGATCACACCATCAAGACGCGAGTTGGCGTGATGATGCAGGATACAGATCTGGCGGACACGCTCACAGGACGTGAATTACTGGAACTGTTCGCCAGCTATTACCCGGACCCGGCTGATCTCGACTCCCTGATCGAGCGGTGCGCGCTGACTGATTTCGTCAAGCGGCGGTACGGCCAGCTTTCTGGCGGTCAGAAGCGGCGCATCCAGTTCGCGCTGTCTCTGGTCGGCCAGCCGGACCTGTTGTTTCTGGACGAACCGACCACCGGGCTCGACATCGAAGCGCGCCGCGCCCTGTGGGCCGTCGTACGCGAAGTGGCGGCGAACGGAACTCTGGTGGTGCTGACCACGCATTATCTCGAAGAAGCGGACGCCTTGGCCGACCGGGTGGTCGTTTTGCAAAACGGACGCGTCATTGCTGACGACACGGCGGACGGTCTGCGCACCCGCTTGGGCGGTGCGGTGATCAGCTGCGTCACCAGCCTGTCTGATGAGGCGCTTCACGCCTTGCCCGGATTAATCGCGATGAACCGGTCAGGACGCAAGGTTCGCCTTCAGGTCAGCGAGTCGGTCGCCTTTCTGAAAGCGCTCTTGAGCGCAGATTCCGCCCTCAGCGATCTCAGCGTCGCTCAACCCACCCTGGAAGACGCCTTTGAAGCGCTGACGGGCCAATCTGATCCAGAGGGAGCCTGATCTCATGGCGAATGCATATCTGGCTGAAATCAAGGCTGAAATTCTCAAACTTGCGCGCATGCCCGAGTTTGCGATCCCGACTCTGATCCTCCCGGTGATGTTCTTCACCCTGTTCGGCGTGATCATCCCCGGCAGTCGCGACAACGCGCCATACCTGCTGTCCACCTTCGGCGTCTTCGCGGTGATGGGGCCGGCCTTGTTCGGTTTCGGCGCCGGCGTGGCGCAGGAGCGCGAGCGCGGCTGGCTGACCCTCAAGCGCGCCGTGCCGGCGCCCGCGTCCGCTTTGCTGGTGGCGAAAACCGCGGCAACCATCCTGATCGCCAGCGTTTCGCTGGCTGCGATCTACGCCGTGGCCGCTTTCGCGGCTGGTGTCAGCCTGCCCGCGGCGGTCTGGCTCGGCCTGTTGGCGGTCCACGTCCTCTCCGCCATTCCCTTTGTCCTGATCGGTTTGGCTTTGGGTTTTGTGTTCGGGGCCAACGCCGCTGTCGCGATCGCCAACATTCTCTATCTGGGAATGGCGGTTCTGGGCGGTTTATGGATGCCGGTCAGCATCTTCCCACGCATCATGAGGGAGATCGCCCAGGCTTTGCCGAGCTTCCATCTCGCCGAAATCGCGCTCTCTGTCAGCGGAGCCGGTGGAGACACAGCGATGCTGGAGCATGTCCTGGCAACGCTTGTGATCACAGCGATTGCGGCGGGTCTGGCGCTTCTGGCCTGGGCGCGTCAACGCTAGAGGCTGGCTCTGAGTGGCGGAGCAGGGCAGGGTAATCCTGACCCGGCTCCGCTGCTTGCTACAGGAAACACGTCCATCATGGCGTCAGAACCGACCCAAAAGCTCGATAGGCTGTCCCAAGACGCCGCACCCCATGATCGAGGGCAGAAATGGACGGGTCGCGTACGCGGCTTGTCTGAAAGTCCGGCCTTCTACCTGATCTATCTGGCTTTCTATTTCACACCCTGGTTTTTTCAGCTGCCGGGCCTGCGCGATGCTCTGATCAGTTTTGCGGCCGTGGGCAGTTTCATTCCTGTGTATCTGTACGCCAACGCCGGTGATCCATACCGCAATGGCGTCAAAACCCACCGCATACTCATGGCCGCCGGCTACGCGTCCTTTCTGTCGCTGGCGCTGATCCCTGTGGTGGGGATGAGCGGCAATTTCCATATTTTCGCTGTCACCCTTCTGGCCGGACTGAGACCACAGAAAACCGCCCTTCTGGTCATGGCGGGCGCCAGCGCTTTTTATCTGTGCGCTTCCTGGCTGCTGAATGTCACGATCTTTGAGATGGTGCTGTCGCAATTCATCGCCGTGATGGCGGGCATGGCGACCATGGCGGGCTATGATACCGCGGCGCGCGTGTCGACACGCGAGCGAAATTTGCGCATGGAGGCTGAATTGGCGGCGCTGCGTGAACGCGAACGGATTGCGCAGGATCTGCACGACCTGTTGGGCCATACGCTGACGACGATCGCCGTCAAATCGGAATTGGCCGCGCGCCTTCTGGACGCTGATGCGAAGCGGGCGAAAACCGAGATTATCGAAATCCGCGACGCCGCCCGCATCACTCTCAAGGATGTGCGCGCCGCCGTCGCGGGCATGCATGTCACGACCGTTCATCAAGAACTGGCGCGCGCCCGATCCGCGCTTGCCGCCGCCGAGATCCGGTTAAGCGTCGAAGGCGAGGCGCCAGAGCTCGACCAAGCCGCCCATTCCACGCTGGGCCTGGCTCTGCGAGAGGCGGTCACCAACATCATTCGCCATTCCGGCGCGCGGAGCGCTCGTATCCGGTTTGCGCCTGAAGGCGCGCTGATCATCGAGGATGATGGCTGTGGCGGCGAGCTTCATGCCGGAACCGGCCTGGATGGCATGCGTCGGCGCATTGAATCCCTGGGAGGAGAGATGACGATCGAGAGTGGGGATTCCGGCGTGCGCGTCACCCTCAGCCTGCCTCCCGCCAAACCTGGCCAGCAGAGCCTGGAGCAAGTCTCATGATTTCCATTGTCATCGCTGAAGACCAGTCGCTGCTGCGTGGCGCGCTGGCCGCCCTTCTGACGCTCGAACCTGATATCGAGCTGTTGGCCCAGGCGCAGGATGGCGAAGAGGCTGTGCGTCTTGTGCAGGACCTCAAACCTGATGTTCTCGTCACCGACATTGAAATGCCGGGACTGACCGGCATCGAGGCGTCCGAAGCCTTGCGCCAGTCGGGCAATGAGACCCGTGTTCTGATCGTCACGACCTTCGCCCGCCCCGGCTATCTTCAGCGGGCGCTGCAGGCCGGCGTCCTCGGCTATGTGCTCAAAGACGCGCCCAGCGAGGAATTGGCGAACGCCGTGCGCCGGGTGGCGCAGGGTCAACGCGCCATTGCTGCGGAACTGGCGGAGAGCGCCTGGAGCGCACCGGTGATGCTGACGGCGCGTGAACGCGACATACTGAAACTGGTGGAAGAGGGCAAATCCAACAAGGATATCGCCCGCTCGCTCAGCCTGTCGCCTGGCACGGTGCGGAACTATCTCGCTGACGCCACTCAAAAGCTGGGAGCCGCCAACCGCATCGAGGCGTTTCAGATCGCCCGCGAAAACGGTTGGCTCTAATCCTCAGAGTTGAGGCTAGCTCTTGTCCACAGTCGCTGCGAGCTCGCGCAATTGCGTGGAGCAAATCGCGACTTTCGACAGCGTCCAGCCACCGGTGGCTGTGATTTCCTCCAGCGCCCGGTCCGCGCGCGCCACCATCAGCTTCTGAGCCTCCGCCCAGGCGCTGACGACCTCTGACGCCCAATCCGCACCCGGCGCGCTGAGATCCTTGACCAGATCCGGCCGCTCCGCCTGCGCGTAGGCCATCATGCCCTCGCAAATCGCCTGCTGACTGCCATACAAATCCTCGATCAGACGACGCATGGCCAAGCGGTCCCAGTGCAGGTTGGAGGACAGCTGATTGCCCGCCGCCCGCAGCTGGTCAAACATGAAGCGGGCGCCCACAGCGTGATAGAGCCGACCCGCTGCAGCCAGCGGCCAATTCGATGACTTGCCCAGATCAATCACGTCCGAGGACGACGTCAAAGGACGCAGCCGCGCCACGTCGCGTGCAATGTCTTCAGGAGCGCCGGCGGCTACATAAGACTGAAACCGGCTCTCCAGCGCTTCGCAATCAAACGGGCTGGCGATGTCTGTCACCAGCGGTTTCAACTCATCCACGCCGGGCTGATAGGCCGCGATCACATCCGCAATCGGTACAGCGTCCTGCCCCAGCGTCCGACGCGACAGCCAGTAGGTCTGACGGCGCAGTAGACGGATCACCTCGTCATGAAGGGCGATCTGGACTTCGGCCGGAGCCTTGTTGTCGAGCGCATTGATCCGGTCGCTGTAATCCTTGAAGCGGAAAATGCTGCGCCCGGCCTCAAACGCACGCGCGATCGCCGCGATATCCGCGCTTGTGCTCTCGATCGCGCGATTCACAAATGTCGGCCCGCCCAGATTGACCATGTCGTTGGCAAGGCGTGTGGCGATGATCTCGCGCTTCAGCCGGTGCCCCTGCATGGCGTCGGAGAATTTCTCCAGCTTGTCCGGGAAGTAAGTCACCAAAGAGCGGTTGAAATGCGCGTCATCCGGGACATCGGAGTCCACCAATGCATCAAACAGCGCAATTTTGGCATAGCTGATCAGAACGGCGATTTCCGGCCGCGTCAGGCCCTGGCCCTGATCCTTGAGTTCGCGGATCTGGTCAGAAGCCGGCAGACCTTCAACCTTCCGATCCAGACGCCCCGCCTGCTCGAGCCGCTCCATCATCCGCTCATGCGCATCCAGGTCTTCAACCGCATGTTCCTTGGCGATGGTGATCGCCAGGGTCTGATCGTAATTATGCTCCAGCACATGATCGGCGACCGTATCGGTCATGGATTCAAGCAAGGTGTTGCGGTCTTCGAGCTTCATCGAGCCCTCGCGCATCATCGGGTTGAGCAAGATCTTGATGTTGACCTCATGGTCGGAGCTGTCGACGCCTGCTGAGTTGTCCACAAAGTCCGCATTCACCCGGCCGCCATTGCGGGCGAACTCAATCCGGGCCGCCTGGGTGACCCCCAGATTGGCGCCCTCGCCGATGACTTTGGCGTTCAGCTCCCTGGCGTCGATGCGCAACGCGTCATTGGCCTTGTCGCCGACCTGGTAGTTCTGCTCGGACGACGCTTTGATGTACGTGCCGATCCCGCCGAACCACAACAGCTCCACATTTGCTTTCAGGAGCGCGCGGATCAGATTGGCGGCCGAAGCGGTGTTGCCGGTCAACCCGGTCAGTTCACGAACTTCATCGGAGAGTTTGATCGATTTCGCAGAGCGCGGGAAAACCCCGCCGCCACTTGAAATCAGGGACTTGTCATAATCCTGCCAGCTCGACCGACCCAACTCGAACAGGCGCTTGCGCTCTTTCCAGGTTTTCTCGGTGTCGGTTGGATTCGGATCGATGAAGATATCGCGATGGTCAAAGGCCGCGATCAAGCGGGTCGTTTTGGACAAGAGCATGCCGTTGCCAAACACGTCGCCGGACATGTCGCCCACGCCGATGACGCTGAACGGTTCAGACTGGATATCCTTGCCCATTTCACGGAAATGGCGCTGGACGCTGACCCAGCCGCCACGCGCGGTGATGCCCATTTTTTTGTGGTCATAGCCAGCCGAGCCGCCCGACGCGAAGGCGTCGCCGAGCCAGAAGTCGTACTCGTCCTGGGCCACCCCATTGGCCATGTCGGAGAAGGTGGCCGTGCCCTTGTCGGCGGCGACGACCAGGTACGGGTCCTCGTCATCCCAACACACCACCTTGTCGGGGCGTTTGACCGCGTCATCAACAAGGTTGTCTGTGATGTCGAGCAGGCCGCGCAAGAAGGTCTTGTACGCTTCCTGGCCCTCCGCCAACCAGGCGTCGCGATCACTACGGTCCGGCAATTGCTTGGGATAAAACCCACCCTTGGAGCCCACCGGCACAATGACAGCGTTCTTGACCTGCTGAGCCTTCACCAGACCCAGCACCTCGGTGCGGAAGTCTTCGCGGCGGTCTGACCAGCGCAAGCCGCCGCGGGCGACGGGGCCGAAGCGGATATGCACGCCTTCGACGCGCGGGCTCCAGACGAAAATCTCACGATAAGGCTTGGGATCGGGCAGTTCGCGCACATCCCGGCTGGAAATCTTCATAGAGATCCAGGGCTTGGCCTGACCGTTTTCGTCGGTCTGGAAGAAGTTGGTGCGCAAGACCGCTTCGATCAGGCGCAACATCCGGCGCAGCGCCCGGTCATGGTCAAGGCTCTCCACCCGCTCCAGCAGAATGCGGATCGCCTTGCTGACATCCTTGGCGTGGCTTTCGCGGCTCTCACCCCCGAAATCGAGGTCAGGATTGAACTTGGTGTTCACCAGCTCCATCAGGCCGCGCGCGATTTCAGAGTTTTCCGCCAGCGCTTCTTCCTGAATGGCCTGAGAGGGGTCGAGGCCGGTCTGCTGGCGATACCGCGCCACCGTGCGCAGGAACGCCGCTTCGCGCCAGCTGACACCAATGCCCAGCACCAGCTTGTTAAAGCCGTCATCCTCGGTGCGGCCTTCCAGCACGGCCAGCAGCGCGTCTTCAAACGCCGCCGCTTCCGTTTCAACCTTTTCGGCGCTCTCCCCGTTCAGCGAGGCTTCAAACTCGTGCACCCATACAGCGTCATCACCGGAATCCGAGTGCCGTTGCACCGCATAGCCCGCCTCGGCCAACACATGCAGGCCCAGATTCTCAAGCACCGGCATGACACCCGACAGCGCAACCGGCTCGCCGCAGCGATAGAGTTTCACGCGCAGCCGGTCCTTCGCGTCGCCCTCGACACGATAGGCGCGAGCGGCGGTTTCCCCACGCGTGGTTACGCGCTCCATCCGACCAATATCGGCCAGCGCCTCTACGGGGGTGAACCGTTCGCGATAGCCGGCGGAATACCCGTCCAGATAGCGTGTCACCGCACGGCGCAAATCCGCCTCGCCCGAAGCGCGCGCCGCCTGATGCAGCTCGTCTTCCCAGGTCCGGGCCAGAGCGGCCATCTCACGGTCCAGTTCGGACGGGTCGGGTTCGGGGTGGTTGAACGGGTCAAGCCCGATGATGAAGTGCACTCGCGCCAGCGGCGCATCGCCGAACTGCGGATAGAACGCCGACAGACGTCCATTGAACGCCGCCCGAATGGTCTCGCCCGCCAGTTCACGAACTTTCGAATTATAGCGATCACGCGGTACGAACAGCAGGCAGGAGACAAAGCGGTCAAACTGGTCGCGGCGCATGAACAGCTTGGTGCGCGGGCGATCATGCAGATGCAATATGCCCAGCGAGATATCCAGCAGATCCTGTTCGTCAGTCTGGAAGAGCTCGTCGCGGGGATAGTTCTCCACGATGTTCTGAAGCTTTTTGGCGGAGTGCGATCCGGGCGCCTTCGCAGCCTTGTCGAGCACACGGCGGACCTTGCGGCGGATCAGCGGCACTTCCCGCGCCATCTGGTCATACGCTTCGGCGGTGAACAGACCCACGAAACGGGTTTCGCCCACCACATTGCCGTCGGCGTCATACCGTTTGACGCCGATATAATCCATGTAAACGCGGCGATGCACGCGGCTCTTCATATTCGCCTTGGCCACGATCACCGGCGAAGGCGCGCGCATATACGCTTCAATCGCCGGGGTCAGCATCATCGGTTCTGCGCTTTTGCGCAGCACCTTGCGGTCGGGATCGCGCAGAACCCCGCGCCCGGATTCAGACTTCACTTCCGGCTTCTGTGAAATCTCGCTGTCAGCGTCGAAGTCGAACTGATAGGTGCGGCTGCCCAGAAAGGCGAAATGGTTGTCGCGAAGCCAACGCAGAAAAGCGACGGCTTCTTCTTGTTCTTCCTTGGAAGCGGAGGTGTTGGCGTTGGTCAGATGATCGATCGCATCGTCCATCTCCGCGCGCATGTCGTTCCAGTCCTCGACCGCATCGCGCACATCGTCGAGCGTGGCGCGGACGCCCGCCTCCAGACGCTCGCGCACATCGTCGCTGAGCAGGTCGAGATGCACCTGGATCATGGATTCGTTCAGACACCGACCGCCGGACGGCGCCCGATTCCCGTCTTCATCGCGCCGCACCTGAACCACAGGGTGAAACATCGCCATGACGTCCAAGCCCTGGCTGGCGATCTCACCCATAACCGAATCCACCAGGAACGGCCGGTCCTGACCGATCACTTCAAGGATATCGCGATCCAGACTGCGTCCGTCCGCGCCATGGGCGGTGCGCACGCGAATCAGAATCTTGTCCGCGGGGCGCGCCTCGCCGTACCGCCAGAACTCTTCGGCCAGCGAAATCGCATCCTGTTCACTCACGCTCGCGAGGTCATCCGCCAGAGCATCGCCCCAGAGCTGGTCCAGGAAGCTCTCTGAATCCGGCCCGTTGTCGCCAAACGCCGCTTTAAACCGGCTGCGTGCGGCCTTTAAAAAGGCCTCTCTGTCATATGCGTGCCTGACGCTGACCACGGCGTTCATAATAGAGGGCTCCTGAAACGGAAAAGAGGTGGACGGTGGACAATGTTCATCGAAAAAGGCTGAACATATGCTTTGCAGCCTACTCCCGCACGCGCTGGGTTCAAGCGGTACTGAGCGGCTAGACCTGCAATCATGGCTGTGCTTGATTTCAGGCCAGAAAAACAACAGATTTCCGTATCGGAGACGACCATGCCCCACGCTCTCATCACCGGCGCCAATCGCGGCCTGGGCCTTGAGCATGTCAGCCAACTTCTTAAGCGCGAATGGACCATCAGCGCAGCTGTGCGCGACCCCGAGAGCGCCGATGCGCTCAAGGCGCTCGATCCCGGCGATGGCCGACTGAATATCCTGGCGTACGACGCAAGCGATCTGAACGCCGCCAAGGCGCTCAAGGATCAGGTCAAGGGACCGATCGACATCCTCTTCGCCAATGCCGGGGTCATGGGGCCAAAGGAACAATCGTTCGGTGAGGCCGCCAATGACGGCTTTCTGGACACGTTTCGCATCAACACTCTGGCGCCGCTGGCGCTGGCGGAAGCCTTTGCTGATCAAGTGGCGCAAAGCCAGCTCAAGGTGATTGCGCTGCAATCAAGCCGGATGGGCTCCATCGCGGACAATGACAGCGGCGGCCGGTACGCCTATCGCGCCTCAAAGGCGGCGCTGAATGCGGTGGGCAAATCCCTGAGCATTGATCTCAAGGACAAGGGCGTCGTCGTGCTGACCTTGCATCCAGGCTGGGTGCGCACTGACATGGGCGGACCGAACGGCCTTCTGACCCCCACCGAAGCGGTGAGCGCACAGCTTGATCTGATCGCTCGCGCCAATCCGGCGATGAGCGGCCGCTTTTTTCATGTTAGCGGCGAAGACCTGCCCTGGTAGGATAGTCGCCCGTCTCAGACATGAAAAACCCCGCAGCCCAAGGCTGCGGGGTTTTTTATATTTAAGCGGCGCCGCCGGACGGGGACAGGCATGTCCGGCGGCGCCTGCAGGCCTCATCGGGCAGGCTGGGGGGACGCACTCTGAGGCCTGTAGGGCTCACTGACAGGTTTCAGCGAATCTCATTCATCAAGAGCTGATGTAGAGACCATTACCCGAAGCGCAAGCGGCGACGAGGCTGACAGTCAGAAAAATTCCAGTTGCGATCACGAGTGAAACGGCGCGGGCCATGGTTGAACCTTCTTTCTTTTCTTGTTTTCGGCTTGCAGCCGATTGGCCAAGACCGGAGCGGGGAGGCGATGAAACGCAGTTGCGTTTCGCAGCCTTCCGGTTGGGGAGGAGACCGGTGGGCCCAGATCCGTCCTTGGCGAATTCAGATATGGGACGCGGCAACCGTCTTCGCCACACATCGAAGCTCACGCTTGCGTGAAATGTGTGTTTCCGGATCGGCAACACTGTAAACCGGGATGGGGCGGGGCGGATCAAGCCGTAGGCGGTCCAGAGGGATTGGAAGCCGTTTGACGCCTCGGGGGAAGGCTGACGATTGATCCGCCCCGCAAAGTCCATCCTGATACGCGGTCTGCGTCCGCCCCTGATCATGGACAGGGACAGCTGGCGCAGCCTCAAACGCATTTCGCCGGCCCGCGGGCCGGCAACTGGGGGGCTTGTCCGGGCGTAATGCCCGGCTGCAGGTACAAGCCTTATAGTCGTCTGAAGAAAATGGAGCGGGCGATGCGATTCGAACGCACGACCCTCACCTTGGCAAGGTGATGCTCTACCCCTGAGCTACGCCCGCTCACTACCTGCGTACAGGGTCCGGCTTGCGCCGAGGCCGGGTATATCGCTTATCGACGTTCGTTTTGCAAGCCTGTCCTGTACAGCTTTTGCAGTATATGCGCAGCTTGCCTCTTCAGACCTGTCTTGCTGAGCTGACGCCATGACCCAAACGCCCCCGCTTCCCGTCCGCCCTGCCTCCCGGCAGGCCTTGTTTGACTATCTGGACGCACTGGGCATACCGCATGAAACCTATGAGCATGCACCTGTCTTCACTGTCGATGAAGGGGAAGCCATCAAGGCCCAGATGCCCGGCGGCCACACAAAGAACCTGTTTCTGAAGGACAAGAAGGGCGTGCTGATCCTGATCTCAGCCCTGCAATCCACCCAGATCGCCCTCAAACATCTGCACAAGACGCTGGATTGCGGACGATTATCGTTCGGAAAGGCTGAATTACTTGAAGAGGCTCTGGGCGTTACACCAGGATCGGTCACGGCCTTCGCCCTGATCAATGACCCTGAACACAAGGTGCGCTTCGTGCTCGATCAGGCGCTCATGGAGCACGACACCGTCAATTTCCATCCGCTGAAGAACGACGCCACCACCGCCATTCGCTCCCATGATCTGCTGCGATTTCTGACAGCGCTCGGCCGCGCTCCGGAAATTGTGACCCTTAAGGAGTGAGTGGATGCGCTTGCATCGCGGCCCTGAAGCGGCCACCTAAAGAAAAATCACTTTCGCTCCCTGCAGGAGACCCCAGTCATGGAAAATTTTGGAACGAACAGTCATCAGGCGCCCGCTGGCGCTGATCTGGTCAAGGACGGCTCCGACCAGAGCTTCATGACCGATGTGATCGAACCGTCCAAGGACGTGCCGGTGCTGGTGGATTTCTGGGCGCCCTGGTGCGGACCCTGCCGTCAGCTGGGACCGACGATCGAACGCGCGGTCACCAAGGCAGGCGGCAAGGTGAAGCTCGTCAAGGTCAATATCGACGAGAACCCCGGCATCGCCGGCCAGCTGCGGATCCAGTCCATCCCCGCCGTCATCGCCTTCAAGGACGGCCAGCCGGTGGACGGTTTCATGGGCGCCCTGCCCGAAAGCCAGGTCAATGACTTCATCAACCGCATGACAGGCGAAGTCTCTGAAGAAGAAGTGACCGCCCTGGTCGAGCGCGCACAAGAAGCCCTGGACCAGGGCGATCTGGGCGGCGCGGCGCAAGACTTTGCTACGGTTCTTCAAATGGACAAGGAAAACGCCGACGCTCTCGCCGGCATGGCGCGCGTGCATCTGGCAAGCGGCGATCCGGTTCAGGCCAAGGCCATTCTGGACAATGCCCCCGAAACGCTGAAGTCCGCCCCCGCCATCGCCGCCGTACGCGCCTCCATGGAGCTGGCTGGCGAAGCCCAGGACGCGCCGGATGTCAGCGAGGCGGAAGCAGCGGTTCAGCGCGCGCCCGACGCCGGGAGCTGGCACACTCTGGGCCGGGCGCGTCTCGGCGCCGGCGATATGGACGGCGCAGCGGATGCGCTTCTTGAGTCGATTGCGATTGATCGCGACTATGATGACGCCGCTGCGCGTCAATTATTGCTGCGCGTATTTGAATCTGCCGGCGCCGGCTCGGAGCTGGCCAAGAACGGTCGTCGCCGTCTCTCCTCCATCCTGTTTTCCTGAGCCCCTCTCGGGACTGCAGTGCTCGACTGCGGTCCCGATCGGGCTATCTGGGTTAAGACGACAGCATGAAGAGCGACCTCCCATGTCCCAGATCATCAAACCGCCAAGCGAGATCAAACTCTTCCCCATTCGCGGCTGCATCTTGCCGCCAGGGGAGCATTTGCCGCTGAACGTCTTCGAGCCGCGCTATCTCAACATGGTCGATGACGCTTTGGCGGGCGACAATTTCATCGGCGTCATTCAGCCCGCGCCCGGCGGCTCTTCTGACAAGCCTGCGCTGGAGCAGGTCGGCGGCGCCGGCCGCATCGTCAGCCATCAGGAAACCTCCGACGGGCGCTATTTGCTGGTGCTGGAAGGCGTGATGCGCTTCGCTGTCGAAGAAGAACTGGATGTGCGCAAACCCTATCGCGTCGCCCGTGCAGACTACCGGCCCTTTACCCAGGACCTGGTCGAAGCGCATCTCACGCCCATGATCGAGGTGACGGGTCTTCTGGATCGATTGCACGCCTATTTCGATCTGGTCGGGATCGAAACCGACTGGCCAGCGCTGGAACAGGCGCCCTTGTCTCTGGTGATCAACAAGACGGCCATGGCCGCGCCCTTTGATCCGGTCGCCAAACAACGCCTTCTGGAGGCGAGCTCCATCCCCCAGCGGGCCGAACTGCTCGACACTCTGATGCAAGACAGCCTCAGCCAGGCGTCAAGCGGCTCGGCAGGCTAGACGCCCGCCAGAGGCCCACGTAAGAAGTTGTGTCATGAGTGATGTGAAATCTGAACACGCCGTTCTGGATCCCAAATTGCTGGAGATCCTGGTCTGCCCGGTCAGCCGCGGCCCGCTCGAGTATGATCGCGAGGCCAATGAGCTGGTCTCGAAACAGGCTCGCCTCGCCTATCCGATCCGCGAAGGCGTGCCGATCATGTTGCCGGAAGAAGCTCGCAATCTGGACGATTAAACCATGAGTGATCGCCCCTGGCCGACCCGTCTCAGCTTCAAGGCGTCAGACGGCGTGCTGGACATCGCATATGACGATGGGGCGCGCTTCGCCATCCCGTTCGAACTTTTGCGCGTGGAAAGCCCGTCCGCTGAAGTACAAGGGCACAGCCCTGACCAGAAGAAGCTGGTGCCCGGCAAGTCAAACGTTCGGGTCACGGCCGCCGATGCAGTCGGCCGTTATGCAGTTCGGCTGAGCTTTGATGACGGCCATGACAGTGGCATTTTCTCGTGGGACTATCTGCGCGAGCTGGGCGAGAACGGCGACGCATTGCTAACCGCTTATAAAGACCGCTTGAAAGATGCCGGCCTGACGCGCTAGGCGGCTGTGCCTTCTTCAGGTGTGTCCGGTTCGGGCGCACCTTGGGTTTCAGGCGGCGCCAGCTGCGCCAGCAATTGCTGGACCGCCAACATTTTCTGCTCTCCGCCCGGCGACGCGGCCGCGACCCGACCCTCATCACTTTCCATCATTCGCACCGCACGCGCCTGCGCATCGTA
This sequence comes from Oceanicaulis sp., assembly GCF_965249665.1. Taxonomy (GTDB): domain Bacteria; phylum Pseudomonadota; class Alphaproteobacteria; order Caulobacterales; family Maricaulaceae; genus Oceanicaulis. Next base: position 860,028 of record NZ_OZ252247.1, read on the forward strand.
CCGACACCGGCCTTCAGGCAGCAGCCCCGTCGCCGCAAGCTTGAGCAGCGCCGCCGCCCGGTCCAGAACGGGCGCATTGGAGCCCGCCACACGGTCCATGACCTTTGTGGCGTCAAGAATCGCCAATCCCAGCGTATCGAACGCCTCAACCAACTCGCGCTTGTCCGCTTTCGGGAAGCCGCCCTTTACGGCGCGCGCCTGAAGATGGGTCACTTGCGACAGACGCTCGAGCGGCTGGCCCGCACCGCGCAGGAAGAATTGCACCGTGGTGTTCGCTTGCACCTTGCCGCGGATATAGCTGGCGAGCTTCTTCTTGTTCTCCTCGCCCACCAGATGGTCTTCCATCGCGAACAAGCGCTCGATCTGATCGACTGGCGTGTGAGCGCCTGACAAGGCTTCCTCGATGGCGTCGGGCTGCAACAGACGCGCCGAACGGTGGGTGAACGCCTCTACAAGCGCTTCAGGATTAAGATTGAGATTCTGCCCCGCCGAGACAATCAGGCGCTGGGCGAGTTTACGCGCCAGCTCGATCTCCGCCATAACCGAGCGGGGGCGAAACCGCTTGGGCGCGCGCAGTTTTTCCAGGATTTGCTGGGCCAGCTCATTATGAGCGGCGGGCAAGGAATCTTGCTTGATTTGGGTGGCGAGCCGACGCGCGGTATCCGGCGCCCGGCTGAGATCAGGGCTGTCAGGCGCGCCTTCATAAATTCCCGTCAGGCGCAAAACCTCGTCGCCCAAATCCACCGTATCGCCCAGAACCCGGCGCAGGGCGGAATCAAAGGACAGGATTTCAGCCATGAAGGCGTCCGTATGCGTCGCCGCCAAGGCGCGCGCCTGGGCGTCCTCAGGCAGGTCATCATGCATGTCGAGCAGACGGCGCACCTTGTCGCCCATATCATAGGATTCAGAGAGTTGGTCCGCGATGGCGCGGCGCATCTGTTTTTCCGGCGCAGACTTTCCGGCCACAAGTCTGGCGGTTTCCGCAAAGGATTTTCCACGCGGCGGCTTGCCGCCCGCCTTGGCTTCCTTGCGAGATTGCTCGATGCCGCGCTGGACCAGTTCGGTGATCAAACGCACATAGGCGTGTACTGAGGCGTCGCTGTTTTGCGCGCGCGCGATCGCCACTTTCTGAATGGCGTGCTGCAGATCGGTATCAGACCCGTCGAGCTCTTCGATAAGGTCAGGCCGATGCAGCAACTCCATCGGGCAGACCTGAGAGCGCTCAAGCCAATCTGACAATGCCCGGCGCAAGGTGTCACGCGCCGCAGGCCCTGACAGATCATCCGGCGTCAGACAGGGAATGCTCGCTTCAGCGGGTTTTTCGTCGCCCGCATACTTCTCCGGGCCGACTTCAAAGATCGACCCGCCGCGAAAGCCGCCCGATTCCGCGTCCCAGACCTCGCGCACGACACGGATCGACCCGCTGGAATGATTGGTCTGCAGCTTCTTGGCCAGCCCCATTGCGGCATTACGATCCTTCAGCGCCTCGACCAAGGTCCAGGAAGCTTTCACGTTTTTCTTCAGAAAGACCTCGTAATGGACGTCTTCGTGCGCCATTTCCGCCTCATTCCCCAGCAGTTTCGGACAGTAATGCACTACCGGCCTTAACCCTAGGTAACCATGTCTTTGCTTGATCTTGCGCAGCAAATAGTATGAAGCGCTATAGACATCGGTTTGACCGAGAGAAGACAGGATACGAACGATGGCGACCATCGCCCTTGTGGACGACGACGAAAACATCCTCACCTCCGTTTCCATGTTTCTGGAGAACGAGGGTTATGACGTGCGCACTTTCACGGACGGCGCCGAGGCGCTGCCGCATCTGACCGGAACGCCGCCCGATCTGGCGATCTTCGACATCAAGATGCCGCGCATGGATGGCCTGGAGTTGCTGCGCCGCGTGCGTCAGTCCTCCAACCTGCCGGTCATATTCCTGACCTCCAAGGATGGTGAGTTCGATGAAGCGCTGGGTCTGGACCTCGGTGCGGACGATTACATCGCCAAGCCTTTCTCCCACCAGCTGCTGGCCCGCAGGATCAAGGCCGTATTACGCCGCGCGCAGGCGGATCCGGCGGGTTCTTCGGATGGTGAGACCGGAGAGCACAAGGTCATCGAACGCGGCCAGTTGTTGCTCGATCCCAATCGGCACACCTGCACCTGGGCCGGAAAGCCGGTGCGTCTCACGGTCACGGAATTTCTGATCCTGCATGCGCTGGCGAACCGTCCCGGCTTCGTGAAAAGCCGCGACAGCCTGATGGATGCGGCCTATGACGATCAGGTCTATGTGGACGATCGCACCATCGACAGCCACATCAAGCGCATCCGCAAGAAGTTCCGCGACGTGGACGACTCATTCGACAGCATCGAGACCCTTTATGGCGTCGGCTACCGTTATAAGGAGGCTTAAGGTCGCGCGCCGCGCCGCCCTGCGCCTCTCAGCCCAGCTCAAACCGCTCCTGCTGTCGCGCCTGGGCGCCACCATCATAATGACCAACCTGGTGGCGCTCAGCGTTGTGATCGGCGGCATGTTCGCTATCACTGAGAACCGGCGCGGCCTTGTGGACGCCAAGGTGGATTCACTCTCCGCCCAGGCTGAAATCATCGCCAATATCATCACCGAGACCGCCGTCTACGGCGATGCCCCCGGCCCGGAAATGGACCGCGATGCGGCGCGCGAAGTGCTCAGGCGCTTGTCAGGGCTCTATGTGCCGGACGAAACACGCGCGCTGCTGCATGCACCAGGTCCCGTGCGCATTGCGGATTCTGATCTGATTGCGGGTGATGTGGACCAGGCAGAACTGCCGCCGATCACGGACCAGTCTGAAACGCCGCTCTCCAGGGTTCAAGGGTTCACCCGCGGCGCCATGGAGCAAATCGGCCAGATCATCCTGTCGCCACAGGATCGGGCAGCTTTGGATCGCACACTGGCCGATGAGGTGCGAGAAGCCTTTCAGACCGGTGAAGCGCAATCAGGCGTGCGCCGTGATCCTGATGGCGGGCGCGTGGTGTCTGTGACCATACCCATTCAACTGATTCAGGCCGTCGTCGGCACTGTCACCTATGAATCCTACGACCTGGACGCTCTGATCGCCCAGGAGCGCGCCGCCATTCTGCCCTATGTGCTGGTGGCGGCGACTGTGTCTCTGGTGATGGCGTTGGTGTTGACGGTGCAGATCGCCTGGCCGGTGCGGCGTCTGGCGGAAGCGGCGCGCGAAGTGCGTCTGGCCGGCGGTCGGCGCGTGCCACTGCCGGACATGAAAGGCCGCCGTGATGAAATCGGGGATATGGGACGCGCATTCAGCCAGATGACCAATGCGCTCTATGACCGGTTGGACGCGATTGAAGCCTTCGCAGCGGATGTGTCGCACGAGATCAAAAACCCGCTAACCTCGATCCGCTCCGCCGCTGAAATCTTGCCGCTCGCCAAGGACGACGCCAAACGCGCCCGGCTGATCGATGTGATCCAGCACGATGTAAAGCGTCTCGACCGGCTGATCACTGACATCTCAAACGCGTCGCGACTGGACGCCGAGCTGGCGCGAGAAGACCTCGAGACGATTGATCTCGTCGTCTTGCTCAATGATATCGCCAGCTTGCAGAACGATCCCGACGCCGATGCGCCGCGCGTGAGCGTCAGTCACGTGACTGAGCGACATTGGGTGCGCGGGCATGAACATCCGCTCAGCCGGGTCTTCATCAATCTGGTCGAAAACGCCGTCACATTTTCACCCTCTCAAAGCGTCGTGAAAATCGCCATCGATCGCGGTCCCGGCCAAACCCATCAGGTTCGGGTCGAAGATGAGGGGCCGGGCATACCCGAAGACAATCGTGAAGCCATTTTTGATCGCTTCTACACCCAACGCCCCAAAGGCGCGGCCTTCGGCGCGCATTCCGGGCTGGGCCTCGCCATCGCGCGCCAGATCGTCACGGCGCATGGCGGACAGATCGAAGCGTCTAACCGGCTCGATGATGAGGGCTCAGTTCTGGGCGCCTGTTTCACCGTGACCCTGCCCGCCTATATCCGATAAGCATGTGTGGCGCGAAAACGGCGCCTGTCATCCTCGTGCAGCCCACTGTTGCACGCACGTCGCACAGGGCTTTCGCCCGACGCAAAACCGGGTTTACATGGGCGGAATATATTTACGTCTGAGGACCAGTCTCACACCATGATCGGCATTGTCGTCGTCACTCACGGCCGTCTCGCTGACGAACTTGTCGCCGCCACTGAACATGTGGTCGGCCCGCTTGAAGCCTGCAGCGCCATTTCCATCGGTCCTGATGATGATATGGAGCGCCGCCGCGATGACATCCGCGAGGCGGTGGAGAAAGCGGATCAGGGCGATGGCGTGATCATCCTCACCGACATGTTTGGCGGCACGCCGTCAAACCTGTCCATCTCGCTGCTGGAAAAGGGACGGGTCGAAGTCATCGCCGGCGCCAATCTGCCGATGCTGATCAAGCTGGCCGAGGCTCGCTCCCGGCTGGGTATGAACGCTCTGGCGGAAAGCGCCAGTGAAGCGGGCAAACGCTATATCGCCGTCGCTTCCCAAATCCTGGATGGCGCAGCGTGACCACACAGCGCACGGTCACAATCTGCAATCAGCGTGGCCTTCATGCGCGCGCGTCTGCGAAGTTTGTCGCTGAGGCCGCCCGCTTTGACGCCGATATCTGCGTCTCGCGCGACCATGAACAGGTGAGCGCGGACTCCATCATGGAATTGCTGATGCTCGCCGCCGGGCCGGGCGTACAAATCACCATCAAGGCCGACGGGGATGACGCCGCTGAGGCGGTGGATGCGCTCAGCGCCCTGGTTGAATGCGGCTTTGACGAAAACGACTAGGCTGACCGACGCGCACGATAAACGCCGCCAGGAGATCCCGGCGGCGTTTTCGTTATAAAGCCAAAGCTGCACCCGATCAGGCGTCTTCATCCTCTTCCGACCGGCTGGGCGCGGGCGGGGCTGGCGGCGCAGGCGGCACGACGGGATTGGAAAAGAGCGACAGCACCCGGTTGGTCAGGGGCTCGCTCGGGCGCAGCTCGCGCGTTTCGCGGGTCGTAGGCTGCGCGGGCGTCAGTGCGTCACCTTCGCTATCTTCAGCTGTGGGCATGGGAGGCGGCGAGGGCAACACAATGGCGCGCGCGGCGTAGCGCGGATCATTCTTCATCCGCTCGGCTTCTTCAGCCTCCAGCCCGGCAAGCTCAGGCTCAGCTTCCGGCGCGTCACCGGCTTCATTGGCGGCGGGCTCTTCCGCTGCAACAGACAGCTCAGGCTCAACGTCTTCCGCCGCCTCAGAGGTCAGGGCGTCAGACTCAGCATCCGCCGCGGTGTCGCTGGGCGCTTGCAGCTCGGCTTCAACGTCACCTTCGTCTTCTGGCGCAACCTCGCCCAGTTCTGCGTTCGGCTCTGCAGCGGTGACGGAAGCCTCGGCAGAGGCGTCGACAGCGATCTCCTCATTGACCGCCCCCGCCTCTTCTTCAATTGGCGGTTCAGCCTCCACAAGGACGGGTTCGGCCTCATGCTGCTGCGCACTGTGGTTTTCGGGTTCGGCTTCAGCAGCGACTTCAGAGTCGACTTCAGCGTCTTCGGAGACTGCAGCAGCGTCCTCCTCATGTGCGGCGCCAGAGCCCTCGGCGTCATCGTCTTGCTCAATCGGCTCTGAAAGCACGGCGGCTTCTGCGTCTGTCGGCGTTTCCAGAACAGGCGACGCGTCAGCCTGGCCGTCCGCTGCGGCGACGGCGATATCCGCGTCATTTGACAGATCCGACGCCGGTTCGCCAGCCGTCTCAATACGGGTTTCGTCGGCCTGGCTTTCATCAGTCCGGGGCCCGCCAGCGCTGTCGCTGAGAGCGGCGCTGGCGGGCGCTGTGACGGCCGCCATCGACGCGTCATCTTCAGTCGTCTCTTCAGAGAGTGCGTCAGGCGCCTCAGCTTCGGTGTCCGACGCATCCGTGCGCGCAATGGTCTCCTCAGGCGCATGACGCTGCAGGTGATCGGCGAGCAAGGCGATGCGGCGCTCCAGACGCGCTGCGTCGCGAATGCGATTGATCACGCCGCCGACAACGAAGATCACAGCGGAAAGCCCATAGGCGATGACGGCGTAGCCCGACGCCTCGGTGACGCCGCCCAAACCCAAAGCGGCGGCGGCGACCAAACCCACAAACAGGGGCGCCCACAGCAAACGCCAGGAGCGCGTGGCGAACACCACCAGCGCAGCCAGGCCGGACAGGGCGTAAAACACGATCTGATCGGCTTGTTCCGCCATGGACGGCACGCTTTGCGCAATCAAAGTGCTGACCGGGCTCACAGATTGCGAAAAGCTCCAATTGCCCAGATCGGGCAAGGCGCTCAGCGCAAGAGCGAAAATATTGAACGCCGGCGCAGCGCCGAACACGGACGGGTCCACTTCGACCAGGAAGGAGCGCAGATACGGCCAGACCATCACCATGGAGGCGAGCGCGAACAACAGGACGGTGAGGAACCAGTTGACGTTACGGGCGACGCCGGCGCGAGACAGCATGGCGCTGGCGCCGGGATGGGTGCGCGACCAGCCCTGACGGGTGTGATTAACCACGGCGACAGGACGCGACCGGCGGGAGGGGCCCATCTGCATGCGCAGGACAGAGGCCTGATCACCGGCTTCGAGCGCGAAATCGCGGTCCATCACGCGCACGGTATGCTTGGCGCCGTCATAATCGGTCAGGCTGTGCTCATCATCTCGCGCGCGCGGATCCGCCCCGTTCACCTCGCCGGCGGCGGCGTAGAAATCCAGCGTCTTGCGTCCAAAATCCTGGCTCGCATAAGCGGTAGGCAAGTTCGCCATTTCAACAGTCCCCTCAGTCTGTCGCACAGGTCCGCCGCCCCTCGGCGTCTCCTGCGGCCATGCCGCAAGACCCGTAACACAGGCCCTGAGCAAAAACCTTACCACAAAGTTTATACAGATTTAGGACCATTTTAAGAGTTGGCGCGTTTTTCCCGGCCTTTTTACGATCAACACGCCTGATGGTTTGCCCGTTTTGGCACGCGTGTTAAGAGGTGCCCTGTCTCAAATGGAACCATCAGGCTCTGACCTGATCGAAGTCAAAAACAAGGCGCCTTCCCATGACCCTGCTCAATGCCGCCAACACCGGCGACGACCGCTATGTCAAAGACCTTTCGCTGGCTCGCTGGGGCCGACTGGAAATTGAGATGGCCGAAATTGAAATGCCCGGCCTGATGGCCCTGCGCGAAGAATACAAAGGCAAAAAGCCTTTGGCGGGCGCACGCATCGCAGGGTCGCTGCACATGACGATCCAGACTGCGGTGCTGATTGAAACCCTGGTCGAGCTGGGCGCGGATGTGCGTTGGGCGTCGTGCAACATCTTCTCCACTCAGGACCACGCCGCCGCCGCCATCGCCGATCGCGGCATTCCGGTGTTCGCCTATAAGGGCGAAACGCTAGAAGAGTACTGGGAATATGCCGACGCCATCTTCCATTGGCCGAACGGCGAAACCGCCAACATGATTCTCGATGATGGCGGCGACGCCACCATGTATCTGCAGCTGGGCGAGAAAGCGGAAGCTGACCCGAACTTCCTGGGCGAGCCCAAGTCGGAAGAGGAATCCTTCCTGTTCCAGGCCATCCGCAACCGCATCAAGCTGTCGCCGGGCTGGTTCGCCAAAGCCAAGGCCGCAATCAAGGGCGTGTCTGAAGAAACCACCACGGGCGTGATGCGCCTGTACCAACTCGCCAAGAAGGGCGAGCTGGCCTTCCCGGCGATCAACGTCAACGACTCCGTGACCAAGTCGAAATTCGACAACCGCTATGGCTGCCGTGAAAGCCTGGTGGACGCCATCCGCCGCGGCACCGATTTGATGATGGCTGGCAAGACCGCCGTGGTCTGCGGCTATGGCGATGTTGGCAAAGGCTCCGCTGAATCCCTGCGTAACGCCGGCGCGCGCGTCTCTGTCACCGAGATTGACCCGATCTGCGCCCTGCAGGCGTCCATGGACGGCTTCGCCGTGGTTCGCCTCGAAGACGTGATCGAGGATATCGACATCGTCGTCACCGCCACCGGCAACAAGGACGTCGTCACCGTCGACCATATGCGCACCATGAAGCACATGGCGATCGTGTGTAATATCGGGCACTTCGACAACGAGATTCAGGTCGAGGCGCTGAAGAACTTCCAGTGGACCAACGTCAAGCCGCAGGTCGATCTGGTCGAATTCCCCGACGGCAACAAGATCATCCTGTTGTCCGAAGGCCGCCTGGTGAATCTGGGCAACGCCAACGGGCACCCCAGCTTCGTGATGTCCGCCAGCTTCACCAACCAGGTGCTGGCCCAGATCGAGCTGTGGACCCGTGGCGATCAGTACGAGAACCAAGTCTACATCCTGCCCAAGCATCTCGACGAAAAAGTCGCCGCCCTGCACCTGGACAAGCTGGGCGCCAAACTGAGCGAGCTGTCGCCCGAACAGGCCGACTATATCGGCGTCGAGCAGAAAGGCCCGTTCAAGGCCGAGCACTATCGCTACTAATCCTCAGGGATCGCGAAACGAGAAACCCCGCCGGAGCGATCCGGCGGGGTTTTTCATGGGACCGGCTTGCCCTTCCCGAGCTCCCGGCACACTGTGCGCGCCATGCGTCAATTCCTGATACCGATCCTTCTCACCCTGCCGCTTGTGCTGAGCGCCTGCGTCTCGCCAGAGACGCTGAACCCGATCGCCGATCCGCGATCCCAGCCCTTCATCGCCACGTCCGACATGCCCATCCCGCCCAATGTGGAGCGCGCGGCAAGTTCGGATCAGTGTTCAGGCGAGCCCTTGCGCGCCATCGACGCCAGCCTGCCCGACTATCCGGCGCGGGGCTGGTCACGCGGGCTGCAAGGCTGGTCCATTGTGCAGTTTGACGTGATGCAAGCGGGCGAGACCGAAAACGTCACCGTCGCGCGCGGCGTGCCCGGCGGCAGCTTTGACCGCGAGGCCCGGCGCGCTGTGGAGACCTGGCGCTTTGCTCCGCTCAGCGAGGGCGCGCATCTTTATGGATGCGTGGTCCTGTTTGAATTCACCCAAGGCGAAGTGCGAATTCGCTAAATCTGTATGACTTAGCGACTCGCATCCAAAGCCTCATCCTGCGACATGCCGCGACCGGGCCGCACAAACATCATACTGATTGTACAATCATGTGTGGCCGTCTGCTCAGGTCGGTATCGCCAGTCGGCTATGGCTTCCGCGCCAGCCCTGACCGCTGTGCGGTAAGAGTCATGATTGATGTACCGTTCCTCTCCGACATACCGGATATTCACTGGCCTTCCATCCGCCGCGATATCGTATTGAAAGAGGAGGCTGCGCGAATCGAGATCATCATGCACAAGCCACAGAAAAGAAAGTAATGCATCGGGATAGTCAGGCGCCCGATAGGCGACGCGCTCACGCGCGCTACTGTCACAGGCCTTGGCAGTATTGGTCATGGGGACAGGGTGTAACGTTCCCCCATAATCAACTCGATCTGAGGCACATGCCATTAGTGAGAGCGATGATGCTGCTATGATCAGCTTTCTCATAATTGGGTCCTGATTGGCCAAGCAACTAAAGATCAGCGCTCGCGAGCATCTCACATAGGGAAAAATTATCAAGTTTTCCCCTTTTGGGATTATTTTTTCTGGAATGTGGGAATGATCCGCGACCGGGCAGGTGCATCGCGATCCCAACGCACAGTCTAGAGACCATTCGGTGAATCCGTTTATATTCAACCCCCTTGAACCTTAAGCCCATATCAACCTTGTCCACAACGAGTTAACCGCGGAATACGCCAGGCCCACCTGACCCCATCGCGTCTCAATTCACCTTCCGGTAAGATGTGATTCGCACATGTGCGCGTTTTCAGCGGGATGGCGCACCAGGCAATTGGGGATATGGCGCGACATGACCGCAGCCGAACCGGTACAACTGGCCACTCTCATCGTCACAGGCGGCTCTGTCGCCTTTGCCCTGGCGTCCTCGGTCTGGGCCTACAGGCTGACCGCCGGCGCCCGCAAGGCGCGCAAGCTCTGGCGCGACCGCATCCTGGCTGCGGAAGACCGCGCCGAACGCAATGACAGCCTGTTCGCCGCTCATCCCGGCGTCGTGGTGGTCTGGGACGGCGCCCCGCACGCTAACGCCGAGCACTGGTCCGCGCCCCGGCTTTACGGCTCTCCCGCCGCCCTCGCCTCGCTTTTGCAATTTGCAGAACTGAGCCAGTCTGGCGGTTCGAATGGTCAGATCGCAACTGATATCCTCGACAGCATTTCTGACTTCACCGCCCGCACGGCGAACGGCGACACCACGAGCTTCCGCGATCGCGCCCGGGCCCTGATGAGCGACGGCGCACCATTTTCATTGACCATTTTCGGGCCGTCAGGACGGCAGATCCAGGTCGACGGTCGTCCGGCCGGGCGGCAGCTGGTGATCTGGCTGACCGACACCGCCTTGCGCCAGGCCGAAAACGCCGCCCAGAGCTCAGACACCATCGGCCATGACGACCCCATCGGCTTCATGGACATGATGGGCCGCAATCCTGTTCCCGCCTGGCGTCTGGATGAAAAAGGCCGGCTGACCTGGGTGAACGCCGCCTATGTCAAAGCGGTTGAGGCCAGGGATGTGGCTGAAGTGATCGAACGTCAGGTGCTTCTTGAGCCCAGCCTGGCCGATCAGGCGCGTGATGTGCTCAACGCCGTCGAAACCCGCACCAGCGCCCGCGGCGTGGTGTTGGCGGGGCAGCGCCGGGTGATGTCGGTGACCAGCTATCCTGTGCAGGGCGGCGTCGCCGGCTTCGCCGTGGATGTCACCGATGGCGAAGAAGCGAAAGCGGCGCTGAACCGGTTCCGTGAAGCGCATGACCTGACGCTGAACCATATGACTGAGGCCGTCGCGATCTTTGACCGCGCCAAGAAGCTCGTCTTTTACAATCAGGCCTTCAGCCAGATGTTCAATGTGGAAGAAGCTTTCCTCAATGATCGCCCGGCCCACGGCGTGTTGCTGGACCGCTTGCGTGAGAAACGTCGCCTGCCCGAGCAAGCCGATTACAGCCAATGGCGCACGGCCGAGCTGGCGCGCTATGAAGCCGCGCCGGGCTCGGAAGCTGAGCCGGACGAGCTATGGGCTTTGCCGGACGGTCGCACCTTGCGCGTGGCGCGCCAGCGTCACCCGATGGGCGGTCTGTTGGTGATCTTTGAAGACATGACCGATCAGCTGTCGCTGCAAGCGCGCTACAACACCCAGATCAAGGTGCAACGCGCGACGCTGGACAAGCTGCACGAAGCAGTGGCGGTGTTCGGCTCTGACGGGCGCCTGAAACTTCGGAACGCCGCGTTTGAAACCCTGTGGAAGCTCGACCCGGATACGCTGGACGGCGTGCATTTTGATGATGTGGTCACCGCCTGCCAGCCGCTTTACGACAATGGCGAAGCCTGGGGCCAGCTGAAAGCGCGCATCACCGATCCCAGCCCGGAATCACGCAAAGCCATGACAGGCGAAATCCGCCGCGCCGACAATTCCGTGCTGACCTGGCTGACCCGTCCGCTGCCCGATGGCGCGACCGTCATCGCCTGGGACGACATCACAGACAGCCGCCGGATTGAATCCGCCCTGCGCGACCGCGCCGAGGCGCTGGAAGCGTCAGAACGCATCAAGACCGAGTTCGTCGAACATGTGAGCTATCAACTGCGCACCCCGCTCACCACGATCCATGGATATGCCGATCTTCTGGCGGGTGGCTTTGCCGGAGATCTGTCAGAGCGCCAGAAAGAGCATATGGGCGCAATCCAGACGGCGTCTGGCCAGCTCGGCAAGCTGATCGACGATATTCTGGACATCGCCGCGATTGACGCGGGCCAGCTGGAGCTGGAGCTGGGGGATGTGAACCTGCACGCCCTGGCCGAAGAATCTTCTGAGCTCATCGCCTCGCGCGCCGAGCATTCAGGCATCAAGCTGACACTGAACGCCGACCAGGACGCATCTTTGGTCCGCGCGGACGCCAAACGCCTCAAACAAGTCTTCTACAACCTGCTCACCAACGCCATGGACCACGTCAATCCCGGCGGGGCGGTGGAAGTGGGCGCAGACGTCACCGGCGAGGATGTCTCCATCTGGGTGGCCGATGACGGCGTCGGCATTGCACCCGACCGTCAGGCGAAAATCTTTGAGCGCTTTGAACGCGGGGATGGCGGCGGCGCCGGACTGGGTCTGGCGCTGGTCAACGACATTATTCGCCTGCATGGCGGCTGGGTGGAGCTGGAAAGCGAGCCGGGCGAAGGCACACGCGTGACCTGTCACTTGCCCCGGATCACCAGCTCTGAATCAGCCCCCGAGCTCGACCTGCCTGGCAGTCATTCGCTGAGCGCGGAATAAGCAGGGGCAGGCGTCAGCCGCCCGCCGCCGCGGGCGCCGGCTCCGCCTGGTCGCCTTTCAGGCCCAGATCCGCAAACAGGGACGCATCCGTATTCTCGTCCGGGTTCGGCGTGGTCAGCAGTTCATCGCCGACGAAAATCGAGCCGGCCCCCGCCAGGAAACATAGCGCCTGAAGCTCGCGTGACATGGTTTCACGGCCCGCTGACAGGCGCACCACGCTTTTGGGCATAGTGATCCGGGCTGTGGCGATGGCGCGGACAAAATCGAGCCCGTCGAGCGGTTGGGATCCCGATAGCGGCGTCCCGTCCACATCCACCAGATGATTGACCGGCACGCTTTCAGGGTGAACCGGCAGGCTCGCCAGCTCCGCCAATAGCCCGATCCGGTCATCCTTGCTCTCGCCCATGCCGATAATGCCGCCGCAGCAGGTTTTCATGCCTGCAGCGCGCACTTTGGACAGGGTGTCGATCCGGTCATCCCAGGTTCGGGTGGTGATGATCTGCTTGTAGTATTCCGGCGAGGTGTCGAGATTGTGGTTGTAGTAATCGAGCCCTGCCGCCGCGAGACGCTCCGCCTGTCCATCGCCCAGCATGCCGAGCGTCATGCAGGTCTCAAGCCCCATGGCTTTCACGCGGCGGATCATGTCATGGATTTTCGGCTCGTCGCGCTCTTTCAGCTCGCGCCAGGCCGCGCCCATGCAAAACCGGGTGGCGCCCTGATCTTTGGCCTCTTGCGCCTTTTTCTCGACCTCTTCGGGATCCATCAACTTGGACGCCTTAAGACCGGTGTCAAAATGGGCGGACTGATTGCAATAGCCGCAATCTTCCGCGCAGCCGCCGGTCTTGATCGACAGCAAGCGTGACTTCTGAACGGTGTTGGCGCGATGCCCGAGACGGTGAAGGCTTTGCGCGGTGAAGATCAGGTCATTGAACGGCGCGTCATGGATGGCCGCGACCTCGGCGCGCGTCCAGTCATGACGCGGGACAGCCAATTGGTCGAGATCATTGAGAAGTTGGGACATGAGCGCCTCTGAACCTGTACAAAACGATCGCGACGGTAAGAAGCCTGCCTTCAAGCTGCAAGCCATGGAAGTCAGCGCTGTGCAGGCGCGGTTTGTCTTTCTGGGCGCCAGTCTCGTCATTTTCGGGGTGGCGCTTCTGCCTTCACAGATCGAAGATCCGACTGTGTTCGGTCTGGACAAGCTCAATCATTTGGCCGCTTTCGTCGTGCTGACGCTTCTGGCCCGAGCGAGTTGGCCCTCCCTGATGCGCTGGCAAACAGCGCTCGGACTAGCGGGGTTTGGCGCCGCCATCGAGCTGGCGCAGGGGCTGAGCCGTTTAGGGCGCACAGCGTCGCTTGCAGATTTTCTGGCTGACCTGATCGGAATCGGCCTCGGCCTCGCACTGCTCTGGGGCCTGGTGAAATGGCGCGCAAAACACCACGCCTAACCTTCTTCGCCATCCTCCTGAATACCACCAAAGAAAAACCCCCGACGCCAGGCGCCAGGGGTTGATCTCGGACAGGTCGAGCCGGTTACTCGCCCGGCTTGTCGCCAGGTTGAACCATCGACGGGTTGGACCCCTGCCCCTCTTTGTCCGCCTTTTTAGTGTAGGCGAAGACCACCCCTGACAGCAGCAAGATGGCGATCAGGTTGGGCGCCGCCATGGCCGCATTCGCAATCCCGCCTAGTCGCCATATGAAGTCGACTTGCTGGATTGCTCCGATGAATGTCGCGCCAACCCAGAGAAAGCGGAACGGCACCGTCGCCCAGTCCCCGACGAGGAAGGTGAGCGCCTGTTCAGCGTAGTAGGCCCAGCCCAGGATCGTGGTGAAGGCAAAGAGCGCCAGGCAAACAGCGATCAGAATGCCGCCAAACGGGATCCGGCTTTCTTCGTAAACCGCCGTGGTCACGGCCGAGGCTTCAGCATCAGACATCCAGGCCCGCTCAACCGGCATACGAACATCCTCTACTGTAGCGGTGCGAGCGGCGTTCAGCACCTCAGCGTCAATCACGACTGTCTCCTCAGCAACCGCAACTTCACAGGCACTGATCGCAGCCTGAGCCCGCTCAGCGGTGGCCGCACGCGCGGCGGCGCGGTCATCGGCCGAAGTGCCCATGGCGCGCGGCATCTCACCGATCAGCGTGCGATCAATGCTGTCTACGCCCTGCGCTTCGCAAATCTTCAGCGTTGTCAGAGCCGGGTTATGGTAGAAATTGCCCTGTACGCTCAGGATCACCAGCGCAGTCATGGTGCATATGACCATGGTGTCGATAAAAGTCCCGACCATGGCGATTTCGCCCTGACGCACAGGACTGTCGGTCTGAGACGCTGCGTGGGCGATAGCTGTCGAGCCCTGACCGGCTTCATTGGAGAACAGACCGCGCTCCACGCCATATCGGGTGGCAGCGATAAAGGCCCCGCCGATAAAGCCGCCGACTGCCGCGTGTCCAGTAAAGGCGCTTTCAAAGATGATCATTATGGCGCTCGGCAGAGCGTTGACATTAATGATCAAGGTAATCATGGCGATGATGAGATAGATGACGGCCATAAATGGCACGACCTTACCGGCCACTGAACCGATCGATTTGATGCCGCCGATGATCACAATGAAGGCGAAACCGGCGATCAAAAGGCCGGCGACCCAAGTCGGGATCAGCCCACCCGACGCAGAGGTCACAGACACGGCAATCGAGTTGGCTTGGGTCATATTGCCGGTCACAAGCGCAGAGAAGAGAGTGCCAATCGCAAACACGACCGCCAGCCAGATCCACCATTTCCCAAGGCCGTTCTTGATGTAGTACATCGGACCGCCATGGACCCGGCCATCCTTGTGGGTTTCACGATAGCGTACGGCCAGGCTCGATTCAGAGTAGGCAGCGGCCATGCCGATCATGGCGGTAATCCACATCCAGAAGACAGCGCCGGGGCCACCCAACGTGATCGCAGTGGCCACGCCGGCCAGGTTGCCGGTGCCCACCTGCCCCGACAGCGCGGTCGACAGCGCCTGCCACGGCGTAATGTCGCCCTGGCCTTTGCCTTTGCGGCCGGCCCACAATTCTCCAAAGGCCGGGAACAGGCGACGGATGGGCCGGAACCGCATCCCGATCATGAAATAAAGGCCGGTGCCGAGCAGGAGCAGGATCATCGGGCCGCCCCAGATGAATCCGCTGACCTGATCAACGATGTCGTAGAATACTTCCATTGGTGTCGCTCCCCGAACACAAAGTCGCCGCAGACCTTAACGGGATGAGCGCAAAATCAAAGCGTTCCTTCAGCACTGAAGGGTTACATGACCGTCATATACTGATGAATTGTGGATTTCAGGACGCGGTTTTTGGGCGCGTAAGCCCCTTTTCGAGCCGCCGGTCGAGAAAATCCACGAACCGGCCTTGTGTCTCCGTGGTCGCCTGCGCGTCATACCGCAGCGTTGAGTCCGGATGATGGTCGGGCTCATCAAATGCGTGTGTCACCCCGCCCAGAACCGACCAGCTGACCGGCGCGCCATGCTGCCGCGCGCGCATGAACACGACCGACGCGTCCGCCTCGCTGGCCATGGAATCGCGTTCCACCAGAACCGCTTCGATCGGAATAGAGGGCAACCAGTCATTACGGACCGCCAATGACGGACCGCTGACATAAGGATAGACGAGGAAGACGCCTGTGACGCCGGAAAACGGGTGTCCCGGCCCGTCCGCCAGCCCATCAGGCGGGCGTTTCATCTGCGCCAGGGTCAGCGCGTCCAGAAGCGTCCAACCGCCATGGCTCCACCCCGCCAGCGCCAGATGCTCGGGGTCAATCTTTTGATCGCGGCGCACAATGTCCAGCGCGGCGTAAACATCAGCCGCCCGTTCACGGCCCCAGAGCCTGTGCCCCGTGCACACTTGGGCCAGCGCTTCTTCATACGAGATATTTCGGGCCCGAAGGCTGTCCACAATCACAGCCGCCACGCCGGACTTCACCGCCAGCGCGGCGTAATTTTCAGTCACCTGGCGTACGCCGCCACAGCCATGAAACAACAAGACGGCTGGAAACGGTCCATCGCCGGGCGGATAGGACACCCGCACATAAGGCTCTAGAAAAGCGACATGATCAGCGAAGGGCTTGCGCGCCAGATGCTGGCCGCGCAAGCGCCGATACAAAGACCAGGCGATGTGCAGCGCAAATGCCAAAACGCCCGCGCCTACAACGGCCAGAACCCAGATCAGCTTGTCCATGAAGGCTCGCCCCTGATGATCATGATACAAGACCTAAGACCATCAGAGGCGAACGCCAAGATCACAGCGTCAATCGCATTTAGTGACGGAAATGACGCATGCCGGTGAAGACCATCGCCAGACCGGCTTCATCCGCGGCGGCGATCACTTCTTCATCCCGCACCGATCCGCCCGGCTGGATAATGCAGCGCGCACCGGCTTTGGCCGCTTCCAGCAAACCGTCGGGGAAGGGGAAGAAGGCGTCTGAGGCGCAGGCGGAATCTGTTGTGCGCGGTGCGTCCCAGCCGTTTTCCTTGGCGGCGTCCTCAGCCTTGCGGGCCGCCAGGCGCACCGCTTCCACGCGAGATGTCTGGCCCATGCCGACGCCTGCGGTCGTGCCGCCTTTTGCGAAGACGATTGCATTGGATTTCACGTGTTTGACCACGCGCCAGGCGAACAGCATGTCCGCCAGCTCGCCTTCGGAAGGCGCGCGTTTGGTGACCACTTTCAGGTCTTGAGCCAGCACATGGCCGGTGTCACGCTCTTGCACCAACAGGCCGCCGGCAACCGCTTTGGTGGTCCAGCCCGGCTGGGTGGGATCCGCCAGTGCGCCCGTCAGAAGCACACGCACGTTTTTCTTGGAGGACAGGATGTCCAGCGCCGCTTCGTCGGCATCAGGCGCGATTACGACCTCGGTGAAGATCTTGGTGATCGCATCCGCCGTCTTGGCGTCCAGTGTGCGGTTAAAGGCGGCGATGCCGCCGAAAGCTGAAATGGGATCGCCTGCGAAGGCGCGCTCATAAGCCGTTGCAAGATCATCCGCCGCCGCTGCTCCGCACGGATTGGCGTGCTTGATGATCACCGCAGCGGCGCGCTCTTCAGGATCAAACTCGCTGACCAGCTCGAACGCCGCATCGGCGTCTGCGAGATTGTTGTAAGACAGCGCCTTGCCCTGAATTTGGCGTGCAGAGACCACGCCTGGACGCTGCTCAGGCGCCTGATAGAGCGCCGCATCCTGGTGCGGGTTCTCGCCGTAGCGCAGCTTTTCAAGCCGCGGTCCGCCAATGGTGAACCAACTCTGGGCGGGTTTTTCCACTTCTGGTTCAAAGCGCGCGGCGATCGCGCTGTCGTAAGCGGCGGTGCGGGCGAACGCCTTGCCGGCCAGATGCCGACGCATGGCCAGCGTGGTCTGGCCATGATGTTCGGCCATCACCTCAAGCACCTTGTCGAGGTCTCGCATATCGGTGCAGACCGCCACATGGTCATGGTTCTTGGCCGCTGCGCGGATCATCGCCGGGCCGCCCACATCGATTTTCTGGATACAGGCATCGATATCGGCGCCGGAGCGTGCAGTTTCTTCAAACGGATAAAGATTGACCACCAGCAGGTCGATCTGAGGGATGCCATGCTCGGCCATCGCCGCGAGGTCATCCTCATTATCCCGGCGCGCCAGAAGGCCGCCATGAATGCGCGGGTGCAGGGTTTTCACCCGGCCATCCATCATTTCAGGATATTCGGTGACGCTGGAAACGTCGCGCGCCTCAAGGCCCGCATCACGGAGCGCCTGCAAGGTGCCGCCCGTGGACAAGAGCTCGACCCCGGCGTCAGCCAGCTTGGCGGCGCGCTCGGCGAGACCGGTCTTGTCGGAAACAGAAATCAGAGCCCGCTTGAGCGGGGCGAGGCCAGAAGCATCCATGGAAACGTCCTCCCATTCGGCGCTCACCAATCTACGCCAGGAACGAAGACGGCCCCATTATCACGCGTCACGCGCGGCGGGAAGCGTCTGACTGATCGCCGCGACACCCTCGGGCCAGCCAGCTTCAATCACCAGATTGAGCCGGTTTCGGACCTGATCGTCATCGCGGCGTTGCGCCGCGGCGATTAATTGTTCAAGCGCAGAGTCCACCCGCGTCAGATCGAGATCCGGCGTTTCAATGCGCATCACGCCCGGCGGGCCCGCCGGAGAGACGCTTTCAAAAGCGTGGGTCAACGCTTCGTGCAACTTTTCACCAGGGCGCAATCCGGTGAAGACGATCTTCACATCGCGCTCAGGCTCAAGCCCGCGCAACCGGATCAATTGCCGCGCCAATCGTGAAATCAGCACCGGCTCACCCATATCGAGCAAGAAGATGTCGCCGCCTGTCAATCCCACCGCGCCTGCCTGGGCGCCCGCTTCCAGAACCAGGCCTGCGGCTTCTTCCACCGTCATGAAATACCGCGTGGTGTCGCTGTCGGTGACCGTCACCGGCCCCCCTTCGGCGATCTGACGCTCAAACAACGGCACCACCGAGCCCGCAGAGCCCAGCACATTGCCAAAACGCACGGAGGCGAGCTTCATGGGCTCGACCTTGTCGGCGGCGGCGGCCAGATACAGCTCCACCGCCCGCTTGCTGGCGCCCATGATCGAGCTGGGGTCCACCGCCTTGTCGGTCGAGATCGAGACCACGGCCTCCACCCCTGCCTCCGCCGCGGCTTCCACCACATTGCGGGTGCCCATCAGATTGGTGCGGACGGTCTCAGAGACATTGTCCTCCATAAGCGGCACATGCTTGAGCGCGGCGGCGTGCAGCACCACTTCGGGGCGCTCCTCGGCCATCAATACATCAAGGCCCTTGCGGTCCTTGATGTCGCCCAGAACCGACCGCCAGCTGGGCGCGTCCGTCATGGTCTGCAACACCATGTCGATTTCGTAGAGATTGGGTTCGGCGGAATCGAGCAAAACCAGACGCTCCGGCCCCAAAGCCGCCGCCTGACGCACCAGCTCGGAGCCAATCGTGCCGCCTGCGCCCGTGACCAGGACCCGTTTGCCGGCAATCAGCCGTCGCGCGCCATCGCGCGACAGTGCGCGCGGCGGGCGAGCCAGAAGGTCTGACGCCTCAACCGAAGTGAACCCTCGCGCGCCATTGCCGCCCCGGGCGCGGCTCAGCTGAACCCCTGTGCGTCCAGCGACACGCGCCACTTCATTGACCAAGGTCGCATCGGGCATGGGATCGGCCAGCACGATGCGCACCGCACCATCGCCCGCCAGTCGTTTCACCCGCAGAACCGCGCGCGTCAGCTTGTCAGGCCCGCCTTCGATGGGAATGCCGTAAAGCGCCCGGCCGCCCGCCTTGCCTTCGGTCTCCACAAGCGCCCGAAACCGGAAGCTCGGACCGGATGCGCGGCGCAAATGCGCTTTGAGAACATCCGCCAAATGCTCGCGGGCGCCGATAAGCACCGCCATGGGAGCGCTTTCATCTCCGCGCTGGACCAGAGACCGCAAATCGCCCGAACGCCAGGCCGCCGCCGCCACCCGCGGCGCGACCAGCAAGAAGACCAGCAAGGGCGCGGACAATGCGAAGGTTGAGCGCGGAAAATCCTCCAGCCGGTTCATCACGAAGAAGACCGGCAAGAAAATCAGGTGTGACAGCAGGACCGCCTGAATGATCGGCAACAGGTCCGGCATCGACATATGGCGCCACAACCCCCTGTGTACGCCGAGCCCCAGAAAGACAGCCGCGCTGATCGGAGCGAACACAGCCGTCGCCAGGTATTCCAGCGCGCCGGGCGGCTCACTGTACTCAGTAAAGTGATACCGGATAACGAGGCTGGCGAACATGGCGCACGCCGCCGCCAGCGTATCATAGAGCAGCACCAGGCTGGTGGTCAGCGCTACGCCCCTCATCGCGGACGGCGACTGAACCGCCTCTTCAGGTTTATCGCTCATATCGCCGGCTCCCCCCTGCGACAGCGAATTCGATCTGTGATCCGCCCGTCATGTTTAACCCGCCGCCCCCACGCGACCCAAACGCTGAAACGCCCATCTGACCCGGTTGGGAGGGCGTTCGCCGCCGCCATAGGGCTCGGCCTCGCCCGAGACGACGAGCTGGGTCGAACGCTCAGGCTTCCCCCCGGCCGCCAGGTAGACAGACCGTTCCAGACGCACCGGACCGCCATCGGTCCGGAAGCGCCAACCATCACCATTACCCGCAACCAGAAGTGCGCTCAAGGAATCCCTTGAAAGCGACGCGCGAACACTGGGATGAAGATGAAAGCGGATAGAGAAGCGGTAGCGCAGTTCAGGATTGTCCGGCGCTCCGTCCTCTACAGGTCTGAACAGGCTGTCCTCACCGCGCAGATCTCCGCCGTCGGACGCCAGAAACAGGCGTCGACGCAATGACAATCCGAACTCACGCCGATAGCCTTCATGGCTGGCTTCCAGCCAGACGCCCAGATCCTCTTCGTTACGCCGGGCCTTCACCGGCTCCGGCCCTGACGCGACGCGTGGCCCCAGAAGTGATCGCCGCCAGCCTTGTGACAGAAGCCGCGTCGAAGAGGTCTCTTCTAGCGTCAGGACTGAATGCGCCGCCGTTGCGCGCACGGCCTCACGCCAGGTGCGCGGCTGATCCTCAGACCAGCCGCAATTGACCACAAGCCGACCGCCCGGTGCGGCGAATTCAAACGCCAGCGCACTCGCGTGGACATCAGCGGAGTGCGGCCCTTTGGGCGGACCCGCAGAATCCATGATCAGCACGGCGCCGCCTGCTTGCACGCGGTTAAACCCGCTATGCGGCGCAACATTGAAACCGCGCCCCTCGCCGCCGCCTACATGCTTGAGCGCTGTTTCAATAGCGCGGGAATCGCCTTCATCGCCGCCATGAAACACGCACAGTCCACCGCCCGGCAAACGGCAAAACCGGATGAAGGCCGCCGCCCGGTCCATGGCGCGGTTGACTTCATCGGACAAGGCGACGCCTCGCGCGTCAGCCGCCTGATCCAGCACCACAAGGGCGATCAAAACATCCGCAGTGACGCGCGGATTGCGACTGGCGTGTCCGCCATCCGGCAAGAGTTGCGCGGCCAGCTCATGATCCAGAGCAGCCTGCGCCCGCGCTTGCAGACCTGCCGGCATGTCCAGCGTCAGTACGGCCAGCCGCAAGGTGATCGCTGCAAACAGCCGCGCCTTGTCCTGCGGCATCAGGGACAAACAGCGCGACAGCCGCAATGTCTGCCGCACCGCAGATTTGAGCCGTTTGGGCGCATGCGCATCGTCCGTGGAGAAGAGCGTTTCGCTCGCCATCATCCAGGCCCACAAACGTCCTTCCAGAATATGCGGCTCCCAGCTGAACCAGTTCCACTTGCCAAATCGCGTCAGCCAATCATCCGCCAGCCGACGCGCCATCAGCGGCGCTTCAGGGTCCTCAACCGCCAAAAGGTCGATGAGCCAGTCAAAACGGTGCAGGCTTTCCGCGAAGCGCTTGGAAGGAGCCGTGCGATCCCAGACAGAGTCCTCGTCAGGGATTTCGACGATCTCGCCGGCCAGGGCGAACCGGCCGCCCAGCAAAGCTGCGCCATAGGCCTTGTCGCCTTTGACGAATGTTCGAGGGGGTTTGCTCAGACTCTCAGGCGCCCGCTGGTTCTGCGTCAGCAAGCGGTAGGGCGGCGCGGCGTTGAGAAGGTCTGACAGCTCCCGGCGACCGCGCAACGCCAGTGCGGCGGCGAGTTCGCGGGTCTTGGCCTGGCGTTTCATCAAAGCCTCATGCGCCCCGCAAGGCGGCGATGTTCTTGGCGTAGGCGTCCGGACCGCCTTTAAAAACAGCCGATCCGGCAACCAGCGCGTCTGCACCAGCGGCCAGGCATTGCTGGGCCGTTTGCGGGTTCACCCCGCCATCCACCTCAATCAACGTGTCCAGGCCGCGACGGTCAATGGTCTTGCGAAGCGTGTCGATCTTGCGCAGCTGGGAGCCGAGAAAGCTCTGTCCGCCAAAGCCGGGATTGACGCTCATGATCAAGACCAGATCGAGCTCGTCCAGCACATAATCGATGCAATCCAGCGACGTTCCGGGATTGAGCGCAGCCCCTGCTTTCACGCCCTGATTCTTGATGGACTGGACGGTGCGGTGAAAATGCGGCCCCGCTTCGGGGTGAGCTGTGATCATGTCCGCGCCAGCCTCAACGAAATCGGCGATGTAGGCGTCCACCGGAGAGATCATCAAATGCACGTCAAAAGGCTTTTCTGACCAGGAGCGCAGGGCTTTTACAACAGACGGGCCGATGGTCAGATTCGGCACGAAATGCCCATCCATCACATCAATATGGATCCAGTCGGCGCCGGCAGCGTCAACAGTTTTGACTTCCTCCCCAAGGCGGGCGAAATCAGCCGAGAGAATCGAAGGGGAAATAATCGCAGAATGGGCCATGCCGATTGCGTATCAGCGGCCCGCTGGATGAGCAAGATGCGCCGTCCGTTTTCCCCGCGTTCACGGCAGTCTGTCATCTCAAAGAAGACAGCTCTGGAAGACGAGATCACGTCCGCCCTCCAGAGCCGCTGCAGGCGTCAACCGATGGCGCGATGCCCGCGCAGACGCAAGCACTCCACAACCATCTGACGGCGTTCATCGCGCGTTTCGAGCGCCCCGCTCATCCCACCGACCGCCGCCCCTACAAGCGCGCCCGCCAAAGCGCCCTCGGTATCGTTGACATCATCATCGGCCAATCCGGCAAGCGCACCGATCCCAGCGCCAAGGGCCATGTCGGTTCGCGTGTCGGCGTTTATCAGGGCGCGTTCACGGGCCAGCGCCTGACAGGCCTGCAGATCTGCCTGGTAAGCCACCGAACGGGGGCCATCCACAACCGGGGCATAATCAGCCCCTCCGCCCGCACAGGCCCCCAAGGCCAGCGCCACAACGCCCCCCGCCAATAGGGCGCAACCGCCCCGCAACGCGCACAGAGCCGTGCGCGCAGTCAAACTGCGTTTCATGATGTTTCTCCTGAAAATGGCCCCCTGTCGGGCCGGGTTGTTAAGCGGCGTCCGCGCCGGACACGCGCCCTCTGATGACAAGCACCACCACCGCGAAGGCGGGTAGAGCGTCAAAAGTTTCGATTAGGCTGATCACCTGGTACAGCGGGCTCTCCGCCAGCGCCCAGCCATGGTGCACATGGACCGCCATCAGCAGAAGATAGGCGGCGGCGACACACAGGCTCAGCATGACCGCCCAGTCCTGTTTGCAAATCAATCCCGCACCGGACACACCGGCAAGAAGGGTCGCAGCCAATAGGAAAGGCACAAAGCCTGCCGCCCAGACGCCCTCGAGATAGGAATAATCTCGTAGAACCAGAGGTCCTCCCGGGATCATCAGCGCCAGGGTCAGGGTCAAAAACAGCAAGGCGAATCCTGCGGCCCGCAAGGCGGCTTCGCCTCGGGGCAAGGATGGGACAATCGTCCTGAGGATGGTGTGCGCCATCTTGGCGTCTCCTGAAGTTTCCGCTCTCCCGGTCTTCCGGTGTTCGAGCGGAAGGGTTGACCAACCAGTGCGGGGCGTGGCCCCTGAAAATGTCGCCCTACAGATTCGGGCGCCCGCTGCTACGTATTGTGTAGCACACCATATCGCTACGCATTCCGTAGCGCAAATGACCATTTCGAGGTGAAATTGTGGCGAAACTGACCGAAACCTCGCGTCCCGTCCTGGCCCTGTTCGATGTGTTGGGTCAGAAATGGGTGCTGCGCATCGTTTGGGAGCTGCGCAACGGCCCGCTGACCTTTCGCGAACTGCGCGCCCAGTGCGACGAGATTTCGCCCACCGTACTCAATCAGCGTCTGGCGCTTTTGAAAGACACGCTTTTGCTGGAAAGCACAGATCAGGGCTACAAACCCACGGCCCTGCTTGAAGAGCTGGGACCTGTCTTGTACGCCCTGCGCGACTGGTCCAACACCTGGGCGGAAATCCGTGTCGCCCATGGCCATGAGATATGACCTCGTCTTACGCATCATCGCCCACACGGCTCGAGCGGAAGCGATCGCGATAAGATCGCACGGTCACCCCGAGATGTTTATGAAACGCCCGGCGCATACGCTCCGCGGCTCCGAAGCCTGATTTGAGCGCGATGATATCTATCGTGTCATCTGATTGCTCGAGCCGCACCCGCGCATCCTGAAGCCGGGCCTGCTCCACATAAGCGGCGGGAGTCTCCCCCGTCTCTCGCTTGAACTTGCGTGCAAAGCTGCGCTCGGACATGCAAGCCAATGTGGCGAGCTGTGTCACGCTCAACTCATCAGTGAGATTTGAAAGGATGTACTCAAGCGTACGGTTGATCGGGCCGTCTTCCACCTGCTGGGCGACCAGCTGGGCGCTGAACTGAGCCTGACCGCCCGGACGCATCATGTACATGACGTTATAGCGCGCCACCTTGAGCGCCATGTCGTGTCCCCAGTCCGCCTCCACCAGCGCCAGAGCCAAATCCATGCCTGAGGTCACCCCGGCCGAGGTCCAGTATTTGCCGTCGCGGATGTAGATCGCATCAGCGTCCAGTTCGACCTCGGGATAGCGTTTCGCCATCACGGGGCACCACCACCAATGGGTTGCGACGCGCTTGCCGTCCAGAAGCCCCAGCTCCGCGAGGATAAAAGCCCCGGTGCAAATCGATATCACGCGTTTGGCCTGTTGTTCCGCCCAGACCACAAACGCCATCAAGCGGTGGTCCTTGAGCGCAGCTTGTGTCCCATGACCGCCGGCGATCATCAGTACATCAATAGGCAAACCACTGGCGCGCGCCTGCTCAAAGCTCATGTCCGGGACCAGAGACAGGCCGGATGTGGTGCGGATCGGGGTTGTCTCAGCCGCGACCAGGGTCAGCTCATACCCGCCCACTCCGCCATCGCGAAACAGCTTGACCCCGGAGAGCACCTCCATGGGGCCGGTGATGTCCAGAACATGGGCGTCGGGATAAGCGACCATCACCACATGAATGAGCGGCGGCTCGGCGAGCGGAGAAGAAACCGTGCGTGTCATGAGTTGATATTGCGCCCAGCCTGCGGAATCTGAAAAGTCAGCAAACACGCAGATTCCGCCAAACTGCTCCTATTGCCGTCCCAGCAGGATCGGCAGGACGTTCGCGGCGCTGCGCAAGAGCGAGCCCTTGCTCGCTGTGTGCTCAAGCTCATCCAGCGCGGCCCGGTCAAGCCAGACCCCGTTCACCATCACAGCATCGGGAAACTCGACCACAGACACATCACTCAGCGGGTCACCTGAAATCAGCACGAGGTCGGCGCGCAATCCCGGCGCGATCCGACCGCGATCTGACAGGCCCAGAACACGAGCGCCGTTGGCGGTCGCGGTTTGCAGCGCTGCGTGTGGGCTCAACCCTGACAACACCAGCAATTCAAGCTCGCGCGTCATCGATCGACCTGGAAGATTGGTGAAAATGCCGGCATCCGATCCCGCGATCAGCGTCACGCCCGCCTCATGCATCATGCCCGTGGCCTGGCGATAGAACTGGCGACGCGCCTCTTCCCGAACGGCCGGGTCCTGACGCGCCCAATACGCGTAAACATCTGCATCAATGCGCACATAAAGCTGATTGAGGGTCTCAACCCCGTCTCGTTCCAGATAAGCGCCATCGCTGTCCGCCACCCGCACCAGATTGTCATGGGCGATCAAGGTGGGCGTCACCACGACGCCCGCTCGAGCCATCTCGTCCGCCAGCGCCTGCATGCGGTCAGCATTCAGACGGCCTCGCAGGCCGTGCCAGACGATGGATTCGGTATGCTCAATGGTCAGAAACCCGTCATCGAGCACGCTCATGAAGGGGATCCGGAACTCCCGCTCCAGCGGAATACCCGGCTCGCGCACCCCTTCCGGTGTATGGCCGGAGACGGTCAGCTCCAGACCGCGCGCCTCTTCAAGCACAGCCTGATACGCTTGCTCGGTCAGGTTCGAATACACTTTCAAATGCCGGTAGCCCTGCTGATGCTGACGACGGACAGCGGCGCGCGCTTCCTCACCGGTCATCACCAGAACATGGTTCTGCTGGGCGTTCGGGCCGGGCGAGTTGAGGATCGGCCCGGTCGTCAGAAGCGTCGGTCCCAGAAGCGCGCCACGCTCAATCCTGTCCGCCCAGCGCAAATGCACAGGCAGGCCGGCGACATTGCGGATACTGGTGACGCCGTGGGCGAGATACCCGGCCAGCTCCGGCACGTCCCAGACATGCACATGGGCGTCTATCAGTCCGGGCAACACCGTGCGGCCCGCGGCATCGATACGCATCGCGCCCTCAAGACGCGGATCGCCCGCCAACGCGCCATGAGTCGCGCGGTCAGCGATAACCCCGCCGATCACCAGAATATCCTGAGCTTCAAGCGCGTCAGGTTCGCCTGCGACCATGGAGACCAGACGGGCATTTTCGATAATGATGGCGGGCGCCGGCTCACGGCCCGACATCTCAGCCGGCCATCGGAATGCAACCGCCCAGATCAGTCCGGCGAGAACGCCCA
The DNA here is from genome assembly GCF_965249665.1 of Oceanicaulis sp. GTDB lineage: Bacteria > Pseudomonadota > Alphaproteobacteria > Caulobacterales > Maricaulaceae > Oceanicaulis. Next base: position 886,839 of record NZ_OZ252247.1, read on the forward strand.
GACCGATCAGCACCCCGAAGACAACCCGCATCTCGCCCTCCTGTCTGATACCCAATCAGTCTGGAGCGCTGGCGCGTGAAACGAAAGTTCAGATTCCGACGCACTTGGTGAAAGTTCTGCCAGACGCACCAGCTCTAGTCGCTCAATCGCGCGCGTAAGGGAGCAGACCGCCCTCCGGCCCAAACCCCGCCCAACACCAAAGCCACGCCCGCCATCTGCACCGGGCTGAGGCTTTGGCCCAAGAGCAACCAGCCGATCAGCACCGCCGTGAGAGGGCTGAGAAAACCGAGCGTTGACACCGCAGCGGGATCAAGACGCTGCACGCCACGAAACCATAGCCCGTATGTCAGCGCGGCTCCGATGAGGCCAAGCCAGAGCAATCCCGCAACCGCCTCGCGATCAAGGGGCGGCAAGGGCGGCTCTAGAAGCAAGGCGAACGGTAACAGCAGCATCCCGCCAGCGGCCAGCTGCCAGGCGGTAAAGGTCAGGAGCGGGGTGTCGCGCCGCCATTTCCGGCTCAACACCGTGCCTGTCGCCATCGACACCGCACCGCCCAGCCCCGCGGCTACGCCGAGAGGATCAAGACCTGCGGCGGGCCCCAGGACCAGGCACGCCACGCCCAGCACGCCTGCAACGCCGCCCGCAACCGCCAGACGCCGCACCGGCTGCTCAAGCACCACGCGCGCCAGGGCAATGACGATCAGCGCCTGCAGCGACCCCACCGTCGCCGCAACACCGCCCGGCAACCGATAGGCGGCGACGAACAGGCAGGCCCAGAATATGGCGAAATTGACCGCTCCCAGCACCGCCGCCTCGCCCCATTGCCGTCCGACCGGCAGTCGTCGCAGGGCGACCAGCAACAACAGACCGGCGGGCAAAGCGCGCAAGACGGCCAGGGTCAGAGGATACCCTGCGGGCAGCATCTCGGTGGTGACGATATAGGTCGTCCCCCAGACCATGGGCGCGAGCCCGGTCAGGATCAGGTCGAACAGGCGCGGCATGACAGCCTCTCCCCCTTACAGATCATAAGACACACCGCAGGAAGGTCAGATTGCGCTGATGCAAGAGCGCACAACGATGCGGATAAAGCAGCGGAGGTGACACGCGTGTCATAGATTCCTCCGTAAGCTGATTATTGAACCGAGAGCGTCTCAGGCGGGCGCTGCGACCTGTGTGCGGCCCACGCGCATATACTGGGTCAGCTCTGCGACCCGAGCGCCGAGACGCGCCGCGCTTTCGCGGTCGGCGGCGGGCGGGGCGAGATCGGGCCCTTGATCATTATTGGCCTGGGCCATGGCCCCCAGCGATCCGCCGATACGGTTGAGATCGTCCACGCTGGAGGTCGAACTGTTATTGCCGGGCAACTGATTGAGGCTCACCCACAGCATGCCGTGCTGGGCCGCCAGCGTGGCGAGCTGGCTGAGCGTGGCGAACTTGTCGCCGGCCTGGGAACTGGACACGGTGAAGCCCGCCGCCAGCTTGTCCGCCCAGCCCCGCGCCAGCCAAATGGCTGAGGTTTGATCCATGAAGGTTTTGAACGGCCCGGAAACCGCGCCCATATAAGTCGGTGAGCCAAAAATGATCGCGTCTGAAGCTGCGAGCACATCCCAGCTCTCAGCATTCATGTCCGTCACGTCGATCAGTTCGGCCTGCGCGCCGGACTGACGCTCGACTCCTTGAGCGACAGCCTCCGCAAGAACGCGGGTATGGCCGTAGCCGGTATGATAAACGATAGCGATTTGCGTGCGCATGGCGCTCTCCCGTGTGATAACGGGCCGAACGATACTGCGCGGCAAATTGAAAATAATCAGGGCTTTTGTTGATTAATATTTCACATATTGTGAAATATTAATCGTGGCTCTGCAGTGTCCTGAAATGCTCGACCAGAAAGTCGAGGAAAACCCTCACCTTGCGAGAGACTGCGCGCTGTTCGGGATAGACAGCATACAGCGCCTGCGCCTCCCCTCGCCAACCCGGCACAGCGTCGACCAGCGCGCCAGAGGCCATTTCCTCATGCACATAAACGTTTGGCAGAAGCGCCAGACCCAGACCTTTTTTCGCAGCGGCCTTGAGGGCGATCGAGTTGTTGATCCTCAATCTCGGCTTGACCGTGACAGTCTGCATGCCGTCAGCGCTGAACAGCGGCCAGGATTCTGGCGTGTCTGCACCGGCGAAAACCAGAGCGTCATGCGTACACAGGTCCTGCGGGGATGCGGGACGCCCCCGGGCCTCCAGATAGCTCGGCGCAGCACAGACAATCCTGTCCAGATCGAGCAATTTTCGCGCCTTCAGGCTGGAATCCTGCAGCAAGCCTCCCCGGATCGCCAGATCGAATCCTCCGCTGACCAGGTCAACAACTTCGTCGCTCATTTGAAGATCGAGCAATATGTCCGGGTACTGACGACAGAAGTCCGGCAGGGCCTCAGACAGGGTCGTCAATCCCATCGACATGGGCGCCGACACTTTCAGTCGACCACGCGGGCTCGTGGCTTCGGCGCGCACCTGCTCGTCAGCTTCCGCCAACGCATCCAGCACCGCACAAGTCTGCTGGTAATAGGCTGAACCCCCATCGGTCAGATTCAAAGATCGGGTCGTGCGGACGATCAGCTGAACACCCAGCCGGGATTCGAGATCCTTGACGGCCTTGCTGACCGCGGCGTTGGAGACGCCCATATCCCGTGCAGCCGCGCTGAAGCCGTTACATTCGACAACCCGCCGAAAAACCTCCAGCGTCAATAATCGGTCCATGGTTTCGCCCTTGCTCGATGCAACTCAATCTGTCGCCTGGATGATCACCCACACTTAATGACGCACTCAAGTCAGCACCGTCAAAGCCGTCAGGAAGACTGCAAAACTCACGATCGTTCCCAGGGTGCGGACATGGTTCCAGGCTGTCCAGACCCGCTGATAACGCTGCCAGACGTCCTCCGCGCCGCCACTGGCTTCAAGCGCCTTGTTCATCGGCACATTTGCTACAAGCGTGACGCCGAAGACCAGTATGGCGTAAATGCCGGCGCCCAGGCCGATCAACCCGCGAGCAGGGTTCGGCGCTGTATCCGGCGCCCACCAGACCAGTCCGACCGCAACCGGGATGATCAGGAAAAAGCTGGTCAGAAAGACTGATCGCAACACCGTCCGGTTCAGACCGATCATCCCAGCCGCGCCGGCGCCGGGCGCGGCCTGAAACAGGCCGCGCATGATGAAATCTGAAAACGCCAGGAACACGCCCGCCGTCAGCCCCGTCGCCATAACCAACCCCGAGAGCGCCAATACATACACAGTCATCTCCACCTCCAGCATTGCTCTAGACCCGCTCAGCCGCCAGCCAGACGCCACGAGCGGCGGTCTTGCGGGCATAGGCTTCGAACTCTGTAGCCGGGCGTCCCAGCGCGCGCTGAACGCCATCGCAGACATGGGCGTTGCGGCCGTCAAAGACCGTGGTGAACAGATAATCCATCAACCACACCACGTCGGATGGCGCTCCTGAGGCTTTTACGCCGTCCAAAAAGGCGGCGTGCAGGATCTCAATGAAGTCGATGGTCCGGCCCGTGGCTTCAGACAGGGCGGCAGCCACATCCTTGAACGTCATCAAGCGCGGGCCTGTGACCTCATAGATCTCGCCGTCATGGCCGGGTTGGGTCAACGCAGCCGCCACCACTTCGGCAATGTCGTCCGCGTCCACAAACGGCTCAGGCGTGTCGCCCGCAGGCAGTGTGAGCTGACCCGCGCGCACCATGTCGACGAACGCACCTTCTGAGAAGTTCTGATTGAACCAGCTGGCGCGCACCACACTCGCTTCCAACCCGCTATTGAGCACAATCCGCTCACACGCTTGCGCTTCAGCTTCGCCGCGGCCAGACAAAAGCACCAGGCGTTGCACGCCTTTCTTGGCGGCGGTGTCAACAAAGCGCGTGATCGTCGAGACCGCACCCGGAACCGCCAAATCCGGCGAATAAGCGATGTAGACCGCCTTCACCCCGTCCAGCGCCTCCGTCCAGGTGTCCGGCTGGTTCCAGTCAAACGCAATCTCCGCCCGCCGTGAGCCCAAACGGATGGGGTGGCCCTGTTCGGCCAGCAATTGCGCCACACGGGCGCCGGTCTTGCCGGTCGCGCCTGTGATCAGGATGGGAGAAGTGCGCGTGAACGCACGGCGGACTGCGTTGATAATAGTCATGTCATGCTCCTTGCGTCACTTGACGCTGTGTAAAGTTTACAGCATGTCAAGTACGCGGCCATTGACACCGTGTCAAGCACAATCGAAGCTGTGGTCAAATTTCAGCGCCCGGAGACCTCGCAATGGCCGCCACAGCGGACACCCGCACCAAGATTTTGAACGCCTGCCACACCCTGCTGATCAGCGACACGGGCGCTTCGACCCGGATGAGCGACATCGCCAAAGCCTCCGGACTCAGCCGACAGGCCGTGTATCTGCACTTCAAGACACGGGCGGAGCTTCTGATCGCCCTAACGCGTCATATTGACGAGGTGGAGGATGTGGCGAGCCGGCTTGCGCCCAGCCGCGCCGCCACGTCCGGTCTTGAAAGGCTGGACGCCTATATCGAGGCGTGGGGCGGCTATATCCCGATCATCTATCCTGTCGCACGCGCATTGATGGCGATGGCGCCCAGCGATGAGGCGGCGGATCTGGCCTGGAGTGATCGCATGACCGCCATGCGCCAGGGCTGCGACGCAGCGATCAACGCCCTCGACAGAGACGGCGATCTGCACCCCGAACTCGATGCCAAAACCGCAGCGGACCTGCTTTGGGCCTTGTTGTCGGTGCGCAACTGGGAAGCGCTGACCCAGAGCTGCGCCTGGTCGCAAATGCAGTATCTGCATCACATGAAAGCGCTGACCCGAAGCTATTTATGTTCACAGGAGACCGCCGCTTGACGACTGAACCCTTCACCTTCCGCCGCGCCACGCGCAACGATCTCGAGGCAATCATTGCGCTGCTCGCCGATGACGATCTCGGGCAGAGCCGGGAATGTGTCAGCACCCCGGTTGATCAAGCCTATCTGTCCGCGTTTGCCGCCATCCAGTCCGACTCCAATCAGCTTCTCGCCATACTGGAAGACGACACAGGCGTGGCGGGATGTCTGCAGATCAGCTTCATCCCCGGCCTGTCGCGTCTGGGCATGTGGCGCGGCCAGATTGAAAGCGTTCGCATCGCGAGGCGCTGTCGCGGCGACGGGCTGGGCCGCACGATGATCGAATGGGCGATCGAGCAATGCCGTCTCAAACAGTGCGGACTGGTGCAGCTGACCTCTGACAAGGCGCGCAAGGACGCCTTGAGATTTTACGCATCCCTCGGATTCACCGCCAGCCATGAAGGGCTGAAACTCGCTCTATGACACCGTCTGTTCCGTTGGCGCAGGCGCTGTCAGCGGATCCTCTTTCACATCCTCAAGCCAGCGGTTCATCACCACGCAGGCGGTCAGATCGCCTGTCACGTTCACCGCTGTGCGGCACATGTCGAGAATACGGTCCACGCCCAGCAAAATCGCCACGCCCGCCGCCGGGATGCCCATGCCCTGCAAGATCGTGGCGAGGATGATGATGCCCACCCCGGGCGTGGAGGGGCTTCCGATGCTGGCGCCCACAACAGTGATCACCAGCAAGGCAAACTGGGCGATTGAGAGTTCAACGCCAAACAGCTGGGCGATGAAGAGCGCCGCGACCACCTGATACAACGCCGTGCCGTCCATGTTCACGGTTGCGCCCAGCGGAATGACGAAGCGCGCGATCGGCGGCGAAACCTTGAGTCGGTCTTCGGCGACCCGCAATGATAGCGGCATGGTCGCCGCCGAGCTGGACGTCGAGAACGCCAAAAGCTGCGCATCAATGATCTTGCCCGCAAAGGCAAATGGATTACGACGCCCTAACACCAAAACGATGACAAGATAGCTGGCGAGTAAAGCGGCGAGCCCGATCAGAACCGAGACGATATAAGCTGACAATCCCACCAGGGCGTCGACGCCGGCGCGGATGACGAAATCAGAAATCAAACCCAGCACGGCGATGGGCGCCAGACGCATGGCCCAGCCAATGATCTTCATCGCCACTTCCTGCACGGTCTGCAGCAATCGGCTGAGCGGTTCGGACCGGTCCGGGCCGATGATCGCCATCGCCACGCCAATGAACAAGGCGTAGACAACAATTTGCAGCATGTTGCCGGTCAGCATGGCGTTATCGATATTAGCCGGCACGAGATTGGCGATCTGGGCAGGCGCCGACAACATTTCGGAGGGCCCCTGCAGAAGCGCCTCCCCGGCCTCGCTGGCCTCTGTCATCGCGGCGTCTGAAAACCGCTCACCGTCAATATACCGGCCGGGCTTGATCAAGGTCGCCACCGCCGAGCCCAACAGAACCGCCAATGTGGTCGTGCCGATGAAATATGGCGCAATCCGCAATCCCACCTTGCGCAGGAACGCCGGATCTCCCGCCGAGGTCAGTCCTAGAATGATCGAGCTGATGATCAGCGGGATCACCACCATCTGGATAACGTTGAGGAAGATCTGGCCTGGCAAGCGCAACCATTCCGCCAGGTGCTCCGCCGCCGCAGGGTCGAGCGATAGCGGCCCTTCAGTCTGCGGCGAGAGCAGCAATCCGATGCCGACACCCGCGACCATGGCCACGAGGATCTGCGCCCACAGGCGAGATTCGATCAGACCACGGATATCGCGCACTCGCAAATTGCGCCGAACGTTCATAAGCGACCCTCTAACTCCCTTTCTTCATTAGCGGGTTCCGTTACGTGCGCCTAGCGAGTCTGGTTTCGCTATCCGGATATGGCTTATCGCATGCTCACCGCTCGCAATCACGCCGTCTCATACGAATGCTTAGTAGCGTTTTTACTTGTTCCATCTCAAGCTGTGGTCTACCCGCGCAGGATGACGTTGATGGACCTGAACAGACTGATCAAACATGCGCCAGGTTTGATAGGCACAGCCTCGCTTGATGGCCATTTTGTCTCTCTCAACGCGCGTTGGTCAGAAGTTCTGGGCTATGTCCACACTGACCTTGAAGGCCGGAGCTTTCTCGACCTTGTTCATCCTGATGACGTAGCTGACACCGTGAAGGCGGTTCAGGCGCTGGCCAACGGGCAAGCCGTTTGTCATTTCATCAACCGTTACCGCCGCCTGGATGGCGAGTACACCTCGATCGAGTGGCATTCGTCAGTGGGTGATGATGCGCTGATCTACTTTTTTGCGTTTGAAGTCACCGAGCGCGTTGAAATTCAGGAAGAGCTTCAAAATTCCCGGGATCGCCTGGCGCATGTTGCCGAAATCGCCAGAATTGGCGGCTGGGAAGTCGACTTGCAAGCAATGTGTGTGCATTGGGACGATCAGACGTGCAAAATCCACGACGTAGAACCCGGCTTCACACCCGCGCTCGAAGGGGCCATCAATTTTTATGCGCCGGAAGCCCGCGACATGGTCGCCGAGGTGGTTCAAAAAGGCATTGAAGAAGGGACAGGCTGGGATTTCGAAGCACCCTTGATCACTGCAAAGGGGCGGCGCATCTGGGTGCGCGCCAGCGGCATCGCCTACAAAGAGGATGGCGAGACGGTCAAACTGGCCGGCGTCTTTCAGGATATTACCGACACCAAGAAACACGCCCTGATGCTTGAAGAAGCGCTGAAGCGTGCAGAGGATTTGCAAGCTGAGGCAGAGAGCGCCAGTAAGGCCGCTGACGCCGCCAATCAGGCCAAATCCCTGTTCCTGGCCAATATGAGCCATGAAATCCGCACGCCGCTGAACGGCATGCTGGGTATGGCCCAACTGCTCAATCGCAGCCCTGATATTCAAGGCCAGCAGCGCAAGCATGTCGAAATCTTGCAGCAGTCTGGTCAGGTCCTGAAAGGATTGATCGACGACATTCTGGATATTTCGAGGATTGAAGCGGGCGAATTGAGATTGGAGCACGCTTGCTTCCAGCTTGATGAACTCATTCTGACCACAGCCTCGATCACTGAACCATCGGCCGCCCAAAAGGGGCTCGCGCTCAGTCTGGACTGGACTGAAGAGCCCTCAGTCATGCGCCTGGGTGACGCCAAAAGGCTGCAGCAGGTTCTAATCAACCTTCTCGGAAACGCCATCAAGTTTACTACCTCAGGTGAGGTGTCACTGAATGTGAGAAACGGGCCTGGCGATCGAATGAGGTTTGAAGTCTGCGACACAGGACCCGGTCTGGCGGCTGAGGATCAGGAGCACATTTTCCGCAGATTCAGTCAGGTGGATGCGTCTGAGCGCCGACGTCATGATGGGGCGGGACTTGGTCTTGCGATCAGTAAAGAGCTTGTGGAGATGGCCGGGGGGGTCATCGGCGTCACGTCCCAACCCGGCGCAGGTGCAATGTTCTGGTTCGAATGGCCGCTACCCCGGGCGAGCCAATCCAATCGCAGAGCCAAAATGCGCACGCCCCGCGCTTTGACACACGCTACGATATCTTCGGGTCCGGCCCTCAAAATCCTGATCGCCGAGGATAAGCTGAGCAATTACGAAGTCCTCAAAGCGGCGCTGGAACAGGATGGCTACTGTATTGAAAGAGCGCAGTCCGGCCTGGAGGCAATAGAAAAAACAAAGCATTGGCAACCCGACTTGATCATGATGGACATTCATATGCCGCTAATGTCGGGGGATGAAGCCATCGAGACAATCCGGCGAGAATCCGGGCGTGACAGCCCCGTGATCTTTGCTGTCACAGCCGACGCTACTGCGCGCACATGCAAGCGCGTTCAGGATTTGGGCGTGTCTCATGTTTTTTTGAAGCCCTACGACATTCAAGAAATCACGCATGCTGCAAGGCTCGTGCTTCACGCCCAGCGCTCAAACGTTCATTAACAAACGGCGCGCCAATAAAGCGGCGGTCTTCGCCGTCACCCCGTCCTGATCATGCGCGGGGCAAAGCTCCACCAGATCGGCAAGGGCCAGACGGGCGCCGGCCGTGGTGAGGGCAAAGCCCACAATCTGCTCAATCGTTGACAGCGGCACGCCCCGCGCCGCTGGCGCGCTGACGCCCGGCGCCTGAAAATGGCTCAACACATCAATATCGATCGTCAGATAGATCAGATCATTGCGCGCGATCAGATCAGATATGGCTCTGTTCGCCGCCAGCGGGTCTGCGATCAAGTCATGATCGCAGACCCGTCCGACACCCCAGTCTTGCGCACGCTTGAGCAATGCCCCGGTGTTCGCCTCTTCGGCATAGCCGATACACAGATAATCAAACCGGTCAGGATCGAGCGCCCGGATCTGGGCGAAGGGCGTGCCGGACGAGCCGCCCGCCTCGCCAGGCAGACGCAGATCCAGATGAGCATCCAGATTGAGAATGCCGATCCGGGCGTCTGGATAGCGTTTGCGCAAGCCCTGAAAGGAAGCGAAAGCAGTTTCATGTCCTCCGCCCAGCACCACCAGCCGGTCATGCTGGCTCAGCGCGTCAGCGATCGTGATCGCCAGCACCTCTTGCCCCGCTTCCAGCGCATCACCCGTCACAGTCACATCGCCGAGGTCTGAGAACGCCACCGCGTTCTGAGGCGCTGCGAGGTTTGCAAGCGCCTGCCGCAGGGCGGCGGGGCCGTCCTTGGCGCCGACTCGCCCTTTGTTCCGCTTCACCCCGGCATCGCAGGCAAACCCGATAACCGCGCGTTTGGCGTCCGGTTTCACGAGCTGATGCAGACGGATCGCGTCAGGCCCGTCTTCAGGATCCACGCGCCCGGTCCACTCTGGCGCTTGGGTGCGGGTGACGTTCATACGGCGCTCCTAGAGGATGCCGGGCAAATTGAGCCCGGTCTCACGCGCGCAGTCGAGGGCGATCTCATATCCGGCATCCGCATGGCGCATCACGCCGGTGGCTGGATCATTCCACAATACGTTGGCCAGGCGTGCGTCTGCAGCTTCAGATCCGTCACAACAGATTACCATGCCGGAATGCTGGGAGAAGCCCATGCCAACGCCGCCGCCATGATGCAGGCTGACCCAGGTGGCGCCGCTGGCGGTGTTTAAAAGCGCGTTGAGAAGCGGCCAGTCCGACACCGCGTCAGAACCGTCTTTCATCGCTTCGGTTTCACGGTTCGGTGAAGCGACGGATCCGGAATCGAGATGGTCGCGCCCAATCACCACGGGCGCTTTCAGCTCGCCAGTACGGACCATGTCGTTGAAGGCGAGACCCAGGCGATGACGTTGTCCCAGCCCCACCCAGCAGATGCGGGCGGGCAGGCCTTGGAAGCTGATGCGTTCGCGCGCCATGTCGAGCCATTGGTGCAAGTGCGGATCGTCCGGGATCAGCTCCTTCACCTTGGCGTCGGTCTTGTAGATGTCTTCAGGATCGCCAGACAGCGCCGCCCATCGGAAAGGCCCGACGCCGCGGCAGAAGAGCGGACGGATATAGGCGGGCACAAAACCTGGGAAATCAAAAGCGTCCGCCACACCCTCTTCCAGCGCCACCTGACGGATATTATTGCCGTAATCGAGCGTCGGCACGCCATCGGCATGAAAGGCCAGCATGGCTTCCACATGGGTCTTCATGCTGGCGCGGGCCGCAGCCTCGACGCGTTTGGGATCGCGTTCGCGCGCCTCGCGCCACTCCGCCACGCTCCAGCCCGCCGGCAGATAGCCATTGATCGGATCATGGGCGCTGGTCTGATCGGTCAGCATGTCGGGGCGCACGCCGCGCGCATAAAGCTCGGGGATGATCTCGGCGGCATTGCCCAGAAGGCCTACTGACTTGGCGTCACCCGTCTTGGTCCAGCGCTCGATCATCTCCAGCGCCTCGTCCACAGAGCTCGCCTTTTCGTCCACATAGCCCGTACGCAGACGGAAATCGATGCGAGTCTCATCGCACTCGATCGCCAGACAACACGCCCCCGCCATCACCGCCGCCAGGGGTTGAGCGCCGCCCATCCCGCCAAGACCTGCGGTCAAAATCCAGCGCCCGGTGAGGTCGCCGCCATAGTGCTGGCGCCCGGCTTCCACGAAGGTTTCGTATGTACCCTGAACAATGCCCTGGGTGCCGATATAGATCCACGAACCCGCAGTCATCTGGCCGTACATGGCCAGCCCCTTCTTATCGAGTTCGTTGAAATGGTCCCAATTCGCCCAGTGCGGCACAAGATTAGAGTTCGCGATCAGCACGCGCGGCGCGTTCTCATGCGTGCGGAAGACGCCGACCGGCTTGCCCGATTGGACCAGCAAGGTCTCGTTATCCTCAAGCGCTTTGAGGCTCTCGACGATTTTGTCAAAGCTGTTCCAGTCGCGTGCGGCGCGGCCAATGCCGCCATAGACGACGAGCTCGTCCGGATTCTCGGCCACGTCCGGATGCAGATTGTTCATCAGCATACGGAGCGGAGCTTCGGTCAGCCAGGACTTGGCGTTGAGCTTGGTCCCGATCGGGGGCCGGATTTCACGGGCGTTCTGGCGACGATCGGTCATCACACACTCTCCAGGTCTGAGGGCGTCACCCCGGCGGCGTCGAGGATCGCCCTGCCGCGCACCAGGCGCGCCGAGGCTTCAAGATCCGGGGCGAGATAGCGGTCCTGCAACAGGGGACGAATGTCGCCGTTAAACACATCAAGCACGGCGCAGAGCGGCGCGCTGGTGTTTAACGGCGCGCGAAAACGCACGCCTTCAGCCGCGCAGAACAGCTCAATGCCCAGGATATGGAAAAGGTTCGCCGTCATTCGCATCAGGCGTCGCGCACCATGGGCAGCCATGCTCACATGATCTTCCTGATTGGCGGAGGTGGGCGTTGAATCCGTCGAGCATGGATTGGCCAGATGCTTGTTCTCGCTCATGAGCGCCGCGCTGGTCACTTCCGCGATCATCAGCCCCGAATTGAGCCCCGGGTCCGCAGCCAGGAAAGGCGGCAGGTCAAAACTGAGCGTGGGATCCACCAACAGCGCGATGCGCCGCTGGGCGATGGCGCCGATTTCCGATACGGCGAGCGCAATCATGTCCGCGGCGAAGGCGACCGGCTCAGCGTGGAAATTACCGCCCGAGACGATCACGCCCTCATCGACGAGCACCAACGGGTTGTCGGTGGCGGCGTTCGCTTCACGCTCCAGCATGCGCGCCGCGTTCTCAAGCATGTCCAGCGCCGCGCCCACCACCTGGGGCTGGCAGCGCATGCAGTACGGGTCCTGAACCCGTGGATCATCGATGCGATGGGACTGGCGGATCTCGCTGTCTTCGAGCAGCTGGCGCATCACGCGCGCGGCTGCGATCTGGCCAGGATGACCGCGCAGGGCGTGAATCTCTTCCAGCAAGGGCGCGGTGGAGGCCATGGCTGCATCCATGCTCAGCGCGCAGGTCACCAGCGCCGTTCTTGCCGCATGGCGCGCTTCAAACAGGCCCGCAAGCGCATAAGCGGTGGAGAACTGGGTGCCGTTGATCAGCGCCAGCCCTTCCTTGGGACCCAGCACCACCGGGCTGAGCCCTGCCTTCTTCAGCGCTTGCACGCCAGAAAGAACCTCACCGCGATAGCGCGCCTGGCCCTCACCGATCATCACCGCAGCCATATGAGCCAGCGGAGCGAGATCGCCCGACGCCCCCACCGACCCCTGCGCCGGCACAACAGGCAAGACGCCCCTGTCCAGCATGGCTTCGATCAGGTCAACAATGTCTTCACGCACGCCAGACGCGCCCCGGCCCAGCGAAATGAGCTTCAGGCTCATCATCAGACGCACGACAGGGCCGGACGTCTCTTCACCCACCCCGCAGCAATGAGACAGGATCAGATTGCGCTGCAGCGCGGCGGTGTCTTCAGGCGCAATGCGGATCGAGGCGAGCTTGCCAAAGCCTGTGTTAACGCCATAGACGGCCTCTTGCCCATTTGCGGCGGCCTCAACTTGCCGGGCCGAGCGGCGCACGCCATCACGTGCGGCGGGGTCCAGGCGGATCTCTCCGCCCTCGCGCCAGATATGCTCCAGCGCATTCAGCGTTACGGAACCGGGCGTCAGCACAGATCCCCCCCCAGATAACGCGCATGAAGCGGGGCGTCGCCCATGCGGTAAGTGAGTTCGGCCGGGTCGGTGACGTCCCAGACCGCAATGTCAGCGAGACAGCCCGCGGCCAGTCGGCCCAATCGGCCTTGGTTCAGCGCCTGGGCGGCGTTCACCGTCACCCCCCGCAAGGCTTCTTCCGGTGTAAGACCAAAGAGCGTCGCCGCCATGTTCATCGCCAGCAGTAGGGATGTCATGGGAGACGAGCCGGGATTTGAATCTGTAGAAACCGCCAGCGGCACGCCCGCCCGTCGGAACGAGTCAATCGGTGGTTTCTGGATTTCCTTGAGAAAGTAGAACGCGCCGGGCAGCATGACGGCGACGCTGCCTGCCTGAGCCAGCGCCCGCACATCCTCATCACGAACAAATTCAAGATGCTCGACGGATTTCGCGCCATAGCGCGCCGCCAAAGCGGCGCCGCCCTGATCAGACAATTGCTCGGCATGCAGCTTGACCGGCAGGCCCAGTTCGACCGCCACATCAAACACCCGCTCGATCTGGGCGGGTGTGAAGGCGATGGACTCAACAAACCCGTCCACCATGTCGACGAGGCCTTCAGCGGCGGCTTCCTTGAGCGTGGGGATGCACACCGTATCGATATACGCGTCCGGCTCCATGTCCTTGGGAATGGCGTGAGCGCCCAAAAAGCTTGTCACCACCCGCACAGCGCGCAATTGCCCCAGATGGCGCGCCACGCGTAGTTGTTTGAGCTCAGTGTCGCGGTCCAGACCATAGCCGGACTTGATCTCCACGGTGGTGACGCCGTCTGAGAGCAAGCGATCCAGCCGGGGCAGAGCCTGTTCGATCAGCGCCTCTTCACTCGCCTTGCGGGTGGCCGAGACGGTGGAGACGATGCCTCCGCCCGCTTGGGCGATGTCGGCATAGCTGGCGCCGGACTGGCGCATCTCAAACTCATGCGCCCGGCTGCCGCCATACACCAAATGCGTATGGCAATCGATCAGGCCCGGCGTCACCAGGCGACCGCCCAGAGAAATCTCAGTCAGGTCAGCATACTGCTCTGGCAGGTCCGAGCGCGCGCCGCTGAATGCAATCGTGTCGCCTTCCAGCACCAGAACGCCCGCATCTATGCGCCCATAGGGCGTCGGAGCATCAAAGCCGGCCAGCACAAGATCGGTGAGAAGTTTCATGAAGCGCCCATCAAATTTTCGATATGTCTATACATATAAAAACTGCGGATCAAGCTGGGCTTTGCTCTTCTGGCGAGCGTGCTTACAACAGCGTCATGCACCCGTATGAAATCATCCGCACAGAAATGTTGCGCCGGATCAACGACCAGACTTGGCCCGCCGGTCACGTCCTGCCTCGCGAGGACGATCTGGCCGAGGAATTCAGCGTCGCCCGCGGCACGATCCGGCGGGCCTTGTCGAGCTTGGCCGAGGCCGGTCTGATCGAGCGCAAGCGTCGGGCCGGCACGCGCGTTGTGGACCGGCGCGGACACAGCTCCACCCTGACCATCCCCATTGTGCGTCACGAAATTGAAGCGCGCGGCGCAGTTTACGGCTATCAGCGCATTTGTGTGGATGACGGCGCGTCATCGCCGCTGGACCAAGCCTTGTTCATGGGCGCGACGCTGCGCCATATTCGGTGCTTGCATCTCAGCGATGGCAAGCCGTTCCAGCTTGAGGACCGTTTGATCAATCTCGATACGGTGCCTGAAGCGGCGCAAGCGCCTTTTGAAACGGTCAGCCCCAATGAATGGCTGGTTCAGCGCGCGCCTTATTCCTTCATCCGGACCGCGCTGCGCGCCGAGCTGGCCCACCCCATCGACCAAGCCCATCTGGGCTTGCCCGCCACCGAGCCGGTCTTTGTGATCGAGCGACAAACACGGTTCAGGGATGCGCCCTTGACCTCTGTCAGGCTATCGCATGCGTCCTCTGCGTTTCAGATTGTCACCGAGTCCGGCGACCTCGTCTGACCCCGCAGCCCTAGTTCACATTCACCAGATGGTGAATCCATTGGCGATGCCGCTCATAATGGCGGATCACGTCGCGAATGACCTGCATTTTGGAATAGCCATAGATGCAATAGTGCTGGCCGCCCTCGGTGAGAAAAACCTCGCCGCGTGAGTTCTGCTGGCTGAGGCTGGAGCCTGGCGCCGGCGCCTCGTCATAGCTTTTCAGCTCAACGCCAAAGATGAAATCAGGCTGCTCGCCATGCTGGATCGTCAACCAGACACGGTCCTGATCCTCACTCCACTCCATCCGGGCGTTAAGTCCCTGATGCTCCATTTCGGGGATCACGTCCTGAAAAGCGGGCTCCACAGACTCCTTCATCCAGGCGCGGACATCTTCAGGTTTGGGCGTTGAGAACATCAGTTGCAGACGGGTCCGCCACGGTACAGAGGCCCCTTCCACGGGTAATTGCGGCGCGGTTTTCGCACCAGCCCGTCGCGCCGTCTCCATCGACCAAGCCCGCATCAACCCAATGAAAGCCAGGAAAATCACAAAGGTGAAGGGAAGAGCCGCTGCGATCGTCGCCGATTGCAGGGCCGCCAATCCGCCCGTCACCAGCAGAACCGCCGCAACGACGCCTTCCAGCACCGCCCAGAAGAACCTTTGCCAGAGCGGGGGCGTCAGGTCGCCGCCTGACGCCAGGGTGGCTTTCACCAGCGAACCTGAATCCGAAGACGTCACAAAAAAGGTTGTGACCAGAATGATCGCCAGCACTGAGGTGATGGCGCTGAAGGGCAAACTCTCCAGGAAAGTGAACAAGACCAGGGGCGTATCTCCGTCCCGCACCAGCTGCAGCAAAGGTTCGGCCGTGCCGCCCACCGCCTGCAGCAGGGCTGTATTGCCGTAAATTGTCATCCAAAGGAAGGTGAACAGGGTCGGTCCGAAGAGAACGCCCAGAATGAATTCCCGGATGGTCCGCCCGCGTGAGATACGCGCAATGAACATGCCCACAAATGGCGACCAGGAAATCCACCACCCCCAGTAAAACAGCGTCCAGTCATTCACCCACACGCCGTCGCCATAAGCGTCGACATTGAAGGTCAGAAGCGCCAGCTGGTCGACATAATCACCGATGTTCTGAACATAAGCGCCGATCAGGAACAGGGTCGGGCCCGCGATAAACACGAAGATCATCAAGCCAATGGCGAGAAACAGGTTCAACTCGCTCAAGCGTTTGATGCCCGCATCCAGCCCCGCCAGGACGGATGTGGTGGCCAGCGCCGTGATCAGCACGATCAGGCCGACCTGAACTGGCGGCGAAATCGGCAAACCAAAGAGCGTATTGAGCCCGGCGTTGATCTGGCTGACGCCGTAGCCCAGCGATGTTGCGACGCCGAACAACGTGCCCAGGATCGCCACCACATCTACGGCATGCCCGATCGGGCCGTAAATCCGCTCCCCGATCAGCGGGTAGAGCGCGGAGCGAATGGTCAGCGGCAGGTTATGGCGAAAGGCGAAATAGGCCAGGCTCAGCCCCACGATCGCATAAACCGCCCAGGCATGAACGCCCCAGTGAAAGAAGGTCAGGACCATCGCCTGCTCAGCCGCCGCGACCGTTTCAGGATCGCCATTGGGCGGTGTGACGAAATGGGTTAACGGCTCAGCGACCGCGAAAAACATCAGGCCAATGCCCATGCCCGCCGAAAACAGCATCGCGAACCAGCCCAGAAACCCGTATTCGGGCTCTGAATCGTCCGGGCCCAGCTTGATCCGTCCCCAATCAGACAGCGCCACGATGACGGCGGCGACCAGGAAAATGCCGACCCCGACCGAATACACCCACCCCGCATTCACCGTGATGAGCGAGCGCAGATCCCCGAAAAGCGCTTCCGCCTGATCCCCCGCGAGCACGGCGTAGGCGACACCGGCGAAGATCAAAACGGCGGCCGGAATGAAGACGGCGGGTTCAAACTTTTTCATGGGCAAACGGTCTCTCGTTAGGAGCGAACGGCGTTTTCGATCGAGGAATCCCTGCGCCAATCGTCACAGACAGGGCCGAGCGCCTCACGCAGCGGATCTAGCCAGGCGTCATACGCCTTCCACTGCTCAAGGCCTTTGGTGTTGATGGGTTGTCGTACCTGCTCTGAACTTGCAGTGCGCACTTCGCGTTTGGTTTTGTGAAAGTCCACGCAGGCCGGCTCAAACGGCAGATCGCAATAGTCGAGGATACGGCGCACCTGGCTTTCCAGATCGCTGACCACATCCTCATGGATCACCCGCAGGACCTGACCGGGCATCACCGCGTCCCAATGGTCCATCAGGTCCACATAACCGCGATAATACGCACCGATTTCCTCGAGTCCGTAGGTGAATTCCTGGCCTTCGGCGAACAACTGCTTGAAGCCTGACACGCAACACGCCATGGGGTGGCGGCGCGCATCGATGATCTTCGCCTGTGGCAGGATCTTCTTGATCAGACCCACATGGCGGAAATTGTTAGGCATTTTATCGGTGAAGAACGCCGCGCCCTTCCGATGAATGGCGGTTTCATCGAGATAGCGCCGCCCGAGTTTGACCAGCTGGTCTTCGTCAAGCTCTGACAGGATACGCGGA
The DNA here is from genome assembly GCF_965249665.1 of Oceanicaulis sp. GTDB lineage: Bacteria > Pseudomonadota > Alphaproteobacteria > Caulobacterales > Maricaulaceae > Oceanicaulis. The sequence continues at coordinate 904,365 of NZ_OZ252247.1, forward strand.
TACCGCGACTTGTCGCTGGCCCGGTCTCGCCCCCGCAATCCATGGCTGATGGCTATGATATTGGGCAGCTCCAGCGTGCCGTCCACCTCACTGTGAGACGCCAGAATCTGTTCAAGCAGCGTCGAGCCGGCGCGCGGCAAACCCACGATGAAGATCGGGTCGGGCGCCGGATCGCCCCTGGGCGCGTCAGCGCCAAAGAGCGCGGGCGTGCAAAACTGTTTTTGCGCGTCGAACTCCGCCCTGATCTGTTCGGTGGTGTAGCGCGTCTGGCGGGTCTTCAGCGCATTGCCGCGCTGGTAATGCTCGAACGCAGTCTCATAAGCACTCTCATCCTCGAACGCTTTGCCCAGCGCGAAGTTGAGATTGATCCGGGTCTGCAACGTTTGTCCTGCGCGCGCCTCTTCGCGCTTCATGACAGCGCGCTCATCGGCGGAAAATCGATAAGTTTTCAGATTGGCCAGACCATACCAGGCGTCGCCATGGGCCGGGTCAGACATGCAAGCCGCCTGATAGGATTGAATCGCCGGTTCAGACCGGCCCCAGGTTTTCAAGGCATGCCCGCGCGAGGTCAGGGTCGAGGGATCCCCCGGCGCACGCTCCAGCACCTCATCAAACAAGGCGACAGCCTGTTCGTAATCACCGGTCTGCATGCGCTCGATGGCGAGCTGGGAGGCGAAGACCGGGTTCGCCGGGTCGCGTTCATACAGCGCTTGCGCCTCGCTCAGCGCCTTTTCGAACTTCTGCCGTTTGCGCAGGATACGAATGTAGTCCACCCGCAGATCGGCGTTGTCAGGGTCGAACGAAACTGCGCTCTCAAGCAGGAATTCCGCATCTTCCAGAACTCCGAGGCGCGAGCCGATCTCGGCCAGAAGCCGCATGCCGGCCACGTCCTTGGGATGCTTTGTGAGCCAGGACCGGCACAAGCTTTCCGCTTTCAGCAGCCGGTTTTCATGCAAATGATGCATGGCCGCCTGAAGCGCGGGCGGCAAGGTCTTGATCTGCTCGGCCTGGACCCGCGCCATACGGGCTTCATCGCCGTGGCCGCTGGCGTCCAGAATATCGGCTTGCGCGGTCCAGGCGGCATGCAGAGCCGGGTTGGCGCGCACCGCCGCGCGGTAACAGGCCAGCGCACGATCTGCTTCGCCCTCATCGCGATGCAGATGCCCCTCTTCCTGCAATCCACGCCCGAAATCAGGCGCGACCCGCAATAAATGGTCCAGCGTGGCGCGCGCAGCATCGATCTGCTTGAGATAGCGCTGACAGACCGCCGCCATGTACAAGGCGTCCACCATGTCAGGATCTGATTGCAACACCGGCTGCAACGCTGAGAGCGCCGTATCGAACGCGCCGGTCCGCATCTGCGATTCAGCGGCGCGCAAGGCTGGTGAGTGCGGATCGTCAGTGGACATCACGTCTCCATAAAACACGATGGGCGCCCCATGCCAAATGGGACGCCGCACACGTGAGAACGCCCGGCCTGCAAAACAGGCCGGGCGTCAGAGCCTAGTAGGAAATGCCGAAGCGGATCCCGTAGGTCCGCGGACGCATCACAGTGACGCGTTCACGGTCATTGATGTAGTTATTGGCGAGCTCAGCATTTTCGTTGGTCACATTGTCCACGAATAGCTCGGCGCTCCAGTTTTCTGACGTCAGGCCTGTACGCAGGCCAAGCGTCGCATAACCCTCAACATCCGCTGCATTGATCTCGATGATGTCCGAACGGCTGTCGCTCGAATAGATCACCTGACCTTGGACGTGGGCGGTCCAGCTGTTTTCAAGTTGCCACTCGTACCGCGCGCGAGCATTGAACTGCAGGTTCGGCGCGTAAGCCAGCTCTTCACCCACGACCACATCATTGGTCGGGACGAGGACTTCGGTGATCTCGCTGTCGAGGATCGAGAAGGCGCTGGAGACCGTCAGGCCCGGAACATCCGCCGGCGCCCAGGTCACATCGCCCTCCAGGCCCATGATCTCAGCGTCCGCGGCATTGTCCGAGAAGAACAAATTGACAATGGACGGATCGAAAATGGTCGTCTGCAGATCCTCGATCTCGACGAAGAAGGCGCTGCCGTTGAAGCGAACCTGGTCTTCGAACAGGTCAAGTTTCCAACCCAGCTCGTAATTGGTCAGCTCGTCAGAATCGATGGCGAAGGGCACGATATAGCCGTTCGGTCCGGGCGCGCCGCCCGGACGGTTCAGCAGACCCGGACGGAAACCTTCCGAATAGGTCGCATAGAACAGCATGCCCGGCGCCGGCGTCCAGGTGCCGGTCAGCTTGAAGATCGAGCCGTCCGTCGCCGCAACGTCAGGCGCACGCGCCGCATTGAAGATTTGCTGGGCCTGGGCCTGGCTGAGCGCCGGGTCGATCGCTAGAATGTCGGCGATAGACTGGGTGTCGTTATAGGTGATGTGACGGCTGGTGTCGCAGGTGCCGCGGAAGGTGTACTGACCGTCGCCATTATAAAGATCGGAAATGTCGGTGCCAAACGCATTGGCGTCCGTCCCGCCGGAGTTACAGAACGACGCATTCGCGCTACCGGCCAGGTCCACTTCGATATCGTAATACCGTGCACCCGCCGTCACCGCAAAGACGCCCGGAACCAGGTCATAACTGACCTCGCCAAACAGTCCCATCTGCTCATCGGTGCGCTTGACGTCGTTGCGGAAGATCACGGGCTCCGGGAACGGTCCCGGATCAGAGGTGAAACCGGTCTGGAACGGGAAGTTCGGGGCGAACGGGCCGAACGGATCCGCGTCCACGCTGCCGAAATAAGTGAAGTCGTTGCGCTCTTGCACCTCGGTGCTGGAGTAGAACCCGCCCGCTGTCACACGCCAGCGCTGATCCTGCGGCGTGTTGAAGCGCAGCTCATGGCTTTCAACCTGGGTGTTCGTGGTGGAGGCCACCACCGACTCCGGGCTGTAGCACGTGCCTGACGGCGCAGCCGCGCCCGGATAAGTCACAGAGCCTTCGCAGGTGTAGTACGGAAAGTACTGACCCACGAACATATACTCGGTGTAGTCGATGATTTGCTCGGAATCACGATCGGTGAACGCGCCGGTATAGACCACGTCCAGCATGGCCAGACGGCCTTCAAGGGTCCAGGACGCGTTGACGAAATCGTCTTCAAGGTATTCGTCATTATAACGCTGAACGTCATAGTCCTCGAGTTCGGGATCCTGGAAAAAGACGCCATCAGTGTCGAGCTGCTGGCTCATCGCCGACACGGTCAGACGCCAGTCAGGATTGAACTCGTAGCGGCCCGAAATCCGGAAACCTGAATAGGTCGTGTCGTTGAAATCATCTTCGACGAGCGCAGAATTGTCCGCGTTGATGAAGGTCACAGCCGACAGATCAGCGCCAGCCTGGAAGCCGCCGCGATTGGCGTTCACGGGGACGCCGTTGGAGCGCACGGTGCCGGATGGGCGGAAGCGTGCGGACTCTGACGTGTTCACCGTGCCGGCGACATTGTCGATATAACCGCCCTGCTGGTCCCAGAAGCCCACCATGCGGAGCGCGAAATTGTCGCCCACAGGCAGGTTGACCATGACGTCGGTGGAATAGCTCTCTTCACCGCCTTCGGTGAAAGACAGACCAAAATTGGCGGCCGCCTCATAAACACCCAGCAAAGGCTTGTTGGTGATCATGCGCACAGTGCCGGCCTGAGAGGACGCGCCGAACAATGTGCCTTGCGGACCGGGCAGCACCTCAACGCGCTCAAGGTCCACAGCGTAAACGTCAAGATTCCGACCCGGTTGCGCCAGCGGCTGCTCATCAAGATAGAACGCCACGTTCGGCGCGAGGCCCGCGACGCCCGCCGTCGTCAGGTTTGGCGTGGTCGATGCAACGCCGCGGATATAAATCGTGTTCTGACCCGGACCGCTGCCGCCAGCGGTCACGCCGGGCAGCTGAACCAGATAATCGGCGAAGACGTCCACATCGAGTTCTGCCAGATCATCAGCGCCGATCGCGGAGACGGCGACAGGGATGCTCTGGGAATCCTGTTCGGTCTTGGTGGCGGTGACGACAATGCGATCCACCTGCGCGCTGGCCACGCCGCCCATGGCGACGCCCATGGCTGCGGACAACATGGTGCTCGCGAGAACTCGTTTCTTGAGACTCATCTTTTAGCGCTCTCCAATTGATTATGATGATGCCGATCTAGACAAACCGTGAGGCGCTGACCAGAATTACTTTCAACCGTAAGCTTTCGGCGTGTTGCAGAGCTGCCTGCATGACAACGGTTTTTGATTTATAACTCAGATATATCAATTGCTTGGATCGAGAGTTGCTAAATAACAACACAATTCCAAAGTTCCCGTCGCGTACAAATCCGAAGTCATGGCCTTGGCGATCGCTTCCAATTGAAAGCTTCTGGATGCACCATCCATGAGCTCGATCCTAAAGGATTGCCGCATGCCCTATGTTTACTCCTCAGCGCTTTTCATAACCGCCATCATGCTAGCGGGATGCGCTTCTACGCCCGATGCACAGAGGACCATGGCTATGGGCGAACCTTTTCCCGACAGCGTGAACGCTTTCGGCGACGGTTTTCCTGACGCGGGCGCGCCCTGTCGCCGACTGGGCGAGTCTTCCGCCACGTCCGCATATCTCGATCACACACAAACGCTGGCGGGATGCCTGTCCCGATCTGACGCTGAGGCTTTGGGAGGCCGGATCGTGGGACGAGTTGACGGCGTGTGGCTGGTCTCAATCCCCACGAAACCCTGAGTTCACGCTTCAAGCCATCCGTAGCAAAACGCCGGTGCGGCTCATTACCGGACGCCCGCAACGCCCGGCGCAGACGCCGTGCGGCCTGAGCCCAAGCTGGGCCTTATGGGCGCCACTCAATCGCTTGAAAGCACGAGTGGATGCAAGGTTGGATCCTTGCCCAGCTCATCAATCAGCCAGCGTTCAAATGAGGCGACTTTCTCCAGCCCGCGCTTGGCGTGAGGCGTCGCGAAATACCAGTTCCCCGGCAAGGCGTGGCGCCGATCCGGGAATAGCTCCGTCAACGCGCCGCTTTCAAGTTCGGCTTCTGCGAAGGGCTCGATCGCCAGGGCGACACCCATTCCGCCGACCGCCGCGTTCAAAGCCAGATCATAACTGTCAAACAGCCCCTCTCCGGCCGGGCTAATCCCTGACAGACCCGCAGCCGTCAGCCAGGTCGACCAATCATCAGCAGACGGATAAACCTGCAACAGGGGATGGTCACGCAGATCTGACGGTTCCGTGATAGGACCGAACCGTTTGACGTAGTCAGGGCTCGCCACCGGAAACACCCGGGAATTGAACATGGGCCGATAGGAGACTTGTGGGTCTTGCGGGTGCCCGATCATGATGCAGGCGTCCACCGCATCCACACTGAAATCCACATCGCTCTGCGAGGTCACAAGGCGGATGGGTTTCTGTCCGGTCGCCCGGCTGTATTTCGACAGACGGGGCACAAGCCAGCGAATGGCGAAAGTGGAATATGTCTGCAAGGTCAGACAATTGCCAGTATCAGACAACAACTCTTCGGTCGCTTCCTGTATGCGTTCGATTCCGCGCATCACGCCAAACGCGTAGCGTTCGCCCTGAGCGGTCAGGACCACGCCATTGCGGTCGCGCTGCATGAGCCGGCAATTGAGCTCGTTCTCGAGGCGGCGAATCTGGTGGCTTATGGCGGAGGGCGACACGTTCAGCTCTGCAGCGGCCGCCTTGAAGCTGCGCAGGCGCACCACGGCCTCAAAGGCGCGAAGGGAAGCGAGGGGCGGCAAGCGTCGCTGCATGAATAAACGTCTGACTGGCTTGAAAAACGAATAGATAGTCGTGCTTGATGTCCCCTCGCGTCAAACACAAACATCGGAGCCTTTCATGACTGCAGCCCGCTCACGCCCGCAGCCGACCCTGGCCGGACGAAGCGGCCGCACCTTGGCCTCCTGGGTGGAACGTGAACCGCAGGCAGCGCTCGCGGCGGCGCAAGCAGAGCGCCAAACGGCGCCAGACAATCTGCTAGCGATGCATGTGGAAGCAGAGGCGACCCGTCGCTTGGGCGATGCGAAGCGGGCGCTGGAACTGGCGGACACGGCACTGGGTCGTCATGTGGGCCATCCTGCGCTGACGCTGGAGGCGTCGCGGGCCCTGGCGGATCTGGGCCGCCTTGCAGACGCCATTGCCCGCGTCGAAGCACTGACACAGGTCGTTCCGGATTTTGCGCCGGGATGGCGCACGCTGGCTGAGCTGCGCGAAAAGGCCGGCGACGCCGCCGGGGCATTGGAGGCCGCTCGGCGCCAGGCGGAGGCAAGCGCACGCCCGCCTGAATTGATCGAAGCCGCCGAGCTGATCCAGGCCGGCAAGCTGGGACGCGCCGAGCATATCCTGCGCAGCTTCGTTAAGGCGCATCCGACCGATGTGTCCGGCATTCGCCTGCTTGCTGATGTCGCCTTGCGGCTGGGCGTGCTGGAAGACGCCAGACGATTGCTGGAACGCGTGCTGGAGCTAGCGCCGGACTTTCACATGGCGCGGCATGATTACGCCAATTGCCTGATCAAACTTCAGAAGTTTGATCAAGCCGAGCATGAGCTGAGCGTGCTCGCGCAAGCGGAACCTGATCACCCCGGTCATAAGGTCCTTCTGGCGCTGCTTCGTGTCAGAACCGGCCGCCATGAAGACGCCTGCGAGATCTATGCGCAAATCCTGACTGACAATCCGCATCAGGCCCGTATTCAAATGAGTTATGGCCATGCGCTGAAAACCATTGGCCGACGCGAAGACGCCATCAGGGCCTACCGTGCGGCGATCAAGGCGGAGCCGACACTGGGCGAGGCGTATTGGAGCCTCGCCAATCTGAAAACCGTCACCTTCAATGACACAGATATCACCGGTATGCGCGAGGCGCTCTCACATACTGAGATCAGCGTCCAAGATCGCTATCATCTGCAATTCGCGCTCGGCAAGGCGCTCGAAGACAACACCGAGTTCACTGACGCCTTCAGAGCCTACGAAACCGGCAACGCCCTGCGACGTAAAACCGTGCTGTATGACGCTGACCGCACACGGGCTGAAACGGACCGCGTAACCCAATTCTTCACGGCGCAATTTTTCGAGGCGCGCAAGGATTGGGGCGATCCGTCGCCTGACCCGATTTTCATTCTGGGCCTGCCGCGCTCCGGCTCGACCTTGCTTGAACAGATACTCGCCAGTCATCCCGAGATTGACGGCACATTCGAGCTGCCCGACATCATTTCAATCGCACGCCGCCTGTCGGGCAAGAAACACCGGACCGATGAATCCCTGTATCCTGGCGTGCTTGAAACCCTTGGCCAGGACGAGGTGCGAGCGCTTGGGGCTGAGTATCTTCAACGCACGGCGACGCATCGGCAGGGCGCCCCGTATTTTATCGATAAAATGCCCAATAACTGCATGCATGTGGGCCTGATCCGGCTGATCCTGCCAAACGCGAAGATTATCGATGCGCGCCGGAATCCCCTCGCCTGCGGCTTTTCGAACTTCAAGCAACTCTTCGCCCGCGGGCAAAATTTCAGTTATGACCTAGAGGACATAGGCCATTATTACTCTGACTATCTACGGGTAATGCGAGCCTTCGATGCGGCGCAGCCCGGTGCGGCCTTACGGGTGATCTATGAAGATCTGGTCGCGGATTTCGAACCCCATGTGCGCCGCCTGCTCGCCTATGTCGGCGTCGCGTTTCATCCAGATTGCGTGAACTTTCACTCAACAGATCGTGCTGTGCGCACCGCGAGTTCCGAGCAGGTGCGGCAACCTATTTACCAAAGCGGAACAACACAATGGCTGAATTTTGAGGAGCAGCTGGCCCCCTTGAAGACCGTGCTGAAAACCGAGCTGACTCCCCAAAGACACTGGGATAGATGAATTTTATTCACCTATACGCGAGATTTTTCCAGTCGTCGGCCTAACCCTCCCTCCCTTAAGGTCTGGCTGAAATGCGCATGAAATGACGCATCGTTAGATTGAGGGAGGACGCACAATGGCAGGTTCTGAAACGGCCCTGAATCCGCGCGCCAAGGGCGCGCGCGCTAAATGGTTGATGACCACCACTTGCGCGGCTGCGCTAGGTCTCCCCGGGGCTGCGTTGGCCCAGGCAACCGCGGAATCTGACGCTGCGCCACGCCGGATCGAAGTGATCACGGTGACCGCTCAAAAGCGCGAGGAAAGCCTTCAGGACGTCGCCTTGAGCGTTCAGGTGCTCGACAACACATTCCTCGATCAGCAACAGATCACCGACTTTGAGGAATACGCCCAGCTCCTGCCCAGCGTCTCCTTCAACGCCGTCGGACCGGGCTCGGCCCAGATCTACATCCGCGGCGTGTCAGACGGCGGCGACGGCAACGCCTCGGGCTCCCAGCCCAGCGTAGGGCTTTATCTCGACGACCAGCCCGTCACCGCCATCGGTCGCAATCTCGATGTTCACATCTACGACGTGTCGCGCATCGAAGTGCTCGGCGGCCCGCAAGGCACGCTGTACGGCGCCAATTCACAGGCCGGCACCCTGCGGATCATCACCAATGCGCCAGACCGCAGCGGTTTTGAAGCGGGCTATGATCTGTCCGCCGAAAGCGTCAGCGAGGGCGGTGTGGGCTATTCCGCCGAGGGCTTCGTCAACCTGCCGCTCGGCGACCGCGCAGCGCTACGACTGGTCGGCTGGCATGACCAGTCCGCGGGCTATATCGACAATGTCCCAGCCACGCAGACGTTCTCGCGATCCGGCATCACCGTGGACAACGCGGCCTATGTGGAGGAGGACTTCAATGAAGAAACCACGTCCGGCGCACGCGCCGCGCTGCAGATTGATCTCGACGACAACTGGACCCTGACGGCCCGCGCCCTGCACCAGACGCAGGAAACCGAAGGGGTTTGGGATCATGACCCTGAAGATGTGGGTGATCTGGAAGTCGCGCGGTTCTTCAATGACCGCTCAGAAGACACCTTCACCCAGGTTGGCGCGACCATCGAAGGGAATATCGGCGGCGTGGACCTGACATATTCGGGCTCCTATCTCGATCGCGAAGTCGAGTATGACAATGATTATTCCGCCTATGCGGAATATTCGTCCTTCATCGACTATTACACCTGTTATTACGCTTATGATTCAGCGGCGGGCGCGTATGATTTCTACGCCTGCGAGGATCCACGCATCCAGTATCAGGACCGTAGCCAGTACACCCGCGACAGCCATGAATTCCGCCTCGCGACGCCCCAGCAAAACCGCTTGCGCCTGATCGCGGGCGTCTTCTACCAGCGCGCCGAACATGATTTCGACTTCGACTGGAACATCCCGACCATCAAGCCGGGCATGGCGGTGGACGGCGACACGGCCTATTTCACCACCAATCAGGTACGTGAAGACACTGAAGCCGCTCTTTTTGGCGAGCTTTCTTATGATCTGACCGACACGCTCACCGCCATATTGGGCGCACGTGTGTTTGACACCGAAAGCTCTATCCAGGGCTTTGTCGGCACCGTTTTCACCGCCAATCCTGAAGTGGATGTTGAGCAGTCTGAATCGGGCAGTCTGTACAAATTCAATCTGACCTGGCAGCCCAGCTCCGACCGCCTGTTCTACGCAACTGTCTCTGAAGGCTTCCGGCCAGGCGGGGTCAACCGCGCCTCGACGTCCAACATCCCCGGCACGTATGACTCCGATCTGATCACCAATTACGAGTTCGGGTGGAAGACGACGCTGGCGGATGGAATCCTGCGTTTTAACGGCTCGGCTTTCTTGATGGATTGGGAAGATGTCCAATTCACCCGCTTTGATCCGTCTGAATCCCCTCTCGGGCTGACCCAGAATGCGGGTCAGGCGCAGGTGCTCGGCCTTGAAGCGGATATCAGCTGGCTCGCCACAGACGCTCTGACCCTGACAGGTGCGGTGACGGTGCTTCAGGCGGAGCTGAGTGAGGACTTCAGCCAGAACATCAACGCAACGACGCCCGATGCGCCGGACGGTACGGAGCTTCCATATATTCCATCCGTGAAGGGCTATCTGAACGCGCGCTACGAATTCGCCTGGCGCGACTTTGACGCGTTCTGGAACGTGCGCGGATCCTATGTCGGAAAATCCTACAATGACCTGTTCATCGCCTCGCGGTCAGAGCAGGACGCTTACGCCTTGCTGAACCTGTCGGCGGGCCTGAGTCGGTCGAACTGGACCGTCACCGCCTATGTGCGCAACGCCACTGATGAACGCGCCGAGCTCTATCGCAACGCGACAGACTTTGACAGCCGCATCACGACCAACCAGCCGCGCACCTTCGGGCTCAGCCTGTCCCAGCGGTTCTAGTGCTTGGCTCTCACGAGCCAAAAGAAGGATCGACCATGACCCAAGACGCATCAGCGGCGCCCCAGGGCGCCGCTGCACCGGTCGCACTTGTCACCGCAGGCGCCTCTGGCGTCGGCCGCGCCATCGCCAAGGCCTATTATGATGCCGGCTGGGCGGTTCATGTGTGCGATGTGGACGAGCGAGCGCTTACAGACTTTCTGGAAGCCTATCCCGGCAGCGGCGCCCGGTGCGCGGATGTCTCAGACCCTGCAGCAGCCGAGCGCGTCGTCAAGGAAATCCTGGCTTCCTATGGTCGCCTGGACACTCTGGTGAACAATGCGGGGATCGCAGGTCCTACAGGCCCTGTCGAAGACCTCGATGCAGACAGCTTTCGTCAGTGTCTGGACGTCAATCTCGTGGGCGCTTTCAACTTCATCAAACATGCCGCGCGTGCGATGAAAGAAGCGGGCTCAGGCTCCATCATCAACATCGCCTCCAACGCCGCCTTGTTCGGCTTTCCCTATCGTACGCCTTATGCCGCGTCCAAATGGGCGCTGATCGGGTTGACGAAAACCTTGGCCATGGAGCTGGGACCGTATGGCATACGCGTGAACGCCATCTGTCCGGGCTCTGTCGAGGGGCCTCGCATCGAAGGCGTCATCGTGCGTGAAGCCGCCAGCCTCGGGGTCAGCCCCGACGAGGTGCGTCGCACCTATGAAGGCCAATCCTCGATGCAGACATTCATTCGCGCCGAAGACGTCGCCAATATGTGCACATTCCTGAGCTCCAAAGGCGGCGAACGCATTTCGGGTCAATCCATCGCAGTCGATGGGCACACCGAATCCCTGTCCTTCCCGGTCAAATGAGGCGGCCATGAAAGCCATCTATTTCGAAGCGTTCGGAGAGCCTGAAGACACGCTCATGCTGGGCGACAAGCCGATTGCCGAACCTGGAGCTGGCGAAGTTCGCGTCAAGGTCGCCACCAGCGGCGTGAACCCGTCCGACGTGAAGAAACGGCGCGGGTCATTTCCGAACCTGCTGGATGACGGCTATATCATCCCGCACAGCGACGGCGCGGGCGTCATCGATGCTGTGGGCGACGGCGTCGACCCGTCGCGCCTCGGCGAAAAAGTATGGCTTTATCAAGCCCAGTACGGGCGTCGCTTTGGCACTGCCGCTGAGTATGTGGTGATCGAGGAAACGCGAGCGCCGGCTCTGCCGAACGGCATCAGTTTCGAGGTCGGAGCCATTTACGGCATTCCGGTGATGACGGCCCATCGCTGCGTGTTCGCCGAAGGCGATCCAAACGGCAAACTCATTTTAGTGACGGGCGGCGCTGGCCGGGTCGGCCATTACGCTATTCAATGGGCCAGCCGCGCAGGGGCGACCGTGGTCGCCACCGCCAGCAATCGCGAAGACGAGGAAGCCTGCCGGGAAGCGGGCGCCGCCCATGTGGTCAACCATCGTCAAAAGGGCTGGAGCGCTGAACTCCTGAAAGCGACCGGCGGACGTAAGGTGGATCAGGTCGTCGAGGTCGAATTCGGGGCTAATCTGGAGGAAGTGCTTGATTGCATCCGCATCGGCGGTGCGATCTGCACCTATTCCTCCGCCCAGGATATGAACCCCACTCTGCCGTTTTACCGTATGATGTTCATGGACCTCACCGTACGCATGGTGATTGTCTACGCCATGCCGGAAGACGCGAAGGCTCAGGCCATTCAAGATATCGCGCGAATGGAAACCGGCCCTGAGGGCGGACTGATCCATCGGATCGCAGAAACCTATCCGCTGGCCGAATGCGCCGCCGCCCATGCAGCGGTGGAGGCTGGCGACCGTCGCGGCGCCGTCATCATCAACGTGCAGGAGGTCTGATCGGTTGAAGGTTCGAAGTCTCATCACCGGAGCGGCGTGCGCCCTGCTGGCCCTGAGCGCCTGCATGACGCAAACGTCTGGGCTCCCCCGTGCAGAGACTGAAGCAGGCCCGCTGATTGGCCTGGCCTTGGATCGACACCACGATGGCGGGGTGTTCAAAGGCGTGCCGTTCGCCGCCCCGCCCGTAGGCGCTCTGCGCTGGAAAGCGCCACACCCCGTCGAGGCGTGGAGCGAGGAGCGCCCGGCCCAATCCTTCGCGCCGGCCTGCATGCAGACCCGGTCCAATGTCGAGTGGTACGCCGATATCGCCGAAAGCTTCGGCCAATCGAGAGACCGCGCACCCGAGCCGCACAGTGTCAGCGAGGACTGCCTCTACCTCAACATCTGGACGCCGGACCTCGCCCCGGACACGCTCGCGCCGGTCATGGTGTACATCCATGGCGGCAGTTATACCGGCGGCTGGTCCTACGAGCCCAATTACCACGGTGACGCCTTCGCTGATCAAGGCGTCGTTCTCGTGTCCATCGCCTATCGTCTTGGCGCCTTCGGTTATCTTGCGCCCGATACCCCGGGCGCTACGCCGAACGCCGGATTGCTTGACCAGATCGTGGCGCTTGAATGGGTGAAGGCCAATATCAGCGCGTTTGGCGGCGACCCCGACACGGTGACGATTTTCGGCGAAAGCGCGGGAGCGGCTGCGGTCGGCGCATTGATCGCCTCACCCGCTGCAGACGGCCTGTTCCATCGCGCCATCAGCCAGAGCGGCGGATTTGAGTATGCCGCCGACCGCCCTACGGGGACCGCCCACTCAGCTTATGCGCGTCTAGCCGAGGCGCTTGACGGTAATCCGCTGGATGCCTCCGCCGAAAGCATCCTGAAAACCGCAGGCGAGGTGTTGCCTGACTATGATTACGGGCCAGTCTACGGCCCTTCTGAGCTGCCCCACTCGCCCGGAGACGCGCTTAGACAAGGCGCGCTAAACGCGGTTCCTCTGATCATCGGGACGAACCGGGACGAATGGCGCATGTATGTGGATACGGACCGGCTCGATGAGGCGCTCGACGGCTGGCGAGAACAGGTGGGCGACGCCGCTGTTCAGGCGCTGCTCACCGAAGAAGGCTCACCCCTGGGGGCCATTGACCGGCTGGAGACCGCGCAATGGATGCGGTGTCCGGGTCAGGCGCTCGCCCGTGGGGTCTCCGCTCAGGACGCGCCGGTCTATCTTTACCGGTTCGAGCGCGTGCGAGACGGGGCGGAGGAAGCCTTGCGCGCCTATCACGGCGCCGAACTCCCTTATGTGTTCAATACGCATGACGATTGGCTGCCCACCAACACAACTGACCGCGCGCTCAGCGCGTTAATGAATGAAAGCTGGGCGCGCTTTGCGCGCACAGGCGATCCGAACCCCGTTTCTGAAACGACGACCTGGCCTGAGTATTCAGCAACAGGCGCACTCCTGATCTGGGATGAAACACGAACCGAAGGTGCACCGCTGGACGGGGCTTTATGCGCACGTCTCGGCTGGGAGAATGCACAATGACACAACGCATACGCACGGACTGGGTCGCTTTCAGCGTCAGCGCCGGCATTGTCGGACTGGTCTGTCTGGGTCTGGTTCTGGATCCGGACGCCGGCGCCGTATTGCTGCCGCAGATTTACGGCTTCGTCGCAGAGACGATCGGACCGCTCTATCTGATCCTGGGCATCATCCTGATCGCGTTTCTGGTCTGGCTGGCGCTGAGCCGGTTCGGCGTGGTGCGTCTGGGAGGCCCTGACGCGACCGAGGAATTCAATACGCTGGGCTGGGCGTCCATGTTGTTTTGCGCCGGGATCGGCGCGGGATTGATGTACTGGGCCGGCATTGAATGGGCGTATTATTTCCAGACGCCGCCCTTTGGGCTGCCGCCCGGTACGCCTGAAGCGATTGAATGGGCGTCCGCGTACGGGCTGTTTCACTGGGGGCCGTCCGCCTGGGCGTTCTATTGTCTGCCCACCCTCGCCATCGGATACGCCTATCATAATCGCGGCATTCCTTTTCTAAGGCTGAGTACGGGGTGCGCGGGAACGCCCGGCTTTGGCGCGCACCAACCGCTGGGACGATTGGTGGACACCATTTTCATGGTCAGCCTGCTTGGCGGCGCCGGCACTTCGCTGGGTTTTTCAACTCCGATGATCGCCGCCCTCGCCGCCCGGATCATGGGCGTTGAGGCGAGTTTCGGGCTTGAGGTCGCCACGCTTGTAGTCACCATGGTGCTGTTCGCGCTCAGCGCCGCCGCAGGCCTGCGCAAAGGCATCCAGCGTCTAAGCGATCTGAATGTGGGACTGATCTTCGTCTTTCTGGCGCTTGTTTTCATCGCCGGACCAACAGGCCTGTTCATCGAGGCCGGCGTGACCGGCTATGGGCTGGTCGCACAGAATTTCCTGCGCCTGAACAGCTGGGCCGAACCCTTTGGCGACACCGGTTTTGTGATCGACTGGACCATCTTCTATTGGGCCTGGTGGATCGCTTACGGACCAGTAGTCGGCCTGTTTGTGGCGCGCATTTCGCGCGGCCGGACTATCCGTCAGGTCATTTTCGGTATGATCGGCTATGGCAGTCTGGGCGCCGGCTTGTTTTTCGTGACCCTTGGCAATTACGGGCTGAACCTGCAGCTGACCGGTACGGTGGACGTGGTCGAGCGTCTGAATGCGGATGGCGGCGCCCAGGCGATCGTGGCCATCATGGACACCTTGCCGCTGGATGTGTGGGCAATGGGTTTGTTCGCCATCGCCGCCGTGGTGTTTTCCGCAACCACCTATGACAGCGCCTCCTACATTCTCGCCTCGAGCGCGACCCGGTCCTTAAAATCAGGCCAGGACCCCGCGCTCTGGCAACGCCTGTTCTGGGCCGCCATGCTGGGCGCCTTGCCGATCACGCTGTTGTTCGTAGGTGGGCTGCGCGTCGTTCAGACCGCCGCACTGATCGCCTCCGCCCCGGTCGTCCTGATCGGTCTGGTGATGGCGCGATCGCTGATGACCCAACTGATTGAAGACCAGCCTCCCCAGGGGAAAGACCCGTCTGGTGATCCCCACCCGCAACCACTGGAGTGATGTATTGACCGTTCAAGATCAGAAGCTGAACCGCAATGTGATCCTGACGTGCGCTGTGACCGGCTCAGGCGAGACGGCCGGCAAAACCCCGCATGTGCCCGTGACGCCCGAAGAGATCGCCAAGGCTTCCATCGAGGCCGCAAAAGCCGGCGCCGCCATCGCCCATATTCATGTACGTGATCCGCAAACCGGCGCGCCCAGCCGTGATCCGGAACTGTTCAAGGAAGTCGTCGACCGCATCCGCGAACACGACACCGATGTCATCATCAATCTGACCACTGGCATGGGCGGGGATTTGTTCCTGGGGCCTGATGAGGACCCTACCAATTTTGACCTCAAGGACACCGATTGCGTCGGCCAGGTCGAGCGCATGGAGCATGTGGAGATGCTCCTGCCGGAGATCTGCTCGCTTGATTGCGGCTCGTTCAATTACGACATCCCCAACTATGTCTATGTCTCCTCCACCGGCATGTTGCGCATTGGAGCCGAGCGGCTCCAGAAGATCGGCGTCAAACCCGAGCTGGAAGTCTTCGATCTGGGCCATATCTGGTTCGCCAAGCAGATGATGGCGGAAGGCCTCCTCGAGCAACCTCCGCTCTTCCAGCTTTGCATGGGCGTGAAATGGGGCGCAGAGGGCCTCACCCGAAACATGCAGACCATGGTCGATAACCTGCCGGAAGGCGCCAACTGGGCGGCCTTTGGTCTGGGCGCCAATGAAATGCCGATGGCGGCGCAGGCGGCCTTGATGGGCGGTCATGTGCGCGTGGGCCTCGAAGACAATCTCTATCTGGCCAAAGGCAAGCCCGCGACTAACGCGCAGCTGGTCGACCGCGCCCGCTCCATCGTGGAAATGATGGGCGCCAGCATCCAGACGCCTGAAGAAGCGCGCAAGACGCTTGGCCTGCGCAAGCTTGAAGAGATGAAAAAACTGCGAGCGGCGGCATGATCGCCCCGTTCCGCGCTGTCGCGCACCCCTGGCTTTGCGACGTGATAGGGCATCTGACGACCCGCTATTACATGGCGATGTTTGATGACGCCTCCTATCACGCTCTGAACGCCGTGTTCGGCTGGTCAGGTTCTGACGCCGAAGCGACGGGGACCGGATTTGTCGATGTGCGTCACGAGCTCGATTATGACGCTGAGGTGCGCGCTGGCGACCTACTTGAGATCCACGCCCGCCTCGAACGGCTTGGCGGCAAATCCGTGACCCTGGTCTATGACATGATGATCGTGGGCCGGGATGAGCGGGCCGCGCGGATGACAGCCGTATCGGTCTGTTTCGACACGAAAACGCGCAAGGCGGTCCCTCTGCCAGTTGACTGGCGCGCCGAGGCCGAACGCTTCCTGCAGGCTAGCGCGCAAGACTGATCAGCGCCCCTCAGTCTCAGTCCAGCTTCAAGAACGATTGACGGCGCCCCACGGTCTCAGGCACACGCGAAAGCGTATGGCGAAGGAGCCGGCCCATGACGGACCAACAACAGACCGGGGAGCGCAGCTTGCTGGGCGCTGTCGTTCAGCTCTGGGCGCTCTTGCTAGGGATCGCGCTGCTTCTGGCCGGCAACGGCTTGCAAGGCACGCTTTTAGGCGTGGTGGCCGAGGATTCTGGCTTTTCCGCCACCCTGACGGGCCTAGTGATGACCAGCTATTTCGCCGGGTTTTTCGCCGGGTCCGCAAGCGCGGAACGCCTGATCACCAAGGTGGGCCATGTGCGCACCTTCGCAGCCCTGGCCTCGATCGGCTCTATTGCGATCCTGGTGCATGGCCTGCTGATCGACCCCATCGTGTGGTCCGGCATGCGGTTTCTAACCGGTTTCAGCTTCGCAGGGCTTTATGTGGTGGCCGAAAGCTGGCTGAACCGGGAGAGCTCAAACACCTACCGGGGGGCTTTGCTGGCGATCTACATGATCATCACCCATGGCAGTCTCGCCATCGGGCAAGGGCTTTTGAACACCGCGTCGACAACCGGGCTGACGCTCTATGTGCTGTCCTCCATCATCATTTCGGGCGCGCTGGTGCCCATCCTGCTCAGCTCGGCGCCCCAGCCGCACTACATTCTGCAGGTCGAGCGCCTGACCCTGCGCAAGCTGTTCGCGATTTCCCCGCTCGGACTGACGGGCAGTTTTTGCGCCGGGGTAGCCAACGGCATCATTCTGGGCATGGGCGCGGTCTATGCGCGCCGCATCGGGTTGGAAGTCAGCGGGGTGTCGCTGTTCATCGCCGCAACTCTGGTGGGCGGCGCCGCCTTGCAATGGCCCATCGGGCGCTTGTCTGACGCCATCGACCGCCGTGTGATCATTGGCGCCGTCGCGGCTGCTGCCGCCGTCGCCGCAGCCTTGCTGCCCATGGCGGCTGAAATGGGTCTGATCGCGCTGACCGTGACCGGATTCTTCGCAGGCGGCCTGACCATGACGCTCTATCCGCTGTCTATGGCGCATACACACGACTGGCTTGAGCCTGACCAGATGACGGCGGCGTCGAGCGCACTGGTCATGGTGTACGGGGCCGGCGCGGTGATGGGCCCCATCGGCACAGGCGTTCTGATGGGGCTGATCGGGCCCAGCGGCTTCGCCTATTATCTGATTGGATTGTGCCTGTTGCTCTCCGCCATCGCGGTTTACCGGATCACACGCCGTGACGCCCCCGACGCCACCGAAGACTACCTGCTGGCGCCAGCCGCCATGGTCGGCGGCGAGTACTGGGCGGAAACCGCCGTCGAAGAAGCCGCAGACGCCGAGAGCGATCCGGCCTGACGCACGGCGACATCGCTCAGACCCCCGATGGCCAGAGGTATGTCAACAAAGTGCAGACCCCGGTCCTCCAGCACCTGACCGCATCCCCCAATGACAACGGGAGTGCGCAGGATCTGCGGCGGGCTGAACGGCGAAGCGAACAGAGTGCGCCATCCTTCTGAGAACAGAAGCTCGCTCAACCTCCATCCGACATCAGGAATTTCATTGTTGAGTATGTCCGTGCATTGTTGATGACGTCAGCATCCCTGTTTATAGACTTTGGATAAGTTGCAATGTTGCGCGGCTGGTCACCAGGCGCCCAGAAATTAGAAAATTGAGTATGGCTCCAGACAGGGTTGCCCTGACGCCCGGACAGGAGCCGTCATGACGCGCGAGACCGTGATGAACGCAGTGGTAGACCGGGCGGACCTGACAATCGGCGATAACGGCTTGTGGGTAACCCATAAAACGGTCGCCAATCAGACCATTTATCGCCGTGACTGGCTGGGAATTGACCCCGAGCCGCATACTGTCAAAGGCGACGCTATCGCCGTCGGGCATACGTTCGGCCGGTCCGGCTCACGTCTGGCAGGTTCGGCCTTGTCGGAAAACTGTCGGCGCGACGTACGATAGAGGGTCGTCTCCACGTGTGTGGCTGGCGGCACGGGAGCGACCGTACTGTTTGAACGGGTCGACCAATACTAGCGGGAGGAGACCACAATGGATCTCGACTTTACCGAAAAAGACGAAGCCTTCCGCGAGGAAGTGCGCGCATTTCTGAAGGCAAAGCTGCCTGCGCGGCTGTCTGACAAGGTGCGCAACGGTCAGCACCTCACCAAGGCGGACATGGAGGAATGGCACGCCATCCTCAATGAACGCGGCTGGTTGGCCCCGCACTGGCCCGAAGAACGCGGCGGCACCAATTGGAGCGTGGTGCAAAGTTTCATCTTCGAGACCGAAACCGCGCTGGCGCATGCCCCGCGCATCGTGCCGTTCGGCGTTTCCATGCTCGGCCCGGTGTTGAACAAGTTCGGCACCGAAGAACAGAAAGACTACTGGCTGCCCCGAATTCTGGACGGGTCGGACTGGTGGTGTCAGGGCTATTCCGAGCCGGGCGCCGGCTCTGATCTCGCCTCCCTCAAGACTTCAGCGGTGCGAGACGGCGATCATTATATCGTCAACGGGCAGAAGACCTGGACAACGCTCGCCCAGTGCGCCAACAAAATTTTCTGCCTGGTGCGCACCAGCAAGGAGGGCAAAAAGCAAGAAGGCATCTCCTTCCTGTTGATCGACATGGACACGCCAGGCGTGGAGGTGCGCCCGATCAAGCTTCTGGACGGCGACCACGAGGTCAACGAGGTCTGGTTCTCAGATGTGAAAGTGCCCGTCGAGAACCTGGTTGGCGAAGAGAACAAGGGCTGGACCTGCGCCAAATACCTCTTGAGCTATGAGCGCACCAATATTGCCGGTGTCGGCGCGTCGATGGCGGCGTTCGAGCGCCTCAAGGAGGTCGCCCGCACAACCCGTCGCGGCGAAAGCCTTCTGATTCAGGATCCGCTGTTCGCCGCCCGCATGGCCGAGATCGAGATTGATCTGGAAAACATGCGCACGACTAATCTGCGCGTGCTGGACAGCGTGGGTCGCGGCCAAACGCCAATGGCGGAATCCTCCATGCTGAAAATCCGCGGCACAGAGATCCGCCAGAAAATCACAGCCCTGATGCGCCGGGCCGCCGGCCGCTACGCCCAGCCCTTCATCGCAGAGGCTCTGGAAGGCGGCTTCAACGGCGAGCCGGTGGGCCCTGACTGGGCGGCGCCGGTGGCTTCGCAATACTTCAACTATCGCAAACTTTCGATCTTCGGCGGCTCCAATGAGGTGCAGCGCGAGATCATCGGCAAATCGATGATGGGGCTCTAGGACATGGATTTTTCCTTGGGTGACGACCGCCGCATGATGGCGGATTCGCTATCACGGTATTTCTCCGACACGCTCGACTGGGAAGCGCGCCAGACAGCGGCCCACAGTGAAGACGGCTTCAGCCGTCAGATGTGGTCCGACCTGACGGAGCTGGGCGTGCTGGGCATGCTGTTCTCTGAAGAGGCAGGCGGCTATGGCGGCTCGGCGTTTGACGCCGGCGCCGTGTTTTCAGAAGTCGGCAAAGCGCTCGCCACCGGCCCGTTCCTGGCGACGCTGATGGCGGGAAAGGTGCTGGAAGCGGCGGGTGAAGCTGACGTTTTGGCGGATCTCATCTCCGGATCGCGCATGACCACATTCGCCGACGAAGCGGCCATGAACGCCGACGGAAGCGTGGTCGCCCCGGTCCGTGCGACCCAAGACGGCGGCGCCTGGCGGCTGAGCGGCGCGAAAGGCGTCGTTGAATATCTGGGCGCGGCGGATCTGATTGTCGTAACCGCAGAAACCGATGCAGGCCCCTCCACCTTCCTCGTGAACACTGACGCAGACGGCCTCAAGCGCCGGTCCTATCGGCTCGTGGACGGCGGCGCCGCCGGCGAGCTGACGCTCGATAACACGCCGGCGCGCCTGATCGGCGAAGCAGGAGGCTCACAGGCGGCCATCGACGCGGCCCGCGCCATGGGTCTTGTCGCGACAGTCTGGGAAGCGGTGGCGATCATGGAAGTCCTGCGCGACGCCACGATCGACTATCTGGGAACCCGCAAACAGTTCGGCGTCCCCATTGGCGCGTTCCAGGCGCTCAAGCACCGCATGACCACCGTCGCGCTTGAGATCGAACAGGCGCGTTCGTCCGCCATTAACGCCGCAGCGCACTTCGACAAGGAGCCCGCGGTGCGCGACCGCTTCGGCTCGGCGGCGAAATACACCATCGGCAAGGCAGGCGCGCTCACCGCAGAAGAAGCGATCCAGATGCATGGCGGCATCGGCATGTCTTGGGAAATGCCGCTGTCGCATTTCGCCAAGCGTCTGATCATGCTCGACCATGTGCTCGGCGATGAAGACGCGCACATGGCGCGCTACCTCAAGCTCGCTGCGTCCTGACGGCAAGACCGTCGGCGGCTCAGCTGAGTTCGCCGGCGGTCAGGCTTTCGAACCGGCTGTCAGAGATCCTGGATGATCCCGCGCGTGATGATCGAAGCGTAGGTCTCGATGGCGACATGCGGGGATTGGTCGGCGGCCCAACGGCGCATCTCAAACGCGGTGTTAAGCGTCGCCATGACCGTCTGGGCGGCGATCAAGGGGTCTATCGCCTTGATGGAGCCTTCAGTGATGCCGTCAATCAGCACCCCGGCATAGCGGCGGGCCATACGATTGGAGCGTTCGATGACGTCCGCGCGCACATCTGACGGCAAAGCGTAAAGCGCCGTGGTGCGCAATAAAGGCGAGTCGCTATAAAGTTGCAGGTCAAGCAAGGACGCCACCGAGGAGCAGAGCTTGGTATGGTGGTCGCCCTCGATTTGCTCCGCCGCGCGCTGCGCCAGCGACACCCGTGCATAGCTCAGATCAAAACAGGCCAGCACCAGATCATCCTTGCTTTGCAGATGATGGTAGAAACTGCCCTTGGTGACGGACAGCTCGGCGGCGATGCGATCGACCGAGGCGCCGCGATACCCCCATTCATTGATGGTGATGGCGGCGGACTTCAGAAAGGCGATATTCATCTCGCCCAAGCCTTCAAGGGTCTCGGGCCGGTTCACTGTCAGCACGGCCGGGTCCCAGCGGCGCCCCTCGACTGACACTCCGTAGGCGAGGACTTCGCTGAAGCGGCGGGCGACGCGTTCAAAATCCCCAAGCGAATAGCGTCGCAACCAGGCCTGAGCCCAGAACAGGTTTTCCAGCAATACATGAGCTTGCGCCGTGGCGAGCCTCTTTCGAGCGACCTCATCTCGATCAAAGAAGGTGCGCACCCGGCGAAACAGAGCGATGTATTTGTCGCTCAGCTGCGACCGCAGAGGCTCTTCCAGACTGCGGATGTGAGAGAGATTCGCCACGGGCGCCGCATCGCCGGATCGGATCGCTGCGAACAGCTCCAACACGGACCAGACCATGCAGTGCAGCTTGTCATAAGGGTCGCGCTCCAGCGCAGCGCGCTCAACGATATCGGAATAGCGCTGGATCGCGTCCGACAGGATCGCCTCGGCCAGCAAATCCTTGCGCTTGAAGTAATAGGTGATGCTTGTGGTGTTGAGATCGATGGCGTGCGCCACCTTGGTCAGAGTCATGCCCTTGAAGCCCAGCTCGTTCATCAGCTCGGTCGCGGCTGAGATGATCTGGTCGCGCTTGCGATCAAATCGGCTGGCGGCGGCTGGGGAAGTGATCTCGTTCATTCCGACAGCTTATCGCGCGCCTTGCGCGAGGTCACCGCTAAGGGCCCTTCGCGTTCAGGCCGGACCGCCTCAGCCGCCAAAGACTTGCGAGCCCGAATTCGAAGAATGACCCCGGCTCAACCAAGCCCTCCCGCGCTCCACGCACCGACAGAACCGGCCAGGTGTTCACACCCGGATCTCACCCCGTATTTTGTTAAAGTCATTACTTCTAGACATGTTTTCGAACCCGGCAGGCCCGGCTATCAGCGCCTGTCGACGGGCAAGCCTTGACCCCCGCAATGCCAATACCAGAAAATCGGGTATGATTTCGCCTCCGGCAGAGGGAAGAGCAACAATGAGCGTGAGCACACACATCACCAACGGGGTCCTCGTGGTGGTGTCTGACAACCCGCCCGTGAACGCCCTTTCGCATGCTGTGCGCTCTGGCCTGATGACCGCCATCAAAACCGCGCGATCCGATCCGGCGATCAGAGCCGTGGTGATCGCGTGCGACGGCCGCACCTTTCACGCTGGCGCCGACATCACCGAATTCGGCAAAGCGCCGCAAGCGCCTTCACTGCCCGATCTGATCGAGCAGATCGAAGCGCTGGACAAACCCGTGATCACAGCGCTGCACGGCACGACCCTTGGCGGTGGACTGGAAGTGGCGCTCGGCGCGAATTACCGCATCGCCGCTTCGGGATCGAAACTGGGCCTGCCGGAGGTCAAGCTGGGTCTGCTGCCCGGCGCTGGCGGCACCCAGCGCCTGCCGCGTTTGATCGGGGTCGAAGCCGCGCTGAACATGATCGCCACGGGCGATCCGATCAGCGCTGAAAAAGCCAGGGCGCTGGGGTTGGTCGACAGACTGGCCAACTCCGAGGCGTTACGCGAGAGCGCCATCGCTTTCGCCCTCGAAAAGATCGGCCAGCCGATCCCAAGGACGGGAGCCCGCAGCGACAAACTCACTACGGACAGGGACGCGTTTGACGCGTTCGCCCAAGCCAATACCCGGCGCTTCCGGGGTCTTGAAGCCCCTCAGGCCTGCATAGAAGCAGTTAAGGCCGCGACAGAAACACCGCTCGACGACGGCCTGAAAACAGAACGCGCCCTCTTCACCCGGCTGATGACCGGGGGCCAGTCCGCCGCCCTGCGCCATCTGTTCTTCGCCGAACGCGCCGCCGCCAAGATCAATGACGTTCCCAAGGACACGCCGCGCATCCCAGTCGAAACGGTCGGCGTCATCGGCGCCGGCACGATGGGCGGCGGCATCACCATGACCTTCCTGTCCGCCGGCATACCGGTGACCCTGGTGGAGCGCGAACAGGACGCGCTCGATCGAGGTGTCGCGATCATTCGCAAAAACTATGAAGCCAGCGCCGCGAAGGGGCGGCTGACCCAGCAGCAGGTCGACCAGGCCATGGCGCTGCTGACGCCGACGCTCGATATGGAAGCGTTATCAGACTGCGATCTCGTCATTGAGGCCGTGTTCGAGCTGATGAAGATCAAGACAGAGGTCTTCAGTCGCCTTGAGTCCATCGTGAAGCCCGGCGCGATCCTCGCCACCAATACAAGCTATCTCAATGTGGACGAGATCGCGGCCACGACCAGCAGACCCGATTCAGTGGTAGGCCTGCACTTCTTCTCGCCCGCCAACATCATGAAGCTTCTGGAGATTGTGCGGGGCGCAAAAACCTCTGACGCCGTGCTGGCGACCGCCATGGATGTCTCGCGCAAGATCGGCAAGGTCGCGGTCGTCGCAGGCGTGTGCGACGGCTTTATCGGCAATCGCATGCTCGCTCAGCGCCAGGCCGAGGCCAACAGCCTGATCCTGGAAGGCGCAACGCCCTGGGATGTGGACCGGGTGCTGGTGGAGTTCGGCCTGCCGATGGGCCCGTTCCAGATGGCGGACCTGGCCGGTCTCGATATTGGTTGGGATCCGGACGCAACCGCTTCATCCACCGTGCGCGAAATCCTGTGCGAGGAAGGACGGCGCGGACAGAAGACCCAGGCCGGATTCTATGATTACGACGCCAATCGCCGCGGCGTTCCCTCCGCCCATGTGGAAGCGGTGATCACGCAGTTCGCCGAGACCTCAGGCTATGACCGCCGCGAGATCACAGACCAGGAAATCCTTGAGCGCCTGCTCTACCCGATGGTGAATGAGGGCGCGAAGATCCTGGAAGAAGGGATCGCCCAGCGCGCTTCAGACATCGATGTGGTCTGGGTGTATGGCTATGGCTGGCCCAGCTATCGCGGCGGCCCGATGTTCTGGGCCGATCAGATCGGAGCCAAGACGGTGCTCGAGGGCCTGGAGCGGCATGCCGAACGCCTCGCTGAAGGGTTTGAGATCAGCGCGCGTCTGCGGCAGACGGCGGAAACGGGCGGCGCATTCAACTAGCGCCGCCTTCATGCCTTGCGCCACCAGATCCTGCTTGAGCCCGCGGGCTCGCAACATGTGACGGCCTCAAGCTTTCTTGCAATACTCTATTCCCATCAGTCGCATTTCGAACCCGTTTTAGAGGATGCATGCTGACTCTGACCTGTCTTGGCGGCGCTGGGACCGTCACCGGCTCCAAGCATTTGCTGACCCATGAGGGACGGCGGATCTTGATTGATTGCGGCCTGTTCCAGGGTTTGAAAAATCTGCGAGAGTTGAACTGGGCGCCGCTGCCTGTTGATCCGTCCACCATCGACGCTGTCGTGCTCACCCACGCTCATCTGGATCATTGCGGGTATCTGCCGCGCTTGATTGCAAAAGGATTTGAGGGGCCCGTCTTCGCCACACCCGCAACGTGCGACGTCGCCGAACTGATCTTGCGCGATTCGGGGTATCTTCAGGAGAAGGACGCGGAATACGCCAATCGCAAGGGCTTCTCGCGGCATTCACCCGCCTTGCCATTGTATGATCTTGAGCAAGCCGAAAACGCGCTCAATCACTTTACCCCGACCGCGTTTGGCGACGTCACGTCCCTGCCGGGCGGCGCAGAACTGGTGTTCCGCCACGCGGGCCATATTCTCGGCGCCGCAACGGTCGAGATTGAATGGGGCGGTCAGCGCATCGTGGTCTCAGGTGATCTCGGGCGCTATGGCGACGGCATGATGGTTGACCCCGAACCCGTGGCACACGCGGACTATGTCGTGATTGAATCCACCTATGGCGATCGCCTGCATACGCCGGGAGACCCGATCGAGCAGCTGGGCGACATCATCGAACGCACCATACAGCGTGGCGGGAACGTTCTGATTCCATCATTCGCCGTGGGGCGGGCGCAGTTACTGCTGTACTATCTGTGGCGCCTGAAACAGGCGGGGCGTCTGAAATCGGTTCCGATCTATCTCGACAGCCCGATGGCGATCGACGCAACCGGGCTGCTGCACGCCCATATCGGCGATCACCGCCTGGATCGCGACAGCTGCCGCGAAATGTGCGCCATCGCCGAGTACACGCGCAGCGTTGACCAGTCGAAAGCCATTACGACGAGCCCCTACCCCAAAGTCGTAATTTCTGCGAGCGGCATGGTGACGGGCGGACGCGTGCTGCATCACCTCAAAGCCCTGGGCGGGGACCATCGCAATACAATTCTCTTTGCAGGATTTCAGGCCGCCGGCACCCGGGGTCGCGCCCTTCTGAACGGCAAGCGCGAGGTGAAGATTCACGGCGAATGGATTGCGATCGAGGCGGAGATTGCTGATCTGTCACAGCTCTCCGCCCATGCCGATAGTGATGAGCTGATACGCTGGCTGTCCGGCTTCAAGACCACGCCCAAAGAGGTGTTCGTCGTGCACGGCGAGCCTGACTCCTCAGACGCGCTTCGTGTGCGGATCAAGCGCGAGCTGGGCTGGAACGCCCGGGCACCGCGACAAGACCAGGTCTTTGAATTGTAGCCGGCAAAGCCGCTGGCGCATCATCCCGAAGGCATGACAGCGTTGGCGATCATGATCGCCAACGCCGCAGTCCCGGCTTCAGGCCGCGGATTGGATATCGACCAGTTTCAGGTCGAAATGCAGGTCTTCGCCCGACAGCGGATGATTGCCGTCAGCGGTCACCGTCTCGGCTCCGACTTCGGTGATGGTGAGGTTCACCGTCGAGCCATCGGGCTGGGCCGCCGTCAGGGTCATGCCCGGCTCCGGCGTATTGTCGCCCGACAATTGCGCGCGAGGGATTTCGACGATCAGGTCTTCACGGCGTGGACCGAATGCGTCGGCGACGCCGACGGTGATGGAGTCTTCCTTGCCGACTTCCATGCCGTCCAACACGGCTTCGACGGCCGGGAAGATCTCGGCGCCGCCAATAGTCAGAGCGGCGGGCTCGTTATCCTCGGTCTTACCGACGACCCGACCGTCCGTGGTGCGAACGGTGTAAGTGACCAGGACGGTGTCGCCCTTTTTTGCTGTCTGCATGATGTACCCCAATTGCGGGTGAACAGGACAGGCGCATCAGCGAACTGCCCAACAAGCAGCCGCAGGCGCGCCTACGCCCCGTTGTGGTCGCAATCTGTGCGCGCTGAGTCAAATCGTGTGGTCATGACTGGCATCGAGCCCGCAGGGCCTTTAACGCCCAGCCATGCATCCTGTGAAGCGAGCGCTCGCTTGGCGGACAGAACGGCTCATCAAACCCATGACTGCCCCTGGATCGTGCGTGCCTGACGAACGAAGCAGTCTATATGAGCGAAAAGCAAAACATGGAGCGGGCATGCTGGTTGAGCTTGAGGGCGTGGAAAAGGCGTATGGCGAAGGCGCCGAACGCCAGCCGGTTCTTCGCGGGATCAGCCTGACGCTGGATCGGGGAGAAAGCCTCGCCATAACCGGGGAATCCGGATCCGGAAAAAGCACCTTGCTACATCTGATCGGTTTACTCGACGCCCCCGACGTGGGTCAGATCGTGCTCAATGGCGAAATCGTCTCCGCCATGAATGACAAGGAGCGTGCGGTTCGCCGCCGCACGCATATCGGGCTGGTCTTCCAGCAGTTCAACCTGATCCCGTCATTGACCGTCGCCCGCAATATTGCCTTGCAGGCCCGACTTGCCCGACGCCTGGATCACGACTGGATTGAGACACTCGTCAACCGTCTGGGATTGTCCCAGTTTCAATCACGCTATCCGGAACAACTCTCAGGCGGGCAACAGCAACGTGTCGCCATCGCCCGCGCGCTCGCGGCTCGGCCCGAGCTGATCCTCGCGGATGAGCCCACAGGCAATCTCGATGAGGAGACCAGCGCCGACGTCCTGGCGCTATTGCTCGAGCTTTGTCAGAACACAAGTATTGCGCTGATCATGGCCACCCACTCCATGCAGGCGGCTGATCGCCTGTCTCGGCGAGTGCACCTGTCACACGGACGATTGTCTTGAACCGGGTTGTGTTCCTGACGCTGCTGTCTCATTGGCGGCGTAAGCCGGGACAGCTCGCCACCTTGTTGATCGGGCTGAGCCTGGCGACAGCGCTGTGGACCAGCGTGCAAGCCATCAATTCAGAAGCGCGCGCCAGTTACGAGCAAGCCAGCGCCACTCTGGGCGGCGGAGCACTGATCGTCCTCAGCGCTGAGGACAGCGCCCTGTCCCGCGATGTTTGGGTGCGATTGCGCCGCGATGGCTGGGCCGCCTCGCCGGTCATCGAAGGGGTGCTGACCCTAGGCGAAACAGAGCTGACGCTCAGAGGCGTAGAGCCGCTCAGCGCGGCCGGCGGACACTCTCCCGCTGCACGTCAAGACGGTCTTGGGCTTGATTTTCTCACGCCCCCCGGCGTCTTGCTGGCGGCTCCTGAAACTGTGGATCAGCTTGAGGCGTCCGCACTCGACCTGCCGCCCGCCAGGGCCCGCGCAGAGATTGCGCCCGGCGAGGTCGTCACCGACATCGCCGTCGCCGCGCGGTTGCTGGGGCGTGAGAACCAGATCGACGCCATACTGATTGATCCAGGCGCCCGCCCTGGCCAAACTCCGCTCGACCGTCTGGCGCCCGAGCTGACACGTAGGGCGCTATCATCCAATGATGACGTATCGCGCCTGACGGGCAGTTTTCATCTCAATCTCACCGCCTTTGGCTTTTTGTCTTTCGCCGTCGGCCTGTTCATCGTCTACGCCGCCATCGGCCTGAGTTTTGAGCAAAGGCGCGGCATGCTCAGAACCTTGCGCGCCCTGGGCGCCCCGGTCACGACGCTGGTTTCCGCCTTGTTGATCGAGGTGCTGATCTTCGCCCTGCTGGCGGGCGCCGCAGGCGTAGCTTTGGGGTATGCCGTTGCGAGCGCGCTCCTGCCCGATGTGGCGGCGACGCTTCGGGGGCTTTACGGCGCGGATGTCCCTGGTGCGCTGGCGGTACGGCCTGATTGGTGGGTGTCAGGGTTTGCGATCGCCCTTCTGGGCGCCCTGGGCGCAACTGCGCAATCCATTATCAAAGCGGCGCGTCTGCCCTTGCTCGCGACCGGTCAGCCGCGCGCCTGGGCGATTGCGTCCGCGCGCCAGTATCAACTGCAAGCGCTCGGCGCGGGCGCGTGTTTTGCTATCGCCGCAGTGCTGCCTCAGATCACATCCGGCGTTCTGGCAGGCTTCGCCTTGTTGGCGGGACTTCTGTTGGGCGCAGCGCTTTTATTGCCGCCAGCCCTGGCGCTGATGCTCAACGCCGCCCAACGCCTCGCGCGCGGACCGATCGCGGAATGGTTTCTCGCCGACACGCGCCAGCAATTGCCGGGCCTGTCCATGGCGTTAATGGCGCTGATGCTGGCGCTGGCAACGAATATTGGCGTTGGCGCCATGGTGGCGAGCTTTCGCCTGACGTTTGAAGGCTGGCTTGATCAACGTCTGGCCGCTGAGCTCTATGTCACGACACGCGATCAATCCCAATCTGAGGCTGTTCGCGCGTATCTGGAGACGCGCAGCGACGCCGTGCTGCCGATCTGGAGCGCAGCAGTCGATATTGAGAACCAGCCCGGCGACATCTTTGGCGTGGTGGATCACAGCACCTATCGCGATCATTGGCGGCTGCTCTTAACAGCGCCGGGCGCTTGGGATTCCGTCATGGCGGGCGAAGGCTTGCTGCTCAATGAGCAAGGCTGGCGCCGGCTCGCGCTGGACCTGGGAGAGCCGGTTCGGATCGGAAATGACGCCACATTGCCGCTAGTGGGCGTCTATTCTGATTATGGAAATCCCAACGCTCAGGCGATCATAGCGCTGGACACGCTGGAGGCAGAGTTCGGCGAGGCGGTCTCACGCCTGCGCTATGGTGTTCGCATCGCCCCGGAACAGGCGACCAGCCTCGCTGACGCTTTGGAACGCACATTCGACTTGCCCGCCAACGGCGTTGTGGATCAAGCCAGCGTCAAAGCGTTCTCCCTGTCCGTTTTTGAACGCACATTCGCGGTGACTGCAGCGCTTAATGTCCTGACCTTGTCTGTCGCCGGTTTCGCCATGTTCGCCAGCTTGACGACACTGGCCTCCATGCGATTGCCCCAGTTAGCGCCCGTGTGGGCTTTGGGCCTGACGCGAACACGCTTGGCGCAGCTAGAGCTGTTTCGCGCTTTGGTGCTGGCTCTTTTGACCTGGCTGCTCGCCCTGCCGACAGGACTCACGCTCGCCTGGACTTTGCTCACGGTGGTGAATGTCGAAGCGTTTGGATGGAGATTGCCCTTACACCTGTTCCCGGCTGACTGGTTACGCCTCGCAGGGTTGGCCGCCCTGGCGGCCGCTCTGGCGGGAGCTTTGCCGGCGCGGGCGCTGGCGACCCGGTCACCGCGCGCCTTCATTCAGACTTTCAGTCAGGAACGTTGAGCCATGCTGCGCCCTCTCATCACCGCCTTCGCCCTCCTCGCCGGGCTGAACGCCTTGGCGCACGGCCAGGGTTTTGCGGGGCTCGGGACCCCCTCGGACGCCTTCACCGCGCCCGAAGCTGGCGTTGCCTTCACGTTTCCAGCCGATCACGGACCGCATCCGGATTACAGAATCGAGTGGTGGTATCTGACCTCTGTGCTCCAGGACGAGACCGGGGCGCAATATGGCGCTCAATGGACATTATTTCGTACAGCTCTGGCGCCGCATGAGAGCGAAGGGTGGAGTTCACCGCAATTATGGATGGGACATGCCGCCGTCACCACGTGCGACTCTCATTTTCACGCTGAACGTCTTGCACGCGGCGGCTTGGGCGTGGCGGGCGCAGTCTCGACGCCTTTCACCGCCATTATTGACGAGTGGACCATGGCCAGCGCGATGGATCGGCTGCTTCCAAACGCTGATGCGTTGTCAGCGCTTGATCTGACCGCACGTGGCGAGGACTTTGCCTACTCACTGATGCTGGACGCCACCGGTCCGCTCGTTTTTCATGGTGATGAGGGCTTCTCTGTGAAATCCGCAGACGGTCAGGCCAGTTATTATTACTCACAGCCCTTTTACGAAGTCCGCGGAACGCTGCAGCTTCCCACAGGCGATGTGTCCGTAACCGGTCAGGCCTGGCTTGACCGCGAATATTCCTCCCAACCTTTGTCGGAAAATCAAACGGGCTGGGACTGGGTCTCGCTTCACCTGGATTCGGGTGAGAAAGTCATGGGGTTCCAGCTGCGCCAGTCAGATGACGAGGTTTACACATCCGCCAGCTGGATATCGCAAGACGGCGAATTCACTGCTTATGAAAACGGCGCCCTGATCATGTCAGCGCTGGAAACGGCAAGCGTGCGCGGGCGCGACATCCCTGTGCGCTGGCGCGTGCAATTGCCTGCACGCGGACTGGACGTGGAGATTGAAGCGCTCAATCCGCAAAGTTGGATGCCAACCGTATTCCCATACTGGGAAGGGCCTGTTTCAATTACGGGAAGTCATAGCGGCCGCGGCTATCTGGAGATGACGGGATATGAACCCGAAGAGCCGCTGACGACTCCCCGGGAGTAATGGCGGTTCTTTCAGACGAAAGCGGACCGATCTCTGCGGGTCAGAGCCGTTCTATCGCCATCGCCGCACCGACGCCTGACCCACCATGGGTGACAACCAGTCCCAGCGCACCATCCTGACGCGCAAGCCCGGAGAGCGCGGTCGCCGCCAGAATCGCTCCGGAGGCGCCCATAGGGTGACCCATGGCCAGCTGCCCGCCCTCCGGATTGACCCGATCCATGTCCGGCGCGTAATCGCGTTCGAATTTGAGCGGCGGAGCGGCGAAAGCCTCCATGAACTCTATCCGGTCAAAATCAGAGAGCGACATCTTGGCTTGCTGAAGCACGGCGTCCATAGCGTCAAAGCCCGATGTTAGCTGCAACACCGGATCACCGGTCGCCTCGGTGATCGCAAGAATACGCGCCCTGGGCTTCAGGCCCGCAGCCTCGCCGGCCGTCTTCGAGCCCACCAGCGCCAGCGCGGCGCCGTCACAAGGCGGCGGACAGTTGGCGGCCGAGTGGACATGGCGAATGTTCGATACGTCAGGCCTGGCTTGCAACATGAGGGCGTCAAAGCCTGTCGCGCCAAGACCTGTGAAGGCTGGCTCCATCTTCGAAAGCGTCTCAACGGTTGTGTCCGGACGCACGGGCTCGTCATGGTCGAGCACGCTGCCTTCTGTCGCCACGGGCACAATCTCCTCCAGACGGCCGCGCTCAAATGCAGCGGCGGCGCGCTGATGGGAACGGGCGGTGACAGTGTCGAGATCGGTCTTCTCAAAGCCTTCGCGCGTCGCCATCAGGTCGGCTGAGAGGGCGACGGGGACATAGCGCAGCGCCCGTGCAGTCTCGGGATCGGCATAGTAAAACGCCTGATCCCCCATAAACGGCACCCGGCTCATCATCTCGACCCCGCCGGCAAGGCGCAGCCGATCATCGCCCGCCCCTCGCGCCTCATCGGCTGCGATCCGTATGGCGGTCAGGCCCGAGACGCAGAAATTATTGATCGTCAGCGCGCGCATGCTGCTCGGCAAATCGGCATGCAAACGGCAGACGAGAGCGAGATGCCCCCCTTGGGCCCCGACTTGTCCGACGCTGCCCAGCACCAGAGAGGCCGCACGAGCAACCGCATCGCGCCCGTTGCGCGCCCCCAGAGCGTCGATCAGCTTTCCCACCAGCGCGTGCGGCGTATGACTGGCGAGCGCGCCCGAGCTCTTCGCCTTGCCACGTGGCGTGCGCACGGCGTCGTAAAGATAAATGTCCATGATGGGCGCTCCGTCAGGTTCCGATGATCAAACAGGCGCTCGCCGTGGTCGAACCGCCCACATTGTAGGTCGCGACCGTCCGTGCGCCGTCCACCTGCATGTCTCCGGCGGCGCCACGCGTTTGAAGGGCCGCGTCCAGCGCCATACGCACGCCAGTCGCTCCGACCGGATGCCCCAGCCCGATCAGTCCGCCGGACGGATTGAAGGGCAACGCCCCGTCGGGTGCGATGACGCCGTCTTCGATGGCTTTCCAGGCCTCGCCGGGCGCAGTGAGGCCAAAATGCTCAACCGCCATGTATTCGGTGACCGAAAAGCAGTCATGGGTCTCAACCGCGTCCAGCTCGGACGGGCCAGACAGACCCGCTCGTCCATAGGCGTCGGTAATCGCCTTCCTGACCCAGGGGAACATATAGCCCTCGCCCCCGGCGCTCTCGTCCAGTTTGGACTGGAACAGAAGCGGCGCGGTGGTATGGCCCCAGCCCTTGATGCGCGGCACATCCTCTAAAGAGAGACCGCGCGCCGCCGCAAAATCCCGCGCGACCTCTCCTGAGGCCAGAAAAGCCACCGCTGCGCCATCAGTGACCTGGCCGCAATCGGATTTGCGCATGCGGCCTTCGATGACTGGGTTGGCCTCATCATCCTGAGAGAAACTGCCTGCACCAAAGGTCCAGTCGCGGGTCTGGGCGTTGGGATTGCGTTTGGCGTTGTCGAAATTGATCCGTGAGATTTCGGCGAGATGCGCAGGGTTGAGCCCGTAGCGTCGATCGTATTCCTCGGCGAGGTCTGAGAACATGGCCGGCCAGAGATAGCGCGCACCACCCGCCTCGCGCCCGGCCCAGGCCGCCGCACCCAGATTTTCCGCTGCGACCTGACCCGGAACATTGCGCATCAGTTCAACACCGATCACGGCGGCCAGACCGTACCGCCCCGCCTCGATGTCTGCGCTGGCCGCAAAGATCGCCATGGATCCCGACGCACAGGCCGCTTCATGCCGGCTGGTGGGCAGTCCGGAGAAGGCCGGATGGATATGCGCCGCCATCCCGCCCAGCAGCCCCTGGCCACAGAAAAGCTCGGCCGCAAAATTGCCGATATGAATGACCTCGACCGCTTCAGCGTCCAGACGAGCCTCATCGAGCGCACGCAAAGTGGTCTCGCGCATCAGCTCGAACAGCCCCTTATTGTCGCGGGTCCAGTTCTGGGCAAAATCACTCTGCGCGCCGCCGAGAATATAGACGCTCATGCCGGTTCCACCTCCGCCATCTCGCGCAGCTTCCAGCGCAGCACCTTGTTCATGGCGTTACGCGGAAGGGCGTCGAGCAGAACCAGCTTCTCGGGAAGTTTGTATTTCGCGATATCCTTGGCGGCGAGCCAGTCAACAAGGTCCTCCAGCGTAACGGTCTCGCCATCCTTGGCTACGGCCGCCACCCAGACACGCTCGCCCATGACGTCGTCAGGCATGCCGAACACCGCCGCCTCCACCAGCTTGGGATGACCTTCCAGCAAGGTGTCGAGCTCGGCAGCGGATATGTTCACCCCGCCGCGGATTATGATGTCCTTGGCGCGCCCTTTGAAGACCAGGAAGTTCTCGTCTTCCGGCGCAATCATGAACAGATCCCCTGTGCAGAAATACCCCTCGGAATCAAAAACCTCGTCACGCTTTTCACCCGTATCGCCGTAATAGCCCTCAAACACGGCCGGCCCTTTGACGCGAAGCTCGCCCTCCTCGCCGGCGTTTTCGATGACGTGGCCGGTTTCCACCGAGACCAGCTTGAGCTGCGCCCGCTCATGCATACGGTTGGAGAAGTCAGCGCCAGGGTGACCGAACCGCGGAAACCAGCTCGCGCGCCGGGCGGGTTCGGAGGCTTCCTGAGGACCGGACGCCAGAGAGACGCCCTCGTTCGAGCCAAACAGATTGACGATCTCCACACCGCGATCTTTCCACCCTGCGACCATGAACTCTGACAGGGGAGCGGAACCCGATCCGATCACGCGCAATTTGGACAAGTCGAACTGGTCGAGCAGCGCGCCCTGCTTGAGCAACATCGTCAGGACCGCCGGCGGCGCAATGGTCGCCGTGATCTCTTCCTCGGTGAGCTGGTTCAGAAACACAGGCAGCTCGAAGGGGTGATGAAGGACCAGCACACCCGCGCTCAGAAGCCAGCTGGCGAACATGCCGCCAATGGCCGCCATATTGGTCAAAGGGAAGGGATTGAGCAGGCGTTCGCCCGGCTCGATCGCCATAGCGTCGAAGGTCGCGGGCGCAATGGCCAGCCAGTGATTGTGGGAGCGCGGCACGCCCTTGGGCGTTCCTGTCGTGCCCGACGTCCAGGCGATCGTGAAGGCGTCGTTCGCCTCCCCTGCCCGCTTTGAGACGGCCCCGAACACACCCATCGGCCCTTTGCGAAGGGAGACGGAGGCCGCTTCAGCGTTCAGGTCCACAAGACCGTCCCTGTTCGCATCCGGTCCGAGCGCAAACACCATCACGCCCACGCCTGCAGCCTCGCGGCAAGCTCTGGCGAGTTGACGGTCTTTGAAACGGCTTGCCGCGATCACGGCTTTGGGACTGACCGCCTTGATCACATAACCGAGCTCATAGCCTGCATATTGCACCGGCAGAGGCGAGACGACGATGCCGGTTTTCGCCGCAGCGAGATACACAGCGACCGCCTCGACGATGTTGGGACATTGCATGACCACCACGTCGGACCGTCGCAGACCTGCCTGTGTAAACACGGCGGCGTAACGTTCGGTCAGATCTGAGAGCTCACGCCAGCTCAATCGTTTGGGCGCGTCTCCGAGAAAGGCCTCCCGATCAGGCGGATCCAGTGTCGCCGGAGCGTGGGGGCGCGCCTTCGCGACCCGCGTGAAAAGGTCATAGAACGTCTCCCGCCCCCACCACCCCTTGCGGGTATAGGCGGCAATCTTCTCGGCCGACGCGAGCTTCATCGCTGTCGTCTCCTCCCCTGTTCACACAAAAGCACGCGCGATCTTGTTTTGGACTGTCGCCAGCCGCGCGGCCGTCTTGGCAGGCCGTCGTCAGACCCAGCCCATCTCCGCCCCCGGCACCCAGGTGGAGTGGAACCCCGCGGGCACACGTGCGGGCAGCTTGACCCGGGCGATGGGCCCAGCCTCAATATCTGCGGCGTCGATCACATGAATTTCCGAGCGGCCCTCGGCTTCGTTAGACACGAAGCTGACGAGATATCCGTCATCCTCCTCGCCCGTTCCATTCAGGCGCGGGGCGAACGGACTCTCCGAACCGTACCAGCCCTCCTCAAAGCGCAAGCTCTGCGAGCGCCCGGTGCGGGTGTCGTATTTGATCAGACCGTCAAACACCATGGTCTCTCGATCGGTCGGGATCGAAACATGGTAGGAATAACGCGAAGGCACGCCCTGGACGTCCATATTGATCGTCGGGAATTCCGCGTTGCGGTCGTCGAGCCATTCTTCTTTGGTCTCGCCGGTCTTCAGATTGAACTTCCAGCGATGAAACCGCGCCTTGAGCAGCAAGAAGGCCATCATGCGCGCATACGCGCCACGACCCGGCTGACTCTCCGGACACGGATCGGTGACCCGGCACCCTTCCATGATCAACCAGTCGCCATCCTCATACGCGTTGGTGACGTGATAGATGTATCCCGGTTCGGCCTCGAACCAGCGCACATCGTCAGCAGATCCATAGCGCGGGATCACGGCGAAGCGGGAAGGGATGTCCTCGTAAAATGTCACCTTGTGCAGCCCGCGCGTTTTGAGCAGTTCAGGATCCCAGAACAGCGGCAGGTCATGCAAAATCGCGTAATTTTTTGAGAGCGCCATGTCATGGGGCAGGCGCGGGCCCGGCACATCGATCTCGACCGTGCTCATCCGGCCATCGGGACTGACCACGTGATAGGTCATGTAGGGCGGTTTAGTGTTGTAGTCGAAAAAGAACATCTCCCCCGTGACCGGGTCGGTCTTGGCGTGAGCCGAAACCTGACGCTGGAGCTGACCGCCGAAAGTCTGTGGTCCAAGCGTATCGCCCGTGGCCGGGTCGATGCGCACGGGGACGCCCGCCTGATACCACAAGGCGAGCACCTCACCATTATGGACGATCAGATCGGTGTTCGCGCTGTCCTTCAGCCAGCCGTCCGACCCCGCGCCGGGAGGCGATTCCGGGTTCGGATGTCCCATATAACCGGGCCATTGCTCGCGCCCGGCTTCAGCGTTGAGCTTGAAATGGTCTGTTTTGACAAAGCGAGAGCGATAACTCGCCTGACCGTCCTTGAACGCGACGGTATGCACCATGCCGTCACCGTCAAACCAGTGGTGCTTGGACGCGGGCGGATAGACCTGATTGGGACCGTTGCGCATATAGGCGCCGCACAAATCGGCCGGGATCTCGCCGATCACCTCCAGATCCTCGGCCGTCGTCTCAGCCTTTACGGGGGCGTAGAGACCTCGCAAATAAGGATTTTCAACACCGGAGAGCCAAGAGGGAGCGTCACGCTCCAGACGCAGAGGATCGCTAAGGCGTGGGGCGTTCATAAGCTTGTCTCCTGTCTTGATAGGGACCGCTGAACGCAGTGACGTCCGCGGCGTATTCGCGTGCAAGGCGCGCGATAATGTCTGCAACCGGCTCGATGGCGTTGACCGCCCCGACCCCTTGTCCCGCCGACCACACATCCTTCCAGCCTTTCAGGACTTTGGATGGATCGTCGAATTGAACGCGGCCTTTCTTGGGCAGGTCGTCAGGATCGAGCCCGGCGCGGCGCAGACTGTCTTTCAGCCAGCTTGCCGGCACGCCGGTCATGCAATCAGAAACCACGAGATCGGTTGCGTCGGCAGCAACCACCATCGCCTTGTAATCGTCTGCCGCCAGGCTCTCCTCGGCGGGGATGAAAGCGGTGCCCATATACGCAAGGTCAGCGCCCAGCGCCTCAACCGAAGCAACGCCCCGGCCCGTGGAAATGGCTCCGCCAACCGCGATCGGGCCGTCAAAAAAACCTCGAACCGCTTCAACAAAGGCATTGGCGGCAAGAAATCCTGTATGACCGCCCGCGCCCGACGAGACCAAAACAAGCCCGTCCGCACCCGCCAGCGCCGCCTTGCGCGCAAACGCGACGGAATTGACGTCGGCGAAGACCTGGCCGCCATAACTGTGGACGGCTTCGATAACGCGCTGAGGACCGCCCAAGGCGGTGATCACGAGCGGCGGGCGATAGGTTTTCACAAGCTCCAGCTCCGCCTCGAAGCGCGGATAACTGGAATGGGTGATCATGTTGAACGCCCAGGCCGCATCGTCCGGGCCCAGTGCGCCGGTAATCTCGCCCATCCAGGCGTCGAGCGCTTCAATCGTGCGGCAATTGGGCCCGGGAAAGGCGCCGATCATACCCGCTTTGCAGGCATTGATGACCAGCGACGGCCCGGACACCAGGAACATCGGCGCGCACACCGCAGGCAGGCGCAGATTGCGCGTGAGCGTTTCAGATAGCCGCGTCATCAGTCTCTCCGAAGCCGGTCCCGATTGAGCCCGGTCAAGTGTCACTTTGTTAGCGAAACTTACTCTACAGACTGGAATCCTTGCTGACAAGAGGCGCAAACCGCCACTTGTCGGCCCCGACTTGATCGGCTCTATTCCCTGTTATGCCAGCAACACTGAAAAGGATGATCCAGAACAATCCGGTCTCGCACGCTATCGACGGGGTCGGAGAAGCCTGGACCATGCTCATTCTGCGCGAGGCCTTCCGCGGCGCGCGCCAATTTGAAGATTGGCTCTCACGGCTCACCATTGCGCGTTCTGTGCTGGCGCGCCGTCTGAAGATCATGACCGAGGCCGGCCTGCTCGAAGCCAGGCTTTACCAGACCCGGCCGGAGCGTCACGAATACCTGCTGACGGAGATGGGCCGAGACCTGTTCGGCGTGGCGGTCATGCTGACCATGTGGGAGCAAGACTGGTCACCGCGCGCCGATCCGTCGCGCGCCGTGCGCTTTTTGCGCCGCTCCGACGGAACGGAAGTCCGCCCCGTCATGTCCGGCGCTGACCCGACCCGGGCGCTCTCGCCTTATGATGTCATGCCGGCGCCTGGGCCGACTCCTGACTTCGCCCCCCGCATGAAGACGATGCGCCGTCGCCGCGTTCAGCCCGCCCAGCGCGGCGCGTCCGGACCGATCGAGCTGGGCATAGAGCTCTTTGGAGACTATTGGACCAATCTCGTCCTGGCCGCCGCTTTCTACCGCATCCGGCGCTATGATGATTTTCTGTCCACGCTCGACATTTCCACCAGCGTCCTGGCCGACAGGCTGAACGCCATGGTCGCCCACGGCATTTTGGAGAAACGGCGCTATCGTTCCCGGCCCGAGCGATTTGAGTATGTGCTGACCGAACGCGGCCTGGCGCTCTATCCAGTAGTGCTCGCCTTCTTCGCCTGGGGGCAGCGCTGGCTATGCCCGGAAGATACAGCCCCGGTGATCCTGGTTGACCGTCAGACCGGCACGCCAGTCCTGCCCCGGCTGACAGATGCTTTAACCGGTGAGGTCATTGATCCTCGGAACGTCAGAGCCGCGCCCGCGCTCACCCATGCCAAACGCAGCCGGGCCGCAAGCGGCTAAGGCGAAACGAAACGGGCGCGAACTGATCCCAGCCCGCGCCCGCCTCCCCCCTATATGGCTCTAGCGTCAGCCTCCGAAGCGGACCCGCAGGCTCGCCCCCCATGTCCGCGGCGGCGCATAGACATTAAAGCCGATCCCATTGTTCTTGATGATATGAAGCGGGTAGGTCTCATCCCCGAGATTTTTGCCCCAAAGCGCAATTTCCCACCGCTCGTCATAGGGCTGCCAGGACAGCCGTGCATCGACGCTGGAATACGATTCCACAAGGACTTCCGGATTGTTCGACGGGTCGAAGAAGTAATCACCCGTATACTGATAGTCCGTACGCAGACGTGCATAGCCCGGCCCCACAGGCGCGTCAATCTGGGCGAACACCGTGTACTTGTTCTCCGGAGCCCGGGTGAGCTGATTGCCGTTATAAGGCAGAACGCCAATCGCGGACTGGGCGTCGGACACGTATTCCGCATCCAGATACGCATAAGTGCCCCCGACCATAAAGTTATCGGTCAGGCGCGCCTGAGCCTCCAGCTCGACCCCGAAGATTTCGGCATCCGCATTTGAAGTCACCAGCGCCAAGCCAAGCAGCTCGTAGACCTGCAGATCCTGGTAATCGGTGAAGAAGGCGGAGCCATTCAGGATAAGCCGGCCATTATTCCAGTTGGTCTTCAACCCGATCTCGAAATTATCGAGAATCTCCGGATCGAGCGCTGTGCTCGCCTGAGCCGCATTCTGGGCCTGGCTGGGATACAGACCTGACTTGTAGCCCCGGTCATAGCTGGCATAGGCGAGTATGTTGTCATTCGGACGCCAGTCCGCGGCCAGACGCCAGGTCGGCTCGGTCCAGCTCTCTTCACCGGAAACGCCGCCTGGAAAGGCCACACCCAGCGGGGGCGGTCCGAGCGGAATGCCCGGAAAGGGTCCGCCTGGCGTGTCGTTATCAATGCCCCGCGCGAAGATGTCCTTTGAATCCCAGGTCAAGCGCACACCGCCCGTCAGATTGAAGGTGTCGGTCACCGGCCAGGTCATCTGGGCGAAGCCCGCAACACTCTGATTGGTGGCGTTCTGTGTGAAGGTCACGTCCCCGCCCACGAAAGACGGGAAGGGCGGCAGAGCGTCCACGACAAAGTTCTCAGAGCGGTTCACATCCTCGTGGAAGAGGAACAGCCCCGCCACCCATGACACGCCATACTCCGTATTCGATGTAAAGCGGAACTCTTGGGTGAACTGATCTGAATCCTCATCGGCCCGGTCTTCGACCAGCAGCACATAAGGCGGAGTCGGCAGACCGCCGAGATCGTCAAACCAGGAAAAATCTGTCGCCCGCCAGCTCGACAGGGAGGTGAACGTGAAGGCGTCACGCTCGACATCGAAGCGCGCCTGGGCGCCGTAAGTATTGCGCTCCTGGAAGGTGTTCGGACTGGAAAAGCTCTCGCGTTCGTCCAGACCGCTGCGCAAGGCGCCGATCAGGGCCACGAGCGGCGGCGCGGTGTTGGGTCCGGGGACAGGAATGCGCGCCTGACCATCTGTCTCATCGCGGGAAGCGTCGATCTGGAAGAGCCCGCTGACAGCGCCGTTCTCAAAGCTGATCGCGCCGCGCCCCCCGATCGTCTTGGCGCCTTGCAGGTCCTGGCCGGTCACGGCGTTCTCTGCATAACCAGAATGTTCGTGGTAAAGCAGCGCGATGCGCCCGGCCACATTCTCGTCAATGGGGCCGTTGACCACCCCTGTGAGCTGGATGTCTTCGTACTCGCCATAACCAACAGTCACTTCGGCGAACGGATCGTCGCCGTCGGGCTTGGCGGTAATGATGTTAACGGCACCCCCCGCGGCGTTCCGGCCATAGAGCGTGCCTTGCGGCCCGCGGAGCACTTCAACTCGCTCCAGATCAAAGAAGCTGATCGCCCCGCCTCCGGCGCGTCCGATATAGACTTCATCGATGGAGACCGCCACCGAAGGGTCGCCCGCCGCGCTGTCTGACGTCGAGCCCACGCCGCGGATATAGAGCTGGGGTTCGCCGATATTGAATTCACTCATGGTGAAGCCGGGCGTGCGGTCTGCGATCCCTCCAATCCCCTCAATCGCGCTGCCGCGCAGCGCCTCCTCGTCGAACGCGCTGACCGCAATCGGCACGTCCTGGATGGACTGGGCCCGGCGCTGGGCCGTGATGGTTATGATGTCTGAACTCTCGGCCTGCGCCAGAGCGATATCTCCCGCCAAGAGCGAGAGAACGAGCGCGGACGCGCCCACCAGAGCGTTGCTGCGATAAGCCATAATGTCTCCTCCCCTGCTGACCCGCCTGTTTTTCTGTGTCCGGCGGCACATGCGGGAAGAATGATAACTTCATTAAACAAACTGACTCAAGGAGACTTTTATAAAGAAACCGACTCGAGAGCCTAACTCACATCGTTTTGCGGCGGGTTTGCACAACGCGGAAGCGCGGCGCGACGAAGGCGAGATCGGTCAGGCTGGCGTTTCCAGCCGGGTTCAGCCCGGTGACGTGATAGTCCGAATAGGCCGCCATGAAATTGACCGGCATGCCGCCATCAATATTCACGCTGACCGAGGCGCCGGCCGCGATGTAAGCGGGCAGAGCCTTCTCGATGAAGTCCTCGTCGATCGAGTAAAGATAAGACGAGATCGCCCCGCGGCTCCGGGCCTGGCGGGTGGCGCGCTCCACCCCCTCTTCGGCTGTCTCAACCGGAATAACGAAGCCGATCGGGCCAAACCGCTCCTCGCCATAAAAGTCCTCATTATCGGCTTCAGTTTCGATAAGGACCGGGCTGCACGTCCGTGCATCGGGGAAATCAGGATTGGCGACCGGCGAGGCCTGGCGCAGAATCCGCCCCTCACGCTCTCCGCGTGCGGTCATCGCCTCAACATTGCCAAGCGTACTCTCGGCCTGAACCGTAGCGCACACAGCCGAGCCCGTAGCATTGTCGCCGGCAATTCGATCAATGGCCGAAACCAGGATCTGCACCGCCTCCTCATAGGGGATAACCCGATCGCCGGAGCGCACGCCCGAGCGGGGCAGGAAATAGTTCTGCGGGGCGGTGCACATCTGGCTTGAGAAAGAACTCATGGCCCGCACCACTGCGCCTGCGGCTTTCTCGAAAT
The DNA here is from genome assembly GCF_965249665.1 of Oceanicaulis sp. Taxonomy (GTDB): domain Bacteria; phylum Pseudomonadota; class Alphaproteobacteria; order Caulobacterales; family Maricaulaceae; genus Oceanicaulis. The sequence goes on from NZ_OZ252247.1 coordinate 946,426, forward strand.
CCTGCGCAGAGTGAAACACCACCGAATTGCAGCCTGCCGTCTCGGTGAAGACCAGACGGTCCCCGGCATTCTGTTCGATCCAGGTCCCGAAGCGTTGCGAGCCGGTATAGTCGATGATCCGGCAGTCGGGATGCGAGATCAGCTCTTTGGTCACAGGGGCGTCGGGACTGTCTGTGGCGAGCAGGACAAGATTGGGGTCAAAGCCTGCGCGTTCCAGAACCCGGCGGCAGGTCACAACCGCCATTGCCGTGGGCAGGATGGAGCTGGGGTGGGGTTTCAGGATCGCCGCATTGCCGGTCATCAGATTGGCCGTCAGGGCCGGATAGGCGTTCCACAAGGGAAAAGTGGCGCAGCACACAATGGCGGCGGGGCCCAGCGGGACACGGTGATAGCGTTTGTCCAGCGTCACCGGCTCCGGATCCAGGAAGCGCTTGGTCCAACGCGCCGTATCAGGCACGTCCATCTGGGCCTTATAGCCATAGACCAGCGCCTCGAGCCCGCGATCAAGCGCGTTGGCGCCTGACCCCGAGAACGCCATGACGAACCCTTGCCCGGCTGTGTGCATGGTGGCGTGTGCGGTCTCGAACGTATCCTTCTCGAGCTCGAAGAGCATCTCAATCAGCACGTCCGCACGTGTATCCGGGCTCGTTGCGGCCCAGCTCCCCATCGCGGTGCGCGCCGCCTTGATCAGCGCGTCAGGATCACAGCGCGGATAGTCAATGCCCAGCGGCTTGCGCGTATACGGCGATATCTCCGCCTCGCCGACCCGGCTGATCTCGCCGGGCTGCTCAAGTTCAAAGGGTTTTCCAAGCCGCGCCTGAAACCGCTCCTCGCCCAGTCGCGGCGCCGCCTCGCCATGTAACTTTTTCGACGGGCTTTCCTTGAAGGGGCTGAACTGGTCTCGAAGACGGACGGCCTCCAGAGCGGCCTCGAGGACCTTGCGACGATCCGAGCGCGTCTGCGGGGCGATTGCGGTCATTTAAGGGCTCTCCGGTCAGGCTGATCGCGCCGCAAGTCACGGCGTTTGCACTTGTAAGCCAATAGAGTATCGTTATCAAAGTTACTAGCGCAAGAGCAACTCCGCGCTTAACCAGATCGGGAGATGACATGAAGATCGCAGTGGCGGGCGTGGGCATGACGGCGCTTGGCAAGCATGAAGCCCGGTCAATCAAGGACCTGGTGCGCGAAGCGGTCACGGCGGCGCTGGCCGATGCAGAGCTTGCGACCGGTCAGATCGAGGCGGCGCTGTTCTCAAACACGCGTCAGCCCATCCTTGAGGGACAAAATGCTGTCAGGGGGCAAATTGCTCTCGCCCCGCTTGGGCTCGATACCATCCCGATCCTCAATGTAGAGAATGCGTGCGCTTCAGGCGCCTCTGCTGTGGCGATGGGCGCGGACATGATCCGGGCAGGCCGCGCGCAGACCGTTCTTGTCGTTGGCGCAGAGAAAATGATCTATCGCGACCGCGACGATCTGGTCATGAAGGCGTTTCGCGGCGGAACCGATGTGGAGCGTATAGAGGAAACCGCCGCGCGCATGGCCGCCTGCGGCGCAGCGCTCCTTCCAGAGGGTTATGCGCCTGCGACCCGTCGCAGCTTTTTCATGGATATTTACGCCGGGCTGGCGCGTGCTCATATGGAGCGCTATGGCACGACGCCTGAGCAGATCGCCTACGCCGCCGCAAAGAACCACACCCATGCGACGCGCAATCCGCGCGCCCAGTACGGGGGTGAGACCAGCCCGGCTCAGGTGCTTGCCGACAAGCCGGTTGTCTGGCCGCTGACCCGACTGATGTGCGCGCCCATCTCTGATGGCGCCGCAGCGCTTGTCCTGCGACCGGCGCGTGAGGCTGGTCAGCGCGGCGTCACGCTCGCCGGGATCGGCTGGACGAGCGCATCAGATCGAGCGCTTGAGGATTACGACAATCATCTGGGCCGGCGCGCCGCGCTCCAAGCCTATGAAGCGGCGGGAATCGGGCCAGAAGAGATCGATCTCGCCGAAGTGCACGACGCCACAAGCTTCGCTGAACTGCTGCAAATTGAAAATCTGGGCCTGTGTCCTCGCGGCGAAGGCGGACCGTTCACCGCCTCCGGCGCCACCGCACGCGGCGGGAGGATTCCTGTCAATGTTTCCGGCGGCCTCGTCGCCAAAGGCCATCCGGTCGGCGCCACGGGTGTGGTCCAGATTTGCGAACTGGTCGAGCAATTACGCGGAGAGGCGGGTGCGCTACAGGTCGAGGGCGCACGCGTCGCCGTCGCCGAGAATGGCGGAGGCTTTCTCGGCGTTGAGGAGGCCGCAACCCTGGTCACGGTGCTGACGCGATGACTTTACACCTCGACACCGCCCCCGCCGCCGACGCCATAGACCAGCTCGGCCGGAATCCAGCGCGCATCGCCGCCGTCTGCTATGATTCAGACGCGCGCAAGTCCGCCGAGATTAGCGCCGGACACTTGCTGACTGCCGCGCATTCCGCCGCAGCTGAAATCGACCGGCGCACGCCCAAAAGCGGCCGTGTCGCGATCGCGGCGGGCAACTCGATCGACCATCTGTGCGTCTGGCTGGGCGTACAGATTTCCGGACGAGTCTGGATTCCGCTCGGGCTGTCGAACGGGCCAGACGCCACAGCGCACGCTTTGTCGCTCGTACGACCTGACCTCATCTGCGCCGATCCGGCCGGAGCACGGCTTTTGGACGCGGCTGGCGCCGGGCCAAGCCTTGCGCTCGAGGCGCTCTACGCCGAGACGGCGCGCTTGCCCCAGACTTACGCGAGCGGCGCGCAGACCATGGCGATCAAATTTACGGGCGGTTCAACCGGTCGGCCCAAGGCGGTCGTTCAGTCCTGCCGTTCGGTGATGGCCAACCGGATCAATATGGCCGCTCGCTTCCCGCTCGCCTCTGAAGACGTGGTCCTCGCCAGTGCGCCGCTCACCCATGGTTCTTCGCACTTCATCCTGCCCGCCCTTGCCGCTGGCGCGCGACTGGTGCTGGTGGATCGCGCATCCCCGTCCACACTCGCCCGGATCATGAGCGAAGAGCGCGTGACCACCGGTTTCGCGGCGCCTACCTCCATCCAGCGCCTCGCCGAAGCGCTCCATGACAACGGTGCGGACCTGAAAGCGCTGCGTCGGCTGATCTATGGCGCGGCGCCCTTTCCCGAACTCGCCCTCGCCCGTGTGCTGGAAATCCTGGGACCGCGCATCGCCGGGCTCTATGGACAAACTGAAGCCCCGATGACCATTGCAACGATCGACGAGGCCGAGCTTGCCCAGCCCGAACTGAGAACCAGCGTGGGACGTCCGGCGCCATTGAGCACTGTGTCGATACTCGGCGCTGACGGCGAAACGCTGCCCCCTGGAGAAACAGGAGAGGTTACACTCGCTGGCCCTCTAATCATGGACGGCTATCTCGGCGACCCCGAAAAAACCGCCGAAACGATCCGAGACGGACGGCTACACACCGGCGATCTGGGTCGGATGGATAAACACGGCCGGCTCTTCATAACCGGCCGGGCCAGCGAGCTTATCATCTCAGGCGGGTTCAATGTCTTTCCCTCAGAGGTCGAAGCCGCACTTCTTGCGACCGGCGCGGTGGACGAAGCGTGCGTCTTTGGCGCTCAGGACCTCGACTGGGGCGAGCGTGTCGAGGCCGCCATCACTGTGCCTGAGGGGAGCCGCGTCGATATCGACGCGCTGCGCGCCGCCGTTCGAGAACGTTTGGGCCCAGTCAAGACACCCAAGCGCATCCATGTGCTCGACGCACTCCCCCGCAATGGACTGGGCAAGTTGATGCGAGCCGACCTTGTAAGGCAGTTTTCGGAGACATTATGAGCCTGGACATCCGCCTGGACGCCATGCGCGCCGAGCTAAACAAGGCTGTCAACCGCGACACCTTCTGGGCGAAACTGCAAGCCCGGATCGCCACTTTGGAAGAAGACCACGCAATGCTCGAGCTTGCCCCTGCGCCAAGCCGGTGCAATCTCGCAGGCGTCGTGCATGGCGGAGAAAGCGCGGCCATGCTCGACCAGACCTGCGGACTCGCCGCCAACGCCACGGCCGAAGGCCGCTGGGTGACCGGAAAGGCGGAGCTGAGTTATCGCGCTCCGGTTCCAAGACAAACTGAGATTATCTGCGAAGCTCGCGTGACACGTCGCACTGACCGGCAAGCGATGGTCGAAGGATCAGTCCGAACCGTCGATGACGCTAAGGCTCTGGTCACAGCCCGCATGACCTTCATACGCCTGCGCGAGCAGACTTGAGGAGCCTTTGGCGGTGCTGTCAGACTAACGCGGACTGATCGCGAGGCTCGCCTTCACGCGGCCAGTAGCGGCCGTCACTCGGCGAGCGCTTCGTCACGGAGCGATTTGAAGCGGGGCCGGCGTTCGAGGGATCGATCATGTTTGAAGGGGGTGCGGACGGAGGCATGAGCGGTGGCGAACTGCTGTACACTTCGCATCTGCCGGAACCCAGCCATCGCCCGCGAACACCTTCGGAACGGCAGGTGAGAGTTTTCGTCTCGCTTGTTCTCGTACCGGATGGTGACTTGACGAGCGGCGTTCCCGATCTCGCCCATAGCCTCACGATAGGAACGCAATCGACCGGTCACCACCTCCTCCGACCAACCATACAGCTACATCGCTTTCTTCAGGAATTTCAGCGCTAACATCGTGGCGGCGTGACTCACTTCACGGGGCTAACATAGCCAGGCGGTTTGACGGTGACGACGGAGCATTCAACACTGTTGAGTACGTCTTCTGCGGTGTTGCCGATGATGAAGCCTGGCACCCCGGTGCGGGCAATCGTGCCCATGACCAGCATGTCGGCCTGCATCGCCTGAACGTCCTCAGGGATGATCTGTCGCGGGTCGCCGCGCTTCAGCCGGGTTTTCATTTGAACCTGGCTGAGACCCAAATCGGCGAGGCGTCGGCGCGCATCGAGCATGAAGCGCTCTAAAGCCGCGCTGTGATGGTCGCGGATTTCATCGAGGTAATGATCAACGCCGCCGGCCTCGTTCGACCACATCCGCACCACGCCCTCGCCGGCCGCCTCCCAGACATGCAGGATGTGCAGCCTGGCGCCGGACAGGGCCGCGATCCGCGCCGCGGTCTCCACGATGCGCATGTTCAGCGCAGACTCAGTCTCGGGTTGTTCGGCGGTCAGCGGGTCGACATCCACCGCCGCGAGCAGCGTTTGCGGCTTTTGATCGGCGTCCTCGCGGATCAGCCAGACAGGGCTGGGGCATTTGCGCAGAAGATGCTGGTCGGTGCTGGCAAAGAAGACACCTCGCGGCCCTGCTAAATCCTCAGCTGTTTTCAGCACCAGGCGGGCCTGTTCTTTGATCGCGATGCGGATGATCTCCAGAAACGGCTTGCCCAAGCGGGTGACGACACGAACCGGCCAATCGAGAGAGACGCGCTGACACGCCTCGTTCAGGCGGTGTTTGAGCTCGTCTTCGAGGCGGGCGGCAATGGCCTCGCGGCTTAGGCCCGTGGCCTTCTCCATGGCCTTGATATCGGCTGGCGGCTGTTCAACGGCGACCGCGATCAACGGCGCGTCCATGCTCCGGGCGGCGTGCGCAGCGCGCTCCAAAAGCGCGTCATCCAATCCGTCAGCTCGGCAGACCGCCAGAACGGGGCCGTCCAAGGGGGCTTGCTCTACGCTCATGGGCTCAACTCCTTCTGACCGGTCGGATCTTCTAGTGATTCCGTGCTGGACGCGCGCGCCCCAAGCACCAAGTTGGCGGCTTCTATCGCCGCATCCCGATAAGGCAACAGCACAAGATCGGCGCCCGCAGCGCGGAGCGCCTCGGCCAGCCCGTCGCCATGGGATGAAACGGCGATGCGGCCCTCAAAGCCAAGATCGCGTAGATGCCGGATCAGAGAGCGGCGGGCATCGGCGTGGGTGATGCCGGTATCGTGCTCGGGCACGCATGAGACGGCCCATTCAGCGCCCTCAAGCGGCAGGTGCGCCACGGCTTCGGGATCGGTGGCGTCGCCAAAGATCGCGTCCACGCCGCGCGCCCTGGCGTAGCGCACCGAGCCTGGATTGAAATCCACCCCCAACACCCGTTTTCCCGTGGCTTTGAGCGCTTCAGCGATCGCCAGGCCATAGCGCCCCAAACCGAAGACGATGACGTCATAACGCTGCGCCGGATCACCGCCGGTCTCCTCGCGCAGCACATCCTTGCGTTCGAAAACGCCAAGCAGCGGGGCGACCCGGTCATAGATTTGATGGGAATAGGTGATCATATAAGTGGAGGCTGCAATGGTGATCAGACCGACCAGGGTGACCAGTCCGAGCGCGGGTTCCGCCACATGGCCCAGCGCGACGCCCATCGCCATGAAAATGAGGGAGAATTCGCTTATCTGGGCGACGGTGAGCCCGGCGAGAAATCCCGTGCGTTTGCGGTAGCCCATCACGCCCATGATTGCGAGCACGATCAGCGGATTGCCGACCAGAACGAAGACGGAGAAGACCAGCGCCGGACCGACGCTGGCGCCAAGCATGGACAGATCCAGCGCCGCGCCGAGGGCGATGAAAAAGAACAGCAGCAAAAAGTCACGCAGCGAGGCGAGCCGAGCGGCGATCGCTTCGCGAAACGGGGTCGAGGCGAGCGAGATGCCGGCGAGCAATCCGCCTAGCTCCTTGCCAAACCCCAGATAATGGCCAAGCGCCGCCAGCAGCGCCGCCCAGCCGATCGCGAAAGACAGCAATAATTCCGGCGCCCGCGACAGACGCTCGACCAGCGGGTCGGCGATGAAGCGAATGAAGAGGCCGACTCCGACCAGCATCAGCGCGCCATATCCGAAAACGCGCGCCACATCGCCAAAGGCGTTCGCATCGCCGCCGCTCGCGCCGACGGCGGAGAGCACGATCATCGCGAGCACGACCACCAGATCCTGGACAATAAGAAAGCCGAGCGCGATGCGTCCGTGCAGAGAGTCGATCTCGCGCTTGTCGGACAACAGCTTCACGATGATGATCGTGGAGGAGAAGGTCAGTGCGATGGCCACATAAAGGCTTGTAATGGTGTCGAGCCCGAGCGTCAGGCCGATCAGGAAGCCGAAAATGGTGGTGAACGCGACCTGGCCTAGCCCCGTGGTCAGCGCCACCGGACCCAGCGTGCGGACCAGCTTGAGATCTAGCTTCAGCCCGACCAGGAAGAGCAGCACGGCGATGCCAAGCTCGGCCAAAAGGTCGATATGTTCGTCAGAGCGTGCAATCCCGAGCACGGACGGCCCGGCCAGAATGCCCACCGCGATGAAGCTGACGATCAGCGGTTGGCGCAGCATCAGGCCGAGAAACCCCACGCCTGCGGCGAGCACCAGAAGGGCGGCGATTTCGTAGAAAAGATATCCGGTGATGGCGTCGGTCATGCGCGTGAAGGATCCGGGCTGCGGGGCAGAAAGACGGCGCGGACCAACCGCTTTTCAAGCTCCAGAATGATCAGCACAAGAAGGCCAATGGCTACGATTTGAAGGCCCTGCGAGAGGCTGAGGGGCCGGGTGCCGAAAAAGGTTTCCATGAAGGGGGCGTAAGTGAAGAGAAACTGCAGCCCTGCGACAGCAGCCACCGCGATCAGCACAGGCCGCGTGCCCACCACGCCGCGCAAGGTCATCGATGGCCCATGCAGATAGCGCACGGAAAATAGGTAGAAGATCTCCATCACGACCAGCGTGTTGACCGCAATTGTACGGGCTTCTTCAATGCTGGCGCCCTGGGCTTGGGCCAGGGCGAACTTCCCGAAAATACCGGCTGAGAAGAGTACCGAGACGAAGCCGACCCGCCAGAGCACGAAGCGCGACAGGATCGGTTCGCCTGGCGGCCGGGGCGGCCGACGCATCACATTGGGTTCAGAGGGTTCGAAGGCTAAGGTCATGGCGAGGACCACCGAGCTGACCATGTTGACCCAGAGAATTTGTAACGGCGTGATCGGCAGCGTCAGGCCCAGCAAGAGCGCCACGACCAGGCTGAGGCTCTCCCCGCCATTGACCGGCAAGAGGAAAATGATCGCCTTTTTCAGGTTGTCGTAGACGGTGCGGCCCGCTTTCACGGCCGCAGCGATGGTGGCGAAATTATCGTCAGCGAGCACGATCTCGGCGGCCTCCTTGGCCGCCTCCGACCCGGTCAAACCCATGGCGACGCCGATATCGGCGCATTTGAGGGCCGGGGCGTCATTGACCCCGTCGCCCGTCATAGCGACCACCTCGCCTTCGGCCTGCAGGGCTTTGACCAGGCGCAGCTTGTGCTCCGGGCTCATGCGGGCGAACACATCGATCTCTTGGACCTGTCTGCGCAAAGCCTCGTCGTCGAGACCGTCGACATCGACGCCTTGCAGGACGCGACTGGTGTTCTCCAAGTCAAGCTCGCGCGCAATCGCCGCTGCCGTGCCGGCGTGATCGCCGGTGATCATCTTCACCCGAATGCCCGCGTCGCGGCACTGCGCGACCGCGTTCACCGCCTCCTCGCGCGGCGGATCGATCAGGCCGACCAGGCCCACCAGCATGAGATCGCCATCCACGTCGGCAAAATCGAGCCCGGTCTGATCACGCTCGCCAGCTTTAACGGCGATAGCCAGCACCCGGTGCCCGCGCGCGGCGATGGCGTCAGCCTGAGCGCGCCAGTAGTCTTGATCAAGCGGCGCGGCCTCTCCGGCCTCCGTCGCCTGGCTCTGGCACATGTCCAAAAGACGTTCTGGCGCGCCCTTTACATAAATGGCGGCCGCACCTTCAGGGTCATGGTGGAGCGTGGCCATAAAGCGGTGCTGCGCATCAAAGGGGATCGCATCGATCTGCGAGTGGCTGCGCCGCTCCGCATCCGCGTCGAGGCCGGCCTTGCACGCAAGCGTGACAAGGGCGCCCTCCATGGGATCGCCGACCACCGTCCAGTCCTCGCCTCGCCGCTCCAGTTCGGCTTCGCTGCACAACAACGCCGCCCGTGACAGCTTCGCGAGCAGCGGATAATCCGTAGCGATGGCGACGTCGCCATTCAGTTGGAAGCCGCCGCGCGGCGCGTAACCGGCGCCTGAGACGTTGAACAGGCGTTCGGCCGTCGCCACCGATGCGACCATCATTTCATTGCGCGTGAGCGTGCCGGTCTTGTCCGAACAGATCACCGAGACCGAGCCCAGCGCTTCGATGGCGGGCAGGCGGCGCACGATGGCGTTGCCGCTCGCCATGCCTTGCACGCCGATCGCCAGTGTCACCGTCAGGATCGCTGGCAGGCCTTCCGGGATCGCGGCCACCGACAGGCCAACGACCGCCATGAACAGCTCGGTGAACCCATAGCCGCCGAAGATAAGGCCCGCAGCAAGGATCACCGCGCTGACCGCCAGGATGAAGGCTGTCAGCCAGCGCGCGAATACGGCCATCTGGCGCGTGAGTGGGGTCTGAACGCGGCGCACTTCGCCGATCAGATGGCTGATGCGCCCCAGCTCTGTGTTCGCGCCGGTTGCAACGACGACGCCGCGCCCCTGGCCGGAGGCGACCATCGTGCCGCTGAAAGCCATCGAGCCCCGGTCGCCCAGCGCCGCGGCCGCGGGCACAGGATCAAGTGACTTGTCCACGGGCACGGATTCCCCGGTCAGCACCGCTTCTTGAACGCGCAACCCGCCGCGTGTCTCGATGAGGCGCAGATCCGCTGCCACGCGATCACCCGGTTCCAGCAGCACGATGTCGCCGGGAACCACATTTTCGCCGGGCAATGTGATCCGGCGTCCATCGCGCAGGACGCTGGCCTTGGGCGCCAGCATGTCCTTGATGGCCGCGAGGGCAGCCTCCGCCTTGCCCTCCTGGATGAAGCCGATCACGGCGTTGACCCACACCACGACAAGGATCACGCCGGTGTCAATCCAATGGCCCAGCACGGCGGTGACGCCCGCCGCCGCCAGCAAGACATAGATCAGCAGGCTGTGAAACTGAGAGAAAAACCGGACAAGAGGCCCGCGCGCCTTGGGTTCGGGAAGCCGATTTGGGCCGTATTGGGCGAGACGCTCTTGAGCCTCATCCGCGCCAAGTCCCGTCTTGCGATCGCTTTTCAGGGTCGAAAGAACGCTGTCTATTTCAGCGCTATGCCATTGAGGTGTTTCGACTTCTGGACCCACCGGCGTTTTCATCGATTAAAGTCCCAAATAGGTGTCGCAGGATGAAGCTGAGGCTGGCGTCATGCGCTGATGCGGGCTTAGGCGCTGGGTTCGTCCCGCTTAGGTGGTCATTGGAAGTGTAAGTCCGGTGGTTTCGATATAGCGGCGTTCATGCCGCTAAATCCGTACAGTAAGGCGGTCGAAACGCCGCGGGCAAGATCACTTTTGACGCAGGCGGGCGGCAGCTCGGAGACGTATGTGGCTGATCAAGGCGCTGTCAGACCAAAGCGGATCGATCTCGACAATCATGAGGTGCGGATTCACGCGGCCAGCGCCTGATGGGACCGCGCCATCCGGGCGACCGAGACTTTAAGGGATATGGGAGTAGTTTGCGGAGGTTCGCGGCGTCTCAGTTCCGGGATCGGATTTCCAACCCGCCGAAACTGCGCGGGTATTCCGCGAGTTTCGGGACAGAGACTGATATCGCTGGAAATCCTGGCGGTGAGGGTGGGATTCGAACCCACGAGACGGTTGCCCGCCTACACGCGTTCCAGGCGTGCGCCTTCGACCACTCGGCCACCTCACCGTAAGGCGGCGGAAAGTAGCCAATACACCGCGCCAGTCAAGGACCTAACGCTGCTCTATCTGCGCGAAAAACCGGTCACGGCTTCTTGCACGCGAAGCACGGTATTCCCAATTGCTGCCTGACGCTTATTTCAGTCTCAAACGGACGGACGGCTACACGCCGCGCCGACCCCTTAACCGACGCAAAGGTCCGCCATGTTTGACGTAAACAAGATCATCACCGCCCTTCAAACCGATCCCAACGCCCAGCGCACCGCGCTTGCGGGCGGTGGCGGCGTCGCGGCGGGCTTCGCCGCTTCCATGCTGATGGGCAAGTCCGGGCGCAAGATGGTGGGCAAGGCGGCCAAGTATGGCGCGGTCGCCGCCATTGGCGGCCTCGCCTATCACGCTTGGCAAAAAAACCAGCAAAACAAGCAAGGCCAGGCCTCAACGCCGGTTACGCCCGCTGAAGTCCAGGAGGCGGATTTCACCCCGGCGCCGGAGAACTCCGCCTTTTTGCCCGCCCCGTCCGATGAAGCGGCGGTCGATCAATTGGGCAAGGCTTTGGTCCGCGCCATGATCGCGGCGGCCAAGGCGGACGGCAAGGTCGACGCCGAGGAGAAAGAGGCGATCTTCGCGCGACTGAACGCCATGGATCTGAGCGCGGAAGACAAGGCGTTCGTGTTTGACGAATTGTCAGCGCCGTTCGACATCAACGCCGTCGTCGCCGCCGCCGATACGCCAGAGCACGCCGCCGAAATCTACGCGGCGTCCTTGGTCGCGATCGAGATCGACACGCCCGCCGAGCGCGCCTATCTGCAAATGCTGGCGGCCCGACTGGAGCTTGATCCAGATCTGGTCAATGAAATCCACAAGGCTGCGGGCGCCCAGCCCGCCTAGGCGTCCATCCCGGGATAGCCCGCTCTTAAAACCGGGCGGGCTCTTCTTCCAGGGCATGCGCCAGATGATCCGCAAGGCGTCGGGCGGCCAGACCGGCGTCCGCCGCAGTCAGCAAGACCGCCTCGGCGTCATCAAGCGGCGGCATGCGCGCGCCTTCATCAATGGCGAGGTCATCGGGTGCAAAGTCTCGCGGCAGCACCGCCACGCCCAACCCGGCGCGCACCGCCGCCAACGCCCCCGCCAGGGACCCGCACACATAAGCGGCCCGCGCCCGACCGCCGGCCCGGCCCAGCGCTTCGAACGCGCGCTTTCGATAGACGCACGGCTCGGGGCTGACCACGAGCGCCGTGACGCCGCCCGTCTCAAACACGGTGTCATCAGCGCCCACCCAGACCAGAGGCTCTGACCAGACGCGCTGACCGTCCACGGCCGCGCTCGGCTCGCGCTTGACCAACGCCACATCCAGACGCCCGGCGTGAAACATATCCATCAGATTGAGCGTCAGGTCACAGGTCACTTCAAGCTGAATGCCCGGATGCGCGCGAGCAAACTCCGCCAAGGCTTTCGGCAAATGCGCCGTGGCGATATCTTCCGGCGTACCGAGGCGCACATGACCTCGCGCCTCACCGTGCCTGAACGCCGACAGCGCCTCATCATGCAGCGCCAGCATACGCTCGGCATACCCCATCAGGCGCTCGCCCGCAGGGGTCAGAGTGACCCGGCGCGCCGTGCGGCTGAACAAGCGCTCGCCCACGATCTGCTCGAGCTTTCTGATCTGCAGCGACACGGCAGACTGGCTGCGAAACAACAGCGCGCCCGCGCGGGTAAAGCTTTGAGATTGCGCCACGGCCACGAAGGCGCGCAACAGATCAAGATCGAGACGGTGGCCTTGCATTCCATGAGTTTCTCAAATGCATGTACGCATGACAATCAATTTTTCAAATTCTCAGGATTCGCTAAAACCCCTCCGACACAGGCGCGGTCCGTCCACCCGGATCTGTCTGCTGTACACTCACGCTGGAATGAGGAAACCTGAATGAACGTCCACGTCTCCGCTTCGAACGCCGCCGCCACGGCGACACGCACCCCCACCCCGATCACCGTCGCCTACGGAGACGGGATCGGCCCGGAAATCATGGAAGCCAGCCTGAAAGTGCTGGAAGCGGCTGGCGCCGCGCTGAAGCCTGAGCCGATCGCTATTGGCGAACAGGTCTATCTCAACGGGGTCAGCGCGGGGATCGAGGACAGCGCGTGGGAGTCCCTGCGCCGCACCAAGGTTTTTTACAAGGCGCCGATCACCACGCCCCAGGGCGGCGGTTTCAAATCGCTCAATGTCACGGTGCGCAAATCGCTGGGCCTGTTCGCCAATGTGCGTCCCTGCGCTGCGCTGTCTCCCTTCGTTGCGACACGCCATCCGGACATGGATGTGGTGATTGTGCGCGAGAACGAGGAAGACCTCTATGCCGGCATCGAGCACCGCCAGACCGATGAAGTGGTGCAGTGCCTGAAATTGATCTCGCGCCCGGGCTGTGAGCGGATCGTGCGTTATGCGTTTGATTACGCGCGCGCCAATGGCCGCAAGAAAGTCACCTGCCTGTCGAAAGACAACATCATGAAGCTGACCGATGGTCTGTTTCATGAAGTGTTTGACGAGATCTCCAAAGAATATCCCGACATCAAGACCGATCACTGGATCATTGATATCGGCACTGCCAAGCTCGCTGATGCGCCCGAGCAGTTTGACGTGATTGTCACCTCAAACCTTTATGGCGACATCATTTCCGACGTCGCCGCCGAAATCACCGGCTCTGTGGGTCTGGGTGGATCCGCCAATATCGGCGAGCATTGCGCCATGTTCGAAGCCATTCACGGCTCGGCGCCGATGATCGCGGGCCAGAACATCGCCAATCCGTCAGGCCTGATCCTGGCCGGTGTGCAGATGCTGGTTCATATCGGCCAGGCCGATGTGGCGGAAAAGATCCATAACGCTTGGCTGAAAACCCTCGAGGACGGCGTTCACACGGTCGACATCGCCTCGGACGGCATGACCCAGGAGCAAGTGGGCACGGACGCTTTCTCTGACGCTGTGATCGCGCGCCTCGGGCAGGAACCGACCCATTTCACGCCGGTGCGTTACAACGCCAAAGCCGGCGGCGTCGCGATCGCGCCGTATCAGCGCCGCGCGCGTCAGACCAAGACCCTGGTGGGCGTGGATGTCTTTGTCGACATGCCGACCGAGAATCCGGACGAGCTGGCGAACAAGCTCAACCTTGCAGCCGGCGGCGCAGCCTTGTCACTGAAGATGATCACCAATCGCGGGGTGAAAGTCTGGCCGCAAGGCTTGCCTGAAACCTTCAAGACCGATCATTGGCGCTGCCGCTTCATGGGTGAGGGCGTGCGCAAGAATTCGGACGTGGTCGACCTTCTCAGCCGTATTGAGGGCGCAGGCATCGACTTTGTGAAAACCGAACAGCTCTACGAGTTTGACGGCAAACCCGGTTATTCGCTCGGTCAGGGCCAGTAAGGCCAAGATAGGGGAAATCCCTGGGCGAGCCTTGCGAGACCCGGGACCCCCTTCCGCCTTTAGCGCTTTATCCTGAAAGAGACCCCGGCTCGGCGCAACGCTAGGCCGGGGTTTCATCTTTTAACGCGTGTCTCTTCCCCGGCGCAGGGTAGAAAGGGCGGAAGCGCCCTACCCTTTCACGATCCGCGCAATGTAAAAGCCGTCCATGCCGCCGCGTTCATCCCACATATCGGGACGAGTGCGTACGGAGCCGTCAGGGCGCAGCGCTTCTTTCAGGCCAGGCAACTCATCAACGGTCACAGGGTCGAGCCTGGCGTCCGGCGTGCGCTTGAGAAACGCTACAATCTGGTCTTCGCCCTCTTCCAGCTCCAGCGAGCAGGTGCAATAGATCAGCCGCCCGCCTGATTTGAGCTGGGCGAAACTGGCGTCCAGAAGGCGGCGCTGAATATCGGCCAGATTGGCGATGTCGCCGGGCTCTTTCGCCCAGGCGGCGTCCGGGCGACGGCGCAGCGTGCCGGTCGCTGAGCACGGCGCATCAAGTAAGATCGCATCCAGCGGTTCGGGCGCGGTCCATTCGGCCACGTCCGCGGTGACGATCTCGGCCTTGAGCTTGGTGCGCTCGAGATTCTCAGCCAGGCGCTTGAGGCGTTTGGGGGACGCGTCGACCGCGATCACCGACGCACCCGTCGCGGCGAGCTGCAAGGTTTTGCCGCCCGGCGCGGCGCAGAGATCAGCAACCTTTTCACCGGGTTTGACGTTTAGCAGGCGCGCGGGCAGAGCCGCCGCCACATCCTGCACCCACCAATCGCCAGCTTCAAAGCCCGGCAGACCATCCACCGCGCCAATATCGGGGCGCCGGATCGTACCGGTTTCCAGTACTGTTGCGCCGATCTCATCGGCAAAGCCCTGGACGTCAAAGCCCGGCTTGGCGCTCAGATCCAGCGTCGGCGGCACGGATCGGGCGATGGCGATGGCGCGCGCAATCGGTTCGCCATAGGTCTCCACCCAGCGCTCGGCCAGCCAGTCGGGCAGGTCTTCCAAAGGGTCAGACTCCAGAAACGCGCCTTTGCCCTGATCCACGACCCGGCGCAGTACAGCGTTCGCCAAATTCTTGAACCGGGCGGTGTTGGGGTCTTGCGCCATCAGGCTGACCCAGGCGTCCACAGCCGCATGGGCCGGGGTTTCAAGGATCAGGCGCTCGGCCGCGCCGCAGCGCAGGATAAGGTGCGCCTTGATCTCTTCATCGGGCAGCGGCTTGTCGAGCACCTGCATCAAAGCCGCATCAAGCGCGATCGGGCGACGGATAACCGCCGAAGCAATGGCGCGCGCAAAGGCGCGATCGCGCGGCTCCATGCGTTTCCATTCCGGGCGACCGGCCAGAGCGCCGTCAAGCGGCACGCCTTTGGCCAGAACCCCCTCGACAGCGCCCAGCGCAGTGCCGCGCGGCATCAGGTTCTTAGTGGAGGATTTGGGCTGGGATCCAGACTTGCGCGGCTGGCGGCGGTCCGGATGGTTCACGCCTGATCCTCTTGCATGGCTTCCTGGCTGGCTTCCGCTTCGCGCTCCAGGCGACGACGTTCGCTGGCGCGGATTTTCTGGCTTTCGCTTTTCAGCTGTCCGCAGGCGGCGAAGATGTCGCGGCCGCGCGGCGTGCGGATCGGGCTGGCGTAACCGGCCTTGTTCACCACATCAGCGAAAGCCTCGATCTGATCCCAGTCCGAGCATTCATACGGGCTGCCCGGCCAGGGATTGAACGGGATGAGGTTGATCTTGGAGGGGATGCCGCGCAGCAGTTTCACCAGCGCCCGCGCCTCTGCGAGGGAGTCGTTCACCCCTTTCAGCATTACATACTCAAAGGTGACGCGCTTGGCGTTGGACAGGTCTGGATAGGCGCGAATGGCGTCCATCAGCTCCGCGATCGGGTATTTCTTGTTCAGCGGCACCAGCTCATTGCGCAGCTCATCGTTCGTGGCGTGCAGGCTGATCGCCAGCATGGCCTTTGTCCGTTCACCCAGTTCGGGGATCTTCGGCACCACGCCGGAAGTGGACACGGTGATGCGGCGGCGGCCAATGGCGATGCCTTCATGGTCAGAGATCACATCGATGGCGTCTGACACGCTGTCGAGGGTGTAGAGCGGCTCGCCCATGCCCATGAAGACGATATTGGTGATCTGGCGGTCCTCGTTGGAGGTCGGCCATTCGCCCAGATCATCACGCGCGATCATCACCTGGGTGACGATTTCAGCTGCCGTCAGATTGCGCACCAGCGGCTGGGTGCCAGTGTGACAGAAGGTGCAATTGAGCGTGCACCCCACCTGAGACGACACGCACAGCGCACCCGAACGGCCAACGCCGGGGATGAAAACGGTCTCCACCTCGATCCCGCTTTCCATGCGGATGAGATATTTGCGCGTGCCGTCCACACTGACCTGACGCTCGGTGATTTCGGGGCGAGCCAGCGTGAACTTCGCCTTCAGCGCTTCACGCAAGGCCTTCGACACATTGGTCATCGCGTCAAAATCGGTGACGCCGTAATGATAGATCCAGCGCCAGAGCTGCTCGGCGCGCATCTTCGCCTTTTTCTCATCCACCAGGTCATGCGCAATCAGCACGTCACGCAATTGCGCGCGCGTCAAACCGGCGAGCGGAACCGGGCCGGACATCTCTGGCCGGTTGGAAAAAGACAGGTCGAGTGTTTTCAAAGGTGCGTTCATAGCGCCGTCGTATACTGGAAAACTGAACAAACTTCGAGGGGCGAGAACGCATGACGGGCTTGCGCCTGCAGCCGCGCGCATCTGCTCAGCGTTTGACGCCAGCCTGTGACACCCGATTATCGAAGTCAGTCTCCAGCAAGCCTTATTTCCTCACCAGCGGCCAGAGCAGTTCGCGACCGGCGCTGACAGGCTCCAGGTCTTCAATGCCATAGGTCTCTGGATAGCGGCGGGTGATCTTGGCAGTGCCGAACAGAACATCCCAGAAAAACAACAGATTGCCGTAATTGCCCTTGTAGTGGGTGACGCCGTCTTCCTTGTGCAGCCCATGGTGAGCGCTATGGGTGGCGGGGGTCGAGATGACCCGTTCCAGAACCCACATCACAGGACGCAAAGGCGCACTCTTGTAGAGCGCCTCATCCCAGCGCCAGGAGGAATGCGCGCCGAAGATCACCGTCATCTTCACCACCAGATAGACCGCATAGACCGGGTAGAACCCCAGATGCACCAGCATGGCGGAGATCCACAGCCCTGGCATGAACAGGTAATAAAAGAGGTTGTTGCGATAGGCGGTGCGGATCGACAGATAGGCGCCCGAATGATGCGCCCGGTGTAAATTATAGAGCACGTGGAAGGTGTGGCTGGCGCGATGCCACCAGTATTGGGTCATGTCGTCGCCGACCAGCAAGATCGCCACCATCAGATACCAGGGCAGAAAAGCCAGCGCATCGTGAGAGCCGGGGCGGACCGCCTCGATCAGCATGGGGGCCAGGCTGAAGATCAAGGGCACTGTGATCAAGACGATGCTGAGCGAGGAGATCACCTCGATCATCACATCCCGGCGTGATCCGCGCTCTTTTTGCAAGAACCGCCCTGTCACCGCTTCCAGTACGATGAAAGCCGCAAATATTGCAGGTACGAGGATTTTTTCGTTGATCATGGCCAGAGCCTCCCCCGTCAATCTGATCGGTTCAGCTCATAACTTCTAATACAAGTTTTGCATTGTTTCATAACTGCTGATTATACTTGGGCATGCTCAACCTGCGCACCGCCCGCCTGTTTCTCACCGCCGCTGACGCCGGAACACTGACTGCAGCCGCCGAGCGCCTGCATGTGAGTCAACCTGCCGCCAGCAAGGCGTTGGGCCAGCTTGAGACCGATCTGGGCGGCGCCTTGTTTGATCGCGCCGGTCGCAAGCTGAGTCTCACCCCGCTGGGTGAAGCGCTCTTGCCGCGGGCGCGGGCCTTAGTTCAGCAGGCTGAGGATTTGAAAGCCGAAGCCAAGCGATGGCGCGCCGGAGAGGATGGCGTGCTGAGCGTGGGGGCGGGGCCGAGCGTCACCTACCGCCTGCTCCCCGAAGCCGTCGCACGCTTTTACCAGTCAGGCCGGACGGTGCAGCTGACGGTGCGGGCGGGCGCGGCTGGAGCTTTGGTGGACCAGGTCCGCCACGGCGCGCTGGACCTGGTGGTCGCGGATATGGGCGACGCCATACACGATACAGAGCTGGTGGTGCGCCCCTTGCCGGAGGAAAGCGTGACGGCGCTGGTGCGCCCGGACCATCCAGCTCTCACTGGCGCAGCCTATGACCAGTTTCCCCTGGCCACCGCCACGCCGCCTGATCGCTTGCTCCGGAATCCCTTGCCCTGGGGTCGACAGCGTCCGGGTCTGGTGTGTGATGATTACACGGTGCTGGCGCTCGCTTGCTCGGCTTCGGATCATATCCTCGCCGCGCCACGCTCTGTCATGGATCGCCTGGCGGCCGAACACGGTCTGGTCCAGCTCCCCGGTTCGTCAGAGGACCTGAAGGTGCAACCCGCTTTGATCTATCGCGCCAACGCGCCCCACAGCGCCGCGCGACAGCATTTGTTTGAGTGTTTCGAAGCCGTCGCGCGTCGCGCCTAGCCGCACAAATCGTCCACTTGCTCAAGCGCCGCCGTCACGCCCAATAGTGAAAACGTGTAGGCCGTAGCGGTCCCGCGTCCGCTGGTGGCCTCGACGCGCATTGTCGAACCGCGACGCATGGCGCGCACAAGCTGGCTCTCCTCGCCCGGTTGTTCCAGAAACCCTTCCTGTTCAGACACGAACATTTCAAACCGGTCAGAGCCGACCCGCACGCGGGGCGGGCTGTCAGGGCGCAAGGCGTATCCGGCCAGGAAGCTGGGCTGGTTCTCGGCAGCGCCGCTTTGCCAGCTCGCCACCAGGAAGAACACCTCGCCATGATCCACATTGGCTGGCAAGGCTTCCTGAGGGCGGCTGAGCGCGTAACAGACCTGACCATCGCCGGCGCCACGCGTAAACACGCGCCAGTCACGGTGCGCGCCCTGAAATTCAGGTTCGGACGCCTCCTGCGCCTGCACAGGCGACAGTGCGGAGACGGTCAGACACAGGCTGGCAAGTAGAACACGCATGTGGATTTCCATTCAGATATGAGCGGTTTGTCGCTGGCATGGTCGACTGGCGCCGACCCGTGTTCTTGTTTAAAGCGGTCTCTGACGGCGGTTTCAAGGCAGGATCTGGCTTGATCGTCATGTGTGCGGATGTGAGAGTGATCTGCAACGAGCTTCAAGGGTGAAACTTGCCTGACGCCCCCTTTTCCACTGGCGCAAAGCCGGACCGTGCGACCCTGAATTCGCTTGTGCTGGCCACCGCACAACGCGACCGCCAGGCATTCGCGGCGCTGTTCAATTTCTATGCGCCGCGGGTGAAAGCCTATCTGCTGCGCCTGAACGCCCATGACAGCCTGGCTGAGGAGCTGGCGCAGGAGATCATGCTGACGGTCTGGCGCAAGGCGGAGCAGTTTGATCCGGACCAGGCCTCCGCCTCCACCTGGATATTCCGCATCGCGCGCAACCGCCGTATCGACGCCGCACGGCAAGCGAACAAACCCGTCCTCGACGGCGAAGATCCCAGCCTGCGCCCGCCCGAAATCCAGCCGCCCGACGACGCCGCCCATGAAAACGATCGCGATGACCGGGTGCGCGAAGCTATGCTGGATCTGCCCGATGAACAGGTGGCGCTGCTGCGACTGGCGTTTTTTGACGGCTTGTCCCACCGCGATATCGCCGACCAGCTCGGCATGCCGCTGGGCACTGTAAAATCAAGGCTCAGGCTGGCTTTTGACAAGCTCAGGCGGGTGCTTGATTCTGAAACCTTGTAAGAAATAATGCACGCTCTCGCATTAAATAACGTTCCATGACTTGACGACGATCTGAACTGATCAATATCCGACACGCTGTACCGAACGCCGATCTAGAAGAAGACCATGACCAACCATCCGCTGGGTGACGAAATTTACGCCGCGTACGCTTCGGGCGCCCTGTCGGGTCCGATGCGCTTACTGCTGGACGCGCAATCGGCTGTGAATGTCGAGGTTGCGCGTGCACGTCAAACCGTCGAGGCCGCCGCAGGCGTTTTGCTGGAAAGCGAAGCCCCGGCGGAGATGGCGCCGAATGCATTGGCGACCCTGTTTGACATCATCGATACCGAAGAAGCGGGTCTGGGCGAAGCGGGTCCGGCGCGCTTTAACGCCCGCACCGGGTCTGAAAACTCGCGCAACGCCGCTCAGAAGGCCGGCCAGGCGATTGATGAATTGCTGGATCTGCCGGGCTCCGTCCGCGATCTGGCGCTGGAGCGCGGCGGCTGGTCCTTCGCCGGTCCCGGCGTCCGCACGATGCAATTGATGACCGAAGACGGCGCAAAGGCCGAGCTGATCCGGATCGAACCGGGCCGCGGCGTGCCTCATCATGGCCATGACGGGACGGAGTTCACGCTTGTGCTGACGGGCGGTTTTTCCGACGGCCGCGCCAGCTATGGTCCTGGCGATGTCTGCATGGCCAATCCAGACACGACCCATAAACCCGTCGCGGACGAGGGCGAGGTCTGCATCGTGCTCGCGGTCACCGACGGCCCCCTCGCCTTCACCGGCGCCCTGGGCTGGATCCAGCGGGCGCTGAACCGGTAGGCGCCCTGCGGCGCCGCGCCGCTTTCTTTCGGCTCGAGCGTTGTTATCTTGAGCCTTATGAGCAAACCGATCTTCTCTGGCGATGTGGTGATTTCCGGCGGCGGGCTCGCCGGTCTCACCTTGGCGCTGGCCCTGCACAAAGCCGGGTTGGCTGTGGCTGTCGTGGATGCGATGGAGCTGTCCGAGTATGTGACGCCGGACTTTGACGGTCGCGCTTCTGCGCTGGCTTACACCTCATATCGCATGCTGAACGCGGTCGGCGCAGGCCAGCACCTGAAAGAGCATGTCCAGCCCATTGAAGACATTCTGGTGGTGGATGGCCGCCCCTATGACGGGCTCAAGCGCGGCGGACCGGGACCGGACCAGCTGCATTTTGATCGTCGCGAAATCTCGCCCGAGGATGACGGCGAAGCCTTGGGCTATATGGCCGAGAACCGCTGGACGCGCGTCGCGCTGGCGAAGGCCGCTGATGAAGCGGGCCTGACAGTCTTCGCGCCTGCCCGCGCCAGCCATATGCAAACCAACACGACGCCGGGCAAGAACAGGCTGGTTCTGGAAAGCGGAGAGGTGCTCGAAGCACCGCTTGTTGTG
This sequence comes from Oceanicaulis sp., assembly GCF_965249665.1. Taxonomy (GTDB): domain Bacteria; phylum Pseudomonadota; class Alphaproteobacteria; order Caulobacterales; family Maricaulaceae; genus Oceanicaulis. The sequence goes on from NZ_OZ252247.1 coordinate 967,754, forward strand.
GGCTGTGACGGGAAATTCTCCGGCTTGCGCGCCCAGACAGGCGTGCGCACGCTTGATCATGCCTATAACCAGAAAGCGGTGGTGCTGACGGTCGAGCATGAACACAGCCATGAGGGCGTGGCCTATGAATGCTTCATGCCCACAGGCCCCTTCGCCATCCTGCCCCTGCCAAACAATCGCTCCAGCCTTGTCTGGTGCGAAAGACCCAAGGCGGCGGACGCGCTAAAGGATATGGACGATGAAGGCTTCCAGGAGGCGCTGGAAGCGCGCTTTGGTGATTTCCTGGGCTGGGTGAAACCTGTCAGCCCGCGCTGGACCTATCCGCTGACGCTGAAATTCTCTGAACGCTTCACCGATGACCGGCTGGCGCTGGTGGGCGACGCGGCCCGCGGCATTCACCCCATTGCGGGCCAGGGCTTCAATCTGGGCGTTCGCGATGCGGCGGTGCTGGCCGATGTGCTGGTGGACGCCAAGCGGGCCGGGCTCGATCTGGGCGCCCCCGCCACCTTGCAGCGCTATGAGCGCTGGCGGAAGACGGATTCCGTCGCCGTGGGGCTGGGCGCACATCTGTTCACCTGGCTGTTCTCCAATGATCACAGCACGATCAGGGCCGCCCGCGGACTGGGTTTGTCCATCGTTGATCAGATACCGGCCGCGCGTCGCTTTTTCATGCGTACAGCGGGCGGCGAGGTGGGCGATCTGCCGGCGCTGCTGCGCGGCGACAGCCTGCACCTGTAAACAGACCCGATGGGTCAGGTGCGCTTTCTCGGCGCCCCCCAGATGTGCGCTTTATCTTCCAGCGGACCGCCCGGCATAACCGGGCGCTCAGGGTATCCGCCCAGGCACAGCGTGCGATCATAGAGCGCAATCGCAGCGGCGACCGACAGGTTCACACAGAATTTGGTGGGAATTTTCACCACGTGTGAGCAACGCTCCAGCATGGCGGGGCTGAGATCGCCGCGTTCCTTGCCCAGCACATAGGCGGCCATGCGCGGATGGCGGAAGCTGGGCAGCTCCACCGCATCATCGGTCAGCTCCACACCCACAATCTGGCAACCGCGCGGCAACGCCATGTCGTCCACACTCGCCCAGTCGTAATACGGCAGGTTTTGGGTGGTCTTGGCGGTGTCGGTCTGGAACATCTCTCGAGCGCGGTTGGCCGCACCCACGGTGAACACGAAGCTGCCGCCAAAAGCGTGCGCCGTGCGCATCACCGCACCCAGATTGCGCGCCTTGGAAATACCTTCGACGCCGACTGCAAAATAACCTCTCATACGGGGATTTAGCCGCGAGCTCGTGCAGAGGCAAACCGCTCTTTGCACACAAAAACACCCCCTGCACGGGCAGAGGGTGTTTTGTTCAAGAGATAATCCGAGCCCTAGTGTACGCTAACCGGTTCAGCGCCATGATCACGCGCTGCCGCAAAAGCCGCTTCACGGTCAGAGAAGACCGCCATGCGCTGACCATTCTCGTCGTGAATGGCGTACAGCGTTGCGTCAGAGTCCAGTTTGACCCCGGCGTTCGCCGCCTGCTCCATCACTTCAGACGCGTCGATCGTGCGAACGTACACTGTCGGCGTCGTATCCAGTGTCAGATCTGTTTCCATGTTCATCCAACGCCTCATGCATTGTAATATCTAACTTTCACATGGGTTTCCTTGTCAAAACGTTCAAGGCATGCGCCTGCGGCTGAACGCACAAAGAAAAAGCCCCGCGCGGCACTCGCGCAGGGCTTTTAATGGTGGAGCCAGACGGAATCGAACCGACGACCTCTTGCATGCCATGCAAGCGCTCTCCCAACTGAGCTATGGCCCCGAAACGCTGTGCGAAGCGGGCGGGATCAGGACCCCGCCGTTTCGAGAGCGCGGACGTTATCCGCGCCTTTGCTTGCAATCAAGCCTGTTTTCAGCACTTGGCGCAGTCAATGACAGTCGCTTTGATCAGACGTCGTCCTCATCATCCTTGAGGGCGATATCATCATCCAGATCATCGTCGTCATCACCGAGAAGGACGCTGTCATCATCGTCATCCTCGAGATCGGCCTCATCGTCGGAGAAACCGTCCAGATCATCGTCAGCGGGCGTGGCGCGCTTGGCGACCGGCGCCTCGTCCTCATCCTCATCCCCGCCCAGATCAATGGGCTCTTCATCAAGTTCGGGCGCGTCGTCGTCTTCATCCTCGTCAGAGGAGTCATCGGTTTCCGCCTCGGCCTCTTTCTCTTCTTCCGGTTCAGGCTTGGGAGCCTTCTTCGTCAGAGTCGCGGAGACTTCCTCGTAGTAGGAAAGCGGATATTCCATGCCCGTGAACGGAGACACAATCGGGTCTTTGTTCAGGTCATAGAATTTTTTTCCGGTTTCCGGACAAACGCGCTTGGTGCCAAGTTCAGCTTTCGCCACGAGTCCAAATCCTTTCACAGAGAAGGGCGATCAAATCGGCGCGCCAGTTGCCATGTTCTGGAGCGGCTGTCAAAACCCGATTGAAGCCTTCCCACATCTGCACACCTGCGGAGTCCGCATGACCCACGCCACGCCCACACCGTCCTCAGCCGCAAACGGGCCAAAAACCGCCCGGCCTGTCAATGCCCTGAAAGGACGTCTTCAGGCTGCCGCCGACAAGTCGTGCTCGCATCGCGCGCTGATTTTTTCTGCACTGGCGGACGGGGAAAGCCGCATTGAAGGCCTTCTGGAAAGCGACGATGTGCTGGCGACCGCCCGCGCCGTCGCGGCGCTCGGGGCAAAGGTGGAGCGTGAAGGGCCCGGCGCCTGGCGCGTCATCGGGCAAGGCCGCTGGTCCAGCCCGCCCCAGCCCCTTGATCTTGGCAATTCCGGCACGGGCGTGCGCTTGCTGATGGGCGCTGCCAGCCGGTTCGACCTCAAGGCGGAGTTTGTCGGCGATAACAGCCTGTCTTCGCGCCCGATGGCGCGGGTGCTCGACCCGCTGGCGCGCATGGGTGTTAAAAGCCAGGCCAGCGATGGCGGGCGCTTGCCGGCGACCCTGCGCGGCTCAAATCATCTCAATCCGATCGACTACACGCCGCCCGTCGCCTCCGCCCAGGTGAAAAGCGCCATTTTGCTAGCCGGTCTTGGCGCGCGAGGCGAAACAATTGTTCGCGAGCCGCGCGCCACCCGCGATCACACCGAGATCATGGCCCCGGTCTATGGCGCGGACCTGAGCGTGGAACGCGACGGGGCGGGCCTGATTGCGCGCGTCCGCGGCGGCAAGACGCTGACCCCGGCCAATGTCTCCATCCCCGGCGATCCGTCCTCCGCCGCCTTTCCCCTCGCCGCCGCCCTCGTCACGTCAGGCAGCGACGTCACAATCACCGGCGTCATGACCAATCCCGCACGGTTCGGCCTCTATCAGGTGCTGAAAATGATGGGCGCGGATATCAGCATGACCCCAGCCGGCGAGCGTTGCGGCGAGCAGCTGGTGGACATCCGTGTGACGTCGGGCGCGTTGAAAGGCGTGGCGGTTCCCGCAGAGATCGCCCCGTCCATGATCGACGAATATCCGATCCTGTCCGTCATCGCAGCCTTTGCGGACGGCGTGACGGTGATGAAAGGGCTTGCGGAATTGCGCGCCAAGGAAAGCGATCGCCTCGCCGCCAGCGCTGCTTTGCTGGAAGCCAATGGCGTGACCATCGAACTGGGCGAGGACAGCCTGAGTGTTCACGGTTGCGGCCAAGACGGTGTTCCGGGCGGCGGACGCGTTAAAACCCATCACGATCATCGACTTGCCATGAGCGCCCTGGTCATGGGCTGCGGCGCGCAAGCGCCGGTCAGCGTCGATGATGTCAGCATGATCGCCACCAGCTACCCCGATTTCTTTGATCATATGGCGGCTCTGGGCGCTGAGATCAGCGCCGATTGAGTCAGCTTCACAGGGCGGCGCGCCTTGCTCTGACAGCAAATTTGCGGTAAGTCCGCGCGCGATTGCCCTGCTATGACCGTTATGGTTGCACGGGGTGATCGTTCGCCGGGCGGGCGATGTTCCGCGGCCAGGCGTGCGCATCCTTCATGTTTGTCGGTTCAGACCCTCGGCACGATGTGCGCCGCCCTGTCGTTTCGCTCCGCTCATTTTGAAAGCGTATTCCGGCCGTTCGCGGCTGCTTTGGAGACTTTCCAGCCGCTGCGCGCGGCAAGACCGCCGGATACAACCGGCCGGCCGGAAACGACGATAACCCCTGGAGCCATCCTCTAATATGTCTGACACCCAAACCTCGGCCCCGAGCCGCGATGATTTCGCGTCAATGCTGGAAGCGAGCCTGGCCGGCCGCGACCTGATGGAAGGCGCTGTCGTGCGCGGCACCGTCACCGCCGTGCTGCACGACACCGTCGTCATCGACGTCGGTTTGAAAACCGAAGGCCGCGTGGCCCTGCGCGAATTCACCGGTCCCGGCTCGGAAGCGCCGAAACTGGGCGAACAGGTCGACATCTACCTTGAGCGCATCGAAAACGCGCTCGGTGAAGCTGTCCTGTCGCGCGACAAAGCCCGTCGCGAAGAAGCCTGGGACCGTCTGGAGACGACGTTCGAATCCAAAGAGCCGGTCAACGGCGCCATCGTGGGCCGCGTCAAAGGCGGCTTCACCGTGGATCTGGGCGGCGCTTCGGCCTTCCTGCCGGGCTCTCAGGTGGACATCCGTCCGGTGCGCGACGTCGCACCGCTGATGAACAAGGAACAGCCGTTCGCGATCCTGAAAATGGACCGTCCGCGCGGCAATATCGTGGTCTCCCGCCGCGCTGTTCTCGAAGAATCCCGCGCCGAACAGCGTGCTGAGCTTGTCGGTCAGCTGGCCGAAGGCGAAGTGCGCGAAGGCGTCGTCAAGAACATCACCGATTACGGTGCGTTCGTGGATCTGGGCGGCATTGACGGCCTGCTGCACGTCACCGACATGAGCTGGTCGCGTGTGGGCCATCCGAGCGAAGTGGTCGAAGTTGGCCAGACCGTTCAGGTTCAGATCATCAAGATCAACAAAGACACCCAGCGCATCTCGCTTGGCATGAAGCAGCTGCAGTCCGATCCGTGGGACGGCGTGGCGCTGAAATACCCCAACGGCGCTGTGTTCAAGGGCCGCGTGACGAACATAGCCGAATACGGCGCGTTCGTGGAGCTGGAGCCGGGCGTCGAAGGCCTGGTGCACGTCTCCGAGATGAGCTGGACCAAGAAGAACGTCCACCCGGGCAAGATCGTCTCCACCTCCCAGGAAGTGGATGTGATGGTGCTCGACGTGGATCCCGACAAGCGCCGCGTGTCGCTGGGCATCAAGCAGACCCAGCGCAATCCGTGGGAAGTGTTCGCGGAAGCGCACCCTGTCGGCTCTGAAGTCGAAGGCGAAGTCAAGAACATCACCGAATTCGGTCTGTTCATCGGCGTCGACGAGGAAATCGACGGCATGGTTCACCTGTCCGATCTCGACTGGGATCGTTCGGGCGAAGACGCCATCCAGGACTACAAGAAAGGCGACTCCGTGCGCGCCAAGGTTCTGGACGTCGATGTCGAGAAAGAACGCGTCTCCCTGGGCGTCAAGCAGCTGGGCGGCGATCCGATGGACGAAGGCGGCTTCAAGCGCGGCGAGACCGTGACCTGCACCGTCACCGAAATCACCACCGGCGGCGTGGAAGTCAGCCTGGGCCCGGACAACCTGGTCAAGGCGTTCATCCGCAAGTCCGACATCTCCCGCGATCGCGCCGAGCAACGTCCCGAGCGCTTTGCGGTCGGCGACAAGGTCGACGCACGCGTCACCAATATCGACAAGGCCTCTCGCCGCGTTTCCGTGTCCATAAAGGCGCTGGAAATGGCGGAAGAGAAAGAAGCCGTCGAACAGTACGGGTCTTCTGACTCCGGCGCGTCCCTGGGCGATATCCTGGGCGCCGCACTGAAAGGTCAGGACGAGGACTAATCCTCTGACCGGCTGAACCTCCCCGTCTGAGGGAGCTGGAACCCCCAATGTCCTGCATTGGGGGTTCTTTTTTGCCTGCAACACGGGGTTGATGATTGACGGCGCTCTTGTGGTGTTCATACACTGAAGGCCTTCAAGGGGACTGCACCATGATCAAATCCGAACTCATCGAGAAGCTCGCCGAAGACAATCCGCACCTCTACCAGAAAGATCTGGAGCGGGTGGTCAACACGGTGCTGGAAGAGATCACCCAGGCGCTTGAGCGCGGCGACCGTGTGGAATTGCGCGGCTTCGGCGCCTTTTCCGTTCGCAACCGCCCGCCCCGTCAGGGCCGCAATCCGCGCACCGGCGATCCGGTATCGGTGAAGGAAAAGCACGTGCCCTTCTTCAAGACCGGCAAAGAGCTGCGCGAACGCGTGGACGGCAAGGCTTAGAGCCTTTTCAGCAAAAGTGGGCGCCGGTTTCGCTAAACAGGCGTTTCATCAAAAGCTAGAGACGTTTCCCTCGATCAGGACCGTCCGTAACAGCTTCACGCCTTAACCCGCATTACCCAAACCTTAAGACTCTTGCGCCACGCTCAGCGGCAGGTTGTACCTGCCGGGATTGCGTATGGCGCTGACGCCACTCTCACCTGGCGGCGCTGATCCGGCCTATCAGGCTGGCTCTGGCGCAACGCCCCTGACGCCCGAGCTGCGCACTCAGGCGAACCGGACGAATCTGTCCGGAGCCGACGCATCGCTGGCCAACCGCGCATCGCGCATCCTGTCCGACCCTGTCACCCTCTCCGCTCAGGCACAGCGGCTGGGCTTCTCTCAGGATACAGCACGGGCGTCAGAAGCTGCGTCATCTTCCGCAGGGCCTCAATCAACGGATGGCGATCCTCTGACAGAAGGCGAGCAGAAACAGGTCGCCGAGCTGAAGAAGCGCGACCGTGAAGTGCGCCAGCACGAGCAGGCGCACCAGGCGGTGGGCGGCCAATACGCCAGCGCGCCGTCTTATGACTACCAACAAGGCCCGGATGGCAAACGATACGCCGTCGGCGGCGAAGTGCAGATTGACGCGAGTCCCGTACCCGGCGATCCGGCCGCCACAATTGAGAAAATGCGCGTGGTCAAGGCCGCCGCCCTGGCGCCGGCTGAACCTTCTGCGCAAGATCGGAAGGTCGCCGCCGCTGCTGACGCCACCGCCCAGCAAGCCCGTGCTGAACAGGCCGCCCAGGACCGTGAAGCCCGCGAAGCCGCCGCACGCGGGGACGCGCCGTCAGACCCGTCACAGCCCTCATCCGGACCGCAATCGCCACAGAGTCAGAGCCCGCCTGGACAAACAGGCGCAGCGCAGGCCGAGACGCAAGCGACGCCCTTCGGATTTGGCGGCGGCGTGCAATCCTCCCAGATCAGTCAGGCCAATGGCGCCTATGCCGCCACCACACGGGCCCAGGCGATCAGCCAGCTCGTGGGGGTGATCGCCTGAAGCTGGCGGACGCACAGTCCTGACTTGGCGGAGCAGTGCTTCGGCGCTACATCCGGCGCATGACACAGACGCGCACGCCCCTCATCAAGATTTGCGGCCTCAATTCCGCCGACGCCGTGGACGCCGCGGTCAATGCCGGCGCGGATTATCTGGGCTTCATTCATTTTCCCAAAAGCCCGCGCCATCTCTCGCTCGAGCAAATGGGCGCGCTCGCCAGACGCAAAGGCGACGCCAAATCCGTCGCCGTGCTGGTGGACCCTGATGAAATGCTGATGGGCGAGGTGCTGCGCCATATGCGGCCAGATTATATCCAGCTGCATGGCGGGGAGAGTCCGATGCGGTGCCTTGATGCGCGCCATTACGCTGAAATCGGGGTGTGGAAGGCCTTGGGCGTCTCAACCGCTGCAGACCTCCAAAAAGCGCTGACCTACAAAGACCATGTGGACGGCTTCGTGTTTGACGCCAAACCGCCCAAGAACGCCGATCGCCCGGGCGGGCTCGGGCAGGCCTGGGATTATAGCCTGCTCAAGGATTTCGACCCCGGCCAGCCCTGGCTGCTGGCCGGCGGGCTTACGGGTGCGACCGTCACCGACGCCATCCGCCAATCCCGCGCGCCGGGAGTGGATGTGGTCTCAGGCGTCGAAGATGAGCCGGGCGTCAAAAGTCTAGACAAAATCAAGGCGTTCATCACTGCAGTCAAAGCACTCTGACGCCTTGCGCCGCCTCGCTTTACCGGCTTCTCTGAGGCTGACCTTTAGAACCTGTCAGGGCTGCGCGCCTCGCGCCCCTGAGCGTCGTGAAAGACCGCTGTCATGACCCAACCCAACGCCTTCTCCCAACAGCCTGATGCGGAGGGCCGTTTCGGACAGTTCGGCGGCCGCTATGTGGCCGAAACGCTGATGCCGAACATTCTGGCGCTGCAGGAGGCGTATGAGCACTACAAGACCGATCCCGATTTCATCGCCGAGTTCGAGGAATTCAGCCGGGATTTCGTGGGCCGTCCCAGCCCGCTCTATTTCGCCGAGCGCCTGACCGAGGAATTTGGCGGAGCGAAAATCTGGTTCAAACGCGACGAGCTCAACCATACCGGCGCGCACAAGATCAATAACTGCCTGGGTCAGGTCCTCTTGGCCAAACGCATGGGCAAGACCCGTATCATCGCAGAGACCGGCGCTGGCCAGCATGGCGTGGCGACCGCGACCGTTGCGGCGCGCTTCGGGCTGCCGTGTGAAGTCTTCATGGGCGCCACCGACGTCGAGCGGCAAAAGCCCAATGTCTTCCGCATGAATCTTCTGGGCGCGAAGATCCATGCCGTCACCTCCGGGCGCGGCACGCTGAAAGACGCCATGAACGAGGCGCTGCGCGACTGGGTCACCTATCCTGACGAGACCTTCTACGTCATCGGCACGGTGGCGGGACCGCACCCCTATCCGGCCATGGTGCGCGATTTTCAGTCCGTCATCGGCCGCGAAGCCCGCGAACAGATGCTCGAGCGCATCGGGCGCCTGCCTGACGCCGCAGTCGCCTGTATTGGCGGCGGCTCGAACGCCATGGGCCTGTTCCATCCTTTCCTGGAAGATGAAGATGTGCGCCTGATCGGCGTGGAAGCCGCCGGCAAGGGCCTCGATACCCCTGATCACGCAGCGAGCCTCAATGGCGGCCGCCCGGGCATTTTGCACGGCAACAAGACCTATCTGTTGCAGGACGAGGACGGCCAGATCACCGAAGGCCATTCCATCTCCGCAGGGCTCGATTATCCCGGCATCGGCCCGGAACACGCCTTCCTGCATGATGTGGGACGGGCGGAATACCGCTCCGCGACGGACGCCGAGGCGCTGGAGATGTTCCAGCTCTGCTCGCAGAAAGAGGGCATCATCCCCGCCCTTGAACCCGCCCACGCGCTGGCTCGCGTGCGCGATCTTGCGAAAGAGCTGGGCAAGGACGGCGTCATCTTGATGAATATGTGCGGCCGCGGCGACAAGGACGTGTTCTCCGTCGCCGAAGCGCTCGGTGTGGAGCTTTAAGACCATGACCCGCCTCGCCCCCACCTTCGCCGCCTTGAAATCCGCCAACCGCGCCGGCTTCATCGCCTATGTCATGGCGGGTGATCCTGATGCGGACACCACGCTCAAGATGATGCAGGGCCTCGCCGACACCGGCGCGGACGTCATCGAATTGGGCGTGCCCTTCACCGATCCCATGGCCGACGGGCCGACCATCCAGCGGGCCGCGATCCGCGCGCTAGACGGCGGCATGACGCTTCGTGGCGTGCTGGGGATCGTCAAACGCTTCCGCGAAACCCATGCCGACACACCCGTGGTGCTGATGGGCTACGCCAATCCGTTCTTCTCGTACGGCTATGCTGAGTTCGCTGCTGACGCGGCGGCCGCGGGTGCGGACGGGGTGATCTGTGTGGACATCCCGCCCGAGGAAGATGCCGAGTTCCGTTCGGCTCTGGATGCGAACGGCCTGTCCTTTGTGCGCCTTGCCGCGCCCACCACCGACGACAAGCGTCTGCCGCAAGTGGTCGCGCACACGTCCGGATTTGTTTATTACGTATCGACAACGGGCGTGACCGGCGCTGGATCAGGCGCGACCGGAGATATTTCGGCGGCTGTGGAGCGAGTGCGTGCGGCGTCAGGTTTGCCGGTGGCGGTGGGCTTTGGCGTCAAGACGCCCGAGCGCGCCGCTGAGATCGGCAAGGTCGCGGATGCGGTCGTGGTCGGGTCTGCGATTGTCGAGGAACTGGCGAGCAAGGGTGTGGACCAGGCCTTGCATCTCGCCGGATCCCTGGCGGACGCCACCCATTCCGCCCGCTAGCGGATCAAGCGGCTCTGCCGGGCGCAGAAGAAACGTGTGAAGAGGTGTGACGCGATATGAGCTGGCTTCAGAAACTGACCCCGCCGGGCGTCCAGAAAATGTTCGAAAAACGCGACACCCCGGAAAATCTCTGGGTGAAGTGTCCGATTTCGGGCGAGATGGTCTTTAACAAGGATCTCGAAGCCGCCCAGCATGTCACACCGGCCGGCCACCATATGCGCATCGGCCCGGCCCTGCGCTTCAAATACACGTTTGATGGCGATTACACCGAAGTGGATCTGCCTGAGGTCGCCAAGGACCCGCTGAAATTCAAGGACGACAAGCCCTATACCAGCCGCCTCGCCGCCGCCCGCAAGAAAACCGGGCGCGAAGACGCGATGGCGATCGGCGTCGGCTCGATCAAATCCATTGAAACCACGGTTCTCGTCCAGGACTTCTCCTTCATGGGCGGATCGCTGGGCATGGGCGCAGGCGAAGGCTTCCTGAAAGCCTGCGAAACCGCTGTTGAGCGCCGCACGCCTCTGGTGGTGTTCACCGCCGCAGGCGGCGCGCGCATGCAGGAAGGCGCCCTGTCGCTGATGCAGATGCCGCGCACCACCCTGGGCGTTCAGATGCTCAAAGACGCCAAGCTGCCCTATCTCGTGGTCCTCACCGACCCGACCACGGGCGGCGTCACCGCGTCTTACGCCATGCTGGGCGATGTGCAGATCGCAGAACCCGGCGCCCTTATTGGTTTTGCCGGTCCGCGCGTGATCGAACAGACCATCCGCGAGAAACTGCCCGAAGGGTTCCAGCGGGCGGAATACCTTCTGGACAAGGGCATGGTGGACAAGGTCGTACACCGTCACGAGCTGCGCACCGTGCTGGGCAATCTGATGCGGACCCTCCTGAAACGCCCGGCCGCCGCAGAGAACACTCCGGCGCGCGCCGACTAGCGGAGAGGCAGATATGGCGACCGCTGAAACCATTGAGGCGGCGCTGCAACGCCTCTCACGCCTGCACCCCAAAAAGATCGATTTGTCGCTGGGCCGCATCGAACGGCTGCTTGACGCGCTCGGGCGTCCCCAGGACCGCCTCCCGCCCGTCATCCATGTGGCCGGGACCAATGGCAAAGGGTCGACCTGTGCGTTTCTGAAAGCCATTTCAGAGGCGGCGGGCGAGCGCTGCCATGTCTACACTTCTCCGCATCTGGTGCGCTTTAACGAACGCATTGTTCTGGCGGGCGAAAGCGTCGACGACGCCCGGCTGGAAGACGCGTTTGCGCGCTGTGAAGCCGCCAATGGCGATCACCCGATTACCTTTTTCGAGATCACGACGGCGGCGGCCTTCTTGCTGTTTTCCGAAACCCCCGCAAACCGGCTGATCCTGGAGGTCGGACTGGGCGGGCGCGTGGACGCCACCAATGTTCTGCCCAAGCCCCAATGCACCGTGATCACGCCGGTCAGCCTCGATCATCAGGATTTTCTGGGCGATACGATTGCGGAGATCGCCGCCGAGAAAGCCGGGATCATCAAGTCGGGCGCGCCGGTGATCATCGGACCGCAAACGCCTGACGCCGAGGCTGTGATCCGCCGGGCCGCCGAACGCCTCAAGGCGCCGGTGTCGATCTGGGAGCAAGATTTCCGCGCCTATACCGAACATGGCCGGCTGGTCTTCGAAGCCGAGGACGAGTTGTGGGATCTCAACTCGCCCAGCCTTGCCGGGTCGCATCAGATCATCAATGCGGGCGTCGCCGCCGCGGCCGCACGCATGTGCGGGTATGACCCCGAAGCGGTCAGTACAGGGCTCGCGACGGCACGATGGCCCGCACGCCTGCAACGGCTGACCGAGGGCCCGTTGGCCGATATCGTGTCAGAAGGCGAAGGCGCGCTCTGGCTGGATGGCGGGCATAACCTCTCCGCGGCAGAATCTCTCGCCGCCAGCCTGGGGGAGATGGAAGCCGGGCGTGAACGCCCGCTGGTGCTGATCTGCGCCTTCTCCAGGAACAAGGACGCCGCTGGATTTCTGGCGTATTTCGAAGGCCTCGCCGCCCGCGTCATCGCCATTGATTTCCAGGGCGGGCGCGAAGGCGCGCAAACACCGGGCGAGGTCGCAGAGGCCGCCCGCCTTGCGGGTCTGCCCGCCCAGACCGCCTCAAACCTTACAGAAGCCGTGCGCGACGCCATCAGCGATTATCCCGGCGCCCGTGTGGTGATCTGCGGCTCGCTATATCTGGCTGGACAGGTCCTGGCGCTCAATGACAACGGATCTGTCCAGAGCACGCCAGGTTAGTCATAGGCTTTTTCGATCCGTCGGATCAGAAGCATTCATATGACAAATGAAAGCCGGCTCCCTATTTTCCTTCTTGCGAATGACTCGCAAAAGGAAGCCTGTGATGACCGAGATTTTGCAATCCATCCCCCGAAGCGCCCTGCCCTTTGACCTGCCGGTGCGCGCCCTGAAACCGTTCACCTATGGCGTGATGCATCTGATCGTCGCGATTGGCGTGGCCTATGCGCTGACGCAGAACTGGAAAGCGGCGCTGGCGATCGGTCTGATCGAACCAGCCGTACAGACGATCGCTTATACGGTTCACGAACGCGCTTGGAACAGATGAGGCGCCTAACGTGGGCGCGATTGCACTGGACCGCTGACTCGCGTGGAGCGGCACCAGGGGCCGTCTTCGCCATAGGGCGCCGCCAGATCCGCGGCCAGCAAGGCGTCCGACAAGCTCTCAAGTTCTGCATCGGCATTTACTGACGCATGCATGTCCGCGATCACCCGACCCGCAAAACTTCCCAAACGCACATCATAGAGCTGGATGTCAGACCGTGCAGACAGCCAGGCGCGCGTAAAGGCGGTCGCTTCATGGCCCGCAGCGCGTTCGGCCTCGCAGTCAGGCCGGCGGGTTTCCGGCGTGTCCACGCCTTCAAGACGCACCCGCGTCTCCACAAAATGCCCCGGCCAGATATGCGCCCTGACCGCAATCGTGTCGCCATCGATCACTTCGACGAGTTCTGCGCTGACAGGGCCGGCAATCTGGTTTGCACCTTGAAGGTGCAGAGTGGCATGCATGCTCGCAGCAAGGGCGATAAATCCGATCATATCGCCAGTATAGGAAAATTATCTGATTCGGAAAAGCGACGGTGTCGCCTGCATTGAGCGCAAGCCGTCAGACAATCAGGGCAGTTTAGTACGCGCGGCGCCCGGTCCCGTGATGGCGGTGATGGGTGCGCACCACGATGATCCGCGGCGGGGCCTGCTCGACGCCGCCGGTCAGCGGGCCGTGAAAGAACCCCGCCTCCAGCCGGATCGGATCACCCGCTTTCACGCGATCAGGGGCGCGGTTCGGCGCGGTCAGGGCGCGCGTCTGATCGCCATAGGCTGAAGCCTGATAGGTGGAAACGCTTTCATGACGTGCCTGCAGGACGCGGGATTGAACGTGCGCATCCTGTGGTCCGCCCAACAAGGGCGCGGGATCGGTGACGATCAGGGCGAGGGCGAGAAAACAGCTCATTGTCTCATTATAGCACACAGGGCGCAGTGATGAAGCGGAGACGGTACCGCTTAAAAATCGTAGGTGATTCCCTTCTTCTCCCAATCACCAAACCGGGTGGGTTCGGGTCCTTTGGGGCCGCCCAGCTCTTTGGCGCGTTCGGCCTCCGCCTCCGCCTCACGGCGGCGTTCCTCGGCCTCGGCCAGGGCGCGTTTCGCCGCCTCGCTCAGCGGTTTGCGAGGAGCCTCTTTTTCGGGCGCTTCTGCATCGCTCATCTCTTGCAGTCCTTCTTGTCTACGCCCAATTACCTAAGTCGCGGGGGCTGCTCCGCCAAGACAGGTGACGCCATCAATGACTGCTAACACGCTTCGCACTTTCGTTCTGCTCGCTGCGCTCAGCGCTTTGTTCATGGGCGTGGGCTTTTTGATCGGAGGCGCCGCCGGCGCAATGATTGCGCTGGTTCTGGCGGCCGGCATGAATGTGTTCGCCTATTGGAACGCAGACAAGATGGTGCTGCGCATGCATGGCGCGCGCGAGATCACGCCTGAAGAACGTGATCCGGTCTTGCTTCAGTTCGCGTCGGATACGATCGGCATGGCGGATCGCGCGGGCCTGCCCTATCCGCGCATCTACGTGATCGCCTCTGACCAGCCCAACGCCTTTGCAACGGGCCGTGATCCTCAAAATGCCGCGGTTGCGGCGACCACAGGCTTGCTCGCGTCGCTGAATCGGCAGGAAGTAATGGGCGTGATGGCGCATGAGCTGGCCCATGTGCGCAATCGCGACACCATGACCATGACGGTGACCGCGACGCTGGCGGGCGCCATTGGCTTTCTGGCGAATTTCGCACTCTTCTTTGGCGGCGGACGGGAACGCGGCGGTTTCATAGGCGCGCTCGCGCTGGCGATCCTGGCGCCCATGGCGGCTGGCCTGGTGCAAATGGCGATATCGAGGGCGCGGGAGTACGAGGCGGATAAAGGCGGCGCGGAGATTTGCGGCGATCCGCTTTGGCTCGCCTCAGCGCTTGAAAAGATCGAGCGCGGTGCGCGTCAGACGATGAACGTCGCGGCCGAGCGCAATCCCGCAACCGCCCATATGTTCATCATCAATCCGTTGAACGGACAGGGCGCCGATAATCTGTTCTCGACGCACCCGGCCACCGCCAATCGAATCAGTCGACTGCGGCGGATGGGTGGCGCAGCGCCCAACTCCGCCAGCGGTCCCTGGGGCGATTTTGGGCCCTGGAGCAATACAGATTCAGACGAAACCCCTTCTGAAGGGAAGTATGGCGGACCCTGGGGTTGAATCGGATAAGTCCTCAACCAATGCTTAATAGAATTGCCGCATCTCTGAATGAAATAATTCAGGGAATGCGATCATATGGCGAAACGCCTGCCACAATTCTGTCTGGGCCTGATGGTCGCGCTGATCACCACGGTTCCAGTGACGGGCGCCCTTCTGGATACCCCTGACCAGGGACAGGCGGCGATCTTGCTCGACCCGCGCCTGAGCCGGTCTGAGCAACTTTTGCGCATCGCGGATGCTGGCGCCGAGCTGGTTCGGTTTGGCGCAGCGCCCGGCGCCTTGATCGTCAACATCACCGAAACATCCAGTCCCGAAGCGCTCCGCGCCGCCGGGGCCTGGATCATTGCGGATCCGATCATTTTAGGCGGATGTTCCGTCAGCGGATCTCAAACTGGGGGATTCTCCTAAATGACGCGTCTTGAAGCTCTGCAAGCCAAAGCGATGATGGTGCTGGTCGGCATCCAGGTCGCCGCCATCCCGGTTTACCTCGCCAAAGCGTTGTTCACGGACGGTGGCAAAGCGTTGTTCGGGGGCATTCTGCTGGCCGTGATCGCGGGCCTCTCCGCCTTTGTCTGGAAAACGGCGCCGCGAGAGGTCTCCAGCCGCATGGTCGTCGGGGCTGGCATGGTCGGCCTGCCTGCAGCGCTCACCTATTTGATGGGTGGGGCAGCGTGGCAGATCGACATGCACATGACCTTTTTCGCAGCCCTCGCAATGGTCACCTTGCTGTGTGATTGGCGCGCTCTGGTCGCGGCCGCCGGCGTCACCGCCGTGCATCATTTGGGTCTGAATTTCATCCTGCCCTCCGCCCTCTTCCCCGGTGGCGGCGATGTGCTGCGTGTTATTTTCCACGCGGTCGTCGTTGTGGCGGAAACCGCCGTTCTGATCTGGCTGGCTCATGCGGTCGCGAAAGCGCTGACGGACTCCGATCAGGCGGTCACCGAAGCTGAAGCCGCCAACATCCAGGCGCGTCAGTTGTTTGAAGCCGATAAGGAACGCCAGGCGCAAAGCGAAAAGTCACGCGAAAATATCTCTCAGATCGCCAACAGCTTTGAGCAGACCGTCGGCCATGTGCTCGATCGCCTGCAGACCGCATCGGGTGAGTTGAGCGAGCTGGCGGGCCAATTGCGCACCGATTCAGGCGCGACTGCGAGCAGCGCCGGCTCTGCGTCCGATCAGGCGCACCAGACCAGCGGACACGTGGAGGCCGTGGCCTCCGCCGCACAGGAGCTGGCGGCGTCCATCGCAGAAGTGACGCGCACCCTGGAAACCTCTGACGAAATCTCTGTCCGCGCAGAATCAGAAGCAGGCCGGGCGGACGGCTCGATGCAGGAGCTGCATACCGCCGCACGTGAAATCGAGGACATCGCCAAGCTGGTGAGCGACATTGCCGAGCAAACCAATCTGCTGGCATTGAACGCCACGATCGAAGCCGCCCGTGCCGGCGAAGCCGGCAAAGGCTTTGCGGTCGTCGCCAGCGAAGTGAAGGAACTGGCCGACCAGACGGGCAAGGCGACTGAGGACATTCACAAGAAGATCAACGCCATGCGCAGTGCTGCTGAATCCGCCAGCACCGCGTTGAACCAGATCGGTTCGACCATTGGCGATATCCGCGACGCCTCTTCCAGTGCGCGAGACGCCTTCAGCCAGCAGGCGAGCGCGACCGACGAGATCGCCCGCCTGGCGGCGGATGCAGCCCAGTCCACCGGTCGGGTCAGCGACGAAGTGACCGCCGTGTCCGGCGCCGCGGAGCGCGCCAATCAGGCGGCGGGTCAGTTTGACGAGGCTGCAGAAGGCCTGCGGTCCGCTGCTCAGCACTTGTCAGACGAACTTGGCAAATTCCGCACAGATCTCGATTCAGCGGCCTGATCCCAGACGCCGCTACTTTCCGCTCAGCCTGCAGATGGACTTTAGCTTTCAAAGTCCTTCTGTAGGCGCAGCCTGTTTGCCGTCTGAATGTCGTCTTTCACCTGATGTCATCTCACGGGAAAATCGGACGCACACCTCTGCCTCGGTGAGGATCTCGAACGGATAGTCTCAGCATAACACTCAATCGGGGAAGAGGATCGCGCCCACCCGCTCGGCGATGACAGACTGGGATTCACGCACCACATCCTTGGGCTCTTGCGCGATGATCCGGCCGGTGAGAGCGGGCTCCATCACAGGACGAGCGACGCCCAATGCGCGCGGCGCCGCCAAAATAACCAATTCTCCAAAACGCCCTGCTTCGGCTTCAGCGTTCAGATGTCGAATAAAATCGCTGACAAAAGCGGTCTCGGCCAGATCATGGGCGCTTGCACGGTCGATGCTCGAGGCGCCCATTGCCACGCCCTTGGGCAGTCCGGCTCCGCCGCTGCGGCCAGCGCCATCGGCAAGACGTCCCGGCGCGTCACGGGCCTGGTCGCGATCGGGCGGATTGTCGATCCCGAACTCTGCTCGCATGACCAGATCTGGCGCCCTGCGAGAGCCGGTGTTTTCAAAGACCCTCGCCCGGCCGCCATCAAAAACAGCGATCCAGAGCGGTTCTTTGTGCAAAGACATCGGTCTGTCCTCCCTGTCAGGATGGGAGGACAAGTGTATCCAAAACGCCAATGACGCCCAGCGGACGAAAAGTCGCGGATTTGATCAGCTGGAGGAGGGCGCCGGCGCAAATGTTTGTAGACATGCATCTGACAGGCGCCAGCCATCTAGGCCTTGCCGGTACCGGCACGCGATGGAATCGAGCCCCGGTCGGCCGCGCTCCAACCCCTCCAGATCAGGGTTCTGCAAAGCCTGGAACCGCGCTTGCGGGAACACATAGCTGATCCGCTCGCCATTGCTTTGCGGCCCGTCCACAACGCAAAGCGGCGGCTGCATCAGCACCGTGCGAACAGCTGCATCGCCCATGCGAACACCGAAAATCTGCGCTTCCACGCGCGGGTCCAGCGTGCGCACCTGCTCCGCCCCAGGGCCTTGCGCCATCATTTGCGCCAAGCGCGCTTCATCATGAGCGACCAGGGCCCCAAAAGCCGCGCGTTCGCTCATCTCCGCCGGACGGCACACCGGCTCGGAGGTGGCGCAAGCGGTCAGGGCGAGGCCGGATGCGGCGCACAGGACAAGCGAACGGATGATCATGGGCGGCTCCGGGGCGGGCGGTAAGACTTCGGGCACTTTGCCCAATGCCGCCTCGCCCGCCAAGCCCTAAACCCCGAACGCTTAAGCGCAGCCGCCGCTCATCGCGTCAATCCAGGCCGCGATCAACGCCACACCCTCATCATGGCTCAGCGCTCGGCCAAGCTCGGGCATCATCACATCAGCCTGTACGCTGGCCAGACGATAGCTGAGAATAGAATCCTCTGACGCGCCCGGCACAATGTCATAGCGGCGGTTGCCCGTACCGCGACCTGCCGCGATCGGCAGCTTGCACACCCCCAGATGCGGGCCCACAGGTTCAGACGGTTCCAGATACAGGCCCGACGTATCGCCAGGGCCGGTTCGGGAATGGCAATGAGAGCAATTGATGTCGAGATAGGCGCGTGCCGCATTATCAAGGGCGACGCCCGCCAGCGGCAACTCGCCAGTCCACGACGCATTGCGCGGCGCCTCGTCTGACGCTGGCGCATCCGCCAGAAGGCCCAGCTCGGACCACTGGTCAATCTGGTTCGCCACACCGTCAAAATACTCAAAATCGGTGTTCATATGCCGCGCCCGGGGGCCGATGGGACGTGACCCCAAACCGTCTCTCGTGTCGGTCTCATGGCAGCCTGCGCACTGGTTCACATTCGGCACCAGATAGCCCAGCGCCTGCTCGCCCGTTTCTGAGATGAGGGTCAGGTCCACGAAGGCTCCGGCGCGCATCAGACGCGCCTCGGTCTGATCATCGTTCCAGACATAGGGCAAGGTTTCCCAGCCTGTCTCACGATGCACCAGCACGCGTGTCTCGATCAGGCGCACGGCAGTCAGATCAAGCTGGCGATCCGCGTAGTGCGCCATCCCGGACCCGGAGGCTTTGAGAACGCGCTCAAAGCCACCCTCAGCACGCGGATAGTAAAAGGTCTTGGTGATCACCGTGCCCACGGGGAAATCAAACGCGTTCTCCGCATCATACCCTGCCGGGCCGGCTCTGGCGGGTATCCAGACAGTGCGCAGTTTTTGGGCGTAATCGGTGAACAGTCCCGTCGCGAGCGTATAGGGCGTCACCTGGTCGCCCAGAACCAGCGCGCCACCGCCTACAGCCAGCTGGCCCCAGTCAGACAGGGCCTCTGGGCGCCCGTCAGCAATATAGCTCGGCTGCGGCGGCGCGGGCGGCGCCTCCTGTGCGCAAGCGGCCAACAGGACGCTCACACACAGGCTTATGGCAAACCGTCTGATCACAGGTCCAGCTCCACCGCGGGGCGCGGATCATGGCTGCAGTCAAACAAGGCGGCGTCGGCGACTTGCGGACTGGAGAACCCGTTCGGCGCATCCGCGTTCAGCACCTCTGCGTCTCTGACGCACAGTCGCAGATCGTCCGGCAATGAACCGTCCACCATCTTGTTCTGGTCCACATATCCATCCCAAAGCACGCCAGGCATGCGACCGGTCGGGCCGAACAAGGCGATGCGCAAAGCCTGCAGCTCAAGGCCGTCAGGATTGCCGCCGCCGCCTTCATAGCTGTTGGAGTGAATATGGATGCGCTCCGGATACGGATCAAAAGCCTCGCTGGTTCCGATATCAGCATACCCTGACGTGTAGAGAGAGGAGATGATCACATGGGCCGTGCGATTATCGCGCAGCCGGTTATTGAAAATCTCCACATCGTCATTGGAGTTGATCAGAATGCCGGAGCCAGCAGGCACACTGGCGACAGGCGTGCCGGCATGTCCGAAATTGGCGGTGTTGTTCTCATAGACGTCATTGTCGAAAATGCGCGTTCCGGCGCCCGGACGCGGCAGGTTCGGCATGTTGAACACCAGGATGCCGCCCGTATTGTTGGTCGCCACATTATTGTAGACGTCGGCATTGTTGCAGTTCTCGATTTCGATCCCCGCAACATTGTATTCGGCGCGTGAATTGCGAACGATGACGTTTTCAGACTGGCCCACATAAATGCCGGCGTCTGACGCCCCGATCGCCACCGCGCCCTCGATCAGCACATTAGTCGACTGAACCGGATACAGGCCGTACGCGCCGTTGTCCGTTGACGGACCATTCGTCCATTCTACACGCACATTGCGGATCACCACATCTGAGGAGTCCGAGATTTTTATGGAATCCCCGACCGTGTCCTCAAAGGCGAGGTTTTCCAGCGTGAACCCGTCCACGCCTGAGACCAGAAGTCCTTCTGCGCCTTGGCGCTGATCAGCGAAGGAGAGCACCGTCTCGGCCATACCCGCGCCGCGCAAGGTGACATTGTCTACGGTCAGCGATAGCCCGCGCTCTATGATGAATTCACCCGCTGGAATGTCGATGACGTCGCCGGGCTGGGCGTCCAGAAGCGCGTTCATTAACGTGGTCTGGTATTCCCGGTCAAAGCCCGAGACATCCCGGCTGTCCTCAGGACCGCCGCACGCCGCAAGAGTGAGAACGCTCGTCGCGATCAGGATTGATTTGAACTGTTTCATGATTTCGTCCTCTTCGGATTTAGTAGCGGATCCGCAGATCCACGCCCCACATGCGCGGCGGAGTGATCTGGGCGTGCGTCGTACCGAACGTGTCCGCGGTCAGACTACCGACGCCGTCGAGATATTGCTCATCAAAGACATTGTTGACGTAGGCGCCAAGCTGGAACCGGTCAGCGCTGTCGCGCCAATAGGCCCGCAGGTCGAGCCGCTGCTGGGCTTCGCCGTTCTGAATGCCGGCGATAACCGCACAGCCGAGCTGCTGGCGAGCCTCCTCGTTGCAGCGGTTCTCGCTGGTGTATGCGTAAGCGCCAAGCACTTCGACCTCAGAGCCATTTGGCAGCGCCCAGGTCTGACTGGCGCCCGTCGAAATCGACCATTCCGGGGTGCCCGTGGGTTGGCCGGACAGGTCCAGTCCCGACCGGGTGATCCGCTCGTCAAAGGTGACGTCAATATATTGCAGGTTGAGATAGGCCTCGAACCCTGCGAGCGGCGCCCAATCGACCTGGAAGTCCACGCCGGTTCCGGTCTCGTCACTGGTCTCCACCACATATTGCGGCACGCCCGATCCGCCCACATTGGCCACCAGTCGCACAGCCTGTTTGTCTTTGTACAGATAGTGGAAGATCGAGGCGGCGAGCCGCATTGAGCGATCAGGCGCCGTCCATTTCAGACCGGCTTCGAAATTGTCCACGTCTTCGTTTTCAAAACGTGAGCCGACCTCGACGCTGTTATAGCCGCCTGCCTTGTAGCCTTGGGTGTAGGACGCAAAGAGCAACAGATTGTCCATGGCGTTAAAGTTCGCCACCAGACGCGGACTGATATCATCCCAGCTGTCAGTGCGTTCACACAGGACGCCCTCGGCCACGGTCACGCCGTTATCACAAGCAAGCCCGGCGGCGCCGGACAGATCAAAGACGAGATCAAACCCGAAATCAGACGGACTGACGCCCGCCAGGCCCAGCACGCCCAGCGCGTCCAGCTCAGCCAGCGCCTGATCGAAATCGGGCGCCAACCGCGGTCCATTGAGCCAGGAGAACGTCTTCTCATCGCGCGTATAGCGCGCGCCGCCGATAAGCGAGAACCGGTCGGTCAAACGCCATTCCACATCGGCGAAAACGGCGAAGGCCGAGAAATCTCCGCGATTATGCATGGACTCAGTCCATTCATGCCCCAGAAGGCGTTGCGGCAGGCCGAACGGGATCAGCAGCCCGTTTTCCAGGTCACTGAACGGCGTACCCGCCCCCAGATTGAACAAGGCGGTTTCGATGGAATTGGTGAAGGCGCCGGTCTCGCTGACCTGGGTGGCGTTCTCATCATAATAGCTGACGCCTGCGACCCAGTCGAAGCGGTCATTGGCGCCCGACAGGCGGAACTCCTGATACCAGCTCTGGTTCTGCTCGATATTATTGGTGTCGAAATACAGCTCGATCCGGTTGGTGCCGTCCTCATCCTGACGGTTGGAGGTCTCAAAATACCGGAAGGCGGAGATGGATTGCAGCGTGAAAGCCCCGAAATCATGCGTGATGTGGATCGACGCTTCGTCCAGATCGCGCTGTTCCAAATTCGGTGAGACATCATTCAAGATCGGCGTCTCGAACGGGTTGAGCAGGACAGAGACATCCACAGGCACTGCGGGACGACCAGGCGCTGCAGGCAGCGGCGTGAGGCCGATGGCGGGACGTGCATCCTCATCCAGCTTTTCACGGGTATAGCGGAAAATGACATCAGTCATCTCGGTCGGGGTCCAGCCGACCGCCGCGCGCACCGCCCAATTGTCCTGGCGGTCATAATCTTCGCCTGTGGCCGCATCGGTCAGAAGCCCATCGCGTTTATTGACCACCATATTCAGGCGCAGGGCGAACGCCTCGGCGAAGGGGATGTTCAGCAGTCCCTCAAAACGCCGCAGATTGTTTTCACCCATCCGCAAGGCCAGCTCGGCCTCCACCTCATCAGAAGGCGCATTGGACGTGATCGAAATGGCGCCCGCGGCCGAGTTGCGGCCAAACAAGGTTCCTTGCGGCCCCTTGATCACCTCAACCCGGCTGACATCATTGAACGCCAGCAAGGACGCGCCCGAACGCGCCGCATAAATCCCGTCCACATACACGCCCACGGCTGGGTCTGTCCCGACGCCGAAATCGGATGTGGAAACGCCGCGAATGGCGAAACGAGGCTGGGTCGGACTGCCGCCGCTGACATTCAGACCCGGCACAAACTGGTCAAGATCGCTCAGATTGGTCGCGGCGATCGCGTCGATGTTTTCCGCTGTAACCACTTCAATCGCCAGCGGCACGTCCTGGATATCCTGCGTGCGTCGCTGCGCCGTAACGGTGATCGTGTCCACGCCTGTATTGGACACGCCTTCCTGGGCCAGAGCCGGCGCCAGGGGCGCCGCCAGAGCGAGCACGCCAGCGGATACGCCGAAAAAGAGCGCATGTTTCATAATCATTCCTCCCCCTAGAGACCGGCGGGGTTTTGCCCTCTGTCCGGTTTCGGAAACAGAATACTATTCTCATTTTGCAAAACGGATCAAGCCGCACTAGTTACTGACGGCAATCAGCAAGGATCATCTCGTGCCCGAAACATCCGCCCATGACACAGCGCCGCGACAAACCCGGCTGCGTGACAAACCCCAGCAACGCCGTGCGCGGCAGCGGCTCGACGCCCTGCTGACCGCCGCCGAGGCGCTGGTGGAGGAGATGGAGGCGGAAGCGATTACAACAAACCTGATCGCGGATCGCGCCGGCGTGCCTGTGAGCTCGGTGTATCGATATTTCAAGAATGTCTCGGCGGTCTTCGCCTACCTGTTTGAAGACCTGAACGAAGAGATCATCGCCGTTATCGAGGACGCCCTCGACCAGTCACAACCCGGATGGGATGACTGGCGCGAGGTGACCGGATCGATCATCACACGGCTGCATGGCTTCCTGGTGGACAATCCCAGCTATTGGAAGCTGCTGCTGGTGATGCAATCAAGCCAGGAATTGCGCGACGCCAAGGCCGCGATGATCGACCAGGTGGCCGGAATGCTCAGTGATCGCTGGACGCAGGGATTGGACGGATTTGCAGGCGGAGATCCCAAACTGGTTGGCCGGTTCACCGTCGAAATATTCATGTCCATCGAGACGCGTTGCGCTCAGATGCGCGACCCTGCGGACGTCGAGACAATGTTCGTCGAGCTGGTAAAGGCGCTCGAAGCGTATCTGTCACTCTATCTCAACAAGGTTCCGCCGGGGCCCGATGGGCGCCCGGCGGACTAGACTTGCCTAGCCGGACGCCAGAACCAGCAGCACGTAGAACACAAGCGGC
The DNA here is from genome assembly GCF_965249665.1 of Oceanicaulis sp. Classification (GTDB taxonomy): domain Bacteria; phylum Pseudomonadota; class Alphaproteobacteria; order Caulobacterales; family Maricaulaceae; genus Oceanicaulis. The sequence continues at coordinate 991,613 of NZ_OZ252247.1, forward strand.
AAGGCCAGGAGCGCGGGGATCACCAGCACGGTGAAGCCAAACAGCGCCACCAGAACCCCCAGCAATAGCGCCAGGTTTAAAAGCAGGAGCGGCACGCCGCGATGGGGATCGCGCCCCGCTTCGCGCAGCAGGCCGCCCAGAACCGGTACATGCAGCAAAAGACGACCCAAGCCCATCACGGCGCCGTCGAGCCATTCGCCGGGCCGAACATGCAGCACGGCCGAACGCGTCGGCCGCCGCGCGGCCACCATCACGCCCGCCATCACCAGACCGCCCAGGCCCACGGCCAGCGCCGTAATCCAGCTCTCGCCCGACTGTTTGAGGAAAACCACCGCCAGCACAGACAGCACCACCGTCAAGGGCGCCATGGCCCGCTGCACCCAGCGCGCCGGCCCCCAGACAGGCAGGACTTCTCCGACGCGTCCGCCCATGGAATTGGCCACAAAACCCAGGCCGGCAATGTAGTGAAACAGCACCAGCGGCAGGGAGACCGCGACCAGAGAGGCGGTCAAAGGCGCGTCCGTGATGCCGGGCTTGTCACCGGGAAAGGCCATGAAAAGACCAGCCCAGAGCACGAAGGGCAGCAGCATGAAGCCGCCGACCCAATAGGGGAGATATCGCATGAGGTCGTCCGTTCTTATGGTTTTGATGCGCTGTATCTAGACACAGGACGACCACGGCGGGATGCGACCCCGGCGCGCTTACAGATTATAGGGATATGAGAAGTGGGGTCATGGGGCGCAGGCGCGCAAGCGCAGTCAGGCCGCCGCATCCGCCTGAGCGGCGCTCACGCGGTCGAGCCATCCTGCGGCCCGGACCCCGTCTAGACGTGAGCGCGCGACGGGCGCGTGGTCACCCGTCGACAAGACCAGCTTGTAATCGCGTCCGTCCCGGATCGCATGAGACACGGCCCGGTCTGCGACCCACCAGGACCGATGAACCTGCAATCCCGACCCTTCGTTCAGGCGCTCGACCCAATCAGCCAGACGGTCCCGGCGGAAATGCCGCCCATGGTCCGTGATGATTTCAAGATAATGGTCGCGCGCCCGCAGCCACAAGACACCGGTTTCAATGCCCACGGCGTCTGACGACGGGTAAGACGCAGGCGTTGTCCCCTCGGTGATATGCTGCGCCCCTAAAAAGGCGCGTTCCCACATCAGGCGCAGCACCAGCGTAAAGCCCCCAATAGCGAGCACCGGGGGCGTGACAAAGGGGATGAACTCGACCCACGGATCGGGGGCCTTTGGCAGGAGGGGCGTGAATTTCAGGATGTGCAGCTCAACGGCGATGACCGGAATGCTGACCAGCATCGCCAGCGTTTTGCCTGACCAGCGACCGACGGCGGTCTGCGGCAGAGCGCGCGCGAACAAAAGCTCCAACCCGACAGGCTGAAAGACCATCAGCGCGCTCACCAAGAGCCAGAGCCCGAGCCGGTGCACAAGGCCCAGATCATCGGTGTTAAACGCGCCTGAAAGCGTCAGAACAAACGCCAGGAACACGCTTAGCACGGTCAGTAAAATGACATTGCGATGCCAGGGGTTGGCGCTCCAGTCGGGCACGCTGCGACCGTTCACGTCTATCGCGGACATTTCACGACAAGCTCCTGTTCTCACGGCGCAGGGCGCGGCATCGACCAGTCATCGCCTGTGTCAAGGCGATCTGTGATGACACCTAATTCTGGAGACTTGCAATGAAAACCACGCTCACCGCAACCCTGATCGCGCTCTGTGCGCTGATGGCGTCGGCGCCACAGTCACAAGCCCAGGAACGTCGCGAGATTCCGGCGTATCGAGAGCTTGGCCTGGCTGAGAATGACGCCGCACACCGCGCCCTCACGGACTGGTTTGCGACATATCGCGACGCCTGGGCGCGCGAGGACAGCGCCGCCCTTGCCGCGCTGCACACGGCCGACACAGAATGGATCAACGCCTATGCCCGCATGTTCCAGGATGCAGACACTCTGGAGCAGTTTCTCGAAGACCGCCTGTTCCCGCAGTTCGACCCACAAGTCTCGGCCACCGAAGCGGCGAATATGGAGCTCATCTCGATGCGCCTGATGGGCGACGACGCTGCCGTGATCCATGTGTATACGGATGGAAACCGCGGCCTGTCACGCAATCCCGGTGAAACCGCGCGGCGCACGCATTTGCATCTGGTGCTTCTCCTCACTGAGGAGGGCTGGAAAGCCGCGCACACCGCCATCATGGACGCACGCGGCTAACAGTCAGACGCTGGCCCTGTCACATCAGGGCCAGCTTGTGACCTTCAATCAGATCGTCGACCACGCCGGGATCAGCAAGCGTGGAGGTGTCTCCGAGCTTGTCGTATTCGCCCTCGGCGATCTTGCGTAAAATCCGGCGCATGATCTTGCCCGACCGGGTCTTGGGCAGGCCGGGCGAGAACTGGATCACATCCGGCGAGGCGACCGGTCCGATCTCCTGACGCACATGGGTTTTAAGGGTTTTCTCGGTCTCGCTGGTCGGCTCCAACCCCGCCACCAGCGTGACATAGCAGTAAATACCCTGGCCTTTGACATCGTGGGGATAGCCAACCACCGCCGCTTCAGCGACCAGATCATGAGCCACCAATGCGCTTTCGATCTCGGCGGTGCCCAGGCGATGGCCCGACACATTCAGAACATCATCCACCCGGCCAGTGATCCACCAGTATCCATCCGCGTCGCGACGGGCGCCGTCGCCGGTGAAGTACATGTTTTCATAAGTGGAGAAATAGGTGTCCACGAAGCGTTGATGATCGCCATAGACCGTCCGCATCTGGCCTGGCCAACTGCCCAGCAGCACCAGATTGCCCTCCTGCGCGCCCTCGTCAGGCAGACGATTGCCTTCCGCGTCCACCAGCGCCGGCTGCACGCCGAACATCGGGAAACTGGCGGACCCCGGCTTGAGGGCATGGGCGCCGGGCAGCGGCGTGATCAGATGCCCGCCGGTCTCGGTCTGCCACCAGGTGTCGACGATCGGGCAGCGTTTGTCGCCCACCACCTCATAATACCAGCGCCAGGCCTCGGGGTTGATCGGCTCACCGACCGAGCCCAGAAGCCGCAAGGAGGAACGGTCATGCTTGCTGACCGGCTCGTCGCCTTCGCGCATCAGGGCGCGAATGGCGGTGGGGGCGGTGTAGATGGTCGTGACCTTGTGTTTGGCGACGATCCGCCAGCACCGATCCGGTCCCGGCCAAGTCGGCACGCCCTCATACATCAAGGAGGTCGCGCCATTGGCGAGCGGGCCATAGACGATATAGGTGTGACCGGTCACCCACCCCACATCAGCGGTGCACCAGAACACATCGTCTTCGCGATGATCAAAAGTGTATTCATGGGTCATCGAGGCCCAGACGAGATACCCGCCCGTGGTGTGCAGCACGCCCTTGGGCTTTCCGGTCGAGCCCGAGGTGTAGAGGATGAACAGCGGGTCTTCCGCCTTCATCGGCTCAGGCTCGCACTTGGCGTCCACTTCCAGGGCCAGGTCATGGTGCCAGAAATCACGCCCCTCCACCCAAGGCACCTGGGCGCCGGTATGACGGATGCACAAGACCGCCTTCACGCCCGGCGCTTGCTCGAGCGCCTTGTCCACATTGGCTTTCAGCGGCACGCCCTTGTTCCCGCGCACGCCCTGATCGGCGGTGACGACGAACTCGGACTGGCAGTCATTGATCCGGCCCGCCAGCGCATCGGGGCTGAAACCGCCAAACACCACTGAATGCACCGCGCCAATGCGCGTACAGGCCAGCATGGCGTAGGCGGCTTCTGGGATCATCGGCATGTAGAGCGTGACCCGGTCGCCTTTCTTGACGCCGATCTTTTTGAGCTCGTTGGCGAAGCGGCACACATGGTTATGCAGCTGGGCGTAGGTGATGGAATGGTGAAAGGCCGGATTATCCCCTTCCCAGATCAGCGCGACCTTGTTGGCGCGCTCGGGCAGGTGCCGGTCGATGCAGTTATAGCTGACATTGAGGACGCCGTCCTCGAACCAGCTTATGTGCAGGCTGTCCTTGGCGAAGGACACATCCGAGATTTTGGTCGGCTCCGTGTACCAGTCCAGACGCTTGGCCTCATCGGCCCAAAACGCGTCCGGGTCATTGATCGAGCGGGCATACATTTCCTTGTAGCGCTCGGCGTTAATGTTTGAGTCCGCAAAGCTTTGCGGCACTCCGATGACGGTCTCGGACATGGTCTGCTCCTCCCTCGGAATTATTCTTTTGCCTAGGATTGCGTCACGCGCCACGCCCTCGCAAGACAGACAAACGTGTTACGCGCGCTTGTGAAGCCAGGGCGTCTGGTATCCAGTCGTCTCACGCATCATCCTGTTCGGAGTCTGCTCCATGCTGTTGCACACCGCGTCCTGGCCCGAGGTCGAAGCCTATCTGAAGACCTCAAAGGGCATCATCATTCCCATCGGCTCAACCGAGCAGCACGGGCCGAACGGCTTGATCGGCACGGATGCGATCTGTCCGGAAGTGATTGCGCGCGAAGCTGGCGCGGAAGCGGGCATTCTGGTGGGGCCGACCTTCAATGTCGGCGTCGCCCAGCACCATCTGGGCTTTCCCGGCTCAATGACCTTGCGGCCGACCACTATGATCGCAGCGCTCAATGACTGGATCGACTCCCTCGCCCGGCACGGCTTTGAGAAGATCTATTTCCTCAACGGCCATGGAGGAAACATAGCGACGATCGGCGCGGCGTTTGCGGAAAGCTATTCCAACTGGTCGTTTGACGGCGAAGCCTGCCCTTATGAGCTGATACAGCGTAACTGGTGGGACCTGCCCGGCGTCATGGATGTCTGCCGGTCGCTGTTTCCTGTGGGCGAAGGCAGCCACGCCACCGCTTCTGAAGTATCGGTGACCTATTACGCCTATCCCGAGCACGTCAAAGACGTGGTGATGGAGCCCAGGATCGCCCCCAATGGGCGCTTCACCGATGCGGACAATTACCGCAAGACCTTCGCCGACGGCCGGATCGGGTCTGATCCCGCCCAGGCGACGCCGGAGAAAGGCGAAACCATCGTTCAGGCGGCGCGCAAGGCGGTCATTCAGGATGTGACGACGTTCTTCAGTCGCTAATCGCGCCCGGCGGCTTCAAGCCGCCACCACCTGACCGTCCACCACCGTCACTGCAACCGGTTTGAGACTGGCTTTGCCCGCAGGCCCGCCCACACAGGCGCCTGTCGTCACGTCAAAACTCGCGCCATGAAACGGGCAGACGAGAAACCGGCCTTCGCTGACCAAAGTCTTGCCCGAGGGCAGCGAGAATGGCCGACCCGCATGCGGGCAGACATTGAGATACGCCGTCACGGTCTCCCCTGACCGCAGCACAACGATGGGCGTGGGCGCAAAATCAGCGGGCAGCCCCCCCGGATCGGGAATATCGCTCAGGGTTTTCAGCACTGTGCCCGGTTCGGGCATGACGGTTTCGGCGTCTGACATTACAGACCCTCCGGCGCCTTCACGGTCCATTTGAACGGGATCCAGAACACGTCTGAAAACAGGTCCGCCTTGGCGTAAGGATCCGTCGCCAGAATATCGCGCAGCGCCGCTTCATCTTCGGCCTCGACGATCAGAAGCGAGCCAACGGGATCGCCCTCCGCGCTCAAGAGCGGCCCCGCCATCTTGACGGGAGAATCCTCCGCCGACGCCCAAAGCAGATGCTCGGAACGGTGCTTCAAGCGCATATACAGCGCGCCCAGACGGTCGGTGCAAGTCACGGCAAACAGCATAAGTTTTTTCCTGATCAGTCAGTTTCAGGCCCGAACGGGCGATTGAGCAGCGCGGTGATCGCGTCATCAACGCTGATCCGGCCCGCCAACACAGCATCCACGGCGGCGCAGATCGGCATCTCAACAGCGTGTTTCTTCGCCAGCGCCACGACAGCGGGCGCCGTCGCCACACCCTCAGTCACGGCCTTCCGCGCGCCCAGAACGCTCTCCAGCGTCTGGCCTTGCCCGAGCGCCAGCCCGCACGACATATTGCGTGATTGCGGCGAGGAGCAGGTCAGAACCAGATCCCCCAGCCCGCACAGCCCGGTCAGGGTTTCACGTTTCGCCCCCAAAGCCAGACCCAGTCGGGTCATCTCGGCGAAGCCGCGAGCAATCAGCGCCGCATGGGCCGATTTACCCAAGCCCCGGCCTTCCACAATGCCCGCGGCGATGGCGAGCACGTTTTTGACCGAACCGCCCACTTCCGCGCCGATCAGATCGCTGGACCAATAAGGGCGGAAAGTGTGCGAGCCCACCGCCTCCATCAGCGCTTCACCCATGCCCTGATCTTCACACGCCAGGGTCACCGCCGTCGGCAGGCCTTTGGCCACATCAATCGCAAAACTGGGGCCGGACAATACGGCGGGAACCGCGTGCGGCACGGTCTCACGCAGGACATCCGTCATCAAAGCCAGGCTCTCTCGCTCAAACCCCTTAGCGCATAAAAGCACCGGCGCGCCTTGTGCAATCTGAGGCGCAAACCGCGTAAGGATGCCGCGGGCGTGCTGGGCGGGCGAAACCATCAAGAAGGCGTCGCAATCCGACAAATCAGCCGGATCAGAGCTGGCGGTGATGGAGGGGTTGAGCGGCGCGCCGGGCAGGAAGACCGTGTTTTCATGAGCGGTGTTGATCGCCTCGACCACTTCCGGCTCATAGGCCCAGATCGTCACAGAGCGGCCCGCCTGAGCCGCAGACTGGGCGAGCGCAGTGCCCCAGGCGCCCGCGCCGATCACGCCGATGGTTTGATAACGCGCCATGTCCGTCCCCTTCATTCGCACGCTTACGCTTTGGGCCCTTTTCGGCCCGACCCGCTGGCGGGATCATGTGCAGCCGCGTCCTGATCCAGCGGCCAGCGTGGCCGCGCAGCGGCGTCGAGCCCGTCGGTCAGACCTAACGCCAATCGCTCCGCACCCGCCAGCGCGATCATCGCCGCGTTATCGGTGCAGTATTTCAGCGGTGGTGCAATCAGCGCGAACCCAAGACGCTGCGCTTCAGCCTCCAGCGCCTCGCGCACGGCGGTGTTGGACGCCACCCCGCCCGCCGCCACCAGCGGCAATGGACTGTCCAAAGACTCAAAGCGGCTTTTGAACATCTCCATCGCCCGTCCGGCGCGTTGCGCCAGATGGCGCGCGATCGCAGCCTGCATGGATGCGGCGAGATCGGCCCGATCACGATCATCGGGCGCCTCAAGGCTGTCCCAGTGTCGGCGCGCGGCAGTCTTCAGGCCCGCGAACGAGAAGTTACAGGACGTGTCGCGGGCCAGCATTATCGGCAGGGGAAACCGGTCCGGGGCTTCAGCGTCTTGCGCAAAGCGTTCCACCGCCGGGCCGCCAGGAAAGCCCAGCCCCATGACCTTGGCGGTCTTGTCAAAAGCTTCGCCCGCCGCATCATCGAGCGTAGAGCCGAGGCGCGTCATCCGGCCTACGCCTTCCACGATGACCAGCTGGGTATGCCCGCCTGACACCAGAAGCAGCAAATAGGGAAAGGCCAAAGCCTGCGTCAGTCGCGGCGACAGGGCATGACCCTCCAGATGGTTCACCGCCAGCAAAGGCAGGTTTGCGCCCAGCGCAATGCCTTTGGCGGTCATCAGCGCGGCCATCACCCCGCCGATCAGGCCCGGCCCGGCGGTCGCTGCGACGCCATCGAGATCAAACGGGCTGAGCCCCGCCTCTTGCAGCACGCCTTCAGCCAGACCGTCCATGCGCTCGGCATGGGCGCGGGCGGCGATCTCGGGCACCACGCCGCCAAACGGAGCATGGGCGCTGTTTTGTCCCACCACCGCTTCGGCCAGAATTTCGATGCGGCCATCGCCATGACGGCGCAGCACGGCGGCGGCCGTATCATCGCAGCTCGATTCCAGACCGAGCACGGTTAAAACGCCCTGCGGCGCCGCGCCCGGTTGCGGGTGGACTTGATCATGGGATAACGCCATGACCTTGCAGTACCCTCGCTGGCGTTTCGGCGCAATCATCAGCCTCTGCTGGCGAGACCTTGAAGCGCGTGAAGGAGTGCGTCTGTCGTGAACCTGTTCAATATGCCGATTGCGACCCGCACCTCGCCCCTGGCCCTGGCGCAAACCCGGGACGTTCAGGCGCGTCTGGCCCGCGCCCATGGCGAAAAAGAGCCCGAAGACAGCTTTCCGATTCTGGGCCTGACCACCACAGGCGACAAGATTACCGATCGCGCGCTGTTACTGGCGGGCGGCAAAGGCCTGTTCACCAAGGAGCTTGAGCGCGCACTGCTGGACGGCAAGGCGCGGTTCGCCGTGCACTCCATGAAAGACGTGCCGACCACCCTGCCTGATGGGCTCGAAATCGCCTGCGTTCTGGAGCGCGAGGATCCGCGCGACACCCTTCTGACCCGCGACGGGATCAGCCGTATCGAAGATCTGCCCCAAGGCGCAACGCTGGGCACCGCCTCGATCCGTCGGCAATCTCAGGCCTTGGCCTTGCGTCCGGACCTCAACATCGTCCTGCTGCGCGGCAATGTGGATACCCGGCTTGAAAAGCTGCGCTCGGGCGAGATGGACGCGACCTTCCTGGCTCGCGCCGGCTTGCGACGTCTGGGTCGCGAACAAGCTGAGCTGCCGCCGCTGGAGCTGTCAGCCGTCATCCCGGCGCCCGCGCAAGGCGCGGTGGGGATCGAGATCCGTTCCGACGATGACGAAGCGCGCAAAGCGCTGGAGCCGCTCAATCATCTCACCACCCAGATCTGTATCGCCGCGGAACGCGGCTTTCTCCAGGCCCTGGACGGATCATGTCGTACGCCCATCGCCGCTCACGCGACGCTGGAGGGTCTGGAGATTCATCTGCGCGGGGAAGCTCTGACCCCGGACGGCGCCAAACGCTGGGCGAATGAAACCCGCACACAATTGCCCGAGCTTGACGCCGGCGCGGCGCGGCTCTTGGGCTATGAGCTGGGCCTTGAAGTGAAACGGGCGGGCGGGGATGCGCTGGCGCGCATCGTCGCCGAGACCGGCTGATCATGGGCGCGACGCCCAAACCCTGTGTTCTGGTCACCCGGGCTGAACCCGGCGCGACCCGCACTTGCGCGGCGTTAAGCGAACGCGGCTTTGAAGCGATCAACGCCGCGACCGCGAGATTAACGGCGCGCGACGTTTCGCTGGACCTGGAAGGGGTCGGCCTGATCGCAGTCACAAGCCCCTTTGGCGCAACCTGTCTGGCGAAGGCGACCAAGGAGCGCGCCATACCCGTGGCTGCGGTTGGCGCGGTGACCGCTGAGCGCCTGTCAGGGGCGGGCTTTCATCACGTAACCAGCGCAGACGGCGACGCGCGTGACCTGCTGGCGCTGATCGCCAAGCAGGCGCCGCACGGCGAGGTTCTCCACGTGCGCGGGCTTGATCAAACCGGTGATCTCAGCGCGGATCTGAGAGCGCACGGCGTGAGCGCACGGTCTGAAATCCTCTACGCCGCCGAACCTGTCGCCACGCTGCCGGACAGGGTCTGGCAGGCCCTTGGTGCTCAAGCCTGCGTGCTGGTCCACTCCGCCAAGGGAGCCGAACGCTTCTGGGCGCTGGCGCAGATGGCGGGCCGGACTGAAGCTCTGCGCACGGCGCCTGTCATCGCGATCTCGGAGGCTGCGGCTGAACCTTTGCGCCACCAAGGCGTTTCAAGGCTGAGCATCGCAGCGCAGCCGGATGAAGACGCGCTGTGTGAGGCGCTGGAAAAGCAGTGCGGCGAAACGCGCTGACGGTGGCGCCGCGATCCGACGCAGCCTAGACTTGCCGCCACGAACAACTGGCCCCGCCCCGAGGACATCATGAGCGCCGACACTTCTCGCCCAGACGCTGCAGAGCCGGTCGACGCCGAGTTTGAGCCCGCGCCGGATAGCAGCGGCTCAGGCCGACAATCCAAGACCAAAAAACCAAAAGTCGCCAAGTCTGGCGGCAAAACGCCTGTCCTCGCCTTTATCGGCCTGACCGTGCTGGCGGCGGGCGTGGGCGGCGGCGCGGGCTGGGTTCTGGGCCGGTATCTTCCTGCGTCCGGGGACGGAGCCATGGACCCCGCCCTGATCAGCCGGATCGAGGCGTTGGAAACCCAGACAGCCACAGCTGATCAACTCACTGCGTTTCAGAACCGACTGGAAACCGTCGAGGAAGACACCGCCGGCGCGCCGCTGCGCACCGACGCATTTGAACAGCTGATCCGTGACGTTGCGACCTTGCGCACCGATCTTGAAGCGCTCGAGCCCGGCGCTGAAGGCGACGCGAGTCTCGGCGATCAGCTCACTGCGCGGCTGGAGCGCCTTGAACGCCAACTCAACACCCTAGCTGACGATGTCCAGACCGCGCTCGCGGCCGCACAGACGGCGCAATCGGCCCTGCAACAAGCGCTCGCGCAACCGAATGACCGCCCGGCGCCCCAGACGAGCGGCGTGTCTCCTGACGCCCTCTCCGCGCTTCGCCTTGATCTTGCAGCCCTTCAAAGCTCGGTGCGCGACCTGCAAGCTGGATCGGGCGAGACCCAGGCCCTGGCGGCGCGGGTGCAAGCGCTCGAAAACCTGATTGAAGGGCTGGAGACACAAACCGGCCAGACGCAGACGGCTTCGGTCTCTTTGGCGCGGCAGGCGCTGGCTTTTTCAGACCTCGCCGAAGCTGCGGTCCAGGCCCAACCCTTCGCCATGGAATACGCCATGCTGAGCCAGATCTGGCCGAACCGCGCCCATCTGGTCGCGCTGACAGAACCTGCGCGCACCGGCGCGCCCACACTTGGTGATCTCACAGACAGCTTCCCGGCCCAGGAGGTCCGCGAAGCCTTGGGTCAGACCCAGCGCTTCTGGGGTGTGATCGAAGTACGCCGCGCTGGCGATGATCACGGCGCCGCCGACCGGATTGTCGCACTATTGGAGCAAGGCGCGCTGAGCCAGGCAATCCAGGAAACCGAAGCACTGGACGCAGGCGCCGCTGAGGCCCCGCTAGAGAGCTGGCTGACCGAGGCGCGCACGCGCGAGGCCCTGAACGCTGTGCTCAATGACATGCGTGACGCGCTGAACCGGCAAGCCGAGCAAGACGGAGCGCGATAAGCCATGATCCGCCTGATCCTCACCGTCATCTTGTGCGTGCTGACCGCCATGCTGGCGGTTTTCCTGACGCTCAATCCGGGCGTCGTGACCATCGACTTTCTGGGCATAAACGCCCAGGCGCCGTTTGCGCTCGCTCTGGGCGCCCTGCTGGTCGCCACCTTCTTGCTGGTCGTCGCCTGGTGGGTGATCGCCAAGCTTTGGGCCGCGCCGGACGCGTGGAAGCGCTTTTCTCTGCGCCGTCGTCGTGATCAGGGCTTTGACGCGCTTGAACGCGCGCTGATCGCCTCCGCCGCCGGACAAGGCGATCTGGCCGTCCGACAAGCCTCCCGCGCCGAAGCCTTGCTTGATCGTCCCGCCCTGTCGCGCCTCCTGGCGGCGCGGGCGGCGGAAGCGGCGGGCGATCTGGACAGCGCGCAGATTCATTACGAAGCGATGCTGGCGGATTCAAAAACCCGACTGGTCGCCCAGCGGGGGCTGGTGGGCATCGCCCAGAACCGGTCTGATTCCCAAGCCCTGCTCACCCATGCGTCTGACGCCTTTGATCAGGCGGGACAAGCCCGCTGGGCGTTTGACGCCTTGTTTGAAGCCCAGGTGAACGCCGCCCAATGGGCCAAAGCGGAGACCACGCTGAGCGAAGGCGAGCGTCGCGGCCATGTTGATCGCGCCGAAGCCGCCCGCATGCGCGCCGTGCTTCTGACCGCCGAAGCGCGCCGGATCGAAGCGACCGATGCCGAGCTGGCCGCCAAACTCGCGGATCGCGCCGCGACCGCCTCGCCGGGATTTGCGCCCGCCGCTGAGCTGGCGGGCCGGTTGCTCGCCGCCCATCGTCGCCATCGCCGCGCCGCAGATGTTCTGGAAACCGCCTGGGAGCACGCACCGCACCCGGCGCTGGCGCGCGCCTTCGCCAGCCTGCGCCGCTCGGACACCAAGGCGAAACGCGCCGAACGCCTGCGAGAGCTGGCTGCGCTCAATCCTGATCATCGCGAGAGCCAGTTACTGCTGCTTGAAACCGCGCTGGACCAAGGCAATCGCGAAGCCGCGCACACCGCCCTGAAACCGGTTCTGGAGACCGGGCCGGTCTCCGCGCGTGCTTGCGCCCTCGCCGCCCGTCTCGCCAAGCTCGAGGATCAAGACGCGGAAGCTCAACGCTGGATGGCGCGCGCCTCCCACGCACCGGCGGAAGCAGACTGGTCCGACATCAATGAAGACGGCCAGGCGTTTCTCTATACCGATGCGGACTGGAAACGCATGGTGGACAGCTGGGGCCGACACGCGGTTTTGATCCACCCCCGCCATGAGCGCTATGAGATCGCCGCCGCCGCGGCGCCCGAAGCCATGCTGATCGCAGCGCGCGCCACTGTAAACGATGCGAGCAAGCGCAGTGAGACAGAGGACAAAGCCGGTCCGAACTTTTATGTACCCGGACCCGCGCCGGACGATCCCGGCGCCTCTGACCGTGACACCTAGGGTTTCTCAGCGCTTATGACCGCATCTGCTTCAGCTCGCCCGCGCCTCATCATTGGCGTGACCGGAGGTTCGGCTTCGGGCAAGACCGAAATCGCGCGCTCTACGGCGCGCGCCGCCAACCCGATTAGCGCTCTGGTTCTCTCTGAAGACGATTATTACGCGGATCACGGCTCCAAGCCCGATTTCGACCCGTCAGACTTCAACTTTGACCACCCGCAGGCGCGCGACCATGCACTGCTGGCCAAGCATCTTGCCACTCTGAAAACCGGCAAGACCATCAAAGGGCCCATCTACGATTTCACCATCCATCGCCGCCGCAGCGATACGCGCACCATCGCGCCCGCGGACGTGATCATCGTGGAAGGCATTCATTTGTTCTGTGACGCCGCCGTTCGTGACTGTCTGGATCTCAAGGTCTATGTCTCGGCGCCGGACGATATCCGCCTGGCCCGCCGACTGCTGCGCGATGTGAATGAGCGGGGCCGAACCTCGCATTCGGTCGTGCACCAGTATTTGCGGACGGTGCGACCCATGCATCATGAATGGACCTCGCCCAACAAGGCCTACGCCGACATCCTGATCCGCAATGACGCAGCGGCGGCACGGCCAGCCGATCACCTGAGCAGCTTTTTCGACGCTCTGGCCGCGCCGATCGTCGAGCAAGTCAAGGCGTTCAGAAAACGCTGAGCCAGACTCATTGCAGCTGGCAAAACCGGCTTGCCCCCATCGCCGTTCAAGGCTAGTTTCCGCGCCCTCTGAGGCAGGCTTTCGCCTGGTTCCGGCGCCGCATTAGCTCAGTTGGTAGAGCACATCATTCGTAATGATGGGGTCAGGTGTTCGAGTCACCTATGCGGCACCACTTCTTTCCTGTTCTCCCTCGCATCCGCTCAGTCGATCCTCGCTGAAGCTGCGGGCGGCCTTTGGCCTTGCGAACCGGAAGGTTCGGGCGCTGTTCTCCCTCGCTCCGCTCAGTCGATCCTCGCTGAAGCTGCGGGCGGCCTTTGGCCTTGCGAACCGGAAGGTTCGGGCGCTGTTCTCCCTCGCTCCGCTCTGTCGATCCTCGCTGAAGCTGCGGGCGGCCTTTGGCCTTGCGAACCGGAAGGTTCGGGCGCTGTTCTCCCTCGCTCCGCTCTGTCGATCCTCACTGAAGCTGCGGGCGGCCTTTGGCCTTGCGAACCTGAGGGCGACGGTCACGCGGGGTGGGCGCGTTTCAGACAGCGTTCGCAAGCGGCGATCAAGTCGTCTTCGATAATGGGTTTGGGGATATAGTCATCCATGCCCATGGCGAGGAAGCGTTGGCGCTCTCCCTGTCCGGCATGGGCGGTCAACGCGATGACAGGAACGCGCGCCCCCGCCTTATTCATGGCGCGCAAACGCTTGAGCGTTTCTTCCCCGGACATGACCGGCATGCTGGCGTCCAGCAGCACCAGGTCAAAAGGATCGTCTGAAAACAGTCTGAGCGCTTGCGCGCCGGAAGCGGCTTCAATTACGTCCGCGCCCGTCGGCTCCACCATGAACCGTGCAACCATGCGGTTGATGTCGTTATCATCCACCAGCAAGACACGCGCACCTGCCAATGTCGCCGTGACGGGCTGGGATGCGTCGGCATCCCTCGCGGCGCCCGCTTCATCCGTACTCACGCCAGCAATCACAGTCAGCGTGAAGCAGGCCCCCTCGCCTGGCCGGCTCTCAATCGTGACATCACCGCCCATCCGGCGCGCCAGCTCGCGCGTGATCACCAGACCCAGCCCAGAGCCCGCGCTCTTTTGCGACCCCGCTTCACCGCCGATCTGCTCGAACCGGTTAAACAGTTTGTCGATCTCATCAGGTTTGATCCCGGGTCCTGTATCCTTGACGGAGACCGTGATGCGACACTGAGCCTTCGACACAGTTTGAGCCTGGGCGTGCAAGCTGACGCCGCCTGATTGCGTGAACTTGATTGCATTGGACAACAGGTTGAATACGCACTGGCGAAACCGCGTCTGATCCAGTTCCACGCTGGCGGGCAGTGCGACGATCTCTTCGTCCAGGCTGAGGCCCTTCTCCTCAGCGCTTGGTCGGAACAGCATGCTGACTTCATTCAGCAGGCGCGTCGGGTCCGTGGCCTCAGGTTCGAGCTGGAACCGGCCCGCTTCCAGGCGTGACAGATCCAAAAGATCGTTGAGAACACGCAACAGCTGGTCGCCTGTCACTTTCAGGAGCTCGACCTTGTCGCGCAGCGCTGGCTCAAGCTCCGCTTCAGACAAGACCCGCACCAGCCCCAGCATGCCATTCAATGGGGTTCGCAATTCATGACTGACATTGGCGACGAATTCGGTTTTCGCCTCGCTGGCTCGCTCTGCGGCGCTTTGCGCATCGCGCGCGCTTTGCGCCAAAGTGCGGGCGTTGAGCACCAGCTCCGCCACGACGATGTAATTGGCGAGCGCATAGATCAGCGCTTGTTCTTCAGGCGTCCACTCATGGCGTTCGCCCTTCATGCATATGCTCAGAACGCCGCTGACGCTGTGTTCTTGCAAGATTGGGGCGGCGAGCACGGCGCCCTCTGAAACCTGGTGCAGCGCCTGACCCAACGTCCGGGCGTCTTCGTGTGCGGCGACAATGTCGGCCGCATCGATATAGGCGCCCTGGCTGGCGAACCGAAAGGCGGCGGGCGCCTTATGCTCGGTCAATCTCGGCGCATTGAATATTTCACCCTCTTTCGGGCTCCAGACGCAATACGGGCGCAAGGCGCTATGGTCCTCTGAAAACAGCCACAAACCCGCTTCATCCACATCCAGAGCCGTAGCGAGCCGCTGAACCACCTGACGCGTCATATGGTTGTAATCCCACCCTTTATTGAGATGGTCCTGAGCCAGTTCGCGTTTGAGCTGGTTGAGCTCGCGCGAGCGATCAAGGGTTCGCTGCAAGCTTTGCTCGGCCGCCTTGCGCGCTGTCACTTCACTGTCGACGCGGCGCAGAAGCGGCAGCCATCGGAAAAAACCGACGCTGATCAGAAACAAACCCAGAATGTCGCCGGTGTAAGACACCCCTTCGATCCAGTCATGAACCGGCTCGAGCTGACCAGGCGTATACGGCACGAACCCATTTGAGGAATCGATCAGGGCCGACATACCAATCACCAGCAATCCGCCGACGATCAGCTGACTGCCCCGCCGCAAGCGCGACATGTGGCGCAGATTCAAATACAGGATCGCACCCGCCGAGAGGCTGGTTATGGCGATCAGGATTTCAAACAGGCCGCTCAAGCGTCTCTCCCCTTTTCGCGACAGCTAAGCAAAACGAGGTAAAGATCGCGTTTTCGATTCGGATCTGGCGGGCGCCATGTTGGCGTTTGGGGCCTAGGACTAGGCACTTCCCCTTACGCACTAAACCGAATTATGGACGGGCCCGCCCATGCGTATCTCTTGTCCCAGAGCAAGCATTCTCTTCCCCCCGGAGACGTCCTTGCTCGCAGATAAAGGATACGGACCATGCGTGTTTATAAAACCCTCTCCCGCACTGTGCTGACGGGCGCAGCCGCCAGCGTCGCGCTATTCGCCGGTCAGGCTCTGGCCCAGCTGCCCGATCCGGGCATGCAGATCGAGCGTGGCGTCACCGCCCTGGTTGTCACCGACCCGCAAAATGACTTTCTCAGCCCCGATGGCGTCACCTGGGGCGTCGTCGGTCAGAACGTCACGGAAAACGGCACGGTGGAGAATATCGGGCGCCTGTTTGAGACCGCCCACGAGGTTGGCATGCCAGTCTTCGTGTCGCCGCACTATTACTATGAGCATGACCATGAATGGCGTTTTGAAGGCGCTCTGGAAGCGCTGATGCACTCCATCGGCATGTTTGATCGCGCCGGCCCTCTTGATCTGGAAGGCTTTGAAGGCTCGGGCGCGGACTGGCTGGAAGAGTACCGTCACCATATCGAACACGATCACACCGTCGTCACCTCGCCCCACAAGGTCTATGGCCCGGAGACCAACGATCTGGTCCTGCAATTGCGCAAACAGAATGTGGACCGGGTGATCCTGGCGGGCATGTCGGCCAATCTGTGCACCGAATCCCATATGCGCGAGCTGATCGAGCAGGGCTTTGAAGTGCTGGTCGTCACCGACGCCACCGCCGCCGCCCAGGTGCCCGGTTATGACGGATACGCCGCCGCCATGACCAATTTCCGGATGATCGCCAATCATGTGGGCGACACCGATGAAACGGTGACCGCCATCACCGCGGCCTACAGCCGCTAACCCAACCCCCGTCCTGAATGTCTGCCCCTCCACGAGGGACGGGTCCTAAGAGGGTCCGGCGGTCGTCCCCCATCGCCGCCGGGCCCTCATTTTGGCTTCAACACACAAGAACAGATAACATATGGCCACCCCACTCCTCCCCCCGTTCACAGAAGAAACCGCACGGGCCAAAGTACAATTTGCCGAAGACGCCTGGAACAGTCGCGATCCCGAACGGGTGGCGCTGGCCTATTCAGAAGACTCCGAATGGCGCAATCGCGATCAGTTCTTCAAGGGACGCGACGCCATCAAGGCTTTCTTGCGCGAGAAATGGTCTCGCGAGCAGCATTACAAGCTCAAGAAAGAGCTGTGGGCCTTCACCGGTAATCGTATCTCCGTCGCGTTCTTTTATGAGTGGAAGCAGGCCGAGACCGGCCAATGGTTTCGCTCGCACGGCAATGAACAATGGGAGTTCGACACGGACGGACTGATGCGCCGTCGCGAATCCAGCGTCAACGATATTGCGATCAGGGAGGATGAGCGGCGGCTCTAGCCTCCGCCTCCCCCGTTTCCGGGAGTAGATCATGACCCGTCCCGCCCGCCCGTCCGACACCGAATTCGAGCGCGCTTACCGGCGCTGGATGCTGATGCATGGACTGACCCTGCCGCTGGCCGGGGCCCTCTACGCCTTGGTGCTGGTCACGCTGTACGCCTTGGGCGTCGAGACCCGCACGGCGGTGCTCAGCGCGACATGCGTGGGCGGGCTGGGACTGTCCCTGTCCGAAGGCGCCGTCTGGCTTGAAACCCATAACGGGCTTGATCGGCTGTTTCGCCGGGTAAACATGCGCGCCTCCATCGCGGCGGAGCGCCTGGCCCGCGATGACGATCAATACGTGATAGAAGGTGTACAGGACGTGGTGTTTGAATGGCGCCATGTGGAAGTGATCCAGCGTGACCGGGACTGGGCGGGCCTGTCTCTGGCCGCCCTGAACCTGTTCAGCCTGGCCGCCGGACTGGCGTTGAGTGCTGGCCTGATCCGGTTCTGGGGCTGGGTGAACATCGCCCCGTTCAGCCTTTTGACGCTGGCGTCCGCCGCCGCCGGCTTTGCTCTGGCGCGCAGCGTGATGCGCTATCACTGCTTCACCGACCGAAACTTCGACCCTACCGACATTTTGCAAACCCGGCTTCTGGACCTGCTGTCTGAAGTCAAAGCCCTGCGTCGCGCCGGCGTGCGCAGCTCGGCCTGACCCCACACACATTGCGAGACTGACCCATGACCCAACACTCAGACCTTCTGGTTCTCGGCACTGGAAACGCCGGCATGGCCGCCGCCGGAATCGCACATCGCGAAGGCAAATCCGTCACCTTGATTGAATCGCGTGACGTAGGCGGCACCTGCGCCATTCGCGGCTGCGTCCCCAAGAAAGTGCTGGTCGCCGCCGCCGCCAGTCTGGATGTCATCGCCCGCGCGGGCGAGCACGCCATCACCACGGGCGAGGTCCAGCTCGACTGGCCGGCCCTGATCCGGCGCGAGCGCACATTTGTGGACGGCGTGCCGGATATGTTCAAATCCTCGATCCTCAATCGAGGCATGACGCTTGTCACAGGCAAGGCGGCCTTCATCGGCCCAAACGCTGTTGAGGTGGAGGGCGAAACCTATACGGCCGACAAGATCGTCATCGCCACCGGATCCGAGCCTGCAGTCCTGCCGATCAAGGGCTGGTCGCATACAGTGACCAGTGACGACTTGCTGACGCTGGAAACCCTGCCGGATGAAGTGATCTTCATTGGCGGCGGCGTCATCGCACTTGAATTCGCCCATGTTCTGATCCGCGCTGGCGCACGGGTGACAATCCTGGAAGCGGCGCCGCGGGTTCTGCCGCGTCTGGATCCGGACATGGTGGAGACGCTGGTGGACTACACCCGCAGCCTGGGCGTCACGATCCATACCGGCGTTACGGTCCAGTCCATTGATCAAGACGATGACGCCTTTCTGGTTGAGACCGTCATCGGCGATGAAACCGTCGTGTTGAACGCCGATCTGGTGGTCAATGGCGCCGGGCGTCGCCCGGCGGTTGAATCGCTGGATCTTAAAGCGGGCGATATCAAAGCGGATCGCGGCCGCATTGAGGTGGACGCCCATTTGCGCAGCGTCTCAAACGACAGCGTCTATGTAGCGGGCGATGCGCTGGCGACCTCGCCTCAGCTCAGCCCGGTCGCCAGTTATGAAGGTCGGATTGCTGGCGAAAACGCCATTACGGGTGCGAACGCCAAACCCGATTATTCAACAATCCCGTCAGCTGTCTACACGGTCCCCGCGATCGCCAGCGTCGGTCTGGATGAAGCTGCGGCCAGGGCGGCAGGCTATGATCCGGTCGTGAAAGTCAACGATTTGCGCGACTGGCGCTCCGCCAAGACCTATGCTGAGGCCATCGCGTTCTCCAAGGTGCTGATTGACCCACAAACCGGACACATTCTGGGCGCGCATCTGGCCGGGCATGGCGCGGAAGAAGTGATCCATCTGTTCACCCTCGCGATGAAGACCGGTTTGACCGCGACCGATCTGGCGACCATGACCTATGCGTATCCAACCTTCTCGTCAGATTTGAAGTTTCTGGTCTAAAAAGACCGTCAGAGGGGTATGACATACGCATGTCTGACACACACCAAACCTCGGACGACAATCCGGCTGACGTGTTCCGCCGCCAGCGCGATCTGATCTTGATGGCGTCTGGCGACGGGATTTACGGGATTGACGAACATGGGATCTCAACGTTCGTGAATCCCGCAGCCGCGCGCATGTCAGGTTATTCGGTAGAAGAGATGCTGGGCCGCAACCTGCATGAGCTGGTGCACCATACCCATGCTGACGGCCGGCACTTTCCCAGTTGCGAATGCCCCATCCACGAGGCCACACGCGACGGCAAGATCCACCGGATCTATGACGATGTGTTCTGGCGCAAGGATGGCACGCCCTTCCCGGTGGAATATGTCAGCACGCCGATTTGGGATAACGGCCGGATCGCGGGGGCGGTGGTGTCGTTTCGCGATATCACAGAACGCAAACGCGCCGAGCAGGACTTGCGCGACAGCGAGCAGCGCTATCGCGCCATGTTTGACGGCTCAAACGCCGCCGGCTTCCTGATCGATGCGGAGACCTGCTTCGTCCTCGATGAGAACAAGCGAACGTGTGAGCTGTTCGGCTATAGCGAAGCGCAATTACGCATGTTGCGCGCCGAAGACCTGTTTGTCGGCGCGCCCGGTGAAATCGAGGCCTTCTGGCGCAAGGTCCAGCGCGAGGGCGCGGCGGAAACCGAAACGCCGTTCGCGGTCACAGTCGATGGCGACCGCATTCCCGTGCGATTGTCCGCCAGCCGCATCCGATACGCCAACCGGACCGGGCTGTTGGTTCTGGCCACCGATCTGAGCGTCCGGCGCGAGATTGAAGCGCGCGCGCGGGCGTTGCAAAGCGAACTGCACCATGTCTCCCGCGTCAGCGCCATGGGGGAGATGGCCTCGGCCATGGCGCATGAGCTGAACCAGCCTTTGTCAGCGGTGATGAACTATCTCGCCGCCGCGCGCCGCCTCTCAAAAACCGAGTTTGACGGCGAATCCCGCACCCTTCAAATGGTCGAGAAGGCGATCTCACAAGCGTCCCGCGCCGGTGAAATCATCCGCTCCTTGCGCACCTTCCTCGACAAGGGGGAGTCAGAGACCGAGTTCGCCAGCCCCTATGATGTGATCCATGACACGCTGCCCCTGATCGAGCCGGCGATCGCCGCCGCCGGATTGTCCCTGTCGTGCGAGCTGGATCCGGACGCGCCGCATACCTTGCTGCAGCGGGTCAATATTCAGCAAGTCTTGCTCAACCTGATCCGCAACGCCGCCGAAGCCATGAGCGAACAGGGGCAGGGCGTCATCAATGTGGCGTGCTGGAGCAGCAATGAGCAGATCTGGGTCGAGGTCGCCGACCAGGGCCCCGGCCTGTCGCGCGCCCAGCAGGCGAAACTGTTTCAGCCCTTCAACACCAGTAAATCCGATGGCATGGGCGTGGGTCTGTCGATCTGCCATTCCATCATCTCAGACCATGACGGCGAAATCCATGCAGAGAACCGCCCCGATGGCGGTGCAGTCTTTCGCTTCTGCCTGCCCGTCATTACGCCAGGAGACCGAGCATGACCGATATCACCCCCTTCGTGTACGTGGTTGATGATGACGCCGCCGCCCGCGAATCCCTGGAGGCGCTTCTGCTCTCCGCCGGTCATGAGGTGAAGACCTTCGACAGCGGCGAAGCCTTCCTCAACGACTATGCGCCCGACTGGGCGGGCTGCGCGGTGCTGGATGTGCGCATGCCGGGCCTCTCGGGTCTGCAGGTTCAAGAAGAACTCAGCGCACGCAATTCCACCTTGCCCGTGATCATTGTCACCGGGCATGGGGATTTGCCCATGGCTGTACGCGCCATGCAGGCTGGCGCTCTCGACTTCATTGAAAAGCCGTACGAAGAAGAGCGCCTCTTTGAAAGCGTCGAGCTGGCGCTGCAAGCGGGCCAGGAAAAAGCTGAAGCTAGCCAGGCGCTGGCGTCCCTGGCCGAGCGATTTGAACATCTCACCCCGCGCGAATCCGAAGTCCTGATCGAAGTCGCCGCAGGTCACCCCAACAAAGTGGTGGCGCACAAGCTGGGCATCAGCGCCCGGACGGTGGAGATTCACCGGGCGCGCGTGGTGGAGAAGATGCAGGCGCGTAGCCTGTCGCATCTGGTGCGGATGGCGATGCAGCTGGGTCTTCTCAAAGACGGTCTCAGCTGAATTCCGAGATCAGATCCAGCGGTTGGTGCCGCACCAGACGGCTGTCGAGCACAGCCGCTTGTCGGTGCGGCACAGCCTCACCTTGGTAGACGGGATCGGTCACCATCTCCAGAAAGGCAGCGGCATTGGGATAGGCGGCGACAAATGACAGGTGCCAGCTCTCATCTGACGGACCGATCAAGGTGAGTTGCGGCGCGCCGCGCCAGACAATCGTACCGCCCACACGTTTGAAAATCGGGCCTGAGGTCTGACCATAGGTCTTGTAGGCCTCAAACCCGCTCACATCGCGCCCATCGGGATAAGCGGCTTTTTCACGCAATCGCAACAGGTTGAGCATGTGAATCGGTTCGTCGCGCGGCAAATCCTTGAACAGCGCGAACGCTTCGCGAGCGGGGTCGATGTGTGGTGTCATAATGTCCTCCCTGAATGCGTCAGGCAGGAAGGAAAACCGCTCCAGGCAAAAAGCTCAAGCGCTTAAGGGTCGATAATCTCGGCCGCCCAGTCAAAAACGCAGCCGCTCTGATCCGCTGTCACCTGATCGACGACCTCCAGCAAACGGGCAGCGCTGAATTCGGGCGTGAATAGCTTTCCATCGGGCACATTGCCCTGAAAAGGCTCTGACAGGGACGTGTCCACCGTACCGGGATGCAAGCCGATGCAGGCGGCGTGGGGGCGTTTACGCGCGAGCTCTATGGCGCAGGTTTTCAGGATCTGGTTCAACGCCGCCTTGGAGGCGCGATAGCTGTGCCAGCCCCCCAGGCGATTGTCCGATATGGAGCCCACGCGCGCTGAAAGAGCCGCGAACACAGCCTTCTCCGGAGCGTCTTTGTTGCCTCGCGCCAGCGTGTCCAGAGCGCTGCGCGCCACCAGAGCCGGGCCGAGCGTGTTGACTTTGAACACGTCCATCATGTGATCGGCATCAATCTGGCGCCAGGATTTTTCAGGCCCGCGCCCCGCGCCATCCACCAAAACCCCGCTGGCGACGATCACCAGATGAAGCGGACCATCCTCAGCGGCCGCCCCGACCGCATCTTCAACAGAGTTCGGATTGTCATAGTCCATCGACAAGGGCCGGACGCCCGCGATATCGACGCCCGTGCGGCTGGCTGCAAACACTGTTGCACACCTTGGATGAGCCACAAGCTGCGTGGTGAGAGCCCGCCCCACGCCACCGGACGCACCCACGATCAGGGCGCGAAATCCGTCTGGAAATGTCGCTAAATCAGTCATGGATCCGCAGATAGGCCCTGCGCCTTCTACGTCCAGTCACCTACAGGTCAGATCTCGTAAGTTCCTGATGAATCATCAAGATCAATACCTTCGTCTTGTCCCTGCGCCGTGCTTTTAACCCAGAACAGCAATTCCTGGCTTTTCTCGTCGAGATCTCTGTTCAGGAAATCATTCTTGTCGAGGAATTTCACCTGATCGCCGGTGCCATGGGAGTCCACGCCTGCTGATCCGCTCAGCACCAGAATCGGCGTCCCCTTGGCCTGCTGCTCGAGCAAACTGACCGTCTCATTGGGGCGCGTGGAGTCGGGCAGCCGCAAATCCGCGATGATCAGGTCATAGGAATTGCGAGACAGCTTGAAGCGCGCATCCCGCAGTGTCCGGACGACCTGAAGCTCCATGTCGTAGCCGCCCGCATCGCACAGCACATGCTGGAGCAGCATCGCGTCTGCGAAGTCATCTTCCACATGAAGAACCGACAAGGGCTGCGGCATCACTCTCTCCTGCTAGGCGCTAAACTACTGGATGCATGCTTAAGCAGACTTTAACCCGGCAAAACATCTTTGACGCTATCTGGCACAGATACATGCGCACGCCTGGCGGCAGCAGCGACCGTGTTTGCAAGCAGCATGGCGATCGTCATCGGCCCCACGCCCCCGGGCACCGGTGTGATGAAACCTGCGGTTTTAATAGCCTGATCAAAATCCACATCGCCCACGAGGCGGGATTTACCCGCCTCGCCCTCGACGCGGTTGATGCCGACGTCAATGACGCAAGCGCCGGGTTTGATCCAGTCGCCCTTGACCAGATTGGGACGTCCGACCGCCGCGATGACAATGTCCGCCTGCCGGCAGACTGCGGGCAGGTCCTGCGTGCGCGAATGGGCGAGAGTGACGGTGCAGTTTTCCGCCAGGAACAACAGCGCCGCCGGTTTTCCCACCAGGATCGAGCGCCCGATGACCACCACGGATTTGCCCGTCAAATCACCGAGCGCCTGCTTGGCCAGGAAGACGCTGCCTGACGGCGTGCAGGGCCGCATGCCGGGCGCGCCCAGCACCAAGGCGCCGGCGCTTTGAGCCGTCAGCCCGTCCACATCCTTGTCCGGGCGGATGGTCTGGACGACTTCGGTTTCATCAAGGCCTTTCGGCAGGGGCAATTGAACCAGAATCCCGTCGACCTCATCGTCCGCATTCAGGGCCTGCACCAGAGCGACGACGTCGGCCTGACTGACGTCGGCAGGCAGGCGGTGCTCCACCGAGCGCATGCCCGCGGCTTCGGTGCGGCGGCCCTTGTTGCGCACATAGACCTGGCTGGCGGGGTCATCGCCCACCAGAACAACAGCCAGACACGGCGGTCGGCCCAAGGCGGCTTCAAGCTGGCGCGCACCCTCAGCGGCGGCGGCGTCAACGGCGGCGGCGGCGGCCTTGCCGTCAATCAGCTTGGCGGCCGCGTCGGAGGACGTGATGATGTCGGTCATGGAGCGGGGTCATGAAGCATGGCCGTGACGGCGTCAAGCAGCGCCTTTGTCTCATCAGACGCGCCCGCCCATCGGCGCCCGCGCACACGCTTGCAAACCGGCGCGCGACGCTTTGGGCTGAACCCTGACGAACTGGCGTACGCCGCCTTGTTCCGCCCGAGCGGGCAGACCGCTAGGCGAGGCGGGGGAAGATTTGTCCAAGGATCAGCCAGTTGCGCACAAACATGATCAACAACAGCAGCACAAGCGGCGACAGATCCAAACCGCCCAGAGGCGGCAGAAAATTACGGATGGGACGCAGCAACGGCTCTGTAAGGGTGCTCGTCAGCCGCCAGATGGTGCTGACAAGCTGGTTGTGCGCGTTGACCACGTTAAACGAGATGAGCCAGCTCAGGATCACTCCGACAAAGATGACATAGACCAGCAATTGCAGCGGGATCAGGAGGAACAGGTAAACCAGGACCTGCGCCAGAGACATGTGTTCCATGGATATCAGCGCTCGCGTTCAGAACTCTCTTCACTGAATGCTGGTCTAGCCTTCACCGGCCCGCGCTGACAAGCGGCTTCGGTCGTCCTCAAGGCGCAGCGGGCAGCGTGAACACAAACCGCGCCCCGGAGTCATAGTCCGCATCAAGCCAAATTCGCCCGCCAGCCGCCTCGACAATCTGTTGGCAGAGCGCCAGCCCCAGCCCGACGCCCTCTACCGGACCGGAGGACATGCGGAACAGGACGTCGAAAATCATTTCGCTTTGGCGCGGATCAACGCCAGGACCTTCATCCTCGATAACGATCTCCACCCAGCCGTCTTTGGCGTCCCGCGCATAAAGCCTGATAACCGGCGGATCCTTGGAGAATTTCAACGCATTCTCGACCAGATTATGCATGACCATCGAGACAAGCGGCTCATCCCCCCAGACAGATGGCATGGGCGCGACTTCAATCACCGCTTTCTGGCTTTCGATGTCCAGCTCCAGATCCTTGCGAACCGAAGCGAGAATGTCGCGCAACTCCAGCCGGGAGGGCGCATGCGTCGCACTGATCGCACGCACATACTCCACAAGAGCGTCCGTCAAGCTCTGCATCCGAGTTACAGACGCATTCAGACGCCCCAGATAGTCACGACCGGCGGGCGTAAGCCGGTCGCCCTCCTCGCGCTCAATCAGGCCCGCGAAGACTGAAATATGACGCAGCGGGGCGCGCAGATCATGCGATGCAGCTGTGGCGAAGCGCTGGAGTCCCGCATGCGTCCGGTCCAGCTTCGCCTGTAAAGCCTGAAAATCGGTGCGGCTGACCATATTGACCGGCGTCAGCCGTCGCTCCTGCGCCATGGCCAGCATTTGCGGCAGCCAGTACCAAAGCAAAAGCGCGCCGCAGAGACCGAACGCCGCGCTGACCAATCGGATGATAGCGTCCAGGCGCGGATTCGGCATCCCGGCAGACACCAGTCCCACCAAATGCGCCAGCGAGGCCACACACGCCAAGACAATCACAATGCGCACCATTTTCAGGCGCAGCAGTTTTTTGTTCCGCCGAATTTGCCAGATCAGCGTGCCGGCGATCAGAGCATAGGCGCTAAACACCAGCCCGTGCGTCATCATCTGGAAGATCAGCGGCACCGCCCCATCTCCCATACCGGCTTGGTGAAGCACAGCTTCACCGGAAATCCCTGACCCCTCACCCATGGCGCATGTTTTATAACGAAGTTCCGTTTACGCAAACGTCAATCATCCACGACGTTTCTCGAAATCCTTGACATGATCAGGCAGGATTCTTACTTCACATCCGCTCAGGAACGGGGCCGTAGCTCAGTTGGGAGAGCGCGTCGTTCGCAATGACGAGGTCAGGGGTTCGATTCCCCTCGGCTCCACCATTTCCTTCCCAAGCCTCGTCAATCTACACGCCGAACCAGCGATTTGATCAAAGTCGCAGACCGGATTTTTCCCGGCGCCCTAGCGAGCTCGAGTTCAAACCGGCAGCGATGACCGTCAGGCGTCACGACAGTGAGATCATCGCCATCAGCGGGAGACGCCATCTGGTGCCGCGCGAACTCGGGGCCAAATTTTCGCGGCGGCAATTGGCTGCTGATAAACGCCTCAATGCGTTCAGCGCCGTGAATGTCTCCGTAAGGCGACGCGGTCGACCAGACCCCGTCAGGATGAAACAAAGCCGCCGCTGAACGCCCGTCGCGCCGGTCAACGCAGTCGAGAAACTGCATCAGCGCAGCCCGTTTGGAGCGTCTTTCGGCATATCGGGTGTGGAGCAGGGCATGGGCTGCGGCTGAATTGGGACGCCCCAGCTCTTCAGCATAGAGCGCCTGAACGTCGGGATTCTCAAAAGACCGTCGCCGCGGCGCCTGTCCATCCACCGCATAGACCGCCTGCGCGCGCTTTTTGAGGATGTCCGGATCCATGGACTTGGGCTCGCCGCCCCCGCCCAGGCAGCCGCCAACGCACGCCATGACCTCTATGGCGACATACTGATCACGCCAGTTCTGGGTTTGCAGCAGACGCTGGGCGACGGCGATGCCATTGCACACGGCGACAGCGCCGACGCCTGGAATCTGCGCGGTTTTCACGCCTTCATTCACGCCGCGCAGCGGGCGCCAGTCAATCGCGGGCGCCGCTTCAGGATCGACAAGATGCGCCGCCGTGCGCGCCATCGCCTCCATCACGCCGCCCGACGCGCCGAAAATTTGCGCTGCGCCCGTACTCTCGCCCAGCGGATTATCAAACTCGCCATCCTCTTCCAGAGCGCCAAAAGCGATGCCGCGCGAGCGGATCATCCGCGCCAACTCGCGCGTGGTCAGCACATGGTCCACATCGCCAGACTGGC
The DNA here is from genome assembly GCF_965249665.1 of Oceanicaulis sp. Lineage (GTDB taxonomy): Bacteria > Pseudomonadota > Alphaproteobacteria > Caulobacterales > Maricaulaceae > Oceanicaulis. The sequence continues at coordinate 1,018,662 of NZ_OZ252247.1, forward strand.
CCGGGCGCGCCGCCTCATCTTTCTTGGCCGTGCAGGGCATGACGCTGACCACATAAGGTTCTTTGGCGCCGTCGGCGTATTCGGGGCCTAAAGAACGCGCGAACCGGCTGCGCTTGGACAAAGCGCCATGCATTTGTTGCGGCGATTTTGTCGTGCTCAGATGCGGCAGCAGGTCTGGCCGATGCAATTCCACCCAGTTCACCCAGCCCGGACAACACGACGTGAACAATGGCAAATCGGTCTGGGCCTGTATCCGGGCCAGAAGCTCTGACCCCTCTTCCATGATTGTCAGATCCGCTGCGAAATTGGTGTCAAAGACATAGTCAAATCCCAATTGCCGCAACGCGTTGATCAGTCGGCCGGTGCTGACCGTCCCTGGCTTGAAGCCAAACTCTTCACTGATCGCGATCCGCGTCGCCGGCGCGACCTGAACCACAGAGATTTGCTGACGGGAATCGAGCCGCCTGAGCACCTCATGCCAGTGCGGCGCCTCGATCAACGCGCCGACCGGGCAGACAAGCGTGCACTGACCACAGGATATGCAATCGGTCTCTTTCAACGTCTGATCAAAAACGGTGACAGGTCGGCGTTCCTCACCGCGCTCGGCGAACCCGATCACTTGCAGTTGCTGCCCCGGTTCGCCACACGCCTCTGCGCACAGACCGCACTCAATGCATTTGGACAGGTCTCGCCAGATGCTCGGCGAGGTATGGTCGGTCAGATCTGGATCATGCGCGTCAGGCGCCCCGCCAGCGCATGCTGGCCAATGTGTCTCCCATTCATGCTCGCGCACCAGGCGTTGGAGCTGGCAGGCGCCGCTCACCTCGCACTGCAGGCAGTCATTGGGATGGCGCGCCAACAGCCATTCGGCATTGGTCTGTCGAAACGCGCGCAGGGCGTCCGTTTCTGTTTCGACCTGGTCCCCGTCTCTGATCAAAGTGACGCAAGCTGGCTGTGGCTTGGGATCGCCATTGATCTCCACAAGGCACATACGGCAGACCGCATGAGAAGGCAGCCCCGGATAGCTGCATAGCGTCGGGATCGAAACGCCAACCGCGCGCGCCGCTTCAAGCACGGTCACCCCTGCTTCAAGCTCGACAGTGCGTCCGTTGACCATCAGCTTGATCATTCTGGCCTCAAGACCACCTCACAAAACCCTTCTCAGTGTAAGGGATTGAACGCGACTTCGCCATGTTTTCAATCTGACCATGAGATCTGCATACGAAAACGCCCCCGCAGACAGGGCTGCGGGGGCGTTTCACACTGTCTGAGGCGTGTGTCTAGAACCGCCGTCCCAGCGCCAGACCCAGGAAGACCTGATCTTCACTGCCGCGCTCGGTCACAATGGGGCTGTCGGCGTAATCACCCAGTAGCCGCGAATAGCCAGCCACGCCTGTCACAGACCAGTTGCGGGACACAGAAACGTCCACAATTGCGGTCAGGCCCACATCCCGGACGCCGCCCTCGGCCGTGTACAACGCCAGGCCGGTCGCAGCCGCGTCCACAGCATCCACAGAGAACAGGGTGTCGGCGTAATCATCGGAGAATCCGCTGGCGGACAGAGACAAGGCTGCGAACACGCCGCGCGAGACCATGACGCCGTAATCGGCGGAAGCGCTCCAGGCGAGGCCGTCAAAATTACCCAGCGCATCCGCGCCCAGATCAACGCCGAGGCCGAACCGGTCACGCTCGGTCAGAACGCCTTCAGCGACCGTCAAGCGCGCATACCCGCCCGCAATCAGGGAGGAGTCCACGTCGCGCATGCGGTCGACAATCTCGTCTTCCACATCGTCGCGGCCGCCCGACCAGCGCACATAGGCGCCAAATGCCCAAGGCCCGGTCTCGTAAAGAGAGGCGGCCAAGCCCGGCCCCTGGGTTCGGAAGGAAATCCCGCCCAGCTCAAACCGCGCCGCACCAAAGGGTATGACGCGATACTCGTCAGAGCCGGCGTAATCGGGCAGCATCGCCGCACCGGCGGCGATGTAATTGGTCGGCACGGGGCTGGCTTGTGAGCCCTCGGCGATCTGAGCCTGAGCTGCGCTCGTTCCAATCAGGGCCAATGCGCCCAGAACCAATGCGGATGAGATACCGTTTTTCATTCCATTCCCCTCAGGGCGTAAGCACGCACAACTTCGCAGCATGCCACGCCGGTTTATACAACCATACTGTTTCTTTACCTCGATGTGTCATTACGAGGGTATGAAACGTCTGGATCAAATTCTGCGTTTGCTCGCCGTGTGCGCCCTGTTATGCGCTGCGCCCGCCCAAGCGCTGGGCGCCGCGCCTGCAACGCCTGCACCGGAGGCGGCGCCCGAAGAATCGCTAGGACGTTCGCTCAGCCATGCGCGCAGCTATGTCCGGATCGAGCCGATCCGGACTTCGGTGCAAGCCGATTATCGCATGCGGGGTCTGCTGCAAGTGGGTCTGGCGCTTGATGCCCCGCACAGCCGGACGCGTCAGACCATCGCCGAACGCCAGCTCTGGCTCCGCGACGCATATTCCCAGGCCATGCTGCTATATTCAGGCCGCATGTATCGCTGGGGCGATATTCCCGACGCAGACGCCATCGCCCGCCTGCTGCAAGCGGAAACCGACCGCCTGATCGGGCCGGGACAGGCGACGGTCGTGCTCGACACCGTGATCATTCACGCCAATTGAGGGCCTGAGCGACAGTCTCAGGCGTTCAGGATCGCAGCGCGCGCTTCAATAAAGCGCGCCAGCTCCACATCCAGTTCGGTGACGCCCTCGGCGTCATGCGTAGACAGCGTCACATCCACAGTGTTGTAGACATTGAACCATTCTGGATGGTGGTCCATCTGCTCGGCCTTCATCGCGACCTGGGTCATCAAGGCGAAAGCACTTTTGAAATCAGAAAACTTGAAGACTTTGCGCACGGCGTCGCGGTCGTCCACCGCCGTCCAGCCGTCAAACTGTGTGAGAAAAGCGTCTGCGCCGATCTTGTCCGCCATGGTGTCCTCCTGAGCTGTTGAGAGGGAAGCTGGCCGCAATCGGTCCGCGCTTCAAGGGCCAGACCCTGCGTTTACGAAAAATGAGGGGGTTAGGGCATAAACTTCGCCACCTGATTGCAATTCACGGAGGCGGACATGACGCGCTATCTGGTGTCGCACGAAAACCCGACCGGCCGAAAGCTGGAAGACATCCTGATGGAGCTGCGGGCGGACGTTCTCATTCGCTGCACCAAGATCTCCAGCGATGAACGCCCCGAAGCCCTGCATGTGCTGGCGAATAACGTCAAAGTGCTTGAGCACCTCACGGAAGCGATCGAACTGGCCCAGGATTCAACCCAGCTTCTCAACCGCGCCTTTGGGCCCAGTGAAGCGGACAAGGGCGGCCCGCCGCGCATTGGGGAAGCCTAGACCTGCGCCCATTCCGCGGCGACATCCGGATCTGGCTCCATAGCGCGGCGCCGCGCTTTCTCGGCGGCGAAGCGCTTGGCGTCCAATCGCCCCAGCGCCCAGATCGCAGCGCCGCGCACCAGCTCTGACGGATCATCGAGCAAGTCAGCGGCCCGCTCGGCCAGCGCTGGCTCGCCAGAATTGCCAAGGGCGATCAAGACATTGCGCACGAAGCGATCCCGACCGATCCTTTTGATTGGCGACCCTTTGAAGAACGCCCGAAACCCGGGATCATCAAGCTGAACCAGCTCTGCGAGCTTCGGCCCGGTCAACGCCTCGCGCGGGTGAAACGCAGCTTCTGAACTGGCTTGCGCGAACTTGTTCCACGGACAGACCGCCAGACAATCATCACAGCCATAGATCCGGTTGCCCATCGCGGCGCGAAACTCAACCGGTATCGGGTCTTTATGCTCGATCGTCAGATAGGAGATGCAGCGCCGCGCATCGATCTGATAAGGCGCGGGAAACGCGTTGGTCGGGCAGATATCAAGACAGGCCCGGCACGAGCCGCAATGATCGGTTTCCGGCGCATCTGGCGTCAGCTCGGCGGCGGTTAGCATCACGCCTAAAAACAGCCAGCTGCCATGGCTGCGGCTGACGAGATTGGTGTGCTTGCCCTGCCAGCCAAGCCCGGATTTGTGCGCCAGCGGTTTTTCCATCAAAGGCGCGGTGTCCACAAACACCTTCACCTCCGCGCCGGTTTCATGATGAAACGCGCCGGCGAAGCGCTTGAGGCGCTTTTTCAGGATGTCGTGATAATCCTTGTTCTGGGCATAGACGCTGATCGCGGCTTCATCCGGGCGCTCAAGGATCTCCAGCGGGTCGCGCTCGGGTCCGTAATCGAGCCCCACAACAACCGCCGATTTCGCGTCCGGCCACATGGCCGTGGGGTGGCTGCGTCGCTCCAGCGTGTCTTCCATCCACGCCATCTCGCCATGACGGCCCGCTTCAACGAACTCGCGCAAGCGCGCGCCCGCCTCCCAGGGGTCATCGGCGCGGGTGACGCGCACCACGGAAAAGCCGGCCTCCAGCGCCAGCGCCTTGACCCGCTCGGCCTTCTCTTCAGGCGCTGACATGCTCAGAAATCCAGATCCTGATAGCCGTCCACGGGCGGACAGCCGGGCAGGCGATCCGCAAGGATGGCGCGAAAGGCGGGGCGGCATTTGATGCGCTGATACCAGGCCTTGGCGGCAGGAAAATCATCCCACGGCACATCCCCGAGATAATCGACGCACGACAGATGCGCGGCCGCGACGAGATCGGCCAAGGTGTAGCGCGGCCCGGCCAGACCGTCGCGCTGGTCGAGGAGCCCGCACATATAATCGAGGTGCCAGCGCAGGGCGTCCCGCCCGATGCGGATCGCTTCCATATCCGGCGCGCCCAGAGACTGCACGCGCTTTTCGAGCTTTTCATGCAGCAGATAGGCGTTCACCTCGGCGGAGAACTTCACGTCAAACCAGGCTGCGAGACGCCGCGCCTCGGCGCGGTCCGCAGGACCGCCCGGCAACAAGGCAGGCTCGGGATGGGTTTCTTCAAGATATTCCAGGATCGCTCGGCTCTCACACAGGGCGGTGCGGCCCTTTTCAGTCTCTTCGACCAGGACCGGCGGCAGGCCTGTGGGATTGAGCGCCAGCAGGTCGTCAGGCGCGTCCCAGAACCGTTGGTACTCGGTCTCGAAATCGAGCTTTTTCTCCGCCAGAGCGAGGCGGACCTGTCGGGACCAGGGATCGAGGGGCCAATGGTGCAAAATACGCATGACGACACCCTAACGCGGATCGCGATACGGCTTAAGCCGGTTCATCGGCTGGACCTGCACTCGCCTGACCCTCATCGTCGAAATACGCATTGCCATGTGGCGCGGCGCGGCCTTTGGGATCTGGATGAATGAGCACATCCGCCGCAGGGTAAGCGCCCATCACCCGCGCCTCCGCCGCCACCAGAATGGCGTGGGCCTGGGTGAGGGTGAGGTCCGGATCGAGCTCCATATGCATCTGGATATGGATGAAGGGACCTGACGCACGCGTGCGCAGGTTATGAACCCCCAGAACGCGCACATCGTCGGCGGCGAGCGCCATGATCTGTTCACGCTCTTCATGGGGCAGTTCATGATCCATGAGGGACCCGATCGCATCGCGCCCCACCTCGAACGCTGTCCAGAACAGCCAGAGCACGACGATGAAGCCCATTATGGGATCCGCCCGCTCCCAGCCCGCCAACGCCAGGACCAGGCCGCCGATGACCACCATGTTCGAGCCCAGATCCGCGAAATAGTGCGCCCGATCACCCGACACGGCCAGCGAACCGGTCTGCTTCACAGCGCGGGTCTGCATGTACACCAGACCCAGAGTGAGCACGATGGACAGCCCCATCACCGCCAGCGCCAAGGGCCCCGCCTCAATCGGTTGCGGATCCCGGAAACGGTTCCAGGATTCGTAGATCAGATAACTGGCTGACAGCGCCACCAGCAGGGCCTGGAGCAGGCTGGCGAGCGCCTCCGCCTTGCCATGACCATAGCGATGTTCGTTGTCCGCTGGGCTCGCGGCATAGCGCACGGCGAAAAACGTTGTCAGGGACGCCACCAGATCAAGCCCGGAATCCGCCAGGGACGCCAACATCGCCACAGAGCCGGACGCGATCCAGGCGGCCAGCTTGGCGATCACCAGCGTCGCCGCCACCATGACCGACAGGCGGGTCACCTGACCGGTGATCTTCTGCGCCTCGGCGGGCGCCATTTTGCCCGGGCCTGCATCCAGCGCGTCATGCGCCATGGCGGTCTGTCCTTATCTGTTTTCCAAGAGGGATTGGCTCTTGGCGATCTGTTCAATCACGCGCACTCTGCGTCGCGTCAATCGCGGGGGAGCGACGCACCATGGGTCTTCTACATCTCATTATTCTGGCGATCGTCCAAGGGATCACCGAATTTCTCCCCATTTCATCCTCCGCCCATCTCATTCTCGCGCCTCAAATACTGGGAGACGCCGATCAGGGGCCGCTGATCGATGTGATGGCGCATCTGGGAACGTTGTTCGCGGTCCTTGTCTATTTCCGCGCCGATGTCGCAAACGTGGTCACCGGCAAGCTGGCGTTGTTGCAAGGACGGATGACGCCTGGGGGCAAGCTGGCGCTGTTGATCGCGATCGCCACCCCGCCGGTGCTGATTGCGGGCGGCGGGCTTTATGTCTCCGGCATGGCGGATGCGTTGCGCTCGCCTCTGGTGATCGCCTGGGCGACGCTGATTTTAGCGCTGCCGCTCTGGCTGGCCGACCATTTCGGCAAACAGACTGTGACCACCGAAACGCTGAGCTGGCGCGGCGCGGCGCTGATCGGGCTGGCGCAGATGTTCGCCCTGATCCCAGGCTCCAGCCGGTCGGGCGTGACCATGACCGCAGCGCGCGCCCTGGGCATGACGCGCAGCGAGGCGGCGCGCTTTTCCATGTTGATGGCGGTGCCGGTGATCGCAGCCTTCGGCCTTCTGGCTGTGATCGAGCTGGCGCGCGGGGCGGACACCGCCCATTCACTGATCGACGGGCTGATTGTCGCCGCTTTGTCCTTCTTCGCCGCGCTCGCGTCTATCGCGGTGCTGATGCGGGTGGTGGACCGGTTGGGTTTCCTGCCCTTCGTGATCTACCGGCTGGGCCTGGCGGCCTTGCTGTTCTGGTGGGCGCTTTAACGCCTAGCGGCCCCGGCGGCGGCGATCATCGCCGCCCATTACGTCTTCATCATCCAGGATGAACCGGCGTGGGCTGATCCGCATGCCGGTTTCGATCTCGCTGAGGCGCACTTCGGTCATGCCGCCCATGGCGTCCACCGTATACCAGCCCGCCAGCATCATCGCGTTTGGAGCGGCGTCCGGGTCTGCATCGTCAAACACCAGGGTCAGGCGGCCTTGAACCTCACCATCAGGATCTTCGAACGTCACATAGAGCCGACCCTCATAGCGGCCGGCGTCCTGAACCACGCCTGCATCGGCCAGGTCGAGCTCGTCTTGAAGCAGAAACCGCAAGGGGGTGGCGCCAATGGGCGCGCGATCAATGGTCTCAAGGGCGAAATCGGCGATAGCGACGGTTGACCCGTCCGCCACGACCAGAACCGGATTGGGATCATCATAATCAAACCGGGCGCGGCCGGGACGATCGATTTCAAGCACGCCGGAGGTTTCAGAATTATCGGCGGCGATCTGGTCAAACCGGGCGCGCAAGGTGTCGAGCCCTTCCAGCCAGGCCTGAGCGCGCGCAGCGCCAGCCTGAGCGCTGATCTGGCCGGGCGCGGCCTCGACCGCTTGCGGTTCGGGCAACGCCTCGTCAGCAACGGCAGGGGCCTGGGTTTGCGCTTCAGCAGCAGCGTCCAGAGAATCTTCGGTCGCTTGAGCGCCCGTGAACAGGCTCAGCGCGGCGGAGAGGAGGAGTGCGGTTGTGTTCATAGCCTTTGTCTAGACCCTGAATTGGGCGTGAGAAAGGCCGGAGCGTTCAGATTCGCGTCAGATATCAGCACCTCGCTTGCACGCCCTGGCGGAACCCGGTCTTATGCCGCCCCGATTGAACAGCGTTCACTGCGACAGGATTGCGCCCATGTCCCTTGCTGAAATGATGACCAAAGCTCGCCCGACCGAGGCCGGGTTCACTCTGGACGTTCCCGAGAGCTGGAAACAGGGACGAACGGTCTATGGCGGGCTTAGCGCTGCGCTGTGTTTGCATGGCGCCCTGCCTCATGCGGGCGGGCGACCGCTACGCAGCGCGCAGATCAGCTTTGTCGGCCCCAGCGAAGGTGAAATCGAGGTGACGGCGGAAAAACTGCGAGAGGGCCGCACCGCATGTTCGGTGCGCAGTCGGCTCACCAGCCAGGCGGGGATCGGGCTTGAAACCGTCTTTACATTTTGCGGCGAACGCGAGTCCGCATTGTCGCTGGACCCAGCGCCCATGCCCGCGCGTGCAACGGCGCCAACCGAAGCCAGCGAACGTTTGACCTTCCCCGAAGGCGCGCCAGGCTTCACCCGCAATTTCGACTTCATCTGGGCAGGCGGCGGCATACCGTTCCTGAAGTCTGGCAAGGCGGTGGTGCGCATGTGGGCGCGTCATAAAGACCGCGCCTCACGCACGCATCCGCTCAGCCTGATGTGCATTGGCGACGTGTTGCCGCCCGCATTGACCCCCATGCTGGACACGCCCACCCCGCTATCCTCGATGACCTGGATGATGGATTTGCTGACGGATGCGCCCGAGACGGCTGATGGCTGGTGGCTGCTGGAGTGCCGCGCCGATCATGTGCGCGGCGGGCTATCGACCCAAGACATGACAATCTGGAACACGGAGGGCGCTTGCATGGTCAAGGGGCGGCAAATGGTCACCGTTTTCGCCTGAGTGTGTGGCGCTCACGGCCCTGAACTGGCCAAGGCGGACCCCGCGCCCTATTTTGCCGGACATGGAACGCCGCCGGATTTATGAGACCTGGCCTGCAGACCCTTCAGCCCCGCCGCTGGCTGAAGACGAAACACTGTTCATGGATGCGCAGGTCCGGCCCAACCGCTCCTTGCCCAATCCCGGCTTCATCGCCCTGATGATCGCTATGGGCGTGATCAGCTTTTCTGCAGGCATCGGCTTCATGCTGATGGGCGCCTGGCCCGTATTGGGCTTTTTCGGTCTCGATGTTTTCCTGATCTGGTTAGGCTTCAAACTGTCTTATCGCGACGGTCGGCGACTGGAGACCATCAAGATCACGCGCCGCGAAATTCGTATTATCCGGCGCTATCCAACCGGACACCTCACCCAGTTCATCCTGCCCAGCGCCTGGACCCGGGTCAGCGTCGAAGGTGAGGGCGAGCCGGATGTGCAAGCGCGACTGAGCGCCATGGGCAAAAGCCTGATCATCGGCAGCTGGCTGTCGCCCAAGGAACGCGAAAGCCTGGCGGACGCAGTTCGCACCGCTCTGGACAATGCACGCCGGGCGCGCGGCCCGCAACTGGCGCAAGAATCAGGTGGCGGCGCCTGAACGCGGGCTGCACAGTGCGCTCATGACAACTGATTTGCCTCTACTTGCTGATCCCGACAGCCTGCAGACCCGTGCAGCGGATTACGAGCGCGTGACCGCAGCGCTCGATTACCTGTCTGAGCATTGGCGCGACCAGCCCGACCTCGCCGCCGCCGCCCGGGCCGCCGGCCTGTCCCCGCATCATTTCCAGCGTGTCTTCACCCGCTGGACCGGCGCCAGCCCGAAAAAGCTCGTGCAAGCCCTCACCCACGCCAGCGCCCGCAAATTGCTGGTGGACGGGGCGAGCGTTCTGGACGCAGCGCTTGAGACCGGCCTGTCAGGCCCATCGCGCTTGCATGACATTTTCATTGCCGAGGAAGCCGCCACCCCCGGCGACGTGAAATCCGGCGGGTCCGGGCTCGATTTCAGATATGGCTTTGCGCCCTCGCCCTTTGGACGCGCGGTGTTCCTGATCGCGCCGCGCGGACTGTCCGGGCTGGCTTTCTGCAATCGTGGGGAAGAAGAGGACGCCTTTGATGATCTCGCCCGGCGTTTCCCGATGGCGCGCTATGAGCGCGATGATGCGCAGGCGCAAGACTGGGCGGGCCGGGTGTTTGACGCCGCTGCGGGAGAGACGCGCCTGCCGCTGGCGCTCTATGGCGCGCCCTTCCGCCGACAGGTCTGGCGGGCCTTGCTGGCGATTCCGCCTGCCCGCACTGTCAGCTATGGCGATATCGCTCGCGCAACCGGACGCGACAAAGCCGCACGCGCTGCGGGCGCAGCCGTGGGCGCGAACCCGATCAGCTGGCTAATTCCCTGTCACCGCGTGCTCGCCGCAGACGGTCGATTGACGGGGTATCACTGGGGTCTCGATCGTAAGCGCGCAATGCTCGCCTATGAGGCCGCGACAGGTTAAAACCCGTCCCATGTTTGATCTGTCGCTATACATTCTCGGGGGCGTTTTCGTCCTGTTCATCCTCGCCAGCCTGACTCGCTGGGCGGTCGCCGTACGTGGATTGACCCAGGAAGCGAGGCAGGAATACCAGACGCGATCCGCGGAAAAGCCCGCCAGCGTGCGCGGCGTGAGCCAAAACGAGTTTGTCCGCCTGTTCGTCTCCTGTTTTCAGCCGCGCTGGACGCTGTACGCCGCCGCCGCTGCTGCGGCCGCCATCATCGTCAGCCCCGCCGCGCTACTGGCGGTGCCGGCGCTTTATGATGTGATCTGGCGCACCAACGGGGCGCCGGACTGGGGCGGACGCACAGGCTATGTCTTCATGTTCTCGCTGTTCTTCGGCGTCGTGTTCATCTGGGCGGCGCTGGCGGCCTTCATCGCACGGCTGCACCATGTGCGAGCGCCGGAACCGTTCAATCACGCCCTGGCGCGGGCGCGCGGCGAACCGATTGAGGACACCGGATGGCGTCCGCGACCCAAATGGGCGCGCAAGATCAAGATCGACGGCGACGCTAAGACCGACAGCTAAGCCCCTCAAAAGGAGCCTCACATGCACTTTCTGCATTCGATGGTGCGCGTCACCGATATTGACGCCTCACTCAAATTCTATTGCGACGGTCTGGGCCTCAAGGAAGTGCGCCGCAGTGAGAACGAGGCCGGTCGCTTCACCCTCGTCTTCCTGGCCAGCCCGGATGATATCGCCAAATCGGGCGTGAACGCAGACTCCCAGCTTCTGCCCAAAGGCGCGCCGATGATCGAGCTGACCTATAACTGGGACCCTGAGCCCTATTCAGGCGGCCGCAATTTCGGTCATCTGGCTTATGAGGTGAAAGACATCTACGCCCTGTGCGCGCGCCTGGCTGCCATGGGTTATGTCATTCATCGCCCGCCGCGGGACGGCCGGATGGCGTTTGTCAAAAGCCCGGACGGCATTTCGGTGGAGTTGTTGCAGCAAGGCGAGGCGCTGGAAGCCTCAGAGCCTTGGGCCAGCATGGAAAACACCGGAAGCTGGTAACGGTCTCAGCGCTCAAAGGCCCGCTCGCAAGGCGGGCCTTTTTGCAGACCTCTTGACGTTTCACGATGTTCCGCTTATGTTCTACTTCATAAGGAGTGGAACAATGGCCTATGCAACCAAGTCTGCAGGGTATGCGCGCAACGCCGGCAAGCGCTGGCGCGGCGAGGATGTAAAACTGCTCAAGGCCCTCGCGCGACAGGGCGCCAGCCTGCGTCTGATCAGTTTGAAACTGGGCCGTCCTGACAGCGCCATTCGCGCCAAGGCGGCCGCGTTGGGCCTGACGCTCAAAGCGCCCGCCCCCATGGTCGCCCCGCCGCCCAGCCGCACGCTGACCCGTCTGCGGCGTCCCGCCCAGCGTATGGATTTTGAGACCCTGACCCGTCAACCGGATCTGTTCGGGCATGCCTGAATTCAGGAGACGCGGTTGAGCACAAGCTCCGCCGCCGCTGAGCCGAACCAGGCCAGCACCGGGATGAACCCGTACAGCGCCAGGCGTCGCGTCACAGGGGCAGAGATCGGCCAGATCTGCAACTTCTCCAGCCAGGTCTCATAGGCGATCAACTCTGACACAGCCAAGGCCTCATCAGAGGTCTCGCTCATCAAAGTGCGCGCGTGCGCCTGTATGCGTTCACGAACCCTGCCGAGCGCCGCGTCACGCACGCCAGCGGTCTTGGCCACAACCGGACCTATCGTGCTTGCGAACGCATAGCCCGCTGCGAGCAGGGCGAACCCCAGCGCTGTCGCCGAAATGAGTGCGGGCGTCGATTCCACAAAGAACAACAAGATGACCGCCGTCATCACCAGCCAGGCCAGCGCCCCGCGCAAGGCCAGTCGACCAAACACCTGATTACGCTCCAGATGCGCAAGATCGACCTGGAGGTGGCTTTCCACCAGGCGTTTCATCTCACGATCTTCATAGCGAACCATATAACCGCCTCGGGCCCCGAGTCCGAACACGACCGTATTCATGAACGCAAAGAAGGGCGCGATTGACGTCCAGTATTCGCGCCAGGGCAGGTTCGGCGGGTTCAGTAGCCAAAGATTGACCAACAAACCGACAATCGCCCCGACCGCGAAGGCGATAAGAGACGCCCGCGACTGCTGCCGTGTCGGCCCAATGGCGATCTGTTCGGCTTTGTCTTGACCATCCGCGTCCAGAACTGCACGCAACTGGGGCAAAGAGGCGCGCCACTGCGCCTGAGTGATCGCCGGCATGGTCGTCGCCACACCGAAAATCAGGCAGATGACCAGCGCCGCCCAGGCCGCCGGATTAAACCGCACGCCCTGATCCGCTGGCTCGATGATCGGCTGCCCCACCTGCACTGAGAGCAACAGATAAAGGCCATACAGGCTGAGGCTGACCAGCACCCCGTTCAGCACCGGGGGGAAAGGCGACATCTGGTGCAGCCGGACTTCCAGATACGGCCCGCGCAGCGTGTCAGTCTTATCAATCACCCAAAACGTCCTGCATGGAATACAGCCCCGGCGCCTTGCCCTTGATCCAGCGCGCCGCCTCCAGCGCGCCCTGAGCGAAGATAAACCGGTCATAGGCTTTGTGGGAAAGGCTCACCTCTTCGAACGCCGAGAGGAAGCGCGCCTCGTGTTCTCCCACCACGCCGCCGCCGCGAATGGCCGAAAACCCGATCGCGCCCATCGGACGATGCCCGTCATGGCGCGGTCTGTTGAATTGCGCGACGCTATCGAGATCCACGCCCCGCGCGCGGGCTGCTGTTTCGCCCAGGCTCAGGGCCGTCCCCGACGGCGCATCCGCCTTGCGCTTGTGGTGCGCCTCAATGATCTCGATATCAAAATGTTCCGCCGTCAGCGCCTTGGCCGCCTGAGCGAGCAGGCGTTCCACCAGCGCCACGCCAAGCGAGAAATTGCTCGCTTGCAGCACGGGGATGACTTCGGCGGCCTGATGCAGCGCCGCCTTCTGCTCGTCATCCAGTCCCGTCACACCGGTGACCAAGGCGCGATGGCCCATGGACGCCAGTCGCGGCGCGATCGCGCTTGTCACTTTGGGCAAGGACGCGTCGATCAGGACATCCGCCTGGTCCGCCGCCTGTTCCAGAGAGACGACAGCCTCGATCCCCATGAACCCGGCGGCGCACATCTCCCCCAGGTCTGCGCCCAGATTGGGAGAGTCAGAGCTGACCATGCCGCCGACCAACGACAGGTCATTGGCGCGGATCACTTCTGTCGCGATGGCGCGTCCCAACCGGCCGGAAATGCCGGTAACTGCGATATGAATGCTGGATTCTGACATGACGCCCCTCACAACCTAACGATTGGTCATCGCGCGATTGCGTGAAGAAAGCGTAACGCCCCTTAAACGCAGCGATCAGGTTTCGGGGCGCTGACCGTGTTCATCTTCGCCGTTGAGGTCATCCCAGAAGCGCCGAACCTTGTTAAAAAACCCGTCGCTCTCCGGATTACAGCCATCGCCGGAGATCTCGCAGAACTCGCGCAGGATTTCCTTCTGCCGCTCGGTCATCTTGCGCGGGGTCTCGACAAACAGCTCCACATACATGTCGCCGCGGGCGCCGCCGCCATTGAGCTTGACCATGCCCTTGTTGCGCAAGCGCATGCGCTCGCCGGTCTGGGCGCCCTCGGGAATGCGGATCTTGACCTTGCCGCCGTCTATCGTGGGCGCATCGATCTCCCCGCCCAGCGCCGCCGTGACCATGGAAACCGGCGCGCGGCAGTACAGATTGGGGCCGTCACGCTCGAACAAGTCATGAGATTGAACGGAAACGAAGATGTATAGATCGCCCTTGGGTCCGCCGCGTGCGCCCGCCTCGCCTTCACCGGCCAGGCGAATGCGCATGCCGTCTTCGACGCCCGCCGGAATCTGAACACGCAGATCGCGGGTCTTGCGCACCCGGCCCGCCCCGTCACATTCCTGGCAGGGCGTTTCAACATAAGAGCCGCGCCCGCCACAGGTCGGACAGGTCTGCTCCATGGTGAAAAAGCCCTGGGTGCGGCGGATACGGCCCGCGCCCCCGCAGGTTTCACACGTGGTGACGCCTGTGCCCGGCTCCGCGCCATCGCCGTCACAGCGCTCGCATGTCACAGTGGTGGGCACGCGGATATTGGCGTCCTTACCGTGATAGGCTTCTTCCAGGCTGATCTGCATGTCATAGCGCAGATCAGAGCCCCGAGCCGGTCCGGACCGACGCCCGCCGCCGCGGCGTCCGCCGCCCATGCCGAAGGCGTCGCCAAACACCTGTTCGAAAATATCAGCGAAATCCGCGGATCCGGCGCCGCCGCCGAACGGATGTCCGCCGCCTGCACCGCCTTGCTGGAAAGCCGCATGGCCCATGCGGTCATAGGCGGCGCGCTTGTCCTCTTCAGACAAGACGGAATACGCCTCACCCACTTCCTTGAACTTGGCTTCGGCTTCGGCGTCATCCGGGTTCTGGTCGGGATGATATTTCATCGCCAGCTTGCGATAGGCGGATTTGATCGCCTTCGCGTCCGCGTCCTTGGCGACGCCCAGAACCTCGTAATAATCGCGTTTGCTCATGCGTAGGGTCCGCTTGTTTGACGTTTAGACAGAAGCAACGCGGCCCCGCCCCGGGTGCGGGACGGGGCCGCGCGCCGCGTCTGGATCAGACTTAGGCGCTCTTCTTGTCGTCGTCGTCGTCCTTCACCTCGGTGAATTCCGCGTCGACCACGCCTTCTTCAGCGTCGGAATCCGCTTTCGCAGCGGCTTCGCCACCATCAGCCTGCTGAGCCGCGTACATGGCTTCGCCCAGCTTCATGGCCGCTTGCATCAGAGCCTGCGTCTTTTGCTGGATGGCTTCAGGATCTTCGCCGTCCTTGACGCCTTCCAGTTCCTTGATCGCATCTTCAATCGCGGATTTGTCTTCCGCAGACACTTTGTCGCTGAACTCTTCGACCTGTTTTTGGGTCTGATGGATCAGCGCTTCAGCGTTGTTTTTCGCGTCCACCAGCTCACGGCGCTTCTTGTCCGCGTCTGCATTGGCTTCGGCGTCTTTCACCATCTGGTCGATGTCGCTGTCGGACAGACCGCCAGAGGCCTGGATGCGGATCGCCTGTTCCTTGCCCGTGGCCTGATCTTTCGCCGACACGTTCACCAGACCGTTGGCGTCAATGTCGAAGGTGACCTCGATCTGCGGCATGCCGCGCGGCGACGGCGGGATGCCCACCAGATCGAACTGGCCCAGCAGCTTGTTGTCCGCCGCCATCTCCCGCTCGCCCTGGAAGACCCGGATCGTCACCGCAGTTTGATTGTCATCCGCGGTGGAGAAGGTCTGGGACTTCTTGGTCGGGATCGTGGTGTTGCGGTCAATCAGGCGCGTGAACACGCCACCCAGGGTCTCAATGCCCAGAGAGAGCGGGGTCACGTCCAGAAGCAGCACATCCTTGACGTCGCCCTGCAGCACGCCCGCCTGGATCGCGGCGCCCATGGCGACCACTTCATCGGGGTTCACGCCCTTGTGCGGCTCACGACCGAAGAAGCCCTTCACCGCTTCTTGCACCTTGGGCATGCGGGTCATGCCGCCGACCAGCACCACATCGTCAATATCGGAAGAAGAGACGCCAGCGTCTTTCATCGCAGCCTTGCACGGCTCGATGGTGCGCTTGATCAGATCCTCCACAAGGCTTTCCAGCTTGGCGCGGGACAGCTTCATGTTGAGGTGTTTCGGGCCGGAGGCGTCAGCAGTGATGAAGGGCAGGTTCACTTCATATGAGGTGGCCGAAGACAGCTCTTTTTTCGCTTTTTCAGCCTCTTCCTTCAGGCGCTGCAGGGCCAGCTTGTCCTGACGCAGGTCGATGGAAGTCTCTTTTTTGAACTCGTCCGCCAGGTAGGAGACGATGCGCATGTCAAAGTCTTCACCACCCAGGAAGGTGTCGCCATTGGTGGCTTTCACTTCAAAGACGCCATCGCCGATTTCCAGCACGGACACGTCAAAAGTGCCGCCGCCCAGGTCGTAAACAACGATGGTGCGGTTATCACCCTTGTCGAGGCCATAGGCGAGGGCCGCCGCCGTCGGCTCGTTGATGATGCGCAGCACTTCGAGGCCGGCGATCTTGCCGGCGTCCTTGGTGGCCTGACGCTGGGCGTCGTTGAAGTAGGCCGGCACGGTGATGACGGCCTTCTCGACGGTCGCGCCCAGATAGCTCTCGGCGGTTTCCTTCATCTTTTGCAGGATGAAGGCGGACACTTCGCTCGGCGCGTATTTCTTGTCGCGGCCTTGAACCCAGGCGTCGCCATTGGGGCCTTCCACAATGCCATATGGCACCATGTCCACGTCTTTCTTCACGGTCGGATCGCTCATGGTCCGGCCGATCAGGCGCTTGATGGCGAAGAAGGTGTGATCCGGGTTGGTCACGGCCTGACGCTTGGCCGGCTGGCCGATCAGGCGCTCACCATCCTCGGTGAAGGCGACCACGGAGGGGGTGGTGCGCATGCCTTCGGCGTTTTCGATCACCTTGGCCTGATCACCGTCCATGACGGCGACGCAGGAGTTGGTGGTCCCAAGGTCAATCCCGATAACTTTGCTCATCGCGTGCGTCTCTCCTGTTTAAGCGGCGGGGCGGGGCGGGGTGGTGAGAAGCCCGAAGCGCTTCCCTCTCGCCGGAGCCGCCCCCCTATTTGCTCGCGTTCAAATTTTCAACACCTTGGTCCTCAAGCGACTGCTCTTGGACCGCTTTGATGGTCTTCACTGTCACGGCTTTGTGAAAAGCCATGCGTGTCATGGGGCGATTTAGGAAGGCCGGTGCGGGGGTGCAAGGGCTGCTTACGCATTCAGGCGGTTCTGTCGCCCTATCCGATGCAGCGCAAGCACCGCGCCAAGGAGAAAGACCGGTGTGAAGATCCAGGGCGTATTGCGCGCGATCGCTTCGGGCAGGAACAGAATGTCCCGGCTCCACACGCCTTCCGGCGTGTCCGTGAGAGTGCGGGCCCAGCTTTGAAAGACGCATTCGCCATTGTTCAGGAGCAAGCCCAGTCCGATCAGGATCGGCCCGCCCAGCGTCACGATCAACAGTTTGCGCGCCCGCCCCGTGAGCGCAAACACCCACACGCCGATGATGCACAGCACCGCCAGCATGTAGATCAGGGAATGCGCAAGCTGGACCAGGATAATCATCGGATGCGCCCTTTCGGCCAGCCTTAGCGTCTCGGCTCCACCTCGGGATAGGGCATGATCTCGTCCAGCGGCCGGGTCGCCCCGTCAGCGCCCACCACGCGCACATGCTTGCGTTTCAGCGCGCGGGGCTCGGGCACGCCGCATGAATGCGCGATCATCTCCACATCCTTGATCACAGCCTTGGCGTATTCGGCCGCCTTGAGCGATTTTTGCTTGGGCTGTAGTCCGCGCTGAAGCGATTTCTTGTGCGTGGTCACGCCGGTCGGGCAGGTATTCTTGTCGCATTTGAGCGACTGAATGCAGCCGATCGAGAACATGAAACCGCGGGCGGACACCACCGCATCCGCCCCCACCGCCAAGGCCCAGGCGACTCCGGACGGAGTGATCATCTTGCCCGACGCCACAATGCGGATTCTATCCTTGAGCCCTTTGCGGATCAGGATGTCACACACCAATGGCAGCGCTTCACGCACCGTCAGCCCCACATTGTCCATCAGCGGCATGGGCGCGGCGCCCGTGCCGCCATCACCAGAATCAATGGTGATGAAGTCAGGCGCGCTCTCAATCCCGCGTTCCCAGATCAGATCGCACAGCTCCTCCAGCCACCCATAGGCTCCGATCACGGTCTTGATGCCCGTCGGTTTGCCGGTGACGCCGCGGACATGGGCAATGAAATCGAGCAGCGAGCCATTGTCGAAGATTTCCGGATGGCGGTTGGGCGAGACTGAATCCTGGAACGGTTCAATGCCGCGAATTTTCGCGATCTCGCGATTGACCTTCTCGCCCGGCAAAAGGCCGCCCTTGCCCGGCTTGGCGCCCTGAGCGAGCTTGACCTCAAACATCCGTACGGCGTCATGGGCGGCGATCTCGCGCAGCTTGTCGTCAGACATCACCCCCGCTTTATCGCGCACGCCATATTTCGCCGTTCCGATCTGGAAAACGATGTCGCCTCCGCCTTCCAGATGCATGGGACTCAGCCCGCCTTCACCGGTATTCATCCAGATCCCGGCCTTCGCCGCACCCAGGGAAAGCGCCCGTATGGCGGGTTTTGACAAGGCGCCATAGCTCATGCCTGAAATATTGAAGACGGAGGGCGCGTGATAGGGCGTGTCCGCATAGGGGCCGAACTCGCAGGGCTGGGTTTGCGCCACATCCTGTTCCAGCACCGGATAAGGACAATTAACGAACAACACTGTGCCCACAGGCGTCAGCAGTTTGGTCGAGCCGAACGGGATGATATTGCCATGTCCCTGGCTCATCCGGTTCACCGCCTCCCGTTCTGCGCGGTTAAACGGCAATTCCTCTCGGTCGAGCGCGAACATATAGGTGCGGAAAAACTCGCCCAGCCGGATAAAGAGTGCGCGGAACCGGCCAACGACAGGATAATTGCGGCGCACCGCGTCAGCGCGTTGATTGGAATCAATCAGCCAGAACAGTACGATCAGACCGACGACGGCTCCGACCAGGACGATGAAGAGCTGCGCCATCACCCCCAGAACATCCAGCACCCAGGACGGTATCATGTCTTCCCCCGCAACAAAGCTGTCCCAGCCTAAACCGGCGGACCGCAAAGCTGAACCAGACTGGCGGAGACGTGAGTGGAACGTGATCGCGCCATGATCGGAACATCAGACGGGTTCAGCCTTCATTCGGGCTGGTTTGATCGAGGCGCACAACACGCGCTGGCGCAAGAGATTCTTGAGCGCGTCGCCAGATCGCCGCTGTATCAGCCCACCATGCCCCGCACCGGCAAGCCCCTGAGCGTGAAAATGACCAATTTGGGTCCACTGGGCTGGATGACCGACAAGCAGGGCGGCTATCGCTATCAGAGCCGCCATCCGGTCACCGATGAGCCCTGGCCCGATATTCCCGAAACACTGATCGCCTTGTGGGACGCCGTGTCAGGCTGGCCCGACCCGCCCCAGGCCTGTCTGGTGAACTGGTATGGTCCCGATGCGCGCATGGGACTTCATGTAGATGCGGATGAAGACGCGAAATCGGCGCCGGTGGTGTCCGTGTCCTTGGGCGATGCAGCGCGGTTTCGTCTGGGTGGGCCGACCCGCAAGGGGCCGACGCGCTCAATGCGGCTCAATTCCGGCGATGTGGTGGTGCTCGGCGGGGAGAGCCGCCGCTTTCATCATGGCGTTGACCGGATTTATGCGGGCAGCTCCACGCTGCTGCCGCCGGACTGGCGGCCGGGACGGATCAATCTCACGCTGAGACGTGTCCGCCAGTCATTTTAGAAACTTTCATGCCTTGGCCATTTTTCCGCCGTGGTATGAAACAAAACTGCTTTGAAAACGTTCTTTGTCAGAGAACGCGCGCACTGTGCGCTATGAAGGGAGTTTGGGACATGACTAAAGGTCTTATCGCAATCATGATCGCTGCGCCGCTGGCGCTGACCGCCTGTGCGACCAATCAGGGTGTACGCGGCGCAGGCGTCGGCGCGGGCGTCGGCGCGGTCGCGGGCGCGATCATCGGCAATAATGTAGGCTCGGGCAACGCCGAAACCGGCGCGCTGATCGGCGCAGGCGTTGGCGCCGCCGCAGGCGCAGCCTATGGCTGCACCCGTCCGGGCGGCTGTGGCCACAACCCCAACAATCCCAATCATTCCGAGCTGATCTACGACCAGTATTCGGGCCGCTCTTATTACACCGACTATCGTACGGGCGACACATTCTGGTCCAATGGCGAGCCGCGCACCCGCGCGCCGCGCCGCTAGGTTCGCAACACTCTGAATGCGAGACAGGGCGGCCTGACGGGTCGCCCTTTTTCGCAAGACAGGGTACGCTTTCTAGCGGGTAATATTCTATTAACTTTCTCCTCAGAGTTGCTAAAGTGTGATCTTTAACTGGCTCTGGGGGCGTTCATGATCCGCACACTCTTCAGTTTCGCTGCGGCGGCTTGTCTGACCGGCTGCAGCTCACTGAGCAACGCCGTTGATACGACGCCGCAATGGCGACCTTTGACGCTCTCTGCTGAAACCGCACGCAGCCTTCAAATCAACTACATAGGCAGCGAACCGCTGGAGGCGTCAGCCGTCCTGGCCGCCCGCGCCAGCGCCCCCCGCGATGATCGATTGGACCGCACCACGGCCATGCTGCTGATCGCGGAATCCGACCGGCAATGTGACGAGTATTTCGCCTCCATCACCACCACCGCCAACACCACGCGCGCCTCGCTCAGCCTAGTGGCGCTCGGAACATCGACGGCGGCGGGTCTGTCCGCGCCGCAACGCAGCGCCAACCTGCTGGCGGGCATTTCCACCTTCTTCACCGGCGCGCAAAGCACGCTCGAAGAGACCATTCTGGAAAGCCAGTCGACACGGACGCTGCAAAGCGCCGTGCGCTCACGCCGAACCGAGCTGCGCACCGAGCTTAGCCAGCGCATTCTCGCCAGCGACGGGGCGGGCGCGCTGACGCTGATTTCAGGCCATATTCAAGATTATCATGCGCGCTGCGGCCTGGCTTATGGTCTCGACGCCGTGTCTGAAGTGGTCACAGAATCCGTCAGCACCGCTGAAGAACGCGGCCGCGACGCCGCAGAAGCGGCCGAAGAAAACGTCCAGACCCTCAGGGACGAGGCGTCTCGCTAGCCAGAGCCCAATATGAAAAAGGGCGGCTCATCGAGCCGCCCTTTTTGATTTCAGATCAGGTTTCGCAATCAGGCGCTGACATCGACGCCGCCTTCGGCCTCACCCCCTGCAGGCGGGGTGGCGGGACCCGCGCTGACCACCACCATGGCGGCGCGCAGCGTGCGATCTCCGATCTTGTAGCCGGGCTGCATCACATGAGCGATCGCGCCCTTGGGCTGATCGGCGGGAATCTGGGCGGCGGCCTGGTGCATATTGGGATCGAGCGCATCGCCGGGGGCGGGCTCCACCTTCTTCACGCCATGGCGCTCCAGAGACGACAGAAGACGACGTTCGGTCATCTCCACGCCTTCCAGCAGCGTTTTCAGCGCTTCACCTGCTTCGGATTTGGACTCGTCGCTGATCGACTGCAAAGCGCGCGACAGATTGTCGGCCACATCCAGCATGTCGCGGGCGAAGCCGGTCACAGCGTAAGCGCGCGTGTCCTTCACCTCGCGCTCGGCGCGCTTCTTGGTGTTCTCCATCTCCGCCAGCGCACGCAGCAGCTGGTCCTTGAGATTGGAGATTTCCTCAGCCGGATCGGGCTCTTCAGACACAGGCGCTTCTTGCTCAGCCTCGGCGGCGTGTGCAGCGTCCGCCTCAGCGTTCAGCTCAGTGTCTTCAGTTTCGGGGGTCTGGTTTTCGTTGCTCATACGTGCGGTCATTCAAGGCTAGAGGGGCAATCGTCAACCCAAAGGTTCACCAGCACCGGCGATTATCGCGGCCCGGCCAGAAGCCGGCCAACCATTTGGGCGGTGTAATCAACAATGGGGATGACCCGGGCATAGTTCAAACGCGTGGGGCCGATCACGCCGATCGCGCCGATGATCTGGTTCTCGCGATTTCTGTAGGGCGCGACGATCACCGACGATCCCGACAGCGAAAACAACGGGTTCTCGGATCCAATGAACAGGCGCACGCCCTGGGCTTGCCGCGCCTCGTCCAGCAGCGACAACAGTCCTTCCTGCCGTTCGATATCGTCAAACAGCAGCCGGATGCGCTCCAGATCCTCCGCCGCCTCGACGCTGTCCAGCAGCTTGGACTGGCCACGCACGATCAAGGTGCGCTGCTCAGGCCCCGCCCAGTCGGCGAGACCGGCCTCCACCAGCGCGGACGCCGCCCCGTCAAGCTGGGCCTGTTTGGCGGAAATCTCCTCCCGGATCGCGCTCAGCGCCTCGGCGAGGGTGCGGCCTCTGAGCCGAGCGGAGAGGTAATTGCCCGCTTCGATCAGCGCCGCCGGCGGCAGACCGGGCGGCGGGCGCATCAACCGGTTTTCAACATTGCCGTCTTCGGTCACCAGAACCGCCAGCACCTCTGTGGGGGAAAGGTTCACGAACTCCACATGGCGCAAGGGCGCATCTTGGGCCGGACTCGCCACCAGGCCTGCGCCGCCCGCAAGGCCGGAAAGAAGGTTTGACACTTCCGACAGAACATCTTCCGGACGGCGTCCCACAGCAGAGACTCGCGTATCGATCGCTGTGCGGTCATCCGCCTCCAGATCTCCCACTTGCAGCAAACCATCCACAAACAGCCGCAAACCGGCATGTGTGGGCATGCGGCCCGCAGAGACATGCGGCGAGGCCAGCAAGCCCGCCGAGGTCAGATCCGCCAGCGTATTGCGGATCGAGGCGGGCGACAGATTGAGCCCGGAGGTCTTGGACAGGGTGCGCGAGCCCACCGGCTCTCCGGTGTCCAGATAGGTCTCCACTAGATCGCGAAAGATCGAGCGCGAGCGCTCATCAAGCGCCATCAGGCCGGAGGAAGAAGACGGTGAATGAGTCATCACGCTTCCAGAGTTAGTATCGCTCCCCGTCCGGCGCAATCACCAAGATCGCGCGCAAAGCGCTTTGCGCCATCGCGCCTGCTCGGGTAACACGAGAGCCACAGACACACGAACATCCGGAGATGCCCCATGCGCCCTGAAGGCCGCCAACCCGACGCCTTGCGCCCGCTCAGTTTTGAAATGGGCTGGTCGCCTTACGCCGAAGGCTCCTGCCTGATCAGTTTCGGCAACACCAAAGTATTGTGCACGGCGTCAGTGGAAGAAAACGTGCCGCCCTGGCTGCGTGGCCAGGGCAAGGGCTGGGTCACGGGCGAATACGCCATGCTGCCCCGCGCGACCCACCAGCGTAATCGCCGCGAAGTTCAGTCGGGCAAACCCTCTGGCCGCACTCAGGAAATCCAGCGCCTGATTGGCCGGTCCTTGCGCGCGGCGGTCGATCTCAAGGCGCTCGGCGAACGTCAGATCGTGGTCGATTGCGATGTGCTGCAGGCCGACGGCGGCACCCGCACCGCAGCGATCACCGGCGCCTGGCTCGCCCTCAAGGCAGCTGTGGCGTATTTGATGGAAGAAGGGGTTCTGAAAACCGATCCGGTCATCGCCCAGATCGCCGCCGTCTCCGCAGGCGTTGTAAACGGCGACTGCGTGCTCGATCTTGAATATGAGGAAGACCGGATCGCGGAAACCGACGCCAATTTCGTCCTCACCTCCACGGGCGGCGTCATCGAGGTGCAAGCCACAGCGGAAGACACGCCGATGACCCAAAGCCAGTTTGATCAGATCTTCGCGCTGGCGCGCCGGGGGGTGACCGATCTGTGCGCAGCGCAGCTGAAAGCGCTCGGTCAATAAGGTCCGGGGTCAGGCGGACGGCTAAGCGCTGTCCGCCTCTTCTTCCTCGTCTTCATCTTCAAACACAAGAAGATCAGCGGGCTGGCAATCAAGCTCGCGGCACAAGGCTTCCAAAGTGGAGAAACGCACAGCCTTGGCCTTTCCGGTTTTCAGGATCGACAGATTGGCCATGGTGATGCCGACGCGATCACACAGCTCGGTCAGCGACATGCGGCGGTCCAGAAGCATACGGTCAAGGGTGACGCGAATGGGCATGTGTGTGATCCGCGCTCCCTAAATCGTCAGTTTCTGTTCTTCGCGCATACGCGTGCCTTCGCGGAAAATTTCCGCCAGGACCAGCATGGCTAGCACAGCAAACCAGGCGCCCAGATTCAGGCTGAATTCGGGAACGACGCGCGCGCCGCCTTCAACGGGACGCCCCAACAAGGTGATCATCAGCGACAGAACGCCATGCGCGCCGTAATGCAGCAGCTGATAGACAGCGATGCCGATGGCGATCGCACGCAAATGATTGGAGTTTTCGGCAACGAAGGGATCTCCGGCGATCAAGGTCGCCATAATCCGGCGCAACCGGTCCACCACGAACGTCACCGCCGCCAGCGCCGCGATGGCGAGCGGCAAAGCCAGCACAACATCCATGGCCAGAAACTGGCGGATGCTGAGCGGGAGATCAGAGCCAAAACCCAAAAGGCGGGACACCCCGCCAAATACGATGAGCACGATAATGAGGCTCGCCAGCCCCAATACCGCCCAAAGCAGATAATAGACGATGTCGAGAAGGACCTTCAGCAATGAAGCCAGCGATCCCTGACCCAGCGTCTTCATACATCCCCCAAAGGCTCAGTATCTGGATCGTCGACCGGGCGGCGAGACATCTTCCGCGAGGGGAGGAACGGTGTGTCTCGTCTCACCCGGCCTTCGATCCGGACATTCATTAACCGACCAGCGAGCTGACCGCAGCGGCCATACCGGCGAAAACGCCCGCCACCAGAGCCAGATTGATCACCATTGCGATTGCACTGTGACCGGCATTGTTTTTGGACCTGACCATCTCATACTCTCCTAAGTCTCTTGTTCGACCAACCAGTTTCCGAAGCCGTTCCGATCCTTTATCGCCGGGGGTCTTCGGTGTGGTCCGGGGTGTTTCCCCCTCGCCACGAGTATCTATGTAGACCACGCCCTATCGCTTCGCAACAAAAAAATATCGAAAATCGATATGAATTTTTCGAAAGGCGATATGTACGGATGAAAGGACACGCTTCCATGACCGTTTTTTCGACGGCTCCCAAATGGGCGATCGCTAGCCATAACAAAGGCAAAATCAAAGAGATAGCCGAGCTGATCGCCCCCTATGGACTGGCTGCGGAAGGGGCGGATTCGCTGGGTTTGCCCGAGCCGGAAGAGACTGAAAAAACTTTCACCGGCAATGCGCTTCTCAAAGCGAAGGCCGGCGCCGAGGCCTGCGGGCTCGTGTCTCTGGCCGATGATTCCGGGCTTGAAGTGACTGCGCTTGATGGCGCGCCAGGCATTTATTCCGCCCGCTGGGCGGGAGAGCCGCGCGACTTTGGCGCGGCGATGGAAAAAGTCCGCACCGAGCTGGAAGCCCGCAACGCCACAGACTACAGCGCCCGTTTTGTCTGCGCGCTGGCGCTGGCGCACCCTGAGGGCGAGACCCGCGTTTATGAAGGCGAGGTGCGCGGGCGTCTGACTTTCCCGCCGCGCGGCGACAAGGGTTTTGGCTATGATCCGATTTTCATCCCTGTCGGCCATGAGCTGACCTTTGCGGAGATGGATCCGGCGATCAAACACGCCATGAGCCATCGCGCCCATGCGTTCCGTCTCCTTGTTGAGGATATCTTCGGCGCATGAGCCCCGATAACGCACGCCTGGGCCTGTATGTTCACTGGCCCTATTGCGCGCGCATCTGCCCGTATTGCGACTTCAACGTCTACAAGGCCGCTCATGCGCAGCCTGAGGCGCTGCTGGCCGCCATGCTGGCTGATCTGGCGCACTGGCGTGACAGGCTGGGGCCACGCACGATCCATAGCGTGCATTTTGGCGGCGGGACGCCGTCTTTGATGGAGCCTAGGGCGATCGCCGCCATCCTGGAGCGCGCGGACGTCCTGTTCGGACTGGCGCCAGGCTGCGAGATTGGCCTGGAAGCCAATCCGATGGAGCTTGAACGTTTCGCCGGCATCGCCTCTGCCGGGGTCGAACGACTGTCGCTGGGGGTGCAGGCGCTGGATGACGCCAGCCTCAAACGTCTTGGCCGCGATCATGACGCGCGCACAGGGCTTCAGGCGCTTGAGTGCGCGCAAAACCAGTTCAAGCGCGTGTCGCTTGACCTCATTTATGCCCGGGAGCATCAGAGCCCCGACGACTGGCGCACCGAGCTGGAGACAGCGCTGGGTTTCGGGACTGGCCATATGTCGCTTTATCAGCTGACCATCGAGCCCGGCACGGCCTTTGAGCGCAAACTCAAGCGTGGCGCGCTCACCCCGCCCTCTGACGACGCCGCGGCGGACATGTATGCGCTGACGCAATCTGTGTGCGCGGCGGCAGGCCTGCCCTCTTATGAAATCTCCAACCACGCTCGCACGCGAGCCGACCAGTCAGTGCATAACCGGCTCTATTGGGAAGGCGAAGACTGGATCGGCATCGGGCCGGGCGCACATTCACGCACGGGCGGGTTCGATACGGGCGGGCGGGAAGGCGCGGCGGCCCAGCGTCGCCCGGATGCCTATATGAAGGAGGTCGCCGCGGGAGACGCGCATGAGCGCGAGCGGTTGGACGCCGGGGCGGAGCTGACGGAACGCTTGCTGATGGGAATCCGGCTCACCGAGGATGGACTGGACCTTGATCGCCTGTTCGCGCGCACCGGGCTGGCGCCTGACCCAGACGGGCTTGAACGCATGACCGCCCAGTCGCTGATCACGAAAATCGGATCACGACTTGTCCTCACAGAGTCCGGTCGTGCCTTCGCCGACCATGTCGCCGAGGCGCTGATCCCGGATTTCGACGTCTAAAAGGCCGGTTCGGAGACAGGCTTGTCCATCATGTCCGTATCGGACAAGTCATCCTCAGACATGTCTGGCGGGCCAAAGCGGTCCGGCGCCGGATCGAGCACCCGGAAACCGCCGCCGCGCACAGTATACACGGCGAGGCCGCGTTCGATCGTGCCGTCTTCGCGGAAGCGAAACAGTCCGTCCACGCCGACAAACCCATCGGGGCCTGTCAGACGATCTGCGCCATAGCCGCCCTCCGCCAGCAAGGCCGCCAGAGACGCCGCGTCATACCCCAGCCCGGCCAGACGCGATGGCGTCGCGCCGTAATACTCTTCAAACACCTGTTCAAACCGGCTGCGCGCCTCAGGGTCGGGACCTGCGAAATAGCCATGGGATAACGCCGGCTCGCGCGCCAGGGACTCATCGAGCCATTGGCCCGTGCCGACAAACTTCACCAGAAGCGGATCAATATCCTGATAGAGAAGCACCGGGGCCAGCATGCGCAGCTGATCACCGCCTTCGGGCAACAAGACGACCTGGAAGGCGGATCCCGGCGACGGCGCCCAGTTTGCCCCGCTCATCATCGCCGCCTGAGCGGGATCAAGCTCTTCAACACCCACACTGGCCAGGCGGGCCGCCGCTTCCGTCATCGCCGATACGCCGCCATCATAAAACTGGCTGGCGACCAGACCGGTGTCAAAGGTGCGCTCGACCAGGATCGTTTCCGCGTCTTCTTCGTCAGACACCGGCTCTTCCAGCATCACCGTTTCAGGCAGCGGAAACTCGCCAAGAAGATCTTCAATCGTGTCCGCGAAAGCGGCCTGGGTCACTTGGCCATAGGCCGAGGCCGGGCCGATGAACGCGAAACGGGTTGCCCCCAGCGCGCCCACATATTCGGTCACCCGGCGGACTTCTTCATCTGGCGGAAAGCTCAGCTGATAGACGCCATCGCCCGCCACAGCGCTGGAAGAAGACAGGCTGAGCATCGGCACGTCTGCGCTGCGTGCAATCCGGCCCGCGGCGGCGACCGCGTCTTGGAACAGCGGGCCAATGATCAGATCGGCGCCGTCTGAAATAGCGGCTTCAGCGGCGGTGCGGGCCGTGCCGGGGTCACCGGCCGTATCCTTGGGCAGCAAGACGAGATTGGATCCGCCGCGCTCAAACACCGCCAGCTCTGCAGCGCGCAACAATTGCGCCGCTTCGTTTCGCGCCGCGGACGATGATGCGCTGAACGGCAAAAGCAGCGCCACCCGCACAAGATCAGGTTCGCCCTCCAGAAAGGCGGGGGTGTAACCGCGATCCGCCAGTTCAACCGGCAGCGTTGCGGGCGCTGGCGGCGCGCCGACAACAGGGCGGTCTGGCGCAGTCTGGATCGGAGTACTGGGGGTTGTGGCCGTGCAGGCGCTGAGCACGAGCGCAGCGCCGAGCGCCCCAAGCGCGGCGGCGACTCGCGTCTTGCCCGCTGCAGGTGTACTGTTTTCAACCATGACGGCCACCTCTTCCCCCCGATCGGCGCATTTCGACGCCGCCCTTGTCCGCGCTGAAGCTAACCCCCGGCTGCGTCAGGGGCAAGCATGCGCACAGCGGGTCACGCGCTGATGACACAGGCCCGGCGGAAGGCGGAACGCCGTGGGCGTCGCAGCGAAACCTTGAGCGCGCTCTGGCTGCAGCTCAGAGGCTGGCGCATTCTCGATCAACGGGCCCGAACCGCAGCCGGAGAGCTCGATCTGGTGGCGCGGCGCGGACAGGTTCTGGCCTTTATCGAAGTCAAGCATCGCGCCAGTCTCGACGCGGCCCTGATCGCGGTCACCCCCTATCAAAAACGCCGATTATTGCGCGCCGCCAGCCTGTGGCGCAGCCGTCATGGCGCTCTGGCTGCGTTACAGCCTCGCTTTGACGTCATTGCCTGGCCTGAGTGGGGCTGGCCCCGTCATATAAAAGGCGCCTTCATGATCGAGACTGATGATATGGCCGGACTGATCTGAGCTGTGCGGCAGCAGAAGCAGTAACGCCTGGTTAACCCAATGCTCACGCGTCGCGCCTAAATTGATCGCCTGCGTTTCACACAGAAAGACATATCCCATGAGCTTGATCCGTCCCATGAGCTTGATCCGAATTGTCCTTCTTGTTCTGGCGAGTGTGATCTTGACGAACTGCGCCGCCTTTCAGCCCGGGCGTTCCGTGGGGCGTCAGGTCGATGACTTCAACGCGTCGGTCTCGCTCAAGTCCGCCATGCTGCGCGCCGAGGGCTATGCGCTCAATGGCGTGGATGTGGAGATCACTGAAGGCGTGGCGCTGCTCACCGGTCATGCGCCGCGTGCGCAAGACCGGGTTTACGCCGAATGCCTCGCCTGGTCCGTGCAAAGCGTCCGCTCGGTCTCCAACCGGATCGAACTGGGCGGGCGGCGCGGCATCGCAAACGCCACTCGCGACGGCTGGATCACCCAGCAAGTGCGCTCGCGCCTGGCCGCCGACAGCGCCATCCGCAGCCTCAATTTCAATATCGAGACTCATTCCGGCGTTGTCTATCTGCTCGGCTTCGCCCGCAGCTCGCAGGAAAGCGAACGCGCCGCCGCTCACGCCGCCCTGGTGGATGGCGTCGAACGCGTGGTGGTGCTGACCCGGGCCCCTGATGTGGCGCCGGACCTGCCCGCGCGCGGCGCGCAGCAGGCTCAAGCGTGTGATTTATCCGGCGAACCCGACGCTTAGCCGCCTTGAGACCGTTTAACTTTTGGGTAGCAGATATACCCTGAAACGCGTTTTATCGAGAAAATATCCCCGTCAGGTTGACCGGTGAACGTCATTTATTCTATAAATGTTCCTGTTTTGAACATATCTGTTCCGAACAATGTGGATAACTCGCGTTAACCGTGTTGTTTGATTGATCGAGTTCATTGAATGAGGGCGCCATGGGCATCCGCACATACTCCGCCGCTTTCGATGGCGCACAGGCGCGACTGGTGGATGTTCAGGTCCAGATCGCCGGCGGCATGCCCAACTTCATGATTGTGGGGCTGGCGGACAAGGCGGTGGCGGAAAGCCGTGAACGGGTTCGCGCCGCCTTCGCCGCCGTCGGGCTGTCACTCCCTTCCAAGCGCCTGATCGTCAATCTCGCGCCCGCTGACCGCCCCAAGGAGGGCGCTCATTACGATCTGCCTATCGCGCTGGGCCTGATGGCCGCCATGGGCGTCTTGCCGGTGGATATGCTGGCCGAGCATCTAGTGATGGGCGAGCTGGGGCTGGATGGCGGATTATCGCCCTCGCCGGGCGCCCTGCCCGCCGCCATGCTGGCGCAGGAAAAGGATCTGGGCTTCATCTGCCCGGAAAGCTGCGGGCCGGAAGCCGCCTGGGCGGGCGGCGAGCTGCCCATTCTGGCGCCGGCCTCGCTCATCCAGCTGGTCAATCATTTCAAGGGCGGACAGGTGCTGTCCCGACCCGCACCGGGTGACCTCATTGAAGCGGATCCGTGCCGGGACCTGCGCGATGTGCGCGGACAGGAAACCGCCAAACGCGCGCTCGAGGTCGCCGCCGCCGGCGGACATAATCTGCTTATGGTCGGCCCCCCCGGCGCCGGCAAATCCATGCTGGCCTCGCGCGCACCGGGCCTGTTGCCGCCCCTCACCTCGTCAGAACTGCTGGAGGTGTCGATGGTGCAATCGGTGGCGGGCCTGCTGGAGCGCGGACGTCTGTCGCGCAATCGTCCGTTTCGCGCCCCGCATCATTCCGCCTCCATGGCGGCGATGGTGGGCGGCGGCACGCGCATTCGCCCCGGGGAGGCGTCCCTGGCGCATCACGGGGTTCTGTTTCTAGATGAATTGCCCGAATTTCATCCCCAGGTGCTCGACAGTCTGCGCCAACCGCTTGAAACAGGCGAAATCGCCGTGGCGCGCGCCAATGCCCGCATTACCTATCCCGCGCGGTTCCAGCTGATCGCCGCAATGAATCCCTGCCGCTGCGGCTGGGCCGGCGAGAACGGACAAGCCTGCGCGCGCGGCCCCAAATGCGCCCAGAGCTATCAGGCGCGCGTCTCCGGTCCGATGATGGACCGGATTGACCTGCAAATCGACATTCCCCCTGTCACGCCTGCGGACCTGGCTTTGCCCCCTGCCCCGGAAGGCACAGCTGAGGCTGCGGCGCGCGTCGCCGCCGCCCGCGCCATCCAGAACGACCGCGGCGCGCTGAATGCGCATCTCAGCGGCGAAGCCTTTGATCAATTCGCCAGCCCCGACGAACCGGGGCGGGCGCTGCTGTTGCGGGCGTGCGAGGCGATGGGGCTGACCGCGCGCGGCTATCACCGCGTCTTGCGCGTGGCGCGGACCCTCGCCGACCTTGACCAGTGCGAACAGGTCCGCCGCATCCATGTGGCCGAGGCGCTAAGCGCCCGGCGCGCCGCGACCCAGGGCCAGGCGGTCTCCACCCCCGCCGCACTGAAAAGCGCGCCGTTGCTTTCGACGCTTCGTTAACGCGCAGCGCGTAAACAGGGTTCATGGAGCGTGAATGGGACCCTGCCGCCGAAAACCCCCACCCCCAGCGCAGTCTTCTGGACGCGATGGCGGAGCTGGTGCTGGCACGGGATTCCTCGGGGCGTGTGACCGAGGTCAACGCTGCATTCCTCAAAGCCTTTGGCGGCGCTCGCTCTGACTGGATCGGACGCTGGTTCGCCGTCGCCCCCGCCCCGAGCACGCCAGGTCAGGCCCGCCGCTATGACGCCGCCATGCGCACGCGGGCCGGCGCCGCCTGGATTGAATGGTCTGAGACCACGCTCAAGGATGGCGGCACGATCGCCGTGGGGCGCGATGTCAGCGACGAACGCCGTGAACGCGCTGAAGCCAGCGAGGCCGCGGCGGGCAAATCGGTCTTCTTCGCCTCTGTGACTCATGAATTGCGCACGCCCTTGTCGGGCGCGCTCGGGGCCGCGGCGCTGCTCAAAGACAGCGGCCTTCACCCGGATCAGGCGGCCTATCTGGAAGCCGTACGCTCAAGCGCCCAACATGCGCTGAACCTGATTGATGATATTCTGGACCTGTCGCGACTTGAGGCGGGGCGCCTGACCTTGCGCGCCGAACCGGTCGACTTGCGCAGCCTGATTGAAGATGCGTGCGAGATTCTCTCCACCCGCGCTGCAGAAAAAGGTCTGGCGCTCGCCCACGCCATCAGCGCAGACGTCCCGGCGGATATTCGCGCCGACCCGGCCCGCCTGCGACAAATCCTGTTCAATCTGGGCGGCAATGCTGTGAAATTCACTGAAGAAGGCGGCGTGCTGGTGCAGGCAAGCTATCATGAGGGCGAGCTCAGTCTCGCCTTCAAGGACACAGGGCCCGGCATCGCCAAAATCGAACAATCAAACCTTTTCAAGCATTTCGAACGCGGCGCGGCGGAGCACAACGCCACCCCTGGCGCCGGGCTGGGCCTGGCCATGGTCAAGCGCCTGACCGAAGCCATGGATGGGGATGTCGGCGTCAGCTCCGAACCCGGTCAGGGCGCGGTCTTCTGGACGCGCTTTCCGGCCCCCGCCCTGTCACCTCCGCCGGTCGAGCGGCCCCTGGAGGACCGCACCATCATTATCGCGTCCGCTTCGGAGATTCGCCGCGAAGCGCTGTCGCTCATGGCGCAAGCCCTAGGCGGCGCGACCCTCGAGACCGCGTCGGTCCACGCCATCGCCGATCTGGTGAGCCAGGCCCAAGGCGCTGCAACCTTGATCCTGGATGCGGACTGGGCGGACCAGGCGCCCGCGCTGAAAGCTCAGGCCCCTGAGCTGCGCATACTGGTCCTGGCTGAACCGCGCACCAAGGACCGCTTCACCCAAAAGGACGGCCCCCTCGGCATTGATGGCTGGCTGGTCTCGCCCGTCCGGCTCAGCTCGCTGGCCGCCTACGCCCAGGGCCTTGAGATCGAACCCGAAGAGCCGTCCGCACCTCGCCTGCCCGATCGTGCGCTTGAAGGTCTCCACATTCTGGTGGCCGAAGACGATCCGGTGAACGCCATGATCGCGCGGACGGTCCTGACGCGCCTGGGGGCGGACGTCGCAGTCGTCGATACCGGTCGAGCCGCGCTGGAGGCTGTCGCTGGCGGCCAGTTTGACGCCGCGCTTCTGGATATGCGCATGCCAGAAATGGGCGGGCTCGACGCCGCCGCCGCCATACGCAGCCTGAAAAGCCCCGTCGCGGCGCTGCCGCTGATCGCCTTGACGGCAAACGCCACCGAGGATGATCGCGAAGCCTGTCTGACCGCCGGCATGGACGCATTTCTGACCAAGCCCTTGCAGCCTCAGGCGCTGATCGAGATCCTCACCGGCTTGTGCGCCCCGCAAAACCGGGCCAGTTTCGCCTAGGGCCAGACGAGGGACGACCATGACCGTGGAAACAAACCCGCCAGCGCGCAGCTGGGCGCAGACCGTGCGGGTGTATTTCACCCCGGTCATGCTGTCGATGATCGTGCTGGGCTTCGCGTCAGGCCTGCCGCTTTACATGGTCTTCCAGAAGCTCTCCTATTGGCTGCGTGACGCCGGGATCGAGCGCTCCACCATCGGCTTCTTTTACTGGGTGACGCTGTCCTACACCCTGAAATTTCTCTGGGCGCCGATCATTGACCGGGTGCAAATACCCTTCCTCGCCAAGCTTCTGGGGCCGCGTCGATCCTGGATCGTTACAGCCATTTCCGGCACGGTCATCGCACTGGTGATCATCTCCCAGACTAACCCCTCCCAAGGTCTCGCTCCGGTCGCCATCGCGGCGTTTTTGCTGGCCTATTCCAGCGCCACGCTGGATGTCGCGATCGACGCCTGGCGCATTGAAAGCGCCCCCAATGACATGCAGGCCAACATGGCCGCCGGCTACTCGCTGGGCTATCGGGTCGCCTACATGACCTCCGGGCTTGGGCTCGCCATTTCCGAATGGGCGGACTGGAGCTGGTCCTTCCTGGCAATGGCGGCGGCGATGACGGTGTCTGCAGGGCTGGTCTTCTTGATGAAGGAGCCCGCGACGGGAACCTATAAGCACGCCCTGACCGGATCCCTGCCCCAGAAAATCGTCAAGGCCGTGGTCGACCCGTTCAAGCAATTTCTGGGGCGTCTTGGCTGGTGGTTGCTGCCGGTCCTCTTGCTGATCACGCTCTACCGGATCAGTGATTTCACCATGGGCGTGATGGCCGCCCCGCTTTATTCCGATCTGGGTTTCGCGCGCGACGCCGTGGGCGGCATTCAGGGCGGCCCCGGCCTGATCGCGACCATGACCGGATTGTTTCTGGGCGGAATCGCCAGCATGCGCTTTGGCATGATGCGGGCGCTGGTAATCGGGCTTGTGATCACCTTGATCACCAATGGCGCCTATGCGTGGCTGGCGGCCACGGCCGGGCCGGACGATCTGGGCAAGCTGACGCTTGCGGTCGTGGGCGACAATCTGGCCGGCGGCTTTGTGACGACGGTGTTCATCGCCTACCTCTCAAGCCTTGTGGACCCCGACAACGCGGCGACCCAGTACGCCATGCTCAGCTCGTTTTACGCCCTTGTGCCCAAATTCATGGCCGGCTTCTCCGGCGTGCTGGCCGATCAGGTGGGCTGGGTCTGGTTCTTCATCCTGACGGCGGGCTGGACCCTCCCCGCCGGGGTCTTGCTGGCACTGGTGCTGGGATGGGGGCCGATGGCGGCGAAGGGGCAGTTCAAATTCGCCGAACGTCGGACCACCGAAAACAGCCCTGAACAGCCACAGGGCGGCAAGGCGGAGTAATCACTCCGCCGCCTTCTCCGTCCGGTCATCTGACAAATCGTGCGCCGCCAGCGCCGCCAGCGTGAGAATGTCGTTCACGCTGGCGCCCAGACGGGCGATCTGAACCGGCTTTTCAAGCCCCACCAGCATCGGCCCCAGCACGGTGGCGCCGCCGGCGGCGCGCATCAGCTTGGTGGCGATGGACGCCGAGTGAATGGCGGGCATGACCAGCACGTTCGCAGGCCCTGTGAGGCGCGAGAACGGATAGAGACGCCGGTGATCAGGGTCGAGCGCCACATCGGCGTTCATCTCGCCCTCGTATTCAAAATCCACGCCTCGCGCATCAAGATAGCTGACCGCTTTCTGGATGGCGTCGGCCCGATCGCCGGACGGATTGCCAAAGGTGGAGTAAGACAGGAAGGCCACGCGCGGGGTGACGCCAAAGCGCTTTGCCGCCGCCGCCGTCTCCACCGCAATGTCCGCCAGGGCTTCAGGGCTTGGGAACTCAGTGACATTGGTGTCGGCGATAAACAGGGTCCGACCGCGTGACAGCACAAGGCTCATCCCCATGACGCGCTCGTTCTCGGCGGTGTCGATCACAAGCTGCACATCGCCCAGCGCCTGAGCGTAATTGCGCGTCACGCCGGTCACCATGCCGTGCGCATCACCCAGCGCGAGCATGCAGGCGGCGAAGACGTTGCGGTCATTGTTCACAAGACGCTGCACGTCGCGGCGCAAATAGCCCTGGCGCTGCAAGCGATGAAACAGGAAGTCGGCATAATCCGCGTTCTTGTCAGACAGGCGCGCATTGACGATGCGAATGGCGTCCGACTGAACGCCCAGAAGCCGCATATTGGCGTGCACGGTCTCTTCGCGACCGATCAGGATCGCCTCGCCCAGACCCTGGTTCTGGAAGGCGTAGGCGGCGCGGATCACGGACGGCTCCTCGCCTTCAGCAAAGACGATGGTCTTGCGCTCACCGGCACGAACATCGTCTTGAATTGATTGCAGGATCGCCGCCGTGGGATCGAGCCGGCGCGCCAGAGCCGCCTTGTATTGCTCCATATCGGAGATCGGCTTGCGCGCCACGCCGGACTCCATCGCCGCCTGCGCCACATAGGGGGGCACATGGCTGATCAGGCGCGGATCAAACGGGGCGGGGATGATGTATTCCTTGCCAAACGTCGGACGCGCGCCGTGATACGCAGCGGCGACTTCATCGGGGACGTCTTCGCGCGCCAGCTCGGCCAGCGCCTTGGCGGCGGCGATCTTCATCTCTTCATTAATGGTGCGGGCGCGCACATCCAGAGCGCCGCGGAAGATATAGGGGAAGCCCAGCACATTATTGACCTGATTGGGATAATCAGATCGACCCGTAGCCATGATCGCATCCGAACGCGCCTCGCGCACTTCTTCGGGCGTGATTTCGGGATCGGGGTTCGCCATGGCGAAGATGATCGGATCGGCCGCCATGGAGCGCACCATTTCCTTGGTCACCGCCCCCTTCACTGACAGGCCGATAAAGCAGTCCGCCCCGTTCATCGCTTCGTCCAGCGTCCGCGCATCGGTGTCGGCGGCATGGGCGGATTTCCACTGATTCATGCCATGATCGCGCCCCTTGTAGATGACGCCTTTGGAGTCACACAGGATCGCGTTGTCATGCTGGACGCCCATGGCTTTGAGCAGTTCGAGCACGGCGATGCCGGCGGCGCCCGCGCCGTTCACCACCACTTTCAGCGCTTTGATATCCTTGCCCGACAGCTCGCACGCATTGATGATGCCGGCGGCGGAAATGATCGCCGTGCCGTGCTGATCGTCATGGAAAACCGGGATATCCAGAAGCTCACGCAGCTTCTCTTCAATAATGAAGCAATCAGGTCCCTTGATGTCTTCCAGATTAATGCCGCCAAAGCTGGCGCCGAACCGACGCACGCATTCGATGAAGGCTTCGGGATCGTTCTCATCCACCTCGATATCGATGGAATCCACATCCGCAAACCGTTTGAAGAGCACCGACTTGCCCTCCATCACGGGCTTGGACGCCATCGCGCCCAGATCCCCAAGGCCCAAAATGGCGGTGCCGTTGGAGATCACCGCGACCATATTGCCCTTGGAGGTGTAATCGTAAGCGAGGTCCGGATCCTCGGCGATCGCCTTGACCGGGGCGGCCACGCCCGGGCTGTAAGCCAGCGACAGATCACGCTGGGTCGCCATGGGCTTGGTGGCGGTCATCGCCAGTTTTCCGGGCTTCGGGAAACGGTGGAAGTTCAGGGCTTCTTCGTCATCAACGCGGGAGCGGCGGTCAGTCATGGCGGATCCGGAAAAAAGGGCGGTGGACAGGTGTGGACCTGCACACTAGCCGCTTCGCGGCGTACAGCAAATCACGCGCTGTCACACTTGCGGCGGGCGGCGGCGCGGTTACCTTGCGCCCATGACGTCACACGCAGATCCGACCGCCCTGAACGCCCGCGCCTTCCCGACCCCGGAGGGCGGGACGCCGATGATGGTGCAGTTTTTGGAGCTGCGCGCCGAAGCGCCGCTCGATGCCTTGCTGTTCTACCGCATGGGCGATTTTTACGAACTGTTCTTTGACGACGCCGTGCGGGCCTCAGAAGCGCTCGATATCGCTCTGACCAAACGGGGTGAGCACCAGGGCGAACCCGTGCCCATGTGCGGCGTGCCCGTCCATAACGCCCCGGTCTATCTGTCACGTTTGATCAAGGCGGGCTTCAAGGTCGCCGTCGGCGAACAGATGGAAGATCCCGCCGAGGCCAAAAAGCGCGGCGCGAAATCAGTCGTCAAACGCGGCATCACACGTATCGTCACCCCCGGCACGCTGACCGAGGATGACTTGCTGGAAGCGCGCGCCGCCAACCGCATCGCCGCCATCGCCCGTCTCGCGACCGGCGAGTGCGCCCTGTCCTGGGCGGATGTCTCCGACGGTGAGTTCGCCAGCATGCGTGTCGGCTATGAGGGGCTGGAAGCGGAACTGGCCGCGCTCAACCCGTCTGAAGTCCTGTGCTGCGACGAGGACGGCAAGCTGGCCGCTGAGCTTGCGCCTCATGCAGTGATCACGCCGCGCGCCCGCGCCAAATTTGATGCAGGCGCAGCCGAGCGTCGCCTCAAGCAGCGCTTTCATGTGCAAAGCCTTGATGGCTTTGGCGCCTTCACCAAGGCCGAGCTGTCTGCGCTCGGCGCCCTCCTGGATTATCTTGAGCTCTCTCAAGCGGGCGCGCCGGCGCGCCTGCGCCCGCCGCTCAGCCTGCCGTCTGGCGCCGCCATGGTGATCGACCCGGCGGCCCGGGCGAGCCTTGAGATTGACCGGACGCTTCAGGGGTCGCGCAAGGGATCTTTGATTGACGCCATTGATCGCACCCTGACGGCGCCCGGCGCGCGGCTTCTTGCGGATCGTCTATCGCGTCCATCGATGAGCCTGCCGGAGATTCAGGACCGACTGGATGGCGCGCAGTTCTTTCTTGAGAATCGCGCGCTGCGCGAGCAGACGCGCGACCGGCTGAAAGCGGCCGGCGACCCGGCGCGCTGCCTGTCGCGCCTGCTTCTGGGCCGTGGCGGGCCGCGGGATCTGGCGCAATTGAGCCGGGCGCTAAAAGAGGGCGAAAAGCTGATCGCAGGCTTCGCCAAGGATCCGCTGAACGCTCCGCCCGCCCCGATCAGTAAAGCGCTCGACGCTCTGTCTCTGGCGCAGAACCCCGAACTGGCGAGCCTGGTGCAGGACACCCATCAAGCCCTGGTCGCCGAGCCGCCGCTGCTGGCGCGCGATGGTGGCTTCGTTGCGCCGGGATGGACCCCCGTGCTTGATGAAGCGCGCGGCCTGAGAGATGAATCGCGCCGGGTGGTGGCGGGTCTGCAAGCCACCTATGCCGAGCGCTCCGGAATCACCGCGCTGAAGGTGAAGCACAATAATGTGCTGGGCTATTTCATCGAAGTCAGCGCCAGGAACGCCGACGCCCTGATGGGCGACACGGCCTTTATCCACCGGCAAACCATGGCGAACGCCGTACGGTTCTCCACGCCGGAGCTCGGTGAGCTGGAAGCGAAAATCGCACAGGCGGGTGAGCGCGCCCTGGCGATGGAGCTTGAAATCTTTGACGCGTTTCGCGCCCGTATCGAAGCGCTGGACGCGCCGATCCGGCGCGCGGCCGAAGCGCTGGCGGAGCTGGACGTCGCCGCCGCCACCGCCCATTGGGCCGAGGAAACCGGCGCGGAGCGCCCGCATGTGGATGACAGCCTCGCCTTTGATATCGAGGGCGGCAGGCATCCTGTCGTCGAGCGTGCGCTGGAACGCTCCGGCGAGGGCCGCTTCACCCCCAATGGCTGTCACCTGGACGGCGCAGGCGGGGACCATCCGCGGCTGATGCTGGTCACCGGGCCGAACATGGCGGGTAAATCGACCTTCCTGCGCCAGAACGCGCTGATGGCGATCCTGGCGCAGGCGGGGCTGTATGTCCCCGCCAGATCGGCGCGCATCGGCCTTGTGGACCGCTTGTTCTCGCGCGTCGGGGCGGCGGACGACCTGTCGCGCGGACGCTCAACCTTCATGGCGGAGATGATCGAAACCGCCGCCATTCTCAACCAGGCCGGGCCGCGCGCCCTGGTGATCCTTGATGAGATCGGACGCGGCACGGCGACCTTTGACGGTCTGTCCATCGCCTGGGCGGCGGTCGAGCACCTGCATGAGATCAATCGCAGCCGGGCGCTGTTCGCCACCCATTATCACGAGCTGACCCGCCTGGC
The DNA here is from genome assembly GCF_965249665.1 of Oceanicaulis sp. Classification (GTDB taxonomy): domain Bacteria; phylum Pseudomonadota; class Alphaproteobacteria; order Caulobacterales; family Maricaulaceae; genus Oceanicaulis. Next base: position 1,057,851 of record NZ_OZ252247.1, read on the forward strand.
CGAAGAGCTGGACGCAGCGGGCAATTGCTCGCTCAAGGCCAAGGAATGGAAGGGCGATCTGATCTTCCTGCACGAAGTTCAGACAGGCCCTGCGGACCGCTCCTATGGCGTCGAGGTCGCCAAACGCGCCGGCCTGCCCAAGGCGGCGGTGAAACGCGCCACAGAGATACTCAAACGGCTTGAAAGCGATGACGCGCCCGCAGCCGCGCTCGCGGATCTGCCGCTATTCTCTAGCCTGGCCCCGGAACCAGAAACCCAACCCAGCGCAAGCGATGCGCGCCTGAAAGATATCGATCCGGACAGTCTGACGCCGCGCGAAGCGTTGGATGTGCTGTATGCCCTTAAGGCCTTGAGCCAAAACTCTGGCTGACGCGCCGGTCCCCCTCGCGTAGAATCCAAGCCATGAGACCTACAACCCTCCCCGCCAGTCTTGATGGGCTGCGCTTGCGCGCCGAACTGTCCGCCGCGACCCGCGACGGCTGGAACAAGCCCGCCAACCGCCAGCTGGCGATGACCCGCCTTAAACGCTATCTCGAGAAGGGCCGGGCCCTGGCCCGGACACGCCTGAACGGCGCGGAAGGCGGGTTGGAAGCGGCGCGCACCTGGTCGGGCGTCATGAATGCCGCGCTGCGGGCGCTGTTTGATTCCATCATCTCAGACCACACCGAAGACGCGATCGAAGGCATCGCCCTGTGTGCGCTGGGCGGCTATGGCGCGGGCGAACTGGCGCCACAATCAGACATCGATCTGGTCTTTCTCACCTCGGATACGCCGCCCGAATATGCCGCGGCGGTGATCGAGCAGACCCAGTACGCGATCTGGGATAGCGGCCTGCACATTGGCGGCGGCGCGGTGCGCACGCTGGATGAAGCCATCGCACTCGCCCAGGACGATCTGTCTGAGCGCACGGCCCTGCTCGATCTTCGGTCCATCTCGGGCGATATCCGGCTGGTGCGCCAGATGCATACCCGGTTTGACGAAGACATCCGCATCAAAAACGACGCTGAATTCGCCGCCGCCAAGCTGGCCGAGCGCGATGAGCGCGTGGATCGTCAAGGCGATAGCCGCTATGCGGTCGAGCCTAATATCAAGGACGGCAAAGGCGCATTGCGCGATCTGCAGACCCTGCGTTGGCTCGCGCAAATCCTCTATGGCGATGACGCGCTGGAGCGCTGGGTGGTGGCGGGCCTGTTCTCCATCGATGATGTGAAGCGGTATCTGAGCGCGGCGGATTTCTTCTGGACGGTGCGCTTTCACCTGCATGCCCTGGCCGGGCGCAAGGATGACCGCCTGACCTTTGACCTGCAGCCTGAAATCGCGCGCCGCATGGGGTTTGAAGACACGGACGACCAGCTGGGCGTCGAAGCCTTCATGCGCAGCTATTTTCTCAAAGCGATCGATGTGGGCGCGCTGACCCGTCTGGTCTGCGCCAAGCTGGAAGCTGAAGCGCTCAAGGACCCGCCCGGCGGGCGATTCCTGCCCTCAGATGGCAGCGCCAGCGAAATCGAACTGGCTGAGCGCGGCTTCACCTTGCATGCCGGCCGGCTCGATTTCGCCGATCCGCAAGCGCCGGAAACCGATCCGGTGATGATGCTGCGCCTGTTTGAAAAAGCCGCCGCCAATCATCTGGACCTGCACCCTGACGCCGTGGCCGCCATCAGTCGCGGACTGCGCCAGATCGATGATCGCTTCCGCACAGACCCTCGCGCCGCGCGCAGCTTTTTTGCGGTCCTCATGGATGCCGATGATCCGCGCATCATCCTGCGCGCCATGACCGAGGCGGGACTCCTGGGCGCCTATATCCCCGAGTTCGGCGACATTGTCGCCCGCACCCAGTTCAACATGTATCACCGCTTCACCGTAGACGAGCATACGCTGAACGCGCTGGGCCTTTTGCGACAGCTTGAACAGGGCAAGCTCAACGCCGACCACCCGCTTGCTTCGAAACTGGCGCCGGAAATCCTGCATCGCCGGGCGCTGCATCTGGCGGTGCTGCTGCACGACACCGGCAAGGGCAAGGGCGATCAATGCATTGAGGGAGGCGAGAACGCCCGTCAGGTCTGCCCGCGCATTGGGCTGGATGACCATGAAACCGATCTCGTCGCCTGGCTGATCGAGAACCATCTGGAAATGAGTGATGTGGCCCAGCGCCGGGATCTGTCTGACCCGCGCACCGTGCTCGATTTCGCCGAGAAGGTCGGCACGATCGATCGGCTGAACCTTCTGACCGTGCTGACCGTGGTGGATATCCGCGCCGTGGGGCCTGGCGTGTGGAATGGCTGGAAGGCCCAGCTGCTGCGCGATCTCTATCAGGCGACCGCAGCCGTGCTGCGCGGCGGCGAACGCCGCGACGAGGCCGAGGCGCGGGCGCGGCTGGCCGAACGCGCCGCCATTGCGCGCGATCATTTTCATGACGCGCTCTCGCGGATCGATCCGGACTTCACCCGCATCTGGACTGAAGTGCTTGATCATTCCTACTGGCTGGCCTTTGGCGAGGATGACCGCTTCCGGCATGCCGCCTTCGCCCGCGCCGCCTTTGAGCGCGGACAGGCGACCAGCGTCGGCGTGCGCACGGACAAACGCCGCTCGGCGACGGAAGTCATGGTGCTGACGCCCGACCGGCATGGACTTTTTGCTGACATTGCGGGCGCCTTGTCACGCGAAGGCGCGAACGTGGTGGGCGCGCAGGTGACCACGACTTCGGATGGTCGTGCTTTTGACGTCTTCTACGTGCAGGAACAGGGCGGCAAGCCGTTCGGCTGGTCAGACAGCTATATCCAGGACCGCCTCCGCGACAGCGTGCAGCACGCCGCCGAGCATGGCCTGTCCGCAGAGGATTCCCGCCCCATGCTCAAACCCCTGCGCCGCCGTGAAGCCGCCTTCACCGTCACCCCGTCGGTCAATCTCGATCTGGACGCCTCTGATGATGCGCTGGTGATCGAGGCGACCGGGCGCGACCGCCCCGGCCTCTTGCACGCTCTGGCGAAAACACTGTCTGACATCGGATTGTCGCTGGAGGCGGCGCGTATTGACGGCTATGGAGAACGCGCCGTCGACACCTTCTACGTCACCGAGAACGGCGGCAAACCCTCTGGCGACGCCCGGCTTGTGGGCATCAAGGTGCAATTGATGAACGTACTTTCCGACGCTGAAGACGCGGTCGCCGTGCACCGCGCCAAGCAGGGCTTGGTCTCCACGCCCGCCAGCGCCGGGCGTTAGACCATGCGGTTATTGCGCTCCTCTGCGGTTGTTGGCGGCTTCACTCTGTTAAGCCGGTTCTTCGGCGTTACGCGCGACATCTTGCTGGCCGCGCGCCTGGGCGCCGGGCCTTTGACTGACGCCTTCTTCACTGCGCTGACCTTTCCCAACCTGTTCCGGCGCATCTTTGCGGAGGGCGCGTTCAATTCCGCCTTCATCCCGCTCTACGCCCGCCGTCTGGAGGGGGAGGGCCAGGAAGAAGCAGACCGCTTCGCCAGTGAAGTCTTGTCCGTCCTGACGGTTTCGGTGCTGGCGCTTGTGGTGCTGAGCCAGATCCTGATGCCCTGGCTGATGTATCCGCTGGGACCGGGCTTTGTCGGCGATCCGGGCCTGTTCGCCTTTGCCGTGCTGATGACGCAGATCACCATGCCGTATCTGCTGTGCATGTCGCTCGCGGCGATGATTTCGGGCGCGCTCAACTCCCATGCCCGATTCGCCACGGCCGCAGCTGCGCCCATTCTTCTGAACGTGGTGCTGATCACCGTTCTGCTGTTCGCACCGGGGGAGCGTCGCGACCTGGCGCTCTGGCTCTCTATCGGCGTGACAGCGTCGGGCGTGCTGCAAGCGGGCTGGCTTTACCTGACGGCCCGGCAGCACGGGATCCGCCTGACAGTCCGCGCACCCCGTCTGACCTCTGGCGTGAAACGCCTGGTCGTTCTGGGCGTTCCCGGCGCTGCGGCGGCGGGGGTGACCCATTTTAATCAGCTGGTTTCGGGCTCCATCGCCACGCTGCAGGAAGGTGCACGCTCCTGGATCTATTATGCCGAGCGGCTTTATCAGCTGCCGCTGGGCGTGATCGGCATCGCCATGGGCGTCGCCCTGCTGCCAGCCCTGTCCAAGCGATTGCGCGCTGGTGACGATGCGGGCGCCATGGGAGGCCAGAACCGGGCGATTGAAATCTCCATGGCGCTGACCCTGCCCGCCGCCGCCGCTCTACTGGTGATACCGGACGCTGTCGTGGCAGGCTTGTTCCAGCGCGGCGCCTTTGACAGCTCGGACACCCAGCGCACCGCCTTGGCGCTGGCGATTTACGCCGCCGGCCTGCCCGCCTTCGTGCTGATCAAGGTCTTCGCGCCGGGCTTTTTTGCCCGCGAAGACACGCTGACGCCCATGAAGTTCGCCGGCGCGTCCATGGCGATGAACCTGCTGATCGGCGTGGCGTTGTTCTTCGGGCCTCTGGGCTATGCGGGACTGGCCCTCGGCACCACGCTGGCAGGCTGGCTCAACGCAATCTTGCTGGGCGTGACCTTGATGCGGCGGGGGCAGTTCGTCGCCGATCCGAGGCTGAAACACCGTCTGGCGCGCATAGTTCTGGCCTGTCTGGTCATGATGGCGGCGCTCTGGCTGACTCTGCGCTTCGGGGAAGCGCCAATTACGGGCCTTCTGGCGGCGCATCTGGGCGCCGCGCTGACGGCGTTGGTCTGGATGGGGATTCTGGTGCTGTCCGGGTTTGCGGTTTTCGTCGTGACAACCCTCGCCATTGGCGGGCTCAGGCCGCAGGAATTGCTGGGCGCCCTGAAGCGCGACAGCGCTGCCGTCACCGACAAGGCCCCAAGCGGCACGGACGCTTGAGGCCCGGGCTCCCGCCCTTTAAGACACAGCCTTCCCATTCTCTGTTCTCTAGCGGAAATTCCCATGACTGACGCGACGCCCGCCTATTCCGGCCCCGAACGCATTCTGTCCGGCATGCAGCCCACGGGCGGCCTGCATCTGGGCAATTATCTGGGCGCGCTGAAGAACTGGGTGCCGATGCAGGACAGCGGCAAGGAATGCTTCTTCTGCGCCGTGGACATGCACGCCATGACAATCGAGTACGACCCCGCCGTGTTGCCCGACCGGGTGCGCGGCGTGGCCGCCGCCTATATCGCGGCCGGCGTGGACCCCAAACGCAGCGCCATCTTCGCCCAATCGGCTGTGCCTGAGCACGCCGAGCTGAACTGGATTCTGCAATGCGTCGCCCGCATGGGCTGGATGGAGCGCATGACCCAGTTCAAGGACAAGGCGGGGTCCGGCAAGGACGCCGAGCGCGCCAGCGTCGGCCTGTTCACCTATCCGGTGCTGATGGCGGCGGACATCCTGGTGTACAAGGCGACCCATGTGCCGGTGGGCGATGACCAGAAACAGCATCTGGAGCTGGCGCGCGACATCGCCGCCCGGTTTAACCGCGACTTTGGCGGCGACCAGATCATCTTGCCCCAGCCTGAACCGGTGATCTTGCCGACCGGTGCGCGGATCATGTCGCTCAAGGACGGCACGAAGAAGATGTCCAAGTCCGACCCGAGCGACAATGCCCGGATCAATCTGCATGACGACGCCGACACGATCGCCCGCAAGATCAAGAAAGCCAAGACCGACCCCGAACCCCTGCCCGAAACCGCAGAGGCTCTCACAGATCGCCCCGAAGCGAAAAACCTTGTGGGTCTCTACGCCGCGCTGACCGGCACATCCGTGAGCGAGGTTCTGGGTGAGTTTGGCGGGGAAGGTTTTGGCGTGTTCAAGCCGAAACTGGCTGAAGCGGCGGTGGAGTACATCGCCCCGGTGAGCGAGGAGTATGCCCGCCTTCTCAATGACAAGACCGAGATTGACGCCATTTTGAAAGACGGCGCCGAACGCGCTCGCACGGCCGCCCGGCCGGTGATCGACGAAGTGCGCAAGCTTGTGGGGTATTGGGGCGCTTAAACGCCGCAGGCTGCACGCTTGCGCAAACGCGCACCGCGCGCCAAATCTGGACATAACCGGTTTCGGGCGGCGCCAGGGGCGTCGCCCGTCTCATATGGAGAGATGACATGCTCAAACGCGCCCTCTACGCCCTCGCCCCTTTAAGCGTTCTGACCCTCGCCAGCGCCTGTTCGCCCGCCGAAGAGGCTCAGGTCAGCGCAGAGCCCGCCGAGTATGCCGTGATCGAAGGCTGGGTGCGCGCACCGCTGGGCGGGCGAGACGTCACCGCAGGCTTTATCACCCTCACCGCGGGCGCGCCGGGCGGCCAGCTTGTGGCCGCGACCACGGAGGAAGCGGACGCCATCGAGCTGCACACCATGGCCATGGACGGCGCCGTGATGCGCATGCGCCATGTGGACGCCATCGACATTCCCGCTGGCGGCGCAGCGAGCCTGGCTCCGGGCGGCGACCATCTGATGATTTTCGGCGTGAACCCGGCTGAGCTCGAAGATGGCGAGATGAGCCTCACGCTGGAATTTGCAGACGGCGAAACCCTCGCCATCACCCTCCCCGTGCGCGACACCGCCCCCGAGCTCGACCCGGACATGGGCGCGATGAGCCATGGGGGTGACGGGCGCTAACCGAGCGTTCCGGCCCTGAACAAAAAGCCCCGGTCTCATGACCGGGGCTTTTTTATAGTCGTCAAAACGCTCGCGCTTAATCGTCGTCCATCTTGAGCGCGGCGATAAAGGCTTCTTGCGGGATTTCGACGTTGCCGTACTGGCGCATCTTCTTCTTGCCGGCCTTTTGCTTGTCCAGCAGCTTGCGCTTGCGGGAGGCGTCGCCGCCATAGCATTTGGCGGTCACGTCCTTGCGCATCGCCGACAGGGTTTCGCGCGCGATCACGCGGCCGCCAATGGCGGCCTGGATCGGGATCTTGAACATGTGCCGGGGGATCAGCTCCTTAAGCTTCTCGCACATGGCCCGGCCGCGCATGTCGGCGCGCGAGCGGTGCACGATCATCGACAGGGCGTCCACCGGCTCTTCATTGACCAGAATCGACATTTTCACGAGGTCTTCCTCGCGATGCTCGATGAACTGGTAGTCAAAGCTGGCATAGCCCTTGGTGACCGATTTCAGGCGGTCATAGAAGTCAAACACCACCTCGTTGAGCGGCAGCTCATAGACCAGCATGGCGCGCGAGCCGGCATAGGTGAGCTCGAGCTGGATGCCGCGACGGTCCTGACACAGCTTCAGCACGCCACCGAGATATTCATCCGGCACCAGAATGGTCGCCTTGATCCAGGGCTCTGAAATGCTGTCGATCTTCACCGGATCGGGCATGTCGGCGGGATTGTGCATGTCCACTTCGGAGCCGTCGGTCATCTTGATCTTGTAGACCACGGACGGCGCGGTGGTGATGAGGTCCACATTGTATTCGCGCTCAAGCCGCTCGCGAATGACCTCAAGGTGCAACAGCCCCAAAAAGCCGCAGCGGAAGCCAAAGCCCAGCGCCGCGGACGTTTCCATCTCATAGCTGAAGGAGGCGTCATTGAGCGCCAGCCGCTCCACCGCGTCGCGCAGATCTTCAAAGTCGGCCGCATCCACCGGGAACAGGCCGCAGAACACCACCGGCACGGCGGGCTCAAAGCCCGGCAGCATGGAGTCGGTAGGACGTTTTTCCTCGGTGATCGTGTCGCCGACGCGGGCGTCCCGCACCTGCTTGATCGAGGCGTTCAGAAAGCCGATCTCGCCCGGGCCCAGCGCGTCGCGGTTTTCCTTGGCGGGGGTGAACACGCCCACCCCATCCACGCCATAGCTGGCTTTCGCGCCCATCAGGCGCACGCGCATGCCCTTTTTGAGCGTGCCTTCAATAATCCGCACCAGACAGATGACGCCGAGATACGGGTCGTACCAGCTGTCCACCAGCAGCGCCTTCAAGGGCGCCGCGGGATCACCGGATTTCGGCGCCGGCAGGCGGGTGACGACGGCTTCCAGCACATCCTCGATCCCAAGACCGGTCTTGGCGGAAATCTCGATGGCGTCAGACGCATCGATGCCGATCACATCCTCGATCTGGGCTTTCACCCGGTCGGGTTCTGCGGCGGGCAGGTCGATCTTGTTGAGGACCGGGACGATCTCGAGATCCACATCAATGGCGGCGTAGACATTCGCCAGCGTCTGAGCTTCCACGCCCTGAGCCGCGTCCACCACCAGGAGCGCACCCTCGCAGGCATAAAGCGAGCGGCTGACTTCATAGGCGAAATCGACATGACCGGGCGTGTCGATCAGGTTCAGCGCATAGGTCTGACCATCCTTGGCGGTATAGTCCAGACGCACGGTCTGGGCCTTGATGGTGATGCCGCGTTCGCGCTCAAGCTCCATATTGTCGAGCACCTGCTCCTTCATCTCGCGGTCGGTGAGACCGCCGGTGAACTGGATCAGGCGATCGGCCAGGGTGGATTTACCGTGGTCGATATGCGCGACGATGGAGAAATTTCGGATCAGGGACGGATCTGTGCTCATGCCGCGGGAGTTAGCACTGGCAAGCCGCCGCGCCAAGCTTATTGGCAGCAAAGCCGGCGTCCGGGCCGCGTGTTTACGCAGCGTTTACCCTTTCGCCTCACCGAGGCCCTAATTGACGTTCAGCGTCAGACGCATGAATCCGGTCAGACAAGGCAGGCTCACCATGATTAAACGGTCCATCCTTTCAGTGATCACGACCACCGCCCTGACGCTGGCGCTCGGCGCCTGTTCCGCCACGGGCGGCGGACAGCAGCCGTCCTCCGCTTCGAACGGGGCGGCGCCCGATTACGGCCAACCGAGCGCGTACCAGTCCAATATCGACACTTATTCGCGTGAAGAGCTGGTGGAGGTTACCGCTGACTTCTTTGGCGTCACCGCCGAAGCCGCCGCCTCTGCGCTGGAGCGCGTCTTTTCAGACCTCGGCCGCCCGGTCGGCTATATCGCCGGCGAGGAAGTGTCAGGCGCCGCGGGCATCGGCCTGCGCTATGGCGAGGGCTATCTCACCCTGAAAGGCGACACGGACCAGCACAAGGTCTATTGGCAAGGGCCCTCGCTGGGCTTCGATGCGGGCGGCAACGCCAGCCGCGTGTTCACCCTCGTCTATCGCCTCAATGACACCGACCGATTGTACCAGCGCTTTCCCGGCGTTGAGGGCTCGGCCTATTTCGTGGCGGGGCTGGGGGTGAACTATCAACGCGCCGACGGCATCACCCTGGCGCCGATCCGCTCGGGCGTCGGGCTGCGCGCCGGGGCCAATGTGGGTTATCTCGCCTATTCGCGACAGCGCAACTGGATCCCGTTCTAAGGGTGAATTTGCGTTAACCCTTACTCGCATCGAACGGGTTTTGCGGCTAACCTTCTCCTGATCCGGCGCTTTGGGACCGCCGGATCGAGGGGCCGCAAGGATTGGACGCGTTCATGGATATTTCGGGGTTTGCAACAGGGCTGGCGGCGGGACTGGCCATCGCTCTGGTCATTGTCGGCATCGGTAAATACGCCCGACGCCTGGGCGCGGGCGTCCTGCGCGGCCTGTCCTTTCCGTTTCGGCTGGTGCTGCGCCTGTTCGGCCTGGGCAAGAAATCCGCCCCCAATCGCGCCAGCGAAATGGGTCCGGGCGCCTGGGCGGCGGCGGTGTCAGGTCACAAGACCCTGCTGGAAAGCACGCTGGGCGAGGATTTCGAGCATGAGGAGAGCTATATCTCGCGCCAGGGGCTGATCTTCAAATGGCTGATGGTGCGCGTCGGTTTCATGCGCATGCCCGAGGAGATGACCGAGACGCTGGCGAAGGATTACGCCAGGCTGGCGGATCGCTTTCTGGGCGCCGCCGTGCCCATCGCCTCTGACCCGCGCGCCCTGTTTGAAGATGTGGAAGGCGCGGTGATCGCCCAGCAATTCGCCGAGAGCGAACACGGGCTTCTCTACATGCTCAACGAGACCCGCAAGCTGATGAACGCCAATGTGCGGCGCCTGTCGATCTGGCTGTCCGCCATTCTGTCCGTCGTGTTGATCGCCAATATCGTGCTGAACGCGGTGGGCGTGGTGGACGCCTTTGGCCCGCTGCATGGGGATCTGGTGGGCGAAACCACCGCCGGCGCCCTCAATTCGCTGATGTTCGGCGCGGGCTCCTGCATCCTCGCAGCGCTGGTGATGTGGGCGCTCTATTACGCCGAATACGCCCCCTATCAGCGCAACACCGCCCGCGAGATGGCGAATTTCCTGACCCGCTATTGCGCTCGCCTCAACGATCATTACCGCACCGCCATCGGTCGCGCGAAATCGGTTACGGTGGGAGAGGAGCGCGATTCCAAACAGCTCTCCGCCGAGGCCCGGTTGTGGACGCTGAACATCAACTGGATCGCCCTGCGCGTCTTCTTCATCGAAAGCTATGTGCGCAATGTGGTGTTCCAGATCACCCGGAACTCGAGCTATTACCTCTTGTTCGTCCCGGCAGGCTTTCTTCTGGCGGTGACGGCGCTGTTCGGGCTCGCTGCGGGGCTCGGCCTGTTCAATCCCTTCGCCACGATCATTGCGCTGGGCTGGGTCTTCCCGGTGCTCTTCATCCTGATCGCCATGCTCTACGCCTTTTTCCTGGGCAATTCGATGAAAGCGCTCGAGGAAATCGATCAGGGCGAATGGATCAGCTTTCACACCCTCAAGCTCAACCAGGTGCTGGGCGAAGTGGTCGGCAAATACGCCGAGGATGTCGGCTATTGGAAAAACCGCGTGGGGGGCGGGTTGTAGGACAACCTCTCGGTCCTGAAACCCCGGCCAAGCGCAGCGCAGAGCCGGGGCCTCCATCAGGATAAGGCTCTCAACATTGAAAGAGGTCCCGGGTCTTCGCTCCGCTCGCCCGGGAATTCAGGCTTTGTATGACTCTCTTCCCCGGCGAAGGCCGGGGCCCAGAGCCGGGAGTGCGGCGTTTCATGATCTCTGGGTCCCCGACGGAATTTACCCTCAACTCGCTTGGAGGCGGGGAAAGAGGGAAAAGAGCAGACACTGTCAGAGATGTTTCAACAAACACCGCCATCCCCGCCTGTGCAGGCGAGGGGACGAGCAGGGCGCGCGGGAGCAGTCCGGGCGAATAGTGGGTCTGTTATTGTATTTATGGGGCCCGAAAAGGCTCCCGCGCGCGATGGTGTTTTCTACGGCCTCGACCGGCTTGCTGACGCCATTTCTACGCAGCCTGCCCAAGCTGGACGGGTGTCAGTCGTCCGCCCAAGGGATTCCTGCCCCAAGGGCACGGCTCCAACAGGATCGCCGGAATGTACGAAGTCCCGCCTTTTCGCTGCGACGCGGTGCGTTAAACCGCGCCCGCTCGGGACACCACCTCTCCCCCCGAACCCAACGCGCCGGCCGCCTGCTCTGGAGGAGTGAGGAGAGTATGGGGGTAAGGTGGGAGGGGGAGGATAAGTGCTTCCAAACACTAAAAGCGCTCGTATTATTCCATCATAAGGGGAGCGCTAACTATGAAACGTATACCTATTCAGGCTGTGGCTGTGAGCGCCCTGATCGCCTTATTAGTGGTCATCGGGGCTTACATTTTTCGATTCAACGGAAATCCATGGTCTCAATCTCCTAAAGACTGGGCTGATTTTGGCGCATACGTCGGTGGTCTCTTAGGGCCGATTATCGCCATGGCGGCTTTGTACTATTTGTATAGAGGCGTAAAATTTCAAAAAGAAGAAATGAATATAGCTATAAAAGAATTCACTTCTTTAAATGAGAATAATAAAGAGAAGTCGATGGATGATAGCCTTAATGCTATAATTACAAATTACAATGATGTGCTCTCTAGCTGTAGCTTGTATCATCGCGGAGGAACAAAAAGCGGAAAAGAATACTTCGCCGCACTCCGCGATTTAATATACCCACTAGAACTAACCGGTGAAAATTTTCATGAGCGATATGAAAAAATATACAATAAGTATGATATCACGATGGGTGTATACTTAAGAACTATTCATAACTCATTAAAATATATTGTTGATAATAAAATGCAAGATAGGGTATTATCTAAGCTCTTTATCGCCCAATTATCCAGCGCTGAATTATTTATTTTACTCCTCAACTGTCTTAATTTCAGAGGCGCCAATATGAAACAAAACGCAGAAGATGTTCATTTATTTGAACACCTATCTGAGAAAGATAGAGCCAAATTAGGAAGAAAAATATTGAGCGAATTTGATATCAAGGCCTTTGGAAATCATGTCCCAGAGGCCTTGATACAAAGGTCTGAAAACGCAGACGCCTAAGCATCCACCTCCGCTTCCAGGGCGAATTCCTGGATGAAGTCGCGGCGGGGTTCGACCACATCGCCCATGAGCTTGGAGAACAGCTCGTCGGCCACATCGGCCTCGGTGACCGACACGCGCAGCAAGGAGCGCGCTTCAGGGTCGAGGGTGGTTTCCCACAGCTGATCTGGGTTCATCTCGCCCAGCCCCTTATAGCGCTGGATTTTCAGGCCCTTGGCGCCCGCAGCTTGCACCGCGCTGACGAGCGCATCCGGCGAGAAGATCTCGGTCTCTTCGCCCTTGCGGCGGAAGATGGCGAGCCCCTGATAATCACCGGCAATGGCGGACGCGCGATCTGACAGGCGCTTGGCGTCAGGGCTTGCGAGGATCTTGTCGTCCAGCGTGATGGATTCCACCACATCGCGGACGGTGCGTTTGAACACCATGCCGCCCTCGGGCAGGATCTGACCTTCCCAGCCGTCTTCGCCTTCATCTGATTGCGCGGCGAGGCGCTGGGCCGCGGCGTCCACCTGCGCTTGCGTCGCGTCCGGATGCAGCGCGCCCGTAAGCGCGGCGGCTTCCAGCGCGAATTTCGGCGCGCGGGCGGACAGACGATCGAGCGACAGGGCGATGCCGCGCGCGGCCTTCACCCGTTCCGCCAGATCCTGGCCATAGACGGTTTCTCCGCTCGCCAGCTCCAGCACGGCTTCAGAGCTGCCTTCCTCGATCAGGAAGGCGTCCATCTCGGCCTGGTCGGTGAGGTAGCGCTCGGACTTGCCGCGCATCACTTTATAGAGCGGCGGCTGGGCGATGTAGAGATGCCCGCGTTCGATCAGCTCCGGCATTTGCCGGTAGAAGAAGGTCAGCAAAAGCGTGCGGATATGCGCGCCGTCCACGTCCGCATCGGTCATGATGATGACCTTGTGGTAGCGCAGCTTTTCATAATCGATCTGGTCGCGGCCAATGCCGGTGCCCAGCGCCGTGATCAGCGTGCCGACCTGGTCCGAGGACAGCATTTTGTCAAAACGCGCGCGCTCCACATTCAGGATCTTGCCCCGCAGCGGCAGCACGGCCTGGTTCTCGCGGTGGCGGCCCTGCTTGGCGGAACCGCCGGCGGAATCCCCCTCCACGATGAACAGTTCGGATTTCGCCGGGTCCTTCTGCTGGCAATCCGCCAGCTTGCCGGGCAAGGAGGTGATGTCGAGCGCGGATTTGCGCCGGGTCAGCTCGCGCGCCTTGCGCGCTGCTTCCCGCGCGGAGGCGGCCTCGACGATTTTCGTCACGATCTGACGCGCTTCGGCGGGGTGTTCCTCAAACCATTCGGTCAGCGTGTCATAGACCGCGCTTTCCACTGCCGGACGCACTTCGGAGCTGACCAGCTTGTCCTTGGTTTGCGAGGAGAATTTCGGATCGGGCACTTTCACCGACAGAACGCAGGTCAGGCCCTCGCGCGCATCATCGCCGGTGATGGACACCTTGGCTTTGGTGGCAATGCCCGAATTGCCCGCATACTGGTTCACCACCCGCGTCAGCGCGCCGCGAAAGCCCGCCAAGTGCGTGCCGCCATCGCGCTGGGGGATGTTGTTGGTGAAACACAGAACATTCTCGTGATAGCTGTCATTCCACTCCAGCGCGGCCTCGACAGTGACGCCTTCACGCTCGCCGGTGATCAGCACCGGGTCGGGGAAGATCGCGGTCTTGGTGCGATCAAGGTGTTTGACGAAAGCGGCGACGCCCCCCTCATACACCAGCACTTCTTCAAAGGGTTCGGCGTCGCGTTCGTCGCGCAGCACGATCTTCACGCCCGAATTGAGGAAGGCCAGCTCACGCAAGCGGTGCAGCAATCGGCTGCGCTCAAAATCAATGTTCGAAAAGGTCTCTTCAGACGGCATGAAGCGCACCTGGGTGCCTTTACGACCGTTTGCATCGCCCACTTCGCGCAGGTCCTGACCGTTTTCAGGATCGCCGCGCCGGAAGCGCATGGTGTGCTCGCGGCCATTGCGCCAGATCGTCAGGTCGAGCCAGTCCGACAAGGCGTTCACCACCGACACGCCCACGCCGTGCAGGCCGCCGGACACCTTGTAGGAGTTCTGGTCAAATTTCCCGCCCGCATGCAGCTGGGTCATGATCACCTGGGCTGCGGACACGCCTTCCTCGGCGTGGATCTGGGTGGGAATGCCGCGCCCGTCATCGGTGACGGAGGCCGAGCCGTCGGCGTGCAGGCACACAGTCACTTGCGAGCAATGCCCGGCGAGCGCCTCGTCGATGGCGTTATCGACCACCTCATAGACCATGTGATGCAGGCCCGAGCCGTCATCGGTGTCGCCGATATACATGCCGGGGCGTTTGCGCACGGCGTCGAGGCCCTTGAGGACCTTGATCGACTCCGCGCCGTATTCCTGATTCGGTGTCTCTGACATGACATACTTTTACCGCGTTCGCGGCGTTGTCACCATGTCTGAACGCACTGCAGGTGTGGACTTTTCTGAACGCGGCTCTAGCGCGCCAGCAGCAAGACCGCCACAGCCGTCATGATCACCGCCGTGACGAGGTCCGCCCAGCGCTTGACGCCTTTCTCACGCAGCCAGCCGCGCGCTTTGTGCGCCAATCCCACATAGACGAGCGCGAACAGCACAAACATCGCGCCCATCACGCCGATCATCGCCAGATAGCTGAGCGGGCCGACGATTGTCAGATCGAAAAACGCTGGCAGGAAAGTGAGATAGAAGATGATCGGCTTGGGGTTGGTTAAAGGCATGGCGACGCCCGCCGCATAGGTCATCGCCAGACCCCGCTTGCTGATCTTCGCCATTGGCGCGTGCGCTGGCGCCGGATGTCGCCAGCCCTGAAAGGAACCCCAGGCGAACCAGAGCAGAATGCCCGCGCCGATGATCTTGGCGATCCAGAAAAACTGCGCGTACTCGCTGGCGGCGTCTGCGGCGGCGGCCAGCCCGAACACCGCCAGCGTCAACCAGAAGACATCACCGGTCAAAATCCCCAAGCCATAGGTCACGCCATGGCTCGGCCCGGCGTCGAGCGTCCGGCCCACCATGGCGATATTGCCCGGACCGGGCGTGAGAAACAGGATGAAGATGGCGCCGGCGAAGGCGGCGAGGGTGATCAGGCTCATAGCGCTGCACCTAGCGCGGAGCGGGTCTGAGAGGAAGGGCGAATTGACCTCAGTCTCAGCGTCTACCCCTCTCCCCCTTGGACAAGGGGGAGAGGCCGGGTGAGGGGGTGCGCTTCAATCTGGTAGGCATTTACAGGATGAAACGCCGCTCACCCCTCACCTAACCTCTCCCCTCGGGGAGGGGAGAGGGATTGAGTTGCCGCATCTCCTCTCTATTCACTTGCCGTATACGTTATCCTGATTACGATAAGGGAAAAGATGTATTGGGGAGCCTCTCATGTCCAACGCGCCCACATCCGCCCTCGCCCGGCCCTTTGACACGCCCGAACGCAAGGCGTTTCGCGACAGCGTCGAAGGCTTCATCAATCGCGAGATCGAACCCTACGCCAATGAGTGGGACGAGGCGGGCGATTTTCCCTGGGAATTGCATGAGAAGGCGGGCGCGCTGGGCCTGTTCGGCTTCGGCATTGACGCGGCCTATGGCGGCAACGGGTTTGAAGATGCGATCATGCGCGTCGATGCGGGCATCGCCATGGGTTATGCGGGCGTGGGCGGGGTGAACGCTTCGCTCGGCTCGCGCGGGATCATGACCGGACCGATCCACACCCTCGCCACCGACGAGATCAAGGCGGAAGTCCTGCCCGGCATCGTGTCCGGCCAGACCGGCGGCGCGCTCGGGATGACCGAACCGTCGGGCGGGTCAGACCTGTCGCGCCTTCAGACCAAGGCCCGCAAGGACGGCGAGGACTGGCTGATCAATGGCGAAAAGACCTTCATCACCGGCGGGATGAAAGCGCGCTGGTATATGGTCGGCGCGCGCACGGGCGGCGAGGGGTTTGGCGGCATCTCGCTGTTTCTCGTGCCGTCTGACGCGCCGGGCTTCACCCGCACCGCCATCACCAACAAGATGGGCTGGTGGTGTTCAGACACCGCCAGCTTGCATTTTGACGACTGCCGCATTCCCGCGCGCTATCAGCTGGGCCAGGAAGGCCTGTGCCTGCTGGCGATCATGGACAATTTCAACTATGAGCGCCTGACCCTGTCGGCAGGGTGTCTTGGCATGGCGAAACGCTGTCTTGATGACGCCATCACCTACGCCCAACAGCGCGAAACCTTCGGCAAGCGACTGATCAAGCATCAGGCGATCCGCCACAAGATCGCGGACATGTCCAGCAAGATCGACGCGCTGGACGCCTATCTGCAAATGGTCGCCTGGCGGGTGAACGAAGCGACCGACAATGGCGGCGCCATGCCCGCTGCAGAGCTGGCGAAGATCAAGGTGTTCGCGTCCAAAACAGCCGAGTTCTGCGCCAATGAAGCCATGCAAATCCTGGGCGGCGCCGGCTATCTGCGCGGGTGCGCGATCGAGCGCATCTATCGTGAGGTGAAGGTGATGGCCATTGGCGGCGGCTCGGAAGAGATCATGCGCGATCTCGCCGTCAAGCAGATGGGGTTGTGAAGGAATAATCGCTGAAGTCCCGGGCGAGCATAGCGAAGGCCCAGGGACCTCTCTCCGTTTCAGGCGCTTTATTCTGATGGAGGCCCCGGCTCAGCGCTGCGCTTGGCCGGGGTTTCAGCTTTGATGAAACTCTTTCCCTCTTTCCCGGCGAAGGCCGGGATCCAGAGATCTTCGAGCTATGCGTATCCGGCTCTGGGCCCCCGCCTGCGTGGGGGAAGAGAAGAAGTGTTATCCCAAAGCTGTCATCCCGGCCTTGATCCTGAACGACACTTCAAGAGGCCCATGAACACCCTCAAACCCGCGACACCAGCCCCTGACAGCCTTTTTCGATAAGGTCGAGCACGCGCTCGAAATCTGCCTCGTCGCCGTAATAGGGATCGGGGATCGAGGTGCGCGCCAGGCCCACCGACCAGTCCATCAGCAAGGATATCTTGGTTTCGGGGAGTTGCCGGCTGCTGCGCGCCTCAAGAAGCCAGCGCTGATGGCCCTCATCCATGGCGATCAGATGATCAAAACGGATGAAATCATCATCGGTGATCGCCCGCGCGCTGATGCCAGACAGGTCATAGCCCCGTGCTTCGGCGATTTGTGTGGCGCGTGGATCGGGGCGTTCCCCCACATGCCAGTCGCCGGTGCCTGCGGAATCGAGCACGAGATTTTTCTCGGCCTTTTGCGCCAGCGCCTTGGCGACCGCTTCCGCTGTGGGTGAGCGACAGATATTGCCCGTACAGACAAACAGGATCGATGTTTCGCGCGACATTATCCCCTCCTGACGCTGCGGGCAGGGTCGCCCCGAACCCGCAACGCTCAGAAGACCGCGACGCCTGTGAAGCTGACGTTAACGACGGCTTCAGGACGCGGTGAGACGCGCCGGAACGCTGAATTGCGGCGCGATTTTGAGGTTTTGCGCCCAGCGCAGCTTCTCAAACACCAGCAAGATGGTGCCGTTGTAATCGAGCAGACGGTTCATCAGACCGCGACGCGGCAGGTGCAGCGCGCTGACCGGCTCGTCGTGGTGGTGATCATGAAACGCCTCGCCGCCCGTCAGAATCGCCAGAAGGTAATCCGCCCAGCGCGGCGTTTTGAGATGGCCGAACACGTTCACGCCCAGAATGGTGGCGTGAAACTGGATCGCGCGCGCGGTCACCGCGGCCGCATGCAGAATGAAGGTCAGCAAAAGCGAACCGCCAAGCGCCCAGACTGCGAGATAGATGATCGCCGGCAGCACCAGATGTACGCCCAGCGTGATCAGCGAATAGTGCCGGTCGAGAATCTGCACCGTCTTGAGATCCTTGAGCCACATGGCCGTCGGGCGCTGAAGGTCGTTGGGATCGCGGAAGATCAACCAGCCCATCCACGCCCACATCTTGCTTTCATGGGGGTTGTGCGGATCACCGGCCTTGTCGGACAGGCGGTGATGCTGGCTGTGATAGTTCACCCAGTCCTTCAGCCGGCCCTGCATGGCGATGACGCAATTGATCGCGGTCAGGATCTGGGCGGGGGCTTTGAGCTCACCCGCCTTGTGCTGCCAGACCCGGTGCAGAACACCGATGCCGAAATTACAGATCACCAGCGTCACGGCGCCCACAAACAACGCCAGCACCGGATACCACCAGTGCAGGGTCAGCCCGTTCAGAGCCAGTCCGAGCGTGAAGGCGATGACGAGCCCCAGAACGCCCAGGGCGGGATAGATGATGGCGGCGAAAACGCTCGCCCAATCCAGAGTGCTCCAGCGCTTCTGGATCGCCACCGAGCGTGGCGTCGGAGTGGCTTTCATGCGTGTCCTCAACAGTCCTGACATACAACCGCGCCTTGATCATGCCCGGTCGCCCAGCCGTTGCATACAATGCATGACGGGGAATGTTTAACCAATGCCAAAACGCTGTGACGGCCATCACGTCGCAGTCAATCTCGACACCCGTGCCCGGTGTGCGCTATCAGCGAGCCCTGACACCGGGCGCACCGCACCGATATGCGCTGCGCCGTCCATCCAGTTTGCGCCTGATTCACGGGCGCCAATGCATGAAGAAGGGGACGGCCATGGCCGAGACCGAGTTTCCGACCGGCACGTTGATGAAGGGCAAGCGCGGCCTGATCATGGGCGTGGCCAACAAGAACTCCATCGCCTGGGGCATCGCCCAGCAATTGCACGCCCAGGGCGCCGAACTGGCGTTCTCCTATCAGGATGAAGCGTTGGAGAAGCGTGTGCGTCCGCTGGTGGAGAGCCTCGGGGACGAACCGTTCATGGTCACCGCCGACGTCACCGATGACGCCTCCATGGACGCCTGCTTCAAGACGCTTGAAGACAAATGGGGCAAGCTCGACTTCCTCGTCCACGCCATCGCGTTCGCCGGCAAGGACGAGCTTCAGGGCAGCTTCACCCACAACACCACGCGCCTGGGCTTCCAGCGCGCCATGGACATTTCCGCCTTTTCCTTCGTCGACGCCGCCAAGCGCGCCAGCGCGCTGATGCCGTCCAAGGAAGAAGGCGGCGGCGCCATGGTGTCGCTCACCTATCTGGGCTCTGAACGGGTTGTGCCGAACTATAATGTCATGGGTGTCGCCAAGGCGGCCCTTGAAGCGTCCACCCGCTATATCGCCCGCGATCTCGGCCCGCAGGGCATTCGCGTCAACGCCATCTCGGCCGGCCCGATGCGGACCCTCGCCATGGCGGGTATATCCGGCGGGCGCACCCTGATGAAGACCGGCAAGGACTGGTCTATGCTCAAGGAAGACACCAGCATGGAGGGCGTGGCCGGTTCCGCGCTTTACCTCTTGAGTGATCTGGGCAAGTCGTGCACCGGCGAAGTCCTGCACGTGGACGCCGGCTTCCATGCCGTCGCCGTGCCTGATATCGAAGAGTAAGACCTCTCAAAGGATGATGCAGGATGGCTGAACTGTTCATTTTCGTCGGCCATCCTGCTGAAACCTCCTTCAGCCAGGCGCTGGCGGACGCCTATCAGCGCGGGGCTGAAGCCGGCGGCGTGCAAACCACCCGCATGGATCTGAACGCCATGCAGTTCGATCCCGATCTGAGCTTTGGTTACAAACAGCGAAAAACGCTGGAGCCCGACCTCGAACGCTAGCGTCAGCATGTCACCGATGCGCGCCGGATCGCGATCTTCTATCCGCAATGGTGGGGTGGCATGCCCGCAAAGATGAAGGGCGTGTTTGACCGCGCCTATCTGCCCGGTTTCGCCATGCGCTATCACGACACGGACCCGTTCTGGGACCGGCTGCTGACAGGCCGCAGCGCGGATGTGTTCCTGACCTCCGATACGCCCGCCTGGTGGGACCGGTATGTCTATGGCCAGCCCGCCGCCCGGCAGATCAAACGCCTGGTTCTGGAGTTTGCCGGGATCAAGCCCGTCCGCATGAATCTGATCAGCCCGATCAAACGCGCCTCGCCCAAGCAATTTGAGCGCTGGATCAAGACAGCGCGTCAGGCAGGCGAGAACGCAGCCCGCGCGCTAGCGAGATAATCTCGCGCCCCCAGGCCACAGGGCCAGGACCGCCTTCGACGTCACCAGCCATCTCGCCCCAGCCATCGACCTGTCCCACACGCTCGCCTATAAAGGCGACCCTCAAACGGTCGAGGGCCTGATGCCTTGGGCATTCGCGAAGACCTTTAAAGCCGACGCAACCCAAGGAGTCTCTCCCATGACGAACAAGCTGGCTCGCGCCTGGCGCGGGACGCGTCTGGGCGTGTTTTTCGCCACCGCAGGATTTTGCCTGGGGTTTTGCGCGCTGGCGGTGTTTGACCTCAGCGCTTTGTCAAACTGGGTGGACGCCGGGTCGAGCCTGGTCGCCCGCGGCTTCGGGCTGTATTGGCAGATCCTGCTGCCTGCGATCTTCCTGATGGCTTTGGTGATCGCCCTGTCACCTGCTGGCAAGATCCGGCTCGGGGGCCGGGACACGCCTGAATTTCCCTATTTCCAATGGTCGGCGATGATCGCCTGCACGCTTTTAGGCGCGGGCGGCGTGTTCTGGGCGGCGGCGGAGCCTCTGGCGCACTTTCTCTACCCGCCGCCAAACGCCGACGTGTCCGCCAGCTCAGACGCCGCGGTGGATGTCGCGCTGGCGCAGAGCTTTCTGCATTGGGGTTTTCCCGCCTGGGCGAGCCTGGGCGCGCTCAGCGCGATCTTGTTGATGTATTACGAGCAGGCCAAGGGCCTGCCATTGGCCCCCCGAACGCTGCTCTATCCGATTTTGGGTCGCAAGCTCACCAACGGTCCGCTGGGCGGGGTGGCCGACACCTTCGCGCTGATCGGCGTCATCGCCGGCACTGTCGGACCGATCGGCTTTCTCGGCCTGCAGGTCAGCGCCGGCCTGTCCAATCTGTTCGGTTTTCCGGAAGGCCTGCCAACGCAGATCGGCGTGATCATCGCGCTGGCGTCGATCTACATCACCTCCGCCCTGACCGGCCTGTCCCGCGGCATCCAGATTCTCAGCCGCTTCAACATCATTCTGACAGCTGCCTTGCTGGTCTTCATTCTGGCCGTCGGCCCGACCGGCTTCATCATCCAGCACTTCCTGTCAGGGATGACGCATTACCTTGCCAATTTCTTCCCCATCGCCTTGCAACGCGACGGCGCGGGCGTGTTTGGCGAAAGCGGCTGGCTCAATGGCTGGACCCTGTTCTTCTGGGCCTGGTTTATCGGCTATGGACCCATGATGGCGATCTTCATCGCGCGCATCTCGCGCGGGCGCTCGATCCGGTCCATCATCCTGACCCTCTCGGTCGTCGCCCCTCTGGCCACCCATTTCTGGTTCACCATTCTGGGCGGCAGCGGGCTCGCCTTCGAGCTGTCCGAACCAGGCTCTGTTTCAAATGCCTTTGAAGGCTTCGACCTGCCCGCCGCCCTGCTGGCCATCACCCAGAATCTGCCCCTGGCCTTGCCGGTCTCGATCCTGTTTCTGATCCTGACCACAGTGTTTGTCGCCACCACGGGCGATTCCATGACCTTCGCCATTTCAAGTGCGCTGAGCAAACGCGGCGAACCCACCGGCGGCATCCGCGCGTTCTGGGGGGTGGTCATGGCGGCCATGGCCATTGTGCTGGTCAGCGCGGGCGATGGCGGCGGCGCGGTCAGCAAGCTGCAACAGTTCATCGTCATCACCGGCGCGCCGGTGTCGTTGATGCTGCTGCCTTCGCTGTGGGACGCCCCCCGCATCGCGCTCAAGCTGATGCGGGAGGCGAAACCTTAGCGCATGGTCCGACTTACGGGCCCGTGGCGCGGCTTTCATCCGCCAATTGCTCAAGGATTGCGACCGCACGCTCCGGATCTGCGCACGGAAAGCGCGCATCCAGCACGCCGCCCACGGCCTCGCTATGAGAGCGCGATCCGTCGCCGCTGATGGTGAAGCCCACAAGCTCCATCGCCTCAAAATGATAGACGAGCGAGAAAGCGTCCTCATCCGCCAGCAAGGCGCGCCAGCTCAGCGGGGCGCTGTACACCTGGATATCGCCATATCCCGAAGCGCTGTCGACACGCGCCAGCGTCAGATACACCATCGGTTCAGCGACGCCTGACAGGCTTTCACCAGACATCTCGTGATAGATCATGTCGCTGAACTGAGCCTCGGCGTCGAACTCCGCCGAAATCAGGGTCAATTGGCCCTCTTCAAGCGCCGCCACGCCGCCCGCGGGCGCGCAGGTCTCGACCAGGCCGTCAACGCGCGGATAGTCCCAATACCCATACCCGTCCCCGACGACAAAGGCGTTGAGGCCTGACCGGATCGGATTCACCCGTGCGCCGGACGCTGCGAACTCGGCGTTCAGCGCATCGGCCGCCGCAAAGGCGTCGTCACAGGTCAAGGCGATCCGGGCGCGTTCCAGCAAGGGTTCGGTGAAGGTCACCTCGCCCGCCTCATCGAGCACAAAGGTCCGGCTGTTGAACGCGCCTTCACCGGTCTGAACAAAAAGCTCGCCGTACTGATCGCTGTAGGCGAGCAGATTATCGCCAGAGGCGGTGAAGCTGCGCAGCACGCCCCCCTCGCCAGATTCCGCGCGATATAGGCCCAGATTGCCGGGCGCATCGCCCACATACCAGAACCCGGTCTCACCCGCAGACAGAGACTCGCCGAACCCGCACGCCGCGTTCGCGGCGGCCGCCCGGTTTTGCAGGTCCGGGGACTGGATGAACCGATCAAAACGGGTCGCGATACGCGTCGTCGGCCCTGTGTCTGACATATCTGCGGCGGGCGCGCCGGTTTCGTTCGGCTGCGGCAGATACCCCGCATCACGCAAGGCGTCCGCCCCGAAAACGGCCGCGACGCTGCCCGCCAGCGTGACCCCCAGGACCATAGCGGCCCGTGTGAATGCACCCATGTTCTTTCCCCCTCAAAAGCCTGACCAGATAAGCGTCAGATTTCAGAAGAGTCGAGAGACTCTTTGGCGACACACCCATCTTTGGCTTGTGCCGCGCATGTCCGCTCCATATCGTTCTCTCCATTCTCTACTGGGGGCTATCACTATGAAACTGGGCATGGGGGCGATTTGCGTCGCGCTGATGATGGGGTGCGGCGCTGCGGCGCACGCACAAATGTTCGGATTTGGCGGACAGGCCGGCGCGGCTGATCCGGATGCGCCTGCGCTTTACGGCGCGCACGCTTTTGCGGGCGAGGGTCCGGACCCTTATGTCATCGCCGTCCGCTCAGGAGGTGATCTCGCGGCGAGACGGTCTGGTTTTCCCAATGGCTGTTACGGCGTGGTGACCTCCGCGCCCACTGTGGAGGTGCAGGTGGCGCCAGGTCAGGCCGCGCTGACGCTGTTCACCGCCGGGCGGGCCGACACAACGCTGGCCGTGCTCGATCCCGAGGGTCAATGGCGATGTGACGATGATGGCGCACGACAGGGCACAAACGCCGCGCTGACGTATTCGAACCCGGCCCCGGGGGCCTGGAAAGTCTGGGTGGGCGATTTTGACGATCGTCAGTCAGAGACGCTGTTGATCCTGTCTGACGCCGCGCCCTACTCGCGTCCGTTCGGCGCCCCGAACGCCCGGGCTCTGGATGCGCCTGCGCAAACCCTTGCGCTATCGCCAGGTTTCCTGCCGGACCCGGTGGTCCTCGACATCCAGACCGGCTTCGGCTTCGAACTGGGGTCCATGGACATCTATGGGGAAACGCCATCGGGCCGATGCCCAGGCTGGACCGGCGAAGGTCCGACCGCCGAGATCAGCTGGGCGGGCGGCGACGGGCCGCTGGTGTTCATGGCCGAGGGTGAAGCCGATGTGGTGATGGATGTGATCACGCCCTCCGGCGACGCGATCTGCGCAGACGATATGGGCGAGGTGGACGAGCGGGCCCAGCTGGTGTTCGCCCCCGCCGAGCCGGGCGTCTATCAGGTCTTTGTTGGCACCTATATGCGATTTGACCGGGCCACGAATGCACGGTTGAGCATTTCGGAGACGCCGTTTCCCGTGAACGAAGACCCCTGGTGAGCCGAGGTCACCGGTAACGCCATCTACACTGGACAGGCCCCGCCGATTGAGGGCGGGGCCTTGAGGTCAGGACAGTTTCAGACCAAAGAGCGGCCGGAGCGGCTTGATCCGGCGAATGATCTCAAACCCGGCGAACGCGCCGCCATAGGTGATCGCGGTGACCAGGACGAACTCGGTCCAGACGTCAAACCCCATGCGCGTCAGCACATAGCCCGCCGACACCGTGATCGTCTGGTGCAGGATGTAAACGGGAAAGATCGCCTCGGTCAGATAGCGCCGCACAGGGCCGTCTCCGGTCAAAAATCGTCGCGCCAAACCCAAAAGCGTCAGGATCATGGTCCAGGCGTACAGCACCCGGCCCGCCCGAGCGATCCAGAGCGGGACCGCATGCTCGGCGATCTGATCCCACCACAGCGCCCAGACCGGCGTCAGCCCGGCCCCGAGCATGACCGTCAGCCCCAGCGCCAGCGGCAGCGCGCGATCCACCGCGGACCAGAAGCGCTCGGACTTGGCGGCGAAGACGCCATACACCAGATAGGTCAAGCTGATGGCGTGGTTCGCCCAATCCCAGGTCAGATTGTGCGTGGTCTCAAAATGGGGGACCAGGAAGACGCGGTAGACCATCATCGGCGCAAAGCCCAATACGATGAGCGCGACCGGCCCAAAGCGGCTGTCCCACAGCCGGGCCAGCCCCGCACCGGGGCCGCGTCCAAACGCCCTGAAGGCGCCCATGAGCGGCGCCAACAGCAATGCATAAACAAAGAGATAGACGACATACCAGAGATGGTTCCAGGTCGGCACGGCGATGCCCGCGATCTCCCAGCCCAGGATGTATTCAGGCCAGAAAGCGAGCAAACCCGGCTCGATTTCGCCCATTTCACGCAGCTGGAAATAGGTCTGGGGCATGACCACCACGATCATGCCGAACACGATCACCGGCAGCAGCCTGAGCGCCCGGTCTCCGGCAAACGCCCAGCCGCCCTTTTTGTCGTGCAGATAGGCGAAGGCGACGCCCGAGATGAAGAACAACAACGACAAACGCCAAGGGTTCAGAAGGCTCATCAGCGGCTCGGCGCCCGGCCCCGCATGCACGCTTTTCACATGCCAGCCCCAGGGCACGTAAAACATGCCCACATGGTACAAAACCAGAAGGCCGAACGCGAGGATGCGCAGCCAATCAAGATCATAGCGGCGGGTCAGGGGTGCGCTGTCGCGCGGCCCGGTTTCAGTCATCTCAGTCTCCCAATCGAACCGGCAGCGAGACTGACCGCTCCCTCTCATGAAAGCAGGCCTGAAAGGGCAAGAGGCGGGCCGGCGGGACCAAGACCGGCGCCCCAGGGACGAAACGCGGCTCAACGGGGACGAAACACGGCGTCCTCCGCTGGCGAGCCCGCGCGCATCAGGGCAAGATCAGGTCATCATGCATACGCCCCATCTTGAACGCCGCGTCCTTCGAGGCGCTTTTGTGTTTTATCTCATCGCCTCGCTCGGCTTCTGGCTGGTGAACGGCTTGTCCCTGGCCGAAGAATGGCGACGGGCGGGGGAGACCGGTGTCTGGCTGCGCGCTCTGACGCTTGAAGGCACCAGTAATCTGGTCATTCTGGCCCTGTTCGCGCCCGTGGCCTTGCTGGAGCGTCGCGTCCCGGTCTCCCTGGAGCGCTGGCGCATCGCGCTCCCGGTGCATGCGCTGGGCGTCACAGCCTTTT
Organism: Oceanicaulis sp.; assembly: GCF_965249665.1. GTDB lineage: Bacteria > Pseudomonadota > Alphaproteobacteria > Caulobacterales > Maricaulaceae > Oceanicaulis. Next base: position 1,083,764 of record NZ_OZ252247.1, read on the forward strand.
CACTCGTCCATGTCCTGACCATGGACAGCCTGCGCGCCTTGCTCTGGCCTCCCATGTTCGGGTTTGCCTATCAAACCTATGGCGGCCCGTTCGGCGAGTTTTTCTACGAATTTCGCAAGGATGTGCTGACCTACGCCCTGATGCTCGCGGTGCTCGCGGTCATGCGTGAGCTGGAAGACGCCCGCCAGCGCCTGCGGGCCGCCCAAGAGGACGCCCGCGCCGACCATGTGATCACCCTGCGCAGCGGCGGCCGAGAAATCCGATTGCCAGCCCGCGACATCATCAGCGCCAGCGCGGCGGGAAATTATGTGGAGGTCGTCACGCCCACGGGCGCCCATCTGGCGCGCATGACCCTGACCCGGTTGATCAGTCTTCTGGAGACAGCGGGGGCGGAGCCTGTCCGGCTTCACCGCTCTCACATGACGGTGCGTCCGGCGATCCGCGAACTGGTCCCCACCGGCGACGGCGACGCTGAAGCGCGCCTGTCGGACGGCCGAACCCTTCCGGTGAGTCGCGGCTATCGCACTCACGTTTAATCGCTGAATTTATTCAGTAAATATCTCGTTAACCATTAGCGCATAGGCCGGTGCCCTTCTGGCGCACGGGACGGCGCTTTTTTATACCTTTTGGGGATATTTACATGAAATTCGTACTGATCGCAGGCATTAGCCTGCTGTCGCTGGCTATGGCCGCACCGGCTCTGGCGGATGACGACGCCCGTATTGAGGAGCTAGAGGCCCGCCTCGCGCAGCTGGAAGCGACAAACCAGCAATTGCTCAGCGTTCTGGCCGCTCAGGGCCTGCTGCCGCAGTCTGACGCGCTCAATGCGCCCGTCATGGCTCAACCCGCGCCCACGCCAGCAGATGCGCCGATGCATACAGCGTCCCATGACCATGGCGCTGAAACCGGCGCACATGCCACCCATCATGGCGATGACTTCCACCAAAACCTGGTCGGCGTCAGCCCTGAGTATGGCTATCAGATCCTGGATCACGCCGAGGGCGTGAACACGCGCGCCCTGACCATTCTGAACGCGATCGAGTCCGGCGATCTCGATCGCCGGGTGACCCTGAGCGGGAATGTGACGGCGCTGGCGGATTATCAAGACAGCAATTCCAACACCAAATTCGGCTGGCTGATGCGCCATCCCACCTCGGCCAACCAGATCGGCGAGACAGTGTCGGAATTCATCGTGCACTCCGCCCAGCTCGCCGTTACGGGCCGGGTGACGGACTCCATCACGCTCTACTCGGAAATGCTCTATGATCCCGAGCAAAGCTTTGGATCCGGCACGCTGACCGATCTGAACCGCAACCAGATCCAGCTACGCCGCGCCTTCGTGCTGTTCGGCAATCTGTCCGAGCGCCCCTGGTACGCCGCCATCGGCAAGATGGACACGCCCTTTGGCCTGAACGACACCGTCAGCCCGTTCACCAATTCCACCAGCTGGCACGCGTTCGCGGGTCTCGCGACGGGCGGCATGGTCGGCTATTACAAGAACGGCCTGCATGTGCGCGCCATGGCCATTCAGGGCGGCGCGCAATTCCGCGCCCACAACGCACCGGTCGAAGACACCAATGTCCCAAGCCGTGTCAACAATTTCGCCGTCGACGTGAATTACACCGCCGCCTTGTCTGAAGGCCGCAGCGTGATGGCGGGCGCGAGCTATACCGAAGCCACCGCCTATTGCCAGGCTTATCCGGTCTTCCACTTCAATCCTTGCGATGACAGCAATCCGGGCTGGGCGATCTACGCCCGCGCCGATCTGGGCCGTCTGGAGCTTTTGGGCGAATACGCCTCAACCACCGAAGACTGGGCAGGCACGGCCTCGCCGGTTCCGATCTATTCCGCCTTTGAAGCGGTAGCGCCGAACGCCTTCACCCTGGGCGGGCGTTACTGGTTTGACCTGCAATCGAGTGAAGACTTCGCGGTATCGTTCGAGTTCAGCCGCTTCGTCTCTGGCGATGACGGCGCCCCCTGGGAAAAGCAGGACCAATGGGTTCTGGGCGGATCCTATTTCATCAGCCCGTCGGTCAATCTTTTTGGTGAACTGATCCACACCGAAGGCTGGGTTCCGTTAAACTTCCTGTCTGGCGGCAATCTGCCGACCGGCGAAAGCTGGTCTGAAAGCGATGCGAACACCAATGTGCTGGCGCTGGGCGTTCAGGCGAGTTTCTAAGCTCCCGCCCTTCAGACACAGAAAACCCCGCCGGAGCGATCCGGCGGGGTTTTTGATAGGTGCGGCTGGACGCTTTACTCCACTTCGCGCTCGCCCTGATCCGGCGTATGCGGCACGACAGGCTCGGCCGGTTTCACATAGGTGTCCAGCCACTCAATGGATTCCGCCAGCACATGCAGAACGCTTTCGCGGGCGCGATAGCCATGGCTTTCATAGGGCAGCATCACAAGGCGCGCCGTGCCGGCATTGCCCTTGACGGCGGCGAACATGCGTTCGGACTGAATCGGATAGGTGCCCGAATTATTGTCCATCTGCCCGTGGATCATCAGCATGGGCTCGTCAATGTCATTGGCGTGCATGAAGGGCGACAGCCGGAAATAGGATTCAGGCGCCTCCCAATAGGTGCGGCGCTCGGACTGAAAGCCGAACGGGGTCAGCGTCCGGTTATAGGCGCCCGAGCGGGCGATGCCGGCGCGGAACAAATCCGAGCCCGCCAGCAGGTGCGCCGTCATGAACGCGCCATAGGAGTGACCGGCGACCGCCACACGCTCACCATCGCCATAACCCCGCGCCACACTGTCTGCGATCGCCGCTTCAGCCGAAAGCACCAGCTGATCGACGAATGTGTCATTCACCGTCAGCGGATCATCGCCCACGATGGGCATGGTCGCGTTTTCCATCAGCGCATAGCCCTGGGTCACCAGGAAGCGCGGGCTGGTCCCCGCAACGCGAGAGAAGCGGTATTGCGAACCGCGCACCTGCCCGGCGTCCGAGGCGGAATTGTATTCCAGCGGATACGCCCAGATCAGCAAGGGCAGGGTGTCGCCCTCTTCATAATCGGCGGGCAGATAAAGCGTCGCCGACAGCGGCACGCCGTCTTCGCGCTCATAGGTGATCAGCTCTTTGCGGATGTCATTGAGCTGGGGGTGCGGGTTTTCAAAATTCGTGATGCGGGTGACCGTCTCCCCGTCATGACGTTGCACGTTCGGCGGCGTGGTCGGATCCTCATAAGAGGTCAGGAACACTGACGCATCGTCGGTCAGAACATCAATGACGCGCTCATAACTTTCGCCGGAATTGCGCCACAGGATCTCGGTGTCCAGCGTGTCAAAATCCACCCGGCTGAGGAAGGGGCGATCCCCGTCGGGGCTCGCGCCATTACCGGTGAAATACATCGCGCCGTCCACAACAGCCGCAACCGAACGGCCATAGGCGTTGCGCACGCTCAGAGGCGAGCCCGGATCCGCGTAAACATTCTGGATCGAGCGCTCATTCAGCAAGCGCGGTTCCGCGCCGGGGGCCGCAAAATCCACCAGCCAGGCGCGCACCACGCGGGTGTCGCGATCATATTCGGTGGCGATGCCGATCTGGCCTTCAGAGGTGAACTGGGTCCCGTAATAGCGGTCTTCAAACCGGGCGATCTCAACCGGCTCGCCGTCAAACGGCGCCTCAAGCGCCCAGGCGCTGTCGCGCTCATCGGTTTCCACCCGCGGATCGCCGCCATCCAGCGCTTCCGCCCACACAAGGCGCGCCGCCGCAGAATCCTGCCAGGCGATGGAGCGGCGCCCTTCGATCACGCCGCCGATCGGCACGCCGTCAGCGATGTCATGACTTGCAATTTCCGCGACCACATCGCCGTCCAAGGTCCAGACTTCGCTGGTTTCCGCAAAGCGCGACCAGGGCACGTCATAGGAGAAGGGCTGCTCAAGCGACTCCACCAGCAGATACTCGCCGCCCGGCGCCGGATCGACTGCGTAATAGAGCCCCGGCTCGCCAATCTCGCGCACGCGCAGACGGCGCGCGGTGACGTCCACAGACACGATCTGGCTTTCGGCCAGCCAGGCGAACAGAGCCGCATCGTCCGCGTCAGAGAGCAAGTCCTGATAGGTGCGTACCGGCGCTTCATAACCCGCCGCTTCCTGAATGACCGGGCCTGTGGGCACGCGCGCGCGCTCAGGGCGTGGGCCGCGCTCATCGCTATTGAGGGTGACGAGCAAGGTTTCGCTGTCGCTCATCCAGTCGAGCGCGGAGAACACCGCGTTGACGCCCTCGCCGATAATCTCACGCGCCTGAGCGCGCTCCATATCTGCGACCCAGACGCCGATGGAGTCCTCATCGGTGACCAGGAACGCAGCTTTGGAGCCGTCTGGCGACCAGGTGAAGCCTGACAGGCCCACATCATCAGGCGTCGAGATCGCGGTTTCCTCGCCCGTCTCCAGATCAATCACCGATAGACCGATCACCGTGCGCGGGCCGTGGCGGCCATTGGTCTCGGCGTCGAGGCGCAAGCCCGCCAGACGCTCCATCGGGCGCGCCATTTCAGAAATCGGCGGCAAGCCTTCACGATGCAGCAGCAGCAGATGGCGCTTGTTGGGCGACAACGTGGTGTAAGGCGCGTTCGGCGCATCCACGATGTCGACAATGTCTTGCGGCGGCAGACGATAGCCGTCTTGGGCCGACGCCGCGCCGATGGTGACGCCTAGGCTCAGTGCGCCGCCCAGCGCCGCACGAATAAGTGTGGACATAAAGCCCTCCCCGGATTTGCGTTTTCGCAGTCGGGGCGGATCATAGCGGAGGAATGCTGGCCGGGGGATGACGGATTGGTAAGGTTATAGGATTACGTCTGTCGTTCAGGCGCCGACACAGCCCTTGGCGCGCCTAGGAAGCAAACCGCTCCAACAGTCTCAAGTTGCATCCCGCCATCTTTACCCTCCAATATGGGAATTGGCGTTTAGGGGCGGTTCTCTGGGGGCGGATAAGTTGCGCGCGATCAGTTTTGTCAGCCTGATGTTGATCGCCTGCGCGTGCTCACAAGCTCAGCCCGCCGCGCCCGAACCGATTACCCTGCCTGATTGGCGCGCGTGCCTTGAGACGTATGACGGCGACGCGGATCAGATGCTGGCTGCGATTGATCAAGGCGACCCGGACGCCATGCTGTGCTCTCTGGCGCTGGATGAGGGCCGAGGGCTGGAGTTTTATGAGCGAGAACTGCTCTATCGCTTTTACCGCGCCATAGGGCGCGAGCCCGACGATCTGGACGCTTCGATCCGTCAGCTGGAGCGGCAGGAGCTGGCGATCTTCCTGCTCAACACCCATGATTTCGGTCCCGAACTCGAGATGTTCGACACCGATTCCCGGGGCTGCCCGGTCTATGATCCCATTGCACGAGATCTGCTGATGCGCGTGCAGGCGCCGGACGACAGGCACTGCCTCCCCCGTCGGTGGGGGTGGCGCTAACCCACAAACAAAAACCCCGCCAGCTTGCGCCAGCGGGGTTTTCCATGACCTCGCGATCAAAGGGGTGAGGATTAGTCCTCGCCGCCCTCTTCGCTGATCTCTTCGCCGGTCTCCTGGTCGATGATCTTCATCGACAGGCGCACCTTGCCGCGATCGTCAAAGCCCAGAAGCTTCACCCAGACTTCCTGGCCTTCAGCCACGACGTCCTTGGGGTGACCCACGCGCTCATTTTTCAACTGCGAGACGTGCACGAGGCCGTCACGCGGGCCGAAGAAGTTCACGAAGGCGCCGAAATCGACGACCTTGACCACTTTGCCTTTGTAGATCTTGCCCACTTCCGGCTCGGCGGTCAGACCGTTGATCCAGTCCAGAGCCGCCTTGATGGACTCAGCGGACACGGCGGAGACCTTGATCAGGCCGTCGTCATTGACGTCCACTTTCGCGCCGGTTTCCTCGACGATCTGGCGGATGACTTTGCCGCCCGACCCGATCACGTCCCGGATCTTGTCGACCGGGATCTGGATGGTTTCGATCTTCGGCGCGTGCTCGTTCAGAGCCTCACGGGCGCCGGTCAGCGCCTTGTTCATCTCATCCAGAATGTGGATGCGGCCGCCTTTGGCCTGATCCAGCGCGGTCTGCATGATGTCTTTGGTGATGCCGGCGATCTTGATGTCCATCTGAAGGCTGGTGACGCCTTCGGAGGTGCCGGCCACCTTGAAGTCCATATCCCCGAGGTGATCTTCATCACCCAGGATATCGGACAGAACGGCCACGCCTTCAGGATCCTTGATCAGGCCCATGGCGATGCCGGACACCGGACGGGTGATCGGAACGCCTGCATCCATCAGCGCCAGAGAGCCGCCGCACACGGTCGCCATGGAGGACGAACCGTTGGATTCGGTGATCTCAGACACCAGACGCACGGTGTAGGGGAAGGCTTCCGCGTTCGGCATTACCGCCGCCAGCGCCCGCCAGGCGAGTTTGCCGTGACCGATTTCACGACGGCCCGGGGCCAGACGGAAGCTTGTTTCACCGACCGAATAGGGCGGGAAGTTGTAGTGCAGCAAGAAGCGCTCTTTGTAGGTGCCGGTCAGGGCGTCGATGAATTGCTCATCTTCGCCGGTCCCGAGCGTCACTACGCACAGCGCCTGGGTTTCACCGCGGGTGAACAGAGCCGAACCGTGGGTGCGCGGCAGAACGGTGGCTTCGGACACGATCGGGCGGACCTGATCGAGCGAACGACCGTCAATGCGCTTGCCGGTCTTGATGATGCCGCCGCGCACAACGCTGGCTTCCACGCTTTTGAGGACATCCTTGAGGACAGCCATTTCGACGCCGTCAGGATTGTCTTCAGTGGCGGCAAGCTCTGCGACAGCTTTCTCCTTGGCGGCGGAGACTGCGGCCTGGCGCTCGGTCTTGTTGGTGATCGTGTAGGCCTGAGCGATCTCGTCGCCGACCAGACCGCGCACCTTGGCTTCAAGCTCGGAATTGTCGACCGGCTCGAAATCCCACGGATCTTTCGCAGCTTTCTCGGCCAGGCGAATGATCATGTCGATCACCGGCTGGAACGCCTCATGGCCGGCCATGACGGCGCCGAGCATGACGTCTTCCGACAGCTCCTTGGCTTCGGATTCCACCATCATCACGGCGTCAGACGTACCGGCGACAACGAGATCCAGCTCGCTCTCCTCCAGCTCATCAACGGTGGGGTTGATGACGTAGCCGCCATCCTTGTAGCCCACGCGCGCCGCGCCGATCGGCCCGAGGAAGGGCAGACCGGACAGGCACAGGGCCGCGGAGGCGCCGACCATGCCGACCACATCAGGATCATTTTCCAGATCGTGGCTGAGCACGGTGAGCATCACCTGGGTGTCGTTCTTGAAACCCTTGGGGAAGAGCGGACGGATCGGACGGTCGATGAGGCGCGAGGTCAGCGTCTCTTTATCGGTCGGACGGCCTTCACGCTTGAAATAGCCGCCCGGGATCTTGCCGGCGGCGAAGTATTTCTCTTGGTAATTCACGGTCAGCGGGAAGAAGTCCATTCCCGGCTTGACCTCTTTTTGTGCGACCGCCGTCGCTAGAACAGTGGTCTCGCCATAGGTGACGAGCACCGCGCCGTTTGCCTGGCGCGCCATGCGGCCGGTTTCGAGGGTCAGCGTACGGCCGGCCCATTCAATCGTCTCGGTTTGGATATCGAACATTTATCTCTCGTTCGTACGGTCATGTACGGCGCCGCCGGATTGCGGTCGCCGGATATGAAAACGCCGGCGCGCCCCGTGGCGGCCGGCGTTTCATCGGGAGCGCCTAGCGGCGCAGACCCAGAGCAGCCACAATCGCCTTGTAGCGGGCTTCGTCGATTTTCTTCAGATAATCGAGAAGGCGCCGACGCTGGGAGACCAGCTTCAGCAGGCCACGGCGGGAGTGGTTGTCTTTTTTATGCGTTTTGAAGTGCTCGGTGAGGTTGGCGATACGCTCGGTCAACACAGCGACTTGCACTTCAGCAGACCCGGTGTCGTTTTCGCCACGGGCATGCTCTTTGATGAGTTCGGCTTTACGTTCTGCCGTAATCGACATCGTCTATCGGGCTCCTAATCCCATTGAAAGACACGAACAGGCGAAAATTGACCCGCGCGTGCTTCGCCGATCGCAACGGCCCGGTCCGACCCCATGGCTACGACAGCCTTCGAATAATCCTTCCCCGCGATATCGCGGGGTTGGCGAAGATTGCGCAGCTCTGAAGCTCGCCGGGGAGGCAAGACAATCGACCGTCCTTGCCTCAACTGAAACGCCTCGTCCTCGGTCACGGCCGTCGCCGGGATGTCGTCCAGCGCGGTCTCGACCGGAAGCAGGGCCTCCAGCGCGTGGCCCTTATGGACCAAATCCTCAAACGCGTCCAGCGAAACGGCCTGTGCGGCGCTGAACGGGCCGACTTTGGTACGGCGCAGCGCCGCCACATGTCCTTCAGCGCCCAGAGCCGCCGCCAGATCACGGGCAATCGCACGCACATAGGCGCCCTTGCCGCACTTCATCTCGAGCACCGCCAGATCCGGGCTCGGCGCATCCAGAAGCGTCAGATCGTCAATGCGCACAGGACGGGGGGCCAGCTCGACCGCTTCGCCCGCTCGCGCCAGATCATAGGCGCGCTCACCATCCACCTTGATGGCGGAAAATTTGGGAGGGATCTGTTCGATCTCGCCAATGAACTGGCCCAACGCGGCTTCAATGGCGTCACGTTTGGGACGCACATCGCTTTCGCCGGTGATCTCGCCTTCGGCGTCCAGCGTGGTGGTGGAACTGCCCCAGCGCAGGGTGAATTTATAGGTCTTCGAGCTTTCCTGGGCGAAAGGCACGGTCTTTGTGGCTTCGCCAAACGCGATCGGCAGAACGCCTGACGCCAACGGATCCAGCGTCCCCGCATGGCCGGCTTTCTGCGCCTTCAAGAGCCAGCGACAGCGCGACACCGCCTGGGTGGAGGTCATCTCCAGCGGTTTGTCGAGGATGAGCCAGCCATGGATTTTCTCGCCCTTCTTGCGACGCGCCATTAGTCCTGGTCTCCATGATCCGGCTCGTCATCGAGATCGCGCTTGACGGAGGGGCGATCCAGAACCGCGTCCACCTGGGCCACATCCTCGATGCGGTCATCGACGGCGAAGCGCAGCTTGGGCGTGAATTTAAGCTCGATCTGCTTGCCCAGCTCTCGCTGGATAAACCCCGAGGCATGGTTGAGCGCTTCCGCCACCGCCTTGCGGTCGCCGCCGCCCAGCAGGTCCACATAGACCGTGGCGTGGCGCAAATCGGGGCTGGTGCGCGCTTCGGTGATCGTAACCGCAGCCGTATTCACATGCGGATCGTGCACGCGGCCTTCGCGGATAATGTCCGACACCGCGCGACGCACGAGCTCGCCGGCGCGCAGCTGGCGTTGGGATTGGGCTTTCATGAATTCCTCTTGGGTCGCCTGGACGCGGCCGGAGTCCAACCGGGGCGCATCGAGATTGCGAAGGGCGCTCGTGTACGGCGCCTGAACCGCGATGGCAAGCTCAGTCTAGTGATTGACCACCAGCCAGGCGCCCACGCTCAGAAAGCCCGCACCCAGAACCCGCATCAGCGTCACCGAACGCTCTTCAAGGCCGAACAGACCGAAATGGTCCATCGCCATGGCGGCGATCAGCTGGGCGGCGAATAGAATGGCGAAGAACGAGCCTGAACCGATCTTGGGCGTCGCCCAGGCGGCTGTGGTCACAAAGATCGCGCCCAGCGCCCCGCCTATCAAGAAAAGATGAGGCGGCGTGTTGGTGATCCGCTCCGGGCTCGGCCAGCCCGCGCGAAAGGCGACGACGGACACCGTCGCCAGCATGATCAAGGCCCCGGCCGTGAAACTGACCAGGGCTGCGCGAATAGGCGATCCCAAATGACCTGCGAGCTGGCCATTGAACGCGGGCTGGGCGGCGACCATGGCGCCAGCGATTGCAGTCAGGGCAAACGGGACGAGGGCGTTCAGCGACATCAAGCGGTCCTTGAAATGGGGTCGGCGTATGGGACACGACGCGACAGGACATAGATCGGTTCCCCTTTTTCCAAAATGGTGCGCCCGACCCAGCGTATGAGGAGGCCCGCTGAAGAGGAGGGTTGATATTGATTTGAATTCAATTCAATATTGAATCAGGAGGACTGATCATGCCCAAGCCCCGCCTTGTCAAAACTGGCCACGACGCCGCCCCTGACCACGCCAAAAGCCCGCGCGGCCGGAAGAGCCGGGAAAAGCTGCTGGATGCGGCCCGGGGCGCGCTGATTGAGGGACAGGGGCAGGCCGAAATCAGCGAAATCGCAGCCCGGGCAGGTCTGTCGACGGGTTTGGCCTATCACCATTTCGGCTCCAAGGACGGTCTGGTCGCCGCTGTGGTGGAAGAGTTTTATGCCCGCTACGGCCAGATCGCCAACACCCGTTTTCGCGGCGAAACCTGGTCGGATCGGGAAATCCAGCGGGTCAGCGCCATCACGCGTTTCCTGCTCGAGGAACCCTTTACGGCCACGCTCTATGGACCGCTCGGACGATCCAGCGCGGTGGTCAACGCCGAAGCCGCCTGCATGGCGGACCTGATCGAGCGCGGCGCTCTCAACATCGCCCAGGGACAGGCAGACGGCGACCTGCCGCGGCAGACTGATCCGCGTCTGGCCGCCGGGTTTGTTTTGGGTGGCATGCGCCAGAGCGTCAGCACCGCTTTTCTCAGTGGTGCGGTCATAGACCCAGACGCGCTGGCAAAAGCCATATGGACATTGATCGCCCAAAGTCTGGGCTTGAGAACCGGGAGCATGATCTGATGACCACGTCCGCCACAATCGTGAAAACGGCTTCAGACCTGCACAGACAGGATCTGGCAGGAACGCACAAACGCACCGAGGTCGAGTCCCAGGCGCCGTCTGAGGACACCCTGAGGGCGTATGATCGCGACGGCTATGTCATTCTCAAAGGCTTGCTGTCACCGATCGTGCGACAGACCGCCGAGCGCGCCTTGCGCGATCTTCTGGGACCGACGGGCCGCAATAATTTTGAAGGCTTCAACACCCAGCGCGCTTATGCCTTGCTGGCGAAGACCCGCGCGCTGGATCCGCTGGTCGCGCACCCACAAATCCTGGGCATGCTGAAGGCCCGCCTGCATGCCGAGCCGCTGCTCTCTGCTTGTCTGGCAATCAATATCGGGCCCGGTGAAGCCCCTCAGATCGCGCACGCTGATGATGGCTTCTACCCCGATATGCGTCCCGATGCGCGCCATGGCCTGTCAGTGATTTGGGCCTTTGACCCGTTCACCACTGAAAACGGCGCCACCCGCGCCTGGCCTGGCTCTCATCTCTGGCCGGCTGATCGTGAACCCTCAAACAGTGATGACTGGCGTCCGGCCGTGATGGAGCCCGGAGATGCGCTGGTCTTTCATGGCGGGCTCTGGCATGCGGGCGGCGAGAACACCACCACTGACGGCCGGTTGGCGCTCACCGCTCAATATTGCGCGCCCTGGCTGCGCACCCAGGAAAATATGAGCTTGTCCACGCCTCCAGAGATCGTTCGCACGCTCGACGCGCCGCTGCCATCGCTACTGGGTTACCAGATTCATCCGCCCTTCATGGGCCATGTCAACGGGATGCACCCGAACCGTCTGCTGGATCAGAGCTAGGTCAAACCTGGAATTGCGGCGCCCGTTCAGCCCGGATGGCCTGTTTTTCCAGAATGATGATATCCGCCAGACGCGCGTTCAGCGCCTGTAACGGCGATGATGTGCGCGTATAGAAGACAACAGGGTGCTCCGCATCATACCCCAACAGCCGCCGGACTTTGAAATGGGGGTCGCGAATGGCCTCGCCCAGCGCGTAAAGACTGGGCAGGACACCCACTTCGGGTCCATTGGCCGCGATCTGCCGGATCGCATCCAGACTGGCGCCGCGATACTCCGTGCTCAATGTGGCGCCCGCCTGTGCGGCGAGCCGGGCGACGATGGCGTTGAGATGAAACTCCGGCGACAGCGTCAGCAGCGTGCGCCCCTTCAGATCGGATAATGTCGCCGGCGCGTCCGACTGCATGACCGGGTCTTCAGGCGTGCTGCACAGCCATAGCGTCTCGGTGAACAAGTCTCTGCGCGCCAGATCCGTTCGATCCGTTTCGGACGCCAGAACGAAATCGAGCTCGCCCTGCACCAGTTGGCGGGCCAGCTCCGAGGACGACCCCTCCACAAAGCTGAGCTTCAGCCCCGGCATTTCCTGACGCAGTCGCTCGATCATGCGGGGCATGAAATACGCGCCGATCGACGGCAAGACGCCGGCCACCAGTCGAATATCGGTGTCGAAACCGAGCGACCGCGCCTTGTTGCGAAAGCGCCGGGCCTGACGCAGCACCCGCTGCGCGTCCGGCAGCAGGGCGCGGCCTTGCGGGGTCAGCGACACACGCCGGGAGGTGCGTTCAAACAGGACCACGCCCAGATCAGCCTCCAGCGCCTGGATCTGTTTGGAGAGGCTCGGCTGGGTGACCGCAAGCGATTGCGCCGCGGCGCCGAACGACTGGGTCTCGGCGACGGCCACAAAATACTCAATCTGGCGCAAGGACGGTCTCATGGCCGTTCGATTAATGCCTTTAAGCTATCAATTCAAGTCGATCTTTCCATTAGAAACCCCTGTGAACCCTCCCTATCTGAAAGGCGCATCGGCGAAGGGCCGACCGCTCACAATCAAGAGGTAAGTTCATATGAAAACTGCAGTAATGACGACAGCGCTGATCGCCTCCCTGGGCCTGGGCGCAGCCGCCACCGCCATGGACGCAATAACGGAAGCCGATGTCCAAGCCGCCCAGCAAGCCTGGGGCGAAGGCATCGTCACCATCGGCCAAGCCTATACCAATGGCGAGGATTATCGCGCCGCCGCGACGGCCCATATCGAGCAATTCTACGCCTATGGCGATCACACCATTCTCTTCAAGCCAACCCTGGCGTCTGAAGAGCAGTTCCGCGGCGATTTTGATGGCGCCCTGTCCTACTTTGTGGGCGGCTCGATCGAGGAAGACGGCGGCTTCGCCATTGCGCCCTACACCAATGTGCGCTGGGAAAACGAAGGCACGATCATTGATTCAGACAGCGCCATGGCCATGGGCAATTACTTCTTCACCACCACCGAAGGCGAAGAAGTGAAAGTCGAATACAGCTTTGGTTATGTTCAGGATGAAGACGGCGAGCTGAAAATCGTCCTGCACCACTCCTCCCTCCCCTTCAGCGCTGAGTAAACGCTGACCTTATGACGCCAGGCGCGGCTGACGCTGCGCCTGGCTTTTTTTCCTCACAGTCAAGGAGCCCCATGTTCAAGCCCGCTGTATACGTCGCACTCGGCCTCGGATTGGCTGCCGCCCCTGAAACACAGGCCCAAACCACGGGAAGCGTATTTGGTCCCGGCGTCTCTCAAGGAGAGCGGGAAGCAGAATACCGTCTGGGTGTGGAATGGGAGGACGCCGGGGACACCCCCAGCCTCGCACATCGGCTCCACATACAGACGAGTATGACCGACGCCCTGCGCTGGCGGTTGATTGCGGCCTGGGAGGATCCAGCGAATGGCGATCTTGAACTGGACTATGTGCAGGGTGAGCTATTGTGGCAAATCCTAGAAACAACGCCCTCGGGCTATGCCAGTGCTATCCGCTTTGATGCGCGGATCAGCGAAGGCGACAATACCCCCCACGAGATCGGTCTGAACTGGACCAATCAATGGACGCTGAACGACCAATGGCGTCTTCGCGCACTGGTGCTGTTTGATCGTGATGTCGGCCCGAACGCCAAGGATGACTGGATCCTTGAAACCCGCGCCAGCCTCTCACGCCGCTTTGAAAACGGGTACCGGATCACGTTGGAAAGTTTCAACGAGTTTGGCGGTCTGGACGCCGACTTCGGCGGTTTTGACGATCAAAGCCATCAGCTTGGGCCCGTTCTGAGCGGTCCTCTGGCGTATGATGTGGACTGGTCCGCCGGGGTGCTGTTCGGCCTGTCTGACAGCGCGCCGGAACAGGATCTGGTTCTGCGGCTCAGCCGATCGTTCTGAAACGCGTGCAATGAAAACGAAAAAGGGCGGCTCAGAGAGCCGCCCTTTGTTGTGTTTGAAACGAAGATTTACAGCGAGCGCTGGATTTCCTCGACCTCGAAACATTCGATCACATCATTGACCTGAATGTCCTGATAGTTCTCGAACGCCATGCCGCACTCCGTGCCGGCGCGCACTTCCGGGACTTCATCCTTGAAGCGACGCAAGGTCGACAGATGACCTTGGTGGATCACCGTATCGTCGCGCAACAGACGCACGCCGCAGCCACGCTTCACCACGCCTTCGGTCACGCGGCAACCCGCCACACGGCCGGTCTTGGTGATGTTGAAGACTTCCAGCACCTGCGCGTAACCGATGAAGGTTTCGCGTTTTTCCGGCGCCAGCATGCCTTCGAGCGTGCCTTTCACGTCGTCGATCAGATCGTAGATCACCGAATAATAGCGGATCTCCACGCCTTCTTTTTCGGCCAGGTCGCGCGCTTGCTTGTTTGCGCGGACATTGAAGGCGAAGATCGGCGAGCCCGAGGCCTGAGCCAGCAGAACATCGCTTTCCGACACGCCGCCTGCGCCTGAATGGACAATCTTGGCCTGGACTTCCTCGTTGCCGACTTTTTCCAGGGCGCCAATGATCGCTTCAGCTGAGCCTTGCACGTCCGCCTTGATCAGCAACGGCAGTTCCTGAACCTCGTTGGACTTGAGCTTGGCCATCATCTGCTCAAGCGATGCGCCGCCGCCCGTCCGAGCCGCCGCCGCCTTGTCGCGCTTGACGCGTTCGCGGTATTCCACCAGCTCGCGCGCCCGCGCTTCGCTGTCGACCACTGCGAAGACTTCACCGGGTTCGGGCGCACCGTCGAGGCCGAGAATTTCAGCCGGCAGGGACGGACCCGCCTCCTTCATTTGCTGGCCGCGTTCGTTGACCAGTGCGCGGACCTTGCCCCATTGGGCGCCGGCCACGACGATGTCGCCGCGCTTCAGCGCACCGCGCTTGACCAGGCAGGTGGCGACCGGGCCGCGGCCCTTGTCGATCTGGGATTCGATCACAACGCCTTCCGCAGAGCGATCCGGATTGGCTTTGAGCTCAAGGATCTCAGCTTGCAGGTTGATGGCGTCCACCAACTCATCAAGGCCGGTTTTCTTCAACGCCGACACCGGCACCGCCTGAACATCGCCGCCCATATCTTCCACGAACACTTCGTACTGAAGCAGTTCCTGAAGCACTTTCTGCGGATCGGCGTCCGGCTTGTCGACCTTGTTGACCGCCACGATCATCGGCACGTTCGCCGCTTTGGCGTGGCTGATCGCCTCGATGGTCTGGGGCATGACGCCGTCATCGGCGGCCACAACCAGAATCACGATGTCGGTCGCCTGAGCGCCGCGCGATCGCATGGATGAGAAGGCCGCGTGGCCTGGCGTGTCCAGGAAGGTGATCTTGTCGCCCGACTTCACAACCACCTGATAGGCGCCAATATGCTGCGTGATCCCGCCGGCTTCTCCCGCCGCCACATCTGTGGAGCGCAAGGCGTCCAGAAGCGAGGTTTTGCCGTGGTCCACGTGACCCATCACGGTCACCACAGGCGGCCGCGGCTTCTTGCTCTCTTCGGGATCCTCATCAGAGATGAAGCCCGTTTCCACGTCCGCTTCCGCGACGCGCTTCACGGTATGGCCGAATTCCTCGACGATCAGCTCGGCGATGTCGGCGTCCAGCATGTCGTTGGCGCGCACCATCTGACCTTGAGTCATCAGGTACTTCACCACGTCGGCCGCACGCTCAGCCATACGCTGGGCGAGGTCCTGCACGGTGATCGCTTCAGGGATAACCACTTCACGGGCCACTTTGTCCCGTGCCTGGCCGCCCTGACTGCGACGCTGTTTTTCACGCTCACGCGCCCGGCGCATGGACGCCAGAGAGCGCTGACGACCCTCATCATCCTCAACGAGGTTCTGGATGGTCAGCTTGCCCTGACGGCGCTTGGGCTCCTTGGCGCGCGAGGGCTGCGCCTTGTCGCCGCCTGGCGCGGTTTTCTTGGACTTCACACGGCCGCCCATGGACTCAAGGATATTGCGATTATCCTCGGTGGCGCCGCGCTCAGCCTTGTCCTTGGACTTGTCAGCCTTGCGAGACGGCGTCTTGGCGGACGGCTCCTCAGGCTGTTCAATATCCGCTGGCGCAGATTTCTTGGCGGGTTTGGCGATCTTGGCCTGTTCGGCGGCGAGACGCGCAGCTTCAGCCTCAGCCAAAGCGCGGCGCTCGTCGTCTTCACGGCGCTGACGCTCTTCCTTCTCGCGCTGACGCATATCCTCCAGCGCGCGGCGTTCTTCGTCTTCGCGCGCCTGTCGGGCCTCAGCTTCGGCTTTCTGCTTGGCGGCGCGCTCTTCTTGCTCGGAACGGGCGCGCAGAATGGCCTGCTGGCGCTTGATCAGTTCTTCCTCGGACAGACCCAGCTGCTTGGCCTTGGCGGCCAGCGCCGCACGCGCCTTGTCCTTCTGGGTCAGCGGCGCGCTGGATTTGCCCGTCGCGGCGTCCTTGCCGGCAGGCCCGGGGCGCTTGCGCTTCTTCTCCACAACGACAGACTTCTGGCGTCCGCGCGCAAAACTTTGCTGCACGGTTCCAGAGGAACGTCCACCGAGGGAGAGAGGCTTGCGGCCCGAATTGTTGCGTTCGTCAGCGTCGCTCATAAGCGTCCTTGCCGCGGCTTTAGACATCTTCGGGCGGAACCCGGCCGCCGCGTGCGCCAGGGTCCGTCATCTGTTCAGTTCGCCTCCGGGAAGACCCGGCCTGAAGGCCCGCTAAACTAGCCAGCTTCCAAGGCGATTCAACTCTTCTGTGCGTCTTGGGCCGCAGGATCGAGGTTAATGAACCCTGCAAGCTTCAACGCAAGGGCGGAAACCCCCGCCGCTTCCGGTCCTTGAGCCAAAGCCCCGTGAACCGCATTTCCCACGCCGAGCGCCCTGCTGAGCGTTTCGGCGTCATAACATCCCAGCACCGGCGCGTCGCTTTCGATCGCCTTCGCCAGATGGTCCAGCTTCTTACGCCCGTCAGGAGCGGCGTCGCTGGCTTCCAGTCTCCATGCCGGGCCGGGTTCGGTCTGCAGCGCCAAACGCACCGCATCACTTCCCAGCTCCAGTCGGCCAGCGCGTCTCGCCAGCCCCAAAAGGTTCAGAACGCGCGCTGTCAGCAGCGCTTCGAACTGATCGGCCAGATCGTCAGGGGCCTCAACCGACTGCTCGAAAGCCCGATTGAACAGGCGCTTCTTTACAGCCTTGTCGACCAGAACCCTGTCCGCTGTCACCCAGCCGCCTCGGCCAGGCAGGCGCGCAGCCACATCAGGGGTTACACGCCCTTCGGGGCTCAGCGCCACGCGGAGGAGCGCTTCCTCCCCCTTCACCTCACCGGTGGCGACGCATCGGCGTTCGCGCACCGGTTTGGATCGGCCATGTCGCGCCCCGCGGCTCACGACTTCTCGTCTTCCTCCGTCGTGTCAGCGTCCAGGAGGTCAGCCAGATCCACACCCAGCTTTTCCGCTTCCGCTTCCAGATCGGAGAGGTCGATGTCTTCCAGATCGACATCGGAAGCCTCTCCGTCAAGGGCTTCGGCCTCAACCTCTTCAGCTTCAGGCTCGACCTGCGGCAGATCCTCTTCGGAAATCCAGCCTGCAATCACGCGTGCTCGCATGATCAGCATTTCGGCGTCTTCCGCCGACATGTCAGTGCCTTCCAGGATCCCCGGCTCGCGCACGCGCTCGCCATCGCGGGTCTCATACCAGCCGCGCAGATCGTCCGGGGTCAGACCGGCGAGATCCTCAATGGTGCAGATCTCGTTTTCGCCGAACTTGACCGCCATCGGCAGATCGACGCCTTCGACCTCCATGACGGCGTCTTCCACGCCCATCTCTTTGCGGCGCGCATCACGCTCACTGTCACGCTTGTCGAGATATTCGCGCGCCCGGGTCTGGATTTCCTGGGCGGTGTCATCGTCAAAGCCTTCGATCACCGCGATTTCATCGAGATCGACAAAGGCGATGTCTTCCACTTCGGCAAAGCCTTCCGTGGCCAGCAGCTGAGCGATGACCTCGTCCACATCCAGCGCGTCCATAAAGGTGCCGGTGCGTGCCGTGAATTCTTTCTGACGGCGCTCGGATTCTTCTTCCTCGGTCAGAATGTCGATGGCCCAGCCGGTCAGCTGGCTGGCCAGACGCACATTCTGGCCGCGACGACCGATGGCGAGCGAGAGCTGATCATCGGGTACGACCACTTCAATACGCTCGGCTTCATCATCCAGCACCACTTTGGCGACTTCCGCGGGCTGCAGCGCGTTGACGATGAAGGTCGCAGGATCGGGATTCCACGGAATGATGTCGATCTTTTCGCCCGCGAGCTCGTTCACCACAGCCTGGACGCGGCTGCCGCGCATGCCCACGCAAGCGCCGACAGGATCAATGGAGCTGTCATTGGAGATGACGGCGATCTTCGCACGGCTGCCCGGATCGCGCGCGACGCGCGGAATCTCGATGACGCCTTCGTAGACTTCCGGCACTTCCTGAGCGAACAGGGCGGCCATGAAGTCCGGATGCGCGCGCGACAGGAAGATTTGCGGGCCGCGGGTCTCTTCACGCACGTCATAGATATAGGCGCGCACGCGGTCATTGACCTGCAGGCTTTCGCGCGGAATGCCGTCAGAGCGGCGGATAATGGCTTCCGCCTTGCCCAGATCGATGATCACATTGCCGTATTCGACACGCTTGACGATGCCGTTGACGATCTCGCCGATACGATCCTTGTACTCGTTGAACTGGCGCTGGCGCTCAGCTTCACGCACTTTCTGCGTGATCACCTGCTTGGCAGTCTGCGAGGCAACGCGGCCAAATTCAATCGGGGGCAGTTCTTCTTCGTAAAAGGAGCCGATTTCGGCTTCGGGGTCGCGCTTCTTGGCCTCATCCAGCGTGATCTGGTGCGCTTCGTTCTCAACCTCTTCGACCACACTGGTGCGGCTGGTCAGACGCATCTCACCGGTCTTGGGGTTGATGTTGCAATGGATGTCGAGCTCCGCGCCATAGCGCGAGCGGGCCGCCTTCTGGATCGCCTCTTCAATGGCTTCCAGCACGATCGACTCTTCGATCATCTTCTCCTGCGCCACCGCGCGGGCGATTTGCAGGATTTCCAGCTTGTTGGCGCTGACCCCGATGGCCATATCCGCGTTCCTTCTCGTTCTACTCGTCGGCCTGACCGTCTTCGCCCTCAATGGGACCGCGGGCCTTCAGGCTCGCCTCCACCAGAGCGTCGGTCATCACCAGCTTGGCGTCCGCGATCCAGTCAAACGGGATGACAGCCGTGTCGTCCTCGCCCGCCAGATCCATCAGCACATTCTCATCCTCGATCCCGGCCAGCATACCACGAAAGCGCTTGCGCCCTTCCACCAGCCGGTCCAGCTCGATCTTGGCTTCAAACCCGTCCCAGCGCTGAAAATGGGGCAGCGCCGTCAGGGGACGGTCAATTCCGGGCGAGGACACTTCCAGATCATACTCGCCCGAGACCGGATCGGCCTCATCAAAAATCTCCGACAGGGCGCGCGAGAGGCGCGCGCAGTCTTCCACGACCATGGTTCCATCATGACGCTCGGCCATGATCTGGACCGTGGTCTTCTTGCCGCCCATCACCCGCACGCGCACGATCTCAAGCCCCAGGGTTTCGGCCAGGGGCTCGGCGATCTCAAGGATGCGCTTGTCTTGCGGGCTGTGGGCTTTCATAGGCGTCGCGCGTCTGCTTTCTGGACGGATGCGGGTACGAAAAAAGCGGCCCGGAACCCCGAGCCGCTCGAACATGTCATCCGACATATCGAACATTTGCGCGTCTTATACGCTTCCCAGGGCCGGAAGGCAATGGGGACGGTCAGCCGCTCTATCAAAGATGGCCCTGACCCGACGCCCTGATTACACTCGGGTCGTCATATTCAATCATGAAAGGTCCGGGCATGATCGCTCTCATTCTCGCCTCCACAGCCCTGCTCATTCAGTCTGAACCCGCCTTATCCGCCTACCCCCTGCTTGACCCTGAGGCGCAGGCTCGACTTGAGTTCTGTGAGGTGGACGCCGCGCGCTTTGACGCCCTGATGGCGCTGAACCCTCAAAGCTTTGATCAGGACTTTTCAGGCGGCTGGCGACCTGTCGGCAACACATCGGGCTGCGAACGGGCCGCCGCGGATCTGCTGATCGCCTACATGGATCATTCACCGCATTTCAACCCGGAGCGGCCCGGCGTGATTGGCTGGCACGCGGGACAAATGCTCGCCATGGCCGGGGAGGCCGAGCTGGCGATCGCCTATTTCGACGCCGCACGCAGCGTTTCGCCCGAGTGGAACCTCTATGTCGACGCCACCCTCGCCTTCATGCGCCGTGACCGCCCCGCGGCTGAGGCGGCGCGGGCCGAATTGGCGACCCTGCGTCCCAGCGAAGAGGAGATGGCCGCACGCCGTCAGTTCCTCGCAGACAATCCACGCATTCGCATGCCGGAAGGCTTTGTCGAGCAGCCGGAAAATTTAGCGGTCGTGGACCGCCTGCTCCGCTGCTGGGACGCGCCCTATGCCGACGCCTATTCCGGCGCCTGCCGGGGTTAGCCCTTCACAAAATCAAAGAACACCGGCTCGATGTCGCCCAGATGCTTGGATTGATAGCGTGTGACGATGTGATCAGCCGGATTCTCGCGCCAGTCTGACGCCTGCTCCCCCGTCCAGGTCAGCCCGTCCGTATTCATCAGGATCGGCAAGGCGTGATCGGCATAGGCGCGCACATCCGTCGCCACACGCAGACGCCCGCCCGGCTGCAACAGACGTGCGAACTCCGCGGCCGTGTCGGGCTGGACGAAGCGGCGCTTGGCGTGGCGTGTCTTGGGCCAGGGGTCGGGGAAGAGAAGGAAAATCTTCTCGAACGCGCCATCGGGCATACGGTTCATCTCGTCGCGAGCGTCCGAGCGCTTGACCCGCACATTCTCAAGATGGTGATCGTCGATGCCCACCAGCGCTTTCGCAACGCCGTTCAGAAAAGGCTCGATCCCGAAAAAACCGGTCTGCGGCGCCCGCTGCGCCTGACCGATCAGATGCTCGGCGCCGCCAAAACCCACTTCCAGAACATAAGCCTCAAAGCCCGGGAGCAGCGCCTTGGGATCCAGATCACCCTCGTCCGGCCATTGCAAAGTCGGCAAGCGCGTGTCGACCAGCGTCTGTTGACGTTCGGTCAGCTTGTGTCCGCTCGCGCGGCCATACAGACGACGGTTCTGGGGACGGTCTTGTGATTGGGCGTCGGGAGGAGTCTGGGTCATGACGGCCCTTTAACGGCCCTGCGCCAAAAAACAAAGAGCCGGGCTGAAACAACCCGGCTCCCTGCCATTCGGTTCGAGGCGCTTACGCCAGCGATTTCAGCGCGTCGACGAGATCGGTCTTCTCCCAGGAGAAGCCGCCATCCTCGGTCGGTATGCGGCCAAAATGGCCATAGGCTGAAGTGCGCTCATAAATCGGACGGTTCAGACCGAGATGGGTGCGAATGCCGCGCGGGCTGAGATCGACCAGCTCGCGCAGGCGATTTTCCAGCTTGGCTTCATCCACATCGCCGGTGCCGTGGGTGTCCACATAGACCGAAAGCGGCTTGGAAACGCCGATGGCGTAGCTGAGCTGGATGGTGCATTTGCGCGCCAGGCCCGCCGCCACGACATTCTTGGCGAGGTATCGCGCCACATAGGCCGCCGAGCGGTCCACCTTGGTCGGATCCTTGCCCGAAAACGCGCCGCCGCCATGGGGCGCCGCACCGCCATAGGTGTCGACGATGATCTTGCGGCCGGTCAGGCCGGCGTCGCCATCGGGGCCGCCAATGACGAACTTGCCGGTCGGATTCACGTAGAACTCGTCCTCGGGCGGGAACCAGCCCTCGGGCAGCACGGATTTGACGACGGGGCGCACCAGCTCGCGCACATCATCAAGGCTCACGCCATCCTTGTGCTGGGTGGAGACCACGACAGAAGTCACGCCCACCGGACGGCCGTTCTCATAGCGCAAGGTAACCTGGGATTTGGCGTCCGGCTCGAACTCGGGACGCTCGCCAGACTTCCGCAGCCGCGCCATCTCCTTGAGGATCTGGTGGGAATAGGTAATCGGCGCCGGCATCAGCTCCGGCGTCTCGTCACAGGCGAACCCGAACATGATGCCCTGGTCGCCCGCGCCTTCATCGGCGAACGACCCCGAGCCTTCATCCACGCCCTGGGCGATGTCGACAGACTGTTCGTGCAAATAGTTCTGAACGTCAGCGGTCTCCCAATGAAAACCGTCTTGTTCATACCCGATATCGCGCACGGCGCGGCGCGCAGCGGCTTCGATCTCGTCATCCTGGATCGCGCCGGCGCTACGCACCTCGCCCGCCAGAACGATACGGTTCGTGGTCGTCAGCGTTTCACACGCCACACGCGCTACCGGATCCTTGGACAGAAACAAGTCCAGAATGGCGTCGGAAATGCGGTCGCATACTTTGTCCGGGTGACCCTCGGACACGCTTTCGCTGGTAAACAGATAGGACGAACGGGCCAACAGCGTGCTCCATATAAAGCGATCTTTATATGGCTGGCTTAAAGCCTATTGGCGCACGGAAAGCAAGAGCCCTCCGGTCACGCTTAAGTCAGGACGCAGCTTCAGTTGCGGTCGCTTCCGCTTCCTCAGCCGCCAAAGTCCGCACCAGCTCAAGAATTCGGCGGCGCACCTTAGAGTCCTTGATGCGGGCAAACGCTTGCGCCAGCGCCACACCATCAGCCGATTGAATGAAATCATCCACGATCGGGGTCTGGTCGCCTTCTGAGAAACCCGGCTGGCCCGCGCCCTCATTCACACCGTCATAGAAAAACGAGACCGGCACATCGAGTACACGGGCAAGATTCCAAAGGCGCCCTGCGCCAACCCGGTTCGTCCCGCGCTCGTATTTCTGAACCTGCTGAAAGGTCACGCCAAGCTCTTCGCCCAGCTTTTCCTGGCTCAAATTCAGAAGCTGACGCCGCAGCCGGATGCGCGATCCCACATGGCGGTCAACCGCGTTCGGACCTCTCGGATTGGCAGTCATCTCAAATTCCTTATCTGCGTCAGCATACAACCACAGTTTGGATGAATGCGATACGCTCAACGCCCCTCAGCCGGTCGCGGCCTTCTACCTGAATACGTAAATGACACAACCGTTAGACAATGCATGAGTGCAGCTAAAATTAGCAAAGCAATCACCCAGAGTGCATTTCCATACATCCCATACGGCGTATCGTCTAATCCTTCAAGCAATGTAATCAACAATACTTCAGTTGATCTTGACGGAATGGATTCAATGAGCCGACCATAAGGACCAATCTGGCCTGAAATACCTGCAGCGGCCACTCTAACCAGAGGCAATCCTTCTTCTATCGCGCGATATTGTGTTTGGTTAAGCAACTGTTGAGGGCCAGCAGAATTCCCGTACCAAGAGTCATTTGAAATATTCAACAACCATTCGGGTCTATTTAACTGTCTTGGTGAATACCTGGAGTACACAGCCTCATAGCAGATCAACGGCGCCATATCGGGCAAGCCATCCAGCTGCAGGGTTCGCGCTCCATGTCCAGGACTGTAATAGGGCGCAAGCTCGGACAAACTGTCAAAGCCCAGCCAATCGGTTAGTGAGAGCACCGGATTGCTCTCGCCAAACGGCACCAGCCGCGATTTATCGTATTGGGCCTCAAGGACAGGGCGATCACTCTCTAATCTCAATGAGATGAGCGAATTATAATAAGCGTTGGGGCGGCCATTGAGCCCCCGATCCACACGAGCCGTGCCTGTGATCAAGCGCATGCCGGGCGGCAAGGCGTCTGCGATTTCAGCCAAAAGGTCCGGTGATTCAAGCAGCATCGCTGGGATCGCGCCTTCAGGCCAGATAATCGCATCCACATCCGTCAGATCCGACGACAGCGCCAGATATTGCTGGAGAATCTCATGGCGCGCCGCATAGCGTTTCTCCTCCTGAGGCAGGCTCAGAGACACCAGTTGGAGCTGATAATCGGTTTCGACCAGTGTCTGGGCCTGACCCAGCCTGACCTGGCCAAACCCCCAACTGGCTGCGATCAGAACAAGTCCGCACATCATCGGAACGGATCGCGACAGACGCGAGCCGGGTCCACTCAGCGCCGCGGGGGCCGCGAACAGGCATAGCGCCAGGACTGACAGGCCATAGGCGCCGACCAGCGCCGCACTCTGACTGATTGCGCCGCCCGCCTGAAAGACATGACCCGGCAAATTCCACGGAAACCCGGACAGCACGGTGCTGCGCAGATACTCCACCGCCATGATGAGCAAGATAAAGACTGCGATACGGCCGGCATGCGACGGCGCGCGCCGTACATACACCGCGCCCGCCAAGCCCCAGAACAGCGCCAGCCCCGCGGGCAAAACGATCAGCGGCGCCCAGATCAGCCAGGCATGGTCGCCAGCGCTCACCAAAAACGCGTTCGCCACCCAACCGGTGCCGGCCAGAAATTGTCCGCTGGCGAACCACCAGGCGCGCGCAAAACCACTGCGCAAGGGTTTCGGGCGGCGCTTGGCGTCATCCAGCGTCAGAACCAGAGCGCTGAGCGCCACCGCATAGGCGGGCCAGAAGAAAAAGGGCGCATGACCCAGCACGCCAAAAGCGCCCAAGCCGAACAAGACAGCGAACAGCCGCCAGCCCGACAGGGCGCGATATCCAGACCGAAACCGGCGCAAGCGGAGCAAAACGCCGGTCATGTTCTAATCCGGACTGACGGCGCCAGCAGCCATTCGGCTGGCTTCATCGCCGGCGAGGGTCGACCCAGCGCCCGGTTTCACGCGTAGGCGCTTGATCCGACGCGGATCAGAATCGAGGACTTCAAATTCAAAGCCCGAAGGATGCGCCAGGACTTCGCCGCGCTCCGGCACACGTCCCGCAAGGTGGAACACCAGCCCGCCCAGCGTATCCACGTCGTTTTCTTCTTCCTCGGTGGCGATATCGCAGCCCACCACCTGTTCAAGATCCTCGATCATGGCGCGCGCATCCGCCTCCCAGCAATGCGGGCCCTTGGCGAGGATGTTGGGCGTTTCCGCCTCATCATGCTCATCCTCGATATCGCCGACAATCGGTTCGATCAGATCTTCCAGCGTAACAAGGCCGTCCGTGCCGCCAAACTCATCGACCACCAGCGCCATATGCATGCGCCGAGACTGCATCTTCAACAGCAAGTCAAAGGCGCGCATGGACGCCGGCACATAGAGCAGAGGACGCCTGACAGCCGGCAGAATGCGCATGTCCGCCCAGGAATCCGGACCGCCCTCCGCGCCTTCCTCGGCGAAGCGCGACATATAGCCCAGCACGTCCTTGATATGCGCCAGACCCACCGGGTCATCCAGGGTCTCACGGTAGACAGGCAGACGCGAATGGGTGGCTTCACCAAAGGTGCGCGCCAATTCCTTGAGCGGGGTTTCGATGTCGATCGCGACGATGTCGGCGCGAGGCACCATAACATCATCCACGCGCATGTCCTGAAACTCGCGCATATTCACCAGGAAAGCCCCGGCGTCCATGGGGTCAGGCGCACCGTTCACAATTGGCTCGGCGTCCTGAATTTCGGGGCGCGCCCCGCTCAAGGCCCGTTTCAAACGGGCCATAAGACTTCGCGAAGACGGATCGTCGTTCATGCCTATTCCTGCACGAGGTAGGGATCTGACATCCCCAGACCGGTCAGAACCGCCGTCTCCAGCGCTTCCATCTCAGTCGCCTCGTCTTCCTCCTGATGGTCAAAACCGTTTAAATGCAAAACGCCATGAAGCGCCAGATGCGCGGCATGATCAATCAGCGATACTTTCGCAGCCTGCGCCTCTTGGGCGCATGTTTCGTACGCCAGGATCACATCGCCGGGATAGCCTTCACGCTCCGGCGCCGGAAAAGACAACACATTGGTCGGCTTGTCCTTGTCCCGGAACCGGCGATTGAGTTCATGCACGGTGGCGTCATCTGAAAACAAGATAACGGCGGCTCCGGCGCGCGCGTCCTCCAGCTGATCCAGCCCGGCTTCGATCGCACAGCGGCACCGCTCCAGCAGGCCCTCATGGCGGGTCCAGCGCTCGTCTTCGACAACGAACTCCACACGCTGCTGATCCAACACCACTTCA
Source organism: Oceanicaulis sp. (assembly GCF_965249665.1). Lineage (GTDB taxonomy): Bacteria > Pseudomonadota > Alphaproteobacteria > Caulobacterales > Maricaulaceae > Oceanicaulis. The sequence continues at coordinate 1,109,913 of NZ_OZ252247.1, forward strand.
GACATGGTTCGTCTCGTCGCTGCGAACGGCGTCATCGCGTTCGTAAGCGTCCACGATGCGCGCCACCAGACCGTGCCGCACCACATCATGGCGGGTGAAGCGATGCACGGCGATCCTTTGTTCATCCTGAAGCAGGCGTAAGGCATGCGGCAAGCCCGACGGCTCGCCCCGGCGCAAATCGGTCTGTGTCGGATCGCCTGTCACCGCCATGCGCGAGCCTTCCCCCAGCCGGGTCAGCACCATGCGCATTTGCGGGATGGTGGCGTTCTGGGCCTCATCGACAACCACAAAGGCGTTGTTGAGCGTCCGGCCGCGCATGAAAGCCAGTGGAGCGACTTCAACCCGGCCTTCCTCGCGCATCTTCTCGCTCAGACGCTGACCGAGCGCGTCCCGCAGGGCGTCCCAGATCGGCAGCAGATACGGATCGATCTTCTCGGTCAGGTCACCGGGCAGGAAACCCAGTCGTTCGCCCGCCTCGACCGCGGGACGGGTGATGATCAACCGGTCCACACTGCCCAGCGCCAGTTGCGACGCGCCATAGGCCACCGCCAGCAAGGTCTTGCCCGTGCCCGCCGGACCCACGCCAAAGATCATGTCATAGGCGCGATCGTTCTTGAGCGATCTCACATAGCCTTGCTGGCCATCGGTGCGGGCGGCGAAGCTGGCGCCGCGCGGCACCCGGATCACCGCATCAATCTCTTCGCCGGCGTCGTCATCGGCCATCAGGCAGGCGGCGCGGGCCGCGGGCGGATCAATCGGCAGGCCTTCGCTGGCGCGGCCATAAAGCGCATTGAGCACGCGCCGCGCTTCGATCCGCGCACGCGCCTCCTCGGCGGTGATCACGATCTGACCGCCGCCCGGCGCTTCAAGCTGAACCTCCAGTTCATGCTCGAGCGTGGCGAAGTTTTCGTGACCCGGCCCCGCAAGGATGCGAACAAGATCGGAATCTTCAAAATGAAGTGTTTCGGACGCCGCCCGTTTGGGACGACGCGGTTTTGATGAGCGGCTCACGCGGCTGCGATTTCCTTTGTAATCAGACGTCCGGAGAGGGCGTTCTGGCTCGCCCCTGTGATCTCCACATTGGCGATCTGACCGATGAGTTCAAGCGGGCCTTCGCAATGAACCGCTTGCAGATAGGGGCTGCGGCCAGACAATTGGCCCTCAAACCGGCCTTCACGCTCTAACAGGACGGGCAGCGTTTTGCCGATCATGGAGCGGTTGAAGGCGATCTGCTGTTCAGACAACAGCGCCTGCAAACGCGCCAGGCGTTCGCTTTTCACGCCTTCGTCGATCTGGTTGAACATGGCGGCGCCGGGCGTGCCGGGACGCTTGGAGTATTTGAACGAGAAGCAGGACGCGTAATTGACCTGGCGCACCAGCTCCATCGTCGCTTCGAAATCGGCCTCCGTCTCACCAGGAAAGCCCACGATCATGTCGCCGGAAATGGCGATGTCGGGCCGGGCGGCGCGCAATTTCTCGATGCTCTCTAGATACTCTGCCGCCGTATGCGAGCGGTTCATGGATTTGAGAATCTTGTCCGACCCCGCCTGCACCGGCAGGTGGAAATACGGCATCAGCTTGGGCTCATCCGCAAAGGCCTGGATGAGATCGTCATTCATGTCCTTGGGGTGAGAGGTGGTGAAGCGGATGCGTTCGATGCCGCCGATCTTCGCCAGATGGCGCACCAGCTGCCCCAACCCCCAGACGCCGCCCGTCGCGTCGCCTTTCGGCGCATCGCCATGATAGGCGTTGACGTTCTGGCCCAGTAGCGTGACTTCGCGTACGCCCTTGGCGGCCAGCGCGCGGACTTCCGCCACGATCTGGTCCACCGGGCGCGACCATTCCGCACCGCGCGTATAGGGCACGACACAGAAGGTGCAGAACTTGTCACAGCCTTCCTGCACGGTGACGAAGGCGGTGAAGCCCTCCACATGGCGCTCGGGCGCGGCGAGGGCGTCAAACTTCTCTTCGACCTCGAACTCGGTGTCGAGCGCTTCGCCTCGCGCGCGGTGCACATTGGCGATGAGTTCAGGCAGCTTGTGATAGGTTTGCGGGCCGACCACCAGATCGACGACCGGGGCGCGGCGCTGGATCTCCGCGCCTTCCGCCTGGGCCACGCATCCGGCAACGGTAATGGTCATCGGCTTGCCGGTGGTGGCTTTCTCTTCTTTCAGGGGCTTCAGACGCCCCAGTTCGGAATAGACCTTTTCGGCGGCTTTCTCCCGGATATGGCAGGTGTTCAGGATCACCAGATCCGCGCCATCGGGTTCATCGGCGGGCTCATAGCCCAAAGGCGCCAGAACATCGCGCATGCGCTCTGAGTCATAGACGTTCATCTGACACCCATAGGTCTTGATGAACAGGCGCTTGCGGTCCTTGGTCGTGGTGTCGGCGTCGCGAATGATATCGGTCATGGGCGGAGCCGGCCTCCCTGGCGGCGAAAGTCTGTGGATAAGGGAGGACGGGTTATGGGGATAGAGTGGGGCGGATGCAAGGCGCCGCTTGACGATCCGCAGCCCGAAGCGCGGTTAACGCTCTCTATTTGCCGTCCTCGATCTTCACGCCGTAAAGCTCCAGCCGGTGATCGATCAGCTTGTAACCCAGGCGTTTGGCGATGGCCTCTTGCAGGCGCTCGATCTCTTCATCCATGAATTCGACCACTTCGCCCGTCTTCAGATCAATCAGATGGTCATGATGGTCATCAGAGGCTTCTTCATAGCGTGAGCGGCCGTCACGGAAGTCATGGCGCTCGATGATCCCGGCTTCCTCAAACAGGCGCACCGTGCGGTAGACCGTGGCCAGTGAAATGCGCGAATCCACGTCCGAGGCGCGGCGATGCAGCTCTTCGGCGTCGGGGTGGTCTTCAGCTTGCGACAGGATGCGCGCGATGACGCGGCGTTGTTCGGTCATGCGCAGACCTTTTTCCACGCAGAGCTTCTCAATCCGATCCGGCATCGCCAACTCCCTAACCTGTGGGGCGCGCGCCCCGTTGCGTCCTTGATAGCCAGCCTCGGCGGGGCGTGTCCATATGTCGCGCGACTTCGATGTCAGACCAAATCGCGCGCCAGAACCCGTGCAGCCGCCCCGTCGCGATAATAACTCTTGCGCAAGCCGATCTGACGATAGCCTGCGCTTTCATATAGGGCGCTGGCGGCCGTATTGCGCTCGGACACTTCCAGAAACAACCGCCGGGCGCCAGACCGGCGCGCCGCCGCCTCGCTTTTCGACAGCAAACGCCCCCCGACGCCCGACCGGCGCGCATCGGGCAGAACGCCGATGGTCAAAAGCTCACATTCCCCCGCGACCGTACGGATCAGCGACAAGCCTTGCGGGATGTCTTCCGTGCGCGCGATCAGCCCTTTGACGCCGGATGACGCCAGCAAACGGGCAAAATCCTCTTCGCCCCATGGGTCTGGAAAACACTCGGCGTGAAGCGCGGCGAACAGCGCCGCGGCCTCAGGGCCGGCTTCAAAGCCGTCAGGCGCGCTCATGCCGGCGACTGGCCGCCGGGCAGTTTCGCATCCGGCGGTCGCGCATAAAGCGGGGAGGGGAGCGGCGCATCGTCCGGGGCGGTTTCGGTCAGGCTCAGCAATTCGCGCAAGGGCGGGGCCGGGTCGAAATGGCTGGGATCGGCGCCCACCAGAGCCGCGCCCGACCCTGTCAGATAAAGGCCGCCAAAGGCTTCCATCTCGTCTTGCGCGTCATGAGCGTTGCCAGAACAGATGTCGGTCACCGCACGCCCATGGGTGTAAAGGCGCCAGATCAGATCGCCGCGCCTGGCGTCATGAAGAACCATAACCGTGCGCTCGCCCTTGGGATCAGCGCGCAGGGCCAAGGCATCAAGATTGGACACGCCCAGCGCTTTCGCCCCGGTGGACAGCGCCAGACCCCGCGCAAAAGCGACGCCGACGCGCGTGCCGGCGAACCCGCCCGGGCCCACATTGACGCCGATCCGGGTCAGCGATTGCGCGCTGACGCCGGCCTCTGAGAGGATGTCTTCGACCATGGGCGCCAGGCGTTCGGCATGACCGCGGCCGATCTCTTCCGCCCGCATCACGATCTGATCCCCGGCTTTCAGCGCGCAGGCGCACCAGGGACCGATCGTGTCCACCACCAGACTGGCGGGTGTGCTCATGGCTTACTTCAACAGCTTGGCGCCTTCGTCGAAGCTGAGCTTCGGCAGACGCGGGAAAAGTTTCTCAGTGGTGCCGTAACCAAGATTGATCAGGAAATTGGAGCGCCAGGCGCCCATTTCAGGATCATTCTTGAAGAATTCCTCGTCGACGCCGTCCTTGTCAAAGCCCGACATCGCCCCGCAATCCAGGCCCAGCGCCCGCGCCGCCATGATCAGATAGGCGCCTTGCAGCGAGCTGTTACGAAAGCCGTTTTCAAACCGGGCTTCATCCGAGGCGAACCACTCTTTCGCTTCGGGATTGTGCGGGAAGAGCTGGGGAATCTTCTCATGAAAATTCCAGTCCCAGGCCAGAACCACCGTCACCGGCGCGGTGACGGTCTTCTCGATATTGGGCTCGATCAGGTGCGGCTTGAGCCGCGCCTGGTGCTCCCCTTGCAGAAACAGGAAACGCGCCGGGGACTGATTGGCGCTGGTCGGACCATATTGCAAAAGCTCGTAGAGCGCGCGGATTGTGGTTTCCGAGACCGGCTTGTCTTCCCAAGAATAAAAGGTGCGCGCGCCGCGAAACAATTGGTCCAGCGCGTGATCGGGCAGTACCCCATGACGGTCTTCAAGGGCGAGCGGGGCTTGGGTGTCGGTCATGTGGAGCTCCGAAATCGATAAAAGGGTGAATCAGCCTGACTGCGATCAGATCAAAGGTCGATCATAGAGGTCTGATTTGGTTCTGAAGCGATTAAAGCACAGCTTCGACGCTGCTCACTTCAGGCACATAGTGCTTGAGCAGGTTCTCAATGCCCTGTTTGAGCGTCAGGGTTGAGGACGGACAGCCGGCGCAGGCGCCGCGCATGTGAAGCTGCACGACACCGGAACCTTCATCATAGCTGTGAAAGACGATATCGCCGCCGTCGCGCGCCACAGCGGGGCGCACGCGGGTGTCGATAACGTCCTTGATCTCTTTGACGATACCCGCGGCTTCACCTTCATAGACGGCGTGACCATCATGCTCGGCGTCGCCGAACAAGGGCTTGTCGCTCTCAAGGCAATCCATGATCGCGCCCAGAACGGCCGGCTTGATGTGCGGCCAGTCCACGCCTTCCGCCTTGGTTACGGAGATGAAGTCCTGACCGGCGAAGACCCGGACCACCCCCTCAACCCGAAACAGCTCACGCGCCAGATAAGAGTTTTCCGCGTCTTCGGGTGTCGCGAAATCACGCGGGCCCTCTATGGAGACGGACTGGCCGGGCAGGAATTTCAGCGTATCCGGGTTTGGGGTGTCTTCGGTCTGAATAAACATAGCGGGCATCCTGCGCGGGTCGGGGAACCCTTGAAATGGCCCGTGGCGCGGCGGCGTTCAACCCCAGACACAGTAGGGGATCTGGGTCGATCAAGTCAGCGCCTTGATATCGGCCCGCGACAGATTGCCGGGGACCACCGTCACTGGAATGGTCCGGTCCTCAAACAGGCCCTTGCCGCGTCCCAGCGCGTTGACCAGCGGGCCGGGCCCGTCCTTGCCCGTCGACGCACCCAGAACCAGGATTGAAATCGCCGGGTCCGCCTCCAGCAATTCCCGCAAGGCCTCAATCAGATCGCCATCACGCAAGATCACTTCCGGGCGGGTCTCCGTGACCTCCTCGACATCCTCGGACAGGCTTTCAAGCGCAGCTTCAGCGGCTTCTCGGGCTTCGGCGCGCATGGTTTCGCCCACACCCAGCCAGTGCTCGAACCCGCCTTCAGTGTCCACAACGGCCAGCACAGTGACCATGCCGCCCGTATTGCGGGCGCGACGCGCGGCGAAATAGGCGGCGGAGCGGCTTTCTTCAGTCCCGTCGGCGATGATAAGGAATTTACGCGGTGTGCTCATGACTGTGACGTTGCCGCGTTCCGTCATTTCCGGCAAGAGGGCGCATGACGCAGCCTGCTGGGACACAAAGCCATGACCGACGCCCCGATCGCCCAGATCAAGGATCAACGCAACGCGCTGCGCGCCGCGCGGCAGATCATCTTGTACCGAGATCGTATCGAATGGGTGGAAGAGGGGCGGCTCGAGCGCCGAATGGCGCTGGATGCAGTGACCGGGGTGCGGTTGTCCGTGGAGATGGCGGGCGCGCAAAGCCAGGTCGTATGCCGGGTGAGCGGCCCGTCAGGCGAAATGCTGTTTGGCAGCCGTCGCGCCATATCCTTGAGTGAGTGGGAGGATAATGCGTTGGAATTCCAAACGCTTCTTGTCGCTCTTCACAAGGCCTTGCGGCCCCGGTTCGATACGGTGCGCTTCACGGAAGGGCAAACCCTGGGATCGCGATTACTCCTGGGCGGTGTCGGCGTGGTCATGGCCAGCATGGCGATCAGCTATATGGCGTGGATGATGCTCAACGAACAAAGCGCCATGCTGGCGCTGGCGGGTCTGCCCTTCGCAGCGCTTGGCGGCTATCTGGCCTTCGCCTTCCGCCCGGGCCGCCCTGTGCCCTATGACCCTGAAGCGCTGATCACGCGCTTCACCGCCAAACCCGATGCGGATTAGGCGAGCTTTTCTTTCAGCGCCTCCACAAACACCGCGCCCATGTCCGGGCCTTGTTCGGGGTAAAGGTAAGGCTCGATGATCTCGAGCTCCATCACCACCAGACCGCCGTCCTGACCGCGCACCATATCGACGCGAGCATAGAGAAACTCGTCCTCGCCGGTGATCTTACGTGCAGCGCTCAGCACCTCGCGCGCCAGGGCGAGATCCGCGTCTGACGGCTCCCACAGCATTTCAGAGGCGCCGTAAAGCGACTGCACCCGATAATCGCCCGATTTGGGGCGCTTGTTGAGCGCGTGTGAAAACCGCCCGCCAAAGAAAATCATCGAGTATTCGCCCTCTTCGGGCACGCCGGGCAGGAAGGGCTGAATGAGGCAGGCGCCCAGCGGCAGATCGTCAGCCGCAGGCAAGGCTTCACCCTTTTTGATCAGCGCCTGACGCCAGGCGCCGCCGCCCACCAGCGGTTTCACCACGATCTTGTCGCCGCCAAACCGGTCAAACCCAGCCTGTACCGCGTCTGCGTCCGCCTTGTCCGCCCAAAGCGTCGGAATGGAGGGGGCGCCCGCCTCATCCAGCGCCTTGAGATAGGTTTTCTCGATATTCCAGCGCACCAGGGTCGGGCTGTTATAGACCGGCGCAATCTCATGCAGCCGATCAAGTGTGTCCAAGAAGAGCTGCAGCTTGGGCGGATAATCCCAAACCGTACCCACCATGAAGCCGTCATAGACCGAAGCGTCGAACGGCTGGTCCCAGACGCACGCTTCCAGTGAGATCCCGTTCGCCTCGCACGCTTTGGACAGGGCGCCGAATTCAAGATCGAACTCGAACCAGTCGTCGCGAGCGCCCGGGCGATCCTTCATCATGTCGGCGGAGGTCAGAAAACAGATGCGGGTCATGGGCTTCCTCGGTCAGATGGCGCTGGCGCAACCGCTTAACCCGTCCCATAGAGGTTTTCCAGAACCCTTCTGCGGGTTGAGTTTACAGAGCCGCCGCGGTACACGCCCCCCGATTTCAGCTTCAGGATGATCCTCACATGACCGAAACCCGCTACGACGTCCTCGGCGTCGGCAACGCTATTGTGGACGTGCTCGCGTCTGTGAATGACGCCTTTATCCAAGAGCACGGTCTGGCCAAGGACGCCATGCTGCTGATTGACGAGGAGCGGGCGCAGACCTTGTATGAAGCCTTCCCGCCCGCTCAGGAAATCTCGGGCGGTTCGGCGGCCAATTCACTGGCGGGCGTTGCCAGTCTTGGCGTGCGCGGCGCCTATATCGGCAAGGTCGCCGACGACCAGCTGGGCGAGGTTTTCGCCCATGACCTGCGCTCGATCGGCGTGCATTATGATACCAAGCCCCTCAAGAACGGTCCCTCCACGGCGCGTTGCCTGATCGCCGTGCCGGAAGATGCGCGCCGGGCCATGAACACCTTCCTGGGCGCGTCCACCATGATGGACGAAGCTGATATCGACCCCGAACTGGTCAAATCAGCCACTGTGACCTTTCTGGAAGGCTATCTGTTTGACCGCCCTGAGGCGAAAGCCGCTTTCGTACGGGCGTCCGAGCTCGCCCAGGCCGCCGGTCGTCGCGTGGCCCTGACCCTGTCAGACACCTTCTGTGTGGAACGTCACCGCGACAGCTTCCGCCATCTGGTGAAGAACCATATCGACGTGCTGTTCGCCAATGAGGCCGAAATCAAGGCGCTATACGAAGTGGACGACTTCGAGACGGCGCTCGCCAAAGTGCGCGCCGAAACCCGCGTCGCCGCCATCACGCGCTCGGAAAAAGGCGCCGTGATCGTTTCCGGTGATGAAGAAGTGCGTGTGGACGCTGACCCTGTTGACACCATTGTGGACACCACCGGCGCTGGCGACCAGTTCGCCGCCGGCTTCCTGGCCGGCTATTCGCGCGGCGCGGATTTGCACACCTGCGGCCGTCTGGGCGTCATCGCCGCCGCCGAAGTGATCTCGCACATGGGCGCGCGCCCGCTCGTTTCACTCAAGGATCTGGCGGCGCAAAAAGGCGTCACGCTGGACTAAAGATCAGCCTGTATTGGGCTGCAAAGTGCGTAAGACTTCATCAAGGACTCCGCCCCCGCGGGGTCCTTTTTGACTTTTCGCTTCGTCCTTAACCTGATTTTTAGCACATCAGTTCAGCATCGGGTTGTTTCGTGTGCATTCCGCACGCCTTTCGCCTGCAGCTGGGGTCCTGATGGCGCCTATCAGACACGCAATTTCCAGGGTGATGCGATCTCTGGTGATGAAGTTCACTTTGCTTTGCGGGGTGATCCTTCTCGCCGCGACGACTGCGCTTATGGCTGTTGAGTACCAGCTAAAATCCCAAGACAATAATACAGCCGGTCTGGTGCATGCTGAGCTGATCACCGAATTGTTCACCACCACCGCCGCCAACGCCATCGCCATCAGTGACATTGACGGGCTGACCAATCGGTTGCTGGCGGATTTTGGCGCCCGACCGGATGTGAGCTCGGTTTACGTCGCAGATGTGAATCGGCGCGTGCTCGCGCTCAATGGCGATGCTGCTTATGATGTCGGCGATCGCGCCGCCGATCATCTGGTGCAATCTGCCATCGGCGCGGTCGACACCCGCATAGAGCGCGTTGGCGATGATATTCGTGTCGCCGAGCCGGTCTTCTTCAACGGTCGTCTGATCGGTGCTGTGGTCGTGACCGTGCCCATGTCGGCCGTCGTCACCCCCGCCATTGACATCATCATCCGGCAGGTGGTGATCGCGTCCGTTGCGCTTTTGATTTTCCTGCCGCTGGTCGCGCTGATCGTACGCAAGGCGCTGGGTCCTGTCCGTCGACTGACCGAAGCCGCGCGTCTGGCCTCCTCGCGCAAACTGGATTTGCGGATCGAAGTCCATACCGGCGACGAACTGGAAGTACTGGCGAACGCGTTCAACCGCATGTTTGCGCGCCTCGACGCCTCCGTGAAGCGCGTTCATCGCCTGGCCTATGTGGACATGATCACCGAATTGCCCAACCGCGAACGCTTCCGCAAGGAAGTCGAGCGGGTGGCGCGCGAGGCGACTGAAGCCGGCGATGAAGGCGCAATCCTGTTTCTCGATCTCGACCGGTTCAAACGCGTCAATGACTCTCTGGGCATCGGCGAGGGCGACCGTTTGCTCGAAGCGGTCGGACGCCGTCTGCGTGAAGCGGTTCGCGGCTGGGATCTGTCCCAGGGTGACCTGACCAAGGAGCCGTCCATGGTCGCGCGCCTGGGCGGGGATGAATTCACCGTTCTGTTGCCGCGCCTGCGCGACAGCGCGGATGCGGCGCGTCTGGCCCGCCGGATCGTGGATTCCGTACGCCGCCCCTTTGAAATTTCAGGTCATCAGGTCTTTCTGGGCATTTCAGCCGGCATCGCCTGCTTCCCCCGCGACGGATCAGATCCGGAAACACTTCTGCGCCACGCTGACCTCGCCATGGCTTCGGTGAAACGCGCTGGCGGCAACGCCTGTGAGTTCTTCGAAACCTCAATGAACCAGAGCGCGTTCGAGCGCCTGGTGCTGGAGAACGAGCTGCGGGAAGCCGTGCGCGACGACCAGCTCGTGGTTTTCTACCAGCCCAAGGTCTCCATGGTGGACGGCTCGATCTCTGGCTCTGAAGCGCTTGTGCGCTGGCGCCATCCCACTGCGGGCCTGCTCTCTCCCGGCGCCTTTATCCAGGCGGCCGAGGAATGCGGGCTCATCGGTGAAATTGGAGATTGGGTGCTGCGCCGCGCCTGTCATGAAGCGCAACAATTGCGCGAACAAGGCCTGAACCTGCCGGTCGCAGTGAACGTCTCCGCCATGCAGTTTGAGAGCGAAGGCTTTTCCCAGACCGTTCTGGAAGCGCTGCAGGATAGCGGCTTGCCGCCTGAACTGCTGGAATTAGAGCTGACGGAATCCACCGCCATGCGCGAACCCGAACGCGTGATCGAACAGATCGAGCCACTGCGCCGCCTGGGCGTCACCTTCGCGATCGACGATTTCGGCACCGGCCATTCCTCGCTTTCCTATCTGACGCGCATGCCCTTTGACGTCTTCAAGATTGACCAGAGTTTCGTGCGCGATATGAGCCAGGACGAGCACGCCCGCATCGTGGTTGAAACCATTCTGGCCATGGCCAAATCCCTGAAGCTCAAAACCGTGGCCGAAGGTGTTGAGACCCACGACCAGTATCGTGCTCTGCGCGCGCTGGGCGCCACCTTGGCGCAGGGCTATCTCTTCGGACGGCCCATGCCCTTTGCAGAGCTGGTGTCCTTCGCCACGTCAGGCGGGCAGGAAAGTGTGGCCGGCTAGTTTCTATCCTGCCTAGAATTGATGCATAAATATCACGCACAACATATTTCCACTTTTTAATTCGCTTTTCTGGAAATATGTGGCATTCTTACATCTGCAGCTGAGGGCTGCTCCTGAATGCGCGCCGTCCCCCCGACGCTTCAGGACGTCATGATGCTCCCCCCAGCGTCATGACACCGCGTCTTCCCTGATGGACGCGAGGCGAAACGCCCGGCGACTTCACCCCAGGTCGCCGGGCGATTTTCGTTCAGCGCCACTATCATGATCGCTGTCGTCTTCAGGCAAGGCGCGTTAAACAGGGGATATGACCGACTTTGATCCCTCCCCTTCGGACTATAGCGGCGCGGAAGACGAGATCGCGCGCCTGCTTGATGAAATACCCCTTTTGTACAAGGCGCGCGCCTTTGCGGAATCCATCGGCGATCCTGCTTTTTTCTCACGGCTGGGCGAACCGCTCGATCCACGGGAACTGGCGCTGGCGCGGGCCTATCTGGACGGTCTGGGCATGCCCGAAGCCGAACCCGCAGAGATGGGCGACTGGTCAGACGCCATTGCGGCTGCGGAAACCCTGGACCGGGACCCCTGGGCCTGGGAGGCGGAGGAAATGCAACGCTCCGCCCTGGTTGAGCGCGCCCTGGAGCGGTTGGACGAACAGGCTTTGCAGGCCGCGTTGACGCTTGTGGCGTCGAAAATCGGCGAACTCGCCCGGGAAGCCGCTGAAGCCAGCGCCTCCATGGATGACATGTTTGATGAAACCGTCATCAACGCCGCTGCCGGCGGGCTGGTGCAGGCCGCCCATGGCGCTGTGCTGGTGCTGATGGCGGAAGCGGAAGACGAAGAGCCGCCCCACCCTTTCCTGGCGCGCTGGCGGTTGTATGTGCGCGGGCGCTGGCCCGTCGGCGTCGCAGGCGCCACTTACAATATTCTCTGATCTGATCGACGCCTAGTCTTGCAGGATTTCCCATGACCCCATTCACGCTCGCCACCTGGAACATCAATTCAGTCCGCCTGCGCGCCCCCCATGTGGCGAACTTTGTCAATGAGGCGAAGCCGGACGTGATCGCCTTGCAGGAAATCAAATGCCTGCCTGATCAGTTTCCTCGGGCCGCCTTTGAGGAGATGGGCCTTCCTCATTTGCATATTGTGGGTCAGAAAGGCCTTCATGGCGTCGCGATTGCGTCACGCACTCCGATCGAAGTGCTGGACCAGGACGCGCTCTGCCCCCGCGGTGAAGCCCGCTTTCAGCGTGTGCGCGTCAACGGTGTCGAGCTTCAGAACTATTACATCCCGGCGGGCGGTGATGAGCCTGATCCCGAGATCAATCCTCGCTTCAAGCACAAGTTGGAGTTTCTGGATCGGCTCAAAGGGTATGCGGCGGATCGGGCGAAAGACAATGCGCCCATCATCATGGTCGGTGATTTCAACATCGCCCCGCGTGAACATGATGTCTGGTCGCACAAACAGCTGCTCAAAGTCGTCTCGCACACGCCGGTCGAGGTGGAGGCGCTGAACGCCTGGATGCACGCCGGTCAGTATATCGACGTGGCGCGCGAACTGATAGATGAACCTGAAAAGCTGTTCACCTGGTGGAGTTACCGCAGCAAGGATTGGCGCGCCTCGAACCGCGGGCGCCGCCTTGACCATATCTGGGTCAGTCCGGCGCTGAAGGACGCGGCGCTCAAGGACGGGCGCGACAGTTTCAAAATCTGGGACGAAGCGCGCAGCTGGGAGAAACCTTCAGACCATGCCCCAGTGACGCTGCGCCTAGGATAGAATAGTTAATATCCCTTAACTCTGATGCGTATAAAGTATACGTTATAAGTATATGTATTTCCGTTGCATATTCGATGAATTCCTCAACAGTACAGTGAACTGCGGAGGGATGCATGCAAGAACAAGATCGTGCGGCGCGCCTGGACTTTCTGGGCTTTGACACACCGACGCGGGACGCCCTGTCCCAGTGTCGTCCAACCATTGAAGAGACGTTGCCCGGAGCGCTTTCCGCGTTCTACGACGTCATCAAGTCGACCCCGGTCGCTGCAGGCTTCTTCACCGATGAAGCGCACATGGACAGCGCGAAAGGGCGCCAGCAAGCCCACTGGATGTCTATCGTGTCCGGCCGGTTTGACAGCGCCTATTTCGAAGGCGTGCGCAAGATTGGCCTGGCCCACAGCCGACTAGGGCTAGAACCGCGCTATTATATCGGCGGCTACGCGCATCTTGCCTCCGCCCTGATCCGGGCTGTCGCCAAGTCACACAATGCCGGGATCATGGGATTTCGTCCTCGCCAGACTGAACGGCTGGACAGCCAGCTGGATGCTCTGGTCAAGGCTATCTTCCTGGATATGGAACTGGCTATCTCCCTCTATCTTGAAGAAACCGAAGCCAGTGCCGCGCGAGAGCGGCATGCGCTCGCATCCCAATTCGAGCAAAATGTCGGCCATCTGGTCGAAACGCTCACATCGGTTTCAGAAACCATTGGCAACGCCTCACAAGACGTCGCGTCCACAGTGGAAACCACTTTGGAACGGGCGGTCAGCGCGGCCTCTGGCGCGGAAGAATCCGCCGCGAGCGTGCGAGCCGTGGCCGCCGCCTCGCACCAGATGGAATCTGCGACACGCGAAATTGCGGAACGGGCCAACAGCCAAAGCGACATCGCGCGAACGGCTGAGCAGCTCGCTACGACTGCAGTCACAGACATTGAACGCCTCAATCAGGCGGCGTCGCAAATCGGAGGCGTTGTCACCTTGATCCAGCAAATTGCCGAGCAGACCAACTTGCTGGCGCTTAACGCCACCATTGAAAGCGCGCGCGCCGGCGAGGCGGGCAAAGGCTTCGCCGTCGTCGCCCAGGAGGTCAAGACGCTGGCCAATCAAACCGCGAAAGCCACGGATGAAATTGGCGGTGAGATCGCTGAGATTCAGGCTGCGACCAACACGGTCGTGGACGCCATGACGCTCATCAAGGACACGATTTCCAAAATCTCTGAAACCTCCATGGGCATTGGCGCAGCTGTCGAAGAACAAGCCAGCGCCACCACCGAGATTACCCGCAGTTCGACAAGCGCAGCTCAGGGCAATGAAGCCGTCGCGTCTGCATCATCAGACATGGAGAAAGCCGCCAGACAGGCCTCAAGCTCAGTGGACGTCATGACAGCCGCTGCAAGCGAAGTACAAGCCTGTTCTTCCGGCCTGAATGAGTCCGTGAAGCAGTTTCTCTCGGCCATGCGGGTGAAGGGCTAGACAGCGCTATGGCCTTGTCCCAGCTCATCTACACATCTTTTCCGAACTTTCCGATCCGCTCGGGCTCGCTGACGGGTCCGCTAGGAGAGATCATGAGCGCTGGACGCGCCCACAATGCCCGCAATCAGATCAGCGGCATTCTGGGCGTCGAGGTGAACCGCTTTTTCCAGATTCTGGAGGGCCCGCCTGCGAAAGTGCGAGAGACCTTTGAACGGATCCGCCATGATCGCAGACATTTCGGAGTTCAGCTCAAACACTTCGGTGCGCTTGAGGAGAGAACCTTCAAAGACTGGTCCATCGGTTTCGCCGCACCCGCATTCTTGCCGTCGGGTGAGCCGGCCCACATCGACTTTGATGCGGCGAGCGTTCAAACCATTCTCGATCGCGGGCGTCTGCTTCGACGCTGCGGCGTGATCGCGGAAGCCGATCTTGAGACCCCTAGCGCATCAGAATTCTGAAATTGCCCACATCACGAAGGATCTCTTCATAGACATGCTGTTTGACGGGGCGATGATGGCTGTGAAGCGCTGTCCCGCCCTGATCATCGGGTATGGCTGTGGACACCGCCTGGTAATACGTCTCGCCCTGAAGCGTGCTGGACCGCCAGGTATTCTCCACCAGAAGCACTTCACCGTTAAAGGCGCCGACCTGCTGGAGGCGCTGGAAATGATGATCGGCGTCCTCCCCGAGAACGCCATCTAATCGATCGCCAGGTTCAACCAAGGCGTAATTACCACCCAAAGCTCTGAATCCTTTGGAAAATTCAATGAGCTCGACATGGTTACCCTTGCCCCGGATCAGACTGACTAGCGTTGGGGACATGCGCACGGTCAATCGCCAGCGATCAAACGAATACTGAAACCGGACATCTTCGAGCAATCGCATGATCCGGGCATGCAGATGAAACGAAGGCTGCTGCGCGCCCGTTTCAATTCTCGAATAATGCACCTGGCTGATGCCGAGTTGCTCGGCCACTGCTGCTTGCTTGGCGCCCGTCTCCCGCCGATAGGCCAACAACAGTTTTGCAACCTCGGTCTCGTCCGACTTGATCAAACACCCCTCCCCCAATTTCTAGAGTGATGTTCTCTAGAAGCAGGTAATCTCAAGGTATTTTATATACACAAAATTAGTAGGTATTAAAGATGTCTGAGGGTCGGCCTGTGCAGTACTCTACCCTAAGTCGAATGCTTAAGCCCGCAAGAGCAGTCCATGACGACAAACGTCGTGCGCCAGGGTCTCACTGGCTCCGGACCCAGCTAAACGCATCGGTCTCGGGCCCGGCTACATCTGTAGCCGATACCCGCCGCTTTCCGTAATCAGGAGCCGGGCCTGCTGAGGGTCGGGTTCGATCTTCTGGCGTAGACGATAGACATGGGTTTCCAGCGTGTGGGTATTGGCTTCACGGTGATAGCCCCAGACCTGATCGAGCAATTCCTCACGCGCCACCGGCTGGCCGCCCGCGCGATAGAGGTATTTAAGAATATTGGTTTCTTTCTCGGTCAGCCGCGTCTTGCGCTCTTCACCGTCCACCAGAAGTTTCATGGACGGTTTGAAGCGGTAAGGCCCCACCTGCAGCACAGCGTCTTCGCTTTGCTGGTGCCGGCGCAATTGAGATTGCACCCGTTCAAGCAACACAACGAAGCTGATCGGCTTGGCCAGGAAATCATCTGCACCCGAGCGCAGACCCAGCACATGGTCGGCGTCACCGGACTGGGCGGTCAGTAGAAGGATCGGCGTATTCACACCGTCCTTGCGCAAATGGCGGCAGGCTTCGCGGCCGTCCATGTCCGGCAGACCCACATCAAAAATGATGATGTCCACCGGCTCGGAGCGTGCGAGCTCCATGCCCGGCTTTGCAGCGTCGGCGGTGAGCACGTTGAAGTCATCTTCAAAACCGAACTGCTCGGCCAGGGCTTCGCGCAGATCGTCATCATCATCAACCAGAAGGATTGTTTTCTTGTTCGTCATGGCTCTGTCTCCAGTCAGGCGGGGTCCGGCAAACGACGCCAACCGGTCAATCTTCACCGGTAAGCCTTGCCTGCCCGCGCCTGATCGCGCAACTGCAAACGCGCAATCTCATTACAAGGCGGGTGTACTCCAAACGGCGTGAAACTTGCCTGACGCCTTTGTGAGCCTTGCGAATTTTTTCGTGAGGCCGCCCGCCGTGGTGGGGGAGGCGAGCGGGGCACGCTACCGCTTTTGCAAAAGGCGATAAGCGCCCCGTCGCCGACCCTCATACGCCGCTCGCACGCCCTTTCACATAAGGGATAGTCCGCGCAGGTCCGGTGATTTCAAAACTGGAGGATCGAGCGTCAGCCAGGTTGCCCTATCACCGTTTGCTCAGTTCTCACCGCATTTCAAGACACCACCCAGTGAGGCCATGACGGCTTCAAGCCCCTTACCGCTTGAGCGGTCGAAGACTATTCGCCCAGCGCCGCAAGAGCCTCCTGCGCCGGCTCGCACCAGTCGCAAACCTCCTGCTCAGCCCCCAGCGCTATGGAATGCCGCAAGGATTGGATCGCCCTGCTGCGCTGGCCTCGACTGAAGTAGGCGGCGCCCAGGCTGTAATGCAGCAGCCCATCTTGCGGGAATAGCTCGACATTGAGCTCAAGCAGAGCCAATTCCCAGGCTTCGTCTCCGGCCGCGCCAACATGCCGGGCCGCCAGATTGATGATGTCTGGATATTCAACGCCATATCCGTAGAGCCGCTCATAATGCTCGCTGAGCTCTGAGGCCGCGGCGACGGGATTTGAGCGGGCATAGCCTACAATTGCGCGCACCGGCGAGGGTGGAATTGGAGAGGGCTGGAATGCGCTGTCATAGACCATGTCGCGGACATTCGGGCCTGCCTGTTCGAGACTGTCATAGGCTTCATTGGTCAGATGGATGATCAGGATGTCCTCTTCGATGAAGCGACCAATCCAGGCAAAGAAGATCCCATTGCCGCCATTATGCGTCAGCACAGGCGTTCCGGCTGGGCTTGTGCGCACGCCCCAGCCATAGGCATAGAGCCCGCTCTCCGAGAAGGGTACGTAGCCGGTCTGATACCGCGCCAGAGCCTCCGGCGAGAGGATCGCGCCATCCTGTAAAGCACGGTGCCAGCGAACCAGATCTTCAAGATTGGCGTGCAGACCGCCATTACCGCGCAAACGCCAGCTTACAGGTTCAGAGGTCCAGCGGGTCAGGAATACGCCTTGGTCGGCCCGGTCCGTGTCAAGGAATGGCCAGAAATAGCCATGCGCAGCAGTGTCCGCAGACCAGTCGAGAAGCTGATACCCGGTATGGTGCATCTCTGCGGGGCTCAAAACGGCTTCGCGAAGAAACACCTCATACTCCTGTCCTGACACATCCTCGATGATCGCAGCAAGCAGGCTGTACCCGGCATTCGTGTACTCAAACCGTTCGCCGGGCGCGGCATTGAGCGGACTTGCAAACAGAGCTGACAGGAAGGCATCCCGCGATACATAAGGCCCTCGGTCATTCCCTTCGAACCCGCTGGTCTCATCTGACAACCCAGAAGAATGCGTCAGCAATTGGTGGAGGGTGATCGACGCCTTGTCGGCCGGAATAGCCGGAAAATACTGCGCCAGCGTGTCGTCTGTACTGAGCTCGCCTCTGTCGACCAGAACCAGAATGGCTGCTGCGGTGAATTGCTTCGTCAAAGAGCCAATGTCGAAAATTGTGTGACGATCAATGGGCCGTCCCGTCGTTCGGTTCGCCAGGCCATAGCCCTCTTCGAACAGCGTTTCACCGCGAACTGACACGTGGATCAGGCCAGGCGCCTGGTTCTGGGCGCTGGCGGAGAAGTAACGTTCGACCCGCTCCGCTAACACTTCAGGGTCGGTGATCTGCGCCGCAGGTCGGGCGTGGGAGGGTGTCGTAGCGACCGCGCCGGCGACAACGCCCGCGGCGATGACTGGCAAGACGAGATGTTTGAACATGAAGATCCTCATAAGGTTGGAGGGCACACAGAGGAGACCGCTATCAGGCCGCAATGGACCTGCCCGACCGGATCACGGTCAGTTCGGTGTGCGATGATGAAAGGTGAGACGGCGCGAGCTGAGCCGGTCGGTACAGGGGTCGTTAAATCCAGCGGAACCCGGCGAAGACGCAGCTTCGGGTCCCCAAGATCAGTGCGACCCCGGCAATCAGAAACAGGCGAAATGACGAAGCTTTTGACCGCAGCCCCTGGTCGATCGGCTCGTCAGACCGGAGACCGTCTGGACGACTGGCCACAACGGGGCGGCCTTGCGGGTCCGCCGCAACAGGGCGCTGCGCGTTAAGACTCGTGAACCTCTCGCGCTGGCGCCCTCAATACGTGTCAAATTCAGGTGTTCGCCAGACTTCATTATGTTGCTCTATCATTTGCCAAAAGGGCGCCCGCGAAAGCTGGGCTTCAAGCAAAGTCTTTGATAGTCTTGAAAGAAATGACAGGTGAATAATGCGGACTATCAAGGAAATCCATGGAATGGCCGGGACACAACACTGTCCGCTTCATTCAAATGCGTCTTCGCGCCGCTTGCCCTGCTTATCCGGGCTGCAATGCGCACCCCGCTAGGACCGTCTGAGCTGGAGATCGTGCATGACGGTGTATAGCGCAAGCGCCCAGAAAGCCGCCCTGGCCGGGCCTGCCTTCAAGGCCTCGTGCGCCCTGGGGCGCGCTGGCGTTATCGGGGCGGAGCTGAAATCTGAAGGCGATGGCGCCAGTCCGATCGGGCGATGGCGTGTGCGCCGCGCCTATTGGCGGGCTGACCGCATCGACAAGCCGGACACCGCGCTGGTGATCGATCCGATCCGCTCTGATGACGGCTGGTGCGACGCAGCGTCAGATCCAGCCTATAATCTGCCTGTGCGCCTGCCCTATCCCGCATCCTGCGAGACCTTGACCCGTGAAGACGGTCTGTATGATCTGGTCGTGGTGCTGGGCCATAATGACGATCCGCCTCAACCCGGCGCCGGCTCGGCCATCTTCCTGCATTGCGCCTCGCCAGAGTTCAAACCCACAGAGGGCTGCGTCGCGATTGCGCGGGACCAACTCATTGCACTTGTCGGCCGCCTGACAACCGATGACTGGATCGAGATCACGCCCTAGCGCTTCACCCGTTCACCAAACAGCGCCGAACCCACGCGGACCGATGACGCGCCCAGGCGCACGCCCAGCTCAAAATCCGCACTCATCCCCATGGACAGTTTGGAGAGCGCGGCGCGCGCGGCCAGCTTGGACAGCAAGGCGAAATGCGGCGCGGCGGGCTCTTCCACGGGTGGAATGCACATCAGCCCTTCAATGGGCAGATCAAGATCGCGCTGGCAATGGCGGACGAATTCGACGCATTCACCCACCGAAAGCCCTGCTTTCTGGGGCTCATCGCCTGTATTGACCTGGACATAAAGGGAGGGTCGGCGGCCCGTTTTCTCCATCGCCTTGACCAAGGCGCCCGCCAGCTTCTCACGATCCAGCGTCTCGATGACATCAAACAGGGCGCAGGCATCCTCCGCCTTGTTGGTCTGAAGCGGGCCGATGAGGCGCAATTGCAGATTGGGATGGGTGATGCGGCGTTCACGCCAGCGCGCTTGCGCTTCTTGCACCCTGTTTTCGCCAAAAATGCGCTGACCTGTGGCCAGCATGGCGTCGATCCGCTCATCGGGCTGAACTTTGGATACGGCAACCAGATCAATCGCACCGGCTGACCGCCCCGCCTGCTTGGCTGCTTTGGCGATACGGGTCAAAATCTCGGCGCGGGCTGCAGCGATGCCGTCAACGGAATTGGGGTACAGGTCTGTCATGTCGATGACTGGGTATGACGGCGCAGCCCGTCTGGCAAGGCTGGCGAACGCATTGGATGGCCCACGACCGGGCTTGCCGGGCCTGTTTTGCTTGACCGATCCCGAGCGTACGCCGGATTTGAAGGCTCTGGCCCGCGCGCTTCCGGACGGCGTCGGCCTGATCCTCAGACTCTTTGGGCGGGACGACCTTCAGGCACACGCCGCTGATCTTGTGAAGATCCGACATGACAAGGGCGGGCTGTGCCTGATTGCCGCTGAGCCTGAGCTGGCTTTCGAGTGCGGCGCGGACGGCGTCCATTGGCCTGAACGCTGGCTGACCAAAGCCAATGTAAGGCGCTCTCACGGATTGATTTCAACCAGCGCGCATAATCCGCCTGCGTTGCGCCGCGCCCAGGGTCTGGCGGATCTCGCCTTCGTCTCAACTGTTTTTAAGTCTCGCAGTCCCAGCGCCACACGCCCGA
This sequence comes from Oceanicaulis sp., assembly GCF_965249665.1. Lineage (GTDB taxonomy): Bacteria > Pseudomonadota > Alphaproteobacteria > Caulobacterales > Maricaulaceae > Oceanicaulis. The sequence continues at coordinate 1,130,351 of NZ_OZ252247.1, forward strand.
TGGGCGCATTCCGGCTGGCCGCCTTGGCGCGCTCTTGCTCAATGCCTGTCTATGCGCTTGGCGGCGTCAATGCACGCAGCATCAAACGGCTCAATCATTTGGGAATTTCAGGCGTTGGCGCGGTGGGCGCCCTGTCGGACTCTCCGCAAATCTAGCCGCGAGACCCTAGAAGCGGAAGGCGGACTCAAACCGGATTTCCGGCGCCTTGTCCTCACCGTCTTCGCCAAACACTTGCTCTTCAGGAGAGGTGAACCGCACCTCGCCGCCAAAGCGGAAATGGTCTGAAAACTCAATGAAGGCGCCGGCGCTGAAATCTTCCAGATCCACGCCCTGATCACCACGCGCAGGCGCGGTGTAGCCGAGCGTCACGCCCCAACGATCGCCAGCCTGAAGCTGAAACTCATCAGACGGCTGAGCCCACACCGACCGCGTGGCGGACGGGGCCAGCGTGAACCGCTCATACCAGGGCAAGGCCGACGCCGAGCCACGATCATCAATGACGGTCGGGCGCGAAGGCAGATCCACCGGATCAGACATCACAGCGTCAGGCGCAGCGTCCAGCGCATCAAACGTGCGCAACGACAGTGTGAACGGGTCCAGCACGGGCGCCAGGCTGGCGCCGCCCGTCAATGCGAAGGCATTATCGGTATTGGACTCTTGCGCATACGCGGTGGTTCCGGCGCAAAGAGCACCGGTGCACAGCAATGTCGCAAGGAGCGTGTTCAAACGCATAAGTCCATCCCAACAAGTCCAAACTCATACATAGCGTAGCTGTGTGACGCTTGTAAGGCGCCGAAAGAGGCGAACCGGCACAATCCATTTGGGGCGTGTCAAAAACGCAACCCTGTCTCTACAAGCACTTGGACGCTGTCACTTTCCAGTCCACCCGCGCTTTCGCGCACGCTCATCACGCCAAGACCCAGCAATCCGTTCGCGCCAACCAAGCGGGACACGCCCAGGAGAACGCTGACGGTCTCTGTGCTGACCAGGTCAGACTGGCCATACCCCAGCTCCGTCCCGTAAAGCCAGTCGCCGTGCTCGTACGTCACCCCAAAGCCGGCACTGTCGTATTCAGCGCCCTGATAGCCGTCAGACCCCGTCAGACCTGACAGGCTGAGGGTCAGGTCGCCGGCCTGACGCACCAATGCGCCCCGCATTAGCCAGGGATCGTCAAACAGGGCGGCGACCGGCCCTTGTGCTTGCGCCGTTTCAAAGCCCAAGGATGCGCTCCAGCGCACGCCGGTTGTCGGCGCGCGCCGGTCAAAACTCGCCGCCACAGACCAGATCTCACCCAGATCAGCGCGCAGAATCTCAGGCCCGGCCGGATGACACGCCCGTGCGCACGGATCACTGTCTGGCGCAAAGGACGCAGCGACCCGCAAACCCACGATACGCCGGGATTGAATGGACACGGTTGGCGCGGCGTCCGCCAGCGTCAGACCTGTATCCGCGATATTCAGACCGCTCAGATCAAACACGGCGCCCTGGGCGCGCGTCAGACGAAAAACATGCAAAGGATCAGAAGCTTCCAGCTCCGCAGCCGTATCGCCCAACCCGGCGCGCAGCTTCACCCAGGCTGACTGCAGGTAAACTTGCGCCTGATCTGCAATCCATCGCGCGCTGGCGTCATCCAGCCCGGCCTCGCCTGACAAACCGGTCAGCAAGCCGGCGACAGGACGCCCCGAGACCTGAGGTCCGGTCAGATCCGGGCGCGCCAGACCCCGCCGTCCATCCCCGCTGGTCAAGCGCGCCTCCAGCTCGACGCCATAACGCCACCCTTGATCAGTCAGGGTTTCGCTGACGCCGCGCAGTGTGAGATCGGCGTAGGGCGAGCTCTTTCGTGCTGCGGAGTCTCCAATCCCGAAGACGAGATCAAGATCCGCTTCAAACTCAAAGACGGTTTCAGAGAGAATAGACAGATGCGCTGGCGCCGTCTGGCCCCAGGCAGTTGTCGGCGCGGCCACGAGCCCGCCTGAGAAGACGCATAAAATCAGCGCCTTACGGAAACAGGTCATAACTCGTGGCCTCGCCGAACGGCCCCGTCCCCCCGGACGTGCCCTTATTTTCTCCGCCTAACCGTGGCTGACCGTCAAGCTGACAGACCGGGTCTGACGGCAGAACTGAATATTTGTGGCATGAAAACAACAGCTGTACCGCCAAGAGCGCCAGCCTCAACACTGGCGTCCGCGCACCGGCATGCTATAGAGCAATAAGATAAAGACGCGTCGGAAACCGGCGCTAAACCGCTTGGCCGGGAGCCGTTTACATGTTGTTTCGCCGTTTGATCACTCCGTTCGCCGTCGCCGCTTGCGTGATGAGCTTGGCAGCTTGCGCGTCGCGAGGCGATAACAGTCAGGATCGGGGTCTTCTGGGCGGTGTGTTCGGCGGTGGCGGACAGGTCAGCGATGCGCCTGAGGCCGGCATTGGCGTGAACAGCTTCCTGTGGCGCTCGTCGCTGGAAGTTCTGTCCTTCATGCCCCTGTCTGAAGTGGACCCGTTCGGCGGCGTCATCATCACTGACTGGTACGCCAACCCCGAAATTCAGGACGAGCGCTTCAAGGCCACCGTTTACATTCTGGACACGCGCCTGCGCGCCGACGCCCTGTCGGTTCAGCTGTTCAAACAGGTTCGCGGCGCTGAGGGCGGATGGGTTGACGCCGAGATTGATCCTGCGACCCGCATCCAGATCGAGAACGCCATTCTGACCCGGGCGCGTCAGCTGCGCATCCAGACCATTCAGGACTAATTTCTCAACATGCTGTCCTTGCGCTCCTCCCTGCTCCGCACCGGCGTTCTGGTGATCAGTTTGATCAGCCTGTCCGCCTGCGGGTTCAAGCCGCTCTATGGCGGAGCAGGGTTCAGCCAATTGCCCGGGCTTGAGGTCAACCGCGGGCAGGAGCGCGTGGACTATCTGATTGAAGACGCCTTGCGTGATTTTCTGGGTGAGGGTCGCAGTCCTTACCAGCTGACGCTGACCAATGAGACCGCGCAAAACTCGCTCGGCCTCAGCGCTACAGGCATCGCGCGTCAATATGCTCTGGTCATCACGACGTCGTATACACTGACAGACGCCAGCGGAGCTGTGATCGCTGAAGGCCGGTTGCGCGAAGAATCCCTGTTTGATGCGAGCTCTGATCCCTATTCGCTCGTCTCCGGCGCCTCAAACGCCGAAGAGCAGGCTTCTGAAGCCATGGCGGAACGTCTGGTGCAGGAGATCGCCGTTGCGCTGCGTCAGCGCGAGGCGATTGAGCGGCGGTGAAGCTCAAACCCCGCGATGCGGATCGGGCGCTGTCCCAGCCTGACGGCTCCTATACGATCTATCTGATTTATGGGCCGGATCTGGGCATGGTGCGTGAACGCGCCGATACACTGTCAAAAGCGCTCGTGACAGATCCCGACGATCCATTTGCGGTGACCCGCCTCACCGATGATGATGTGAAAGCCGATCCCGCTGCCCTGGCCGACGCGCTTGCAGCGCTCTCTATGACCGGGGATCCGCGCCTGGTGCGCCTGCGCCTGTCTGGCGATTCAGCCCCGATCGCGCGCCTTTTGACCGAAGTCGATGACGGCGTCACGCCCTCCGAAGCCACTTTGGTGATTGAATCAGGCGATCTCAGGAAAACTTCAAAGCTGCGCAAAGCCGCCGAAGACGGCAAGCGCAGCCTCGCCGCGCCCTGCTATGCAGACAATACGCGCGACCTGATCGGTCTGGCTGAAGAGATGTTTCGCGCGGAAAACCTGTCTCTGGACCCGGACGCGCGGGCCATGCTCGCGCCTTTCCTGGAAGGTGACCGCGCTCTGGCGCGCAGCGAGCTTGAAAAGCTCATCCTCTATAAAGGGCTCGCATCGCAACGCGGCGGCGAGGCCGCTCAGATCACCCGGCAAGACATCGCTGATGTCTCGGCCGTCGGCTCAGAAGCCGCCATGGACCAGATTCTCGATCCAGCCCTTGGCGGGGATGTGGGCGCAGCCGACGCCGCCTATGCCCGAGGGCTCTCCGCCGGTCTGAACCCGGTCGGCGTGCTGCGCGGCCTGCAACGCCGCATCGATCAGTTCGACACCTTCCACACCGGCGGCGGCGATGCGGGCGCCCTGGCGCGTGCAGGCGCCCCGCGCTTCGGCCCTCCCGCCGATCAGTTCAAACGATCGGCGCGATTGTGGACCGGACGGCGTCTGGACCAGGCGCGCAAATATGCGTTTGACGCCGAACGCGCCGTCAAACGGTCGGGCGCGCCAGCCGAGGCCCTTGTTGGGGATCTGATCTTGCGTCTGTCACGCGCCGCCGCAAATGCGCGCCGATAAGGCTATTAATTTCAAGAGCTTATGGAGATTTCTCGCTGAGAGCGCCTGAAATTTCAATAGACGCACCTGTCTACGGGTCACGCGCTCTCAGAGACACAGAGTTTCTGGCTAATATGCGCCGGATCCGCTCTGGCTGAGCCGACGACACACATCATCGAGTTGCTCGAGGCTGGAAAAGCGCACACGCAACTCGCCTTGCTCGCCCTTCGCCTTGATCTCGACCGCCAGACCAAGGCGACTGGAGAGATCCGCTTCCAGCGCCCGCGTATCCGCATCTTTGGGCTGAGGCGTGGCGGATGCCGACTTGCGCTCGGGCGCCTGTCCAGAGGCGTTCCGCGCCAAAGCTTCAGCTGCGCGCACCGACAGGCCGTCACGGATAATCTGTTCCGCGAGCGCTTCAGGATTGGGCGCCGTCGCGATGGCGCGGGCATGGCCGGCGCTGAGACTGCCTGCTTCCAGATGGGCCAGCACCGCTTTCGGCATCGCCAGAAGCCGCAGCGTGTTCGCCACATGCGCGCGTGATTTGCCGACCGCTTTGGCCACGTCTTCCTGAGTATGACCGAACGTCTCCACCAATTGACGGAAGGCGCGCGCCTCTTCAACCGGGTTCAGATCGGACCGCTGAACGTTCTCGACGATTGCGATTTCCAAGGTTTCGCGATCAGTTAGCTCACGAACCAAACACGGAACTTCATGCAGCTGGGCGCGCTGCGCCGCCCGCCAGCGGCGTTCGCCGGCGACAATCTGGTAGCGCTCAGTCTCACCCGGCATGGGCCGCACCAGGATGGGCTGGAGCAGGCCTTTCGTGGCGATGGACTCACTCAATTCGGCCAGATCAGCTTCGGTAAAGGTCTTGCGCGGTTGGTCAGGATTGGGCTGAACCAATTCCACCGGCAAGATCTGGACGCCGTCCCGGCTTGAGCGGGAGCGCTTGGCGTTGGCGGTATCTGCGCGGACGGCCTCCGCCTCTTCCCCTTCGCCAAGCAAGGCGGACAGTCCGCGTCCCAGACCACGGCTCGGTTTGCGTTCGTCTGCACTCATGCCGGGGTCAGCGCGTCAGCTGCGCGCCGCTCCTGCTTGACCACTTCACTGGCCAGTTTGAGGTAGGCCTGCGCCCCTGCGCATTCGAGATCATAGAGCAGGACAGGTTTGCCAAAGCTCGGCGCCTCGGACACACGCACATTGCGCGGTATGACCGTCTTGTAGACCTTGTCGCCGAAATGCTCGCGCACATCGGCGGCGACCTGGGATGAGAGGTTGTTGCGGCGGTCATACATTGTTAGAACAACACCTTGAATTTCCAGGGTTTTATTCAAGTTTCCGCGAACCAGATCAATTGTCCGCATCAGCTGGGTCAGACCTTCCAGGGCAAAGAATTCCGTTTGCAACGGCACCAGAACGGAATCCGCCGCCGTCATCGCATTCACCGTCAGAAGATTGAGAGAGGGCGGGCAGTCGATCAGGATGTAATCGCAATGCTCGCCCATACCGGAAAGGGTTCGCCGGAAACGGTCAATGGCGTGCCGAAGACGATAGGAGCGGCGCGGCGCATCCGACAACTCAAGTTCAGCGCCCGACAAATTCTCATCTGACGGAATGATCGCCAGACCCGGCACATCCGTGTCGATCAAGGCATCTTGCAAGGGTCGCTCGTCCACCAGCACGTCATAGGAAGTCGCGCGACGGTCTGCCCGGGACACGCCCAGCCCTGTCGACGCGTTGCCCTGCGGATCGAGATCGAGAACGACAACGCGTTGACCGATAGCGGCGAGCGCGGTGGCCAGATTGATGGCGGTCGTGGTCTTGCCCACGCCCCCTTTCTGGTTCGCGACGGCGATAACCTTGGGCGGCGCGGTGCGAGAGTCTTCAGACACGAGCAAGTCCCCTGATTTTCAGAATAGCGGCCTCGGGCGATGTACGGCTCGGCAAGACCTCTGCCTCAAACGTCCAGCTTTTCCGCGCTTCGGTCAATTCCTCATTATACCGCGCGCCCTTCGGAAGCAGGGCCACAGCCCCTTTTTCCACAAAAGGATGGACATAACCGAGCAATTTGCCCAAAGGCGCCATGGCGCGCGCCGTGACAACATCCATCTCAGGGACAGGGTGGATCGATTCCACACGATCTGCACGCGCAATCGCGGGGGCTTTGGTTTCTCTGATCACCTGGTTCACAAACGCCATTTTCTTGGCGACGGAATCCACCATCAGGACATGCCCCGCCTCAATACCGCGCTCCATGAGGCCAAAGGCGATGGCAAGCCCTGGAAAGCCGGCCCCCGCGCCCAGATCCGCCCAACGGGCCGCCTCAGGCATCAACTCCAGAACCTGCCAGCTATCCAAGGCATGACGATGCCAGAACGCCGCCAGAGTGCCCCGCCCCACCAGATTGGTATGGGCGCTGGTCTCCTCCAGAAGCCGCCGCCAGGTCTCAAACCGCTCCAGTGTTTCACGTGAAACACCGGTTTCGGCCTGAAACTGGTCCGGGCCGTAACTCATCTCGCTCATGCGCTCTGCGCTCCAACCGGCTTGCGCTTCAGATGCGCCAGGAGCGCTGTCAGGGCGCCGGGCGTAACACCTTCAATACGCGCCGCTTGACCCAGCGTGGCGGGGGTCGCCGCCATCAGTTTCTCACGCACTTCGTTGGAGAGACCCCCCACGCTGGAATAGTCAAAGCCGGTTGGGATGCGCACGCCTTCATCACGCTGGAAGGCGAGGATATCCAATTGCTGGCGCTCCAGATAACCATGGTAGACGGCGTCGATTTCGATCTGCTCAGCCACACGCGGCTTGATCGCGGCGAGTTCGGGCCAGATCGCCATCATATCGCGCCATCTGATATCGGGATAGCTCAGCAATTCCATCACGGAACGCCGCTTGCCATCCTCATTGACCTTGATGCCATGACGTTTGGCTTCCGCCGGGGTCAGGGTGAAGTCCGTCGCCATCTGACGTGCTTGCGCTAGATCGGCCTGACGCTGACGCCAGGATGTTTCACGTGAAACACTCGCAGCGCCCAAAGCAATCGCCTTATCGGTCAGCCGCTGATCGGCATTGTCAGCGCGCAAGGTCAAACGGTATTCCGCCCGTGAAGTGAACATCCGATAGGGTTCTGTGACGCCACGGGTGATCAAATCATCGATCATCACGCCGATGTAGGCTTCGGAGCGGTCCAGAATGAAGGGCTCAGAGCCAGAGCTTTTAAGCGCTGCGTTAAAGCCAGCCATCAACCCTTGAGCCGCCGCTTCTTCATATCCCGTTGTCCCATTAATCTGACCGGCCAGGAAGAGGCCCGGCATGGCCTTGATCTCGAGCGTCGCACTCAGTTCGCGCGGATCCACATAATCATACTCAATCGCATAGCCATAGCGGCGCACCTTGACCTGTTCGAGGCCCGGAATGGTGCGCAGGAAGGCATCCTGAACCACGTCTGGCAAGGACGTGGAGATTCCGTTGGGATAAACCGTGTCGTCGTCCAGGCCTTCGGGTTCCAGGAAGATCTGGTGCTGGCTGCGATCGGCGAAGCGAACGACCTTATCCTCGATCGAGGGGCAATAGCGCGGTCCCCGCCCCGAAATCGCTCCGCCATAGACTGCAGACTGATCCAGATTGTCAGCTATGATCTTATGGGTCTCTTCGGTGGTGCGTGTAATCCCGCACGCTATCTGTGGCACGGTGATGGTGTCGGTCAGGAAGGAGAACGGCACGGGGGTGTCGTCAGCCGCCTGCATCTCAAGCGCCGACCAGTTGATCGTCGAACCATCAAGACGCGCAGGCGTGCCCGTTTTCAATCGCCCAAGCCGCAAACCCAGACCATAGAGCGTTTCAGACAGACCATTGGCGGGCGCTTCGCCGTGTCGGCCCGCCGGAATGCGTTCATGGCCGCGATGGATCACGCCCTTCAGAAAGGTGCCTGTCGTCAGCACCACTGCGCCCGCGCGATAGGCCCGCCCCGCTCCGTCGATCACGCCGCGGCACTGCCCGTTTTCGATGATCAGATCTTCCGCCGCCGCCTCGACAATGAAGAGGTCAGACTGCGCTTCGAGCGCAGCCTGCATGGCCTCACGATAGAGCTTGCGATCAGACTGAGTGCGCGGCCCGCGCACGGCCGGGCCTTTTGAGCGATTAAGCAGACGGAACTGAATGCCGGACGCATCCGCCACCCGACCCATCACGCCATCCAGCGCATCCACTTCGCGCACCAAATGCCCTTTGCCCAATCCGCCAATGGCCGGGTTGCACGACATCTCGCCAATCGTTGACGCCTTGTGGGTCAGTAATAGCGTACGGGCGCCCAAGCGGGCGGACGCGCTCGCCGCTTCACAGCCGGCATGGCCGCCGCCGATAACAATCACGTCCCAGGGCTGCGCCTGGGCTTGGGTCTGATCAAGTCTCATGGGTCAACTCTCGGGCGCGGGGTCTCTGCGTCGCGCCGGGCCGCTTACATAGGGCGCCGGGGGTAAGGAGTCGAGATGATGTCAGAGTTTCAAGGCCTGAAAATGGCGCCTATTTGCCGATACAGAACTGGCTGAACACACGATCGAGCACGTCCTCCACATCGATCCGTCCCGTCAGGCTTTCCAGCGCCCGGATCGCCAGATGCACATCGCTGGCCGCAAGCTCCGGCGCCCGCGACAGCTGGCCTCGGGCCGCGTTCAAATGATCCAACGCGCGCTCCACCGCCCGACGGTGGCGGGCCCGAGACAAGGCTGGCGCCTCGCGGCGGCTCAATCGCTCTATTACCAATTGCTCCAACCAGCCTTCCAGGGCTGTCAATCCCTCGCCCGACTTCGCACACAGCTTGAACCGGGTCATACCCAGCTCATCTGATACATGAAGCGCCTGCCCCTGATCCATCTTGTTCAGGATCAGAGCATCGTCGGGACGCAGGGTTTCCAGAAGCTTGTCGGGCAATGTTTCACGTGAAACATCGACGACGCCGAGTCGCACATCCGCGCTTTCCGCCCGCTTGAGCGCGCGTTTGACCCCTTCAGCCTCCACCTGATCCGCCGCGTTACGCAAGCCGGCTGTATCCGCGATGATCACCGGGAAACCTCCCAGAATAAGACGCACTTCAACGACGTCCCGTGTGGTGCCCGGAATATCGGTAACGATGGCCGCATCTCGACGCGCCAGAGCGTTCAGCAAGGTGGATTTTCCGGCATTAGGTTCACCGATCAGCGCAATGGAGAAGCCTTCACGCACCCGCTCGCCACGCCGGCCGTCATCGAGATGCTCGCTCAAAGCCTGGCTGAGCGCCTCAAGCGGCGGACCCGCCGTATCGGACAAGGTGTCAGGCACATCCTCTTCATCGGGAAAATCCACCTCGCCCTCAATGGCGGCGAGCACAGAGATCAATTGTTCGCGCCAGTCTTCATACAGGCTGCGCAGCGCGCCGGTCATTTGAGACAAGGCCTGTTCACGTTGGCCTTCCGTTTCTGCGTCAATCAGATCCGCCAGGCCTTCGGCTTCGGTCAGATCCATCTTGCCGTTCTGAAACGCGCGACGGGTGAACTCCCCTGCTTCCGCTGGACGTACACCCAACGCCATAAAGCGGTCCGCCATGGCGTCGATCACGGCGGCCCCGCCATGAACATGAAACTCCGCGCAGTCCTCGCCGGTGAAGCTCGCCGGCCCCTCGAACCAGAGCGCCAGACCCTGATCGATGACGGAGCCATCAGCAGCCCGAAACGCTCGCAGCGCCGCCCGACGCGGCTTGGGCCGCGGCTCGCCTGCAATGGCGTCCAGAACCCGCCCCGTCTCAGGTCCGCTGACACGGATCACCGCCACGCCAGATCGGCCGGGCGCGCTGGCCAGTGCAAAAATCGTCTCGGTCATGAAGGGCGTCAGCTCTTGTCAGATCCTGATGTGCGGCCGCTTGCAGCCTGGCTCATCAAACCCATCATCTGCTTTTGCCATTCCCCGCCCATGGTCATCCACGAGCGCATCAAGGCGTCGGGCTCCATGGCGTCCATATTGGCGGACATGCGCTTGCTCATCTCCTCAACGAGTTGAGCATTGAGCCCTGTGACATCAGGCAGGCCCATAAAGGTCCGCGCCTCTTCCGGAGTGCATTCGATATTGATGTTGACCTTCATGGGGGCCTCGCCTCAGTCTCGCCGCGCAGCGGGCGAAAAATTCATCGCTCCACTGTACGCCTCCATGCGGCGCATGACAAAGCCAGGCTGCCGCACCCGCTCAAACTCCAAGGAGACTCGTCTCATGGCAGGATCAGACATCATCATTCATGGCCCCGATGGCGACTTTTCCGCCTATCAGACCGGTGAAGGCCCCGCCCTCATCGTCTTGCAGGAAATCTTCGGCGTGAACGCCGTTATGCGAGAGCTGTGCGACGCCTACGCCGCCCAGGGCTTCACAGCGATTTGCCCCGATCTGTTCTGGCGGATCCAACCAGGTATTCAGATTACGGATCAAACTGAGGAAGAGTGGAAGCAAGCCTTCGATCTCTTCGGCAAATTCGATGTGGATGCAGGGATCAAGGATGTCGCCGCCACCATCGCGCAAGTGAGAGAGAGCGGCGCGCCCAAGGTCGGCGCCGTCGGCTACTGCCTGGGCGGACAACTGGCCTATCTGACCGCTTGCCGGACAGATGCGGACGCGTGCGTCGGCTATTACGGGGTCAACATCCAGAACCTGCTTTCAGAGGCGTCCTCGATCTCTCATCCGCTCATGCTGCATATCGCGGGTCAGGACGAGTTCGTGCCGCCCGAAGCCCAGACCCAGATCATGGATGCACTGTCCGGGCATGGACTTGTCACACTTCATCATTATGCAGATCGTGATCACGCGTTCGCCCGTCCCGGCGGTGCTCACTATCACGCCGAAGATGCGAAACTTGCCAATGCAAGATCGATCAACTTCTTGAATGATAATCTGAAATAGGAACATTTCCATGCGCTTCCTTCTAGGCGTGAGCCTGTTCGCCCTCGCCGCCTGTTCCGCGCAAGCGCCAGCGCCCGAGCAAACCGCCGAACCGGCGACTCCGTCTGAGCTCAACGCAAGCCAGGCTGAAACCGCAGCGCCTGATCTGTGGCTGACCGGCGTGGACTTGCCCGCCTATCTCGATTGCGCCCGCGAGCAAGGCGTGACTCTGCTCCAGGCCCATCGCACGGGCGATCGTCCGGGTGCAGCAGAAAACTCCATCGGCGCCATGCAGGCCTCACTCGATGAGGGTGCTCTGTTCATGGAAATGGACGTCGCCAAAACAGCGGATGGCGTCTTGATCCTGATGCATGACGACACCGTGGATCGCACCACGAACGGAAGCGGTCCGGTCAACGAGTTGACCTATGCCGAGATTTCCGAGCTGCAACTTGTCGACGTCGACGGTCAGGTGCTGGACGAAGGCGTGCCCACTTTCGCCGAAGCGCTCACTTTTCTGACCGGACGCGGCTTCGCTCAGGTGGATCTCAAAGACACCAGCTTTGAAGAGATCAGTGATGCGCTGGTTGCGGCGAACGCCGTCGATCGCTCCGTTGTAATCACCTATTCGATCGAGGATGCGATCACCCTGTCTGGCTTGGCGCCAGATGTCGCCTTGTCCGTCGGCGCACGGGATGCAGACGATCTTGAACGTCTTAATGAGGGCGGTGTGGATTTCACCCTGACCACGGTCTGGTTGGGTGTCGGAACCGGAAATCCTGACTGGGACGCCGAACTCGCCGCTCTCGGCCTCGAAACCAGCTTCGGCGATTTCGGCGGCGAACGGAACGGCACCGTGGACTATCAGCTGCTCAGCGAAAACGGCGCAGAAGTGATCTCGGTGGATGATGTGCCAGCGGCCGCGGCGGCGCTTGACGCCTATGAGGCTTCACGCGCCCTGCTTGAGGCCTGTCCTGCAGCTCAGGGTTAAGTTCAGCTCAGATCGTGTCTGGAAAAGAAAAGCCGGCGAGTTGTCTCGCCGGCTTTTTTATACTCAGTCCGCGCTGGCGCGCTGCCAGGCAGGGCGGGACCGCAAACGATCAAAATACGCACTCACCGCTTCAGGGGCGCCCTCAAACTGTTTGACGATCTTCAACAGATAAAACAGATAGCCCAAAGCGATATCGGCGGCCGTGAACCGGTTGGCGGCCAGATACTCGCGCCCCTCGCCCAGACCGCGCTCAGCGACCAGCTTGAGCTGCTTGTCGAGCTCCATGCGCGCCCATTTGGCCAGCGCCGGGTTCCTTTGGTCCTCGGGGAGAAGCGTGGTGTGCGCGAGAGTCAGATTGACCGCCATGGACATCGTCCCTTCGCTAAAATGCATCCATTCCAGATAGCGATCGTAATCAGGCTCATCTGGCGTGACGGCGAGGTCGGTCGGGCCGTATTTCGTCACCAGATATTCCACCATGGCGACTGATTCCAGCATCACCCGGTCGCCATCGGTCATGGCCGGAATTTTCTGCATGGGATTGATGGCCTTGAACGCATCGCCCCCCATCTTGCCACGCTGGCTGCCCGTAATAGGCCCCAGATTTTCAAGCCTGTGCGGCAAGCCCATCTCTTCAAGGCACCAACGCACTCGAACCGATCGGGACATGGGTGCGTGATAAAGGGTGATATTGGGTTCGGACATGGGTTTCTCCCCGATACTTTAGCTTTTAAGCATTATCCCATATCCCGGCATCCAAACGCTAGCCCCAAACGCAAACGGCCGCCCCGAAGGGCGGCCGCTGCAATACACAACACCTTGAAAAATCAGGTGTTCATGGAATCATAGAACTCGGCGTTGTTCTTGGTTTCCTTGAGCTTGGAGAGGAGGAACTCAATCGCATCCTGGGTGCCCATCGGATTAAGGATCCGGCGCAGCACATAGGTTTTCTGCAGATCCTGCTTGGGCACCAGCAGTTCTTCTTTCCGGGTGCCGGATTTGAGGATGTCGATGGCCGGGAAGACGCGCTTGTCGGCGACTTTCCGGTCCAGAATGATCTCGGAGTTGCCGGTGCCCTTGAACTCTTCAAAGATCACCTCGTCCATGCGCGAACCGGTGTCGATCAGCGCGGTCGAGATGATGGTCAGGCTGCCGCCCTCTTCAATGTTCCGCGCCGCGCCGAAGAAACGCTTGGGACGTTGCAGAGCGTTGGCGTCCACACCGCCGGTCAGCACCTTGCCAGAGCTTGGGACCACAGTGTTATAGGCCCGGCCCAGGCGCGTAATGGAATCAAGCAAGATGACCACGTCACGCTTGTGTTCGACCAAGCGCTTGGCTTTCTCGATGACCATCTCGGCCACCTGGACGTGCCGCGTCGCCGGCTCGTCAAAGGTGGAGGCCACGACCTCGCCTTTCACCGTGCGCTGCATGTCGGTGACTTCTTCAGGGCGCTCATCGATGAGCAGCACCATCAGATAGCATTCAGGGTGATTGGTCTCGATGGCGTGAGCGACGTTCTGCATCAGCATCGTCTTACCGGTCCGCGGGGGCGCCACGATCAGGGCGCGCTGGCCCTTGCCCAGAGGGGACACGATATCGATCACACGGCCTGACCGGTCTTTCTTGGTCGGGTCCTGGATTTCCATATTGAACCGCTCATCAGGATAAAGCGGGGTCAAATTATCAAAATGGACCTTATGGCGAGACTTCTCAGGTTCTTCAAAATTAATCGAAGAGACCTTCAGCAGAGCGAAATACCGCTCATTCTCGCGCGGGGCCCGGATCTCGCCTTCCACTGTATCGCCTGTACGCAGGCCAAAGCGGCGGATCTGGCTTGGGGAGACATAAATGTCGTCCGGGCCTGGCAGATAGTTGGATTCCGGCGCCCGCAAAAATCCAAACCCGTCCTGCAACACTTCCAGCGTCCCGCCGCCTGAAATCTCCGCACCCTCATCGGCCAGCGCTTTGAGAATGGCGAACATCATGCCTTGCTTGCGCAGCGCGGAAGCGTTTTCGATATCCAGGCTTTCAGCCAACTCCACCAGTTCGGCGGGCGACTTTTCCTTCAATTCCTGAAGCGACATGCGCCGGGTCGAATGGGATACAGCGTCGCTGCCGTCCTGCGGCTCGGTTTCAGGCGTATCGGTCATGGGTTTCTCAGACAGCTCGGCTCACAAGACAGGATACTGCACAGGTCTTGCGAAACATCAGACGACGAACAGCGCCGGTCTCGGCGCAGATCGACTATGGACATGGATAGTCGGCTCAAGCGCTGTCCAGACGTATGCGCTGGCGCGGCCCGAAGCCAAAAGGAGGGATCCTCAGAGGAGTCACTTCTCCCTGCCACGAACCGAGGTCATCGTCAATGATTTTTCAGGCTCAGAACGGCTTCACGACGGCCAGAAGCACAATAAGGATTACGAGGATCGCCGGCCCTTCATTCATGATCCGCCAGAACTTTTCAGAGCGTGGCCGTTCACCCTTGGCGAATTTCTTGGCGTTCGCGGCATAAAACCCGTGAATGCCGGACATCAGCACCACGAGCAACAGTTTGAAATGAAACCAGCCCTGGCTGAACAGGCCCGGATTGGCGACAATCATGATGATCGCGAGAATCCAGACCGCAATCAAAGCCGGGTTCAAGATGATCTTGAGCAAATTGCGTTCCTGAATCAGAAGCGCGCCTTCCAGCTCCCCCGCCGTCTGGGCCTGATGGTGATACACGAACAGACGGGGCAGATAGAGCATCCCAGCCATCCAGAAGATCACCGCAATGATGTGCAGCGCCTTGATCACCAGATAGCCGATAGAGCCAGGAAGAATAAAATCCATTACGCCGCGTCGCCCTGTTTCAGACCCGCTTCATAACACGGGCATCGTCCGAATTTGGCCGGGCAGATCGGTTTGCCCTGAGGCGGTTTGAGACCCTTGCCGCCCTCAAGCGCTTCTACCGTGATCTTGGCCAGCGCTGCAATGAAATCAGGCTGGTCCCCCAGCGCCGGCACCCGGTCATAGCCTCGGGCGCCATGCTCTTCAGCAAGCTCGGCGTATTCTTCATCAAGCTCGACCAAGGTCTCGATATGCTCGGACACAAACGCGATCGGGGTCAAAAGGATGTGCTTCCCATCCTGACAGGCGCGTTCGATCGCTTCTTCTGTGGACGGACCGATCCATTTCAGCGGGCCAACGCGGGACTGGTAGCAAATCTCATGGTTTTGAAGATGCTCAGGCAGGCGCGCATTCACCTGGGCCACGGTCTGTTCGACCTGCCATTGATAGCTGTCGCCCTTCTTGATGATGGTCTCGGGCAGGCCATGCGCTGAATAGAGCACGCGCGTATCGTCTGGCTTGCCGGCTGTCTCCCAGGCCTGCTCGATCAGCCTGGCGTGGGCGGTGATGAAATCCGCCTCTTCAGGATAGCAGCAGATCGCGCGCGCCTCAGGCCCGCCTGCATCGGTCCACGCTTTCAGCGATGAGCCGGTGGTCGTTGTCGAAAATTGCGGATAGAGCGGCAAAAGCACAATTTCATCCGGATCATAGGCCTTCACAGCTTCAACCGATTCCGCAACGAAGGGATGCCAGTACCGCATGGAGAGGAAACAGCGCACCTCATCGCCTTCCCTCAAATGCTCTTGCAGAGCAGCGGTCAGGGCGGTCGCCTGTTTTTGGCTTTCAGGCACAATGGGCGATCCGCCGCCCATCTTGGCGTAGTTTTCCGTCGCTTCCTTGGTTCGGGTCGTGGAAATGAACCAGGCCAGCGCTTCACGGATCAGGCCTGGCGCGCCGATGATCGCAGGGTCGCGGAACAGATTGCGCAGAAAGGGCCGCACATTCTCGGGCTTGTCCGGACCGCCCAGATTGAACAGCACCACTGCAATACGCCGCGCCATGACCTTACTCCTGTCTGAAATCAACGCCGCCGTAATGGCTTAGGCCTTGAAACTACGCACCCGCTCGATCAGCCGGGTGACGTTTTCAGGCGGCGTGTCGAGATGAATGCCGTGTCCGAGGTTGAACACATAGGGCCGACCCGACCATGCGGAAAGGAGGCGATCAATCTCTGAATCCAGCATGGCGCCGCCAGCGCGCAGCACAGCCGGGTCCAGCTGGCCTTGCAAGACGAGATCCTTAGGGAACGCCTCACGCGCCCAGCCCGTATCCACGCCATGATCCAGCGCCAGACAGTGAACGCCGGTCTCGCGCGCATAGCGGATCGCTTGCGGACCCGCGCCACGGGGAAACCCGATCACCGGAAGAGTCACGCCCATCTCACGCAAACGATCAATGATGAGCTTGGTGGGGCGTATGATCACGCGGTCGAACAAGGGATCAGGCAAGCCCTCCGCCCAGGAGTCAAAAAGCTTCAGCGCGTTCGCGCCCGCATCCGCTTGTGCTTTGAGATACTGGGCGCTCGCTTCCGCCAAAAGATCCATCAGGGCGTCAAACGCGGCGGGCTGACTCCAGGCAAGAGTGCGGGCCTTGAACCGGTCTTTTGAGCCGCCGCCCTCGATCATATAGGTGGCGACCGTCCAGGGCGATCCTGCAAAGCCGATCAGCGAGCAAGTGTCAGGAAGGCCCGCACGGACCTTGCGGATGGTCTCGCTGACAGGGCTGAGAACCTCGGTCGCCCTGTCGACAGACAGCGAACTGATATCGTCGAGCGCCAGCGGCTCCAGCTTTGGCCCTTCACCTTTTTCAAACCAGACTTTTTGCCCCAGTCCATATGGGATCAGCAAAATGTCAGCGAACACGATGGAGGCGTCAAAGCCATAACGGCGGATGGGCTGCAAGGTGACTTCAGCAGCGGCGTCTGGGTTCAGGCAGAAATTGATGAAATCTGGCTGGTTGGCGCGGACCTCGCGGTATTCAGGCAGATACCGTCCGGCTTGACGCATCAGCCAGATCGGCGGGGGAGAGACGGTTTCGCCGGCCAGGACACGCAGGAAAGGCTGGTTCTTGTCAGTCATCGATAGCTCTCTTCAGCGCCGAGGTTTGAGACTTATCCCCGGTCAGGTCAGACCCGGTCATACCTTTCTTTTTAATTGAATTAAAAGAGGGGGTGATAGTAGAGGCGCCCATAACGTGGATAAGTGCGACGCTTCACCGCTGGCGCCAGCTATCCACAGGGTGTGGGCTGCGGTCATCCACGGTCAGACTTTCGTATCAAAATGAGACGTTAACTCATTTTTTACCTTGGTTAACATTGGCCTATGCGAATGTGAGTCAGCGGACGGCTGAAAACCCTCATCTCGGACTCAGATAATTATCGACAGATCGCTGCGCCTGTTTGATCTGTTTATGCCCAGCTGTGAATGGCTGGGCGCCAATTGGGCGCCGTTGAGCAGCGCGCTCTGTCTTGTCCCCAAACGCCTTGAAGTCGTGGACAAGCAGACAGGGTTATTCACAGCCTGCCCGCATCAAGCTACCGATGGGGGATGAAGTCTGTTGAGGAGCCGCACATGGCCCGGTCCGGCGAAATCGGAATCTATTTCCACGTACATATGATTTCCGATTCTACGGGGGAAACCCTGATGGAAGTCATGCGTGCATCGGTGGCGCAGTTCCAGAATGTACGGCCCATCGAGCATTTGTTCGCGCTGGTGCGGTCACCGCGGCAGCTGGAGCGGGCTCTGGAACACATTCAGGCTTTTCCCGGCATCGTCATGTTCACCCTGGTGAACGCCGATCTGCGTCGGGATCTGGAAGACGCCTGCGCCTCCATGGGAATGCCGGCTTTGGCGGTGCTTGATCCCATTCAGGCGACCATGTCGAGCTATCTGGGCGCACCGGTTCAGGGCAAGGCGGGCGCCCAGCGGGTGCTGGATGCGGACTATTATCGCCGGATCGAGGCGATGAATTATTCCATGGCCCATGATGATGGGCAGGGGGATGATCTGGCCAGCGCCGACGTCATCTTGCTGGGCGTATCGCGCACCTCGAAAACCCCCACCAGCATTTATCTGGGGCATAGGGGCATACGCACCGCCAACATTCCTCTGGTGCCGGGCGCGCCTTTGCCTGAAATCCTGTATCGGTTGAAAAAACCGCTGATCGTCGGGCTCACCGCCTCGCCCGAGCGCATCATTCAGATCCGCCGCAATCGATTGCTGAATCTGAAGGAAGACCGCTCCACTGATTATGTGGATGAGGAGACGGTGAAAGAAGAGGTCATTCACGCCAAGCGCTTGTTCGCGCGCTATAACTGGCCGTCAATTGACGTCACCCGTCGCTCGATCGAAGAGACCGCCGCAAAGGTTCTCAACCTTCTCAACGACCATAAAGCCAAATTCTGAGGCCTTCCCCATGAGCTTTATCCTTGCCTCCGGGTCGGCGTCACGCCGCGCCATTCTGGAAAACGCACAGCTGAGTTTTGAGATTGATCCCGCCGACATTGATGAAGGCGCGGTCAAGGACAGCTTTCAGGGCGATCCGGCGGCTTTGGCGCTGAAACTGGCCGAACTCAAAGCCTTGGAGGTGTCCAAGCGACGTCCCGGCGCGCTGGTGCTGGGGTCTGATCAGGTGCTCGAGTTTGAAGGCGCCGCTTATGACAAGGCGCGTTCTGTTGAAGAGGCTGAAGCCAGGCTGCGCCAGCTGCGCGGCGGCGTTCACTATCTTCAAGGCGGGATCGCTTTCGCGCGTGATGGTGAGATCGTCTGGCGGCATCAGGCGCGGTCGACCCTTGTGATGCGAGATTTTTCTGATGAATTCCTGGCCTATTATCTTGAGAACGCTGGGGACATTCTGACGAAGGGCGTGGGCTGTTACGCCTATGAAGGGCTCGGCGCGCAATTGTTTGAGCGCACAGAAGGTGATTATTTCGCCATTCTCGGCCTGTCGCTCCTCCCGGTCCTGGACGCGTTGCGCCGTGAAGGCGTGTTGGAGCAGTAATGGCGAGCGACTGGCCCAAAGCGGCGGTGGTGGGATGGCCGGCGGAGCATTCGCTATCTCCGCTGATCATGAAAACCTGGCTCGATGAGACGGGTCAGCCTGGCGATTATGTGATCATCGAATGCGAGCCTGACGCCTTCACTGACGCGGTCCGAGCCAGATTTCATGCCGGTCTTGTGGGCGTCAATGTCACCGTTCCGCATAAAGAGGCCGCTCTGCGCGCAGCGGATATGGCCAGTGACGCGGCGCGCGCCATTGGGGCCGCAAATGTGCTGGTCTGGCGTCAGGGCCGTATTGAGGCGGATAATACCGATCATGTCGGGATCGCCCGCGCACTTGAATCAGATTCAGGGTCTGGACCCGCCGTTTTGATTGGTGCGGGCGGCGCGGCGCGAGCGGCGCTCTATCATCTCAAGGATCAGGACCGTGAAATCCGTATCCTCAATCGCACAGCGGATCGCGCGAAGGCGCTGGCGCAGGATTTCAGTTTGAAAGCGGAGGTCTATGCGCTGGATGACGCTACGGCGTTTAAGGGCGCAAGCC
This sequence comes from Oceanicaulis sp., assembly GCF_965249665.1. Lineage (GTDB taxonomy): Bacteria > Pseudomonadota > Alphaproteobacteria > Caulobacterales > Maricaulaceae > Oceanicaulis. The sequence goes on from NZ_OZ252247.1 coordinate 1,149,954, forward strand.
TTGTCATCAACGCGACATCACTGGGCATGACCGGCCAGCCGCCCCTCACAGTTGATCTGTCCGGAACTGCAGGCGACGCGCTGGTGTTTGACATGGTCTATGCGCCCTTGAAGACGGAGCTTCTGATGCAGGCTGAGCGATTGGGTCGGCGCACGGCTGATGGCCTTATCATGCTGGTGGGGCAGGCGCGCCCGGCGTTTGAAGCGTTTTTTGGCGCGTCGGCGCCGGCTCATGACACTGTGCGCGGGGCCTTGCTGGCGGCGTTGGAGCAACGCGCATGATCGTACTGGGCCTCACCGGATCCATCGGCATGGGAAAAACGACCACTGCGGCCCTGTTCGCAGAGGAAGGCGTGCCGGTGTTTGATGCGGATGCGGCTGTGGCGGAGATGTATCGACCCGGAGGCGAGGCCGTGCCCTTGATCGAGCGCGCGTTTCCCGGCTGCACGTCGGACAGCGCCGGGGTTGATCGCGTAAAGCTGAGCGCTGCCTTGCAAGCGGATCCGGCAAAGTTTGAAACACTGAACGCTATTGTCCACCCGCTGGTGGGGGCGGCGCGTCGCCGGTTTTTTCACGAAGCGGAACATTCTGGCGCTGAAATCGTGGTTCTGGACGTGCCGCTACTTTTTGAAACCGGCCAGCATGATCAGGTTCATCATGTGGTGGTGGTCTCGGCGCCCGAAGCGGTTCAACGTGAGCGGGTTCTGGCGCGCAAGGGCATGAGCGTGGACAAGTTTGAAGCCATTCTGGCGCGGCAGACGCCGGATGCGGAAAAACGCGCCCGCGCCGACCATGTGATCGACACCAGCCAGGGCGTTGAGCGTGCGCGCGATCAGGTGCGTGCGCTCTTAGATCAGCTCAAACCGGATGGGGATGCGTCATGAGCAAGCGCGAAATCATTTTCGATACCGAGACCACAGGTCTGGACCCCAGAGGCGGTGACCGCATTACCGAACTGGGCTGTGTGGAGGTGATTGATCTCATCCCGACCGGCAGGGATTTGCGTATTCTGATCAATCCAGAGCGCGATATTCCCGCTGAAGTGACGGCCGTGACCGGCCATACCCGCGAAATGCTGAAAGACGAGCCGGTCTTCATCCAGATCGTCGATCAGTTCTTGGAGTTTATCGAGGACTCCACGCTGGTGGCGCATAACGCCATGTTCGATATGGGCTTCATCAATATGGAGTTGGAGCGTTGCGCCCGGCCGATCATCCCCAAATCACGCTTTATCGACACCGCCGCCATGGCGCGGGCGAAGTTTCCTGGTTCGCCAGCAAGCCTTGACGCCTTGTGTAAACGCTTTGACGTCTCGCTCGACAGCCGCACCAAGCACGGGGCGCTGATTGACTCCTATTTGCTGGCGGAGGTGTATCTCGAGCTCAATGGCGGGCGCGAGCAAAGCTTGAGCTTTTCCGGTGCGGAAGGCGGCGACGGCAAAGTGGTCTATCCCGTGCGCGCGCCGCGGCCGAAATCGCTCAAATCCCTGGTCACTGAACAAGAACGGGCCGCCCACGCCGAGTTTATCTCGGAGATGGACGACCCGCTCTGGCAGTCTCTGGGTCTTTTGAAGGCTGACGCCTCGGCAGAGTAAGGCTGGGTCCTAGGCGTCGGCCGGAGGGGTCGCCGGAGCCCCTTGCTGAGCCTGGGCGCGCTTGGCCATTTGCTGACGATAAAGCGCAGCGAAATCCACCGGTTCCAGCATCAGCGGCGGGAAGCCGCCATCGCGGGTGGCGTCAGACAGGACGCGGCGCGCAAACGGGAAGATCAGACGCGGGCATTCGATCAGCAGGAAGGCTTCACGCGCTTGCGCGTCCACATTCTGGATCTGGAACAGGCCCGCATAGGTCAGCTCGACGATGAAGACGGGGTTTGAGTCGCGCTGGGCGCGGGCGCTGATGATCAGCTCAACCTCGAACATGTCACTGCCCATATCGCGCGCCTGAACGTCTACGCTCAGATCGATATTGGGCTGTCCGGCGCCGCGCAGGCTATCGGGCGCGCCAGGATTTTCAAACGACAGGTCTTTGACATACTGTCCCGCCACACGAATGGCGGGAGGCATCGGCTGTTCGCCGCCTTGCGGCGTAGCGGGCGCGTCGGTCATGATGAGTCTACTCAGGTTTTGATCGGAACCGCACAGGGCGCGCAATCCCGTAACAGACTAAGGTGAAGCGGGGCGCGTAGCATGCGCGCGCGTGTGCGGCAAGCTCAACCCCCCGCGTGACGCGGACGGTCATAGCCCCTATATCTGGACCACACCGCACTCAAACCTGCGCGAGCGCCCCTTATGGACATTCTTCAAATCCTGTTTTTCGCTGGCCTGGCCGTGTTCCTGGGCGTGCGCCTGTACATGGTGCTGGGCAAGCCCTCGGGCCGCACAGCGGAGGATGTGGAACGCGAACAGCGTGAGCGGGCAGAAGCCGCTGGCGCCATGCCGTCTCCGCCCTCCATGCGTCCGCCCCGGGAGGACACGCCCTTCGCCGCGAGCTTCTCAGGTCCTGCTGGCGAGGGTCTGACCGCGATCGCCCGGCACGACCCCAGCTTTGACCCCAAGGAATTCATCAAAGGCGCCAAGGCGGCCTATGAGATGATCGTCACGGCATACGCCAAGGGTGATCGCGAGGCGCTTCAGTCATTGCTGTCAGACCGGGTCATGAAAGCCTATGATCAGGCGATCACGTCGCGGGAAGAGCAAGACCTTAAGATGACCACAGAGATTGACCGGATCAAATCCGCCGAGATTTCTGAAGCCTCTCTTAACGATAATCGGGCCAAGGTGAAGATCGCCTTCTCCGCCGAGCTCGCCAGTGAAACCCGCAATGCTCAAGGAGATGTGGTGGAGGGTGACCTCACCACACTGAAAACGGTCGATGAGATCTGGAGCTTTGAGCGTGACGTCACCACCAACAACCCCAACTGGCGTCTGTCCGGGGTCAAGCCCGCTTAAGCTCGCCGGGCTTCTGGCGTGTCTGTTTCTGGCGGCGTGTTCCAGCGCACCCGGCACGCCGCCCTCCGCTCAGCCAGGCCAGCCCATATCGCCTGGCGGATTTCCGCCGCGCCCGGCGGTCAGCTCTGTGGCGCTCCATCCAGTCCCTTTTTCAAGGATTGAGGGCTGGCGGAGCGTGGATGCACAGGCCGCGCTGTCCGCGTTTGTGCGTTCATGCGAACGCATTGAAGACCGGCCGGACGGCGATCCGATGAACCCGCGCGTCGGATATGCCGGCACGGCGGGCGATTGGCGGTCTGTTTGCCTTCAGGCGGCGATGCTGGCGCCCATGCAGCCGGATGCAGAGAGCGCACGCGCTTTCTTTGAGCGCAGCTTCACGCCCGTTGAGCTGGACGGCGCGGGCCGACTGACAGGCTATTACGAGCCGGTGGTCGAGGTTAGCGCGTCGCCGACTCCGGAATTCTCAATGGCGATCCGGGGCCTGCCTGGCGATTTGCTGACTGGGGATTTGGGCCAGTTCATCGCCGGGCTCGAAGGCCGCCGGGTGGTGGGCCGGGCGGCGGATCGCGAGTTTGTGCCCTATCAGTCCCGCGCCGAGATCGAAGCGCAAAATCTGGGCGTGCCCCTGGCCTGGGGTCGCCCGATTGATGTCTTTTTCCTGCAAATACAGGGCTCAGGGCGACTGCTGTATCCGGATGGCTCTGAAGGGCGCGTGCGCTTCGCGGCGCATAATGGCCGACCCTATGTGTCGATCGGGAGGATCTTGATTGATCGCGGCGAATTGTCAGAACACAACGCCTCCAAACAGGATATCGAAAACTGGCTGCGCCTGCGCGGGCCGCAATCCTGGCGACCATTGTTTGATGAAAATCCGCGCTATGTGTTTTTCACCCTCGATAGCCTTGATGATCACACCGAAGGCCCGATCGGGGCGCAGGGTGCGCCTTTGACGCCGATGGCCTCGATAGCCGTGGATGCGGCTCACCATGCCTGGGGGGTTCCGGTAGTCGTAAACGCCCGGCTGCATGGGGCGCCAAACTGGTCGGGGCTTGTGATCACCCAGGATGCGGGCGGCGCGATTTTGGGTCCGGTTCGCGGGGATTTGTTTTTCGGCTGGGGCTATGAAGCGGGTGAACGCGCCGGGCGGCAGAACGATCCGAACGCGCGCTGGACGCTGCTTTTGCCTAATGAACTGGCGGCGCAACAGGTCCGCTGATGGCCAAGCGTCGCACGCCACGCGGGCTCAAGCCTGAAGAGCGTGAGCTCTGGACGCGGTTTGCGCGTGGGGTGAAGCCGCTGGATAAAGAGCGTTTGAAACGGCTGGAGCGCGAGGATATTGAACCGCCTAAGCCCAGCGCGCTGCCCATCCCTCAGACGGCGCCTCTCAAATCCGGCGCCTTGCAGCGCGATCTTATGCGGGAAATGGCGCAGCGTCCTGCAAAACGGACGCCTGTGGACCGGACGCCGGAGAAGAAAGTCCGCCGCGGCCAGATCGAGGTGGAAGCCCGACTGGATCTGCATGGCATGACCACCGCCAGCGCGCGCCACGCCCTGCTGGGGTTCTTGCATCGCTGCCGGTCAAAGGGCATGCGGACCGTGCTCGTGATCACGGGCAAGGGCGCGGGCGCCCGCGCGCTCGACGACCGGCGGTTCCAGCCTTGGAACCCCGAAGAACGGGCGCTGCCTGGCATTTTGCGCCGCTCCTTCACACATTGGATGCGCGATCCAGACTTTGCCCAGCTGGCGTCAGGCTATGCCGAAGCGAACCGTAAACACGGTGGATCAGGGGCGTTCTATGTGATGCTCCGGGCCCGCTGAGCCATGCCGGCCTGTCGACGAACTAGGACAGCTCTACATTACTGATTTTTCACTAAGATCACGCGCGTATGAACTGAAGTTCAACAGAAATTCACTTGCGCAGATCACTTCAGTCAGGGCTTTTATGGCGTTAGCTGAGACGGTGTATCTCCCCGCTTCGTAGCGTGCGGCTTCGGCCGGCGCCGGTATCAGCTCGCGCCGCGCCGGTCCCCTTTCTTTCGGCGCGGCGCACCCCTTTACAGGGGGCGCCGCTTCAACCTTAGAGAATGAATTTGGACAGGTCTGCATTGCGGGCCAGGCTGCCCACGCGTTCCGTGACGTATTCTGCGTCTATGGCGAGGCTATCGCCTGAGCGATCAGAAGCGGAATAGCTGATTTCCTCGCAGACCTTTTCCAGAATCGTGGACAGGCGCCGCGCACCGATATTCTCAACGCTGGCGTTCACTTCCGCAGCGAAATCGGCGATGGCGTCGATGGCGCTGTCTTCAAAGCCCAAGTCAAAGCCTTCGGTTTTCATCAACGCCACATATTGAGTGATCAGGCTGGCTTCCGGCTCGGTCAGGATGGCGCGGAAGTCATCGCGGGTCAGCGCCTGCAACTCCACCCGGATCGGCAAGCGGCCCTGAAGCTCCGGCAAAAGATCTGAGGGCTTGCTCACATGGAAAGCGCCCGAGGCGATGAAGAGCACGTGGTCGGTTTTCATCGGGCCGTATTTGGTGGAAACGGTTGCGCCTTCGATCAGCGGCAGCAGGTCGCGCTGAACGCCCTCGCGGGAGACGTCAGCGCCGCGCGCGTCTGCACGCGCACAGACCTTGTCGATCTCGTCAAGGAAGACGATGCCGTCATTTTCGGCCAGGCGGATGGCTTCAGACTGGATCTGGGTTTCATCCAAGAGCTTGTCCGCTTCCTCGTTGATCAGCGGCTCATAGGCCTCTTTGACTGTGGTGCGCAGGGCTTTCGGCTTGCCGCCAAAGCCTTTGCCGAGCATGTCCCCCAGATTGATCACGCCCATTGAGCCCATGCCGGGCAGATCCATGCCCTGGAAGGGATTGCTGGTGTCATCAAGGATGTCGATCTCGATTTCCTTGTCATCGAGTTCGCCAGACAGAAGCTTTTTTCTGAAGGTCTCGCGGGTCGAGGCGCCCGCATCCTTGCCAACTAGCGCGTCCAGAACGCGGTTTTCAGCCGCGGCGTGGGCTTTGGCCTTCACGTCTTCGCGTTTCTTGTCGCGCACAAGCGTGATTGCGATTTCCACGAGGTCGCGGGCGATGGAGTCCACATCCCGGCCCACATAGCCAACTTCGGTAAACTTGGTGGCTTCGACCTTGATGAAGGGCGCGCCCGCGAGCTTCGCCAATCGTCGCGAGATCTCGGTCTTGCCGACGCCGGTCGGGCCGATCATCAGGATGTTTTTCGGCGTGACCTCTTCGCGAAGCCCGTCTGGCAAATGCTTGCGGCGCCAACGATTTCTCAGCGCGATGGCCACCGCTTTCTTGGCGTCGGCCTGGCCGATGATATGGCGATCAAGCTCATGGACGATTTCGCGCGGAGAAAACTCAGTCATGACGCCCCATGTCTTTTTCAGGTTTGGGTGATAAGGATACCGGACATGTAGGGCTTTCAGGTCCGGAACTCAAAGCCCGTCACTGTCACCCCTCGTTTCAGGAGAGTCTGATGTCTCGTCCCCGCTTTCATCTTGCCTTCCCCGTGGATAATCTTGAAGCGGCGCGTCGGTTTTATGGGGATGTGCTGGGCTGTCCGATGGGCCGGGAAAGCGAACACTGGATCGATTTTGACTTTCTGGGGCATCAGATCGTCGCGCATCTGGCGCCGGAAGAGTGTCAGGCGGCCAAGACAGGCGCTGTGGATGGCAAGAATGTGCCCGTGCGTCATTTCGGCCTGATCCTGGATTGGGACCAGTTTGATCCCCTGGCCGAGCGCCTCCGTCGCGCGGGGACCCCGTTTGTCATTGATCCCTATGTGCGGTTTGCGGGAAAAGCGGGGGAGCAAAAAACGATGTTTGTCACGGATCCCGCTGGCAATGCGCTGGAATTCAAGGCCTTCCGCGACGACGCCATGGTGTTCGCCACCGAGCTTGAGCCCTAGCGCAGCATTGGGCCCTCTTGGCAGGCTGGTGCTTTCTCCTTAATTCACTTAATGAGTGAACTAATATCTCAGGGAGGAGAGCCCCATGTCGAAGCGTGAATTTGACGTCGTCATCTATGGCGCCACCGGCTTCACCGGTCGCCTGGTCGCCGAATATCTCAGCCATGAATACGGCAAGACGGTCGCCTGGGCCATGGCGGGCCGGTCAGAAGACAAGCTCAAAGCCGTGCGTGACGAAATCGGCGCACCGGCTGACACGCCGCTTGTGGTGGCGGACGCGTCTGATCCGGCGTCACTCACAGCCATGGCCGAGCGGACGCGCGCCGTCATCACCACTGTGGGGCCTTATCAGCTTTATGGCGAAGCGCTGGTGAAAGCCTGTGTCGAAGCCGGAACCGATTATGTGGACCTGTCAGGCGAACCCGCCTGGATGCACGACATCATCAGCGCCTATGGCGACAAGGCGAAGGCGTCGGGTGCGCGGATCGTGCATTCGTGCGGGTTCGACAGCGTGCCTTTTGATCTGGGCGTCTACCATCTGCAAGCGCACGCGAAAGAGAAGACGGGAAAGCCGCTTAGCCGCATCAAGGGCCGCGTGCGCGCCATGAAAGGCACGTTCTCGGGCGGCACCGCAGCAAGCTTTGCCGAGACCATGAAGCGTGTGGCGGCGGAGCCAGAGGTGCTCAATGTCCTGATCGATCCCTTCTCCCTGTGCGAAGGCTTTAAGGGCCCCAAGCAACCCGCAGGCAACAAGCCGATCTTTGAAGAGGATCTGAACGCCTGGTCCGCGCCCTTCATCATGGCGGTGATCAACACCAAGAACATCCATCGCTCCAATGCGCTGATGGGTCACGCGTATGGCGAGGACTTTGTCTATGATGAGATGTTCCTGACCGGTCCGGGCGATCAGGGCGAGCAAATGGCGAACGCCATCGCCAATGATCGCTCCATGCAGGACAACCCGCCCAAACCTGGCGAAGGCCCGTCCAAAGAAGAGCGAGAGACCGGGTTCTACGATGTGATGTTCACGGGTGAAACGGCGGACGGCGAGCGCCTGACCGCCTCGGTGAAGGGCGACAAGGATCCCGGATACGGCTCCACCTCGAAAATGATTGCCGAATGTGCGCTGGCGCTTGTGAAGGATGTCAGCCGTGATCAGACGCCGGGCGGCGTTTATACGCCTGCGCCTGCGCTGGGCGATGCCGTGATCAAGCGCTTGTCAGAGCATGCCGGCCTGACCTTTACGATTGAGGGGTAGTCTTCTCTCGCACTCTATATGTCATCCCCCGGCTTGTCCGGGGGATCCATGTCGGTTGCTCTGATAACAGGGTCCGGCAGGGATTCACCGGATAAACCGGCGAATGACATGTTCTATAAAACTGAAACCCCGGCCAAGCGTAGCGCAGAGCCGGGGCCTCCATCAGAATAGGGCGCTTTACGCGGAGAGAGGTCCCGGGTCTCCGCTACGCTCGCCCGGGAATTCAGAGCTTTTTTAGTCAGGGTGACGAAAACCCCTAGCCCAGCGTTTCGACGGTCAGATTGCCGTTGGAATAGACGCAGATCTCACTGGCGATCTTCATCGCCTTGCGGGCGATGACTTCAGCGTCTTCTTCATAATCGAGAAGCGCGCGGGCCGCTGACAGCGCGTAATTGCCGCCCGATCCGATCGCAGCGACCCCGTCTTCAGGTTCCAGCACATCGCCCGCGCCCGTCAGGGTGAAGGTCTCTTTGCCGTCGGCTACGATCAGCATGGCTTCCAGTCGGCGCATATAGCGGTCGGTGCGCCAATCCTTGGCCAGCTCCACGCAGGCGCGCGCCAGCTGTTCGGGATATTGCTCAAGCTTGGTTTCCAGCCGTTCAAACAGCGCGAACGCATCCGCTGTGGCGCCCGCAAAACCGGTGATCACCTTGCCGCTCGACAAGGGCCGCACCTTTCGGGCGGTGGCCTTGACCACCGTATCGCCGATCGAGACCTGGCCGTCACCCGCGAGGACGACCTTGCCGTTCTTGCGCACGCTCAGGATCGTAGTGCCGCGCCAGCCGGGGAACTTACGCTCGGTATCAGGCATATTATGCAATCATTTCCGGATCTTCATTGAACTGGCCGCCCTTGCGATAGCGCACCAGATAAGTCGGGGTGATGGCTTCGACTGATTCAAGATCAATCCCGAAATCGGTGACGCGGCCCAGATCCTCATCGGTCAGGCCCGACACATTGTCAGATTTCAGCAAGGTCACCTGATCACGGGTCAGGAAGGGCTCGACAAAGGGCAGCGCCCCCAGGATTTCCCCGACCAGGCCCAGCGGATAGGCGGCGAAGAACGGCACGGGCGCCAGGAAGCGCTTGCGCCGGATCGTGGTCAGGATGAACTCAAGGATTTCCTTGAAGGTGTAAATGCCTGGCCCGCCCAGCTCATAGGTGCGCCCCGCGTATTTCGCAGGTGATTCCACCGCTTTCAGGACGCATTGGGCCACATCCCCGGCGAAAATGGGTTCAAACCGGGTCTTGCCGCCGCCGATCAGTGGCAGGGCGGGTGCGAAACGCGCCATGGAGCCGAACTTGTTAAAGAAACCGTCTTCGGTTCCAAACACGATGGACGGGCGCAGCACGACGGCGGATGGGATCGCCTCTCGCACGGCCTTTTCTCCGAGCGCCTTGGTGCGGGCGTATTCAGACGCGCTGTCCTCATCTGCGCCGATGGCGGAGATTTGCACGAAATTATCAATACCGGCCTCGGCGGCGCATTTGGCCACAAGGCCCGCGCCGTCCGCCTGCAGGGACTGGAAGTTCTGCTTGCCGCTCTGCGACAGGATCCCCACCAGATTGACCACGGCATGAGCGCCGTCGACGGCGCGGCGCACCGAGTCTTCATTGCGCAGATTGGCCTGGATCAGCTGGACCTGGCCGACCACGCCCATGGGTTTGAGCTCATGGGCCAGATGCGGGCGGCGGGTCGCGGCGCGCACCCGGTATCCAGCCTTGGCCAGTTCGCGCACCACATACCGGCCGATAAAGCCCGAAGCGCCGAAAACGGTGATCATTTCATTGCGAAGTGTCATGGTCCGCCCCTGAAAGGCTCGCACGCGCCAGTGCGTGCGACATGTAAGATAGGTTCATAGGGCGATAGACCAAAACGGGCGCCGCTGTCCATGCGGCGCTGTAATCGCAAGGCCGTATTGCAACGCGGTGAAAGCCTGTGGGCGCAGTCTATGCGGAATGTGCAGATCAACCGCGTGCTCCCCGTTGACAGCGCCTGATCTGCGCCGTATCACCCCCGCTCCTCACTTGCCCAGGTGGCGGAATTGGTAGACGCGCTGGCTTCAGGTGCCAGTTCCCGCAAGGGAGTGGAAGTTCGAGTCTTCTCCTGGGCACCATCCTTCTGACAATCTGGATTTCCCCTCTGGGGCAGGTTCACACCCATCCGGGTGATCGCTCCTCGCTTCGCTGCGGGCGGCCCTTGGCCTTGCGAACCCTTTGGGTTCGGGGTGTGCAGGATTGAAAGACGCCGCTGCACCTGCAGCGGCTTTTTTCGTTTCGGGCTTGGGCGATCAGCCCCCCGCACACTGCGCCTTTTTCAGCGCTTGTTCGCGCAGATGACCCAACGCCTCGATCCAGGGTTTGAGGTCGATATCGTCTTCGCTGGCCATGGCGTGCACGCAGGCGAGGGCATCTGTAGCCTGCGCTTGCAAGGCGCGGCCCTGATCGGTCAGGCGGATACGCACCACGCGCTCATCCCTGAGGTCCCGCGTGCGGGTGAGATGGCCCATGCCTTCCAGGCGCTTGAGGAGCGGGGTCAGGGTGTTGGTGTCGAGATACAGCCGCTTGCCCAGCGCCCCCACCGTCACATCGTCAGTCTCCCACAGCGCCAGTAGCGCAATGTATTGCGGATAGGTCAGCCCCAGCTTGTTCAGATAAGGCCGATACATCCGGTTGATCGCGGTGTTCGCCGAATAGATCGCAAAGCAGAGCTGGTCATCCAGCGTGGGAAGGTCGGGCGTCTGGGAGCTGCGGTCGGTCATGCCGGATCTTTCTGATTAATCGCGCACGATAATATCGCTGAGGCTTGACGCTCGCAAGAGGATGATTATATCGGGTTCGGTAATATCGCGTACGATATATAGGAGCCTGCCATGTCCATTCTCTACACCGCCCGCGCGTCCGCGAATAAAGGCCGTCAGGGCCGCGCCTGGTCTGATGACCAGCGGCTGGATGTCCAGCTCTCCACCCCGTCCGAGCTGGGCGGAGACGGAGGAGCGGGCACCAACCCCGAGCAATTGTTCGCGGCGGGCTATGCCGCCTGCTTCATGAGCGCCATGGGTCTGGTGGCCCAGCAAACCAAGATCAAGCTGCCGGCTGACGCGACAGTGGACGCCGAGGTGGGCATCGGCCCGCGAGATGCGGGCGGTTACGGTCTGGAAGTGACGCTGATCGGGCATCTGCCCGGGCTGGCGACCGAAGACGCCAATGCGCTGATGGCGAAAACCGAACAGGTCTGTCCGTATTCCAACGCCACCCGCGGCAATGTGAAAACCACACTCAAGCTGGGCTAGGGCCTGAAGATTGGCAGGGGGCGCTGACGGGCGTCCTACCAGCCATACCGCACGCCGGCCCGGGCGCCCACGCGTCCGGTCCGGTCGCCATACCCCACACCCATATTCGCTGACAGGCGTGTGTTGATGCGGGCAGTCGCAGAGACAGCGAGCGCATTTGAGCCGTCATACAGACCCCAGTTTGCAGTCAGCGCGAAATCCTCATTGGCCTGCAGCCAGCTGGACCCTGCCAGGGCGTTGGCGATGGCGACGCCATCGGTGTGCACGTCCATCTGGCCGGACAAGGCATTGAACTGGCTCGCAAGGTCTTTGACATCCAGCTGCAAGGCGCTGACATCGGTTCTCAGCCCTGCAATCGCCGCAGTATTGAGATCAATATCCGCGCGATTGCCCGCAATCTCGCGGCGATTGAGCATGATATCAGCCCGGTTTACAGCGATCCCGGCTGTGTTGGCGTCAATATCGGTCCTGTTGCTGGCGATATTGGCGGCGTTGACGTTGATCTCGCTGCGATTGCTCGCGATGGCGGTGGTATTGGCGTCGACATCCGCCTGATTGGCGCCGCCGGTTGCGCCCAGCGCCGCCAGCTTGGCGTCCAGCGCGGAGATGGCGCTGGCGTTTGCGCCGGTCGAAGACAGGTTCGCGGACACGCCCGCTTCAGCGCTGGTGACGCGGGTTTTCAGACTGGTCAGGTCCGATTGCAGCGCGCTCAGATCCGCGCTGGTCGCACTGCTCGCTTGCAAGGCCGTAATGGATGAGCTGTTTGCGGCGATCTGTGACAAGGCCGAGCCGTCATAGGCGATATTGCCAGCTGCATCGGTGGTCAGGATCCCGGTCACCGGTCCCTGCGCGGACTGGGAGGCTGCGCTGGTCACACCGGCCAGCGTCAGCGTCTGATTGCTGGCGCCGATGGCGATCTGGTTGGCGCGCGTGGTGATCACCCCGCTTCCCAAGGCGATTGAGTCGTCATGAAGCGCCTGCGCCTCCGCCCCCAGCGCAATCGCGTGCTCGCCCGTGGCTTCCGACAGGAAGCCGATGCCGATGGCCTCCTCGGCGCTGGCCCGGGCATCGCCGCCGATGGCGATGGCGTCAGTCTGGCTGGCGCTCGCGCCGGTCCCGTTCCCGTCGTGATCCGCGCCAATGGCGATCGAGCCATCGCCCTGCGCCGTCGCATCCGCGCCCACCGCAACCGACCCAATCCCGTTGGCCTGGGCATCATTGCCAAAGGCCGAAGCGCCAGCCGAGTCCGCCGTCGCGCTTTCGCCAAAGGCGGAGGCATGCGATCCCGAAGCTTCGGCGGATTGTCCGACAGCGGTGGTGTTTTCCTCATTCGCCAGGGCGCCTTCCCCGATCGCGGTGGCGTCGTCATCGCTGGCCTCGGCATTGGCGCCGACAGCCAGCGATTGCGATCCACTGGCCAGGGCTTCGGCTCCGATAGCTGTCGCGTCTTCTTCAGAGGCCTCTGACAACAGCCCGACTGCGGTTGTGAAGTCATTGCTGGCTTCAGCTCCGACCCCGATGGCGGTCGTCCCGTCTGCTGCGGCGTCGGCGCCTCTGCCGCACTGGGTGGAATCCACGCCTGCGCCATCCGCGCAACCCGGACCCACATTGGCGACAAAGGGCGCCGAAAAGCCCAGCGGTTTGAGTTTCAGAGGCCCGGTCTGGACGCTCTGAAGCGCTTGCAGCGCCTGGCTCAGGCCCGCCCGAGCGTCCGGTTCGAGAGCGTCCGAGCTGTCCAGCGCAATCACCAGCCCTTCAAGAGCCTCAATTAAAGCCGGGTCCGTCATGCTCAGAGAGGAGGTGACAGCGCCCTGGCGGTAATCATGAACCGCCTTAGGCTCTTTTCGGGCTCAGCGACAGGGATGGTCCGGGTTCCCGCCTCGGGCGATCCGACGGCGTCGGAAACACTAGCGCCGTCGTGAAAAGACGGTCCGGCTTTATCAAGGGGCGTCTTTGGCAAGGACAGCACGCTGGTGATGGCCTCTCCGGTCATCATGCTGGCGCTGGCCTGCACGGACAGGCCGAGCGCTAGTCCGGCTCCGACCGAGAGAAGATATTTCTTTGTCATGGCGTCGCCCCCGCCCCACCCGATGTCTCGTATTAAGACTTTATACAGAAATAAGGCGCGCCTTGGCGAGGTTTGATCCCGATGTGCGATCAATCGCTGATCCTGTGATGCGCTTGGGCGACGGTCTGCATTGACCCTATGGGGCGAACGTCCGATACCCTGAACGTTCAGGACAGATGCAGCCATGGAGCGCAAGCATGACCATTCACTTCCATCGCGGAGATCTGCCGGACGGGCTTAACCTGGGCAAGCGGGTCGCGATTGACACCGAAACCCAAGGGCTGTCTTTGGTGCGCGATGGGTTGTGTCTGGTCCAGCTGTCAGCGGGCGATGGCGAGGCCCATATCGTCCAGCCGGACCGCAGCACGTATGACTGCCCCAATCTCAAAGCGCTGCTGGCTGATACGAATGTCGAGAAGCTTTTGCATTTTGCGCGCTTTGATCTGGCGATCATCGAGCGTGATCTCGGCGTCACCATGACGCCGGTCTATTGCACCAAGATCGCGTCCAAGCTGGTTCGCACCTATACCGACCGTCATGGCTTGAAGGATGTCTGCCGCGAAATCGCGGGTGTGGAGCTGTCCAAACAACAGCAAAGCTCGGACTGGGCGGCCCATGATCTGAGCGAAGCCCAGCTCAATTATGCGGCCTCTGACGTCTTGTATCTGCACGCCATTGCAGACGGCCTGACGGCCATGCTTGAGCGCGAAGGCCGGATGGAGATGGCCCGGGCCTGTTTCGACTTCCTGCCCCAGCGCGCGCGTCTGGACCTGATGGGCTGGGACGAGACCGATATCTTTGCGCACTCCTGAGCCTGCTTGCGCAGGACGGCGATGACCGTCACAAAGGGTGCAGCCTTGTTTCAAACGGAGCCAGACCGCTAATGTCTGCGGCCCTGATACATGCGGATGGCCAGATGATTGGCCAGCGCCGCGCCAAATCGCTGGCTGACGCCCGTCGGCGCAGTCGCTTTGTGGCGGGTCTGCGTGGGGTGTTGATTGCTGCGGCGGTTCTGGTGGCGCTCAATGCGTTGATCCAGATGGTGTTGTCCGGCGGCTCCGAACGCCCGGCCACTGACGTGGCGATCAGCGCTGGCGCTGGCGAATCCGAACGCATCATCAATCCACGCTTCACCGGCCGCGATGAGGGCGGCGTGCCTTATGTCATTACGGCGGAAACCGCTGAACGCCGCAGCGGCGCGCAACAGTCTTTGACGGACCTTGAGCGTCCCACCCTGGATTATGCGCTGCTTGACGGCGGAGCGGATGCGTCGCGTGTGCTGGCTGAGCATGGCGTGTTTGACGATGCGAACCTGTCCTTGCAGCTCGACACGAATGTGCGGCTGACCACGCGCTCGGGCTATGTCTTCGATACGCAATCGGCGACGCTATATTTGCGCGAAGGCGTGGTGACAGGTCCGGCGCCGATGCAGGGCCTTGCGCCCTGGGGCGCGGTGCGCGCGGATCGGTTCGAAGTACGAGACGACGGCCAACACATTATTCTGGAAGGGGATGTGCGCACTCGCTTTGACGCAGCCTCCACCCCGACCGCGACAGACGCTGACGCCGGCCCGGACCGGTCAGAGGAGAACGAGCCATGACCTTGCGTACCCTGACCGCCGCTGTACTCGCGGCGCCGCTGCTGATGACGGCTCCCGCCCTGGCGCAATCCATCGGCCCGGGCGAAGGCCCCGCTGATATCAGCGCCGATCGCAGCGAGCTTTTCGACGCCCAGGGACTGGTCGTTTATTCTGGCGATGTGAACGTGGTGCGCGGCGGCGTGCGCCTTCGGGCGGACCGGCTTGAAGCCTATTATGTGCGGCGTGACACGGGCGGGCGCGAACTGCGCCGCATCGTGGCCGAGGGCGAGGTGTTCTACGTCACCGAGACCGAGATCGCGCGCGGTGATCGCGGCACGTATGATCTGGTCAATGACGTGATTGAATTGACCGGTTCGGTCGTGCTGACCCAGGGCTGCAACGTGTCCACTGGCGAGCACCTCTATGCGGAATTGGCGACCGGGGTGGCGCGTCTGGATGGCGGCGAGAACAGCAATGATCGCGTGCGGTCTGTGTTCTTCACCGATGATGACGCCGCAACCGCGCAAACTCCGCAGGACTGCCCCGCGCCGGTCATTCCGGGCGACGGCCCGCGTCCCTACGAAGAGCCTGAAGGCTAGGTCTGCGCGCTGAACGTGTCAGACTTCACAGTTTTTTAGGCCGTCGGAGTTAAGCATGACGACCATGGAATACGAGCGGATCGACGCGCCGGACCAGGCGTTCGCCGGGGAAGGCGTCCAGGTGCAAAATCTGGGCAAGTCCTACGGCAAGCGCGTTGTGGTCAAGAATGTCTCGCTATCGCTTAGACGCGGTGAAGTGGCGGGGCTTCTGGGGCCGAACGGGGCTGGCAAGACGACCTGTTTTTACATGATCACCGGCCTGGTATCGGCCGATCACGGAACCATCATGCTCGACGGCGAGGACATCACCGGCCTGCCCATGTACCAGCGCGCACGGCTGGGCATCGGCTATCTGCCGCAGGAGGCTTCGATCTTTCGCGGTCTCACGGTGGTCGAGAACATCGCTGCAGTCGCAGAGATCGTCGAGCCGGACCGTCGGCGGCGCGAGACCTTGATCGACGAGCTGCTCGAAGAGCTCCATATCGATCATTTGCGCAACAGCCCCGCCATGGCCTTGTCCGGCGGCGAGCGTCGCCGGGTGGAGATCGCCCGTGCGCTGGCGGCGCAGCCGAGCTTCATGCTGTTGGACGAACCCTTTGCGGGCATTGACCCGCTGGCCATCGCCGATATTCGCGATCTGGTCGATTATCTCAAACAGCGCGGCATCGGCATTCTGATCACCGACCACAATGTGCGCGAAACGCTCGAGATCACGGACCGGGCGACGATCATACATGACGGCGAAGTCTTGTTTGAAGGCGCCCCTGACGCGGTGCGCAATGATCAGGACGTGCGTCGCTATTATCTGGGCGAAAGATTTTAACTAGGCATCTGAATGGCGGGACTGGGACATAAGCTTGAGGCTCGACAGGGCCAGGGTCTGGTGATGACCCCTCAATTGCAGCAGGCTATCAAGCTGTTGCAATTGAATAATATCGAGCTGGCCGAGTTTGTGGAGACCGAGCTTGAGCGCAATCCGCTTCTGGAGCGCGATGAACGTTCAGACGCGCCTGCCCTTGATGAATCCGCCCCGTCTGATCCGTCCGAAGCCGCCAAGACCAAAGACGGCGACGAACTCAGCTTTGATGCGCCCGGCAAGGCGGATGAGTCCTTCGACGCCGACACCGAGGCGATGTATTCTGATTCCAAATCCGACATGGCGGGAACCGAGAGCGCGGCCGGATCGGTGGACTGGTCTCGCGCGGGTTCGGGCGGCTCGTTCAATGCCTCTGAATTTGACGCCGCTGACCATGCCAGCCGGGAAAAAACCCTGCATGAGCATTTGCATGATCAGCTGGCGGATCTGGCCTTGCAGCCTGCCGACCGGCTGATCGCGGCGCATTTGATCGATCTTGCGGATGAAGACGGCTATTTGCGCGCTGATCTGGGCGAAACATCTGACCGGTTGGGCGTTACCCGCTCTGAAGTTGAAGCCGTGCTCTTCGCTTTGCAGAAGTTCGAGCCGACGGGCGTTATGGCGCGTAATCTGCAGGAATGCCTGGCGATGCAGCTGGCTGAGCGCGACCGTCTGGATCCGGCCATGGCGGCGCTGGTGGATCATCTGCCGCTTCTGGCCAAGCATGATTATGCAGGGCTGAAAGCCTTGTGCGGCGTGGACGCCGAAGATCTTGAAGACATGATCGCAGAGCTCAAGCGTCTGACTCCCAAGCCAGGCCTGGGTTTTGGTGCGGATGGCGAGCGGGCCGTCGAAGCGGATGTAATGGTGCGCGAGCGCCCGGATGGCGGCTGGGCTGTGGAGCTCAATACCGATACCTTGCCGCGCGTTCTGATGAATAATCGCTACGCCGCCCAGATTAGCGCTTCGGCGCGGTCAGAGGACGAGAAAGTCTTCATCAGCCAGTGCACCCAGAACGCCTCCTGGCTCGTCAAAAGCCTTGATCAGCGCGCCCGGACGATCCTCAAGGTCGCCAGCGAGATCGTGCGACAGCAGGACGCCTTCTTCGCCAAGGGCGTGGCCTGGCTGCGCCCGCTGAACCTGAAAACGGTCGCGGATGCGGTGGGCATGCACGAATCCACCGTCAGCCGGGTGACGTCCAACAAATATATGGCCACGCCGCGCGGGCTGTTCGAGCTGAAATACTTCTTCACATCCGCCATCGCATCGGCGGACGGCGGTGAAGCCTATTCCGCCGAAGCGGTGCGGTTCCGCATCAAGGCGATGATCGACTCTGAAACGATTGAAGATGTGATGAGCGACGACAAGATCGTCGAGCGTCTGCTGGCGGACGGCGTGGACATTGCGCGCCGCACGGTCGCCAAATACCGCGAAGCCATGAACATTCCCTCTTCGGTCAAGCGGCGTCGCAAGCTCAAGGGCATGGGCTGACCGCCACATATGTTGCGCTGCATGATGCGTTTGCCTCATCCGCCGTTCACCGTGTCGCACCGGTTCTGATTGACGGCCTGGCTTGCCTGCAGATACCGTGAATGTCCGGTCTTTCGACAGGCCGGCCGCGCCCGGCGCGGGAGTGACCCTTGAGGGGTCCAACGCGCCGAAGGCGCGCTCTTGGACCCCAGTTGAAGGGAGCTCTCATGTTTATCCAGTTCGTCTCCAAAGGCATCGATGTGTCCCCCGCTCTGCGCGAGCGCATGGAGACCCGCATCACTGACGCCGGGTCAAAATACTTCAATCGACCTGCCGAGGCCTTTGTCGTCGCGAGCAAGGAAGGATACGGCTTCAAGGTGGACATCTCGCTCCATCTTCCATCCGGGGCTTTTCTTCAGGCGTCCGGCTCGGCAGAGGAGGCGTATAGCGCAGCCGAAGACGCCGCCGGGCATCTGGAAAAACGATTACGGCGGTACAAACGTCGCCTGAAAGACCATCAAACGAATGCAAAGGCTGACTTGCCGGCGGCGGAGCCGACCCCTGTCATGGTGCTGCGCTCAGACCGTCGGGCCGTAGACGTGCCTGACGACGAGCACGAAGAGGATGATGGCGGCGCGGTCGGTGGCGATGAGCCGGTGATCATCGCTGAACAGGCGGCGGAGCTGAAGACCCTCACTGTTTCCATGGCGGTGCTGGAAATGGACCTGGCTGATGCGCCTTTCGTTCTGTTCCGTAACGCCGCGAACGGCGCCATGAACTTCGTCTACCGGCGCCCTGATGGTCATGTGGGGTGGATTGATCCGTCCCGAGGCGCTAAAGACGCCTCCAGCGCGGCTGCGGAGTGATCGAAACTCACAGCCGCTGGGGTAGTCAGCAGTTGAGCGTTTCATGGCTCTGAGCACACTTATTTCGCCAGGCGGTGTGTCCGCCGAACTGGCCGCGTCCAGTCGCAAACAGGCTCTTGTGGGTCTGGCCGAGCTGGCGGAGCGCGCCCTGGGCGTTGCGTCGCGGCCCGTTCTGGACGCCGTCATCGAGCGCGAGAAACTCGGATCGACCGGGGTGGGGGATGGCGTGGCCATTCCCCATGCCCGCACCGATCTGGTGGACCGGGTGTGCGGCGTGTTCGCACGGTTGAAACAACCCGTGGACTTTGACGCCATAGACGGTCAGCCGGCGGATCTGGTGTTTTTGCTGCTGGCGCCGGAAGACGCTGGCGCAGACCATCTGAAAGCCCTGGCGCAGGTGTCGCGCTTTTTCCGGCGTGAGGATTTGCGTCGCGCCGTGCGCGCCGCGCCGGATGCGGATGCGATCACGGCCTTGCTCAATAATGGCGTGGAAAGCGACGCGGCCTGATCTGTTCGTCTCAGACTGATTTTAAAAAGCCCCGACCTGATGGCCGGGGCTTTTTGTGTGGATCCGTCAGCTCATCTGTACATCAATCCGGCCATCAGAATGGACGATGGCGCGCTTCATGCCGGGCGAGTTGAACTGGGCGGTGACTGCGCCAGAGGCGTCGACCGCGATCAGCCCGCCTTCGCCGCCCAGACGCGCCACATCGGCGAGCGCGCCTTCGACGGCTTCCGCCAGGGGCCGCCCGGCGTATTTGACGCGGGCGGAGACGTCGGCGGCGGCGTTGGCGCGCATGAAAAATTCGCCCTGCCCCGTACAGGAGACCGCCACACGTTCATCCGCCCAGGTGCCCGATCCAATGATGGGCGTGTCCCCCACCCGGCCCCAGACCTTGTTCAGCGTGCCGCCAGTGGAGGTGGCCGCCGCGAGCCGACCGTTTAGATCGAGCGCGACGGCGCCGACCGTGCCGGTGGGAATCGGGCGGGGGTCCGGATCGGCGGCGGATTTGTAATAGGCGTCCGGGTCCTCAACCTGAGCGAGCCCGGCTTTTTCCGCAAAGCTTTCAGCGCCCTTGCCGGCGAGCAAAACGTGCGGCGTAGATTCCATCACGGCGCGTGCAGCGCGGATAGGGGAAAGAAACCCTGTGAGGGCGGAGACGGCGCCAGCATTGCGATTGGCCCCGTCCATCACCGCGGCGTCCAGCTCATACCGTCCCGCCGCGTTGGGCGCGCTGCCCTTGCCCGCCACATAAAGCCCTGAGGCTTCAAGATCTGCGACAGCCTCCACCACGGCGTCCAGAGCGGATTGACCAGCCAGCAGCGCCTCCCGCGTGCGTTCCGCCAGAGCGGTCAGATGAGCGATCTCGCGCGCATAGCTACGCTCGGCCAGCACGCCCGCGCCGCCATGGAGAACCAGAACCGGTGTCGTCATCACGCCCTCATCGGTTTGAATTGCAGGCTCACTTATCATCCTTGACCGCAAGCGCCTAGCGTGGCTGACGCACGCGTCTCGCGGTCGCATGGCGAGCAATTCCCTTTCTGATAGTATGGTTATTCTGGTCGTTGAACCGACCGGGCCATAGAGCTGATCAGAACAGGGAGAGTGTGATGACTGACACGGACACGACGCCGATAGAACGTTCCATCCTGCCTGCACAAGGATCCATGGAGGCGTTTGAACGTTTGCGCACGGATATGATGGATGTGGCGGAGAGCTTCTGGCGAGGCGCGCCGCTGCCCTGGATGTCGACGCCTGCCTGGCCGCTCGCGAATGGTTGGGGGCCGATGACTCCGCCCGTGGATATGAGCGAGACGGAATCCGCTTATGTGGTCACGGCTGAATTGCCGGGCCTGAAGAAAGACGATATTGTGGTCGAAGCGGACAATCATTTGCTCACGATTTCCGGGTCCAAGGAGGATGAGCAAAAATCCGTGCGCAAGCACCACCAATATGCCGAGCGCCGATATGGCGCCTTCAAGCGCATTTTGACCCTGCCTCGGGACGCCGATGTGGAGGCTGTGGATGCCGTGTTTAAAAACGGCGTGCTCACTGTCACCCTGCCCAAGCGTGAAGATGTGGCGTCAGGCCGGAAAGTCCCGATAAAATAGTTCCCTTCAGCGTGATGAGCCTGCGCCGCCCGAAGCGGGGCGGCGCATTTTCTTTTGTTCGCGCCCGCGGTATGAAGTTTTCGAACGCGCCGGAGGGCTCCGGCGTCCAGCCTTCGATCGATAAAGCCTAAAGGGGAGAGATTCATGGACTTCAAAGGCATCGCAGCCGTCGTCACGGGTGGCGCATCAGGTTTGGGCGAAGGCACCGCCCGCCGTCTGGCCGCCGAAGGCGCCAAGGTCACCTTGTTTGACCTCAACGAAGAGCGTGGCGAGGCGGTGGCCAAGGAACTGGGCGGTGTGTTCGCCAAGGTGAATGTGGCCGACCCCGAAAGCGTCAAGGCCGGCTTTGACAAGGCGCGCGCCGCGCACGGACAGGAACGGGTTTTGGTGAACTGCGCCGGTATTGGCTGGGCGGAGAAGACTGCGCGTCGCTCGTCCAAGGGCGATATCGTGATGCACCAGCTCGACAAGTTCCAGCTGGTGATCAATGTGAACCTTGTGGGCAGCTTCAACTGCGCCGCGATCTCCGCCGCCGGCATGCTGGAGCTTGAGCCTGATGCGTCCGGTCGCGGCGTGATCGTGAACACCGCGTCCGTCGCCGCTCAGGACGGCCAGATCGGTCAGGTCGCCTACGCCGCCTCCAAAGGCGGGATCTATGGCATGACCTTGCCGATGGCGCGGGATCTGGCGCGAGAAGGCGTGCGGGTGAACACCATCTTGCCGGGCTTCTTTGAAACCCCGATTTATGAGCAGATGCCGCCGGAAGTGAAAACCAATCTGGCTGCGAACCTGCAATTCCCGCAGCGCTTCGGCACCCCGGCGGAATACGCTGATCTGGTCGCCTTCATGGTGTCCAATGATTACATCAACGCTGAATGCGTCCGCCTGGATGCTGGCGCGCGCATGCCTCCGAAATAAGGGCGATTTTAGCGCTGAAACGACAAACCCCGGAGCCTTCGCTCCGGGGTTTTTCATGAGTGCGTCTGGCGGTCGCTAGCTCTCGACCGGTCGCCGGACCCGTGGTCCCAGATTCTGCACCACTTCGCGGGCGTTGAAGGCGTCCGGCGTATCCGGCGTGGCGCCCCGGCCCAGAACAATCTCCGCCATCGCTTCATAACGCGTGACTTCGCGGATGTTCACGTCATTCCAGAACGGATCATAGCGGCCATACCAGCCGTGGGCGGGATGGAAGTAACGATACTGCAGGCCGAACCGGTCATAGGTGCTGGAGCCTATCAGTCGGGTCTCGGTTTCAGTGTCGCGCTGGGCGAGACGGAAATAGTCATAGCCCTGATCGAGCGTCAGCTCTGCGGCGCGATAGAGCAGATAAGTCTCGACCGTGTCGCGGTCTGTCAGAGAGTTGCCGCTGAAGCTGATGCGGAACCGGTCGGATTCAACCTGTTGCTCTGTCAGACCATACCGGCTGTCACCAGCCGGAGCGTAGGGCGTTGGACCGCCGGCGCAGCCTGCCAGGACTGCAGCCAGAGTGATGATGGTGATGGATCGCAGCATGATCTCAGTCCTCTCATGACCTCTGCCCTGAATATGGGGGGAAGCGCCCGCCAAGTGAAGGCGGGCCAGACAAAATTAACCTTGCAGGCGCTGACCTCAGCTAGAGCAGGATATGCCGGCCCCGCAGGACGACGGTGTCCTTGTCCGCATTGAGAATACGGCGCCCTGTTGGGGACAGGGTCGGGCCCCGTCCTGCTTTATGCGCTTTGCTAGATGTGGCTTTGGCGAGCGCCAAAATGCTGAGAGAACGCCGCATAACAACCTCCTGTATTGTTTCAGGAGAATTATTGCACTCAAAAGTTGTTCTTGAAAAGCCTCAACCCGTGCGCCGGGCGTCAATAATGCGGCCTCGAAGCACCAGCACGTCTATATCCTCTGGTGACAGGGTGCGGGCGGTTTCAATATCGCTCAGAGCCTGATCATAGGACCGCAACGCCAACCGCGCTTCGGCGCGCAGGCGCCAGAGCGTGGCCGAGGCATCGTTCCGGGACAGGGCGCGGCTGGCGGTGTCTTCCGCATCGGCGAACGCTTCAAGCGCCAGATAGGTCCGGGCAAGCCCGCCCAGAAGTACTGTATCGTGTGGCGCAAACTCCAGCGCGGCTGTGTAGCTGATCAAGGCCTGATCGTATTCCTCAGCGGTCAGAAAGGCGTCTCCTGACTGACCAAGCATGATGGCGCGGCTCAGATCGCTCGCGATGTCCGCATCAAGCGCGGCTTCGCGCAGGCGCAGGGCCCCAGGCGCCTCCTGACCCAATGCGATCAGCGCAAGCGAGACGCAATGTTCAGCGGGCCAGCCGCCGCCCTGATGCCGCCAGGTCAGCGCGTCCTCATACGCCTCTTCGGCATCGTCCTGGATGGCGCCCAGACAGGCTTGCAGCCGGTCTTGATCATTGGGCGCCGGGGTGAGCGCTGTTGCGAGCAGGGCGGAGACGATGAGCACAGGCGCCATGGGCGGGTTTCCCTCGGGCTGGATTGAGCGTTAAGCCTATCGGCCAGATCAAGGAGACGTCCATGGGCGCACGCAGCATCTGTCTGTTGGGGTTCGGCTTCACCGCCAAGGCGGTCGCTCGGCGACTGAGCAATGAAGGCTGGCGGATTCACGCCAGCACGCGGTCTGACGTGCAGGCCGAACAGATCCGGGCGCAAGGCTATCAGCCTGTCCTCGCGGATCCCGCAAAGCCCGTTGATCACCGCACCCTGCGCGCGGCGGTCGGCGCCTGCGACGCCGTGCTCGCCTGCGCCCCGCCGGGCGAAGCGGGGGATCCGTTTCTGCCAGCATTACAAGCGGAAACCCTGAAAGGGAAATGGCTGGGATATCTATCGACCACAGGTGTTTATGGCGACCGGCAGGGCGGCTGGGCGTTTGACTATGAGCCCGTGAGCCCCGGTCAACAGCGCTCGATCCGGCGCGCTGCGGCGGAGACGGACTGGCTGAAACACGGTGCGCGCCTGTTTCGACTGGCGGGGATTTATGGTCCGGGCCGCTCCGCCTTTGATCGGCTGGAGGCGGGCAAGACCGTGTTTGACAAGCCCGGCCATGTGTTCAGCCGTGTGCATGCCGACGACATCGCCCAGGCCATCGCGCTGAGCCTTGATCGGCCGGACGCGACAGGCGCGTTCAATCTTGCGGATGACTGGCCGGACACTCAAGCGAACGTCATGCGCGGCGCCGCTGAAATCGCCGGCTTGCCCGGACCGCAGATCGAACCCTTCGATCCCGAGAACGCCACGCCCATGCAGGCGAGCTTTTATGCGGAATGCCGCAGGGTATCGAACGCGCGCGCCAAAGCGGCGCTGGGCTGGCGGCCGAGCTATCTCAGTTGGCGAGAGGGGCTGAAGGCGATCTGGACTCAGACAGACTAGCCGCTGACGCTTTCGATCAGCCGGACGAGCGCCGCCAGATCCTCCGGCGTGCTCAGTCCATGATCGCCCGCTTTGGACAGCTCGTAGCGCACATCGTTGGTGGTCAGCTGTTCGAGCACGCGCAAGCCATGGCTCCACGGCACGTCCTTGTCCTGCCAGCCATGCAGGATGCGCACGGGGCCGTCAAACCGGATGGGTGCGTTCAGGAGGCTCCACTGGCGACCATCCTCGATCAAAGTCCGGGTGATCGCATAGGGCTCGCCATAGGCGTTGGGCCGCAACCATTGGCCTTCGGTCTCGATCTGCTCTCGGATATGGAAAGGCAAGTTTTCCCAGATCAGGCTTTCGGTGAAATCTGCAGCGGGCGCGATCAGCACCAGCGCTTTCACCCGTTCAGGCCGCGCCATCGCCGCCAGGAGCGCCATCCAGCCGCCCATGGAGGAGCCCACCAGGATTTGCGGCCCGTCCGTACACTGGTCGAGCATATCCAGCGCATCTTGTCGCCATTGGGTGATCGTGGCGTCCTGCCAGGCGCCTTCGGACGCGCCATGCGCGCTGTAGTCAAAGCGCAGATAGGCGCGGCCTGTCTGGTCCGCCCAGTCCTGCAAGGCAGTGGCTTTCGTTCCGGTCATGTCAGACTTGAACCCGCCCAGAAACATCACGCCGGGCCCGTGACCGGGACGGGCGCAATAGGCGAGGCGGGGCTGATCAGGGCGGTCGAAGTGTTCAACTTGGGTCATCTCATCGGCCTCCAGGGCGGCGGTCATGGTTTACGGACCGGGCCGGTCGCGGTTATCTGATCATATCGCGGGCCGTCAACAGGCCCGCCGGTAAAAGGCGAACGCGTTTGAACATCTTGCAGGTTATCCCCCAGATGCATGCGGGCGGCGCGGAGCGTACGGTCCTTGAAGTGGCTGAAGCCATTCTGGCGGATGGCGGCCAGGCGATCGTGGCCAGCAGTGGAGGGCGTCTGGTGGCGGAGCTTGAAGCGCTGGGCGCGCGTCATGTGACGCTGGATCTGGCCACCAAGAACCCGCTCAGGATCTGGACCAATGCGGGCAAGCTGGCGCAGCTGATTCGCTCCGAAAACATCGATATTATTCACGCTCGCTCCCGTGCGCCGGCCTGGAGTGCGAAATGGGCCGCGCGACGCGCCCAAATCCCTTTTGTGACCACCTATCACGGCTTCTACAAAGCCAAATCCCGTCTCAAGCGCTGGTATAACTCGATCATGGCGCAGGGCGATCTTGTCATCGCCAATTCAGAGTTCACCGCCCGGCATGTGCGCGAAGAGCACCTGATTGATTCAAGCCGCCTGCGCATTATCCCGCGTGGGGTCGATCTGGAGCAGTTTGATCCGGCGCTCGTCAATCCAGAGCGGATCAAGGCGCATCGCGCAGCTTGGGGCGCGGGGCCGGAAAAGCTGGCCATCGTGCTGCCCGGACGCCTGACCCGATGGAAGGGCCAGCTGTTGATGATTGAGGCGCTGGCGCGGCTCAGGCTTGAGCCGGCGCCCTTGCTGGTGTGCCTGGGCGAAGGCGGCGACAAGCCTGACTATCAGGCGGACATCAAGGCGGCGGCGGATGCGGCGGGCGTTGATCTGGCCTTGCCGGGCCACACGACAGACATTGCGGCGGCGTATCTTGCGGCGGATCTGGTGGTTTGCCCCTCGCTCGAGCCTGAAGCGTTCGGGCGCACCGCCGCTGAGGCCCAGGCTATGGGCGCGCGGGTGATCGTCGCCGATCATGGCGGAGCGCGTGAAGTCGTCAGCGACGGAGAAACGGGCTGGCGCGCGGCGCCGGGCGATGCTGACGCCTGGGCTGAAGCGGTCAAAGCCGCCTTGTCACTGAACGCTGAAGGCGCCAACACTCTGGCGCTGGCTGCACGCAAGCGCGTCAGAACGCTTTTTTCCAAGGTGCAACTGCAACAAGCCACCTTGCGGGTCTATCGGGAGCTTCTAGACTAAGCCCATGTCCGAAGACGAAGCTGACAAAGAACAGATCCTGGTGATCCATGAAGGCGCGCTCACAGACGTGGTGCGCATGCTGGCGCCCGCCAAGATGATCCGCGATCATCATCGCAAGGCGCGGATTACCCTGCTGTGCGGCGAGGAATATGAGGGCCTGCTCAAGCATTGCACCTATTTCAACGCCGTTGAGACCAATCTTGACGACACCGCCAAGCGCAACTTCTTTGACAGGCTCAAAGCTGCCCGTAATTCAGGCTTTGACGTGATCTATGATCTGTGCGGCAGCGAAGGGGCCAAAAAGATCGGTCGCGCTGTGCGCTTCTCCAAAACGCGCTGGGTCAGCGCCGCGCCGCGGTCGGATCGTCCGGGGCATCCGCTTGAGCAGATGGCCGCCCAGCTGGGCGAGGCGGGCCTGGGCCCCACCAGATATCTGTTGGGCGAGGCGCCGCCGCCGGATTTGAGCTGGATTGATTTCGTCGCCAAACGCTCGCGCACTCTGGAGCCGGCCTATTTCGGGCTTCTGGGGCGTTACGCCCTGTTCGCGCCAGCGGGCGAAGACGTGCTGCCTGCGCAGCGCTGGCCGAAAGAGCGCTGGGCGTCTTTGGCGCATGAGCTTCTGGAGGCCGGCGTGGAGCCGGTGATCGTGGGCGGGCCCAACACGCGCGAAGTGGGCCGTTATGTGGCCCATGTGACGCCGGGCGCTCGTGATCTGACCGGACGGGCGAATCTGATTCAGCTCGCCGGGCTGGGTCGCAAGGCCAGCTGCGCCTTTGGCGAGGCGGCGGGATTGCTGCATTTGATGGCCGCCGCCGGATCGCCCGCCGTGCTGTTCCATCCCGGTGAGCACGCGCCGCTCGAGAGCGCGCCGCGGGGCTTGTCGCCCACCTTGCTGATGCACGCGCCGACCCTGGCGCAGATTAACGCAAAAGAGGCTGTTCAGGCCATGCGCTGTGCTGGAGGCTTCGCTGACGCCTCAAACGCGGCGTGACGACCTTGATTTTCGCCTGTTATTCGCGGTATTCGCTACCGCTCACGGGCAAAATCAGCTATTTTGACCGTTCCACTCGCAGTCGCCATGGAGAAGACGCATAGCACGACGTCCGCATGCCGCGCCCCCGCCTAAGAAAGAAGGGCCGCGCATCAACAGAGAAATCCGCGTACCGCGGGTTCTGTTAATTGATGAATCTGGGGAAAAACAAGGTGAGATGCCAATTGACGCAGCGCTTGAAGCCGCGTCAGAGGTTGGTCTCGACCTTGTAGAAGTTTCGCCAAACGCCAACCCGCCGGTCTGCAAGATCGTCGATTACGGCAAGCTCAAATACCAAGAGCAAAAGAAAAAGGCTGAAGCTCGAAAGAAACAGAAGACCCAGGACGTCAAGGAAATCAAAATGCGTCCGAACATCGACACCCATGATTACCAGGTCAAAACCAAAGCCATGACCCGGTTCTTCGAGGATGGCGACAAGGTCAAGGTCACCCTGCGGTTCCGTGGGCGCGAAATGGCGCACCAGGAACGCGGCATGGATGTGATGAACCGCGTCAAAGCGGATTTCAGCGAAGTCGCCAAGGTCGAGTTCGAACCCAAGCTTGAAGGCCGTCAGATGATCATGGTGATGGCGCCGCGCTAGCGTTTCTGGACGTTTCGCCGCACGCCAGCCGATAAAAAACCCTATCGCTTTGAGCGATAGGGTTTTTTCATGCGCCGTTCAGATTCCATCGTCACTATGGGGCTTGCGATTTGTTAAAAAAGGGTTGGTCGCTCAAGGATCGATCTGGCCCTTTTAACCAAGCCTGCATAAGGTGTGCGGGTGATCCGCAGCCTGCTGCGGGGGAATACGGGGGACGAAATCATGATGAACTCTGCAACACTGACGGTCAGTGTTTTTGCGGCGGCGCTTTTCGCCGGATCGACGGCTCTGGCTCAGGACTTTACTGAGCCGCCTTCCTTTGGTCGGGTGACCTTGAGCGCTGGCTTCACGCCGGATCCTTACGTGCGCAATCTGACGGCGGGCGGATCGATCCGCGCGCAGGACCGGTTTTCCGATTGCCGCGGCTATATCGCCAATGCACCTGACTTTTCGGTCAATTACAGCGCCGGTTCTTTCCCGCTGATTTTCTCGGCGGATTCAGATGCTGACACCACGCTGGTGATCAATGGACCTGACGGCCGCTGGTATTGTGATGATGACGGCGCCGAAAGCCCGCTCAATCCGCTGGTCCGGTTCTCAAACCCGTCCTCGGGCCGATACGACGTCTGGGTCGGCACCTATATGAGCGGCTCTGGCGTTCCCGCAACCTTGTTTGTGTCTGAGGTTGGTGAATTCACACGCGACAGTGCGGGCGGCGGAGGCGGCTACAATTATGGCGGCGGTCTGGATATCTCTCTGGCTTCGCGTTTCGCTGACATTACGCTCAATGGCGGCTTCCTGCCTGATCCCTATCAGCTGCGTCTGACGGCCGGTGGTTCGGTTTCGGTCAGTGACGCGCTGGAATACGGCAGCGGGTCCTGCCGCGGCTATGTCACGCGCGAACCCAGCGTAGAGCTTGATTACAACGGCTATGGCTCCCTCTACATCTATACGGACGGGGATGCTGACACGACGCTCGCCATCAATGGCCCTGATGGTCAGTGGTACTGCTCTGACGATGAAATCGGCACGGATGCCGGGATCGAGTTCAACAGCTCCACACGAGGCGTCTATGACATCTACGTGGGCACTTATTCTCGCGGTGATCGTCAGACCACGCTGATGATTTCCGAGATTGAAATGGGCTATCGCCCGTCCCGGAAGTAACAGATGCGCTGACGCGCCCCTTGCGTGTCAGCGCACACTGCTTTGATGGCGGAGCCGTCAGGGCCGGCAGGAGGGTGGCAGGGAACCGAAAGGGTCTTGAGATGCGCTATAGTCTGATTACCGCCGTTGCAGCTGTCGGCATGATCGCCGTCTCTGCACACGCCCAGAATGTTTCTTTGAGCCCCACATACGGCACCATATCGCTCAACAGCGGGTTCTCTCCGGATCCTTACGTGGTTGAGCTGGAGGCGGGCGGTTCGATTTCCGCCTCCAACATTGGATGCACGGGCTATATCGCCAATGCGCCTGACCTGCGGCTCAATTATCGCGCCAGCGAAGGGTTGCCGCTGATCATATCGGTCAGTTCGGAGGCGGACACGACGCTGGTGATCAACACGCCGACCGGCGGCTGGGCCTGCAATGATGATGGCGGCGAAGGCTCCAATCCGTCGATCCGTTTCAGCGCGCCTCAATCGGGCCAATACGATATCTGGGTCGGGACGTATTCCAATGGCGGCATACGCCCTGCGGATCTGCATATCTCCGAACTCTACAGCCAATAAGTCTCATCAGGGCTGGGCTTGTCGGGACAGGTGACAAGCGATTGCGAGCCCGGCGCCAGATCGACATGATCTGGCCTGTATTTCAGTCCTACAGTGACTGAACTTGAATTTTCACAGGGGGATCACATGACTGCATCACTGAAATACGCCGCCTCCGCGGCCGCTTTGGGGCTTGCATTGACACTGGGTCTGGGCGCGACCGCCGTCGGACAGTCTTT
Organism: Oceanicaulis sp.; assembly: GCF_965249665.1. Classification (GTDB taxonomy): domain Bacteria; phylum Pseudomonadota; class Alphaproteobacteria; order Caulobacterales; family Maricaulaceae; genus Oceanicaulis. The sequence goes on from NZ_OZ252247.1 coordinate 1,179,848, forward strand.
CTCGGGCGATCCGGCCTATGGCGGGCTGAGCTTGCGTGACGGCTCGGTTGAGGCCTCTGTGCGAGCGGGCGGCGCCTGGAGCGCGGACCTTCTGAGCCAAGGATGTTACGGCTACATCACCGAAGCGCCGACGCTGACTGTGGAGTATGCCGGGGGCGAAGACCTGTATCTCTCAGCGGGCGCGGATGAAGACACGATCATGGTGGTCCGCACGCCGAACGGCGACTTGCATTGTGATGATGACGGCGCAGGCGATCTCAACCCCGGTCTGGTGTTCGCGAAAGCAGAGCGCGGGGTGTATGAGTTGTGGCTGGGCACATACTCCGCTGGCGTCGGCACGCCTGCGGCCCAGATCCATGCCTCCACGAGCGGTTTTGATACGACGAACCCGTTCAGCGTATCTCCGAACGCCAGCCTGCGCGCCGACCAGTCCTTGCGCTTGCGGTCTGGCTTTCGTGATGATCCGCGGCTGATTGACGTGATCGCAGGCGGCGAAGCGCGGCTCGAGGAGCTGGGCGACATGTGCTATGGTTATTCAGGTGAGGCTGCGGATGTGGCGCTGACCTATCGCGCGGGTGCGTTGCCGCTTTACATCGCCATGGAAAGCGAGCGCGATGGCGTCCTGGCCGTGCGCACGCCATCGGGCGAGATGCTGTGTAATGACGACGCCGTGGGCCTCAATCCCGGCGTTCATATCGACAATCCCGAACGTGGCGAGTATCTGATCTGGACAGGTCTTCTGGGCGACCGCGGCGTCACGCAAGCGGGCGTTCTGTCGATTTCCGAGATCGGTTATCAGGGCGTCGACCGGCGTCTGGACCTGACCGAGCCGGCCCTGTTCGGTTCGCGCTCGCTGCGCGCTGGCTTTGTACCCGATCCCCTGGCGGTCGAGATCCGGGCCGGCGGACCGATCGAGGCCAATATGGCGGTGCAGGACGGCGTCGTGTCTGTGGGCTATTGCGGCGGCGACGTCACACGCGCGCCAACCTTCGAGCTCGACTTTGAGGCCGGAGAGGCGCCGCTCTTCATCTCGGCTGTCTCTGATGACGATACGACGCTGGTGGTCAACGGACCGGACGGCGCCTGGATGTGTGATGACGACAGCGGAGCGGGCCTCAATCCTGTCCTTGAAATCAATAATCCGCAAAGCGGCGTCTATGACATCTATGTGGGACGGTTCTACGGCGACAGCGAAACCTCCCCTGCGACGCTTTACGTCTCAGAGATCGGCGGCGGCGCGGACCCGATCAATTCGCGTGTGGATCTGAGCTTGCCGGCGATGTACGGCGATCATGATCTGGAGGCGGGGTTCGTGCCCGATCCCTACCGTATTTCAGTCCAGGCGGGCGGCCCGCTTGAGGCGAGTTCGTCAGGGATTGCCTCGGATGCGGACTGGTGCAGCGGGTCTTATACAGCGGCGCCGACCGCTGAATTGACCTGGAGCGGCGAGAACGGTCCGTTGTCGATTTATGTGGAAGGGGACCGGGACACGACGCTGGCGATCAACCTGCCCGACGGCAGCTGGCGCTGTAATGATGATGGCGGCCCGGGCCTGAACCCGGCGCTCCAGTTCGACCGCGCTCTCAGCGGCGTCTACGACATTTATGTTGGCGTCTTCAGCGGCGAGCCGGCGTCTGCGCAGCTGATGATTTCGGAGTTCGACGCGCCGAGCGATTAATCGGCGTTTCGATACGGTATAAAAGGCGCCCCGGTCCGCCCGGGGCGCCTTGCATTTTGGGCGGGGGCGCGTATAACCCCCGCTCTTACTCACCAGCCACCCCGGCTTCATCGACATGCCGGGCGGCTGAGAACGCTGGAAAGACTGGTCCTGAACGGCTGGATTTCCCCGCAGGAATGGAGAGCGAAATGTCGAAACTGAAGACCAAATCAAGCGCCAAGAAACGCTTCAAGGTCACGGCCTCTGGTAAAGTGATGGCCGGCCCGGCGGGCAAGCGCCACGGCATGATCAAGCGGACCCCGAAACAGATCCGTCAAAAGCGCGGCACCTCCGCGCTGGCGGCTCCGGACGCTAAAGTCGTCAAGCGCTCATACATGCCGTACAACCGCTAAGGCGGAACGGCTAAGCCCACCTTTTAAAAAGATTTAGGAGACAGCCCGAATGGCTCGAGTGTCCTCCGGCCCGGCCCGTCACGCCCGGAAAAAGAAAGTTCTTGATCAGGCGAAAGGCTATTACGGCCGTCGCAAAAACACCTTCCGCGTCGCCAATCAGGCGGTGGAGAAGGCTGGTCAGTACGCCTATCGCGACCGTCGCGCCAAGAAGCGCACCTTCCGCGCGCTGTGGATCCAGCGGATCAACGCGGCTGCGCGTCTGAATGACTTTACCTATGCCCGCTTTATGGACGGGCTCAACAAGGCCGGCATCGAGCTGGACCGCAAGGTTCTCGCCGATATCGCCGTGCATGAGCCCGAAGCCTTCGCCTCCCTGGTCGCTCAGGCCAAGCAGGCTCTGCAGGGCTAAGTCGGACGATTTGTTCGACTGCTTGTGACAAGCGCCCGTCTGCAGACCCTGCAGGCGGGCGTTTTCGCGTTTGAGATCAGGCGCGGGCCTCGCTAAACCCCTATCTGAATGACTGCTCGTCCGATCCCCGGAGTGACTTATGACCGCCTCTTCCGATCTTGATGCGCTGGAAGCGCGCCTGTCCGCTGACATTGAAGCGGCGTCCGATCTTGCTGCGCTCGACGCCCTGCGCGTGGGCGCGCTTGGCAAGAAGGGCGAGGTGTCCCTGAAAATGCGTGAGCTGGGCAAGATGAGCCCGGACGAGCGTCAGGTGATGGGCCCGGCGCTCAATGGCCTGAAGGACCGTCTCAACACGCTGCTGGAGCGCCGCAAGACGACGCTGGAAGACGCAGCCATGACCGCAGCGCTGGCCAGCGAAACGGTGGACGTCACGCGCCCTGTGAAGCGCGAGGCGCAAGGCTCGCTGCACCCGGTCGCCCAGGTGATGGAAGAGCTCGCGGTGATCTTCGCCGATATGGGCTTCGCAGTGGCTGAAGGCCCGGACGTGGAAGACGACTTTCACAACTTCACGGCCCTGAACTTCCCCGAGGACCACCCCGCGCGCGACACCCACGACACCTTCTTCATGAAGGCGGCGGACGGCGAGACGCCGAAAGTCCTGCGCACCCATACGAGCCCGGTGCAGATCCGCACCATGCTCAAGAACAAGCCGCCGATCCGCATCATTGCGCCGGGCCGGGTCTATCGCTGTGACTGGGACCAGACCCACACCCCGATGTTTCATCAGGTCGAGGGGCTTGTGATCGACAAGGAGACCCATATGGGCCACCTCAAGGGGTGCCTGATGGATTTCGTCGCGGCGTTCTTTGAGACGGACACGGTCGAGGCGCGCTTCCGCCCTCACCATTTCCCCTTCACCGAGCCGAGCGCGGAAATGGACGTGCGCTATGAGCGCGTGGGCGATGCGGTGAAAGTGGGCTCGGGCGACAAATGGATGGAGATCCTGGGCTGCGGCATGGTCCATCCCAATGTGATCAAGTCCTGCGGTCTCGATCCGGACGAGTATCAGGGCTTCGCCTTCGGCATGGGTGTGGACCGCCTCGCCATGCTCAAATACGGCATGCCCGATTTGCGGCCCTTCTTTGAGCCCGACACACGCTGGCTGAGCCATTACGGCTTCAGCCCGCTCTTGCAGGCGAACCTCGCCACCGGTTTGAGCTAGGACGGGAGCGATGCACCTGAACTCCAATCATCTTCAGGCTATTGGAACGCTCGCGGCGGCGATTGCGGCTCTGATTGCTCTGTTCGTGGCTTGGGATCAGGGCCGCGTCATGCGTCAGGAAATTCGCGCCTCTGTCTGGCCCGCGCTACAACTGGACGGGTTTTCGAGCCAGCGCGACGCTGACATCGTGCAGGGGTTGAACATCCAGAACGCCGGCGTGGGTCCGGCGCGGATTGATTCCATCACGATCCTGTATCAGGGCGCGCTGGTGGCGGATCTTGAAGCCGTGTCCGAGGGTTTTCCCGGCTATACCGGGCGCTCCGCGACCAGCGTGACCGGGCGGATCATTGGCGCCGGGGATACGGTGGAGGTCTTTTCCTTCGTGAACCCGCGGACCCGGGCTGATGACGCGGTTGAGATGATGTACGACCTCGCCAGCAATTACAGGGTGGAGGTGTGTTACTGCTCGGTCCTGGATGAATGCTGGATCGCGCGCACGACCGGATCAATCACCCCCAAACCTGAATCTGTGGACGCCTGCCCTGATAGCGGCGTTAGCAATCTCTAATTCCCCGACCCTTTGGACCTGACCGATGAAATTCACCTATTCCTGGCTCAAAGAGCATCTGGACACCGATCTCAGCCTCGCCCAGCTCGACGAGGCGATGACCATGGCGGGTCTGGAGATCGAGGAGATCGAGGACCCGGGCGCAAAGCTGGCCGAGTTCTCCACCGCTTATGTGAAGGACGCCCAGCCGCATCCCGATGCAGACAAGTTGCGTATCTGCACGGTGGAGACCAGGGACGGCGAGAAACAGATCGTCTGCGGAGCGCACAACGCGCGCGCCGGCATGACCGCCATTTACGCGCCGCTGGGCGCCTATATCCCCGGCCTTGATTTCAGCCTCGACAAGAAACCGCGCAAGATCCGCGGCGTCGAGAGCTATGGCATGATGTGCTCGGCCAAGGAGATCGAGGCGGGCGAGGATCATGACGGCATCGCTGACCTTGAAGGCGACTGGCCTGTGGGCACCCCGGCCGCCGAGGCGCTGGGCGTCAATGACCCGGTCATCGATTTTGAAGTCACGCCGAACCGGCCTGACTGGCTGGGCGTTTACGGTATTGCGCGCGATCTCGCCGCGGCGGGCGCCGGTACGTTGAAGACCGGCCCGGTCAAGGCGATCCCCGGCAGCTTCCCCTGTCCCGTGACGGTGAAGCTCGACTGGCCCGAGGCCTGCCCGATCTTTGCGGGCCGGGTCATCAAGGGCGTCAAGAACGGGCCTTCGCCTGAATGGATGCAAAAGCGCCTCAGCGCCATCGGCGTCACGCCGAAAAACCTGCTGGTCGATGTCACGAACTATGTCTCGTTTGATTATGCGCGGCCGCTGCATGTCTATGACATGGCGAAAATCGGCTCCACGCTTTACGCCCGCAAGGGCCGCGGCGAGGCCGATCAGCATGTGGCGCTGGACGAGAAAACCTACACGCCCTCTGAAACCGATTGCGTGATCGCCGATGGGGAGCGCGCGCTGGGCCTTGGCGGCATTATGGGCGGCGCCCATTCAGGCTGCTCGTCGGAGACCACAGACGTCTTCATTGAAAGCGCCTGGTTTGACCCCGCGATCATCCGCAAATCCGCCCGCGCGCTGGGCATTGAATCTGACGCCAAATATCGCTTCGAGCGCGGCGTCGACCCTGAAAGCCCGGTGGACGGCATTGAGCTGGCCACGGCGCTGATCTTGAAATACGGCGGCGGCGAAGCCTCCGACGTCACCGTGTCGGGCGAGGCTCCGGCGCGTCCGGACGACATCGCGTTCGACCCGTCTCGCATCAAACGCCTGCTGGGGCTGGAACTGTCTGAAGACCGGATTGAGGAGATTTTGGTTTCGCTGGGCTTTGGCGTCACCCGTGGCGAACGCTGGACGGTCAGCGTGCCGAGCTGGCGCCGCGATTGCTCGCATCAGGCGGACCTGATCGAGGATGTGGCGCGCATTGCGGGGTATGACACTCTGCCCGTGGTCTCCTTCCGTCGCCCTGAGGGCGAGCGTTTTGAAGCGCCCGCAACGGAGCTTCAGAACCGGGTGCGCGCGACGCGCCGGGCTGCGGCGAGCCGTGGCTATCGCGAAGCCATCACCTGGTCCTTCTGCCGATCCGATCAGGCCGATCTGTTCGGCGGCGTTGGTGAAGGTCTGGTGCTGGAAAACCCGATCAGCTCCGAGCTCGATGTCATGCGCCCGACCGCGTTGATCCATCTTCTGACCAGCGTACAGAAAAGCGCTGATCGCGGCTTTGACGATGCGCGCTTTTTCGAGGCGGGCCCGATCTATCTCAATGACAGCCCGACCGGTCAGCAGACCGTTGTGTCGGGGGTGCGCCGCGTGGTCGCTGCGCGCGACTGGCGCGGTGAGGGCGCGCCGGATGTCTTTGACATCAAGGCGGACGCCCTGGCGGCGCTCGAAGCGGCGGGCGCCCCGGTCGAGAAACTGCAAGTGACCGCGGATGCGCGCGAGCACTGGCATCCGGGCCGCTCCGGCGTGCTGCGCCTGGGCCCCAAAGTGCTGGCGGAGTTTGGCGAGATCCATCCCAAGACCCTCAAGGCGCTGGATGTGGATGGCCGGGTGCTGGCGTTTGAGGTGTTTCTCAACGCCATCCCGTCCGCCAAGAAAAAAGCCCTCAAGGCGCGCCCGGCGCTGGAGCTGTCTGATCTGATGGCGGTGAAGCGCGACTTCGCCTTCCTCATGGAGGCGTCGGCTCCGGCCGCAGACCTGATCAAGGCGGTCCGGGGTGCGGAGAAGCAGCTCATCACCGATGTGGCCCTGTTTGATGTCTATCAGGGCCAGGGCGTGCCCGAAGGCCAGATCTCGCTGGCGCTGGAAGTGACCATCCAGCCGACCGATAAGACCCTGACGGACAAGGAGATCGAGGCCATCAGCGCCAAGATCATCGCCAACGCCCAGAAGGCGGGCGCGTCTCTGCGCGGCTAGACATAAGACAAGCGCCCCGGAGGCTTGAGGTCTCCGGGGCGCGCACGCCGCCCTGTCCATGCAGTCAAGCCGTTAGACCGTCAGATTGAGGCCGCCTCGGGCGATCTCCCGCGGGGTCACGGCGCCATCCAGATTATTATCGAGGGGCTGGTTGACCGGCCGGGCGCGTTGGGGGTCTGGCGTTGTGTCGTTCAGCCGCTCAGACGTCGTAGGATTGGGGCCGCTGCGGCTGATGCCGTCATCGCGCGTGGAGAGCTCGCTATCAGCGCGCGCAAAGCGGGTTTCAAACTGGGTGTTGGGCGTCGTCACTTCCGCTTCAGCGTCATTGACCGTATCGCTGTCAAGGCGAGCGGAACTCAGTCCTGACACGCTTTCGTCCGTGTCGGCCTGTGCCGTGTCTACCGCCGGCTCAGCAGCGTCGGTGCGCGGATCAGCGCGATTCACGGCGCTGGATTGTTCCAGCGCGGCAGTGGTGGGATTGATCGCGTCAGACGCCCGGGCCGCCGGATTCAACCCGGCTCCAGTCGAGTCAGACTGAGATGGCGCCGTGTCATTGCTTGTCGGCCGCGCCTCAGCGTCCACCGGTCGAGCGGCTTGCGCCTGAGTATCCTGCGGACGCGTGTCTTCCGTCACGGTCCGATTTTCAACGCTTTGCGTCTCTACGCGGCGTGTGTCGCGGGCGTCATCGGCGTTCCGGGCTTCTGCGGCGCGCGCCTGAAGCTCAGCGGTTTCTGCGTCTCGGGCCGAGGTCAGCGTCGCGGCGAGCGAGTCTGTCTGCGAGCTGCGCTCAGGGGCGGCGGGCGCCGTCGCTTCACGGCTTTCAACCGAAACTTCGGTCGTCTGGCGCAGAGACGCCGTCTCAGGTTGAGCCGGTTCAGGACGGGATTGCACGCGCGCTTCCTGCGCTTGCAGCAGGGCGGCGTTGGTGGAAGCGTCCAATCGGTCACCCACCGCCTGGTTGAAGCCTTCTGCGGCGGCTGAGCGGGTCTGGCGGTCGTCGCCAGCGCGGGTCTGATCGGGTGCGGATCGCTCAACGGGCGGGACCGCCGCTGCGTCGCGGGCGCTGGCTGAATTGATCAGAGCGGGTTCGGACTCACGGGGCGGGGTTCGATATAAATCAGCGAGATATCCCGCTCCGCCTGCAATGTCAGCGACCATGGCGCACCTCTGCACAGCTGGGTTCACTCAGCAATATACAGTTTTTGCGATCGGAAGGTTCTCCTGACAGGCGATTGTGCTTTCTGAAACCTTAACGGCCAAAGCCAAAAAAGCCCCGAAGCATCAGCTCCGGGGCTTTTAGGTTCGGCGATGAAGCGGTGAGCCTAGCCTTCGCTGGCCGCCGCCTCGTCCGCATCCATCAATTCTTCCATCAGGAAGGTGTACTCGAGCGCCAGACGACGCGCGCTTTCCTGAAGGTTGGCGGCGGCGGAATGGCCGCCCTCCATGTTCTCATAATAGAGGACATCCTGATCCATCTCGTTGAGGAGATAGGCCAGTTTCCGCGCATGGCCGGGATGCACCCGGTCATCCTTGGTGGAGGTGAGAAGGAACATGGGCGGATAGTCGACGCCGGTCTCTACATTATGGAAGGGCGAGATCGAGCGCAGGAAGGCGCGCTCTTCAGCGTTCTCGTCCGGGAAGCCGTACTCGTCCTGCCAGCTCGCGCCGGCCAGCAGTGTGTGGAAGCGCAGCATGTCCAGAAGCGGCACCTGGCTGATCACCGCGCCCCACAGATCGGGACGTTGGGTATACATCACGCCGGTCAGAAGGCCGCCATTGGAGCCGCCCTGAACCGCCAGCTGATCAGAGGTGGTTACGCCGTCATCAATGAGGTATTCCGCGACGGCGATCAGGTCATCATAGATGCGCTGACGATTGGTGCGCAGACCGGCCTGGTGCCAGGCCGGGCCGAACTCGCCGCCGCCACGAATATTCGCCAGCACATAGGTGCCGCCGTTTTCCAACCACATGCGGCCGCGCGTGCCCGAATAGGACGGGGTCAGGCTGACCTGGAACCCGCCATAGGCGTATAGCAGCGTCGGTTGCGGACCTTCTGCGTCACCGGCATGGACGATGAAATACGGGATCATCGTACCGTCCGTGCTCTCGGCCTGACGCTGTTCGACCACAAGGCCTTCAGCCTCAAACCAGGACGGGGCGGATTTCGCCGCTTCCAGCTCCAGATCTGCGGTCAGACGATAAAGGGCTTCGGGCTCCAGGAAGCCTTCCACATTCACATAAGCGAGATCGGATTGCTCATCGGCGGTGACGATGGAGATCGACGCGTTCTCCGGCGTCTCCACGCTTTCGCTGGCCCAGCCGCCCTCGGTGCGGGTGAAGGCTTCAAGACCGCCCACCACATTGTCGTTGATCACCATCAGAAGGTGGTTCTGGGTGGTGGCGACGCTGCCAATGGACTGGCGGTCGTTCGGGGTGAACACCACTTCGACGCCCGGCAGCTCGCCGGTCTCGACGAAGGCGCCCATGTCAAAGCTGAGGATTGAGCCGGTGGGATAGGTCATCCCGCCTTCAACCGGGGTCCATTCCTCTTCGATCGAGAAGACCAGCTGACCGTCAAACAGGGTGCGCGGGCTCGACTTGCGCGGCAGAGGCATCTGAACCGGCTCGCCGGTCGCGCCGTCTGGCAGGTAGTAATAGACGCTTTCAAAGAAGCTCTCGGCCTGAATGGCCATCATATAGGCCGTGCCGTCCGCCTGTTCGAAGCGGGCGGGCCAGACGCCCACATTGCTTTCCGCGCCGGAAATGACGACTTCGGCCTCTTCGATCGGCGTGCCACGGGTCCAGCGCTTCACCACAAACGGATATCCCGACTGGGTAGCTTCAGCGGGGTCGAGCGCTGTGGCGATCAATAGCGTGTCTTCGTCAATCCAGGCGGTGGAGCCTTTGGTTTCATCGATGACGAAGCCGTCTTCGATGAACTCGCGGGTCTCCATATTGAATTCACGGCGCACCGCGGCGTCGGACCCGCCATCAGACAGCGTGATCATGCAGCGGGTGTAATCGGGCGCCAGGCAATCCGCGCCGCGCCAGACCCAGTTATGGCCTTCAGCTTCACCCAGGGCGTCGAGATCCAGCACCACATCCCATTCAGGATTGTCGGTGGCGTAGCTTTCCACGGACGTCTTGCGCCACAGGCCTTTGACGTGATCGGCATCCTGCCAGAAATTCCACAATTCGCCGTTGCGCACGCCCACATACGGAATGCGGTCGGTGGATTGCAGAACCTCAAGCGCTTGATTGTACAGAGTGTCATAGCGCGGATCGGACGTGAGGCGGTCGAGCGATTGCGCGTTCATCTCGGTCGCAAAGGCGAGGGCGCGTTCGCCTTCGACCTCTTCAAGCCATTCAAGGCTTTCAGTTTCCGCCTGGATTGCGGCGTTCAGCTCCGCGCCGGGCAGATTGGCGGTGTAGGTCACACCGGACTCCTCAGTATCAGTCATGTTGGTTTGTTCGGATGGCGAACAGGCCGCGAGCGCCAGAACGGCGGCGGCGGCGGACAGGTGATAACCCCAGCGGCGCATCATGCTCTCCCCTTGTTGAGCGACTGCGCGCATTCAACAGGGCGTTGGCCTCCGGGTCAAAGTGTTACTGTGTTACGCCCTCATTATCTTGCAGCCGGACGCAGACAGGCGTATCGGTGCGTCATGACAGCTTACGCCATGAACGGGGCGGGCAACGCCTTTATCGTCATCGACCGTCGCAAGGCGTCGGGGCCGTCGCGCTATGACCTTCAGGACATTGCGGCGATGGTGGACGTGCATCCGTTCGATCAGCTGATCGTGCTGGACCCCTCTTCAGACGCCGACGCCGACTTGCGGGTCTGGAACAAGGATGGCGGCGAAGTGGGCGCGTGCGGCAACGGTACGCGAGCCGCGGCCTGGCTATTGTTTGAAGCGGGGTCAAAACGCCAGCTCAGCTTCACCTCGTCGGGCGGGCCGATGCGTGCACAACGATTGAGTGATGGGGCGGCGGAAGTTGATCTGGGACCGGCGCGGCTCGATTGGCGCGAAATCCCGCTATCGCTCCCCATGGATACAGTGCGGCTTGATTTCGGTGTGAACCTGCCCGGCGGCGGGCGCCTTGAAGGCCCTGGCGCTGTCAGCATGGGCAATCCCCATGTGGTGTTCGCGGTCGAGGATGTCCTCGCCCTGCCTATCACAGAGATCGGACCTTCGATTGAGCACGACGCGCTTTTTCCCGAACGGGTCAATACCGGCTTCGCTCAGGTGCGCGATCGCGATGATATCCGCCTCAAAGTGTTTGAACGCGGCGCCGGGCTGACGCTGGCGTGCGGAACGGGTGCGTGCGCGGCGCTGGTGGCGCTGCACCGACAGGGGCTTGTGGACCGTGAAGCGGTGATAGAAGCGGATGGCGGCACGCTGCCCGTGCGCTGGGACAGCGAGGGCCATGTGCATCTCTCCGGCCCTGTGGTGCTGGAGCGCGAGCTGGATTTGCGCGGCGTTTAATGCTTGCTGAAACCCCGGCCAAGCGCAGCCCCGAGCCGGGGCCTCGCGCAGGATAAGGCGCTATTCGCGGAGGGAGGTCCCGGGTCTTCGCTCCGCTCGCCCGGGAATTCAAACTCAAACTCTTCTCTTTCCCCGCCTAGGCGGGGACCCAGAGATCATGAAACGCCGCACTCCTGGCTCTGGGCCCCGGCCTTCGCCGGGGAAGAGAGTCATACAAAGCCTGAATTCCCGGGAATACACTCTGTTACCGCATACCCGCCCTGCAGACTCCCTTACTCGCTTGACCCAAAGCTCTCTCAACCCCACTTTGCGCGCTCATGAGCACCCCTGTGGAAAACCCTGCCCCGTCCCCTGAGACCTCAGAGGCGCGCGATGTGGAGATTGTCACCTTTGGCTGCCGGCTGAACGCCTGGGAGTCCGAAGTGATGCGCGATCACGCGCGGGCAGGCGGTCTTGAAGACGCCGTCATCATCAATACCTGCGCGGTCACCAATGAGGCTGTACGCCAGGCGCGCCAGACCATTCGCCGGATGAAGCGCGAACGGCCTGACGCCAAGATGATCGTTACGGGCTGCGCCGCCCAGATCGACCCTGAACAGTTCGCCAAAATGGCCGAGGTGGATCAGGTGCTCGGCAACGCCGAAAAGCTGCGCCCGGAAACCTTTAAATCCACCGTCATTGGCGGCGGGGACAAGGTGAAGGTGGATGACATCATGGCGGTCAGCGAGATCGCCAGTCATCTTGTCGACGGGCTGGATGGTCGCGCCCGCGCCTATGTGCAGGTGCAGACGGGGTGCGATCACCGCTGCACCTTCTGCATCATTCCCTATGGCCGCGGCAATGCGCGGTCCGCGCCGGCCGGCGAGGTGGTTGATCAGGTCAGACGCCTCGTGGAGACGGGTCATAGCGAAGTGGTGCTGACGGGCGTGGACATGACCAGCTGGGGTCAGGATCTGCCCGGAACGCCCCAGCTGGGGCGCCTTGTGCGCGCTATTCTCAAGCAAGTTCCCGATCTGCAGCGTCTGCGCCTGTCGTCCATCGACGCCATTGAAATCGACGAGGATTTGTTCCGCGCCATCGCCGAGGAAGAGCGGCTCTGCCCCTATATGCACCTGTCGCTGCAGGCGGGTGACGATATGATCCTTAAACGGATGAAGCGCCGCCATTCCCGTGATGACGCGATTGCGCTCGCCAAGCGCTTGCGCGCGGTGCGTCCGGATATCGCCTTTGGCGCGGACCTGATCGCGGGTTTCCCCACCGAAACCGAAGAGATGTTTGAAAACTCCCTGCGGCTGGTGGATGAGTGCGATCTGGCCTTCGTGCATGTCTTCCCCTACTCGCCGCGTCCGGGCACGCCCGCGGCCCGCATGCCGCAAGTGGATCGCGAGGTCGTGAAGGATCGCGCCGCCCGACTGCGCGCGAAATCACAGGAGGCGTTGCAACGTCATCTCGCCTCACGCGTTGGACGGGACATGACGATGCTGGTTGAAAAGCCCGGCTTCGCCCGCGCCGATGATTTCTCGCCTGTGCGCTTGGACGCAACCGCCCGTCCGGGCGCGCGCGTTCGGGCCATGATCACCGGGCATGACGAGAAAACCCTATTCGCCACCCCGCTGGAGGCTGCCCTGTGAGCTGGTTCAAATTCGGTTTCGGCAAGAAAAAGAAAAAAGACGAGGCGGTCTCGTCCGAGGCTCCGGCGCTTGATGCGCCTGAAACGGTGGCTGAACCCGAAGCGCCTGCTGAATCTCCCGCAGAATCCGCAGTCATCTCAGCAGTCGATGCAGCGCCCGAGACGCTGGATGCGGCGCGCCCGGCAGAGCCCGCTCCGGCTCCGGCTGACCCGGATCCGTCGCTGGAAGATCGCGCAGAAGCGGCGATTGATGAGAATTCTCCGAATCCGGATGAAATCGCGGAAACACCTGCCCAGGCAAGCGGACTGGAAGCTTTGGCTGAGACGATCGCGACGCCTGATCCAGTTACTCCGGATGCGGAGAATTCGCTGCCAGCCCCAGATCCTGAGCCCGAACCCGTCGAAGAGAAGAAAGGCTTTTTTGCGCGGCTTGCTGCGGGCCTGAAGAAATCCTCCTCGCGTCTCAGTGACGGGCTCAGCGCGATGTTCACACAGCGCAAGCTCGATCAGGCGGCGCTGGATGAATTGGAAGAATTGCTTATCGCGGCTGATATCGGCGCGGCGACGGCGACCAAGGTGATTGATCGCCTGGCGAAAGACCGGTTCGACAAGGATGTCTCTGATATCGAGATCCGCGAAGCCCTCGCAGATGTGGTCGCGGAAACGCTTCAGCCTTATGAGCAACCGCTCGACATGACCGGCGAGGCGCCGCGCGTGGTGTTGTTTGTCGGCGTCAACGGCTCGGGCAAGACCACGACGCTGGGCAAGATCGCCGTGAAAATGACGCGTGAAGGCGCGGATGTGATTACAGCGGCGGGCGATACGTTTCGCGCCGCGGCGGTCGAACAGCTGCAAGTCTGGTCAGACCGCGCCGGCGCCACATTCATGTCGCGCGATCTGGGTGCAGACGCCGCAGGTCTCGCTTATGACGCCATCCAGCAGGGCCGCACCGATCAGGCGGACGCCGTGCTGATCGACACCGCCGGACGGCTTCAGAACAAGGCCGAACTGATGGACGAGCTCAAGAAAATCGTCCGGGTGATCAAGAAAATGGATGAAACCGCCCCGCATCATGTGCTTCTGGTGCTCGACGGGACCGTGGGCTCGAACGCCATCTCACAGGCTGAAGCCTTCATGGAGGCGTCCAAAGTCACGGGCGTCATCATGACCAAGCTCGACGGCACCGCCAAAGGCGGCGCGTTGGTGCAGGTCGCTGAACGCTTCAAACTGCCCATCCACTTTATCGGCGTGGGCGAAGGCGAAGCGGATTTGCAGGCTTTCAAGGCGAAAGAGTTTGCGCGAGCCCTGGCGGGGCTTGATTCCTAGTCACCCTCTGTCCCCGCCCCCAATCGAGTGAGGGTAAACCCCGCCGGGGACACAGAGATCATGAAGCGCTGTGCTGGCGGCTCTGGGCCTCGGCCTTCGCCGGGGAAGAGAGGCATCCAAAGCCTGAATTCCCGGGCGAACGGAGCGAAGACCCGGGATCTTTCTCCGCTTAAAGCGCCCAATTCTGATGGAGGCCCCGGCTCTGCGCTGCGCTTGGCCGGGGTTTCAATCCCTACCCCAAACCCCTCACCCAATCCGGCACCACTTCAGTCGCCGGGCCGTAATGGGTTTCTTCAAACAGTCCGCTGATTTCGCCAGGTTCTAGCGTCAGCTCGACGGTGTGGGCGCCATTGCGCCGCGCTTCACTGACAAAACCGGCGGCGGGATAGACCGTGCCTGACGTGCCGATGGCGACAAACAGGTCGCAGCGTTCAAGGCTTTGATAGATCTGATCAAGCCCGAGCGGCATCTCGCCGAACCAGACCACATGGGGGCGCAAGCCGCCCGCCTTGGTGCAGGCGGGGCATAAGCGGTCGATCGCCATATCCTCGCGGTCATAAAACAGATGCCCACAGTGCGTGCAGCGAGTTTTGTGGAGTTCGCCATGCATGTGCAGAAGGTTCGCCGACCCTGCCTGTTCATGAAGATCGTCGATATTCTGGGTGACCAGAAGATAATTTTCCCGCCCGTCCATCATCCAGTTCTGTTCGAGCTCCGCCAGGGCGTGATGGGCGGCGTTGGCCTTGGCGTCCGACAGGTTTGTGCGGCGGGCGTTGTAAAAGCCCAGAACGGTTTCAGGGTCGTCGGCGAAGGCTTCGGGCGTGGCGAGTTTCATGGGATCAAACTTCGCCCACAGCCCGCCCTCCTCGCGGAACGTGCCCAGCCCGGATTCTGCAGACACGCCCGCGCCGGTCAGGATCAAGATGTTCTCATAGCGCGCCATAGCGGCCTCAGCGATTGGGAAAGCGGGTGGTGAGCCAGCCCAGCATCAGCTCGGACAGCTCCTGCGGCGCTTCGTACTGGGTCCAGTGACCGATGCCTTCGATCACATTCATATCGAGATCGGAGCACAGCATCGGCATCCAGGCGGCGAGTTTGGGCGGCAGCATGTAATCACACTCCGCCGAGATCATCTGACACGGCATGGAGAGGCGGTGATCCACCCCGCCCAGACGCTCCCAGTTCGCATCGAAATTGCGATACCAGTTCATGCCGCCGCGAAAGCCGGTCCGGGCGTAGATCTCGGCGTAGACCTTTCGGATCTGGGGCGGAACGACGCAATCCTCTTCGCTTTTGAGGCCGCCGCGGGCCACGAATTTGTCAAACCGTTTGGGCAGATGGGTCACAGAGCCGGGCAGTTTGTCGAGATCGGCGCTGGGCGGGGGTCCCGCAAAGCTGAACGCGAAGAACTCCTCTTCGCGGCCCTTGAAATAGTCGTCCATCGCTTCGTCCTGAAAGGCGACGATGTAATGGTCTTCCCCGCCACGCTCCTTGAAGACATCGGTCGGCGGGACCGAGCCGCGCGGCAAATGCGGCGTGTTGACCCCGATGGCGCCCAGAAAGCGCTCGGGGACCAGACAGGCCGCGTGCCACATCAATATGCCGCCCCAGTCATGACCGACCCAGACGGCTTTTTCGATCCCCAGCGCATCCAGAAGTCCGGTGAAATCACCCACCAACCTGTCCACGCCATAAGCTTCGACCGGATAGGGGGCGTCAGAGGCGCCAAAGCCGCGATTGTCCGCCGCGATCACTCGGTATCCGGCCTTCGCCAGATCTTCGATCTGTTGCGCCCAGCTCAGCGCCAGCTCCGGCCAGCCGTGCATCAACAGCACCGGTACGCCGTCTTCCGGCCCCGCCAGGTGCACCGACAGGGTCACCTCGCCCACATTGATCCTCTGAGCGGGCGGCAGGGGCGGGTGAGTCATGGTGTCCTCCGAAACGATCAGGCGGGCGCTTTTCCCGCACGTTTTTGTTTTCGCTCGAAGTGTAAAAGGTCAAACACGAAAACGGCCAGACCTGACCAGATGAAAATGAAGGTGGCGAGGTAAGAGAGGCTGAACGGCTCGCCATAGGCCAGACCGACGATAAACTGCAGGGTGGGGGCGATGAATTGCAGCACGCCTATGGTCGCGAAGGTCAAACCGCGTGCGCCTAGTAGAAACAACAATAAGGGCGCAACCGTCATCGGACCGGTCATCATCAGCATGATCGTCTCAAACGGGCCGTCGAGGAAATGTCCGGCGTTCGGTCCGCCCTGCACTTCAAGAACGCTCAGCACGACCATGGAGGGGAGAGCGATGATCACCGTCTCCCAGAACAGCCCGATGCGGGCGTCCACCTGGATCGTCTTGCGCACATAGCCATAGGCCGTGAACGACCCCGCCAGCACCAGGGCGAGCCAGGGCAGCTCCCCCACAATAATGACCTGATTGATGACGCCCAGCACGGCGAGGCCCACCGCCACGGCGCGCAAAGGGCCAAAGCGCTCATGGGCGATGAACACGCCTACAGCGACCACCATCAGGGGGTTGATGAAATACCCCAGCGATACTTCCAGCACCCGGCCTGAATTGACGGCGAAGATAAACAGCCACCAGTTCGCCGCGATCAGAAGTGAGGTCGCCAGCATGACCAGCAAGGTCTTGCGATCCTGAAAGACGGCGAGGGCCGGGGTCAGCCGACGCCCCAGATACAGCAGCATCAGCAGGACCGGGGCTGACCAGATCGCGCGCCACAGCACGATCTCGCTCGGGCTGGCGAAAGCCAGATATTTATAGAAGATCGGGGACAGACCCCAGATGAAATAGCCCGACAACGCCGCTGCGCCGGCGCGTTTGGGGTCGAGTCTGTCAGGCTGGGGCGGAAGCGTGGCCATGGCCCTGTTTAGAGCCGGGTCCACCGCCTGTCATTCCAGTTCGTGCGCAGGTATTTTTTAATCCGCCGTCCGCTGTGTCCGGGTCAGGGCCTGACCCAGCCGCCAGGCGACCCAGACCGCGCTCCACACATTACCAAGGATCGGCAGGGGCAGGATAAACACCAGCGCGATCAGCTTGTTGGGCTCAAACACCCAGATCAGGATCGCGATCAGCACAAAGCCGAGATAGAGATCAATCAGGCTGACCACGCCCCAGGGCTCAGAGACCAGCCAGCCGACCGCCTCTGACAGAGACTGCCCGGCGGTCATCGACGCCCAGACAATGGCTGCGGCGAGCGCGATCGCGCCCAAAGCTGCGATGATCCGAAAAACTGTCATGTCCCGCTCCTGCGCTGTGTTCGGAGGCTTATACGAGCAAGGGGCGCGTCCGGTTCAGCTCAGCTTGTCTTCGCGGGTCAAAAGCCCGGTGAAACTGGTCACCATGATCGCGATCAGGATGGCGGGCATGAAAAAGGGCGAGCCGTTCTGGACCCGCCCTTTGCAGTTAGAGTTGTGACAGCGCGCCTATTCCCGGTCGGCGTCGGCGATGTCGGGTTTGACCTTCGGCTCATAGGGGACATCGGCCGGGTGACGGTAAATGTCCTCGTCCAGCTCGCCTTCCCATTTGGCCACAGCCGTTGCGACCGTAGCGTCGCCCGTGACGTTCAGCGCCGTGCGGGCCATGTCCATGATCCGGTCCACGGGCAGGATGAAGCCGACAATGATCGCCACCTGCTCGGGGCTGACCCCGAAGGTGTCGAGCACGATCGCCAGCAAGAAGAGCGACGCCGAAGGAATGCCCGCAGCGCCGATGGAGACGATGGCGGCGGTGAAGGCGATCAGGATGTAATTGGCCAGCGTTAAATCATAGCCGAACGCCTGGGCGGTGAAGAGCGCCAGAATGCCGAGGTAAAGCGCTGTACCGTCCATATTGATGGTGGCGCCCAAAGGCAGGACCGAGCCCGCAATGGAGCGTTTGACGCCGAGATTCTCGGTGGCGTTGGTGATGGTCACCGGCAAAGTGGCGCTGGAAGACGCGGTTGAATAGGCCACCGCAATGGCGTCCAGCATGCCGCGCAGGAAGTTCATCACCGGCAGGTTCAGCACGAAGCGGATGATGCCGCCATAGATCAGAACGGCATGGGTCAGAAGCCCCAGATAAACCGCTGCGATCAGGATCGCGATGGAAGCGAGAGCCTCAAGGCCCTGGGAGGCGACGGTATGGCTGACCAGCGCAAACACGCCGAACGGCGCCACTTCCATGACGAGATGGGTGACTTTCAGCACCACATTGGCGGCCTGGGAGAACAGATCGCCCACCAGCTTGCCATCACGGCCGGCCATCAGGATGCCGATGCCGAGCAGCACCGCAAAGAAGATGATCGCCAGGACATCGCCATCCGCTAGCGCGGCGACCGGGTTTTCCGGCACGATTCCAAGGAGGCGTTCGACCAGGGTCGGCGCCTGGCCTGAAACAGGAACCGCCTCAGCGCCGCCCAGATCCACACCCTCGCCGGGGCGGAAAGTCAGCCCGAAAATAATGCCGATGATGTTGGCGAAAAAGGTGGTGGCGAAATAGAGCGCCATGGTCTTCAGACCGATGGAGCCCAGCTTTTTGGGATCGCCCAACGCCACTACGCCGGACACCAGCGTGGTCAGGATCAGCGGCACGATCAGCATCCGGATCAGGCTGATGAACAGATCGCCCACCGGCTTGACGAAAGTCTCCAGCCAAGAGGCGGCCGCCGGGCCGCCCATCACCTGGCTCAGAGCGCCGCCAAAGATTACGCCGATCACCAACGCGCCAAGCACGCGCTGCCATAGCGCGATCTTAAACCAACCTCTCATACAGGCCCCTCCCCGGCGGCTCTCATATCAGAACCGCGCCAGCCTAAGCCCGGATGCGATCAGGTCAACGATCTGAGGCCGTAGGGTCTTCGATTAGTGTCAGGATTTGGGGTGTGAGGCGGCCTGGCCAATGGCTTTGAGCCCGCCCATGCGCACGCCATAGACCAGCCAGATCACGCCGATGATCAAGAGCCAGGGAGAAATGGCGAAAGTCGGATTGATGCGCGACACGATCACCAGAACAGCCGCCAGCACGATATGACCGATCACCACCCGCCAACTCAGGTCGCGATAGCTTTCGGCGGTGCGAATAGTGGCTTCTGAAAACCAACGCCAAGCCCGGTTCACGCTGCCGGAATCGCGGGCGCGGCGGGTGCTTTCTGACTGGTCGGGTTGGTAGCTCATTTTCTCAGGATACGGACTTGTTCAGAGCGTGTCAAAAGACCGAGATCGCCTGCGCTCCATAAAAAAGCCCGCCGGGACGGCCAGTAGCAGACCGCCCGACGGGCTCAGGAGAGATCGTGAAGTCAGTCTTAGCTTAGCGCGCTTTCCGCACGGATGATCGCGGCGGCGGCGTTCACAACAGAGCCGATGCGGACAGCGGCCTGAATTTGTTCGGCGGTGAGACCAGCCTTGCGCAGTTCATGCTCGTGCGCGTCGATGCACATGCCGCAGCCATTGATGGCGGACACGGCGAGCGACCAGAGCTCGAAATCGGCTTTGTCGACGCCGGGATTGCCGATCACATTCATCCGCAGCTTGGCGGGCATGGTTTTGTAATCGCTGGCGGATACAAGGTGGTTGAACCGGTAGAAGACATTGTTCATGCCCATGATCGAAGCAGCGGCCTTGGCGGCGGCGACCGCCTCCGGCGACAGCTTGTCCTCGATCTCACCCACAATATCGGTCAGGGTTTCCCGTTCGCCCACAGCATAGGCGGACGCCAGGAAGCAGCCATATTTCTTCTGGTCGTCAAGCACGGTTTCGCGGGCCAGGGAGCTGAGGTTCAGCTTGATGTCCTTGGCGTGTTCGGGCATGCGATTTTTCAGGGCGTCAAGGCTCATGGCGCGTCCTTTCATGATGAATGGCGAGGTTGGGACCGGCCGTCGGGGGGGGAACGCCTAACGTTTTGAGGGGACGAACGCCGGGCGGGGACATTGGGACGACCGGTCCGGCTCTATCCATCGCGTACCATGGATAGAGCGGGGCTGGCCGCCGTCAGACGGCTTCCCGAAGGAAGCCGTCCTTGAGCGAAACGCTTAGGCTGCGAGCGTGTCGCCGCCAGCCTGGCGGTTGCACGGGCACAGTTCGTCAGTTTGCAGGGCGTCCAGAACACGCAAGGTGTCTTCCGGGTTGCGGCCCACATTCAGGTTGGTCGCATACACGTGCTGGATCACGCCGTCCGGGTCGACGATGTAGGTGTAGCGGAACGCCACGCCTTCCGGGGAACGCACGCCCAGGCCGTCAACCAGAGAGCCGGTGGTGTCCGCGAACTGCCACTGGTTCAGGCCGTTCAGGTCCTGGTGCTCGCGGCGCCAGCCCAGCTTGGAGAATTCGTTGTCGGTGGAGCCGGTCATCACAACGGCGTCACGGTCAGCGAATTCGTCTTCAAGGTTGGCGAAAGCCACGATTTCAGTCGGGCAGACGAAGGTGAAATCTTTCGGATAGAAAACGATGACCTTCCACTTGCCCGGGAAAGATTCGTTGGTGATCGCTTCGAAAGCGGACTCACCATTTTGCTCGTGTTCGTTGAATTTCGGCTTGACGCCGGTGACTTCGAATTCGGGGAGCTTGTCGCCAATGCCCAGCATGTGTGTCTCTCCTGGCAGGTTTGAATCTCTTGGGTCGAGGGCGGTTGCCTGAGGGGGCCGCCCTTCGACGAAAACGGATATGGACCTGAGCTATCGATAAATCCAATGGATTGTTCCTGTCGCTCCCATAGGATTTATCAATACAGCGTCTTCAGAGTTCGCTTCACGCGGCTACACAGCCGATTGACCACTCTCTTGCCGATGCGTGCGTCCTGCAGGCCTGAGTATCGGAAAGTCCACAGACAGATTAGGAGTATTGGTATTTCCTATGCCTCACCGTAAATAAATTGATTTGATATATGTCCCGCTCCGCCGTGATACTGTGTTCAATATTAGCGTTCTGATCCGGGAGGACATGACCATGGACGGACACGACATGAAAAATGCGGGCGGATGCCCCTTCCATCACGGCGGCAACACCGCCATGGACAAGCCGGTCACCAAATGGTGGCCGAACGCGCTCAATCTCGACATTCTTCATCAGCGCGGTGCGCGCACCAACCCAATGGATCCCGATTTCGACTATAAGTCGGAAGTGGCGAAACTCGATTTCGACGCCGTCAAAGCGGACGTCAAAGCCCTGCTGCATGACAGTCAGGACTGGTGGCCGGCCGATTGGGGCCATTATGGCGGCCTGATGATCCGCCTCGCCTGGCACTCGGCGGGATCCTATCGCCTAGCGGATGGCCGCGGCGGCGCGGGGTCGGGCAATATCCGTTTCGCTCCGCTCAACTCCTGGCCGGATAATGCGAGCCTGGACAAGGCGCGTCGCCTGTTGTGGCCGGTGAAGAAGAAATACGGAAACAAGCTTTCCTGGGCCGACCTCATCATCCTGTCCGGCACGGTGGCCTATGAAGACATGGGTCTGAAGACCTTTGGCTTTGGCTATGGCCGTGAAGATATCTGGGGTCCGGAAACGGACGTTTATTGGGGTTCTGAATCGCAATTCCTCGCCAACAGCGAAGAGCGCTATGGCGATCTTGACGACACATCCACGCTCGAGAACCCTCTGGCGGCGACGCATATGGGCCTCATCTACGTCAATCCAGAAGGGGTGAACGGTCAGCCCGACCCGCTGAAGACCGCCGCCCAGGTGCGCGAGACTTTCAAGCGCATGGCGATGAATGATGAAGAAACCGCGGCCCTCACCTGCGGCGGCCACACGGTGGGCAAGGCCCATGGCCGGGGCGCGGTGGACCAGATCGGCGTGGAGCCTGAAGCCTGCGGCGTGGACTCCCAGGGCTTCGGCTGGGCCAATCCCGGCCTTGAGGGCAAGGCGTCAAACGCCTTCACCTCGGGCATTGAAGGCGCCTGGACCCAGCATCCCACCCAATGGGATATGGGCTATTTCGAGTATCTCTTTGACTATGACTGGGAACTGAAGAAATCCCCGGCCGGCGCCTGGCAATGGGAACCGGTCAACATGCCCGAGGACGTCAAACCGGTCGACGCGTCAGACCCGTCCCTTCGCCAGAATCCGATCATGACCGATGCGGATATGGGGATGAAAATGGACCCGGTCTATAATGAAATCTGTCAGAGATTCCGAAAGGATCCTGAGTATTTCGCCGATACGTTCGCACGGGCCTGGTTCAAGCTGACCCACCGCGATATGGGGCCGCGCGCCAATTATGTTGGCCCGGACGTGCCCGACGAGGACCTGATCTGGCAAGACCCGATCCCTGAAGGCGCTACCGATTACGATGTGGATGCGGTGAAAGCGAAGATCGCAGCCAGCGACCTGACCCCGGCTGAACTGATCGCTACGGCCTGGGACAGCGCCCGCACCTTCCGCGGCTCTGACAAGCGCGGCGGCGCCAATGGCGCGCGCATTCGTCTGGCGCCGCAGAAAGACTGGGCGGGAAATGAGCCCGAACGTCTGGCCCGGGTTCTGGCGGTGCTGGAGCCGATCGCAGCCCAAAGCGGGTCGTCCGTGGCCGATGTCATCGTTCTGGGCGGCGTCGTGGGCCTGGAAGCGGCGATCAAGCAAGCGGGCTCTGACGTCTCCGTGCCGTTTACGCCGGGTCGCGGCGACGCAACCGCCGAGATGACCGATGCGGACTCCTTTGAACCGCTTGAGCCTCTGGCGGACGGGTTCCGAAACTGGATGAAGGCGCGCTACTCGGTCAGCGCCGAGGAGCTTATGCTCGACCGCGCCCAGCTTCTGGGCCTGACGGCGAATGAAATGACGGTTCTGGTCGGCGGCTTGCGCGTGCTGGGCGTCAATCATGGCGGCTCTCGCCTCGGGGTCTTCACGGACCGGATCGGCGCGTTGACGACGGATTTCTTCGTCAATCTGACCGATATGGATCTCAGCTGGCATCCGGCGGAAGACGGGCTGTATGAGGTCCGTAATCGCAAGACCGGCGAAGTGAAATGGGGCGCGACCAGTGCGGACCTGGTGTTTGGCTCGAACTCGATCCTGCGCGCCTATGCCGAGGTCTACGCCCAGGACGACAACAAAGAGAAGTTCGTCAAAGACTTCGTCGCCGCCTGGACCAAGGTCATGAACGCCGATCGGTTTGACCTGACCTAAGCCTTTCAGGAGCGCTCCCGGGTTCCGGGGGCGCTCCCCTTGCCTTTTATCTCGCTCTCAGACGATCAGGACGCCTTATGGTTGGCCATCTGCCTACTTTGCGACAACTCACCTTCCTGTCTGCGCTCGCCGAGCACGGCTCGTTCTCACGCGCCGCCGAAGCCGCCCATGTGACCCAGCCCACGCTCTCCGCCGGGATCAAGGAGCTCGAGACGATCCTGGGCGCAACCCTGGTGGAGCGCGGCGCGCGGGGCGCTGTGCTGACCCCTGCGGGCGAAGCGGCGGTGAACCGGGCGCGCATTGTGCTGACGGAAGCTGAAGACCTTGTGCATGTGGCGCGCGCAGCGGGCGAGCCTCTTAGCGGGCCGTTCCGTCTGGGGGTTATCCCCACCATTGCGCCCTTCTTGCTGCCCAAGGTCCTGCCAAGCCTCCGCAAAGACTATCCCAAGCTCGAGCTGTTCCTGCGCGAGGATCTGACTCATCGGCTTGTGGACGCGCTGAAGGACCGGCGTCTGGATGCGGCGTTGATCGCGTTGCCTTATGATGCGCCGGGGATCGAGACCACAGCTGTGCTCGAAGACGAATTTCTGTTCGCTGCGACGCCGGACCATCCGCTGGCCAAGCTGGATAAGCTCAGCCCTGACATGTTGGCGGATGAACAGCTTTTACTGCTCGAGGATGGCCATTGCCTGCGTGATCATGCGCTGGCGGTCTGCTCGGCCAGTCGTCCTGACACCAATGACGCCCGATCCGACTTCGCCGCTACCTCGCTTCATACGCTGGTGCAAATGGTGAAGTCCGGCCTTGGCGCGACGCTTCTGCCGAAACTGGCGATTGATGCGGGTCTCGCTGACCGGCTCGATCTCGCCATCCGTCCCTTTGACCCGCCTGTGGCCGGCCGGGAAATCGGCGTCGCCTGGCGCAAGGGCAGCGCCCGCGAGCATGAGGCGCGTATGCTGGCTGATGCGGTGCGCGACGCACTGCAGGGTTAGGGAGCAGCCCAGCTGAATTCCCGGGCGAACGAAGTGAAGACCCGGGATCTCCCTCCACGTTGAGCGCCTTATCCAGATGGAGGCCCCGGCTCTGCGCTGCGCTTGGCCGGGGTTTCAGTTGTCGGACAACAAAAAACCCCGGCGTTTCCGCCGGGGTTCTCAATAGGCGCCAGGCGTAGGCCCTAGTCCGGGCGGCCCAGAATGATGGTGCCGTTGGTGCCGCCAAAGCCGAAGGAGTTCGACAGCACGGTGTTGAGCTCGGTCTCTTGGGTTTCGGTGACGATGGGCAAGTCGGCCAGCTCGGGATCCATCTCGTCAATATTGATGGAGGGGGCGATGAAGCCCTCTTTCATCATGAGAAGCGAATAGATCGCTTCCTGAACGCCCGCGGCGCCCAGCGAGTGACCCGACATGGATTTGGTCGCCGACAGGGCCGGGACATCTTTACCGAACACAGCCCGCAGACCTTCCGCCTCTTTCACATCGCCAACCGGCGTCGAGGTGGCGTGCGGGTTGAGGTAATCGATCTTGCGGCCCTTGGCCTCTTCCAGCGCAATCTGCATGCAGCGCGCCGCGCCTTCGCCGGACGGCTGGACCATGTCATGACCATCAGACGTGGCGCCATAGCCGAGGACTTCGGCGTAGATCGTCGCGCCGCGCGCTTTCGCCCGCTCATATTCCTCGAGCACCACAATGCCCGCGCCCCCGGCAATGACGAAGCCGTCGCGGTTCTTGTCAAAGGCGCGCGAGGCCACAGCCGGCGTGTCGTTATAGTTCGAGCTCATGGCGCCCATGGCGTCAAACAGGTTTGAAAGCGCCCAGTGCAGCTCTTCGCCGCCGCCCGCGAACATCACATCCTGCTTGCCCCATTGGATCTGCTCGGCGGCCGCGCCCATACAGTGCAGAGACGTGGTGCAGGCCGAGCTGATAGAATAGTTCAGCCCCTTGATCTTGAACGGGGTGGCGAGTGTGGCCGACCCGGTGGAGGCCATGGCTTTGGGCACCGCGAACGGGCCGATGCGTTTGGGGCCCTTTTCGCGCGTGATGTCGGCGGCTTTGACGATCGCCTCAACCGAGGGGCCGCCAGTGCCGACGATCAGCCCGGTGCGCGGATTGGAGACATCGCTGTCTTCCAGACCGGCGTCTTCGATGGCCTGCTGCATGGACATGTACGCCCAGCCGGCGCCTTCGCCCATGAAGCGATAGGCGCGCTTGTCCACATGTTCGGCCGGATTGGCCTTCGGTCGGGCATGGACCTGGCATTTGAAGTTCAGGTCAGCGTATTCAGGCGCTGCGATAACGCCGCTCTTGCCCGCTTTCAGGCTGGCTGTGACTTCTGCAGCATTGTCGCCGATGGATGATACGATGCCGAGACCGGTGACGACGACGCGCCTCATGCTTTCTCTCCGCCGTTATTAAGCTCTTCAGGTCGGAACAGGCCCACGCGCAGATCCTTTGCGGTGTAGATGGTCTGACCGTCCGCTTCTACGTGGCCATCGGCGATGCCCAGAACAAGACGGCGATTGATCACACGCTTGAGATCGATGACATAGCGCACATTCTTGACGCTGGGGGGGACCTGACCGGTGAACTTGACCTCGCCCACGCCCAGGGCGCGGCCTTTGCCCGGCGCGCCGGTCCAGCCCAGGAAAAAGCCCACAAGCTGCCACATGGCGTCCAGACCCAGGCAGCCCGGCATCACCGGATCGCCCTGAAAATGGCAATCAAAGAACCACAAATCGGGGGTCACATCGAGCTCGGCGACCAGGAGGCCTTTGCCATGGGCGCCGCCATCGGAGGTGATCTCGGTGATGCGATCAAACATCAACATGGGCGGCAACGGCAATTGCGCATTGCCCGGACCGAAGAGGTCGCCTTTGCCGCAGGCGATCAGGTCATCGTATGAATAGCTGTTTTTCTGGTCTGTCATGGGGTCCGTCGTGCCGGCCCGGCGAGGCACGCCGGGGGTCGGAAGTTGCGGCGAACGCGCCAGCGCTCCGCGTGTAATGCGACGCGCCAGGCTGTCATCCTGGGTTCAGATCCGTCAGTCGGCCGAGGCGGAATTGTCGCGGTCCGCCGCCAGCACGTCTGGTTCAGGCGAAGAGCGGTAGCATGACGTTTGCCCCCCCTCAAGCGCGGGGCTCGGCTCGGTCTCTTCCGAATAGACCCCCCAGAACGCCTCCGCCGGGGCCCAGCCGCGATGATTGTCCGCTTCCAGACGGCACCAGCCTGCCCGGCACCGCTCCAGCCACAACACGGCGCCCGCTTCGACATCTGCGATCAGGGAGGCGTTGGGATCAGGACGCGCCAACAGCTGGGTCGCGTCTTCAGTCCAGACCGAGCGGCGCCCTGTCAGGGTGCGGCGATGCATCCACACCTCCTCGCCTTTCGGATCACGCACCCGACGCCAGTCCGGCGTCTCGGCGACCACTTCCATGGGCAAGCCCTGGCGTTGATAGAGCCAGGAGACGGGATGGCTGAAGGACGGACCGGCGCGGCCGCGGGTCTCATTGAATTTCAGCGACACGAAGCGCGGCACCGGCAGGCCTGAAAACGTGTCGCACGATTGCGCAGACGCCGGGCCAGATCCCAAGCCTGTGCAAACAATGATGATCATAGCAAACAGCGTCCGCATGGGTGCGCTACGTCCCAGCCAGAGTGAATCCGGTGTTAAATGTGATGGCTCAGGATTAAGATTGTTTTTCAGTCGGGCTGGATATGAGCGCTCATGTCACCCATCTGGCCATCAGATCGCAGCTATCGGGGAACCACATGATCCGCACCGCTCTCATCGCCAGCCTCGCTCTGAGCGCCAGCGCTCAAGCCCAGACCGACGCCGAAGTTTACGTGGAAACGACCGATCTGGGATCGGGCGTCTATATGCTCGCCACCAATCGCGCCGGCAATGTGGGCATAAGCGTGGGCGACGACGGCGTCTTCATGATCGACACCCAGATGCCGCAATTCGCCGACGCCATCGATGCGGCGCAACGTGCGGTGTCCGGTGATCGCGCCGTGGATCTGGTGCTCAATACCCATCTGCATGGCGACCACGTGCTGGGCAACGCCTATTTCGCTGAACAGGGCGCGACCATCATGGCTCACCCCAGTGTGCGCGAGGCGCTGATGAATCCGGTGACCGCCCAGCTGACAGGCGCGACGCCGGAGCCTTTGTCAGGCGGGTTCCTGCCGACTGTGGGGGTCAATAATGGTGATGTGGTCACGATCAACGGCGTAACAGCGCGCCTGCATCATACCCCTGATGCGCACACCAATGGCGACATCTTTGTGGTGTTTGAGGAGGCGAACGTCATTCATGCCGGCGATTTGCTGTTTTCAGGCTGGTTCCCGTATATCGATCTCGATAATGGCGGCACGGTGGAAGGCTTCATCGCCGGCATGCAGGCCATTGTCGATGTGGCGGACGCCAGCACCCAGATCATTCCCGGCCACGGCCCGCTCTCGACCCAGGCGGATCTGGAAGCCAGCATCAGCATGCTGACCCAGGCCAAGGCCGAAGTGGCGGCGCTGGTCGAGCAGGGCATGAATTTGCAGCAGGTTCAGGACGCGCAGCCGCTGGCGGCCTTCCATGATGACTGGAATTGGGGTTTCATCACCACCGAACGCATGGTCTGGACGCTGTACCGGGATATCACGGGTGAAACAGAGTAAAACAAATACGGTCTGGCTGCCTGAGCCGCGCATCCTCACGCTCATCGTGATGATCGCAGGGGTGATGGGGCTGACATTCGCCGCCCTGCTGGGCAGCTGGCTCTCCGGCATGGCGGTCGGGCTTGTGTTTGCGGGGGGTGTTTATCTGTTCGTCGTGGTGAACGCCCGCCGCGCCGCCAAGGCTCTGACCCAGCATCATTCCGGGAAGCATCGCGGCCGACTGTGACGACTTGCCGCGCCTGCCCGGCATGAGGTAGGACAGAGACAGACTGTCTCAGATGCGTGGTCACGATGCGTCACAATCATGCTTCACCCCTTCGGCGCAGAGCCGATCTGACCCTGATCAGCTTCCTGGCCATCGGGGTCGTAGTCGCGCTTCTTATCGGTGTGCTGGGCCGTAGTGTCTGGCTGGCGATGCTCGTGGGCGTGGCGCCGAGCGTGCTTCTGGGCGCGCTTGCCTGGTTCCGGATCAGGCGCGGGCGGTGCGGGGGGTGTCAGTTCTGCCCGATGCGCAAGCCGGGCAGTTGCGGGATGCCGGCAGAGTAACCGTCCTGACGCGGCCTGACAGACCCTCATAAAGACACATGCGCCCGATCAGGGGCTCACCAGCGGCGGTGATCAGTTTGATCGCCTCCATGGCCATCATGGACCCGATCACCCCGGTCAACGCGCCGACAACGCCCATGACCGCGCAATCCTCGGCGTCAGGCGGCGTTTCGGGCACCCAGCACTGATAGCAGGGCGCGTCAGTCTTCAGATGCGGGGCGAACACGGCGACCTGCCCCTCCCAGCGCCCCACCGCGCCGGACACCAGCGGGATCCGGGCTGCGAGGGCGGCGCGATTGACCGCGTAGCGGGTGGTGAAGTCGTCACACCCGTCCAGCACCAGATCAGCGTCCGCCAGCAAGCCGGGGAGCGTATCGTCTGTGGCGTGTTCACAAACCGATTCCACGCTGACGCCTGGATCCAGCGCGGTCAGCATGTCTCGGGCCCGCTCGGCCTTTGCGGCGTCGACATCTTCAGTACGAAACAGGATTTGTCGTTGCAGATTGCTCAGAGAGACGGTGTCGGGATCGACAATGCGAATATGGCCAACGCCCGCCGCCGCAAGATAGAGCAGGGCGGGCGCGCCCAGCCCGCCCGCGCCGATCACGGTGATGCGGGCGCGGCTGAGCTTTTGCTGGCCCGGGCCGCCCAGTTCCTTCAGCACGATATGACGGGCGTGGCGTTTGACGTCGACGGCCATGGCCGGCTCCTGATCCTTGTCTGGGCAAGCGGCGTGCTCAGCTTGTGTTCATGAAGCTGAGTGTAAGCCAAGCTGACCCTTCAACCATGGGACTGCACAGATGAAATACCAGATCGTCGCCGCACTGGCCCTTATGCTGACCGCTTGCGCCACCTCTGAAGGCTATCGCCAGCAGATGACCCAGCTGGTGGGGCGGACACAAGATGTCTTGCTGGTGGAGTTTGGCTCTCCCGACAGCGTGGACACGCTGAGCGATGGCGGCGCTGTGTGGAGTTATATGCGCGAACAACAGCGCACCGTTCCGGGCGGCTATCGCACCATCCCCAATGAACGCCGCGTGACTTTTGTTGATGAGTTTGGCGAACGCCGAACCCGTATCGAGCGCTATGATGAGACGGTGTATGAGCCGGCCCGCAGCTGGTGGGTGGAGTGCGAAACCCGTTTTGTGATTGATCCCGAGGGCGTGGTGCGTGATTTCCGCTTTGTCGGCGATGCTTGCGTGGCCGAAGAGCTGTACTGATCTCGCTCGACTGGCGTGGTGTATGCTCGACTAATGCTTGCAAAATGGAGTGTTTCTTGAGTACGCTCTCCTAGAAGGAGAAAGCCATGATGAAACTTGCCCTTGCCGCAGCTGCAGCAACGCTCTTGTCTTCAGCGGCCCATGCTGATCGGCCATTCCTGCCTGACAGTTATGTCGGCGCGCCGGTCGAGGCCATGGTCGAAGCGTATGGCGCGCCCATTTTCGAAGCCGTGGCCGAGGACGGCCGGACCGTCGTGGTGTTCGAAGTCGTATCTTATGAAAATCCCCGCTCTGCCGTTGCGATGCGCAGTGCCAGCTACGTCCAGGTGGGCAGCGCTTCCGCAGGAGATCTGATCGCCGCGCGGTCGCAGCGCAGCCGGTATGATGATCCTGCGCGCCAGTTCCGCTCCCGGATGCATGCGCATCAATCGCCATTCAGCCAGGGGCATCTTGTGGCGAATGTGCGCGCCCTACGTGCTGTGCCCGTCACCTGTCAGGTCGGGGCCGCGCTGGGGGCGGATGACACGGTCGAGGTGGTGTCTGTCAGCCATCCCTTCTGCCGGTCGCTCTCTCTGCGCTGAGGCGCGTTACTGGCGTTCATAGTCAAAGCAGGTCAAGGTCAGGCTCCCTTTAAGGAGCCCGACCGTGCTGACCCCTCGCCCCTCATTCACTCTGTCGCCAGACCAGCAAGCGGTGGTGGACTACGCCATCAATGGCGGCGCTCATTTGTTTCTGACGGGCCGAGCCGGCACGGGTAAGACCACGGTCACGCGCGCCATTCTGCAACGCCTTGGTCCGCAAGCCGCCGTGGTGGCGCCGACGGGCGTTGCGGCGATGAATGCAGGCGGACAGACCCTTCACAGCTTTTTCCGCCTGCCGCCACGCCTGATCACGCCGGGCGATATTCGCCGCCTGCGCAATGCGCGCACGGTGAAAGCGCTGACCACTCTGGTGATCGACGAGATCTCCATGGTCCGTTCAGACATGATGCAGGCGGTGGATTTCTCTCTGCGTCTTAATCGTGACAGCGCCGAGCCTTTCGGCGGGGTGCGCATCATCCTGGTGGGCGATCTGGCGCAATTGCCGCCGATCGCGCAGGGCGAGGAAGGCGCGTTTCTGGAAGACACCTATGGCGGGCCGTTCTTCTTTCACGCGCCCGCTTTCCGCGACGCCGGCTTCACCATGGTGGAGCTGACCGAGGTTCACCGTCAGGCCGATCCTGAATTCGTCGAAGTGCTCAACGCCGTGCGGGACGGTGAATTGACCGATGATCTGGCGGAGATTCTCAACGCCCGCGTGACGGGCCGGATCGGGCTTGAAGCCTCTGGCACCCATGTGGTGCTGACCCCGACCAACCAGGCCGCATCCTCCATAAATCAGGCCCGACTGGAAGGCCTGCGCGGCGAGCCGCGCGGCTTTTCGGGCAAGGTGGAGGGCGAGTTTGATCCGCGGCTCTTCCCCACTGACGACCCGCTGGTTCTGAAGGTCGGCGCGCGGGTGATGATGATCCGCAATGATCCCGGCGGGCGTTATGTGAACGGCTCCATCGGTGAAGTGCTAGGCTTTTCGTCTGATGGCGTGAAGGTTCACGTGAATGATCAGGTCGTGACGATCGAGCCTGTGAGCTGGGAGCGCATCCGCTACGCCGCCGATGGTCAGTCCAGCAAGCTCAAGCGTGAAACCATTGGCTCCTACGTGCAATATCCGCTCAGACTGGCCTGGGCGATGACCATTCACAAGGCGCAGGGTTTGACGCTCGATAAGGTCTATCTGGATGTCTCCCGACGCTTTTTTGCGCATGGGCAGGCATATGTCGCGCTCTCTCGCGCGCGCTCTCTGGAGGGGCTGGAGTTGTCGCGCCCGCTCAAACCGACCGACATCATCACCGATCAGCGCCTGTTTGATGTCAAAGCTTTCTGTGATCCCGCCCCGCTGGGGATTGGCGGATGACGCCCGAGGCGGCTCAGCGTGCGCTGGGCGTGGACGCCTGGGGCCTGAACCAGCTGGCGGCGCAAGGCGAGTTCGCCGGGGCGCTGGATGAGCGCAGCGTCAACAGGCTCTCAGAACAGCGCCGCCGGGTTCGGGCGCAGGCCCTGAAAGAGCTGGCGGAGCTCGATGGGCCGCATCTGGCGCCGTCCAGTTCAGATGCTCCGGTGATCGCGGCGCCCGACCCAGTCGCTCTTCCCGAAGAATTTGACCGGCCAGCGGTGTTTCTGGACGCCTGTGTGCTCGCCAGTGCGGTGCGGCGGCATCTGGTCCTGACGCTGGCGGAGGCCGGGTTTTTCTATCCGCGCTGGTCAGAAAAAGTACTGTTTGAGACCGGTCACGCCCATGCCCGGATTGTCGATGGCAAGCCCGACCGAGACGGCCCCGGCGAGGCGGCGCGCCTGGTGATGGCGTTTGAGCATGCCTGGCCTGAAGCGATGGTCCCAACCGAACAGGCGGCTTTGATCAAGGTGACCGGTAAGCTGCCCGATCCGGACGACGCCCATGTGATGCAGGCCGCCGCCGCCGGGCAGGCGCGGGTGATCCTGACGGAAAACATGAAAGATTTCCCGCGCGCGACACTGAAACCGCTGGGGCTTTATGCGCGGCCGTCGGGTGAGTTTATCGCCAGTCGTCTGGGGCTCGCACCCGATGCGGCGACAGCGGCCGTAAGGGGCGCGGCGCACCGGCTGGGGCTCAGCGCGCCGCGTTTCGGGCTGGCCTTGCAACGCGCAAGGCTCGGCTCGCTGGCGAAAAAGCTGGGTGTCTAGACGCCGGTTGAGCCGAACCCGCCGGCGCCGCGTTCGGTGTCATCCAGCGCCTCGACCGGGTTCCAGCGGATCTGGGTGAACTGGCCGATGACCATTTGCGCGATGCGCTCGCCACGTTGAACGACGAACGGCTCCTTGCCGTGATTGATCAGATTGACGTGCAACTCACCGCGATAATCAGCGTCTACCGTACCTGGCGTGTTGACGCAGGAAATGCCCTTTTTGGCGGCCAGGCCGGACCGGGGCCGGATCTGGGCTTCATAGCCTTCTGGCAAGGCGATGCAGATGCCGGTGGGGATAAGCTTCCACGCTCCCGGCTCGATCACCACAGGCGTATCGGCGGGCACAGCGGCGGGCAGGTCGAGACCCGCAGAGCCTGAGGTCTGGTAGGCGGGTAAGTCCAGCCCTTCAAAATGCTCGAGCGTTTTGACATTCAGCTTCATGACGACGCGCCTTGCAAAAACTTTAGTCCAGAACCTGGCCTTGCTGGGCCATTTCCTCGAGAAGCGCGGCTTCGCGCTGCACGATGGAGGCCATGGATGCGTTAATGGCGTCTGCTTCAGCCTGTGTCACTTCCCCTTGTGGCAATTGGGCAATGTATTGGGACTGAATGATCTCACCATCGGCGGTCTCTTGCTCGGGCCTGAACGCCATGATGAGCAAGGCAGGCGGGCGCCCATCCTTGTCCAGGCGGATCATCAATGGAATCTCGTGATATCGCACCAACTCAAAATCATTGGGCTCGGGCACGATGCTCTCGCGATAGCAAACCATGGCGTCGGCGCCTTCAGGCATATCTGGTCGCGCCATGAGACCTGGCTGACTCGAGGCTGCAATGAGGTCAAACCCCTCCAGAAGGACGGGTGCATCAGATGGTTGGGCGGTGTTGACGGCAGAACAGTCCGCAAGGGCTTGAGGCGATGCGGCGAGCGCCAGTGCGACGGCTAGGACAGCTTTCATCTCATATCCCCTCTGACATGGTTTTCGCGACCCTAGAGAGGATTATCAGCGGTATCAAACATAGTCTTCAGGCACAGCCGCGCTCACGTTGTCCGCGCGCCGGCGTGAGCGCGGGAGGCCTGAAGTCAGCTGTCTTGTTCGGCCTGAGCGCTCAGAAAGGCATCGAGCGCTTGCTCGCTTTCGGCAAAGCCTTCAAGGGCGCCGATAATGCCAGTGCGCTCATCATCATTGAGTCCGCCCTGAGCCATCTGGACCCGGTATTGCGGCTCGGTCATTTCGCCGGTTTCGTCTTCCATGGCGGGCTGAAACCCTAGAAGCAGCATCTGGGTGTCTTCGCCCTCACCTTTGGAGATGAGAAGCGGCGTGGAATGATAGCGCACCAGCTCGAAATCATTGGGTCGAGGCACAATGCTGTCACGCTCGCATGCGATGGCGCTCGCGCCCTCCGCCAGCGGCGGCGGGTCCATCAAGCCGTCCAGATCGGCGGCTTCGGTCACGGTGTAGCCGGCCATCGGAGCGGGCTGCTGGCCGGAGCCTTGCGGATAGATCGAGTAACACTGCGCCTGTGCGGCGGCGGCGCTGAATCCGGCAAGGGCGAGGGCGGTCAGTGCGGTTTTCATATCAGGTCCTGAGTTTGCTAAACGCCCCGACCCTAACAATCTGAAGGGGTCGATTTCAAACTCAGTCTGAAGCCTTTGTAATAGCTGAAAAAATTCTCTCAGCCAGTTTGCGGGCCAGCGCCGACTTGGCCGCTCGGGCGAAGGGCGCCTCCTCCTCTGGGGTAATCAGGAGCGCGGCGTTTTCCGCACCGCCCATCACATCGCCTGACACGTCATTGGCGACGATCCAGTCGCACCCTTTGCGCAGTCGTTTGGCGCGGGCGTGTGCGAGGACGTCATGCGTTTCGGCGGCGAAGCCCACCACCAGGCGCGGGCGTTTGTCCGGGCCATAGTGGGAAATCGTCTTCAGGATGTCGGGATTCTCGGCCAGCGGCAGGCTCGCCAGTGCGCCCTTGTCGAGCTTGAGCTTCTTGTCGGCGGACTCCGCCGGGCGCCAGTCCGCCACCGCGGCGACCGAGATGAAGACATCGGCAGGTAGATGAGCGTTCACAGCCGCCAGCATTTCGCGGGCGGTTTCGATGCGCACGGTCTTCAGGCCTTCAGGGTCATTGAGCGCCACGGGACCGGAAACCAGCACCACGTCGACGCCCAGATCGCGCAAGGCTTCAGCGATGGCGTAGCCTTGCCGCCCGGACGAGCGATTGGAGAGAAAGCGGACCGGATCAATCGGCTCCAGCGTCGGGCCGGCGGTGACGATGGCCTTCATGAGTTCAGCGCGGTTTGGACGGCGTCGGCGATCCGCACCGGTTCGGGCAGGCGTCCGGGGCCAAACTCGCCGCAGGCCATCTCGCCTTCATCGGGCTCCAGGACGGTCGTGCCGTAACTGCGCAGGGTTTTGATGTTGGCCTGTGTAGCGGGATGGGTCCACATGCGCACATTCATCGCCGGGGCCATTAAAACGGCCTTGTCGGTGGCCAGAAGCGTGGTGGTGGCCAGATCATCGGCTAGCCCGTTGGCGGCTTTGGCCATCAGATTGGCGGTGGCGGGGCAAACGACCACAAGATCGGCCGAGCGCGACAGCTCGATATGGCCCATCTCCGCTTCGTCCGTCAGAGAGAAGAGATCGCTATAGACTTTGTCGCCGGTCAGCGCGCCTACGCTCATCGGAGTGACGAACTGCTTGCCGGCCTCGGTCAGGATGGCGCGCGTCTGGATCGAGCGCCGCGCCAGCTCGCGGATCAGCTCGAGCGATTTATAGGCTGCGATGCCGCCGCCAATGATCAGAAGAATGCGTGTCATGCCTGATAGGACCATTGCCTGAGCCAGTCTGCGTATGCGGCTTCATCCGCCACCCCTTCCGCCAGAGCCAGCACGGTTTGCGTGGCCTTTTGTTCGGGGGCGTCCAGATACCATCCATTCATGCGCAAGGTCACGAAAGATACAATGAACGCCATGCGTTTGTTGCCGTCCACAAAGGGATGGTTCCGCGCGATGCCGAAAGCAAGCGCGGCTGCAAGGTCGTGAATATCCGGCGCCGGATCGTGATAGGCGAGTTTGTTGGACGCCCGGTCCAGCGCGGAGAGCAGACCTTGCTCATTACGCAGACCCTTTGCGCCACCGGTGATCGCCATTTCCCGATGATAAGCGTCCATGACCGCGTCCAGTGGCGGCAGGACAAAAGCGCGACTCATTTGGATAAATCGTGAAGCGTCTTGGCATACCGTGCCCGGCATTCTTCATAGGCGGACATGGCGGCGTTATAGGGCGCGCCCGCTTTGGTCAGAGTGACCCGTCCGTTGGCCACATCCAGCGTCACTTCATCCCCGCGCTGTAAGCCTGCAGCCTCCAGCACATCCTTGGGCAGGCGCACGCCCGTGGAATTGCCTTGCTTGGTCAGTTTGACAGATACGGTCATGGCTCACCTCTTATCTCAATTATAAGCACGGGCGTGCTTACTTTCAAGCCATGTGAGATCACATTACCGCCAGCACCACTGCGACGGCGGTGGACGCGCCTGCCAGCACGCCCAGCCCGGCGATCAACCAGCGTGAGCTGGCGGCTTGCGGCTGTTCGCGTTCACGCAGGACTTTGGCGGTCTCGGTCAACTCATCCAGCGTGTCGGGCAGGCGTTTGAGGATGGTCCTGGCGCGATCAAAGGACTCTATCAGATCTTCGATGCGGCCCTGCGGCCCGAGCTCGCGGCGCATGAAGCGTTCCACCGCGGGGCCGGACGCCTGCCACATATTATGATCATCGGTCAGAAGCCGGCAGACGCCCTCGGCCTGCACCATGGTCTTTTGCAGCAGCACAAGCTGAGGCTGAAGGTGCATGTCATAAAGGTCAGTAACTTCAAAGAGCTGCATAAGCACCCGGCTCATGGGCGTTTCGCCGGCGCTCTTGCCGAAAATGGGCTCGGCCACGGCGCGCAGGGCGCTCGCGAAATCATCGCGTGAATGATGTTCGGGCACATAGCCCGCGTCAAAATGCGCTTGCGCCGCGCTGTCGTAATCGCGAGTCAGGAAGCCGTGGAGAATCCGCGCCAGATAGCGCCGCTCACCGCGCCCCAGCCGTCCGATAATGCCAAAATCCACCGCCCACAGAAGGCCTTGCTGGGTCACAAACAGATTGCCCGCATGAAGATCGGCGTGAAACACGCCCTGCTCCAGCGCGGTCGACAGGAAAGCGTCGGTGAGATCGCCCGCCAGCTTCACCGTGTCCACGCCCGCCGCGCGCACCGCGTCCATGTCGGTCAGCGGAATGGCGTCAATCCATTGGGTGGTCAGGACTTTCTTGGCGGTCAGCGGCCAGATGACTTCGGGGATGAAGAAATTCTGCGCCGCGACCGCCGCTTCGCTCAGCTCATTGGCGGAGGCAGCTTCAAGGCGCAGATCCAACTCCAGCACCAAAGAGCGCGCCACCGTTTCCACAAAAGCGCGCGGCTCCATGCGCTTGGAGGCGGGAAACAGCCCTTCAGCGAGTTTGGAGCCCAGCCGCATGGCCGCGATGTCGCGCTTGATGCGCTCGGACACGTCCGGGCGCAGGATCTTCACCGCGACGTCGCGGCCATCAAGCGTTGTCGCTCGATGCACCTGCGCGATGGAGGCGGCGGCGACAGGCTCACCGAAGTCTGAAAACAGCGCGTCAACGGGTTTGCCGAACTCAGCTTCCACCGTGGCCCGCGCCTGCTCCAGACCAAACGGCTCCATCCGGTCCTGCAACCGCGACAGACCGCGCGCGAAGTCCGCCCCGATCACATCGGCGCGTGTGGCCAGCACCTGACCGAATTTCACATAGGAGGGGCCCAGTTTTTCGAGCGCATGGGCCAGACGCTCGCCGGGGTTTTTGGCGCGGTCGCGAATGGCGATCAGGCGCGCGAATTTACCCAGCACCCTTGCCGGCGCGGGAAACGCCGACTGGTATTCAGCCGGAAAAATCGCGTCATGACGGGCCAGGGTCCAGGCGGCGCGCGTCAGGCGGAGGAAGTTTGAGAGCGTACCAAACACGGATGTGAGGTTTAGGGCGATGCAGCGGGTTTGGCGAGGGGGCGCGGCGCCTTGGCGGCTGCGTCATAGTGCTTGGACGCGTTCACTCAGATAGGTGCGCACGGCGGGATCCGTGCTCAGCGCCATGGCGCGCTCATAGGCTTCCCTCGCGTCCTGTCCGCGCCTGGCTTGCGCCAGCCAGTGCCCCTGCGCTGCCCAGAAGGGCTGATAGTCGGTTGCCTGATCGCTGATTTCGCCGAGCAGGCTGAGTGCGTGCTCGGCGCCGAACGCTTCGCCATAGGCGCAGGCGCGCGCCGTCAGGGCGCCCAAGCCGGGTGTCTGGCGGATCAATCCGTCATAGAGCGCCGCCGCCGCCAGCCAGTTCGTCGCCCCTGTCACACGCCGTTCGGCGTGGACGGACTGGATCGAGGCTTCCAGGGCGTAGCGCCCGGGCGCGGCGAGCTTGAGGGCCCGGTGCAAAGCGGCTTCTGCGCTGTGGATGGACTCTTCGCACCATAGAGCCGGGTCCTGATCAGAGAGAGGCACGAACCCTCCGGCCCTGTTGCGCCGCGCCGGGGTGCGCGCCTCGCAATGACGGATCAGGGCGTAAAGCCCCCAAACCTCGGCGATGTCGGGCGCCAGTTCAGTCAACACCCCGCTCAGATACAGCGCTTCTTCGGCCAGCCCGCGCACACGGCTCTCGCTCGCGCCGATTTCGTCCCAGCCTGTGCCATAGGCGGCATAGATGGCGTTTAGCAGGGGCGTGATGCGCGTGCTGAGCTGATCCGTGCCAGGCTTTTCAAACCGGGCGCCCCGCTCCCGCAGCCTCGCCTTGCCGCGCGACAGGCGCTGACCCATTGCGGCGGGACTGACCAGAAACGCGGCGCCGATCCGGGCCGCGTCCAGACCCAGCACGGCCTGAAGCATGAGCGGCGTATGTAGCGCTGGATCAAGATCTGGATGCGCGCAGGCCAGCATCAGGCCCAGCCTGTCATCGGGAAGGGCATTGTGATCCGCAGTCCGGGACAGATCCTCCAGCAGGCGCTCAATGTCCGGTTCGGCGCGCGCCCGCACGCCGGACTGACGCGTCTCGTCGATCAGGCGCCGATGCGCGGTTTTCAGAAGCCAGGCTTCAGGCTGGTCGGGCAGGCCGGATTGCGGCCAGGCCTTCAGGGCGCGCTCGAACGCGTCCGCCAAGGCGTCCTCGGCGCTGGTCAGATCGCCCCAGCGTCGGGCCAGGCTCGCCACCAAGCGGCCATAAGAATGGCGCGCGACGTCCTCGGCCGTCGCGCGCGTCTCGTCGGTCTCAGGGTCAGGCGTCGCCATAGTCGGGCACAGGCCTCACCTCGATCTGGTCGCCGGGCAGGCGCGGGCACTTGCCCGCCCAGTCCAGCGCCGTCTCAAAGCTGTCCGCCTCGATCACATAAAAGCCGCCCAATTGCTCCTTGGTGTCGGCATAGGGGCCGTCCTGAACCCCGTCATCTGTGACGCGTCTGGCGGTGGCGGCCACGTCCAGCGGCTCGCCCGACACCATCAGACCCGCTTGGACCAGCGCCTCGGAATATGCGCCGTGCTTTTGAAAGACCGCCATCTGCTCAGCTTCGCTCAGGGCGTTCCAGTTCTTCTCTGCGCCATAGATCAGAAGGGCGTATTTCATGACGACATCTCCGCAATTTCACTCATGGGCTGAACCGGGCGCACTTCAACGGCGCCATGCTGGGCGGCTGGACAACGCTCCGCCCATTCCAGCGCATCGTCCAGCGTGTTCGCTTCAAACAGAATGACCCCGCCCAGTTGTTCCTTGGTTTCGGCATAGGGGCCATCCTGGACCTGCCGCCCGGACTGCGTCTGTCGCAACACGACGCCGGTATCCGGGGTTTTCAGGCAGGCGCCGCCTGTTGTGTGGGCTTTCAAGGCGCCTGAATACGCCGACCAGCTGGACCAATAGGCCGCCGCGTCAGGTCCGCGGCGACAGGTGAAGTCGTCCGCTGTCTCATAGATCAATAAGGCAAATTGCATGGTTTCGTCCTTGATGGCTCACCCTGCGCATCTCACAGGGACCATCTTAGGACGTTTCAACACCCTGCGCTTCGACACAGGCGTGAAAAAATGACGGGGGGTTCGCCTAGACCTTCCAGCCCATATGGATGGCGGCGATGCCGCCAGACAGGTTGGTCACGCTGACGCGCGCAAAACCGGCCTCTTCCAGCTCGGCGGCGAAGGCGCTCTGATGGGGGAATTTGCGGATGGATTCGACGAGGTATTGATAGCTGTCGCGATCTTTGGCGATCCATTCGCCGATCTGCGGGATCGCGCCGAAAGACCAGGCGTCATAAAGCTTTTCCAGCGGGCGCGTCGTGGGGCGAGAGAATTCCAGACAGACAAAGCGACCGCCGGGTTTGAGCACGCGGCGCATGTCTTTCAGCGCCTGGATCCGGTCGGTGACGTTGCGAATGCCAAAGCCGATGGTCACGGCGTCCGCGACGCCGCTTTCAAAGGGCAGGCATTCGGCGTTCGCCGTGCACCAGTCGAGCCGGACGCGCTCGCCGCGTTTCAGGCCGGCCAGCAACATCTGCTCGTTGATGTCGGCAACGACGGCTTCAGCGTACTGGTTCGAGCCGCGGCGTTCGGTCAGAGCGTCCGCGCGATCGAGCCAGGCGCGGGCGATATCACCCGTGCCGCCCGCCACATCGATGAGCCGGGCTCCAGGGCGCGGTCCCGCCTTGGTGACGGTGATGTCTTTCCAGACCCGGTGAACCCCCAGGCTCATCAGATCATTCATCAGGTCGTATTTGCGCGCCGAGCGGTCAAACACGTTGCGGACTAGGCCCTGCTTTTCAGGGCGAGCTACGTCGCGGAAGCCAAAGGAAACCGTGTCGTGATCAGAGGTCTGGGTCATAACGGGCAAGCTAGTGCGCGCAGGCGCGGAACGCCAGTCCGGGATGCCGCGCCGTTTCGCCTCAATCTGATGCCAGCGGCGTCAGGGTCCGCTCGCCGGTTTGGTAGCTGTAAAGCGAAAAACCCGCCTGACTGCGCCAAGCGCCGTCGGGCGCGTAAAACGCCAGAAACACAGGTTCGCGCGGCGGGGCGAACGCTGACATCCTGTACGCGCAAGCCGTGGCGAGCGTCATGCCGTCCACATCTCTGTCAGGGT
This sequence comes from Oceanicaulis sp., assembly GCF_965249665.1. Taxonomy (GTDB): domain Bacteria; phylum Pseudomonadota; class Alphaproteobacteria; order Caulobacterales; family Maricaulaceae; genus Oceanicaulis. Next base: position 1,220,430 of record NZ_OZ252247.1, read on the forward strand.
CCGCCTGGGTCGCCAGCACGCGAAGCCCGGCGCGTGTCTGGGCCAGATCATCACAGGCCCGGCTCAGATACGGCCAGGTTCCGCGCCACGGACAGCGGATGATGACGGGTTGCTCGAGCAAGGCGCTGTCGTCCGCGGCGTAAATGCGCCAGCTGACAGCGTGCGGCGGGCCCTGAAAAAGCCGCACCTGCATGTCTGGAGCGTCACGGACTACCTGCCGAAAGGCCGTGGAGATTTCCTGGACGGGATGCGGGGCGTCACCGCGCGGTCTGGCGTCAATCTGCAGCGCCAGCTCAAACGCCAGATCATCTGTCCAAGGGTGGGCGACGCGCCGGACATAATCAACAGGGGCGTCAATGGACGCCCGGCGGCGGGCCAGCGCGTGAAGCGCCGCCATGACGGTTTGTTTCGCGGCGTCTACAGGCACAAGGCTCGCGCGTATTGGGCTCATGGCCTATGTCCTCCCCCCGAGGATTGTCTGTGCAGGATAGTGTGATGCCGGAATTGCCTGAAGTCGAGACGGTGCGGCGCGGCCTGACCCCCGCGATGGAAGGTCGCCGCATTGTGCGGGCTGAGGCGCGTCGCCCGGATTTGCGGTTTGCGTTTCCTGACCGCTTTGCAGAACGCCTGACCGGAACGGTGGTCGAGCGGCTGGACCGGCGCTCGAAATATCTGCTGGCGCGACTGGGGTCAGGCGAGACCTTGCTGATGCATCTGGGGATGTCGGGTCGGTTCTCGGTCACAGCCGATGATCTGAGCCAACAGCCGGGCGATTTTGTCTACGCGCCCGCCGCCAATCCAGCCCATGACCATGTGGTGTTTCACATCGAGGGCGGGGTGACCGTCACCTATAATGATCCGCGCCGATTTGGCTTCATGACGCTGTATGAAACCGATCAGGAAGACGCCCAGCCCTATTTGAAGGATCTGGGTCCGGAACCGTTGTCGAACGGGTTTTCCGAAGACCGGCTCAACGAGGCCTTCAAGTCGCGACGCAGCCCGGTCAAGGCGGGGCTTCTGGATCAGCGTGTGGTGGCGGGCCTGGGCAATATCTATGTGTGTGAGGCGTTGTGGCGGGCGAAGATCAGCCCCAGGCGGCTGTGCAACTCAATTCCCGGCGCTCGCGCCGCACGGCTGGCTCCGGCGGTGCGCGATGTCATCTCTGAAGCCATTGAGGCGGGCGGCTCCACCTTGCGCGACTATGCCGGGGCGGACGGCGCCATGGGGTATTTCCAGCACCGATTTGATGTTTACGGCCGCGAAGGCGAGCCCTGTCATCGCTGTGAAGACAGTCGGGTCGAACGGATTGTCCAGTCGGGTCGGTCGAGCTTTTTTTGTCCGTCATGCCAGCGCTAGCGCGCTGCGTTCTCAACATGAACTTTCGTTAACCTTGCCGGTTTGGGTTGAACCCCGTCCCCGGGCGTTTATCCCTTTTGAGTGCGATCTGAATGAATGAGAGGCGCTTTATGCTCGACCGTATACTTTGGGCTCTTCTGGCCCTGACTGTGTTCGCCACGCCAGCGGTTGCTCAAACCATGGACGTGGAAGAGGCCGAGCTCGGGCCGAGCATCTGGATGCTCGAAGACGAAGACAATGTCGCCTACATCATCGGCACAATTCACCTGCTGAAGCCTGAAACGCAATGGAGCACCGCCTATTTCGAAGAGCTCTTGGCAAGCGTGGACCAGGTCTGGTTCGAAGCGGATGTGCACAGCGCTGAAGCGCAGGCCCAGATGCAGGCGCTGGTCCCGCAATTGGGTTTGAATCCTCAAGGCCAGACGCTGTCATCCATGATGAGTGATGAGGCCAAGGCCAATCTGGCTACGCTCGCCCAGCGAATGGGCGTATCGCCGGAAGCCATGATGGCGTCGCTGGACCCTTTGCAGCCCTGGCTCGCGAGCGTGTCCCTGGCGTCCGCCATGGCGATGGCTCAGGGCTATGATCCACAATACGGCGTTGAAGTTGCGCTTCAGGCCATGATCGAGCCGATCACCGATGATGTGCGGTATTTCGAAACGGCGGAGCAGCAGCTCGGCTTTCTGTCAGGCCTGCCGCAAGCTGTTCAGCTGCGTGATCTTGAGAGCTCGCTCAAGCAATCTGTCGAAGAGCCATATTTGCTCGATGAGCTGGCCATGGCCTGGGAAGTCGGGGATATCGAGACCATTGATCACATGATCAATGACCGCATGAAGTCAGACTCGCCAGAAATGTATCAAACCCTGATCGTGAACCGGAATTACGACTGGGGCGAGCAGATCGACCAGATCATGATGGGCGATGAAGATGTGATGATCGCTGTGGGTGTCGGGCATTTGCCGGGCCCGGAAGGGCTGGCGGAAGTGCTGCGCAATCTGGGATATGGTGTCTGGCAAATCCAGTAAGCGGATGACGGCGCGGGGGTGACCCGCGCCTTCGCTTCCGCTAAGAGGGCGCCCGTTTTGCCGCTTTTCCCGCGTCAGTTGGCGCGTAACTGCATCGGAGGGCCGCATGGCCTACAATACGATCCAAGTGAAAACCGAAGGCCGGGTGGGCGTTGTCACCCTGGACCGTCCGTCCGCCCTGAACGCGCTGTGCGATGAGCTGACCAATGAGCTCAAGGATGCGCTGGCTGCGTTTGAGCGCGATGAGGACATCGGTTGCGTGATCCTGACCGGCTCGGCCAAGGCGTTCGCCGCAGGCGCCGACATCAAAGAGCTGCAGGAGAAAGATTTCATCTCCCTGTACAAGCACGACCCCTTCGCAGAATCGTGGGAGAGCGTGGCGCGTTTCAGAAAACCGATCATTGCAGCTGTGTCCGGCTATGCGCTGGGCGGGGGCTGCGAGATCGCCATGATGTGCGATTTCATCATCGCCTCTGAAACCGCCAAGTTCGGCCAGCCCGAGATCAATCTTGGCGTCATGCCGGGCGCAGGCGGCACCCAGCGTCTGCCGCGCGCCGTGGGCAAGGCCAAGGCCATGGATATGTGCCTGACGGGCCGTATGATGCCCGCCAAGGAAGCCGAGCGTGCGGGGCTGGTCAGCCGCGTCGTGCCGGCTGAAGAGCTGCTGGATGTGACGATGGAGGCGGCCACCATGATCGCATCCAAATCCCTGCCCATCGCCATGATGACCAAAGAGGCCGTCAACACGGCGTTCGAGATGGGTCTGGCCGAAGGCGTGCGCTTTGAACGTCGGGTGTTCCAGTCCCAGTTCGCCACCGAAGACCAGACCGAAGGCATGGCTGCGTTTGCTGACAAGCGCGCTGCGCATTTCAAGCACCGGTGATGAATTTTGGCGTATACCTGTTGACCGCACCTGCGGGGACCGGTATACGCCGCGCCTCATAGTTTTACCCGGCGGCCGGCTCTGGCCAGGCGCCCTTGATCATACGGATCTGGAGATCTTATGGCGAACACGTCCTCCGCCAAGAAAATGGCGCGCAAGATTGAGCGCCGCACCGCTCTGAACAAAGCCCGCCGCACGCGCATGCGGACCTATGTGAAGAAGCTCGACCTGGCCATCGCCGCTGGCGATCAGGATCAGGCCCGCGCAGCTCTGCGCACCGCTGAGTCCGAACTCATGAAAGCGGTCAGCAAAGGCGTCATCCACAAGAACACCGGCGCACGCAAGGTGTCGCGCCTGTCGGCCCGCGTGAAGTCCATGGCCGCCTCGTAAGCGCTGCTCCATACACGGAATAAAAAGAACGCCCGCGCAGCAATGCGCGGGCGTTCTTTTTTGTTCTGCTTCATATTGATACAAGTTTAAAAGTATATATTTTTCAGCAAGGTAATTCCTGTATTCCGCGCCTCTCTACTGGTGCCGCTAGATCATCAAATCGCCGGGACGCAAGCCCTGAAAACAGCGAAATTTTTTTCAGATCGCCAAACGCCCGACCTGCTTTAGGAATCAACCTGTCAAGCGCGGAATCCGGAAAATGCGTGGGTTAATCATGTTGATTCGCTCGCTCGTGACGGTAACCTGAGGGCCTCGACGGAGTTGTCCCCACACGGACCAAAGGCTGGTCGCTGAGCGCAGATTGACGCGTGCTCGGTGCGGGAGAGCTGCGTTCAAAATTAAAGCCGTGACCATGGGATTACCAGGGCGCGCAGAGTGGAATGAAGGTTGGGGCATATGGGGTATTCTCAAGATGCGACGGCGCGACGTGATGGTGCGGCCATGATGGATTCCAGCTCGATCGTCGCCGTCTGGCGCGCTGTACGCGCCCGCCTGCGTGAGGAATGCGGGGATCTGGTCTATGCGGCCGAGATCGCGCGTCTTCGGGTGGAGCTGGATGCTGCGGGACGCGTTTGCGTGATCTGTCCCAATGAATTCGGGCGTTCCTGGGTGGAAGACAATGTGGGCATGCGTTTGCGCGCCTTGTGGGCGAACGTGGCCGAGCATGCGTGCGATATTCTGATTTGCACGGAGAAATCGCTCGCGTCTCAAAAATCGCATACGGTCAGCGTCGCCGCTTTGTCGGCGAGCGGCGTGTCGGACACGGCGGCTCTGCCGCTTGTGGAGGATACGATTGAGGAGAGCGACGCCAAACGCGAAGCGCGCTTTACCTTTGACACCTTCATGGTGGGGTCGGCCAACATGATGGCGGCGACGGCTGCACGCGCTGTGGCCAGCGCAGAGGCGCCGCCCTTCAACCCGGTCTTTTTCCATGGCGATTACGGGGTGGGCAAATCCCACCTTCTGGCCGCCATTGCGCACGCGGCCTCTTTGAGCGGCAAGCGCAAGAAAGTGCTCTATCTGACCGCGGAAGAATTCCTCAACGGGTTCCAGTCCGCCCTGCGCGCCCGTGACGTCCAGCCCTTCAAGGATCTGGTCCGCGATTGCGACATGCTGCTGATCGACGATGTCCACTTCATTTGCGGCAAACCGCGCACAGAAGACGAGTTCCTGCAGACGGTGACTTCCCTGATCAGTGCGGAAAAGCAGGTGGTGCTCGCCTCTCACTGCGCGCCATCCAAGCTCAGCGTGTCCGATGATCGGCTGCGCAACATCCTGGCGGGCGGTTTCAATTGTCAGCTGCAGGGCCCTGATCTCGATCTGCGCCGCAAGATCCTTGATTGCAAGATCGCCCAGGCGCGCAATCATTGTCCGGATCTGGACGTGCCCGAGACGGTGCGCGATTTCCTCGCCGCGCGGGTCACCAGCTCGGCGCGTGAGCTGGAAGGCGTTCTGAACAACATCATCGTGCGCACCGCATACATGAACCGTCCCGTCACCATGGAGACAGTGGAGGACGCGTTGGGGGAACTGCCGGTGAAGGCCGAGCGCCGCATCACGGTGGATGACATCCAGAAAACGGCGGCGAGTTATTTCTCCATCACAGTGGATGACCTGATCTCCAAGCGTCGCACCAAGGCGGTGGTCCGCCCGCGCCATATTGCCATGTATCTGGCGAAAACCATGACCACCCGGTCCCTGCCCGACATTGGTCGGCGCTTTGGCGGGCGTGACCATTCCACCGTCATTCATGCGGTGAACAAGATCACCGAGACCCTCGCATCGGACGCGGTTCTGGCCGAAGATGTCGAGGCGCTGCGGCGACGCTTGCGCGGTTAAGCAGTCCGATTGAAAAAACGACCGCGAGACCCCTTCTTGCGGTCGTTTTTTTTAGGCTATTGTGCTGCACCCAAATCAGGCGATTCTCGCCATCTCTTTTGAATTTTCTGTTCGAGGCGACATATGAAGCTCACCATCGAGCGCGCGATCCTGCTCAAGGCCCTCGGCCATGTTCAGGCCGTCGTTGAGCGCCGCAACACCATTCCGATCCTGTCCAACGTTTTGATCAACGCGTCTGACGGGTTTGCACGGTTCACCGCCACCGATCTCGATATGGAGATTGTGGAGGAAGCAGAAGCGCAGGTGGAGCGAGAAGGCTTGATCACGGCGCCGGCGCACACGCTGTATGAGATTGCCCGCAAGCTGCCTGAAGGCAGCCAGGTGACGTTGGAGCTGGGCGGCGATGATCCGCGCATCTTGCTGTCGGCGGGACGGTCGCGCTTCAACCTGCCAATCCTGCCGCCAGGCGACTTCCCGGTGATGCCGAGCGAGGATCTGGCGGTCAGTTTCACTGCGCCCGCCAGTGAGATCGCCCGTCTGATCGACAAGACGCGCTTCGCCATTTCGACCGAAGAAACGCGCTATTATCTCAACGGGATCCATCTGCACGCCGCAGAGCGCGAAGGTCGCAAGACCCTGCGCGCGGTCGCCACGGACGGCCATCGTCTGGCGTTGGCGGAAACCGATCTGCCGGACGGCGCTCAGGGCATGCCGGCCGTGATCGTGCCGCGAAAGCCGATCCAGGAATTGCGCCGTCTGCTCGAAGATCTCGACGGTGATGTGGATGTGTCGGTGTCGGACGGCAAAATCCGCTTCCAGCTGGGCGCCGCGGTGCTGACCTCGAAACTGATCGACGGCACTTTCCCTGACTATGAGCGAGTGATCCCGCGCGGCAATGACAAGATCATGCGCATCGACCGCGCGCCTTTCGCCCAGGCCGTGGATCGTGTGGCGACGATCAGCCAGGAAAAGTCGCGGTCTGTGAAACTCTCGCTCGCGCCGGGCCAGGTCACGCTCACCGTGAACAATCCGGAAAGCGGCGCCGCCAATGAAGAACTGGTGGCTGATTACAGCTCTGACGAGATGACGATCGGTTTCAACGCCCGTTATCTGCTGGACGTGGCCAGTCAGATCGAAGGCGATGAAGTGATCTTCGAACTTGCGGATTCCGGCTCACCGACCCGCGTCACTGATTCAGGCGATGCCGATGCGGAATATGTGCTGATGCCGCTGCGGGTGTGACCTTAAGCGGCCCTGATTCCGGTGGGCCTGCCGTTACGCGGCTCAAGCTCACCGGATTTCGCAATTACGCCCGGCTTGATCTGACGCTAGATGCGCGCCCGGTCGCCCTGTTTGGCGAGAACGGGTCGGGCAAGACCAATCTGGTCGAAGCGGTCTCGTTTCTGGGGCCGGGGCGCGGTCTGCGCGCTGCGGGCGCGGACGCCGTGCGTCGTCGCACGTCAGAAGGCGTTGATCCGCTCTGGGCGGTCTATGCCGAGGCGATCACGCCCGAAGGCCCGGTCAGCCTCGCCACAGGCGCGGACCCCAACCAGCCGAGCCGCCGCCGGACCAAGCTGGACGGCGCCGCTGCGACCCAGACCGAGCTGGCGCGCCTGATCCCCATGCTGTGGCTGACGCCGCGCGAAGACCGGCTCTGGGCCGGGGCGCGATCTGATCGCCTGCGTTTTTTTGATCGTCTGGTGCTCGCGGCGGCGCCGGATCACGCCAGCTCGGCCAGCGCTTATGAGAAATCCATGAAGGAGCGCCAGCGGCTTCTGGACCGCATCGCCGAAGGCGGCCGGGCGGACCCTGACTGGCTCAACGCGTTGGAAGCGGAAATGGCCGCGTCAGGCGTCGCGCTGGCGGCGGCGCGTCTGGACGCTTTGGCGCGGCTTCAGGAGGAGATTGATACAAGGCCTGAAAGCCAGTTCCCGAAGGCGGATCTGGCTTTGGATGGCGCTGTGGAAGCTCAGCTCGCCGAAGGGATGAAGGCGGGGGAGGCTGAAGACTGGTTCATGGCCGAATTGGCTCGGGTGCGTCCGCGCGACAGCGCGGCGGGCCGGGCGTTGACCGGCCCGCACCGCACCGAGCTTGAAGCGCGTCATCGCGCCAAGGACCAGCCGGCGTCCGATTGCTCGACCGGCGAACAGAAATCCATGGTGTTGGGGCTGGCCCTGGCGCAAGCCGCGGCGATCCGTCGGCTCTCCGGGCGTGGCCCGGTGCTGATTTTTGACGAAGCCTGCGCGCATCTGGACGCCGCCCGCCGCGAAGGCCTGGCGGAAACCGTGCTCGATCTGGGGGTGCAGGCCTTCATGACCGGGGTGGAACGCTCGCTCTTTTCGGCTTTTGGCGAAGGCGTTCAGGCGATTGAAGTGTCAGACGGCCATGCGGCGTGCGTGGATTGACGTGTCAGCAAGGCTGCCGGTCAAGACATGGCGTCTGATCGGATGGCAAGCCGGCTCGGACTTGAAGCGCCCAACCTGTAAGCGCGGCTACGCGATCAGCGGATACTCGGTCTCGATCCGGTAGAGATTGGGCGTATGGGGTTTGCGCGCCCAGCTGGAATACAGATGGAAGCGGTCCACGGTGAAGGGTTCGGATTTGAACAGGCCCAGCCTCTGCTCAAAGCGCTGAATGCGGCCCGGCTCCACGTCCTTGTTCAGATACGCCAACGTCACATGGGGCAGATAGGCGCGCGTCTCCATCTTGATCCCAAGCGAGAGAGCCGCTTTCCGGCAACGTCGGGCGAGATCGGTCAGGGCCGGGTTTGGTTCAACCCCCAACCAAAGCGCGCTGGGATCGCCGCCGCCAAACCGCCCTGCGCCCTGCAGACGCAGCTCGAACGGCGCCAGCTTTATCTTACCCAGAGCGAGATCGAGCTCCTCGATGACGGGCTCGTCCAGTTCGCCATAATAGGAGAGGGTGATGTGCAGGTTTTCGCGCGGCCGCCAATTGGCGCCGGGTACGCCGGTCATCTGGGCGCAGGCCTCATCAAGCACGGGTTCTGGCAAGGGCAAGGCGGCGAAAATACGAAGCGACATGACCGCAGGGGGCATGGGAAGAGAAATCTCGTCAAGCAGGCGCTCTGCATCTCGGATGAAATCCCTTTAAGAATAAGGGATAATCGCGCATGTCTGTGTCCGGTTTCTCTTGAAACCCGCGCGCAAAACTCCGATATTCACACGCGATGGCGCAAACGCGCGCGACAACATTTCTGGTTGAGAAGGACATCATGAACCAGTTCTCGCACCCTGCTTACGGCGCACAGACGCTCGACACCTCTGTGGATGCCGGCCTGCGCAGCTTCATGCTGGGCGTTTACAACAAGATGGGCCTCGGCCTGCTGCTCTCCGCCGTGCTTGCCTATGTGGCCGGCACCGTGGATCCGGTGACCGCATTGGTCTTCGGCTCCCCGCTGCGCTTTGTTGTGCAGTTCGGCCCGATCGTCCTGTTGTTCGGCTCCATGTTCTTCATGCGCAACCCCTCGCCCCTGGGCGCGGCGGTCCTCTACTGGGCTGTCGTCTCGCTGATCGGCACCGGCCTTGGCATCTGGGTTCTGATGGCGACCTCGGGCATGACGGCGGAGACGCTCACCGGGTCCATCAACGTCACCTTCGGCACCATTGCCCAGGCCTTCGTCATCACCGCAGCGGCCTTTTTCGGCCTCTCGCTGTTTGGCTACACCACGAAGACCAATCTGCAGCCGCTGGGCAGCTTCCTGGTGATGGGCGTCATTGGCGTGGTGCTGATTTCGCTGCTGAACGTGTTCTTTATGGAAAGCTCGTTCCTGCAGTGGATCATCCAGTTCGCGATTCTGGGCCTGATGGCTGGCGTCGTCGCCTGGCAGACCCAGTCTCTGAAGCTGACCTATGTGGAAGCACAAGGCGATCAGCGGTCCCTGAGCGTGTTGACCTATTACGGCGCGCTGAACCTCTACATCGCCTTCATCAACATGTTCCAGATCATCCTGATGATGCTGGGCAACCGCGAATAGGCGACACCGCCTTTCCAGCAAAAACCCCGGAGCAGCCGCTCCGGGGTTTTTTGTGTTTAGGACCCGCTCCAGCTCAGTTTCTTCAGCTGGCTGTCGAAGACCTTGAGCACATTGGTCAGCTCATGGCCGCGTTTGAGAATGGCGCCGCCAGCCGCCACCACTTTCCAGGCGCCTTGTTTGCGAGCGTCCGCCGGCGTTTTCACGATCCGGTAGATCGGCACTTCTGCGGCGTTGCGGAAAATGGAGAATTCGGCGCGATCTTTCAGCCCGTCGATCGCATAGTCACGCCATTCGCCACCCGCCACCATCATCCCGTAAACCTTCAGGATTTGGTCCAGTTCAATGCGATGAAACATCACCCGCTCATCGCGGGGGCGGGGCGTGGGAAGGGGAGTTAATGCCATGTCTGTTCTGTCTTACCCTTTAGTCCGGACCTTACGAAGTTTTCACAGTGCGCCGCAATCTCGCCTTATTTTCGTCCTTGCGCAGCCTAACCCCGTCAGCACTTTAAAGCTGTCGACTGGCGCACACAAAGCCACCTGATCTGGATTCACAGCCCCCCCAGCCCCCCGGGTCTGGAGGCTCGCGTCGGTCGACACCTTTCCCCGCTCAGTCTCAACACAGAAATCTTCAGGCTTTGGTCATGGGAGCCTTGTAGAACACTGGTGTCAGGCGTTGAGGTAAGCTACTCCTGATGCGTTCTTTTCCGCCGCCGCCGGGATGATACTTCGCCCATGATCCGCGCCGATCGCCTGATCAAACGCTTTGCCGGCCATCTGGCCGTGGACGAGGTGTCGTTTCAGGTCCAGCGGGGCGAAGTGGTTGCGTTTCTCGGCCCGAACGGCGCTGGCAAATCCACGACCATGCGCATGCTGGCGGGCTGTCTGGAGCCGGATTCCGGACAGGCGCTGATTGCGGATTTCGACTGCCATCTCAATCGCCGCACCGCGCAATCCCATCTGGGGTATCTGCCTGAAGGCGCGCCCGCCTATCCCTCCATGACGGCGCGTGGTTTTGTGCGCTTCGGGTTGCGGGCGCGCGGATATTCGGGCGCAAACCTGGATGAAGCGACCCGGGTGGCGCTCGACCGGGCGCGACTTGGGGCCATGGCGGACAAACCCATCGGCGCCTTGTCAAAAGGCTATAAGCGCCGCGCCGCTCTGGCGGCGGCCATCGCCCATGATCCGCCGGTTCTGATCCTTGATGAACCCACTGACGGGCTCGACCCTAACCAGAAAGACGGCGTCCGCGCCCTGATCACTGAAATGGCGCCCAAGAAAGCCATTTTGATTTCCACGCACCTGCTGGATGAAGTGGAAGCGATGTGTTCACGCGCCGTGGTGATCGCCGACGGCCGCATCAAGATGGACGCAACGCCCGCCGAGGTCGCGCGCATGGCGGGCGGCAGTCTGGAAAGCGCGTTCCGCGTGCTCACCCGGCCTCTGACCGATCCTGTGATCAGCGATGCCGGGGAGACGCGGTCATGACGGGTCTGATCGCGGTCTACCGGCGCGAAGTGGCGGCGTATTTCGAGACGCCGCTGGCTTATGTGTTCTTGTCGGTCTTCGCTTTCGCGGCCCCCGCTTTTGCCTGGCGGGTGGGCCGGTTGTTTGACACCGGCCGCGCCGATCTCAGCCCGCTGTTTGATTACATGCCTTGGCTCTTGCTGGTTTTGATGCCCGCGCTCGCCATGCGCGCCTGGGCCGAGGAGCGTGACCGGGGCACGCTGGAAGTGCTGCTGGCCAGCCCGATCGCGCTTTATGAAATGGTGCTGGGAAAGTTTCTCGCCGCGCTCAGCGTCGCCTGTCTGGCGCTGATCCTGACTTTCCCCATGTGGGGGGCGATGAATTATCTGGGAAGCCCCGATAACGCCGCCATCGCCACCGCCTATCTGGGCGCGCTCTTGCTCGCAGGCGGGTATCTGGCGCTGGGGCAGGCTTTGTCCGCGTCCACCCCCAATCAGGTGATTGCTTTCGTGCTGGGCGCTGGCGCGTGCTTTCTGGTGACGGTTTCAGGCGCGCCTTTTGTGCTGGACGCACTGTCTGCGCATCTGCCGGGTGCGGTCGCCGAAGCGTTGGCGGATCTGTCGGCGCTCGCCCGGTTTGACAGCTTGCGCCGGGGCGTGATCAGCCTGGCCGACATCTTGTACTTTCTTTCCCTGATGGGGCTCGGGCTGGGCTTGGCCATGGCGCTGATTGATGTGCGCCGGGGAGGCGGACGATGACCCGCACCCGGTTTCTCTGGGTCATGATCATCAGCTTGATCCTGGGCTTTGCAGGGCTGAACATGGCCTCTCGCATTGTGCTCGACGGCGCGCGGATCGATCTCACCGAGCGCGGTCTCTATCAAGTCTCACAGGGAACGCAGGACGTGCTCGACCGGCTCGATGAGCCGATGAGCCTTGATTTTTACTATTCGCGCGCGGACGCCGCCGGCTATCCCGAAGTGCGGGCCTATGGCGCGCGGGTGCGTGAGCTGTTGCGCACCCTCGCCGCACGCTCGGGCGGGTCCTTGCGCCTTGCTGAAATTGATCCGGCGCCCTTCTCCCCCGATGAGGACGCCGCTATCGCTGCGGGTTTGCAACCTGTTCCGGTTGAGGGCGGGGGGCAGATCTTTTTTGGTCTGGTCGGCCGCAATGCCGTGGATGAGGCGCGCATCATCGCCTTCTTTGATCCCCAGGACGAAGCCCGGCTGGAATATGAGATCGTGCGCCTGATCGCGGAGCTCGAGCGCGCGCGCACACCCCATTTGGCGATCATTTCCGATCTGCCCTTCGCACCGGATCGCGACGGGCGCAGCGGCAACCGCATCATTGACGAACTGGGCGCCACCTATCAGTTGAGCTGGCTTGAGCCCGATTTTGACGCCATTCCCGAAGACGCCGACGCTCTGCTGGTGATCCATCCGCCGGTGATGAGCGAGACCCAGCTTTATCTGCTTGATCAGTTCATTCTGGCGCGGGGGCGAGCGCTGGTCGCGGTAGATCCCATGGCGCATCTGGCGTTGAAGCCGGGTCCGGACGGCCTGCCGCCGCTCAATGCGCAGCGGGCGACCAATCTGGGCCGTCTGTTCGCCAGCTGGGGCGTGGTCTATGACCGCAATGCTGTAGCGATGGATGCAGAAACCGGTTTGCCCGTGCAGATCATTGAAGGCGGTCGCACCCGCATGCGCGCCTATCCGTTATGGTTCTCGGTCCCGCCGTCTGGCCTGAACCAGACCTTGCCCAGCCTTGCGGGCTTGTCGCGCTCGGTCAATCTGGGCGCGCCGGGCGTTCTGGGTTTTGAGAGCCAGTCCGGCCTGAGCGCAACGCCGCTTCTCTCCACCAGCGCTCAAGCGGCGCGTCTGGATGCCGATATCGCCGCCTCCAGCCCGTCTCCGGAAGAGCTGATGCGCGGCTTTGAGGCGGATCCCGATGCGCCCTTGACGCTCGGTCTTCTGCTGGATGGGGTCTTGCCGACAGCGTTTCCGGATGGGCCGCCCGCCGAGGATGGCGCGCCGCTCAACCGCGCCCATCTGGATGAAAGCACCGGGCCGGGTGAGCTGATCGTGCTGGCGGATGTGGACCTGTTTGATCCCGCCTTCTTCCTGCGCGCTGATCCGGTGCAGGGCGAGCAGGTGGTGGCGGACAATCTGGCTTTGGTGCTCAATCTTGTGGATCGGCTGGCGGGTGACCGCGCGCTGGTCTCGCTGCGCTCCCGTTCGCGCTCGGATCGTCCCATGACGCGTGTGGACGCTCTGCGCACAGCGGCGGAGGCGCGCTATCTGACGCTTCAGGACACGCTGCAAGCCGAGCTGAGCGAAGCGGAAGGACGGCTGGATGAGCTGACCCGTCTGGGGCGGGCGTCGGCGCTGGGCGGCGCGGGCAGTGATGACGCCGCCGAGGCGGACGCCCTGCGCCTGCAAATTCTGGATGCGCGTGAGCGCCTGCGTGAAATTGAACGCGGCTTTCGGGTGGAGATCGATGCGCTGGAGAACCGGCTTTTGCTGTGGACCTTGTGGCTGCCGCCGCTGGTCGTTCTGGTGTTCGGCGTCATCGCGGCTCTCTGGCGCCGGAGGCAGCGCGCATGAGCCGACACACCCCTCATACACGCCGCGGCGTTCAGGCCCTGATCGCGCTGGTGCTGGCCCTATCTTTGCTGGGTCTGGGCGGGGGTGTGGTCTGGCGCGACGCCCGCATCGGACAAGCGCCTGACGTGTCCGGCCCGGTCGTTGAAAGCTGGCCTGCGCAAGCCAGCGCGGCGGCGCGAATCCAGATTGAGACCGCGGGCGATACTTTCGTGATGGAAAAGCGCGGTGCGGCTTGGGTGATGGCGAGCCGGGGAGACTATCCCGTCCGCGCCGAACGCATCGCCGAGCTCGACGCCATGCTGCAAGGTTTGACCTTTACTGAAGCCATGACCCGGGACGCGGACAAGTTTGACCGGCTGGGACTGGGCGACCCCCAGGCCGGGGGCTCGGGTGTGCGCATCACGGTCTTGGATGCTGAAGGCGATCTGATCGCTGATCTGATCACCGGGCGCTTGCGCAGCTCGAACGGGGTTTATGTGCGGCGGCCCGGCGGTGTACGCGCCTATGCAGCCTCTGGCCCGGTGATTGACCCGGCGCTTCTAGGCGATCCGGGGCGCTGGATGGGGTTAGGGTTCTGGAACCACGAGGCGTCCGCCATTGCACGCGCCGAGATCCAGCCTGAGTTCGGCCCCAGCTGGCGGGTGATGCGAGCGGGCGAAGCGCAACGCTATTACGAGCTGCGCGAGCCGTCCGGCTGGCGTCTGGTGACCGCCGGCGCCGCCAATGGTGTGGCGACCGCCGGTGCGCAATTGCGCTTTCGCGATGTCAAACCCGAACAGGAATTGGTGGGGGCCTATGTCGCGCGCCATGCCGCGGTGACGTTTTCGGGCCTCGCCTATGAAATGCGGTTTTTCGCCGAAGGCGACGAGCGCTGGGTGCGTATCGAGCTGGCGGCTTTGGCGGACGATGCGAGGCCGCGCGCGGATCATTTCAACGCTCAGGTCGAGGGCTGGGCGTTCCGGGTCAGCGAAGACGCGTATGAACGCCTGACCCGCGGCCTTGATCAGGTGGCTGAGCCCACGAATTAACCCCTATTCACTTTCGACCGCTCCGGGCTTGCGTCACAGTGAGGCCAGCACAATCGGACAGGAGGCGGGAATGGGGATGATTCAGGTCGGCGGTTTGGGGGTGGCCCTGTGTCTGCTCAGCACGGGCGCGTTGGCGCAGGACAGCGTCTCTGACCAGCAGCTCGAAGCGATGGCGCGGCTCGCGCCTCTGGCCGGCGACTGGGTGGTGACCGGACAGGTCATGGGGCCTGATGGCATGCAGGCGCTTGATGCGGGCGACGCCCAGACCCGCTTCGTGTTCAATGATCGCGGCCTTGAGGAGAACGCCCGTATTGATCTGGGCGCCGACGGGGTCACCCATATGCGCACCCTGTTCAGCTATGATCCCTATCGCGCGCTCTATCGCTTGAGCGTCATGGACGACACCTACGGGCTATTGGATGTCTATGAGGGCGATTTTGATGATGCGGGCCGACTGGTCGCCACCAATCTGCGAGCTGACACCTCCTATCCGATTGAGGGCGGACAGCTCCACTTCAAGCTGGTCTATGATTTCACGCACGCGGACGGGCATGAGTTCGACATTTATTTGAGTGCGGATCTCGGCGAGAGCTGGACGCTCTATTTCGACCAGGACTACGCCCCCGCGAACTAGGCGTCAGGGCAGTCGGGCGGCGGTGAGAATACGGCCGCCAGGGCCGTCCTGCACCAACACGACAGCGTCCAGGTCGTCCGAAAGGCCGGGCAGCTGATACGCTGCGTCTCCACCCGTCCAGTCCGCCAGCTTTTCAACCGAGCGGACCATGTTGAAATGCGTCATGCGCAGGCCGGCGTTGCGGCCGCTCTCGATCTGGCGTTCCTCAACCCCCGGCGTGTAGGCCACCAGCCAGATTTCGGCCGGCGTCGTGCGTTCGCCTTCAAGGGACAGGCTGTATGCGCCATCTTGGGTTTCGCTGATGCGGGCTGCGGGCACAGGCGCGCTGTCTTCCAGCGCTCTCGTGACCCGCTCGGTATCAAAGCGGAGCTGTTCAGGCGCGCCATTGATGACGAAGTGCGGGGTATAGACCCGCATGGCCTCGCCGGCCTGCACATAGGCTTTCTGGCGGTCGGCGAACTCGGGCATGGCGAACTGGTCGGCCCAGCCATAGGCGTCCCAGTAATTCACCCCCCAGGCCAGGGCGATCACATCCTCGCGCGCGCCAAAATCCGCCAGCAGCTCATTGGCGGCGGGACAGAGCGGACAGCCTTGCGAGGTGAACAGCTCCACCACAATCACCGTCTCCGGCGCTAGGCGCACGACTGCTTCCGTCGCCGGTTGGGGCGGGGTGGAAGGGGCCTGAAACAGAAGGGCCAGAACGGAGAACCAGGTCAGCATAAATGCGTATTACCCCATATCCGGCTCCGGTGATAATCACAGGGCCGTTATGGCCTGTTTCAGGCGTCCTGCTTTTCAGCGTCGCTGTCGCCGTCCTCGTCGGCCGCCTTGGCGTATTTCAGCGTCATGGGCACATTGGCGAGCACGAACAGGAAGAAGAGCGGGAAGGTGCCGAAGAAGCGGAAATTGACCCAGAAGCCTTCGGTCAGTTCGAGCCCTGCAAACCAGCGCACGGTTTCAGGCACATTGGCGTCGGTGATATGCCGCCACATCACTTCGTTCAGCAGCGCCAGGAAGGCGAAGAACAGCGCCCAGCGAATGCCCAGCATCACCCAGGCGTGGTCGGGCATGGAATAGATCGAGCCGAACAGGCGCTTCCAGACGTTAAAGCCGAGCGCAAAGCTGAACAGGATCGCAAAGCAGAAGATCAGATTGATGATGGTGGGCTTGATGAAGATGAAGATCGGATCTTGCAGATAGATCGTCATGCCGCCGAACAGGGTGACGATGACGAAGGTCACCGCCAGCATGGGCGGAAAGCGCTTTTGCGTAATCAGGGCGTAGACCACGGCGGCGGCGGTGGCGATCATGAAGATGCCCGTCGCCCAGTAGATGGCCTGATCTTCCGCCAGGCGCTTGGCCACATTGTAGCTGATCATGAAGACCGCGGCGGGCCCCACATCCACCAGAAGCTTGGAGCCTTGGCCAATGGTCTTGCTGGAGGCGGTGTCGGTCGTGGCGTCTGACATGAAATCTGTGTCCGCAAATGGCGAGGGTAAGGCTCTCTTACTGCCCTAATACGACGGCTAGCGAAAGCCGGATCGCTTATCCGAGCTGAATGGCGGCGAGGCCGAGCGCCAGAACCCCCGCCAGAACAATGCGGCGGCGGCCTAAAGGTTCCTTCAGGATCACCGCCGCCACGATGGCGCCGAACACCACAGACGTCTCTCTCAACGCCGCCATGGGCGCGACCGGCGCGTTGGCGTAGGCGTAAAGCGCGAGGCCATAGGTGGTGATGTTGAAAAATGAGGCGTAGAAGCCGCGCCGCAGCTCGGCGCGCGCCATATGGAAGAGCTGATCGCCGCGCCTGACCCAAGCCGTCAGCCCCAGTGACAGAGCGCTCAGTACAAAGAACCAGGCGGCATAGACCAGTGCGGACCCGGCCGCGCGCACGCCGGATGCATCGTTGACGGTATAGCTGGCTGTCATCACCGCTGCCGACAGCGCAAAGCCCAACGCCGCCGCTTTGGGCGCGCCGCCCTTTTCAGGCCAGGCGAAAGCGATGATGGCGGCGGAGGCGACCGACAGGCCCAATATCGCCGACAGGCTCAAAGGCTCGCCGAGCATAAAAAAGGCGAACAGACCGGCGATGGCGGGTGCGGCGCCGCGCATCACCGGATACACCAGATTCATCGATCCACGCCGGAAGGCGGAGATCATCAGCATGTTGAAGGCCCAGATCAGCCCCGCGCCCAGCAACAGAAAGCGCCACGCCTCCCAGACAGGGATCGGGAACAGAACAAGGACCGGGCTCAGCCACAAGGCTGAGAAAACCATCGAGACCGCCCGGAAGGTCAGCGTATCCTCGGCCCGTTTGGTGAACAGCGCCATGCCCGCATGGGCCATGGCCGAGATGAGCGCAGCGAGCGCGGCGAGGGGCGGGATCGTCTCCATCACCCACCGCTCATACGCCGATCAGTCCGCAGCGTCCTCTATGGCGTGCATGTCGTCATCGGACAGACCGAAATGATGTCCGATCTCATGGACCAGAACATGGGTGATGATCTCTGACAGGGTCACATTCCCCCGCTCGCACCATTCCAGCAGGATCGGCAAGCGATAGAGGAAGACATAGTCAGGCCCAGCTGCCGGATCGAGCAGGGATTTCTGGGTCAGATCCACGCCATGATAAAGCCCGGTCAGCTCATACGGGCTCTCCATCTGAAAATGCGACAGCGTCGCCGCATCAGCAAAATCGGGCGTCTGGATCACCACATTGCCGCACAAGGCGCGAAACTGTTCAGGCAGGCCGTCCCAAGCGCTCTGGGCGATCTCAAGAAACAGGCTTTCATCGGGCGCTGTAAGGCGGGCGAGGTCGGTGGATTTGAACATGGATGTCAAATAGGAGGACGACAGGCGGCCCGCCAGTGGAGCGCGGGCTTGTCACGAGAACATAAGTTGAACAAAATGCGCTTATGGCTGTTTCAGATCCCATCCCCACCGCCCGCGCCAGCAATCCCGCAATCGACGATGCGCGTCTTCTGATGCGCGGCACGGCGCGTTTGCTGATGGATCTGGGCATTACCGCCATCGCCGAGTTTACCCTGCCCTGCGGGCGACGCGCCGATCTCGCCGGTCTTGGCCCCAAGGGCGAGATGGTGATCGTCGAGGTGAAGTCCGGTGTTCAGGATTTTCGAACCGACGAGAAATGGCCTGATTATTTCGCCTGGTGCGACCGCTTCTATTTCGCCGTGTCAGATCGCTTCCCCGCTGACATGCTGCCCGAACAGGCGGGCTTGATCATTGCAGACGGGTTTGGCGGCGCGGTGGTGCGCGAAAGCCCGGTCGCCAAGCTCGCCCCGGCCCGGCGCAAGGCGTTGACCCTGAAATTCGCACGCAATGCGGCGGAGCGCGCCCTGCGCGCGATTTAGGCTGATCGCTTCGCCCAGGCGCGCTAGCATGGCTTTGGGGTGCGAGGGGGCGAGCGGATGGGCATGGTTTGGCTGACGGGGCTGAGCGCCGCACTGGCGATCGCCGGCGGAGTGCTGGCGCGCTGGGTTTGGCGCGCCGTGCAGGGTGTGACGCCAAAGATCAGTCCGCGACCCGTTTATCCGCCGCCTGATCTGGCATTGCCGCGCTTTTCTGGCGTGCGGACCCATGATTTCGTCGCATCTAACGATCAGGGCGCGTTCGGTGAAGCGCTGACCACCCTGTTGATGGCGTCGCAAGGCTGGACGGTCTTGAACGGCAAGCCCGGCGCCGGACCGCAAGGGATTGACGGTGTTTTCGTGCGCCCCGAGGGATCGCTCTGGCGCGCCTGCCTCATTGAAACCAAGACCAATCAGAGCGCGTATGCGGCGCGCCAGATGGAGCGCAGCAAGCTGATGGGTAATCTTGATAGCCTCTACGTCACCACGTCCGATGCGGGCTTGGCTGCGCTGTATGAAGCGATCCATGACGGCTTGCGCGATAACGCGCCCTGGGTGTCGCTGGCGCTGTGGCGACATCAATTGGGATCGGGGGTGACTCAGATTACGCCGCTTGACGGGACCGGCGCCGAGGTCGGGCCAGTTCGCACGGTGACATCTGATCTGATGATGCAGGGGCTGGCCGCTGGCCTGTCTGACATTGACCGCAAGCGGGTTTACTGGACAGGCGGCTCTAGCCGGTCGGCAGATCCAGCGTGTCCAGAACAGCCCTGAACGCCTCAAGCCTTGGCCCCATCCGCGCTTCCACGGCCTCACGCACCTCAGCGGACGCCTGCTCGGGTGTTCCCGAATTCAGCGGCGGGGCGGGGTCGTATTCCAGGCTGAGTTGAATGGCGGCTGCTGTCTCTTCACCCGCGATCTCCTTTACGACGCTCAGCGCGAAATCAATGCCCGCTGTCACGCCGCCGCCCGTGATGACGCGGCCATCATGCACGACGCGGTCTTTCACAGGGATCGCGCCGAAGGCTTTGAGATGATCGTGATAGCGCCAGTGCGTCGTCGCGCGCACGCCTCGCAGAAGTCCAGCGGCGCCCAGGATGAAGGCGCCCGTGCAGACCGACGTGATGTATTGCGCCTGCGCGGCCTGGCGACGGACAAAGTCCAACACGGCCGTGTCCTGCATCACCGCGTCCACGCCATACCCGCCCGGAATGCACAGCACATCAAGATCAGGGGCGGTCTCCAGCGTGTGATTGGGCAGGATGAACGGGCCGCAATCTGAACGCACCGGTCCATCTGACTTGGCGATCAGCGCCAGTTCAGCATCCGGCAAGCGGTTGAGAACCTGCAACGGTCCTGTGAAGTCGAGCTGGGTCAGATCGTCAAACAGCAAGAAGCCGACAGTCCGTCCCATGCGCGGAGCTCCAGAGAGGTTAGCGCGGGGCGCGTTTGGCGAGGATGCGCTGCAAGGTCCGGCGGTGCATGTTCAGCCGCCGTGCGGTCTCTGATACATTGTGATTGCACAGCTCGAAGACGCGCTGGATATGCTCCCAGCGGACACGGTCTGCGCTCATCGGGTTCTCGGGCGGCTCGGGCTTGGCGTCGGGACGCGCCAGCAGCGCTTTCATCACGTCGTCAGCGTCGGCGGGTTTGGCAAGATAATCCACAGCGCCCGATTTCACCGCCGCGACGGCGGTGGCGATATTGCCATAGCCGGTCAGCATGATCACGCGGCAATCCTCGCGGGTTTCGTGCAGCGCCCGCACCACGTCCAGCCCGTCTCCGTCGTCCAGTCGCAAATCCACCACCGCAAAGGCGGGCGGATTATTGCGGGCGATGCTCATCGCCTCCGCCACTGTGCCAACAGCGTCAATGACGTCAAAACCGCGGCTCGACATCGCCCGCGCCATTCTGTTGCGCAGGGGCTCGTCATCGTCGACCAGCAGCAAGGTCTTGTCTTCGGGCAGGTCCAGTTCAGTGTGTTCGGTCACGGCCGGCGGGCTCCTTTAACCGGGTCGAGAAATCAGGCCTATGATTTAGCCCCATTCGCCCCTGATCTGCAAAGGGCGCCATGAGATCAAGGCAGCTGTCGCAGTTTGATTTAGGGCGATAAATCGGATGCGCCCACATCACTCATAGGTTCAGCTTCTAGCGCGGCGCGCGGCAGGGTCAGCGACACCCGCGCGCCGCCTTCAGCGGCGTTTGTCAGGTCGACCGCGCCGCCAATGCGTTCGATCAAGGTGACGGCGATGAAAACCCCCAGCCCAAGCCCGCCATAGCCGGGCTGGCTGCGCCGCGTCGTCACATAAGGCTCGCCCAACTTGGCCAGGATGTCGGGGGGAAAGCCCGGCCCGTCATCCTGAACGATGATACTGAGCTGGGTGTCGCTCCATGCGCCGATGATCTGGACTTCGGTTTGGGCGAAATCCACTGCGTTTTCAATAAAGTTGCCTAATCCGTACAACAGCTCCGTCTGGCGTTTGAGCACAGGGGCGTCGGGGTGCTCCGGCGTTGGCGCGAGCTTCACCACCACATGGGCGTCCAGGCCCTTCAGCGGGGCGGCGGCCTCCTCCATCAGTTCACGCAGGCCGATGCGTTCATGCATCTTGTCGGCAGTGTTGTGCGAGGATTGCGACAGACGCTGCAAGATGTCCCGGCACCGTTGCGCCTGGGAAATGATCAGGTCGGCATCCTCACGCGACAGATCATCCTGGGCGGCGCGCAGCATCTCTTTTGCGGTGAGTTGGATGGTGGCCAGCGGGGTGCCCAGCTCATGCGCTGCGGCGGCCGCGAGCGCGCCCAGGGCTGACAAGCGCTGTTCACGGGCCAGAACACTTTGCGTCGCGGCGAGGGCGGCGCCCATGCGCTGGGCCTCAAATCCGACGCGCCAGGCGTAAACGGCGGTGAAGGCGATGGCGATCGCCAGCGCCACCCAGATCCCGGCGCGGTAGGTGGAGGGCAGCACCACGGCGTCCGCGTCTGACCAGGGCAGGGGCAAATGCCAGATGCTCAGCGAGATCGAGCCGACAATGGCGATGGCGGCCAGCGTCAGCCACCAGCGGCCGGGCAAAGCGGCGACAGCGATGACCACTGGGCCCACCAGCATGACCGAGAACGGATTTGTCAGCCCCCCGGTCAGCGCCAGCAAGACCATCAGCTGGATCATGTCATAAGCCAGTTGCAGGAAGGCTTCCCAATCCTTGGCGAAGCGCTGGGTCGGCATGGCCAGCGACAGCCAGGCGTTCACCCAGGCGCTGGCCGCGATCACGCCCAGACACGCGCCCAGCGGCAAATCAAAGCCCAAACCGTAAAAGACTACGATGACGGCCATGGTCTGGCCCGTCACCGCCAGCCAGCGCAACAGGATCAAGGTCCGCAACCGGACGCGGCCAAACACCGGGGTCAGGTTCGGGTCTGCGTCCAGCTCTGACCAGTCAGGCTCGGTATTGGTGTCGCGCACGATGTCATTCTTTCCCAGATCGTCAGCCCAGCAGCTGATCCATGCCCGTCCAAGCCGTCAACGGGACGTTCTGACGCGCTAGGGTGAGGTCTTGGGATCCAAGGCGGTTCATCGCCAGCAAGGGCTGAAACAGATCATCACGTATGCTGCACCGCCATAGCCAAGGCTCGCATCTGACACAAGAATGTCGTAGATCAAGGAGATGGTTCGCGCTGCGCCAGCGCACAGCCCCACACAGGATTCTTCATGGACTTGAAAAATCGACCGATCTGGCTTTTCCCCGTGATCGCCGCCGTACTGGCCGGACTGGCCGCGATTCTGCTTTTGACGCTGTCAGGACAAAACTCGGCGCGCTCTGGATCGCCGAACGCAGCTCCGGTGCGCATGTCCGGAGAGGCGGATATCGGCGGCGCCTTCACCTTGGTGGATCAGACCGGTCGGACTGTGACCGATGCTGACTTCGCCGGTCGTCCGATGCTGATCTATTTTGGTTTCACCTATTGCCCGGATATATGCCCGACCTCGCTTCAGGTCATGGCGGCGGCGCTAGACCGTTTGCCGGAGGCCCAGCGGGCGCAGTTCCAGCCGCTTCTGATCACCGTGGATCCTGAACGCGACACGCCCGAGGCGCTCGCCTCCTATGTGGATTCGCCCGCCTTTCCCGAAGGTTTGATGGGTTTGACCGGCACCGAAGACCAGATCCGTGACGCCGCGCGCGCCTATCGCGTTTACTATCGCCGGGTTGAGGATGACGGCACACTGGCGGAGTACACCATGGATCATTCCTCGATCATCTACTTGATGGGGCGCGAGGGAGAATTTGTTGAAGTCTTTCCGCATCAGGCGACGCCCGATCAAATCGCCTCACGACTACAACAGTTTTTAGAGACTAACCCGGCATAATTGCGATGAGCTGACAACGCTGCGGGCTCCACCGAGCCCAAGCGTAGAGGATAATGGCTATGCTTTACTCTTTTCTGGAAATGAGCCGGGCGGCTTTGATGCCCTGGCGCGCCGCCGCCAATATGACCCGGCAATCGCTGCGCTCGCCGCTCCACCCGGCCTTTGACACCCTGGCCGGCCGGACCACGGCCGCCGCTGCGGACTTGTTTGAAAGCCTGACGCGGTATTACGGCAAGCCCGAATGGGAGCTGAGTCCGGTTCTGGTCAATGGCCAAGCTGTCGACGTCGTCACGGACACCGTCTGGAGCAAACCTTTCTGTTCGCTGCTTCATTTCAAGCGTGACCGGGCGGCGCTGGCGAAGGCGCGCGGCGTGAAGGTGACAGAGCTCAAGGACCGCTCTGTTCTGATTGTGGCGCCGATGTCGGGCCATCACGCGACCTTGCTGCGCGGTACGGTCGAGGCCTTTTTGCCTGATCACGAAGTCTACATCACTGACTGGACGGATGCGCGGAAGGTGCCGGTGAGCGACGGGCGCTTCGATCTGGGCGATTACGTGCTGTATGTGCGCGAGATGATCTCCGCGCTGGGCGACAACCCCCATGTGGTGGCGGTCTGTCAGCCCGGCCCGCCGACCCTGGCGGCGATTGCGTTGATGACTGAAGATGAGGATCCGGCGCGTCCCTCCTCGATGACCTTCATGGGCTCGCCCATTGATGCGCGCAAATCCCCGACCGTGCCCAACAAGCTGGCTGAAGAGCGTCCCTATGCATGGTTCCGGGACAATCTGATTCAGACCGTTCCGGCCGTCTATCCAGGCGCCATGCGCCGGGTGTATCCGGGCTTCTTGCAGCTGACCGGCTTCATCAACATGAATTTTGATCGCCATGTGGACGCCCATTGGGACTTTTTCCAGCACATGGTTGAGGGCGATGGCGACAGCGCCGACCGGCACCGTCAGTTCTATGACGAATACCTGTCCGTTATGGACCTGACCGAAGAATTCTATCTGCAGACCATTCGCGACGTGTTCCAGGAGCATAAGCTGGCGCGCGGCGAGATGCAGGTGGGTGATCGGCTGGTGCGGCCTGAAACGATCACAGATGTGGCGCTTCTGACGGTTGAGGGCGAGAACGACGATATTTCAGGCATTGGGCAGACCCAGGCGGCGCACACCCTGTGTTCAAATCTGCCTGAAGCTCTACGACTGGACCATGTCCAGCCCGGCGTCGGCCATTACGGCGTCTTCAACGGCCGCCGGTTCCGCGAAGAGATCGCGCCGAAAATGAAGGCCTTCATGGCCGAGCACGACAAAGGGGCGTAACGCCCCTTTGTGTGTCTGAGGTTATTTCGGCTCCGGCGCGTCGCCGCCCTCATGGGTAATGCGCAATCCCAGCGTCTGCGCGTCCGGCGCTGGATAGGCTGTAAAAGCCGCTGCCGAAACAGGTGTTTCGGGCGTCATCTCAACGGTCAGCACGCCGCCTGTGTTGATGAAGCGATCAAGCGCAGGGCCTGCCTGATCCACGAGGCCTGCCGGCAATTGGGCGCCCGCGAACGCCAATCCCATCCGTGCCATGGCGCCCAGTTGCACCCGCGCCTGCTGCTCGCTGACGCCGGAGCGTTGGGCGATCTGGCTCGTGATGCGCTCCATCAGGGACTCGTCAGTCAGTTGCAGGCTGAAGCTATGGATCATCAACGGCGCCATCAGTCGGGCGGGATCCATTGTCGCGCCCGGTTTCCCGTTGCTCAGTTCCTCTGCCTGCGCGGCGTAGGCGCTCAGGCCCGATAAGTCCTGCTCAAAGCTCAGGCTGAGGCCGTCCACCAGACGAATGACATTGGCGCCTTCGGTCCAGGCGCGGTCCGTCTGCGGGTCGTACCGGCTTTCACCTGACGCGCTCAGCTCAAGTTGTTCATAGCCGAGCATGTCAAAGCTGCGATCGATTTCAGCGCTTTGCGGATGACCCGGTGCGGGGCTCAACGTCAATGAGGGCAGATCGAGTTGTGAGGACAGGACGCCGTTCCCCAGCGTTTCAACGCTGGCGGACAAGTCTGGCAGGGTGATGGCGACCCCACCGGCCGAGACCAATAAATCCTGCACAGAGAGCGTCTCATAGGGCGCCTGATCGGGCGACATCAGGCTGACGCCCAGCGGCGAGCCCGTTTCCAGACCGTTCAGTTGTACGTTCCGGACCTGCATCTCCCCCAGGCTCATCGATAACGGACCACCCGCGTCGTCCTGGCCGTTTAACGTCAGAGCGTTCAGCTGACCCGATTGCAAGGTCTCGCCGTCCTCAAAGCCCTCCAGCACCAAGGCGTCGAGCGTCAGGGACAAGGTGTTGGCTGGCTTGTTCTCAAACTGCATCGCCAACGCCGCCAGTTCGAGGCGGGCGAACCCGAACCCTGATCGATTGGTTTCAAGATCGTCCAGGCTGTCCACGCCGCGAAAGAGGTCTGCAACTTTGCGCGCCAGGGTTACAGAAGGTTCGACCAGGCTCAGACTGTCGGCGCTCACTGTCCCGTCGGGCGCCTCGATCACCGCGTTCTGAAGGTCCAAAGCCGTGAAAAAGGGCTGATTTTCAAGGCGTTGAGGCCCGGTCAGGGTCAGTTCGTTCGCGGTCAGGCGCCCATCTTCAAGCGTCATGGCGAAGTCCGTGAAGACATAGGCCCCGCGTTCGAACCGACGCTCAGACCAGCTGGCGCGGCCTTGCTCCTCGAGCCCGAAATCCGCCAGTGCAGACTGGGCCTGCGCTTCGCTTACCGGGCGCGAACGCGTTTCAGAGCGATCGCCTGGCCCGGCCTCGGGGCTGCAGGCGGCAAGACCCAATCCCAAAGCGAGCACGAAAGCGAGCGGGGCGCGGCGGGTCGGTACGGCCATGGTCCATCCTTTGGGAAGCGGTGTTGTGATGAACCTAACCCAAGAGTCGGCGCAAACCCAGACACGGTGCAGATCGCGTCAGGCGCAAAGCAGGCTTATTGCGCGCCGCCCAACCGACCCAGAAGGTCCGCGATGGGGTCCGCTTCGTCTTCGGGGGGCGCGTCCGCCGGATCTTGCGGATTGAGGGGCTCTGGGCCCGGCAAGGGCTGAGCCTGTGGCGGCGGGCTGAGCAGGTTGGCGATGGGGTCATCGCTGCGCGGCGCATCCGCCAGCACGGCGTCCAGTCCGCGCGGCGGGACAGGCGCGGCGCTCATGAAGGCTGCAAACACGCGCGCAGGCCCGGCGCCCCCGACCGCATCAGTGGTGGCGGAATAATCATCATTTCCCATCCAGACCACAGCGGTCAGCCCGTCCATCCAGCCCGCGAACCAGGCGTCGCGATTGTCGTTTGTGGTGCCGGTCTTGCCGCGCACCAATCGCCCGTCTACGCGGGCGCTGCGGGCCGTGCCATAGCTGACGGCGGCGTCAAACAGCTGATCCATCTGGCGCAAGATACGGTCCGCCAGAACACGCTCGCCCTGCAGCGGCTCATGCTCAAAGAGCATATCGCCCTCGGCGGTGCGCACGGACAGGATTGCGTAGGCGTCTGCGCTGCGGCCGCCATTCATGAAAGGCAGATACGCCTGCCCCAGCTCCAGCGGCGTGACTTCATAGGCGCCCAGCGACAGGGCGTGGGTGTTCTCCAGCGGACTGTCGATGCCCATGCGGCGTGCGGTGCGCATCACCCAGCCCCGCCCCGTGGCTTCAGCGACTTGCACCGCGACGGCGTTTGAAGAGCGGGCGAAAGCGCGTTCAAGCGTCATCTCGCCCTCATAGCGATCGCCGTAGTTTTGCGGCGCCCAGTCGCCATAGGAGATGGGGGCATCGACAAAGATGTCTTCGGGGCTGAGCCCGCCTTCGAACGCCGCGGCGTAGACGAAGGGTTTGAAGGCGGAGCCGGGCTGGCGACGGGCGTTCACGGCGCGATTGAAGGGCGCTTGTGCATAATCATGCCCGCCCACCATGGCGCGCACCCCGCCCTGACTGTCGAGCGCGACCAGGGCGCCTTCGCCCGCCCCGCGGGCCCAATCGGGATTGCCAAGCCCTTGCGTCAACGCGGTTTCAGCCGCGCGCTGGGCGTCCACATCCAGTGTGGTGCGGACTATCAGATCGCCTTGATAACCGGGCGCCAGCTCGCGCACCTGGGTCATCACCCAGTCCGCAAACCAGCCTGCGCCGGGGCTGGAGCTGCCGCGTGACACCCGGATCGGGGTGGAGGCGGCGTCGATGCGTTCGCTCTGGCTGATCCGGCCGGTCGCGTACATCAGATCCAGTACGACGGTGGCGCGGACCGAGGCGCGGCGGGAGTCATTCGTCGGGGCGTAACGCGAAGGCGCTTTGAGGAGCCCCGCCAGCAGGGCGGCTTCTCCGATGCTCAGATCATCGGCTGGCTTGCTGAAATACCGCCGGGACGCCGCTTCCGCCCCCCAGGCCCCGGCGCCGAAATAGACGCGGTTGAGATAGAGGGCGAGGATTTCATCCTTGGTGAAGCGATGTTCCAGCCACAGTGCGAGCAAGACTTCCTGTGCTTTTCGCTCATACGTGCGCTCGGAGCTCAAAAACAGGTTCTTGGCCAATTGCTGGGTGATGGTGGAGCCGCCCTGCACCACGCGACCCGCCCGGATATTGGCCATCAGCGCACGGGTCGTGCCGATCAGGTCAATCCCAAAATGGCTGTAAAAGCGCCGGTCCTCGACCGCCAGAACCGCATCGGCGAGGTTTTGCGGCAGGGCGTCCGCCATGATCACGGCGCTGGTGGACTGGCCTCGTCGCGCAATTGTGCGGCCGTCGCGATCCAGCAAGACCGTTTCCCCAGTGTGCGGCGCGGGTTCGATCGCACTGAGATCGGGCAGAGTGCGCGCCAGGTGCACGATGACGCCAGTCGTCAGTAATCCGCCAGCGATCACCAATAGGGTGAGCACGCGCAACCAGACCGGCATGCGGCCTTTTCGGGATCGGGCGGAGCGGTGTGTGCGAGCCATGACAGCGTCCAGAGTTCAGAGATCTCTTTGATGCCTGATCCGGCGTTAAGGCTGCGTGAACTATAAAAGCGCGCAGCCTGGGTTGCGTCAGCGCGTGAGCCGGGGGAAGCTCTCTCGACCCGGACCAGGCCGGGGTGGAGGGGATCTGTTATGTCTGTTCGTCGTCTTGTGAGCCTGAGCGCGTCGCTGGCCGTTTTGCTGGTCGTTTCGGGCTGCGCCATGATCCCAGAAGGCGATTCCGTGTGCACGGACCAGGGTCCTAACTCGGGCAGCTGGCCGTATTGCGCGCCGTCAGAACCGGGAGGACCCGGACCGGTGGACGCCCCGATTGACCCGACGGGGCGCGGCGTGCGCGGCTAGACGCCGTCACGAAAACATCACTCTGAATCTGTGCGGCCCGGATTAAAGTCCATCCCCTGTTTTGGCATTGCGAGGGGATGACCATGAACCGTATTGCTGCTCTTGTGCTGGCGCCGTTGCTGGCGAGCGCCTGTTCCCAATCGGATGCGCCGCAGACAGGCGCTGCGCCGGACGCACCGGCGCCGCTCTGGAATACTCTCGACGGTCTGCCGCCTCTCGTGATCGCCCATCGCGGCGCGTCGGGCGTACGCCCTGAACACAGCCAGGCCGCCTATCAGCTGGCGCTCGAACAAGGTGCGGATGTGATCGAGCCCGATCTGGTCATGTCCTCGGACGGCGTGCTGATCGTCCGCCATGATCCCTACCTGTCGACGTCCACAGACATCGCCAACCGGCCCGAATTTACAGGCCGTCGCAGCGTGCTCATGGGGCGTGAGGATTGGTGGGTTCCAAGCTTCACCGCAGCCGAGCTGCGCACCCTGACCGCAAGCCAGACCATGGACGACCGCGACCAGTCCTATAATGGCCAATACCCGGTGATGACGTTTGACGATTTTCTGGGCTTTGTGGCTGCTGAAGAAGAGCGCTGCGCGTGCGAGATCGCCATTGAGCCAGAGGTGAAGCTGCCGGCGCAATTCACGGCGATGGGTCTTGATCCGCTGCCGGCTCTGCTGGCGTCGCTTGACGCGCATGATCTCAACCGTGCGGATGCGCCGGTTGTGATCCAGTCCTTTGACGCTGCGTTTTTGCAGCGCCTCAATGACGCATCAGACGTCAAACTCGCCATGCTCTATGCAGGCCCAGATGCAGAAGGGGCGAACGCTGGCGGTCTCAGCCTTGAGGAGATCGCACAATTCGCGGATGGCGTCGGCGCCTATAAATCCCTGCTCCTCACGCCGGCGGGCGACAGCACCGGCTTTGTCGAGCAGGCGCATGACTTGGGGCTTGAGATCCATGTCTGGACGGTGCGCGATGACCGCGAACCGCTGACCGGCGACACTGTGCAGGACGAGCTGCGCGCGCTCTTTGCGGTGGGCGTGGACGGCGTCTTTACCGATTTTCCTGACACGGCCGTTGCAGTGCGCGACCAGATGGCCGCTGAGTAGGGCTGCAGGTTCATATCCGGCCCGCCAGGGCCGCAAGCGCGACCGCGCGCCCGCAGCGTAGCGAGGATGAGGCTAATCGCCCCGCCAGGGCCGCAAGCGCAATGCGCGCCCGGAGCGCAGCGAGGATGAGAATAACCGGCCCGCCAGGGCCGCAAGCGCGACCGCGCGCCCGCAGCGTCAGCGAGGATCGACCGAGCGGATGCGAGGGAGAATAGAAAACCCACAGCGCGCAGAGCCTCGTAAACCTTCACAACAAAAAGCGCCCGCCGGAGCACTCCGGCGGGCGTTATCTTGTCATTCAAGAAGCGTAAGGCCTTAGCCTTGTTTCTTCTTGCCGCGCGGCTCGATGCCGCGACCGGTGGTGCGCTCGGCGATCCGCGCGGACTTACCGCGGCGGTCACGCAGATAGTAGAGCTTGGCGCGGCGCACTTTACCTTTGCGCTTGATCTCGATGGACTCGATCAGCGGGCTGTACACCGGCCAGACGCGTTCCACGCCTTCGCCGAAGCTGATTTTACGCACGGTGAAGTTCTCGTTCAGACCGCCGCCGGAGCGCGCGATGCAGACGCCTTCGAAACGCTGAACCCGCTGGCGGTCGCCTTCGCGGATCCACACATTCACGGTCAGCGTGTCACCCGGAGAGAATTCGGGGATTTTCTTGTCGCCGAGCACGCGGACGGCTTCTTCCTGCTCGAGCTGTTGGATCAGGTTCATGGCTCTTCTCCTTGACGCCGCTGATATCTCGTCCAGAGATCGGGTCGGCGCAGTCGCGTTATATCTTCGGCCTGTTCCTTACGCCACCGGGCGATCCGGCCATGATCGCCTGACAGCAAAACGTCGGGTATTTCACGCCCTTCCCATTCACGCGGTCGCGTATAATGGGGGTATTCGAGCAGATCACCCTCAAAACTCTCGTCTTCGGTGCTCTCGATCTTGCCAAGCACGCCGGGGATCAGCCGCACACAGGCCTCGATGAGGACCATGGCGGGGGCTTCCCCCCCGGCGAGCACGGCGTCGCCGACACTCACCTCGTCCATGCCGCGCGCTTCGATGACCCGTTGGTCAAGGCCTTCGAAGCGACCGCAAAAGACAATAACGCCCGGACCCGCCGACCACTCTCGCACCCTGGCTTGAGTGAGCGGCTTGCCCCGAGGCGTCAGATAGATCAACGGCCGTCCATCCCTGGGCAGACTGTCGATCGCCGCCGCCGATACGTCAGGGCGCAGCACCATTCCTGGGCCGCCGCCAGCCGGCGTGTCGTCAACGGAGGCGTGCTTATGACGGGAAAACGACCGGATGTCCACCGTCTCGAGCGCCCAGAGTCCGTTCTTTCTTGCAGTCTCGAGCAATGAGACCCCAAGCGGACCCGGAAAAGCGTCCGGATAGAGGGTGAGCACAGAGGCGTTAAATGTCATGGCGCGCGCTTATGGGGCGCCAAACCCTGTGACGCAAGGAGAGAAGGGAGTCAGGTGGCGTCGGGACAGGTCGGGGCGCCTTCGACAGGATGCTCATGCCAGTCGCGATGAATATCGTCGTTGCGTCCGTTTGAGAGCATGAAGTCGTGCTCGGATGTGATGCAGGCTGTTTCCAGTTCCAGAGGGAGAAGCCAGACCGAGTTTCCGGACGCTGCGATGGCGTTGCCTTCAAAGACGCTCCCGCCGCTTCTGGGGCTATCATTTCGTCTGTAGGCCTGACACCGGGTATCGATCTGAACCGGTAAGCCGGTCGGGGAGAGTTCAAGCCGCATATTGCAGCGCCCTTCCAGGCCCCGCTCAGCCGCCCGGCCAGGATATCGTGCAAGCGTCTGGATCAGCCAGGTTGGTTCGGGCAGCCGCCAGCCTTCTTCGGTCAGGTGGAAGATAATCTCTTCATTGACCGAGATGCTGGGATCGCGCTGGGGAAGCGGTACAGGTGAGACGGTACGGGCGGCGACCGCTGAGGCGTAGGATTGCAGCTCGGCTGCATCCCGCGCATCGGTCGGGCACCTCAGATTGAAGTTCTCGATCACGCCGCCCTCAACATTGCCGACAGGATTACAGATGGCGGTCTGCAAAGGCTCCGCTGAAGCCTGGGCCAAAATGGCGATAGAGAGCAGGGTAAGTAGCGCCATATGGGCGAGCTCCTTTTGCGTTTGAGGCGTCTTGGTTATTCCAGATCCGTGCGCCGTGCGCTGATCACGCGCCAGCGGCCGTCGGTTCTGGGGTTCAAGAGCCAGACTGTGCCGGTGACGCGTGGGCCGTCGCCGGGGTTCAGTTCAGGATAGACGGTGCGCGCGGCGATGAGGGCGCGGTCGCCAGTGGCGCTGAACACGGGGCGGCTGGGTTCGATGCGCACGGCGTTGGCTGCGCGCGGGCCGGAGGCGCGCACCCGTTCCGCCCCATACTGTTCGGCGAGAGGCTGAGCGCAGGGTGTGGCCTGGCGCGATTGATTGGCGCTGAAGAACGCTGTCCACAACGCTTCATCGGCGTAAAGCCGGTCATCGCCGACATCCCTATAGGCGGCCTCCCAGGCGCGCATCTCGCGCTCGGCCCGGCTCAGGCCGACATCGCGCTGCAGGGGCCTGTAGGCCCGCCAATAGGCGCTGCGCAGGGCCTGATCCGTCGCGCCAGAACGCCAGGTCGGCGAAAACCCCATCTGTCGCACATAGGCCCAGCTGTCAGAGCCCGCCTCCGGCCAGAGGCCGGTGCGCCGAGTCAGCTCGGCGCTGCCCCCGCTTTCAGACGCCGCACCCAGGATCGGGCTCAGCACCGCTGTCGTCACCGCGCACTCGCGATCCGCCAGCCTGTCGGGCGCGCTGGCGCAGGCGGTGAGGAGGAGCAGCGGAAGGAGGGCGATCAGGCGGAGCATTGCGGGGCTTCAGCATCTGGAAACTCAGGCGCCTGTGATCCTGAACCGTCGGGTTGGCTCAGATTGTACTCGTAATCAAACGGCACGCAGGGCGCATCAGCGCCATTCGGCACAAGCCAGTAAGAGTTTCTGGCCGCATCTGAGGACGCGCGTGCAAACTGTCCAGCGCTTCTTGTATGGCCGTCTTCATGATTGGTGCGGCACTCCCAGGAATCGCTGCGGCGGCGGCCATTCGCTCTGAGTTCGATAGTTCCACGGCAGCGCGCTGCAAGGCCGTCACCGGCTGCGTTTGGCGGGTAGCTGGGCGGGGCGCGAAAGAGGGGCGTGATTTCTGTAAGGTCCCAGCCTTGTTCGGTCAGGGTGAAGTCCACCGGGCGCGCCCGTAAGGGGTAGATCGTTTCAATTCTCGTCCGGCTTCGGGCGAGCACCTCATTGGCGGCGCCCTGTAACGCGTCAGCGTCAGGCGCGTCTTGCGGACAGGTAAAGGCGGGGGTCCATCGACGCCCGGCCTGCTCCCAGTTGAGCTGACAGTCCGCCGTCACCGGTTCGGCGCTCTGCAGTGATAAGGCGCTGGTCAGCGCGGCAAGCCAGATCATGGATATCCCCCTCTTTTAAAGGGAGACTGCCCCAGCGGTGCTCGCCCTTCAAGCGAGTTTGCGCTTATTGGTCTTTGTCTTCATCGCCTTCAATGGTTTCAGGCGGGTTGGCGACGAGCGTGCCGCCGGCGAGGTCCATATGCGGGACCGCGTCCTTGGTGAAGGGCAGGAACCAGACGCCGTCCGGTCCTGAGATTTCCAGAAGATCGCCGGCCCCGAAATCCTGCACGGATTTGACCTTGCCCAGCGGCTCGCCCTCAAGGTTCTCGACGTCGAGACCGATCAGGTCGGAATAATAAAACTCATCCTCGTCCAGCTCCGGCAGGGCGCTGCGCGGGGCGTGCAGCAGCGTGCCCTTCATCGCCTGCACCTGCTCGCGGGTGAGGTTTTCCTTCAGCCGGATCGTCACCGTGCCGTTGGGGCCGGGTTTGGCCTGGGTCGGGGTCAGGATCACCGCGCCGGACTGATCCAGAAACGGGCCATAGCTGCACACCTGGCTGGGGTCGCCGAAGGGTTTGATCTTCACATCCCCGCGCACCCCATGGGCGCCCGCGACAGCGGCGATGACGACAAGCTCTTCTTCAGGTGCGGGCATGGCGGGATCCTTTTCTGCCGCTCTGTCTGCCCTGAAGAGCGCTTCAGCTCAAGGCGGGCGCTGCGTGAGAGGCGCTAGGGCATGCCGCCCTGAAAAGCTTCGGTCTCGCCCGAGTTGACCTCATAGAGCGCGACGGGCCCGCCGCAGCCGGGCTGCACGCAGCGAAGGGCGGTCTCCACCTGGTCGAGATGGGCGTGGGCGAGGGCGCGGCGGGCCAGCAATTCCTGCGCGGTATAATAGCGCGCCGCGCTGCAGGTCTTGCAAAACGCCTCCAGCCGGCTGTGCGGCGGCAGATCGTCAAGGCGAAGTTCGGTTTTCCAGGTCATCACCAGAAGTCCTCGGCATAGGGAATACGTGTGAAGGCGATCTTGCCGCCCGCATAGCCGCCCGGCGGCGGGGTCCAGACCCCTTGGGTGACCAGCGATTTGGCGTAGCGGCTGTTTAAAGAGTCGATGGCGTCCTGCAGCGCGTTGCGGCGGGCGCGGTCCTCGGCGTTGTCCTCCACCAGCCAGTCAGTCTGGGTGACGCCGGGATCATCAAGATCGCACAAATACATGCCCGCCCGCATGGGACGCGCGCGGGGGTCTGCGCGCTGGGCGGCGGCCCAGAGCGCATCCAGCGCTTTGAGGCAATCGCGATCAGTGCGGGCGCTGTGCAGCGGCAATTCCCCGCTCCACCCGCCGTCAATATGGCGCAGCCACAGCCCCATGCGCCCGGCGGTGCGGCCGTCACGGCGCATGCGGCGGGCGGCTTTCACCGTCAGCAGCCGCGCGCAGTCATAGGCGCTGGGCCAGCTACGATGGCTGGGCGGCAGCACGCGGCCATGGCCATACATGCGGCGCTGGGCGGCTTCGGCCTGGATGTCGTAACCGTGTAGCGCATACCAGAAGCGCTCGCCGGCCACATTGCGCCACAGGGCCCGCATCTGCTTGGGCTGCAGCGCCCAAAGCGCCTTCATATCCGCCACGCCCGCTTTCAGAAGGCGCTTGCGCATGGACGAGCCGACGCCCGGCGCTTCCTCGATCGGACGCTTGAGCAAGGGCCCTGGCAGGTCTTCGGGCCGCCAGATGGTCAAGCCGTCGGGTTTGCCCAGCTTGCAGGCCATTTTGGCGAGAAACCGATTGGGCGCCATGCCGATGGAGCAGGTGATGACGCCGTCGGTCTCCGCCGCGATGCGCGCCTTGATCGCGCGAGACACGCCGTCTGGGTCGGCGATGGCGCGGGCGTCGAGCTTGCAGGTCAGCTCGTCAATGGACTTCACCGCCCCGATGGGCAGCACGGCCCGGATCTCGGCGACCATCACCGCATGCATGCGGCGATAGAGGTCGGGCTTTTGATCCACCAGGATCATGTCGGGTACGGCCTCGCGCGCCTCGCGCACGGTCATCACCGAGCTGGCGCCTTTCGCCTTGGCTTCTTTCGAGGCGGCGATGATGCAGGTGTTGCGCGCGCCCTTCATGGGGATCACCCCGACGGGGCGGCCTCTCAGGCGTGGATCGGCGTATTGCTCGACGCTCGCGAAGAAGCTGTCAAAGTCGAGATAGAGCTGTTCGATGGTGTCAGGTTTGCGCATTGCTTTTGTTCCGCAGGCGGCTTTCCGCTTTGGAACAAAGATAGAACAAATGCGGGCGTCAGCAAAGCGCGAAGAGTCAGGACGGCCCCCAAAAGCCTGACTCCAGATGTGAAAAACCCCGCCGCGTTTCCACGACGGGGTTGATCAAAGGCCTGGAAAAGAAAGTCCTACTCTGACTTTTCTTCTTCAGCCGCAGCCTCCTCAGCCGGCGCTTCCTCATCAGCCGGAGCGGCTGCAGCGGCGGCTTTGGCTTCTTCCGCTTCAGCGGCGGCGGCCTTCTTGGCTTCTTCCTTTTCGAGGCGCTCGGCCGCGCGCTCTTTGGCTTTCTCGCCCGGCTCGCCCTTTTTCGGGTTGTTGCCGTGGGTCCACTCATAGACGCCGGCGTCTTTCAGGAAGCGCGCCACGCGATCAGTCGGCTGGGCGCCTTTCTTGATCCAGTCAGCGGCTTTCTCGGTGTCCACAGCGACGCGGTTGTCGTGGTCCTTGGGCAGCATCGGGTTGTAGTGACCGATCTTCTCGATGAAGCGGCCGTCGCGCGGCATGCGCGAGTCGGTGACGACGATGCGGTAGTACGGACGCTTCTTGGCGCCGCCGCGGGCGAGACGAATTTTAACAGACATGGTGTGAGTCCTTTAAGGTCATTTTTTCTTTGAGAGGCCGAGCGGTAGGCCATCCGGCCCCAAGGGTCCGCCGATACCCGGCAAGCCCTGGTTGCCTGGGCCGCCCAGCCCCGGCAGGTCTGCGCCCTTGGGCGCGTGTCCTTTGAGAAGATCAGAGGCCGCGTCACCGAGACCGGGCGGCATTGCGCCCCCCATGCCCGGCATGCCGCCGCCCATTCCGGGCATTCCAGGCATTCCGGGCATGCCGCCCTTTTTGCCCTTCTTGCCCATCTTCTTCATCATGTCCGCCATCTGGCGGTGCATCTTCAAAAGCTTGTTCACCTCCGGCACAGCCACGCCGGCGCCCATGGCGATGCGGCGCTTGCGGCTGGCTTTGAGGAGGTCAGGCTTGGCGCGCTCTTCGCGGGTCATCGACAGGATGATCGCTTCCTGGCGCTTGAGCGCCTTGTCGTCAAACCCGGCATTGGCCATCTGGGCCTTCGCCGCCTTGTTCATGCCCGGCAGGAAGCCCATCATGCCGGAAATGCCGCCCATTTTCTGAAGCTGGCGCAGCTGGTCGGCCATGTCTTCAAGGTCGAACTTGCCCTTCGCCATTTTCTTGGCGAGGCGTTCGGCTTTCTCGTGATCGACCTCGGCGGCGGCTTTTTCCACCAGCGAGACGATATCGCCACGCCCGAGGATCCGGCCCGCCAGACGCTTGGCGTCGAACGCGTCGAGCCCATCGACCTTTTCAGAAACGCCCAGGAATTTGATCGGCAGGCCGGTGACCCAGCGCATGGACAGCGCGGCGCCGCCGCGGCCATCACCATCCATCCGGGTCAGCACCAGGCCGGTCAGCTTTAACCGCTCGTCAAAGCGCTTGGCGGTCTCCACCGCATCCTGACCGGTCAGGCTGTCCGCCACCAGAAGGGTTTCGCGCGGCCGCGCCACATCGGCGATCTTCGCGGCTTCACCCATCATCTCTTCATCGATGGAGGTGCGGCCTGCGGTATCGAGGATCACCACGTCATAGCCCTGAAGGCGCCCCGCGCTCATGGCGCGTTTGGCGATCTCGACGGCGGACTGGCCCTGGACGATCGGAAGGCAGGCGACGCCCGCCTTCTCGGCCATTTGCGCCAATTGCTCCATCGCCGCCGGGCGGCGAGTGTCGAGCGAGGCGACGAGGACTTTTTTCTTTTCGCGTTCAGAAATGCGCTTGGCGAGCTTGGCGGTGGTGGTGGTCTTGCCCGAGCCCTGCAGACCCGCCATCAGGATCGCCACGGGCGGTTCGCCAGTGAGGTTCAGGCCTTCAGGCTCCCCCTCGCCGCCCAGCAGCTCCACCAGACCGTCATGGACGATCTTGATGACCTGCTGGCCGGGGCTGACCGAGCGGATGACGTCTTCGCCGATCGCCTTTTCACGGACCTTGGCCGTGAAATCCTTCACCGCCGGCAGGGCGACATCGGCTTCCAGAAGGGCGACGCGGATCTCGCGCAGGGCGGCGTCCACATCCTTTTCCGACAGCGCGCCGCGCCCGGTCAGGCTGTCAAAGACGCCGGAAAGCCGTTCTGAAAGTGAGTCGAACATGTGTTCGCCTGCCTCGTTTCGCTTCTGGTCACACCGATAAGGTGTGGATCAAGCGCGCACGCCGCAACCGCCCCACTGGACGAGCCTTCGTCGAGCGGGGGACCTCGCCCGCCTCCGGGCGTTCATTCCTGATCTGTGCAGGACGCCGTGTGCGGGTAAGGCAAGCGGAAAGACGCTTGCGTGAAGCGTGGGCGTTTACGCGGGGGGCGGGGAAGAGTCAAGGGTGAGGATAGCGATGACCTTATCCCACAGGGCTGAAACGGGGGGAGACTAAGGGCTCCCAGAGGAGGAGAGCGCCATGAAAACTCCATACAAGAAACCTTCGTCCGATAAGCCGCTACTCAACCAGATCCGCCGTCCGAAATGGGCGCCGAAACAACAAGAAGAAGAGAGCGTTTGTGAAACAATTAGACGCAATATCGGTGATGATAGTGCTGAGATTAGACGACATGAACTCAGCATTGGACAGCTACAGGAGCAAATCCGACATCATGAGGACGCCATCCGAGGGTTGGAACGGCGGCGTGCTGATCTGAACGCGGCCGAGGCTGATATTCCCAATCTCCCAGGGCCTGACATCCCCAATCGCGCCAGAGGGCGATTAGGAGCGCTCATGCGCCTGTTACAAGCTTTGGGCCATGCTTCCGACGCTCTCAGCTTGATGGATGCGACGAGCCGTGTGCTCGCTGTGACCGAAGCGCAGCGTGAAATTGCGCGTCGGATCTCAAATCATGAAGATGAAATTGAACGTTTACGTCGAGAAAGAGACCAAATTCAGGGTTTGTTGGACGAGCGTGTCGCATGGATGCGTCAGCATTTCAAAGCCTTTGCCGTTCATCGATGTCACGGAAACGCTTTCAACAGCTATCGTTTCACCCCGTCATCGTGCACGCGCCGTTTATTGACCTAACCAAACGGATGATCCCGTATCGCGGTGTCGCAGATGGCCATATCAGGATGGGGCTGGGCGGCGCGATAGAGTTGGTCCATGCGGGGCGGGCGCAGGAAACAGCCGTTTTTGTCATAACGACCCGCGTATATCTGCCCGGTGGCGCGCAGGAATTCACTATAGTGAATGACCAGGTCGGCTTCTAAATGAGCCTGGTCGCAGAGGGCGGCGAGCTCAAGAATGTCGTCGGGCTGCTCGCCTGTTACAATCCAGCGCAGATAGCGGAAGGTCACGCTGAACAGGGCGTAGGGCGGGTCATCATACGGCCCCATGAAAACGCCGTCGGCGATGGCGATCTCACAGTCAATGGCGGCGAGCTCGCCGCGATAGGCGGCCTGGCGCGTGGCGTCAAAATCTGGCTCCAGCGTTCCGCACGCCTCCAATATCCGCCGCTCATGGGGTTCAAGACGGCTGCAGCCCGTCAGACCGAGAGCCAGAGCCATGAAGGCGACGATCATACGCATCTTTCCAGCCTTTCCTGACAGCTAACCAAACGGATGATCCCGCACGGCGCTCTCGCACGCGGCCATGTCCGGATGAGGCTCAGCGCGCTGATAGAGCTGATCCATGCGGGGCGGGCGCAGGAAGCAGCCCGCCTCGTCATAGCGCCCGGCATAAAGCTGGCCGGTCGCTTCCAGATGATGGGTGAAGATTAGCGACAGGCTGGCTTCGAGATATTGCTGGTCGAGATAGGCGGTCAAATCCATGAGATCATCAGGTTCTTCGCCCGTCACGATCCAGCGCAGATAGCGCCAGCGCACGCTGTCGACCGCTCCGGGCGGGTCGAGTTCGCGCATGCTGTAACTGCCGTCTGCGACAGCAATCTCACAGTCGATGGCGTCCAGAGTCCCCATGAGTGCGTCTTGCCGCACGGCCTCAAGATCAGGCTCCAGCGTGCCGCAGGCGTCCAGAATGCGCTGTTCATGCGGCTCTAGCGGGGTGCAGGCGACCAGAGCCAGCATGCCAAAAACAAGTGAGAAAAACTCGCGCATTAGGCGAGTTTATGGGGCGCTCAAAATCCCGGCAAGGAGAAACCCTGACCTTCCCAAAGCGCCCGCCATCCCCTACCTGTCAGGCCATTGCTCCCGCCTCTGCCTGAAAGGCCTGCCATGCTGACCATTGCTTTCCAGATGGACCCGATCACCGGTGTCGATGTGAACGCGGACTCCACGTTTGATATTGCTTTGGAGGCCTTTGGACGCGGCCATGAGATCTGGGTGTATGAACCCAAACATCTCAGCCTTGAGAACGGTCAGGTTCGCGCCACCGCTCAGCGGGTGAAAACGTTGCAGCGGGTTCAGGGCGAGCACGTGACCCTGTCAGAGCCAGAAGCGCTGGATCTGCACTCGGTGGATGCGGTCTTCCTGCGTCAGGACCCGCCCTTTGACATGAGCTACATCACCACCACCCATATCCTTGAGCATCTGATGCCTGAGGTTCTGGTGGTCAATGATCCGCGTCATGTGCGCGACGCGCCGGAAAAACTCTTCGTCACTCACTTTGAAGGCGTGATGCCGCCCACCCTGATCACCTCCTCGGAAAAGGACATACGCGACTTCTTCGAGCGCCATAATCGCGACATTGTGGTCAAGCCCTTGTTTGGCAATGGCGGGGCGGGGGTGTTCAGAGTGCGCGAGACGGCGGAGAATCTCGCCTCGCTCGTGGAGTTGTTCCAGCAACTCAGCCGCGATCCGTTAATGGTGCAGGCGTTTGTGCCTGACGTGAAAAATGGCGACAAACGCGTCATTCTGGTGGATGGCGAGCCTGTGGGCGCGATCAACCGCGTGCCGGCTGAGGGTGAAGTGCGCGCGAACATGCATGTGGGCGGCAAGGCGGTGAAATCCGACCTGACCCAGCGCGATCTGGAGATCTGCCGCATCATCGGGCCGGAATTGAAGCGCCGGGGCCTCGTCTTCGTCGGCATTGATGTGATCGGCCATTATCTGACCGAGATCAACGTCACCTCCCCCACCGGCATTCAGGAATTGCGTCGCTTCTCCGGCGTCGATGTCTCCGCGCTGTTGATCGACTGGGTGGAAGCCAGGCGGGGATAGGTTTTCTTGATCTCTCTTCCCCGGCGCAGGCCGGGAAAGAGAGATCATCAAGCGCTGTACATCCGGCTCTGGGCCCCGGCCTGCGCCGGGGGGAAGAGATAAAAGAGCAGAACGAGCCCGCCTCATGATCGATACAGACACCCTGCATCTGCAATGGTCGCTCAGCTATCCGTTCCCGCGTCCGCAAACGCCCTTCATCTTTCTCGACGGCGCGACCTGGCCGCTGATGCAGACCCAGGGCGGGTTCGGCGACTGGATCATTGATCACGCCCAGGGACCTATGCGGATGGCCGACGCGCTGGGTGAACAGCGCCTGTCAGAATTTGAGCGCGGCGCCTATCACGCCGTGGCGGCGGTCGGGTCGAACGCCGCGCCGGCCCAGCTGCGCCGCAAGTTTCGCGATCATCTCGACGACGTTGCGATCCCGGTGATCCAGATCAATGTGCCCGATCATGTGGTGGCTTACGCCAACCGTATCGCGGTGTATGGCTCAATCCCGGCCACGCTTGTGGAGCGCCCCGGCGGCTCGGTCCGGGTCTGGGCGACGCTTCTGACGACCCGCGATTACGCCATAATGAACGGCACCGAAGATCGCGGCGAAATCTATGACGGCGTGCCCATCAGCCCGATCCATGTGCCCGAAGCGATCCAGAACCCGTTTGAAGCCTATGCCTGCCTGACCGGCGGGCTCCCCCTGCGCGTCTCCGCTTTCCCGTCCGAGGGGTGCGGCTGGCCGGTGGGCGGCCAATGGGAAGCCCAGTCCGCTGCCATCCGCGCGCTGGGCCTTGATCTGTCGGTGGATCATTTCGTGCTGGAAAACACCGCCGATCCCGAGCTGAGAGCGGCGCGCGATCTGGCGCTATCAAAGGTGCGGTAGCAGCCTGCCACCTTCCCGGTCCTCGGACTTGATCCGGGGACCCATGGGCCTCCGGGTCAAGCCCGAAGGCCGAGAGTTTCGTGCGCCCCAGAACGTGAAACCCCGGCCCAGCGCAGCGCCGAGCCGGGGTCTCGATCAGGAGAAAGCGTTCAGGTCGCAGCTGCGCCCTAAGCGCCTGCTTTGCGGCCTTTTGGATCGGCAGGCGTCCGGGTCAGGGCGTCGGCGAAGCGGTGATTGACATCGCGGTGACCGGCCTCGTCTTCACGCACTTTGAGGATCACGTCGCGTAGGCGGGCGGTGACGGGCAGCTCCCAATACTCCCGCGCGATCTGGGGGGCGGGAACGTTTTCAAGCTCGCCCCGGTCCACCGCATCGAGATAATGGGTGTAGCTGATGACCGCCTCTTCCTCGAGATAGGCGACGAAGCGGTGCGCGGTGCGCGGCGCGAACAGGTACATGAAGAAATAGGCGTTATAAAAGAGGCCCTGCGCCACCATGATCACGCCGCGCTCGAACATGCTGGGCTGGGCGATCTTGATGAACGTCATCAGGTGCATGCGCTCGTTTTCCGCCTCATCGAGCAATTCCTTGATCCAGCCCTGGTCGTCGCGGATATGGCGCAGGCTTTTGAGATGCTGCAGCAGGCCGCCGACCATGCCGGGCACGGCGGCGACGGTTTCCAGCACCACGGCGCGGTGGCCGTAGCGGCGGCGGAAAAACAGGTCTGCAAAGACACGCATGAATTTCACCAGACCCAGAGCAAACCGGTCACGCAATCCTTCAGGCGCGCGCCGGTGGCTCAGGGTCTCGTCGGTATAGCGGGTCATCGTCTTCAGGGCTCCATGTTCAACACTTGTTGAATATGGATTTAGGACGCCCGGGCCGCGTACAAGGGTAGCGTCCAAAATGCCGCAGAGCAGATCGTCAGGCGCGCTCAGGGCTCATAAGCGTCCAGATGCTGGCGCCCGTTATCGCCGATCTGATCCCAATCCGCTTTCGAGCCAACGAAGATATGGTCGCTGATCTGCAAACCGTCTGCGCCCTCTGTCAGCGACCCTGCAGGAATGAACATGGTCTCGGCGTCATTGGGGCCCGGCATGGCGCTGCCACACGCATTGCAGAAGCAACTGGCCCAGTCCGCGTCCGGTTTTGCCCAGTGCGCCAGAGACTCCTGCCCTTGGACCCAGCGGAACGTGCTGTTGGGTACAAGGGCGACGACCACGCCCTGCGCCCCGCTCCATTTGCGACAAATGGAACAGTGACAGGCATAAAGATAATCGATCACATGATCGATTTCGTACTGGACCGCGCCGCAATTACAGCTGCCCTTGGCCATGGTTCACCCGTTGAGCCAGCCCTTGTTGACCACCACTTCGGCGATCTGGACGGCGTTGAGGGCGGCCCCTTTGCGCAGATTATCCGACACGATCCACATGGCGAGGCCGTTCTCGACGGTGGGATCGTTGCGGATGCGGCTGACGAAGGTGGCGAACTCGCCCACGCTTTCAACCGGGGTGACAAACTGCGGCTCGTCCTCGTCAGCGCGGTCGATCACCATCAGGCCCGGCGCTTCACGCAAAAGGTTGCGGGCGTCTTCTGCGGAGAGTTCCTTCTCCAGCTCCAGATGGGCCGCGACGCAATGGCCGACAAACACCGGCACCCGGGCGCAGGTGGCGAAGAGCTTGATCTTGGGATCAAGAATCTTCTTGGTCTCCACCGTCATTTTCCACTCTTCCTTGGTGGCGCCGTCCTCCATAAAGACGTCGATTTTCGGAATGACGTTGAAGGCGATCTGCTTGGGGAAGACTTCGGGTTCGATCGGGTCGTTGACATAGATCGCCTTGGTCTGGTTCCACAGCTCGTCCATGGCTTCGCGGCCGCCGCCGGAGGTGGACTGATAGGTGGAACAGTTCGCCCGGATGATCCCCGCGGCGTCGTGGATGGGCTTGAGCGCCACCACGGTCTGGATGGTGGAGCAATTGGGATTGGCGATGATGTTTTTCTTCGGGCGCGCATCAAGCGTGTCGGGGTTCACTTCCGGCACCACCAGCGGCACGTCCGGATCCATGCGCCAGGCGCTGGAATTATCAATCACCAGCGCGCCGGCCTGGGCGATCTTCGGCGACATCTCACGCGACACATCCCCGCCCGCGCTCATCAACACAATGTCGACGGTGGAGAAATCAAACGTATCGGCGTCCTTGATGATCAGGGTCTTGTCGCCATAAGAGACTTCGCGGCCGACCGATTTGCGGCTGGCCAGGGCATAGACGGTTTCGGCGGGGAAGAGACGCTCTTCCAGAATGGTCAGCATTTCCTGACCGACAGCGCCCGTAGCGCCCAGAACGGCGACGTTGAGACCCATAATGCTTCCTCGAATTCAGCTGACGGTTGATTTGATTGGCGCTACATTCCCGTAATGGGTGCTTTTGTAGCTATTCTTGCTCTCATTGAGTTCGGTATGACGGCGGCGATGCTGATCGTTCTTGTGTGTCTGACCTTCAGGGTCAGCGCCTTGCTGGATCAATGCAATGACCTTGATGCAGAGCCCTAAAGAAAAACCCCCGGGGCCAGTCTGGCCCCGGGGGTTTTCACACCGGATCGACCAGACGTTTAGCCCAGGCTGGGATCAATCTTCTTGCACGCGTCCACAAGGCCCTTCACCGAATCCACCGAATGGTCGAACATCTCCTGCTCGTCCTTGTTCAGGCTGATTTCGACGATCTTCTCGACACCATTGGCGCCGATCTGGATCGGCACGCCCACATACAGGCCGTCCACGCCGAACTGGCCGGTCAGGTGCGCGGCGCAGGGCAGGATGCGCTTTTTGTCGTTGAGATAGGATTTCGCCATGGCGATGGCGCTTTCCGCCGGCGCGTAGAAGGCCGAGCCATTGCCCAGCAGGCCGACGATCTCGCCGCCGCCCTTGCGGGTGCGATCGACAATGGCGTCGATCTTGTCATCAGAAGACCAGCCCATCTTGACCATGTCGGGCACCGGGATGCCGGCGATGGTGGAATAGCGGGTCAGCGGCACCATGGTGTCGCCATGACCGCCCATCACGAACGCGGTGACATCTTCCACGGACACGTCAAACTCTTCAGCCAGGAACCAGCGGAAGCGCGCGGCGTCCAGAACGCCCGCCATGCCGACCACCTTGTTATGGGGCAGGCCGGAGAATTCGCGCAGCGCCCAGACCATGGCGTCCAGCGGGTTGGTGATGCAGATCACAAAGGCGTTCGGGGCATGCGTTTTGATGCCTTCGCCGACCGACTTCATGACCTTGAGGTTGATTTCCAGCAGGTCGTCGCGGGACATGCCCGG
The DNA here is from genome assembly GCF_965249665.1 of Oceanicaulis sp. Taxonomy (GTDB): domain Bacteria; phylum Pseudomonadota; class Alphaproteobacteria; order Caulobacterales; family Maricaulaceae; genus Oceanicaulis. The sequence continues at coordinate 1,264,859 of NZ_OZ252247.1, forward strand.
CTTGCGCGGCACGCCGGCGGTGACGATGCACACATCCGCGCCTGCGATCGGGGAGTAATCCTCAACCGACCCGCCCGTCAGATGGCTGTCCTTGCCGAAGACGGGGCTCGCTTCACACAGATCCAGCGCCTTGCCCTTGGCGGTGCCTTCATTGAGGTCCATCAGGACCACATCGCCCAGCTCTTCACGAGCCGCGATATGGGCCAGGGTGCCGCCGATCATGCCGGCGCCGATAAGGGCGATCTTTTTGCGAGCCATGGAAATACTCCTCAAGCCTTAGAGGGGGCGCGCCTTTTGATGCAGGCGCGAAGACAGGTGTGCCTGATCTACTCCGCTCAGCCGCGAAGTGCAATGCGCAGACGGGAGAAGACCGCTCACACGACCGTCAATCGCCCAGCCAGTGCATCAAACTGAGATTGCGAATACGGTCTCCGCCGATCTCTGCGCCGCCGATCAGGGCGGGCGCATCCGCTTGCGGCGAGACGCCCGTGTGCAGGTATTCTGGCTGGATCAGACCTGAGATCAGGATCAGGCCCAGGGTTTCATCCTGCGCACGAAACTCAAATGCGCCGTCTGTCAGGGTCAGGCTGTCCGGTCGGATGCGGCGGCTATCGAGATAATAGGTCTGGCCCAGCTCGTTTACGGCCGTTTCGCCATTCACAGGATTCAGGCTCAGCCAGACCGGAATGTCGTCCGCCGCGGCGCCGGCGTCGCGCCAGGCGTCAAAGTCCATACGGTGTCCCACAAACAGGTGATGCAGTGTCCACTCGCCCGCTGTCAGTCCGCCATTGGGCAGGAAAAACCCGTCCGGCTCAAAACTGACACTGATGTCGAACCGGGCCGATTGGGCGGTTTCGGCGTCTGTATCGGCGCGAGACGCGGCGGGCATGCTGGCTTCAGAGCATCCCGTCACCATCAGCGCGCTGGCGCTCAGGGCAAGTAAATCACGGATCATCATACGTCTCCCCAGACAAGACTGATCAGTGTGCCCTTTTAACGCTGATCCGTCATTCAGAATGCGTGTCCGGATCTCCCATCCGGCGTTCGGCCGCCAGATAGGCGTGCCCGCGCATCTCGAACAGACGCGAAACGGTGCGCTGGAACTCAAAGGCGAAATCCCCTTCAGGATAGAGGTTCGCCGCTTCCACCGCTGCGCTCATGACCAGCTTGGTTTTGATCTCGTAGAGGGCGTCGATCAGGGTGACGAAGCGCTTGGCCTGATCGCGTTTGTCCGGCGTCAGAAGCGGGGCCCGGTCGATCATCACGGTGTGAAACGTTTCCGCCACCATCAGATAATCGGCCGGTCCGAGGGGGCGGGCGCAGAGTTCTTCAAACGTGAAGCGGGCGACGCCGGCGGCCTGGCGCGGGACCACCAATTCGCGGCCCTGAACATCCAGAATGCAGGTCTGCACCTTGGCGCCGCGGGTCAGGCGCTTGAACGCCGTGTCCATCGCCGAATCCGCCTCTGATCCCAGCGGGTGGTAATAGACCGGCGCAGCTTCCAGCTGTTCCAGGCGATAATCACGGCCCGAATCGAGCTCCTGAACGTCCAGCGTGACCTTGATCAACTCAATGAACGGTTCGAACAACTGACGGTTCAGACCGTTCTTATAAAGATCGTCAGGATGCCGGTTGGAGGTTGCGACGACCACCACGCCTTCTGCGAACAGGCCCTCAAACAAGCGACCCAAAATCATGGCGTCGCCCACATCTGTGACCTGCAACTCGTCAAAGCACAAAAGGCGCGTCTGCTTGGCGAGGGCTTTGGCGACGCGCGGCAGCGGGTCCGCATCTTTCTTGGCGCGCTCATGAGTGATGCGCGCCTGAATCTCCTGCAGGAACTGGTGAAAGTGCACGCGGCGCTTTTTCGACACCGGGGCGGCGTCAAAAAACAAATCCATCATCAGGGACTTGCCGGTTCCCACCCCGCCATAGAGATACAGGCCTTTGGGCGCAGGCTTGGATTTGCTGAAAAAGCTCGACTTGCCTTCATTCCACTCAGCGAGCGCCTCGCACAGCGCCTGCAGGTGCTCGGCGATTTCGGCCTGGCCAGGATCGGGTTGCAGCCGGCCTTCGGCCACCGCCTGTTTCAGGCTGTCCACAGGACCCATGAGTTAAAGGCTCCAGACCAAAGCCGCCGCGGCGATCAGCGCAAAGCTGATTGCGGCGGCGAGCCAGACATAAGCGGGGCGGTTGAGGGTGCGCATGGGCGCTTCGATACCCCGAAGCGTCCGTCCCGCCAAGATGGCTGCGGTCATAGCATTATGAGGTTTCAGAAGGATTGCGAGGGGATGACGACTGCGTTGAACTCTACTCTAGCCCATCCAGCCTTCAAGCTCCGCCCGCCACGCCTCCGGCAGCGGTTTCGGTCGACGTGTTTCACGATCCACATAGACATGGACGAAGAAGCCTTCGGCGGCGGCTTTCTCCTCGCCCTGTTTGAAGATGGCGATCTCATAACGCACCGAGCTTGAGCCGATGCGCGCCACTTTCACGCCGGCTTCGAGCTGATCGGGAAAAGCGGTGGCGGCGTGATAGCGGCAGCCGGTTTCCACCACGAGGCCGATGGTCTCGCCGTGCTCGATGTCGAGAAGCCCCGCATGGGCCAGACGCCGGTTCACAGCTGTGTCAAAGAAGCCGTAATAGACGACATTGTTGACATGGCCGTAGACATCATTGTCCGCCCAGCGGGTCTCTATGGGTTCAAAGGTCTGAAAGTCTGCGCGTACTGCGCGAGGGCGGTCGGCCATAAAGGGATCCCTGATCTGATCGGTTACGACTTGTTGGAGCGACGCCAGGCGCATATTCTCGTTTCAGGAGATTTCAGGCCTTGGTGAGGGCGCATGGCGTGTCTGCGAGATGAAGAACGGTCCGTTTTGCGACAGGCCGGTTTTTCCAGCGCCGAAATCGTGCGTCTTGAAGCGATCGCCAGCAAGACGGGCTGGCTGGGCCAGGCGCGCTGGCTGGGCCAGGCGCGCTGGCTGGTGGAGCGGGAGGTGCTGATCTCACTGCTGATGATCCTGCCTGTCATCGCCTCAGGTCCCTTGTTGGCTGGAGCGAGCTGGCTGTACGCCTTGATCGTCATGATCTGCTTCTCTCCCGCCTGGAGCCTTTTGCTCAGACGCGCCTGGTCCAGATTGCGCGACCCTGAAAGCTCGGCGGACCGGACGCTATTGGCCTTGGCGCTGCGGGCTGACCCCTGTGATGGCGGGGGCCGCGGCGCGGCGTTCGCCAGGTTGAAAGCGCGCTCACACGCCGCTTGATCCCCTGGCTATGCTTTTCTGGCCGTTCACAGGATTTCCTCATACATCGCCACGATGGACTCATACGTCATCTCGCGCGGATTATTGGGCAGCAGGCGATCATTGGCGGCCACATCCTCGGCCATTGTCGGGACGTCATTATGGCTGATGCCTAACTGCGAGAGGCGGCGTTCGATCCCCACGGCTTCGGCGATGCGGTCCATCTCGTCAATGAGCCCCGCAGAGCCTGGCTTCAGACCCAGATGCGCTGAAATTTCCGCATACTGACTTTCAGCCTCGGGGGCGTTATAGCGCAGCACGGGCGGCAGGACGACGGCGTTCGATAACCCGTGCGGCACATGGAACATGCCGCCCAGCGGATAGGCCATGGCGTGGACTCCGGCGCAGGGCGAGTTGGAAAAAGCCTGCCCCGCCAGCATGGCGCCCAGCAGCATGTCGCCGCGCGCCTCCCGGTCTGAGCCGTCCTCACACGCGCGCAGGATCGAGCCGTGCAGGAGTTTCAGCGCGGTCAGCGCCAGCGCATCCGACATCGGGTTTTTCGAGCGGCGATTGGTATAGGCCTCGATCGCGTGAACCATGGCGTCAATACCGGTATAGGCGGTGGGATGGCGCGGCAGGCCCAAGGTCAGATCCGGGTCCAGGATCGCCATGTCCGCATACAGAGGATCAGCGGCGATACCGCGTTTGGACGTCGCACCCGTGGTCAACACGGCCACATTGGTGACTTCTGATCCGGTGCCGGCGGTGGTGGGCAACAAGATCAGTGGCGGTCTGCTCGCTCTGACTTGCTGCACGCCATACATGGTCGACAGCGATTGTTCACCCGAGAGCAAAAGCGCGACGACTTTCGCCGTGTCCATCGGGCTGCCGCCGCCAAAGCCGATCACGGCCTCTGCGCCAAATTCCTGGCCTTCCTGCACCGCTTCAAACACCGTGCTTTCAGGCGGGTCTGCGACCACCTTGTCATAAATATGCACGTCCAGACCCGCGTCTTTCAGCCCGGCCAGCGCCGCATCCGCCAGCCCGGCTTTGCGCACGCCCGCATCGGTGACGAACAGGACGCGCTGAGCGCCTTTCAGCGCCGGGGCGGCGGTTTTTGCAAGATGAGCGCTGGCGCCAGGCTGAAACAGGGTTTTGGGGACGGTGGTGAAGGTGAAAGCGGTGGTCATGATGGTCGGCCTCCCGTCTGCAAGCTCGCACTGCGCGGATGGGTCGCGCGTGATATGAGCGGGGTCTCTTTATGCGGACCCTCGAAACGGGCACAGTATGCCTGTCTTTTTCACCCAGACCAGCCCGGCTGGCCCATCACAGGAGGCGACCATGCTTGACGAAGTGTCCACATCCATTCCGGATATGGGTCGCGCCTATTACGACCCGCTGGTGCAGGACGCTGGCAATGGCCTGACGGGGCCGGGCGGGGCGCTCTATCGCTACGCCATCCGGCCTGAAGGCTATCGTCTGGATGAGACCGATTTCATCGCCGAGAGCTGGCAGCTCAAGCGCCAGCCGGACTACACACCGGCCGAACACGCCCGTTGGCGCCTGTTGTTTGAAAACCAGCGCAAGATGCTGCCCGGTCGCGCCTGCAAGGACTTCATGGAGGGGTTCGAGCAGCTTGAGCACCTCTTCAAGGATGGCATCCCCAGCTTTGACGACATCAACGCCATCCTCAAACCCGCGACGGGCTGGACGGTGGTGCCGGTGCCCGAGCTGATCCCGGATAACATCTTCTTCTGGCATCTGGAGAACCGCCGCTTCCCGGCGGGCGTCTTCATCCGCGGCGGCGATCCGAAGACCAAAAAGGTGAAAGAGGCCAATCAAGGCCGCGCGCCGGAATTTGTCGAATACACCGCGGTGGAAGACGATCTCTTCTACCTGCAGGAGCCGGACACTTTTCACGACATTTTCGGTCATGTGCCGATGCTGATGAACCCGTTCTTCGCCGATTACATCCAGGCCTATGGCGCAGGCGGGCGTCGGGCGATCGAATACAATCGCCTCAAGAATTTCGGGTCAGTCTATTGGTACACAGTTGAATTCGGCCTGATCCTGGAAGAGGGCGAGCTGCGGGTTTACGGGGCCGGCATCTTGTCGAGCCCTGACGAGACCCTGTTCTCGCTCTACTCAGACAGCCCTCACCGCATCAAGATGGTGCCCGAGCGGGTGATGCGTACCGATTATGTGATCAGCGATTTTCAGGAAACCTACTTCGTCGTGGATTCCATCAAGGCGCTGTATGAAAGCACCGCCGGTCGCGATTTCACGCCGATCTACAAGAAACTGCCCGCTGGCTTCACCTACGCCACCACCGCAGCGCTCGACACCGATGTCATCGTCACCGAAGGCACGCAGGAATACAAATTCTGCGGCGGCAAGGGCAAACCTCGCGCGGTCAAACACATGGAAGCCATCCGTGAGGCGCATAAGCGGTAGACAGAGCGACTGAATTCCCGGGCAAGCAAAGCGAAGACCCGGGACCTCTCTGCGCGAATGGCGTCTTATCCTGCACGAGGCCCCGGCTCTGCGCTAGCGCTTGGCCGGGGTTTCATTGTCTGAAGTCATGTCATTCACCGGCTCGTCCGGTGAATCCCCACCGTGACCTGTGATCGAACCAACCGGCATGGATCCCCCGCATGAAGCGGGGGATGACAGAATTGAGAGAGGTATGTGAATCCTTCTCTTTCCCCGCGAAGGCGGGGATCCAGAGCCGGATGCGCTACATTTGATGACCTCTGGGTCCCGGCCTTCGCCGGGAAAGAGCTGGGTATAGAACTGCGCTCAAGAAAAAGCCCCGGCGTCTCCGCCGGGACTTTCGTGTTTCAAGGCTGGCAGGCCCTACTCCATCGTCGGAATGATGAAGGCCTGGTCGGACACCTGACCGGACGGCCAGCGCTGGGTCACCGTCTTGATCTTGGTGAAGAAGCGCACGCCTTCCATGCCGTGCTGGTTGGCGTCGCCAAAGGAGGACCGCTTCCAGCCGCCAAAGGTGTGATAGGCGACCGGCACCGGGATCGGCACGTTCACGCCGACCATGCCCACATTGACCTTGGAGGCGAACTCGCGTGCGGCGAGGCCGTTGCGGGTGAAGATCGCCACGCCATTGCCGTACTGGTGTTCGCTGGGCAGCTTGGCGGCTTCTTCAAGGTCCTTGGCGCGCACGATCTGCAGCACCGGGCCGAAGATCTCTTCGTGATAGGTCTTCATGTCGGCGGTGACATGGTCAAACAGGGACGGGCCGATGAAATAGCCGTTCTCATGGCCTTGCAGCTTGAAGTTCCGACCATCGATCAGGAGCTTGGCGCCCTCGTCCACGCCCATCTGGATATAGCCTTCGACCTTCTCCTTGTGCGCCTGGGAGACGACCGGACCGTACTGGGCGTCGGGGTCCGTGGAAGCGCCGGGGGTCAGTTTCTCGATTTCCGGGATCAGCTTTTCCAGCAGGCGATCGGCGGTGTCATCCCCCACCGGAACCGCGACCGGCAGCGCCATGCAGCGCTCGCCCGCGGAGCCGTACGCGGAACCGACAAGGTCCTGCACGACCTGATCAAGGTCAGCATCGGGCAGGATGATGCCATGGTTCTTGGCGCCGCCCATGGCCTGCACGCGCTTGGCGTTCGCGGTGCCGCGCGAATAGACATACTGAGCGATGTCAGAGCTGCCCACAAAGCTCACCGCCTTGATATCGGGGTGATCGAGGATCGCGTCCACCGCTTCCTTGTCGCCATGCACGACGTTGAGGATGCCGTCGGGCAGGCCCGCTTCCGTCATCAGTTCGGCGAGACGCACCGGCACGGACGGGTCTTTTTCAGAGGGCTTCAGGATGAAGGCGTTGCCGCAAGCGATCGCCACGCCGAACATCCACATCGGGATCATGGCGGGGAAGTTGAACGGGGTGATGCCCGCCACCACACCCAGGGCCTGACGCATGGAATAGACATCGATGCCCGGTCCCGCGCCTTCGGTGTACTCGCCTTTCAGCAGATGCGGCACGCCGCAGGCGAACTCGATCACTTCCAGGCCGCGCTGAATATCCCCCTTGGCGTCAGCGACAACCTTGCCGTGTTCGGTGGACAGCAGCACCGCCAACTTGTCCATGTTCTCTTCAAGCAATTGCTTGAACTTGAACATGACGCGCGCGCGTCGCTGGGGGTTCACCGCGGCCCAGGCGGGTTGGGCGGCTTTGGCGATGGCGACCGCTTCGTCCATTTCCTTGACGCTGGCGAGCGCGACCTTGGCCTGAACTTCGCCGGTATTGGGATCATAGACATCGCCAAAACGGTTTGAGCCGCCAGGTACGGCCTTGCCATTGATGAAATGGTGGATATCGCGGTGTGCGGACATAGGGCTTCCTCCATCGGCCGGTCTTGGGTGGACGCCGGCGCGTGTGGTTATGATCTGGGCTGGGTTTAACGCCCGGCGGGGGCGCTTGTCGAGCGCCCAGCAGAGGATGTGAGCGCTAGCGGGCGGAGAGGTTGGCGGGTTGGCCCTGTGCGGTCTGGCCGCTCCAGCCATCCGCACTGAAGGCGCCTGAGAATACGCTGGCGCCGCTGGGATCAAACAGGCTCAGGGTCTGGTCCTCATCGCGATAGCTCCAGAACGCGGCTGTTGACACGCTGGCCGGGCAACTGGGCATGGCCGTCGCAAAGCCTGAGGCGTCGCGTTGATCAAGATTGGCTTCCGGCAGGGGCGCAGCCGTGGCGTCCAGCAAGATCTCGCAGCTTTGTGACGGCGTGCTGAGCGTGTAGACGCCGCCCTCGGGCGGGGCCGCTTGCAGGAGCAAGCTGAGACTGATGAAGGCGAACAGCATGAAACGCTCCTGACGCACGCAATCTGGCTGGATGGCTTATAAAGTCATCGTATCAGAGCCGTCGGCAGAGTCACATGACGAGATCATGAGCGTGAAACAGGATTCGATCATCCGTATTCGGATTACCTCGACTTGTAAAACAGGAACTGTGTCCGGTTCGCGAAGGCGACCAGCGACAGCATGACCGGAACCTCCACCAGCACGCCCACCACGGTCGCCAGCGCAGCGCCGGAGTTCAGCCCGAACAGCGAAATCGCCACAGCCACAGCCAGCTCGAAGAAGTTCGACGTGCCGATCAGGGCGCAGGGCGCTGCGATGTTGAACGGCACGCGGGCGACATATGCCGCGGCATAGGCCAAAGCGAAGATGCCGTAGGACTGGATCAGCAATGGAACCGCGATCATGGCGATCACGATCGGTTGTGCGAGCAAGGTCTGTCCCTGGAACCCGAACAAGATCACCACTGTGGCGATCAGCCCCAGGATGGAGAGGGGTTTGACGCGGGCTGTGAAAGCGCGGACCGCCGCATCCCCGTCTTCGGGAGGACGGTCTTGGACCAGCACGTGTCGCACCAGCGCGCCAGCGATCAAGGGCGCGACGACGTAAAGCCCCACCGAAAGCAGCAAGGTGTTCCATGGCACGATGACGTCTGTCACGCCCAGCAGCAGGGCGACGATAGGCGCAAAGGCGAACACCATGATGACGTCATTGGCGGCGACTTGCACCAGGGTGTAGTTGGCGTCGCCTTTGGTCAGCTGCGACCAGACAAAGACCATGGCGGTGCAGGGCGCAGCGCCGAGCAAGATCAGTCCGGCGATATAGGATTGGGCGTCGACCGGGTTCAAAAACGGTGCGAAAACAAACTCAAAGAACACCACCGCCAGGCCCGCCATGGTAAAGGGCTTGATCAGCCAGTTCACGATGAGGGTGATGGCGAGGCCTTTGGGGCGGTCGCCGATCTGGCGCAGGCGGCTCAGATCAATATTCACCATCATCGGAAAGACCATCAGCCAGATCAGCACCGCCACCGGCAGGTTCACATTGGCGATCTGCAGGCTTGCGAGCCAGGCGAACCCTTCAGGAAACACGACGCCAAGACCGACGCCGCAGACGATGGCGCCGCCGACCCAGACAGACAGCCAGGCTTCGAAAAACCCGATGCCGCCGGCTGCGATTTCGTCCTGTGTGCCATAAGTGCTCATTGAGAGGCTCCGTCATGGGCGGCGTGTAAGATGGCGAGACGCGCCTTGGGGTCAGCCTCGACGATCCCGGCTTTCAGACACGTTTCAATACGCGTTTTGAGCGCCTGAAAAATCGCCTCAAACGCAGCCTCCGCCTGTGGGCCGTCAGGGGTTGCGGCGGGGTCAGGCAGCCCCCAATGCGCTCTTACCGGTGCGCCGGGCCAGATGGGACAGGGTTCTGACGCCGCGCTGTCACACACCGTGATCACCACATCAATCTCCGGGGCGTCCACGCCTTCAAACTCATCCCAGCTTTTCGACCGAAGGCCGTCAGGGCTGAGGCCATGCCGTTTCAGGGTTGCGAGGGCGTAGGGGTTTGGCGCGCCAGTCGGTTTTGAGCCTGCGGAATACGCTTTAAGCTGACCCTGGCCCAATCGTCTCCAGAGCGCTTCCGCCATGATCGACCGAGCCGAGTTGCCGGTGCAGAGGACAAGCAGCTTCATGGGGGCGGATCCTGATTTGCGAATAATGGGAGAGGCTTTAAGATTGGCTCTCTTATATTTCAGGAATGATTGAAATGAAAGATGCCGTCGTGACCTCTGACGCTGCCGCCGATCAGTTTGGCGCGCTGGCGCATGAAACGCGCCTTGTCGTGTTTCGCACCGTGATGAATGCGGGGCCGGAGGGCGTGTCGGCGGGCGATCTGGCCATCAAGGCGCAAGTCAGCCCCAGCAATCTGTCTGCACATCTGACGGTTTTGGTGTCTGCGGGGCTGCTGCATGTCCGGCGGGATGGACGGCGTCGTTATTATTCCGCCGCTTTGCCGGCGATACGCGGTTTGCTCAATTTTCTCATCGTGGAATGCTGTGACGGCAATCCCGAGGTGTGCGATCTGAAAGTGTCCTCCCTTGTCGGTTTGCACTCCGAGGCCTGCTAGGCGGTTGATCGCGCCATGACCGCAATTGAGCAGACATCGTCCCATGTGGTGGACCAGCTGATCGAAGAACGGGCGGTGCGCCTGTCGGCAAATCGCAGGCTCTGGCCGTGGATCAAGCGCGTCTTCTATCCCTTGCTGGGCTATCAACGGGCGCGCACGATTGCGGACGCCATAGCGGACAAATCCGGCCGCGAGGCGATGGATTGGGCGCAAGACTTCCTCAGCATGGGCATCAGCGCGAACGGGCTCGAACACGTTCCCGAAACCGGTCCCTGCGTGATCACCGCCAATCACCCCGGAGGAATTTCAGACGGAATCGCCGTGTGGCAGGCGTTGAAAGCGCGGCGGCCGGACATGGTGTTTTTCGCCAATCGGGACGCCATTCGGGTGTGTGAGGGTCTGGCCGATGTGGTGATCCCGGTCGAATGGCGCGAAGGTCATCGCAATCGCGAGAAAACCCGCGACACCCTCAAGCGCGCCATCACCGCCTTTCAGGAGGGACGCTGCGTGGTGGTGTTTCCGGCGGGGCGGATGTCGGTCTGGGACTGGCGCACCTTCTCTCTGCGTGATGAGAGCTGGCAGCCCACGGCTGTGAGTCTGGCGCGCAAGTTCAAAGCGCCGATCATCTCGCTGGGTGTCAGACAGCGCATGTCGCTGTGGTTTTACGGCCTGGGGCTGATCCACGAAGAACTGCGCCATATGACCGTATTTCACGAGCTTCTGGCCAAGAAGGGCGCGCATTACCGGCTGAAATTCGGCGCGCCCCTGGATCCGCTGTCTTTGGCCGGCGATGAGCAGGTGGCGAGTGAGAGCTTGCGACTGTGTAGTCAGGGGCTCGCGCGGCACGCCTGAATCCCCGTTCTCTTTTGACCTGATTGGTCTAAACTCTCGCCGCGAGGGAGACGGGCATGCGTGACGATAGCTATCTCAAGCGCTTGATGGCGGACCTTGATCTCTGGGTCAGGGAAGGTCTCATTGACGAGAAGACCGCCAGCGCGCTTTCGGCTCGTGCTCGCGAACGCGCGCCCTCACCCAGCTCCTCACCCATATTGTCCAGTCTTGCCGGATTGGTCATTGGTCTCGGCGTCATAACCATCATCGCGGCGAACTGGTCAGCGCTGAACGGTGTTGTGCGACTTGGGCTGGCCGCGCTTCTGATCAGCGCAGCCATGCTGTCCGCGGGCTATTTGCGCGACCGCGCCCTGTATCTGGCGTCCAACATCACCGCGGCCATCGCCGTTTTGCTGGCGGGCGGCGGGGTGGTCGTGATCGGCCAGCTCTATCACGCCAGCTCCACCAGCTCCGCGTTTTTGAGCCTGTGGACCCTGATCGGTCTGTTGATCACACTGATGCTGCGCGCGCCTCTGGCGGGCGCCGGAACAGCGCTGCTGGCCTTGCTGTGGAGCCTGTTTCACATTGGGGAAACCGGAGAGCTGACGCGCCTGCCTGAACCGATCTGGGTGGTTCCTGTGCTGGCGGGGCTGGGCGTGCTGGGGTGGAGATGGCGATCTCTGGGTTTGCTCAACATCATCTTCCTGAGTGTGATCGTCTGGGTGAGCTGGAATGTCGTTGAACTGTTCCTGGATGAGTACAGAGGAGAAGACGATATCCGCGTGAGCTATGCCCTGGCGGCCCTGTGGGCGGTTTGCGCCCTCGCGGCAGAGCTCGGCGCCCGCTCCACAGCGTTATTTGCCCTGAGAAGTATTGCCGGATGGTCCGTCTGGACGGCCATGTTGGCGTTGCTGGCCGGGCTGGGGACAGAACGGGTGCTCAATAGCGACATCATGATGGGGGTTGCGGCCTTGAGTCTGGCGATCTTTTCGGGGCTGACCGCCTATGGCGCAGCGCCTGGACGGCGCTGGATACGCGGCGCCGGCGTTTTCGGCTTTATCGGCGCGGCGATCATCATGTTCACCTATTCCACGAATTTGGTCACGGCCGGCGTGACCCTGATCGTGTTCGGCGGCGCGCTGACCGCCTTGCTGATCGTCACTAACCGGATGCTGATGAAAGCTCGGGAGCGCGCCGCATGATCAAGGTGTCTTTCCTCGCGCGTGCCGCGATCGGTCTGGCTGTGATCCTGGCGGGTCTGGGCTGGATGACCCTCAGTCATGAAACGGCCCGGTCGTCAGGCCGAGACGTCATTTTTCAGACCAATCCGGTGGATCCGCGCGACGTGTTCTTTGGCCATTACGCCATCTTGAACTATCGCGACTTTGGCGACAGGGATGTGTCCGTGCCCTGGCGTGATCCGCGAGGCTTTCAGAACGGTGAGACCGTTTATGTCGCGCTCACCCCCTCAGAGCAGTTTGAGACGCCCGGCGCTGTTTTCGCAACCCTTGAAGAGGCGACAGCCACTGGCGTCCCGGTCCTGAAAGCAGAGCTGGTGGAAGCCTACGCCCCTATAGGTGAAGACCCGGAGGTCTTCTGGCTGCGTTTTGACCTGCCAGAGCAGTATTTTGCAGACCCTGAGACCGCGATTGCGCTGCAAACCGATTTTGAAACGGCGAATGCGATGCAAGGCCGGCGTGACCGGTGGGAAACCTGCCGGGACCTTCAACAGACTGCGCCGGATCAGTTCGAGCAGTCCTGGATGTGCGAGGATTTTGACCTTGCCGATGAACCCCGGGCGGATATTCCAGAATATGGCGTGATCCTGTCCGTCTCCGATCAGGGCGAGGCTGTGATCAAGGGGCTCTATCTGGATGGTCGGCGTCTCTATGACAGCCTGACCGGCCCCAGACTGACGCTCGACAATGATCCGTAGACGCAAAACGCCCCGATCATCAGACCGGGGCGTTTGATCGTCAGCGATGACGTCGGCGTCAGGCCTGACGCTCGACCATCAATTCCTTGATCTTGCCGATGGCCTTGGCCGGATTGAGGCCTTTCGGGCAGACATTGGTGCAGTTCATGATGGTGTGGCAGCGATAGAGCTTGAACGGGTCTTCAAGATTATCCAGACGCTCGCCCGTCGCTTCATCGCGGCTGTCGGCGATCCAGCGATAAGCCTGCAAGAGGGCGGCCGGACCCAGATACTTGTCCGAGTTCCACCAGTATGACGGGCAGGAGGTCGAGCACGACGCGCACAGAATGCACTCGTACAGGCCATCCAGCTCTTCACGGTCTTCCTGGCTTTGTTTCCATTCCTTCTCAGGCTCCGGCGTATCGGTCTTGAGGTAGGGATTGATGGATTCAAGCTGGGCGTAGAACTGGGTCAGATCCGGGATCAGGTCGCGGACCACTGGCTGGTGCGGCAGCGGCGCGATGGTGATCGCGCCCTTGTGCTCGTCAATGCCATTGGTGCAGGCGATGGTGTTGCGGCCGCCGATATTCATGGCGCAGGAGCCGCAAATGCCCTCGCGACAGGACCGCCGGAACGCCAGCGTCGTGTCAATCTCGTTCTTGATGAAGAACAGCGCATCCAGCACCATCGGGCCGCACTTGGACGTATCGACATAATACGTATCCCAGGACGGATTCTCACCGGTTTCGGGATCGTAGCGATACACCTTGAAGGCGCGCAGATCTTTCGGGTCGGCGTTTTCGGGCTTCGGCCACACCTTGCCCTTTTTCACCTGAGAGTTTTTCGGCAGCGTCAGTTGGACCATGGGGTCGTTCCCGCTTTCTTAAAGCCTGTGAGCGTTGGCGGGGTCTTAATAGACCCGCGCCTTGGGCTCGATATAGGCGATGTCGTTGGACAGGGTGTGTTCGTGAACCGGGCGGTCATCCAATTTGACCGAGCCGTCTTCATTGATCCACGCCAGGGTGTGCTTCATCCAGTTCTCATCGTCGCGCTCGGGGAAATCCTCGCGGGCGTGCGCGCCGCGGCTTTCCGGACGCGCGGCGGCGGAGTTCACCGTCACGGACGCCTGGGCGATGAGGTTTTCAAACTCCAGCGCTTCAACGAGGTCAGTGTTCCAGATCATGGAGCGGTCATTGATGCGGATGTCGCTCGCGCCCTGATAGACGTCTGCGATGCGTTTGACGCCTTCATCCAGAATGTCCTGGGTGCGGAACACGGCGCAGTTTTCCTGCATGGCGCGCTGCATGTCGAGGCGCAGGGTCGCGGTCTTGGTGCCGCCATCGGCATGACGCATCTTGTCAAAGCGCGACAGGGTGTCGGCGCCGGCATTGGCGGACAGTTCAGGCTGGCTGGCGCCCGCTTCCACCGTCTCGCCGCAGCGCAGGCCGGCGGCCCGGCCGAACACCACAAGGTCGATCAGCGAGTTCGAGCCCAGGCGGTTGGCGCCGTGCACGGACACGCAGGCCGCTTCGCCCACCGCCATCAGGCCCTTGACCACATGGTCAGGATCACCGCCGACCTTGGTCAGCACTTCGCCGTGATAATTGGTCGGGATGCCGCCCATATTGTAGTGGACAGTCGGGATCACCGGGATCGGCTCCTTGGTCACATCCACGCCCGCGAAGATCTTCGCGCTTTCCGAAATGCCCGGCAGGCGCTGGGCCAGAATGGCGGGATCGAGGTGATCGAGGTGCAGGTGGATATGATCGCCATGCTCGCCCACGCCGCGGCCTTCGCGGATTTCCATGGTCATGGAGCGCGAGACCACGTCCCGGCTGGCGAGATCCTTGGCGCTGGGCGCGTAGCGCTCCATGAAACGCTCGCCCTTGGAATTGGTCAGATACCCGCCTTCGCCGCGTGCGCCTTCAGTGATCAGGCAGCCAGCGCCATAAATGCCGGTGGGGTGGAACTGGACGAACTCCATATCTTGCAGCGGCAGACCCGCGCGCAGGACCATGGCGTTACCGTCGCCCGTGCAGGTGTGCGCGGAGGTGGCGGAGAAATAGGCCCGGCCATAGCCGCCGGTCGCCAGAATGGTCTTCTGGGCGCGGAAGCGGTGCAGCGTGCCGTCGTCGAGTTTCCACGCGGTGACGCCGACGCAGGCGCCTTCATCATCCATGATCAGGTCGAGCACGAAATACTCGATGAAGAACTCGGTCGCATGGCGCAGGGACTGGCCATAGAGCGTGTGCAGGATGGCGTGACCTGTGCGGTCAGCGGCGGCGCAGGTGCGCTGCACCGGGCCTTCGCCGAAATTGCGGGTCATGCCGCCAAAGGCGCGCTGATAGATTTTGCCGTCTTCGGTGCGTGAGAAGGGCACGCCCCAGTGCTCAAGCTCGTACACGGCCTTCGGCGCATGGCGGCACAGATATTCGATGGAATCCTGATCGCCGAGCCAGTCTGACCCTTTGACCGTGTCGTACATGTGCCAGCGCCAGTCGTCCTCGCCCATATTGCCGAGCGAAGCGGAAATGCCGCCTTGCGCCGCCACAGTGTGAGAGCGGGTCGGGAACACCTTGGAGATGCAGGCGGTCTTCAGACCTTCCTGCGCCGCGCCGAGCGCCGCGCGCAGGCCAGACCCGCCCGCGCCGACCACGACGACGTCAAAGGTGTGATCAATCCATTCATATGCGGACATTGAATATCGTCCTTCTTAACTTGCGATCGCCAGCACGGCGTAAAGGGCGGCAATCCACAGGCCCGCTGCGATCAGCGTGTTCGCGCTCAGCAAAAGGGCCTTTGTCACCGGTTTATGGATGTAGTCCTCGATCAGCGTCTGGAGACCCAGGCGCATGTGATAGAATGTCGCAGTCAGCGTCAGGAGCATCAGGATGGCGCCGAAGGGGGAGCCGACAAAGCCGCGCGCGCTTTCATAATCGGCGCCGGGCAGGCTGGCGATGGACCAGACAAACAGCGGGATCAGGACCACCAGCGCCAGAGCGGACACGCGCTGGGCGATGAAGTGGCCGACGCCGGATTTGGCGGAGCCAAGACCGCGAGCGCGGGCGAGCGGGGTGCGAAAATCGCTCATTAGACAATCCCTCCAGCCAGGAACCAGATGCCGACCGTCACGACGATGGAGGCGACAATGATGATCATCGAGCGTTGATTGGAGCCCTTGGGGTCAAAGCCCTTGCCCATATCCCAGACCAGATGACGCACGCCGTTAAACAGGTGATAGACCAGCGACAGCGTGAAACCGAACAAGGCCAGCTTGACCAGAAGCCCCACAGGGCCGGTCATCAGGTTTTCAAACACGGCGTAGGCGTCAGGCCCGGCGGCCAGCAGCACCAGCCAGACTGTCACGAGAATGGCGCCGACATAATTGATGGAGCCGCTGGCGCGGTGAAAGATCGAGGACGCCATGGTGGCGTGCCAGCGCCAGACTTGCAGGTGCGGCGATATGGGTCGTGGATCAACGGATTGCTTGGCCATGAAAAGGGCCCCCACTTATTGAAAGCATTAGCCCCGTCAGCTCGGAACTTGGCCGTGACAATAATCCGCACCGGGTTAACGTCAACGCACACCAAAGTGTGGAATGCTGCTGTGTTTGCAAACGGTTCTTAGTTGCGCGCCCTTGGC
Organism: Oceanicaulis sp.; assembly: GCF_965249665.1. Lineage (GTDB taxonomy): Bacteria > Pseudomonadota > Alphaproteobacteria > Caulobacterales > Maricaulaceae > Oceanicaulis. Next base: position 1,281,435 of record NZ_OZ252247.1, read on the forward strand.
GCAAACTGGACTTGGTCTGCAGGCCCGGCGACAGGGGAGAGAGCATGTCTGAAAACCACAGCGTTCTGATTACAGGCGCGTCCACCGGAATCGGTTATGCCAGCGCTAAGTATCTGTCAGACAAGGGGTGGCGCGTTTATGCAGGCGTGCGCAAGGCTGAAGATGCGACGCGACTGAGCGCGGAGCTGGGTGACAGCGTGCGCCCGGTGATCTGCGACGTCACCCATGCAGACACACTACACTCAGCCGCTGAGCAGGTGCGGCAAGATTTGGCGGGGCAGACGCTCTCCGGGCTCGTCAACAACGCCGGAATCGCGGTCGCCGGCCCGCTTCTTCATTTGCCGCCTGACGAGATGACACGCCAGCTTGATGTGAATGTGACGGGCCAGATGCGCGTGACCCAGGCGTTTGCGCCGCTTTTGGGGGCCGAGAAAGGTTTCACCGGAACGCCGGGCCGGATCGTCAATATTTCCTCGGTCGCGGGATTTCAGGCCATGCCGATCCTGACGCCTTACGCCTGCTCGAAATTCGCGCTGGAGGCCTTTACCGAAGGCCTGCGCCGAGAGCTGATGCTGTACGGGATTGATGTGGTCGCGATCAATCCCGGCCCCATCAAGACGCCCATCTGGGACAAGGCCCAGGAGCTTGATCCTGAGCAATATGGCCAGACCGATTTTATCAAGGCCATTCACAGGCTCTTGAAGTTCACGCTCAAGAGCGCTGAAAACGGTCTGCCGCCCGAGCGCGTGGCTGAGGCCGTTTACGGGGCGCTGACCGATAAAACGCCCAAGCTTAACACGGTGGTGACCCCGACGCCTCTGCAAGGTCTCATGCTCAAGCTGATGCCCAGACGTATGGCGGACAGAATGATTACCTCGCAATTGGGCCTGAAGCGCTTGAACTGACCGCTAATGATCGACACTCTTCCCCAAACGTTTCGGGGAAAGAGTTCACTCATGCGCTTTGTTTTAGCGACTATCACAGCCTTGGCCCTGGCCGCGCCGGCCTTCGCCACGCCTGCAGACGACTTCCGAGAGCTGATCGCGGACTATGAGGCGTTCACCGCCGAGCGCGATCTGGGGGCTCGGGCGCGGCAGGGCGATCTGGAGGCCGCCGCCTCCTGGCCGGATATGAGCCTTGAGGCGATTGAAGCCTGGGATACGGGCATTGCCGGGTTCGATGAACGCATCGACGCCATTGACCCTGCCGATCTGCCCTCAGATGAGCAGGCGAATTATGCTGTGCTCGCCTATGAGCTGGAGAGTGCGGTTGCGGTTCCTTGGGGGACCACCGCGATGATCCCCTTCACCAATGATAGCGGGTTTCACACCAATGCCAGCTTTGCCGCGCTGACCACACGTGTGCGCTCGGTGGAAGAAGCCGAAGCCTGGATCGCCAAGCTCAACGCCTTGCCCGAGTATCTCGCCCAGCAGCAGGCCTGGCTGACGCGCGGCATCGAGACCGGGTTCACCCAGCCGCGCGCCATTTTGCAAGGCGTTGCCGATCAAATCGAAGCGCAGATCACGCCCGCAACCGAGAGCGAGCTTCTGACCCCGATCGCAAACCTGCCCGAAGCCATCCCGGCCGCCGAGCGCGAACGCCTGATGGCTGAGGCGGTTGAGGCTGTGCAGACATCCGCTTTGCCGGCCCTGCGTGAGTTGCATGTCTTTTTCACTGAAACCTATTTGCCCGCCGCGCGTGACAGCTTGGGCGCGCGGTCCCTGCCGGGCGGGGAAGACCTGTATCGAGCGCTCGTCCGCCAGCACACGACACTCGATCTAACCCCTGAAGAGATCCATGCTCGCGGTCAGGCGGAAGTGGCGCGCATCCGCGCCGAGATGGACGCGGTGATCGCCGAAACCGGGTTTGAGGGCAGCTTCGCGGACTTTCTCGACTTCCTGCGCACCGATCCGCAATTTTACGCCCAGTCCGAGCGCGAGCTGATGATGGCGGCGTCCTATCTGGCCAAAAAGGCCGATGACGCCATGCCGGCCTTTTTCCATCATCTGCCGCGGCTGAGCTATGGCGTGCGGCCCGTGCCGGCGGCCATTGCGCCCAACTACACCACGGGCCGGTACTGGCCCGGCGATGCGGAGAGCGGCCAGGCGGGCGGCTATATGGTCAACACCTACCGGCTTGACCAGCGCCCGCTCTATGAATTGCCGGCTTTGACCGTGCACGAGGCGGTACCGGGTCACCACCATCAGATCGCCATCGCGCAAGAGCTTGAAAACGTGCCCGAATTTCGAAAGCAGGGCTATATTACCGCCTTTGGTGAAGGCTGGGGGCTCTACACCGAGTTTCTCGGCGTCGATATGGGCATGTATGAAACGCCCTATGAGCATTTCGGGCGTCTGACCTATGAGATGTGGCGCGCCTGCCGGCTCGTCGCCGACACCGGCCTGCACTGGTATGGCTGGAGCCGGGATGAGGCCGAGGCGTGCTTTCTGGAGAATTCCGCGCTCGCCCCGCTCAACATCACCAATGAAGTCAGCCGCTATATCAGCTGGCCCGGCCAGGCGCTGGCCTACAAGACCGGCGAGTTGCTGATTCGCGAGCTGCGTGCTGACGCGGAAGCGGAGCTGGGCGAAGCCTTCGACCTCGCCGCTTTCCATGACCGTATCCTTGATGAAGGCGGCGTGCCGCTGGGCTATCTCGAAACCAAGATGCGCACCTGGATTGCCGAGCAGGGGGCTTAGTCTGGCTTTAGACTTTTCGTATTCAGGGCGGGCCTTCAGTCACACTGATTGGAGGCCCGACTTGTATCAGGGAGGTACTGGGCAAAGTTCTCGGTGGAGGATGGGTCGTGCGGCATGAAGGAGACGGTCCGAACCGGGTTTCCAGCGATCTCCAGTGTGAGCGGCTGCTGAATGTCGCCGTAACCGCCTGACACAATCCGAAGAAGCTGCTCCCCCGCCTGCAGGCCTGACAATTCCGCGGGGCTCTCTGGCTCAGCTGACAGCACAAGCCCGTGGACTTCAGGGTCAAACTCCAGGCCGTCGGCGTAGGCCGGCCATGATCTGACCGTCTGAACATAGACGCGCCCGTCAGCGCTGACGCAGTTTGGCGGCTGGCCAAGCTCGATGCCTGCCTCAGTCAGACCGTACTCAAGAGCCAGCGCCCGTAACTCATTTGCGGTGAGCGGAGTGTTGCTCCGTGCGGTTAGCCTGCTCACAAAACTGAAGAAGGCCTCCATATCCGCTGAGTGCTCAAAGAGTGAGAACCAGAACAGATAGCCCTCGTCGTCGGGCAGGATTTCCGGCGCCCAGCCGGTCGCGCGGTTCGCGAGTGCTCGGTTCGCGCGCGTGATGAGCACGTCTTGACTGGCGCGTCCGGTCTCAACCAGAGCCAGATGCGCCAGAAACTCCACATAGCCTTCCCTCAACCAGGTCAGGTCTTCCTCTGCCGGGAGGTCCCGAAACCGGGACAGGTCCCAATGGTGCGCCAGCTCATGCAGGGTGAAACGTTCAAGCGCGGCGTCAGACACGCCGGGCGTCAGGATCAGGGTTTGCGTGTCTGGACGCGCCTCGCCGATATATTCGCCAAACCCGCCTTGGTCTGCGCTGAGCAAGATGACGTGATACTGGCGCGGCGCAGGCACGTGCAGCCAAGTCTCGAAGAAACCTGATGCGCTTTTCAGCGCTTGCTCAAGCGCCAGCGCGCGGCCGGACGACAGGGCGTCGCCCAGCACACGCACGGTCAGCCCAGACCCCTGATGCTGTGTTTCAAGGCTCAGAATGTGGCCAAAGAGGAGGGCGTTAAAGCGCTCTTGGCGCCAGACGTTCGGAGCCACCGACTCAGCGGACGTAACGCTTGGCGCACTCTGTGATGCCGGGAAATCGATCGAAACTCGGGTCTCGCCTAACCGGTAAGGTCGTCCTTCAGCGTCCACAGGTCGAGGCGCCAGGAACAGGCTGCGTCCGTCCAGATAGAGACTCTTTTCTCGCGCTATCAGCCAGTTGCATGGTGCTGAGGGCGTCAGGGCGAGATCGGTCTGGCTGACGGCGTACCGAATGCGGATGGGGGCTTCTGAAAGAGGCGCCAGCGTTGCGACAATCCTTGGATCATCAGACGTTGGCGAAAGCGAGTGCGCGTTCTCGATGTCCAGCAGTTCATAGTGCGTTTGCGGGCATTGAGGATCGTGTGACGTCATGTCCCTCAGACGCATTTGGTCCAGACCTTCCGTCCCGATCTCATAGTCTACGATGAAGCGGTTGCGAGACTGCTGGGGTGGAAGGGTCAGCCGAACCTGGTGGGCGGTCTCAACAGGCGGAGATGAGGCCAGAGCGGCGATCAGGGCATGCAGCATGTTTTCGACTCCATCTTTCACGCTGGACGTTATGGTTGGGGCGCTTTGACTGTCAATTCGCGCGTCTGGGGAAATAGGGCCAGCGGCGTTGTCGCTCGGGTCACAGGGCGCAGCGCCCCGTACGCTTCCCGTTCAGTCCGGAACTGGAGGCGGCCATGCATCATCCCAAGACTCACCCCCTGAAGGCGTCTGTCATCACGGTGTTGGACGCGTCGGACTATGTCTCCGCGATCAAGACCGTGAACCGGGGCGAGGGATCGGCCATTGACGTGGTGGAGTCCTTTGCGTTGACGGCGTCCGCGCCGACATTTACGCGGTCGGCGACGCTTTATTCCAGCACAGCCGCCCGCATTGACGCCAAAGGCTATAGCGCAGTCGAAGTGGTTGGAGAGGGCGTCAATCTCACCCTCAGCCTGATGATCGAAGGGACTGGTTTCACCCAGATTTTTCAAGGTCAGCTGACCGGCCTTGAGGGCGGGCAGATCCATGACGCCCTGCTGGTCCAGGGCGGTGCTCTGAGCGTGCCCGGCGGAGAGAGTTTCACCGTCACCGGGCAATTGGAGGCGGTGTCCAGGGGCGCTGTGAGCGTGGGCGGCGTGCTGAACGCCACACACCCTCTCACCCTTTCAAACGGCGCTGTGATCGTCACCCAGACAGGTCAGCAACCTTGCGCCATCAATCAGACCCTGATCGCTGATCAAGGCACGATCGTGGGTCTGAACCCCAACTCCACCCTGACCGTGGACGGTCTGAGCTTGGGTGATGACTGCCGGATCGAAGCGGTGGACACCAGCTCCACCCTCCTGTCGGCCACGCCGATCCTGCTGGACCCTGACAATCCGTCGAAGACCGCGCGCATGGTTGCAGTGAACGCTTCGGCGGTGACCCTGAAACCGGGCGGGGTCTATCAAGGCTGCGGCGCGACGACTGGCGGCGGCGCCGGTCAGGAGGTGCGCGTCGACACGCTTCTCAACGAGGGTGGGGTCATTGAATTGGGCGGGCATGGCGCGCTGAAATGCACCCGGTTTGGCCAGACGGACGGCCTGATGTCGGTGACGCTGACCGATTGCCAGGGCGAAGGGCCGACCCTGGTGGTGGATCAGGGCGGCGCGGTCACAGGCGGCGCTTTTATCATCAAGGGGCCCGGCGCCAGGGCGGAACCGCCCGCTCACGCTGTCAAACTGCCGCTGGTGGTGACGGTGTCGGGCAACACCGTGCCTGAAGAGCTCAGAAAAATCGCTCAGCTCAAGGCGTTTCCGCCCAGCGTATCAGCGTCTTTGTCGGTTGAATCTGAAAATGCTCTGGTGCTCACCCTGGCGCCGGTCTGAGGGCGGATGCTTCACTCGGTCGGCGGGCTTGGAAATGGAGGCAGCGCCTCAACATTAATCGGACGCCGGTCGAGCCAGACGAGCGCCTCTTCAAGCGTATCAAAAAAACAGATCTTCAAGCTGTTGTCAGAGTCGGGAAAAAACAACGGCCAGAGCTCCAGCATGGATTTCAGACCGTCCGGCACGGCGACGAGCGCGGATCTGATTGTTTGCTCGGGGGTGCGTTCTGACAGGGTGCGCTGCCGTTCAATGGCATGATGCACAAGCGCTGTGTGATCCAGATTGGTGCTCACATCCGCTTCAAACAGGGTGATCAAGTCGTAGTCGGCTGGAAAGGCGGGGTCTCGGAACAGAGTCAGCACAGAACCAAGATCATCCTGCGTGATTTCGCCTGAGTTCTGAAACACGACCAGGTGCTGTGGATGATCTATGCGTGTTGTGTAATTCACGATGAGAGTTTCGCCTGCACGAACGCCGCCCTGTGAGCTGTGCATACGGATATAACTCTCGGCGTCGGGATTGGTATGGCCGCGCCCACAAAAAACCCCGGCGGAGCGATCCGCCGGGGTTCGTTGTTGCAGCGATGCCTGATCGCTTACGCCATGGCGCGCTGGCGCAGGACGTAGTGCAGGATGCCGCCATTATTGACGTAATCGAGCTCGTTCTCGGTATCGATCCGGGCCAGAAGCTCGGTGGTTTTTTTCGATCCGTCCGCGAACGTGATTTCCAGGGTGACCTGGCCGCGCGGCTTGACGCCCTCGACGCCCTTGAGCGCTATGGTTTCCTTGCCGGTAATGCCCAGGCTGTCCCAGCTCTCGCCATTCTGGAATTGCAGCGGCAGTACGCCCATCCCGATCAGGTTGGAGCGGTGGATGCGCTCGAAGCTCTCACAGATCACGGCTTTGACGCCCAAGAGACGGGTGCCTTTGGCCGCCCAGTCGCGCGAGGAGCCCGTGCCGTATTCCTTGCCGCCGAAGACCACCAGCGGAGTGTCCGCTTCGGCGTACTTCATGGCCGCGTCATAGATCGGCATCTCTTCGCCAGACGGCTGCAGCTTGGTGACGCCGCCTTCCACGCCCGGAACCATCTGGTTCTTGATGCGGATATTGGCGAAGGTGCCGCGCATCATCACATCGTGATTGCCGCGGCGCGCGCCATAGGAGTTGAACTCACGCGGTTCGACGCCTTTTTCCTGCAGGTACAGACCTGCCGGGCTGTCCGCCTTGATGGAGCCCGCCGGAGAGATGTGGTCGGTGGTGATCGAGTCGCCAAACAGACCCAGAATGCGGGCGCCGTCGATATCTTTCGGCGGGGTCACATCCGTGCTCATGCCGGTGAAGAAGGGCGGGTTGGCCACATAGGTGCTTTCCGGCCAATCATAAGTCAGGCCGCCCGAGGTCTCGATGCCCTGCCACATGGCGTCGCCCTTGAAGACGTCGGCATAGCGCTTGGCGAACATTTCCGGGGTGACCGCAGCACGGACAACCTCGGCGATCTCAGCGGAGGTCGGCCAGATGTCCTTGAGGTAGACCGGGTTGCCGTCGGCGTCTTCGCCCAGCGGATCGGTCGCCACATTGATGTTCATGGTGCCGGCGATGGCGTAGGCGACCACCAGCGGCGGGCTGGCGAGATAGTTCGCCCGCACGTCCGGGCTCACCCGGCCTTCAAAGTTGCGGTTGCCCGACAACACGGACGTGGCGACCAGATCGCCGTCCTTGATGGCCTTGGAGATCGGCGCCGGCAGCGGGCCGGAATTGCCGATGCAGGTGGTGCAGCCATAGCCCACCAGGTTGAAGCCCAGCGCATCCAGATCATCCTGTAGCTCGGCTTTCTCCAGATAGTCGGTAACGACCTGGGAGCCCGGCGCGAGGGAGGTTTTCACCCATGGCTTGACTTTCAGGCCCTTCTTGAGGGCGTTGCGCGCCACAAGACCGGCGCCCAGCATCACAGACGGGTTGGACGTGTTGGTGCACGAGGTGATCGCAGCGATGACCACATCGCCATGACCGATGGAGAAGTCTTCGCCCTCGACAGCGACACGCTTGGCGGCTTCGTCAGCCTTCTTGAACTCGTCCTTGAGGACAGTGGCGAAGGCGTCCGCGGCGACGTCGAGCGCCACGCGGTCCTGCGGACGTTTCGGGCCAGCCAGCGACGGCACGACGCTGGCGAGGTCCAGCTCCAGCGTGTCGGTATAAACCGGGTCGTCCTTGCGCTCGGGGCGGAACATGCCCTGAGCCTTGGAGTATTGCTCGACCAGCTGGACGCGATCTTCGTCGCGGCCCGTGGCGCGCAGATATTCAAGCGCTTCGTTGTCGACCGGGAAGAAGCCGCAGGTCGCGCCGTATTCGGGCGCCATGTTGGCGATGGTCGCGGCGTCTTCCAGCGACAGAGTGTCGATGCCGGCGCCGAAGAATTCCACGAATTTGCCGACCACGCCTTTCTTGCGGAGCATTTCCACGACGGTCAGCACCAGGTCGGTGGCGGTTGCGCCTTCCGGCAGCTTGCCCGTCAGCTTGAAGCCGACGACTTCGGGGATCAGCATGGAGATCGGCTGGCCCAGCATGGCGGCTTCGGCCTCGATGCCGCCCACACCCCAGCCCAGCACGGCCAGGCCGTTGACCATGGTGGTGTGGCTGTCGGTGCCCACGAGGGTGTCGGGATAGGCGTAGGTGACGCCGTCTTCATCCTTGGTCCAGACGGTCTGAGCCAGATTCTCGAGATTCACCTGGTGGCAGATGCCGGTGCCCGGCGGCACGACGCGGAAATTGTCAAACGCGCTCGAGCCCCATTTGAGGAACTTGTAACGCTCGCCATTGCGTTCGTATTCGCGCGAGACGTTTTTTTCGAAGCTGTCTTCACCGCCGAAATAATCCACCATCACAGAGTGGTCGATGACGAGGTCGACAGGGACCAGCGGGTTCACCGATTTCGGATCGCCGCCCAGAGAGGTGGTGGCGTCGCGCATGGCGGCGAGGTCGACCACAGCCGGAACGCCGGTGAAGTCCTGCATCAGAACGCGCGCCGGGCGATAGGCGATTTCATGGCTGGATTTGCCGGTCTTGGTCCAGGCCGCGACGGCTTCAATGTCGGCTTTGGTGACGGTGCGACCGTCTTCAAAACGCAGCAGGTTTTCCAAGAGGACCTTCAGCGTGTAGGGCAGCTTGGAGGCGCCGTCGAGACCGTTCTTCTCGGCCTCTTTCAGATCGAAATAGGTGTAGGTCTTGCCTGCGACCGTCATTTCGCGACGGCACTTGAAGCTGTCCAATGAAGCCATGTTTGGTCCTCGTTGTCGGGCCGGACCGCCGCATTTGAGAGGGTGCGGGCGGGACGGACGGAGTGTCGTGCGCGACCACACGACGGAAAGGGTTTCGCGCGGGTTTTAATACTGTCTGCGCTGCGCTGCAATGCGGGCGAATGTCTGAGACGCGTCAATCTCCTTTATCGCAACGCATTCTCAACTTGCGGGACATTGAACGGGCCGCTCCGAAAAGGCCTTGTGTTGATCTGCGACATCACAGCCTTGGACCCCCGGGCGAAGTGCGGCTAAGTCTGTGACCATGAGTTCCGCCGCCTTTGCTCCCGCCTCCATCGCCGTCTCCGACCTGCGCCTTGAGCGCGGGGGAAAGACTGTGCTGACCGGCTTTTCGCTGACGGTCGAGCCTGGCGAGGCGTTGGTGCTTTTGGGCCCGAACGGGTCAGGCAAGACCACGCTGCTGCGCGCGCTGGGCGGTCTGGTGCGGCCGTTGAGGGGCGAGATCGGGATGGACCCGCAAACGGTCGCGTTTCTGGGTCATGCGGACGCGCTGAAACCCTCTGAAACCGTCGAGCAGTCCTTGCAATTCTGGGCGGGGCTTTATGGCGGCGACGCCAGCCAGCTCGACGCTGTCATGGTGCAAATGGCGCTGGCGCATCTGGCGCGGCGGAGTTGCGGGACGCTGTCGGCGGGCCAGAAGCGGCGCACCGCGCTGGCGCGGATCGCGCTGTCAAACCGCCCAGTCTGGCTGCTGGATGAACCGGCCGCGCCGCTTGATGCGCGCTCGCGCGAACGTCTGGCGGCGCTGGTTCAATCTCATTGTCAGGCCGGGGGGAGCGTCATCGCCGCCACCCATGTGGATCTGGGATGGCAGGGCGCGCGGGTCGAGGATTTGCGCCCCGCCCCCACGCAAACCGCGGCGGGTGTAGGATGAGCGCGCTGGGCGCGATCTTTGGGCGCGAGCTCCGTCTGGCCTTTGCGGGCGGCGGCGGGCCGGCGGGTCCGGCGGCGTTCAATCTGGCCGCTCTGGCGTTGGCGCCGCTGGCCATTGGCCCGGACGCTGAGACCTTGCGTGCGGCGGGACCGGGCGTCATCGCCTTCGCCGCCCTGCTCGCAACCTTGCAGCCTGCTGAGCGGATCTTCAGCGAAGACGCTTCGGACGGCACGTTGGAGCTTTATGCGCTGTCGCCCGTTGGGCTGGCGCTCGCCGTGTTCATGAAGACGCTGGCCTTCATTCTGGCGGTGTTCTGGACGACGCCATTGCTCGCTTTCATGGGCGGGCTCGCTTACGGCATGGATGTCGGCTCCGCCTTTATGCTGGCGCTGGGGCTGGCCTTCGCCGCGCCGGGTCTGGCGTTCATCGCGGCCTTTGCGGGCGCACTGGCTGCAGGGCTGAAGCGCGCCGGGCTGCTGATCGCGCTGATTGCAGCGCCCCTGCAAGTGCCGCTTTTAGTCTTCGCGTCGGGCGCGGGCCGGGCGGCGATGGACGGGACCGGGCTTGAAGGGCCCAATCTGATGATGGCGCTGGCAGGTTCGCTCGTGGCTCTGGCGCTGGCGCCGTTCGGCGCGGCGGCGGCGCTGAAAGCCCGTCTGGAGTGATATTGCTTGCGGCCCAGCGCCGCATTGGCTTGCCCCACAGGGCCAGCCCCGCTAGGTGATCGGATCATGTGGAGCTATTTCGCCAATCCTGAGCGGTTCGACCGTCTCGCCCGCGCTGTCCTGCCCTGGTGCTGGGGGCTGACCGCTGTGCTGTTCGCCATCGGCCTGCCCTGGGCGCTGTATTTCTCGCCTGAGGATTACCAGCAGTCTGACACCGTGCGGATCATGTATGTGCATGTGCCAGCCGCCTGGCTCGCCATGTTCGCCTATGCGGGCCTGGGCGGCGCCAGCTTCGTCTATTTCATCTGGCGGCATAACCTCGCCGATCTGGCCGCGCGCGCCATCGCGCCTGCTGGCGCTGTCTTTGCGTTTTTGTGCCTGGCCACGGGCGCGCTCTGGGGCCGACCCATGTGGGGCGCCTGGTGGGTCTGGGATGCGCGCCTGACCTCCATGCTGGTGCTGTTCTTGCTGTATCTGGGCTATATGGCGCTGCGTGCAGCGATCGAAGACGAGAAGCTCTCGGCGCGCGCTGGCGCGATCCTCGCCATGGCGGGCCTGATCAATCTGCCGATCATCAAATTCTCGGTGGATTGGTGGAATACGCTTCATCAGCCTGCCAGCGTGTTCCGCTTTGACGGGCCGACGATTGATCCCTCCCAGCTCTGGCCTCTGGCGATCATGGCGTTGGCGTTCACGGTCCTGTATCTCGCTCTCATCCTCACCCAGATGCGCGCCATGCTGATGGAGCGTCGCGCTGACGCTTTGGAGCGCCGTCGCGAGCGGCGCCTGGAACTGGAGGCGGAGCTATGAGCGCACTCACCGACTTCTTCGCCATGGACGGATACGCTGTTTACGTCTGGGTGTCGTATGGACTGAGTGTGCTGGGCAGCGGCGGGCTGATTTGGCTGACGGTTTCGCGTCGGCAAGCCGCCGCCGCGCGACTGAAGCGCCTTCAGGCCCTCGAAGCCGCGGCCGCTCAGACGTCGCCTGCCGCGCAATCGGATGAGGATGCGGCATGAAAAACTTGATGACCTGGTTCCCGGTGATCGGGGTGGGCCTGCTCTTGATCCTGTTCGCGATTGCGCTTTTGCGGCCCAGCGAAGCGAGCGGCGATCCGATCCTCGGTCAGCGCGTCAGCGATCTGAACTTGCCGCTGGCGCCTGTGACGTTTGTACAGACCGGCTATGATCCCGCCGCCACACAGGGTCCATATCTGCTGAATGTCTGGGCGTCCTGGTGTCCGCCTTGCCGGGTCGAGCATCCTTATTTTGAAGCGCTGGCCGCACAGGGCGTGCCGATCTATGGCGTGCTGTATAAAGATGAAGAGGCGGACGCCGCCCGGTTTCTCAATCAGCTGGGCGATCCCTTCGCCGGGCATGTGGCCGATCCCGAAGGCCGCGCCGGGTTCGAGCTGGGCGTTACCGGCCCGCCTGAAACCTTTATCGTGGATGGCGACGGCGTTATTCGTGCGCGATGGCGCGGGGCCGTTACCGACATTGTCTGGATACAGCGCTTCGCCGAGCCCTGGGCCGAAGCCGGCGGGCAGCCCATCACCTGGCCAGACGCTCGATAAACCGGACTGTCTCAGGTGAGAGCGCTCGGCGAGACGGTTACTCGGCGGCGGCCTTTTTCTTCTTTTTCTTTTTCTTCTTGTCGCCGCCCTTGGATTTGGCCTTGGCGGCTTTCTCGGCGAGCTTTGCTTTCTTGGCTTCCTCGCGGGCGGCTTCCGCCCCCAGTTCGGAGGCGCGAGCGATGCGGTTGAGCGCTTCGACGAAGCTGGCGCGCTTGTTCTTGGGCAAGGCCATCAAGATTGCGTCATCGGCCGCCCTGGCGCCTGCAATCACCGTGGCGTGAAGCTGCCGGCCTTCATCAGTAAAGCGCACAGAATTGGCCCGCGCGTCGCCAGGCGCCTTCTCGCGCACCAGAAGCCCTTTGGCGGCCATGCGCGAGACCAGCTCCGCCAGTGTGGAGCGGTCGATCCCGGTCGCCTGGACGAGTTGGGTCTGGGTCAGGCCTTCCGCATCATGTACGGCGCAAAGCACGGCGAACTGGCGCTGAGTGATCTGTACGCCGCCTGTCGCTTCCGAGAACTGCTCCGCAGCAAATTGCTGCGCGCGGTGCATCAAATGACCGGGCGAGACATTAAGGTCGAAATCCAGTGCGTCAGCCATATTTCACCCTCCGGCGACGGAACAATGCAACCATACCCCGGTTTCGCGACGTTTCAATAACAAGTCCTTCTTGATACGGAATGACCTTTTAAAAAACGAATACTGCAAGGGTTTTGACATGGACACGCAAGAACCTGATTTCCATCATGCCACACCTGAGGGTGAGGACCGCGAACGCCGGGTATGTCGGACCTGCGGCTTTATCGATTACGTGAATCCCAAGATTGTCGCCGGCGTTGTCGCGACCCATGCGGATGGACGCGTTCTGATGTGCCGCCGTGCGATCGAACCGCGGTCGGGATACTGGACCTTGCCCGCCGGCTATATGGAAGAAGGTGAGAGCGTGGAGGAGGCGGCCTTGCGTGAAGCGCGCGAAGAGGCCTGCGCTTCGCTCGAACTTGACGGCGTTCTGGGCATTTATTCCGTGCCGCGCATCTCCCAGGTCCAGATTTTCTTTCGCGCGCGCTTTGCGGCGCCGGATATTGCGGCCGGGCCCGAAAGTCAGGAGGTGGCGCTTTTTGAATGGGACCGCTTGCCGCTCAGGGATCTGGCGTTTCCCAGCGTCAAATGGGCGCTGGATGATTATCGGGCCGGGCACGGACATGCACAGCCGCCTTCCATGCGAACTCAGGCGCCAGGCCTGCGTCCCTATTAGCTCGCTCCGGTTTCGCCCGGCGCAGTGATCCGGTTCAGCGTTTCGGCGAGCGCGTCGAGATTCACGGGTTTCACGAAATAGTCCTTCACGCCTTTTGCCCGCAAGCGTTGCGATGTTCCGCTGGTGGCGTCAGCTGTGACGATGACAACCGGCGACTGCGGATAGGCGTTGTTCAACATCGAAAGCAGATCCTCGCCGGAGAGTCCGGGCATGTGTAGATCGAGCAAGACCACATCGGGGTCCTGTTCGGTGAGATCGAGCACTTCCAGCGCGTGCTCCGCGCTGACAGCCTGAAGGACCGACCAGCCTGCGCCTTCCAGAAAATCGGCCAGCAGATTGCGGTTGATGGTGTTGTTCTCAACGATCAAGGCCGTGCGCGCGCCTGCTTGCACCGGCGCTTCCACATCCGCAGACGAGGACGGTTGCAAATGGGCTGCGACTGCGCCGGGTTTGGCGGCGGTATGGGGCAACCTCACCCAGAACCGGCTTCCGGCCCCCTGCTCGCTCTCAACGCCGAGTTCACCCCCCGCCAGATTGGCGATTTCCTGCGCAATCGTCAGACCGAGCCCGGTTCCTTCATGACGGCGGCCAGGGCTGTCATCAAGCTGGTGAAAGCGATCGAAAATGAGCGCCAGCGCGTCGGGCGGGATGCCCGGTCCGGTGTCTGAAACGCTCAGCTCCATCCATCCCGGCTTGATCATGCGGCCACTGATCGTGATGACGCCGGTTTCGGTGAATTTGACGGCGTTGCCGGCAAAGTTTGTCAAAATCTGCAAAATCCGTGTCGCATCGCCCATGGCCAGGGTTTCGAGGGCGGGCGGGATGTCGAGCTCGAGAGCGAGTCCCTTCTGGGCCGCCTGACCGCTAATGGTGTCAGCCGCAGCCCGCAACAGGTCGGACGGCGCATAAGGCGCGCTTTCCAGCGCCAGCTCGCCCGCTTCGATGCGGGAGATGTCGAGAACATCATCGATCAGCCCGCGCAGGGCGTTTCCCGATGAATTCAAGGTCTGCACATAGCCGCGCTGCTTGGGCGTGAGGTCTGTATGCTCAAGAAGCTGCGCCATCCCCATCACCCCATTGAGCGGTGTACGAATTTCATGGCTCATATTGGCCAGGAACCGTGTCTTCGCCGCATTGGCGAGCTCCGCCTTGCGTTGCGCCGCGAGAATGCGAAAACTCGCGTCGCCGAACCGGCGCGCGGCCACGATGAAATGCATCAGGAACAGCAGGCCCGCGATCAGCACCAGGCCATACTCCAAATGCGGACCATCCGGAGCGAACATCGCCAACAGGGGCAAACTGATCAGATAAGCAGCGTGGGGAAGCCCGCCTGACAAGGTCAGCATCATGTCCTGATTGGAATGAACGGCGATATGAAAAAGCGCGCCGCACAGAAACAACAGCGCGACCGCCTCTCCGGTCGCGCCCCAGGAGTTCCATAATCCGATGCTGATCATCGAATAGATCGCCGCAGCCTGCACCATGGACAGGTTTGCGGCCCACATTTCGCCTCGGGTGACAGGGCTTGTCCGAGAGGGGGAAGAGAAACGGGAGGAGACCCAGCGGTCAATCAGTTGCGACGTCAAAGAGAGTATGGCGTAGATTAGCGCGAATAGCGGCATGCCCCCCAGATACAGAACCGCCGAGCCCAGCAAGGACAGCCCGATCCGGGTCGGCAGCTCTTTCGCGCGACTGCGCGCGACGCTCCGATAGGCGTCCAGGGTGGAGGCAGATTGCGGCATACGAGCTCCGAAAGCGGGTTATGACCAATCTGGACTTTAATGCGTTTCAATCTGGTGAGACCTCATGACGGTCTGGGCTCAGACCGCGTCCAGAATCTGTTCAACCGGACGTCCCAGCGCGGCGCGTGACTCATGGATCAGAACCGGTCGCTCGATCAGCTTGGGATTGTCAGCCATGGCCTTGATCAGCTGGTCTTCATCGCTGACCTCTTTCAGCCCGAGCTCTTTATAAAGCGCGTCCTTGGTGCGCATGAGATCGCGAGCGCTGGACAGGCGCAGTTTTGACACGACTGACCGGATTTCGTCGGCGTCGGGCGCATCCTTGAGATACTCGCGGATTGTCGGGCGGTAGCCGTGCTGTTCAAGCAGCGCCAGGGCATCGCGGGATTTCGAGCAGCGCGGATTGTGCCAGTATTCCATGTCATCATTCCTCATTCGTCGGTCAGCGCAGCGGCCAGCAGGGCCTGGGCGGTGCGCAAATGCATATGTTCCACCATCCGTCCCTTGAGCGGAACGGCGCCCTTGGTCGCATTGGCGGGGTCTTCAAAGGCGTCAACGACGCTTTGCGCCCAGTCTAGTTCAGCCGTGCTTGGGGCGAACGCTCTGTGGACGGGATAGATCTGGGCGGGATGAATCAAGGTCTTGCCGTCAAAGCCAAGCTGTCGGCCCTGGCGCGCTTCGGCCTCAAGCCCGGCCTCATCGGTGTAAGCATTGAAGACCGCATCCAGTACAACAAGCCCCGTGGCGCGCGCCGCCAGCACCAGACGCGCCAGATGGGGCTGCAGCGTACTGCGTCGCATCTCGCCCTCAGGCAGACGCAGCCCCTCCGCCAGATCATTGGCGCCCGCGACCAGCGCTTCAAGCCGGTTTAACGACGCCTGACGGGCGATCGCCTCGACATTGAAGACGCCGCGCGGCGTTTCGATCATCGCCCAGACCGGGCCGTCATATCCGGCGTCATCAAGGCGTTTGCGCACGACGCTCAGCTGTTCAGGGTCTTCAAGCTTGGCGATCAGGACGGCATCCGGCTTGCTCTGCGCAGCGATGGGACAGTCCGCCGCCAGATCCGGTGATCCGGGTTCGGCGATCCTTAACACCGTGAACAGATGATGGCGCCTGTATTGAGCCATGGCGTCCAGGGCATTGCGCCGGGCTTCAGATTTACGCTCGGGCGTGACCGCATCTTCCAGGTCGATGATCAGGGCGTCCGCGCCCAGGTCTTTTGCTTTGTCCAGCGCGCGCGGCTTGTCGCCGGGAACAAACAGGACCGAGCGGAACAGGCGGGCGTTCGCGTTTGCAGGTGAAGAATCGTCTGTCATGACGGAAAGGCTTACATAAGGCTCATGTCCAACACCACACCTCAGACCTCCGTTCTGGTGATCAGTTCGCTCGTGGCGTCCAGCCAGGTCGGCGGTCAGGTCACCAATCAGGTGCTCAACGCGGCCTCGATCCGTCCGATTTTTGTCCCGACCGTGGTTTTGGGGCGGCATCCGGGGCTGGGCGCGCCGGGGGGCGGGCCGACACCGACGGATTTGATGGCCTCTGCGCTGGACGGTGTGAAGGCCCATGGCCTGCTTGAGCGGTCGGAGGCGATCTTCACCGGCTATTTTCACAATCCGGACCAGGTTCGTTTGGCGGCAGGCCTGATCGCGGAAACACGCGCCCAACGCCCCGAGTGTGTGGTGATGGTGGACCCGATCATGGGAGACGGGGCGGCGGATGGCGGTGATGACGGGCTGTATGTGAGCCCTGAGACCGCCCGCGCCATCCGCGACGACCTGATTCCGCTCGCCAGCGTCATTACGCCCAACAGGTTTGAACTCGCCTGGCTCAGCCGATCCGAGATCAAGACCCCTGAAGACGCGGTCAAGGCGGCGCGCGGTCTGGCGCCGGTGGTGATGTGCACGTCCGCGCCCGCGGCGCTGAACGAAGTTTCGGTGATTTGCGTCACCCCCGATGACGCTTTCAGCGCCTATATGCCCCGGATTGAGCCCGCGCCCTATGGAACCGGTGACGTATTCGCCGCCAGCGCCCTGGTGGAACGTCTGGCGGGGGCACGCTGGCGGGACGCGGCGGCGCGGGGGATGGCGCGGATCTCTCATGTTCTGGACGAAACGCGCTTGGCGGGCGATGCCCGCGATCTCTTGCTGACCGCCCAAACCCTTCAGACACCATTGCGCGCACCGGCGTTACGCCGGGTAGGGGCGCAGAGACCCGCCTGGGTGATGGGACTGGACGGCTGCAAGGCGGGCTGGGCTGCACTGATGGTTGATCTGAACGGGATCGAGGCGCCGCGCCGGGCGGTCTTCGAGCAATTCCAGGATGCGTATGACTGGGGCGCGCAGGTCATCGCGGTGGACATGCCCATCGGGTTTGAGATGGCGCCCTCCGACCCGCCGGGCCGCGTGTGCGAGCGGCTGGCGCGGCAGCGACTGGGGCCGCGGCGCAGCAGTGTTTTCCCCTCGCCCCTGCGCATCGCGCTGTCGGCGTCAGATTATGAACAGGCCAATCAGCTCAATCGCGCCGCAGGCGGGCCGGGCCTGTCCAAACAGGCCTATCATCTGATTGCGAAAATCCGGGAAATTGATGACATCATGACCCCGGACCTGTCACGCGGGGTGGTGTTTGAAGCCCATCCGGAGCTGACATTCACCGAGATATCCGGAGAACCGGCTCTGCATCGCAAGAAAACCCGCGAGGGCCGCGAAGAGCGTCTGGCGTTGCTGGTGGCGCAGGGGCTGCCTGAAGCGCTGTTTGAGCCCCACCCTTTCAAATCCGGGCTATGCGCGCCGGACGATCTTATTGACGCCGGGCTCTGTGTTCTGACCGCGATGCGTATCGCCGGCGGTGAGGCGTTGCGTCTGCCTGAAGACCCGCCCGAAGATGGGCGAGGCTTGCTGATGGCGCTTCATGCCTGATGGTGCTTGAAACCCCAGGCACGGCCCTGTACCTGAACAGCCATGAGCATTGATATCCAGGGACATCTCGCACCCGGTTTCGAGCCGGTGGCCGAGGCATTTGAGCAAAACTTCACGGACCGCGAAGAGCTGGGCGCAGCCTTCACCCTGATCCGGAACGGTGAGATTCTTGTCGATATTCACGCCGGGCATGCGGACCGCAAGGCGAGTCGTCCGTGGACGGCGCAGACGATTGCGCCGGTCTTTTCCACCGGCAAGGCTGTGACTGCGCTGGTTGTCGCCTGGCTGGTTGAGAACGGTCGGCTCGACTATGACGCGCCCATCGCCGATGTCTGGCCCGAGTTTGCGCAAGCAGGCAAGGACACGGTGACCTTGGCGCAGGCGTTGTCGCACCAGGCGGGGCTGTCTGGTTATCCAGACGAGATGGAGCCGTCCGACTGGTTTGACCGCGATTTGATGGAAAGCCGGTTCGCCGCCATGGCGCCCCTGTGGCCGCTCGGCGAAGGCTCTGGCTATCACCCGATCAGTTTTGGCGTCATCGCAGACGCCGTGGTGCGCCGTGCAGACGCCAAGCACCGCACGGTCGGCGCGATCCTGCGCGATGAGATCTGCGGCCCGCGCGGCATTGATTTTCACATTGGCGTCCCGGAAAGCGAGCATGATCGCGCCGCCGAACATGTCCTGCCCCCGCGTCCGCCCCATCTGGGGTCCATGACGCCGGAGAAGGCGGCGGCTTTTCTCAAACCCTGGTCTTCGCCCGGGCGACGCGGCACAGCGACCTGGCGTTCGGCGGAGCTGCCGGCGGCGAACGGTCATGGCACGGCGAACGCCATCGCCCGCCTGATGGCGCCGTTCGCGACGCAAGGGCGTCTGGACGGGGAGGCGTTTGTGTCTGCTGAGGTTATTGCGCAGGCCCTCAAAGAACGCGTGCAAGGCCCGGATCGGGTCTTGCCTTTTGACCTGGCGTTTGCGGCCGGGGTGATGATCAACCGCGACTCCGAAGCCTTTGGCCCGGAACCGCGGGCGGTGGGCCATTACGGCTTTGGCGGATCGTGCGGGTTCGCAGATCCCGAGCGCGGCGTATCCGGGGCCTATGTGATGAACCGGCAGATGGATGTTCTGGTGGGCGACGCACGCGCCAAGGCGCTGATCGCCGCCTCCTATCGCTGTCTTTGATTGATAGGACGGCCGCCGAAACAGAAAGCGCCGCGCGAGGGTTTCGCGCGGCGCTTCAAATCAGGCGTAATCCTGGCGTTTAGTCCATCGCCTTGAGGTTTACTGCTTTGGGGCCCTTGCCGCGGCGATCCGGTTCAGTTTCGAACTCAATGCGTTGGCCGTCGCGCAGATCTTCCAGGCCGGCGTCTTTCACAGCGGTGATGTGCACGAACACATCTTTGTCGCCTTCATCAGGCGTGATGAAGCCGAAACCTTTTTCCGTGTTAAAGAATTTAACGGTACCCGTAGTCATGGGTAGAAGTCCTTTCCCGTCAGTCCGCGCAGCGTCCCACGCCAATAGGATGTGTGCACGGCGTCCCGCGCACAGCATGCGGATTGCGGTCGGGGAAGGCAAAGTCAGAGGCGTTAGGCGCTCGGGTCTTCCATACTCTTCACCGGGCCTTGTTCAAGCCGCTCGTGCGAGGAATACTATGCCCGAAAATTCTATACTCGACAAGCAAAGCCTAGGCGTGCGCGCGCTAGTTCAAGGGACCTGAAAAGTGAGTCGCCGAACCCGAAGATTCATAAGCGCAAAGTCCCGCGAGCCCCGGTCGGGCGGCGTCGATCCGGGCGGATTGATGCGCGTGTCGGGCTTTGGCGCGGCGTTATTGGTCTTTGTGGCGGTCGGCGCGGGGTTTCATGGCGAACGCATTACCGCGACGGTCGCTCGCGCCCTGTCCGGGCTAGCGCCTTTGGTGGAGCCCTTGATATGGGGCGTCAGCCTGCTCGAGCTCGGCGCCGGCATTCTTGTTCTGGGCGTGTTTGGCGTAACGGTCTGGCGCGGGTTCAGACGTTAAGCCGCCAGGTGCTCCAAGAGAGCGCCAGGGCGAAGATCAGCCAGCCCACAAGCGGGACCATCAGAACGCCCGAGAGTGGTGAGGCGCGAAAGGCCTGAGCCGTCACCGGCAAGGACAAGACGAGCGCGGCGACCGTGACGTAAAATCCGTTGGCGACGTTTTGCAGGCCAAAATATCCCCAGGTCCAGCCCATGCAGAGCAGATACTGGGCGATGACGCCTGTACGAGCGAGATCCTTTTGGCGGTCATCGCCATAGCGGTCGAGGCTCCACGCCGCGATCGCCATAAGCGTGAACAGACCCACCCAGACTGCGCCGACAACTCCGCCGGGGGGCGCCCAGGCGGGGTTGTCCAGCGTACGTGACCATTGAATGGCGGGCCCGCTGAAAATCCAGGCGTTCAGGGCCAGAGCAGCGCCGACAAAAAGGAACAGATAAAGGGCCAGGCGTCCAAGAGCGGGACGGGATTTGCGGAAGATGTTCGTCGCCACGAATCGACTCCTCTACGCCAGGCTCTTCAGGCCTTGAGCGAACTCTAACACGGTTTGCGCCTCCGACCAGAGCACCCCTTGCGAGGCGGCGTTCAGGGTCACAATCGCTTGAACGAACATCTTTTTGGGTGGCGGGCGCTTTCCCGGAACGCCTTATCCGGTCATGGTTTCGCTTTGCGGCCTGCCTGCAGGCCTTGCTCCAAGGATAGTGGTCATGTTGCGCACCTTCTTTCTCATTCTGGCGGTTTTCAGTCTCGCCCCTCATGGCGCGTCCGCCCATGCGCAAGGCGCGCTCGAGACAGCGGCGGAGGCTGCGAGTCGGTTTGGTCCTGACGTCGGGCGAATCGCGCCGGCTCTGAGTGTGACGGATGCGGACGGCGCGCCTCGCACGCTCGAAAGCCTGATGGGGGAGGAAGGCGTGGTGATCTATTTCAATCGCTCGCTGGACTGGTGCCCGATCTGCCTGCGACAAACCCTGGAACTTGAACCCCATACAGACGCGTTCGCAGACGCGGGCTGGCCGGTGGTGGTCCTGACCTATGATACGGCGGATACGCTGGGCCAGGTGGCTGAGCGCCGCGGCCTCAGCATGACTTTGCTCGCTGATCCGGACAGCCTGAGCATTGATGCATTTGGCGTCCGCGATCCGATCTATTCAGACCCGGATCATCTGGCGTATGGCGTGCCCTATCCGATCACATTCGTGATTGACCGCGAAGGCGTCGTGGTCGCCAAGTTCTGGCATGAGGCGGGGCTGGGCGATCAGCGCGGTTACGCGACGCGGATCACGGCGGAAGACGTTCTGACGGCTGTACAGTCGCGCTAAGTGTTGTCCGTTGAACCGGATTGATGGACCTTGAGGCGCTGACTGGAGGATCGTCATGCTCGACGGACCCGTATTGGAAACCGAACGTCTGCGCCTGCGCGTGCCTGAAGAGCGCGATCTGAGCGGGTTTGTCGGCTTGATGAGCGATGCTGTCGCGGCGCGACATATCGGCGGTGTGATGGATGAACCGCTTGTCTGGCGTCAGCTGTGCACGATCCTCGGCCATTGGACGGTGCGCGGCTATGGCTTCTTCTCTGTCGAGGACAAGGCCAGCGGAGACTGGGTGGGCCGGGTCGGTCCCTGGGCGCCGCATGGCTGGCCCCAGCCGGAAGTGGGCTGGTCTATTACCCGCCAGCATTGGGGCAAGGGCTATGGTCCCGAAGCGGCGGCCGCCACGATGGATTACGCGTTCGAGACGCTGGGCTGGGACAGCGTGGTTCACATGATCGCGTCGGAGAACGTCAATTCCCAGGCCCTGGCGCGCAAGCTGGGGTCGGCCGATCTGGGCTGGGACGCTGAACTGCCGGGGCTCGGCGTGACCGTGGATGTGTGGGGCCAGTCAAAAGCGGACTGGGCCAGAAACCGCCAGGGGCTTCGAGGCTAGAACCAGCCCGCGTCTCTGAGCGCGGGATAGTAGGTGCGACTGACCGGGGCTTCAACGCCGTCCATGAGGACCAGAACGCCCCGGCCATCGCTTTTCCGGATATCTTCAACGGCGGCTCTTGCGACCCACCAGGACCGGTGGGTGCGTGCGCCGTCCAGTGCTTCACAGGCGGCGACGGCGTCTGACAGACGCATGAGGATCAGTGCGTCCCCGCGGTCTGTGCGGACGCGCAGATAATGGTCTTCAGCGTTCATTGAGAAGATCTGCGCGGTTTTCAGTTTGACGGGCAGCTTGTCGATCAACGCAGCGCCCGCCCGTGCGGGGACATCCTCTTGGCTCGCCGAGCGTTTGCTCAAGCGCTCAACCACATAAATGACGGATGTGGCGAATCCCGAGATCACCAGAACCAGGCTGTAAACAAAGACGATATTGACAGGCGCGCCCTCGCCGCCCGCCCTGATATTGACCCAGGTGACCGCGGCTGTGATCGGTATCGACACCACCATCGCACTGGCCACGTAAACCAGCCATTCCGGCGCCTTCGGGAGCCATAGCGGCATGAAATGGCCGACGGCGTAGCCAATCACGGCGCCCAGGGCGATGAAACCCGTCCAGTACAGCCACACCAACGGCCAGCCGAAGGTATAGCTGCCGAACGGACCCAGAATCGCCAGAAACGTGCCGATCCCCAGCACCATGAAGATGGGGCGAGCACAATTGCGGGCCAGGGTCAGGACAGGGTGCGCC
This sequence comes from Oceanicaulis sp., assembly GCF_965249665.1. Classification (GTDB taxonomy): domain Bacteria; phylum Pseudomonadota; class Alphaproteobacteria; order Caulobacterales; family Maricaulaceae; genus Oceanicaulis. The sequence goes on from NZ_OZ252247.1 coordinate 1,304,089, forward strand.
ATGGGGCCGGTTCGGATCTCGCCATTCACGAAGCGTGAACGGCAGGGTGGCGTCAACTCACGCACAGGTCCAGTCCGCTCGCGCAGAGTCGCTTTTCCTGATCGAGGTCATGGGCATCTGTCTTTGGCGATCCGCAGCCACAGACCTGGCGATGCGGAGTGTGAAAGCAACTCAGGAGATGCCCCCATGCACGATCACGCCTTGAAAGCCGTTGCTCTGGCCAGCGCCGCCCTGTTCGCACTGGCCTTTACGCCGCTTGCTGAAAGCCAGGACGCTGAAGCGACCGCACAGCTTGAGATCACCATAGACGGGTTACGTTCTGATGCGGGGCGTGTCTGGGTCGGCGTTTATGCGTCACAAGAGGATTGGGACGTACAAACTGAAACAGCGCAAAGCTGGGTGGAGGTCGAAGACGGCGTTGCGCGCGTTCGGTTCACCGGCCTGCCATCGGGCGAGGTCGCCCTTCAGGCGTTTCACGACGCCAATGACAATCATGACTTTGACACCAATGTGCTGGGCATTCCCCGCGAACGCTATGGCTTTTCCAATAATCCGCGGCCCAGGTTTCGGGGTGCCAACTGGGACGAGGCGGTGTTTGACCTGGCGCCCGGCGAAGAACGGGACGTGACGATTACCTTGCAAGGCGCGCGGGGATGACTATCGACGCGTTCTTGCAAGCGCCTCTCCATATCCAGATACACGCCCTCGCGGCGCTCAGCGCCTTGGGCCTGGGTGTGGTGCAGTTCATCGCCCCCAAGGGTACGATCCCACATCGAGCGCTGGGATATGTCTGGGTTGGCTTGATGGTGCTGGTCGCGGGGACCGCGGTTTTCATACGAAGCCATAATGGGCAATTCAGCTGGATCCATCTTCTGATCCCGGTCACGCTTGTCGGCGTCGTCTGGCTCAGCGTTCTGGCGCGGACCGGCAATGTGAGACGTCATCGGTTCGCAGCGCTGATGCTCATGGTTACGGCGCTTGGCGTTCCGGGTGCGGCGACTCTGCTTCCGGGGCGGTTGATGCACGCTGTCGTGTTCGGCGGATAACCGCAGGCCAGGGCCGCACCTGCGGTCACGCTATGGGATCTGGCCAATCAGCACCCGATCGCGCCCCGGCCTGGCGGCCAGATAGAGATCCGTCAGGCCATCGCCATTGAGATCACCCGCTTCAGCGTCCAGACCCGCGCCCTTGGCGCTGGACGGCAGCAGGGTTTCTGTGTCGTCGGTGAAATGGCCCGAACCGTCATTGCGAAGCGCGATCCAGCGCGACCCGGAGGGCGAGCTTGGCACTGTCGAGACCAACAGATCGAGATCCCTATCGCGATCGAGATCCACAAAGTCGGCGTCCAGCGAAAAATCAGCCCGTTCCGGCAAGCGCGCACCGGTCTCGTCGCTGAACCGTCCGGTCCCGTCATTGATCAGCAGGCGGTCTTGCGGTTGGGGCGGTTGGCCCGGCGCGGCGTAGTTTGCGAAGACGAGGTCGAGATCCCCATCCCCGTCCACATCACCGAAATCCGCTTCACGCGTAACTTCCGAGGTCCGTGTGGCGTCAAAGGGCAGGGTGTCCGCATCGCTGAACTGACCCGCCCCGTCATTGATCAGAAGCCGATTGCGATCTTCATTGCCAAAGATCAGATCGAGATCCCCATCTCCGTCCACATCTCCGAATTCGGCGTCCTGGCTGGCGTCGTCAAAGGCCGGTAAACGATCATCGGTCTCATCGCGGAAACCGGTCGGCGTCGCGATCCAGATGCGATTCTGCCCAATATTGGCAAGAACAAGATCGGGCAGGCCGTCTGAATTCAGGTCAGCGCTTGCAACACCGTTCGTAATGTACGCGCCGGGCAGCATGTCCGGCGCGGCTTCGAAAACTCCGTTGCCGGTATTGCGGTAGAATTCGTTGGTTTGATCATCCTCGCTGACCGAAACGGCGTCGAGATCGCCGTCTCCGTCGAAATCTCCCGTGGCGATGTCCTCGGAATCATGTGTGCGGGGCGGCAAGTGCGAGTGACTGACATCGGTGAACGCGCCGGTCCCATCGTTCAGCAGCAGGATGTTGGGGCGGTACTCCATGGCGAGCAGGACATCCAGATCCCCATCCGCGTCAGGATCAAACAGATGCGCATCCATGGTCAGGCCATCAACGTGACCGACCGGCAGGGCGAGGTCTGTGACGTCTTTGAAGTGCTCAGTTTCAAGACTGATGGCCTGCGCCATAGCGCTCAGGGTCAACACACTCAGTACGGATGTGATCATGGCGTCCTCCCAGCCCTGGCAGCTTGGGAGCGGCGCGACACACTTGACCAGTGAAAAACACGCAATCATCTGGCCAGACTTCGGAAAGGCGACGCGTTGCGTTGTCATTGACCTGACGCAAGGCCGCGCTACACCTGACCTCAGGACATCCGGGTTTTGCCGGAGGGTTTTTTCAGGGGATTCTGATGACGATGCCATGGCTCAAACTAGCAGCAGCCGGGTGCAGCCTGGCTGTGCTGAACGCGTGTTCCGAACCGGTGCCGGCGGATGTCACAGAGCCTGTGGCCCAGCCCGGCCTTGTGTCCACCGATGCGCCGCGGACTCCGGTGCAAGCCTTGGCGCCGTATTACGCGCAGCTTGACTATGCGGTCCCGGTCGCTCCTGAAGGCCCGGCCTTGCCCGCGCAGGATGCGATTCTCAGCTCCATCGCCTTTGGATCGTGCAACACCGCGGAACGTGAGATCCCGATCCTGGCGACCATCGCCGACCAGCCCCATGATCTGTTCATGTATGTGGGCGACAACGTGTATGGCGATGCGCGGTCCTACAACGCGGATCTGCCGGAGCTGCGCGAGAACTACGCCGCGCTCGCCGCCCGCCCGGAGTTCCGCCTATTGCGGTCCGCCATGCCCATGCTCGCCACCTGGGACGATCATGATTACGGCATGAATGATATGGGCCGGGATTTCCCGTTCAAAGGGTTCGCAGAACAGCTCTTTCTGGATTTCTGGCGCGCAGAGGAGACGGATCCGCGCCGCCAGCGCGAGGGCATTTACGACTCCCATATTTATGGTCCGGAAGGACAGCGCGTGCAGATCATCTTGCTCGATACGCGCTATTTCCGCTCAGAACTCACGCCGACCGATGAGCGCGGCGCGGTGGGGCGTGAACGCTATCTTCCCAGCGACAATCCTGATCAGGACATGCTGGGCGCCGCGCAGTGGGCCTGGCTGGCGGATCAATTGCGCGAACCGGCGGAGTTGCGCCTGATCGTGTCGTCCATTCAGATCCTGGCGGACGGGCATGGCTGGGAAGCCTGGCGCACCATGCCGATGGAGCGCGATCGTCTGTTTCGTCTGATCAACGACACGGGCGCGCAAGGCGTGGTGTTCGTCTCTGGCGACCGGCACTCCGCCGGGCTCTACCGCCGCGATAATGTCGCGAGCTATCCGCTTTACGAGATCACCTCCTCTGCGCTCAACATGTCTTATCGCGATGAGAATAACGAGCCGGGCCCCAATCGCCTGGGCGACATGTACGCTCCAGTCAATTACGGCGTCATCGGCATCGATTGGGATGCAGGTCAGATCAGCTTGCAAATCCGCGACCTGGACGGTGAACCTGTGCGCGAGCAAAGCGTCAGCCTGGATGAGATCGGTGCACGCTAAAACCGTGTCCTGACGGTCACGCCTGTCTTTGTCCGCGCCGCTCCGGAGCATTCAACATTTGCTTCGGGGCTGGCGTGCAGAAAGGATGGAGGCGGGGGACAAAATGAAAGATGCAAGCACATTCGAGCGCCTGTTTGTGGGCGCGGGCGAGGCTGTCGGCCCCGGCGACGGGGCTGTGCCGCCCGTTGCGTCCAGCGGGCTGGCGCAACGCGCCGGCTCCGGCCTTGTGGATGCTGTCCTGGGTGCGGCGGTCAGGTTTGTACTGATTGTTCAGGTGTGGAGCTGGTCGCGAGCAAACGCTGCTGCGGTAGAAGACCCCTTGTCCTGGCGCGCCTGGGTGACGCCAACGGACAGCTTGGAAAACGCGGCCCGTCTGTGGACCATGGGACAAGTTGACGCCGGATTGGCTGCCGTCTTGTTATTGGCGGTCGCCAGTCTTGTCAGTCTCAGCCTCGCCGTCGGGTTTCTGACCCGGCTCACAGGCCTTGCGGTGATGCTGGGCGCAGCATGGCACATGATGTTCATCCTGCCCGAAGCGTTCACCTCCACCGTGGCGTATCTGGCGCTGGGGCTTTATCTCACAGCGCGCGGAGCCGGGCCGGTATCGCTGGACTGGGCGCTCGCCCGGCTGGCGCGGCTGGCCTGAGCCTGTGATCGCGGCGGTTTGCTGAGGGGTGCGGGTTGCCTTGCGCCGCCCCGCGTGATGATTTCGAAGTCCAAAGTCCGCCTCGATCCGCAAAGGCCGCTTCATGCTGATCTATCGCAATGTCGCCATGGTGATGGTGGCCACCTTGTTCCTGCAGGCCGCCATGGGCGCGCTGGGCGTCGCCCTGCCGCTGGCGATGAGCGGCGCAGGCTGGGGGCGTCCGGCGATCGGCGCCGTGATCGCCGCGTTCGGTGCGGGCTTCGCCATTGGCGCCTGGGTGTCGCCGCGCATGATCCGCTCTGTGGGTCATATTCGCGCTTATGCTGGTTACGCCGGGGGCGCGGCTGCGCTGACGCTGCTTCTGGCGCTGGGCGATCACTTCATCTGGTGGCTGATCACCCGGTTCGGCTTTGGCATGTGTGCGGCGGGTCTGTTTGCGGTGGCGGAAAGCTGGATCGCCGATGCGACGCCCAGCGAACGCCGTGGCGCGGTGATCTCGGTCTATCAGATTGTTGGTCGCGCCGGCCTGATCGCGGGGCCGTTCCTGATCGCCTTGCCTGGCTTTGACGCGCGAGACGGCTTCATCATGGCGGGCGCCGCCATGGCGCTGGCCCTGACCCCGATCGTGTTCACCCGGCGCGCTCAGCCCAGCCTGCCCTCGGGCGAGACCGTTCCGGTCACCCGTCTGTTTTCCATCGCCCCCGCCGCCGCGGCGGCGGCGTTCACAGCGGGCCTACTCAATTCAGGCGTGCTGGGCTTCATGCCGATCTGGGCGCAATCGCTCGATCCTGAATATGGCGCGGGCAGCGCGGCGCTTTTGATGGCGGTGATCTATGCGGGGTCGATGATCACGCAATGGCCCGCCGGGATGATTTCAGACCAGATGGACCGGCGTCTGGTCATTGCAGCCTTGTCGATCACGGGCGGGCTCTTCGCCCTGATCCTGGTGGTGATGCCCAGCCCGTCCCTGGGCCTGGCGGCGCTTCTGGTGGGGCTGTGGGGCGCGGCCAGCCTGTCGTATTTCGCCGTCGCGGTCGCCCACGCCGCAGACCGGTCGCGGGTGGAGGAACTGCCCGCCATCGCGTCAGGCATGTTGCTGGTCTGGGCGATCGGCTCGACGCTGGGGCCGATTGTCGCCGGTGTCGCCTATTCGGGACCGCTGGGGCCAAGAGGATTATTTTTGTTCGCCGCGATCGCCAGCTGCATTCTGGCGGCGGGCATGTTCTGGCGCCGCCGCGCCCGCGAGGCTGTCAGAGAGGATGAGCGCACGCCTTTCGTCAACTTGCAGGCCACGTCCGCCGAGCTGGCGGAAATCGAGGCGCCGGAAGACGAGCTGGACCGCGTCTGATGCTGGCGCTGATCGTCGCTGTGCCCGCCCTGATCGGGGCGCTGGCCGCTTTCGCTTTGCGCAGCAGGCTGCGCCAGCTGGGGCTCTTGGCCTGGATGGGCTGGTTGATGATCGGGGCCGGCGCACCGGTATTGCTGGGCCAGCTGATCGCCCTGGGTCTCACAGATGTGGCGGCGTCCCTGGCGGAAGGGTGTCAGCAAGACAGCCCGGACGCTTGTCGTCGCGCCGGTTTGTATCTGGTTTTGCCTTTGGCGGCGGGGTTGTGCGGGGGGCTGGGATGGATCGCCGGCGCCCTCACCACGCGCTTTGCTAAGGTAAAAGACACGAACTCCCCCCTATGATAGGGGAATGGCGCGTTGCACCGGCCTCAACGGGTGTTATAACGCGCGCTGTCCGCCTAGGTGCGGGTGTTTCTCGCCCGTACTCCCCTCAGCTCTGTGCGAGAGATATTGCTCCATGAACATTCACGAGCACCAGGCGAAAGCCCTGTTGAAATCTTACGGCGCTCCGGTCGCCGAAGGTGTCGCCGTGTTTTCCGTCGAAGACGCTTCCAAAGCCGCTGACCAGCTGCCCGGTCCGCTCTGGGTTGTGAAATCCCAGATCCATGCCGGCGGCCGCGGCAAAGGCAAGTTCACCGAACTGCCCGAAGACGCCAAAGGCGGCGTGCGCCTCGCTTTCTCCAAGGAAGACGTGGCCAAGCACGCCAAGGAAATGCTGGGCAACACCCTGGTGACCCATCAGACCGGCCCTGAAGGCAAGCAGGTCAACCGCCTGTACATTGAAGACGGCGCGGATATCGAATCCGAGCTCTACCTCTCGCTTCTGGTGAACCGCGAAACCGGCCAGGTGGCCTTTGTGGTCTCCACCGAAGGCGGCATGGATATCGAGCAGGTCGCTGAAGACACGCCCGAGAAGATCCTGACCGTGAACATCGACCCGACCACTGGCGTGACCGCGGACGACGCCTCCACCATCGCCAAGGCGCTGGAGCTTGAAGGTCAGGCCCGCGACGACATGCTGTCGCTGGCCCCGATCCTCTACAAGGCGTTCACCGAGAAGGACATGGCTCTTCTGGAAGTGAACCCGCTGATCGTCATGGAAAACGGTCGCCTGCGCGTGCTGGACGCCAAGGTGTCCTTTGACGGCAACGCCCTGTTCCGCCACGACGATGTGCGCGAACTGCGCGACCTCACTGAAGAAGACGAAAAAGAGATTGAGGCGTCCAAATACGACCTCGCCTACATCGCGCTCGACGGCGATATCGGCTGCATGGTGAACGGCGCGGGCCTGGCGATGGCCACCATGGACATCATCAAGCTCTACGGCGCAGAGCCGGCCAACTTCCTCGATGTGGGCGGCGGCGCTTCGAAAGAGAAAGTGACCGCAGCGTTCAAGATCATCACGGCCGATCCGAACGTCAAAGGCATCCTGGTGAACATCTTCGGCGGCATCATGCGCTGCGACGTCATTGCCGAAGGCGTGGTCGCGGCGGTGAAGGAAGTCGGCCTGAAGGTTCCGCTGGTGGTGCGCCTTGAAGGCACCAATGTGGACCTGGGCAAGAAGATCCTCAACGAAAGTGGTCTCGACATCACCTCCGCTGACGATCTCGACGACGCCGCGAAGAAAATCACCGCTGCTGTGAAGAAGGCCTAAGCCATGTCAGTTCTCGTCAACAAAGACACCAAAGTCATCGTTCAGGGCCTGACCGGCAAGACCGGCACCTTCCACACCGAACAGGCGCTGAACTATTACGGCACCAAGATGGTCGCCGGCGTGCACCCCAAAAAGGGCGGCGAAAGCTGGACGTCGGGCCTGGATGGCTCGGCGACCCTGCCGATCTACGCCAGTGTGGGCGACGCCAAGGAGGCCACCGGCGCCACCGCGTCCGTGATCTATGTGCCGCCGGCTGGCGCTGGCGCGGCGATCATCGAAGCCATTGATGCCGGCATCGAGCTGATCACCTGCATCACCGAAGGCATTCCGGTGATGGACATGGTCAAGGTGAAAGCCCGCCTCGAGAAGTCCAACTCGCGCCTTCTGGGCCCGAACTGCCCGGGCGTTCTGACGCCGGAGGAGTGCAAGATCGGCATCATGCCGGGCTCCATCTTCAAGAAGGGCTCTGTGGGCGTCGTGTCGCGCTCTGGCACCCTGACCTATGAAGCGGTGTTCCAGACCTCCAATGCGGGCCTGGGCCAGACCACGGCCGTGGGCATTGGCGGCGACCCGGTCAAAGGCACCGAGTTCATCGACGTGCTGGAGATGTTCCTCGCCGACGACGAAACCAAGTCGATTATCATGATCGGCGAGATCGGCGGCTCGGCGGAAGAAGAAGCCGCCCAGTTCCTCAAGGACGAAGCCAAGAAGGGCCGCAAGAAGCCGATGGTCGGCTTCATCGCGGGCCGCACCGCGCCTCCGGGTCGCACCATGGGCCATGCCGGCGCCATTGTGTCTGGCGGCAAGGGCGGCGCCGAAGACAAGATCGAGGCCATGAAGGCGGCGGGCATTACCGTCTCTGACAGCCCGGCGCGTCTGGGCGACACCCTGGTGGACGTCCTCAAGGGCTAAGGCCTGAGCCAGATCTAACAGAACCCCCGTCCGGCGATCCGGGCGGGGGTTTTTGTATCGGGATGGAAATCGGGGCGGTTCAGCCTAAAGTCTGATGATACGGGGCGGTCGCCCTGAATGCCTGAGCCGCAAGGACTGAAATGCCCCGATTGCAGTAAAATCGGCGCGCTTTTACCGATTTGCGGCGCTTCGGTCTTCTATTTCTTAACTAACAGGCATAAATGTCGGGTCAAACCACATGCGCGCGTCCGAGATGGCGCGCGTCCCCTCAGATGCCGATTGAATGGCGCCATGGCTGACGAACGCTCCCCCCAAAATCAGACTTTCCTGGACACCTCGTTCTTGTTTGGCGGCAACGCCGTCTATCTTGAACAAATGGCGGCGAAATACGCGGCTGATCCGGCCTCGGTGCCAGACAGCTGGCGCGCCTTCTTTGCAGAAGTCGGCGATGCGCCCGCCGAGGCCAGCCAGGCCGCCAAGGGCCCGACCTGGAAGCGCAAGGACTGGCCCCGCCCCGCCAATGGCGAACTGGTGACCGCGCTCGGCGATATCGAGAGCGCGACCCTGGCGCTGCCCGACGCCGTGGCCGAGCATAAAGGCGCCGGCGCGTCTGCGGAGGACGTGCACAAGGCGGTCAAGGATTCCATCGCAGCGATCATGCTGATCCGCGCCTACCGCATGCGCGGCCATTTGGCGGCGGATCTTGATCCGCTCAAGCTCACCAGCTTTGGCGAGCAGCCCGAGCTGAGCCCGGCGACCTACGGCTTTGCCGATGATGATCTGGATCGCGAGATCTTCATCAATGGCTATCTCGGCCTTGAGACGGCGACCGTGCGCCAGATGCTCGACATCTTGAAGCGCACCTATTGCTCCACCTTCGGTGTGGAGTTCCAGCACATCTCAAACCCCGAAGAAAAAGCCTGGCTGCAAGAGCGCATCGAGGGTCCGGACAAGGAGATCGCCTTCTCCAAGGAAGGCAAGATCGCCATTCTCAAGAAGATCATCGAGACCCAGGCGTTCGAGAACTTCCTGCACAAACGCTATCCCGGCACCAAGCGCTTCGGCATTGATGGCGGCGAAAGCCTGATCCCGGCGCTGGAGCAGGTCATCAAGCGCGGTGGCGCGCTGGGCGTCAAAGACATCATTCTGGGCATGCCGCACCGGGGGCGTCTGAATGTTCTGGCCGCCGTGATGGGCAAGCCCTATCACGTGATCTTCCACGAGTTTCAGGGCGGCGACACGATCGGCCAGGTCGATTACGCATCCGGTGATGTGAAATACCATCTAGGCTCGTCATCGGATCGCGAGTTTGACGGCAATAATGTCCATCTGTCGCTCACGCCGAACCCGTCGCACCTTGAAGCGGTGAACCCGGTGGTGCTGGGCAAGGCCCGCGCCAAGCAGACCCAGTTCCGCCGTGATGACGGGGACGGCTCCAATTATGTCGAAAAAGTCCTGCCGCTCCTGCTGCATGGCGACGCCGCCTTTGCCGGTCAGGGCGTTGTGACGGAGTGTTTCGGACTGTCGGGCCTGCGTGGCCACCGCACCGGAGGCGCGGTCCATTTCGTGGTGAACAACCAGATCGGCTTCACCACCGATCCCAAGGACAGTCGGTCCTCGCCGTATCCGTCCGATGTGGCGCTGATGGTGCAATCACCCATCTTCCATGTGAACGGGGATGACCCCGAAGCGGTGACCTTCGCCGCCAAAGTGGCCGCGGAATACCGCCAGCGCTTTGGTAAGGACGTGGTCGTCGACATGTTCTGCTATCGCCGTTACGGGCATAACGAGGGTGATGATCCCAGCTTCACCCAGCCGATCATGTACAAGGCGATCGCCAAGCATCCGACCACGCTGGACCTGTACGGCGAGCGCCTGATCAAGGAAGGCATTGTCAGCCAGGCCGACATCGATGGTTGGGTCGAGGAGTTTGCGCAATTCCTGGATGACGAGTTTGAGAAGGGCAAGTCCTACAGCCCCAACCGGGCGGATTGGCTGGATGGCGTCTGGCAGGGCCTGGGCCTGCCTGAAGAGGATGACCGTCGCGGTCAGACCGCGGTCGAGGCGAGCGTGCTGACTGACATCGCGGACAAGATGACGACGGTGCCCGACGACATCGCCATCCATAAAACCCTCAAGCGCGTGATTGCGAACCGTCGCAAGGCGGTTCTGGACGATCAGAACGGCATTGACTGGGCGACGGCGGAGCATCTTGCGTTTGGCTCGCTTCTCAAGGAAGGCTTCCCGGTGCGCCTGTCCGGTCAGGATTGCGGCCGCGGGACGTTCTCCCAGCGTCATTCTCACGTGATCGATCAGAACACGGAAGAGCGCTATACCCCGCTCAACAATCTGGGCGGCGACCAGGCGCGGTACGAAGTCATCGACTCCATGCTGTCTGAGGAAGCGGTGCTCGGCTATGAGTACGGCTATACTCTGTCTGCGCCCAATTCTCTGGTGATGTGGGAAGCCCAGTTCGGCGACTTCACCAATGGCGCGCAGGTCATTATCGACCAGTTCATCTCCTCGTCCGAGCGCAAATGGCTGCGCATGTCGGGCCTGGTGATGCTGTTGCCGCACGGCTATGAGGGCCAGGGTCCGGAGCACTCCTCCGCCCGCCTCGAGCGCTATCTGCAGCAGTGCGCCGAAGACAATATGCAGGTCGCCAACTGTTCGACGCCGGCCAACTATTTCCACATTCTGCGTCGCCAGATCCATCGCGGCTTCCGTAAGCCGCTGGTGATCATGACGCCGAAATCGCTCTTGCGTCACAAGCGCTGCATCAGCCCGCTGGCGGAGTTTGCGGAAGGCTCAAGCTTCCACCGCGTGCTGTGGGATGATGCGGACATGAAGGTGCGTGAGGGCCGCACGGACGTGGCCACCGGCCGCGCCGAAATTCCGCTGACCTCCGACGACAAGATCCGTCGTGTGGTTCTGTGCTCGGGTAAGGTCTATTACGACCTGCTGGAAGCGCGCGAAGAGCGTAAGATCGACGATATCTATCTGTTGCGGGTGGAGCAGTTCTATCCCTTCCCGGCCAAATCGGTGATTGATGAGCTCAAGCGCTTTGACAACGCCGATGTGGTCTGGTGTCAGGAAGAGCCCAAGAATATGGGCGCCTGGAGCTTTGTGGAGCCGTATCTGGAATTCTGTCTTGAGAAGTCCAACACGAAGAGTTCACGCGCTCGCTATGTCGGCCGGGCGGCCTCGGCCTCTACGGCGACGGGCCTTTTGTCCAAGCACCAGACCCAGCAAGCCGCCCTCATTGACGAAGCCCTCTCGTAAGCTGCCGCCTGCACGAAGACCTTTCTAGGAAAGAGCTAAACATGACCGAGATCACCGTCCCCACCCTCGGCGAATCCGTGACCGAAGCCACTGTCGGCGAATGGCAGGTTTCCGAAGGCGACGCCGTGAAGAAAGACGATATCCTGGTGGAGCTGGAAACCGACAAGGTGTCGGTGGAAGTGCGCGCCGAGGACGATGGCGTTCTCTCCAAAATCGTCGCCCAGGAAGGCGACACTGTGGAGATCGGCGCGACGCTGGCGGAACTGGGCGCAGGCGGCGGCAAGTCCAAAGCCTCTGATGACAAGCCGGCGAAAAAGGCCGAATCCAAATCCGACGAGTCCAACGGCACATCCGGCGGCGGCAAGCTGATTGACGCCAAAGTGCCGGTGATGGGCGAAAGCGTCGCGGAAGGCCAGGTCGGTCAATGGCTCGTTCAGCCCGGCGAGGCCGTCGAGCCCGACCAGGCGCTTTTAGAGATCGAAACCGACAAGGTCGCTGTGGAAGTGCCGTCTCCTGCGGCGGGCGTTCTGGAAGAACAGCTTGTGGCTGAGGGCGATACGGTGACCCCCGATCAGGTGATCGCCAAGATCCGTGAAGGCGCCTCCGCATCGGGCGGCTCGGCGTCCAAATCCGATGACGCGCCGAAAGCGGCGGCCGCTTCGTCGTCCTCTTCAGGCGACGCCAAGGCCATGCCGTCCGCCAATCGCGTGGCGGCCGAGAACAATCTTGATCTGAGCAAGGTCGAGGGCACTGGCAAGGGTGGCCGCGTCACCAAGGGCGATGCGCTGAAAGCCGTTCAATCGGGCGGAACCGCACCCGCCCCGGCTGCGGCGAAATCCTCCGCGCCGCGCGATACCGGTCCGCGCGAAGAGCGCGTGAAGATGACCCGTCTGCGTCAGACCATCGCCCGCCGTCTGAAGGACGCGCAGAACTCTGCGGCGATGCTGACCACCTATAACGAAGCGGATATGAGCGCGATCATGTCCCTGCGTAAGGAAATCCAGGAGGATTTCGTCGCCAAGCATGGCGTCAAGCTCGGCTTCATGAGCTTCTTCGTGAAAGCCTGCGTCGCGGCGCTCAAAGACGTTCCTGCGGTCAATGCCGAGATCGACGGCACCGACATCATCTACAAGAACTATTACGATATGGGCGTGGCGGTCGGCACCGATCGCGGCCTGGTCGTGCCGGTGGTGCGTGACGCCGACGACCTGTCGCTGGCAGGCATCGAGAAGTCCATCATGGATCTGGGCAAGCGCGCCCGGGACGGCAAGCTCGGCATCGAGGATATGCAGGGCGCCAGCTTCACCATCTCCAATGGCGGCGTCTACGGCTCGCTTCTGTCCTCGCCGATCCTGAACGCGCCGCAGTCGGGCATTCTCGGCATGCACAAGATCCAGGAGCGCCCCGTCGCCATCAATGGCGAAGTGAAGATCCGCCCGATGATGTATCTGGCGCTCTCTTACGATCACCGTATCGTGGACGGCAAGGAAGCGGTGACCTTCCTCGTGCGCGTCAAGGAAAGCCTCGAGAACCCGCAGCGCCTGCTGCTCGACATCTAGTCGGTCTCTTAAAGGTCTAACGATCAGCCCCGGCCCGAAACGGTCGGGGTTTTTCGTTTGGGGCTGGGCCAAGACGCGATTTGCGGCCTAGAATGCCCTCATAACCTTGGGGGAGGATGTACAATGACAAGTGAAACCGAAACCTTGGCCGAGCGCCCGAAAACACCGATTTGGTTCTGGATCGTGGGCGTTGTGGCGTTGATCTGGAACAGCTTCGGCGCGATGGACTACACGCTGACCCAGATGGGCAATGAGGCGTATCTGTCCGCCTTCACCGAAGAGCAGCTCGCCTTCTATCTCGGTTTCCCGCTCTGGTATGAGGCGGTTTGGGCCATCGCAGTGTGGAGTGCGATCGTGGCCAGCGTCGCCTTGCTGATCCGGTCCCGGTTTGCCGCGCCGGCCTTTCTAATTTCGCTGGTCTTTTTCCTCATAAGCGCTGCGTATCTGTTCGGCTTCACCGCCGCCTACGATCTGATGGGCGGGATTGGGGGCGTGATTTTCTCGGTCGTGATCTTCGCCAGCCTTGTCGTGTTCTGGCGGGTCGCGGCCTGGGGTGTGAAAGCGGGGATCTTGCGGTAACGGGCTTGAAAGCGTTCACGGTTACACCGACCTGTAAACGCATAGCCGCTCTGCATCCTTCGCCGCATTGACGCGGAGGAGGGCCGGTATAGGGTGCGGCTAACCCCTCCTTAGCGCGCCGAACGGCGCGCGTTTACCGATGACGGTGTACCCATGGCAGATCAATATGATGTGGTGATTATCGGCGGCGGCCCCGGCGGCTATAACTGCGCGATCCGCGCAGGCCAGCTGGGTCTGAAGACGGCCTGTGTCGAGTCGCGCAAGGCATTGGGCGGCACCTGCCTGAATGTGGGCTGCATCCCGTCCAAGGCGATGCTGCACGCCTCTGAGCTTTACGAAGAGGCCAACAAGAACTTCGCTGATATGGGCATTGAGGTCGGCAAGCTGTCGCTGAACCTCAAGACAATGATGGGCCAGAAGGATGACGCCGTCGACGGTCTGACCAAGGGCGTGGAGTTTCTGTTCAAGAAGAACAAGGTTGATCATGTCCGCGGCAAGGGCCGCATCGCCGGCAAGGGCAAGGTGATCGTCACGGGCGAAGACGGCCAGGAAACCGAGCTGTCGGCCAAGAACATCGTCATCGCCACCGGCTCTGAAGTCACCCCGCTGCCGGGCGTGGAAATCGATGAGGAGCGCATTGTCTCCTCAACCGGCGCGCTGGAGCTCAAAGAGGTCCCCAAAAAACTGATCGTGATCGGCGCGGGCGTGATCGGGCTCGAGCTCGGTTCGGTCTGGCGTCGTCTCGGTTCTGAAGTGACCGTGGTGGAATATCTCGATCGCGCGCTGCCGGGCATGGATGGCGAGGTCTCCAAACAGGCAAAGCGTCTGTTTGAAAAGCAGGGCATGACCTTCAAACTGTCGCGCAAGGTGACGGGCGTTGAAAAGCTAAAGACCAAGCTCAAAGTCTCGACCGAAGCCGCCAAGGGCGGCGACGAGGAGGTTCTGGACGCAGATGTGGTGCTGGTCTGCATTGGTCGCCGTCCGTACACGGAAGGACTGGGTCTCGAGACCGTCGGCATTGAAGTCGATAAGCGCGGCATGATCGCGAACGACCATTTCAAGACGGCCGCCGAAGGCATCTGGGTGGTCGGCGATGTGACTTCAGGCCCGATGCTGGCGCACAAGGCCGAGGATGAGGGCACGGCGGTGGCCGAGCTGATCGCCGGCAAGGCCGGGCACGTCAATTATGACGCCATCCCCAATGTGGTGTACACTTACCCCGAGATCGCTTCGGTCGGTCAGACCGAGGAACAGCTCAAGGACGCGGGCCGGAAATACAAATCCGGCGCCTTCCCGTTCATGGCGAACTCGCGCGGCCGCACCAACCATACCACTGATGGGTTCGTGAAGATTTTGGCCGACGCCGAGACCGATGAAATCCTGGGCGCGCATATTGTCGGCCCCAACGCCGGCGAGCTGATCGCAGAACTGACTGTGGCGATGGAATTCCGGGCGGCGTCTGAAGACATCGCGCGCACCTGCCATGCCCACCCGACCCTGTCTGAAGCCGTCCGTCAGGCGGCCATGGGGGTCGAGGGCTGGACCATGCAGATGTAAGCCGTCCCAGACTGGTTCCGGGTGCGTTTGGGACTATGTCACGAAAATGTCTGACGACATTTGCGGGGCGGTGCGCCATAACGCGCCCGGACAGGTCTTCGGAGGTTTGCCGGTGACGACTTCGACGCAACAGCAGTCCAGTTCAACGCTGGAAATCCGCGGCCCTCGCTTGCGAATGGTGGCGATTGATGCGGAGTTGGCCCGCCTGCAAGTGGCTGACAAGGAAGGCTTTTTCGCCGCTCTGGGCGCCCAGCGCGAACCTGCCTGGCCCCCCGTTCCCGATGATGAACCCAAGCTGGCGGACAAGTTTGAAATTCTCAACCGCACCCCGGAAGAGGCGGGCTGGCGCGGCTGGGTCTTTTTGATGGGCTGGACGCCGGACGGGCTCGACCGGGCGGTGGGCGTGGGCGGTTTTCACGGCCCCCCTGATGCAGACGGCCAAGTTGAAATCGGCTACGCCATGCAGCCCAGCTTCCGCGAGCAGGGCCTCGCCACCGAAGCGGTCGAGGGCCTTGTGGGCTGGGCGTTTGACCATCCCGACGTCAAATGTGTGCGCGCCCAGACTCTGCCGCACCTGACGGCCTCGATCCGTGTTCTGGAAAAGACGGGGTTCACCTTCGTCAAGGACGACACCGACGAGAACGGCGAAACCCTGTGCCTGTTTGAGCGCAAGCGCGCTTAACCCCTTTGCTTTCGGGCTCGGGGATGGGTGGCGGCATGAATCGTCATCAGCCGGCTTGATTCGATATCTGCATAGATCTGTGTGGTGCTTAGCGAGGCGTGCCCCAATAGATCCTGGATCGCTCGCAGATCGCCGCCATGCGCCAGCAGATGGGTTGCGAAAGCATGCCGCAGGGCGTGCGGCGTGGCGCTGGCGGGCAGCCCCAGCCGCGATCGAAGCATTTGCATCGCCGACTGCAGAGCGCGGGGTTGCAGCGCGCCACCGCGACGCGCGCGAAACAAGGGCTCATCGCGTTCGATCAGGTGCGGGCAGGCGTCCACATACTGGCTCACCGCTTGCCGGACGACGGGCAGCACCGGAACGATCCGGCTTTTGCCGCCCTTGCCCGTCACGCACAGCACATCGGGCAGGGGATGATCGCGGCCGGTCAAGGCCAGCGCTTCGGAGATGCGCAGACCGCACCCGTAGAGCAGGCTGAGCACGGCGGCGTCGCGCAAGCCGATCCAGGGTTCCGCAGCGCTGAGCTGGGCTTCCTTGAGCAAGGATCTGGCCGCGCTTTCGCTGACCGGGCGCGGTTGGCGACGGGGCGCTTTGGGCGACTCCACAAGGCCGAGGGCCGGATTGTCGAGTCCCCAGCGGCGACGTCCGTAGCCATAAAAGGTGCGGGCGGCGGACAGGCCCCTTTGCAAGGTTCTTGGCCCGACCCCGTCCCGCCGCCGGCCGGCCAGCCAGGCGCGCCAGTCGGCGCTGGTCAAGTGTGAAAGGGTCTTCAGCGTCAGAGCGCCGCCCAGATGTCCGGTGAGAAACTCAAACAAGCCCGACAGATCGCGATCATACGCCTCGACCGTACGCGGACTCAGTCGTCGCTCGCCCTCCAGATGGGAGAGAAACGCGGTGAGCGCGGCGTCGGCGCCCAGCTCCGGCTCGCCTAGCTGCGCAGCCATGGCGCGATCCGGCGCTCAAGCGCCCGGGCGAGGAAATGGATGAGGTCTGCGCCCTGATCCGCCGTGAACGCCCGGGCGTCCCGGCTGGCCAGGCACAAAACGCCGGGATGACCGCCGATCTCGATCCGGGCGATGGCTTCAGAGCGCATGTTGGGGCCGAGCGGACCATAGAGCGCATCAGCAAATCGCCCGTTCACGAGCCCAAGGCGTTCGCTTTCATCTCCCAGCAAACCGTCCGCCAGCTCCGGCGAGCAGCCCAGGATCGCATCTGCATCTTTCAGTGGAGAATGACCTTCGAGAAACACCCGTACCGCGTCCACGCTCAAGGCGCCCGCGACGCGGCCCGCGAGTTTGTGATCGAGCGCCGCCAGGTCCTCAGCTTCCAGAATCGCTAAAACAGCCGCGTGGGTCTGCGCCTGGGCGGCCATATTGGCCTTGGCGAGCGCAATTAAAGCGTCGCTGGTGGCGCGCGCCTTGCGCAAATCCTTTTCCAGTTTTTTCTGACGGCGCTGGCCCAGATCAACGACGCTGTCGCCGGAGTCCGCGGCGCGAATCGCGGCCATCAGCTCCGGATCTCCGGTGATCACGTCCGGACGCGCGCGCAGGGCGGTGCGCAGGGTTTCCAGATCCAGCGTGTCCAGGGCGCTCATACTTCGATCTCCTTGCCAACGCTACCTCAGTGCCAGAGCAGGCTTGTGAATGCGTTAACCCTGAGGCGTTCGGCCTGCGCTTTGTTAGACTGGACCAGAATCAAGCCGCCCCAGGACGCTGTCTTTCTTGAGCGAACCCGCCGCACCCCCGCAACGCGCTTCGGTCCTCTTTCCGATGCCTTTGCCCGAACCGTTTGACTATGCGGTGCCTGAGGGCGTGCGCGTGACCCCCGGCGATCACGTCCTGGCGCCGTTGGGCAAGCGCAGTGCGCCGGGCGTCGTGTGGGCGGTTGGCCCGGATGACGGCTCCCGCACGCTCAAAACCCTTGATGATCTGCGCGGCGGTCCGCCGCTCAGCGAACCTATGCGCGAGTTCATCGACTGGGCGGCGCGCTATCTGGTGGAGCCGCCGGGCGTGGTGCTACGCGCCGTGCTTCGAAGCCCCGGCGCGCTCAAACCTTCGCCTACCGAGACGCTCTATCATCCGACCGGTCAAGTGCTGGCGCGTCTGACGCCCGCCCGCCGCGCTGTTCTGGACGCTGTGGAGCAAGGCCCCGCCAGCGCCGCCGAGCTGGGGCGCCGCGCGGGCGTGTCGGCCTCTGTCGTGAAAGGGCTCGCCGAAGCGGGCGGTTTGCGCGCGGAAGAGGCGCCGGTCGATCCGCCGTTCGAGGCGCCTGATCCGTATAAGGAGGGCATCGACCTGAACCCGGTTCAGGCTGAGGCGGCGGCGACCTTGCGCCGCCTGGTGGCGGCGGGCGGATTTCAGGCGGCGCTGCTCGATGGCGTGACCGGGTCAGGCAAGACCGAAGTGTATTTTGAAGCCATCGCCGAGCTGATGCGCCGTGAGCCTGAAGCGCAAATTCTGGTGCTGCTGCCTGAAATCGCGCTGACGCAGGCGGTGACCAAGCGGTTCAAAGACCGGTTTGGGGTCGAACCTGCACTCTGGCACTCAGGTCTGGCGGACAAAGAGCGTCGCCGCACCTGGCGCGAAGTGGCGTCAGGGCGGGCGAAGATCGTCGCCGGGGCGCGCTCCTCGATCTTTCTGCCGTTCACCCATTTGCGCGGCGTTGTGGTCGATGAAGAACACGATCCGACCTACAAGCAGGATGAAAATCTCACTTATAACGCCCGTGATCTAGCGGTGGCGCGCGCCAAGCTGCAAGGCGCGGTCTGCGTGCTCGCCAGCGCGACGCCGTCACTTGAAAGCCTCGTGAACGCCGAAGCCGGGCGTTATGTGCATGTGGTGCTGCCCAGCCGGGCCGGCGGTGCGGTGCTGCCTGATATCGAGCTGCTCGATTTGCGGGAGAGCCCCCCTGAGAAGGGGGAATGGCTGTCTCCACCGCTGCACAAGGCGGTGGCTGAGACGCTCGCGCGTGGCGAACAGGCCATGCTCTATCTCAACCGGCGCGGCTTTGCGCCGCTCGTTTTGTGCAAAGCCTGCGGGCACAAGATGAAAAGCCCCGAAGCGGACCGCTGGCTGGTCGAGCATCGCTATACCGGGCGGCTGGTCTGCCATGTCACCGGCTTTTCCATGCCCAAACCCAAAGCGTGCCCTGAATGCGGCGAGCCTGATTCGCTGATCGGTGTGGGGCCGGGCGTCGAGCGCGTCGCCGAAGAGGCGCGGCAGCGATTCCCAGACGCCCGAGTGGAAGTGTTTTCCTCAGACACCGCCCAGAACGGCGATGATGTGCGCTCCATTGTGTCACGCATGGAGGCGGGCGAGATCGACATTCTGGTGGGCACCCAGATCGCCGCCAAGGGCCATAACTTCCCCCATCTCACGCTGGTCGGCGTGGTCGACGCCGATCTGGGGCTGGCGGGCGGGGATTTGCGCGCCGGCGAGCGCACCTATCAGACCCTGGTGCAGGCGGCCGGGCGCGCGGGACGCGCCGACCGGCCGGGCCGGGCGATCTTGCAGACCTGGAACCCCGAACACGAAGCGCTGCAGGCGCTGGCGAATGGAGACCGGGACGGATTCCTGGCGGCCGAGCGCATGATGCGCGAAATGCTGGGCCTGCCGCCCTTTGGTCGGCTGGCGGCGCTGATCGTGTCCGGTCCCGACCCGTCCCACCTCGATGAGGCGTGCCAGGCCATCGCCCGCGCAGCGCCGGTGTCTGACGGCGTGCAGGTGTTTGGTCCCGCAGAAGCGCCGCTCGGGGTGGTGCGCGGGCGCTGGCGGCGGCGGTTTCTGGTGCAGGCGCCAAGGAATGTGGATGTCTCCGCCTTCATGCGCGCCTGGATGGGCCGCATGAAACCGCCCTCTGCGGTCAGAGTCGTGCTCGATATCGAGCCGTATTCGTTTCTTTAACGCGTTTATGGGCGCCTCGAGTCATGAACCGGTGTTGCCGGGCGCGCACCCCTGTGCTAGTTCGGCGCCGGGCTGTGAGACATGCGTGGCGTTAACTCTCGTGTGTCTGACAAGAAGCCAAGTTCCTTCAAGCGTTTGGGCAATGCCGCACTGGTGGGGTCTGGACGCACATCACGAGAAGAAAGCGGCGCAGAACGGTGACCACCGTCGATAATGCGATCATGAGCGAGGCTGGCGAGCGCTATGCGCGCGCCTTGTTCGACCTGGCCGAAGAGGCGGGCGTGCAAGAAGCTGTCGAGACCGATGTGGACGCGCTTGGCGCGGTGCTGTCGGAGTCGGCTGAGCTTCGCGACGCCCTGGACAGCCCGCTGTACGGCGCGGCTGAAAAAGCAGCTGTGCTCTCTGCTCTGGCTGAAAAGCTGGGCGCCCAGGACCTGACCAAGAAATTCATCGCTGTTTCGGCCGCCAATGGCCGGGCTGGCGATATCAATGACATGCTGCGCGCCTTCAAGGTGCTTGCGGCGCGTAAACGCGGGGCGACGTCGGCAGACGTCACCACCGCTGATGAGCTGACCGCAACGCAGCTGAAAGAACTGACCGCGGCCTTAAAAACCGCATTGGGCCAGGATGTGGACATTCGTACTGATGTACGTCCCGACATCCTGGGCGGACTGATCGTGAAGGTCGGTTCGCGCATGTTTGACTCCTCCCTCCGTACAAAGCTGGAGGGGCTGCGCAACACGATGAAAGAGGCGTAGGCCATGGATATCCGGGCGGCGGAAATCTCCGCGATCCTGAAAGAGCAGATCAAGAACTTCGGCGCAGAGGCTGACGTTTCCGACGTTGGTCAGGTGCTGAGCGTGGGCGACGGCATCGCTCGTGTTTACGGTCTTGACGAAGTGCAAGCCGGCGAACTCGTGGAGTTCCCGGGCGGTGTGAAGGGCATGGCCCTGAACCTCGAGCGCGACAATGTCGGCTGCGTGATCTTCGGCGACGACCGGGGCATCAAGGAAGGCGACACCGTCAAGCGTCTGGGCTCCATCGTGGACACCCCGGTCGGCAAAGGCCTTCTGGGCCGCGTCGTGAACGCGCTGGGCGAGCCGGTTGACGGCAAGGGTCCGATCGACGCCGCTGAGCGTCGCGTCGTGGACGTGAAAGCGCCGGGCATCCTGCCGCGTAAATCCGTGCACGAGCCGATGGCGACCGGCATCAAGGCGATCGACTCGATGATCCCCGTCGGCCGTGGCCAGCGCGAACTGATCATTGGCGACCGCCAGACCGGCAAGACCGCCATCGCCATCGACACCATCCTGAACCAGAAACAACTGAACCAGGGTGATGACGAGAGCCAGAAGCTGTACTGCGTCTATGTCGTGGTCGGCCAGAAGCGCTCCACCGTGGCCCAGGTCGTCAAGACGCTCGAGGAAAACGGCGCGATGGACTACTCCATCGTTGTCGCCGCGACCGCGTCCGACCCGGCGCCGATGCAGTTCCTGGCGCCGTTCACCGGCTGCGCCATGGGCGAATATTTCCGCGACAACGGCATGCACGGCCTGATCATCTATGATGACCTGTCCAAGCAGGCTGTGGCGTACCGCCAGATGTCGCTGCTGCTGCGCCGTCCGCCGGGCCGCGAAGCCTATCCGGGCGATGTGTTCTATCTGCACTCCCGTCTGCTGGAGCGCGCAGCGAAGCTCAATGAAAACCATGGTTCGGGCTCTTTGACGGCGCTGCCGATCATTGAAACCCAGGCCAATGACGTGTCCGCCTACATTCCGACCAATGTGATCTCGATCACCGATGGTCAGATCTTCCTGGAAACCGACCTGTTCTACCAGGGCATCCGCCCGGCGGTGAATGTGGGTCTGTCGGTGTCCCGCGTGGGCTCCGCGGCTCAGACCAAGGCGACCAAGTCGGCGGCCGGCAAGATCAAGGGCGAGCTGGCCCAGTATCGTGAAATGGCGGCCTTCGCCCAGTTCGGTTCCGATCTGGATGCGGCCACCCAGAAGCTGCTGTCCCGCGGCGAGCGTCTGACCGAGCTGCTCAAGCAGCCGCAGTTCAGCCCGCTCTCCATGGAAGAGCAGGTCTGCGTGATGTACGCCGGCACCCGCGGTTATCTGGACAAGATCGAAGTGGCCGCCATCGGTCGTTATGAAGAAGAGCTTCTGCGTCACCTGCATGCTGAGAAAGCTGATCTTCTGGCGGCGATCCGCGACACCAAGAAACTGTCGGACGAGTCCGAAGCGGCGCTGAAAGCGACGCTGGAGACCTTCACGGCGAACTTCGCATAAGGGCGGGCGCGCTACGGCGCGCCCAACCTGTCCCACGTCCTGGCTAGGTTTGACCTGACAGGACCACGCGTTTGGGCTGAGGACGAATAATGGCCAGCCTTAAAGAGCTGAAAAACCGGATCAACTCGGTCGAATCGACCAAGAAGATCACCAAGGCGATGCAAATGGTCGCCGCGGCCAAGCTGCGCAAGGCGCAGGAAGCGGCGGAAGCGGCGCGTCCCTACGCTGAGCGTATGGCGGCGGTGATGGCCAATTTGTCATCGGCGATGGAAGGCCCGGACGCGCCGCGTCTGCTGGTCGGCACGGGCAAGGATGATGTTCATCTGCTCGTCGTCGCTTCGGCGGATCGGGGTTTGTGCGGCGGCTTCAACACCAATATTGCGCGCCTGGCGCGGGAACGGGTCGCAGCGCTGGTCAGCGCGGGCAAGACGGTCAAGATCCTGACCGTCGGCAAGAAGGGCTATGAAGCCCTCAAGCGCCTGCACGCGGACAAGATTGTTGATCGCATCGAACTGAAAGATGTGAAAAAGATCGACGGGGCTATCGCGGCTATGGTCGGCGACAAGATTCGCAACCTGTTCGAGGCGGGCGAGTTTGATGTCTGTGAAGTCATCAGCTCGGAATTCGTGTCCGTGATCAGCCAGAAGCCCCGCGCTCAGGTTCTGATCCCGGCGCGTGACGCCATCGACGACACTGTTGAACGTCCCGATCTCAAAGGCGCGATCTACAGCTATGAGCCGGACGAGGAGAGCATTCTCGAGGTTCTGCTGCCGCGTTATGTAGACACGGTCATTCTTTCGGCGCTGCTGGAAAACGCCGCGGGTGAAATGGGCGCCAAGATGGCGGCCATGGATTCTGCGACCCGCAACGCCGGCGAGCTGATCGACAAGCTTAATCTGCAATACAACCGCTCCCGCCAGGCGAAAATCACCAAGGAGCTGATCGAGATCATCTCCGGCGCCGAGGCGGTGTAGCGCACCACGGTTTAAACGACAGGCGACCGGGCGCGGCGCCTTGCAAGGTTTGGAAAAGAGGCTGAGACGATGAGCAAGCTCAAAGGCCGTATCGCGCAGGTGACCGGCGCCGTCGTGGACGTAGAGTTCGAAGGCGGTCTTCCGGAAATCCTGAACGCTCTGGAAACCAAAAACGGTGACCAGAAGCTGGTTCTGGAAGTGGCGGCCCATCTGGGCGAGAACATGGTGCGTACGATCGCCATGGACGCCACCGAGGGTCTGAAGCGCGGTTCGGACGTCACCGACACCGGCTCCCCGATCATGGTTCCGGTGGGTCCGGGCACGCTGGGTCGCATCATGAGCGTCACCGGCGAACCGATTGACGAAGCCGGTGAAGTTCAGGCTGTCATGCAGGCGCCGATCCACCGTTCGGCTCCGGCGTTTGAAGAACAGTCCACCGAGGCTGAAATCCTGCCGACCGGCATCAAGGTGGTGGACCTGCTCTGCCCCTACGCCAAGGGCGGCAAGATCGGCCTGTTCGGCGGCGCAGGCGTCGGCAAGACGGTTCTGATCCAGGAACTGATCAACAACATCGCCAAGCTGTTCGGCGGCTATTCGGTGTTCGCCGGCGTTGGCGAGCGGACCCGCGAAGGCAACGATCTCTATTACGAGATGATCGAATCCGGCGTGAACAAGGATCCGAAAGAGAACAATGGCTCTGCAGAAGGCTCGCGTTGCGCGCTGGTCTTCGGCCAGATGAACGAACCGCCGGGCGCCCGTGCGCGCGTGGCGCTGTCAGGTCTCGCTCAGGCGGAATACTTCCGCGATGAGGAAGGCAAGGACGTGTTGTTCTTCGTGGACAACATCTTCCGCTTCAC
This sequence comes from Oceanicaulis sp., assembly GCF_965249665.1. Classification (GTDB taxonomy): domain Bacteria; phylum Pseudomonadota; class Alphaproteobacteria; order Caulobacterales; family Maricaulaceae; genus Oceanicaulis. Next base: position 1,327,974 of record NZ_OZ252247.1, read on the forward strand.
TCAGGCCGGCGCTGAAGTGTCCGCGCTGCTGGGCCGCATCCCGTCTGCTGTGGGCTATCAGCCGACCCTGTCGACCGATATGGGCGCGCTGCAAGAGCGCATCACCTCGACCAAGAAGGGGTCCATCACCTCGGTGCAGGCCGTTTACGTGCCGGCCGATGACCTGACCGACCCGGCCCCTGCGACAACCTTTGCGCACCTTGACGCCACGACGGTTCTGAACCGCTCGATCGCGGAAAAAGGCATCTACCCGGCTGTGGACCCGCTGGACTCCACCTCGCGGATCCTTGAGCCGCGCATCGTGGGTGAAGAGCACTATCAGACCGCCCGCCGTGTGCAGGAAATCCTGCAGCGCTACAAGGCTCTGCAAGACATCATCGCCATCCTCGGGATGGACGAGCTGTCTGAAGAGGACAAGCTGGTCGTGGCGCGCGCGCGTAAGATCGAGCGCTTCCTGTCCCAGCCGTTCGACGTGGCTGAAGTCTTTACCGGCTCTCCGGGCATTCAGGTGCCGATCGAAGACACCGTCAAAGGCTTCAAAGGTCTGTGCGACGGCGATTACGACCACCTGCCGGAACCGGCCTTCTACATGGTCGGCACCATCGAAGACGCCGTCAAAAAGGCCGAGAAACTGGCCGCTGACGCTGCGTAAGACTGTTCAGCTGGCGCGTCCCCTGGGGATGCGCCAGCGACCAGCCCGCCCGGCGGGCGTAACTGAGCAAGGATCGGCCCATGGCTGACAAGCTGCACTTTGACCTCGTGTCTCCTGAGCGCCGCGTGTTCGCGGGCGAGGTGGACATGGTTGTGGTTCCCGGCGCCGAAGGCGATTTTGGCGTCCTGGCGAACCATGCGCCTTTCATGTCGACCATCCGCACCGGCGCGATCGCGGTTCATTCCGGCAATGACGTGACCCGCACCTTCATCCGCGGCGGCTTCGCCGAGGTGACGGCGGCTGGTTTGACCATTCTGGCGGAAGAAGCGATCGACCTCGCTGACGTGAACGCCGAGGACACCTCTAAAGCGCTGACCGAGGCCCGTGAGGATCTGGGTCAGGCGCGTAATGACGAAGAACGTCAGGATGCGGAAGCCCGCATCGAGAAGTTCCAGGCGCTGTTGTCCGAGCTGTCTCACTAAAGAGTGAAGCCTTTGTCATTTGAGGCTCACAAAAAGCCCTGCGCATAGTTTGCGCAGGGCTTTTTGTTGTTGAAGGACACGTCATATGCGTCAGACATGCCGGTTATTCATGGCTTTGGCTCTCAGCCTTTTCGGTGCGCCCGCTCTGGCGGTTCAAGACGTGAATCCGACCGCGCTGGCCGCTCAGATGATCGCCCTGTGTGAGACAGCTTTGGGCTCTGAGGGTCTGGACGGCGCTGAGCGTGACAGCGGAGGCCGAATAGAGCCTTTCGCGTTTCCCGTGAATGATCGTGACATCAGTCTTTCAGACCGGGCGCTAATCCTGCCTGCCGCCGAAGGTTTGTCCCTTTGGCTGAGCGAACGCGATAGCCAGCCGGTTTGCGTCATGGGGGCGCAGAACGACAATCTGGGTGTGGTGCGTGAGGTCGAGGCGCGCTTGCGGGCTCAGGGCCGCACTGTGGCCCACACCACCGTCAACGTCTCTATGGGGCTGATGCGCCGCGGCAATGCTGTGCGGGTTGTGGAGCTCGCGGCGGAACGCTAGGCGCTGAACGGTGCGAAAGCTTCCGCTACGCGATCATAGACCGTCCGTTTCCAGGGAATGATCAGCTGGGGCGTGGTTTCAAGCGACACCCAACGGAATTCAGAGAATTCCTGCGGGGGGACGGCCTTGAGGTCAAAATCGGCGTCCGTCCCCAGATAGCGATAGGCGAACCAGCGTTGTTTCTGGCCTCGCCAACGGTTTTTCCGGCGCTGTGCGAGCACCTCGGGCGGGAAGTCATAGGTGAGCCAGTCCGCGATGGCGCCCAGCGGCTCTATCAGGTCCTGGGTGACGCCGGTCTCTTCATAGAGCTCGCGCAAGCCGGCTTCTTCAGGCGCCTCGCCCTCATCCATACCGCCTTGGGGAAATTGCCAGCACCAGGGCTCGTCCGCGCCATAGCGCTTGCCCAGCCAGACCTTGCCTTGCGCGTTAAACAGGACGAGGCCGACATTGGGTCGGTGCTCGGGATACGCAGCGCTCATGATCAGTGTGTGTCCCCGTGCGGGTCCGCAGAGGGGCTGGCGGCGTCGGCGGTGTCTTGAGCAGCGGAGGCGCTGCGGGTCTCCACCGGATTTCTGAGTTGCATCAGAAAGCTCGCCGGGGCCAGCTGATATCCGCGGCCTTCAAGCCCGTCCGCCCAGGCGGCGACCGTATCCACAGTGGCCGGGTAGGCAAAGCCTGAGCCTAATGCAGTCCCGTTTTGCAAGGCGAGCGCTTCAAGCTCCAGCAGACGTCCGTCAATGGCGCGCGGGGTTGGGTCTGAATCCACAACGCGATCGGCGATGGTCATGCGGGCGTTGGCCTGCCGCCCGGCCTGGCTGAGAATGGCGCGTCGTCCGGCGCCGTCATGGAATATGCTCAAGCCGCGCGCTTCGAGGGCCGTGAAGAGTTCAGTGAGCGGACCTTCGGCTGCACCCAGACGCGCTCCGAGATAGTTGGCGACACCGACATACCCTGCTGTCCGTGACAATAGCCAGGCCAGGCGCCGGGCGTTTTCTGTCGCGCTGGCGTCCACCAGCAGCGTGTGCGGACCGGGATCGTTATTGGGATAGTCAAACGGCTCCATGGGCAGTTCGAGCAGAACTTCATGGCCATCGGCCCGCGCGCGATTGATCCATGTCTGCAGATCATCGGCATAGGGCGCGAAGCTGAGCGTCACTTCGGCGGGCAGGGCTTCGATAGCGCGTGCCGTCAGGCTTTCAGACAGCCCCAGCCCGCCCACGATGATCGAAACGGTGGGCACGTCTGCGGCGCCGTCAAAGTCCATAGCGTAGGCTTGATCCGGGCGCACACCACTGGCGTTGATGATCGGCAGAGGACCGCCTGGACCGGTCTCATAAAAGCCTTCAAGCGGCGCCGGAGGCGCAACGGGCTCGGCGGGGCTGAGAGAGGAGGGGCTGGCCTCTTGCGGGCTCAGGGCGTCTGCGGTGTCCCGCACGCCTGGCAGGCTGACCTCTTCGGTCTGAGCATCGCTGAAGGGCGCAGGGCCCGCCTCGTGTTCGCTAGCAATCTCGGCGGAGGCCAGCACATCGGGTTGACCGTTGATATCTGCGCTGGCGCTGACGGTGGGCGCAGGGCCGCCTGCGAGCCAGGTCAGGGCGGCCACGCCTGCGATCAGCGCAGCCGCAACCCCGAGCCCCGCCAGAAGCGGGGCTTTGAGAGGAAAGCGATCAGATTGCAGTCGGGCCATAGACGCGTGCCGCTTGCTCAACGCCGGGAGGAGGCGATTCGCCCCGACCCTGCGTGAGGTTGCGGTAAAGAAGCGTTAACGAAGCCGGTTTGAGGCTGCGTTGACTACTGCAGCTGGGCCTGATCGCGGCTCATCATGGCGTTCAGGATCTCGATGGCCCGATGCAGCTGGTAATCTTCGCTGGCGTCCCAGTCTTCGGGCGGCATTTCGGTGTGAGATAGCTCGTTCTCAAGCTCTTCACGCTCTGCGCCGGTCTCATTTTCAAGTGCGTTGCGAAGACTGGCTTCGGCGTATGAGTTCACGCCTTCCGCTTCTTCCTGGTTCACGCGTCGCGGTGCGATGGCGATGTCCGGCGCAATGCCGGTGGCCTGAATGGTGCGGCCCGCCGGCGTGTAATAGCGCGCCGTGGTCAAACGCAGGGCGCCGTCACGACCGCCGCGCAGGGGCACCACGGTCTGCATCGAGCCCTTGCCGAAGCTGGTCATGCCCACGATCGTCGCGCGCTCTCGGTCTTGCAGGGCGCCGGTGACGATTTCAGAGGCCGAGGCGGACCCTGAGTTGATCAGCACCACGATCGGCGCGCCATTGAGCATATCGCCCAACTCGGCGTTATAGCGGCGCGTATCACGTGGATCGCGGCCACGGGTGGAGACCACTTCACCGCCATCCAGGAACAAAGAGGACACGGTCACCGACTGATCCAGAAGTCCGCCCGGATTGGAGCGCAGATCCAGAACCAGGCCCGGCAGCGGCCCGCCATAGGCTTCGGTCAGGTCATTGAGCCCGGTGATGGCGTTCGCGGTGGTGTTCTCGTTAAACGTGGTGATGCGCAGATAGGGCGTGTCGCCCTCCTCCATACGCCAATAGGCGGCGCGCACCTCGATGAGGTCGCGAACGACCGTCACGTCAAACGGATCATCCTCGCCCTCGCGCAAAATCGTCAGCACAACCGGATCGCCGGCCAGGCCGCGCATGCGCTCAACGGCGTCGTCCATGCTCGCGCCGATCATGCTCTCGCCGTCCACGGCGATGATCTGGTCATTGGGTTCAAGGCCGGCGCGCTCGCCCGGCGTCTCGGCGATCGGCGAGATGATGGTGATCAGATCGTCGCGAATGGTGACCTCGATGCCGATGCCGCCATATTCACCGCTCGTAGTGACCTGCATGTCCTGAAAATCATCGGGCGACAGATAACTTGAATGCGGATCGAGCGCCTGCATCATGCCGTCGATGGCGCTCTCGATCAGCTCGGCCTTGTCGGGATCGGTGACATAATCGGACTCGATCCGGCTGAGCACATCACCAAACAGTTCAAGCTGACGGAAGGTGGCTTCGCGGCTGTTGGTGTCCTCCCCCTCGGCAGAGACCGCCAGGGTGGCGGCGCCAATGCCGAACAGGACAGCTGAAGCAATAATGTGCAGACGCATGGCGGTCTTCCTTAGTGCGCGGCGGTCGAGGCTCTAGCCTCTGCGAAATTCGGGCCGAAGCCAATCTTCAGGGTCAGCAGCTTCGTCAGTGCTGCGTCTTATCTCCAAATAGAGCATTGGCGGCGGATTTGCACGGTCTGACATGGCGCCGACAGGCTCTCCGGCCAATAATGACTGTCCCTCTACGGCGTAAATAAGACCCAATCCCCCTAAAATAAGCGTGTACCCATCGGGTGTATTGATCATCAAAACACCGTCAAAGCCCTGAAACGGCCCGGCATAGACCACCACGCCGTCAAAAGGCGCGGTCACTTGTGCGCGTGAGCTCGTCTCAAACCAGATACCCTCGCGCCGCACGCCATCCGGGCCGCGCGCGCCGGCGCTAACGGTCAGTTCACCGCGGACCGGCGGGCTCAGACGGCCCCGCGTATCACTGAACCGCAAGGTTTCCACAGGACCTGAAACAGGACGCGCCTCCACCAGAGACCCCATGGCGATTGCGGGCGTCTGTTCCGGTCTGAGACGCGGGACTGGGATGTCCGGCGCCGGTTCGGGACGCGGCTCGGGGCGCGGCGCCAGTCTGGGATCTGCGGCGGCGAAACGGCGGATATCGGCGAGGAGTTCACGCAGCGAGCCGGCTTGCTCGGCGATCCGCGCGGCGCGTTGGGACAAATCATCGGCCTGGGCGCGCAAGGCGGCTTCGGCGGCGCGGCGCTCTTCGATCAGGGCGGTGACTTCCTCGCGGGTGACGCCCAGCGCTTCGCGCGCCTGGATCAGGGCGCGGGTTTGGTCTTGCAAGGCGCGCCGTAAGGCTTCGAGCTCCGCCAGCCGTTCTTGCACCGCCGCGACGCGCGCATCCAGCTGCGGCGCGATCTGCGCCAGCAATCCCGCGGCGCGCGCGGCGGAAGCGGCGTCGTCCGGCGTCACCGCGAGCGCGGGCGGGTCTGACATTTCAATGCGCTGCAGGGCTGCGAGGACGCGGGCCAGATCTGCGCGCTCCTCCCGCAATCGCGCCAGAAGATCGGCCTCTTCACGTTCCAGCGCCCGCAGACGTTCGGTTGCGGCTTCAACCTCGGCCTCGCGGGTCGCGACACGGCCGGCGGCTTCTACAAGGCGTTGTTGCAGACGGGCGATGGCGATCTGAGCGGCCTCCGCTTCCTCTGCGCGCGCCTCAGCCTGCTCACGCAGCTCAGCGGCTTCTTGCTCCAGCGTATCCACCTCCTCCGGTTCAGGCGCGGTCTGCGCCTGAAGAGCGAGGCTCAGGGCCAGAAAGAGCAGGGGGGACGCCATCACCCCTCCCGATGATAGGGCGCGCCCGCCAGAACCGAGGCGGCGCGGTAGAGTTGTTCCGCCAGCATCACGCGCACCAGCTTGTGCGGCCAGGTGGCCTTGCCGAAACTGAGCATGCGCGCGCCCTGGGGCAAGGCGGGACGGTCATGGCCGTCCGCGCCGCCGATCAGGAACACCAGATCGCGTGCGCCGTCATTGCGGGCAGTTTCCACCACGCGCGCGAAATCGAGCGAGCTCATCGGTTTGCCGGTTTCATCCAGGGCGAAGATCAGCGCGCCGGCAGGCATGTCCGCGATCAGCGCCTGAGTTTCGGCCGCTTTGTCCCTGAGCGTGCGGGGATCAAGCTCGCGCTCGATGACCGGACCCAGGCCGACGGATCGGCCTACGCCGTTGGCGCGGTCCATGTACTGGTCCACAAGCTCGCGCTCGGGCCCGGCCTTGATCCGGCCGATCGCACGAATCTCAACGCGCATGGGACGCTTTCAGATACAGGCGGATTAAGACGCACCGTCCGGCGAAACAGACCACATCTTTTCCAGATCGTAGAAGCTGCGCACTTCGGGACGGAACAGATGAACGATCACGTCGCCGGCGTCGATCAGCACCCAGTCGCAGGTCTTCAGGCCCTCAATGGCGACATTGCCATGGCCGGAATCCTTGAGTTTGCGGACAAGATGGTCAGCCATCGCGCCCACATGGCGGTTGGACCGGCCGGAGGCGATGACCATCACATCGGTGACGGAGGATTTGCCCGTGAGATCGATGGCGACGACATCTTCAGCCTTGTCGTCATCCAGCGCGTTCAACACCAGCGCTTCAAGATCCTGCGTGCTCTGGGCGAGTTCGCCAGAGTCGCTGTCAGCGTCGCCATGGGGGCGGCTGTGCAATTCGGTGGACAGAGTCCTTGCTCCCTTAATTGACCAAAACGCACCCTAGCACGTTTCTCCGCCACGTTCGAGCCAGTGAATGGAGAAGGCGCAGGCGCCGTCTTCGGTCCACACATGGGCCGGGACCAGGCCCGCTTTGACCGCAAGGTCCTGAAAAGTCTCAACAGTGAATTTATGAGAGTTTTCCGTATGGATCGTCTCGTGTTCACGCAGGACGAAGCGCTCTCCCGCCACGGTGAAATGGAGGTCCCGCAGAGCCTGCAGATACATTTCCACCCGCGAGCGGTACGGGTTCCAGAAGGCGCGATAGGCCAGCGCAGACGGGTCGATATCGCCAGTCAGTTCGGCGTTGATGCGCCGGACCAGATTGAAATTGAAATCCGCCGTGGCGCCGCCTTCATCGTCATAGGCGGCTTCCAGCACGGACGGGTCCTTGCGCAGATCCACGCCGATCAGAAGGGCGTCGCCCGGCCTCAGCCAGTCGCGCAGGGTCTTGAGCAGCTGCAGCGCGTCGATCAGTTCGAAATTGCCGATGGTGGAGCCGGGGAAGAAGACGATCCGGCGGCCTTCAGGGATGCTGAGCGCGTCCAGATCCAGCGTCTGGGTGAAGTCATGGCAGACGGCGCCCACTGTCAGGTCTGGATGATCTGAAGCGATATCGGCGCAGGCGGCTTTGACGTGGTCGCCTGAAATGTCCATGCCGACAAAACCCGCCGGATGGTCGAGCGCATCCAGGAGCTGACGGATCTTCACGCTGGATCCAGCACCCGGCTCCAGCACGACTGCGCCGGAACCGGCGAGCGTGTTGAGCTCCGGTCCGATCCGCTCCAGCAAGGCCAATTCGGTGCGGGTGGGGTAGTATTCAGGCGCTTGCGTGATCCGGTCAAAGATCGCCGAGCCCGCCGCGTCGTAGAAATATTTCGGCGAAATCGCCTTTTGGGGTTTGCGCAAACCTGCAAGAACATCCGCGCGAAAATCAGAGACGGACGGTTGCAAGTCTTTGAAAAACGCCAAGGCGCCAGCCTTGACTAGGGTCTCATCGGACATGGGCTCAAGGCGTGGCGGCTGCGGGTCAGGATGAAGCATTTGCACGCATGACGCGTGAAGCTTCAGGATGTAATGGCTCGGTTAGGTAAGTCCACCCCGGAGGTTTACCTAGGGCAAGTGTTTTCGCGTGCCTGTCACATATGCGCGCGGGCGCCAGACGCCGCGCCGCCGGAGAGAGCCGCGCCCTGATCGCATCGCCAGGGCGCGCGATGACGCAGATAGGGATTCGCCGGCCGATGGCGCGCCAGTCTTTCCAGCGATGGAAGTCCTTCAGCCCGTCAGCGCCCATGATCCAGACAAAACGCACTCGCGGATACCGGGTCTGTAAATGCGTGATCAGGTCGATCGTGGTGCGGGTATGCAGTCGCGCCTCCAGCGTCGAAATGACGTGCCTGGGCTCTGGCATGGCCTGCTCGATAGCGGCGACGCGAGCAGCAAGGCTGGCGGGCGCATGCGATTTGAGCGGATTACCAGGGCTGACCATCCACCAGACACGATCCAGGTTCAGCCGTTTCAGCGCCGTGCGCGCCACATGCCGGTGCGCCTTGTGGACAGGATCGAAACTGCCGCCGTACAGCCCCACACGCATGCCGTCATGCAGCAATTCTGATTTCAGCGCCCGGCTCATTCTGACGCGCCATCGATCGGGTCAGGAACCAGGTCCGTCGCATGGACCAGAGCCGCCCCGCGGCGATAGCCCAGAATGCCCGCAATCTCATCAGACTGGCGGCCTGCGATCTGGCGCGCTTCATGGTCATCATATCCGACCACTCCGACGCCAAGGCGCTGACCCGAATGACGGATCAGGCGCACCGCCGCGCCGCGCTCAAACCGCCCCTGCACGTCCACCACGCCTGCGGGCAGAAGGCTGCGGCCTTTTTTGATGGCGACGGCGGCGCCGTCATCCAGCACCAGCGCGCCATCACGCGCCAGGCTGCCCAATATCCAGGCGCGGCGCGCACCTTCAGGATTGCCATGGGCGTGAAACCAGCTGGCGCGCGCGCCGTTGGCGACTGCGTGAATCGGTTTGGGATGATCGCCGCGGCAGATGATCATGTCACACCCTGCCGCCGTGGCGATGCGGGCCGCAGCAATCTTGCTGGCCATGCCGCCGGTGCCGGCGCCCTCGCTGCGCGCAGGGCCGGCCAAGACTTCAATATCAGAGGTGATGGCGGGGATTTCAGAGATGTGCTTGGCGTCCGCTTCCCGCGGATCGCGATCATACAGCCCGTCCACATCCGACAGAATAACGAGGAGCTGCGCGCCCACGAGCTGAGCCGCCCGCGCCGCCAGCCGATCATTATCGCCAAAGCGCAATTCTTCGGTTGCGACCGTGTCGTTTTCATTGATCACGGGGACCGCCCCCAGCTTGAGCAAGGTTTCAAGCGTGTTGCGGGCGTTCAGCCAGCGCGGTCGCGATTCAATATCGGCGGGCGAAACCAGGGCCTGCGCCGCCGGAAAGCCATGCCGGGCGAACGCCCGGTCCCAATGCTGGATCAGCAGGGCCTGTCCCGCAGCCGCTGAGGCCTGTTTCTCTTCCAGGCTCAGAGACTGACCCGGTTTGAGCCCCAGACGCGGACGGCCCAGCGCCACCGCTGCAGAGCTGACCAGAACCACATCCTGACCGGCCTGGCGCAAACGGGCGATGTCGTCCGCCAAGGCGTCAAACCGGTCTTCACGCGGCGCAAGGCTTGACGGGTCGATCAATTGGGCCGACCCGACCTTGATGACGACCCGCCGGGCCGCCGCCATGCGCGCACTCAGGTTCAAGGCGTCCAGCCGCTTTCGCCGCGGGCTTCACGCTCCGCTTCATCCTTGAGGCGCTTTTCTTCCTCGCGACGGGCGTGAACCGCGTCCCAGATCGCCTTGAGAACCTCTTTGAGGCCCTCCCGCGTGGCGCCGGAGAGGTGATAGGGCGTGACGCCGATCTTCTCTTCGAAGGCGGCGTCCAGCTCGGCCACGGTGTCCGGATCGGCGGCGTCGAGCTTGTTGAGCACCACGATCTCGCGCTTGTCGGTGATGCCTGCGCCATAGGCGTCCAGCTCGTGGCGCACGGTGTCATAAGCGCCCAGCGGGTCTTCGCCGGTGGCGTCGATCAGATGCACCAACAGCGCGCAACGCTCGATATGGCCCAGGAAACGATCGCCAATGCCGGCGCCTTCATGGGCGCCTTCGATCAGGCCGGGAATATCAGCCAACACAAAGCGATTGCCGGTGCCCATCTCCACCACGCCCAGATTGGGGTGAAGCGTGGTGAACGGATAGGACGCAATCTTGGGGTGGGCCTTGCTGGCCACCGAGAGGAGCGTGGACTTGCCCGCATTGGGCAGGCCGACCAGGCCGGCGTCCGCGATCAGCTTCAGGCGCAGCCAGATGGCGCGTTCCTCGCCGGGCTCGCCGGGTTGGGAAATGCGCGGAGCCTGGTTGCGGCTTGATTTGAAGTGGGCGTTGCCCTTGCCGCCAATGCCGCCCTTGGCCAGAAGCGCGCGCTGACCCACTTCGGTCAGATCCGCCAGCAGCGTCTCCTTGTCCTCGTCAAACACCTGGGTGCCGACAGGGACGCGCAAGACGGCGTCTTCGCCGCCCCGGCCCGTGCGGTTGCGCCCGGCGCCGTTCAGCCCCCGCTCTGCCTTGAAGTGCTGCTGGTAGCGATAGTCGATCAAGGTGTTCAGACCTTCCACGGCCTCCACCCAAACATCTCCGCCGTCCCCGCCGTCCCCGCCGTCCGGACCGCCGAACTCGACATAGGCTTCACGCCGGAATGACACGCATCCCGGGCCGCCCCAGCCGGATTTTACATACACTTTGGCTTGATCAAGGAACTTCATGGCTTGCTTTTTATCTGTGTCTTGAGGGCTCTGCTAGCCCGCCATTTGCATCTGGCGGACACGGCCCGTGGCCATGCGGCCGAACGAGAAGGCGTCGAGGGTTTCGCCGGTATAGGCGAAGCCGATTTTTTCCAGCACCCGACCAGACGCCGGATTGTCGTCATAGTGTCCGGCGGTGACCGGCGTCAGGGCGTGCTCAGCCGCCCAGTCGCACATTCCGCGTGCGGCCTCGGTGGCATAGCCCTGCCCCCAGGCGGCGGGCATCAGCCAATACCCCAGCTCCCAGCCCGTCTCATGCTGGTTGAGGCCGATCACGCCCACCGCGCTTCCGGTTTCAGCTTCGCAGATGGCGCGCACCCGGTCGCCCATAACCTGTTCCCGCGCCCGCAGGATCAGGATGAAGGCTTCCGCGAACAGGGGCGGATTCTGCGCCGGCACCCGGCTTGTCATGCGGCACACTTCCGGACGGGCGCTTTCTGGACCGACCCAGGCGGCGTCCTCGATCTTGAGCGGACGCAGAACAAGGCGCTCGGTGCGGATGTCCGCAAAGGCCGCCGGTGTGCTCACTGCGCCCGCTTCATGCTCGGGCGTCTCTTCAGGATCGGTTTGCATGTCTCTCATATCGGCCTCCTTGGGCGCGAACACTGGGCGGGGAGAGACGTGGAACGTAAAAAGGGGAGACGGCGATCCGTCTCCCCTTGAAACTTGGCCGTCTGGCCCGGATCGCCCCTCATCGGGATGGGCGATCACGAGGTCAGTGTCGCCCTATTCAGCTGCGTCCGCGAGCGGAGCAACGGACACGAAGGTCCGGTTGAGCTTTTTCTTCTGGAAGGTCACGCGACCTTCGGTCAGCGCGAACAGGGTATGATCCTTGCCCATGCCGACATTCTCGCCCGGATAATATTTGGTGCCGCGCTGACGGATGATGATGTTGCCCGGAATCACGGCTTGGCCGCCGGATTTCTTGACGCCGAGGCGCCGGCCTTCACTGTCGCGACCGTTACGTGACGAACCGCCTGCCTTTTTGTGAGCCATGGTGCTCTCCTTCTCAGGTTCTGTTGTCGCGTGGCTTAGCCAGCGAATCCTTTGGCTTCAGCGACCCAGTCGCCTTTTTCTGCTTTGACCTTGAGACCCGAGATCTCGCCATCCAGGCGCTCGATCTCGGCGTCGGTCCAGGCTGCAATCTGAGCAAAGCTGGTCACGCCGGCTTCATTCAGCTTGGTGGCGTAGGCCGGGCCCACACCGGTCAGCTTGGTCAGGTCGTCGGACGCGGCGGCGGCAGCCTTAGCTTTCGGCGCTGCTTTTTCAGCTTTCGGCGCCGCAGCCTTCTTGGCCGGAGCGGGCGCTTCGTCAGCCGCGACTTTCGCCGGCTTGGCTTTCAGCTTGGATTTCGTACCCGGCTTCAGGATTTCTGCAACCGAGATGACCGCAATCCACTGGCGGTGGCCCTTGGTGCGGCGATAGTTCTGACGGCGGCGCTTTTTGAAGACCTTGATCTTCTTGTCCTTGCGGATGTCCAGCACGTTTGCGGTCACCGAGGCGCCGTCCACGGCCGGTGCGCCGACGAGGGAATCGCCTTCGCCGCCGATCATCAGGACTTCGTCAAACGCGACGACATCGCCGGTCTCCGCGCTGAGTTTCTCGACGCGCAGGATGTCGCCTTCGGAGACGCGGTATTGCTTACCGCCGGTCTTGATCACTGCATACATGATCGTGTTCCTTTATTTCGGTGCCGTATCCGCGAAAGCCGCGAGATCGGAGCCCTTTTTCTTCGCCGGTTCTTGGTCCGAGCCAGCGTTGTTTCACAAGCAAAGCCCCGCATCGGACGGGTCCGTGCGGGAGCAGAGCGCGCGATATAGACAAAAGAGGGCGCGTGAGTCAACGCAGCAAGGCGCTGCGCCGGGTCTGAGACTGCATGCAGGCGCTCTCTCGAGGTCAGGCTGCGGCGCCCAAGAGACTTGATTTTACCCCCAGCCTTTGCGACACCGCGCATCCCTGAGTTCGGAGAGGTGCCGGAGTGGTCGAACGGGGCGGTCTCGAAAACCGTTGAGCGCGCAAGCGTTCCGAGGGTTCGAATCCCTCTCTCTCCGCCACTTAGATTGATTTAAGGCTTTTTTATCAGTATTTTGACGGATTGATTGGGGATTGTGCCCTAACAGCTGCCCCAATATCGGCTTGCCTGTAGGCTCGCTGCACTTTGCTTCTTACCTCTGAGTATCAGCGAATAGAGCTCGCAAGCTCGCTGCAAGAGCTTAGGTCGCTTGCGACCACGGCATCGCTGCCGAAGGCCTGCCCGTCGCGTGCGTAGTTGCTCTCGAAGCGCTCTAGATAAATGTCTGCGATATTGCGAACATCACGAACCACGAGTTCGGTCTGCTCCAACACAGTGCCACCGCTCTGTGATTGATTGATACGAACCGCAAAGAGCATAAGGGTTTCGCGGCTGGTATCGGTTTGGTTCCACATTTCTTCGCCCAAGCGCTCAGAACCGGCCCATTCCATGACGGCTTGATACAAACCAGCGCAGCGCGTCGGCGCATATCCAGGCGCGGCATCTTCAACAAGGTCATCTAGCGGACGCAATTCCTGAGCGAGGGCAGAGCTTGTGACCAAAATCGCGATTGCGGCGAAAACAGGATTGAACATCGGCTTCACCTCAGGTCGCTCGATATGGCGCTATTCGCAGGTTCCCATCACCATACCGCCAATTCTGGTCGTATATAGACTAAAGCGGAATCCATCTGGCTGAGGTGTCAAAACGAACTCAGCCAAGAAAGGGTGGAAAGCGCCGTGCTCGGTGGGGGAGTATTTGTTCCAAAAATGGGAGGCATTTCCTGGCCCGGCAGGTGTATATTCGAGGTCAGAAATCCACGGTCCACGACCTAACAAGTCAGCAGGCTCGGCTGCGTTATCAAAGCGGGTCAGCAGGTACATTTCATTCATCTGCGGCAAGACAATTATGGTCGCTTGCTCCAGCGTCTCGATAAAAGTGACCGCGCCCGCGGATGTCGCCCCGCCGTCTACGCTGCACGCCAGTCGTGTAGGGAGCTCTCGCGCGCTGGCTGGACCAACGGCGATGAGCGCAAACTGTAACACCAAGCAGAGCCGAACGAACATTCGCTCCCTCACTTCAATTCCGAACCTCATTGTAACACACCGCCATTGGAAGCCTAACGCCGCTTGGCTACTTACCACGTTGTGCAAGGGGCTACTTTTAGCGGTGCAAGCGCCCTCCCGTCCGATCTGCCACCCCAGTGCGCCCGACCTTTCCCCGCCTATTCTTTCTGGCCTCGCACGCGCGTAGTGCTCTCATAATAAGCTCGCGTGCGGGTGAACGGCCCCTTTCATTCCCTGTCGTGCCTTGAACACAGGGGGTCCCCACTGAGCGGGCTCGGCTGGGACCCTAAACGCACAGGGTAACGCCTGAAATGGGACCCGCTGGCTGTGAGGCTGTAGAGCTAAGGCAGTGCTTGCCTTCAGCGTCGCAAGTTTGCCCTATCTCGCACGATGCCTCTCGCTTTCCCAGCTTGATCAAATGAGGCATCATCTTTTCCGCAGGTGGATAAGGTGCAGTGATGAGCCGTCAGTATTTCCGAATGTCGGAGAGCGCCATTCAGGATGGGGAGTACGCTATCATTCGGCTAAACTTGCTCCATAGGGCCGGATATGCGGTGCAGCCACGGCCAATAGACATCATGGATATTGTTGAACTGAGGCACCCCAAATCCCCTCTGGCAACGGTCTATGCAGACGGTGGGGTGGTCATTGGCTCGCTCGTGCAAAGCGACGCCGATAGATACAATTCGAACGTGGATGACCAACGCCGGTTTGAAGACTGGGTGGCAACTGTGAAGCCCCATTGGTTCACAGAGGCAAGACGGAAAGGCGTTCTGACGACACTCTTGGTCAACGCTGTTTTCGTAGGTCTGATATATGTGCTCATACAGATTTTTCGGTGAGCAGCTTCCCCTTACCCAGCCATAACAAACAGGCGTGCTCAGCGAGTGCCTAACTATAGGCGGTGTAAGGGGTCTTGCGGACTAACTGGTGGCGCTAGGCGAACGCCCTTGCAGGCTGGGGGTTTTGCACCTTTCCCCGCGAGTTGCGTTCGCCCATCTCGCTCCGCAGAAAATGCGCCGCGTATGGCGCTATCCGTGCGTCATTGCCCGTCATAGGGGCGGGCGATACGCCACAAATTTTGCGCCGTTGGTTTTTGTTGGGGTCGCCAGCGCTCGAAGCGCTCCGGTTCGGCGGGCCGGTTCTCCGCTGGAAAGCGGCTTAAGGACACAACACGCCCGCGAGCGCCTTTGGGGCCTTTCACGCCGCCGCGTCTTTCGAGAATGAACCAGCCGCGCTCAATGCAGGATTTGACCACTTTCCGGGCTGTATTTTCAGAGCAGCCCAGCATGGCCGCAACGCTGGCGTCTGACAGATCAAAAGCGTTCAGCTTGTCGGGTCGATAAGCCGCCATGACGTGGCAGACCAAATCCCGCCCTCGGCTGCAAAGCGTGCGCCATGCGGGCAAGGTGTACCACTTGGAATAAATCCGTGCGTGTGGTGGTTCACGGCGCGAGCCTGTGTGTTGATTTGTTTTCATGCTCGATTGACAGGCGCTGGGGCGGACCGAAGCCCGCCCCGATTGTCGCCTATGCGCCACCTCCTTCCGGGGCCAGCGCGCGCACTGTGATTATCTCTCGCAGCACATAGCGGGCATGGGTTCCTGGGAAGGGCGGCCCGTGGCGTTCGGAGATGGTTTCGATATTGAACCCCATACGCCGCAGATTGTGCACATAAGCCGACCAGCGCGGCGCCGGTGTGGTCAAGGGCGTCAGCCCTTTAGCTCCGGCCTTGTCGAGCGACAAGAGCGCCCAAGCATTGCGCCCGGATACGATGATGGTGGGGCGCTTGGGCTCGGTGGGGAAGCTGACAGAGATAGATTCACGCATCGCCTCATCCCTCCACATTAAAGCCAGCAAGCTCGGCATAGAGCTTCAGAGTGGCAGGGGGGCTAAACGGCATGCGGGTGCGCATGAAATGCTCTGCATGGCTTAGCCTGCGCCGGTCATCCTGACGGGCTGCAAAGCGGAACAGGGGCAGGTCGTGATGATTGCGCACAGGGGCGCGATTGCGTACATAACGCATTGTTCTAGTCCTATGGCTATGTGGGGTCAGAACGTGCCCTAGCGCTGGTCGCACCCAGCGCTGGGGCTTTTTGTTCAGGGGGTGCGCGGCTCGCCGGACCGCTCAATCAAGGCGTCGAGCGCATCGCGGCGGATCAAGCGGCGCGTTCCGATTTTAAGGCTATCGAGCGAACCTTCCGCGAGCAGGCGGTAAACTTGCGAACGCGAGACGCCGAGATACTCAGCGGCTTTCAGCACTGAAAAGGCTGCGGCAGGTGTTTCAAGGGTCAACATGAGTCTCCATGGCTTCTGATGGCAGTAGCCTTGCAAACTCGCCGAGTGATGTATTTTCCGAAAAATCTGAAGAACGTATAATAGCTATGTTCGGTGTTTTACAGACCAAAACATTGATCTAACCCGTTCGGGAATCTGGGTCCGTGGACCCTGCCTCCAAAACGATGATAGTCTAGGAGCTGATAGTACAGCTTTCGCGCACGCCCAGCGCTCATATGGAATTCTTCGCCCAACAGCTCAAAAAACTCATCATCTACAGATTTGGCTAGGTCAGTTTCAGGGGGTGGCGCGTTCTCGAAAAACCTTTCATGCGACCCTTCCCATCGGGCATACTCTTGGGCAGTACACCCGAACCTTAGGGCTTGAGACGCGTAATAAAAGTCCCATTTAAGCCGCCTCTCACTGCGTATATCTGTTTTCCTCTTTGACGGCTCGCGTGCTGGTCCAAAAACATCTTCCCAAGTTTTTGATTTTCCGGAAATCAGTAGCTCCATCAATCTGTCAAACTCGTCGGCTATCGGCGCGGGTATTGGCTTCCCGTACCGCGCACACATTAAAAGGCAGACCACTATGGCCGCTTTGTTGCCCTGTGCGTAATCGCGCCAATTCTCCCGCATGAGCATTTCCCAGTCGGCGGTGTAACTTTCATGAACATCTTTGGGCGGTGCGTCTGCTACGTTGTAGGCATCAACCGGGTCTATGTGTTCCAGACCTATCCGTCTCTGTTCTTCGATTTTCCGTAGGTGCTGCACATATGGGTTATTTTCAAAGTCATAGTCGTTGCTGTCACTCATTTGGCTCACCGTGCGAATGGGTACACTGAAACTGCGCTAAGAGGTGCTAGGCTTAAATATTGACTCCAAGCCTCCATCAGTCTCCGCCGCTTTTCCAGAGCATCCCCGCGCCGATATGCGCGTTCGACGGCATCACCTACGGCATGCGCAAGCGCCGCTTCCGCCACTTCACGCGGGAAGGCCGTTGCCTCGCCCGCCCAGTCCCTGAAGCTGGACCGGAAGCCATGCACGCTGGCCTTCTCAGCAGGAATGTCCATGCGCCTTAAGACCGCCGTGAGGGACATGTCAGACAGCGGCTTGCCGCGATAGCCGGGGAAAATGATTGCGCTGGGGGCTCCGCCGCTCAAGGGGCGCAAGCTCTCGATAAGGGCAAGGGCGGCATCGCTCAGCGGCACGCGATGAGCTTTGCCCGCCTTCATGCGCTCGGCTGGGACTGTCCAAATCTTGCCTTCAAGGTCGATTTCGGGCCAGCAAGCCCCGCGCACCTCGCCAGACCGGGCGGCAGTGAGGATGAGGAATTCAAGGGCGCGCGCCGATACACCTTCACGCCCTTTTAGGGCGTCTGAAAACTCAGGAAGCTCTGCATAGGGCATGGCGGCATGATGCCCGCGTGTGAGCTTTTGTCGTGCGGGTAAAAGGTTCGCCAAATGCCCTTTCCAGCGGGCCGGGTTCTCACCCTCACGAAAGCCTTTTGCCTTCGCGGCATCGAGCACCTTTTCAATCCGCCCCCGGACCCGTGAGGCGGTTTCCGGCTTGCTGGACCAGATCGGCTTCAGAACGCCCAGAACGTCTTCAGTCTCGACTTTATCAACGGGCAGGCGTCCCAGCGCCGCCGCATCATTGGCCAGCGTGCTTTTCCATTGGTCCTTGTGCTTGGGGTTTCGCCACTGGGGCGCGAGGCTATCGATAACCTCATTGGCGAACTCTCCGAACTCAGGAATGGCCTGTGAAGCCTTTTTGGCGGTGATGGGGTTCACCCCCTCGGCAACATGCGCGCGCGCTTCTGCGGCCCTCTCACGGGCTCTGGCGAGGGTTATGGCGCGAGCGGAACCCAGACCCATCTCTCTCAGCTTGCCGCGCCAGCGGAACAGGAATACCCAGCGCCGCCCCCCGCCCGGTCCAACATTCAGGTAAAGGCCGCCCCCGTCGCCATGCCGTCCGGGCTTAGCGTCATCACGCATCAGCGAGGCGACCGTACGCGCGCTCAGCTTGTTCAGTGTCCGGCTTCCGGCCAACGCCCTGCCCCAATAACTGCCCCAACAAATTACTGGGATTATGTGGTACGCGCTGGGGTGTGTCGAGACATGAAAGAGCGGAAATGCCTTTGTTTGCTTGGTCTTTTTATACGTGGCGGAAAATGCAGGGATGAGAGTTTAACGGACTCTCTCTCCGCCAGGATTGTCTCAAGTGTCTAATGTGTCGTCATGGCTGGGCTCGTGGAAGAGCTCATCGCTGATACTTGCTGCAGACAGCCGCTCAGGGTTGCTGACCGACACCTGACAAGTCTCACGGTGCATTGATGCCGTCACACTGTTCCCGCCAGTAATCTCAGACGTCATCACGGGCGGGTAGGAAGTGACGCTTCACTTGCATGGGGCTGGAGTTTGGAAGTCTCTCGACGAGCTCATATCCCATCAATGTGGCCGGTGTGTAATAGCCTGTCTGCTGCTCTGATGTCGTGAGCAGATGATCGACCACAGCCAATGAGCCGGCGCCCGTCAGGGTGTAGGAATCTTCGGTGGTCATCCGCGCAGTCACACGGTCGCTATGTGGATTTGAGACTTCCCCCCAGAGATAGGTGGTGTTCTGGTCGCGCGCTTGTCTATCCGGACCGACGACAGTCGATTCTATACGACGTTGCAGGAAGCGCAGTATGGGGCCGATCTTCAGCAAGGGCGCCAGCAGGCCGAGCCAGAACACCGCTTTCCGCATCTCTTCGGTCTGTGAGGCATACGTAGTGATGTTCGCAATTCCCGTTGTGTGATGGGCTGTTGAAACATCGCCCCAAGAAATCGCCATGGCCGGGCGCTTGCCCCGACCGAAATCGATCTCTCGTCGTACTGAATTCAAGCCCGTCCTGAGCAATTGTCCGTCGCGCCGCACCCACAAGCCCTTGGCGATGCTCTCCAGAGCTGTTTTGGCTGTACCGGGCGACAGTCCGCCATCGGCATCAAAGCCAAGCGTCAGCTCGGTCGCGTCTGGCAGTTCAAGTTTGAGCCGTAAAGCGAGGCAATCGGTTGGAATGACGTCAAATCCCACGCCCGGACAGATTACGATATTGGCGCGCCGGGCGTCATCATTCAGCGATTTTGCGTATTCGAAGACCGGGATCTCACCGGTGATGTCGAGATAGGAAACCTGGCTGACAAGGCAGGCGCTCAGCATGGGGCGCGCCGTCGCAGAGAAGGGGCCTGCGCAGTGAAGGATGAGATCATAGCCCGCGATACTGCGGCTTATGGCGTCGACACTGGATAAATCAAAGCTCGTCCACTCCAGATCGAGCTCACCGGCCAGCGCGGAAACCGCATCGGCGTTTCTCCCGGCCAGAACGGGGGACATGCCGCGGCGTTTCGCCTCTCGCGCAATGAGTTCTCCGGAATAGCCATTGGCTCCGTAAATCATCCATGTCTTGGTCACTTTCGTTCCCCCTCAGGTGTGCGAGCCGCTCCAAGACACACAGCATACAAATTACTTGAACGCGTTCTATAAATAAAATAGCGTTTTTTGATGTCGGATGCAGAACCTGAAATGCCGCCTCAAAACGCAACTCAGCCGGGACACAATTACGTCCGCGAACGGGTCAGGTCGGGGCCGCTTCCGATGAGCGTCAAGCTGTTTCAAGGCTTGGGCGCCTTGCCAGAAGCCTTGAAGACCTTCGCCTTCAACACCTTTTTGCTACTGTATTACAATCAGATACTGGGTCTGCCGGCGAGCATGGCTTCGCTTGCCCTACTCGCCAGTGTGGTCGTCGACGCGATCAGCGATCCGGTTGCCGGATCTCTCTCTGACGGGCTTCGCACCCGCCTTGGGCGTCGTCATCCGTTGATGTATGCGTCAGTCTTGCCGCTCGCGCTTACCCTGTGGGCCTTGTTCTCGCCCCCGGAGGGTCTTAGCCAGTCTCAGTTGGGATTGTGGCTGCTGTGCTTCGCCGTCACGTCCCGTTTGGCCATGACCTTGTTTCAAGTGCCCTGGTCAGCGCTCTTTGTCGAACTGACCGATGACTATGTTGAGCGATCCGAACTCGTAACCTATCGATGGGCGTTCGGCATTATCGGCGTTGCCGCTTTTACGGCCCTGTCCTGGGGCTTGTTGTTCCAGTCGAGCCCCGAATACCCTGAAGGGCAGCTGGATCCGGGTAATTATGCGTTGTTTGCCTGCGTGCTGGCCCTGACAGTGGCGGCGTTCGCACTGATATCAACAGTGCTGACGCAGCGCGACATTCCCTATTTGCTTCAACCCGTTCAGGGGTCGGTAATGAGTTTAAGCCGGGTTTTGGCTGATCTTCGCCTGAGCCTGCACACCGCAAATTTTCGACTTCTATTCGTGGGCCTTCTGTTTACGGCCGCACTCACCGGAACGGTTGAGGCGCTACGGATCTATCTGTCGACTTATTTTTGGGGTCTCACGCCAGCGGATTTGCAATGGTATGCGCTGGCTGCTCTGGGCGCTTTGGCCGCGATCGTGATTATCCCCTGGCTGAACCGGCGTTTCGAAAAACGAACGCTGCTGGTCGGGACGATGCTGATCAGCATTGCTGATGCGGTTGTCCTGGTCACACTCCGATTTCTTGAGATCCTGCCTCCGAATGGGGATCCCTGGCTGCTGCCAATACTGGTGGCGAATGAGGCGTTTCGAGCCTTTCTCATTGTCATCACCGGGACGATGTTCGTCTCCATGACCGCTGATACCGTCGATGAGCAAGCTCTGGCGACCGGCCGACGTCAGGAAGGCATGTTTTCAGCTGCGGTGTCGTTCTCGAACAAGGCGATATCGGGTCTGGGCATACTCATCGCGGGCTTCTTGCTGGATCATTTCATTGGCCTAGCCCCGGAAACCCGGCCGTCGAGTGTGGACGCAGACAGCCTGATCAGGCTTGGCGGCGTCATCGGCTATCTGATCCCGGCGCTTTACCTGCTGCCGCTCCTGTTTCTGGTTCGCTACGATCTTAATCGGTCGCGACATGCGGACATTCTGGCCGCGCTGGCTTCAAGAGCCCGCCATTCGCCCTCTCAAGCTGAACCCATCAATCCTTAAGCCTGCTGGAGATGAACCCATGTTTCTGCGCAAACGCAAGACGTCTGATCTGCCGATCAACGATGTATTCGGCGAAAAGTTGCTACGGTGTTTCAATGATCCGTCTGATTATGGCGTGCATCAACTCTTCAATGACTGGTGGAGTCAGGCTCCAGAGTCCGTCATTGCCGAATATGCGCGGGATTTTGATGAAAGCGAAGCTCAGAAGGCGTTCTACAATGATGAATTCCTAGCTCCAAAAGTGAGCATGGAAACCTTGAAGTCTTTCAAGCCGGGCACGCTTGGCAGAGGGTTTCACGACTTCATCTCCAATAATGGCCTTGAGGAGAATATCGCTAGAAACTACAAAATGTTGCATGACATGATGAAGTTGACCGGCAAACTCAGAACCATGCCGGAAAACATGCAATATCAAGTCATTCGAGGATTTCAGCTCCACGATGTTTTGCATGTCCTCACAGGATACGAAGCGACAGGTGAGGGCGAAATTGCTCTGCAAGCCTTCTGTTTGGCTCAGTTTCGCTTCCCGTACTTTGCCATGTGGATGAGCGTTATTACGACGCGTGTTGCGATGATCGAACCTGAGTTGATTGACACAATGATGACAGCCATCACCGATGGCTGGAGCTATGGGAAGCGGGCGCGGAACATCCAGTTTGAAAAATGGGAAACCCGACTGGATGAGCCTTTAGCGGACCTGCGCCGGGAGTTCGGCCTGGATTGCGACCGCTTCGGTCTGGCGGCGTAGGGCCAGAAGGCGAGCCAGCGCGCACAAGCCGTGACAGCCTTTAAGCCATGAAGTAAAGCCACAGCATGGCCAGGCCCAAGATGTCACAAGAAGCGCGCGCACGAACGCGCGCCAGGATCGCAGACGCCGCTCTTGCGCTTTACCGGGAAGGGGGGCTCGAGGCGGTGACGATGCGCGCGGTGGCCGCGAAGCTCGGAGCGGGAGCGTCCTGGCTCTACGGGCATTACGCCAACCGTACCGCTCTGCTCGATTCCATATGGCAGGAAGCCATTCAGTCACGCTTCCAGACTGTTATTGATGAGATTTCAAGCCTGGACGATCCGGTCGAACGCCTCAGATGCGCATTGCTCGGCTATGCCCGGTTTGCTTTGGAAGAGCCCGAAGTCTTCCAGGAAGCCTTTCTTCAGACCCTGAAAATTGATCGAAGCGAAGCTCAGAGATCAGCGCCTTATCTCGCGCTGCTCGAGCGGTTGCTCGACGACGCGGGCCAGTGTGGCGCGTTGAGGGGAGAACTCGATACGCGCCACACAGCACAGATGCTCTGGTCGGCCGTGCATGGGTCCGTCAGCTTGCCTGTCAATCTGTCAGGAATGGACCTCGAGCCGAGCAAAGCGATCGTCTTTGATGTCGTGGACACGATGCTGCGAGGCTTGTGCATGCCCCGTGTCCACGACAGGCCGTCATGATCAGAAGCGGTAGCGCAGCTGGACGCCGTATGTTTTCGGCTGGCTCGGATAGCCACTAAAGCTGCCTGCCTGAGCGACAGCTGGGAAGGCTGAAATCAGGTATTCGTCGCCGGTTAGGTTGCGGCCCCAAGCACTCAGGGACAGGGCTTCATTCAATTCCCAGGTGACGGTGGCGTTCAGGGCTTCGACTTCACGCGTGAGCCCTGGTGTGTTGAGGGCGATATCAACCTCATCCTCCCAGGCGTATGACGCGCTGGCGACAAGCCGCTGAGCATGCGCCAGCTCATGCACATAACTGCCTCCAATCACAAACGCCCAGGCCGGAATTCCGGGCGGTGTCGTTCCGGAAAGATCGATTTCGTTGCCGTTCCCATCAAAGAGTCCCGAGCGGACGAAGCGGTCAAACTCAGGGTCGAGATAGGTAACGGCCGCATTCAAGGCGAAGGTGTCGGTCAGTTGAATGCTGGTGTCGAATTCAACGCCAAACGTACTTTGCCGTCCTGAATTTCTGAGCTCGAAGCCCGTGCCGTTAAAGATGTTGCTCTGGAAGCCGTCAATGACCTGGTCGAACACGGTCAAATTGAAGGCGAGGCGGTCAAACTGGGCTTTTAAGCCGATCTCGTAGACCGTGGCTTCTTCCGGACCGGCGAAGCGAGAACCGGTCGTCAGGTTTGGCAGAGCCAGCCCTGTATCGCGGATCGGTGATGGCGGCGGATTGGTGACCGGCGAGCCGGGCACGAAGTCGTCCGGAGATGGCCGGGAGTCGATTCCGAGATTGATCGAGGACGCCTTGAAGCCTGTCGCATAGCTCGCATAGAGATTGACATTCTCGCTCAGATCATAGCTGGCCCGCAGAGTATAGGTGATGTCTCTGTCAGAGGTGCGTCCATCCTCCACTGCATTCGGGACGTTCAGGAAAGGCGGCAGGAATTGAAGCGGCTGCAACGCCAGTAAGGGGTTGATCGCTGGGTTTGTGGCATTGTCTGCGCCAAACTGGAAGGATCCTGCTTGCACGCTTGCAAACTGTGTCGGGAAGGTGTTGGCGACAAAGGCGACCTGCGTGGGGTCTGTAGGGTCAATGCCAAAGAGCGTTGCGAGTTGTTGACTGAAAACCGTCTGACCTACGACCTGGCTTCCGATCGCCACAAGGTCCAGAGCGGAAAAGCCGTCAGTGGAATTGACGTTCAGCGCGAAGTCCTTTTCGTCCTCGGTGTAGCTGACGCCGGCCGTGAGCGTCAGCCGTTCTGAAACATCAAAATCCAGCTGGCCGAACATCGTGAAGGCCTCGTTCTCGAGCGTGCTCTGTGTGAACATGCCTTGGCCAGATTGTTGAAAAGTTCCAACCGGGATGCCCAGAATTTGCTGCTCAACCTGCGCGATGCCGCCGCCAGACAGGAAGTCGGCATAGGCCCTGAAATCGTTGCCATAAGTGAGTTGATTGCCGCCCTCGATGTCTTCGGTGAAGAAAAACGCTCCGATAAGGCCGTTGAGCGGCCCATCAAAGCTGGTGGCCAGGCGAAGCTCTTGAGTGAAGGTTTTGATTTCGCCCTGGGTGGCGTTGGAACTGAGCAGGTCGGCGCTGGTGAAATCGGAATCCTGGTTCGCTTCGGAGTGCACCTCGCGATAGGCCGTGATCGATGTCAGCGTCAGGTTGTCAGAGATGTCCCAATCGGCTTGCAGCGACACACCGTAATTCTCAATCAGGTTGGTTGAGCTGAAATTGTTCGCAACGACGTACCCAAAAGGGGCCTCCGGGACGACCGTCCCTCCCAAGGCCGTGATGACGGCGCCGGTGGGGCCGTTAATCACATTCGTGGCTTCGCAGCAGATTTCATCGATTTGATCGTAATCGGCAATCAGGCGGAAGGTGAGATCTTCTCGCGCCAGCCATAACGCTTGTCCGCGCGCATACCAGCGATCGCGACCGTTGGTGTCGTCTCCCGTTCCGATGTCTTCTATGTAGCCGTCACGCGAATTCATGCCCGCGGCCAGGCTGAGGGCAAGGTTTTCGCTGACAGGGCCGGTCACATCGCCGCGTAAAACCACGGCGTCATAATTGCCGTAGGACAAATCGAGATTGCCGCCAAAAACAAAGGCAGGCTCGGCCGTGATCAGAGAGATGATACCGGCCGACGCGTTCTTGCCGAACAGCGTGGACTGAGGCCCGCGCAGCACCTCGACGCGTGAAATGTTGGGCAGGTCGCTGATCTGGGCTGCCGAGCGAGATCTGTAAACCCCGTCAATAAAGACACCAACGCTGGGTTCGATGCCGGCATTGTTCGCGCCATTACCAAACCCGCGGATGATGAAGTTGGTGTTTGCTGAGCTTTGTAGCTGGTCCACCCGCAGGGACGGGACAGCTGTCTGAAGGTCCAGCAGATCCCGGATCTGGTTTCGCTCGATTGTTTCGGCATCGACCACCGACACTGCGACAGGAACCTCTTGTAGGGTTTGCTCCCGTTTCGTCGCTGTCACGACGATAACATCCGAGGCTGCTGTCGCAGGATCTGTCTGTTGAGCGGTCGCTTCGTGAGGCAGTATCAGAGCTGCCAAGGCTGACGTGATGAAGAGTGATCGATGCATTTGAATAGTCTCCCCTGTGTCGCTCCGTATTTTCAGAACGCGTTCTTTTATGTAAACGCATAAAACGTATTTCTCTGAATTGGAAGTGACAAGCCGGGTTTCACGCCTGAAATCGTCTTTTGAGTTTGGAACTGAAATGCATTGGCGGGGTGCGAACCTCTAGCCGCAGGCTTTTATGGGAGCAGCTATCTCCCGGCATTGGGCGCTACTGTGCTGTCACGGCGAGGGCGCTTGCCGCTTCTCTTGCTCAATCAGCAGATGCGCTGATGTCTGGCCGGTATGAGATGCGCCCAGAAGGCGGTGCTCCGCATCTGGGTTGAAAGGGACCGCGCCACATTGCGTGAGCCCTGTCGTATTCCCCTTTTGAAGGGGCCTGCATGGGCCAATTTTCCTATGGGTTTCTCTTTTCGGACAGTGCTTTGACGTGTCAGAAGCAAGACTTCGGACCGCTTGCAGTTTTGCTGCAGGGGACTAGAACAGACCTATGACCGACACATCTGAATCGACCCATGCCGGGCGCAACAAACCGGCTGCGAAAGACCGGCTTCATCGCCGCGAATGGATATTGAATGCTGCGATCCGTTCGTTTGCGTCGCGTGGATTTGAAGGGTCGACTTGGAAAATCATTGCTGAAGCCGCTGGCGTGACCCAAGGCCTGATCCGGTTCTATTTCGGGGATAAGGAAACGCTCTGGCGCGAAGCGGTTCAGCGAGCGCGTGATGACCGAATTGCGCATATGCCGCCCTCTGCGGTTCAGGACGGGAACGTCGATCGCGCAGGCGTTGAGCGCTGGCTGCGAGCCTATGCCGAACATGTCGCGCGCTTTCCCGAAGAAGCGCGCATCCTCACACACGAAGCTCAGTTCCCGACGGAAAGACTACGCTGGGCGGCCGAACGGTTCATGCGTGAGGATGCAGACGCCTTTATCGATGCGGTCCGGACTTTGCAGGCGCAAGGCTGGTTTCCAGGCATGGACCCTCATGCGCTGCGCTACATGATGGTGGGAGCGGCTCAGTACAAATTCCTTGTGCCGGGCGAGGCTGAGCTTCTGACCGGGCAGGATCCGCGTACGGATGAGGGGATAAAACGTCATGTCGATGCTGTTGTGGCGTTGTTCATGACACATGCGGGAAAGCCCTGACGCCAGCACGTTAAAGGTTCGACATGACGTCCTGCAGCTTGGCGAAGCCCGCCTCTAACGCCCCCCGGTGAGATGTCGAGTAACCGCCGTCAACGGCGATCACCTGACCTGTTACAAACGCTGACAAGTCAGAAGCCAGGAACAATGACGGCCCGCAGATGTCCTCGGGCTGGCCCAGATGCCTGATGGGCTGCTGGGTGGATGCCTGATGCTCAAGCACTTTTCTGGCAACGCCCACCGGGTAGCTCTCTTCATAGATGGGCGTCAGGACGATGCCGGGGGCCAGCGCATTGACGCGAATATTGCGATCACCCAGATGCAGCGCGGCAGAACGTGTCAGGGCTGTGACAGCGCCCTTGGTTCCGCTGTAAATGAAGCCGGACGTGCCCCCTGACAGGGCTGCGATCGACGCCATGTTGATGATCGAACCGCCTGACTTGGACATGGCCAGGGCTGCATGTTTGATTCCGAACATGACGCCTTTCTGATTGACGGCATGAAGGCGGTCCATGGCCGCCTCCTCGATCTGGGTTGGATCATCATAGTCCGACCCGATGCCGGCATTGTTCACCATGACGTCGAGTTGTCCGAAGTGATCCAGAGCGGCGTTCGTCAGCGCTGACACCTGACTCTCAATGCTGACATCACAGTGTTGGAAGGCGGCGCGTTCGCCCAATTCATCCGCGGTCGTTTGCGCTCCGATATCCTTGTCGGCGAGCAGCACATTTGCGCCAGCGGCATGAAAGGCGCGTGCGATGGCGAGACCGATCCCTTTGGCGGCGCCGGTGACGATTGCGGTGCGGCCCGTAAGCAGGCCCGACATTTGAGACGTTGACGACACGAGACTTTCTCCCAATTATGTAATTACATAATTTATAGTGAAGCGGGGAGACAATGGCCACTGTCGACGACAATCACGCTTACCTGATGCCCGCGCATTTTGGGGGGCAAGTTCCGGATGGTCAGCCGACGATCTATGATGACACGACCGCTCTGACGGTCTTCTACTCTTCGGATCCTGATGCGCTTGCGTCGCTTCTGCCCGAAGGGTTTGAGCTCAATGAGCCAGAAATCATGGTCTCCATGATGGAGAACCGCGGCGTGCGGTGGATGGGCGGTGAGCCGTATAATATCGTTGCGGTCAACGTCTCTGCACGACATGGGAACATTGTGGGCTGGTACAGTCTCGTGGTTTGGGAGAACAAGGCCACGCCCATTATTCCCGGGCGCGAGCAAACCGGAATTCCGAAAATTTTTGGCGAGGTGGAGAGTATTCGCCGTTATCCTGATGCGACCGCACGCAGCTGGTCTCATTACGCAGGGCATACCCATGTCGAATTGGCTGTCTCCGGCGTTCGAACCGCATCGTCAGAGGAAGAGGCGCTCATTCGCGACGGCTTTTCGACGATGGATTGGTTCGGATACCGCTATATCCCGAAGACAGGCTTGACCGGGGCGGAGAGCGCACAAGCGATACTCTTTCCTCAAAGTTTTGAAATTTCCCGTGTCGAGGTCGGCGAGCCTAGCCTCTCCTGGTCGGTTCCGCCCCTGCACAAGAATCCGACGCAAGCGCATATAATCGGAGCGCTTGCGGCAATGCCCATCCGTGAATACTCACGACCGGCGGTTATTCTGGATGCACGGGCAATCCTGCATGGCGAGAAAGCGCGAGTGCTTTGATGGGGATGTCCATGTCGGGCGCGGCCTGAGCGGACAATCGGACTCCGACCCTTAGAAACAAAATTGAACCTTTCGGAGATGGCGGACTGGGCCAGTCGGCGATGGCGGGCCCGTCAGCCTCACCTTGGCGCAAGACAGCACGCGGCTGGATTTTCAGGGCTGGACTGATCGCCAAGGAGATCCGAGGTCTGCGTTAAAGGTGTCCGGTCTCAGGCCTGGAAGCGTGTTGAGCGTCTAGCGCACGCCGGTTGGCGGCAACTTCTTCAGGGCCAAGCGGCCATTTCCAGATCAGAAGCGCCGCTGGCAAGTAGAAAACGGCGGGTAACCAGCTGAATGTGCCTGCAACAGCAAGCAGAGCGGTGGCGTCATTGTCTTGTGTCGGCTCAAATCCAAAAAGCCCAGGCAGAGCAAAGGACAAGGCGGTGCCCACCGTCAAAGCCAGTTTTAAGACAATTCCGCCGACAGCCATGAAACGCCCTGTGCGAGCCTCGCCAGTCTTCAAGGCGTCAAGATCGATCACGTCCGCGAAAACGGAATAGGGCAACGCCAAAATGGCGCCCAGGGAGAACGCGCTCATGCAGGACGCCGCGAGCGCTCCCCAGGCGCCCAGAATCCACCCTGCAAGCGGCACCATGGCCGTCAGCAATAGCGACCAGATCAGCGCGAGTGCGAGCGCCTTGTGTTTGGGTATGCGTGTTGCGAGTCGTGTCCAGAACGCCAGGCCGAGTAGTGAAACACCCCAACACGCCAGCAGATTGATACTGTATAGTTCAGGGCGATTATAAACGTTCCCGAACAAGAAGTAGTTCATGGCTCCGCCGGGCGTTATGCCTATGTAGATTAGAAAAACGACAAGCATATACCATCGAAAGTGCCTGTTCCGGAAAACGCTGCCTTCGTGACGGGATGGCTCAGGAATTGTGCCGCTGAGAGTTTGCGGTAGTAAAAAGGTCAGCGCCAGCAAGATCGGTGTTGTGATCAGAAGTGCTATGCTGATGATGTGTAGTGCTGGCCCAAGTCGGGTCTCTTCTCCCAGGGCGAGCCAGACAGTGATCATGATAGCCGCAATACTACCCACACCCCCCATGACTTCCCGGGCGGAAACGATCTTGGTGCGAACATTGTAGTCTCTTGATAGTTCAGCGCCCCACGACACATAAGGCAATTGCACCAGCGTCAATCCGAAAAAGACGAGAACGAACCAGACCAGAAAATAGGCGCCGCCAGCAGTCTCAGAGGGGTGAAACAGCATCCACATGCTTGCCAGAAACACGGGCGCGCCAAGGGCGATCCAGATTTTCCTGCGACCAAACCGTGACCGCGTTCTATCAGATAAGGCTCCAACCAGCGGGTCAGTGATGACGTCTGAGGCCCGGCTGACAAGAATAAGCGCTGAGATCATGAGCATGCCCAGCCCAACTTCACCGGCATAGAACGCTGGCGTGAAGTTCAGGAGCGCCAATGTCGCCATTGCGATGAAAAACTGCGGCAGTGCGTATAGGAGCAAGGCAGTTGAAGTCGTGCTGATTTTCAAGGGCATCCGCGCACATGGGCTAAATTGCTGAAAATAGAGTTTTTATGTAAACGCATAATGATGGGGTGTCGATAGTCGTTTTTCGCCGGTTATGATCAGCGAAGCATTTGTAATCTAACTCACTCGAGCCATTCCCTGGCGGCGTGCTGAATGGCAAGGAGGCTTGGTTCAGCCGTGACACTGAGCCGGGTGATTTAGGGAGCGTTGTCAGCTGCGTCGGCT
This sequence comes from Oceanicaulis sp., assembly GCF_965249665.1. Taxonomy (GTDB): domain Bacteria; phylum Pseudomonadota; class Alphaproteobacteria; order Caulobacterales; family Maricaulaceae; genus Oceanicaulis. The sequence continues at coordinate 1,357,874 of NZ_OZ252247.1, forward strand.
TCTGAGGGCGCTCGGCTCTGTCCGTGTGGGATGGCGCTTGAGGCGTTTTACAAATGCAAAGGCTCTGGCTGGATCCCAAGCGATGTGCGGATGCGCACGGTCACGCTTAGTGGTTCGTGCGGCTGGTGCGTCTTTTGATGCCGACAATGATCAGTGAGATCAGTGCAGCCAACACAGCCCACACGACCGCAATGACCACACTCAGGGGTAAGACGGTCGTCAGCAAAGAAGGGCCAGTACCGGTCACGAGTTCCATGTACAGCGTGTATAGGATCAAGATCAGCTCAAAGGCGCCCACACCCCAGATGAATATGGGTTGAAAAACCTCAGTGAACCGGGTTTCCAGATCTTGGGGATTATCCATGATCCTAGCGTTATCCTAATCCCCTGAGTGAAGGCAAGAGCGCCAATCCTGCTGCAGTCTCAATAAAGAACCCGTCATGCGCAGCTCGGGGCCCATGCCTTTTTCAGGCCGGGTCTGACGGTGGGGCGCCTCCGGTCAACGGAACGGATCGGCGTATGAGTCGTTATCTCTCCAGTCCCGACTGGAAGGTTTATGACATGGCTTTGACATATACGCTGATTGGAACGCCGTTTTCCGCCGCCACGATCAAGGCGCGCCTGTGTCTTCGCTGGGCGAACCTGCCGATGACCGAAAAGCCGGCGACTATGAGCGTGGTGCAGGCCTATATCAAACCCCGTCTGAAGACTGTTGCGACGCCTGCAATCCTGGGCTCTGATCAGACCGCCTTCACCGATACGCGCGCTCTGCTGGACACGTTGGGCCGCGAGCATGCCGCCCAGACCTTGTTGCCAAGCACGCCCGCGCAACGCTTCGCCAGCGATTTGCTGGAAGCGTGGGCGGATTCTGAATTGTCCCAGCAGGCGGAATACATCTTCTGGGTCTGCGAGCGTGAGGAGGCAGAGACGCGCCTGACGCAACTTTTGGAAGCAGACAGCACATCGGGGCAGGCTGATCGTCGGGCGCGGCTCGTTGCGGCCCAGGTGCGCAAGCATTTTGCAAAACTGGGTCTGAACAAAGCCGCTCAGGCACAGATTGTGTCTCGACTGGATGAGACCCTCACGCGCCTGGATGCAGCGCTGGGCGATAGCCCGTTTCTCTTCGGAGACCGTCCCGCAATGGCGGAGTTCAGTCTGGCGGGCGCTCTGCAAGTGCTGGCGCAGACACGCGCCGGGGACGATTTGCTCAAGGATCATACGCGTCTCGACGCCTGGCGCATGCGGCTCAGCGCGATTGACGGCTTGACCCAAGGGGATCATCGCAAAGTCAGCTCGAGCCCGTCCGCCTTCATGCAGTTCATGCGTCAAGTGGCCCAGGAATTCGTGCCCCGCGCCCTCAACAGCGCGTCTGCCGTGTCTGACTGGGCGGAAGCCAATCCCGGCCTGCGTGCTCTGCCCGACCAGATTACGCTCGGCGGTTCTGGCGGTCGCTCATCGCGCCGAAAATCCGCAGCGCATGCAATCTGGTCACCGCGCGATGCGTACTGGCTCTCGCGTCTGGGTGATCAGGCGCGCCCGGCGCACGGGGTCGAGAATGCTGAACTGTATCGCCTGCTGAAGACCATCGGTCTATTGCCCTTACGCGACTTCGTGCCGCCCAGAGAGATTGTGGCGCAGAACCATCGTCTGGAATTGACCTTGCGGGACGTGCAGTCGGAAACCAGCCACCAGTCCTTGCGAGAGGTGGAGACCGCGCTGATGCTGGCCCGCCAGTCTTCTGCTGACATTGCGGAACTGGCAGCGATCCACGTTTAGGCTCTACTCGCCGATCGGCGGGCGCGCGCCGCAAGGACGACTTGCATCGCGGGTTCTCCGTCAGAACACCGACAGATTGGTTTCGTTCGCAAACACTTCGAGCGCGCGGGTTCCGGCGAGGGAATTGCCCAGCTCATCCAGCTCGGGCGACCAGACGCAAATCGCATACTGGCCGGGGATGACCGCTGCGATTCCGCCGCCGACGCCTGATTTGGCGGGAATGCCGACCCGGAACGCAAAGTTTCCGACCCCGTCATAAAGCCCGCAGGTCAAAAGCAGGGAATTGATGCGTTTGGCCCGCAGGGCGGGCATCAGGGTTTCACCCGTCACCGGATGCTGACCGCCGGCCGCCAGAGGCAGGAAGGCGCGTGCAACGTCTCTGCAGGTCATGGCGACGGAGCATTGGCGATAATAGGCCGCCAAGACATCCTCGACGCTCGCTTCCAGATTGCCCTGGCTTTTCAGGAGATGCGCGATCGCGGCATTGCGGTGCCCGCTATCCGCTTCGGAGCGGGCCACTTCTTCATCGATATAGATCTGCTCGCAGTTTGCATATTTGCGGATCAGTCCCAAGATCTGCAATACGGGGCTGACGAAATGGGTGGTGATCACATCGGTGATGACAATCGCCCCGGCATTGATGAAAGGATTGCGCGGCAAGCCTTGTTCGGCTTCCAGCTGAAAGAGTGAGTTGAACGCCGTGCCGGATGGCTCTCGTCCGACCCGGTCCCAAACCCCCGCCGCGCCGGGGGACTGCAGCGCGAGCGCCAGCGTGAACACCTTGGAGATGCTCTGGATCGAAAACGGAGTGTCGCTGTCTCCGGTGGACCATTCCGTCCCGTCAACGCCGCATACCGCCATTCCGAACTGATTGGGATCGATCCGGGCCAGGGCCGGGATGTAATCAGCGACGCGCCCCTGGCCGATCTGCTGTCGGGCTTCGCTCGCGCAATCTTCAAGAATGGATGCAAGCTCGAGGTTTGCTTTCGCCATGAAAGACCATCTTTGTCAGGGGTGTGTCGTTGATGACGGTAGTCGATCACAGGGCGTAAGCGAATAAAACCCGTGTAAGGTCTTCCCGTCAGCGCGCTTCGTTTCACACCGGACACGGCGATTTGTGTTCGACACGACCACATTTTGTCCCATGAGACGGGGGCATATGGCTCTTATGCGCGGCGTCTGAATAAAAAAAGCCCGCCGGAAACCGGCGGGCTTTCAGTCAGCTCATGGCTTGAGCGTTAAGCGGCTTTCTTGAGCGCTTTTTTTGCTTTTTTCAGCTTGGCTTCCTGGTTTTCGATCTTCGCCTTGCGCGTTTTGATCTCTTTTTTCAGCTCTTTGACTTTCTTCGACGCCATGTCGGGTCTCCTTGTTCAGTGAGGCGCATCTTTTGGGGTCAGCCGCGCTCTTCAGATGTGTGGCGGGCGATGAAGCCCTTGATGTAGAGGCGCAATTCCCGGGCGGCGCTGGTGTCCAGGTCATCGCAAAGCTGTACGAATTGATCGCGCTGGTCCTTGTTCAGGCGAATGACTAGCTGGCTGTCTTTTTTCTTTTTCGCCTTCTTCTCGTCCGCCATCGCGCAATCCGATCTCGCATCTGCTATGCAACGGCTATGCAATGTATATACATTTTTAGCGAAGTCCAGAGTTTAAGACGGTTTTGTGACGTTGCGCGCAGGGCGCCCTGGCGCCGACATGCTGCACCGCACAGCGGCTTTTCATTGCGCCGCGCGCTGTGAGGGTTACACCGCCCTCCATGCTTACGATCTCAAATCTCGATTACCGCATCGGCGCCCGCTCGCTGTTTGAAAACGCCTCGGCGCAAATCTCCAGCGGCTGGAAAGTCGGGCTGGTGGGCCGCAACGGTACGGGCAAATCCACCCTGCTCAAGCTGATCCGCGAGGAGATCGACCAGCCGTCGCCGGATTCCGCGATCCGTCTCGTGAAGGGCGCGCGCATGGGCTGGGTTGCCCAGGAGGTCGAGGCGTCTGATGACACCATCCTCGACGTCGTGCTGGCCACTGATGAAGAACGTCACGCCCTGATGCAGGAAGCGGAGACTGCGACCGATCCCGACCGCATTGGTGACATCCATATGCGGCTGGCGGATATCGACGCCTGGTCAGCGGAATCACGCGCGGCGGAAGTCCTGATGGGGCTGGGTTTCAGCGATGCCGATCTCTACCGCGCGACGAAGGAGTTTTCAGGCGGCTGGCGCATGCGCGCCGCCATTGCCGGGGTCTTGTTCTCGGAACCTGATCTGCTTCTGCTCGATGAGCCGACCAACTATCTCGATCTGGAAGGTGCGGCCTGGCTTGAGAGCTATCTGAAGAAATACCCGCACACGGTTCTGATCGTCAGCCACGACCGTGAAATGCTCAATCGCTGTGTCACCCACACGATGGCGCTGGAGCATCAACAGCTTTCGGTCTCGCCGGGCGGGTATGACGCCTGGCTGAAACTGCGCGCCGCCAAGACCGCACTCTTGGAAAGCCAGCGCGCCAAGCAAGAGGCCGACCGCGCGCACCTTCAGGCTTTCATTGACCGGTTCGGCGCCAAGGCCTCCAAGGCCAGCCAGGCGCAGTCTCGCGTCAAACGGCTTGAGAAGATGCAGGAGATCAGCATTCCGATCGCCGAACGCACCACGCCCTTCTCTTTCCCCAGCTCCGCCGACACGCTGTCTCCGCCCTTGCTTCAGTTGCGAGACGCTGCGGTGGGGTATGGCGAAGAGGCGGTGATCCTCAAGGGCGTCGATCTGCGGCTGGATCCTGAAGACCGTATCGCCATTGTTGGCGCCAATGGTCAGGGCAAGACAACGTTGGTGAAATCCATCGCCGAGCGTCTGCCGCTGATGTCGGGCGACCGCACCGCCCCGCGCGCCTTGCGCATTGGCTATTTTTCGCAAGATCAGATGGATGAATTGCGTCCGGGCGAGACGGTGCTGCAGCATGTGCAGGACGCCTTGCCTGCGGGCTCGCCTGAATCCAAGCAACGCGCCGCTGCGGCCGCCATGGGCTTTCCCCATGAGAAGGTCGGCACCAAGATCGAAAAGCTGTCAGGCGGCGAGAAAGTGCGCCTGCTGCTTGGGCTGATGGCGATGGAAAAGCCTCATGTGCTGATCCTCGACGAGCCGACCTCACACCTCGATATCGACAGCCGCGAAGCGCTGATCTACGCGCTCAATGATTACAAGGGCGCCGTTATTCTGATCACGCACGATGTCTATCTCGCAGAAGGCACCGCTGATCAGCTCTGGCTGGTGAATGACGGCAAGGCGACGCGCTATGACGGGAATCTCAATGATTACCGTAAGCTGATCCTTCAGGCCGATCGCGGCACGATCAAACTCTAGGGGCGGCGTCGCGCGCGGCTTTGCTCCGGGCGTGCTTGCTGGCGCGCCCCGATACGCGCTTGCGCCAAAGCCGGAAGCTTGAAGGCTTTAACGACTGGCGCATGATCGCGATGACCTCGGGCTCGCTCAGCCCGGTGTCTGTTTTGATCGCTTCAAAGCTGACATCGTCCGCCCAGGCCAGGGCGATGATTTCGCTGATCTCTTCGGGCGTCATGGCTCAATTGTCCTGTTGGCGTGACGGACGTTGAGCTAGGGCGAGAGCCGGAGCTGACGAGGGGGCGGCACGCCTCAGTCTTGCGCAGCGGCCGAAACGAACAGCGCGTGCTTGGTCATGATCCGGGCGAAGCGGTCCGACGCCAGATGCCCGGCCAGCCAGGCTTGCAGATTCGGCCAGGGCTGGGCGTCAAACCAATCCCGATCGGTATTGGCGAATTGACGGATGAACGGGAAGATCGCGATATCGGCCAGACACGCCACGTCCCCCAAAAGCTGAGACGATGTGCTCAACCGCGCTTCCAGTGCATCGATAATCCGGGCTGCAGCGGCGCGATGGTTTTCAGAGATCGCGCCCTCATAGCGATTGGCGTATTTGTAGCGATCAAGGTGATGCTTGAAGTCGCCGTCATTGCGCGCGATCAGGGCCTGGATGTCTGATCGCCGAGCGGCGTCGTCCGGCCACCAGCGTTCGGGGTCGTTTTGCGCCAGAGCCCAGTGCATCACATCAAGGCTTTCCTCGATCACCTGGCCGTCCGGCAGCACGACCACCGGCACTGTGCCCTTGGGTGAAGCCTCAAGCATTTCTGCAGGCTTGTCCTTGAGCAGGATTTCGCGGTGCTCGACCTCGATCTTCGCGGCGTCCAGCGCCATCCGCCCGCGCATGGCGTAGGGGCAGCGCCGGAAGGAGTACAGAACGGGGTGTCTCTCAGTCATCGCGGGCGTCAGTCTCCAGCACGGCGCCCACATGGCGTTCGCCCCGCGCGGCGGCGCGCGCTTCCTGGCGCTGGCGCTCGGCATAGCGCTGGCGCTGTGCCTCGCTGCGGGCTTCATGGCAATGCGGGCAACTGACGCCGGCGATGAAGTGCGGGGATTTGAGATCTTCCGGCCCCAGCGGTTCGCGGCAAGCATGGCAGGTGGTGTAATCACCCAGCTCGAGCCCGTGGCGCACGGCGACCCGGCGGTCAAAGACGAAGCAATCGCCCTCCCACAGGCTCTCTTCCTCGGGCACGGTCTCGAGATAATTCAAGATGCCGCCCTTGAGGTGATAGACCTCGTCGAGCCCTTCTGTCAGGGCGAAGGCGGTGGATTTCTCACAGCGAATGCCGCCCGTGCAATACATGGCGATCCGGGCGTTGGGCCGGGTCTCGCGGAATTTCCGAAACCAGTCGGGAAACTCGCGAAAACTCGTGGTTTCAGGGTTCACCGCGCCCTTGAACTGGCCGATGCGCACTTCGTAATCATTGCGCGTATCAATAGTGACCACGTCCGGCGCTGAAATCAGATCGTTCCAATCTTCGGGCGCCACATAAGATCCGACGGCTTTCTGAGGGTCCACGCCCGGCACGCCCAGCGTCACGATTTCCTTTTTCAGCCGCACCTTCATCCGCAGGAAAGGCTGCTCGTCGGCAAAGGAGTCCTTGTGTTCGATATCCGCGCAGCCGGGCAGGGAGCGGATTACGTTCAGAACAGCCCCGATGGATTGAGGTGATCCGGCGATGGTGCCGTTGATCCCCTCGCTGGCGATCAGCAAGGTGCCGTAGACATCGTGCTCACGGCAGACGGTCAGAAGCCGGTCCTGCAGCGCCTTGTCGGCGACAAGCGGCGTGAATTTATAAAGTGCGGCGACGCGAAACTGGGTCATGACGCCCTTATGCCAAAACCGGCGCGCCAAAAACACCATCAGATCGCAGGCCGGGACGCGGTGAAACGCCCCGGCCCCCCAGGTCTAGTCCAGCCCCAGTCGTGCCCCGCTATCGCAATGGAAACATCCATCCGCCCCGATCGGACTGCCCGGCGGGATGTCGGTGTTGGGGATGGACAGGGTGCGACCCTCGTCAATCGCCTGAAGCCCGGCCTCGATCTGCGCGCGCAAGGCGACAGCCTGAGCATCGCTGACGCGCGTGCGGCGTCCGGAGAGCTCTGCCCGCAGATCCAGCAGCGCGGGTCGCGCCAGACGCGCTGCGCTGGGCGTCGAGCCGCCGGCCACGGTCAGAAGCTGACTGACATATTCGTCCTGCAGCGCGGCGCGCAGCGGGGCCAGACGCGCCGGCTCGTCACGCGGCGCGTCAAAGACGGCGCTGTCGATCCGGGCCAGAACCGTTTCAGGGTTTAACGCGTCGGGGTTGCGGGCGGCCTGTTCGTCCAGACGCGCCAGACGCGCCGGGGCCAGCATGGCGGCCAAGGTGATCCGGCCCGCCGCGGCCGCTGCATTGGCGCGGCTGAAGGCAGGATACTGATCGGTCTCAAATTGTTCGCGCTGGGCGATGGCGTCGTAATCGGTGAAGGGCGACGGGGTGAGCAGCCTGAGCGTCTCATCGGAAATGTCGAGGCTTGAAGGCTCCAGCGTTTGCAAAAGCGCCGCCAGCGCCCGCCGCTGCTGGCCCGGGTCGTAATCGGTGACGCCTGACACATTCGGGCCATTGAGCTCATAAGCGAACAAAACCCCGCCCAGCGCCTTGGCGGCGGCCTCCACCTGATAGCGGTGATAGAGATAGATGGGCGGGAAGACATTACGGATCTCGCTCAAGGGCAGGCCTTGCGCAAGCACGTCTGTCCCAAAGCGCGAGAGCGCCGCTGCGCGCACATCCAGCGTGTCGTTCAGCGCCTCCACCGGGTCTGAGCCATTATCCCACAGATTGGCCAGCGGATGTCCGGCGTTATTGCCCCGCGCATGCCGGTCGGAAATGTAGAGAAGACCGTCTTCACGCGCTTGCTGCAGGATCGCTTCCAGCCCGGCGGCTTCCGCGTTGGCGTCAGGATACTGGCTGTAAAGCCAGGCGATCGAGGCGATGTCCCATTCCCCAATCCCCACATCATACGCCTCAGACGCGTCAAAGCCCGTCGTGTCGTCAAAGCGGATCAACGGCGCGGGGTAATCCATCACCGAGGCGCGGTCATTGGTGCTGGCGGCGAAATTGTGCATCAGCCCCAAAGTATGCCCAATCTCGTGGGCGGAGAGCTGACGCACGCGCGCCAGCGCCAGCTCCAGCGGATCGTCCGCCGCGCCGGTGCCGGTCTGCCCCACGCCCATCAGGCCCTCAAAGATCAGCCGGTCATGGCGCACGCGCTGGCTGCCCAGGATCACATGTCCTTTCAGAATTTCGCCGGTGCGCGGATCGACAACGGATGCGCCATAGGACCAGCCGCGGGTCTGGCGATGCACCCATTGAATGACATTATAGCGCGCATCCAGCGGATGCACGCCTACGGGCAAAAGCTCAACGCGATAGGCGTCTTCAAAGCCGGCGGCTTCAAAGGCTTCGGCCCACCAGTTGCCGCCCTCGATCAGGGCTTGCTGGATCAGCTCGGGCGCGCCGCGATCCACATAATAGACGATCGGTTCGACCACAGGACCGGACGCGGCGTTCGGATCAATCCGCTCCAGCCGGTGACGGCGGGCATAGCCGCGCTGCAAGGGCTGATCGAGCGGTGTCGCCATGTCATAGCGCGTCAGCTCAAAGGCGCCGCTGCGCGGATCCGACGCGCGTGTCTGATAACCGTCTTCGGGCAGCGCAATGAAGGAGTGATGCACGGTCAGGGTCACCGCGTCTGCATAGGGCGCGGTGGCGCGCACTTCCGCGCCGGGATCGCTTGCTGAGAGGGTCAGAAGCGTGTCGATCTCGATGTTTTCAGGAAAGCTCAGCACGCTGTCAGCCAAGGGCGCGCTGCGGTCTGCGTCTACGGAAAACGACCCTTGGCTTGCGCGCTTGAGCGCCCCGACTGCGTCGATCGGATCGCGGGTGAGAAAACCGGACAGATCGATCAACACCTCGCCATCCGTGCTTTCAGACAGGATGTCGGTGCGCCAGATGACCGAGCGGGCGAAGGATTGCGCCGTTGCGGCGCGTTCATCCGCGCCCGCGCCCAGGGCGGCGTAGCGGGTGTTCTCAAACTCGGCGAAGACCGCATCACCCACCCGGGTGAAGCGCAGGATCCAGGTGTCGGTCCCCAGGCCCCGGTCAAGCCCCACCGGGTTTGATCCCAGCCCCGAGGTCAGGCGCGCTGTGTAAATCATCCGCCCCAGCACACCGTCGTCAGACGGGGAGAGCGCGGCGAGCACCCGGCCCTGGGCGGGGTCGGGATAGAGCGTGATCAGCCCGTCCTGACGGCTCAGTCCTTCGACGGTTTCGGTAAAGCTCGCTTCGTCCTGCGCCAACGCTTGTGCGCCAGACATGAACAGGCACAGCGCGATAGCGCCGGTGATCACTCGCAACATGGTCAGTCTCCCCTTGGCGCGTTTCGCGCTCATGAGGGAAAGCTAGTCAGACCGGACGGATTTGAACAGGGGCGGACAGCAAACGGGCGGCCGCGTTGCGACCGCCCGTTCGTGTCCGGTAAGGGCAGGGGGAGACCCTTACGCTGCAAGGGAAGGGGACGCCCTTAAAGCTCGGACGCTGCGGTGTGCTCGATCTCGGTCCAGTTGGTTTCTGCGCGCGCCAGCGTGCCCGCTTCGTCATTGAGGAAGTTGCGCAGGATTTCCTCGTTCACGAAGACATAGAGCTGACCGTCGCGTACGGCGGAAAACCGCGGATCGCCGTCGAGCTTCTTGCCCAGGGCCACGCCCAGCGTGCAAAAGCCGCCATAGGCCGGAATGTACTGGTCTGGATTGCGGCGGAAGGTGCGCAGATTGGCGCGCGTGTTGAAGTAATAGGCGACGCCTTCGTGAACGTGCGCGAACTCGGCGCTGCCATCAAGGCGAATGCCTGTCTCGATCAGCGCCACCGGGTCTGAGCCGTGTAGGCCCAGCGGCGCGCCGGCCAGAGTGTAACCGGACGTGACGTTATTTTCGTCTTCGGCCAGGGCGATCGGGGCGGTGGTCGCGACCAGCGCAATGCCGATCAGAGCGGTGGAAATCAGGGTTTTCATGGTCTCTCTCCGAGTGGGCGCGCTGGAGGTCAGCGAGCAGAATGGAAGGCGCAGCGCCTTCGGTCAGCTCAGGTAAAAGAGACAAATCCGAACCCGGTTTGTAGACGCAATTCCCCCTAATGGCTTTTACGGTCGGGGAACTCCCCTATGGGGCAAGCTGGAGGGCGGGATGCGACACTATCCTGCGCGCACGGGTCTTGAGACGGCCCACAAGGGTTGAGCTGGTCATAACGGCGTTATAATCAGGGAAAGACGCAAGAAGGGCCCCTCCAGACTCAAACAATGTCTGATGCGAAAACAAAGATCATGCAGGCGGCGTCAAAGCTGTTTTTGCAATCGGGCTCTAAGGCGTTGAGCGTGCGCGCGATTGCGCGGGAAGCCGGGGTCTCGACCATCGGGATTTACAGTCATTTCGATGGCAAGCAGGGCATTCTGGATGCGCTGTATATCGAAGGGTTTGAACAGGTCGAAGCCACAACCATCCTGCCAGACAAGGCGATGGAGCGCGACGCGGCGATTGAGACCGTGGTGCGCCAGTATCTGCGCAGCGTGCAGGCCCATGAAGCCCATTACCGGCTGATCTTTGGCGAGCAAGCACCGGACTTCACCCCCTCAGACGCGGCGCGTCAGGCGGCGGGGCGCGCCTTTGCGAGCTTGTTAAAGGTGGCGACGGAGTTCCTGCCCGATCATACGCCGCCCCAAACGCGCGACGCCGCGCTACAGATCTGGGCGCTGATCCATGGTTTTGTCAGCCTTCGCCATCATGTAGCGACGCTCAAACACGATGACGAGGCGTGGGAGGACCAGGTGGTCCGCGCCGTGATCGTGCACATCAAGGCGCTGGACGACCCGGGGTCCTGATCCTTTCATCCGTCAAACGGGAAACTCGTTACCGCGCCATCCGCAGCGGAATGGACGAGTTTGGCGTATTTGGCGTAGGCGCCATGGCGGTATTTGGGTGCAGGCGGGGTGAAGCCCTTGGCCATGCGCGCTTTGAGATCGGCTTTCACGTCGATGCGGCGGTTTTCGACGTCGATCGCAATGACATCGCCGGTTTCAATAAAGGCGATCGGCCCGCCATGAGCGGCTTCCGGCGCCACATGGCCCACCATGAAGCCATAGGTCGCGCCCGAAAAGCGGCCATCTGTGATCAAGGCGACATCATCACCCAGCCCTGCGCCCTGAATGGCGGCGGTCACCGCCAGCATTTCACGCATGCCCGGTCCGCCTGCAGGGCCTTCATTGCGGATGACGACGATGTCGCCTTTCTCAATCCCGCCCGCGTTTACGGCCGCAAAGCAGTCTTCCTCGCAGTCATAGACCTTGGCGGGGCCTTCAAAGAATAACCGGTCATGCCCGGCGAGCTTGGCCACACAGCCATCCGGCGCCAGATCGCCATAGAGCACGCCAAAGCCGCCGCGTGATTTGAGCGGCTTGTCTGTGGACAGGATCACGTCCTGGCCGGGGGTTTCTGTGGCGAGCCCGGCTTCTTCAAACAGGGATTTGCCGGTGACGGTGGGCGCATCCTCTATGAGCTTTGCGGCCTGCAAGCGTTGCAGCAACAGGCGCGCGCCGCCCGCGGCCGCCATATCCGGCGCCATATAACGGCCGCCGGGCTTGAGGTCGGCGATCACAGGGGTTTGACGGCTGACCGCGTCAAACACGTCGATATCGAACTGGTCTTTGCTGATCCCGGCCTCACGCGCGATGGCCAGCAAATGCAAAACCGCATTGGTCGACCCGGCGGTTGCGGTGACGGCGGCGGCGGCGTTTTTCAGGCTCGTCGGCGTGATGATATCTCGCGGGCGGCGATTGGCGTTCAGCGCGTCCACAATCGCTTCCCCCGCTTTGCGCGCGGCGCCAGGTTTGTCGGGATGAACGGCGGGGATGTCATTAAGCCCCATGGGCGATAGTCCCAGCGCGGTCAGCGCCAGCGCCATGGTGTTGGCGGTGAACTGGCCCCCGCACGCGCCCGCGCCGGGGCAGGCGGCTTTTTCCACGTCTATCAGTTCGTCTTCGCTGATCTTGCCCGCGGCGCAGGCGCCGACAGCTTCGAACACATCCTGAATGGTCACCGCTTTGTCGTGCAGCTTTCCGGGCATGATCGAACCGCCATAGAGCACGACGCTGGGCAAATTCATCCGGGCCGCCGCCATGGCTGCGCCGGGCAGGGTCTTGTCACAGCCGACCAGAAACAGGACCGCATCCAGAGAATGGCCGCGCACCGCCAACTCGGCGGAATCGGCTACGCAATCGCGGCTCATCAGGCTGGCGCGCATGCCTTCCGTGCCCATGGAGATGCCGTCAGTCACAACGATGGTGTTGAAATCCACCGCTGTGCCGCCCGCCGCTTCAATACCGGCGCGCGCATGATCGGCGAGGCCCTGAAGGTGCATGTTGCACGGGGTGACGCTGGTCCAGGTGTTGACGATGGCGATCATGGGCTTGGCCATACGCTCATCATCATAGCCGGCGGCGCGCAACATGGCGCGCGCCGGGGCGCGGGCGGGCCCCTTGATCAATGTATGCGAGGGGCGGGTCTTGTCGGTCATGTCCAATCAGGCCGTTTCGTTCTGGGCGTTCAGATGATGGCGTAAAGCGTCGAGGTCCGCGCCGCAGGGCTCGGACTGCGTGGAGCGGTTCAGCACCTCGGCCAGGGCTTCAGAGGGGTCAAGGGTTTGACCGATCAGCGGCTCGACCACATCGGCGAACTTGTAAGGGTGGGCGGTGGCGGCGATCACCCAGGGGCGCGCATGCAGGTCAAACTCGCGCATGCGCGACAAGGCCTCGGCGGCGGTGGCGGAATGCGGACACCACACATAGCCCGAGCGTTCATAATCGGCCTTGATCCGAGCCCGGATGGCCCGGTCCTCCACCAGCTCTACCGAGAGGCGCGCCGCGTCATCGGGTAGCGCGTTCAGGCGCTCGAAATTGCTGGGCGCGCCTACATCCATGGCGTTCGCAAGGGTGGCGATGGAGGCGCGCGGCTCATACCGGCCGGAGATCGCCCAGTCCGCCAGGGTCCTGTTGGCGTTTGTGGCCAGAACAATCGGTCCCCAGGGCGCGCCCATATGGCGGGCCCAGATCGCCGCGACCCCATGACCGAGATTGCCCGTGGGGATGATCAGGCCGGGTTTGACGCCGTTCTTTTCATAGGCTTGCCGCGCGGCCCAGGCCATGTAGGCCGCCTGGGGCAAGAGCCGGGCGATATTGATGGAATTGGCGCTGGTGAGGTTGTGGCGTGCGCTCAGGTCCCGGTCCGCGAAGGCGGCCTTGACCATGCGTTGGCAGGCGTCGAAATCACCATCCACTTCCAGCGCCGTCACAGGAGCCTTCCAGCAAGTGAGCTGGCGTTCCTGAAACGCCGATATGCGGCCTTTGGCATAGAGGATCACCGCGCGCACGCCTTGGCGGCCCTCCGCGGCGCAGCCCACCGCACCGCCGGTATCGCCAGAGGTGGCGGCAAGCACGGTGAAGGGGGCGTTTGGGTCGCCCAGCGTGTCCAGACAGCGCATCAGAAAGCGCGCGCCGACATCCTTGAACGCGCCGGTGGGACCATGAAACAGCTCCAGCGCGAACACGCCCGGTCGCCCCGGATGCGGGTTCACCAAGGGCACGTCAAAATCATAGGTCTCATCGACCAGTTCAGGTAAAGCGCTTTCCAGCTGATCGCCTTTGAAGAAAGGCTCAAAAAGGGTCAGGGCCGTCTCTTTGAGGCTGGTTTGCGCCGTTAATCCGCTGAGTTGTGCTTGAGGAAACTCATCTGGGATGAACAGGCCGCCATCGCCCGCCAACCCCACACGGATCGCGTCTGAGATGGAGCTGGCGCTGGCGCCGTTTCGCGTAGAGATCAGGCGCATGCTTCTGGCTCCTCGACAGATTCAAGACGCACGCCGGCGCTCTCTAGCGGCGCACGATAGACGCGCGTTCCGCGGCCAGCGGTTTTGAAAGCATCCGCCATCGCTTGCTCAACGGCGTCGGCGTCGTCATCGCTCGCCCAGGCGAAGATTGAAGGCCCGGAGCCCGAGAACGAGCATCCCAGAGCGTTCGCCCCGAGGGCGGCGGCTTTGACGTCGCGCATCTCGGGCAACAGAAAAGCGCGCTGCGGCTCGATCAGAATGTCATCAAGCCCTGCGCGAATAAGATCGAGGTCGGACACAGCGCAGCCCAGCGTAAACGCGCTCAGGCGACGCGCATGCTCGACCGCCGTGTTCAGCGGAGTTTCGGGCTTGAGCACGTCCCGTGCGGCCTGGGTTTCAGTCTTGGCGTCGGGATGAAACAGAATGGCGGTGACGCCTTTGGGAACGGGCATGGGTTTGACCAGGGCGGGATCGAGCTGCGCGGCGATCACCAGTCCGCCCAGAAGCGAGGCCATGACATTGTCCCAGGGGGGCGGATCGGCGCTGGCGCGTTCCCCTTCCAGGGCGAAAGCCAGCAAGTCCGGCGTGGCAAAAGGTTTGTCCAGCAAGGCGTTGACGGCGGCGGCGGCGGCCACTGCGCTGGCGGCTGATCCGCCCATGCCGGCGCTGATCGGGACGCCCTTGATCACGTCCAGACGCACGCCGAAGGGCGCGTTCACGGCTCGCAACACGGCCTGAGCGGCGCGCAGGGCGGTGTTGCGCATCGGGGTGTCGGGCAGCTGCGTCATCAGGCCGGAAACCTGGCCCAGACGCACGCCTGGCATCTCCTCTTTGTGAGCGACGACCTCATCTCGGACAGCGTCGAACGCTTGTCCCAGGACATCAAATCCAACCCCGACATTACCAATGCTGGCCGGGGCGCTGGCGCGCGCGAATGCAGTCATGAGAGATACGCGTCCTTTCCGTCAGGCGCTGCGCAACGCATCGTCCGCCCGAAGGGGGGAGCGAACGGACGATGCGTGCGCATGGGCGGCGCCATCACACGCCCAAGCCCGTCGGATGTCCATCATGTCGCCGAAAACAGCTGCAGCGGTCGGCCAGCGTCCTGCGCCTTTGCCCTGCAAGGCGCAAACCTCCCCATTGGCCAGGGTGAGCAGAAACCGGTTCTCTTCATTGCGGGCGCCGGCGAGCGGGTGGTTTTGCGGAACGGCGCGGACCTGAACTTCCGCATCCACAACCCCGCCCGCGCCCAGCTTGCACTGACCGATCTGTTTGTAGATCTGGCCCTTGGCGAGCGCCTCTTGGGCCTGCTCGGCGGAGACCTCGCTCAGCGATTGCTTGGCGATTTTTTCAGGCGGCAAATCCGCGCCGAACGCTTCGCGGATCAAAATGGACAGCTTGTCCGCTGCGTCATGACCATCCACATCAGCGCTGGGATCGGCTTCGGCGAACCCCATGCGCTGGGCGGCGGCGACCGCCTCCTGAAAGGCGACGCCCTGACCAAGCTGGTCAAGGATGAAATTGCCGGTGCCGTTCATCACGCCTTCCACCGCGACCACGCCATGCTGCTTGAGGTCGGACAAGCGCTCGAGCACGACAACGCCGCCGCCGACGGAGGCCGAGAACTTCAGCTGCGATCCGCCTTTCCGGGCGGCGTCATGCAGGGCGTCGTAATGCTTGGCGACAGCGGCCTTGTTGGCGGTGACCACATGCTGACCGTTGCGCAGAGGCGGCAGCATCAGTTCAGCGGGGCCGTCAGCGCCGCCCGTCATTTCGACCACCAGATCGGGCTCACCCGCGAGCGCGGCATGAGGGTCTGAGGTGAAGATCGCGCGGCGGTCATCCGCGCGTGAGCCCGCATTGCGCACCAGCACCGGGTTCAACTCGAAAAGCTCAGGATGGCTGAGCACATGGTCGAGCACGCCCGAGCCCACCGCACCGCACCCCAGAAGGGCCACTTTCATCGGCCCGCGATGGCGCGGACGACCGATGACGGAAGGGCCCGAGGCGATGCGGGTGGCTTCGCTGGCGCCCATGGCGGCGACTTCCACAACCAGATCAGCAGCTTTGGCCGCTTCGATGGCTTTGGGTTGGATCAGGCCGCGACTGGCGTCCATCGCCTGATCATAATCAAGCGCGTCATAGCGCTGGGCATGCGGGTCCTTGGCCGGATCATCGGTGTAGACGCCGTCCACATCCTTGATCAGCCGCACCCGGTTTGCGCCTGCTTTCACAGCGAAAAATACCGCCGTCAGATCCGTCCCGCCTCGGCCCAGCGTTGCGGCGCCATGCTCTGCATGACAGGCCGTAAAGCCGGGAAGAACAACCGCGTCAGCCTCCTCAAGCGCGGCGGCCATGGCGTCCTTGTCGAGCTCGCTGAGATTGGAATCCATGGGATCGCCCTCCGCCATCAGCCCGATTTCGTGCGGGTCGAGCACCTTGGCGCGCAGGCCCAGCCGCGACAGCGCCAGCCCCATGAGCGCGGCGGACCGGAATTCGCCCAGTCGCGCCAGTCGCGCGGTGATGTGGGGGAAGGCGTCCCCGCCATTGGCGTCGGCCTGGGCCAGCAGGGTGTCGGTCTCCCCTTTGAGCGCCGAGACGATCACGATGGTTTTCTCCCCCGCCCGGACATGACGGTAGATTTCTGCGCCGGCTGCGGCGTAGTCGGCTTCCGAAGTCAACACGGAGCCGCCGAATTTGAGGACGCACAGGCCTTTGGAGGCTGAGGAGGCGTTAAGCTGGGGATCCATCGGATCAGTCCTTTTTCAGTCGTGGGTCGCGAGCGGCTGGTTTGAGGCAAGAAAAAACCCGCTCGCCGGTTTCGGGGAGCGGGTTGGTCTGGGGTTGAATATTTCGCGTGTGTCGCGCTCAGCCCGTACCGTCCCGCCCTCGAGTCAGGGTGGTGGTAATGGTGGTAATGGTGGTGGTTGTGAGCGCGGTGGAGGTGACGCACGTGCACTGGATCGCGGCGGACGCCACGGTCATTCCGGCTTCGTACTGGACCTGCGAGAGGCGGGTCATGATCATCTCCTGAACGTGCTGCATTTGCGCAGCATCGGCTGTACCGTGGCCGGGTTTTCCACACGCCGTCAACCGGGGCTCTGTGGCTTAAAAACCACAAATCTTGTCCGGCATTGGAAAAATTGCCCCGTAAATAGCTGATTAAATGCAGAAAATATTTTTTCTGAGTTGTTCGGACATTTTGGTGTTGCGCGTTGCAGCATTTCCGACTTAGGGTTTTTACACAGTCTGGCGAGACGAGAGCAGTCGCATCGCCGGACATTGATTGCGCGCCGTTTCCGCCGACAAACCGGGCGGGCGGCATCAGTATGAAACCGGGAGACAGCGCCATGCGCGACGCCAAGACCCAGACCCTGACCCAGGACGCCCAGCGTATCGCTGCGCTGACCGGCTCGGTCGTACTTGTTGTCGTCGTAGTCCTTATTACCACCCACGGTGGAGCGGCGGCGCCTGTCTGACGGAGATCAAATCCCAGACCCAAGCAAACCCCCGCTCCACACCGGAGCGGGGGTTTTTCTTTGCCTCAATCCCAAACGCCAAAACCGAGCCCGCCTCAAACGCCACGGAAAGACTGAAAACCCATGACCCGCATCTACACCGACGACGACGCCAATTCAGACGCTTTGAAGCCTGGCTTCATCGCCATTATCGGCTATGGCAGCCAGGGCCGCGCCCATGCCCGGAACCTGCGCGATTCAGGTCAGCAGGTGATTGTCGGCGCGCGCCCTGGCGGTCAGGCCGAGGCCAAGGCCAAGGATGACGGGTTTGAGGTGTTCACCCCCGCCGAAGCGGCCAAGAAAGCCAGTTTCGTGGCGCTCCTCACCCCCGATATGAGCCATAAAGACGTGTATGAGTGTGATATCGCCGCGCAGCTGTCGCCCGGCGATACGCTGATGGTGGCGCACGGCTTTTCGATCCATTACGGCCAGATCCGTCCACGCACGGATATCGACGTGGTGCTGGTTGCGCCCAAAGGTCCGGGTGATCTGGTGCGCCGGGAGTTTGAGATCGGTCGCGGCGTGCCTTCACTGTTCGCGATCCATCAGGACGCATCAGGCCAGGCGCGCGACAAGGCGCTGGCCTATTGCAAGAGCAATGGCGGCACCGCCGGCGGCGCGATCGAGACCACCTTGGCCGAGGAGACCGAAACCGATCTGTTTGGCGAGCAGGCGGTGTTGTGCGGCGGCGCGTCCGAACTGGTCGCGGCCGGGTACCAAACCCTGGTGGATGCCGGCTATCAGCCTGAAATTGCCTACTTTGAGTGCCTGCACGAGCTCAAGCTGATCGTCGACCTGATGTATGAGGGCGGCATTTCGCGCATGCATGATTTCATCTCCGAGACCGCCAAATACGGCGATCTGGTCTCCGGCCCCCGCGTCATCAATGACGAGACCAAGGCGCGGATGCGCGAGGTGCTGACCGACATCCAGACGGGCAAGTTCGCCCGTGACTGGATCGTGGAGAACCAGGCCGGAAAGCCGCAATACGACGCCTTGCTGCGCGCCGATCTGGAGCAGGACATCGAAAAAACCGGCGCCCGTTTGCGCGCCCGCATGGCCTGGCTGCAACCCGGCGCCAATGCTGGCCAAGCCTAGCGCGGATCGCAGGAGCACGCCCATGACCGCCCAGCCTCAAACCACGCCCGCCTCCAATCTGCACCGCACCGGCGCCCATCTGGTCGTCGAGGCGTTGCGCGCGGAAGGCGTCACCAAGGTGTTCGGCTATCCCGGCGGGGCGATCATGCCTGTTTATGACGCCTTGCCGGGCTCGGGTCTGGAGCATGTTCTGGTGCGTCATGAGCAAGCGGCGGCGCTGGCGGCGGACGCCTATGCCCGGGTATCGGGCGAGGTGGGCGTGTGCTTGGCCACGTCAGGCCCCGGCGCGACAAATCTGGTGACCGGGATCGCCAATGCGTTTCTGGATTCGGTGCCCATGGTGGCGATCACTGGCCAGGTGGCGACGCCTCTGATGGGCACAGACGCGTTTCAGGAGATCGATGTTTTCGGCGTCACCCTGCCCATCGTCAAACACTCCTTTTTGGTACGGGATGCAGCTGACATCCCAAAGATCTTCGCCGAGGCTTTCGAGCTGGCGAAGCGCGGGCGGCCCGGACCGGTTCTGATTGACTTGCCAAAAGACGTTACACAGGCGTCTGCGGCGTTCCCCTCGGTGGATCAGACGGTTCGGGCGCCCGCCAGAGGCGCGCCTTCAGAGCCAGCAACAATCGCACAGGCGGAGGCCCTGATCGCCCAGGCTGAGCGACCTTTGCTGTACATTGGCGGCGGCGTGACCCTGGCCAAGGCGGAAGACGCGCTGCGGCGCTTTTTCGCGCGGACCGATATACCGGCGGTGGCGACCCTGAAAGGCCTGGGCGCCTTGCCCACTGACACGCCGGGCTTTCTGGGCATGCTGGGCATGCACGGTACGAAAGCGGCCAATCTGGCGGTGAATGAAAGCGATCTGCTGATCTGTATCGGCGCCCGGTTTGATGACCGCGCGACGGGCAAGCTCGACACATTCGCGCCTCACGCCCGGATCGTACATTTTGACGTCGATCCGTCTGAAATCTCCAAACTGCGTGATGCGGATGTGGGACTGACCGGTGACCTGGCCGAAACGCTGGACCGGATAGAGCCCGGTGTTCTGAGCATTGCGCCCTGGCGGCGACGCTGCGCGGACGCCGCCGAGCGCTGGGCCATGCGCTATGACGCGCCGGGATCGGGCATTTATGCGCCCAAGCTATTGAAAGACATCTCAGAACGGGCGGGCGACAAGGCCATTATCACTTGCGATGTGGGCCAGCACCAGATGTGGGTGGCGCAGCATTGCCGGTTCTCACGGCCGCAAGCGCATCTGACGAGCGCGGGACTGGGCACGATGGGCTATGGCCTGCCTGCAGGCATCGGCGCTTTGATGGCGGAACCCGACGCCACGGTGATCACCGTGTCGGGGGATGGCTCGATCATGATGAATATTCACGAGCTGGCGACCCTGCGCCGCTACCGCCTGCCGCTGAAAATCGTGCTGCTGGACAATTCCCAGCTGGGCATGGTCCGGCAATGGCAAGAGCTGTTTTACGACGAAAATTTCTCCGAGGTGGATCTCTTTGACAATCCCGATTTCGCCGCTGTGGCGCGCGCTTTCGGGGTCGAAGCCTTCACCCTCGACCGCCGCGAGGATGCGCCCGCCGCCATTGATCGGTTGCTGGGCACGAACGGGCCGATCTTGTGCCATGTGCGCATCGACCCGCGAGAGAATGTCTGGCCGCTGGTGCCGCCGGGCAAATCCAATGCTGACATGATGGAGGCCTGATCCATGACAGACCGGATCGAGATCGAATTCCGCCCCAGTGAAGGCGCGATCCTGCGTCTGATCGGGCTTGTCGAGCGTCGCGGGTTTGAAGTCCGCGGCGTCGATCTGCCCCAGATGCCGAACGTTGGCGAGGCGCGCATGGATTTGACCGTCCAGCCGCGTGACCCCGGTCGGCGCATGGGCACGCTGTGTGCGCAAATCGCCAAGATCTACGGCGTCAGCGCCGTCCGCACCGCATCAATGACGCCGGCGTTCGAGGCCGTGTCATGATCCGGTCGATCACCATTTTTGACACCACGTTGAGAGATGGCGAACAGGCGCCGGGCTTTTCCATGTCCGAAACGGGCAAGCTGAGCGTCGCCCGCGCCCTGCAAGCCTTGAAAGTAGACGTGATCGAAGCGGGCTTCGCCGCAGCAAGCCCGGGCGATTTCAAAGCGGTTGAGCGGATCGGCCAGGAGATTGAAGGCCCGGCCATTTGCTCGCTGGCGCGCACCACGCCGGGTGATATCGATGCGGCGGCGCGGGCGCTGAAGGACGCGCCGAACAAACGCTTGCACATCTTTCTGGGGACCAGCCCACTGCATCGCGAGTTCAAGCTCAACATGACGCCGGACGAGGTGCTGACCCGCATCAAGGATATGGTCGAGCTGGCGCGGACACATTTTGACGATGTGGAGTTTTCCGCCGAAGACGCGATCCGAACCGAGCGGGGCTTTCTGGTCGAGGCGCTGTCCATCGCCGCTGAGGCCGGAGCGAAGACACTGAATGTTCCCGACACGGTCGGCTATTCGACGCCGGACGAGATCTATCAGCTGTTCAAACACCTGACGGAGAAAGTCTTTAAGGCGAATGAGGTGATCTTCTCTGCGCATTGCCATGACGATCTGGGCATGGCGGTCGCCAATTCGCTGGCGGCGGTGCGCGGCGGCGCGCGTCAGATCGAGTGCACGGTGAACGGCATTGGCGAGCGGGCGGGCAATTGCGCGCTGGAGGACGCCGTCATGGCGATCCGCACCCGCCGGGATGTCTTTAACCTGACCACACATGTCGACAGCCGCCAGATCATGGCGGCCAGCCGGGCCCTGAGCAAAGCCACCAACACCCATCCGCCGCGCAACAAGGCCATCGTCGGAGCGAACGCCTTCGCTCATGAATCCGGCATTCACCAGCATGGCGTTCTGAAAAACCGTGAAACCTACGAGATCATGAAACCTGAAGATGTGGGGCTCAGCTCCAACCAGATCGTGCTGGGAAAGCATTCTGGCAAACACGCCCTGGCCGCCCGCGCCCAGGAGCTTGGATGGAGCCTGGAAGGGGAAGACCTGCAAGCCGCCTTCGACGCCTTCAAGGCGTTGGCGGACGAGATCGGGCTGGTGGATTCCGGCCAATTGTCTGCGTTGCTGGAGCGGCTCGAAAGCGGGACGCAAGGAGAGGCTGAATTGTGGACTTTGAAACGGATCGACATCCGCTCGCCCCTGTCGCCCAAGGATCATCCGGTGGCCCGGATTGAAATGGACCATGGCCGCCGGGGTCAGGTGACCGACATCGCCAGCGCGCCGGGCGCTCTGGACGCGGCCTATCGCGCGGTCAGTCAGATCATGGAGACACCCGCGCGGGTCGAAGACATCGAGATGCAGTATGTGGCCGCCGACGCCCACGACGCCGGTGAAGACGGGCAGGGCGCGGATGTGCTGGTCGATCTCAAGGCCAATGTGGAGGGCGAGGTGTTTTCCGGCCGCGCCCGCGCCCGCGACATCATTCCCGCCTGCGTCTCCGCCTATATCGACGCGCTCAACAATGCCTGCGCTGTGCGTCGCCGACGCAACGCCAAAGCTCACGCCGCCTGAAGGACTGAAAAATCATGTCGATCCAACAAGTTGATCATATCTGGCGCAATGGCGCACTTATTCCTTGGGCGGACGCTCAGGTGCATGTCCTCTCGCACGCCCTGCATTACGGCACCTCGTTTTTCGAGGGCATCCGCAGCTATGACACGCCGTCCGGCCCTGTGGTGTTTCGCCTGACCGACCATGTGAAGCGTCTGGTGGATTCCGCCCGGATCTATTCCGTTGATCTGCCCTATAGCCCGGCCGAGCTGGCCGAAGCCTGCAAACAGGTGCTGCGCGCCAACAATCTGGGCTCGGCCTATCTGCGACCGATCAGCTTTGTCGGCTATGGATCCATCGGGGTCGTGCCCGCCAAGGACACGCCGATCGACACCTATATCGCGGCCTTTCCCTGGGGCGCGTATCTGGGTGAGGAGGCCCGCACCAAGGGTGTGGATGTCTGCGTGTCGAGCTGGAACCGGATGGCGCCGAATACGGCGCCGACGGCGGCCAAGGCCGGCGGCAATTATCTGTCGAGCTATCTGATCAGCCGTGAAGCCAAATCGCGCGGCTATGCCGAAGGGATCGGGCTCGATGTGGATGGGCGCCTGTCGGAAGGCGCGGGCGAGAACCTGTTTCTGGTCAAGGACGGCAAGCTGATGACGCCGCCCGCCAGCTCCTCGATCCTGCAAGGGATCACCCGCGACAGCGTCATTCGTCTGGCCAAACGTGAAGGGCTGGACGTGGTTGAGCAGGCCCTGCCGCGCGAGATGCTGTATCTGTGCGACGAGGCGTTCTTCACCGGCACGGCTGCTGAAGTCACTCCCATCCGTTCAATCGATGACAAGACCACCCGCGCCGCGGGCGCGGGACCGATCACGCGTCTCATCATGGAGCGCTTTTTCGGATTGTTTGAAGGCCGCACCCAGGATGACTGGGGCTGGCTGGAGCCTGTTCACGCTCACGCTGAGGAGACTGGTCATGAAAACGCCGTCGCCGTCTGACACCTCCCCCAAAACCCTGTTTGAAAAGGTCTGGGAGACCCACCAGATCCAGGCTGAAACCGATGCGGCGCCCGCGCTCGTTTATATCGATCTGCACCTCATTCACGAAGTGACGAGCCCGCAAGCTTTCACGGCGCTCGAACAACGCGGCCTGACGGTGCGTCGTCCCGACCGGGTGTTCGGCACGCTGGACCATTCCACGCCCACAACGCCGCGCACGCCGGGCTCCAAGCCGATCTACATCAATGCTGCGGCGAAAAAACAGGTGGAGACGCTTGAGGATAATTGTCGTCGTCATGGCATCCGCCTGGCAGGCTGGGACAGCCCGGACCGGGGCATCGTCCATGTGATCGGGCCGGAGCTGGGGCTGACCCAGCCGGGCATGACCATTGTCTGCGGCGACAGCCATACCTCGACCCATGGCGCATTTGGCGCACTGGCGTTCGGCATCGGCACCACTGAAGTGGGCCATGTGCTGGCGACCCAATCCCTGTTGCAATCGAAACCCAAGACCATGCGCGTGACAGTGGATGGCCGTTTGCCCCATGGCGTGGGCGGCAAGGATCTGATCCTCGCCATCATCGCCGAGCTGGGCGCGGGCGGCGCGTCGGGTCATGTGATCGAGTATGCCGGAGACGCGATTGAAGCGCTGTCGATGGAAGAGCGGATGACGGTCTGCAACATGTCCATTGAAGCGGGCGCGCGGGCCGGGATGATCGCGCCGGACGCCACGACTTTCGCCTGGCTGGAGGGGCGTCAACACACCCCCAAGGGCGCGGCCTTTGAGGCGGCGAAGCAGCGCTGGGCGAAGCTCAAATCCGACCCGGGCGCGCAATTTGACGCTGAAGTGCGTCTGGATGGGTCGAAACTTGCGCCCATGGTCACCTGGGGCGACAGCCCGGACATGGCCGCGCCGATTGACGCGTCCGTGCCCCGTGCGCCCGAAGGTCCCGCTGCGGACGCCCTGAATTATATGGGCTTCAAGGCCGGCGAAGCGCTGATGGGCGAGACGATTGACGCGGTTTTCATCGGCTCGTGCACCAATGCGCGTTTGACGGATCTGCGTGAGGCGGCGGCGGTCATCGCCGGCCGTCATGTGAAACCGGGCGTGCGCATGCTGGTCGTACCGGGGTCCGAAGCCGTGAAACGCCAAGCGGAGGCTGAAGGGCTCGACGCCATTTTCCGCACCGCAGGCGCAGACTGGCGCGAGCCGGGCTGTTCCATGTGCATCGCCATGAATGGCGATAGCGGGCTGGCGGGCGAGCGCATCGTCTCGACGTCCAATCGCAACTTCGCCGGCCGTCAGGGCCGCGGCGTGCGCACCGTGCTGGCGAGCCCGGCCACCGCCGCCGCCTCGGCCATCGCCGGCGCCATCGCCGATCCGCGCCGTATCCTGGAGGCGTCTCATGCTCAATGACCCCATCACCACCATCACCTCGCGGAGTTTCGTGATCAAGGACGCCAATATCGACACCGACCAGATCATTCCGGCGCGGTTTCTGACCACCACCGAGCGCGGGGCGCTGGGCGAGGCGTGTTTTCATGACTGGCGCTTCACCCCGGACGGCGCCCCGACGGCGCATCCGCTCAACCAGGTGAACCGCGAAGAGCAAGGCATTCTGATTGCGGGCGACAATTTCGGCTGCGGCTCTTCGCGCGAACACGCGCCCTGGGCGCTTCGTGATTTCGGCGTTCAAGCCGTGATTACCTCGCGCGCGGCGGATATCTTCAAGTCCAATGCGCTCAAGAACGGCCTTGTGGTGTGCGAGATTGACGAGGCGGCCCATGCCGCCTTGCTCGACCGCGAAGACCTTGAACTGACCGTGGACGTGGTCAATCAGACCATCACGGCGGGCAATATCACCGCCAGCTTCAAGCTCGATCCCTTCGCGCGCACCTGTCTGATTGAGGGCGTGGACCCTTTAGGCTTCATCCTCAACCAGTCTGACGCGATCGCACGTTTTGAGCAGGAGCGCGCGGCATGAGCCAAGCCATCTTGATCCTGCCCGGTGACGGCATCGGCCCGGAAGTTGCGGCGGCGGCGAAGGCGTGTTTGCAAGCAATCGCTGAGCTGGAAGGCCTGGCGCTCACCTTCCCCGAAGCGCCGTTTGGCGGGGCGGGGATTGATGCGTGTGGCGAGCCCTTGCCCCAAGACACGCTGAAGGCGGCGCAGTCTGCGGACGCGATCTTCCTCGGGGCTGTGGGCGGGCCGAAATGGGACCATGCGCCCAAACGCCCTGAGCAGGGATTACTGGGGTTGCGCAAGGCGCTGGGCCTGTTTGCGAATTTGCGTCCGGTCAAGGTCTTTAAAGGACTGGAGCATCTTTCCCCGCTCAAAGAAGAGCGCGTTGCAGGCGCGGACCTCCTGATCGTCCGTGAGCTGACGGGCGGGCTGTATTTCGGCGACAAGCGCGAAGGCGATGATGAGGCGTTTGACGGGTGTTCGTATTCACGCGCAGAAGTCAGTCGTATCGCCGAGATCGGATTCAAGGCAGCGCAAGGCCGTAAAGGCAAGCTTACGAGCGTCGACAAGGCCAATGTGCTCGCCACCTCGCGGCTCTGGCGCAAGACGGTGAAAGATTTGTCGGGGGATTATCCCGATGTGGCTGTAGACCATCTGTATGTGGACGCGGCGGCCATGGCGCTGGTGACCCAGCCGGCGCGTTTTGACGTCATCGTCACCGAAAACCTGTTCGGCGATATTCTTTCTGATGAAGCGGCCGTCGTGGCGGGCTCCATCGGGCTTTTGGGGTCGGCCAGCCTGGGCGCATCCGGGCCGGGATTGTTTGAACCCATTCATGGCAGCGCCCCGGATATCGCCGGGCAGGACAAGGCCAATCCGTCCGGCGCCATCGCCAGCGCGGCCATGCTGCTGCGTTACGGCCTGAACCAGCCCAATGCAGCCGACCGCTTGGAGGCGGCGCTGGAAGCCGCGCTAGTGCACGAGCCTCGCACGGCGGATCTGGGCGGGACGGCGAGCGGATCTGCCTTTGCAGACTCCGTCCTCAGCCGTATTGAGCACGCCAGGGTGGTGGAGCCCGCATAGGACGCTGAGTTCTCAGTCAGTGTTGCTTTTGCTGACTTTCTTCTTGATGAAGTCCCAATACCGGATCGGGAAGACCCGCTCCATGATCGCCATCGTGTGGGCGTCGCGGCCCACCAGCACGCGCGGGCGGCGGCGCTCGACGCCGCGCAAGATGATCTCGGCGGCTTCGGGCGGCGGCATGACCAGGCCTTCCTTGGCCATCTTCTTCATGGCGGCCAGTTCGGCGTCGGTGATGTCGGCGGGTTTTTTCGCATCGTCCGCGATCTGGGTGTTGACCCCGCCGGGATGAACCGTGGTCACTCCGATAGAGGTGCCGTCCAGCTCGTGCATCAACGCGTTCGAGAAACCACGGACGGCGAACTTCGCGGCGGAATAGGCGGTCTGACCCGCCGGGGCGATGATGCCGAAGATCGACGAGATATTGACCAGCTGCGCGGCGTCCGCCTGCTTCATCAGGGGCAGGAAGGCGCGGGTCATGCGCACGACACCGTAAAAATTGATGTTCATCAGCCATTCAAAATCATCGTCGGTGACCCGATCAAACGTTCCGCCCAACGCCACGCCGGCATTGTTAAAGAGGGCGTTCACGGCGCCATGCTCGGTCTCGACCGCTTTGGCGAAGGTGGTGATCTGGTCCTTGTCGGCCACATCCACCTTATGAGTGGTCACCTTGATTTCATTGCTTTTCAAAGCGTCGGCGACGGTGTTCAGGCGCTCTTCATTAATATCGGCGAGCGCCAGGTTCGCACCGCGTGCCGCCAAAGCTGCGGCCAGAGCGGCCCCAATGCCGCTGCCGGCGCCGGTGATGACCGCCGTGCGGCCTTTGAAATCGAGCGGTTGGGTCATGCTCTCCCCTTTGGGTTTTTTGCCGGATGAAATGTGAACGCTGTTCACTCCGGATTTTGACGCAGAGTTTCAGAGTTTATCGCCGCTGTCCATTCTGCCGGGCCGGAGGTGCGGCGCTGAGTCTGACTTGTCAGGGAAATCAAATGCGATCACAGTTGAAATACACACAATTAAATTAGGGAGGAGTACGCATGGTTACGCTGGAAAAAGTCCGCCGCGATGCGCCGTGGGCCTGGATCAAGGGCGCGATTGACGACATGACCGCCGCCCCCTTCCTGTCCATCGGATACGGCGTGGTGTTCACCGTGATCGGTCTTCTGATTACGGTCGGACTCTGGTCTCTGGGCCAGGGCGCGGTCATCCCGGTGATGATGGGCGGTTTTGCGCTGGTGGCGCCCGCTTCGGCCATCGGGATTTACCGGATCAGCCAGATGCGTGATCAGGGCAAGACGCCGGGCCTGTGGGATTTCTGGTCGATCCCCAAGGGGCGTTTCACTCAACTCGCTTTGCTCAGCGTTCTGATGCTGGTCTTCTTCCTGACCTGGGCGCGGTTGGCGCAGATGATGTTCGCGCTCTTCACCCATGAGGCTGATTTCCGCCTCGACAGCTTCCTGCCTTTCCTGTTCACCGATGTTCAGGGCGTCATGCTGATGGTGATTGGCACCCTGGTTGGCGCAGCGCTGGCGCTGGTGGCGTTCACGGTCTCCGCGCTCTCCTTCCCCATGATGATGGATCAGGATGTGGACGCGGTCACGGCCGTCGTCGCCTCGATCAAGGCGGTGATAGAGCAGCCCCATGTGATGCTGGTCTGGGCGTGGATCATCGCCTTTGCGACGGGGGCGGGCCTCGCC
Organism: Oceanicaulis sp.; assembly: GCF_965249665.1. Classification (GTDB taxonomy): domain Bacteria; phylum Pseudomonadota; class Alphaproteobacteria; order Caulobacterales; family Maricaulaceae; genus Oceanicaulis. The sequence goes on from NZ_OZ252247.1 coordinate 1,385,846, forward strand.
TTGTTCGGCATTGGCATCGCCATCACCTTCCCGCTGATCGCTCACGCCAGCTGGCGCGCCTATAAGGACTTCAATCCGCGACCCGCGCCGAGCGCCAAGGAAGTGGAAGCGCGACTGGCGGAGAAAAACCAGGCCTGATCGCAAAAGATGAGACCCAGGGCTCGCACGGCGAGACCCGGGATCTCATTCCGCATCAAGGGCTTTATCCTGATGAAGACCCCGGCTCGGCGCTCCGCTTGGCCGGGGTTTTGTATGTCTGATCAGGCGCCTAGCGCTCCTCGTCATCCACGATGGGGCCGTCATCATCGATGAGAATACGCTCTGCGGCGCCTTCGAGATCGTCGTACTGGCCAGACTTCATGGACCAGAAAAAAGCCAGAAGGCCCATGGCGCCGAGCACCAGGGCGGCGGGGATCAGCCAGAGTAAAGCGGTCATGCGCGCCACAGCCTCAATGCGTTGGCCATCACCACAAGCGAGCTGGCGGACATGGCGATGGCGGCCACAAGCGGCGTGACCAGACCAAACACCGCCAGCGGCACGGCGATGACGTTATAGATGTTGGCGAGCGCGAAGTTTTCCATCATCCGCGCCCGCGCGGCTTTCGCGATATCGATCGCTCGCGGCAGGGCCGCCAGTCGGTCGCCCTGTATGACGAGATCCGCAGCCGAACGCGAGATATCCGCCGCCGAACCCATGGAGACCGAGACATGCGCGGCGGCGAGGGCCGGGGCGTCATTGATGCCGTCGCCCACCATGATCGGGTTTTCGCCGGCCTCCTTCAGCGCATGGATGCGGTCGATCTTGCCCTGGGGCTTCAGCCCCGCCTGATACCGATCCAGGCCGAGCGCACGGGCGGCGGCGGCCACCGGCGCGTCACGATCGCCGGACAACAGCTCAATGGGCATGTCCTGAGCCTTGAGGCCCGCCACAGCCTCTGGCGCGTCTGCGCGCAGGCTGTCTGAGAACAAGAACCGGACGGGCGCCTCGCCCTCCACCAGTAGCCAGGCTTCCAGCATCGAGGGGTCTGCGTTTTGCGTCTGCGGCTCAAGGCCCAGCCAGGCGCTTGAGCCGAACTGGATCACCGCGCCGTCCGCCGTGCCGGTCAGGCCGCCGCCTGCGATTTCCTGAAGATCGTCAGCCATCGGGCCGGGGCCTGCCGCCTCCGCCAGAGCGCGCGAGATCGGGTGACGCGAGCCGCGCGCAAGACGGGCGGCGAGATTGAGGGCGCGCGGCGAAATCTCGTCTGCATTGATCAGGGCCGGGCGACCCAGCGTCAGCGTGCCGGTCTTGTCAAACACCACCGATTTCGCTTCGGCCAGCCGCTCCAAGGCGTCACCGGACTTGAGCAGGACGCCTTCGCCATAAAGCCGGCCTGACGCCACCACTTGCACCGCCGGGGTCACCAGCGCCAGCGCGCACGGGCAGGTGATGATGAGGACGGCGATGGCGTTCATCACCGCGTCATGGACATTGCCGGTGAGCGCCAGCCAGCCCGCAAGCGTAATCAGCGCCATGGCGAACACGCCCGGCACATAGGCGCGCGCGGCCTTGTCGGCATAGCGCACATAGCGTGACCGGCCTTGTTCTCCGGCTTCGACGAGCCGTGAGATCTCCGCCAGCAGGGAATCGTCGCGCGCGGCGCGCGCCTTCACCGTCAGCGGCGCGTTGAGATTGATCATGCCTGAATAGACAAGCGCGCCAGGCTCCAGTGTCTGGGGCTGGGTCTCGCCGGTGACGAGCGCTGCGTCCACATCACCGCGGCCTTCGATCACCTCGCCATCTACGGGCAGGCGGTCTCCGGGTGCAATCCGCAACAGATCACCGGGGCGCACATCGCGGGCTGGGATGGCTTTGATCGCGCCGTCTGGTTCGATGCGGTGCGCGATGCGGGCTTGTAGCGCGGCCAGATCGCGCGCGGCCTGGCCGGCGCGGGCGCGCAAGCGAACATCGAGAAACCGGCCGATCAGCAGGAAGAAGAGCAGCATGACAGCGGCGTCGAAATACGCGGCGCCATGCCCAAGCGCTGTCTCGTAGATGGATAATCCGCACGCCAGCAGCACCGCCAGCGAGATCGGCAGATCCATGTTCACCGTGCGGGCGCGCAGTCCCACAAGGGCGTTTTTGAAGAAGGGCCAGCCCGAATACGCCACGGCGGGCAGGGCGATCAGGCCGGAGATCCAGTGCATCAAGGTGATGGTGGCGAGACTCATCTCGCCTTCGCCCGCCCAGACCGAGATCGACAGCAGCATCACATTGGCCGAGGCGAAGCCCGCGACGCCCAGGGCGCGCAACAGGCGCTTTTCTTCGTCCGATCGGGGGTCATCCGCTGTTTCGGGCTGATAGGGCTTGGCGCCATAGCCCAGATAATCAAGCCGGTGGACAATCTCCTCGGCCGTGCTGTCTGGCCCTGTAAAACTGACCGCCAGACGCCCGGTCGAGAGGTTCAGCCGGGCGCGCTTGACGCCGTCCATCTTTTGCAGCCCGTCTTCGATCTTGACGATGCAGGCCGCACAATGGGCGCCCTCGACAGCCAGGTCGATGGCCTTGCTGTCTTCGGTCTGGCGCACAAAGGCGGTGATCTCGTCACCGGATGCGGACGACGAGTCGCCGAACGGCTGGCTTGGGGCGTTGAGGGCAGACTCTAGCGACGCCACAGCTCGCGCTCCAGCACGAACGGGGCGTCCGCATCCACGGCTCGAGCCTGTAGCGTCCAGCCGCCCAGAGGCAAATCCTCCACCGCCGCGGAATAGACGCCCGGGCGGGCTTCGGTGAACACCAGGGCATGGTCAAGATCGGTGCTGGCGGGGTGGCGCAAAACGCCTTCGAGCGTCAGTCCCATGACCGGCGCGTCCTCGACGTCGGTGACGCGGATCAGCACCCGGTCTTGCGCCAGATTGACCGCCGCCGTCCAGCCAAGCTCCGCCTGGGCGCGGCGCTGGTCGATGATAGCGTTGTACTCCAGCCCCTGCACATAGGACCGGCGCTGGTCCTCGCCGGGGAAGGTGCGCATGGCCATGGTGACGAAAACAGTATTCACGGCGATGATGACCGAGAAGAACATGATCATCCCGGCCAGCACGTGCCAGCCTTTGAGGCGGAACCCCGTGTCGGAGTCGGTCGCGGGAAGGTCGGTCATCGGGATTCTCCGGTCTGGAAAGCGGAACGTGTCTGCGCCTGCTCGCCCGTCTCATTATCTGTGACGATAAAGGTCAGAGGTTCAGAGGGGGCGTCCACGGCGTCTCGCGGCAAGGTGACATAGAGCCTGAAATCTTGCGTCTGGTCCGCGCCGACTTCAAGCTGACGCGATGTCTCATCTGCTCCCAGCACCCGCACGCTCATGGCGGGGTCGCCTTCAATCGTCAGCTCATAGGTGCGCGGCTGGCTGGATTTGTTCAGAACCGTCAGCGTGTACCCATTGCGCACGGCGCCGTCAGACAGGCGCACATAGTTCGGATTGCGATCGCGTGAGGCGTTCAGCTCCAGAACCGAGCGGTTCATCAGGCCGAACAGCATGATGCCGCTCACCGCCGCCAGCAAAATGGCGTACAGCACGGTGCGCGGGCGGATGAAGCGATAGCGCGGCTTCTCATCGCGTGCGCGGCGGTCCACATTGTCCTGGCTGTCGTAGGAGATCAGACCTCTCGGGCGCCCGATCTTGTCCATGATATCGTCGCAGGCGTCGATGCACAGTGCGCAATTGATGCATTCCAGCTGGTCGCCGTCGCGAATGTCGATGCCCATCGGACAGGCGGCGACGCAGGCTTTACAGTCGATGCAATCCCCGCGGCCTTCCCAGCTCTCGCCCTTTTTATGGCGGCCACGCGGCTCGCCGCGATCCACCCGGTAGGTGACGCTCAGCGCTTCCTTGTCGATGAGGGCGCCCTGAATGCGCGGCCAGGGACACATATAGGTGCACACTTGTTCGCGCATGGTGCCGGCCAGCACATAGGTGGTGAAAGTCAGCACCGCGAAGAAGATATAGCTCGTCAGCGCGGCCTGGCCGGTGACGAAATTGTTCAGCACTGCGAAGGCGTCGTGGAAATACAAAATCCAGGCGCCGCCCGTGGCGGCCGCGATCGCAATCCAGACAGCATGCTTGCCGATCTTCCGCCAGGCCTTGTTAAAGCTCCAGGCTGCACGATCGAGCATGATGCGTTTGTTGCGGTCACCCTCAAACAGGCGTTCGACGGCGATGAACAGATCGGTCCAGACGGTTTGCGGGCAGGCATAGCCGCACCAGACGCGGCCAAACAGGGCGGTCACCAGGAACAGGGCCAGCGCCGACAGGATCAGCAAGCCCGTGATGTAATACACTTCCTGGGGCCAGATCTCGATGAAGAAGAAGTAGAAGCGGGCGTTGGCGAAATCCACCAGCACCGCCTGATCGGGCGCGTCCGGTCCGCGATCCCAGCGCAGGAAGGGCGTGATGTAGTATACAGCCAGCGCCAGGGCCATGAAGACCCATTTGCTGAAGCGGAACTTGCCGTGCACCAGCTTGGGGTGGATCGGCTCGCGTTTCTTGTAGAGCTCGCGCGAATGAGCGGCGTTGACCGCGACCGCATCATGGGCTTCCACCCCGTCTGCGGCTTGTTCCCGGTCTGCGGGACGGTTCTTGATTAGATTCATAGCCTTTTCCGGCTTTCAGCCGTTGTTCGGACGGTTGCGCCACCGGGCTCGCCCCAGTGTAGCCAGATGGCGCAATATCGTCAGACTTTTAAGCGCGTCGGACCTGTCTAGCGGCCTGCCGCGTCCAGCGCATCCATGGCGCCTGACGCATTGGCCTCGGTGTAAGCCCCATCGCTTTCACCGCCGCCCAGCAGATAGACATAGGCGGCCAGCGCCGTGATCACTTCCTCATCCAGACGCCCGTCCCAAGCCGGCATCACGCCATAGGGACCCCGCCAGATCGTATTGGAGATCTGATCGTGCGTCCGGCCATAAAGCCATTCCTGGTCGGTCAGGTCGGGCGCGCCCTGCATGCGGTCGCCCATGCCGTCAGGACCGTGACAGGCCGAGCACTGATACTCGTAGATTTCAGCGCCTATGGTCTGGCCCGCCTCGGTGGGTTCGATCATGTCAGACAGGGTCATGACGTAATCGGTGACCGCCGAGATTTCCGCGCGGCTCAGAAGCTCGTCGCGGCCATAGGCCGGCATTTGCGAGAAGCGGGTGTCGGGATTGTTCTCCCAGCGAATGCCCACATGCAAGGTGTGGCGGATGTCTTCAAAAGAGCCGCCCCACAGCCAGACGTCGTCATTCAGGTTGGGATAGCCGATAAAGCCCTGACCGCCGGCGCCGTGACAGGTGGCGCAGTTGTCGCCGAACGCGGACGAGCCCGCCGCCAGCGCAAAGTTCAACAGATCAGGATCCGCTTCGATGGCGCGGATGCCGCCCGTGTCCGCCGCCTCGGTGAGGCGGGTGAACATGGGGGCCCGGCTTTCTTCCAGCTCGGCGATCGCGACGGCCACATTGGCGCGTTCCGAGTGATCACGCACGCCGCGCAAATGTCCGTCCATGCCCGGAGGAGCCGGCCAGGAGGGCATGAAGATCCAGTAGATCACCGACCAGAGGATAGAGGCGTAAAACACCCACACCCACCAGCGCGGCAGCGGGTTGTCCAATTCCTTGATGCCATCCCATTCATGGCCCGTGGTGTCTACGCCGCTATAGGCGTCGACATCTTTCTTGTGCTCGTCAGACATGAGTGTCCTCCGTGTCCGAGGCGGCGTCCGGATGATCGTCGTCTTCCAGCGGCACGCGCGCGGCGTCGTCAAATTTATCCTGGTTTTTCGGCCAGAGGGCGTAGACCAGCACCAGGGCGAAAATCGCCACGAAGCCGATCAACCCCCAGGTTTGTGCGAAGCTAGACAGCGTTTCGTACATACCCGCCTACCTCAGGTTCTCGTCGGCGTCGGCTTGATAGGTGGAGAAGTCCACCATCGTGCCGAGCACCTGCAGATACGCGATCAGGGCGTCGAGCTCGGAGATCATCTCCGGATTGCCGTCGAAATCGCGGATCGGCGCGCCGGGATAGCGGGCCAGGAAGGCGTCATAGCTGGCCGAGTAGGGATCGAGCTGGACAGCCAGATCGGTCTCCGCGTTCTCGATCATCTCGTCGGTGTAGGGCACGCCCAGCCGGCGCAGGGCCCGCAACCGGCCTTCCACCACGCCGGTTTCCAGCTCGGTGGTCTCCAGGAACGCATAGGGCGGCATGATGGATTCCGGCACCACCGAGCGCGGATCGCGCATATGGTCGCGGTGCCATTCATCAGAATACTTGTTCCCCAGCCGGGCCAGGTCCGGCCCGGTGCGCTTGGAGCCCCATTGGAAGGGGTGGTCATACATGCTTTCGGCCGCCAGCGAGTAATGGCCGTAGCGCTCCACCTCGTCACGCAGCGGGCGGACCATCTGGGAGTGGCAGTTATAGCACCCCTCCCGAATGTAGATGTCACGGCCCATCAGCGCGAGCGGTGAGTAGGGACGCACGCCCTCCACTTCCTCGATGGTTTCATCGAGATAGAAGAGCGGCGCGATCTCCACCAGACCGCCGATGGAGACGACAGCCAGCACGCCCACGGTCAGCACCAGCGAGTTCTGCTCGAGAACCTTTTTGTGCCAGCCCCAGATCGGATTTACTTTTTTCGCCATATCCGCCTCCCTATTCGGCCGGTTGGATAGCGGCGGACTGCGGGTTCACCGCGTCCTCGGTATCAGCGACGTCGCCCTTGATGGTCTTGTAGACATTCCACGCCATCAACAGAGCGCCCGCCAGGTACATCAGCCCGCCCAGGGCGCGAATGATGTAAGACGGATGCATGGCTTCAACGGTCTCGACAAACGAGTATTCCAGGAAGCCCAGCGAGTCATAGGACCGCCACATCAGGCCTTGCATGATGCCCGACACCCACATGGAGGTGATGTACAGAAGGATGCCCAGGGTCGCGATCCAGAAGTGCCATTCGATCAGGGCGCGCGAGAACATGCCCTTGCGCTTCCACAGCCAGGGAACCAGGCAGTAGATCGCGCCGAAGGAGATGAAGCCCACCCAGCCCAGAGCGCCTGAATGCACGTGGCCGATCGTCCAGTCGGTATAGTGCGACAGCGAGTTCACGGCCCGCACCGACATGACCGGACCTTCAAAGGTCGACATGCCGTAAAACGCGACGGACACCACCAGCATGCGGATCACCGGATCGGTGCGCAGCTTGTCCCATGCCCCTGACAGGGTCATCAGGCCGTTGATCATCCCGCCCCAGGACGGCATCCACAGCATGATCGAGAAGGTCATGCCCAGCGTCTGCGCCCATTCCGGCAGCGCCGTATAGTGCAGGTGGTGGGGACCGGCCCAGATATAGATGAAGATCAGCGCCCAGAAGTGGATGATCGACAGACGGTAGGAATAGACCGGCCGCTCAGCCCGCTTGGGAATGAAGTAGTACATGATCGCCAGGAAGCCGGCGGTCAGGAAGAAGCCCACGGCGTTGTGGCCGTACCACCACTGGGTCAGGGCGTCCTGCACGCCCGAGAAGGCGGAATAGGAGCGCGAGCCCAGGAAGGAGACCGGCATGGCCAGATTGTTGACCACGTGCAGCAAGGCGATGGTCACGATGAAGGCCAGATAGAACCAGTTCGCTACATAGATATGCGGCTCTTTACGCTTGGCCAGCGTGCCCAGGAAGACCAGCAGATACGCCACCCAGACGATGGTCAGCCACAGATCGGCGTACCATTCCGGCTCGGCGTACTCTTTTGACTGGGTGATGCCCAGCAGATAGCCCGTTGCCGCGACCACGATGAACATCTGATAGCCCCAGAACACAAACCAGGGCCAGACGCCGCCGGCAAGGCGGGCGCGGGTGGTGCGCTGGACCACATAGAAACTCGTGGCGATCAGCACATTGCCCCCGAAGGCGAAGATCACGGCGCTGGTGTGCAGCGGACGCAGACGCCCGAAATTGAGTTCCGGGATGGCGTCCCAGGACAGCAGCGCCGGCCAGGCCAGTTGCGAGGCGATGACCACGCCGACCAGAAGTCCGACAATCGCCCAGAACATGGAGGCGATGACGCCGTACTTGACGATGTTTTCGTTGTATTCGGCAGGGTCGCGCTCAACCCCTCCGTTTGAGTACACGCCCACCATGCCGAACAGGCCCAGCACGAAGCTGGCCCCGATCACCCAGGCGTGAAGTCTCATATTCGCGTCTGCGCCATTGGCGGCTGCGAACAGCGACCATAAGGCGCCAAGCAGCAATATGCCGCCGACAATCATAGCGTTGGCGTCTAAGCCGGTTTTGGGTCGGTCCGCGTGCGCGGTCATTTCGCCCCTCCCTGATGTAGGCAATGTCCGAAACTCTCTTGGCGGGGAAATGAAGAAGATGAAACTATGGCAATATGCCTCAGCACCTTTTCTGCGCGGCCCGCCATAAAGTCCGCTGCGTCGAGATCACCTTGTTTCCCATAGTATTTCAAGGGTTTTGCGGCGCGCTGTAAGACAAGGCCTGGAGGAGGCGACATGTTGACACACCCCGGCATGGATGTGGGCCCGCTTCTGGGCGGCCGTGTCGAGATTGATTTCCTGGCGGGTCTGATCGCCGGCCTGTCCACCAGCGCCCATTGCCTGGCCATGTGTGGCGGCGTCGCAGCGGTTATCGCGCTGGGGTCAGGCGGCGGGGAAGCCAGGACAGGAGTGCGGGCGTCGCGCCTGCTGCAGGCCCAGCTTGCCCGTATCAGCCTGTATCTGGTGTTGGGCGTCATTGCAGGCGCCATAGGCTGGGGGCTGCAAGCCTCCCGTCCGCCGGCGGCCTTCCATGATGTGGCGCGCTATCTGTCAGCTCTGGTTCTGGTCGCGGCAGGCTTCTCGGTCATGGAGATCCCGATCTTTGGCGGCGAGGTTGGCCGGCTCGGTGCGCGGCTCGCCGCCCCGGTCACCAAGCGCCTGCATCATCTGCACCGTTTTGGTCCGATCGGTCTGGGCCTGGTCTGGGGGCTGATGCCCTGCGCCATGATCTATCTGATGACCTTCTATGCCGGGCTTACGGGATCGCCCGTGCAAGGCGGGCTTGTGATGCTGGGCTTTGGACTGGGCACCGTGCCGGCCCTGTTTGCGCTGGGCCTCGGCGCCGAAGCGCTGCGTCGTCTGGCGCGCGCGCTCTGGCTACGGCTTGTGGCGGGCGGTGCGCTGATTGCCTTGGCGGTCTGGACGCTGGTGTCCCATGGCGGACATGCCATGTAAGAAAGCGCTTGACCGGATATAAAGATATCCTTATATCCACATTTGCGCCGATTTGAGCTTCAGCTTGCGGGCGCGGAATAAGTGCGGCTAAAGCGAAGCGTCGAGATTGTTTGAACCAGACATCCCCCCGTCCGACTTGGACCATCTCGACGCACCGCTCTCTGGCTTGTTCCGCTCCGGTTTTTCGTCCGGCGCGAAAGAGACCCTAGGAGAGCATCATGACCTATCCGGCCCTGCTTGATCGCCCCGTACAGTCCTCACCGACCCATCCGCCGGTGCGTCGCATGCGCGCGATCATGCTGGGCTGCGGCGTGGTGGGCGGCGGCGTGATCGAGCGCTTGCCGGACGGAATTGAGCTATTGGGCATTCTCACCCGCACTCCGCGTCCCGAAGGCGTTTCAGGGTTTCCGGTCTTCACTGATGCGGACGCGATATTCGCGCTTGAGCCAGAGCTGGTGATCGAAGCGCTGCCCGGCGGGGCGGAGGCCGAAGCGCTGGTTGAGCGCGCGGTGAACAAGGGCTGTCATGTGGTGACCGCCAACAAGGATGTGGCTGCACGCCGTCCGGATCTGGTCGCCAGAACCTATGCGGCGGGTCGGACCTTTGCGTGTTCGTCGGCCGTCGGCGGTGGCGCGCCGGTTCTGGAAACTGTGGCGCGTCTGCTGGCCGGCGGCGTCAAAGTCGGCCGGGTGCGGGGCGTCTTGAACGGCACGTCCAATTTCGTGCTCGACCGTCTAGCCTCGGGGCGCAGTCTCGCGGCATCCGTCAAGGAAGCGCAAGAGGCGGGCTTTGCTGAAGCCGATCCGAGCGCGGACCTTGATGGTCTCGACGCCGCCAACAAGCTCGTCCTGATCGCCCGGGAAGCTTGGGGCGTCGTGCTTGACCCCGCCGCAATTCCCACAGCCTCGATCCGGGATCTGCCCGCCCATGTGCTGGAAGCGGCGCGACTGGAGGGTCGCCGCATCCGCCAGATCGGATGTTTGTCGCGCACGGCGTCAGGCGTCAGCGCGCAGGTTCGGCTGGAGGCTCTGCCCCTCAATGATCCGCTCTCGCGGGCGCGGGCGGAGGGTAATGTGGTCGTCTTGTTGCCTGAACGCGGCGCAGAAGTGATCGTGGCGGGCAAGGGCGCGGGGCGTCTGCCGACCGCCGGCAGTCTGATCGGCGATCTCAACCGGCTTCTGAAAGCCCAACGCTCATGACGGCGCTAGCGTCAGAGACCGGACGATGTCGACCCTCTCATTGGTGTGTACAGGAGTATAGCTGCGGTTTTGAGCGTCCCAATGGCGGGGGATGGTCGGATGTGCGCGGTCGGGTGGTCGGTCCGGCTGATGGGGCCGCCACCCTTGTTCTGGGCGGGATTTCTGCGGATCGCCGACTGGTCGAGGATGAAGACGGGCCGGGCTGGTGGCCGGGCGTGGCCGCGCCTGGCGGCGCGCTGGACCCGACCCGGCGCCGTTTGGTGTCGATGGACTTTCTGGACGACGCCGCCGAGCCTTTTCCCAGCGTTGAGGATCAGGCGGCGGCGGTGCTGATGCTGGCGGACGCCGCCGGGATCGAGCGGTTTTCACTGGTCGGCGCCAGCTATGGCGGCACGGTGGGGCTGATGCTGGCGACCTTGGCGCCCGATCGGGTCACCCGGCTCGACCTTCTATGCGCCAGTGCGGGCGTGCATCCGATGACTCAAGGGTTGCGGTCGATCCAGCGTGAAATCCTCAAACTCGCCATCGACGCCGGACAGGGCGCGCGTGGTGTCGACATCGCCCGGCGGCTCGCCATGACCACCTATCGCACCGCTGACGAATTTGCTGAGCGCTTCGGTCCGGACGGCGAGCCGGGCGGGGTTGAAGCCTATCTGGCGGCGCGCGGGTCTGAATACGCCCGCACCGTTACGCCCGAACGTTTCCTGTCACGCTTGGCGTCCATGGAGGCCGCCGCCCCCGATCTGTCGCAGATACGCTGCCCGGTGCGCTTATTGGCGTTTTCCTCAGACACGCTGGCGCCGCTGGCTCAAATTCAGGCGACGCATGACGCCCTGACAGGGTGTGAGGCGCAGCTGATCGTTCGCGACAGCCTTTATGGGCATGACGGGTTCCTGAAAGAGGCGGCTCTCGTGAATGCGTTTCTGGAGGGGCGGGATGACTGAATTTCGCACGCGTGCGGTGCGCGCCGGGATCAATTGTGATCCCGGTCATGGCGCTGTGGTCGCGCCCATACAGCTGTCCAGCGCCTATCGGCGGGCCGATCCCGCCCAGCCCGGCGCGTTTGACTATGCCCGCACTGGCCAACCCGGTCGGGCGGAACTGGCCGCCGCCCTTGCAGCGCTGGAAGGGGCCTCCGGCGCGGTGGTGGCCAGTTCGGGAATGGCGGCGATTGATCTGGTGCTCAATCTGCTGCCCAACGGGGCGCGCATCCTCTGCGCCCATGATTGCTATGGCGGCACGCGGCGCCTGATGGATGCGCGCAGCCAGCAGCGTGGATTTGACCTTGTTTATGTGGACTGCACCGATGACGCCGCGCTGGAAGGGGCGCTCTGGGACGGCGCGGATCTGGTGTTTTTCGAGACCCCGTCCAATCCGCGTCTGCGTGTGACCGACCTTCAGACGGCCTGCGTGCGGGCGAAGGCGGCGGGGGCGCTGGCGGTGGTGGACAACACCGTGTTGTCGCCCGCCCTGCAACGTCCCATCGCGCTGGGCGCCGATCTGGTGGTCAGCTCGCTCACCAAGATCATCAACGGACATTCCGACATGGTGGGCGGGGTGGTTTGCGCCGCGGACCCCGACCATGTGGAGCGTCTTGGCTGGTGGGCCAACGCGGCGGGCGCGGTGGGCGGGGCGTTTGACGCCTTTCTGGCCATGCGCGGACTGCGCACCCTGCCGGTGCGGGCGAAAGCCCAGTCTGAGAGCGCCCTGGAACTCGCCAAAAGGCTCGACGCGCACCCCAATGTGGTGCGGGTGGATTATCCCGGCCTTGAGAGGCATCCCGGTCATGCCATCGCCAAGGCCCAGCAAGACGGGTTCGGCCCGTTGATGAGCCTTGAGCTTGAGGGGGGTGAAGCGGCTGCGCGCCAGTTTGTGCAATCGCTTGAGCTGTTCATCCTGGCCCAGTCTCTGGGCGGGGTGGAAAGCCTGTGCGCCATCCCAGCGACCATGACCCATGCCGCCATGACGCCTGAAGCGCGGCGAGAGGCGGGCGTCTCCGACGGGCTGGTACGTTTGTCGGTGGGTCTTGAAGCGCCGGCCGACCTTTGGGCGGACCTCGAACAGGGTCTCGCCGCGCTTTAGCGTGCCTGCGCCTTGACCCTTGGCCGCGCAAGGGGTACCGCCGCATGTTGACTGCACTTGTCTGGTGCAGGGTTTCCTCCGTGAATGGCATTGTCGCAAGACGCGCTGATATGAAGGCGTGGGGAAGCCGTCAGAAACATGTGAGACGAGGATTGATATGGCCGACGCGACCAAGAGCGACGCCCAGAAGGCTGAAGGCGCAACCGAGCGCCGTTTCCCTACGGTTCCCGGACCGTCGGAGCTGCCCAAGATCGATTCAGATATTCTCGCTTACTGGAAAGCGGACGGCACCTTTCAGGCCTCCATCGACGAGCGCCCCGAAGACGACCAGTTTGTGTTTTATGACGGCCCGCCCTTCGCCAATGGCTTGCCGCACTATGGGCATTTGCTGACGGGTTTCGCCAAAGACGTGATCCCGCGTTTTCAGACCATGAAGGGCAAGCGCGTCGAGCGCCGCTTTGGTTGGGACACGCACGGCCTGCCCGCTGAGCTGTCCGCAGAGAAAGATCTTGGCATTTCCGGGCGCAAGGCCGTTCTGGAAATGGGCATCGACAAGTTCAACGCCGCTGCGCGCGCGGGCGTGATGAAATATGCGGGCGAATGGGAAGATTATGTCACCCGTTCGGCGCGCTGGGTCGATTTCGAGAACGATTACAAAACCCTCGACACCAGCTTCATGGAAAGCGCGCTGTGGGCGTTCAAACAGCTCTGGGAGAAGGGCCTCGTCTACAAGGATTACCGCGTCGTGCCCTATTCCTGGGCCGTGGAATCCCCGCTGTCGAACTTTGAGACCCGTCTCGATAATTCCTACCGCAACCGCACCGACCCCGCCGTCACCATCGGCTTTGAGCTGAAAGAGGGCCAGGGCGAGCTGTCGGGCGCGAAGATCCTGATCTGGACCACCACGCCCTGGACCCTGCCCTCCAACCTCGCCTGTGCGGCAGGCGCAGACATCACTTACGCCATCATGCAGAAGGGCGAGGAGCGCTTCATTCTGTCCGTGAACGGACTGGAGAAATACAAAAAGCAGCTTGAGGGCGCCGAGCAGGTCGGCACGGTGAAGGGGTCAGAGCTGGCGGGTCTCAAATACCACCCTCCCTTTGACTATTTTGTCGGCTGGGAAAACGCCCACCAGATCCTTCTGGAAGACTTTGTGGTCGATGAGGACGGCACCGGCATCGTTCACATGGCGCCGGGCTTTGGCGAGGACGATTTGAACGCCTGCCGCAAGGCGGGCATCGCCGTCGTCGTGCCGGTCGATCAGGCGGGCCGCTATACCGCGCAAGTGCCGGATTATGAAGGCTTGCTGGTGTTTGACGCCAACAAGCCGATCATCCAGCGCATGAAGGAAGAAGGCAAACTCTTCCGCCATGACACCTATGACCACAACTATCCCCATTGTTGGCGCACGGACGAACCGCTGATCTACAAGGCGGTGGATAGCTGGTATCTGAAGGTGTCGGACTTCCGCGAGCGCATGGTGGAGCTCAACCAGCAGATCAACTGGTCCCCAGCTCACGTCAAGGACGGCATTTTCGGCAACTGGCTCGCGGGCGCGCAGGACTGGAACATCTCCCGCTCACGCTTCTGGGGCACGCCGATCCCGGTCTGGGTGTCGGATGATCCGAACTATCCGCGTGTCGACGTCTATGGCTCTATCGAGGAACTGGAGGCGGAGTTCGGCGTCAAGGTCACCGACCTGCACCGGCCCTATATCGACGAGCTGACCCGTCCGAACCCGGATGATCCCACCGGCAAGTCCACGATGCGCCGTGTCGAGGACGTGTTTGACGTCTGGTTTGATTCCGGCTCCATGCCGTATTCCCAGGTCCATTATCCGTTCGAGAACAAGGACTGGTTCGAGGCGAACTTCCCGGCGGACTTCATCGTGGAGTATGTCGCCCAGACGCGCGGCTGGTTCTATACGCTAATGGTGCTCTCGACGATGCTGTTTGACCGGCCGCCGTTCAAGAACGCGATCTGTCACGGCGTGGTGCTCGACGAGAACCGCCAGAAGCTGTCCAAGCGCCTGCGCAATTATCCCGACCCGATGGAGTTCTTTGACCAGTACGGCTCGGACGTGATGCGCTGGTTCCTGATCTCTTCGCCGGTGCTGACCGGGGGCGACCTTCTGGTGCCGAAAGAAGGCCGCGAGATCGCGAGCGTCCAGCGTGAAGCCATTGCGCCGCTGCTGAACGCCTATTCCTTCTTCTCGCTCTACGCCAATCTCGAAGACCGTGAGCCGCAGATCATCACGTCTGCGGATGATCCGCTGGATCGGTATATCCTCACCAAGACCGGAGAGCTGGCCAGCGCGGTCGAGGCGGCGCTTGAGGGCTATGACGTGCCGCGCGCCTGCAAGGAAGCGACGGCCTTTTTCGACGCCTTGACCAACTGGTATATCCGCCGCTCGCGCGCGCGGTTCTGGGGCTCGGAAGACGAGGCGGCCAAGAACGCCGCCTTTGATACGCTCTACACAGTGCTGGTGAAGGTTTGCCGCGTGCTCGCGCCACTGCTGCCGATCGTGTCTGAAAAAGTCTACAAGGCGCTGACGGGCGACCGCTCGGTGCATCTGGCGCTCTGGCCCAAGGCGGAGGAGTTCCCCTCTGACCACGCGCTGGTGCGCTCGATGGATCTGGTGCGCGACGCGTGTTCGGCGGCTTTGGCCGTGCGGGAACGCTCCCGTCTGCGTGTGCGCCTGCCGCTCAAAACCCTGACCATCGTGCATGCGGACAGCGCAGCGCTGGAGCCGTTCGCGGATCTGATCCGGGATGAGGTGAATGTGCGCGCCGTGGCCACCTCCACCGATCTCGATGCCTATGGCCGGGTGGAGCTGAAACCCGATCCGCGCATCGGCAAGCGCCTGGGCAAGGCCATGAAAGACGTGATGGCGGCGTCGCGCTCGGGTGAGTTCACTCTCAATGATGACGGCACCGCAAGCGTGGCGGGCCAGACCCTGGCCGCTGAAGAGTTCACCATGCGCGTGGTCACCGATGAGGGCTCTGACGCTGAACCGTTCGCAGGCACGGGCGCCATCGTGCTCGACACGTCTGTGGATGAAGACCAGGCGCGGGAAGGGTTGGCGCGCGATCTCATCCGCGCCATTCAGACTGCGCGCAAGGAGGCGGGGCTAGACGTGTCTGACCGTATCGCGCTGGGCGTTTCCGGTGGTGACGCCGTGGCGGCGGCGATTGCGGCGCATGGCGACTTCATTCGCGATGAAACCCTTGCTGTCAGCCTGTCGACCGAGACGGGCGCGGGCTTTGTCAGCGAGACCGATATTCAGGGCGATGCGGTGCGCATCAGTGTAGAGAAAGCGGCGGCCTAAGCCGTCCGGGACGATAATTGATGACCGAACAGACCGCATACGAATTCAACGCCCTTGAGGCCAAATGGCGCGCGTACTGGCATCAGAACCGCACCATGAAAACGCCGGATCCCAAGCCGGGCGACAAGACGTTTTACGTGCTCGACATGTTCCCCTATCCGTCGGGCGCAGGCCTTCATGTGGGTCACCCGGTGGGTTATCTGTCTACGGACATTGTGGCGCGCTATAAGCGGATGGCGGGCTACAAAGTGCTGCACCCGATGGGGTGGGACAGCTTTGGTCTTCCGGCTGAACGCTACGCCATGAAGACGGGCGTGCATCCGGAAGTCTCCACCCAGGCCAATATCGCCAATTACAAGCGCCAGATGGACCTTCTGGGCCTGGGGTATGACTGGGATCGCGAGATCCAGACCTCCAGCCCGGACTATTACCACTGGACCCAGTTCATCTTCTCCCGGCTCTATAACGCCTGGTACGATCATGACGCCCAGAAAGCCCGTCCCATGGACGCGCTGCCGATCCCGGCCGAGGTCGAAGCGCAGGGCAAGCTGGCGGTTCAGGAGTACCAGGACGCGCGCCGGCTTGTGTATTACGAGACTGCGCCGGTGAACTGGTGCGCCGAGCTCGGGACGATTCTCGCCAATGAAGAGGTCTTCGACGGCAAGTCCGAGCAGGGCTATGAGGTCATCCGTGTCCCGCTCAAACAGGTGAAGATGCGCATCACCGCCTATGCCGAGCGTCTGATCAATGATCTTGAAGGGCTCGACTGGCCGGAAGGCATCAAGGATTCCCAGCGCAACTGGATCGGCCGCTCTGAAGGCGTGCAATTGCGCTTCAAGGTGCAAGGCTCTGACCTTGAGGTGGAAACCTTCACCACGCGCGTCGATACGCTGGGCGGGGTGACCTTTCTGGCCGTGGCGCCGGAGCATGAGCTGGTCGATCAGCTGACAAGCCCTGAGCAGAAGGCGGCTGTGAACGCCTACCGCGACGAGGCCGCGCGCAAATCCGATCTTGATCGCACCAAGGACGCCGAGAAGACCGGCGCGCCGACGGGCGCCATGGCGATCAACCCGGTGACGGGCCGCGCCGTGCCGATCTTCGTCGCTGATTATGTGCTGCCTGATTACGGCACTGGCGCGGTGATGGGCGTTCCGGCCCATGACGAGCGCGATTTCGCGTTCGCCAATACCTATGGTCTCGACATTGCACCCGTGATTGATCCGGGCGCCGATGCGCCTGAGCGCGAGGCTGTGCTGGCCGGACAGGCCTGCTGGACCGAGGATGGCGTCATGCTGGCGGCGCCCGGCGATTCTGGGCTCTATCAGGCCGGTGTACGCTGGCGCGAGGCGCGGGAAGCGGTCGCTGATCATCTGGAAGCTCAGGGCGTCGGCCAGCGGGTGATCAGCTATAATCTGCGCGACTGGATTTTCGCGCGTCAGCGCTATTGGGGCGAGCCGATCCCGATCATCCATTGGGAAGACGGCACCCGCACCACCGTGCCTGAGGACCAGCTGCCGCTGGCCTTGCCGCATATCGACACCTACAAGCCGACCGGCCACGGGGAATCCCCCCTGGCCCGCGCCGAGGACTGGGTTGAGGTCACTGATCCCGTCACCGGGATGAAGGGCCGCCGGGACACCAACACCATGCCGCAATGGGCGGGCTCGTGCTGGTATTATCTGCGCTTCAAGGACCCCAAGAATAACAAGGCCATGGTCGATCCCGAGCTCGAAAAAGCCTGGGGCATGGTGGACCTTTATGTGGGCGGCGCCGAACATGCGACGCTGCACCTTCTCTATGCGCGCTTCTGGCATAAAGTGCTGTTTGATCTGGGGCTTGTCTCCACCAAGGAGCCCTTCCAGAAGCTGGTGAACCAGGGCCTTCTCACGAGCCACGCCTTCAAGAATGATCGCGGAATCATTCTGCCGGTCGATGAAGTGGTCGAACGCGAGGACGGAACCTTCGTGCACGAACCCTCTGGCGATGTGGTCGAGCGGGTCGGCGCGAAAATGTCGAAATCTCTGCACAATGTCGTCACGCCTGACGATGTTGTGGAGCGTTTCGGGGCGGACGCCTTCCGCGTCCATATGATGTTCATGGGCCCGGTGGAAGCGATGCGCGAATGGGAGACCGAGAAGGTTTCAAGCGCGCTGAAATTCCTGCGCCGTGTCTGGCGGTTCGCCACAGAAGGCCTCGCCAACCCGGCCTCTGAAGAAAGCAAGCCGGTGAGCCTGGCGCTCACCAAGCTGGTGCTCGCGGTCACCGAAGACCTCGACAATCTGCGTCTCAACACCGGCATCGCCGAGTTGATGAAATTCCTCAATGCGGTGGAAGGCCAGCCGGTCAGCAAAGCCGTGCTGGATCAGTTCATCACCGTGCTCGCGCCGTTTGCGCCCTTCATGGCGGAAGAGCTGTGGGAGAAGGCCGGTCACACTCCGTCCGTTTTTGACGCCCAATGGCCGACCGCCAACGAGGCCGATCTGGACGCCGCAATTGAGGAGATTGAGGTCGTGGTGCAGGAAGGCGGCAAGCGCCGCGCCACCATCACCCTCGCTCCGGATGCGGATGACCAGACCGTACGCGACGCGTCTCTGGCGCGCCTCGCCGAGATGGGCAAGCCGATCGACGGCGTTGACATGAACCGCGTCATCGTGGTGCGCGACAAGAAGTCGGGCCGGGTGAAGCTCGTGAACGTGCCCAAGCTGGGATAACCTCTGTATCATCAATGAAGAAAGCCCCGGCGGTTCCGCCGGGGCTTTTTTGTAGGGACGGTATGGGCCTCCGGATCAAGTCCGAAGGCCGAGAGGTTTTGGCTTTACGCTCTCGGTCCTCGGGCTTGACCCGGGGACCCCTATAACTCGGAGCTACTCCAGCTCGAGCGGGGCCCCGTCCACACGGATTTGCGCTTCCATCACTTCTGCAGCGTGGCTGAAAGCGGTCTCCGCATCTTGCTCGCCATCCAGCACGGCCTGGCCTTCATTGAGGAGCGGCATGTAGAGCAGTGTGCCATCCACATCGTCCACAGCGGTGAAACGATCGGCGGTCTGTAAAATCTCGTCCCAGACCGCACGCACATCGGCCCAATAGTCTTGCGTGCTGTCCCAATAGGTTTGTGCGGCGTGATCGCCTTCAAGGTCAAAGCGGCGATAGGTGTTGATGCCGTGCTCGCGCACCAGTTCGCGCGCGGCGCCATCCCGCAGGACGAGCTTTGAATTGTCCTGCTCGTGGGTCCAGCCCCAGGCGAGAATTGTGTGCCGGTTCACGGCCTCGATGACATCGTAATCATCGCGCGTGGTGGCGTCGCGGCGGGGCAAAGGCCGCCAGCTGCGCGCCGGCTCCCAGGTGGAGGCCGCGTCTGCGTGCTCCCAGCGCGCAATGCCGGCATAGCGGGGGCTGTCATCGACCTGGTAGACGGTTTGCGACCAGGCGCCGCGCGACTGATCCGGGCTCAGAACGTCCATCGTCCACTCGCCGAAGCCTTGATAGGCCATCAAGCGAGACGGCTCATAGGCCCAGTCCTGACGCCAGTGCTTGACCACGAACGGGTCTTCGAGATCACCGACGAGCAGCAAGTGCTGCAGCGAAATGAAGTCGCCCTCATCGGTGATCACATACACGACCTCGCGTGCGGGCGTGACCTTGGGGTCGGCCAGCTCATAGCCGTCTGTGATGGGCAGGAATTCGGTGAAATCGAACGTCACCTCGTACTCGCCCGCCATGGCGAGGATCGCCTGACGGTCCGCTTCCCTGTCAGCGGCGGGGTGGCTCTGCCCATGGGTGTATGTCTGCGACCCGCCAGTCAGGGGCGCGCTGTGCTGTGTGGCGGTGCTGGCGCAGGCGCTCAGCGATAGCGCGGCCAGGCTGGCGGTGGCGAACGTCATGAAGCGGAGTTTGGTCATCTGTTTCCCCTGTCTGGGCCGCCGCTGCAGACGGCGAGCGGATGGTGGTCGGGCGTATATCGCCAATCTGCCATCTGCATAGTGCGAAAGATTCTTACTTGCAATCGCAAATGATCTGCGCCATTCAGTCACGCAAATGAGAACGGTTCGCAATCAGGGGCGAGACATGACATCAATGATTTTCAAATCCGACGGGCGCAGCTGGCTGGCGGCAAGCGTCTCACTTCTGGCGCTGACGGCGCCGGCTCTGGCCGAAGCTGACGCCGGGCCCGGCGCTGAAGCCAGTGATGTGATCGTGGTCACCGCCACGCGCACCCAGCTGACCAATTTTGACTATCCGGGCCTGACCAGCGCTATCTCGCTGGAGACCCTGGACGAGAACCGCCCCACCGACCTGATTGAATTGCTGGAAGACATTCCTGCGCTGGAAGTGTCGGGCGGGCCGCGCCGGACCGGGCAGACCTTGAGCCTGCGCGGCTTGGGCCGGGAAAACGTCACCTTGCTGATTGACGGCGCCCGTCAGAACTTCAACAGCGCCCATGACGGCGTCTTGTTTCTGGACCCCGCCTTGCTGGGGCGGGTGGAAAGCGTGCGCGGCTCCGCCTCCTCCTTGTATGGATCGGGGGCTGCCGGCGGCGTGATCGCCTTTGAAACCCTCGAAGCCGACGATCTTCTGGATGACGGTCAACGCTTTGGCGTGCGCGCTTCGGCGGGCTATCGCTCTGTCAATGAAGAAAGCCGCGGCTCGGTGGCGCTGGTCGGCGAAACTGGAATCTTTGAGGGCGTAGCCGCGCTCAGCCTGCGCCAGTCCGGCGATATCGAGTTGGGTTCGGGCGACGCCCTGACGGTTGAGGATGATATCGTCTCCGGCCTTCTGGGCGGCGAGTGGGATATCAGCGACGCCCTTGAGCTGGAATTAGGCTGGTTGAGCTTCCGCAATGACAGCGTCGAGCCCAATAACGGTCAGGGCGCGGCGGGCGTGAACAGCTTTAACCCCCTGATGAACAAGGACGTGTCCTCTGACAGCCTGCGCGCGACGCTGAGTTTTGCCCCGTCTAACCCGCTGATCAATCTTGAGACGACGCTCTATCACAATATCGGCGCGGTGGATGAAACCGATGAGAGCATCAACCGCTTCATCGAGCGCGATCTGACCACTACCGGCATCAGGGCGGAGAACCGCGCCGAGTTCGCCTTAGCCGGGCTCGACATGGCGCTCGTTACCGGGGCGGAATGGTATGAGGACGAGCAGGAGGGGACGGATTCCGCCACTCCAAACGGCCAGCGCGGCGGCGTGCCGTCCGGCTCCACACGCTTCACCGGTGTCTGGGCGCAGCTTGAAAGCACGCTCGATCTGGGCGCGGCGGGTGAGCTGATTGTTCTGCCCGGCGTGCGCTTTGACCAATTTGAGAGCGAGTCAGACCAGGCCGACAGCAATGACGATGAAGCGGTCTCTCCGCGCATCGCCGCGACCTGGGCGCCCAATGACAATTTGCGCCTGTTCGGCAGCTGGGCCGAGGCGTTCCGCGCGCCGTCCCTGAATGAGCTGTATCTCAGCGACACCCACTTCTCCTTGCCGCATCCGATCCTGGGCGCGCCGGTCTTCATCACCAACAGCTTCATCGCCAATCCGGACCTCAAGCCCGAGCAAACCGAAACTTTCGAAATCGGCGCCGCCTTCAGCCGTCAGGGGCTGTTCACGAGCGATGACCGGTTTGAGGTCAAGGGCGCCTGGTTCCAGACCGAAGCGGAAGACCTGATCAATCTCAATGTGGATTTCGCGTTCAACCCGACCTGCTTTGCGCCGCCCTTCCAGCCCTGCTCGGCGGGGACCACCTTCTCGGAAAACCTGGCGGCAGCGGAGCTCGAGGGTTTCGAAATCGCGGCGGCCTATTCGGTGGGGGCGTTCGAGCTGTCCGGCTCGGTCTTTGAAGTGGATGGCGAGGACAAGGCGACAGGCGAGCCGCTGGGCGCGCTACAGCCTGTGATGGGGTTCGTGAACGCGCGCTACACGTTCGAACCTCAGCGTCTCACTCTGGGTGGCCGGGTGGCCTTTGCGGCTGATTTTGACAAATCGAACAAGGCCTCTGAGGCGCGTGACGGCTATGCTGTGCTGGATCTGTACACGGCCTGGACGCCGCTGGCGGATCAGCCGCTGCGCATCAATCTCGGCGTCGATAACGTCTTTGACGAAGACTATGAGCGCGTCTTTGCGGGCGTCTCGGAAGCGGGCCGCAGCGTGCGCATTGACCTGACCTGGACGGGCGCCTGGTAGAGAGGGCCTGACGCCTGTCCCATGAAGGGCGCGTCCGGACGCGGACGCGCCCTTTTTTCATTCATGGCTTGCTGCTGGGTCCCAGCCGGGACACAGTCCGGCAAAGACGTGTCGGGGAGAGTGTTCATGCGTTTTGGGTTGAAACTGGCGGCGGCTCTGTCCGCAGTGTTCGTGATGTCTGCCTGTACAAGTGTCGAGCCCGCGCCAGAGCCGGATCCTGACACCCAAAGACGGCTCTCTTCAGGCCCTGTGGTCGGATTTTTCAGTGAGAACGGCGCTCCGACCTGGTTGGGCGTGCCCTATGCGCAATCGACAGCCGGCGACAATCGCTGGCGCGCGCCGCAACCGGCGCTGTCCCGTGACGACCTCTTCCAGGCGGTCAGCCACCCTGAGCCTTGTCCGCAGATCGTCAATCGTCTGAGTACGGAAACCACCGGCCTGCCAGTGGGCGCGCTTCTTGGCGCAGAAGACTGTCTGAAACTTGATGTCTATGCGCCTGCGTCTGCTGAGTCTGGCGCAGCGGGGCTCCCGGTGATGATGTGGATCCATGGCGGATCAAACACCTGGGGTTACGCCAGCCAGTATGACGGCTCAAAGTTGGCGCAGGAGCAAGGCGTTGTCGTGGTGGTGGTTCAATACCGCCTGGGACCGCTCGGCTTCTTCGCGCATCCCGACATTGATGAGGGCCAGGGCGCCAATTTTGCGCTGCTGGACCAGATCGCAGCCCTCAACTGGATACATGAAGAGATCGCGCAGTTCGGCGGCGATCCGGAGAATGTGACGATCTTTGGTGAAAGCGCGGGCGGCCAGAATGTTGCGGCGCTGCTGGCCTCACCACTGGCGTCGGGCCTGTTTCACCGCGCCATCGTGCAATCGGGCTTCTTTGACAGTGTTCCGCTGGATGAGGCTCGGATTGGCGACGTTAACAGCGCGATACCTGCAGCGGATCGTATGCGAGCGGCGGGTGGCGATCAGGATTTGCGCGCCCTGTCGCTGCAGACCGTTTTTGACGCCTATAATCTGGGCGACCCGCGCGCTGAGCTGCCGCGCGTGATCGCAGACGGGGTGAGCTTGCCGCGTGAGGGTCTGGCGAGTGCGTTCGACAGCTTGGACACGTTCAACGCCGTGCCCGTGATCACCGGCACGAACCGCGATGAAATGAAGCTGTTCAATGCGCTCAATGATGACCTGACCCGACGGCGCTTTGGTCTGCTGATTTCGATTCGGGACAGGGCCTATTATGACCGGTTGAGCCATTACCAGTCGCGGCTCTGGCGCATTCTGGCGGTCGATCAGGCGGCCGCGCGCATGTCGGGCGCAGGCCATGACGCGATCTGGGCTTACCGCTTTGACTGGGACGAGGGCGGGCGACTTCTGACCATGGATTTGTCGACAATTTTCGGCGCGGCCCATGCGATGGAAATTCCGTTTGTCTTCAACCATTTTGACTTCTTCGGACAGTTGGACCGGGCGCTCTTCAACCGCAGAAATGAAGACCGCCGGGACGCGTTGGCGGCCAGCATGGGCGCGTATTGGGCGGCGTTCGCGCGAGAGGGCGATCCGGGCGCCGCGGGCGGGCCGGACTGGCCCCGCTGGTCCGCTGACCCCGAGCTGATGCGCTTTGACGCGCCATCGCCTGAGCTCATGGACGGGAGAGACAGCCTGGCTTTGCTGTTATCAGATCTCAGCTCTGATCCAGCGCTGAACGCGGCGCAGATCTGCCGGGCGGCGCAGGCGCTGAGCAATTGGCGGGATGAACTGGAAGATCAGATCCTGACGCAGACCGATTGCGCGGCTTGAGAACGATACCCCTTGCAGACAGGGGGTGAACGGTGTTCACTACCCGTCTAATGAGCGGCGAAGCCGCCGGGGAGGAATAAATGTCTGCAACCCTTTCGACGCCCGTCGAGGCGGAACTTGATGTGCTGATTGTCGGCGCTGGCCTGTCTGGCGTCGGAACAGCGTGGCATCTGCAGCATCGCTGCCCGGACCAGTCCTATCTGATCCTTGAATCGCGCGAGTCGTTGGGCGGCACCTGGGATTTGTTCCGCTATCCGGGCATCCGGTCTGACAGCGACATGTATACGTTTGGCTATGCCTTCCGCCCCTGGACGGACGGCAAGGTGTTCGCCGACGGCCCCTCCATCCGCAACTATGTCAAGGACACGGCGGAACAGGCGGGCATTTCCCAACATATCCGGTATGGCCATAAGGTGGTCGGCGCGCACTGGAGCACCGAGGACGCACGCTGGACGCTGGAAGTCGCGGTCGACGGCTCAAACGAGATCAAGCGGTTTCGCTCGAAATTCATGGTGCTGTGCTCGGGGTATTACCGCTATGAGCGCGGCTATATGCCGGACTTTCCCGGCATGGCGGATTTCAAGGGCGACATCATCCACCCTCAGCTCTGGCCTGAAGCGTATGACTATTCGGGCAAGCGCGTGGTGGTGATCGGGTCGGGCGCGACGGCGATCACGCTGGTGCCCTCCATGGCGGAGAAGGCGGCCCATGTCACCATGCTGCAGCGCTCGCCAAGCTATGTCGCGGCCCGGCCCTCGGTGGACAAGACAGCGGATTTCCTGCGCAAGATCCTGCCATCGAAAGCCGCCTATGGGCTGACACGGATCAAGAATGTGCTGCAGGCCATCTTGATCTTCCAGATGTCGCGGCGCTGGCCGGACTGGGTGAAAAAGGGCGTTCTCAAAGCGATCCAGGATGAGCTGGGCGAAGACTTTGATGTCGAGAAGCATTTCTCACCCAGCTATCGCCCCTGGGATCAACGTTTCTGTCTGGCGCCGGAAGGCGATTTCTTCGATGTTCTGAAATCGGGCGCGGCCGACATCGTCACCGATCAGATCGAGCGCTTCACAGAGACCGGCATCGCGCTCAAATCGGGTGAAACGCTGGAAGCGGATCTGATCATTCCCGCCACCGGTCTTGATATGCTGGTGGGCGGGGGCATCGACATCAGCGTGGATGGCGAGACTTTCAACGCGCCCGAGCATGTCACCTATCGCGGCATGATGCTGTCAGGCGTGCCCAATGCGGCCTTGGCCTTTGGCTACACCAATGCGTCCTGGACGCTGAAAGTGGATCTGACGGCGGAGCGTGTGTGCCGTTTGATCAACCATATGAAGACGCGCAATCTTGATTATGTGGTCCCGGTTCCGCCGGCCGATCTTGAGACCTTGCCGCTTCTGGATTTCTCCTCAGGGTATGTTCAGCGCGCCTTGCCCACTCTGCCGCGTCAGGGGGCGTCGACGCCCTGGCGGACCTATCAAAACTATATCCAGGACATGCTGGCGATCCGCTTTGGCAAGCTGGCGGACGGCCATGTGCGCTTTGGCACGGCGGGTGATCAGGTGTTTGACGCCAAGGAGCCCTTCCGCCAGGCGGCGGAGTAGGCTTGGCGCATGGCGATAAACGCGCCAAGCTCGCGCCATGGACAAGGATTTATACAAAGCTCGGCTCTACGAGCTTCAGGTCAATCTGGTGGCGCTGCAGCGTCATCTGATTGCGGATAACCGCAAGCTCCTGGTGATTTTCGAGGGGCGCGACGCCGCTGGCAAAGATGGTGTGATCAAGCGCATCGTGCAGCATCAATCGCCGCGTGAAACCCGCGTGGTCGCCTTGGGCAAGCCGTCTGACCGGGATCGGGCGAGCTGGTATTTCCAGCGCTGGGTCAATCATTTGCCGTCACAGGGCGAAATGGTTCTGTTCAACCGGTCCTGGTATAACCGCGCCGGGGTCGAACGGGTGATGGGGTTTTGCTCCGAGCAGGAATATGTGCGCTTTCTGCGCGATGTGGACCCGTTTGAAACCTTGCTGGTGGATGATGAGCTGATTGTGCTCAAATATTATCTCGACCTCTCCCGCAGCGAACAGGCGCAGCGGTTGGACGCGCGCAAGACCGACCCTCTGAAAACCTGGAAAATCTCGCCCATCGACGCTGTGGCGCTGGAGATGTTCGACGCGTATTCCGAGGCGCGCAACGCCATGCTGGCCGCCACAGGCGACGCTGCGCCCTGGCGTGTGGTGAAGGCCGATGACAAACGCGCGGCGCGGTTGGCGGTCATCACGGATCTGCTGTCCGCCGTTCCCGGCATTGAATATCCCTCTGCGCTTAAGCCGGCGGACCCGGCTGTGTTGCGTCTTTGGTCAAAGGGTGACAGACCCACAGACTTTCTGGAACATTAGTGCTTAACTAACAGGCGATGAGGCGGATCACCGTCCGTGCAAATTGGGGAGGACGTCATGGGTTGGGCCCTGGCCATCAATAAAGCTGATATTTCTGACGCCAAGCTGGTGGAAACCCAGCCGCAGCCGCTGAGCGACGGGCAGGCGCGGCTGGCGATCAAGCGTTTTGCACTGACGGCGAACAATATCACCTACGCCGCGTTCGGCGCGCCCATGCGCTATTGGGATTTCTTCCCCGCCGAAGACGGCACAGGCCGCCTGCCGGTCTGGGGTTTCGCCGATGTGACGGAGAGCAAAGCGTCCGGGCTTGACGTGGGCGAGCGGGTCTATGGCTATTGGCCGGCGGCGGACGAAGTCGTCCTGACCGTGGATTCCGTGAAGCCCGGGTCGTTTCAGGAAGTCTCACCCCATCGCGCGGACCTGCCGGGCGCCTATAACCGTTATGTGCGCTGCGCAGGCGATCCGGGCTATGCGCCCGAGCGCGAAGCCGCGCAAATGGTGCTGCAGCCGCTGTTTATCACTTCCTTTCTGATTGACCTGCATTTGCGTGATCATGACTGTCTGGGCGCAGGCCAGATCACCCTGACAAGCGCTTCCTCCAAGACAGCGCTGGCGCTCGCGCATCTGCTGCATGCTGACCCTCCCGAAGGCGTGAAAATCGAGGCGCTGACCTCGGCGCGGAACAAGGGCTTTGTCGAGCGCACTGGCTATTATGATGTGGTCAGCACCTATGACGAGATCAAAGGGTTCAAACCAGAGCCGCGTCGTCTGGTGGTGGATTTCGCCGGCGATTCCAAGGTGAACATGGCCATCCATGAGACGCTCGCAGATGCTCTCATTGGCAATATCCGCGTGGGCGGCGCCCATTGGGAGAACTCGGCGCCGCCCGGCGCCATGCCGGGGCCGAAACCGGTGTTCTTCTTTGCGCCCGATCATGTGCGCGACCGGATGAAAGCCTGGGGCGGCGAGGAATTCGCCCGCCGCTTTGGCGCGGCCTGGATGAGCTTTGTTAAAGCGGGTCAAAGTCTGTTTGAAGAGCAGGAGCTTGCGGGCGGCGAAGGGGCGCTCAAAGCCTATGACGCGCTGATCGAGGGCAATTTCGACGCTGCTGCCGCCATGACGATCAAGCTGGGGTAAGTCATGGTTTCCCCTCTCCTCCTTAGACAAGGGGGAGAGGTTGGGTGAGGGGGTGCGCTTCAGCTTGCAGAGCGCTTGAGAAATCAATATCCGCTCACCCCTCACCTGTCCTCTCCCCTCAGAGATGGGAGAGGGACGCTCACAGGCGTCGCGATGGTTGCTGGTCAGACCGGATGGCAGCGCATCCGGCTCTGGGCCCCCGCCTGCGCGGGGGAAGAGATGTGGCATGTGTATGACGCCGCGGGCGCGCTTTGCGAGTTTCGCGCGGTCTCAGCCGTCCTCGATCTCTTCGCGGAGCATTTCCAGCTCCAGCCAGCGCTCTTCCTTGGCGGCTTTGTCGTCGGTGAGACTGGCGTGTTCTTTTGTGGCGGCGTTGAAGCGCTCGGGGTTTTTCATGAACAAGGTTGCGTCCGCCAGCTCGGTTTCGAGCTGGGCCAGTTTCGTTTCGATCTGTTCGATTTCGCCGGGCAGGGTTTCAAGCGCGTGCTTGTCCTTGAAGCTCAGCTTGCCGCTGGATTTGGGTTTGGGTTTGTCGGTCTTCGCCTTGCTGGCGCGGGCGGCTTTCTCTTCGGCTTTGCGCGCTTTCACGCCTTCGCCGCGCTGGTCGATCATGTCGGAATAGCCGCCGGCATAGACCTGCCAGACGCCATCAGATTCCCAAGCGATGGTCAGGGTGGCGGTGCGGTCGATGAAATCGCGATCGTGACTGACCAAAAGCGCGGTGCCGTTATAGTCCCCGATCAGCTCTTCCAGAAGATCGAGCGTCTCAAGATCAAGATCATTGGTCGGCTCATCCAGCACCAGAAGATTGGACGGCAGCGCCAAGGCTCGCGCCAGCATCAGTCGGGCGCGTTCACCGCCAGACAGGGCGTGCACCGGCGTGCGAGCCTGTTCAGGGCTGAACAGGAAATCCTTCATATAGGCTTGGACATGCTTGGTCTTGCCCGCGACCTCGATGCGTTCGCCGCCGCCCGGCGCGATGGCTTCAGTGACGGTCCAATCGGGTTTTAGCGCTGCGCGGCGCTGGTCGAGGCTCGCGATCTCAAGATTGGTTCCCAGCTTCACCGTGCCTGCATCAGGGTCGATCTGCCCCGTCAGCACCTTGATCAGCGTGGTCTTGCCCGCGCCATTGGGGCCCACAAGGGCGATCCGGTCGCCGCGGGCGACCTTGATGGACAGGTCTGTGAAGATCGGGCGTCCGTCATAGGCTTTGCTGATATGCTCGGCCTCGATCACCAGCTTGCCAGAGCGGTCCGCCTCGCTGACCGACAGGCTGGCGGCGCCTTGCGGGCCGCGCCAATTCTTAAGATCGGACTTCATGGCTTGCAGCTCGCCGACCCGGCGCACATTGCGTTTGCGGCGGGCGGTGACGCCATAGCGCATCCAGTCTTCCTCGCGGGCGATCTGGCGTTCCAGCTTGTGACGCTCCAGCTCTTCGGCCTCAAACACCTCGTCGCGCCAGCTTTCAAAGTGCGCAAAGCCGCGATCGAGCCGCCGGGTTGTCCCGCGATCAATCCAAAGGGTCTGGCGGGTCAGGTTCTCCAGAAAGCGCCGGTCATGGCTGATCAGAACCAGCGCGCCGCGATGGGCGTTCAGCTCGCCTTCGAGCCATTCAATCGCAGGCAGATCAAGATGGTTGGTCGGCTCGTCCAGAAGCAGGATGTCGGGCTGGGGCGCCAGCGTCCGCGCCAGCGCGGCCCGGCGCGCTTCGCCACCTGACAGGTTCGCCGGATCCGCTTCGGGATCCAGACCCAGATGCTCGGCCAGATAGTCTGCGCGATAGGCGTCGTCCCCGGGCGCCAGACCATCGCGGATATAGGCGATGACGCTGTCATAACCTGTGAGGTCAGGCTCTTGCGGCAGATAGCGCAGGGTGGAGCCGGGATGCACGAAGCGCTCGCCGCTATCCGCCTCTATGATCCCGGCCGCGATTTTCAGGAACGAGGATTTGCCCGAGCCGTTCCGGCCCACAAGGCCGATGCGCTCATTCTCGCGCACGATCAGATCGGCGCCGGTGAGCAGGGGCGTGGCCCCGAAAGTGAGGCGGGTGTCGGTGAGGGTCAGGAGCGGTGCGGACATGCCCTAGCCGTTAGCGGAGGGCCGGGACGCTGTCACCCTCCCAGATCAGGATGCGCCCCGTTTCATATGCGCGCCCGTCAAGTTGTTCGAATACACGGTGCAATCTGAAAAGAAAAATTCATATAAAAATTCTGGATTTTGAAAAATCGATTTAGACATAGTGGTTAAGCGCATGAATTGGATTCCGGCTTCGGTTCCGGGTATAAGTAATGGACTTCAAAGCTGCTGGAGAAAGACCCGTGAAATCTGAAAATGAGATTCTTGACCGGATTTACAACTTGAGTGGCGATCCTGAAGAGTGTCGAGATGCTTATAAGGATTGGGCGGAGAACTATGACAAAGATACGGTGGACGGCATGGGCTATGTGGCGCCGGCCGTGGCCAGCGACAAACTCCGTGCGCTCCATCCCGACACCGCCATCCGGATTCTGGACGCCGGCTGCGGGACCGGGCTCGCCGGTCTTGAGCTGAGCAAGCGCGGCTATGTCCACATAGACGGCATGGACCTGTCCCCCGACATGCTGAGCCTGGCCCGTCGCAAGGAGGTCTATGAAGACCTGCGCGAGGCGGACATGACCGAAACGCTCGACTATCCTGACAACGCCTATGACGCGATCATTTGCGTGGGCGCGTTCACCCACGCCCATGTGGGGCCGAAAGGCTTTGACGAGCTGGTGCGCATCACGCGTCCGGGCGGCAGCATTGTCGCGACCGTGCATGAGGATGTCTGGGACGAAGATCAATACCCGACCCATCTCAAGGCGCTGGAAGCATCCGGCAAGGTGAAGATCCGCGAGGCGGATGAGGCGGACTATCACGTCCACAAATGCCGGCTTGTGGTGCTGGAGCCTGTCTGAGGGCTCAGTCCAGCGGCAGCGCCGTTGTCCGCTTGACCGTGCCGAAGGCGAAGCTGGTTTCAATCGCGGCGATGCCGGGCACCGGATGCAGCCGCTCGCGCATGAAACGCTCATACCCGGCCTGGCTGTCGACCACGACTTGAAGCAGATAATCTTCCGCTCCCGAGGTGAGGTGGCATTCCAGCACCTCATCGAGCCGCAAGATCGCCTTCTCAAAGCCGCTGACTGTGGCGGGGGCATGGTTCGCCAGCTTGATCCGCAGGAAAGCGGTGATCGGAAGGCCCGCCTTGGCGCGGTCCAGAAGCGCCGCATAGCCGATGATCAGCCCGCATTCCTCCAACCCCCGCACGCGCCTCAAGCAGGGCGAGGGCGACAGGCCGATCTGGTCAGCCAAGGCCTGATTGCTGATGCGTCCATCTTGCTGGAGCGCTGTGAGAAGACGTCGATCTGTGCTGTCCATGGGCGCATGTTAGCATAATCTGCCAATTTGAACACAGTTTGAGGCTGAAATGGCAAGCCTCTGCTTGTCCTTGCCCTGTAGTCTGCCACGGTGTCAATCAGGGAGGACACCATCGTGGACGGATCAGCGCCAATCATTCGCCAACCCGGTTTTTCCACCCGCGCCATTCATGCGGGGTATGAGCCGGCCCAGGAAGGGGGCGCGCTGGTCCCGCCGCTGCATCTGTCTTCAACCTTCGCCTTTGACACGGTGGAGGAAGCCGGCGCGGCGTTTTCCGGCGAGCAACCCGCCCATTTCTACACTCGGATCTCCAACCCGACGCTCGACCTTCTCGAGCGCCGCATCGCCGATCTCGAAGGCGCGGCGGCGGGCGTCAGCTTTGGTTCGGGCATGGGCGCGATCACGTCCGTGCTCTGGAGCCTTCTGGAGCCGGGCGATGAAATCCTTGCCGACAAGGCTTTGTATGGCTGCACCTTTTCGTTTCTGAACCATGGGCTGGCCCGGTTCGGAATCACGGTGCGCCATGTGGATATGAGCGATATCGATGCGGTGATCGCCGCGTTCAGCGACAAGACCCGCGTTGTCTATTTCGAGACCCCCGCCAACCCCACCATGACCTTGGTGGACATCGCCGCAGTGTCAGCGGTCGCGCGCGCTCATGACGTGCTGACCGTGGTCGACAACACCTACGCCACGCCGTTGATCACCCGGCCGATTGAGCTGGGCGCCGATGTGGTGGTCCATTCCGCCACCAAGTATCTCGGCGGTCATGGCGATCTGGTGGCCGGGATCGCAGTGGGTGCTCAGGACGTCATGGAGCGGGTGCGGCTTTATGGCCTGAAAGACATGACGGGCGCGGCCTTGTCGCCGTTCAACGCCATGCTGATCCTGCGCGGGTTGAAAACCCTGTCCCTGCGCATGGAACGCCATAGTCAGACCGGTCTGGCCGTGGCGCGCTGGCTCAATGCGCACCCCCAGGTGCGGACCGTGGCCTATCCGGGGCTGGAAGACGGCCCTCAATACGCGCTCGCCAAGGCCCAGATGCGCCATTTCGGCGGCATGATCGCGTTCGAGCTTGAGGGCGGCTATGAGGCCGGCGTCAAGATGATGAACGCCATGAGACTGGCGCTGCGCGCGGTCAGCCTGGGCGATGCGGAAACCCTGATCCAGCATCCGGCCTCCATGACCCATTCAGCCTACAGCCCTGAAGAGCGCGCGCTGCACGGCATTTCAGACGGGCTGGTCCGTTTGTCGGTCGGGCTGGAGGACGCCGACGACATTCTCGCCGATCTGGAACAGGCGCTGATGGTTTAGGGTGGGGTGAAACCCCGGCCCAGCGCAGCGCCGAGCCGGGGCCTCCATCAGGATAAGGCGCTTTTCGCAGAGGGAGGTCCCGGGTTGTCGCTGTGGGAATTCAGTATCATCCCTCGAAATCGTCATCCCGGACCTGATCCGGGACCCATTGGCGCTCGGTGATCCCCTGGGTCCTGACTTTCGTCAGGATGACGATTGCTATCGCCTCAAACATGTCATCCCCCGGCTGGTCCGGGGGACCTATGCCGGTTGGTTAGATCACAGGTCACGGCATGGATTCACCGGATAAACCGTTGAATGACGTGTGTTTCTGATTGCCCCTTACCCCTCACTCTCTTTCCCCGCGAAGGCGGGGACCCAGAGATCATCTAGCGCTGCACTTTCGGCTCTGGATCCCGGCCTGCGCCGGGAAAGAGGGGAATTGGATGCTGCGGGACAAGCCAAGCTTAACGGGACGAGCCCCCTACTTCACCACCCGCAGAAAGCCGCCAATCCGATTGAGCGTGTCGGTGATGTCGGGAAAGTCCTTGGCGCCTTCCGCCGCGATGCCGGCCGGCACGTCATGGGTTTCCGCGATGGCGTGCAGTGTCTTGTAGGCGGCGACGGTCGCGGGATCGTTTGACGCTATGTCCTTGGCCAGTGAGGCGACGGCGTCGTCCAGCGCGTCCTGGCTGTCATGACTGGCGTTGGCGAGGCCCCAGGCGGCGGCGTCCGCCCCGCTGAACGTGCGCGCGGAGTAGGAGATTTCCTTGGCGCGGCGCAGCCCCACCGCATCCACCAGGGTCTGGCTCATTCCCCAAGTGGGGCGAATGGCGAATTTGGCGTGGGTGTCGCCGAATTTTGTGTCATGCGTCGTGTGGATGAAATCACAATGCAGGGCGAATTCCAGCGCCCCGGTGAAGCAGGCGCCATGGACTTTGGCGATCACGGGTTTGGAGCTGGCGCGCACCGCCTGCATCACCCGGCTGGCGGGTTCGTCAAACACAGACCCGACCCGGCCCGCCTTGGGTTGCGCGCTGGAGAGCACTTTCAGATCCACCCCGGCGCTGAACGCACGGCCTGCGCCTTCAACGATGATGACGGATGGGCCGTTGGCGTGTTCAGCGCGGTGAAAAGCGTCGATCAGCTCTTCGAGCATGGGCGGGATCAGCGCATTCATCGCATCAGGCCGGTTCATACGGATGGTCAGCACGGCGCCGTCGCGAAGGGTCTGGATAAAATCGTAAGTCATCTGCGCCTCTTTGCGTCGCCCATGCATTCACAAGGGCGACCGCAGCAAGCCTGATTGGTTGTGGCGCCACGCTAGCTGTGCTCGTCTTTTGCGTCAGCAAAAAATCGTCTAAGACCAGCCTCCCTTCCGCTTTCTCATCAGACATATCGGTCCGCACATGAAACCGTTTCCCAACAAGTATGACGCCAAAGCCTCTGAAGCCGCCCTGCGCGCCCGCTGGGCCGAGGACGACGCCTTTGTCTGGGATCCGAGCGCGCCGGCGGACAGTGATTATGTGATCGACACGCCGCCGCCGACCGTGTCGGGCGCGCTGCATGTGGGCCATGTCTATTCCTATACCCAGACCGACATCATGGCGCGCTATATGCGGATGAGCGGCCGCAATGTGCTTTATCCGATCGGCTGGGATGATAACGGCCTGCCCACCGAGCGTCTGGTGGAAAAGGTGAAGAAAGTGCGCGGCGGGACCATGTCGCGTGAGGATTTCGTGGCGCTGTGCAAGGAGGTGATCCCGCCTTACGAGCAGCAATTCCGCGACCTGTTCTCGCGTCTGGCGCTCTCTGTGGACTGGAGCCGCGAATACCAGACCATTTCTGACGAGAGCCGCACCGTCAGCCAGATGTCCTTCCTGGATCTGTTCCATAAAGGCCTTCTAGAGCGCCGTCTGGAGCCGACCCTGTGGGACCCGGCGGACCGCACCGCGATTGCGCAGGCCGAGGTGGAAGAGACCGAGCGCGAAGGCAAGCTCAACTATATCCCGTTCGAGATCGAAGGCGGCGGGCTCGAGCCGGCGATCATCGCCACCACGCGCCCTGAACTGATCGGCGCGTGCGGCGGCCTGATGATCCATCCGGATCACCCGCGTGCAGCGGAGCTGATCGGCAAGCGCGCCATCAGCCCGCTCTATAACGTGCCGGTCGAGATCTTCGCCGAAGACACGGTGGACCCTGAAAAGGGCACCGGCATCGTGATGTGCTGTACGTTCGGCGATGTCACCGACATCCAGTGGTACCGCACCCACAAGCTGCCGCTGAGGCTGGTCATCGATCAGGCCGGCAAGATGATTGATGCGCTGCCGCTCGGCACCGAAGACTGGCCGTGCCTGGATCTTGAAAGCGCGAAAGAGACCATGGCGGCGCTGGCGGGGCTGAAGGCCGCCAAAGCCAAGGAGGCCATCCTTGAGCGGCTGATCGAAAAAGATCTGGTGATCAAGCAGGAAGCCACCCACCAGGTGATCCCGATCGCCGAACGCTCCGGCGCGCCGCTTGAGATTATCGTCACCCCGCAATGGTTTATCCGCACGCTCGATTTCAAGGCACAGATCCTTGAGAAGGGCCGCGAGATCACCTGGCGTCCCGAGTATATGCGCCAGCGCTTTGAGTCGTGGGTGGACGGGCTGAAATGGGATTGGTCGATCTCGCGCCAGCGCCATTTCGGCGTGCCGCTTCCCGTCTGGTATTCCAAGCGTCCGGGCGAGGAAGGCAAGATCCTGATCCCGTCCAAAGACCAGCTGCCGGTGGATCCCACGACCGACCTGCCAGAGGGCTATGAGGCCCACGAGGTCGAGGGCGAGCGCGATGTGATGGACACCTGGGCGACCTCGTCGGTCAGTCCGCAGCTCAACACCCGTTCGATCAATGAAGACTATGCGCTCGATATCGAGGCGCACCGGCGTCAGTTCCCGATGGCGCTGCGTCCGCAAGCGCACGAGATTATCCGCACCTGGGCGTTCTACACCATCGTCAAGGCGCTCCATCACGAGAACAAGGTCCCGTGGTCCAACATCGCCATCTCGGGGTGGTGCCTGGCGAGCGACGGCTCGAAAATGTCGAAATCCAAGGGCAATGTGATCGATCCGATCAAATTGCTCGACGAATATGGCTCGGACCCGGTGCGCTACTGGACCGGCACCTCGCGCCTCGGCCAAGACACGGCGATGTCTCCTAACACCCTCAAACAGGGCAAGCGTCTGGTCACCAAGCTGTGGAACGCTTCCAAGCTCGCCGCAATGAGCCTTGAGGCCGCTGACGCCGCGGGCGCCTTGAAGCCGACGACGCCGAAAGCGGATATTGAGAGCGGACAGATCAGCCATCCGCTCGATCAATGGCTTTTGGGCGAGTTGTCCCAGACCATCGCCAAGGCCACTCAGGCGTTCGAGAACTACGAGTACGCGGCCGCGCAGCGTGACATCGAGGACTTTTTCTGGCGCACCTATTGCGACAATTATCTGGAAATCGTCAAACGACGCACCCGGTTTGAAGGCGAGCCCAATGCCGAGGAAATCTCGGCGGTGCATACGCTCTGGCATGCGACCGACGCCCTGATCCGCCTGTTCGCGCCGTTCATCCCTTATGTCACTGACGCGCTCTATGAGGTTCTGATCGGGGACCGCGAGGGCGCGCCCTCCACGGTTCACGCGCGCGGCATGTGGCCCAAAGCGGATGATCAGGCGCCGTCAGGTGTGTTCGCCGCGGAAGGCGAAGCGTTCGTCCAGATCCTCGCGGCCGCCCGCAAGGTGAAGTCTGAAGCGCAGGTGTCGATGAAGACCGCGGCGAACACGCTGACGATTTCAGGGCAGGGCGCCGGCTCGGTCGCCGCGCTGATCGGCGAGACGGCTCAAGACCTGATGGCCGTCACCAGCGCAGGTGAAATCGTTCGGGCGGAAACTGCGCCGGCGGGCGTCGCCTCGGTCCCGTCGCCGGATGAGCGCTTCACCGTCTCCATGGACCTGATCATCGAGGAGAAAAAGGCGCAGGACTGACCCTTCGCCGGATCAGGGCGCGGCGCCGCTGGTTTGAGCGGCGCCGAGCGCGCTGGCGTTGAGACGCGCAGCAGCTATTGTGCAGGACTTTCGATAGAAGTCTCTGCCTCTGGAGCCCGTGTCTTGACTGCCAAAGCTGCGCCGATCTTTCAGGTATCCGACCTTAATGTGCGTTTTGATACGCCCGATGGCGTCGTGCACGCCGTACGCGGAATTAATCTGGAAATCTCGCGAGGCGAATGTCTCGCCGTTGTGGGCGAATCCGGGTCAGGCAAGAGCCAGACCTTCCTGGCGGCCATGGGGCTTCTGGCCTCCAACGGCAAAGCGGAAGGCTCGATCAAATACGCGGGTCAGGACATCCTGAACCTGCCGCCCTCCAAGCTCAATGCGGTGCGCGGCAAATCCATGACGATGATTTTCCAGGACCCGCTGACCTCGCTGACCCCGCACATGCGGGTGGGCGCCCAGCTTGAGGAGGTGCTGAAGATCCACACGGATCTGCGTGGCGACGCCGCCACCAAGCGCTGCCTCGACTGGCTTGAGCGGGTGCGTATTCCCGAAGCCGCGCGACGTCTCAAGCAATTTCCCCACGAGCTGTCGGGCGGCATGCGCCAGCGCGTGATGATCGCCATGGCGATGCTGTGTGAGCCGGATCTTTTGATCGCGGATGAGCCGACGACCGCGCTCGACGTCACCGTTCAGGCCCAGGTTCTGGACATTATGGATGAGCTGAAGGCGGAGACCGGCGCTGCGATCGCGCTGATCACCCATGACATGGGCGTCGTGGCGCGCATGGCAGACAGGGTTCAGGTCATGAAGCACGGCGAGTATGTGGAAGGCGGCGATGTCTATGACATCTTCAACGCTCCCTCGCACGCCTACACCCAGATGCTGCTGGACGCGATGCCGCGCATCGACCAGCCCGACAAACCCGGCCATGAAGCCTTGCCGCCGCATGAAGCCATTGGCGATGACAAGGCGCTGTTGGTGGCTGATGACGTCAAAGTGCATTTCCCGGTCGTTGTCGGGGGCGGTCTGTTCCCGAAGACCAAGCCCTTGAAAGCCGTCGACGGGGTCAGCTTTGAGCTGAAAGAGGGCGAAACCCTGGGCATTGTGGGTGAGTCCGGGTGCGGCAAGTCCACCCTGGCGCGCGCTGTTCTACGCCTGGTGCCGTCCAGCGCAGGCTCGGTGAGCTGGATCGGCAAGGACCTCTTGTCGCTCAAACCCAAAGAGCTGCGCGATGCGCGCGAAGACCTGCAGATCGTCTTCCAGGACCCGCTGGCGTCGCTGAACCCGCGCATGAGCATTGGCGCCTCCATTGCCGAACCCATGCTGACGTTCCGCAAGGGCATGTCGTCCAAGGAGCGTGAGGTCGAGGTGAAAGCGATGATGGAGCGGGTCGGCCTCGATCCCAACATGATCAATCGCTATCCGCATGAATTGTCCGGCGGCCAGAACCAACGCGTCGGGATCGCCCGCGCCATGATCCTCAAGCCCAAGCTGGTGATCTGCGACGAGGCGGTGTCTGCGCTCGACGTGTCCATTCAGGCGCAGATCATCGAGCTGCTGATCGGGCTTCAGAAGGATTTCGGGCTGTCCATGCTGTTCATTTCCCATGACCTCTCGGTCGTGCGCGAGGTGTCTCACCGGGTGATGGTGCTGTATCTGGGCCGCATTGTTGAACTGGCGGACCGTGAGTCGATTTATACCGACGCCCGTCACCCTTACACCCAGGCCCTGATCAGCGCGGTGCCGATCCCCGATCCGGAAATCGAGAAGAACCGCGAACGTCTGGAGTTGACGGGGGATCTCCCCAGCCCGCTCGACAGCCGCGCCCAGCTGCGATTCATGAAGTCCAAGCTGATTGATGATCCGGATGCTGAACAATACCGCCCGCAGCTGATCGAAGTGACGCCGGGCCATTGGGTGGCCGAGCACGATCCGATCAAATAAGTCGCTGTATGAGATGAATCCCAGCGTTTAACGGGAATTCATTTGCCAGTGATCGCGCTGTCCTTATTTTCGCCCTAATTGGCATATGCCCGAATCTGAGGTTCCTGATCATGGTAAAGCTCCACTCACGCGGTCTCGCCTGGTGTCTGACCCCAATCGCCGCTATGGCGTTGTGGGCTTGCTCGGATCGCGGGGCGCCGGAGCGCGCAGAAGATCACGCGAAACTTGCCGCCGCTTTTGAAGCAGCGAGCTTTCCGCATGAAGCCAGCGACATCGCTGCGCAGTCTGATGTGCGCTATGGCGTGCTTGAGAACGGATTGCGCTACGCCATTCTGGAAAACGACACCCCGACCGGCACGGCGGCACTGCGTCTGGTGTTTGATGTAGGCTCGCTGGCTGAAGAGGAAGACCAGCGCGGTCTGGCGCACTTCATCGAACACATGGCCTTCAACGGCACCACTCATGTGCCCGAAGGCGAGATGGTGCCCCTTCTTGAGCGTTATGGCCTGGCGTTCGGACCTGACACCAACGCCTTCACGGGCCGCGAAGTGGTGGGCTATCAGCTGGACCTGCCCAGCAATTCCGAAGACATGCTGAATGTGGGCCTGTTCCTGTTGCGGGAGACCGCGTCGGAAATGGTGTTCGACAGCGATGCGATTGATCGCGAGCGCGGCGTCATTCTGGGCGAAGAGCGCTTCCGCAACACGCCGATCCGCCGCTTTTTCAACGCCTATTACACCTTCTTGTATCCCGACACGATCATCACCGAGCGTGACGCCATCGGCACGGTGGAGGTGATCGAGACCGCGCCGGCGGAACGGCTGGAAGCCTATTACCGCGACTTTTACACGCCTGAACGCGGCATGCTGGTCGTCGTCGGGGACGTGGATGCGGACCTGGTGGAAGACAAAATCCGTAACGGTTTCGCCATTGAGCTGGCTGGGCTGGACGTGGAGTCCGTTGAGAGTTTCGCCAACTGGGAGCAACCGAATCCGGCGGCGCCGGACCCTGACATCGGCACGGTCGACGATCCGCAAGACCCCGCCTTTGGCTTTTTCTACGATCCGGACGTGTTCACCCTGATTACGGTGGATGTGATGGAGCCCGGCTCCGCCGCCTTTGACACCAAGGCCGCCCGCTTTGAGGATTTGTTGCGCCGTTTGGGCGGGGCCATCGTTCAACGCCGGCTGCAGAGCGAGATCAATCGCGGCGCCTCGCCCCTGGTGCAGGCCAGCCTCTCGTATGGCAATGAATTTGGTCTTGTGAACAAGGCGGGCCTGTTCGCCGTCTCAAGCCCGACGCGCTGGCGCGAAGGCGTGGCGGTTCTGGAACAGGAGCTGCGTCGCGCGCAGGAGTATGGCTTCACGCAGGCCGAGCTCGACGAGCAGCTGGCCAATGTGCGCACCAGCCTGCGTAACGCCGTGGATCAGGCGGATACGCGCGAAAGCGGCGATCTGGCGGACGGCCTGTGGTCAAGCTGGATTGAAGGCCAGGTGTTTTCCTCCCCCCAGGATGCGCTGGCGCGCTTTGAAGCGCAGGAAGACCGCATCACGCTGGAGGCTGTGGAAGACGCCTTTAACACCATCTGGAAAGCGTCGCCGCCCATGGTGATGGTGGCCGTCAATCAGGATCTGGCGGACGGTGAAGCAGCCGTGCGCGAAGCCTGGCTCGCTGCGTCCGCCGAACCTGTGGAACCGGTTGAAGACGCCGGCTCTGTGGAGTTCGCCTACACCGAGTTCGGCCCCGCGGGCGAGGTGATCCGCACAGATCGGGTCGAGGATCTGGGCGTTGACCAGATCGTGTTTGACAACGGCGTGCGTCTGAACGTCAAAACCACGGATTTTGAAGACAATGTGATCCGCGTCCGTGTGGATTTCGGTGCGGGGGATCTCACCCCGCAGCCCAGCCCGGCGGCGGGCACCATTCTGGGCGCCGTGTTTGGCGGCGGCGGGCTGGAAGCCCATGATCGCGACGAGCTGCAACGCCTGCTGGCTGGCCGCTCGGTGGGCTATGGTCTGAATGTGGGGGCTGACACCTTCTCCTTCGCCAACGCGACGACGCCCACCGATTTTGAGCTTCAGATGCAGGTGCTCGCAGCGTTCATGACCGCTCCGGGCTGGCGTGAGGACGGGCTCAGCCAGTTCCGCGCCATTGCTGAGGAAATCCGCCGGGGCCAGAATGCGCAAGCGGTTCAGGTGGCGGTAAATCGGGTGGGGCGCATGCTGCGCAGCGGCGATCCGCGCTGGGGGTTCCCGACGGCTGAGGAAGTCAGCGCCTTCACCATGGAGCATGCCCGCACCATGCTGGAGCCGGCGTTGAACAGCGCGCCGATCGAGATCACCATCACCGGCGACGTAACCACCGAGCGCGCCATCGACGTGGTGGCTCGAACCTTCGGCGCCCTTGATGATCGTGACGCCAGCTGGCCCGCTTATGAGGAGAATGCGCAAATCCGCTTCCCGGAAGCGACGGACCAGCCCGAGATCGTGACCTTCAACGGTCAGGACTATCAAGGCATGGCGAACGTGTATTACCCGACCACGGACGGTATCGATCCGCGCCAGCGCCGGGCCTATGACCTCATGCGCGCTGTCTATAACCTCAAGGCGATCGACCGGTTCCGGGAGCAGGAAGGGGCGACCTATTCCGCCATCGTCTCCAGCCAGCAATCGCGCGTTTCGGAAGGCTATGGCTTCTTCTGGGTCGGTCTGGACGTGAATGTGTCCGAGATTGATCGCATGTACGCCATCGCCGACGAGATCTCTCTGGCCATGGCCGGCGGCGACATCACCGAGGATGAGCTGCAGCGCGCACGTCAGCCGATCCTTGAAAGCCTGGAAGAGAATCTCGAGCGCAATCCGTTCTGGGTGAACGCCCTGGCGCGGTCGCAGATGCGTCCCGAAATTCTCGACCATATCCGTTCGGTGCAAGATGATTATCGCGCCGTGACGGTGGATGAGCTGGTGGCGCTGGCCGCGGACTCGCTCAAGCCTTCAGAGGCTTATCGGGTCACCATTCTTCCGCAGGGGATGTCTGAAGACACCGAAGACTGATGCAGTGTCCGGGTCTGTGGTTCCGGACATAGTTCACTCGGGGATGATATCAGCGCAGACTGATCATCCTGCACGAGTTTGATGGGGAGAGTATGATGAAACATCTGATCGCGAGCGCCTGTCTCATGGCGTTGTGTACGGCCGGTCTGAGCGCGGCTCAGCAAGACGGGCGTGTGACCCAGGGCAATCTGGTCATGGAGAACATCCCCGATATTCCTGCATCGGTGCAAGAGCGTCTCCAGCAATACGCCAATACGCGCTCTGCCGGGTTTTCAGATTTCGCGCCTGATGGCGGCGTTTACATCACCACCCGGTTCGGCGAGACCAGCCAGATCCACCATGTGGCGGAGCCCATGGGCATGCGCCGGCAGGTCACGTTCTTCTCCGAGCGAACCGGCGGCGCCAATGTGCGCCCGGGCGGTAGCCAGTTCGTCTTCACCAAGGATATTGGCGGCGACGAGTTCTTCCAGGGCTATCTGTTTGACCCTGAAACCGCGCAATACACTCGCTTCACCGAAGCCGAGACGCGCAATGGCGGGCTCAACTGGTCTGACGACGGCGCCCAGATCGCCTGGTATCGGCAAGTGGATGGCGATCCGGATTCCGACATCCTGATTGCAGACCCGTCCGACCCGGCGTCCTTGCGCGTCGCGCTTGAGGGCGAAGGCCTGATGATCCCGGTGGACTGGTCCGCCGATGGCGAGCAGCTGCTGATCCTGCGCTATTATTCGATCACCCATGCAGACCTCTATGTGCTGGACGTGGCTTCGGGCGACTTGACCGAGGTCAATCCGGACGCCGATGTGGCCTATGGCGGCGCGGTTTTCACGCCTGATGGCGACAGCCTGTATGTTGTCACGGACGAGGGCGGCGAATTCCGCCGGGTTGTGGAGATCAATCTGGCCGATAACGCCATGCGACAGGTCACGCCCGACCATGGCTGGGATGTCAGCGGCATGGACCTCTCCACTGACGGGGAAACGCTGGCCTATGTGCTCAATAATGGCGGCAATTCCGAGCTGCACATCATCAACCCGGTCAGCGGTGAAACGTTGCCGACCCCGGATCTGCCGCTGGGCTTGATCGGCGGGCTGCAGTTTGACGCGGATGACGCCCGTCTGGGCTTCTCCCATGTCAGCGCGCAATCGCCCGGCGACGCCTGGACCTACACGCTTGAGACCGGCGAACTGACCCGCTGGACCCAGTCTGAAGTGGGCGGCCTGGACACGGACTCCTTCGTCACGCCTGAGTTGATCGAGTTCACCAGCTTTGACGGTCTCGAGGTCCCGGCCTTTTATTATGCGGCGCCCGGTGAGGGTCCGCGTCCGGTGATCATCGACATTCATGGCGGTCCGGAAAGCCAGGAGCGGCCCGGTTTCAGCTCCACGATCCAGTACTGGGTCAATGAGCTGGGCGTGTCCGTGATTGCTCCGAATGTGCGGGGCTCGGCCGGTTACGGCAATGAA
The DNA here is from genome assembly GCF_965249665.1 of Oceanicaulis sp. Taxonomy (GTDB): domain Bacteria; phylum Pseudomonadota; class Alphaproteobacteria; order Caulobacterales; family Maricaulaceae; genus Oceanicaulis. Next base: position 1,428,370 of record NZ_OZ252247.1, read on the forward strand.
TATGTCGCTCTGGACAACGGCATGAAGCGTGAGGATTCCGTGCGCGATATCGGGGCGCTGCTGGACTGGGTCGCAGAACAGCCCGAACTCGATAGCGACCGGGTGCTGGTTTATGGCGGATCCTATGGCGGTTACATGGTGCTCGCCAGCCTGGTGCACTATTCTGATCGCTTGGCGGGCGGGGTCAACATTGTCGGGATTTCCAACTTTGTGACCTTCCTGGAGAACACCAATGGCTACCGCCGCGATCTGCGCCGGGCTGAATACGGTGATGAACGCGATCCTGAAATGTACGCCTTCTTGCAGGAGATCAGCCCCGCCAATCAGGCGGATCGCATCACGGCGCCGCTCTTCATCATCCAGGGCGCCAATGATCCGCGCGTTCCGGCGTCCGAGGCCGAGCAGATCCTGAGCGCGGTGCGCGAGGCCGGCGGAGACCCGTGGTACTTGCTGGCGATGGACGAAGGCCATGGCTTCCGCAAGAAATCCAACCGGGATTTCCAGCGGGCGGCGGAAACCCTGTTCTTCACTGATGTGTTAGAGCTCGACTGAAGCCATACACCCCCCTCGACGCGCGGCGCGGGCCTGATAAGCTCGCGCCGTTCGCGTTCAGGCCAGGCCTGACACTCTGCGCCCCTCGGCGCGTGAGGACTTAGGGGAGTTCACCATGAACCGTATTGCGCTTTTGACCACCGCCGCGCTCGTCAGCCTGGGCCTTGCCGCCTGTGGCGCGCCGTCCGCCGAAGAGCCCGCCGCTGATGCGAGCGGCGAAGAGGCGCTGAGCGAGAGCGAAGCTCAGGTCAATGACATTCTGGAAGCCATGGCGGGCTCCGCTGAAATGTCTGAGGAAGAGACCATCGTCGCCGAGGCGCGCCAGTGCCGCGTCGAAGGTGAGGATCCGGAATTCACCGCCCCTGACCGCGCTGAGGATCAGGCGCTGGCCGATTACAACGCCGAACTGGGCGCCGCCTTCCTCGAGCAGAACGCCGTCAATCCGTGCGTCTTCACCCTGCCGTCGGGCCTTCAGTTCCGCATAAACCGCGCCCGGGACGGCGTGTCGCCGGATCCGCGCGGCGAGATGGTGGAAGTTCACTATGAAGGCACGCTGATCGACGGCACGGTGTTTGACAGCTCCTATGCGCGCGGCCAGTCCGCCACCTTCCCCTCCAATCGCCTGATCGCAGGCTGGGTGGAAGCGCTGCCGCTGATGCATGTGGGCGAGGAATGGACCCTCTTTATCCCCTCTAATCTCGCCTACGGCCCCACCGGCACGCCCGGCGGTCCGATCGGCCCGAACGCGACACTGATCTTCCGCATGGAGCTGATCAGCCTGCCGAACCGTCCGATCGACGAGCAGTAAAGCGGATGCGCACCGCGACCGACTGGCTGGCCGAGCTGGTGTCGTTTGACACCACGTCTCGCAACTCCAACCTGGCCCTGATTGACCGGGTGGAGGCGTATCTCAGCGAGTTGGGCGCGGTGTGCCATCGCATCGCCAGCCCCGATGGCGAGAAGGCCAATCTGCATGCGGTCCTGGGGCCGGATGTGGATGGCGGCGTCGTGTTGTCGGGGCATACCGATGTGGTGCCGGTGGACGGTCAGGACTGGAGTTCTGATCCGTTCACGCTGACCGAACGCGGCGGCAAGCTTTATGGGCGCGGATCGTGTGACATGAAGGGCTTTATCGCTTGCGCCCTGGCCCAGGCGCCCAGTTTCGCCAAGGCTGGGCTGAAACGCCCGGTCCACTTTGCGTTCTCCTATGACGAGGAAGTCGGTTGCCTGGGGGCGCCGGACATGATCGCTCAGATGGCGGGGCATAGGCCGCGTCCGTCTTGCGTGATTGTGGGCGAGCCCACCGAGATGGCGGTGGTGACCGGCCATAAGGGCCTGTATTCGGTGCGGGTGGACGTATTTGGCAAGGAGGCGCATTCGAGCCTTGTCGAGGACGGCGCCTGCGCAGCGACCAACGCCGTGCGCCTGATGAACTGGATCGTTGAGGAAGCTGACGCCCTTAAATCCAAAGCCCCGTCCGACAGCCCGTTCAACCCGCCCTATGGCACGATGACGATTGGCCAGATGGGCGGCGGCACTGCGATCAATATTCTGGCGCGTCACGCCTGGTTTGAATCCCTGATGCGCCCGGCGCCCTGGGATGACGGGCCGGGCCTAGGCCGGCGTCTGGCTGAGCAGGCGCGCGCGCTGGAAGCGGAGATGCGCAAGACAGCGCCGGACGCGAAGATCACGATCAAGGTGTTGTCGGATGTTCCGCCGCTGCGCCCTGAAGAGATGGGAGAGGCGGAAACCCTCGCCCGCGCACTGACCGGCGATAACAGCCCACGCGTGGTCGCTTACGGCACCGAGGGCGGGCAGTTTCAGGACGCGGGCTTTTCCACCGTGATCTGCGGGCCGGGCTCAATTGAGCAAGCCCACCAGGCTGATGAGTTCGTCGCGATCAGCGAGCTGGACGCCTGCATGGCGTTTTTGAAAAAGCTCGAACAGCGCTTGTGCGCTTAGGCAGGGCTAGCCGCCCGTGCGGGTGATTGTGCCGTCTTCAGCGATATGAATGCCGCACTCGGTCTTGTCCTGACCCGCCCAGCGGCCCGCGCGCGGATCGTCGGCGGGGTCTGAAACCTGCGTGGTGCAGGGCAGGCAGCCGATTGAGGGATAGCCGTCCGCCACCATGGGATGCGGCGGCAGGTCATGCGCTTTGAAATAGGCGTTGATCTCGTCGCGGGACCAGTCAAAGAGCGGGTTGAGCTTGAGCTTGCCATCCTGAATCTCGACCCGCGGCAGGGCGGCGCGGTCCCCGCCATGATGGCGTTTGCGCCCTGAAATCCAGACCTTGTAAGGCCGCAGTGCGCTGATCAGCGGCAAGGTCTTGCGGATATGACAACACAGATCCGGATTGGTCTTGTGCAGCGTGCCGTCGGGGTCATCAGCCTTGATGTGGTCTTCATTGGGCGACAGTGTCCGCACATCGGTCAGACCCAGACGCTCGGACAGGGCGTTGCGATAGGCGAGCGTCTCGTCAAAGAGTTGGCCGGTGTCCATGAACAGGACGGGCGTATCGGGCTTGGCCTGGGCGACGAGGTGCAAGATCACTGCACTCTCCGCGCCAAAGGACGACACGACGCAGGATTCACCGGGATAAATGCCCGCCAGCACACGGCGCACCGCGCCCGCGGCGTCAAGACCATCCAGCGCCGCGTCGAGCGCTTGCGCGCCCGCTTCCAGCGCCAGCCTGTATTCAGATTTCAACGCCGACATGGGTCACCTGTGCTCGCCTCTGGAAAGGGTGAGCGGTCAGAGCGTCCGCTTCAAGGGGCGGGGTGCGCGGGGCTGAGAAAAAAGGCCGGAGACGATGCTCCGGCCTTGGGTCGTCTGGCTCGGATCAGAGCGCTCAGCCGTTTTCAGACTGGGCGGCTTCACGATCCTTGTTCCAGTAAGACACCGATTTGACTTTGGAGCGGTCACAGCGGTCGGAATATTTCTTCGCGATGTCGGTGACTTCCTCCATCAGGCCTTCAGCCAGGGTGATCGGCTTCAATCCCATGGACAGGAAAGTGTCGTTCTCCACGTGAAGCTCGTTTTCATCGGCTTCATTGCGCGGATTGGGCAGATAGGCGATCTCGGTCTTGGAGATTTTGGCGATCATCTCGGCCAGTTCGCGAACCCGGTGGGTCTCGGTCATCTGGTTCATGATGCGGGTGCGCTCGCCATGTTCGGGCGGGTTCTCGACCGCCAGCTGGATGCAGCGCACCGTGTCCTGGATGTGGATGAAGGCGCGGGTCTGGCCGCCGGTGCCATGCACGGTCATCGGGAAATCGATGGCGGCCTGCATCAAGAAGCGGTTCAGCACGGTGCCGTAATCGCCGTCATAATCGAACCGGTTGATCAGGCGCTCGTCTTTTTTGGTCTCTTCGGTCTGGGTGCCCCAGACGATGCCCTGGTGCAGGTCGGTGATCTTCACCTTGTCGTTCTTGTTGTAGAAGTGGAAGAACAACTGATCCTGGGTCTTGGTCATGTGGTAGATCGAGCCTGGATTGGCCGGATACAGGATCTCTTGATCCTTCAGGCCTTCGCGGGTCTCCACTTTGACCTTCAGATAGCCTTCGGGAATTTTCATGCCCGCCGTGCCGTAGCCGTACACGCCCATGGTGCCGAGGTGGACCAGATGGATGTCCAGGCCGGTATCCACGATGGCGGCCAGCACGTCATTGGTGGCGTTGAGGTTATTGTCGACGGTGTAGCGCTTGTGGCGCGCGGACTTCATCGAGTAGGGCGCAGCACGCTGTTCGGCGAAGTGAATGATGCTGTCAGGCTTCTCTTCCAGGATCAGGTCGACCAGTTCCTGATAGTCCTTGCCGATGGTGAGATCCTTGAAGCGAATCTCCTTGCCGGACACCTCTTTCCAGGCCGCCAGACGCTCGCCCATGGGGCGGATCGGGGTCAGAGAGTCGACTTCCAGCTCGATATCGATTTTCCGGCGAGACAGATTGTCCACGATTACAACGTCATGGCCACGCGCAGACAGATGCAGCGCAGACGGCCAGCCGCAGAAACCATCACCGCCGAGCACGAGTACTTTCATCTCAATCCCCAAAAAAGACTGTCCTGACCCTGTCAGAATTTTGACGAGGTTTCTTGCAGTTCATGGGCTCTGATGCAAGGGCGGGACGCGGTCCCGGCGCCTCGCGTATGGACGGACAGTCGGGAACCGTCTAAACCGCGCGCGATATCTCAAGGCCGCAGGCGCTTGGCTGCGCCCGGCTCAAACCGACTAAAAGGAGCGGATCATGGCGCTGCGTGTGGCGATCAACGGATTTGGCCGGATCGGCCGTCTGGCTCTGCGGGCTCTGGTGGAGCACCAGCAGGCTGGCGAGATCGAGGTTGTGGCCATCAACAATTCGGGCACCGCTGAAGCCATCGCCCATCTGTTCGCGTTTGACAGCGTGCATGGCCGCTATCGCGGCGATCTGACCACGGGCGAAGACTGGATGGATCTGGGGTTCGGCAAGATCACCAAGGTCAATGAGCGCGATCCGTCCAAACTGCCCTGGGCGGATATGGGCATTGATCTGGTGATGGAATGCACCGGCCAGTTCAATGACAAGGCCAAGGCCATGGCCCATATCGAGGCGGGTGCCAAACGCGTGCTGTGCTCAGCCCCGGCCAAGAATGCCGACAAGACCATCGTTTACGGTGTGAACCATGATCAGCTGACCGCCGAGGATATCGTCGTCTCCAACGCCTCGTGCACCACCAACGGCCTGGCGCCGGTGGCGAAAGTGCTCAACGACGCGGTCGGGATCGAGCGCGGTCACATGACCACCATCCACGCCTATACGGGCGATCAGCCCACCCTCGACCGTAACCACAAGGATCTGCATCGTGCGCGCGCCGCCGCGATGTCGATGATCCCGACCTCCACCGGCGCCGCGAAAGCGGTCGGCCTCGTGCTGCCTGAACTGGCGGGCAAGCTCGACGGTTCCGCCGTTCGTGTGCCGACCCCGAACGTGTCGCTGATCGATCTGGTGTTTACGCCGGGCAAAGCCACATCGGTTGAAGAGTTGTCGGCGGCGATCAAGGCGGCTGCGGACGGCCCGATGAAAGGCGTTCTGGGCTATGACACGGCGCCGCTGGTGTCGATTGACTATAACCATGACAGCCGCTCGTCGGTCGTTGCGCTCGACAAGATCAATGTGATCGACGAGCGCCTGGTGCGCGTCATGACCTGGTATGACAATGAGTGGGGCTTTGCGTGCCGCATGCTCGACACCGCCAAGGCCATGGGCCGCTTTCTCTAAGCTGACGCACCCTGAAGGGACGCTCCTATGATCCGCCGCATCGAAGACGCCGATATCGCCGGCAAACGTGTTCTGGTCCGCGTGGACTTCAACGTGCCCATGCAAGGCGGGAGCGTCAGTGACGACACCCGCTTGCGCGCGGCGCTGCCGACCATCGCCTTCCTGCGCGAGGCGGGCGCGAAAGTGATCCTGATGGGGCATTTCGGCCGCCCCAAGGGTCAGCGCGATCCCAAGATGAACTTGGCGCCGATTGCGACGCCGCTGGCGGACCTGCTAGGCCATCCGGTGAAGTTCGTCTCAGATTGCGTCGGTGACGATCCCAAGGGCGCGATCTCCTTTATGAAGGCGGGCGACGTGCTCTTGCTGGAGAACACCCGTTTTCATGAGGGCGAAGAGCGCAACGATCCGGCGTTCGCCGCCCAGCTGGCGGAACTGGCGGACATCTATGTGAACGACGCGTTCTCCGCGGCCCACCGGGCGCACGCCTCCACCGAAGGCGTGGCCAAGCTCTTGCCGGCCTACGCCGGTCTGGCGCTTCAGCGCGAGATCGACCATGTGTCCGCGGCGCTCGACAATCCCAACCGTCCGGTGCTGGCGGTGGTGGGCGGGGCGAAGGTCTCCACCAAGATTGCGCTGCTCAAAAACCTCGTCAAAAAGGTCGATCGGCTGTTTGTGGGCGGCGCCATGGCGAACACTTTCCTGGCCGCGCGCGGGCATGATGTGGGCGCGAGCCTTTACGAGGCCGATCTGATCGACACCGCCAAGGCCATCGACGAAGCCGCCGGGCAGGCGCAATGCATGCTGATGCTGCCCAGTGATGTGGTGGTGGCCAAGGAGTTCAAACCCCATGCCGAGCGCCGTGTGGCGAGCGTCGAGGATGTGGCCGCGACCGAGATGATCCTTGATTGCGGCCCGGAGACGGTGGACCAACTTGCCGACGCCATCGCCGCCTCGCGCACCCTGGTGTGGAACGGGCCTTTGGGCGCATTCGAGACGCCCCCCTTTGACACCGCCACCGTGGAGGCGGCGCGCTATGCCGCGACGCGCTGCAAGGACCATGGCCTGACGGCTGTGGCGGGCGGGGGCGACACGGTCGCTGCGCTCAATCAGGCCGGCGTCTCAGATGACTTCACCTTTGTCTCCACGGCCGGCGGCGCGTTTCTGGAATGGCTGGAAGGCAAGGCTCTGCCAGGCGTGGAAGCGCTGCGGGACTAAGGCTTGACCCTTCGCCCGCTCGGGGCGAAACACACACTCAATACGGCGATGCTCGCCACATATCATCTTACGGGGGACGACGGTCATGGACATCGATCAGCTCAACGAAATCGCGATCCGCATGACGGCGCCGGGCAAGGGCCTGCTGGCCGCCGACGAATCTACGCGCACCATCGGCAAGCGGTTTGACGGCATCGGCCTTGAAAACACCGAGGACAATCGCCGCAACTGGCGCGAAATGCTGTTCCGTACGACCCCCGCCATGACCGATCACGTCTCGGGTGTGATCCTGTTTGACGAAACCCTGCGCCAGAAAGCCGCCGACGGCACGCCGCTGGTCAAACTGATCGAAGACGCCGGCGCAATCCCTGGCATCAAGGTCGATGCGGGCGCCAAGGCGCTCGCGGGCGCTGAAGGCGAGACCATCACCGAAGGCCTTGACGGTCTGCGCGAGCGTCTGGCCGAGTATCATGATCTGGGCGCGCGGTTCGCCAAATGGCGCGCGGTCATCGATGTGAATGGCGAGGACATTCCCTCCCAGTACGCCGTGGATGTGAATGTCCACGCGCTCGCCCGTTACGCGGCCCTGTGCCAGGAAGCCAATATTGTCCCCATCGTCGAGCCAGAGGTTCTGATGGATGGCGATCACTCCATCGAGCGCTGCTATGAAGTGACCGAGTTCACCCTCAAGCGTCTGTATGCCGAGCTGTTTGATCAGGGCGTGATCCTGGAAGGCACGGTTCTGAAGCCGAACATGGTCATCGCGGGCAAGAAATGCGCCGACCAGGCCAGCCGTGAGGAAGTCGCCGAGATGACGGCGCAATGCCTTCTGAACACGGTTCCGGCGGCGGTGCCGGGCATCGCCTTCCTGTCGGGCGGCCAGTCCGATCTGGACGCCACCGCGCACCTCAACCTGCTCAATGAAGGCTTTGACATGCCCTGGCCGCTGACCTTCTCTTATGGTCGCGCGCTGCAGGCCGCCCCGCTGAAAGCCTGGAACGGCTCTGACGTGGACGCTGGGCAGAAAGCCTTCAACCACCGCGCCCGTATGAATGGCCTCGCCGCACTGGGCGAGTGGAATGAAGGTCTGGAAAGCGAAGGCTAAGCCTCGTCAGACGCTGCGTTTTGCGCCCCGGTCCTTGCGGCCGGGGCGTTTTCGTTTCAGGCTCACACCATGACAGCCAATCCGTTTGAACAAGGCGGCGCCCGCTACGCCGCCGGTCGTCCGATCTATCCGCCCAAGCTCGCCTTTACGCTGGAAGGGCTGGTCAGTACCCACAAGCTGGCGGTGGATGTGGGCTGCGGGACGGGACAGTTATCCGTTATGTTGGCGGAGTATTTTAAAGAGGTGCGGGCCTTTGATCCCAGCGACAGTCAGCTCGCCCATGCGCGCCCTCACCCCAAGGTCAGCTACGCCAAAGCCCCGGCTGAGGCCCTGCCGGTCGCCAGCGGCAGCGCGAACCTGATCACAGCGGCGCAGGCGGCGCATTGGTTTGACCGTCCACGGTTTTACGCCGAGGTGCGCAGGATCGCAGCACCGGGGGCGGTGCTGGCGCTGATCACCTACAACAACGCCGAGGCTGACACCGAAGCGATGAAGCCGATCGGCCAGCTTTATCATGCGCTTGATCCGTGGTGGCGGCCTGAGCGTGAAGACGTTGAGACCGCCTATGCGCGGTTTGATTTTCCCTTCGACGAGATTGCGGTGGAGGGCGGCGCGGTCGTTCATGACTGGCGGTTCGACGAGATGGCGGCCTATCTCGAAAGCTGGTCGGCCCTGCGCGGCGCGCGGGCGGCGGGCGAGGATGCTCTGGTGGACGGTTATCTCGATCAAGCGCGCGAGGCCTGGGGCGAAGCCGAGATCCGGGTGCGGTGGCCGATCACGGTGCGCGCCGGTTTCGTCCACACGCCGCCGAAGCGCTAATCCGCCCCCCGATCCGGCGCCGCGATACTGAGACCCGTTTTATCAAAGGGGTGTCAGATGACCGGAAACGATCTTGTCCGTATCGCGAGCGCGCATATCGGCGAAGCCTATCGATTGGGCGCCGTGGCGGAGATGGACAACAAAGACTATGCCGGGCCCTGGGATTGCGCCGACTTTGTCAGCTGGTGCGTCTATCAGGCCTATGGGATCAAGGCGGGGCTCACAGCGGCGGGGCATCCCTTTTCGGGCGCCTGGATCACCCATGCTGAAAAACCCGCCCACGCTCTGACCGTCGAAACCGCCTTTGACACGCCCGGCGCGATCCTGGTGCGCCGTCCGCATCATTATGGCGCCGGCCATGTGGCGATCAGCGACGGGCAGGGCGGCACGATCGAGGCGCGCAGCCAGCGCCATGGCGTGGTGCGCGCCAAGGGGCGGGGCCGGGTCTGGGATCTGGGCTGCACGATTGCGGGCGTCCGCTATCAGAGGCCGCCCTGAGCGCGACCGATACAGATTGTTCCTTTTCAGGCGGCGCCGGGTTAGGAGAAGGGCATGGCCGAGCTTTATCTTCTGACCCCGCCCAAAATTGACGCTGACTTTACGGACGTTCTGGCGCGCACGCTGGATGCGGGAGGCGTCTCCGCCTTGCAGCTGCGCCTGAAAGAGCATTCAGACGCTGAAATCGAGACGCTAGCGCCGAAACTGATCGAGATTGCACATCAGCGCGGCGTCTCCGTCATCCTGAACGACAATCCGGCGCTGGCGGCGAAGCTGGGCTGCGATGGCGTCCATATCGGCCAGGAGGATGGCTCGATCCGCGACGCGCGCGCCGCCCTGGGCCCTAAAGCCATTGTGGGCGTCACCTGTCATGACAGCCGCCATCTGGCGATGACGGCCGGGGAGCAGGGCGCGGATTACGTCGCATTTGGCGCTTTTTTCGACACCGCCACGAAATCGCCCAAGACGCGCGCTGATCTGGACATACTGGTCTGGTGGACCGAATTGTTCGAACTGCCCTGTGTCGCGATCGGGGGAATAACCTTGGAGACCGCCTCCGAGGTGATCGCAGCCGGGGCTGATTATATTGCAGTATGCGGCGGGGTCTGGTCGCATCCCGATGGACCGGAGGCCGCATGCGCGGGCTTGTCTCAACTCTTGGATTGATCCTGTGCCTGGGCGGCTCGGCCTGGGCTCAGCAGGACGCGCCGACCGTCCCGACCGCGCAGGAGGTCCAGGGGCCGCCCGCGGCTGATGCGGCTTTGCCGCCCCTGCCTGAAGGGCTGGCGGAAGACTTCTCCCGTGACGCCAGTGGCGACGCCGTCGAGGGCCGCTCGCTGACCAATTCCGCCATGGCGAGCGCGTCTGCGGCCTATCTGGTCGGAGATTATCAAGGCGCCCTGATCCACGCCCAGCGGGCGGCGGCGGGCGGCGAAGCCCGCGGCGCCACCCTGGCGGGTCATATCCTGCTGCATGGCCTGGCCGCTGACGCGAGCGATGAAGACGCCGTGCGCTGGTTCCGCCGGGCGGCGGACTTGGGCGAACCGGACGCGCTGATCATTCTGTCGAGACTGGCGGAAGAAGAACGCGGCGGACTTCAGGTCTGGCAGTCGCGCGAGTATCTCGCCCAGGCCGCTGAAGCTGGCGATGCGCGCGGCGCCCATGAATACGGCCTCTATCTGATGGAGCGTGGCGATCCCGGCGCTGCGGAAGACGCGCTGAACTGGCTGCAGCTCGCGGCTCAGAGTGGACGTCCGGAAGCGTATGGCGACTATGCCTATGCGCTCGCGGATTGGGACCACGGCCCGCATGACCTCAGCGCGGCGCGGACCTGGTATGTGCGCGCCGGCGAAGCAGGCGACCCCAGCGCGGCCCTCATTGCGGGGCTGATGATGATGCAGGGCGAGGGCGGCGACATGGATGAGCCAGGCGGCGCACGGATGATCCGCATGGCCGCCGAATACGGTCTGCCCGCCGCCATGGGCCAGCATGCGCTCTTGCTGTTTCAGGGCGTGGCGGATCAAGCGCCCAACCCGGCCGGCGCCGTGGACTGGGCCCGTCAGGGTGCGGACGCCAATGATCCCGACAGCCAATTCCTGCTCGCCTATGCCCTGGCGAGCGGCAATGGCGCGCCGCAAAACCTTGAGCGCGCGTATTACTGGGTGCTGCGCGCCGCCGCGCCGCGAGGCGGCCGCACGCCGGAGGATTTTGACCGGGACCGGCTGGAAGCCTCGCTGGAGACGGCGCTGCCCGAAGCGGTGCAAGAGCGTGTTCGGGTCGAAGCGGCGGTGCAATCAAGCCCGTTTTAACCGTGTCAGCAGGGCGCAGCTGAAGCCAGGCTCAGACGTGCAGCTTGCCCGTACTGGGCGGCCCTGTTAAACGAGCGCGGCTGAATTTATGGGCGGCGCTGAAGGTTTGTGCGGCGCGCCTGTTCCAGAAACGGACCTTCCGATGAAAATCAACGGCAATGAAATCAAGCCTGGCAACGTGATCAAGCACCAGGACACCCTGTGGGTGGCGGTGAAAGCAGATCACGTGAAACCGGGCAAGGGCGGCGCGTTCGCCCAGGTCGAACTGAAAAACCTGCTCGATGGTCGCAAGCTCAACGAACGCTTCCGCTCGGCGGACAAGGTTGAGAAGGTGCGCCTTGAGCAAAAAGACCACCAGTTCCTCTACCCTGAGGGTGAGATGCTGGTGTTCATGGATACTGAAAACTACGAGCAGACCAGCCTGCCCATCGATTTTGTCGGTGAAGAGCGCGCGGCGTATCTGACCGACGGCATGATGGTGGTTCTGGAAATCTATGAAGAGAAGCCCATCGGCATCGAACTGCCCAAGCATGTGGAGCTTGAGGTGATCGAGACCGAGCCGGTGGTCAAAGGCCAGACGGCGGCGAACTCGTTTAAGCCCGCCATTCTCACCGGGAATGTCCGCACCGCCGTGCCGCCCTTCGTGGGTGTGGGCGAGCGGATTGTCGTGGCCACGGAAGACGGCTCCTATGTCCGTCGGGCGGAGTAAGTCTTGGCTCAAGTTTCTGCACTGATGCAAGTCATGACCGATGCGGTCCGCAAGGCGGGCCGCCGTCTGGCGCGTGACTTTGGCGAAGTCGAACACCTTCAGGTGTCCAAGAAAGGCCCGGCGGATTTCGTCACCCAGGCCGACATGAAATCTGAAGAGATCCTGTTTGACATCCTGTCCAAGGCGCGGCCCGGCTATGGCTTTGTCATGGAAGAGCGCGGCGTCGTCGAAGGCACTGACAAATCCCATCGCTGGATCATTGATCCGCTGGACGGCACGTTGAACTTCATGCACGCCCAGCCCCATTTCGCCATTTCCGTGGCGCTGGAGCGCGAAGGCGAGCTGATCGCAGGCGTGGTCTATAACCCCGCCACCGACGAGCTGTTTCACGCCGAGAAGGGCCGTGGCGCATTCATGAACGACCGCCGCTTGCGGGTGGCCGAGCGCCGGGATCTGCATGATTGTGTGATCGCTACCGGCATGCCCTTCTTTGGCAAGAAGGGACACGCCCAGTTCCTGAAGGAATTGCACCAGATCATGCCGATGACCGCCGGCGTGCGCCGCTATGGCGCGGCCTCGCTCGATCTCGCTTGGACGGCGGCGGGCCGGTTTGACGGCTTCTGGGAGCGCAATCTGAAGTCCTGGGACATCGCCGCCGGTCTTGTGCTGGTGCGGGAAGCGGGCGGCTATGCCGGCGCGATCGATCCCGGCACGGATGTGCTGGAAACCGGCCATATCGCCGCCGGCAACGAGATGGTGATCAAGGAATTGCGCGAAATGCTCGCCAAGGTCGCCAGCTAGGCTTGTTTCTTGTGAACACTCTGCGCGGCGCGACGGCTTTCTGGCCAGGCGCCGCGCGGACTGTCCAGCCAGCCTTTCATGGCCCGGTCCGGCGAAGCTGCCGGAACGCCATAAGCCCATAGCTCGGAATGCACGCTGAGAACGCCGGGCGTGACAACGGCCCTCAGCGGCATGACAGAGGGCGCGTCATCGATACGAGCGTCCAGAGTGAGCGGCCAGAAACGGCAGCCCTGTTTCTGGGCGAGTGTTTCACCATCCACGCTCAGGCGCGCCTGCGCCCATCCCCAGAGCGTGTAGCCGCACTCCAGGACGATGTCGTGCCGGTTGATCCGATAACTCCAACGCTTCAGTCTGAGCGGCATGGCGGATCCTGTGCTGCAGCGCAACAAGTCTGTGTGTATGGTTAATCCAGGTTAAAGTTTCAGGCAAGATGAAACTGGCGATTGCGGCCCGTACAAGAGAATGGCTCAGGATCTTCACCTAGCCCCACCCTTGCCTCATTCCCGCCAAGACCCTTGCGTTTGATGGCGGCGTAGGCCAAGCCTGCAGGAAAGCTGACGCGTCAGATGAGGGAGCCGCATCGCATGGCTGATCCGAAAGGACCGCGCCGTAAGGCCCGTTTCACCGGACCGGGAAACTACATTCTCTGGATGGTGGTGTTTCTCGCCGTCGTGCTGGCGCTGGCCGCCGCGCTGCACCAGCCCCTGATCCTGGCGTTCGAAGCCAATCCGGCGATCAACGGCTTGATCCTCGGCGTACTGTTTATCGGCATCCTGTATACCTTCCAGCAAGCGCTCGCCATTGGTCCGAGCGCGCGCTGGCTGGTGCGTCTGAACGAGGCGGATCATCCCGACCAACTGCCCAGCCCGCCCGCGCTGATCGCGCCTATGGCGGCGCTTGTCACCGATGCTGCGGACGGCCGCTCGCGCCTGTCGGCGGCGTCTGCGCGTGTGGTGTTGGATTCTGTCGCGGCGCGAATGGCGGAAAGCGGCGCCTTCACCCGCTATTTCGGACGGCTTCTGATCTTTCTGGGCCTGCTGGGCACCTTTTACGGCCTGTTGCTGGTGGTGTCGGATGTGGGCGATGCGGTGCGCGCTGTCTCTGCGACGTCATCGGGCGCGGGCGAGACCGACGCCATGGCGCTGATGAGCGCCATTGAAGAGCCGATCGCCGGCATGGGCACGGCCTTCGCCTCTTCGCTGTTCGGTCTGGCGGGGTCTTTGATCATCGGGTTTCTGGAGCTACAGGCGAGCCGGGCGCAGAACCGGTTTTATAATGAGGTCGAGGAATGGCTGTCCTCGATCTCGCGCCTGTCAAACGCCGGCCCGCAAGGCGCCAGCCCTGACGAGGCGGGCGGCTCAGGCGCTTATGTGGGCGCTCTGCTGGAGCAGAGCGCGGATGCGCTGGACCGGCTGACCCACACGCTGGAGCGCCATACCCGCCAGCTGGAAACCATTATGACCCGCTTTGCGGACGACGCGGCGGAGAGCCAGCGTGAGAGCGCGCGCCTGCTGCGCGATGAGATCAAGGTGCTGGTGCGCGCCCTGGAGGCGCAGGCGCGTCTGAACCGCGAACGCGGCCAGGACCGGAACGAGTAGCCATGTCTCTGCCCCGGCATCTTCAGTCCAGCCAGAGCGAGTCCGGCGATTACTGGCCGGGATTCGTCGATGCGCTTGCAACCTTGCTGCTGGTCATCGTCTTTCTGCTGGCGGTGTTCACGGCGGGGCAGTTTGCTCTGTCCCAGGCGCTGACCGGGCGCGATGAGCAACTGGCCGACCTCAACAGCCGTCTCGCCACGCTGGCTGAAGAGCTCAACCTGGCGCAGAGCGAGAACCAGCAATTGAGCTTGCGCGTCAGCGTGCTCAATCAGGAAAACGGCGCGCTGCGAGAAACCAATGCCGGGCTCAGCTCGCAAATTGCGGGCTTGCAGGAGGGCCTCGCCGCAGCGCGCGCCAGCCTCGCGGAAGAAGAAGCGCTGACTGAAGAGGCGCAGGCCACGGTCGCACTGCTCAATAACCAGATGGCGGCCCTGCGCGACGAGCTTGCGCGTCTCAACGAGGCGCTGAACGCCTCTGAAGCGCGTGAGGCGGAGCTGGAAGCCGAAGTGGTCAATCTGGGACGACGTCTCAATGCGGCGCTCGCCAGCGAAGTGGCGCGGCTCGCACGCTATCGCTCGGAATTCTTCGGGCGCCTGATCGAGGTGCTGGGCGACCGGTCCGGCGTTCGCGTGGTGGGCGACCGCTTTGTGTTTGAAACCGACGTGCTGTTCGCGTCCGGCTCGGCTGAGCTGAGCGCGGAAGGCCGCCAGTCCCTGGCCCCGATCGCTGGCGCGATTATTCAGCTGACCGACGAGATCCCGGATGATCTTGACTGGGTGCTCAGGGTGGACGGGCACACCGACCGGGTGCCGCTCGGCCCCAATGCGCCCTTTGAGTCCAATTGGGAGCTGTCCACGGCGCGCTCCTTGTCGGTTATTTCCTATTTCGAAAGCCAGGGCGTGCCGCCGCGTCGCCTGCTGGCGGCGGGGTTCGGGCAGCATTATCCGATCGCGGAAGGACGCACCCAGGAAGCCTATGCCCGCAACCGCCGCATCGAGCTGAAGCTGACCTCGCGTTAGGGGTTTGTGAACCATAAATGCAGCTCAACGGCGATTAAGTTTTCGGTAAGTCCTTGTATTTGCGCGATCTGACTCAGGGCGCTTGAAACAGTCGATTTCGGGGTGTATACACCGCGCCTCAATTCATGCAGATTTCCACTTGTGGGCGGCTCTAACGGCCGCCTTCAAGCGTAAAGAGGGCCGGAGCGGCACGATGAAACAGGACATTCACCCCGACTATCACTTCATCGAAGTGGTGCTCCCGAACGGATCGCGCTTTAAGACTCGTTCTACCTATGGTAAAGAAGGCGCAGTGTTGCAACTGGACATTGATCCGTCCACGCACCCGGCCTGGACTGGTGGCAACCAGACCCTGCTGGACCGTGCGGGTCGCGTGTCCAAGTTCAAAGACAAGTTCAAAGGCTTCGGCGTCTAAGGCCCTATCCCCCCTCGATCGGGCAGAGCTTGGCTCCGTTGAAGTCTTTCGAGGAACGCCCGCAATCTCCCCTCGGCTGCGGGCGTTTTTCTCGCCTGCTCGATACGCCTTTGTGGGTGTTGAACAAAACGGCCGCTCCCGGGAGCGGCCGTTTTTCTGTGCGCCGCCTCATCACCGGAAGCTGGGTCTCATTTGCTGGCGAACGCATGCGAAAAACCCTGAAAGTCTCGCTGCGTAATCCTCGCTCAACGTCTCAGGGCGAAGTGGGCGTTTCTGCGTGTCGTGAAAATTGGATGTGTGTATACTCTTCTGGTGTAAGGAGGGTTGTAATGATCAGAGCACTTGTAATCTTTGGTATATCCGGGCTCTTGCTCACGGCATGCGCCAGTGAAGAGCACATGGCAATGATCTACGGAGAAGGCTTCGTCGCCGTGAATGAAGACGGTGAAGAAGTCATATGCCGTTATGAGAGCGCTACCGGCTCGCGGCTTGCAGAGCAGGTCTGTCGGACACGGGCGGAACTTGAAGCGGAAGAGCGCGAAACCGAACACATGCTGGATCGGCGCAATCACGGTCAGGATTTTGTCCCTCTGCCGCGACCGCCCTCAGGATTTGGCGGCCAGTAGCTGGTCCTGTAGAACCCGCGCCACACTGCACGAGAGAGGGTTTTAACGATCCTTCTCGGCGGACTTCAGGTGTCACCGAAAGCGGCGCTGAGCTGGGAGAGCTGGCTGGCGACCGGATTGTCCGCCAGTTTCTGCTCGGCTTCAAACAGGGAATCGTCAAGCCGCATCAGGCGTTCATGCAATTCACGCGCGCGCAGGGCCAGATCGCCCAAACGCGGCGGGCAGGGATCATCCCCGGCCGGCCAGCTGGGCGGGCTGAACTTGTTCGGCGACAGGCGATAGCGCTCTTCGGCGGCTTCATCGGGGTTCATATCGCCTTCTGCCACGGCGCGCTGGGTTAGCAACCAGGAGGCGCATTGCATCAGCTGAGTGGTCAGCCCCATGGATTCAGACGCATAGGCCAGCGCGCCCGATCGGCCCAGGCGCTTGGCGTCGTCACGGCCCGGCCCGTCCAGATAGCTGGCGGTTTCCTCCACGAGATCCATGCCGTCCCGAAACAGGCGACGGAACATTTCAGAATCCGCAAAATCGGAAACTCGGGCTGCTGTGTTGGCGTGAGGCGTGACCGGGGTCATATCATTATCCGTGCTGTCTCGTTACGCATCATCTCAAGACTGTATAAGAACTCTTAAGCAAGGCTGAGGCCAGACGCGCATCATGAGGCGCCAGGCGGTCTGAAAAAGGCCTCCGCAGCCGACAGGCCGGCCTTCTTGTCCTTGATCGCGCTTTCTGTCCGGGCCATTTCTTGACGTAAGGTTTCGAGCCGCTCGGTCAGCTGTTCGACACCCAGATCGCTCAAATCCTCGCCCGGGGTGATCGCCTCGGTGCGGGAGGTCAGCGGTTCATCTTGAAACATCAGCGCTCTCCTCTCTTGCAGACAAGGCGGCTGACATTAGTGCATTAACCCTTCGGAGTCCCGCTCATGGTTGAGAATTCCTCGCGCATCGTCGTCGCCCCAGAACCGGGCGGGCCAGAGAAGCTGGTCGTGAAAACCGTCACTCTGGCCCCGCCAGCGCCGGGCGAGGTGCTGATTGATGTGGTCACCGCCGGCGTAAACCGCCCCGACGTGTTTGAACGCATGGGGTTTTACCCTGCGCCTGAGGGCGCGCCGGAAGGGCTGGGGCTTGAAGTCTCCGGTACAGTCCGGGCGCTGGGCGAGGGCGTGACAGGGCTCGCCATCGGCGATCCGGTCGTCGCGCTGGTGTCTGGCGGCGGCTATGCCGATGTGACGCGCGCCAAGGCCGGAAGCGTCTTGCCTGCGCCTGAGGGAATTGCGCTGACGGAAGCCGGGGGGCTGCCGGAAACCGTCTTCACCGTCTGGACCAATGTGTTTGACGCGGGTGCGCT
Organism: Oceanicaulis sp.; assembly: GCF_965249665.1. Taxonomy (GTDB): domain Bacteria; phylum Pseudomonadota; class Alphaproteobacteria; order Caulobacterales; family Maricaulaceae; genus Oceanicaulis. Next base: position 1,446,137 of record NZ_OZ252247.1, read on the forward strand.
GAAACCCGGTGAGCGGTTTCTGGTGCATGGCGGCGCCAGCGGCATCGGTACGACGGCGATCCAGATGGCCAAGGCGCACGGGGCTTATGTGATCGCCACGGCGGGCGGCGCGGAGCGGGCGCAGTTGTGTCGCGATCTCGGTGCGGACCGCGCATTTGACTATCACGCCGAGGATTGGTCCGCCGCGATCAGCGCGGAGGGCGGCGCGGATGTGATTTTGGACATGGTCGGCGGGGATTATGTGCAGAAAAATCTCACCTGCCTGAACCGGAAAGGGCGTCTGGTGATGATCGCCTTCCTGAAAGGCAGTCGGGTCGAACTGGATTTGATGGGGCTGATGCTCAAGCGCCAGACCCTGACCGGCTCAACCTTGCGCGCTCGCCCCGATGCGGAGAAAGCTGCGATTGCTCAGGCGGTTCAGACCCATGTCTGGCCCTGGGTCGAGGCGGGCAAGGTGCGCCCGGTCATTGATTCCACCTTTGCGCTTGATGAGGTCTCCAAAGCCCATGCGCGTATGGATGCAGGCGGGCATGCGGGAAAGATCATGCTGGCTCCCTAGCGCCTGACGGCGGCGTGTCAGGGGTGTTTCCAGCGCGCGACAAGCACGCTATAAGGAGAAACACACTTTCCCTCTTCTATCGTGAACGGCGTGATGAGGGGCGGTCGACGGCGACAACCCGGCGGTCCGCGCCGGGTTTTCTTTTGTTACGTGTACGAGGACTGACATGGCCGAGATTCTCATGCCCAAGGCGACGGCGGTTTGGCTGGTGGACAATACCGCGCTGAGCTTTGAACAGATCGCCGACTTCACCGGCCTGCACCATCTTGAGGTCAAGGGCATCGCCGATGGCGACGTGGCCGCTGGCGTGCGCGGCGCGGATCCGGTCGCGTCAGGTCAGCTGGACCGTGAAGAGCTGACCAAGGCGGAAAAGGATCCGGCCTACCGCATGAGCGCGTCAAAGCCGAAATACGCCGAGTTCCAGGAACGCAAGAAAGGCCCGCGCTACACCCCGCTGTCGCGTCGGCAGAACCGTCCGGACGCCATCGCCTGGCTGGTGCGCAATCACCCCGAGCTGACCGATCCGCAAATCTCCAAGCTGATCGGCACCACCAAGACCACCATCGAAGCGGTGCGTGAGCGCACGCACTGGAATTCGCCCAATATCAAGCCGACCGACCCGGTGACGCTGGGGCTGTGCACCCAGATCGACCTGGATGCGCAGGTCTCCAAAGCGTCCGCCCGTCGCAAGCAGATGGAAGAAGATGGTCAGGTGGTCATCGAGAACGACACCCTCAAGCCCGCAGACGAGCAAGAGAGCGATTCCTCGAACGCGCCGACCACTCTGGATGAGCTCTTCGGCAAGCCCAAGGGGGAAGGCGAATAAGCCTTCAACAGCGATCGCATGAAAAAGCCCGGCTCTGAAAGCCGGGCTTTTTTCTGGGCGTCGCCAACGCGCTCAGTCTTCGTAATCTTCAGGCCGCATGGTGTAGTTGAGCGCCAGCCGGCCGCCATCAGCGTAGATGCATTCGCCGGTGACATAGCTGGCGTCCTTGCTGGCGAGGAACCAGGCGACGCCCGCGATTTCGTCCGGATCGCCCAGGCGGTTGAGCGGCGTGCGCGACAGGATGCGTTTCATCGCTTCACGGTCATCAGCCACAGCTTTGAGAATGTCGGTGTTGATCGAGCCCGGCCCGATGGCGTTCACCCGCACGCCCCACGGCGCCAGCGCCAGGGCCATGGATTTGGTCATCTGGTTGAGCGCGCCCTTGCTCATCGTATAGGCGAGCTGATCGGGCAGGGAGACCACGGCGTTCACCGAGCTCATATTGATGATGGCGTAGCGTTTGCGGCAATCCTCTGCGCGCGCCTGCTCCTCCTCGATCTGCTCGACCATTTGCTTGGAGGCGGCCTTGGCCACCAGGAAAGCGCCCCGCACATTGACCTTCATGACAGCGTCAAAATCGTCCGCTGACAGATCCATCACATCACCCTTGACCAGGGTGGCGGCGTTGTTGACCAGGATGTCCACACGGTCAAAAGCAGACCGGGTCTCCGCCATCAGATTGGCGACCGCGAGTTTGTCAGAGACGTCGCAGCTGACAAACAGCGCGCGTTCCTTGCCGGCGTTGAGGGTTTCAACCAGGGCTTCCCCGGCCTCGTCATCAATGTCGGCGACCACGACCCGCAGGCCCTCTTCGACAAAGCGCCGGGCGCAGGCTGCGCCGATGCCTTTGGCGCCGCCAGTGATGATGGCCACACGATCAGAGACCGCCATGGGGATGCTCCATTTCCAATAAATCGACGGCGATCAAACAGATGCGCGAGAGCCCTGTAAACCGCTCAGTCAGCCTTTGTGTTGAAGGCTTTAGGGCGTGGCGCCGAAGACGCGCTCATAATCCTGGGTGATTTCAGGGTCGTCGGGCGATTGCGCATAGGCGCGGGCGTACAGAGCGTGCGCCTCTTCAACCTCGCCAATCTGTTCCAGCGCTGCGGCGAGCGAATGAGTGATCGAGCCTTCGTCCGGCGCGGCTGCGGACGCGGTGCGGCAGGTGGTCAGAGCATCGGCGGCCCGTTCGGCCCGGACCAGAGCCCAGCACAGCGCGTTCAGCGCGCCCGGATCTTCAGGCTGCAGGCTTACCGCCTCACGCGCATCCTCGATCGCCAGCGTGCTCATGCCGAGCTCGACGAAGGCGGCCGACCGGCCGATCCAGGCGGACGCATAGGAGGGTTCGGCGCGCACGGCGGCGTCAAAGGCGGCGACAGCTTCTGCGGCGCGGTCGAGATCGAGATAGGCGGCGCCCGCCAGCACAGCGGTGAAGCCGTCCTCGGGAATGCGCGACAGGGCGATTTCAAGATCCGGCAATGCGTCTTCCGGCCGGTCGAGCTGCAAATAGGCGGCGGCGCGATTGCGGCGGATCAGCGGGTTGTCCACATCGCCGTCATTCGCCTCCACCAGGGCGAAAATCTGGTTATAGGCTATCAGCGCCTCTTCTGAGCGTCCGGAGGCGAGATAGGCGGCGCCGAGCCGGGTGCGCAGTTCGGCCTCTTGCGGCCAGTCGTAAAACTGCTCGGCGAGACAGGCCTGGAAGGCGGTGATGGCCGCGTCCGCTTCATTCTCGGAGAGCGCAGCGTACCCGTCCGGGCAGAGCTGCTGACGCGCGCTTTGGGCGTCAGCGGTTTGGGCGAACAGTCCCAGCATTGCAGAAATCGTCAGCAGGCGGAGAAGATGAGGCACGACCAAACCCGGGTGTCAGCAGAGAAAAAGAAAAGGGCGGACGCGGGGTCCGCCCTTTCCGGTCAGGCTAGCAGGATGTCTGATTATTGTCGTCGTTTGAGCGCTTCTATCTCTTCTTTAAGTTTAAGCTTTTGTTTTTTAAGGGTTGCGACCGCGAGGGTGTCGGTGGAGGGACTTTTCATCTGCTCGACAATCTGATGATCGAGTTTGTCGTGGCGGGCGTCCAGTTCACGAATACGCGCGTCAGTGGCCATATATGCCTCCCTTGCTCTAGGACTCACATTGAACCATCTGATAGCGCCAGATGACAATTCAAAATCGGTTGCGACATTTTATCGGAGTTAATCAGCAGTGACGGATATGACCCCAGATCGGCTTGTGGTCGGGATTTCCGGCGCATCTGGCGTGGTTTACGCCATGCGTGCGCTTGAAGCGCTGAAAACCTTGGGTGTGGAAAGTCATGTGGTGGCCTCCAAGGCGGCCGAGATGACCCTGTCCTATGAGATGGGTGAAAAGCCCAGCGTGCTGCGCGACAGCGCTGACATGCTCTACAAACAGGCCGATGTGGGCGCGCCCATCGCCTCGGGGTCGTTCAAGACCCGTGGCATGCTTATTGCGCCGTGTTCTGTGCGCACCATGAGCGAAATCGCCACGGGCGTGACGTCTTCACTGCTGACCCGCGCCGCTGACGTGGTGCTCAAGGAGCGCCGCCTTCTGGTGCTGATGGTGCGTGAAACCCCGTTCCATTTGGGACATTTGCGCACGATGACCCAGCTGGCGGAAATGGGGGCGGTCATCATGCCGCCGCTGCCCGCGTTTTATGCGCATCCCAAGAGCGTCGATGACATCGTCAACCAATCAGTGGGGCGCGCGCTTGATCTGTTCGGGCTCGACTGGGACGGCACCAAGCGCTGGGGCGAGGATCTGGAGCAGGGGCGTCGCCCGCAAGCGAAGATGGGATCAGGGGCTGAATGAGCGCATTCTGGAGCTTCTCCGTCAAACTCTATGGCAAGGACGGCGTCAAACCCGCCTGCCTGGCGCTTCAGGCGGCGGGCCTGGACGTGAATGTGGGATTGTGGATTGTCTGGACAGTAATGAACGAGCGCGATCCCGGACCGGCCCTGGGCCAGGCCGTGGAGCTGTCTGCGCTGTGGAGCGCGCGCGTGGTCAAGCCGCTGCGCACCTCGCGCGACCACCTCAAGCAACCGTTTCAGGGCGTCGAGACGGAGGCAGCGCTCGCCTTGCGCCAAAAGGTTCTGGCGGTCGAGCTCGAGGCGGAAAAGCTGGAACAGTATGCGCTTGAATCGCTGGCTCAGGCCTGTCCTGAAAATCGTGAGGAGGATCGCCGGACTCTGGTCCTGCGGCGGCTGGACGACTATGCCGCCCGCTGCGGCGCGCCGGGCCAAACTGCGACGGCCTTTGTGGAAAACATTTTCGAGACGAGCAAAAACGTGTAATATAGGCGTCCTCGAAATGAAGAGAGCGCAAGCGAGACGCTTTTTGCGCCCGAGGTCTTTTCGATAATCTACTCAGCCGGATATGACCGGCTTGCGTCTGATTGAAAGGGTCGGTCTGGACAATGGATGGCGAGTTGGACGAAACCGCGCTCAAGCGCCAGCTTGAGGATTTACAGCTTGAGCACCGGACACTGGACGAAGAAGTCTCGGCGCTGGCGGAATGCGGCGTCACCGATCAGCTCAAACTGGTCCGCCTCAAGCGTCGCAAGCTGTATCTGAAAGACGAAATCTATCGTCTGGAGGATATTCTCAATCCCGACATCATCGCCTAGACGCGCCTTGCTGGCGCTTTAGCTGACGGCGCGATCCTTGGCGGCCTGCTTGTGCGCATACATGGCCGCATCCGCCGCCGCGATGGCGTCTTCCACGGCAATGCCGGATGAGAGCGGTTGCACGCCCCAGGCTGCGCCCAAGGTCAGTTTTTGCCCTTTATGGGTGATGGCGCTGTCCGAAATCGCTTTTGAGAGATCGCGCGCCTTCTCCTTGGCGGCGCTTTCGGGCGTCAAGGTCAACACGATGCCGAATTCGTCGCCGCCCAGCCGTCCGACGGCATCGGTTTCACGCACATGATCGGTGATCAGGGTGGCGACCTGTTCCAGCGCAGCGTCGCCTGCGGCGTGACCATGCTGATCATTGATCTGTTTGAAGCCGTTGAGATCGAGATAGATCAGGCTGGAGGGCGCGTCATGGCGCTCCGCCAGCGACAGAGCCTTTGAAACTTCACGCAAAAAAGCGCGTCGGTTCAGGACTGGCAGAAAAGCGTCCCGATCCGCCAGGCTTTCCAGTTCGCGCATGCGCCCGCGCAGGGCTTCGGTCTCACGCCGGAGCTGGTCGACTTCGCCCATCAGGGACAAGAGGGCGCGCTGGACATTGGGCGTCAGCTCGGCTTCCGGCACGCCCATGATGGAGGCGCTGTCACTCGGCGCGCTCGTCCCCCGCGGCGCAGCCTCGCTGCGCCGGGTCTCCTCGCGGCGACCCACAGGGCCGGCGCCAGCGAGCGGACCGCCGGATCGTATTCGCATGTCGCGGGCTCCATAGTACGGGTCGTTCAGCCTAAGCCTCGGCGCGTGTGGTAAAAAAACCGTTCATTCCTGAATGGGCGAACAGAGTTTCAATCGGGCCGGGATCAGCTGTCGGGGCGCCTCAACCCAAGGTCATTGCACCCGACCGAGACACGGGCTGTTTGCACGACAGATCGCCTCATTTCAGAATATCTTGAAGTTTTCAGACGGTTCATTTATTTCAGGCTCTCCTGAAGTGTTTGAGCCAGTGAAAGCGGAGAGCGTGCGTGTCTGATGTCCAAACGGGGGATTTGCCCAATCTGGCGCGTGAGTGCGTCGCGCCGATCAAGACGGATCTTCTGGCGCCGCGCGGGCGTGTCACCCACAAGCCGCGCATCTTGCTGATGTATGGCTCGCTTCGGGCGCGCTCTTTCAGCCGGCTGGCGGTCGAGGAGGCGGGGCGACTGCTCGCGCTGTTCGGCGCCGAAACCCGTATTTTTCATGCGCACGGTTTGCCCTTGCCCGACGACGCCGGGGCGGACCATCCCAAAGTGGCGGAGCTGCGAGACCTCGTGACCTGGTCTGAGGGCATGGTCTGGTGCAGCCCGGAGCGCCATGGCGCAATGACAGCGGTGATGAAGGCGCAGATTGACTGGATTCCGCTATCGCTGGGGGCCGTGCGTCCGACCCAGGGTAAAACGCTGGCGTTGATGCAGGTGTCAGGCGGATCGCAGAGCTTTAACACCCTCAACCAGATGCGGGTTCTGGGCCGGTGGATGCGGATGATCACCATCCCCAACCAGTCCTCGATCCCCAAGGCGTTCCTGGAGTTTGACGAGGCGGGCCGGATGAAACCCTCAGCCCTGTATGACCGGATCGTGGATGTCATGGAGGAGCTGGTGAAGTTCACCTGGCTGACCCGCGAAACCGCGGACTATCTCGTCGACAGATACTCCGAGCGCAAGGAAACCGCTCAGGAATTGATGGCGCGCGTGAACCAGGCCGCGCTCTGAATACAGTGCAGTCTTGGGTTTTGCTTGACCGAAAGCGCGCCACAGTTAAGTTGACGTGCTTTCCAATCGCCTGTCAGGCAAGGCTATTATGAGCGAAAGCAATTCGAGCGGCGCACAGGCTGCTCCCATCTCTATCATCATGGGTTCGCGTTCGGACTGGCCGACCATGAAGGCCGGCGCCGAGCTTCTGGATCAGCTGGGCGCGTCGTATGAGACCAAAGTGGTCTCGGCGCACCGGACGCCGGACCGTCTGGTGGAGTTTTCCAAGTCTGCAGCCGATCGCGGCGTGAAAGTGATCATCGCGGGCGCGGGCGGCGCCGCGCATCTGCCGGGCATGGTGGCGTCGATGACGCATTTGCCGGTGCTGGGCGTGCCGGTGCAATCGCGCGCCCTGTCCGGCCTCGACTCGCTTCTGTCGATTGTGCAAATGCCTGGCGGCGTGCCGGTGGGGACGCTGGCCATCGGTGAGGCGGGCGCCAAGAACGCCGCCATCATGGCCGCCTCTATCGTAGGTCTGTCTGATGCGGCGCTTATGGAGCGTCTGAAAGCCTACCGGGCGTCGCTGACAGAGTCGGTGGCCGAAACCGTCGAGGACTGACCATGACTGACGCGCTCGCGCCTTGCGCCCGGATCGGCATTCTGGGCGGCGGCCAGCTGGGCCGCATGCTGGCGCTGTCTGCGGCGCGGCTGGGTCTTGATGTGGTGATCTTTGATCCAGAACCTGACTGCCCGGCAAGCCGGGTCGCCGTGGAGACGATCACCGCCGCCTATGACGATCTGGACGCTGTGGCGCGCTTCGCCGCCAGCGTCGACGCCGTCACTTATGAATTTGAGAACGTGCCCGCCGCCACCGCAGCGGCGGCCGCCGAGCATGCGCCCCTGCGTCCGGGGGCGATGGCGCTGGACGTCGCTCAGGACCGACTGACGGAAAAAACCTTCCTGAATGCGCATGGGGCCAAGACCGTGGCGTTTCGCGCTGTGGACAGCCTTGAGGCGCTACACGCGGCGATTTCAGAGCTGGGCCTGCCGGCCATTCTGAAAACCCGTCGCTTTGGCTATGACGGCAAGGGTCAGGCCGTGATCCGCCAGATGTCGGACGCGGAAGAGGCGTTCGCCGCCATGAACGGCCAGCCCGCTATTCTGGAAGCCTTTGCAGATTTCACGATGGAGCTGTCCATCATCGCCGCCCGCGGGCTCGATGGAGCGGTCGCGGCTTACCCGCTGTCGGAAAACCGGCATTCAGACGGCATTTTGCGCGAAAGTTTCGCCCCCGCTGCTATCAGCGAGGACGTGTCGCGCCAGGCTGTCGCCATGGCCGCCAGCGTGCTCGAGGCGCTCGAATATGTGGGCGTGATGGGGATGGAGCTGTTCGCGCTCAAAGACGGAACGCTTCTGGTCAACGAGATCGCGCCGCGCGTGCACAATACCGGTCACTGGACCCAGGACGCCTGTCATGTCTGCCAGTTTGAACAGCATATTCGCGCTGTCGCGGGCTGGCCGCTGGGCGAGACGGCGCCGCATTCGTCTGCGCAGATGATCAATCTGATCGGTCATGACGCGGACGGATGGGAAGACTGGCTCGTCAACCGCAAGGCGGTGCTGCATCTCTATGGCAAGCGCGAAACCCGCGAGGGCCGCAAAATGGGCCATGTGAACGTGCTGGGGCCGCTCTAACGCCTCTGTCCCGGCGATCGCAGGGCAAGAGCAGTTATGTCTTACTTCGCCCGCCGCATCCCGTAACGCAGATCACCCATCATCGCGGTGAAGTCCGGCAAATTCTTGGTCAGCTTTCTGACCTGACCCTTCACCTTCTCGAACTGCATGACATTGTCGATGCGGCGGTCGAGGAAGTCGGCCGTCTTGGTGCGGTCCTCGCTGTCGTCTTCCAGCCAGATGGCGAAGGTCGAGGCGTAGACGCCTGAGAGAATCGCCCGTTTGGAATAGAAGTTTCCGTCCGTGCTGGTATCGCCAATGGCGCTCCAGATCATGTGCGAGGTCGCCCAGACCAGCCGCGCGCCGCGATCCAGTCCGTCAGGCAGCAGCAGGCGCGCGCGCGCCCGAGCGGCGGCTTCTTCCTCACCCTCATACTGGGCCAACCGCACAAGCACACCCTGACTGACCTTGTCGCGAATGCGATTGGCGGGATTGGCTTCGATCTCGGCGCGCGCCCGGGCGTCACAGCGCCGCGTCCAGGTCTCGATCACGTCGAGAATCCCTGCGGGGCAATAGAGTTGCACCTCGCCTTCGCTCAAACCGGCGTCCCTGGCGGCCTGGGCGAGCGTGGCCTCGCTCCAGCCGTCAAAGGCGGCGTTCGGCAAGGCGGCGTCCACCAGGGCTTCGCGGGCGGCCTGGGCGCGGGAGGGGGCGGAGTTTTGTGCTTTTGCGGTCATGATGGTATATCTAGTGCGCTCGAAGCCTGTCGTCACGGGGCGTTTCGCCGCGCTCTGTGCTGGACAGGGGCTTTCAGACCCGGTATATCGCCCGCCTCTGTTGGAAGCGATCCGGCGCGGACGGTGGAGCCACGCGGCTCTTTGTGTTCGCGTGAGCTATACCTTTCAAAGTCCGGAGCGGGCTTTGAGCACCTATTCGAAGGGAGAGACTACCATCGTTCAGATCGTCGTGCGCGATAACAACGTTGAGCAAGCGCTCAAAGCGTTGAAAAAGAAGATGCAGCGGGAAGGTACTTTCCGCGAGATGAAGCGCCGCAACCATTACGAAAAGCCGTCTGAGAAAAAAGCGCGCCAAAAAGCGGAAGCGATCCGTCGCGCCCGCAAGCTGGCTCGCAAGCGCGCCCAACGTGAGGGCCTGCTGCCCAAGCGTGGCGGCGGTGCTCGCCGCTAGGACGCTGCGCCGGGCTTAACCGCTCCAAAGCAGACACGAAAAACCCCGTACGTTTCGCGTACGGGGTTTTGCTGTATCTGAGCCTGTATGAGAGGCAGGGTACAGCCTGAGCGTTTCCGCTCAGGCTTTTTTCTTGCCGCCCATCTTCAGGAGCTTGCGCACGGAGTCCGCATTGGCGTGGCCAAGCGCGCCCTGACGGAACACCGCTGCGGCGCCCCACAACACCAGGACCGTGGTCGCCACCATCAGCGCGCACGCCGCTGCGAGCTCCCAGAAGGGCGGATCGGTGGGCAGGCGCGCCATCATCACAAACGGCGTCCACAAGGGCACCCAGGAGCCGATCTGGATCACCATGGAATCAAGCGCATTGATCGAAAACACGATGATCAGCATGGGCAGCATCAGGATCCAGATCACCGGCCCCATGAGCGTCTGGGCGTCCTGCAGCGTGTCGCACAGCGAGCCCATGGCCAGAAAGATCGCGCCATACATCAGATAGCCGCAGGTGAAGAAGAACAGACCCGCTAGCAACAGGCCCGGATCAAACACGGACGTCAGAAGCTCCAGAAGGTCAGGGTCGATCGAGGCGAGGGCCGAGCCTCCGAGCGTGCTCAAACCGACGCCCACCCCGCCCCAGACGGCGAACAGCGTCACAGACACCCCCGCCACGCCCAGAAGCTTGCCCAGAAGGATGTCTTCAAGTCGTGCGGTGGAGAGCAGCAGCTCGATGATCTTGCCGCCCTTCTCCTCGATCATGGAGGTGAGCAGCATGTTGGCGACCGAGAACACCGCCATCCACAAGATGAAGGCGAGGCCGAGCGCCACAAAGAACGGCGCGCGATCGGCAAAGGTCACTTCTTCTTCCACGCCCGCATCGCTGCTGACATCCAGGCTGGTGACCAGAGGCCGGATATCGAGGATGGCGTTGATTTCGTCCGGGTCGAGCCCTTCGCTGACCAGGGCCTCCTCGCGCATATTGGCGCGCAAAATGTTGCGCACATCGGTGCGAAGATCATTGTTGGTCAGGTTGGCCGACAGATACACCAGCTCCAGCCCTTGCTCGGGATGAGGGCGGATAAAGAAGGCCGCGAACAGGGATTTCGGCCCTTCAGGCGTGTCCACGGTCTCATCGCCGGACACATAGGCGCGCAGCGCCTCAAGCGTTTGCGCTGGCGGGTCGACCTGCACGGCCTTGGTGCGGCCTGCGTCCAGCGCGCTGGCGGCGTCTGACAGCCCCACTGACTGCAAGGCGTCCTCGGCCCGGCTGACCCCGTCCGGGTCTTCGTCGAAAATGGCCAGGGCCTGGGCCGCCGCGTCATCGCCGCCCATGCCGCGGGCCATCATCTCGATGGCGCTGCGCACGCGCTCACGTTGTTCTTCAAACCGGGTCTGTTCGATCAGACGGTCGAGCCCCTGGCCTGTTTCGTCGATGACGGTGAAATAGCGCACCGGTTGGGATGACTGGATCAGGGCCGGGGTCAGCCCGCCAATGGCGGCGAAGATCGGCACCGCCAAGAGCGACAGCCAGAAGCCCCAGGTGGCGACATAAGACAGGTATTCGCGGCGGGCGATCAGGTAAGCAGCGCGCATGATCAGGCCTCTTCGCTGACGGTTTCGACCGCATCCTCGCCCACCAGGGCGACGAAGGCGTCGTGAAGATGGGGGCGGCGGGGCTCGAACCGGGTCAGCGGCACACCCGCCTGCACGCAGGCGCGCAGCACGTCCTGCGCGTCCACGCCGGTCTTGAGCGTCAGGTGCAGGTTGATGGCGCCGTCGGGATCGCTCTCAAGCGTCTCCACCTCACCCAGATCAGCGATGACTGAGGCGAGATCAGACCCCGCAGCAGCGCCCAGGGTCACCTGCCGCGGCACCCGGGCGAGGGCTTCGTCCACCCGGCCATCGAACACCTTCTCTCCGCGCGCCATCAGAATGATCCGGTCACACAGGCGTTCGGCGTGCTCCATCACATGGGTGGAGAACAGAACGGTGCGCCCGGCTTCGGCCTGCTCACGGATGACCTGTTCGAGCATGGCCTGGTTCACTGGGTCGAGGCCCGAGAACGGCTCGTCGAGAATGATGAAATCGGGCTCGTGGATGATCGCGGAGATGATCTGGATCTTCTGGGCCATGCCCTTGGAGAGTTCCTTGATCTTCTTTGCCGCCGCGTCCTTGAGGCCAAAGCGTTCCAGATAGACCAGCGCCCGGTGGCGGGCCTCGCCGGCGGACAGGCCTTTCAGGCGTGCGAAGAACACGATCACGGCTTCGGCGGTCATCTTGCGATAGACGCCGCGCTCTTCGGGCAAAAAGCCCACCCGGTCCATGCTCATCGTGTTGGGGGCGCCGCCAAATAGCGTCACCTTGCCTTGATCGGGCGTAATCACGCCCAGCGACATGCGCAGCGTGGTGGTCTTGCCGGCTCCGTTCGGACCCAGAAAGCCGGTGATGTCGCCTTTGCGGGCCTTGAATGACACATTGCGCACGGCGGGCTTGCCGGCGAAGGTCTTGCTCAGGCCGTCCACCTCCAGGGCGTATTCAGTCATCAGATTGGATGCTCCCGAAACACATTTCCTCAAGGTTTAGGATGATGCGCAGGGGTAATCCAGCTATGAATACGGCAAGTGAATCGTACGCGATGGTGTCGCGCAGGATGGAGTGAACCATGGCAGACCGAGTTTTCCCGTTGGATTTTGCGACTCTGGTCCCGGATACGAGGCCCCGGCGCTGGCTGGTGCTGCCGTCGGAGTTCGAAGCGGTCGCCTCGCCAGACCAGGACAGTCCGGTCTTTGAGCAAACGCCAGAGGCGGTGCTGGATGCGTTCAAAGCCGTCGCTCTGGCTGCGCCGCGCGTCACCCTGGTGCGCGAAGAAGCGGGACAGATCGAGCTGGTGCAGCGCTCGAAACTCTTTCGTTTCCCCGATTACATCACGGTTCAGGCGTTCGAGGCGCAAGGCGGCGCCGCGCTCGCGATCTATTCCCGCGCCGTGATCGGCTATTCCGATATGGGCGTGAACCGCAAACGCATCAGAGCCTGGCTTGAAAGCCTTAAGGCCGCGCTGGCCTAGGCGGTCGGCAGGGCGAAATACAACAGATCGAGCGAGGGCGGCTCGGCCACGCCCAGCTGCCGCAGAATATGGGTCGCCTGTCCGCGATGATGGGTCTGGTGATTAAACAGATGGGTCAACACCACGCCCAGCGGCAAGGCTTTGGCTTCGCCGCGCGTATTGACGTAGTCCAGCGTATCCCCCAGCTGATCAGCGCGCACTTCGGACGCATAATCCATCAGCCGCTTGTCCTCGACCTCGCGCGCCTCGCGCAGCTCTGAAAACTGGTCAAACAGAACGGCGTCCAGCCGGTCGGGCGCGTCGCCTTCGCCAGTGAGGCGTTTGAGCCAGATCCGGTCCGCTGTGAGCATATGATTGAGCGTGCCGTGCAGGCTGGTGAAATAGGCTTTCACATCCCGTTTGCGCTCAAAATCATTGAGCGCCGTGGCCGCGTCATAAAGCCGTGCGTTCGCCCAGGTATTGTACGCCGCCATGCGGGAGGGGTGGCTGTAAAGCATTGCTCTATGACGTCACTTCTGCAGACGGCCCATCAGGATGCGGCCAGGGAGCCTAAGTGTAAGCAGGCTGCTCCACTTGGGGCCAGAGCGCTTTCAGGCCTCTGACCTAGCACTTTGTTATTGATGGATCATCGCCCTGTAAAGACGAACCATCGGCGCATGGACACGCGCGATCAGGCCGCCACAGCCTCGCCGGCATAGTTGAAGCTGGCGAATTTCGGGCTTTTCGGCAGATAGTCCGCCCTCATGTCCGTGATGGAGAACCCCGCCGCTTCAATCAGCGCATCCGGGCGCCGGGTCAGATGACAACCGCCGCCAATGGGCTTCCACACCGGTTCGATGATCTTTTGCCAGCGCTGCACGCCGGGATCGGGCGCGAGGCCGTGCTCGGAGAATAACAAGCGCCCGCCCGGCTTCAGAACCCGCCGCATCTGCGCCAGGGCCGCGTCCACATCGGGGATGGTGCAAGCGGTATAGGTGAGCACCACGGTATCCACGCTGTCATCATCAAGCGGAATCTCTTCGCCCGGCAGATCAATCAGCTCGACCTCGACCGGGCAGGCCGCGATGGCTGCGGCGGCCTTGCGGCGCATGCCGATCGAGGGTTCCAGCGCGAAGACGCGGCTGACCTTGCCCGGATCATAAAACTCCAGATTCGGACCGGCGCCGAAGCCGACCTCCAGTACGCGCCCCTCAGCCTTCGGGACCAGAAGCGAGCGTTGTTTCATGATCTGCGGCGCACCGCAGGCGCAGCCGATCAGATGGGGCAGGATGTGGGTTTCATAAAAAGACATGAGAGGAAGGCTAGCGCGCTTTCGAAAGCGTGGAAACGCGGCCTTTCGTCAGCTCGGGTCTCGCATCCTCACGCGGCAGGACCGTGTCAATGACGCTCATTTCCGGGGCGGCGGAAGACGGCCCGCCCAGACAGGCGCAGCTCTCGGCGAAGAAGCGGATATGCTGGTTGAAGACGGCCTGGGTGTAGATGCCGAAATGGTTCGCCCCTTTCACAAGCGCTGCATATTTGGTCGACACGGCCGCATCATAGAGACGCCGTCCACGCCCTTGCGGGATGATCCGGTCCTGATCGCCGTGAATCCACAGCAGGGGCGAGGTCACCCGGCCGATCTGGCGGATGGAATCATAGCGTTCGCGAAAGAGGGCGCGCGGCAAAAGCCAGACCGTGCGTGAGCGGACAAATTCACGAAAGCTGTCATAGGGCGCATGAAGGATCAGCCCGCCCACGGGCCGTGCGGCGGCCAGCTGCACTGCGGTGCCCGAGCCCAGGCTCTCGCCATAAACCACGATCCGGCCCGGCTCGATCCCCTCGGCCACCAACGCGTCAAAGGCGTGGATGGCGTCCGCCACGTTCGCCGGTTCGCTGGGGCGCCCCGTAGAGCCGTTAAAGCCGCGATGGGCGAGCGCGCTCAGCCCCCAGCCCGATGCGATGAACAGACGAAAGAACCGCGCGCGCCGCCACAGCGCCCGGCGATTACCGTGCAGGTAAAGAATATGGGGCAGGGCGTTATGCTCGGCCTCGGCGCGCCAGATCACCAGCTTTTGACGGTCAGGCGTGTCCAGCTCGGTCTCGCGCGTGCGTTCCAGCCCGCAGTCTGACGGGTGGATGCGCGTCGGGTCGGTGAAATAAAGCATGCGGCGCTGGGCGACGAACAGGATCAGCCACAGGACATACACAGAGAGAAGAACCAGCGCGCCATAGCGCAGCCAGTCCGGCGCAAGCGTCCAGACTTCCCAGGCCCTGCCACAGGCTTGGGCTAGCCCCTGTAAAGCGGCGTCCATCCCCGTCACGCCTGTCCCCCTTGGCGTTTGCCTTAGAAAGGCGGAGGGAGGGGGCAGAGTCCAGCCTCAAGCGACAGAGCCGCGGGGAAATCAGGTCCGTGCGGCGCGGATGCCGCACCTGCGCCGGACGCAAAACGCCCCGCCGCGGAAGTCCGGGCGGGGCGTTTGAGCCGAGACAGGTAATGGCTTTAGTCGAGCGCCTTGACGATGCTTTCGCTCATCTTTTTGGCGTCGCCCAGCAACATCATGGTGTTGTCACGGTAAAACAGCGGGTTCTCGATGCCGGCATAGCCCGACGCCAGCGAGCGTTTGACGAAAAACACGGTTTTCGCCTTCCAAACCTGCAGCACCGGCATGCCGTAGATCGGGCTTGAGGGATCATCCTCGGCGGCGGGGTTGGTGACGTCATTGGCCCCGATCACGAAAGCCACGTCAGCGGTCGCAAATTCCGAGTTGATGTCCTCAAGCTCGAACACCTCGTCATAGGGCACCTGGGCTTCCGCCAGCAGCACGTTCATATGCCCCGGCATACGGCCCGCCACCGGGTGGATGGCGTAGGAGACATCCACGCCTTCTTCCTTGAGCGTGTCCGCCATTTCCTTCAGCGCATGCTGGGCCTGGGCCACGGCCATGCCGTAACCGGGCACGATGATGACCTTGCCGGCGTTTTTCATGATGAAGGCCGCGTCATCCGCCGAGCCTTGCTTGACCGAGCGGTCCACATCGGACGCCGCAGCAGCGGCCGTCGCGTCGGCCCCGAAGCCCCCGAGGATCACCGAGATGAAGGAGCGGTTCATGCCCTTGCACATGATGTAGGACAGGATCGCGCCCGAGCTGCCCACCAGCGCGCCGGTGATCAGAAGGGCGGTGTTCTCCAGCGTGAAGCCGAGCGCCGCCGCCGCCCAACCCGAATAGGAGTTGAGCATGGAGACCACCACCGGCATGTCCGCGCCGCCGATCGGGATGATCAGCAAGACGCCCAGCACCAGCGCCAGCACGGTGATGATCCAGAACGCGATCTTGGCGTCCCCGCCCGATGCGGTCAGGAAGGTGATGAACACGGCGATGGCGATGCCGAGGGCGAGATTGAGCCAGTGCTGGCCCTTGAAGACGATGGGCGCGCCGCTCATCAGGCCCTGAAGCTTCATGAACGCGATGACCGAGCCTGAGAAGGTGATGGCGCCAATGCCGACGCCCAGCGACAGCTCCACGAGGGACAGGCCCTTGAGCTTGCCGGTGGCGGTGGCGATGTTAAACGCCTCGGGCTCATAGAGCGCGGCGGCCGCCACGAGCACGGCGCACAGTCCCACCAGCGAGTGAAACCCCGCCACCAGCTGGGGCATGTCCGTCATGGGGATGCGGCGGGCGATCACCGCGCCGATGCCGCCGCCAATGGCGACTGCGCCCAGGATCAGAAGGAGGCCCAGCCCGTCGAGCTGGACGTAGAACAGGCTGGTGCCGATGGCGATCGCCATGCCGGCCATGCCCAGATAATTGCCCTGACGGGCGGTTTCCGGGCTCGACAGGCCCCGCAGGGCCAGGATGAACAGAATGCCCGAAGCCATGTAGAGAAGTGCGGCGAGATTGGCTGACATGTCTTAGCCCTCCGCCTTCGGTTTGACCGCCGGCTTTTCTTTTTTCTTGTACATGGCGAGCATGCGCTGTGTGACCAGAAAGCCGCCGAAGATATTGATGCTGGCGAGGATCACGGCGAGCACGCCAACGCCTTTGGAGAACTGGCCGGCCTGATCCATGGCCGTGGCGCCCGCTGCGATCAGCGCGCCGACAATGATCACCGAGGAGATGGCGTTGGTCACGCTCATCAAAGGCGTGTGCAGGGCCGGGGTCACCGACCAGACGACATAATAACCCACGAAAACGGCGAGGATGAAAATCGCCAGGCGAAAGACAATCGGATCAACGGCTTCCATATCAGGCTCCGTATGCGAGGGCGGTCAGGGAATGAGGGGCGAGGCGGGGGGCGAGCGTATCCATCAGGCGCTGCCGCTCAGGCTGGGATGGATGATTGCGCCGTCCTTGGTCAGCGCCATGCCGATAATGACTTCATCCTCCCAATGAGGGGCGAAGCCGCCATCGTCGCCCACCAGAAGCGGGAAGAGATTGACGAGGTTCTTGGCCAGAAGCTGGCTTGAATCCGCCGCCAGGCGTGCGGGCAGATTGGTGAAGCCGGCGATCTTCACGCCGTTATGCTCGGCCACTTTATCAGGTTCGCTCAGCTCGCAATTGCCGCCAGCGCCCGCCGCGATGTCGATGATCACCGAGCCCGGGCGCATGGCCTCGACCATCGCCTTTGTGATCAGGCGCGGCGCCGGGCGGCCCGGAATGAGGGCCGTGGTGATGACTATGTCCTGCTTGGCGATGTGGCTGGCGACGAGCTCGGCCTGCTTGGCCTTGTAAGCGTCGCTCATTTCCTTGGCGTAGCCGCCAGCGGTTTCCGCTTCCTTGAACTCATCATCCTCGACGGCGATGAATTTTGCGCCCAGCGAGGCCACCTGTTCCTTGGCGGCGGGACGCACATCGGTCGCTGACACCACAGCGCCCAGACGCCGCGCGGTGGCGATGGCCTGAAGCCCGGCAACGCCCGCGCCCATGACGAACGCCTTGGCCGGGGCGATGGTGCCGGCCGCCGTCATCATCATGGGAAAGGCGCGGCCATAAAGCTCGGCCGCCTCGATGACGGCGCGATAGCCTGAGAGGTTGGATTGGCTCGACAGCGCGTCCATGGATTGCGCGCGAGTGATTCGCGGGGTGTATTCCATGGCCAGGGCGTTGACCTTGGCGTCAGCGCAGGCTTGGGCGAAATCGGTCGCGCCATGCGGTTCCAGAAGGCCGATGACCAGCGCGCCGTTCTTGAGGCGCTTGAGGGTCTCGTCATCCGGGCGACGCACGCAAAACAGCGCGTCTGCGCCCTTCACCGCGGCGGCGCGGGTGGCGAGTGTCGCGCCGGCGGCTTCATAAGCAGCGTCGGTATAGGCGGCGCGCTCGCCAGCCCCTTTCTGAACCGTGACCTCGGCTCCGGCCTTGATCAGCGCTTTGACGCTGTCAGGCGTGGCGGCGACCCGGGATTCCCCATCCCGGGTTTCGGCGAGTACGGCGATATGCATGCAAAGACCCCGTCGTCCGGTCGTTAACGTTATGCGCAGTCTGCGACAAACGTCTAAGTCCGGAAAGGGGTTAATTTGTCTTGTACGGACAAAATCTCATCAACACGCAGTGAAGCGCTTGTGAGAATGAGGCCGTGTCTAGTTCAGAAGCGAGACGAGGCCGCCCGTAATAAAGCCGATGATCGCGAGCACCACCAGGGTCGCCCAATAGCCAGCGCCTTGTTTCAGGAACACACCGCCCAGACCGCCGACGATGGCGGAGACGAACATGGCGGTCAGCCAGTGAAAATGGGCGCCAAAGACAAGGATCACGCACAGCAGGGTGACGGTCAAAACCAGGGTGGAATACACCGACACGCTGATAAAGCCGTCAAAGGAGGCTTTATGCTCGGAGATATCCATCTCTCCACGGGTGTATTCTTCAGCCATGATCATCCTCATCTGAAAAAGTAGTCCTGTCATCGCGCATGTATCACGCTCCTCGGCTCTCGCCAAGACACCCAAGCGGCTAGGCGGGTCTGCGCGCCCATCCTTCGATCAGTGCGTCGAGCGCTGCGGTCACCGCCAGCGGGGCGTCCAGGATCAGATGGTGCTGGGTGTTCGGTATGCTGACAAAGGGCGATCGGGCGAAAGTCGCTTGCATGTAGTCCCAGGTCTCCGCCCCCATCAGCACGGAGTTTTCGCCGCGGATAAACGCCAGCGGGCATTTGAGATTGGCCGCAGCCGCTTCCGGATCGCGACGCTGATAGGTGAGCTTCGCCCAGAGATCGGGATCAAACAGCCATGTATAGCCCTCATCGACCGCTTTCAGACTGCCGCGGGCGATATGGTCGATGATCCAAAGATTGTCGCAATCCTGCTCGGGCAGCAGCCGGAAACGCGCCAGCGCGGCAGTCAGATCCGAATAAACCCGGCCGCCGCGCCGCGGCGGGCTGCCTTCGCGTTGTTTTTCAGGTTTGCGGATGGGGCTGTCGAGAATGATCGCCGCCTCCAGCTGATCGCCCAGCTGTGTTGCGGCCTGAAGCGTGACGAAACCGCCAAAGGAATGCCCGATCATGATCGGCTTTCCGGCCTCGAAAGCGCCGCCGGCCTTAGCTGCAACCAGCATGTCTTTGGCGTGGTCCTCCATGGTGTAGACGTCGCGCCAACCGCTTTCGCCCATGCCTGACAGATCTGCGGCGACGACGCGGCGTCCGCCGCTCTCTTTCGCCAGAAACGGCCCCATGGCGTCCCACCAGCCCTTATGGGCGGTGCCGCCATGCACCAGCAGCACGCCGGGCTTGCCGCGTTCGCCCCAGGCTTTCCAGGCGAGGGAGACGCCGTCGCGGTCCGCCATGCCGGTTTCAACTTGGGTTTCCAGCGCGGATGTGAACCAGCCCGGCGCGGTCACAGGCTGGCCGTCAAACGGGGCGAGGGGCGGGGGTAAGCGGTCAGCTTTGGTCATGATCGGACCTTGGGACTCTTATACTTAGGAGCTTCAGGGGTAGACCGCGCAGGGCCAACCCGTCAAACGTCAGAGTCTGAGCAAGGGTTTAAGAACAGACTAACCCTCTATTTACCCTAACAATTTCTGAGTCGGCTCTACACCTCATCTTTACGCCGGGTGTCCCATAAAGGGTCACACAACAGGTGGGAGGGCGGTTTGGGCCGACACGGGGAAAACCTCGGTCGGCCCGCACAAGAACCGCCCCGATAAATAAGCGACCGAAAAGGCGTGGGTGTGATGGCCAAGACCGTACTGATTGTCGATGACGATCCGACTCAGCGCCGCCTGATGCAGGCGGTTCTGGAAAAACAGGGGCATCTGGCGGAGACCGCCGAAGATGGGGAGGCTGGCCTTGAGCGCGTCAAGCGCGGCGGGGTGGATGTGGTCATGCTCGACATGGTCATGCCCGGCATGGACGGCATTGAGACGCTGGAAGCGATCAAGGCGCGCAATCCTGATCTGCCCGTCATCGTCCTTACCGCCCATGGCGGTATTGAAACCGTGGTGAAAGCCATGCGGGCGGGGGCTGTGGACTTCTTTGTGAAGCCCGCAAGTCCTGAACGCATCGCGGTGTCGATCCGAAACGCCCTGAAGGTCAAGGATTTGTCCGGCGAAGTCAGTCGTCTGAAAAAGAAAACCTCCGGCGCGCTGGGCTTTAACGACATGATCGCCGGCGCCCCGTCCATGCGCCAGGTGGTGCGGCTGGGCGAACGTGCGGCCAAGTCCAACATTCCGATCCTCGTCACCGGGGAAAGCGGCGTGGGCAAGGAGCTGGTGGCGCGCGCCATTGCGGCGGGCTCAGACCGGGCGGGCCGTCCCTTTGTGGCGGTCAATTGCGGCGCGATCCCTGAAAACCTCGTGGAATCCACCCTCTTTGGTCATGAAAAAGGCTCGTTCACGGGCGCTGTGGCCAAGCATTTGGGGAAATTCCAGGAAGCCGATGGCGGCACGCTGTTCCTTGATGAAATCGGCGAATTGCCGCTCGACATGCAGGTGAAGCTGCTGCGCGCCCTTCAGGAAGGCGAGGTGGACCCGGTGGGCTCCAAGCGCCCGGTGAAGGTGGATGTGCGCATTGTGTCGGCGACCAACCGCGATCTCGCCGAACAGGTGAAGACCGGCGCCTTCCGCGAAGACCTGTTTTACCGGTTGAACGTGTTCCCGATCGAAGTGCCGTCGCTGAAAGAGCGGACCGAAGACATTCCGGCTCTGGTGCGCCATTTCATTGCGCGCTTCAACGCCCAGGAAGGCAAGTCCGTGCTCGACGCCACGGCGGAGACCATGCACATGCTGTCCAGCCATCACTGGAAAGGCAATGTGCGCCAGCTGGAAAACGCGGTGTTCCGGGCCGTGGTTCTGTCAGACACCGATTATCTGACCGAAGAGGACTTCCCGCAGATCTCCGGTCTCGCGCCGACCTTGCGCGACGCGCCCGCCGCGCCGCCCGCGACAGTCCAGGCCGTACCGGCCGCTGCGCCAAGCTTGCCGGCCGACACGTTTGAAGGCGCTGCCGCCCATGCGTCTGAGGACGAGCATCTCCCGGTGGACATCATGGATGAAGGCGGACATCTGCGGTCGCTGGAAAGCATTGAACGCGATCTGATCGCGTTTGCCATAGAGACCTATTCGGGCCGCATGGCCGAGGTCGCCCGGCGTCTGGGCGTGGGCCGTTCCACGCTGTATCGCAAGGTGCGCGAATATGATCTCGACGTGGATAATTTCCGCGAAGCGGGCTGATCCCCGCATGCAGTCTTGACCTTTAACCCCGGCGAGCGCTCTGCTCGTCGGGGTTTTCTTATGGGGCCCAGACCAGCTCGAAGCGTTCGCAAACCACGTCGAGATCGTCGGAAAATTCAAAGCCCTCACGCGCGGCTTCGCGCTGCCAGAATTTGCGGTGTTCTGTAATCCAGTACGCATAGGACCGATCACCCTCGCCTTCATCCCAGGCGAATTGCGCGTCCACTTGGTGGATGGGCATGACGTCGACGCGCGTCGTGCGTGTGACGCAGGCCGGGGCGCCGCGCCCGTCTGTGATCAGCCACAAATCGCCGGGTTTGGGCAGTCCTAGCGGGTCATCCTCGAACCAAAGCGCCAGGCTGGCGGTGGCTTGTTTGGTGCGGCTCAGCACCAGAGCGAGCAGCTCATCCATCATCTCCGGGCTGTCGCCAAAGGCGTCCACGCCGCGTAGCGGGCCCTGGCGTCCGGTCTCGTCTTGAAACTGCGCCCAGAGTGCAGCCTGTTCAGCGGTCAGGTGAAGGGTCATGGTTTAATCCTTGCCGCCTTCAATCACCCGAAAGCCGCCGTGGCGGGGCGGCTGGGGCGAGGACTGCGCCTCAGGCGTGCCGGTTTCAAGCGTGTCCGCCGGATCTGGCGGCAGATCCTCTGATTTTGGCGGGGTCTCCACGACTTCCGGGGTGAAGCCCTTTCGCACAAGACCGGTTTTGCGCAGCTCGTCCACCGGGTCAGGCGCTGTGTCCTCGACCGGAGCGATGACGTCTTCGTTGATGTCACGGTCGCGCGAGCGGCGTTCAGGGCCTTTGCGCTTGAAGCCCGAGCCCTTGTTTTTGAAACTCGACCCGCCGCCCCGTGAAAATCCCTTGGGCGCCTTGCCCTGGGCTTTCTTTTCAATTTCCTTGAGTTTGGCGAGCTGGAGCCGGGAGAGCGCTTCGCCCTCAGATCCCAGCGAGGGATCGGCATAGGCGGACCCGAATGTGTTCAGACGCTCCTCCACCGAAGCCATGAACTCGTCTTCCCAGTCCGTCAGCTCGATCCGGGCGGCGTCAGCGGCGTCTGGATTGTCAGCTTCCGCCTTGGCGATGGCGCGCTCCACAGCCGCCTTGGCCCGACGAATGCGGGCCAGGGCCTTGCGGGTCGATTTATCCTCAACCTCACGCGCCATGATCGGTCCTAGTGTTCGCCGACAGCGCCCAGATACAGCTCCAGCAGCGCTTCCATTTCCTGGCGCTCATGGGCGTCCTGTTTGCGCAGGGAGATCACCTTGCGCAGCACCTTGGTGTCATAGCCCATGGATTTGGCCTCGGCGTAGACTTCTTTGATGTCGGCCGCGACGCCGGCCTTGTCTTCTTCAAGGCGCTCGATGCGGGCCACCAGGGCGCGGAGCTGGTCGCGGGCGGCGGCGCCGATGGCGTCGGATTCGTCTTTTTCAGGCGTGGAAGCGGCAAAGTCGGCCATGAGGGTCTCCTGGCGGGGGATTTATGATCTCACCCTCTTCGATAGGCGAGGGGGGCGGGGCGGGGCAAGCCGGTCGTGACGCCCAAAGCGCAGATCATGCAGACGCGCTGCATGCTTTCCTTCCGGCCCGGAAGCGATTAGAGCCCTTGCCAGCATGACAACAGGAGACTGACATGACCACGCTCTGGCGCCTTGAAGGCCGCGGACCCATGCCGATCATTCGCGCGGCGAACACGCGTCTGGATGAGGAGCTGGAGCCCTTGCCCGTCAGCTGGTCGGTGTTCGAGGACGGCTCGCCCGAGGCCGGCCGCATCGACATTCTGTTTGACCATCAGCCCGATGCGGACGCGTTTGTCAGAGGCATCGGTCTCGATCATGAGGATGTGGAAATCCTGTTCGCGCCGCTGCCCGATGAAGACTGGATCGCCCTGTCGCTTGAAGGCCTGCCCAGCGTCGAGGCCGGCCGCTTCCTGGTCTATGGCGAGCATACGTCAGGCGATCTCGCCGAGGGTCAGATCGGTTTGTGGATCGAAGCCGGGCCCGCTTTCGGCACCGGGCATCACGGCACCACCAAGGGCTGCCTGGAAGCGCTCGACAGGATCGACCGCTCGGGCTTTCGACCCAAATCCGTGCTGGACCTCGGGACCGGCACAGGTCTGCTCGCCATCGCCGCTGCGAAGATCTGGCCCGACTGTGAACTCCTCGCCACCGATATCGACGAGGAATCGGTGATCGAAACGGTGGAGAACACCGCCAAGAACGGCGTTAAATCCCGGATCGAAGCGGTCGTGGCGGACGGCTTTCATCATCCGGTTCTGGAAACGCGATCATTTGATCTGATCTTCGCGAACATCCTGGCCGGTCCGCTGATCACCCTGGCGCCGGGCCTTGTCAGCCGTCTTGAACAGGGGGGGCGGGTGATCCTGTCGGGCTTGCTCGAAGAACAGTCCGACAAGGTTGAGGCCGCCTATGACGCCTTGGGGCTCAAGCGGATCGACAAGGCGATCCTGGATGGCTGGGTGACCCTGGTCTACGCCGGTTAGTTCGCGCAGGCCTGAAACGAAAAAAGCGCGCCAGCTGTGAGGCCTGGCGCGCTTTTTATGAAGCCGGTGAGGGGACCGGCTTAAAGTTTGCGAGCGCGGCCGCCGAGGCCGATCTTCTCAAACAGCGAATTGGCGTCCGTATTGCGCGGGCGAGCGCGCACGCCGGCGGTTTCCGCGCGGCGAACAGAGCGCAGGCCATCGCAAGCGCTCAGGCGAAGATGGGCGTCATGATGAAACATGCGGAGCTCCGTTGCGAACTGAAATTTCGTAACGGAGATATGAGCTTGTAAGGTCTTCTGCGCCACTGCCATTTGTGCAGGCCTGACCTGCGCAAATGCATGGCGGATGATTTCGCTGCGCACTGTCGCATGGATGAGATTGATAAGGCGCGGGCGCAGGCCTAGCTTTGCTCCATGACCCATCAGATCCAGCAATTTCACGTGAAGGGCGGGCCTCATTACGGGCGCGAAAACCTTCCCAAGCTCCGCGCCAGCCTGGCACAAGCCGGCCTGGACGGGTTCCTGATCCCCCATGAGGACGAGTACAATAACGAGTACTTGCCCGCCAATGCAGAACGCCTCGCCTGGGCGACCGGGTTCACCGGCTCCGCCGGTGCTGCGGCGGTGCTCGGCGATGTGGCGGCGGTCTTTGTGGACGGCCGTTATACCGAGCAGGTCAAATCCCAGGTCGATCAGAGCCTTTTTGACTATGAGGACCTGGTCAAGACCGGCCTGGCGGGCTGGATCCGCAAGACGGCCAAACCGGGTCAGATCATCGGTTATGATCCGCGCCTGCATTCGCCGGACGCGCTGACCAAGCTGCAGGACGCTGCCGACAAAACCGGCGCCAAACTGGTCGCGGTTGAAACCAACCCGATTGATCAGGCTTGGGAGGATCGTCCCGCCGCGCCGCTCGCGAGCGTGCATCCCCAGCCGCTCGAGGTCGCCGGCGAAGCCCATGGCGACAAGCGCAAGCGGATTGGCGAAGATGTGAAAGACGACGGCGCGGACGCCGCCGTGATCACCGATCCCGCCTCCATCGCCTGGCTGTTCAATGTGCGCGGCGGCGATGTGGCCTGCACGCCGCTGCCCCTCTCCTCGGCGATTATCGAGCCGTCCGGGCAGGCGACCTTGTTCATCAACGAGGCCAAGCTGACCGACGCCACCCGCAGCCATCTGGGCAATGAAGTGGCGATACGGCCCGAGACCGAATTTGCAGACGGTCTGAAAGCGTTGTCTGGCAAGACCGTGCGCGTTGATCCCGCCACGGCCTCGGTTTGGGTGGTGCAGCAGCTTGAAGGCGCCAACGCCAAGGTTCAGCGCAAGTCTGATCCGGTCGCTTTGCCGAAAGCGTGCAAGAACCCGGTCGAGGTCGAAGGCAGCCGACAGGCGCATATCCGCGACGGCGCGGCCATCGCCCGTTTCCTGCACTGGCTCGACACCGAAGCCCAGTCCGGCGAGATGGACGAGATCCGCGCGGCGATGAAGCTGGAGGAATTCCGGCACATGTCGCCGCAGCTGAAAGACATCTCCTTTGAGACGATTTCCGCCGCGGGTCCGAACGGGGCCTTCCCGCACTACCGGGTGAACACGGACTCCAACCGGACGCTGGAGAAGGGCTCGCTCTTCCTGGTGGATTCCGGCGGGCAATATCCTGACGGCACCACAGACATCACGCGCACGGTTCCGATCGGCGAGCCGACCGCGCAGATGCGCCGTCATTTCACGCTGGTCCTGAAGGGGCATATCGCCCTGTCGCAGATTCGCTTTCCTGAAGGCACGTCCGGTCATGCGCTGGACGCGCTGGCGCGTCAGCCGCTGTGGAACGCCGGGCTTGATTACGATCATGGCACCGGCCATGGCGTGGGCAGCTATCTGGGCGTTCATGAAGGCCCGCAGCGAATCTCGAAGGCGCCCAACGCCATTGCGCTTGAAGCGGGCATGATCGTCTCCAACGAGCCGGGGTATTATCAGGTTGGCGATTACGGCATCCGCATCGAGAACCTGCAGGTCGTCACGCCGGCCGAGCCGGTTCCGGGCGGCAATCGCTCCATGCTCGGGTTTGAAACCCTGACCCTGGCGCCCATGCACCGTGCGCTGGTGGACACCTCGCTCTTGAGCAAGGACGAGCTTGTGTGGCTGGACGCCTATCACGCCGATGTGCGCAAGAAGGTCTTGCCGCTTCTGGACGGGGAGGCTGCATCCTGGCTCGCCAAGGCGTGCGAGCCCATTCTGGGCGCGACGCCCTGATGCGCGCACACGCGCGACGTTTTGTGAAAGCGAGCCTGCGCGTCAGCGCCGGGCTCGCTTTTGCTTTGGTTCTGTCGGCGTGTTTCGCCAGCGAGACCGAGCTCGTGGGCTATTGGGGGGCGGACCGGCCCGTGGCCGAAGGCGTTTACGCTCACACGCCCACCCATCCCGACGGCCGTGAATGGGACCGGCCCACCTGGACGGGGGCGGTCCGTCTGACGCAGCGGCGCTATGTTTCGGACGCCGAGAACTTTCCCCATCAGAATGCGCGCTTCCATGCGCTGTTTGACGATGTCTATATCGTCCAGTCCCCGCGTGAGGACGGCGTCGGCTATGGCCTCGCCTTTATCTATGAAGACGGGGCGCTGGTGAGCTACCACCAACCTTCATGCAGTGATGTGTCCGAGGCTGTTTTAGAAAGCGCCAGCGTGGTGCTGGACGTCGAAGGCTATTGCCCGATCCACGATCTTGATCAGCTCGTAACGCTGATGCGAGCGCTCTACAGGGCGCAAGACGGGCAGCTGCGCATTGACGGCGTGTATCGCCGGGTGGGGGACTGACTTTTCTCCAGTTCTCCCTCGCCTCCGCTCGGTCGGTCCTCGCTACGCTGCGGGCGGCCTTTGGCCTTGCGAACCCTTTGGGTACGTTTTTGCTCCGTCGATCCTCGCTGACGCTGCGGGCGCTTCAGCGTTTGCGCGCGACCACGTCTGTGACCGCCTGCGTGACCTCGTGAGAGTAAGCATGGTGCAGATTGTGACCCGCTTTCGGCAGCAGCCGTAATTCACCGCGGGGCAGGGTCTTGGCGACCGGCTCGGCGTGACGGCTGGTGCGCACCACCGTATCCTTGGGGCCGGCGAGCAGGATCACCGGCTGGGTGATCTCGCCATAGCGGGTTTCCTGCTCGGCGAGATGCGTGTTGACGCGCGCCATATCCGCCGCATTCGCTTTCCAGACAGAGGGCGCAAATAGCCGGTCGAGCCGGGCGGTCTCGATATAGCCCGTTGGGACAGGCTCGGGATGAAACGCGCTTTTGACGCCCTTGGGCAATTGGCCGGGGCCGAGCAAAGGGGCGATCACATGGCTGATCAACGCGCCGATCACCGGCCAGCCCGTCATCTTGTTATAGCCCGCCGCTTCGCCCACCCAGGCGCGCGCCGCCGGGCTGACCAGAACGCCGCCGCCTGTGCGTTGGGGAAAATCCATCAACAAGCGCAGGGCGATGGCGGCGCCCCAGGAATGACCCAGAACCGTCACCCGCGGCACGCCGATCGCGGTCAGGAAATGCTCGATCAGCTCCGCTTCGCGACCTGGCGACCAGGGGCCTGGCGGCCGCTCGCTCCAACCCAGGCCGGGTCGGTCCAGCCAGATCACGCGATAGGCTTCCAGAGCCGTCGACAGCGCCATGAAGGGCTCAAGATAGGAGGTCGACGCGCCGTGGAGCACCAGCACCGCAGGAGCGTTTTCAGGTCCGGTGATGTGATGGTGAAGTTTGACGCCGCCCAAGTCGATGAAACCGCCAGTCATGAAGCTATCCTCATTCGGTCGGTTTGCATCTAAGCGGCTAGAGCGCGCGCCCGGCCAGCTCACGCTCCAGCCGGGCCAGGGCGGGGCCAGCAGCGGGATGCAGCGGGTAAAGGCTCAAGGCTTCGCGATAGGCTTCCATCGCCGCTTCACGCGCCTGCGCTTGCTCCAGCGCCCGGCCCAGAAGCGCCCAGGCGTCATAGCGCTGCGCATCCAGCGTCACGGCCTGGTTCAGCGCCTCGAGCGCGAAAGTCCAGTCTGTCTCTTCGATCGCGAGTTCAGCGGAGACAACCCAGCCTTCCGCATAGTCAGGTTCCAGCGTGCGCAAATGGTCATAGCTGCGCCAGGCGGTATTGAAGTCGCCGATCGCTCGCGCCTCGGCCCCGCGTTGCAACAGAAGGTCAGCGGTCGGGCCGGCCTGTTGCCGCCACAGCGAGCGCACTTCGCTGGCGAGCTCCGCCGCCGCCTCTTCAGTCTCGGCTGTCATGAGCGCGTCCAGGCGCTCGGACAGGCGTTCCTGCAGGCTTTGATGCGGTCGCTCGACCGAAGCGCTGGCGGCGAGGTCCAGCTCCAAGGGCGGCGCGCTCAGGGCGAGGGTGAGGAAGAGGGTGATCAACATGGGGATGAGGATAAGCGTGCTGAGTGTGCGAGCAAGCTCAGGCTGCAAAGAAAGTCCACGCCAAGCGCTTAGATCGCGAAGCCGTGATCTTTGAGCGCTGTGACAGCGCCGTCTGCGCCCTTGAAGACATGACCCTTGAAGCCGGCTTCGATCCCGGCGCGGACATTGTCCTCGCGGTCATCAATGAACAGCACGTCTTCAGGCGCATGGCGGATGCGCTTGATCGTCAGCTGGTAAAGACGGGGATCGGGTTTGACCATCTTCTCGGCGCCCGAGACCACCACAGCGTCAAAATTGGCGATCTTGGGATAGGTCTCTTGGATATGAGACCATTTTTCAGCGGGCAGATTGGTCAGGGCGTATTGCGCCACGCCCAGGGCGTTCAGGCGGTCGACCACCGCTTCCATGCCCGTGATCCAGCCGTCAAACATGTCCGGCCAGCGCGTCTCCCAGGCCGTGATCAGATCAGCCTTGTCGGGATGCGCCTCGATCAAAGGCTTGCGGTTGTCCGCCATGGGCACGCCGCGATCATGCTCGGTGTGCCAGGCCATCGTACAAACACCGCCGAGGAATTGCTCCACGGCGGCGTCGTCAGGCATAAGCGTTCTGTAGACCCGGCGCGGGTCCCAGTCGACCAGGGTATGACCCAGGTCCCAGAGAACCGCGCGCGACACGGCTGTCTAGCCGGCGCGGGCTTTGAAACGCGGGTCGGTTTTGTTGATCACATAGACCTTGCCGCGGCGACGCACGACCTGGCAGTCGCGGTGGCGGTTCTTCAAGGACTTCAGGGAGCTGCGCACTTTCATGGTCGTCGCCCTAGCTTAATTGCGAGTGAGGACGCAAACGGCCCCCGGAAAAATCAGGAGGGCGGGATTTACGCAAAGCTTAGAGCAGAGTCAACGCTTCTGGCGCCTCGCATGTGTGTGCGAGCAGCGCTATCATACAGCTTCGGCGAGGGGCGAAAGCATAATGTCAGGATCATCATGACGCGAAGCACACTGTTCAAGGGCCTGGGTCTGGCCCTGGCGCTTTTCATCACCGCAGCCGCTGGCGCGCAAGAGATGAGCTTTGAGGACTGGGCGGACGGCTTTCGTCAGCGCCTGGCCGAGCATGGCGCAGAGCCTTCCACAATCGCGATCATGATGGACGGGCTAGAGCCTGATTCGCGCATCATTGACCGCGACCGCTCCCAGCCTGAATTTGTGCGTCCGGTCTGGGTCTATCTCAACGGCGCCGCGTCCGACGCGCGCACGCAGAACGGGCTGAGCGCCCAGGCGCGCCATCGCGAAGCGCTTGATCAGGTTGAGGCGCAGTTCGGCGTCGATGCAGACATTCTCACCGCCATCTGGGGGCTGGAAAGCGCCTATGGCGTCATCATGGGGGATTTCGACATCGTGCGTTCGCTGGCGACCCTCGCCTGGGAGGGCCGTCGCCGCCAGTTCGCCGAAAATCAGCTGCTGGCGGTCTCGGACATGCTCGAACGCGGCTATGCAGAGCGTGACCAGCTCCTGGGCAGTTGGGCCGGAGCCATGGGCCAGACCCAGTTCATCCCCACCACCTATCTGGAGCGCGCCGTGGACATGCATGGCGACGGCCATCGCGACATCTGGACGACCGAAGCGGACGCCTTGGGCTCGGCGGCGAACCTCCTGGCTCGCGCAGGATGGGAAACCGATGCGCCGGTGGTGATGGAAGTGACGCTGCCCGACGCGTTTGATTTCGCCAGCTGGGAGGAGCGCGACCGCCGCGCGGTTTCTGCTTGGGCGATGGAGGGCGTGCGGCCGGTTCAGGGCGAATGGAGTCCGGATGATTTGTATCGTCCCGCCCGCATCGTGCTGCCGTCAGGCGCGCAAGGTCCGGCCTTTATGGCGTTTTCAAACTTTGACGCCCTGATGCGCTACAATAATTCCACCGCTTATGCGCTGGGGGTCGGGTATCTGGCCAAGCGCCTGGCAGGGCTGGACGCGCTGCCGGACGGCTGGCCGGAAGACAATCCGCCGATCAACCGCACCCAGTCACGCCAATTGCAGCAGACATTAACCGATCTTGGCCATGACACACGCGGGGTGGACGGCATTTTCGGAGCGAACAGCCGCCGGGCGCTGAAATCCTTTCAGGCCGCCAACGGCATGACGCCGGACGGTTATGCTGGTCAGCTGGCCTATGAAGCGGTCATGGCGCGGGCGCGCTAAACTCTAGGCGGGCGGCGTGTCCTCGACTGTCGGGGTCAGCGCCGCCGTCGCCGCGCGCACCCTGGGATGCAGCAGCGCCAGCGCGAAGCCGACCACGGCCAGCGCGGCATTCAGCTCGAACGGGGCGGCCGGCGCGACGCTTTGATAAAGCCACAGTCCGGTGATCGGGGCGATCATGAAGCCCACGCCCGCCGTCGCGGTGGTCAGCCCCGCCGCGCGCCCCTGTTCTTCAGGCTCGACTGCCAACGAAGCCCCGGCGGTGAAGCCTGAGCGGGCGAGGCCGAAGCCGAAACTGTTGAACACATAGCCGATCACGATGACCAGATAATCGGGCGCAAAGACCATGGTGACATTGCCCAAGACCACCATCACCGCGCCGATCGCCATCAGAACGCGCGGGCTGGTGTTCAGCAGCGGGATCACCACCAGCTGGGCGAAAATCAGCCCCGCCGCGCCTGCCGTCAGAGCAATGGAGCCCAGCTGCAGCCCGCCCGCCGCGTCCATATCCAGCCGGTCCATGATGTAAAAGCTCAGCGATTGCAGGCTCGCCGCCTGAGCCATCCACATGGCGCAGCCATAGATCATGAAGGCGGTCAGGCGCGGGTCAGCTGCGAATTTGAACTGGACCAGCGGATTGATCGGACGCCCTTTTTTCTTGGGCGGGGTTTGTTCCGGCAGGAACAGGCGCACACACACCGCCGCAATCCCCACCATGATCGCCACCAGCACCATGAAGGTGGAAATGCCGATGCGGTGGGAGAAAAAGCCCGCCAGCGCCGGCCCGATCACGGTCCCCAGGCCAAACGCCGCCGTCAGGCTCGCCAAGGCGCGGGTGCGCTGGGAGGGATCGGTGCGGTCGGCCACATAGGCTTGCGCCGCCGGGTTCGTCGCCGATCCCAGCCCGCCGAAGATCGAGCGCGCCATGGCCATGGCGATGATCGCCGCCATGGGCGGCAACAGCCCCACCTGACCCGCCCAGGCGCCCCCGGCAAAGACGAGGCAGGAGCTGGCGAAGGCGGATAATCCAAACACAATCAGCGGGCGTCGACCGTGGCGGTCCGACAAGGCGCCCCAGACCGGGCTCATGATCAGAAAAAGAAGTGCGGACACCGTGTAGATCGCGCCGACGAATACCTCGTCCACCTGAAGGTCCCGCGCCAGCGGCGGCAGGATGGCGAACAGCATGGAATTGCCGATGGAGGTCGCGATCAGGCATAAAAACAACAGCCGAAAGGCGCGCCTGCGCGTCTGCTCACTCGAGGGATTGGCGGGATCATAGAAAGGGGTCATGTGGCTACAGACATACGCCTGCCCCCTCACAAGGTCCATCACCATGCAAGCAGGGCCGTTATGCGTGGGTTCAGGAGAAGAGTCTTTCCCAGCTCCTAACAGCACGCAAACCGAGCTTTAAGCATCAGCGCGTATAACCGTCCCGAAATCGGACGTTGAAGGCGACAGAGCGGCAGGAGCCGCCGGGTCCTCAACGAACCTAGAACGGGTGGTGGGTATGTTTCAGATTATCGGCATTGTTGTCGTGTTCGGCATGGTGTTTGGCGGCTTTACGCTTGCGGGCGGCAGCTTCGACATCATCATCAAGGCGCTGCCGTTCGAGTTGATGATGATCGGCGGCGCGGCGGTCGGCGCCTTCCTGATCGGCAATTCATTCGGAACAGTGACGAAGACGGGCGGCGACTTCGCCAAGCTGATTTCTGGGCCCAAATGGGGCAAGCAGGACTATATGGACCTGCTGACGCTGCTGTTTCAGCTGACCAAGACCATGAAGACAAAAGGCGTGATCGCGCTGGAATCTCATATCGAGAACCCGCACGACAGCTCGATCTTCTCCGCCTATCCGAAAATCATGAAAGACCATTTCGCCATCGATTTCATCTGCGACACGCTGCGGATGATGACGATGAACCTGGAAGACCCGCACCAGGTTGAAGACGCGATGGAAAAACAGCTCGAGAAGCATCACCACGAGGCCGCGACGCCGGCCCATGCGCTGCAAACCATGGCTGACGGCCTGCCGGCGCTGGGGATCGTGGCGGCGGTGCTGGGCATCATCAAGACCATGGGCGCGATCGACTCGCCGCCGACCGTGCTGGGCGCCAAAATCGGCTCGGCCCTGGTGGGCACCTTCCTGGGCGTGTTCCTGGCCTATGGCCTGGTCGGTCCCTTCGCGGCGCGCCTCAACGAGATTTATGAAGAAGAGGGCGCGTTCTACAAGATCATTCAGGCGGTGCTGGTGGCGCACCTGCACGGCAACGCAGCCCAGATCTCCGTTGAGATCGGGCGCGGGAATGTGCCGAGCAGCTTCCAGCCGAGCTTTGCAGAGCTTGAAGAGGCGAGCTCTAACGCACCGACGATCTAACGCCTCAAGGCGTGCATAGAGACATTTCCCCTTGCGCCCGCCCTGGTCTTTGGCCATGGCGGGCGTTGTCATGACTGAAGCGAACGATCCTTATCCGCTCAAGCGCCCCCATGCCGCGCTCAACTGGGCCGAAACCGGCCCGGTGGCTGTGGATGCGGGCGATGTCTATTTCTCCGCTGAAGACGGGCTGGCGGAAACCCGCTCGGTCTTCTTGCAAGCGGCGGGGTTTCCTGAGCGGTTCCGGGCTGACCGACCGACGGTCGTGGCGGAGCTCGGGTTTGGCACCGGCCTCAATTTTCTGGCGCTCTGGGATCTGTTTGTGAAGACCGCGCCAGCGCGCGCGCGACTTCACTTCATCAGCGTTGAAGGCTTCCCCCTGCGCCAGTCCGACGCCGAGCGGGCGCTCTCGGCTTTCCCCGAATTGCAAACCTTGAGTAATCAGCTCACCCAAGTCTGGCCCAGTCCGCACAAAGGCGCCCACCGGCGGGTCTTTGAAAACGGACGCGTCATGCTGACCGTGTTTCATGATCTGGCTGAGACGGCCTTGCCGAACATGGCGTTTGAAGCGGACGCCTGGTTTCTGGACGGATTTGCGCCCGCCAAGAACCCGGACATGTGGTCCGAAAATCTGTTCTCAGAGCTGGCGCGGTTGAGCGCGAAAGATGCGCCCGCGGTCACCTTCACCGTGGCGGGCGCGGTGCGCCGCGGGTTGGCGGCGGCAGGGTTCAGCGTTGAGAAAAAACCGGGCTTCGGTCGCAAGCGCGAACGCTTGGAAGCGATCTTCACAGGGGACCATCCCGCGATTGCGCCGACGCCGTTTCCCGATCCCGCGCCCATCCCTGGCCCGATCGCCATCATTGGCGGCGGCGT
Organism: Oceanicaulis sp.; assembly: GCF_965249665.1. Classification (GTDB taxonomy): domain Bacteria; phylum Pseudomonadota; class Alphaproteobacteria; order Caulobacterales; family Maricaulaceae; genus Oceanicaulis. The sequence goes on from NZ_OZ252247.1 coordinate 1,479,768, forward strand.
GGCGGCCGCGAGCCTGGTCAGGGCGTTCGGGTTGCGAGGGCGCTCAGTGGACGTGTTCGCGAAAGGCGGCTGGGCGTCTGGCGCATCGGGCGCGCCACGCGGCCTTCTGACGCCGCGTCTGGAGCTGTCTGACCGGCCCCATAACCGCGCCCTTCTGGCCGCTTTTGACTATGCGCGCGTCATGTTTGGAGCGTTTGAAGGCTTTGAAGCAACAGGCGTGGCGCGACTGGCCAAGGACGAGGCCGGCGCGGCGCGTCTGGCCCAGCTGGCGGAGGCGCTGGATGACGACTTTTCATTCCTGGATGCCGACGCCGCCCAAGCGCGGTGCGGACTTGGGGGGCGGACGGGGGCGCTGTGGATGGACGGCGCCGGTCAGATCCGGCCTGAGAGTCTGGTTCCGGCGCTGGCGAGGGATGCCGAGATACACGATCAGCGGATCACCGGACTTGAACCTGTGGCGGGCGGTTGGCGTTTGCAGAGTGAAAGCGGTCAGGCGTTCGGCCCCTATAGCGGCGTCATTCTGGCGGGCGGTTGGGATCAACACGCCTTGTTGAGCGCGATGGGACTGGGGTTGGAGCCGTCCGCCGGTCAGCTGGCCCTGTTTGAGAGCCGTTTTGATCTGCGCGCGCCGGCCGCCTGGGGCGGCTATGCGGCGCGGCTGGGCGAGGCGTTGATGGTGGGCGCAACCCATGTGAAACGCGCCGAGCCGGAGACGGAAGATGACGCTGAAGCGGCGCTGCGGGTCTTGGCGCAGGACGCACCGGGAGGCCCCGTGACACTGGGCGCGCGTCTTTCAGGGTGGTCGGGCGTGCGAGCTGCCGTCGCGGACCGCCTGCCGCTGGCGGGCGCGGCCGCGCCGCCCGGGTTCGAAGCGGTCTGGCGCGCACACGCCAAAGGCGGTCCTGCGCCCGCCCATACAGACCTGAACGCTTCAGGGCTGATGGTTCTAGGCGGCTTCGGGGCGCGCGGGTTCGCACATGCGCCCTTGCTCGCCGAGGCTCTCGTCAGCGCGCTCTGCAATGAGCCCGCCCCGATGGAGCGCGCCGGGCTGGCAAGCCTGCATCCGGCGCGACTGCTCTGGCGCGCCTTGCGCCGGAGCTGAGGTTCCAAGCGACAAGGACAGCATGGGGCAGGCTTGCTCGAGACAGTTCGGCGCCGTGTCGATTCGCGCCAGACCCGGCCCGCCCAGCTGCACGGTCAGCGGCCCGGTCTGCAATTGCAGGTGATGGTGACGGGCTACGGGGTCTGATGCGGGCCCGCCCGCCACCAGCACGCCGGCGGCTATGGAGCCCACCGTCAGAGCCAGGATGCGGTCGTAATGGGACACGGGCGTTCTCTCAGCTTTCTGCGCAAGGTGTGGGTTAGATGCAGTCAAGCGAGGGTTTGGATGCGGCCTGGACTCTGCAAACGACAGGACTCTTGCGTACGGCATTGAACTTGCTGGTCATCAGCCAAAGCATCTCTGGCTGGAGCATTTCGACACGCATGACCGCCCATCTTGATCCCAAAAAGCTCGCCGCACTCTCGTCTGGCCTGCCTTGGACCGGAGATGACCGCCGTCGCGGCGCGCGTCATGTCTGGTTCCTGAACGCCGCATTTGACCGGATCGGGTTTGACACTGCGCTCCAGCGAGTCGCCGAGCGTCCCGCGCGTGACCCGTTCGCCTTTGTGGTCACGCCGAATGTCGACCATCTGGTGCGGCTCCAGACCGAAAGTGTTCTGGCGCATCTCTATGCCCAGGCTTGGCTGACAGTGTGTGACAGTCGCGTTCTGGAGCTGATCGCTGATCTGTCGGGTGAAGCGCTGGACGTCACCACCGGCGCAGACCTCACAGCCGCGTTATTCGAGGGCGTGATCAAGCCTGATGAACCCATTGTGGTGATTGGCGGCGATGAAAGCGTCATCGCCGGGTTGAAGGCGCGGTATGGCCTGTCAGACATCAGATGGCATGAGCCGCCGATGCATTTGCGCCACAAGCCGGATGCGATTGCCGAGTGCGCCGCCTTTGTCGCTGAGAACCCGGCGCGCTTCACCTTCCTGTGCGTGGGCTCGCCCCAGCAAGAACTGGTGGCCGAAGCCTGTCTCGAGCGTGGCGATTGCACAGGTCTCGGCCTGTGTGTGGGCGCATCGCTGGACTTTTTGTCGGGCAAGGCCCGGCGGGCGCCAAAATGGCTGCAGACATTGCGTCTGGAATGGCTGTTTCGTCTCGCTGAACAGCCGCGCCGCATGTGGAAGCGCTATCTGGTGGATGGGTCGCGCATTCTGGTTTTGTGGTGGCGCTGGCGCCGGGATCGTCAGCGCGTCAGCGCGCTGGAGCAACGCCTGTTTGATCAGCTCTGACACACCGTCCCGGGTTTGATCGCAATCGGTGACGCAGTGCGCGTCGCGCACGCTCACACCCGGCCAAGGGCCAAGCGATCGGTGGGGCATGCCTGCTTTCAGGGTGTAGGGAATGGTGGGCGCGACAAGATTCGAACTTGTGACCCCTACGATGTCAACGTAGTGCTCTAACCAACTGAGCTACGCGCCCGCTATGGCTCGCCATAGGTCTCTTGCGCCCGAGGGGCGTCGAGAGAGGACGCGTAATAAGTCGGCGGGCTTGCCGGTGTCAATTGGCAAGGCTGCCGGTGGCCAAATGTTTTGCAGCTTTCTTTGAAGCCGACGCTGATGCTCGGCTCAGCCATTCGACAGACATTGCAAAAAAGCAACATGCATGGCGAAAGCGTTTCCAAAGTGTGTCAAATCTGTGATCCAGGCCTTTGAGCCTCGGCATTCCTGTTTTAGAAAACTGAACAAGCGCATAAAAATAGCGCGTACCGTCCCTGCTTTAATCGCGGCGGGGGATCAAATCCGAAGGGGAACGATCGTGAGCATGACTAACAAAGAGCGCCTTTTGCGCTCGACCGTTCTGGCTGGCGTTGCGGCGCTGACCATGGGCGGCGCACCGGTTTTCGCACAAGAAACGGACGAGCCGGAACAAACGACTGAGCAGGAAGAAGAAGCTCGGTCCTCCAGTGACCGAGTTGTCGTCACGGGTTCGCGTATTGCACGGGATGAATTCAGCTCGGCCTCTCCGATCCAGGTGATTGACGGCGAAATCGCCCGTGATCTGGGTCTGGTTGACGCCGCTGACCTTCTGGCTCAGACCACTGTGGTCACCGGCCAGCAGATCACCACCGGCCTGTCCACGTCCGGCGGCATCCTGTCTGACAACGGTCCGGGTTCGGCGACCGCCAACCTGCGCGGCCAAGGCGCCGGGCGCACCCTGGTTCTGGTGAACGGCCGTCGTCTGGCTCCGGCTGGCGTGCGTGGCGCACCGAGCGCGCCGGACCTGAACCTGATCCCGGGTTCCTTGATCTCGCGCGTTGAAGTGCTGGTTGACGGCGCGTCTTCGGTTTACGGCTCCGACGCCGTGGCCGGCGTGGTCAACTACATCCTGAAAGACAACTTCGACGGTCTGACCCTCGACGCCTTCTACACCGACCCGGAAATGTCCGGCGACGGCGGCCGTCAGCAGGTCTATTCGGGCACGCTGGGCGTGACCTCGGATCGCGGCTTCATCGGCTTCGCCGCTGAATATTCCGAAACCGACGGTTTCACCAACCGCCAGTTCGGTTCTTTCTGGGAACCCTTCGCCGGTGACTGTATCTCGTCTTACGCAACCGGCGCATCCGGCCAGCGTTACGAGTCCTGCGGCGGCTCCTTCGGCGCCGGCTCCGGCTCCGTCGCCGGCATCGGCTTTGTCGGCTATGAGCCGGGCCGCACTGAAGCCGGTCTTCCGAACGGTTTCTTCCGTATTCCGATCACGTCCGATCTGCTCACCCCGGGCAGCGTCAACGGTCAGGCCCTGCTGCTGTGGCCGGAAGAACTGGACGCGGTTCGCGCGCCGGACTTCGAACGTCTGACCCTGTATTCCTCCGGTGAATACGAGCTGGGCGGCTACGGCAACATCACCGCCTATTTCGAAGCGTCCTTCAGCGAGCGTGACACCACCACCCGTACCTCGGGCCAGGGCCGTGTCCGTCTGCCGGCGTCTTATGCGCTGAACCAGTTCGGCCGTGACGCCACGCTGTACTACAGCTCTCAGATTGAGACCGACACCGTCGTGGCTCAGACCCGCCTCATTGGTGGTCTGCGCGGCGAACTGCCGTTCCTGAACGGTCTGGGCACCCTCAACAACTGGACCTGGGACGCGTATATCAGCCATTCGCGTTCGTCCGGCTTTGACCGCGTCGAAGGCGTTTATCACTACCCGCGTTTCGAGCAGACCATCGCCAACACCCAGATTGTCGGCGGTCAGGCTGTCTGTGATCCGCGCGGCGTGCCGAACGAAGGCCAGCAGGTCATCTGTCGTCCGCTTGACTTCTTCAACGAGACCTTCCTGACGACCGGTCGTTTCGCTGACGAGGCGGATAACGACTACTTCTTCCCGAACCGTATCTCCAACACCGCTGTTGAGCAGAACATCTACACCGGTTACGTCGCCGGTGACCTGATCAACCTGCCGGCCGGCCCTGCCAGCCTGGTTCTGGGTTACGAGTACCGCGAAGACTCCATCACCACCGACACCGATGCTCTGGCGGCAGCTGGCGACTTCTTCGGCTTCTTTGGTGACCCGGGTTCCAACGGTCAGCGTAACCTGATGGAAGCGTTCGCCGAGACCGAGATTCCGGTTCTGGCCGGTCTCGACTTCGCTGAAGAGCTGTCCTTCAACCTGGCGGCGCGCTGGACTCAGGAATCCGAGTTCGGTTCGTACATCACCTATCGTATTCAGGGCCTGTACGCCCCGAATGACTGGCTGCGTTTCCGCTCCACCTTCGGCACGTCCTTCCGCGCGCCGAACCTGAACGAACAGTTCGGTGGTCGCGTGCAAGGCTTCGGCAACCCGAACGACCCGTGCCGCGTGCCGGGCACCGCGCTGCCGTTCGTCGATCATGACAACGACCCGACCACTCCGGATCAGCGTCAGTACGACCCGAGCCTGGACACCCGCGAAGCGTCTGTGATCCAGAACTGCATCAATGGCGGCGGGCCGTTCAACCTGCCGGGCACCGATCCGTTCACGCTGGGCACTGCGGGTCTGGGCACTCCGACCGTGACCTTCCTCGGGTCTCCGACTCAAGTGGCTTCGGGCTCCAACCCGAATCTTGACGCGGAAACCTCTGAAGCGCTGACGGTTGGCTTCGTGATGGAGCAGCCCTGGTTCGACAGCTTCGATCTGCGTCTGACCTCGACCTACTTCGAGATCGCTGTGGATGGTGAAGTCGATCAGCTGACCGCTGCGACCATCGTGAGCCGTTGCTACAACGACAATAATCTCGCCGATCCGCAGTGTGCGTTCATCACGCGTTCGCCGTCTTCGGGTGAGATCACCTTCGTTGAAGCGCTGAACCAGAACCTCGGTGAGCAGATCTCTGAAGGCGTTGACCTGAACGTCGAGTTTGGTCTCGACTTCAATGTGCCTTGGTTCGAATCCGGCCTGCGCTACGACGCCATCTTCCGCGGCACTCAGATGCTGACCCAAACGGAAGAAGAGTTCCTGGCCACCGGCGTCAGCATCGATGACGATCTGACCGAGTACGGCAACCCGGAATATCGCGCGAGCCTGACCCATATCCTGGGCTTCCAGGACTGGCGCTTCCTGTGGCAGACCCGTTACATCTCCTCGTTCATCGAAGACAATGATGATCCGGAAGATACGACGACGTCGAGCTTCAACCCGTGTATCCAGGCTGGTGACGGTCCTTGCGTGATCCTTGAAGACTCTCCGGAGTACTGGGTGCACGACATGTCCGTGTCCTACGCTTACGACACATGGGCGATCCGCGCGGGTGTGAACAACGTTCTGGACGAAGCGCCTTTCGTTCAGACCAATGTGAACTCCGTTCGTGGCTCCGGTTACGACCTGGCTGGTCGGACGTTCTTCGTGAACGTGTCCAAGCAGTTCTAAAAGCGGGTCCCTAACGGGATCAGGAAACGCCCCGCGTCACTGACGCGGGGCGTTTTTTTTCCCAATTTGCTCGCACTAACGTTTGACAGTTTTCCGGTGCTCCGGAACACTTTGTGAAAATCTGCCAAGGATGAAAATGATGGGGAGTCGTGTGATTAAGAAGCTTCTAGTGCTGCTCGCATTCGCTGTAAGCGGCGGCGCCAGCTGGGCGCAACCGCAAGAAGTCGCCGTTGAGGTCTGGGCGGACAGAGATCAGGTCACCGCCGTTGACATGTCTCCGAACGCCGAGCGCATCGCCATGCTGATGCGCCGCTCTCAAGCGGGCGATCCGGAGTTGTTGCTCTTTGACGCGGACAATCTGAGCGGCAGCCTGCAGGCGATCGCCGTGGAAGAAGGGCTGACGCCCACGAACGTGTTTTGGGCGAATGACCGCTATTTGATCGTGTCGATGATCGTCGAGCTGTCTCAGACGGGACGTCCGGTTTATCTGCCTCGCGTGCTGTCTTTCGATGTAGAAGAGCAAAGCTGGCGCAGCATGGTCCGCATTGGCGGTCGTGACATTCGCAGCAATGCGTCCAACATGATGGCGCAACTGGGCGTGGGTCGTGTCCAGAGTCAGTTAATTGATGACCCTGACCATATTTTGGTCGCGCATACAGAAGAACGGGGACAGAGCCCGAATCTTTATCGTACGAATGTCGCCACGGGCGCGCGTGAACTGGTGTTCCGGGGCAATAGCCGATTTGACGATCTCATTGTGGACCGTCAGGGTGAAGTGCGGGGCGCGACCGAGTATGACGCAGCCGCCAATCGGGTCATTACACTGGCGCGTACCGGGGCGGACGATGACTGGCGTGAGATCGGCGCGCTTGACGCCGCAAATCGGGACCGCTTCGGCCTTCTGGGCTTTTACGACCCTGATCGCCCCAATACGGCGCTGATCGTAGCGGATGAACCGGGCGAGAACACGGTCGGTATCTACGAACAGGACATCACCTCTGGTGATCGTGAACTGCTGTTCCGGACGCCGGACTATGATGCGGTCAGCGCCATCTTGTCGCCTCGCGCATCTGACGGTTCGCGTGTGGTGGGCTACCGCTATGCGGATCTGGAAGGGATCCAGCAATACTATATCGACCAGGAATTTGGCGCGCTGTACGCTGGCCTGAGCGATGCCTTCCCGGGACGGTCTGTCCAGATTGTCCGCTATTCGGAAGATGGCGGCACCGTGCTGTTGTACACCTCCGGGCCGCAAGACCCGGGTACATGGTATCTGTTGCGGGACGGGCGCGTGGCGCGCCTGATCGGCCGCAACGCCGATTTGCCCGCAGACGCGCTGTCACCCAGCTATCTCGTGGAATACGAGGCGCGCGACGGCATGCCGATGAGCGGCTATGTGACGGTGCCCGACGGCGAGGGGCCGCATCCTCTGATCGCCATGCCGCATGGCGGCCCTTGGGTGCGTGATTATCTGGGCTATGACAGATGGGCCCAAATGCTCGCCAATCGCGGCTGGGCGGTGTTCCAGCCGAATTATCGCGGGTCCCGTATGCTGGGCAAGGCGCACTGGATTGCAGGTGACCGCCAGTGGGGGCTGAGCATGCAGGACGATGTCGAAGACGGCGTCCAGGCCCTGATCCAGGAAGGCATCGCCGATCCCGAGAAATTGGGCTTCTTCGGCTGGTCTTACGGCGGGTACAGCGCGTTTGCGGCGGCGACCCGTCCCAATTCGCAATTCAACTGTATCGCCGCCGGCGCTGGCGTGGCGGATATCCGTCGCATTCGTGGCGGTCTGTCGGGCAGCCGTTTCCTGCGCGAGTTCCAGCAGCCCACCATTGACGGGGTGAACCCGATTGAGCTGGTGGATCGCGTGGAGCGTCCGATGTTCATCGTCCACGGTGATTATGACACCACCGTGCCGGTTGAGCACAGCCGCCGCTGGGTGAGCGGCGCAGAGGCCGCTGGTGTGGACATCAGCTATGTCGAGATCGAGGACATGGGCCACAGTCCGCGCACGTTTGAAGACAACATGCAGTGGATGCCGGAACTGTTCGAGTTCTTTGAAACCAAGTGCGGCTTCTAGGCGGCTAGACGCACGCGCATCAGTCAAAAGGGGTAAGGCGATCCGCCTTACCCCTTTTTTCTTTCAACGTGTTTCAGCCGAGTCCGTCGGTCTTAATCCCGCCGAACCACGCGATAGGCGGCGCCGCTGCCATCCACGCGCAAAAGATAGCTGCCCATGCTGGCGCGCCGAATTTCCACAAAGACCGGTCCACGGTTGAAATTGGGGTCGCGTCTCAGATTGGGCCCGCCCACATGTTCCCAGACTTGGCCATTGGCCATGACAAAGAAGACGTCATCATAACCGCGGCGCCTGATGTCGGTCAGCTGCAGTCTGATCACTTCGATTTCACCGCCATTATTGCGCTCCAAAACCTCGGAGACGCGCGGTTCTGATGCAGCGGCGTTGCGAGTCGCTTGAGGGGTGGAGCGGGTCATCTCTGCGGAGTCGGCGCTGCTGTCTTCCAATCCTCTTTCACCGCCTCGACCAAACAAGGACAGTGATAGATTGGGCAGGCTGGGCAATTCTAGGCCAAAGCCATCTTGCTCCACGGCCTCCACCTGAGTGCGATTGACGACCACCAGATCTTCGGCGTTTTCAGTCAATGGCGCCACCGTCGCATCAAAGCAAGCCAGTCGTTCCTCGTCATCCTGAATGGTGCTGCAGGCGATAATCGCGTTCAGATCCGGGGTCTGTGCGTGTGACGCCGAAGGTGAAGCGGTTGCGACCGCGCCCGCGCTGGCCGCGCAAGCAAGTATCGTCGATAGACGCATTGTGTGACTCCTAACTCGCATGATTGCGCGAGTTTAGCGCCGACACCGTATCAGAGGCCAGCGTCATGCTCTGACAGAACTGAAACGTGACGGACTTACGCCGCCGCCATCACCTTGGCGACTTCGTCCACGAGGTCACGCAGATGGAAGGGCTTGGAGAGCACTTTCGCCTGGTTGGGCGCGGCTTCGCCGGCATTAAGCGCCACGGCCGCAAAGCCCGTGATGAACATGATTTTCAGTCCGGTGTCGATTTGCGCGGCGCGCCGCGCCAGCTCGATCCCGTCAACGCCAGGCATGACGATGTCTGTGAGCAGCAATTCATACGCGCCCGGGGCTTCGCCCAGCGCATCCAGGCCTTCCTCGCCATCAGCCACGGCGTCCACTTCATGGCCCGCGCGATTGAGCGCCTTGGCCAGGAAGTCACGCATGGAATCGTCGTCTTCTGCGAGCAGAATGCGGGCCATCGCCGCCCCCTTGTTTGTTATCCACCAGCGCCGAGCTTATACCGAACTCGTAAAAGTCCACTGAACGCAGGATAAGACGCTCAGCTTTTTTCTCAGTGGGCCGTATGTCTCATTGACCTGGCCCGTACACCGATCACAATTGATCCATGCATTCTGTTTCAGATTATAAGATTGCCCCGATAGATGAACCGGTTCTGGTTCATGCGCCAGAGGTGCGGACATCGCCGTTCATCTTCGCCTCACCGCATTCCGGTCGCTGCTATGAAACAGACTTTCTGGACCAGGCGTGTGCGCCTGTATCGGTGTTGCGCCGGTCAGAGGACGCGTATGTCGACATGTTATTCTCGCACGTCCCGACTCTGGGCGCGAGTTTTGTCGAGGCGATTTTTGCGCGGGCCTTTGTTGATCCCAATCGAGGGCCGGACGAATTGGATGCCCGCTTGTTTGATGCTGCGCCAGAGCAGGGGTTCAGCGCACCCAATGCGCGCACCTCGGCCGGGCTGGGCGTGGTGCCGCGGCTGGCCGCAGACGGGCGTTGCATTCATCCCGGATTGATCGCCTATGCAGAAGGGCGTCGCAGGATCGAACAATATTATCGCCCTTATCATGCTGCACTCAAAGCAGAGATAAACGCAGCGATAGAGCAATTCGGATATGCGGTCGTGATCGATTGCCATTCCATGCCGTCGTCCAGCGCCCGCGGGGCCGATATGGTTCTCGGTGACCGGTTCGGAGCGTCTTGTGGGCGAAACCTCGTCAACCATGCAGAATCGCATTTTAAAGATCTGGGGTTTACGGTAACCCGGAACCGTCCGTATGCGGGAGGGTATACGACCGAGCATTATGGAGATCCGGTGAATGGCGTTCACGTCATGCAACTGGAAATCAATCGCGGATTGTATTTGCGAGAGGTGGAAGTTCGGCCGTCTGCGCATATGGATAGTCTGAGAGAGCGTTTGGTTAATTGGACCAAGTCTATGGTTTACACAGAATACACAGGTAGACTTGTCGCAGAGTGAAGTGTTTGGGAAAGCATATTTCAAACATGTTTCCTCTAAGTAGATTTGTGCTGTTGTGTTCACTTGCTACGCGAAGATGAGTGTGCCATATCTCAAACGTCATTGAAGTGTCGTGTTGCGGTGATGACGGGGGAGTCGCAACTCAAAAGTTTGATCGAGGGTTTTCACAATGACCAACGCCATTGACCATCATGTTGGAAAGCGCATCCGCCGCCGTCGTCGTCTGTTGGGGCTGACGCAACAACAGCTTGCGCAGTCTGTCGGCATTCGCTTTCAACAAATTCAGAAATATGAAAGCGGCGCCAACCGCGTCAGCGCATCGCGCCTGTTCGAGCTTGCTGAAGCGCTCGACGTGCCCGTGCAATATTTTTACGAAGGCCTGCAAGGGTCTGGAGAATCTGCGGCGCCGGAAGGCGAGAACGTTGCGGCCGATGTTTTGTCGCAAAAAGAAACGCTGGATCTCGTTCGGGCTTATTACAAGCTCAACGAACGTCCCCGCCGTCGCCTGCTCGAGCTGGCGCGGTCTTTGGACCCCGATGCCCGGGGTGAAAGCGCTGCGTAATCTCAGACCTTCTTAAGCTGAGAGACTGATGCCTGATCTGGATTTGGAAGCGGAGCTGGCGGTCGCTGCTCAATTGGCGGACGCCGCGCGCCCTATCGCGCTGCTCCACTTTCGCTCCGGATTGAGCGTCGATGCTAAACCTGCAGCCGAATTTGATCCTGTCACGGAAGCGGACCGATTGATCGAGGCGCGTATGCGCGCCTTGCTCGGTCATTTGCGTCCTGAGGACGGGGTTTTGGGCGAAGAGCAGGCGCAAACGCCCAGTCGTTCGGGGCGCACTTGGGTCGTGGATCCCATAGACGGGACGCGCGCCTTTATTGCGGGGCTGCCGACCTGGTGTGTGCTGATCGCGCTGTACGGGCCCGACGGGCCGCTCCTCTCCATTATTGATCAGCCGTTCACCGGCGAGCGTTTCACAGGAGTCTGCGGCGTCGGCGCCTGGTTTGAGCGTGAAAGCGGGCGCGAGCGCTTGCGGACGCGCGACACCGTGTTGCGCGTTGAGGACGCGATCGTCTCAACCACGGATCCGGGATTGTTCGGCGGCGCAGAAGCGGAAGCGTTCGCGCGCATCGCTCAAAGCGCCAAGGTGCGCCGCTATGGGCTGGATGCTTATGGCTACGCAGCGCTTGCATTGGGCGGCGTGGACCTGGTCATTGAGAGCGGGCTCAAGCCCTGGGATGTGGGCGCGCTCATTCCCGTGGTCCGTGGGGCTGGCGGCGTCATCACCAATTGGCGGGGCGGGCCGGCCCACGAGGGCGGGCAGCTGATCGCAGCCGCCAACCCGGCATTGCATGCCCAAGCGCTTGATCAACTCGCCAGCGCGGCGCTCTGATCGGTCAAAAGAAAACGCCGACCCGGACGGCTCCGGGTCGGCGTTTCCTCAGACTTACTCGCCCGCGTCGCCTTCAGGTTTGACGAACAACAAGGTCATGCGATCAGATTCCCCGATTGCGTCATAAGGCGCGCGATCAAATTCGGGATCCGCAGGCTCGCCGAAGGCGGATGAGCGTGACACGGGCGGCAGGGTCCAAACACCAAACGGGTGGTCCGCCGTGTCCATCGGATTGGCGTTGACCTCGCTGCTGTTGATCAATTCAAAGCCGGCCTCTTCGGCCATGGAGACCACAAGGTCCTCTTGCACATAACCGGTGCTGGCGCGCGGATCCTGCACGCGGTCTGCGGGCAAGCGGTGCTGGACCAGGCCCAGAACGCCGCCCGGAGCGAGCACATCGAAGAAGTCGCTGAAGGCTTTCTCCGCCGCGCCGCGACCCATGAAGGAATGGGTGTTGCGGAAGGTCACGATGGCGTCGACTGAGCCGGGCTCGCCCAGCGGGCCGCTTTCGCCGTCAAAGGTGGCGAGCTCAGCCTCACCAAAACGCGGATCGTCGAATTTCTCCAGAAAGCGCGCCTGGAATGCGACGGCGCGTTCATTGTCGGCCTGAATGGTCGGCCAGACAGCAATATACTGGCCGCCATTGGCCGTGATCCAGGGCGCCAGAATGTCGGTATACCAGCCGCCGCCGGGCCAGATTTCCATCACGCGACCTGATGGATCAATGCCGAAGAACTCCAGTGTTTCCATCGGGTGCCGGTTTGAGTCGCGCGCCCTGTCGTCTTCGCTGCGCCACTCGCCATTCAGGGCCCAAGCCAGGCTGCCGGTCTCGGGGCCGTTTTCCTCCATCATCGCCGCGTCGTCGGCGGCCATGTCCTCTTCGGTGGCCGCGGTATCGCCGGTATCACTCATCTCGGCGGATGGCTCAGACGCGGTCATATCCTCCTCGGCGGGAGGCGCGCCGCACGCGGTCAGGAAGGCGAGGACGGACGCAGCGGATAGTAGGGCGGTCAGACGTGTCATGGGCTCACTCCGGATTGGCCATAATAGCGTTTATCATAGTGGGATAACGATCCGCGCCACAATGGCGGTCACACGCTTCAGGACGCCAGTTTGAAAAAAAATCCCGCCCCCCTCTTGCGCGCTCTGATCCGCTTTCCCAATTCTTTTAAGGTAAGGCCGCCAAACGGGGCTTTACGGATTGCCGGACAGGCCGCGCTGCAACAGGCGGGCGGTTTTGAAGGCGGCTTCTGAAACTGACATAGCCCTTGCGAGGGCCCGATCGCTTCCAAGGAGGATCGACACCATGCGCACCACTGACTTTACCCCGCTGTACCGTACGATTGTCGGATTTGACCGTCTGGCCAACATGATCGACAACGCGGCCAAGCTGGAGCCTTCGGGCGGCTACCCCCCTTACAATATCGAACAGCTGTCCGAGCACGAATACCAGATCGAACTGGCCGTCGCCGGCTTCAGTGAAGACGATCTGGATCTGCAAGTTCAGGAAAATGTCCTGACCGTTTCCGGCAAGCGTATCCCGGCTGAGGATGCTGAAGATCGAAATTACCTGCATCGCGGCATCGCCGAGCGTTCATTTGAGCGCCGCTTCCATCTGGCCGACCATGTCCAGGTGCGCGATGCTTCGCTTGCGAATGGTCTCTTGTCCATTCGTCTGGAGCGCGAGATTCCCGAGGCCAAGAAGCCTCGCCGGATCGCCGTGAATGGCAAGACAGATGCGAAACTCATCTCGGCGAACAAGGCGGACGCCGCCTAGCCGAGACAAGGCCCGGTCGGACGGACGTGCGTCGTCCCTCCCCCCGATTGTCGGCGTCTGGCTGATCGGGCCACACCTTCTATGACGACCTTCCCCTGATTGACACTTTGGCGGCGCTTCATCCTCAAGACGAAGCGCCGCTTTTTGCGTCAGAGGAGTTCGTCTTTCAGCGCCGCGACCGCGTCGCGCCAGACTTTCGCACTGTTATCGGATGGCATGCGCCAGTCTCCACGCGGGCTCAGCGCCCCGGCCGATGTGAGTTTGGGGCCGTTTGGAACCGCTGAGCGCTTGAACTGGCTGGCCCCGTAAAAGCGCCGCGCGAACTCCCCCAGCCAATGCAAAATGGTAGCGCGGTCAAAGGCGCGCTTGTCCGCCGCGCTCACATGGGGCGGCCAATGGCCGGTCTCCGCATTGCTCCAGGCCGCTTCCGCCAGAAAGGCGATCTTGGCGGGGCTGAAGCCGTGACGGACCACATAGTGCAAGAAGAAATCATTAAGCGGGTAGGGGCCGATGGCGTCTTCTGTGCTCTGGATCGCGCCGTCTTCGCCGGCCGGGATCAGCTCGGGTGAGATTTCGGTGTTCAGTACATCGAGCAGGGCTTTGGAAACCGCAGAGCCATATTCCTCGCGCCGGGCGGCCCATCCGATCAGGTGCTGGATCAGGGTCTTCGCGACACCGCCATTCACATTGTAATGGCTCATATGGTCGCCGACGCCATAGGTGCACCAGCCCAAAGCCAGCTCTGACAAATCCCCTGTGCCGACGACCAGCCCGCCTTCATGATTGGCCAAGCGGAACAGGTAATCAGTGCGCAAGCCCGCCTGCACGTTTTCAAAGGTGATGTCGTACTGATTGGCGCCCTCTGAATAGGGATGGTCGAGATCGGCCAGCATCCGTTCGGCGGCGGGCTTGATATCAATCTCGCGATGGGTGGCGCCCAGGCCCTCTATCAGCGCCAGAGCGTTTGATCGCGTCTGAGCTGACGTGGCGAAGCCGGGCAGGGTGACAGCGAGAATGCCCGAGCGGTCGAGATTCAATCGGTCAAACGCGCGGGCGGTGATGATCAACGCCTGGGTGGAGTCCAGCCCGCCTGAAACGCCGATCACAGCGGTCTTGATGCCGGTGGCCTTCAGGCGCTGGACCAGCCCTTGGACCTGAATGTTATAGGCTTCATAGCAATCTTCATCGAGCCGGGCGGCGTCGTTCGGCACAAATGGGAAGCGCGCCACCTCCCGCTGTAGCGCGATGTCGGCCTCAAGGTCCGGTTCCAGCGTGAATCCGATGCGCGAGAAGCGGCGCAGCTCTTCTGCATGGCGCGCGCAGGCGTCGCGCCAAGTGGACAGGCGCGCGCGTTCAGAGGTGATGCGGTCGAGGTCTATATCGGCGTATAGCATGGCCGGCGCGTCGTTGAGGAAGCGCTCGCCCTCTGCGATGAGTTCGCCTTGCTGATAGGCCAGGAGCTGGCCGTCCCAGGCCAGATCCGTCGTGGATTCGCCCGTCCCGGCGGCTGAAAAGATATAGGCGCCCTGGGTGCGGCGAGACTGGGCGTCGCATAGGGCGGCGCGTTCACGGGCCTTGCCAATGGTGGCGTTCGAGGCGGAGAGATTGACCATGACGGTCGCACCCGCCAGCGCTCCATAAAGGCTCGGCGGAATGGGCGACCAGAAATCCTCGCAAATCTCCGCATGAACAACGAGGCCGGGCGCATCCAGCGCTTCAAACAACAAATCGGTTCCAAAAGGCGCGACATGTTCGCCGACCGAGATTGTATCCTCAATGACGCTCGAGGAGTCAGCGAACCAGCGCTTTTCGTAGAACTCGCGGTAGTTGGGCAAATAGCTTTTGGGAATGACCCCCAGAAGCTGGCCGTTTTGCACCGCCAGCGCGCAATTAAACAGCTGCCCCGCGCTGCGAAGGGCGCAGCCGAAAAAGATCAGGGGGCGCAGCCCCTCGCTCGCCTCGATGATCCGGGCGGCGGCTGACTCTGACGCGTCCAGAAGCGCGCTTTGATGATGCAGATCGTCGACCGAATACCCGGTCAGGCCCAATTCGGGAAACAGGCAGACGGCGGCATGGCGCTCATGGGCGGTGCGCACAAGCTCGATCAGGCTCTCGGCGTTGCGCAGGGGATCGGCCAGATGCACTTCGGGCGCAAAGGCTGAAATCCGGGCGAAGCCATGGCGATAGATATTCGTGAAAGCGGTCATCAGGTCACCGGTCAGAGGGGCGGCGCCCCTTATGCTCAGGATGAGTATTTATCGGCTGACGGGAGAAACGTCCACTCAGGCGGCGTTGATGTCGATCGCGTCTGTCAGATCTTCGACCGTTTTGGTGAAGTTTGCGCCCAGCTTGGCGCCGGTGAACAGGGCGCGCGTGAACACGGCTTTCCGGGCGTCTGCGCCATGCAGTCGAGCAAAGGACATGTCCGCGGCTTCGGCGTTCAGATGGTGAAGGTCTGCGCCGGAGAGGTCTGCATAACGTAGGCAGGCTTCGGCGATCGAAGCCGCCAGAAGCCGGTCATTGGGCAGCACGAGCGGGCCCAGTTGCGCTTCGCGCAGATCAGCATTGTTGAGCTTGGCGCCTTTGAGGTCTGCGCCGCGCAGATCGGCTCCACGCAGCGACGTCATGCGCAAATCCGCGCCGGACAGTTTGGCGCCTTGCAGCTCTACGCCCTCCATGTCGAGACCGTAGAGAATGGCGTTGCGGGCCTGGAGCGCCGTGAGGTTGCGACCGGCCAGTGATTTCAGCCCGCGTAAATCCTTGTCATTGAATGTGGAGGGCTCTCCCTCCGCGCCGCCGGTTTCGCACCATCTTGCATGACGGTCGAGCGCCTTGGCGGTCTCTCCGCCGGGATCGGCGATTTCAGGCGGCGGCGCGTCGCGCAAGGCGCCTTCCATATTGGCGCGCTGGAATTGGGCCATGTCGGTCTTCGCGCCGATCAGCACGCAATCGCGCATATCCGCATCGCTAAGGTCGGCGCCATAGAGGTCGGCGCCTTGAAGGTTGGCGCCAGGAAAACGCGAGCCGCGCAGATTGGCGCGGGTCAGGCGCGCGCCGATCAGAACGGCGTCGGTGAAGTCTGACGATTGCGCCACGGCGCCGGTCATCTTGGTCTGCGACAGGTTTGCGCCCTTGAAGCGCGCTTCGCTGGCTTCGCCGGCCCGCTGCTCATGGGTAATCACGGCGAGACCTTTTTCGCGATCCACCTGGGCGATGGCGCCTTCGCGCAGATCGGCCTGGCTGAGATCGGCGCCGGTCAGGTCTGCCCCGCGCAGGATCACGCCGCGCATATCCGCTCGGTGCAGCACCGCGCCCGACAGGTTCGCCTGGCGCATATCGGCGGCGAAAATCGTCGCGCGAGTCAGATTGGCGCCGGAGAAATTGGCGCCCTCCAGAATGGCGCCCGACAGATCGGCGTCGGCGAGATTGCGCCCGGAGAGGTCCAGGCCTTTTAGAATTTTGTAGGAGAAATTCGCCCGCGCGCCGCCCATGCGCCCATTCATCAAGAACTCGTGCTTGCGGCAGGCGTCATCCACCTCAAGCTGGGTCATGGGCTGATACTGGATGGGCTTGCCGATCATCTGCAATCCGTTGCGGGGACGGGCGCACGCGCCCAGAGGGGCGTAGTGTGGACGCAGTCCTCTTAACGCTATCTTGTCGCAGAGCGCTCAGGTGCGCTTTTTACACCTGTCGGACGCGTGTCAGACCCGCTTGTCCGAAGCGATCCAGCGCCGCATCGAGGCTTTCGCCAGGCTCAAGGCTCAGATCTGCATCAAAAAGCGCGGGTCGCGGATCGCCCGCCAGCAAGGGGCGTCCTGTCTTGAGCCTGTGAAAGAAACCGGCGTTCATCGCGAGGGCCTGCGCTTCGCGCACACCTTCCAGTACCGGAACGCCCGCGTCTTTCAGCATGGTGACGCCCCGTCCCGCTACAGACTCGAACGGGTCGCGGCAGGCAATGATCACTTCGGCGGGACGCGCTTTGATCAAGGCTTCTGCGCAGGGCGGCGTCTGGCCGTAATGAGCGCACGGCTCCAGTGACACATAGACTTGCGCACCTTTCGCCGCGTCCCCGGCCTGGGCCAGCGCCTGGGGTTCGGCATGGGGGCGACCGCCGGGAGCGGTGGCGGCGGCGCCGATAATCCGGCCATGCTTGACGATGACGCAGCCCACAGACGGGTTGGGCGCAGTGGCGCCCAGTCGGGCATAGGCCAGCGCCAGCGCCACATCCATGTAGCGTAGATCGTCGACGCTGACCGGGCGGGCGCTCATCTGGGATTAATCCGCAAAGCTCAGCGGCTGGGCGCGCGCTTCATCAAGATAGCGCGCTGAGATCGGCTTGAGGCCGTCCAGTTCGATCATCAACGGATTGCCGGTGGGCACCTCGACCTTGACGATGTCGTCGGCGGAGACGTCAAACAGCATCTTGATCAGCGCGCGCAGCGAATTGCCGTGTGCGGAGATCAGGATGTCTTCGCCCGCCTTGATTTTGGGCGCGATCGTGCTGTGAAAATAGGGCGCGACGCGATCCAGGGTCAGCTTCAGGCTTTCCGTGCCGGGCAGCCGCGCCTGATCGAGCTTGGCGTACCGATCATCAAAGCGCGGATGGCGCTCATCATCTGCCTCCAGCGCGGGCGGCGGGATATCATAGGAGCGCCGCCAGATCTTGACCTGCTCTTCGCCGTGCTTGGCGGCGGTCTCCGCCTTGTTGAGACCCGTCAGCGCGCCGTAATGGCGTTCGTTCAACAGCCAGGTTTTCTCGACCGGAACCCAGACCCGGTCCACGCCTTCCAGCGCGAACCACAAGGTGCGGATGGCGCGCTTCAGCACCGAGGTGCAGGCGAAGTCAGGTTTGAAACCGGTCTCCGCCAGCAACTGACCGCCGCGCTTGGCCTGTTTGACGCCTTCGTCGGTCAGGTCCACATCCACCCAGCCTGTAAACCGGTTCTCAAGGTTCCAGACGCTCTGGCCGTGACGGGTGAGCACAAGACGGGTCATGATGGCGTTCCTTTAACGGACAGACTGCTGTGGCGCGCGGTTTACCCCTTTTACCGCCTGTCCGTCGAGCCCATCTGCAGACGCATCCGTATCTAGCCTGTTCGCGCTCGGCTTGGTACAGGGAGCGCCCACCCGCCCCAGACCCGGTTCAAAGCCGGGACAGATGAAGGGAATGGACCATGTCGCCGTCCGAAACTGCTCTTCAATCCGCCCCGATCCTGGAGGCCATGCGCCGCACATTGAGCCTGGAACAGGACGGGCTGGCGCAATTGAGCGCGGCGCTTGACGAGGTCAGCGTCGAGGCGGTGCGCCTGATCAGCGGCCTCAAAGGACGCCTGATCTGCGCAGGGGTGGGCAAGTCGGGTCATGTGGCGCGCAAGATCGCCGCCACGCTCGCCTCAACCGGGACGCCGGCGTCCTACGTCCATCCAGCAGAAGCCAGCCATGGTGATCTGGGCATGATCACGGCGGATGACGCCGTGCTGGCGCTGTCAAATTCAGGCGAAACCAAAGAACTGGGTGATCTGATCGCGTATTGCCGCCGCTTCGGCGTGCCGCTGATCGGTATGACGGCGGGCGCAAACTCCACCCTGGCGAAGGGGTCTGACGTGGTGTTGCTGTGCCCCAAAGCAGCCGAAGCGTGCGGAGAGACGCGCGCGCCCACCACCTCCACCACGATGATGATGGCGTTTGGCGACGCGCTGGCGGTGGCGCTGATTGAAGCGCGCGGTTTCACCGCAACCGATTTTGCGCGGTTTCATCCCGGTGGCGCGCTGGGCTCGGCGCTGGCGCGGGTGGATGAGCTGATGCATGCCGGCGACGCCATGCCGCTTGCGCCCGAGCTCGCCAGCATGGGCGACGCCTTGATCGTGATGAGCGAAAAGGGATTTGGCTGTATCGGCGTCACAGATGCAGGGGGCAGGCTGTCCGGCATCGTCACCGATGGCGATTTGCGCCGCAAAATGGGCTCGGATCTGATCGAGCAATCGGTGAAAAGCGTGATGACGGCCAGCCCGGTCACTACCCGACCTCATGCACTGGCGTCTGACGCCTTGCGGATCATGACGGCGGGGAACCGCAAGATCACCCAGCTCTTTGTCTGTGACGACCAGGGCAAGCCCGTCGGCTTGTTGCACATCCACGATCTTCTGCGTGCGGGTGTCAGCTAGCGCGGCGATACGGCCCTTTGCCTCCGGCCCAAACGCGTTTTATGACACCGCACACCGTTCAGCCTTCAGCATGACAGGGCATATCCATGACCAAGACGGCGACATCTCCCTTGCGCGCAGGCGTTATCGGCGCGGGTGTGTTCGGCGGCTATCACGCTGGCAAATATGTCGAGAACCCCGACACCACGCTGACGGCGATCTTTGATCCCGATGCGGAGCGGGCGCAGGCCCTGGCGTCTCAGCATGGCGCGACGCCGTATTCAGATCTCGACGCCTTCTTGCAGGCTGTGGATGTGGTCACCATAGCCAGCCCGGGCGTCACCCATGCCGAGATGGGCGCCCAGGCGCTCATGGCGGGCAAGCCGGTTCTGATTGAAAAGCCGCTCGCCGTCACCGGTGTAGAGGCGGACCGTCTGGTCGCTTTGGCGGCTGAGCAGGATCTGGTGCTGGCCTGCGGGCATCAGGAACGTCTGGTCTTTGACGTGATGGGATTGACGGCGATCAAGACGCCGCCCCAGCGCATCACCGCCTGGCGCGAAGGACCCTGGAGCGGTCGCAGCACCGACATCTCGGTAACCTTTGATCTTATGGTGCATGACCTGGACCTCGCCCTGACCCTGATCGGACAGTCAGAGGCTGAAACACTGAGCGTTGACGGTCAGACCGAGCGCAGCGACAGCCTGGATGCGGTGAGCATCGAGGCGCGTTTTGAAAACGGCGCTGCGCTTGAGCTGAGAGCTAGCCGTATCGCCGAAGACCGCCGCCGCGGCATGGTGGTGGCGTATGACAGCGGCGTCATCGAGATTGATTTCGTGGCGCGCACCTTCAAGAACACCACAGGATTTGACCTCAACCCCGATTATATGGACACGCCTGAAGGCCGCGACCCGCTGGGCGCGAATGTCGCCCGGTTCGTTGATGCGGTGCTGGGGCGGGCGGATGGTCCCGCCGCTTCCGGAGAAGCGGGCGCCGCCGCGGTGCGGTTTGCTGAGCGTATTGATGAGATGGCGTCACACTAGACGTCACACTTGTTTGCTAATTCCGTACGCGGCAGAGTTGAAATTGATCGTAGGCGCGCTGCAGGTCGCGCCGACAAGAGGGGATGACAATGCGCACCGACCTTCAACCCAATACCTGGGATTATGAAACCGAAGCCTTCGTCACGCCGACCGGCTTTCGGGAGTATGATGCGCGCTGGTGGTTCGGTCATCCGGGCTCTGACAAGCCGCCCCAAATCAACCTTTATGGGATTCAGGCGCTGGGCCTCGGTCTGGGCACGCTCATCCATGAGCTGGGCAAGGCGCCCCAGATCGTGACGGGCCATGATTTTCGCGGCTACTCGCTGAGCGTCAAACAGGCGCTGGAAGTGGGACTGATGCAGGCGGGCATCGAGGTGCATGACATTGGCCTCGCTCTGTCGCCAACCGCGTACTTCGCGCAATTTCATCTTGATATTGGGTCTGTGGCGATGGTCACCGCCAGCCATAACTCAAACGGCTGGACCGGGGTGAAGATGGGCGTTGAACGCCCCCTGACTTTTGGTCCCAAGGAGATGACCCGTCTCAAGGAGATCGTCCTCAACGATGAGGGCGTGGCGCGACCGGGCGGCGGCTATGTACGCGAAAAGGGCGTGGCGGACGCTTACAAGGCCGAGCTGGCTGGCAGTCTGTCGCTGAAGCGCAAGATCAAGGCCGTGGTCGCCTGCGGCAATGGCACGGCGGGCGCCTTTGCGCCTGAGGCGCTTGAAGCCATGGGCGTTGAGGTGATCGCCATGGATTGCGAGCTCGATCACACCTTCCCCAAATACAATCCCAACCCTGAAGACATGAAAATGCTGCACGCTCTTTCTGATCGGGTGAAGGAGACGGGCGCGGATATCGGTCTCGCCTTTGACGGCGACGGCGATCGCTGCGGCGTGGTGGACAATACGGGCGAAGAAATCTTCGCCGACAAGGTGGGCCTGATGCTCGCCCGGGATCTGTCTGAGCGCCATAAAGGCGCGAAATTCGTTGTGGACGTGAAATCCACCGGCTTGTTCGCCATCGATCCCGTACTGAAAGCCAATGGCTGTGAGACCGAGTATTGGAAGACCGGCCATTCCTATATCAAGCGGCGCGCCAATGAGCTCGGGGCGTTGGCGGGTTTTGAGAAGTCGGGCCATTTTTTCCTGCAGCCGCCGGTGGGGCGCGGGTATGACGACGGCATTGTCGCCGCGCGCTGCATTCTGGAAATGCTCGAGCGCAATCCCGGCAAGACGGTCGCAGACCTGAAAAATGATCTGCCTGTCAGCTATGGCTCGCCCACCATGTCGCCGGCGTGTTCGGATGAAGAGAAGTATGATGTGGTCGACCGCATTGTGGCGGCTTTTCAGAAACGCCATGCCGACGGCGCTCAGCTGGCGGGCCGGACGATCATTGATGTGAACACCGTCAATGGCGTGCGCTTCACGCTGGAGGGCGGCGCCTGGGGGCTGGTGCGCGCGAGCTCCAACACGCCCAATCTTGTGATCGTGGTGGAAAGCCCCGACAGCAAAGAGGATGTGAAAGCGATCTTCACCGCCATCAAGGACGAACTGGCTCAGCACCCCGAGATCGGCGCGTTCGATCAGGAGCTGTAGCACAGCATCTCAGCCTGTTTGTTGAGATGCTCCAGGTCCCGCACAGACGCGTTCAGACGACTAAGCGCCTCAATTGGAGAGCATTTTGAAAGTAGTGATTATCGGGCAGCACCCTGTCATTCAGCCCGGGTTCTGCGGTGTAATGTCTTTGAACGAAGCGCGCTGGCTGTCTCATTGGGGCCATGAGGTCGAGCTGGTGATCCCATTTCGGGAACGCGCCGAGCTGGATCACATTATCTCCCTGAATGACTTTGATGATCTCAACGAATTGCCGAAACTGGGCGAAGCGTTTGATATCCGACCGATCTTCGTTGAAGAGATTGAGGATATCGCGCCGTGTGACGTGTTGATCTGGCAGGTGACTGACCATGTCGTCTGGGACACGTATTTCAAACGCTTCGCCGCCCAATCGCGTGTGGTGACGAAAAACTTTCCGAAAACCGCGCCTGTGCGCGACGGCGTTGCTGCCCGAAACATGTTTTCGACCTTCGATTACGCCGCTTTTGCACTGAAAGAAGACGTGGCGGTTGTTGCCAATTATAAATCTGACTCCTATTCGCTGGATCGATACGGCTATGTCGGCCGCGGCGCAGATCCCGAGCTGTTTCATCCCAACATGAAGTCAGACACGCCCTTCATCGCGGTGGACGTCCCCAATACCGCAGATGACTGGGCGATCGCACACTTTGTTGAGCCACTTGAGCGCCTACGAGATCGATATCCAGACCTTCAAATCGTTTCGCTGGGGCGATCGATCGGTGTTGAAGGCGCGACGCATCTTGATTTTATGCCATATGATCAGCTGGCTGAGCAGTTCATCAATCCGGCCTGGGTGTATTGCTTCATCGATTACGCCCAGAGCGCGCCCCATGTGCGCGGCACGATCCACAAGTTCGAACCCTTGTGGAGAGACCGCGCGATCTATGAAGTCCAGAATGTCGAGGCTCAGATGGCGGGCGCTGTGATGTGCGGCTATGATCGCAACATCATTGCTGAGCTGCATGACCCGCAGTTGAGCGCAACCTTTCCCTTCCCGTCCGATTCAGACGCGATTTATCAAAAATTGTGTTGGGCGATCGAGAATCAGGCGGACCTAGCCGCGCGTATTCGGGCTCGGACGGAGCCAATGCATGACTGGAAGCTTTGCATCTCGCGCTGGGAGGCAGGCCTGCGGACATTGATCGAAAACGGTTATGACCGCAATGCGAAGACCAAGAGCGCGAAACCTGCCATCGTAGAGGTGGCGACCACGCCTATCCGTGTGCTCGAAGAGGATATCGTGGATGTTCCTGCGGCGCTCGATGATGAAGGGCGACGCTGCGTCGCGGAGTGTTATGACGCCGCGCGAGTCGCGGTTGAGTTTGGCATAGGCGGTTCGACCCGGATCGCGGCCAAGACAGGCATCGGGCACCTCTATAGCGTCGAGACGGATCCGAACTGGATTGAACACATCCAATCCGATCCGAATGTTCAAGCCTTGCAGTCTGGACGGCGTGTGAGTTTCATCCATGCTGATGTCGGGCCCGTCAAAGAATGGGGCTATCCTGTTCAGATGTCGTCAGCTGCAAGTGATGCCTATCTCAAAGGTCCATGGTCCCAAATCCCTGTCGATGAAGTTGATTTTGTCCTGATCGATGGGCGATTCAGGGTCGCGACCACGGTCAATGCGTCCTTGCGCACTGATGATCATGTGATCTATGCCGTTGATGATTACGGCGATCGCACACATTACGAAGAACTGGAAGACCTGTTCGATGTCGTCCGTCGGAGTGGCCGAGTGATTCTTCTGAAAAAAGGGCGGAACTGGAGTTTGCCGGCGGCCGACGCCATGCTGGCGAAGTACAGGATGGACCCGCGCTAGGGTGATCCATGGGTGTTTGGCCAGGTGCGTAGTTTGCGTGAGAGACATGCCGGGCTGACCAAGACTATTCTTTGGGCGCGGCGCTGTTCAGCCCGATTGGAGATTTATGATGCGCGTAGCAATGATTGGCACCGGATATGTGGGGCTTGTGTCCGGGGCGTGTTTCGCGGACTTCGGTCATCATGTGACCTGCATCGACAAGAATGCGGACAAGATCGAACAGTTACGCTCTGGCGGCGTGCCGATCTATGAGCCCGGTCTGGATTTGCTGATCGAGCGCAATGTGCGCGAAGGGCGTCTGGATTTTGAAACCGATCTGACCGAAGCGGTGAAGGCGGCGGATGTGGTGTTTATCGCTGTAGGCACGCCGTCACGCCGTGGCGATGGCCATGCGGATCTAAGTTATGTCTATGCCGCTGCCGAAGAAATTGCTCAGGCAATGGACGGGTTCACTGTCGTTGTGACCAAGTCCACCGTACCGGTCGGCACGGGCGATGAGGTGGAGGCGGTGATCCGCAAGACCCGGCCTGATGCTGAGTTCGCGGTGGTCTCCAACCCTGAATTCCTGCGCGAAGGCGCAGCGATCGAAGACTTCAAACGCCCTGACCGGGTCGTTGTCGGCGTTGAAGATGACACCGCGCGCGATGTGATGCGCGAGCTTTATCGTCCGTTGTTCCTCAACGAGACGCCGATCGTGTTCACTGCGCGCCGGACGTCGGAGCTGATCAAATACGCCGCGAACGCCTTCCTGGCGATGAAGATTACCTTCATCAACGAGATGGCGGATCTGTGCGAAGCTGTCGGCGCGGACGTGCAGCAAGTGGCCAAGGGCATTGGCCTTGATAACCGCATTGGCGGCAAGTTCCTGCACGCGGGTCCCGGCTATGGCGGCTCATGCTTCCCGAAAGATACGTTGGCGCTCACCCGCACGGCCCAGGAATACGACAGCCCGGTGCGTCTGGTGGAGACGGTGGTCGAGATCAATGATGCGCGCAAGGCGGCGATGGCTGACAAGGTCATCAAGGCGTGCGAGGGCGATGTGGCGGGCAAGACCGTGGCGGTGCTGGGTCTGACCTTCAAGCCGAATACGGACGATATGCGCGACGCCCCGAGCCTCGACATCATTCCGGCGCTTCAGAAAGCCGGCGCCAAGATCAAGGCCTATGACCCGGCCGGAGCTCTGGAAGCGGAAAAACTGTTGAGTGATGTGGAGATGACCACGGGCGCTTATCTGTGCGCCGAAGACGCCGACGTAATGGTGATCATCACCGAGTGGAACGAATTCCGAGCGCTTGATCTTGATCGGGTCCGTGAGTGCATGAAGGGCTCCATCCTGGTGGATCTACGCAATATCTACGATCCCGCCGACATGGCCGAACGTGGCTTCAAATATGTCAGCATCGGACGATAGCCGCATCCTCGCCTGAAACCCGCCGCAGTAATTGTTGAAGCCTTTCGATCGATTGCAGCACGTCTTTCGCTAGTCAGGGCCAAGCGCTCTGATTATCGAAGGCGGGCGCAAACGGTTTAAGCTCAGGAGCAGTCTATGTGCGGTATTGTCGGCATTGTCGGTTCGACCCGGGTTACAGAGCGTCTTGTGGACGGGCTGCGGCGACTGGAATACCGCGGATATGATTCAGCCGGCGTCGCCGTCATCACGCCTCAGGGCGCGCTCGAGCGGCGCCGTGCGCCCGGCAAGATCGCAGGTCTGGACCAGGCGATCGCCCAGGCGCCGACCGATGGCGTCATCGGCATCGGGCATACGCGCTGGGCCACCCATGGCGCGCCGACACTGGAGAACGCGCACCCGCACGCCTCAGGGCCGGTGGCGATCGTGCATAACGGCATCATCGAGAACTACCAGGACCTGCGCGCGGAATTGAAGTCGGAAGGCTTTGAATGTGCCACGCCGACCGATTCTGAAGTGATCGCGCATCTGATCGCTGCCGGTCTCAAACAAGGCCTCGACATGGCGGCGGCCTTTCATGCGGCGGTGGATCGCTTGCGCGGCGCTTATGCGCTTGCGGCGCTCAATGTGGACGAGCCGGGGGCGCTCTTTGTGGCGCGGTCGGGGTGCCCGCTGGTGGTCGGTCTGGGTGACGGCGAGGGCTATGTGGGCTCAGATTCCCTGGCGCTTGCAGGCTGGACCAACAAGGTCATCTATCTGGAAGAGGGCGACCGCGCGGTTGTGACGGCTGATGACGTACGCATTCTCGACGCGGCGCAGCGCCCCGCCAATCGCGAAGTGCATGTGTCTCGGGCCGTGGCCGGGTTCGCAGACAAGGGCGAGTATCGCCACTTCATGGAAAAGGAAATCCATGAACAGCCTGACGCCATCGCCCATACTCTGTCGCGTTATGTCGATGTGGATGCAGGGCGCTTCAATACGGGCGAGCTGCTCGATTGGGCCAAGATCAATCGCTTGCTGAGCACCGCGTGCGGCACGGCGTTTTACGCGGGCGCCATTGGCAAGCACTGGTTTGAAGCGCATGCTCGTCTGGCGGTCGAGATCGATGTGGCGTCCGAGTTTCGTTATCGCGATCCGGTGATCGGCCCCAGGGACGCAGCTCTGTTCATCTCGCAATCGGGTGAAACCGCCGACACGCTGGCCGCGCTTCGCTATTGCAAGGCCGCTGGCGCGAAAACCCTGGCGGTGGTCAATGTGGCGGAGTCTTCCATTGCGCGCGAAGCCGACGCCATCGCCCAGACCCAGGCCGGACCTGAAATCGGCGTGGCGTCGACCAAGGCGTTCACCGCGCAATTGACCGCTTTGGCGTGTCTCGCCATCGGAGCGGGTCGGGCGCGGGGTGTGCTGACCGAAGCCGATGAAGCGCGCTTCGTCACCGAGCTTCTTGAAGCGCCGCGCCTGATTAACGCCGCGCTGGCGGCGGAGCCG
The DNA here is from genome assembly GCF_965249665.1 of Oceanicaulis sp. GTDB lineage: Bacteria > Pseudomonadota > Alphaproteobacteria > Caulobacterales > Maricaulaceae > Oceanicaulis. The sequence goes on from NZ_OZ252247.1 coordinate 1,506,745, forward strand.
CAGATCGAGGCGATCGCCCATCGCCTGACCCAGGTGCGCGACGTGCTGTATCTGGGGCGCGGCGTCTATCACCCGCTGGCCATGGAAGGTGCGCTTAAGCTTAAGGAAATCAGCTATATCCATGCCGAGGGCTATGCGGCAGGCGAGCTCAAGCATGGCCCGATCGCGCTGATCGAAGAGGGCACGCCGGTTGTTGTGGCCGCGCCCCATGACGCCCTGTTTGAAAAGACGCTCTCGAATATGCAGGAAGTCGCCGCGCGGGGCGCCGAGGTCATTCTGATCACGGACGACAAGGGGGCGGCCCTGGCGGGCGATACCGCCAAGCATGTGGTCACGATGCCCGATTGCCCTGAATTCATCCGCCCCATCGTCGCGGCGGCGCCCATTCAGCTGCTCGCCTATCATACAGCGTCGCTCAAAGGCACCGATGTGGACCAGCCGCGAAATCTGGCGAAGTCTGTGACGGTTGAATAAACCGGCTCGCGCAGACATTGCGGCGGCGCGGCCCACAAGCTATCAACCACGCTGAACACGCTAGGGGGTGAGTATGTCGCGGGCCGTTCGCAAAGCTGTAATTCCGGTCGCCGGGTTCGGGACGCGTGTCCTGCCCGCCACCAAGGTCATCCCCAAAGAGCTGCTCCCGGTCTATGACCGTCCGGCGCTGCAATATGTGGTCGATGAAGCCATCGCAGCCGGGATCGAGCATTTCATCTTCATCACCGGGCGCAACAAGGGCGCGATCGAAGACTATTTCGATCACGCCTTTGAGCTGGAAACGGCGCTGGCGCAGAAGAACAAGACCGCGCTTCTGGACACCCTCAACGCGCTGCGCCCGGAAGCCGGCGCGTGCAGTTTTGTCCGTCAGCAAGCCCCCAAAGGCCTTGGACACGCCATCTGGTGCGCCCGCGATCTGGTGGGTGAGGATCCGTTCGCAGTGATGCTGCCCGACATGATCATGGATGGCGGCGTTCCGTGCCTGAAGGGCATGGTCGACGCCTATGCCGAGACAGGCGGCAATATCGTGTCCGTCGAGGCCGTGCCACATGAGGATGTCTCGAAATACGGCGTGATCGAACCGGGCGAGGACAAGGGTGTGCTTCTGGAAATGACCGGGATGGTGGAAAAGCCGCCCGTGGACCAGGCGCCGTCCAATCTGATGCTGTCGGGGCGGTATATCCTCGAGCCGCAGATCATGGATCTGCTGGGCGCTCAGCCGCCGGGTGCGGGCGGTGAGATCCAGCTGACCGATTCCATGGTCACGCTTCTGAAAAGCCGGCCCTTCCACGCCTACAAGTTTGACGGCGTGACCTATGACACCGGCTCGCCCCAGGGCTATCTCGAAGCGTTTGCGGCGATGGCGCTGAAGGCGGACGAAACCGCCAGCACTGCGTTGCTGTCAGGTCTTCTGAAGGGTGAACGGCGGGTTTAACCCGCCGCCTGCCGGATCGCCTCGGCCAGGTCTTCCGCCACCGAATTGACCAGCTGGTCGTCATCGCCCTGGGTCATCACCCGGATCAGCGGCTCGGTGCCTGATTTTCGCAAGACCAGTCGACCCTGATTGCCCAGCCGGGCTTCGGCATCGGCCTGGGCTTTTTGCACGCTCTCCAGCTCCAGCGGCGAAGCCCCTTGATAGCGCACATTGATCAGGATTTGAGGCGCGGGTTCGAACAGATGGCAGATCTCGCTGGCCGGCTTCTGGGCGCGCACGCAGCTCGCCAGAACCTGAAGCGCGGCGATCAGCCCGTCGCCGGTGGTGGCGTGATCGAGCAGGACCACATGGCCGGACTGCTCGCCGCCCACATTATAGCCGCCGCTGCGCATGGCTTCGACCACATGGCGGTCGCCGACCTGGGTTCTGATGAGCTTGAGGTTTTCTGACGTCAGGTAACGCTCCAGCCCGAAATTGCTCATAACGGTGGTCACCACGCCGTCGCCGCGCAGCTGGCCGGTGTCGTACTGGTCCTTGCCAATGCGCGCGATGATCTGGTCGCCGTCGATCAGGTGGCCTTTCTCGTCACACAAAATGGCGCGGTCGGCGTCGCCATCCAGGGCTATGCCGATATCCGCGCCCAGCTCGCGTACGGCGCTAATCATCGCTTCTGGCGCCGTGGAGCCGCATGCGCGATTGATATTGGTGCCGTTGGGCGAGACCCCGATAGGGTGAACATCCGCCCCCAGCTCCCACAAGGCGATGGGCGCAGTCTTGTAGCCGCCGCCATTGGCGCAATCGACCACCACCTTGATGCCGGACAGGGAGAGTTCGCGCGGGAAGCTGGCCTTGGCGCCTTCGATGTAGCGGCCATAGGCGTCTTTATAGTGATCGAGCTTGCCGATCTTTTCACCGTCCACGGACGACGCATCCGGGTCCTGTTCGATCAGGCGTTCGATCTCCAGCTCGCTATCGTCCGCCAGTTTGAACCCGTCCGGGCCGAACAGCTTGATGCCGTTATCGGTGTAGGGGTTGTGAGATGCAGTGATCATGATGCCCAGATCGGCGCGCATGGAGCGGGTCAGCATGCCGATGGCGGGGGTGGGGCAGGGGCCGATCAGGCGCACATCCATACCGGCCGCAGTCAGCCCGCCCACCATGGCGTGTTCGATCATATAGCCCGACAATCGGGTATCCTTGCCGATCACGACCATGTGGCGACGCTCGCCCTGGCGGACGAACGAGCCGATGGCCCGGCCCAGCTTCAACGCGACTTCGGGGGTCATGGGCGGCTGGTTCGCCCGACCGCGAATGCCGTCAGTGCCAAAATACTGTTTCATGGGCTCGATCCCCGTGCTGGCTACGGTTCTGAGTTGGTAGGCTGAACGCCGATCAGATGCAATCGTGCGGCCTTGGGTGCGTCTGGTGAAATAAAACGACAGGCTTCGTGACTTTTCTCCAAACTCCGAAGCCAATAAGAGCGTGACGTCATCTTATTCGCTCTGCGTCAGGAATCCGCGCCATGCTGCCTTTCATCGATCTCGCCACTCAGCGCGCCCGCCTTCAGCCCAGGCTCGATCAGGCCATCGCTAAGGTGATTGAGGAGGGGCGCTATATTTTCGGACCCGAAGTCACCGAACTCGAGGAGCGCCTGGCGCAGTTCGGCGCGGCCAAACATGCTCTGACCTGCGCCAATGGCACCGATGCGCTGGCGCTGCCGCTGATGGCCTGGCAGGTGGGTGAGACAGACGCGATCTTCGTGCCGAGCTTCACCTTCGCCTCGACGGCTGAAATGCCGGCCCATCTGGGCGCGCATCCGGTGTTTGTGGACATCGACCCTGACACCTATTGCATGGACCCTGCGCATCTGGAGCAAGCGGTCGCCTGGGCGAAGGCGGAAGGGCTGAACCCGCATACGGTGATCGCCGTGGATCTGTTTGGCCAGCCTGCAGACTATCCGGCGATCGCCAAGATCTGCAAGGCCAATGGCATGAAGCTGATCGCGGACAGCGCCCAGGGGTATGGCTGCACTCTGAACGGTCAGCACCCGGCTGAATGGGCGGATGTGACCACTGTCAGCTTTTATCCCGCCAAGCCACTGGGCTGTTACGGCGATGGCGGCGCGGTACTGACCCAGGATGACGAGCTGCAGCATCTGATGAAGTCGCTGCGCAATCATGGCGAGGCGGACGAGCGCTATTATTACGCCCGCATTGGTCTCAATTCCCGTCTGGATACGATCCAGGCGGCGGTCCTGCTTCTCAAGCTCGAAATATTCGCAGACGAAATAAAGGCTCGGAATGTGGCGGCCGGTGCGTACGCCAAGGGCTTTGGTGATGTGGTGAAAGCGCCCAAGGTCATTGAAGGCGGCGTCTCCACATGGGCGCAATACACGATCGAAGTTGAGGATCGCGATGCGTTCCGCGCCAAGCTGGCCGAGCGTCAGGTGCCGACCGCGGTCTATTATCCGGTGCCACTGCACCTGCAAGATTGCTACGCCGCGTTCAAACAGATGCCGGGCCGGCTGCCGATCACCGAAGCGGCCGCAGGCCGCGTCGTGTCGCTGCCCATGGACGCGTACTTGGAAGGCGAGCGGCTTGAACAGGTGATCGCAGCCGTGCGGGCCTCCGTCTAGGTCGGCGTGCGCGGCCGGGATGCTGCGCTGCATTGAAACATTAGTGATTCAAGCGGGCGGCCCCTAAGGGTCGCCCGTTTCATATGCGTCACAAGCGTCCAGAATTATGGTGCGCTGCACACAAGGTTTGATTTGACCGGTTTCTAGACTTTGCAAAAGTTCATAAACTGACTACCACACCTGCTGATCTTCTCCTGACCAAGGGACGTCGATATGACCGACATCCAGTCGCGTATTCGGGCTTATGCGCAGCGCTTTAACGCGAGCTCCGCCGAGCCGAGACGACGGCTTTCGCCGCATCTTCAAGCGCTGGAAGCGGAAGCCATTCATATCATGCGCGAAGTGGCGGCCGAGTTTGAGCGCCCGGTCATGCTCTATTCAATCGGCAAAGACTCCACGGTCATGCTGCATCTGGCGATGAAGGCGTTTTTTCCGTCCAAGCCGCCTTTCCCGTTCCTGCACATCGACTCTCTGTGGGAATTTCAGGCCATGGGCGCCTTTCGCGACACGCTGAGCGAAGCGCTGGGGCTCGACATGATCGTCTGGGTGAATGAGGAAGGCCGCAAGCAGGCGATCAATCCGTTCACTGACGGCTCGGCGCTTCACACCCAGGTCATGCGCACGGAAGGCCTCCTGCAGGCGCTCAATGACGGCCGGTATGACGCAGCTTTTGGCGGCGGGCGCCGCGATGAAGAGAAATCCCGCGCCAAGGAGCGTGTCTTTTCCTTCCGCAACGCCTCCCATGCCTGGGACCCGCGCAATCAGCGCCCTGAGCTGTGGCGCACCTATAACACCCGAATCCGCAAGGGTGAGAGCATTCGCGTCTTCCCGCTGTCCAACTGGACCGAAGTGGATATCTGGCAGTACATCCTGGAAGAAGACATCCCGATCGTGCCGCTTTACTTCGCAGGCGAACGACCTGTGGTGGAGCGGGACGGCACGCTGATCATGGTCGATGACGACCGGATGGATTTGCAGGCGGGTGAGACGCCGCAGATGCGCAAGATCCGGTTCCGCACGCTGGGCTGCTACCCGCTGACAGGGGCTGTGGAGAGTGAGGCGGAAACGCTGGACGACATCGTACTGGAGATGCTGACCGCGCGGACGTCTGAACGCGCCGGCCGCCTGATCGACTTTGACGAGGCGGGCTCGATGGAGAAGAAAAAGCGTGAGGGGTATTTCTAAGATGGCTGATGATGCGATCCGCACGGAAGTCACAGACCGCCTCACGCGGGCCGGTGAGAACGGCGTCCTGCGGGTTATTACCTGCGGCTCTGTCGATGACGGTAAGTCAACCCTGATCGGCCGTTTGCTGTTTGATTCCAAGCTGCTCTTTGAAGATCAGATCAAAATTCTCGAGCGCGACTCCCGCAAGCACGGCACAGCGGGCGAGGAGATTGATTTCGCGCTGTTGCTGGATGGTCTGGAAGCCGAGCGCGAGCAGGGCATCACGATCGATGTGGCCTATCGCTTCTTCAACACCGAAAAGCGCAAATTCATCGTCGCGGACACGCCCGGCCATGAACAATATACGCGCAATATGGCGACCGGCGCCTCGACGGCTGACCTCGCCATCATTCTGGTGGATGCGCGCAAGGGCGTGCTGACCCAGACCAAACGTCATACCTATATCGCCAACATGATGGGCATTCGCCACGCCGTGGTGGCGGTGAACAAGATGGATCTGGTGGATCATTCGCGCGCGCGCTTCCATGAGATCGTGTCTGAGTATCTGACCATCGCCGAAGACCTGGGGTTCGCGTCGATCACGCCGATCCCGATTTCGGCGCGCTATGGCGACAATATCTTTGCGCGCTCTGATGCCATGAAATGGCATGACGGCCCGACCTTGATGGAGCATCTGGAGCGGGTGGACACCAATGTGGACAAGGAAGCGGCCTATGCGTTCCGCTTTCCGGTGCAATGGGTGAACCGTCCCAATCTGGATTTCCGCGGCTTTTCCGGCACGGTTGCGTCCGGTGAGGTGTCCCCGGGCGATGACGTGGTGGTCGCGCATTCCGGTAAAAGCGCCCAGATCGCACGCGTTGTAACCGCTGACGGCGATCGCGACAGCGCGACGGCGGGTGAAGCGGTGACCCTGGTTCTGGATCGCGAGATCGATATCGCGCGCGGCGACATGTTGACCGATCCGCAGCAGCGCCCCGAGGTGTCAGATCAGTTCGCAGCCGAAATACTTTGGATGACCGATGAAGAGATGCTGCCAGGGCGGTCTTATCTTCTGAAGGCGGGAGGGCAGATCGTCCCGGCGTCTGTGACGACGCTCAAGCACAAGCTCAACGTCAACAGTTTCGAAAAAGAGCCGGGCAAATCGCTCAAGCTCAACGAGATCGGCGTTTGCACCTTGTCGACCTCACGCCCCATCGCGTTTGATCCCTATACCGATCAACGTGAAACAGGGTCCTTCATCCTGATCGACCGCTTCACCAACCAGACGGTGGGCGCGGGAATGATCGAGTTCTCCTTGCGCCGGGCGAGCAATATTCACACCCACGCCATGGATGTGAACAAGGATCGTCGCGCCGGCATGAAGGGGCAGAAGCCCGCCGTCTTGTGGTTCACCGGGCTTTCCGGCGCTGGCAAGTCCACGATCGCGAACCTTGTCGAGCGCAAGCTGGCGGAAGCGGGACGTCATACCTATTCGCTGGACGGCGACAATGTGCGTCATGGCCTGAACAAGGATCTCGGCTTCACCGATGTGGACCGGGTGGAAAACATTCGCCGCATCGGTGAAGTGGCCAAGCTCTTTGTCGACGCAGGCCTGATTGTAACCTGTTCGTTCATCTCGCCCTTCCGATCCGAGCGTCAGATGGTGCGCGAGCAGGTTGAGGCGGGGGAGTTTGTTGAAATCTTTGTCGATGCGCCGCTTGAAGTGTGCATCGAGCGCGATCCCAAAGGGCTCTACAAAAAGGCTCAGGCGGGCGAGATCAAGAACTTCACCGGTTTTGACAGCCCGTATGAAGCGCCTGAGCACGCCGAAATACACCTCAAGACGGATGATCTGTCGGCTGAAGACGCGGCCGAGCGCGTGATCGAAGAGCTGATCGCTCGCGGCTTTATCGGCTAGGCCGATTTACCCTGTCTGGATGTCTGCCGCCTGGCTTAGCGTGGCGGCTGACCCCAGGCGACAAACGCGCCGTTCTTGTAGCCGTCTGCGGTCTTGCCATAGCGGAAAGGTGCGCCGTCGGGCTCTGTCACCGCGCCGCCGGCGGCGCTCAGCACCGCATGGCCCGCAGCCGTGTCCCATTCCATGGTGGGGCCAAAGCGCGGATAAAGATCCGCCGCGCCCTCGGCGAGCTTGCAAAACTTCAGCGATGACCCGGCCGAGATCGCTTCGACCACGCCCCGGGCTTCAGCGAAGGCTTTGGTCTGCTCGTCCGCGTGAGAGCGGCTCATGACAGCCGTCATGCCAGCATCGGGCGTGGGACGGGTTTGGGCTGCGGACAGCCGAGCCTCGTCCAGGGTTTCGCCCGGTTCGAACCGGCCCGTAAAGGCGGTCTCGCCCCCGAGATAAAGCTGCTTGAGAGCCGGAGCATACACCGCGCCTGCCACGGGCGCGCCGTTCCGGATCAAGGCGATGTTGAGGGTGAACTCGCCGCGCTTGGCGATGAATTCCTTGGTGCCGTCCACAGGGTCCACCAGCAGGAACTCATCGCTGACGGAGGGGCGGACGCCCGCCTCAAAGCTCTCTTCGGCCAGAACCGGCGTGTCGGGCAAAAGCTTCGCCAGTGCGTCCAGAATGATCACTTCAGCGCGCTTGTCGGCTTCGGTGACCGGAGATTTGTCAGCTTTTTGCTCGGGCGTGAAGTCGCTTTCATAGACCTCCATCACCGGGATGGCGGCCTCAAGACAGATCTGACCGAAAGACCGTGCGAGAGCGTTGAGGGACATGGCCAGATCCTTTGTCTGATACGGCTTAGCGACGTTCCGCCTTGAGCAGGTTCTTCAGGTATGCACCATAGGCGTTGGGGATGGCGTTCGCGGTCTTCTTGAGCTGCTCGTCAGTGATGAAGCCATTGCGCCAGGCGATCTCTTCTGGGCAAGCAATCTTCAGGCCCTGGCGTTTTTCGATGGCGCGGACATATTCCGTCGCCTCCACCATGCCTTCCACCGTCCCGGTGTCCAGCCAGGCGACGCCGCGCGACAAGAGCTGAACCTTCAGCTGGCCGCGGTCCATATAGGCTTCATTGACGGAAGTGATCTCAAGCTCGCCGCGCGCCGACGGTGTGATCGATTTGGCGATCTCGACAACGCTGGAATCATAGAAATAAAGCCCGGTCACCGCCCAATTGCTGCGCGGTTTTTTCGGCTTTTCCACCAGGCTGACGGCGCGACCCTCATCATCAAGTTCGACCACGCCGAAAGCGGTCGGGTCGGCCACATGATAGGCGAAAACCAGCGCGCCCTCGTCAAACTCACCGGCCGTGCGCAAGCCTTCAACAAGCCCTGCGCCATGGAAGAGATTATCGCCCAGGATCAGGGCGACATTGTCGTCGCCGATGAAGTCCTCACCGATCAGAAAGGCTTCGGCCAGGCCGCGCGGCTCGTCCTGCTCAGCGTACTGGATGGTCACGCCATACCGGGAGCCATCCCCGAGCAAGAGCTCATAAGACGACCGTGCCTCAGGCGTAGTGATGATCAAGATCTCGCGAATGCCGGCGAGAAGGAGCGTCGAAAACGGATAGAAGATCAGTGGCTTGTCATAAATTGGCAGGAGCTGCTTTGAGACGGCCAATGTAATCGGGCGCAAGCGGCTGCCCAACCCGCCAGCCAGAATAATACCCTTTGTTGTTTTCGACATGACGCATGCTCACTCAACCTATGCGCTGCTCATAGCGCTGAGCGATCACTTCAGGCAAGCCCGCGCGCCAGTCTCCCGCGTCGATTCCGGCCGCGTCCAGCAAGGCTTGGGCGTTCAGTCGCGTATCTTTCGGGCGTTCTGCAGCTTGCGGGAAGGCGCTTGAATCCACCGCCTCTATCACCGGGTCGGTGCGAAGGTGAGGCCGCGCCAGGTCCGCGGCGGCGCACGCGAAATCATACCAGCTGGCATAGTCGCCGCCCTTGTAATGAAAGACGCCGCTCGGCCGCTGCGTCTGTGCCGCGAGGGTCAGCAGCGCCTGCGCCAGATCCGGCGCCCAGCTGGGCGTGCTGATCTGGTCGTTAACGACCTTGAGCGGTTGCCCTTGATCGAGCCGGTTCAGGATCGCGTTGAGAAAGCTGCCGCCGCGCGCGTCGAAGATCCAGGCGGCGCGCAGGATCAGCGCGGTGTCGCACACATCGAAGATGGCTTGCTCGCCCTCATGCTTGGTGCGCGCATAGACATTGAGCGGGTTGGTCGGGGCCGTCTCGGCATAGGGAGCCTGACCGGGCGCCCCATCAAACACATAGTCCGTGGAGACATGAAGAAAGCCGACGCCGCGCGCCTTGCAGGCCGCGGCCAGACGCGCGGGGCCCACGCAATTGAGCGCGCGGGCGGCCAGCTCGTCATTTTCCGCACCGTTCACATCGGTATAGGCGGCGGCGTTGATGACGATGCGGGGGCGGTGATGGTCCAGCAAAGCGTCGGGATCATGCTGGGACAGATCAAACTGATCCCGCCCGCAAGCGGTCACGGCGTCGCTTTGCGCCGCCAATGCGCGCGCCAATTGTCCCGTGCGCCCGATCACCAGGATCGGAGCGTTGGAATCCCTCTGGTCCGGAGTCATGCGCTCAGACCCAGCCGTTCACCCTGATAGCTCTTGTCAAGGATGGGCCGCCACCAGCCTTCATGCGCCAGATACCAGTCTAGGGTTGCGGCGAGGCCGTCTTCAAAGCTGACCGACGGGCTCCAGCCGAGCTTGGCCTTGATGGTGCTCGCGTCAATGGCGTAGCGCTGGTCATGACCAGGGCGATCAGTGACGAACTGGATCTGTGCGGCGCGCTCTGAGTCTGTGGGGCGCACCACGTCCAGCCGGTCGCAAATGGCCTGAACCACCTGAAGATTGGTGCGCTCGGCGTCGCCGCCAATGCAATAGGTCTGCCCCGCTTGGCCCTGGCTGACCACCAGCTCCAGCGCTCGGGCATGATCATCCACATAGAGCCAGTCGCGCACATTCGAGCCGTCGCCATAAACCGGCAGGGCCTCGCCCGACAGTGCTTTCAGGATCATCAGCGGGATCAGTTTTTCGGGAAACTGGCGCGGTCCGTAATTATTCGAGCAGTTCGACACCCGCACATCCAGCCCATAGGTGCGGCCCCAGGCGCGCGCCAGATGATCGGACGCCGCCTTGGACGCCGAATAGGGCGAGGAGGGATCATAGGCCGTGGTTTCAGAGAATTTGCCGTCATCTCCCAGTGAGCCGAACACTTCATCGGTGGAGACATGCAAAAAGCAGAATCGGTCCGCCGCCGCGCCGCGTTTGTCGCGATAGGCGCGCGCAGCTTCGAGCAGCGTGAACGTGCCCAAAACATTCGTATCCACGAAATCCTTCGCGCCAGTGATCGAGCGGTCCACATGACTTTCCGCCGCCAAATGCATGACGGCGTCTGGCTCAAACCGGTCAAACGCCTGGGCGACGGCCTCGGCATTGCGAATGTCGGCGTGCAGGAAGGTGTATCGGGGATGATCCTCGAGGTCCGCCAGCGAGGCGGGCGAGGCGGCGTAGGTCAGCGCATCGAGATTGAGCACGTCCCATCCGGTCTCCAGCACCAGACGCCGCACCAGCGCCGAGCCGATAAAGCCCGATCCGCCTGTCACCAAGACTCGCATTGCTAGGCTCCCTCCCACCCCGCCGGGAAAAGCGGGGCCACGTCTTTCAGGCGCGGGGCGGCGGCGTCTTTATCCGATAAAACCGGATCGTCCACCCCCCAGTCGACGCCCAGATCGGGATCATTGTACGCCACCGATCCATCGTGCTCTTTGGAGTAATAGTCGGTCACCTTATAGGCAACCCGGGTGTTGTCCGTCAGCGTCACAAAGCCATGTAGAAAGCCGGGCGGAACCCAGAGCTGCTGGCCGTTCTCTTCGCTCAGTTCCACCGCCGCCCACTGGCCGTAGGAGGGCGAGCCGTCACGTATGTCCACGACCACATCGCGGATCGCGCCGGTCAGAACGCCCACCAGCTTGCCCTGGGCGTGGGGCGGGGATTGATAGTGCAAGCCGCGCAAGGTGCCCCTGTTCGCGGAGAAAGACAGGTTGTCTTGCACGAAGCGGACGTCAAAGCCGGCGTCCGCCAGGCGGCGCTGATTATAGCGTTCGCTGAACCAGCCGCGCGAATCGCCAAAGCGCGCAGGCGTGATGACGAACGGGGCGTCTGACGGTGAGTCAAATCGGGGTTTGAACGGCGACAAGGAAGAGAAGGACATAAAAGCTCTGGCGCTGGGACACGAGGTGTTGGACCTACAGTAACAGAGCGCGTCTGCAAACCCGTCGACACGCCTCTCGGCGATTGCGCAGCGTGCTAGCGGCTCGTTAACCTTACGCGGTCTATCTCCTTCCTGGCATTGATCGCTGTTTGCGGTGCGGAGAAGGCGTGCGTTGCGCGAATGTGACACACGCTCCGTCGAACGCGTAAGCTGTGATCATGTACGCGGAGCGGGCGAATAAACGGTTGACACCACAGCCGCCTCTCGCCTTTACTCCGCTTCGTTCGGCGCCTCGCTTGAGGGGGGCGTGAAACCGTGTTCTCTGCAGGAGCACGACAAATTCATGTTTGGCCCCATGGCGCTGAACAGCCATGGCTAAAATCAATTGGGGGATTCCCAGATGTAACTGACTAAACTTCTCACTGGCGCCGCTGTCGCTGCTCTGCTTACCGGCGCAGCTTCCGCTCAGGTTGTCACCGAGCTGCGTATCGACGAAAACGTCGGCGCTGGTACGACCATCCCTGCCACCGGCATCACGCTGGCTTCCGAATACGACGCCACCAAAGCCGCCAACCAGCAGGTCGAATTCACGATCGTTCCGCGTAACGCCACCAATACGGCTGACCTGGACGCTGGCTTCGCAGCTTATGCAGGTACCTCTGTCGACATTACCGTTAGCGTTTCCGGCGGTATCTTCCCGACGGCTCTGGTCGCTGCAAACCACCCTGCAACCGGCACCGGCGGCGCTTGCGCACCGACCCTGGTTTCTGGCGGTCTCGCCGGCGAGTCCTCCGCTGTGTTCCGCATCGCTGACCTTGCTGCTTGTGATGACGACGGCACCACCGCCGGCTTTGGCGACACCGACTCTGACGAAGCTGCTCTCGGCTTCCTGCTGCCGATCGATCTGACCGGCTCCACGGCGAACGTGTCCTACACCATGGCCACCACCGCGACTGGCGCTGCAGTGTCTTCTGACGCCTTCAACCGTGCAGCCGTTGACCCGGTTCTCGTTGCTGGCACTCAAGCTCTGACCTCCCTGGTCATTGGCACCCCGGGCTTCGCTGTGACCGTTGCTGGTTCTGACCGTGAAGCACAGCTGTCCACCACTGGCGTGTCTTACAACGCTCTGGATGCTGGCGGCGTGATCGGCACCCTGACCTTCGCCAACGAAACTGTTGGTGGCGGCGCTCTGGTTTCTGTCGGCGGCGCAGCTGCCAACTGGGACCTGGCTGCTCAGGTTGACGAAATCACCGTGGTTGTGACTCTGGATGACGCGACCGGCTTTGAGTCTGTGACTCTGAACGGCACCGGCACTAACGACACCACTGTTGCTCTGACGGGCAACTCGGCGACCTTCACGCTGACCGACACCGCTTCCACCGGTCTGGACACCACCGAAGTCAAAACTGCTCCGGTTTCTGTTGTCCTGAACGAAGACAGCGATGACACCACCCTGATCAACGAAGGCAACTTCTCGATCGCAGTCAGCACCGGTGCTGCTACTGGCACCGATCTGACCATCGGCGGTGGCTCTGACGTTGAGCAGATCACTCGCGAAGGTGAATCATCTGCAACGTTCGAGTGGGTTGGTGATGCGACGGCTTCCACCTCCAACGTGTTCCGTTTCACCGGCCTGAGCACCACTCAGCCGCCGGCCATCAGCTTCATCGTCACCAATGCTTCTGCTGACGATTCTCTGAACGACGAATACGCTCTGGGCACCTACACCCCGTCTGCTGGCGGCGAACTGATTGTCACCAACGCTCAGCTGGCTGGCATCATCGGCTCTGACTTCGGTCGTGCTGACATTCGCTTCTTCGTCGAAGGCGCTGTGGACGACATCCGTCGTTTCCACGTGACCGAAGGTGTCATCACCCTCGGCAACGACAACTAATCCTTCTGATCTTCGGATCACTGGATGGGAAAGGGCGGCTTCGGCCGCCCTTTCTTTTTGTCTGGAGGTCAGCTGAGACGGCGCGAATTGACTGAAGGCGGCGGCTGTCTCCAGATGAGAGATGCAGTATGCTTTGCGCTTGAACGCTAGGCTGAGCGGCGTATCGGGGCAGGGGGTTTCATGGACGACAGACGGATTGGCGACATTCTGCTGGAACGCGGCGTGATTACGCCGACCGATGTGGAACGCGCTGCGCGATATCAGGGCGAGATCGGGGCGCTGTTTGGTCAGGCGTTGCTCCGCCTTGGCGCTGTCTCTGAAGACGTGCTGTTGTCCGCCTTGTCGGATCAGCTTGATCTGCCTGTGCTGACGCCCGACCACTTGCCTGACGCGCCCTCCTTGTATCGTCAGGCGGCGGATTCGCTGGGCGTGTCCGTGGACTGGCTTTTGCTGCACGATACCGTGCTCTGGTACGCATCCTCCGAGGGTGAGGCGGCTTCTGGTTCAGAGTTGGACGAGTTTGCCAGCGAGCCGACGGCGGCGGATTTCAGTGACCGCACCCTGATCGTCTTCGCTCGCTCACCCATGGACCCAGCCTTGCATGAAACCCTGTCGCGGCATGCGCAGGGCGAGGTTCAGATTGTACTCGGCCCCAATCGCCTGCTGGACACCGCCCTGGCGGGCCTGCGGTCGGCGGGGCGTGTGCAGTCGCGCGATGACATGGATGACGCGCAGCGCCTGCGCGAGATGGCGGAAGAGGCCCCCGTCATCGATTTTGTGAACGGCGTCTTTGAAGACGCGCTGCAGCGGCGCGCCTCGGATATTCATATCGAGCCATTTGAAAGCCATTTCCAAATCCGCTTCCGCGTGGATGGCGTCCTGCACCAGATGCAGACTTTGCCGCGCGCGCGTTTTGACGCTGTTGCGAGCCGAATCAAGCTGCTCTCAAACATGGATATCGCCGAGCGCCGCCTGCCCCAGGACGGGCGTCAGTCTGTGCGCTTCGCAGGTCAGGATATTGATCTGCGCGTGTCATCACTGCCGGGCGCCTGGGGGGAGAGCCTGGTTTTGCGTCTTCTGCGCAAGCAGCAGGAATTGCCAAGCCTTGAGGGGCTGGGCCTTGAGGGGCACGCCATGAGCGTGTTCCAGCAGCTGATCGCTGAGCCCAACGGTGTGATCCTCGTCACCGGTCCCACGGGCTCGGGCAAGTCCACCACGCTCTATCGCGGGCTGGAGCTGGTGAATGATGGCGAGCGCAAGATCATCACCATTGAAGATCCGGTTGAATACGACATGGCCGGCATCACCCAGGTGCAGGCGCGGTCCGAGATTGGTTACACTTTTGCCAAAGGCTTGCGGGCGATCCTGCGTCAGGACCCCGATGTGATCATGATCGGTGAGATTCGCGATGGTGAAACCGCGTCCATCTCGGCCCAGGCCGCGCTGACCGGTCACCTGGTGCTCTCCACGCTTCACACCAATTCGGCGCTGGCGGCGATCGAGCGACTGGTTGATCTCGGGGTTGAACCCTTCCTCGTATCCTCGGCCTTGCGCGGGCTGATGGGGCAAAGGCTGGTGCGGCGCCTGTGTGAGCACTGCGCCCGTCCGGCAGATGCTGAGGATGTGGCCTTGGGTGAGAAAATGCTGGCCGAAGCGCGCAGCGAAGGCGCTGTTGGTTTGCCAACACATACTCAATGGCGTACGGCGGACGGCTGCCATCATTGCGGCGGGCAAGGCTATACGGGGCGTGTCGCCGTGTTTGAAGCAGCGCGCGTGACACCAGCTTTGCGCGCCGCCATCAATGATCGCGCGGATGCGGCGGGCCTTTTAGCCGCTGCGCGTCAGGACGGGTATCTGACCATGCTGGAAGATGGTTTGATCAAGGCCTCGCAAGGCGTCACCTCGGTTGGTGAGGTTTTGAGGGTTCTGGGCGCCGGGCAGGCGCGTCAACAGGCCAGGGCCTGAGGGAGATCCAGAGATGAGCGCCCATTACAGCCATTATGACGCCCTTGAGAACATGAAGAAGGCCGTGGCGGACGGTCAGCATCGCGCCGTGATCGGCGGTATGTGGGATGAGCTGGGCGCGCTTCAAAAGCGTTTCCTGATATCTCAGGGGCTCCAGCCTCATCACCGTTTTATTGATATGGGCTGCGGCTCCTTGCGGGCTGGCGTGCCGCTGACTGACTATCTTGAGCCTGAGCATTATTACGGTGTGGATATCAGCGCTGATCTGCTGGATGCTGGGTATGAGCACGAAATCATCCCGGCCGGTCTGAACGCCAAACTGCCGCGCGATCATTTGGCCGCGAACGCGGATTTCGACGCGACCGGCTTTGGCGTGACCTTTGACTATGGGATCGCCCAGTCGGTCTTCACGCACATGCCGATTGCGCGCCTGACCGACTGTCTGACCGCTTTGGCGCCGGTGTTCTCTGAAGGCGGTCGGTTTTACGTGACCTTCTTTGAGCGTCCGGCTGAGACGCCCGCCAACGCGCCTGTGCCGCATGAGCCGGGCGGGGTGGTGACCTATCCCGATCGCGATCCCTATGACACGACGATCACAGCGCTGACCGCGGCGACGCCCGCAGGCTGGCGGCTGGACGTGCTGAACCATTGGGATCATCCGCGCGATCAGCGCATGGCCCTGTTCGTCCGCGATGCAGGGCAGGACTGATCATGCCCACTTATGTCTATCGCGGTTTGAATGCAGACGGCGCAGAGGTGGACGGTCGCCTGACGGCGGCAGATGAAGTGGAGGCGCTGCGTCAGCTCGAAGTGCAGCGCATCGCGCCTTTCAAGCTCAACGAAGCGGGTTTGGAGCCGCGCAAATATGACCGCAAGAAGGCCCGACCTCAGGACCGCTTCCGGTTTATGCGGCAATTGTCGGTCTTGCTCAAAGCCGGCACGCCTTTGCTCGACGCGTTTGATTCGCTCAGTGCGGAGGAGCCGTGCAAGGATCTGGCGGAGCAGGCTTTGAGCGTGCGCCGGGATCTGCGCTCCGGCGCGCAGCTCTCACTGGCCATGCGCGACGGGTTCCCGGACCTGCCGGCCTATGCGCCGCGCCTGATTGAGCTGGGCGAAGCGACAGGGCAATTGCCCAAGGCGCTGGCTGATATTTCGTCCCAGATGGAGCATGACCTCAAAGCTGCGTCTGAGATCCGCAATGCGCTGGCTTATCCGGCGTTTCTGGCGGTGGCGGGCGTCTTCGCCATCGTTTTCATCTTCCTGTTTGTGGTGCCGCGCTTCGCAAACCTCTTGGGAGACGACCGTAGTTCGCTACCGGCGCTATCGCGTTGGGTGATCGAAACCGGCGTCTTCATGAGCGAAAACATGGTCCAGACTGGCCTGTTCATCGCAGGGTTGGTGGCGGTTATTTTCGCCTTGTCTCGCAACAAGGGCGTGCGATCCAGCCTGTCTGAGCTCATGCACCGCATGCCGGTTGTCGGCAGCTTCCTGACGGCCTCGGAAGTGGCGCGCTGGGCGCGGGCGTGCGGCACGGCGTTGTCGGGCGGCGCGCCGCTGGTGGACGCTTTGGTGTTGGCGGAATCGGCGGTTAATTCGGCTCGGCGCAAGCAAGGTCTGGCCGAGGCGCGACGCGCCATTCGGTCCGGCGAACCGATCGACGCTGCGCTGAAAACCCATGCCGGGTTTGATTCCATGACCGTCAATCTGGTGCGTACGGGCCGGGCGTCGGCCAGCCTGGACGAGATGCTGCTGTTTGTGGCGGACCTTTATGAAGAGGAATCGCGCAACCGGGCCAAGCGGCTCACCTCTTTGGCGGAGCCGCTCGCCATCTTGTTCATCGCCCTTGTGGTGGGCACCATCGTGATCAGCCTGGTGCTGGCGATGACGAGCATTTACGACATCGCCATCTAGGCGCGCCAGCGCTTCACCGGTTTGCCCGCCAGCCCCAGCTGGTTATCAAGCGCTTCGAGCCGGCGGGGATCGCGCGCGATCGCCGCCCATTGCGCGCCGGGGTGGTGCCAGTTGATCAGTTTCATCACCAGGCCGTTGTCTGCGCACTGCTGGTCGAGCCAGGGTTTGGGATAGGGCACGTTGAACGGATAGGTCCAGTCCGCCTCCGGCAAGGGCGTGTCGTCCTCTCCCAGGATGAAGCTGAACAGGAACAGGCCGTCCTGTTTCAGGCTTTGCGCGGCCGTGCGGATCAGGTTCGCGGTCTGTTTGGGGCCGGAATGGGTGACGATGGATTGCGCCATGATGAAGTCGAAGTCGACGTCAAACACGGTGCAATCAAATGTGTCGTCATTGGAGAAGAGCGGCGCCTTGAGCGTGCGCAGCTGACCGCCGGTTTCATGGGTGAAGCCATCCTGGATCAACCAGTCATGAGGTTCGATCCCGTAATACTTCCCGCGCAGCAGGAAGGGGATCAGGCAGCGTCCCAGACGCAGCGACCCACAGCCGAAATCGAGCACGGTGTCGGTTTCCTCAAGCCCCAGAGCTGTCAGAAGGTTCATCTGCAGCAGGCCCAGCAAGCCATACCGACCGGGCGGCCCGACATAGGCGCGGTAATGATCATCACCGGCTTGAAGCTGGTTGGCGTCTGTTGCGGAAAGATGGCGGGTCATGTTCGGCTCCTCTGGGTTCAAGAGCTATATCAGCGCCTTGCCCGTGCGAAAACCGATCAAACCGCACTTGCGTCTTTCATTGCCCGTTTGGCGGGTGGTATGAGTGTTGAAAGCGGTGAGGGGAGCCGCGTTATGACACTCCAGTATTGGATGAGGTGCGCCCATGATCAGTCTGGCTCGACGCTTTCAGCCCATCACCCGGGCGATCCGGAAGACGCGTTCTGGGTACTCACTCATGGAGGTCCTGATCGCCGTGGCGATCATCGCGGTTCTGGCGACTTTGGTGGGGCCGCGTCTGTTGGGGCAACTGGACCGGGCAAATGTGACGGCTGCCGAGACGCAAATCCGCATGATTGAAACCGCACTCGACACATTGCGCTTGGACATTGGCCGCTATCCGACCGAAGAAGAGGGGTTGGCGCTTCTGGTCACTCCGAATGAAGCGGTGTCGGGCATGTGGGCAGGTCCCTATCTCGAAGGGGATGATGGAGTGCCGGACGATCCATGGGGACGGCCCTATCAGTATCGTGTCGGCGGCGGCTCTGATCGCGGCCAGGTCTTCTCTTATGGTGCGGATGGGCAGGAAGGCGGATCGGGGCTCGACGCCGATATCGGCCTTTAAGCCATGATCGGTGGGCTCAGCCACGCCCTTTGCAGGCTGCGGGCCGGATATTCCCTGCTCGAAGTTATCGTGGTCGTGGCGATCCTTGGGATTGCCGCCACTGTGAGCGGCCCGTCTATCGGCCGGATGATCTCAGCCCAGCAGGCCCAGCAAGTCGTGCGCGGGGTGGCCGCCGAGATGGGCGCCTTGCGCGCTGAAGCCTTCCTCAACAACACCGCTTTAAGCGCAGATGACGTGCAGACGCGTCTGGATGCGCACATTCCACCTGACTGGCGTATCGAAGTGGATGAGACTCTGTATCTCGCATCCAGCGGATATTGTACGGGGGGAAGGGTGGTTTTATTCGCGCCGTCGGGGCGTCGCTGGGCGTTCGATGTGTCTGAGGGCGATTGCGCACTTAGATCGGCGACGTCCTAGAGCCGGCTCGGATCGCGGACCTGGATCCAGCCCACGCGCCGGATCGTGAGCTCTCGACGAGTGTCTCCGCGTTCAAGCGTCGCCTGGACTTCGTAAAGCCCCACCCCCCAGATGCTTGATCCCAGATAGCCGTCAGCCGGGCTTTCTGACACAAGCTCACGACTCTCCCAGCTGAGCCGCCAGTCACCCAGCTGCATGTCGCCTGAGGGCTGGGCGATCGGGTCGATGGTTTGCAGTACGGCCAGAGCGCTTTCCTGGGCGTCCAGCAAGTCTGAGGCGGTTTGAAGCCGCGCAGCGGTGTTCGCCAGCGTCTGCTGAAACGCGTAGAGTGGAATAATGGCGATCGCCAACAAGGCGACGGCTACGAGTGTCTCCATCACAGAAAAGCCGGGCCGGGTGCGGATCGAAGTCATGACACTCTGTCTACGATAAACGCCAGGACGAAACCAGCAGCCAGGCCTGGAGCGAAGGGCAAGCGGGTGTGGCGGCGCGCCCGGGTGAGCACGCCCAGAACCAGAGTCAGTGCGGCCCCGATCGCCACCCCGAGAGCGGCGGTGACAGGCGGGCACCACAAGCCCAACGCGCCGACGAGTACAATATCGCCGCCCCCTAATCCCATCTCTCCGCGCCGTACGCGCCCGTACAGGCCCGCCAGCGCCAAAATCGCCATGGCCAGGGCCGCGGCGATCATCATGTCCAGACGGGTGAGGCCGGGAGTCAGAAGTGGTGCGGACACCAGTGCAGCCAGCGCGATGATGAGGCTGGCGAGGTCTGCGAGCAGCCCGAAGCGCCAGTCCATGCTTACGGCAACGCTGAGTGCTGTCATGGCAGCGAGAAGGGCGCTGGCGATAATCAGATCGCGGGTGACGACATATGCGCTCACAGCCAGCAGCCCGCCCGCCCCGCCACAAAGGACGGGGCTGATGCGGGACGCGGAGCCCGTTTGCTGCACGCTGATTGTTCGATCAATCCGGAGCGCGGACAGGCTAGCCAGTACACCCGCAACCAGCGCCAGACCTGTCAGCAAGGTCATGCAGGATCCTTAGTCTTGTTGCGTTTCCTGATCCGTAGCTTCGCCGCCAGCGGCGCGAATCTGGAAGGGTTCGCTAGGCGGCAAGAGCGTGCCGTTGGCGCGGGTCTGATTATGGAAATTATCGTTCAGCGCACGCACCAGAGTGTCGACCACCTGCTGGCGGTCATTGCGGGTGTCGAGCACGAAGGGCGTGACTAGAACCACCAGCATGGTGCGGGTCGCGTTCAGGGTTTCATTG
The DNA here is from genome assembly GCF_965249665.1 of Oceanicaulis sp. GTDB lineage: Bacteria > Pseudomonadota > Alphaproteobacteria > Caulobacterales > Maricaulaceae > Oceanicaulis. The sequence goes on from NZ_OZ252247.1 coordinate 1,526,961, forward strand.
CGGAAAGGCGTGCCCAGGAACGGGACGTCCTTGAGCAGCGGGACGCCCGAATTGCCGCGTGTGAACCGGTTTTCAATCAGTCCGCCCAGGACCGCTGTCTGCCCGTCTTGCAAGGAGAGTTGCGAATTCATGGACCGGGTGGAGATGAGCGGGCTTGAGATGGAAGAGTTGTTGTTGGCTTCCGCTGCGCTGGTCTCCTGTGAGATTTCCAAGTCGATGCGATTGCCACTGAACACACGCGGGGTGACGCTCAACAGCACGCCTGTGCTGCGATACTGGACGGTCTGCAGCACATCGGTCGAGCCGCTGGACTGTGAGTTTGCAGCGCGTTGTGTGGTGATGATGGGCACATCATTGCCGACCTGGACCGTGGCCTCAGTGCCGGACCGGGCGACAATGCGCGGCGTCGACAGCACGTTGACCTGGCTGTTATTGGCGGTCGCACTGGCGTTCAGGGTGACCTGGCCGGTACGAACCGTGCCTGAGAAGCTGCCGTTACTGGTCAGGGACGTGCTGAAAGTCGGCGCGATTTCAGAGTCAAACACCGCATCGAGACCATAAGACGAATCGTCGGTCAGGGTGACTTCGGCGATGGTGACTTCGATCATCACTTCCGGCACGGGCGTGTCCAGCTGGCGCGCCAGACTGACGAACTCGTCGTATTGGGCTTGCGTTCCGTAATAGATGACGCGATTGCCTTGCTCATCCACCGTGATGTTTTCAAAGCGGGGATTGCCGCCGCCCTCACCACCGGATGAGGCTCCTGTCGAGGAAGTCTCAGGCACCCCCCCTGTTCCTCCTGCGCCGGTGACGCCCATCACGCCGGCAATGATTTCGGCGAGCATGGTCGCTTCTGTATTCTGAGCTTGGTAGACATGCGCGGTACGCACTTCCCCGTTGAAGGCCTCGCGGTCGAGGCGCACAGCCAGTGCAAGCGCCCGGTCAGCCAGATCGCGTGAGGCGGCGAAAATCATGACCTGGTTGGTGAAGTCGAGCGGTAGCAGGGTCAGTGTTCGTGGCGCGTTAACGCCGACTCCAACCATGTAGCCTTCAAGCGTCATGATCTGGCTCATGGACGCGGCAAGTTCTGCTGCGTCCCAATTGCGAACCCGGACGGTGACCACTTGTGTGCCTGCGAACCGCAATTCATCCATTTCCTGGACAATGGACATGGCGGCGTTGACGTCTTCGGCCAGTCCGCTGAGGGTCAGGGTATTCAACAGGCGGTTATTGTTGATGGTCAGGACATCCCTGTCAGGGAAAGCTTGTTGCAGGATTTGCTGCATGTCGGCGGCGTCGATCGCCTGCAATTCGACAAACTGGACCACGGGGCGCAAATCAGACGGCACGCTCGCATGGGCCCGCGCGCGTATGAAGCGCGGCATCTGGGCGCGCAGCTCAGAGAGTTCCACAATTCGGAAGAGCCCCTCGTTATAGGTTACGCCGAGTCCGTAATCTTGCAGGGCTTGTTCAATCAGCGCCAAGAAAGTCGCAGGCGCCATATCATTGACGCTTCTTAGCGAAATCAGCTCCTGACGCTCGGCCACATTGGGGCCCAGGCTGAAGGGCTGTTCCAGAATGTCGCTGAAAATGGTGTTGATGAAGACGGGAAGCGGCTGAGGCGGCAAGGTGACGTTGATCGAGGCCTCAGGCAGTTGCGGCGTGTCTTGATATGAGACATCTCCGCCGCGGCCGGAATTGCGCAGCGATGGCACGGTGTTGCGTGTGACGGATGGAACCGTCTGCTCAGTAATGACCCCGCCATCAAATTCCTGTTGCGTGGTGTTGCGTGTCTCATTTTCGTCCTGGGTCGAGGCAGAGACAGGCAAGACAAGCCATTCAGGGCGAGTTGGACCGCCTTGTGTCGCACAGCCTGCAGCAAAGAGCGCGGTCGCGCAGGCGAGTGAGATGCGATGTGCGTTCATTGTGTGTCAGGCTCCGCCTTGAAAACCTCAATACGACGAGATTGCTCGCCCTTGATCAGAAGGACTGAAGTCGAGTCAATAGTTTGAATGATCCAGCCGTCCGCCAGCTGGTCCCCGATCTCGCGCACTTGCGCCCCCTCGCCGTCACCATAAAGAAAGATCCGCCAGACGTCTTCCCGTTTGACGAGCGCGGAAAGGGAAGGGTCGTTCAATGATTGCTCAAGCTCTGCGAGGGTTTGCTCTGCGCTAGACGTCTCAGCGCCGTCATCGTCGCGCCGAAGCCGCGCATTCGGGAACAGATCCGATTGGTAAATCGACTGGACATACCGATCAACGTCGTCTGAGGCCGCGAGTTGTGGGGTGTTCAGTCCTACATTGCGTCCTGACGGGGCCTGGCCATTTGTGGCCACGCCGTTCAATAGTCCCGCCAAGAGCGCAAGACAGGCAGCGAAGGCAGCGGCGAGCAATCGAAAGCGTGAGGTCATGACGCGGCCCCTGACGGTCCGATCAGGGCAGGCGCCTGCAGCCGCATATCGAGCGCGCCATTACTGCGGCGCCAGTCAAAGCGTGTGATCGCAAGCTGGTTCTCGGTTCGGCTGAGTTCCTGAAACAGCGCCAGGAATTGGCCATCCGTATCCCGGGCTGACAGTGAGATTTCGAAGATTTGGGCCTGCGCACCCAGAGAATCTGGCGCTGATTCCACATTGACCCGTATGCGCGTCAGCTCTGCGTTGCGGGCCGCACGTTCCACTGCGCCTTGCAATTGAGCAGCGACAATACCGTTGGTGTCGCCTTCCCAGAACCCCGCCTGGGTTTGTTGTAGCTGGGCCTGCAGATCGCCGGCTTGTTCGATCCAGTTCTGATCATTGAGCAGGCTGAGCTCCAGACGCTGGGCGCGCTGCAGTTCTTCAACATCCTGTCGCAGGCTGGAAACAGTAGCGCTCAGCTCGCTCAAACCCCAGACGGCGAGGATGAGTACAAGAGCTGCAAGACCAGCCATGGCTCTGGGCGTGGCCTGCTCCTCAAGCTGGCGCCCCCATTGGGTGTCACGAATTCGCTGGATCATTGCAGGGCCTCCAGCTGGGCGGTCAGAAGCCATTCGCCATTGCCCCGACCGGGTTCCAGTCTGACGCTGTTCATGAGCGGATTGTTCTCCATGGCGCGGACCAGCGCCTCAGGCGCGAAATCGGCATCGGCGCGAAGGTTCAACGCCAGTTGATCATCATTTTGTTCAAAGGCGTCCAGACGGATGGAGAACCGGGCGAGTTCTTCGCTGACGCTGGCCAGCAGCTCAGCCGGGTGACGGCGATTGAGCGCGCTAGCGTACGCAGCCAGCTCGTTGGATGCGGCCTGCGCGCTCCGACGCGCCTCGCTGATTTCAGCAGTCTCTACTGACAGAGCGGACAGTTCAGCATTGGCTGAGGCGCGGGTCTGACTTAAATGCGCCCATTGTCCCAGCAAATAAAGACCGGGTACGGCGATGCACAGCAGGGCTAGGGCAGCCATGTCGCGCAGGCTGATGGACTTCACCCTGTCCAAAAGCGCTGTGTAAGGCTGGCCGTGTGCGGGGCGTTCGGCCAGGACGAGCTCTTCAACGGCCGGGCGGAACTGATCGGCGCCGGTCATGCGCGATACGCGCATGAAGTTGGCCCAGTCCGCATCGCCCGGCTGGTTCGGCCACCAGCGACTCGCCCTTAACTGTCCGTCGCGCCAGACCTGACCTTCATATCCGTCTATGGCCTTCATCAGGCGCGCGCCGTCTTGCAAGGGGGAATGCAACACAGTCTCGGGCAGGATTTCGCCCTCAAAGTCTGTCAGGTCTGACGTAAGGCTTTTAGGCCAGCTCCAAACACCCACCTGATCGGTGCCCCAGTCAAAATAAAAATCAGGATCAGCGATAGGTGTGCGCGCCCGGGCGTTAAGCTTGGCGGCTTCATAGCGGCGCAGGCTTTGCCCGCCGGGCAGGGCGTTCATGGTCTCAAAATGGCAAAGCGCACGGCTGAGGATGACCCGTTCGCCCAAGACCAGGCGCTCAACAGGTCCGCCCCTGCGCTCGACGCCGCGCTTAGCGCTCAGTACGGATTGAGGTCGGTTGGGGAAGCGGCGCGACATCGTCGAGTCTCTCAATTCGCAAAAGGTTTTGCGCATAATCACCCCCAATAGCGTACTTGCTGTGAACCACAAAGGGAGAGATCAGGCTGTTAGGGGTGAGTCCTATCACTGTTCGTTGGACCACACTTGCGTCTGGCGTGTGAGAAATCAGGGTAACCATCGGTCCCGGGGCGCTGAGGGTGCTCAATGGGTCACGGTTAACATCAAATGTATCAGCGCCGATGTCACCAAAGCTCGTGTATATCCTGTTGGCGTAGTTTGCATGTGCCTCTGCGATGGCTTCCGCGCTCGCATGCGGCATTAAGATGCTCAGCAGCGCTTCAGAACTTAGCCCTGGGTTCAGTCGATCACTTCGACGGGTCCGCATTGTCAGCAGCACCCTGGCTGGATCGTCGCAGATGGGCGAAGTCTCCCAGTACTTGACTGCACAAAGCTCCAAGGCATCGCGCAGCGGTTTGTTGGTCGGCAGGCCGGGTTGATCATAATCTGATGCTTCGGCGCCGCTAAGAGTCCTTAGATCGTCTTCATCTTGGTAATCACGGAGCGCCGCCGCGTATCTGGAATGATCGGTTCTTGGGATGTCGAACAGTGAGAGGACATCGGAAACATAAGCAGGGTCGGAACTGGCTGCATTCAAGAAGGTCTGGTCATCATACAATCGGATAATGACCGGATTCAGCGGCCCAACCTGATAAGGTTGCCCGTTGGCGCGCACCACAGCTGAGTCCGGTGTAGACGCGTTGGCGCCCATGGCGAGAAGCGTGATATCGGTTTGAGAGCCGATTGCGACCCCTTCAGGCGTCATGGGCTCTGTGAGCAGTTCATAGATCAGGGTTTGCTCAGCTGAAATGAGCGCGGTCTGGTTTCGGATTTGATCTGAAAGCGCGCTGATGGTGCGCGTAGAGCTACGAACCTGTTCCGCCGCAATCGCGGCGACTAATGCGATCACGATAATGGCCGCGAGTGTCAACGGCAGCGCATGTCCATTTCTTGTCGTCATGGCCCGAGAGTGCCTAACACGTCTTCAATCCGTGGAGTCGGTGGGGCGGTTGCCTGAAGTTGAAAAACGATCGTGCGCACCTCACCGGTCGGGAATTCTATTTCGGCTCGGATCGCTAACGGCAAAGCCCGGAAGTAGGATTGATCAGTTTGAGAGCGAAGACCGGTTTGAAATGGCCATTCAGAGCGCCACACTCTGTCCGTCGGCTCGCCAGGGCGCGCAACAAAGCCGCTTTGCGGTTCCAGCTCGGGCCCATAGTAAAAAAAACGACCCTGAGATCCGGGCCAATATGAAACTCGAAAGTCTCCTGATTGGTCTTCATACAGGAGCGCTACGCCGTCTGGCTCATTGATCAGACGAAGCGTGTAACGCTGCGCATAGGGCCTGTCTGTCATAAGGGCCTGGCTCGTCAACGCGCTGAATTGCGTGTCATCGCCAACAAATACGCCAGGTTCGTTCGTATATTCGGCGCGGGTGTTCTCGACGGCCCGGCGGACGCCGGCCAGGGTGATGTAGTCTTGGGACGCATTGCGGGCGGCCTGTTCGATCCGCAATCCGTTGGAGGCTGAAGCGCGGACGGTTTCCAGAACCGTCGCAGCCAGGATCGCTGTGACCGCGAGCATGATGATGACTTCAAGCAGCGTGTACCCGGCGGAACGGTTCATGGTCATCCAGATCGGTTCAAAATCACCCTTAAGGCCATAGCACGGCTGAAAAGGGGATTGTACGCATTCGGCTTGAGTGAGGTGCATTCTTACTCATGGCTGGAAGAACGCTCGCCTTTTCCGGTGAGCTTGGCGCCGCGCTGTGTAACCAGAGCCGGCGACCAGATCATGGCGCGCACAAGCGAGACGAGGGGCCCGGTCCTGATACGGCGCAAGGCCTTGCGCTGGCGCATCACACCGCCGAGGCCTTTCCAGGCGGCGCCATACGCGCGTTTGAGATACCTGCGCCGTTCCGCATCGGCCCGCAGATACAGATACATATTGATAGCCAGATGAAGGGGAGTCAGGACGGGCAACAACGTGGCCGGTGTGTTCTTGAAAAACACCCAGATCCGGTTGCGGTGCCCGTGAAACAGAGTGAATTCCGAATGCCTGCCGGTCGTCCCGGATCCGGCGTGATAGACGATCGCGTCTGTGAGCTGGATGCAGATCTGTCCTGTCAGACGGACGCGGAAGCCATAATCCACATCTTCGCAATAACAAAAGAAGCGCTCGTCAAACCCGCCCAGTTCGAGAAAACGGGCGCGGTCATAGAAGGCGGCGGCGCCGCAAGGCGCAAACGTCTCGCCTTCTGGAGGATTCTCGCTCAGCGGTCGCCCTTCCAGAGCGCGCCAGGCCACGCCGCCCGCATACCAGACATCGCCCGCCCCATCGAGAATGTCCGGTTCATCCAGCCTTAATTGGGTGGATCCGAACGCCGGACAGTTCGGCCAGCGCCGTGCGCCGTCCAGCAAGGCGTCCAGCCAATTCGGCGCGACACGCGTATCCGGGTTCAGCAAGGCGATCCAGCGCGCCTGCGACGCGCGCGCCGCGCGGTTATTGCCGCCCGCAAAGCCCAGATTTTCGCCCGGGCGATCAATGCGGAACCGGTCATCGGGCAAGGCCAGCGCATCCACTGCGCCGTCCGTGGAGGCGTTGTCCACGATCACAGCTTCAAAGTCCGTGAAACTTTGCGCCGCCAGCGCATCCAAACAAGGCTGCAGAAAGTCGCCGCTATTATAGGCGATGATGATGACCGTGATTGTCGGCGATGTGCGGACGGAAGGGGTGTCGGTCATGCCTGTCCACCCAGCAGAGGCCGATCAGCACAGAGGCTTTCAAAGCGATCACGGATATAGCGCTCGGCCTCTTTGCGTTCCTGGGCCGTCGTGCTCAGTGTCTTTGTGATGGTGTGGTAGAGCGCTTCCGCTTCGCTGAAATTCGCAAGCTGGTCCAGCGTGTCGCGAATATCATTCTGATGGGTGCCCGATGAGTTCAAACGGCGGTTGAGAAAAGCGGCGCACTCTAAGCATGATGGCTCATCCAAAAACGTGCAGATCTCGCCCATCAGCGCATCGGGTTCGGATTGCAGGCGGTCAAACTCGACCCTGAAGACACGATCAGATCCAAGCGCTCTTTCGGTGTTCCAGGCGGCGCGCACATGCTCGAGCCAGAGTCCCAAGGCCGCTTCGCGCTCAGTGGCGACGCCTCCAGCCACGTCAAATTTTTCAAGCGAGGCGATGACGCCCTGAGGCGCGCGCAGATGAAACAGGAATTGCGCCTGGGGGAACATCTGGGCCAGCGCCCAGGTGTAGAAGGTGTTGATCGGCGCGCCGTCCACCCAGCGCGATTTGGCGTGGTCCGGGTGCAGGCGGATGTGCAGGAATTCAGGATCCGCCAGCTGGTCGACGCTGGGGCGGCCATCCTCGCCATACTTGTCCTTGAGCCGCCTGGCGAAGGCGTCATGAACTACGGCGTCAATGGCGCGTCCTTTGTGTTCAAGAAACGCGTCGAATGGGAAGCTGACATTGGAGAGATGTGAGAACTCGCCGCGTGCGGACCCCAGCTTGAACGATTGCAGGCTCGCCACGGCTTCCGCCGCGATCCAGGCCGTCTCCGGCATAGGCTGAATGTCGGGATGCTGGCCGAGCGCCCAAGTCATCACTGAAGTGCCCGAGCGCGGCGCGCCAATGATGAAAACGGGCCGGGGAGTTGACGTGGACATGCGGGACGCGCCTGAGGCCAGCAGTAATCTGCACTAAGGCAGCGTGTTTAGCATTTTTTACTTCAGGCGCAATGAAGCGCACACTTCTCGTCTTGACGGGGCGGCCCCGATAAGGGCTACACAGTGGCGCATCACACGGCGCTGGCGGGACATATGACGGAAAACACTTCAACAGCGATCATGGTTCTGGGCATGCATCGCTCCGGGACTTCAGCGCTTACCCGGATTCTCAACATTCTGGGCGCGGATCTGCCGGACGATCTTATGCCGGCCAACGCCTATAACAAGTCCGGCTATTGGGAGCCCAAGGGCGTGGTCGCCCTGAACGACGCCTGGCTGGCCAAAGCGGACGCGGCCTGGGACGCGCCTTTTCTGACAGAGGATGCGCTCCATGAAGCGCTGCCGCGCACGGCCGTGAAGACGGCGGCGGACATCCTCCTTACGGCGTTTGGCGACGGCCATGAGCTGATCGCCGTGAAAGATCCGCGCTGCACGCTTTATGTGCCGACCTGGCGACAGGCGCTGAAACGGGCGGGGTATGCACCGGCGCAATTGCTGATCCACCGTGACCCGGCGGAAGTCGCGCAATCGCTGGCGCACCGCGACAAGTTCACCGCCGATGAAGCGGGGCTGCTATGGGCCTGGTATAGCCTCAAAGCACTCAAGGCGTACCAGTCCCATGGCGGTGTTGTCGTCAGCTATTCAGCTTTGCGTCAGGATTGGCGGGCGGTCATCGAAAGCGTACGGATCGGCTTGTCCCTTGAGGGGCTTGAGATCACGCCTGAGTCCGCTGCGAAAGTAGGCGAGTTTCTAACCACACCGCGCTCGCAAGCTGAAGCAGAATTCAGTCCAGACATCTCTGAATGCGTGGCGACGATACAGGCGCTGCACGACAAGGCGGAAGCGGGAAGCTTGCTAGATGATCTCAGCGCCTTGGAAGACGAGATCCTGCGCCGCGCCGGACAGAGCCGCGCCGCCATTCTACGTCTCCGGGCAGAGGGTCATAAACAGGTCGCAAAAGTTGAACGTGAACGCGACAAGGCGCGAGAGGCTCAAAAGCACACTGAAGCGAGACTCTCGGAGGAACGCGACCAGGCGCGCGCCGCTTTTGAAAAAGCGAATGAAGAGAAGCGGGCGATTTCAGCGCAGCTTCTGAACGCATCGAATGCGCTCGGGGATTTGAGGAATGAGAATTTCAGTCTCTCATCTCAGATATCCGAACTGGTCAAGGATTTCAAAGCGCTTGAAGCGTCTGTTGAAGCCTATCAGGACCATGCTCAATCGCTGGAAGATGAGCTCAAGAGCACTCAGGCGGATTTTGTCGCCGCAGATTCCGAACGCCAGGCCTTGCGTGCGGAGGCCATGCGTCTGAAAGCCATCGAAGACAGCTCGATCTGGAAGGCCACCACGCCGATCCGGGCTGTGATGGCGCGCCTTCCGGGCGTTCGAAACGTCATCCGGCGGGGTCTGAAAGCTGTCTGGTGGACGGCGACGGGGCAGATTGGCGCGCGCTTGCGCGCCCGCAAGGCGTCACAGCTCGCGGTTCAGCTCGATGAAGCACGTGCTCCGGAGAGCGGGGCGCCGACACATACACCTCGCTCACAAATCAAAACTCTCAACAGTGTGCTCACCGAAGAGTTTGGCGATGGGGCGAGCTATATCCCCGAATTGATCAGTCGGTACGATCTCGCCTTCCAGTCAGAAGGCCAGCCGCCGATCAAGACGGTCGTAGGTGATGAGGCCGCGCGCAAGCTGGCGGAGCGCCTGGCCAAGATCGCAGCCAAACGGCCCGTTGCGGCGTCGCCGGACGTCTCCATCATCATCCCCGCCTACAACCAGATTTCCTATACGCTGGCCTGCATTGAGAGCGTCTTCGCCAGCGCGCCGCAATCGAGCTTCGAGATCCTGGTGGGCGACGACCAGTCCACGGACGGCACTCAAGCCGCCGCAGAAGTGCCGATGGAGCATGTGCGCTGGGTGCGTCATGAGACCAATCAGGGCTTTGTGGGCAATTGCAATCTGACGGCTGAGCATGCACGAGGCCGGCATGTGCTGATGCTGAACAATGACACGCTGGTGCTACCTGACTGGCTGGATACGTTGGTTGAAACGCTGGACGCCGACCCCAAGGTCGGTCTGCTCGGCTCAAAGCTGATCTATCCGGACGGGCGTTTGCAGGAAGCGGGCGGGATTTTCTGGCAGGACGGTTCGGCCTGGAATCTTGGCCGGTTCGATCATCCAAGGCGTCCGGAATTCAGCTATGCCCGGGATGTGGATTACATCTCCGGCGCCTCCATCGCGCTGCCCCGCGCGCTTTGGGAAAAGCTGGGCGGTTTTGATGATATTTATCGTCCCGCTTATGCCGAGGATGCGGATCTGGCCTTCCGTGTGCGCGCCGAAGGGCTGCGTACGGTGTTTCAGCCGCGCTCCATGCTGGTTCATTTCGAGGGCGTGAGTTCGGGCACGGATCTCGCCTCCGGAGCCAAGGCGTATCAGGTGAAAAACCTTGAACAATTGCGCGAGCGCTGGTCGGACGTGCTGGCCGCGCACCGCCCCAATGGACAGCAACCCGAGCGCGAGAAAGAGCGTGGCGTCCAGAAACGTGTTCTGTTCATCGACATGACCACGCCTGAGCCCCAGCATGATGCAGGCTCTTTGGTGGCGGTCGAGACGATGCGCGCGCTCCAGGGGCTGGGCTATAAGGTGACGTTTGTGCCGGTCGACAATTTCTTGTGGACCAAGGCCTATTCCGCACCTTTGCAGGCGATGGGCGTCGAGACGATCTATCACCCGTTCTATTCGCGCTTCGAGCCCTTCATCACGGCGCGCGGGGCCGAATTTGACCTCGTTCTCATCCACCGCTTCGCCGCCGCCGAGCGGGTGTTGGGCGCGGTGCGCACACATGCGCCGAAAGCCAAAATCGCCTTCATGCCGGCGGACCTGCACTTCCTGCGGGAGCACCGCGAAGCTGAATTGTCTGAGGATGCGGTGGCGCAGGAGGCGGCGGCGCAGACCAAGCGTCGCGAGCTGGCGATTATCCGCTCTGCAGATGTCGTTCTGCCGCATTCGGACGCTGAAATCGCTCTGCTGGATGAGGAAGCGCCGCAGACGCCAGCGTTCAAATTGCCGCTTATTTTTGATCCTGAACCGATTCCGGCGGGCTTTCATCGCCGCGACGGCATCGGCTTTCTGGGCGGATTCGGGCATCCGCCGAATGTGGACGCTGTTGACTGGTTTCTTTCGGAGATCTGGCCTGAAGTGCGCGCCCAGAAACCGGATGCGCGCTTTGTTCTGGCGGGCAGCAAGATGCCGGACCGTTTCAAGGCGCTGGATGGCAAGGCCGGCGTCAAGGTGTTGGGATTTGTTGAAACGGTCGATGAGTTCTTCGGCCAGATCCGCGCCTCTGTGGCCCCGCTGCGTTATGGCGCGGGCGCCAAGGGCAAGGTTGCAGCCAGCCTGGCGCTCGGCACGCCGTGCGTGTCAACCATGATCGGGGCTGAAGGCATGGGCCTGACCCCCGGTGTGGACGTGCTGGTGTCTGATGATCCCAAAGGGTTTGCGCGCCATATCCTCGCCATGCTTGAGGATGAAAACCGGTGGAATGACGTACGCCAGGCCGGCGTGGAGTTCGCCCGGCGGGAGACTTCGCGCGAGGTTGTTCGGGCGCGATTGTCAGACATGTTGGTGCAGTTGAAGCTGAGCTGAGAGCCGGGCGCAGAGATTCTTTCAGGCTCGCCCTGTCACACTGCTTGAACTTTTGCCGTTAAAGACGGATTTTAAGGGCATGAGTGCGCCTGAACCTCCTGCCGCCGACGACCCGTTGGCTGATGCTGTTGACCGGTTGAACCGGGCTGTGTCGCGTGTGGGCGCCCGGCTGGAAGACTATCAGCTGCGTTTGAGCGCCGCCGCGGGCGATGTGGAGGCGGCGCGGGATCTTGATGATGACCGCGCCCGTCTGGCGGCTGCGCTGGATGAGGCGCAAGCGCGTGAGGACGAACTTCAGGCCGCCGCGACCGACGCTGCGCAGGCGCTCGACGCCGCCATGAGCGATCTGCAAACCCTGCTCGCCGCAACTGATGATGCAGAGGAGACAGCGTGAGCAAGGTCACCATCTCCCTGAACGGACGCGCTTTCACCATTGGATGCGAAGAGGGTCAACAGGCCTATCTGCGGGAGCTGGCGGGGCATCTGGACACACATGTGCGCGACCTGGCGGACAAGGTCGGCCAGATCGGCGATGTGCGCTTGTTGTTGATGGCGGCCCTGATCGTCACCGATGAAATGCGCGAGGCGCGCGGCAAGGTCGATGAGCTTGAAGACACTGTGCTCGACCTCAAGGGCAAGGTCTCCCAGGCGGACGCGCGCCGGCGAGCGGATCGCGCACGGGCGGCAGAGGCGCTGATCAGCGCCGCAGAACAGCTTGAGACCCTGACGGGTGCGGGGGGCGCTGCAGACGTGACGACTGCGCCGGCGGAGCCCTCAGATGGAGAAAGCGCTTGAGCGCGGGCGGTCTCGCCCCCATCTATGTCAGCGGCGGTAGCTGGACCGTTCGGCAGGTCTTAACATCCCGAGGACCTTACATCTCTGAGAGGGAGCTGCCTCTGGACTGGACCGTGGTCCTATCTAAGCGGCGCCCACCTGGTTTACCGGGTCATCAGGGTTGGAAAACGACCACCGGCGGAATTGGCGCCGCCACCTTGCCTTTTCACCTTTCATGCTGACGGCCTGGCGCAAGACAAACGCTAGGCGCGCTGCCCGGGCGGCGCGGGCTGCGGCCTACGCTAGACACCCTGACGCGGGGCGCCGATTGGTCGAGCACTTTCCCGACAGCCTTTGGCCGAATGTCCGGCAAGTGGTTGCGGGCTACGCCGCCATCGGCGACGAAATCGACCCGCAGACCTTGCTTGAGACCTTTGCGTTGGAGCAGGCGCGCATCGCCTTGCCTTGCGTCGTTGAGAAGGATCAGCCTCTGATCTTTCGCTCGTGGGCGCTGGATCAGCCTTTGGAGCCTGGACCGTTCGGCACGCGAGAGCCTGCAGCGTCTTCCTCTGAGCTGACGCCGAGCCTTGTTCTCGTTCCACTGGTGGGATTTGACCTCAAGGGGCGACGGCTTGGCTATGGCGGCGGGTTTTATGACCGCACGCTGGATAAGCTGAAACAATCCGGTCCCTTGACCGTGGTGGGTCTGGCCTATGAAGCACAGAAGCTGGCCAGGGTTCCCGCTGAAGCGCACGATATGCGTCTTGATTGGATCGTCACGGAGCAGGGCGCTCATCAGATCGCCTGCTGAACCGTATTACAAAGCGGCAAGCTGGCGTCCACGCCATTGACCGCGAGCCGAGCTGCTGTCTGACTGGCGGTGCAAAACCAAGCGGCGGAATGAATGAACGCGCTCGCCTCCCCCACTCTAACGACGGTCTCCCTGTCGAGCCTGACCGGCGAAATCAGCCCGACTGTGCTGAAATGGGCGTCGAGCGCGATTGCTGCGGCATTGCATCTGGGGCTTGGCGCTGCGGCGCTGTATCTGCTTCACGCGCCGACCCCGCAGCCGCTATCGGGTCGCACGATCCATCTGACGATGGTGACCGTTCCCGATCTCGAGCCTGAGCCCGTTGTGGCGCCGGAGCCGAGCGTCGCGCCTCAACCGGTTCTGGAGCCGGCGCCAGCGCCGCCAGCGCTCAATTCTGATAGAGCGCCAGTAGAGCCTGCTCCTGCGCCGCAGCGTCCGGCCGAGACTGCAAGCCCGGCTCCAGCGCCCGCTGAACCCGCGCCGCAACAGGTGCTGACCGCGGAAGGCGGACAAGCGGGCTGGGCGCCGGATGCGGGGCCTGTGGTCAGCGAGCGCACGGCGGGCGCCTTGCGCGGCCTGCTCTGTGCTGGCGGCTCTGAGCATACCCGCGCCGCCGCTGGATGCGATCCGGCGGCGCAAACCGATCCCAATGGTTACGCCGCCTTTGCGAGCGCAGATGAAATCGCCAAGGTCGAGACCGCCTTCGGGCCGATCGAAACGCTCGGCTATGCGGGCGGGCCCACGGTCAATCTAGGCAGCTTCACCTTGCCCGGGCAGGTCAACACCAACCAGCCCCATTATTTATCTGGCGTGCATTCCGCCTTTGGCCGTTTGCCGGTGTCAGACAAAGCGCGCGATCCCGGTTTCGGCGACTGAACCCGATAGCGCCGGGGCGTGACCGCGCGCCGCAGCGCGAACCATTGGCAAGGTGTCCCCACCGGCCTAGAACGCCCTCACTTATCAACTTCAGAAAGCGAGACGGCGATGGGCGCGTTTACGGAAGAGGAAGTCATTGCGGTCCGGCATTATACCGACCGATTGTTTTCATTCCGGGTGACCCGCCCGCAAAGCTTCCGTTTCCGCTCGGGCGAATTTGTTATGATCGGCCTGATGGTTGATGGCAAACCGCTCCTGCGCGCCTATTCCATCGCCAGCCCGGCCTGGGATGAAGAGCTTGATTTTTATTCGATCAAGGTGCCCGACGGGCCGCTAACCAGCCAGCTGCAGCATATCCAGCCGGGCGATAAAATCCTGATGGGCAAGAAGTCCGTCGGCACACTGGTGCTCGATGCGCTGGAGCCGGGCAAACGGCTCTATCTGCTGTCCACCGGAACCGGCATCGCGCCGTTTGCATCCGTGATCCGGGACCCTGAAACCTATGAACGCTTTGATCAGGTGATCCTGACGCATACCTGCCGCGAAGTCGCCGAGCTGACCTACGGCAAGGAGCTTGTGGACGCAGTTCGCGAGGACCCGCTGGTGGGCGAGTTTGTCGGCGACAAGCTGGTCTATTACCCGTCCGTCACCCGCGAAGCGTTCGAGCGCACGGGCCGCATCACCCAATTGATGGATGACGGGATCATCTATGACGAGCTGGGCGTCCCGCCGCTCAACCCCGAAACCGATCGGGTGATGATCTGCGGCTCCATGGAGATGCTCAATTCGTGCAAGGAGCGGTGTGACCGCGCTGGCTTGAAAGAAGGCTCCAACGCCCGCCCGGCCCAGTACGTGGTCGAGAAGTCGTTTGTGGGCTGAGCCGGGAACACGCACCGCTGGCCTAACCGGTGTGCTTCGCCTATATCCGCACGCCTGAGCAAGGTAAGGCGGTTTCATGCGTATTGCGTTTTTTGGCGATGTGGTCGGCAAGTCGGGGCGAGAAGGTCTGTGCGATGCGCTGCCTGATTTGCGCCAGCAGCTCCAGCTCGATTTCGTGGTCGTGAACGCCGAGAACGCGGCGGGCGGCTTTGGCATTACCGAGAAGACCGCCAATGAGATGTATGATGCAGGCGCGGATGTTCTGACGCTTGGCAATCACGCCTGGGACCAGTCAGAAACCTTGTCGCATATCGAACGCGAACCGCGGCTGCTGCGCCCGGTGAATTATCGCGAGGGCACGGCGCCGGGGCGGGGAGCGGGGCTCTATGACCTGCCCGATGGCCGCCGGGTGCTGGTGATGAATGTGATGCTGCGCCTGTACATGCAGCCGCTCGAAGACCCGTTCGCCTCGGTCAATCATGAGATCGACTCCTGCCCGCTGGGCGCGGTTGCGGACGCCATCATCGTCGACATGCATGGCGAGGCGACCAGCGAGAAAGTGGCGCTGGGCAATTATTGCGACGGACGCGCCAGCCTGGTTGTCGGCACCCATACCCATGTGCCCACCGCCGATCACCGCATTCTGCCCAAGGGCACGGCCTATCAGACCGATGCGGGCATGTGCGGCGATTATGATTCCGTGATCGGCATGGTCAAAGACGAGCCGATCAACCGCTTCGTCACCCATATGCGGTCAGGCCGTTTCACCCCCGCATCGGGCGAGGCGACGGTGTGCGGGCTTTATGTGGAGACCGATGACGCGACGGGGCTGGCGGTGCGCTGCGAGCCGATCCGCGTGGGCGGGCAGCTTGCACAGATCATCCCCGAGGTCTGATCACAACCGGTCACTGAGCCACCGCAAATGGTCTTCCATGAAGGTGGCGATGAAGAAATAGCTGTGATCATAGCCGTCCTGACGGTGAAGCGTGAGCGGCTGGCCCGCCGTGCGGCAGGTCTCTTCGAGCAATTCAGGCTTGAGCTGTTCGGACAGAAACTGATCGCTCAGCCCCTGATCCACCAGAATACCGCTTTCGCACCGTGCGCCGTCTTCAATCAGGGCGCAGGCGTCGTATTTGCGCCAGGCCGCGATGTCATCGCCCAGATACCCGCCCAGCGCCTTCTGACCCCAGGGGCAATGGATCGGCGCGCTGATCGGGGCGAATGCGCTGATCGCCTTGAACAGGTCCGGGCGTTTGAGGCCCAGGGTGAGCGCGCCATGCCCGCCCATGGAATGGCCGGTGATGGCGATGTCCTCGAGATCGAGACAGGGCGCGGCTTGGGCGGCGACCTTCAGAAGCTCGCCCGTCACATAGCTTTCCATGCGGTAGTGTTGGGCCCAGGGCGCCTGGGTGGCGTCCACATAAAAGCCGGCGCCGGAGCCGAAATCATAGCTGTCATGCTCGCCGGGCAGATCGAGACCGCGCGGCGAGGTGTCAGGCGCCAGAAACGCCAGCCCCAGTTCGGCGCAGACGCGCTGGAAGCCGCCCTTGTCGGTGACGTTGGCGTGGGTGCAGGTCAGGCCCGATAGATAAAGCACAACCGGAACCGGACCGTCTTCGGCGGCGGGCGGCAAGTATAGCCCAAACGTCATCTCTGTGCCGGTCTCTTGGGAGTCATGGGACCAGACTTGTTGGCGGCCGCCAAAGCTGCGGGTCTCGGATTTGAGTTCCATAAGCTTACCGTCCTCGTTTGAGATCCTGGAACAGGCGTTCGAGCCCGTTGAGAAAGTTTGACCGGTCGCGAGGGCCGAACGGCTTGCCGCCGCCCCCTTCCATGGTTCCGGCGCTGCGTAGGTCCGTCATCAGATCGCGCATGGCGAGTTTGGAGCCAATGGAGTGGGCGTCAAACTCTGCCCCGCGATGATCCATCGCCTTCCCGCCCGCTTTCAGACAGCGATCGGCCAGGGGAATATCCCCGGTGATGCAGATATCGCCCGGACCAATCCGCTCGGCGATCCAGTCATCGGCCGCGTCCGCGCCTTCCGGAACGATGACCAGCTCGGCCCATTGGCTTTGCGGGCGGCGCAAACCGCCATCGCAGACCAGCTTGATCTCGGTGCGATGGCGTTCGGCCACCTTGATCGCCTCGTCCTTCACCGGACAGGCGTCGGCGTCGATGAACAGGGTCAGGTCAGAACTCCACCACAGACCGGATGCTCTCGCCCGCATGCATCAGGTCAAAGGCTTTATTGATATCGTTCAGCGGCATCTTGTGGGTGATCAGGCTGTCGATATCGATCTTGCCATCCATATACCAATCGACGATTTTCGGCACGTCGGTCCGGCCGCGTGCGCCGCCGAACGCTGACCCTTTCCAGACCCGGCCCGTGACCAGCTGGAAGGGACGCGTGGAGATTTCCTGACCGGCCTCGGCCACGCCGATGATAATGCTCTCGCCCCAGCCGCGATGGCAGCATTCCAGCGCCTGACGCATGACGTTCACATTGCCGGTGCAGTCAAAGCTGTAATCCGCGCCGCCCCCGGTAATGTCGACAATGGCCTCGACCACCTTGTCCATCCCGATCTCGTTGGGATTGATGAAGTCGGTCATGCCGAACTTTTCGGCCATGGCGCGCTTGGCGGGGTTGATGTCGATGCCGATGATCTTGTCCGCGCCGACCATGCGCGCGGCCTGGATCACGTTCAGGCCGATACCGCCCAAACCGAACACCGCGACATTGGCGCCAGCCTCCACACCGGCGGTGAAGATCACCGCGCCCACGCCGGTTGTCACGCCGCAGCCGATATAGCAAACCTTGTCAAACGGCGCGTCTTCACGGATTTTCGCCAGTGCGATTTCAGGCATGACGGTGAAGTTCGAGAAGGTCGAGCAGCCCATATAATGGTGGATTGTTTCACCGTTGAGGCTGAAGCGCGAGCTGCCGTCCGGCATCAGACCCTGACCCTGGGTGGAGCGGATCGAGGTGCACAGATTGGTTTTCTGGCTCAGGCAGCTTTTGCACTGGCGGCATTCAGGCGTGTAGAGCGGAATCACATGATCGCCGGGCTTCACGCTGGTCACGCCAGCGCCGACTTCGCGGACAATGCCCGCCCCCTCATGGCCCAGAATGGAGGGGAAGAGACCCTCGCTGTCCTTGCCGTCGAGCGTATAGGAATCGGTATGGCAGACGCCGGTCGCCATGATCTCGACCAGGACTTCGCCTGCGCGCGGCCCCTCAAGGTCCACCTCATGGATTTCGAGGGGTGTGTTGGGCGCGAATGCAATGGCGGCGCGGGTCTTCATGAAAGCCTCCTCAGGAAAGGGCGGTCTGATCGACGGCGTATAGCGCCCCCAGATACGCGTGCAGGCAGGTGGCGGCAAGGCGAGGCGCCGGATGAATTCAGGATATGCCCGAACGCGGCATTGAAATGCCCGGTCATTTGGGCACAGTGGTGCAACGCAACATGATCATTGGACGCCCCCATGGCCCACACTCCTGAATACACCGCCCTTTTGCTCGAAAACGTGCACCCGGACGCCGACAGCGCGCTTCAGACCGCCGGTCCGGTCAGTGTGACGCGTCTCTCCGGGTCTCCGGACCGCGCGCAACTTGAGGCCGAAATTGCACTGGCGAACGTGCTGGGCATTCGCTCGCGCACCCATGTGGATGCGGCCTTGCTGGACGCAGCCAAAGCGCTTCAGGCCATCGGCTGTTTTTGCATCGGCACCAATCAGGTGGATCTCACCGCCGCCGCCGAACGCGGCGTGCCGGTGTTCAACGCGCCTTTCGCCAACACCCGGTCGGTGGCGGAGCTGACCCTGGCGTCCGTGATCATGTTGATGCGACGCATCCCCGAAAAAATGTTCGCCATAGAGCGCGGGGAATGGCTGAAAACCGCTGAGGGCGCCAATGAGGTGCGCAAGAAGAAGCTCGGCATTATCGGCTATGGCAATATCGGCGCCCAGCTCTCCGTACTGGCGTCGGGCTTGGGCATGCATGTCTATTACTATGACATCGCGCCCAAGCTGGCTCATGGCAACGCCCGTCCGATGGATACGCTGGACGGCCTGTTGTCTGAGTGCGACGTGGTCACCTTGCATGTGCCCTCCACGCCGCGCACCAAGAACATGATTGGCCAGGCCGAGATCACTCGGATGAAACCGGGCGCGTTTCTGATCAATCAGGCCCGCGGTGATCTTGTGGATGTGGAGGCCTTGGCGGCGGCGCTCAATTCAGGTCATCTGGCCGGCGCGGCGGTGGATGTGTTCCCGGTTGAACCCAAAAGCAAGGATGAGCGCTTTGACAGTCCGCTCACGCAATGCGCCAACGTCATCCTTACCCCGCATATCGGCGGTTCGACGCTTGAGGCGCAGCAGGCCATTGGTCTGGATGCGGCAGGCAAGCTGGCGCGGTACCTCTATGAAGGCTCGACCACGTTCGCCGTGAACTTTCCCCATGTGGACCCTGGCCCCATCCAGCCCGGACGCACACGCGTTCTGGCCCCGCACAAGAACCGTCCGGGTTTCCTGCGGCGTTTGAATGATGCTGTGGAGCAAGTGGGCGCGAACGTCGCCGCCCAGTTCCTGCAAACCGAAGGGGATCTGGGCTATGCGGTGGCCGATCTTGAAGGGGATCTGCCAACAGATTTTCTGGATCGCGTGCGCGCGATCGACGGCACGATCCGCGCGCGTTTGATCATGGGGTAGGGCGTGACGCGGCGGGCTAGACCAGCCCGTCGCGACCCGTCGCCTTCCAGTCCGCCATGAAAGCGTCCAATCCCAGATCCGTCTGGGGATGCTTGATGAGCTGATCGAAGGTCTTCACGGGCAGGGTCGCCGCATCACACCCGGCGAGGGCCGCGCCCTCCACATGCTTGATATGGCGCAAAGAGGCGGCGAGGATCGAGGTTTCAAACCCGAATTGATCATACATCGCCCGGATGTCTTCAAGCAGGTTGATCCCGTCTGATCCAGCGTCGTCGATACGGCCTACAAACGGCGAAATGAAAGTCGCGCCGGCCTTGGCCGCCATCAGCGCCTGACTGAGTGAGAAACACAAGGTGACGTTGGTGGGCACGCCTTCGGCGGTGAACTCGCGGCAGGCCTGAAGACCCGCCGCCGTCAGCGGCAGCTTGATCACCACATTGTCGCCCAGGGCGCGCAGCTTGCGGCCCTCCTCCAGCATGCCGTCATAATCGGACGCCACCACTTCTGCGCTGACGGGGCCGGAGACTGTTTTGGCGATCTCCTTGATGCGGTCAAATACGCCCGCGCCGGATTTCGCAATGAGGGACGGGTTTGTCGTCACACCGTCAATAAGGCCGGCGCGCGCTTCGATCTCGGAGATTTCGGCGGTGTCGAGAAAGATCTGCATGGGGCGCTCCGGTCAGCAATGAGACGTCGATATCTTGAACCAGCTTTAGTCCTCAATCATAACAGCACCATAAAACCGGTTTGGAAATGAGGAAGGCTGCATGGGCGTTGCAAGCGCGGTCAAAACCTGGACGCATCAGACCCTGCCGCGACCTCTTGTAAATTTCTTGTGGAATCTTGCGAGCGACGCCCGCGATTTGCCCATCCGCTGGCGTACGCCAGGTGCGCCGCGACCCTGGCGGGTCTGGCACAATGTGGGCGGCGGCGACTTCCACCAGATCGGTCAGGCCTATTTCAGCTGGTTCAAGCGCTCCGCCCGGCTTGAGCCCTCTGCTCACGTGCTGGATATGGGGTGCGGAGCGGGCCGTATCGCGTTTGCTCTCGCCGAGTATTTGAATGCGCAGGGACGCTATACAGGTTTTGACTTGTCGGAGCGGGCGCTTCGCTTCGCCCGCAAGCATGTCGCCGGCGAGGCGGACTTCTCCTTTGTACGGGCGGATGTGCAAAGCCGCGAATATGGCGGCGCAGGCGACAAGGCGATGGGGTATCGCTTTCCGGTTGACACCGCCAGCATCGACGCAGCGCTGGCGATTTCACTGTTCAGCCATTTGCTCCCTGAAGACGCGGCCGCCTATCTCAAGGAGGCGGGACGGGTGTTGAAACCGGGCGGACGTTTGTGCCTGACAGGCTTCATCGTGGAGCCAGGCATGGACTTGTCAGGCGCGGTTCTGGCGTTGCAGTCGTTTCGAGACGGCGCCTGGGCGGCGGATCCGCGAGAGCCTGAGCGCGCGATAGGCTATGAGCGCGCGGTGTTTGAAGACTGGGTGCGTGAGGCGGGGTTGAGGCTCGCAGAGCCTGTCGAGCCCGGGCACTGGTCAACCTCTCAGCGTACAGGCGAGTTTCAGGACCGGATCGTTCTGGAAAGACTGCCGCTCTAACGCCCGGAACCGAACAGGACTTCGCGGACCGTCCGCACCAGAATGACGACGTCGCGCCACAAGGACCAGTTCTGGACATAATGGCTATCGAGCCGGGCGCGTTCTTCAAACGTGGTTTCGTTGCGGCCATTGACCTGCCACAAGCCGGTCAGGCCCGGGCGCACACGCTGGTAATCCAGCATGGACTGGCCATAACATGTCTGCTGATCCAGCGTCATCGGTCGCGGCCCCACCAGGCTCATATCGCCTTTGAGCACATTGATCAGCTGGGGCAGTTCATCGAGGCTGGTCATGCGCAACAGGCGCCCGACGGGGGTGATGCGCGGATCGTCGTCCAGTTTCTGATACGCGCGCCATTGCGCCTCGCGTTCGGGGTCGCTCTCCAGAATCTCAGCCAGGCGCGCTTCGGCGTTGACCACCATGGTGCGAAATTTCAGGCAGCCGAAAGGCTGGCCGTCTGCGCCCACGCGCTGCTGGCTGAACATGACCGGGCCGCCATCCTTGCGAATGGCGAGCATGATTAAGACCAGCACCGGGCTGAGAAACGCCAGCGCACAAGCCGAGGCGATAATGTCGAAGCCGCGCTTGAGAGCTTGAGCGAAGGGACGGTCCTGCGCATTGATCATGGACAGGATCACGCCGTCTTCAGGCGGAAAACGGACCAGGTCAAAGGATTCGCCCGAGACCGCGCCCAGGGCCGGGCGATAATAATAGGCCGCGCCCTGGGCCGACAAAAGACGCGCCAGCCGACCGGCGATCTCTTGCGTTGAGGCGTCCGGGGCCAGGAAGACGGGGCGCTGGGTGAGGGGGGCGATCTGCTCAAGCAGTGCGGCGTCGCTCAGCTGAGCGAACGGCTCAAGCGCCAGACTGCGTTCGGCATGCAGGCCATGACCGGCATCAGAGCGGATGACGCTGTCGGGCGTCAGGGTCAGGCCTTGTGGCGCCAGAACCGTGACGGGTTGCAGCCAGCCGCCGCTGACCGTGAACAGGGCGCGAACCCCAAGCCGCAAGCTCAGGATCAGGACCGGTGCGCACAACCAGGCCGCCAGGACCGACCCAGCGCCGGTCACCTCTCCATAGGCGTAGAGTCCGGCGATCTGCGCCAGCAAGGCAAGGCCGCACGCCTTGAGCACTGAACCTGCAGCCCCCATCACCGGCTGACGCGTGCGATAATGTCCCTGAGCGTTGAACCAGCCGATGAGCAGCACGCCCGTCAGAAAGAAGAAGGCCAGTTCGCCGTGCTGGGACACGCCGCCAGTCAGGGCGTGCAGCGCCTGAAGTGTGATGCCGGACAGGCTGATTGCGCTCATATCGGACAGGACGAAAACCTGCACAGGATTGATCGAGCCGGTGGCGCGCGCAGGGGCGTAAGGCGGTGCGTGTGCATCAATCCGGGACGACATGAGCTCTCCTCGATCCACTGCTTCCGCTCTGACGGCGGTTTGGGATGTGAGGAGCAAGAACGGCGCCGGACTGAGGCGCTTTATTCAGAAGCGTCTGTTCTGTTCAGGAACGCTGCGAAAACGCCCAGGGCGAGCGCTGCGTGATGCCATTCTTGATAGACGCCGTATCCCAGCAGCACGCTGACCCACCAGATGCCGCCTACAAAGGCGAGACCCGTGATCTGATCGGCGTTCAGTGGCGCGCGTCCAACCGCACGCGCGCCGGCGAACAGCGTGGCGGCGCAGAGCAATGCGCCGATCGCGCCGGCATCCATCCAGATATGCAGGCCTGCATTGTGTGCGTGGAGCGGCAAGCGGTCGATCATCATATCGCGATACAGCACCGAATCCGACAAGGCGCGCATGCTGTCGAGCCCATGCCCGATCAGCGGCGCTTGCCGGATTTGCTCCAGCACGGCCTTCCAGATTTCCAGTCGCCACGCCCATGACAGGGGCAGGCTGTCCTCAACGCTCTCAGGCATCAAGGCCAAGCCCAAGCCCATGAACAACGGCGCACCCAACACCCAAACGCCGGCACCCAGCAATATGACTTGCAAGGTTGTGCGTGGGGCCATCTGGGCCGCGCCGGCGGCGATCAGGCCGAACACAAGCGCCAGGATGTTGGCCTCGACATCAAAACTGGCTGACGCGAACGCGGCCATGACCAGAAGCGTCAGGGCCAGCCCCCGCCGCCAGGCGCCGTCTTGACGCCACATATACAAGGCGACAGGCCCCGCCACCATCATGAAGGCGGTGGCCCCGCGTGACAGTGTGACTTTGGCGTTGCGTATGGCTTCGGCGGGGTAAGTTGAGTCTTCAAGCTCGAGCTCGATCCAACCGCCGATCAGGCCGCCTGTCAGCGCTTCAAGCAGAAAATACCCGCCAGCCAGCAGCGCCACCACGCTCAGGAGTCGGGCTTGCCGCCCGGCCTCTTCATCCGTCAGGCGGCAACCGATATAGGCGCCCAAGACAAACAAGGGGGTCAGCAGAGCCAGCTTATAGGCCTGATCAGCACGCTCATAGGGTGACCACAGATGAGAGACGCACAGCCAGGTCACGCTCAGCATGCCCAGAAACGCCAGTGTCGGTGCGCTTTTGAAGGAGCGCCAGCCAGACACGAAAATGACCGGCATGAAGATCAAACCGATCAGCGCCACGGAAGTGGCGAGCCCCAACCCGCCCGCAGCGATAAAGACAGCGCTCAGCGTCAACAGCACCCCGAGGGTGACCGAGGAGGAACGCCAGCGGGTCGTCACGGATTGAGCGCTTTCACAAAGGCTTCCGGCGCCAGATTCCAGGCCAGAAGCTCGCGCCCCTCTTGGGTCACACGCACGGCGCCCATATGGCCGGTCTTGACCTTGGCGTCTTCGCTTGGGGCGTCCGTCGCCAGAAGCGCGTGAAAATATCGCAACACGCCATTGGACGTCAGAATGAAAACGGTCGTGTCGTCGGCCCGGTCGCGAGTCACGGCATCCAGCACGCTGCGGGCATTGGCCTTGAGCGTTTCTACAGTGGGGCTCCAGCCTGCGCCGTTGGGCGGAATGGAGCGCTCGCGCCAGTCCGTGATCGCGCTTTCCCCCCAGCTTTCGGCGATCTCTGCGTCGGTTTTGCCGCCCCAGACGCCGTAATCAATCTCGCGCAGACGGTCATCGATCTCGACCTCGCCGGTGAAGCCGCAAATCTCACCGACAAGACGGGCGCCGGTGCGGGTGCGCTTGAGCGGCCCGGCGATGATGCGATCCGGCAGCTGGTTCAGCGTGCGCAGGGCTTCGCCCATGGCGCGTGATTGCTCGAGGCCTTTGTCAACAAGAGGCAGATCCTCGTTTGCTCCGACCCAGACCGGGGTGTCGTCCGGACCGAAGGTGTTGCCGTGACGCGCCAGGATCAGCAGCATTATAAAATCTCCCCTTCGCGGGCGATGATGTCGGCGGCGACTTCGGCATCCCGTGGCGAGTCCACGGAATAGGGCGTCCGTCCATGATAATCGGTAAGGACGATCCTGATCGGTATGCCGTTTTCCAGCGCGCGCAATTGCTCCAGGCTTTCCGCCAACTCCAGAGGGCTCGGCTCCAGCGCCACCAGTTCGGACAAGGTGTCGAATCGATAGGCGTAGAGCCCGATATGCTTGTAGATCGGCAACCCCGTCTTTTCGCGCTTGAACGGAATGATGGCCTTTGAAAAGTATAGCGCGTTCAGGGCTTTGTCGAAGACCACGCTGGTGCCGCCGACTTCGCCGCGACGCTTGGCCTCGCTGAGTTTGTCGAGCGCGTCTTCCGACAAGGCTACTGCAGGCGTGGCGAGTTTCAGCGCGGGGTCGGCTTTCATGGCGGCGGCGGCGGCGTCCACCACCCAGGGCGGGGTCAGGGGGGCGTCCCCCTGAAGATTGACGATGACGTCGTCAGCCTGGGCGAACGGGCGCACCGCCTCAAAGGCGCGCTCGGTGCCGTTGCGGCAGCTTTCCGGGGTCATCACGGCGTCTCCGCCGAACGCTGTTACGGCCTCAAGAATTCGCGCATCATCGGTGGCGACGATCACCCGGTCGACAGAGGGGGCGGCGGCGGCCAGCCGTCGCACACGCTCGACCATGGGCACGCCAGCGATTTCGTGAAGCGGTTTTCCGGGAAACCGGGTGGAGCCGTATCGGGCGGGAATAACGGCGATAACAGACATGAGGCGCCTATAAAATGCAGCAAAACGGATAGATGGGTTCAATGCCATGGCCCGGCGCTGAAGGCCAGTGCGCGCGGTGAGCGCTCAAGGTCTTGGCCGAAGCGGCTTCAATAGGGTAGAAGGCCCGCTTCAAGAATTCATGCTGCCATGCTCGGCAGCTCGCCATTTGCCTTCCGGAGGTTTCGACCATGGCCGGCCACTCAAAATGGGCCAATATCCAGCACCGCAAGGGTCGCCAGGATAAAGCTCGCGCCAAACTGTTCTCGCGTTTGTCCAAGGAAGTCATGGTCGCTGTGAAAATGGGCGGACCGGACCCGGACATGAACCCGCGCCTGCGCCTGGCGATCCAGAACGCCAAGGGCCAGTCCATGCCCAAGGATAATATCGAGCGCGCCATCAAGAAGGCGGCGGGCGGCGATGTCGAAGAATATTTCGAGATCCGCTATGAGGGCTTTGGTCCCGCCGGCATCGGCCTGATCGTGGAAGCCTCCACCGACAACAAGAACCGCGCCGCCGGCGAAGTGCGCGCCGCCTTTTCCAAGAATGGCGGCAATCTGGGTGAAACCGGGTCTGTCAGCTTCATGTTCGACCAGGTCGGCGAAATTCGTTTCCCGCTTTCGGTCGCCGATGAAGAAGCCATGTTTGAAGCCGCGATTGAAGCCGGCGCGGAAGATGTGGTGCAAGAAGACCTGCTCGATGATGACGGCGAGCCCGCGCCTGAGCATGTGATCTATTGCGCGCGCGAAGACCTGGCTGAAGTCAGCTCGAACCTGCAAGAGCGCTTTGGCGACGCCAAGTCCGCCAACATCATCTGGAAGCCGCAAAACCTGATCGAGGTGACCGGCGAGAAAGTGGCGACCGTGATGAAACTCATGGAAGCGCTGGAAGATCTTGATGATGTGAGCACCGTGTTCGCAAACTTCGACATCTCCGACGAAGACATGGCGTCTCTCGACTAATGGCGGATCAGGCGCGCTCCCTCGTTATCGCCGTGGATGGTCCGCTCGCTTCGGGCAAGGGGACGATTGCGCGCGCACTGGGGGCGCGTTTTGGCGTGCCGCACCTGGACACGGGGTCGCTTTATCGCGCTGTGGCCGTCGCCATGCTCGAACAGGGTTTGCCGCCTGAAAATGCGGATGAAGCCGAGCGCGCAGCACGAGCGCTGGACGTCAGCGCCATCGACGAATCCAAAATCCGCACCGCAGGCGCCGGCGTGGCCGCCAGCGTGGTGTCGGCCCATCCGCGCGTGCGAGCAGCGCTTCTGGATGTGCAGCGTGCGTTTGCCGCCCAGGACGGCGGGGCCGTGCTGGATGGACGCGATATCGGCACGGTCATCTGCCCGGATGCGGATGTGAAGCTGTTTGTCACCGCCGATGAAGACTCACGCGCCTGGCGGCGACGGGCCGAGCTCGTCAATCGCGGCGAAGAGATCAGTTTTGAGCAGGTGCTCGGCCAGTTGCGCCAGCGCGACGCCCGCGACGCCAGCCGTGCGGACGCGCCGATGATCAAGGCCGATGACGCGATCGAGCTTGATACATCTGATATGTCGGTGGATGAGGCGGTGCGTGAGGCGATCAGACTGGTGGACGCCAGGCTGGGTTGAGGCCCCGACCTCTCAAAGAGGCCGGGGTTCGCAGAGCCTAGAAACCCAGACGCACCTGCAAGCGCGCTTGCAGGCTGTCCGTGCCGTCGCCCGAGCGGCCAGCAGCCGTCAGAGACACGCTTAACCGGTCGCGGATCTCGGCCTCATAGCCCAGTTGCGCACGCAGCAGCCCATCCTCATTCCCGCCCATCCGCGCTGTGGACAGGTCGATGTCGTTCAGGAGCACCCCGACGGTTCGCTCGGCGTCATCTTCGCTCTCATAGGCGAGACCGGCCTGGAGCATGCCTGCGTTCGACACCTGCCAGCTGGCGCGGACGCCGGCTTCATAAAGCGTGCTGCTGAAATCAAGCGCCTGCACCCGGCCGTTCAGCAGAACGCCCCGCTCGACATTGGCGGCGAGATCGTAATCGGTAAAGACAGCCCGGAGATAAGGCGTCAGCGTCAACGCCTCGGATGCGTCAAAATCCAGCCCGGCTTCAAGCGCGGTGAAGCTGTGATCCACCGCCAACTGACCGGTCACGGTGTTGCGCGGAGCGAAGCCGGTGGCCCGAACTGTGTCCATATCCGTACGGCCCAGACCGGCGCCGCCCATCAGATAAAACGCGCCTGTCGAAAAGCCGCCATGGACGGCGACCGCGAATGTCTCGGCTTCCCCCGAAGCGGGCAGAACGCCGGTGATGGTGCTGCTTGTATCGGCGAAGCTGGCGCGCGCACCCGCGAAAAAGCCGGTGCCGAGATCTGCGGTGAAGCCCGCCGAGGCGGACCAGCCATCATAGTCGACGCCAGCTGAGCTTGCGCTGGCGTCGACGGACCCGTCCAGCCAGCCGCCAGTGATGTAGCCGCCGGTTTCCGACCTGGCGCGACTTGCTGCATCAAGCGCATCCACGATCAAGTGGCGTCCGATCTGATAGGCGTGCTCGGTCAATCCGCCCGCGCTTTGACCGGCATAGTCTGCGTTTGCGCCGCTTGCGACCACGAAGGCGGCCAGAACGGCGTGAGACTGCGTGGTCGGGTGGATGCCGTCATAATCGCTCCAGTCCGACGGGCAGGCGTCAAGCAGCAAGCCCTGACTGACGCAGTCGATGGACGTTTCGCTGAACCCGTACAGGCTGGAATTGGCGTAGACGTCCAGCAGCAGATCTTCAACATTGATATAGAGCACGTCTGCGCCGTATTGCGCGCTGATTGCGGCGTCCACGCCGCGCAGGCCAATATTGAATTGCGCCGCGGCCTGATCGAACTGGACATTGAACGGCGCGGGCGCTTCCACCGATGAACCGATGGGCGGCACGCCAAACAGCACGAAGCGCCGGGCGCCGGCGTCCGCCAGCGTCGACAGGGTCTGCTGGATGTCCGCCACGCCCTGATTGATATCCAGGCTTCCTCCGCTCAGTGCTGCGAGAAAGTTGTTTCCGCCGATCCAGACAGAGAAAATGTCAGAGCTGTCTGGCGCAGCGATCTGACCGCTGGCGACGCCGGCGGCGAAGAACTGGGCCTGTTCGATGGAGCCGGGCAGGATCGGGCCGCCAGGCGTGCTTGCGAATCCTGCTGTACGAGCGCCGCCATGGGCGAAGTTGATCCCGTTGGAGGCGTCGCCGATGACGCCAGACAGGAAGGGCGATAGCGCCAGTGTCTGACCGGTCAGATACTCGTGCCAGACGGGCCCGTTGGAGAAGCGGCCATTGAAGTAAACCGGTGGCCCGCCCGCGCCAGCGGCCAAAAACACATTGCCCGTATCAGACAGGCTGTCGCCAAAGACGTAAGACTTGCCCGCAGTGAAATCCCACGATTGCGCCAGGGCTGGCGCGGATGCGAAGGATAGGGCGGCCAATGAGGCCCCCAGCATTTGTTTATACATAAAGCTCCTCCCCAGAGCGTGTGTCGGTGCGTCTTCTTTATTGTTCGCACACTGTCATAAGCTGTTCTGAGCTGTAAGGTTGTCAAGTTACACCGTGTGGGCGAGGCGCGGAGACTGCGCATGGCGATTTGCGCGGAGACGGCTTAGCGTGAGGGAATGATGAAGTTTTCCGCTCTCGGCTTCGGTGTCTCCGGGGCCCATGGCACCCCTCTTGTTCCGGCCTTGGAGACGCTGGCGCTGATCGAGGCGGCGGTTCAGGGCGGCGTACGCGTCTTTGACACCGCCCCGTCTTACGGGGCCGGGGAAGCCGAACGGCGTCTTGGCCTGGCGCTGAAAGCGCTCGATCGTTCAGAGCTAGTCGTTTGCACCAAGGCGGGGCTGACCAGCCATGGCCTCGCCGGGCGGCGGCGCGATCTGTCGCCGGACGGTGTCGAGACCAGCGTGCGCGCCTCGCTAAACCGGTTGGGGGTTGAGGGGGTCGATATTCTCTTCCTGCATGGCGCGGCGCCGCATGAGCTGGATGCGGCTTTGCTGGCGCGGTTGCGGGCGCTCAAGCAAGCTGGCGCGTTTCGGGCCTTGGGCGCTGCGGGGCGTGGTCCGGCGCTCGACTGGGCGCTGGATGCAGGATGGTTTGAAGTGGTCATGGCGCCGGTTCACCCTTTTTTGGACAGCGCGGAAACCGCAGCGCTTGACCGGGCCGCGCAGGCCGGGCTTCCCATCCTGGCGATTGAAACCGCCGGGGATGCGCCGCCCAGATGGCGGGCGCCGCGCTCTCTCGCGGATTTCTATCCGCTGGCCAAGAGAGTGCGATCACAAGGCGCCGGGCGTGGGCGTATCGCCGTCCCGGACGGGCTCAAGCTGGCGCTTGGGCGGCCGGGCGTGGTCAGCGCGCTCTTCACCACCACGCGAGCCGCCCATCTCAACAGCAATCTTGCGAGCGTCGGTCTTTCCTGAGGCAGATCGCGGTCTAGCTCCGCCGTCATGAGCCAGACAGAGTTATTTTCCGCACCTTCCGTGCCGCCAACCCCAGACCGCCAGGCGGGCCTTGAGCGCCTGAAAGCCTTCACGCCCTTGATGGGGCGGCGCTATGCGACGCAGCGCAACTTTGACTTCGGTCCTGAAGACCGCTCGAATATTTCCATGCTGAGCGCGCATGTGCGTCACAGGCTGGTTCTGGAGTCTGAACTGGCCCAGGCGGCGCTGAACGCGCATGGGCTTCAAGCCGCCGAGAAATTCATCCAGGAGGTCTGCTGGCGGACCTATTGGAAAGGCTGGCTGGAGCTGCGGCCGTCGCGCTGGTCAGAGTACAAGTCAGAACTGTCCCAAGCCTTGAACGCGTTGGGCGAGGATGACGCTCTGCGCCGCCGGTATGAAGCGGCCTGCGAGGGGCGGACAGGGCTTGACTGCTTTGACGCCTGGGTGAGCGAGCTGATGCAGACCGGCTATCTGCACAATCACGCACGGATGTGGTTCGCCTCGATCTGGATCTATACGCTTGAGCTGCCTTGGGTGCTGGGCGCGGATCTGTTCTTGCGCCACCTGATTGACGGCGACCCGGCTTCCAACACGCTGAGCTGGCGGTGGGTGGGCGGGCTGCAAACGGCGGGCAAGACCTATCTGGCCCGCGCCTCCAATATTGAAAAGTACACAGGCGGTCGTTTCACGCCGGACGCTGGTGCGCTGGCGCACGACGCGCCGCCGCTTGACCCTGCGCTTCAGCACCCAGCTCCCCAAACGCTGGCGGCGGGGGAGACGCCAGACCCTGATGCGCCCTCTCTCCTATGGATTCATGAAGAGGATTTGCACGCCGAGAGCTGGGCTGCGGAAAAGCGCGACGTGCGCGCGGTGGTCTATCAGGCGGGTCCCTTGCCGCGGGGCGAGCTGGCGCTGGGAGCGTGCGCGTCGCGCTTTACCCAGCAGGCGCTTGAGGACGGGGCGCGGCGGGCGGGCGCTCATTTCGGGTATACTGCTCAGGCGTCCGCGCACATTGAAGATGTCATTGACGCAGCCCGATCCGTGGGCGCGAAACAAATCCTGACCCAGCGACCGGCGGTTGGGCCCGGTCTGGACCGGATGCCGCCGTATCGAGCCAAGCTGGCGCAAGCCGGCCTCACGCTTATTGAGTTGCGCCGGTCTTGGGATGCCGCCTTTCACCCCTACGCAACCAAGGGGTTTTTCAAGTTCAAATCCGCCATTCCAACAGTCTTCGACCAGCTCTCCCTGAACTGATCGTGCCTTAAACCGCGCCGAAAAGATGACTTTTCGGCATTCTCCCGCTAAGCGGTGGGGGTTAGGCTACAGGCGCGGTTCGGCGCTGGGTGGGAGAGACCATGCAATCTGATCTGTTGGCGAAGCTCAAGGCTCTGGCGGAGCCGACACGCCTGCGGATTGTGTCCTTGCTGGCGCAGGGCGAACTCACCGTCAGCGAGATCATGCAGGTGCTGGGACAAAGCCAGCCGCGGATTTCGCGCCATCTCAAGCTTCTGGCCGATGCGGGTTTGTGCGAACGCTTTCCTGAAGGCGGCTGGGTTTTTTACCGGCTGATGCGCACCGGACCGGTCAGCCGGCTCGCGGCGTTGGTGGAGGAATTCACCGAAGCCAATGAACCGCAGGTTCATCGTGATCGTCAGCGCCTGCAGGAGCTCAAGCGTCTGCGCGCAGAAGAAGCGGCGAAGTATTTCGAAGCCGCCGCCCAGGAATGGTCTCAAATCCGTTCCTTGCATTTTTCCGACGCCGAAGTGGAAACGGCGATGCTTGATCTGGCCGAGGACCGCCGCTTCAAGCAGCATGTGGATGTCGGTACGGGCACGGGCCGAATTCTCGAACTGTTCATCGACCAGGCCGATGAGGGCATGGGCGTCGATCTGAGCCGTGAGATGCTTCATGTGGCGCGCGCCAAACTGACTGAAGCGGGCTTGTCCTCGCGCTTTGTGCGTCAGGCGGATGCCTCCGCCCTGCCGCTGGATGAAGGCGCGGCGGATCTCGTTACGCTGCATCAGGTCTTGCATTATCTGCCGGATCCGCAAGCGGCGCTGTCTGAATGCGCGCGCGTTCTGGCGCCCGGCGGCTTGCTGCTGGTGGTGGATTTCGCCGAGCATCATCATGAAACCCTGCGCATCCAGCACCATCATCGCTGGCTGGGCTTCCCGCCGGCTCAGGTCACCGCCTGGCTGCAGACCAGCGGGCTCACCTTGAAATCCTTGCGCACCCTGGAGCCAGAAGGCATTGAAGGCGGGCTGACGGTTCTGATCTGGGCGGCCGAGCGCCCTGTCGAAGGGGATGGGGATGACGTCTGAAACAGGGATGAAGGCGATCGCCGCGGCGCAGGCCCGCGTTGATATGGCGAGCCTTCTGTCAGACGAGTCGCGGTCAGATGCGTTGCAGTTCGAAGCGGCGGGGCTGTATCTCGATCTGCGCCGTCAAAAACTGACTCTGCAGACCTGGCGGGCTCTGGTCGAACGGGCTGATGTTTTGGGCGTCGACGAACGGCTGGCGGCCCTGTTCGCGGGTGAGATCGTGAACGGCACCGAGCAGCGCCCGGCGCTGCATCCTGCTTGCCGTAATCCCGCGCTGTTGGGCGAGTCGGACGCCGCCGCAGCGATGATCGACACCCGCAAGAAGACGCGCGCCTTCGCTGCCCTTATGGGACGGCCCGACGCGCTGGACGGCCATCCGGTGCGGCGTGTGGTCAATATCGGCATTGGCGGGTCCGATCTGGGGCCGCGTTTTGTCTATGACGCGCTTGGCGCGTTTCGCCGCGACGGAGTCGAGACGCATTTCGTCTCAAATCTTGATCCGGCCGATCTTGATGACGCACTGGACGGCGCGGACCCTGAGACGACGCTCATCCTGGTCATCTCCAAATCCTTCACCACCCAGGAAACCTTGATGAATGCGCGTGCGGCGCGCGCCTGGATCGTTAAGTATCTGGGAGAGGCTGGCGTCAGCGCGCGCTTCGCCGCCGCCACCGCCTGTCCTGACAAAGCCAAAGCGTTTGGTCTCGATGAGGATCGCATTTTTGCTTTTCTCGACGGGGTTGGCGGGCGCTATTCGCTGTGGTCCGCTGCAGGGCTGGCGCTGGAGACAGGGCTGGGCTCTGACGTATTTGATCGACTGCTCAAGGGCGCCCGGGCGATGGACGAGCATGTCGCGACGACGCCGCTCGCGCGCAACATGCCCGTGGCGAAAGCGCTGATCGACGTGTTCAATCGGGCGGGTCTGGGGCTCCCCTCGCGCTGTGTGGCCGCCTATTCCTCCCGCCTCGAACGGTTGCCGAGCTATCTGCAGCAGCTCGAAATGGAAAGCCTGGGCAAGTCCGTAAACGCCGAAGGTCAGCCTTTGTCTGAAGGTCATAGCGGCCCCCTGGTCTGGGGCGGACGCGGATCAGATCTGCAACATTCGGTGTTTCAATGGCTGCATCAGGGGCTGGATGAAGCGCCGGTCGATTTCATCGCCATTGCGGATCATGGCCGGAATGACGAGCGCGTGCGGGCGCTGAACGCCAATCTCGCCGCTCAAGGCGCAGCTCTGACCCATGGCCGCACCGGTGAGGGGGATCTGGCGAAGCACAAGGCGATCCGGGGCGGGCGCGCCAGCGCCACCTTTGTGATGGATCGATTAAGCCCTGAAACCCTGGGCGCGCTGATCGCGTTACATGAGCACAAAGTCTTTGTGGAAGCCGTGATTTACGGCCTCAACCCCTTTGATCAATGGGGTGTCGAGCTGGGCAAAAGCCTTGCCCGCTCCATTCTTTCCGGCGACATGGCCGGGTTTGACGGCCCGGCGCGTGAGCTGACGCACCGATTGGGCCTTGATTGATGATGCTCAGGGCTGTGTAAACACTTTGCCGATACGCCCTTCGCACCCGCACACGATAAAGGCCAGCGATATGACCCAGCCCGCTCTTGATCCGGCCCGGATCCAGCCCCTCGCCAATGCGGTTCGCGCCCTGTCCATGGACGCTGTTGAAGCCGCCAAATCCGGCCACCCCGGCATGCCCATGGGCATGGCGGACGCTGCGACGGTGCTATGGACCCGGCACATCAAGTTCGACCCCAAGGACACAAACTGGGCCGACCGCGACCGCTTTGTGTTGTCGGCGGGTCATGGCTCCATGCTGCTCTATTCGATCCTGCACCTGATCGGGGTTGAAGAGATGACGATGGAAGAGCTCAAAAACTTCCGTCAGCTGGGCTCGAAAACCGCCGGTCACCCCGAATTTGGTCATGCGCCGGGCATCGAGACCACCACCGGCCCGCTCGGTCAGGGCCTCGCCACGGCGGTCGGCATGGCGCTGGGCGAGCGCATGATGAATGCGCATTACGGTGATGATCTGGTGGACCACCGCACCTGGGTGATCGCGTCTGACGGCGATCTGCAGGAAGGCGTCAGCCAGGAAGCGATCTCCATCGCCGGCCATCTCAAGCTGAGCAAGCTGGTGGTGCTGTGGGACGACAATTCCATCCAGATCGACGGCGACACCGCTCTGTCTGACACCGTCGACCATCGCAAGCGGTTTGAAAGCGCAGGCTGGATGACGCTCGAGGTGGACGGGCATGACGCGGCGGCTGTCGACAAGGCGCTCAACGACGCCAAGATGTCTGACAAGCCCGTGCTGATCGCGTGCAAGACCACGATCGGGTTTGGCGCGCCCACCAAGGCGGGCACAGCCGGAAGCCATGGCGCGCCGCTGGGGGCTGAGGAAATCAAGGGCGCGCGCGAAGCGCTGGGCTGGAGCCATGACCCCTTCGTCATCCCCGACGAGATTTACGACGGCTGGCGTTTCGCAGCCGAGCTGGGCGGTCAGACCCGCGAGGCTTGGGACGCGCGCTTGAGCGCCTCTGACAAGGCCGAAGCCTTCACCGCGCAACTGTCGGGCCAGCCGCCGAAAGCCGCTTTGGACGCGCTGGATGCGCACATCAAACAAACACTCAACGATAAGCCGGCGCTGGCGACGCGCGCGTCGTCGGGCAAGGCGATTGAGGCTTTCTGGCAAGCCTTTCCGGGCCTTGTCGGCGGCTCGGCGGACCTTACCGGCTCAAACAACACCCACGCGCCGGGCATGGCGTCGATCACGCCGGATGATTTCTCCGGCGCCTATGTTCATTACGGTGTGCGCGAGTTTGGCATGGCGGCGGCCATGAACGGCCTTGCGCTGCATGGCGGCTTGCGGCCCTATTCGGGCACCTTCCTGGTGTTCTCTGACTATTGCCGCGGGGCGATCCGCCTGTCGGCGCTGATGAACCAGCCGGTGATCTATGTCTTTACGCACGACTCCATCGGCCTTGGGGAAGATGGCCCGACCCACCAGCCGGTCGAGCATCTGACCGCCCTGCGCTCCATGCCCAATGTGGCGGTCTACCGTCCCGGTGATGCGGTGGAAGCGGCGGAAGCGTGGAAATGTGCGCTCGAACGCACCGACGGCCCCACGGTTCTGGTGCTGTCGCGTCAGAAAGTCCCGCATGTGCGCCAGGACGATGGGTCCAAGAACCTCTCTGACAAAGGCGCTTATGTGATCCGCGAAGCCGAAGGCGACGCCCGGATCACCCTGATCGGCACCGGGACCGAGTTGAGCCTCGCCATCGAGGCGCAAGCCAAACTCAAGGATAAAGGCGTTGACGCGCGCGTCGTCTCCGCGCCGTCGCTTGAAACCTTCCTCAAGCAGGATGCGAGCTATCGCGCCTCTGTGGTTGACCCGAAACTGCCTGTCGTGGCGGTTGAGGCGGCCCTGCGCTGGGGCTGGGATGGCCTGATTGGCCTCGAAGGCGGCTTTGTGGGCATGGAGAGCTTTGGCGCTTCGGCCCCGGCGGACGCGCTCTACGAGCATTTCGGCGTCACCGCCGACGCCGTTGTGGAGCAAGCGCTCAAGCGCGTCTAACGGCGTTCCTGTGTCCTTCAGGTCATAGGCGGTCTGGGTCAAGTCTGATATCCAGACCGCTTATGCGTAACTCTTTGTCTGAGACCCGATAGGGCCTCTCCTCGCACTGTGCGGGGGAGAGGCGGCCTTCAAGAGCCCGTTCGCTGCATGCCGGCGAGCGCCGTTTTTGTGTGTCTGCAGCCTGGCTGCGGACCCTCGGGACCGACAGATCCAATGGATATCTCAAAAGACGAACAGCGCGTGTTGCACGCGCTGGCGAAAGGCGGCCGTTTGCAGGCCGCGAAAACCTCTTCCGGCCGCATCCTTGATGTGGAGTTGATCACGCGGGAAGGCTGGGCCATGCCCGGCGTCACCCCGCGCCTTTTCCGCAAGCTCAAGTCCAAGCGCGCTGTGGCGTCGTCGCAGGGCGGCCCGTATCGCATCACGCGGCGGGGGCTGGAGCTGGTGCGCGCCCAGCCTGATAACCGCTAAGCCGTGTGATTAGGGAAGGCGGGGCGGGTCAGGCCCGCTCCGCCGCCCCATAGGCGATCAGACGCTCCATCACGTCGCGCGCCTTGGCGTCGTCCATCGCGCTGAAATCCGACAGGCTGATCGTTGCGCCTGCGAGCAGGCGTTCAAGCCCGGCCTCGGCCTCTGAGTCAAAGGTCAGCGCGCCGCCCGGGGCGACGAGCGCAAGGTGATCGTCCTCCTCGGTCAGCTCCAGCGCGATCAGCGGTCGGCGTTTGATCCGCGTCTGAGGTGAGAGCGCACCAAAGGTCAAGGCGCCGCGTGTATCCGCCGGGCGCGAGGTGATGGCGGTGTCGGTGAACAAGTGGATCACCGCATCCAGATCAGCGTTTTGACCGACCTCACGCAGCGCGCTTTGAAACGCGTCATCAAAATGTTCGCGGCTGACCGCGCCCTTGGCGTAGCCCGGCGGCAGGGCGCGGCGCAGGGCGGGCGTGCGCAGCGCGGCTTCTGAGACCGCTTCGAGCAGGAAGTCCGCCCAGGTTTTCGCCAGCAGGCCCGTGGTGATGTGAAGCGAGGCCTGATCATCGCCCTCATTGACCGCGTCATGCATCAGCCCGCGCGGCACATACAGGACATCACCCGGCTCCAGCACCAGCTCCTCGCGGGGCTCGGTCTGGGCGAAGCGGCCCGGCGTGAAGCGCTCGCCGCGATAGGGCACGCCGACCGGGGCGTCATAAAGCCGCCAGCGTTTGCGGCCCTCCACCTGCAAGACCAGAACGTCATGATTGTCGTAATGGGTCTGAAACCCCTGCGCGTTGGGCGGGGTGAGGTAGATATTCGTCTGCACGGGGCAGGAAAAGTCAGCCTCCAGCTGGCGGCACATATCCGCCAGCGGTCGGTGTCGCGCCTGCAGCTGGGGCAGGATCAGCGTCGCGCCTTGCTGATAGAGGCGGGCGACTTCGCCGCGATCCACCAGGCCATCTTCGCGCAACCACACGCCGTCAGCCAGGCGCGGCTCGGCGCGCGCCATGGACAGATCGCCCTCGCGGAACAGGCCTTCGGCCAACAGGGCGTCAATCACCTCGAGGCTGATCAGGGATGAAAAACGATCGGGCGCCGATCCCGGCGCGTGGAGCGCCCGGACCTCAAACACGCTCTTGAAAAACTTGTCCGGCGCGTGCGGCGCGATCAACTCGGCCAGCACGCCCGGCGTTTCATGAGATACGGTCATCTCGCTTAGCAGCGCCGGCCCTGATTGGCGGGATCGGCATACGGGCCGCTATCAGAATCCGTACACTGACGACCGCCGCGCTGGCCGCCTCTGTACCCGCCGCGCCCCTGACCGACCGGATCCGCGTAAGAGCCCTGGTCATTGTCGGTATAGCCGCCGCCTTGCCCGCCCCGGCCCTGACCTGGCGGGTCGGCATAAGGGCCTTGGTCATTATCGGTATAGCCGCCGCTCTGTCCGCCGCGCCCTTGCCCGGGCGGATCCGCATAGGGCCCCTGATCACTGTCGGTATAACCCCCGCGTTGACCGCCGCGTCCCTGTCCGGGCGGGTCGGCGTACGGGCCCTGGTCCGCATCGGTATACCCGCCTTGATGGTCGCCTCGGCCCTGACCGGGCGGATCCGCGTAGGGGCCCTGATCAGCATCCGTGTACCCCGATTGGCCGCGGCAGTTGCGACCTTGGTTGGCGGGGTCCGCATACGGGCCCTGATCGGCGTCCGTGCAGTTGCGCCCGCCGCCATATCGGCCATTGCGCCCATACCCTGCGGCATCGGCATAAGGACCTGAATCCGCGTCCGTTTGACCGGTATAACCTGGGCCGCCCGTCGTCGCGCAACCGGTCAGGCCTGCCGCGCCGATCACACTGGCGCCGCCGGCGACTTGCGTCAGAAAAGAGCGCCGTGAAAGCTTGCGCTTCTTGCTCATGTCCGTCTCCCCCAAAGACTAAAACCTTACACTGATTATGGGTTGCAGGAAACTGAACGCGAGCTGAACGGATGAACGTGCACGCAATGGTCGCCTTTTGTTCTGGGCGCTTTATGGTGTGAGGGATGAGCGCTTCGATTCGCATACTGGGCATTGATCCGGGGCTGAACGCCACGGGCTGGGGGGTGATCGACCAGACGGGCTCGCGCCTGTCGCTGGTGGAGTATGGCGTCGTCAAAGCGCCGCCCAAAGCCCCGATGGCGGAGCGTCTGACCGTGATTTACAACGCCATCGAAGAGCTGGTTGAGCGCTATAAGCCGCATGAAGCTGCGGTGGAGGATCAGTTTGTTCACGCCAGCGCCGTCAGCGCGCTCAAGCTGGGTCAGGCGCGGGCGGCGGCGATGCTGGCCCCTGCGCGGGCCGGGTTGGTGGTGGGCGAATACGCGCCCAAGCTCGTGAAGAAATCGGTGGTGGGCACAGGCTCTGCAGAAAAGGCGCAAGTGGCGGCAATGATCGCGATTTTGCTGCCGGGCTCAAAAGCGGATGCGGACGCGGCGGATGCGCTGGCGGTCGCGATTTGCCACGCTCACCACAGAACCGCGATGAAAGGACTGGCCTCGTGATTGGAAAGCTCAAGGGCGTTGTGGATTGTGTCGGCGAGGAAGAGGCCGTCATTGACGTCAATGGCGTCGGATATCTGGTCAGCGCCGGATCGCGCACGCTCGCCCGGCTGGAGCCGGGCAAGCCCGTCTCGCTTCACATCGAAACCCATGTGCGCGAGGACCAGTTCAAGCTCTTTGGCTTCTTAAGCGATTCAGAGCGCGCCTGGTTTGTTCGTCTGCAATCAGTGCAGGGTGTCGGCGCCAAGCACGCGCTCGCCATGCTCGACGCCATTGATGTGGGCGAGATTGAAAGCTCGGCCATCCTGGGCGATCCCATGGCGTTTGAACGCGCCAAGGGTGTCGGCAAGAAGCTCGCCCAACGCATCGCCACTGAACTCAAAGACAAGGCGCCGCCGCTCGGGCGGTCTCTCGGCGCCGGCGCAGCGGGGCTTGCCGCAGCTCTGGCGCCTGCGGGCGCGGAGGCGCCGGCTTCGGCTCCGGCCTCGCACGATAATCTGATGCGTGAAAGCGCCGTCTCCGCGCTGGTCAATCTGGGCTATGCGGAAAGCGATGCGCGCAAGGCCGCCGCGGAAGCCTTGCGTCAGCTCGGCGATGATGCGACCGAAGGGCTGGTGATCAAATCGGCCCTGAAGGAGCTGGCGCGTTGAGCGAGCCGGAAGACCGCATCATCTCTGCTGACGCCAATCCCGATGACGGCCGGGACAAGGCCTTGCGTCCGCTCTCGTTTGAGGATTTTGTCGGCCAGCCCGCCGCCATCGCCAATCTGAAAGTCTTCACCCAGGCCGCCGGGCGGCGCGGCGAGGCGCTGGATCACGTCTTGCTGTCCGGCCCGCCGGGTTTGGGCAAGACCACTTTGGCCCAGATCGTGGCGAAAGAGCTGGGCGTGAATTTCCGCGCCACCTCCGGTCCCGTCATCGCCAAGGCGGGCGATCTGGCGGCGATCCTGACCAATCTGGAAGAACGCGACGTTCTGTTCATCGACGAGATCCACCGGCTGCTGCCTGCGGTGGAGGAAATCCTCTATCCGGCGATGGAGGATTTTTGTCTGGATCTGGTGATCGGGGAGGGGCCGAGCGCGCGCACCGTACGCATCGATCTGCCGCCCTTCACCCTGGTGGGCGCCACCACACGCGCCGGCCTTCTGGCGACGCCCCTGCGTGACCGCTTTGGCGTGCCGGTGCGGCTTGAGTTCTATTCGGTGGATGAATTGTCAGGCATCGTCGCCCGCGCGGCCCGCAAGCTGGGCGCGCCCATGAACGAAGATGGCGCGACCGAGATCGCCAAGCGCGCCCGCGGCACGCCGCGCGTCGCCGGGCGTTTGCTGCGCCGGGTGCGCGATTTCGCCGAAGACGACGACGCATCGGTGATTGACGCCAAAGTCGCTGACGGCGCCTTGCGCCGGCTTGAAGTGGACGCGGTGGGGCTCGACAGCCTCGACCGGCGTTATCTGCGGGTTCTGATCGAAGGCTTTGGCGGCGGGCCTGCGGGCGTTGAAACGCTGGCGGCGGCCTGCGCCGAGGCCCGCGACGCGCTCGAAGACGTGGTCGAACCCTTCTTGATCCAGCAAGGCTTCATCATGCGCACCCCGCGCGGCCGGGTGGCCGCCAAGCGCGCCTATGAGCATCTGGGCTTCACCATGCCGCGGCATCTCAGCGACGATCTGTTCGGGGAGGGCTAGAGATGGCCGAACCGCATGCCGGCGTCTGGCTGGACGACAAGACCCACCAGCTGTCTGTCCGCGTCTATTATGAGGACACCGATTTCACCGGGGTCGTCTATTACGCCAATTATCTCAAATTCCTTGAGCGCGGGCGGACCGACGCCTTGCGGTGCGCGGGCGTCAGCCATGCCGAGATTCTGAAACTTGATCCGCCGCTGGGTTTCGCCGTGCGCAAGATCAATCTTGAGTATCTCAAACCCGCCCGCATCGACGACGCCCTGACCATCGAAACGCGGTTCAAGGCCGTCAAAGGCGCCCGTCTGATGATCAGTCAACGTGTGGTCTGCGCCGCCGAAGTGCTGGTCACGGCGGATGTGGAGGCCGCCTGCATTGATCTGGAAGGGCGGCCCCGGCGCTTG
The DNA here is from genome assembly GCF_965249665.1 of Oceanicaulis sp. Taxonomy (GTDB): domain Bacteria; phylum Pseudomonadota; class Alphaproteobacteria; order Caulobacterales; family Maricaulaceae; genus Oceanicaulis. Next base: position 1,567,597 of record NZ_OZ252247.1, read on the forward strand.
CCCAAAACCCTGCTCGATCAGGTGCAACGCTACGTAACCGGCTAGAATCCTCCCTCAATTCGCCGCAATCTGCGTCTTTTCTCAGCCTGTCACACTGACGAAGCCGAGTTCGGCTTGGCGTGACGCGTGCGTGCGGTTACACCTGCAGCCCGAGGGCGTTTCATAATGACGCATCCGCTTCGCCGGATGCGCGAGGGTCTAGCGGAGTTTCCATGGAAAGCGTTGCAGTTGAGCTGACGGGTCCGGCCACTGAACTGACCATCATGCATTTGTTCATGCGCGCCGACATCGTGGTGAAAGCGGTGATGGCGATCCTGGCGTTCATGTCGGTCTGGTCCTGGGCGATCGCCATCGAGAAATGGCTTCAATTGAACAACGCCCATGCCGGCGCGTCTCGCTTTGAAAATGATTTCTGGTCGGGCGGCTCTCTCGACGAGCTGGTCGCAAAATACGCAAAACCCGCCAAGGAGCCGTTTGGCCGCGTTCTGGCGGCGTCCATGCGTGACTGGGACGGGTATGCGGTCGCCAAAAGTGGCGGCGCGGAAGCCAATCGCGAACTGAGCAAGATGGAGAGCGGGCTGGGCGTTCTGGCCATTATCGGCTCGGCGGCGCCCTTTATCGGTCTGTTCGGCACGGTGTGGGGGATCATGAACGCCTTCCGCTCGATCGCCGCGTCCGACAACACCTCGCTGGCGGTTGTGGCGCCGGGTATTTCCGAAGCCCTGTTCGCCACTGCGCTCGGGCTGCTGGCGGCTATCCCGGCCGTGATCTTCTTTAACGCCCTGTCGTCAAACCTCTCCAAATACGCCTCCCGCCTTGAAGGTCTCGTAGATGATCTGGCGGCGCTGGCGAGCCGGGGGAGCTGATTGATGGCTGGCGGTCTCGACACCGGCGGCGGCAATGGACGTCGCCGCTTCAAGCCCAACGCCGAAATCAATGTCACGCCCTTTGTGGATGTGATGCTGGTGCTGCTCATCGTGTTCATGATCTCCGCGCCGCTGCTGACTGTCGGCGTCGAGGTGGATCTGCCCGACACAGAAGCGCGCGCCATGACCACGTCGGAAGAGCCCCTGACCCTGACCATCCAGTCAGACGGCACGCTCTATCTGATGGAGACCGAAGTGGCCTTTGACGAGCTGGCGCCCCGCCTTCAGGCGATCACCGGCGCGGGGTCCGAAGCGCGTATTTATATTCGCGCCGATGACGGCGCGCCCTATGGCGACGTCATGCGTGTGATGGCCCGGGTGTCAGCCTCTGGCTACACCAATATCGGCCTCGTCACCGAACCCATCCGCGAATAGGGAGGCCGGGCCATGCGTCAGGCCCTGGGGCTCATCGTGTCCCTCATGGTTCATGCGGGACTGGTCGCGAGCGCGCTGATCGCGTTTCCGCAATCGCGTCGCCTGACTGAAGAGCTGATGGTCGTTCCGGTGGAGTTGGTGACGCTGGCGCGTGAGACCAATGTGCGCGCGGCGCGTCCCGAGCCCGAGCCCGAACCCGAGATCGAGCCGGAAACGCCCGCGCCTCAACCCGCGCCGGAGCCTGAACCTGCGCAGCCAGAAGCCGAGCCCGAAATCATTCCGCCTGCGCCGCAGGACGAGCCTGAACCTGAGCCGGAACCCGAGCCCACACCGCCAGAGCCCGAACCTGAGCCCGAGCGGGAGCCCGAGCCCACACCGGCTCCGCGCGAGCCTGAACCGCAGCAGCCGTCTCTCGATCTGGGTGCATTGTCTCAGCTTGTGGACCGGTCGCGCGAAAACACGGCCCCGCAAGGCCGCGCCGAAGTGGGCGAAACCCGCAATCAGGTCGGTCCAGGCACTGCGATGACCGCCAGCCTGTCAGCGATGGCCGCGTCTCACATGAACCGCTGCATTCGCTCGAACGCGGACGCGCCAGCCAATATGGATCTGCGAATTTCTATGGAGATCCGGCTGGAGCGCAATGGCCGCCTGTCTGTTCCGCCGCGCCTGATCGATGAAGCGCGCATCATGAATTCGCCCAATTCTTTCCTGAGAGTGGCGGGTGAACGGGCCTTGCGCGGCGCGATCGAATGCCAACCCTATCCTCTACCCCCCGAACACTATGCCCAATGGCGGGTGCTTCGGGTCAATGTCGACACGCAACGCAATCGCTGACCCCAGTCGTTCGAACCCGGGAGCTTCCCATGACCGCCCTGCGCCAACTCTTCGCCTCGATCGTCGCGCTGATCGTGATGGCCGCATCGGCTTTCGGGCAAACACCCCTGGTGGTGGATGTGACCGAAGGCACGCTTGATCCGACGCCAATCGCCATTCCCGATTTTCTGGGTGCGGACACGCGCGAGGGTGAGATCGGCGCCGATATCTCCCGCGTGATCACCAACAATCTGCAGACGTCCGGGCTGTTCGCCCCGGTCGAACCCGAAGCCTTCATTGAAGATATCACCGATATCAATCTGCGTCCTCGCTTTGGCGACTGGCGGGTGATCAATGCGTCGGCCTTGCTGGTGGGCGAAGTCAGCATTGACGAGAATGACCGCATGCTGGTCGCGTTCCGGCTGTGGGATTCCAATACCGAACAGCAATTGCAGGGGCTGCAATTCGTCACTTCGCCGGACAATTGGCGCCGGATCGCGCACAAGGTGTCTGACGCCGTCTATCAGCGCATGACGGGCGAAAGCGGGTATTTCGACACCCGCATCGTTTATGTGTCTGAAGGCTATGGCCCCAATGACGAGCCGATCCGTCGCCTGGCGGTGATGGACCAGGATGGCGCGAACCCGTCCTTTCTGACCGACCGGTCTTATATGGCGCTATTGCCGAACTATTCGCCCAGCGCCCAGCAGATCACCTATGTGTCCTTCCGTGACGGCCGGGCGACCAGCTATCTCTATGATCTTGAGACCGGACGCCAGGAAGCGCTGTTTGATTCCGGTCCCTCGCTCGCCAGCGAAGGCCAGTCCCTGTCCGCCCGGTTCCATCCCGAGGGGCGCGCGCTGGTGGTCTCCGCCGAGCGCCATAGCGGGCACGATCTGTTCCGCTTTGATCTGCGCTCGCGCACCTTGCGCCAGCTGACCACCCATCCCGCTGATGATGTCGAGCCGTCCTATGCGCCTGATGGTGAACAGGTGGTCTTCTCGTCTTCGCGCGGCGGACAGTCTCAACTCTATGTGATGAACGCAGACGGGACCGACCCTCAGCGCATCACCTTTGGCGAAGGCCGCTATACGACTCCGGTCTGGAGCCCGCGCGGCGATCTGATCGCTTTCACGAAACAGCGCAATGGCCAGTTCATGCTGGGCGTTGTGGCTGCGGACGGCTCGGGCGAGGAGCGTATCCTTTACGAAGGCTATTTCGTGGATACGCCCGCCTGGTCGCCCAATGGCCGCGTGTTGTTGTTCACACGAGGCGACAGAACACGCGAGGGAACAACGTACTCGATCTGGAGCACTGACCTTGCGGGTTTCAACCTGCGCCGCCTGCCGACACAGGGTCAAGCCAGCGACCCGGCGTGGTCGCCCTTGATCGACTGAGCTTTGCTCGGCTAAGGTCTTAACCGAGGTGCGCGTTTTGGGGATTTTTGGGGTGTGAAGCGCGCCAATTCTGATAGAATCCACACCGATTTGCCTATGCGGATCGCCATAGGCTTGGAGAGGGACGACACCAACATGAAACGCCTGTCAATTCTTGCCGCTCTGGCGCTCAGCGCCACGCTGGCCGCTTGTGCTTCCCAACCGGAGCCGGTGGCCCCGATGCCTGAGCCTGAGCCGCAGCCGGTCTATGAGCCTGCACCTGAGCCGGCGGGTCCGACCCCGGGTTCGGTTGAAGACTTTGAAGTGAATGCGGGCGACCGCGTTTTCTTCGCTCTGGATCAGAGCACGCTGTCCAGCGAAGCGCGCGCGACCTTGCGTCGTCAGGCCGCCTGGCTGTCCTCTTATCCGGGCGCCCGCATTCTGGTCGCCGGTAATTGCGACGAACGCGGCACGCGTGAGTACAACCTGGCGCTGGGCGCACGCCGCGCCAATGCGGCCCGTGACTTCCTGGTGAGCCAGGGCGTTGACCCGTCGCGCATCTCCACCGTGTCCTACGGGAAAGAGCGTCCGGTCTGCCGCCAGTCCAACGAAAGCTGCTGGGCGACCAACCGGAACGCCATGACCATTATCCAGTCCGGCGCCGTGTCGTAAGACAGGACCTGAAAAGGATTGATTGAAACGCCCGCAAGGTTCATCCTTGCGGGCGTTTCTGCTTGAGGGGGCAGTCTAATGATTATCAGAGCATTTGTAGGACTTGTCGTTGCGCCGGTGGCCGCTGTCGCCGCGCTGTATGGTCTCTCCATGGTGATGGAGCCGTCACCGGGCGTGTATGGCGCGCCGGGGTCTGACCCGGTCACCAGTGAAGAGCCGGTTTCCGAACCTCATGAAGAACCGATGGGCGAACCGCCGATCGCTCTGCCTTATGACGAGGGCGGCGCCGCCGCGTTTCTGGCGGATCTGTTTGAGGGGACGGACGCCTATTGGCTGTGGGGCGTGGACAGCCGCGCGGACCTCGCCTCGTTCTCCGCCCAGATCGCCGAACCCGGTTCGGGCGGTGAGGCGGTCTGCACGCCCAGCCATGTCCAGCTGCAATGCACGCTGCGTCGTGAAGACGGGTATGGCTACGCCTTCGCCCTGCAAAACATGGACGGTGAGGGCTGGAGCGTCGTGAATGACGAAGTCCGACTGCTCAACAATTCCTGACTTCGCCTTGATTTCGCCGTTTGCTCGACGACACTAGCGCTCATAGCCCTGAGCCGCTTCACAGGACCGCTGCGCCATGATTCGTTCGCCTTTCTCCGCACTGTCAGCGCTTTTGCTGATCACCGCCCTGCTCACTCTTCCGGCCGAGGCGCAGTCGCGCCGGGAGCTGGCGGCGCGCCTGGATGCGGTTGAAGCGCGATTGGCGGAGGTTGAGGCGCGGGCGCTGCAAGGCGACCCGGTGGCGGAAACGCTGATGATGCGCGTGGATGATCTGGAGCGTCAGCAGCGGGTTCAGACCGGCGAGATCGAACGCCTCAATTTTGAAAATCGCCGTATGCGCCAGGAACTCGAGCAGCTTGGCGTCAATGTGGACCGGCTGCTGTCAGGCGGCGCGGCCTTTGGCGCAGCAGGGGATGAAATGGGCGCGACGGGAGACCCTTTGTCTCTGGGCGGCCCGTCAGACCTCCTGTCGGCAGACGAAGTCGATTCAAGCGATCCATACGCTGAAGCGCGGGCGTCCACCGTGCAGCCCTTGCGCGCGCCGACGCCCGGCCAGAGCACGCCAGCGCCGCGCGGGACAGGACGTGAAGGCCTGTCGCAAAGCGCGGCTTTGCCCCAGCTGAACGCAGACATTCAGGAGCTGGACGCCCCGCCGGAAGCGGTCATGGATGCCGACACCCTGTTCCAAACCGCGAATGCGCGCCTGCTCGACGGTGATTTTGGCGGCGCACGCGAATTGCTGCGTGAGTTCACCCAGAGCTATCCTGAAGACGCCAAAGTCGGCCAGGCCTGGTACTGGCTGGGCGAAACCCATTTCATCAATGGCGATTTCCAGGATGCGGCGGACTCCTATATCGCGTCCTTGCAGGCAGATCGTCAGGGCGCCCGCGCACCTGACGCTTTGGTGCGGTTGGGAGCCTCGCTGGCGGCTTTGGGCGAAACCAGTCGCGCCTGCCAGGTGCTGGCCAGCTTCCCGTCCGAATTTCCGCGCGCCGGTGAGGATGCGCGCCGCAAGGCGCAACGTGAGACCGCACGGATCGGCTGCCGATAGGGGGCGACGTGTCTGAAGCGCTGGCGCTCGGGTTTTCCGGCGGCGGAGATTCCACCGCTCTGCTCCATGCCTTGCGGGCCGCGTTTCCCGATCTCACGCTGCATGCCTTGATCGTTGATCATCAATTGCGGCCGGAAAGCGCGACCGAGGCGGCTGATAGCGCAGACTACGCCCGATCCCTGGGGGCTGAACCGCATATCCTGCGATGGACGGCGCCCAGGAAGAACCAGGCCGCCGCGCGTCAGGCGCGCCATCGCCTGTTGGCGGGGGCGTGCGAGGGGCTGGGGGTGCATCTGTTGTGCCTGGGCCATACGCTGGATGACCGGATCGAAACCCTGCGCATGCGGGCCAAACGCGAGGGCGGTTGGCGGACCTTGACCGGCATGACCCGGTTTGACGCGTCTCCGGTCTGGCCCGAAGGGCGCGAGTTGACGGTGGCGCGCCCGTTTCTCGAGTTGAGGCGCGCAGAGCTGCGTGACTACCTCAATCGTATTGAGGCGCGCTGGATCGAGGATTCCTCGAACGAAGACGCCCAGTATGAGCGTGTGCAGCTGCGCCAGAAGGCGTATCCGCCCGGAGGTCCGGCGGAGCATGGCTTGTTGAGCTTGTCCGACCAGAGTGTGGATGCAGAGCGCCTGCTGCGCAGCGCAGCCTGGCGCCTGGTGGAGCGGGCTGTAAGCTGGACGCCCTGGGGCGGGGCGCGATTGAATGCGGACATGGTCTCACTGGCGGCCAAACCCATGGCGCTGCGCGCGATGGAGGCGGTCATGCTCGCCGTGTCTGGAGAGGCGCGGACGCCGTCCCCTGACGGGGTCGAGGCCTGTCTGAAGGCGCTCGAAGCGCGAGAGGCGCATACGCAATCGGGTGTGCTTCTGACCGCTGACGGCGTGATGGGCCGGGATCCCGGGGCCGTGCTTGGGCGGGCGGACGGCGGTGCGGCGCCTGTAGTCCTGGAGCTGCAAGCGGGTGAGGTGGGTCTGTTTGATGGCCGATTTGAAGTCCGGGCGGAGACGGCATGCCGGGTAGAAGCCTTGGGTGAGCGGTCACCGCCGGACGATGTTTCCCTCGCCGATGTGCCGCAAGCCCTCCGCCAATCGTTAACAATGATGACGATTGGCGCTCGCGCTGAGGGAGACGAAATCGTGCACTTGCCATTGGGCGACACAGACAATTGGTCGCTGCTTTGCATGACGCGCTTGCGGCGCTGGCTGCTTCCTTGCGACGCGCCGGCATGGTTTGATGGGGACAAATCTGCGTTGCACATACGCAGCGCACTGGCAAAAACGGTCTGACGTCCCAATATCAGACCTAAGATTTTGATGACCGCCTCAGATGCGCGCCCGAAGTGATGGCGGCGCGGACAAGGACACTGACGATGAATATGCGCAATATGCTGGTTTGGGCGATCTTGCTGGTGCTGCTGCTGGCGCTGTTCAACATGCTCCAGGGGCCCAGCCAATCGGCGCCCTCCAACGAGATCAACTATTCCCAGTTCATGAACCAGGTCGAAAGCGGTCAGGTCAGCTCTGTCACCATTCAGGGCGAGACGATCACCGGTCAGACCACGGGCGGCGCTACCTTCCGCACCACCATTCCGGCAGACGCCAATGTGACCGCGGCGCTGCGGTCTGCGGATGTGGACATCACTGCGCAACAACCCAGCGAAGGCGGCATCAGCCCGCTGGGCATTCTGATCAACTGGTTCCCGATGCTCCTCCTGATCGGCGTGTGGATCTTCTTCATGCGACAGATGCAGGGCGGCGGCCGCGGCGCCATGGGCTTTGGCAAGTCCAAAGCCAAGCTGCTGACGGAAAAGACGGGCCGCGTCACCTTTGACGATGTGGCGGGCATTGATGAAGCCAAGGAAGAGCTCCAGGAGATCGTCGAGTTCCTCAAAGACCCGTCCAAGTTCCAGCGTTTGGGCGGCAAGATCCCCAAAGGCGCGCTTCTGGTTGGCCCTCCGGGCACCGGTAAGACGCTGACCGCGCGCGCTGTTGCGGGCGAGGCGGGCGTGCCCTTCTTCACCATTTCCGGCTCTGACTTTGTCGAAATGTTTGTCGGCGTCGGCGCGAGCCGCGTGCGCGACATGTTTGAACAGGCCAAGAAGAACGCGCCTTGCATCATCTTCATTGATGAGATCGACGCCGTGGGCCGTTCGCGCGGCGCCGGACTTGGCGGCGGTAATGATGAACGCGAACAGACGCTCAACCAGCTGCTGGTCGAGATGGACGGCTTTGAAGCCAATGAAGGCATCATCCTGATTGCGGCGACGAACCGTCCGGATGTTCTGGACCCAGCCCTTCTGCGTCCAGGCCGCTTTGACCGTCAGGTCATGGTGCCCAACCCCGACATCACGGGCCGTGAGAAAATCCTCAAAGTCCACATGCGCGACGTGCCGCTGGCTGATGACGTGGAGCCCAAAGTCATTGCGCGCGGCACGCCGGGCTTCTCGGGCGCAGATCTTGCGAACCTTGTGAATGAGGCTGCACTCTTGGCTGCGCGTCGCAACAAACGCGTCGTCTCCATGGCCGAGTTCGAGGATTCCAAGGACAAGGTCATGATGGGGCCGGAGCGCCGCACCATGGTCATGACCGAGAAAGAACGCACGCTCACCGCCTATCACGAATCCGGTCACGCTATCGTGGCGCTGAACGTGCCGGCGGCGGATCCGGTTCACAAGGCGACGATCATTCCGCGCGGTCGCGCGCTGGGCATGGTGATGCAGCTGCCCGAGGGCGACAAGCTGTCGATGACCCATCAGGAAATGACGTCACGTCTGGCCATCATGATGGGCGGGCGCGTGGCTGAAGAGCTGAAATTCGGCAAGGAGAACGTCACCTCCGGCGCCGCCAGCGACATCAAGCAGGCGACCCGTCTGGCCCGCGCCATGGTCACCCAATGGGGCTTCTCTGAAGAGATTGGCCCCGTCGATTATGGCGAAGACCAGGGCGATGTTTTCCTGGGCCAGCAATTGATGCAGTCGTCTAAAATCTCTGCCGAAACCTCCGCCAAGATCGAACGAGAGGTCAAGGCGCTGGTTGAGGGCGGTCTGAAAGAGGCCCGCCGCATCCTGACCGAAAAGAATGATGACTGGGTGGCTCTGTCTGAAGGGCTTCTTGAATACGAAACTCTGTCCGGTGACGAGATTGTTGAACTGTTGAAGGGCAACAAACCCCATCGCGACACGGATGTGCCGCCCAAAGCGGATGGCGGTTCGACGCCGTCGGGCGCGGTGCCGGTCATTGATGATGACGAGGATGAAGCGCCGAGCAGTGGCGGGCTTGAGCCCAAGCCGGGCGGCGCCTGATAGGCCTTGAAACCAGACGATCAAACGGCCGCTCCGGCAGGAGCGGCCGTTTTTTTGTCAGTGTGCGTCAGTGAGCATTTTAATCAGATGATCAAGCGTGGTGGGATCCAGAAAGGGTCGCCCGCTTTCCAGCGCCAGCGCTTCTATCGAGCATGTTGGATCAGACAACCAGGATGTCCCGGCTGCCTGCTCATGCATGACCTGTCCCTTGACGCACAGCCAGGTCCGGGCGGACGCATCATGTTCGAGGCGTATGCCGCGATAGCCCAGCCGTGTGGGCGGGGTCCATTTCGGGCCGGCGGGCAATCCCTCAAGCGCCTCGAGCAAACGGGTGGCCAGCTCACCCGACACAAGCCATTGAGGATCCCGTCGCCCGGAGTAGATCTGAAGGATCACACGTACGGTCATTGAACCGGCCTAGCTGATCACCACGCCGGCATTGGTGATCATGTAACTGCAGAACTGGGTGTAATCACCGCGGTCGCAGGTGGCGGGATCGGTGATCTGGGCGCCGGCATTGTCGGTGTTGATCACAGGGGTTGAACCCGGCTTGTGCGACCAGCAGCCATTTGAGTCCTGACGATACCAGTGGAAATCCTGGCCTGGCCAGATGACCAGCGCCACATACCAGCCGGGTGTTTCGTCGGAAAAATTCGCCGAGGCGACGAGCCCGTCCGAGACTGCGCTGGGCTGAACCCCGCCGCAGCTCATGCCGGTCATGGGCGTGCCAGAGGCGCGACCGGGCTGGGCGAAGGTGTTGGTGGCCTGGTTGTTGGCGTAATTATAGCAATTATTGTTCGCCAGACGGACAGCATTGTTGTTCCACCAATCGGGGTCATAGGCGGGCGCATTCTGACCCTTGCAGTCGGGACAGTCGACTTGCGGCAGGGCGGTGAGCAAGGGCCGTTCATGGGCGTGCGCGAGAGCGGATTGCACGGCAGCGCTCAGGTCGAGGCGCTTGAGCGCCAGCGTGAGCAGTTCTTGCTCAAGCTCAGGCGCGCCCATCAGGGTCAAGCCGTGGGCGCTCGCGGCGCCCAGGGCGTCCTGGCTCATGGCGTCCATGTCCGATCCAGGCTCAACAGGCAGCAGCGTAAACCCCTGATATCCCAGCCCGCGGCTGGCGTTCGGGCTGGCGGGCCCAACCTCGAGCGCCCGTTTGAACAGGGATATCGCCTCTGTTTCTGACAGGGTGAAGCGCGGATTGGGGCGGCCGGAGAAGATGTTCAATTGCACGGACAGGCTCATGGGATCCTCCCTTGATGAAGAGCGCCACAAGTATGCCTGAGGGAAAATTACAACCTATGAGTTTGTGCGGCGACACTGTCGCTCAATCCAGATCAGCCCTGCAGGATCACGCATGCAGGGCTGGCAGAGCAGGTGGCGCGATCAGGGCGTGATGCGCACACCCTCGGCCTGTTCAAGCGCAGCGGTGACGCCCCAACCGCCAAAGGTTTCAGACACTGCGAAGGTCAGGGTGTTCTCGCCCGCTCGCAGGTTCAGCGGCACGGCCACATGCCGGGTGATGGTGCCCAGATAGCGATAGTCGCGGCTGCGCCAGTCATTATTGCCGACAAACAGACGTTCGCCGTTCAGGAACACCTGAACCCGGTCGGAATAGCCAAATCGGACCAGCGCCGTGCGGGGGGCGTCAGCGCGCAGTGTCGTCTCGGCGAAGACCGTATCACCTTCGGAATGGCGGGTGACGCTCGCCAGATTGGCGATCTCGTTATACGCCACGTCGAGCGCGGTCCAGCGCTCGCGAGAGGCGTGCAAGCTATCAAAACTGTGCTCGGCCAATAGCGCTTCGCTGAACGGCGATGAGACGCGCCAGGTGCGCACAAGGTTCGCCGCTGGCTCTGTTGCGCTGCGTTCGGAGGCGCCGACAATCTCGGGATTGCGCTCAGGCGTGACGCGCACATTGCGCACATAGCCTGACGCCACGTCGTTGGGCGCCAATTGCCAGAAGCCGACCCAGCCTGCGCCCTCTTCACGCTGCAGGTCAGGAATGTGATGGATCAGCGCACCGTCCATGAAGATGTCGGCTTGGTCCTCAGCGACCACAACGCGCACATCCATCCAGCGGTTCAGACCATGATTGACCTGGCTGATGGCGTCTGGATCGGAAAAGATCTGCCAGCCCGTCACGCCGTCATAAGCGGGGGTGTACTGAACTGAGTCCGGCATGGTGTTGAGGTGGTGGCGGAAATAGAACTTCTCCCAATCCCCCACGCCCTGGCCGCGCCATAAAACGCCCGTATGGCCCGGAGATCCGCTGATCGCCATTTCAAAGCGGATCTCGCCAGTCTCGAACTGTGATCCATCGATCCAGATCACGCCGTCGCGAAAGTGCAGCGCGTCGCGACCCAGAAATTCAGAGCGTTCGGCCAGTTCAGCTTCGATCCGCCAGCTTTCGCCTTCAAACTCAATCCTGTCTTGCGCCCATGCGGGCGCGCTGAGCGCCGCAATGAGGGCGGCTGCGGGGAACAACAGTTTCATCTCAATCCTCCTGCCAGAAAGGGCGTTGAAGGCAGATTGGATTAAAAGTCACAGGGCGGTCTTGAAGATTTCGGACTCTACGGATCTTTCCGCATGGAGCGCGGTCGGCGTGAGCCCGGTCAGGGCTTTGACGGACCGGCTGAGGTGGGCTTGATCGCTGTAACCGCTGGTCAGCGCGATGTCCGCCCAGTTCGGACGAGTGCTCTGGTCGGCGCGTTCAATCGCCGCCAGCGCGCGGATTTGCGCTGCGAGCGCCTTGGTCCCGACGCCCAGCCGTCCGGTCATGCAGCGATGAAGATGGCGTTCACTGACCCCGGCGCGCTCGGCGAGGGCAGTGGCGCGCACCCGGCCTTTCGTGGCGCGCAACAGGCGCGCGGCCCAGATGGCCAGCCGGTCTTTTTGACGCGACGGTTCTGTCAGGGGCTGTCGCAGGCGCGGGAAATCGCTCTGGGGGAGGATGGCGTCGGTTAAGTCGTCAGGACGTACACCCAACAGGCACAGCGCCTGTTCGGGGAGAATGAACGTGCCTTCCAGCACGGAGCCCGGCGGCGGCGCGTAGAGCCGAGGGGTGCGGATAGGGCCAAAAACCCAGTGCGACTGGTCCAGCAGCTCGCCAGACGGCGCGTATAGGCTTTCGGTGACAAGGCTCAGCCGACTTTCGGGCAGCACTCTATGCGGCGCCGTGTGGGGCAAGAACCCGGCATCATATCGCCACTCATGCCCGCCGCGTTCGGCGCGGGATCGCGTTTCGCTATAGGGGCCGAGCCGCGTGATGAAGTGCGCCGTCATAAGTCACCGGTTACCGGTCAGACCCTGACGGCGCAAATCGCATTCCTGTGATCAGGGATTAGTTGCCGGCGCCAGCAGACGGCGCGACCGCCATGCGGGTTTGCACCGCAGACAGGTTGGACGCCAGCACAGCGTTGTTCGGGGCCAGGGCCAAAGCGGTTTCACAGGCCTGATGCGCTTCGGCTGTCTGGCCCAGCTGATGCAGGGCGATACAGGCGTTCGCATGGGCGGCGGCGCGGACGCTGGTGCGCGATCCGCCGTCCAGCGCGGCGCGGCTGAAGTGCAATGCGGTGGACCAGTCGCCCTGGTTGAGGGCGCGGACAGACCCGCGAATATTGGAATCGGCCACGCGGACCGGTGTGAAATCCTGGACCGGCGCGCCGGTCAGTTGCAGGGCGAGAATTGCTGTTGCAAACACGGACATATAAGCCTCCATTCAGTGGTGGCACGAATATGACGCGCCGCAGCATATGTACAATTGACTGAAACTGCATAATCGGTATTCATAGTTGAATGGATAACTGGTCAGACTACTATCTCGCCCTCTCTGTTTACGAAGCGGGCAGTCATGCCGCCGCCGGTCGTGTGCTGGGGCTCAGCCAGCCTACGGTCAGCCGCCGGATGCGCGCGCTGGAAACCCATCTGGGCGGCGCCTTGTTCGAACGTCGGGGCGATATTCTGACGCCGACAGCGCTTGGCCGGTCGGTTCTCGATCATGCTCGCAAAATGCAAGACGAGGCTGCCGCGATCGAACGTGCAGCGCGCAGCGGCAATGAGCGGATCGAGGGGCGCGTGACTGTGGCCGCCAGCGACGGCGTGGGCGCAGACTGGCTGCCAGGCGCGCTGACGCCCTTGCTCCAGGCGCACCCTGACCTGTCCGTCGAACTCAAGATCGGGTTCGAGCCGGCCAATCTGGCGGGCGGCGACGCCGACATCGCCCTGCGTTGGGGCCAACCCGGGCCGCAGCACAGCCTTCTGGCCCGCCGCGCGGCGGAAGTGGGCAGCGGCATGTACGCCTCTGAATGCTATCTCGAACGCCATGGCGCGCCGCAAACCCTTGATGACGTCGCCGATCATGTGGCGGTGGGCTGGGCGGCGCCGATTGCCTTTCAATGGCCGCGCACGCCCATTGGTGATGAGCTCAAGCCAAGACGCGACGTCATGGTGGCCGCGCATCCCAGCGCCCATCTTGAGGGGCTGCGCAATGGTCTGGGCCTTGGGGTGACCTCGCACCGCCTGGCGCGGGTCAGCCCCGGGCTTGTGCGCATCCTGCCCGATTTCGAGGTCTTGCTGGATTTGTGGCTCGTCGCCCATGGCGCTGTGCGTCGGTCCCGGGCGCAAGCCACCGTACTTGATCATATCGCCGAGGCCCTGCGCGCGGACCGGGGTCATTTCCGTCATGGCGAGCCGTCACAATATTCCAAGGTGTCGAGCCGCCCATGCTAGCCTTCCCGATCCGCCCGCACGCAGATGGTCGGCCGCAGGTTATGGGCATCGTCAATGTGACGCCTGACAGCTTTTCAGATGGCGGCCGTCACGCCAGCACTCAGGCGGCCCGCGATCATGGGCTGGCTTTGCTGGATGCGGGCGCGGATTGTCTGGATGTCGGCGGCGAGAGCACCCGACCGGGCGCCGAGCCCGTCTCTGAAAGCGAAGAGCTGGACCGGGTCGCCCCCGTGATCGAGGCGATACTGGCGGAACGTCCGCACACGCCGATCTCGATCGATACGATGAAGCCGGGCGTGGCGCGCGCTGCGGTGCATGCCGGCGCGAGCCTCTGGAATGACGTCAACGCTCTGCGCGCCGAGACCGCGCCGGAAACCGCCATGGAATTGGGGGTGCCGGTGTGCCTGATGCATATGCAGGGCGAGCCGCGCACCATGCAGGCGGCGCCGCAGTATGACGATGTGGTCAACGATGTGGCGCGCTATCTGGGCCAGCGCGCCGGCGTTTTGCTCGCCACCGGTTTTGATCGGGATCTGATCGTGCTCGATCCGGGCATCGGCTTTGGCAAGACGCTTGACCACAATCTCCAGCTTATGGCCTCGCTGGAACATTTCGTCTCTCTGGGGCTGCCGGTTCTGTTCGGCGCTTCGCGCAAACGCTTCATCCAGGCGATTGACGACACGGCCGATGAGGCGATGGATCGGCTGGGCGGCTCGCTCGCCGTCGCGCTGCACGCCGCACGCGCCGGCTGCGCCATCGTGCGGGTTCATGATGTGCGCGAGACGGTGCAGGCGCTCAAGGTGCAGGCGGCGGTTTTGAACGCGGGGGGCTAGGCCCAGCCCAAAGCCTGACGCAGCGCACTGTCCGCCATGATCTGTTCGCTGTGACGCCATTCTGCATCGGGCTGAAGGCCCGCGTCGACCAGCAACCGCGCGCAGGCCATATGGTCATCACGCGCCCCGCGCGGCGGTTCAATCCAGCCCTGCACGGCCCATCCGAGCGGCGTGGCGCTGTATTGGGCGTCGCGCAGATAGATATAGACGCCATGATCCATCAGGCGTTTCACCAGATCGGCCATGCCCATAATGGCGGCCCAGTGCAGGGCGGTGGCGCCGAACAGGCCGCGCGGATCGGGATTGGCGCCCTTGTCGAGGAGACGGTGGGCGATGGACGGGCAGGACAGGCTGATCGCGCTGATTAGCAGGCTGTCGCCATTCGCAGGGTGTATGGCGTCCAGATCTGCGCCCGCAGAGATCAAAGCGTTGGCGAACGCCAGCCCTTGCGAGTCTGAGAGGCGCCCGTCAAAGACCCGATTACAGATGGCATGGATGGGATGGGGCGTTTCATCCCCTTCAATCACAGGCGCATTGGTCAAATGCGGCAAACGCCCGAGCAATTGGCTCAGGGCGGTTGCGTCTTGAGCTTCAAGGCATTCAATCAGGCTCGACATGGATCAAGCCTGCCGCACGGCGGCAGGCTTGTCCTGTCCATAGCGTGACCGCTTGGTAAGCTAGCTGTCAGTTTTGCGCTTGATGCGCTTTAGGGGGCGGTCGCCGCCTTCCGCCTTCTTGAACGCAGGTTTGCCGCCCTCGGCCTTCTTGAAGCCGGGCTTGCCGCCCGCGCCTTTCTTGAAGCCGCCAGGTTTGGCCGCATAGGGCTTGTCGCTCTCGCGCTTTTTGAACGGCGGCTTGCCTTTCGGCGCCCAGTCGCGCTTGGGGCGCGTGTCTTCAGCGGAGCCGCCGAAGAAGTCATCATCATTATGACGCTTGGCGGCGCGCTCGTTTTTACCCGGACGCGGCGCGCGCTTGGGTTTGCTGCGGTCGCGATCCCCGCCGCGCGGGCCCTTGTTGAAGTCCGGGGCAGCGGTCTCAAACGGTTCGTCGCCCGCCAGTGAGACCCGCACATTCTTGTCGGTCTCACGCGGCTGGTTCATCGCCTGCTTGAAGCCTTCGATCTTGTCTTCGGCGATCTGGAAGCGGGTCGCGGAATCGCCAATGCGGATCGCGCCGATATCATTGCCGACCACACCGCCGATACGGCAGATGAGCGGCAAAAGCCAACGCGGTTCGGCGCGTTGTTTCCGGCCCAGATCAATCTCGAACCACTGGCCTTCGTCAAAGTCTTCGCGGCCGCGGCGCGGACCCCGGTCGGCGCGGTCCTCGCGCTGGCGCTCCGGCGGCGTGCCCGACAGCTCTTCCGGCGCCGGCATGCGGCGCTCAAGCTCCGCCAGGAATCCAGCGGCCAGTTTTTCCGCGCCAAACTGTTCGATCAGGGCGCGGATCTCTTCGATCCGGTCCTCATCCACATCATTGGCCAGCGCCGGGTGTTCAGCCAGGCGTTCGCGGTCCTTTTCGCGGACATCGTCGGCGTCCGGCGCGTTCACCCATTGCGCTTCCACCTTGGCGTCGCGCAGAAGGCGAATGATCCGGCCCTTGCGAGAGCTGGCGACAACGAACACGCTGGTGCCTTTGGAGCCCGCGCGACCGGTCCGGCCAGAGCGGTGCAGCAGGCTTTCAGCATTGGTCGGCGGTTCAGCGTGAACCACCAGGTCGAGACCTGGCAGGTCGATGCCGCGAGCGGCCACATCAGTGGCGACGCACACGCTTGCCCGGCCATCACGCAGCGCTTGCAGCGCCTTGGTGCGTTCCGCCTGGGTCAGCTCGCCCGACAGCGCCACAGCGTGGAAGCCGCGATTATGCAGCTTGGCGGCCAGACGGTTCACTTCATCGCGGCGGGCGCAGAACACCAGAGCCCGCGGCGCTGCGTGATAGCGCAGCACGTTGATGACGGCGTTCTCGCGATCATGGCCGGAGACGGTGTGCGCCAGATAGGTGATGTCGGCGTGCTGGCCGGTGGCGCCGAGCTTGGAGATGCGCAAAGCGTCACGCTGATAGGTTTCCGCGATGCGGGCGATCTCTTTGGAGACCGTGGCCGAGAACAACAGCGTGCGGCGTTCTTCCGGCGCAGAGCCGAGAATGAATTCAAGGTCTTCGCGGAAGCCGAAATCGAGCATTTCATCCGCTTCATCCAGTGCGATGGCGCGGATATTGGACAGGTCCAGCGCCTTGCGCTCGATATGGTCGCGCAGGCGTCCCGGCGTGCCCACGACGATATGGGCGCCGCGGTCAAGCGCCCGGCGCTCGGTGCGGGCGTCAAGGCCGCCCACGGCGCTGGCGAGACGCGCGCCCGCGTTGGCGTAAAGCCAGTCCAGTTCGCGCTGAACCTGCAAGGCGAGCTCGCGGGTCGGCGCGATGATCAAAGCCAGCGGCGCGCCCGCTTGCGGCAGGCGATCTTCGCCCGCCAGCAGGGTCTCGGCCATGGCGAGGCCAAACGCGACGGTCTTGCCAGAGCCGGTCTGGGCGGAGACCAGAAGGTCACGACCCACAGCCTCGTCGGTGAGAACCGCAGACTGGACTTCTGTCAGAGCGTCATAGCCCTTCGTCTCCAGCGCTGAGACCAGCGCTGAAGGAATGGTAGTGGGGAAGTTCATATGTACCTCGCAAAGGACGTGCGCCTCACAATCCCTTGCTTGAGGCCAGCCCTGAAAACCTGATCGCGCGGAGTGCCCCGGCGCGACTGAGCGGCGGCTGATAGCAGGCCTCGCATCGAAAAGATACGAAAAACCTGCATCCGCCCCGAAATGGCCTTGATTGACCTAGCCTTCCGCCAGCGCTGCGAGGCGCGCATAGACGCCTTCGCCCTGAGCCGCCAACGCGTCATGCGTGCCCTGTTCGACCACACGGCCCTTGTCAAAAACCAGAATGCGATCCGCGTCCCGAATTGTGGACAGGCGGTGGGCGATGACGATGGCGGTCTTGCCTCGGGTCACCTCCGCCATCGCGTCCTGAACGTCGCGTTCGGTCTCGTTGTCGAGCGCGCTGGTGGCTTCATCAAAGATCAGGATCGGGGCGTCGGCCAGCACGGCCCGCGCAATGGCGATCCGTTGGCGTTCGCCGCCTGACAGCTTCACCCCGCGTTCGCCCACCAGCGTGTCATAGCCTTTGGGCAGCGTGATGATGAAGTCGTGGGCGCGGGCGCGCTTGGCGGCGTCCACGATCTGATCGTGTGTGGCGTCCGGGCAGGCATAGGCGATGTTCTCCGCGATGGAGCGGTGAAACAGGGCCGGGTCCTGGGGCACCAGCGCGATGGAGCGGCGCAGGCTCGACTGGGTGATTGTGCGCACATCCTGGCCATCGATGACGATGGCGCCATCCTCCACGTCGTACAGCCGTTGGACGAGCTTGACGAAGGTCGATTTGCCCGACCCGGTCGGGCCGACCAGCGCCACCCGCTCGCCCGCCGGAATGGTCAGGGAGAAGTCCTCGTAAAGCGGCGTGTCCTGTCCCTGATAGGTGAAGCGCACATCCTTGAAGACCACTTCGCCGCGTCCGGGTTTGAACGCGGGCGCACCGGGCAGATCGGCGATCTGGGCGTCGGTTCGGGCGAAGGCGGCCAGGTCCTGAATCTCGTCCAGACCGCGCTGGACGTTCTGAACTTCCTCGCCGAACCGGCGCATATAGCCCGCCATCATCAAGAAGGCGGTGATGCCGAACACCACATCACCGGCCGTCGCCTGACCTTGAGTCCACAGCTGCAGCAGCAAGCCCGCCAGGCCCGCCTGTAGCAAAACGACGGCGGTCATCTGGATCAGCCAGGCATTGGTGAAACGGTACCAGGTCTTTTTCGCCTGCGCCCGCCAGCCCCAGGCCAGGGTATGGAACCGTCGGTCCTCACGCGCTTCCGCACCAAAGCTTTTCACCGTCGCGACGCCGGAGATGACGTCCGCGATAGCGCCGCCCAGCTCTGAATCCTTGGCGTTGGAGATGACGTTCTGCGGGCGGATATAATAGGTGGAGACCAAGACCGTCAGCACGATGAAGGTGAAGGTCACCGCCAGTGCGTACACGCCAACGACGGGCCAGTGCAGCAGCATGTAGACGCCCAGCGCCACCATCACGCCGATGGACGGGATCATCGAGAACCACAAAGTGGCGGTGATGGTGTCATACGCCCACATGCCGCGGGTGATCTTGCGGACCACCGCGCCAGCGAAGGCGTTCGCATGCCAGTCCGCGCTGAAGCGCTGGACCTTGGCGAAGGCCTCGGACGTCATGTCGGCCATGTTGGCGCTGGAGAACGGGATCTCGCAGCGCACCATGATCTGCCGCGCGGCGTTCACCAGCACGGCGAGCCCCACAAACACGATCAGCGCGATCCAGTGGCTGTCGCCTGACGGGTCGGCATTGGCGCTGCTGATGGAATCAATCAGCTGACCCGCGGCCACGGGAATAAAGACGTCCGCCAAAGTGGCGAGCGCAGAAAAGCCCACCACCAGACTGAACAGCCACGGGCGGCGCGCCCATTGCCGCGCGACAAAGCGGAGTACGTCCAGGTTGGAGAGCACCCGCGCGCTGGGGGCGTTCTCGTCTTCAAAATCGTTGAAATCGGTCATCTCGGTCCTGCATACGTGCGGGGCGTCATCAACCGGACTTCGGCGACGGGCGACACGCACGATCTGTAAAGCTGCGGAAGAGGCGAGGGATTTAGCGCTCGGGCTTGGCGCGATACGCGCGAAGTCCTCGGTTGCTGCGACGCTCACCGCCCGGGTTTAACCAGGCCGCCGCGGCTATGAAGATCGTGGCACGGGTCCGAATACTCCTTCTGGACAGACAGGCTCTGTCAGGGTGCGGAGCCATAAAGCAAGCCCCGATCAGAGGCCAGCATGAACTGAAGCGAGCGTTGCGATTATGCGCCAGTGTGTCTGCACGAGCACAGCCGCCCGCTTGCGTCTTCACGCCTCACGGACTAGCTCAGAGCCGAAACAGACGGAGCACAGCCATGAGCGACATGACAGACGAGACCGAAACCGGAGCGGGCGAGTTTGAAGACCCCAAGGGCCGGGTTCTGATCATCGCCGGGTCTGACAGCTCTGGCGGCGCTGGCGTCCAGGCCGATATCAAGACGGTCACGGCGCTCGGCGGTTACGCCTCGACCGCGATCACTGCGGTGACGGTGCAAAACACCAAGGGCGTATCCGGCCTGCATGCCATTCCCGATGACGTGATCACGGCCCAGATGGGCGCTGTCTTGTCAGATATCGGTACGGACGCGATCAAGACCGGCATGCTCGCCTCGGTCGGCACGATTGAAGCGGTGGTCAAGGCGCTTGAGGATAACAGGACGGTCGGCCTGCCGCTGATCGTCGATCCGGTCATGGTGGCGAGCTCGGGCGATTCCCTCGTCAGTGAGGATACGGCCGAGGCGATCCGCACCCTTTTACTGCCGCGCGCCAGCCTGATCACGCCCAATGCGCCTGAAGCCGCTATTCTGGCGGGCGGAACCCTCGAAGACATGGATGATCAGCGCGCCGCCGCTGATGAATTGCTGGAGATGGGCGCAAGGGCGGTGCTGATCAAAGGCGGTCATCTTGAAGGATCGCAGATCATTGATCTGCTGGCGACCCGCAATGGCGTGCGCCTGTTCACACGCCCGCGCATTCATACGCGCCATACCCATGGCACGGGCTGTACGCTGGCGAGCGCGATCGCCGCCTTGATGGCGCAAGGGCAGGGCCTCGACCGGGCCGTCGAAATGGCGGGGGATTATCTGTATGAAGCGATCCGCCGCGCCCCCGGTTTTGGCGCAGGCCATGGCCCGGTCCAGCATGGCTGGACGGTCAACGCCTCAGAATTCGCTCACGCGCCCGTGCGGGGCGAATAGGGTATGGGTTTGCGCCGCGCCACATAGACGCCCAGCAAGATCACGCCCAGTGCGATCAGGGTGGTAAGCGTCATCTCTTCGCCGCGCAGCAGCCCGATGATCGCCGCCACCACCGGCACCATGTAATTGATCAGCGCGATAAAGGCCGCGCCCACTTTGCGCGCGATGGTCATGTAGACGATGGTGGCGAGCGCGGTCGGCAACAGGCCGAGCGCTATCACCGCCAGCACCGACGGCAGGCTGGGGCTGATCGGCGGCCCGGCGACAAGGTCATAGATCGCGACCGGCAGAGAGAGAATCGCCGCGCAGATCATCGAGCCCGCCGCGATCACGCTGGGCGGCGTCTCAGGTGCGGCCTGATACATCACGGCATTGGCCGCATAGCAAAGCGTCGCGATGAAAATCAGCAGCTGAGCGAGGAAATCCGCTTCCAGCATGCCCTTGAGCGCCGCCGGTCCCATCAAGATCACAATGCCGGAAAACCCGATCACAAAGCCCAAACCCTTTCGCGCGCTCAAGCGCTCGTCCGGCAGCAGGAAATGCGCGGCGGCGATCACCGTCAGCGGCATCATGCCCATCAGAATGCCGGCGATGCCCGAGGGCACGGTTTTCTGGCCGATGGCGATCAGGACGAAGGGCAGGGCGTTGCCTGCCAGACCCAGGCCCAGAAACCACAGCCAGCGCACATCGCGCAGCGGCGGGAACCGGCGGCGGCGATAAAACACCCATCCCGTCAGGACGGCGGCCGCCAGGGTCAGGCGCCCCAGCACCACGATGGAGGGCGGCAGAGTGTCGACGGCGACCGCGATGACGGCGAAGGCGCCACCCCATAAAAGCGCCAGCAGGCCAAGCGCGCTCCAGCCTTTCACCCCAGGCTCTTCGCGCGTCATCTCAAAATGTCTTTCAGCGCCCCGATCAGCCGGTCCACGTCATTGTCGGTGTTGTAGATGTGAGCGCTGATCCGCAAACGCGGGCCACGCTGGGAGGCGTGGACGCCTTTCTCGCGCAGCTGGAAGGCGATGTCGGCCGGCGCGTGGGCCGGTAAGCTCAGCGACAGATAGTGCGGCGCCTGCTCTGGTATGTCCGCGTGCAGCTCAAGCGGCGCAACCTCCGCCTTGATACTGGCGCTGGTCGCCGCGCACTGGCGTGCGATCTCGGAGACGCCCAGTCCATTGATCAGTCTAAGGCTTTCAAGCGCGGCGGGCAGCAATTGATGATTGGCGCGCTCACCCATATCAAACCGCCGCGCGCCCGCGTCATAGGTGTCGCGATAATCGGTCAGTCGGCTGAAATCGCGGGCATCGCTGCGGTTGATCCAGTTTTGCTCAAGCGGAACACCGCCTTGGTGGCGCGGCGCTACATACAGATATCCCGTCGCATACGGGCTGAGCATCCATTTATAGGCGGCGGCGACCGCGAAATCGGGATCGACAGCTTTCACGTCGAACGCCATCACGCCCAGCGACTGGGTGAGGTCGAGCACCAAGGCCGCGCCCTGGGCTTTGGCGGCTTGGGATACCACGGCAAGGTCAATCCGGCCGCCATCAATCCAGTGCAGCGCCCCGCAAGCCACAAGACGCGTGCGCGGCGTGATCGTGGCGAGCAGCGCCTGGGTCCAGGTCCCGGTCTCCGTCCTCTTGGCGGTTTTAATAACCGCCCCGGTCTGCTGCGCCAGCGCCCGCCAGGTGTAGACGTTTGAGGGGAATTGCCCGTCCAGAATGACAATCTCATCACCCGATTGGAGATCAAGATTGCGCGCCGCTGTGGCAAGACCATAAGAGGCGGCGGGGACCAGGGCGATGTCATCGGCTGACGCGTTGAACAGCCGGGCGGCTTCGCCCCTGACGCTCTCGGGCCTGTCGAAGAACAGCGCGTTTGTGCTGTGTCGCCAGGGGCGCAGCTTGTCGCGGAAGGCAGTCTGTCCCGCCTCGGCTGCGCGGATCGGCAAGGGCCCGACCTGAGCCGCGTTGAAGTAAGCGGTGTCAGCGGGCAAATCGAACAAGGCGCGATAATCGGTCATGGCATTTGCGCTACGGCGTGTACGGAACATGGTCAAGTCAGGATTTTTCCTGGCCTTGTGCAATTGACCGCATGTGCAGCACGGCCTACCGGTGGAGCCCTGTCGATAACAACGCTGAGGTCATCGTGTCATGACGGTTCTCAAACCCACCAGCCGCCCCAATGATGCTCGCTTCTCTTGCGGGCCCACCAAGAAGCGTCCGGGTTGGGAACTCTCTGCACTCGCTGCGGCGCCCCTGGGCCGCACGCATCGTGGCGGCACTCCCAAGGCGCGCCTGGCGGAAGCGATTGAACGCACGGGCGCAATCCTGGAAATCCCGGATGACTACAAAGTGGTCATCACCCCGGCGTCTGACACGGGCGCGATGGAAGGCGCCATGTGGTCCATGCTGGGCGCGCGCGGCGTGGACGTGCTGGCCTGCGACGAGTTTGGCGGCCGCTGGCTCATTGATGCGCGCGATGAACTCAAGCCCGAAGGCCTGACCCTTCATCACGCGCCCTATGGCCAGGCGCCCGATTATTCCAAGGTCGATTTCAACAATGACGTGGTCTTCACCTGGAACGCCACGGCGGCGGGTGTGCGCGTCACCGATGGCGACTGGATCAAGGACGATCGCGAGGGCCTGACCATTTGCGACGCCACCTCGGCCGCCTTCGCCATGGACCTGCCCTGGGACAAGCTGGATGTGACCACGTTCAGCTGGCAAAAATGCATGGGCGGCGAAGCCCAGCACGGCATCGCCATTTTCAGCCCCCGCGCGCGCCAGCGGCTGCGCGAGTTTCGCCCCAGCTGGCCGGTGCCGCGTCTCCTGCAATTGTTTGAAGCGGGTGAGGAAACAGCGGCCATCTATGAAGGCTCCACCATCAACACGCCCTCGCTCTTGTGCACCGAAGATTATCTCGATGCGCTGAAATGGGCGGCGAAGGAGGGCGGCGTGTCAGCGCTGATCAACCGCACCCAGGCCAATTTTGACGCGCTGGCGGCCTGGGTCGAAAAAACCGACTGGATCGATTTCCTGGCCCGGGACCCCGCCACCCGCTCCACCACGTCTGTGACGCTGAAGTTTTCCGGCAATGAGCTGGAGGGCAAATCCGAGGCGGAGCGCTGGGCGGTGTCGCGCCGCATGGGCGTGCTCTTGGATCGCGAAGAAGCCGCATTTGACGTCATTCCCCACCCCAAGGCGCCCGCGGGCTTGCGCATCTGGTGCGGCCCGACGGTGGACGCCGATGATCTGGTGGCGCTCGGCCCCTGGCTCGATTGGGCGTATCACGAAGCGCTCGCGAACCCGGCCGATTAAACTTGCCCACACGGCTTTGCCAGCGCGCTGCTTGCCCAAGGGCTGAGAAGCGCGTAAGCCACCCCCGGTTTTTCCGCGATACGGAGTATTTGCGCCATGTCCAATGTTGTGGTTGTCGGCGCCCAGTGGGGCGATGAGGGCAAGGGCAAGATTGTCGACTGGCTGTCTCATCGCGCCGACGTGGTCGTGCGCTTTCAGGGCGGTCACAATGCCGGTCACACGCTGGTCGTGGACGGGGTGGTCTACAAGCTGTCTCTGATGCCGTCGGGTGTGGTGCAAAAAAAGCTCTCTCTTATCGGCAATGGCGTGGTGGTGGACCCCTGGGCCTTCATCTCCGAAATCGAGAAAGTGCGTGAGCAGGGCGTCGATATCAGCCCCAAACTCGTGCGCGTGGCGGAGACCGCCACCTTGATCCTGCCCGTTCATCGCGAGCTCGACGCCCTGCGTGAGAACCGCGATGACGGCATGAAGATCGGCACCACCCGGCGCGGCATCGGGCCGGCCTATGAAGACAAGGTGGGCCGCCGTTCGGTGCGGGTGATTGATCTGGCCGATGAAACCCAGTTGCGCCGCCGCGTCTCCGAGCTCTTGCATCATCATAACGCGCTGCGCCGCGGCATGGGCGTTAAAGAGGCGGATGAAGACGCGCTGGTCGCCGAGCTTCTGGATATCGCGCCGAAAATCCTGCCCTATGCGGATCCTGTCTGGCGCACGCTCGACCGGGCCATCGCCGACGACAAGAAAATCCTGTTTGAAGGCGCGCAAGGCGCGTTCCTGGATGTCGATCACGGCACCTACCCCTATGTGACCAGCTCGAACACGGTCGCCGGTCAGGCGTCCGCCGGATCAGGCGTGGGGCCGGGCAAGGTCGGCTATGTGCTGGGGATTGTGAAAGCCTACACGACGCGAGTCGGCGAAGGTCCGTTCCCCACCGAGCTGACCGACGAGATCGGCCAGAAGATCGGTGAACGCGGGCATGAGTTCGGCACGGTCACCTCTCGCCAGCGCCGCTGCGGTTGGTTTGACGCCGTGCTGGTGCGTCAAAGCTGCAAGATTAACGGCATCAATGGCGTGGCGCTGACCAAGCTGGATGTGCTGGACGGTTTTGACGAGCTCAAGGTCTGTATCGGCTACAAATTCAACGGCGAGATGTATGACCGTCTGCCGGCCGGAACAGGCGCCCAGGCGGGTGTCGAGCCGGTCTATGAGACCTTTGAAGGCTGGGACGGCTCCACCGCGGGGGCGCGCTCCTGGGCGGACCTGCCCGCGCAAGCCGTCAAATATGTGCGCCGCATCGAAGAGCTGATCGAGACGCCGGTGGCGCTCTTGTCCACCAGCCCTGAGCGTGACGACACCATTTTGATGCAGGATCCGTTCAAGTCCTGACAGGCCTTTTGAGGGCCGGAGTGATCTGAAAAGGGCGGTCCGTAAGGGCCGCCCTTTTGTCTGAAAGCTGCGCCAAATTTGGAACGCGAGCCCTGACTTGGCGTTGAGTCAGCACGAAGCCCGAAGACGCGCCCTGCGGCGCGGCCTCCCCCCGGATGATGCGGGCCGGATTCAGAACTCCCATGAAGGAGACTTGATCATGGACACCTTGAAAGACCTCTATATCGACCAGCTGCAAGACCTTTACAGCGCTGACAAGCAGGCCCTCTCCGTTTCCAAAGACCTGGCGAAAGCGGCGAAAAATGATGAGCTGAAATCCGCGCTGGAACGCAATGTCGTGGGGATCAGCAAAGGCATGGAGCAAATCAAGGGCCTGATCCAGGACCATGGCGCCGACCCGAAAGGCGAGCATTGCAAAGGCATGGAGGGTCTGGTGACCGAGGCGCGCGCCCATGCGCTGGACGCAGACATCAGCGATGACGATGTGCGAGACGCCTCCATCATTGCGCAAACCCAACGCATGACGCACTACGCGCTTGCCGGCTACGGCGTTGTCCGCGCCTTCGCTCAGCGGCAGGGCCTGAAAGCGGATATGGACGTCTTGCAAGAGTGCCTGGACGAGACCTATGGCGGCGATCGCGAATTGACCCGCATCGCAGAAACCGAGGTTAACGCAGCCGCGGCCTAAAGCGCCACGTGTCTGTTTCCAGCTCTAATGCAAGGAGAGTCCGATGGGACATCAAACCGCTGCTGCCTTGAACAATATTCTGCCGATTTTGATCGACAGCCGACGCGGCTA
Source organism: Oceanicaulis sp. (assembly GCF_965249665.1). Taxonomy (GTDB): domain Bacteria; phylum Pseudomonadota; class Alphaproteobacteria; order Caulobacterales; family Maricaulaceae; genus Oceanicaulis. Next base: position 1,593,622 of record NZ_OZ252247.1, read on the forward strand.
TGAAATGGCGCTCAATCTGGTGGAGGACGACTATGTCCACAAAGCCAGATTCGCCAAGAAGCTGGCCGAGCGCCAGGCCATGATCCTTGAGTTTCAGGCCCATGTGCGACTGCAAGGTGAAGAGCCCAAGGATGAGGGCGGCCCGTTGGGCAGCCTGCACCGAATGCTCACCGGCATGAGCGCCAATTTCGGCAGCGAAGAGAAGACTGCGCTCAAGGCCATTGATGATGGCGAGGCTTTTCTGGTGCAGGCCTGTGAGACCGAGCTTGAGAAAGACGATGTCGACGATATCGGTCGCGGCTTGCTCAAACAGGCTTTGAGCTCAGCGAAAAGCGGAGAAGCGTACGCTGACGCAGAGGCCTGAACAGGCGCTGACATAAAATGCATCCAGTCTTTTGATTGGCGGCATCTATTCAAAAGCCGGCGGGCGCCCGCCGGCTTTTGTTGTGTGGGCCTGCGCGTCATGATGACGTGTATGGTTCAGTATCAGTCAGGATGCCTCATGACCCAGCCTCTCACTCCCAAGCGCCGGTCACTGGCCCGGTTTGAAGGTGCAGAGGCGGTCTTGAGTTATTACCCGTCCGGGCATGTCATGGCGGAGCATGCGCATGAGTGTGATCAACGCTCCATGATCCTGTCCGGCGGGCTCTTTGAAGAAACCCCCTCCCAAACCGCGCGTCCCACAGCCTCTCATATCGGGTTCAAGGCGGCCGGTCACAAACACGAAAATCGCTATGGTCCGAACGGCGCGCTCATCCTGGCGGTGAACGCCGAGCCGTGCGCCAGACCCAAGACGCCTTGGAGTTGGCGGGCGGCGGCAGGCGCGGCGGACGCGGCGCTTCTGGTGAGGCTTATGTTGGAAGCCGGTGCAGAGGATGACCAGGTGCTGATCGACCTGATGGGTGTGATGGGGGAGCAGGCTGACACCCCGCCTGGCTCTGCGCCGGCCTGGCTGATGCGCGTGCGTGAGGCGGTGCGAGACGACCCGTCCGATATCAATGTGCAGAGGCTGGCGGATGAAGCCGGGGTCCACCGGGTGCATTTGTCGCGAAGCTATGCCCGGTTTTATGGCGCGCCGATCAGTCTGGAGCGTCGCCGCTTGCGGCTGGGGCAGGCGGTCCGCAGCTTGCTGGAAGAGGATGCGAGCGTGGCGGTCGCCGCCCAGATCGGGGGTTTTTCCGACCAGCCGCATCTGGCGCGCACCTTGCGGTCTGAGATCGGACTGACCGCGACTGCGCTCAAGGCGGTGTTTGACTGAGTTCAAGCGGCGCCGGGTTACATGCGTACAAGACCGCATGTCTCTTCGGCGCTAGTTTTGGGTAAAGTGTGCGGCCTTTGATGGAGATTTATATGCGTTTTTCAAACCTTTTCGCTGGCGCGGCGTTGGCCCTTTTGTCGCCAACCCTGGTTGCGCAGGCGCAGACCCCTGAGGCCGCTGCGGCGCGGATGCAGGGCTTTCTGTCCGGGTTTGAGGATCTGGGGCCGGGCTACGCTGTGGTGGCCGTCACGGCGGATGACGTGTTGCTGCGCGAAGTTTGGGGCGAGCGCCGGGCCAGCACGGGCGCGCCGCTGACTGCGGACACGCCCATCTATATCGCCTCCCAGACCAAGGCCTATATGGGGCTGCTGGCTGCACAACTGGATGCCGACGGCGTCCTCAGCCTTGACGCGACGCTGGCCGATCACTGGCCGGGCGTGCGGTTTCCAGATGGCGTGAACCCGGCTGACTGGACGCTGCGCGATCTGATCAGCCATCAGGTTCCGGTGAGCGCGGATCTCATCGTGATCCTGGAGGCTTATGTCACACGCATTGACCCGGCGGATTATCCATTGCTGATCGAAGCGGTCATGACCGCACGCGAGCCCGGCTTTGATTATGACAATCTGGGCTACAATCTCTATGGCGCGATCCTGGAAACCGTGACGGGCCGCACCTGGCAGGATTGGCTGGACGAACGGGTCTTTGATCCGCTTGGCCTGGACCACACCAGCGCGCGCACCTCGGATTTCGATCTTGATGGGCAAAGCTGGAACCACATCTGGACCGGATCCGAGACGGGCTGGTTCGAAGTCCGCCCCAAGACCGACGCCCAGATGCAGTCTGCGGGCGGAATCACCACCTCGCCCAATGACATGATCGCCTGGTTGCAGATGAATTTGCGCGGCGAAGGACCGGCCGGTTCTGGCCTGACTGAGGCCGTTGTCAGCGAAGCCCACACCATCGCCGCAGAGGTCAGCCGCGAGGCGCGCAACGCCTATGAGCTGCCCTGTTATGGCTATGCGCTGGGCTGGAATGTGTGTGATTTCGAGGGCCATACCCTCTACGCCCATGGCGGCGGCTACACGGGCGCACGCACCATGATGGCGTTCTCACCGGATCTGGGCGTCGGCATCGGCGTGTTCTCCAACTCTGACAATATGACGGGCTGGCTGACCAGCCGGACCATGATCCAGTTTCTGCAATTCGTGATCGATCATCAGGACGCTGATCGCTGGATGCAGATCCGCCAGGAACAATACCCTCAGCGTGTGGAGCGCTTGCTCGCTCAGCGCAATGGAAGCCTGGAGCAGAACCGCGCCCATGCCGTGTTCGGTGATAGGAGCTGGACGCCCGAAGCCGCCGAGCTTGCTGCCTATGAAGGCGTCTATGGCAATGACGCCATGTATGCGCCGGTGACGATCTCGGTCGTGGACGGACAGCTTCAGGCCGCCTGGGGGGATTACCGGTTTACGGGTGCGCCAGCTCAAGCCGATGTCTTCGGGCTGCAGCAACATCCTCTGGATGAGGTGCTGCCCTTGCGATTTGAACGCGATGAAGCGGGGGGCATTGTGGCGTTGACCTATGAAAAGGCGCGTTTCCAGCGGCAATGAGCCGGAATGCTTTATAACTCGCCGCGCCTCAGCCTTGCTCCTCTCCCCCGGCGGGGACTAGCCTTCGCCGTCCTATAAAAAAGGGGAGAGGGCGATGAAGGCATGGCTTGCAGGCGCTGCGGCGCTGGCGCTGACGGGATGCGTCAGCGTCGCGTATTCCGAGGGGGCGGGCTCTGCGGCCGCTTCAAGCGCAGGTTCGGACAGCGCTCTGCGCGGCGCAGATGCGCTTGGGGAGACAGATCGCGCGCTCCATGACCGTGTGCTGACCCTGGACACCCATGTGGACATAGGTCAGGGCTACGCCACAGCGGCGCTGGATCCGGGCGGCTTCACCCGCGCTCAGGTCGATTTGCCGAAAATGCGCGATGGCGGTCTCGATGCCGCGTTTTTCATCGTCTATGTGGGTCAGGGCCTGATCAGCCCGATCGGCTATGAAGACGCCGCGGCAATCGCGGACGACAAATACCAGGCCATCATGCGGATGATCCGGGGCTATGGCGATCAGATCGCCCTCGCCACCACCGCCGACGAGGTCGAGGCCATTCATGCGTCGGGCCGGCTGGTCGCGCTGATCGGCATGGAGAACTCCTGGCCGCTGGGCGAGGACCTGTCGAATGTCGGCATGTGGGCGGAGCGCGGCGTGCGCTATGTCTCCATCACCCATTTCGGCAACAACCAGTTTGGCGGCAGCTCCAACCCCAATCTGGCGCAAGGCGACCCCAGCGAGGATCCAGGACTGACCGAGCTGGGCCGCGGCCTGGTGCGTGAACTCAATGATCACGGCGTGATGGTGGATGTGTCTCATGTGGGCAAGCGCACCATGCTCGAAGCGATCGCGCTGAGCCGCGCGCCTGTCATGGCCAGCCATTCTGGCGCCCGGGCCGTCTATGACCATCCGCGCAATCTGGATGATGAACAGCTGCGCGCCATTCGTGATAATGGCGGCGTGGCCCAAATGGTGGCGTTCCGCCGCTATATTGGCGAAGTCGATCCGGATCTGGCTGAAGCCGAACGCGTTCTGGCGCAAGAGTTTGGCTTCACCAGCCGTCAGGAGTACGCGGCGGCGACCGACCGGCAACGCGACGCTTATCAGGCGCGCTTACGGGAATTGCGGGCGTCCATGAATGACATCACGATCTCTACTCTGGCTGATCATATCGATCATGCGGTTCAGGTGGCCGGGATCGATCATGTGGGCATAGCGTCAGACTTTGACGGCGGCGGCGGCGTCGGCGGCTGGGATGACGCCAGCACCACCCCGGCGGTCACCGCCGAGCTGATCCGCCGCGGGTATTCTGAAAGCGACATCGCCAAGATCTGGGGCGGCAATCTGCTGCGGGTGATGCGGGCGGTTGAGGCGGCGGCGCGCTAAGTAACTCGATGACATAGCGAAAACGAAAGCGCCGGCGTGAGGGTTCACGGCGGCGCTTTTGCTGTGTGAGGGCGTCCGTCACCAGGGCTGCCCCCTGAACGCGGCTAGGGTGTGCGAACTTGCGCCTGCGCTTGCACGCCGCTGCGTTGAAGGCGTTGCACGGTGCGCACGCTGACACCGCACAGATGCGCCACGTCCGCCGTCGATGCGCCGGCGTTGAGCGCCTCCACCGCGATGAAGCGGCGAATGTTTTCGATGAAGCCGGATTTGGATTGAATTTCCACATAGCCGGTCTGCCCGGCATTGTTCATCACCACCGAGGTGAACCGGGACGAGCCGGGAATATCAGCGAGGATTTTCTGGGTGCTGATGCGCTTGGACGCGTGGCGATCCAGATAGGCGAGTCCGCGCGCGACGCCGCATTGAAAAAACAACTCTACGGTGAACCAGTTCAAGTGCGGCGTCAGCGCGTCAAAATGGACCTCTATGAACTTTATCAAGGAAGGATCCTGGGTCGCACCCAATCGTGGAGCGATCAGTTTGTAAGGCGCATCAATGCCTTCAACAGAGTTCATCAGCATGTCAGCGCCTTTCAGGGGAAGGGGGTGCGAGGTCAATTCTACTCTCCTCAACGTCAAGTCTGAGCGCCTGAGCGCGGTTCCTCCTTTGTTCGGCTTCAATTTAAGCGTGAAGTCAATCTGCAACGCAAGGGACATTGTCGCCATAGCGACTCTCGCAAGGGTTGTTTTTACTCGCCGGGTGTTCAGGAGGTGAAACATGGCGAGTTCAGACGAGGTCAACGGGAAGATCACCGATGCAGTGGCGCAAACCGCCGTTGGTGTGTTGGCCGAAGCGCCATCGGTGGCGATCGGGGCGCTGTATCAGAGTCTGGCGAACGCCAACGGATTGGCGCTGACCAATTCGGTCTCCAATCAGCAAAACCTCAACCAGCTCAATCCGTCGATCGTCGCCCAGGCGATCGCCAAGATTAACGGCTCATAGAGCAGGAGGATCCGGCGATGGCGAGACAGCCCACTTCCAGAACCCCGCGCCCGCGGCTGAGCAAGGCCAAGCCCAAGCCCGCCCCGTCGGCGGCGCAGTCCGCTGAAGACACAGCTCTGGACGATGCCGTCACGGACGCCCAGGACCAGGCCGACGACGTCGTCTCCGATGAGGGGGATGCGCTGGCCAGCGCCAGCCTGCCCACCCCCACCACCGACGTTCAGAAAGCGGTGGCCTTCAATCAGGCCCAGCTGACCGCGCAGACGGGTGAAGTCCTCTCTGCCCTTGAAAACCCGGTCGCAGACCAGGCGGCGGTGATGATGCTCGAGGATGTACGCGGTTACATGCAGGGCTCCGAACAATTGCTGCTGGCGGCTTCCGGTCAGGCCCTGGCGCTCCTGGTGGATCCGCTGACCCAGTCTGAAGGTCAGACGGCGCTGGAGCAGATCGCTATCTGGCAAGCCAACATCACCACCTTCGCCGACGCTGTCACCACAACCGCCAGCACCATCAAGGGAGACTTCGGATCATGACCCGTGTCACTTCAAAATCTGATCCGTCAGACAGCTATGCGGCGCGGATGAAGCCGGTCTTTACACCCGGAATCCCGCCCATCGAGGCACTGGAACCGCAAGTCTATCTGGACGCCCAGACCGAAAGCTATGACGCCGCCGGTACGCCGCGCCTGCATCTTGGGACGTCCGGGGCGCCCGGCGCTGAACCCAGTAACCCTCTGGTGCGCGTCATGCTGAACGGCAGCGCGCTGACGCCGACAATCCGTCGGGTCTTCATTCCCAGCAAGTCGGGCTGCACCAGCTTTCTGGTCGAATGGGCTGATGGCGAGCCGGGTCTGGTGGTGCTGGCGCTTGAAGCGCTGAACCCCAACGAGATCGCGGTGCAGGTCAGCTATTTGCCGATGACCGATATTTCCGAGATTTCCCAGGGCGATCATGATGGTCTGTTGCAGATCACCGTGCCGACCAGCTGTGTCGCCCAGACCATCGTCAGCATCCAGAAAAACGGCGCCGGGGATCTCAAATATCGAACCGAGAACACCATGATCGCTTTTGATGAACTGTCTTCAGATGAGGCGGCCAATCTCAAACGCTTCATGGATATGGAGCTCGCCGCTGAAGTGGCGTCGGTTTGCGGCGCTTTCGGGTTCGAGCTGACTGAAGTCAGCCTGACCAGCCGGCAAGACGCACTGGGGCTTGGAATCACTTCGGGCGCCAAGACGTGGACCATCGGCCTGTTGCAAGCCGGTGGGCTGGTCGCAACCGGGCTCGGGTTCTTCTGTGGTCCGATCGCAGCCGGCGTCGGCGGCGCCTTGCGCGGCGTGGCGGGGCTGACCGGGCTCCTGGTGACGCCGGAGGATGATGACCTTCAAGATGTGCCGGGTCGTGGCTCGCCGATGGTGGTGGGACGCCGTTATCTGGCCCATCCGGATCCTGAAGACCCCAACACCCGCTATTTCACCGTGCGCTGAATCCCTAGCCCGGGGAGGGGCGATCATGAACCAGGCCATGAAAGACCAGGTCCGCGCGATCGTAATGGCGGAGATCGAGCCCTTGAGCGCGGTCCTCAACAAGATCTGGGCGGATATTCAGACGATGAAAGCGGACAGCGGCGAGGTCATTCCCGATCCGCCCATCCCGGACCCCTCTGTTCCGGACCCGTCCATACCCGAGACCTCGATACCGCAAACGCCGATTGATGTTCCGCCCATTCCGGGGCTCGGGCCGGCGGCGACCATGACCGAGGCGCAGGCGCAAGCGTCTGACGAAGCGGCCATGCGTCAGCGTCTCGAGCAGGCGGCGAAGGTTCGCCAGAAGGAACAGGCCGCTTCCATCGCCCGCCGCACCAGCCTGATCGAAGCCCGGATCGCCCAGAAACTTGCGGGCCTTCCACTCTAAAGGAGACCATTATGAGCGAAGACAAGCAGATCACCCTGACCATCGACGAGCTCGGTGTTGTCAGCAATGAAAGCATTGCCACGAACGCCAGCGCCAGCTCCCTCGCGAAGTTGTTTGAAGGCAATGTCCAGAACCAGCTTCTGAACAACCAGACCGCCGCCGCCACCACGGCGACCTGCGTCGCCTACATCCTGACGCTGGGGCGCAGTGCGGACACGATCTGGAACCCCAATACCGGCCCCTCCGTCAACGTCCAGCAGGACTAACCCAGTTTCTGAGGGCGCACGCGCCGCAGAAAGCCTCGCAGATCCCGCTCACAGGGATCGGGTCTGCTCTTTACCCCCACACAACAATGAGGACTTGAAATGTCTACCCAAGCCAACGAACAAGTGAATTCCCAGGTCACCGATGCGGTGACGCAGTCAAACGTCAAAGTGGTCGGTGAAGCGCCGGCCATGGCGATGGGCAATGTCTATCAGGCGATGGCGCACTCGCATGGTCTGATGTTCGAGAACGCGGTGAACGCTCAGTCGCACGCCTTCACCAACGCCCAGGCCGCCTCCACCCAGGGCGTGATGCAGATCTATTCCGTGGACACCATCTCCGACGCCATCGCCGTCGCGCGGATGATCTCGGCCAATTTCTCGTCGACCTAAACGCGATGAAGCCGACGAGATCGCTCTCGCCGGCTCCATTCAACTCGGACCTAGACCCGCTCCGGATCCCCCCGGGCGGGTCTTTTTTCTGTGCAGTCCTTATAACCGGTCAGTGCGCATTTGCCCAGAGCGCATGAACGCAAACCCTTGCCAAAAACGACGGGCGTCGTCAGTGTGGCGTCAGTTCCAAGGGGTGTCCCGCGCATGGGTTGTGCGGGGCTGAGACGTCACCCTCAGGACCGGATCCGGGTCATGCCGGCGGCGGGATGGAGCAGCGCGATGACGCTCGACGAGTATAATGATGTCTGTGCCTCTCTTCCCCACGCGGCCCATGTGGTCCAGTGGGGCGGCGCCCATGTCTGGAAAGTGGGCGGGCTGGAGACGGGAAAGGTCTTCGCCATTGGCGGCTGGCCGGACTCAGGCAGCGAAGAGCCCGCGCTCGCTGTCACCTTCAAATGCTCTGACATTGTCTACGAAGTGCTGCGCGACGCCGAGGGCTGTCGCCCCGCGCCCTATCTCGCCAGTCGCGGGATGACCTGGATCCAGCGCACGTCTGACGCCGCCGTCTCTGACGCAGACCTCACCGAACATTTGCGCGCCTCGCATGCCCTTGCCGCGCAAGGGCTGACGAAGAAGCGCCAACGGGAGCTGGGGCTGGATGCGCTTTAAGAAAGCTTCATCCCTTGAAGAGGCCTTGGCGTCGGATGAACGCATGCTTTGGGTTGACCGATCCAGTTCTGCTCGTCCGCGCTATGTTCCGATCAGCTGGATTGAAATGATCCATGTTGAATTTCAATTCCTCACAGTGAGTTTGGTGGGCGTTCTTTCAGGGGTGCTGATCATGTTCTTTGCTGACGACTTTCTCCTGCAATTCATAGGATTCTGCTTGCTGGTTGTCAGCGGGATTGGATCGAGTCTTTTACTCCGTTGGGTCATCCACAAGAAGCGACGCGGCGAACCTGTACTGATCGACTATATGCTCACCCAGTATCGCTTAGTGGCGTTACAGCCGAAATCCAAAGTTTACGAAGACGTCGAGCTTGAACGCATTGTCTCGCTGATACGTGACGGGCGCTTGCTCATTCTGCGCGCCATCAACCCGAAAGATGAGTTCCATTTCTTCGACCTCGCGGATGCAGAAGCCGCTGAGGCGATCATCGCCAAAACCCTAGGACCCCTCTCATGAACAAGCCCACCAACCAGGCCGAATTTCCGACCCCGACCGTGACCACCGGCCCGCTGGCCGGATCACAGCGCGTCTATTCTTCGCCCAAGGCGGCGCCGCATCTGAAGGTGCCCCATCGCGAGATCGAGCTTCATCCCACCGCGATGGAGCCGCCGGTGCGCGTCTATGACTGTTCTGGTCCCTATACCGATCCCAATCAGTCCATTGACGTGGAAAGGGGCCTGCCCCGCACCCGCATCGATTGGGTGAAAGCGCGAGGCGGCGTGGAGGAGTATGACGGCCGCGAGCTGAGCCCGCTCGATAATGGCGGCGCGACGGGCAAGTATCTGGCGCGCGAGTTTCCGGTGCGTCACCGCCCGCTGCGCGCAGTGGGGTCCGCGCCCGTCACCCAGTATGAATTTGCGAAAGCCGGGATCATCACCGACGAGATGATCTACGCCGCCGAGCGCGAGAATCTCGGCCGCGCCCAGGCGCTGCATGACGCGAAAATCCGCCATGCGGACGGGGAGAGCTTTGGCGCTTCGGTGCCCGAATTTGTGACGCCGGAATTTGTCCGCGACGAGATCGCCCGCGGCCGCGCCATCATCCCCGCCAATATCAACCATGGCGAGCTTGAGCCCATGGTGATCGGGCGGAACTTCCTGGTGAAGATCAACGCCAATATCGGCAATTCCGCCGTCGCCTCGTCCGTCGAGGAAGAGGTGGACAAGATGGTCTGGGCCATCCGCTGGGGCGGGGACACGGTGATGGATCTCTCCACCGGCAAGAACATCCACAACACCCGCGAATGGATATTGCGCAACTCGCCCGTGCCCATCGGCACCGTGCCGATCTATCAGGCGCTCGAGAAAGTCGGCGGCGTGGCTGAGGACCTGACCTTTGACATCTTCGCCGACACGCTGATCGAGCAGGCCGAGCAGGGGGTGGACTATTTCACCATCCACGCCGGCGTGCGCCTCGCCTATGTGCCGATGACGGCGGACCGGGTGACGGGCATCGTGTCGCGCGGCGGCTCGATCATGGCGAAATGGTGCCTGGCGCACCACAAGGAGAGCTTCCTCTATGAGCGCTTTGACGAGATTTGCGACATCATGCGCGCCTATGATGTCTCCTTCTCCATGGGGGATGGTCTGCGCCCCGGCTCCATCGCCGACGCCAATGACCGCGCCCAGTTCGCCGAGCTCGAAACCCTGGGCGAGCTGACGCAGATCGCGTGGAAAAAGGGCTGTCAGGTCATGATCGAAGGGCCGGGCCATGTGCCCATGCACAAGATCAAGGCCAATATGGACAAGCAGCTCGAAACCTGTGGCGAGGCGCCGTTTTACACGCTCGGCCCGCTCACCACCGACATTGCGCCGGGCTATGACCACATCACGTCGGGCATCGGCGCGGCGATGATCGGCTGGTTCGGCTGCGCCATGCTGTGCTATGTCACGCCGAAAGAGCATCTGGGCCTGCCTGACCGCGACGACGTGAAAGTGGGCGTGATCACCTACAAGATCGCCGCCCATGCCGCCGACCTCGCCAAGGGCCATCCGGCGGCCAAGCTGCGCGATGACGCGCTGTCACGCGCAAGATTTGAGTTCCGCTGGGAAGACCAGTTCAACCTGTCGCTCGACCCCGACACCGCCCGTGATTTCCACGATCAGACCTTGCCGAAAGAAGCTCACAAGGTCGCCCATTTCTGCTCCATGTGCGGGCCGAAATTCTGCTCGATGAAGATCACCCAGGAAATCCGCGACGAATTCGGCTCCGCCCGCTCGCCCAACACCTCCCTCGCCATGGACGAGGTCGACCAGGCGATGGCCGAGAAAGCCGAGGAGTTCAAGGCGAAGGGGTCGCAGATTTACCTCAACGACAAAGGCGAGACACGCGAGCCGATTGATTAAGGCGGATGGCGCTTGCTGGAAATGGGAAAGGCCGGGCAGATGCCCGGCCTTTTGTATTATCTCTTCCCCGGCGAAGGCCGGGGCCCAGAGCCGTTAGACGTCAGCGCTTGATGATCTCTGGGTCCCCGCCTGCGCGGGGAAAGAGCGGGTGGGGCGTGGGAAAGAGCGGAGCGAGTGAAACAGGATGTGGCCAAGCTTAAGTTCCCTTATAACGCGAGCATGTGTGCGCACCTTGTCCAGCCCTGTGTTTACATGCTCGCCAGTGGTCGCAACGGCACGCTCTACTGCGGCTCCACGGGCGATCTCATCAAACGGGTCTGGGAGCATCGGCAGGGCGTGGGGTCCCATTTCACCGCCAAAAATGCCGTTCATACGCTCGTCTGGTTTGAGCCTCACGATGTGATGGCAAGCGCCATTCAGCGTGAGTATCGCATCAAGCACTGGAAACGCGCCTGGAAGCTGCGCCTGATCGAGGAAAGCAATCCGACTTGGGCGGATTTGTATGAGGGGCTGGTTTGAAAAGAAAACTCCCTTCCCTCCTCTTTCCCCGCGAAGGCGGGGATCCAGAGAAGACAAGCGCAGGCGTTCCAAGGCTCTGGATCCCGGCTGGAGTTTGCCCTCACCTTGACTGGGGCCTGTAAAGAGAGCGTGGGCACGGGTAAGGGTCACGCTCCCCCCCCTTATCCCCACCCCATTCCCCACGCGTTACGCTGCGCGCACTTCCCTGAGGGCGGGGCGTGTCCGGAGGCGTCTTGACAGGTTCGGGGAGGGGGCATGCCTCGAGCGGCGGGTTCGCACCCTGTCGCAAAAGAGCGGACAGGCGCGCTGACGGCGGCGCGTGTGGGGTCCGGTCAGGTATGAAGCAGCCTGTGACGGTCTGTACGGACGGGATCCGATCGGATGTGTTCTGGATGACATGACTCGCCAGGGCAGGATCTCAGAGACCAAGCGTCAGGGGTGAAGCTTGCAGAGGGATCAACCGGGGCGCCATCCGCCCCGGCCCTTCATATCGGATCGGCGTAATCGGGCGCGTCACTGCGCCTGGCCCCGCCCCGGATAACATGCTCGCGCGCGGGATTCGTCGGACCTCGCTGTGCCTTGCTGCTTGCCGGCCTCGCCGGCCGGAGACGACAGTCCCGCGCGCTCCCGTCCCCCTGCCGGACCCTTCCGTGCGGGGTAAATGTGCGGCGTATCAAACGCGGAGTCTCAACCGCCGACGCCAGTCCCTTCAGCCCGCATGATCAAAGAGATGGTGCGTCATTCACGCCCCTCTCATCCCCCTCGCGCAGGCTCATCGAAACGGGGGGAGGGGCAGCGATGAAGTCCTTTGGGTTCAGGCGGTCTGTCCGCGCCGCCGCGCATTGAACGCACGCAGTAGAATCTGGTGGATGGCATCGCCTGACAGGTCTTTGAGGCATAGGGCGTCAGGCTAATTTGGGCAGCCTGTCCAGATGCGCTTGTAGACACCTTCAAAGACAAGGAAACGATACGGTCTCACACATTCTTAAAGACTGCCATGTCTTGATATGCAGCGTTGCTCAGACAGTTTGATCAGGGGTTTAAACATGAAATTGCTAATTATCGCATCTGTAGCGGTTAGCGTTATGGGCGTTGACGGAATGCAAATTGAGAGTCCGCAAGGCTATAGCGTGACAATAACAGATCCTGAACCGGGCTCTGTACCAGTGGAATGTGATCTGAGTATTGAGGTTAATAGTGATACAGGCAGCGGCAGCATCATGTTGGATTGTAGTCACGGTCAAGGGTTCGGAGTCGGTCGTAATGTGGGGCTGGTGTCCAAGAATTCGTCGGGTGCTTATGAAGTGTCCCTTCAAGACGATTACTATTCTATTTGTGAATCCTGGCCGGATGTTGATGTGGGCGAGAGCATTGAGAATCCTTGCTGGTTGCCTACGAACGGGGCTCACGTCAGCGCTACGCGCACGCGCTAGGGCTTCGGGTTATGCGTTGGCGAGAGGTGTTTCTGAGTGCTGCGTTACTCGGAGCGGCGACAGGGTCTGGCGTTCACGCCCAGTCTGTGGACCTTTATCCGCAGGACATTGACGCCCACACCGTCATCGACGCCGCGCTGGCGCAAGCGCGCGATGAGGACAAGCAGGCCCTGATCCTGTTTGGCGCGAACTGGTGCCATGACAGCCGGGGGCTGGCCGCCAAGCTCGAAGACGATGCGCAGCTGTCGAGCCTGATCGCAGATCATTACGTTCTGGTGCGCGTGGATGTGGGCCAGCGTCATCGCAATCAGGACCAGCTTCAGCGCTTTGGCGTCAGCGAGAGTTTCGGGACGCCCACCCTGGTGATCAGCGATGGGGCGGGGGCGCTCCAGAACGGCTTGACCGCCCATGACTGGCGCACTGCGGACAGCGCCGCCCTGTCGGACGTGGCGATGTATCTCAGCCGGTATGCCGGCACGGACGCCGATGGTGAGACCTCTGTCTCCGGCGCAGACCTGAGCGCGGTCGCAGAAGCCTGGCCGCCATACGGACGCGCTCTGGCGGAGATCGAGGGCCGCCTGGCGTCAGGGGAGATGAGCGAGGCCGAGGCGGCGCGCGCTCGCATCTATGCCCGCGGCATGGCGCGTTCCATCGCGCGTCTGGGCCTGGGGCGCGTGGCCGAGGCGCAAGCGGTCGAGATCGCCGACAGGGCTGACCTTCAAGCGCTCGGACTTGCGCCCGCCGCTGATCTGACGGCAGCGGTGATCGAGCAGGTGTCAGAGATTGATTTTGATCTGCTGGCGCGGCTGGTCTCACAGGATGCCGAGACCGCCGAGGCGCGGGCTCAGGACGAGGCTCCGTCTCAGCGGGCCGAATAGATCGAACAGCCTCGGACAACCTCGGACAACAGGGGAGAGGCCCTGCCTCGCCAGGTCGCGGCGCCAGCCAGCGCATTGGGGTTTGTGCGGGCGTTCACATACTCCTTCCCCAACGCAAACCTGACGAAAAAGACATCTTCCAGATAGGCGCTTTTGCTGTCTCGCCGGGCTCGAATACGTCAAGCTCAGCGGATCTGACCGGGAGCTATAAGATGTCCATGCTACTCGCCGCCGCCCTGATGATCGTCCAGCCTGCGCCGGATGCGGGTGAGCCCCCCTCCTTGCTGGAGACGGTCACCGCGCTGGATGCAGACGTGTTTGAGGCGTTCAATTCCTGCGATGGCGAGGGGTTCGGCGCTTTTATCGCCGAAGAGATCGAGTTTTATCATGATGTGGACGGCCTGATCCTGGATCGCGCCGCGCTGATTGAAGCCGTGAACTCCTCGATCTGCGGCAATTTCCAGCGTCAGCTGACGCCCGGCTCCATCGAAGTCTGGCCGGTGCCGGGGTATGGCGCGATCCAGACGGGCTGGCACGCCTTCATCAATTATGGCGCGGACGCGCCGCACGGGCAGGGGCAGTTCCTGCATGTCTGGCGTCAGGATGCGGACGGTTGGAAGCTCACCCGGATCGTCAGCTATGACCATGGCGCATTTGATGGCGCCGGCCGCGTTCGCGATTAAAGCGCGCAATCGCGCAACGCTCATCTGATCTTAAAGACCTGTCGTCTAGTCTGTGCCCAGCAAGTCTGCATGGGGGAAGACGGCATGCCTTTGAGATTGAGAACGATCTGTGGTGCAGCCATAGGCCTGACGCTGACAGCAGCGGTCACAAGCGGGAACGCGCTCGCCCGGCAGGATGAGAGCGCATCGCCGCTCAACCAGATCTATCAGGTCGAGTTCGGAAACACTGCGCCGGTCTTCGGGGGGACCATCTTGTTTTCCTTCGGTGACGGTCTGATCGACAGCTATACCGAAAGTGGCATTGGCGGCGCGGATCAACCCGGCGGGACCGGGACCTGGTATGCCGATGGGGGCCGGATCTCCATTTTGGGCGATGACGCCGATCCAGGCTCTGAGGACGATGAATTGCCGCCGCCGCCCGCCTTGCAGCTCCTCGCGGAGGGGCAGCGCCAGGTCCAATGCGAGTCCTGGCCAGACCTTGAAGTCGGGGCCAGCGCGCAACCCACGGACCTGTGCTGGATCACCAACCCCAACGTACTTTCGGTCACGCGGACGCAATAGCGCCCGGGTCTCTCCCACTTTCGTTCGGCAGGAACAGGAAACACTCATGAAACAGATGATCATCGCCAGCGTAGCGCTGGGCCTTCTGGCGCCCTGCGCCTTCGCCAATGACGGCCCGGCGGGTCAGGTGTTCCAGGCCGTCGCGACCCGCAACACCGATTTCGCGCGGGTCGGCGACACCGCCACCATCCGCTTTGAGGAGGGAGGGTCGGTCACGGTCTCTGGCATTCAGAACGCCATGGGCAGTGATCCCTGGACGACAGAATGGAGTGAATCCAATAACGGCCGCTTTTATGTGGACGCCGATATTTTCTGGATGGATCCGTGGGGAGAGCGGCCCGAATGCCGCAGCTGGCCTGATTACCCGATCGGTGAGGACATCACCTCGGTCGGCGGCGACTGGGAAGCCACAGGCGTATGCTGGCTCGGGCCTGATGGCGGCGATCTCGCCTGGCGGATCACCCGGATCGAATAAGGGCGACAACGCCCCGTCTCTGCGTGCGGCTTCGCGCAGATAAGCGTGATCTTAACTCTGGCCGTGTCAGCCTTGCGCCTCATTGAGCGAGGCGGGGGCGAGCATGAGTGCGTGGATCATCGGACTGTTGTTGAGCGGGGTCTTGGCCAATCCGGGCGATGCTGCGGTTACTCCGGCGGGTCAAAGCTATGACCTGGGTGAGTTTGGCTCTGTGTTCTTCGGTGAAGGTCCCAATGCGGGCGACGCCGTGCTTCGGCAGGACCTTCTGTTTTGCACGGCAGAGGTGCGGTTGGAGTGGCGTGTTGACGGTGATCAGCTCGAACTGACGCTTAGCAGGAATGCATGCGCTGAAGAGGACGCCAGGCTCAATAACGCCTTTTCTGACGACTGCCCGGACGGTTGGCCGGATCTGCAAGTGGGTGACAGCCAGACTGTGTGCTGGTTCACGCCTGGTCCCGTAACGCGTACGCAATAGCAGGCTTGCACATGGTTTCAGTATTCCAATCGGGTCTTGCCGGCCTGGCGATGGTCGTCTCGACCTCTTCGGCTTTCGCCGACATTCCGCCCGCCTACCGCAATCTGCTGGCTGAAGCGGACCGGCGCGGTATTGACGAGGCGATGTTTGTGGAAACCGCAGACATGGTAGCGGTTCTGGTTCCGGGCGGACGGGCGGCCGTACATGCTGATGTGATCGCGCATTTGCCTGACCGAGCCGGCGCGCTTAGCGACTGGCCCTTGCCGGAACCCGAGCCCCAACCTGCTCCAGCAGCAACCCCAGAGACTGACGCGGAACCTGAACACGCGCATCGCTCCCTGGGCGGCGCGCCGGTGGCGCTCTCGGGCGCGCCTGAAGGATCTGGCGGGTGGCTGGCGGCGCCGATCCGGGCTTTGCATGGCGAGCTCTGGTCCGGCCATGTTCGCGCGGGTGTTCAGGTGGAGAACGGCAATTCCGAACTCGTGGACTTCTCTTTAGCTGTCGAGCTCGATCGTCAACTGCCCTATGGCTGGCGCGTAGACAATCAGTTTGAATATTTCCTGACCGAGAATGGCGATCGGACCAGCCGCGACAACTGGCTGGCGGAAAGCCGCATCTCGCGCGCGCTGGATTCAGGATATGGCTATTATGCGGGCGGTTCGTATGAGCGCGATCTGGTTGGCGCTTATGAGCAGTCCGCCTTTGCGACAGGGGGCGCGGTCTGGCATGCCATTGACGGCGACCGCTTGGGCCTGGAACTGCGCGCTGGCGTTGGTCACCGTTGGCGCGAGCGCGCCGGCGATGGGGAGACGCTGGGCGATTGGGTGGCCGAAGCTGCGTCTGACCTGACGTTTCAGTTCAGCGACACCAGCCGTTTTGAATCCAAGACCACGGTCTATGGCGGGGGCGGCTCCAAGATCGATCAGCGTTTCACCCTGACCAATCGCCTGTTTGGTCATTGGGCGGTGCAGACCGGGCTTCATATTGAACACGAGTTTGAAACTGAACCTGGATTTGAGCCGACTGATACGCGTCTTGATGTTTCGCTGTTGTATGGCTTTTAGGCCCCGATACGGGACAGCTTCCTGATCCGAACGTTTGCCCGTACACTTCGTGCCAGACGCGAAGATCGGGGAACGCCATGACACATTTGCTTTCAATTTTGCTTGCGGGCGCCACGCTCATGGGCGCATCGGCGCTCGCTCAAACAGCGGGCGGCCAGTCAGGCTATGACGAGAGCCTGGAGGCCATATCCCCGAGCGATGAAGCCGTCAGCATTGGTCTGGCGGGTGAAGACCCTGCCGATATTGCGCGCTATCTACTGGCCGCAAACGGCGCGGCGGGGGGCGCGCAGCTGTCTCCGGATGGCTCGAAAGCCGCGTTTCGCTGGTCGATCACCGGCGAGCCCCAGCTCTGGATCATGGATGCGGAAGGCGGCCAGCCCACGCGGCTGACCTATGGCAATGGCATCACCTTTTTTCGCTGGTCACCGGACGGCGAGAGCCTGATCTATGGCGCCGACAATGATGGAAATGAGCAAGAAGCCTATTACCGCATTTCCGCAGACGGTTTGAACGAGCGCCAGGTCTTTCCCGCCGAAGCAGGCGCTTTCCGGGTGTTCGGTGATTTCGGCGCTGACGGAGAAACCATCGTCTTCGCCTCGACCGTGCGCAACGCTCTCGATTTCGACATCTATGTCGCCAATCTCGAGAGCGGCGACCGGCGGATGGTCTATGAAGGGTCGTTTGCGAACTATCCCGGCGCCCTGTCTCCGGATGGCCGCTATGTGACAGTGAGTCAGTCGCGCGGCGAGGATTCAGATGATCTCGCCCTGCTCAATCTGACCAATGGCGAATTCACGCCGATTTCCACGCCCGAACGCCGCGCCGCGCACGGCTCGATCGCCTGGCAGGACGATGCCTCAAGCTTCTATCTCGTCTCCAATCGCGAGCGCGAATACAGCGCCTTGATGAAGTTTGACGTCTGGACCAACACGTTCAGCGTCATCGAGACGGCGGAGCACGATATTGAAAGCGTGGATTTATGCGGCCCAGACGACCGCTATCTGGTCTGGAGCGTGAATGAGGGCGGGTATTCCCGTCTGCACGTCAGAGATCTGGCGAGCGGTGAAACGCTTGAAATCCCGGCGCTGGCTGAGGGCGTATACGGCGTCAGCTGCACCGATCAATCCAGCCGCATCCTGATCAATGTCAACGGCTGGCGCACGCCGGGCGGCTTCCAGCTCTGGGACATGCAGAGTGGCGAGGTCTTTGACACCTTTACAGCGTCCATGGCGGGGCTGGATGCGGACCGTCTGGTGCGCCCGGAAGATGTGCGCATCACCGCGCGCGACGGGGTGGAGTTGCAAGGACTTTTGTATCTGCCCGACGACAGTTCGCGCGTAGACGATCAGCTGCCGCCGGTCGTCTTCTTTGTGCATGGCGGCCCGACTGCGCAATCACGCCCGACTTTTGACGCCGTGGTTCAGTACCATGTGGATCGCGGCATGGCGGTTTTTGAGCCCAATGTGCGCGGATCCACCGGTTTTGGGCACACCTATGTGACGCTGGATGATCGCGAAAACCGTCTGGAATCCATCGCCGACCTGGTGGATATGCTCAACTGGCTGGCTGAGGATGGTCGTGTGGACGCCGAGCGCGCTGCGGTCGTGGGCGGCTCCTATGGCGGCTATGCGGTCAATGCGGTCTTGGCGAACTTCCCCGGACATTTCAGCGCGGGCGCGTCGCTGTACGGTGTCGCGGACTGGGTGACTGCGCTCGAGATCGCCTCTCCTGCGCTCAAGGCGTCAGACCGGATCGAGTATGGCGACATCACTGAACAGCGCTGGCGTGATTACTACACAGAGAACTCGCCGATCCGTCAGGCGGACCAGATCAATGTGCCGGTCCTGTATTCCCACGGCGTCATGGATCCGCGCATCGACATTTATGAGACCGAAGTGATGGTGCGCACCCTGCGCGAGAACGGTGTGCGGGCAGATTACATCCGCATCCCGGACGAGGGTCATGGCTGGCGCAAACTGTCCAACCAGCTGTTCTATTACCGTCGCCAGGCCGAGTTCCTCGAAGAGGTGCTGGGTCTGGACTCCCGTGAGTAAACCGTCAGGATAAAAGCCCACATGATGCGCATGCGTACGATCGTGGCGGCGATGGCCGCCGCGATGCTGGCGGGTTGTAGCGCGGGTGCAGATGCGCCCGCAGTCCAGCCCGATCTCTGCCTCGAATTTGACGCCTCGAACGCCGGGATGCTCGGTCTTTCGATCCGCTTTCAGGGAGCGGCGTCAGGCGTGAGCGTGCTCGATCTCGATACCGATTTCGGCTTCACCTATCCTGAAGCGGACTGGTTTTCCGGATTTGAGGCGGTGTGCCAGCAGCCGTGCGAGGCGGTTTTTGATCCGCAAACGCTTTCGGTCAGGATCACGCATGTCCCGTCCGACAGTGTGTCCTTGAGCTATCAGTTGCACCAGGGCGCCGGGGCCCTGTCGGACGTAGACAACTATGAGCCGATTGTCAGCGCGGAAGGTGTTGTTTTTTACACCGGCATTTCGGTCTTCATGCCCACCCATATTGTGCATGAAGAGGCGACCAGCCTCACCCTCTCCACGCGCTGGACCGGGGTGAATGCGCAGGGCTGGCAAGCCTTTTCTCCCTTTGGTCCGGGCGAAGACGAGCGCTCTGGACCCCTGACCCAGATGCGTTTGCGCGAAAGCCTGTTCGCAGCAGGGCCGGGCGGTGTGATTCATACGCTGGAGGACGGGGCGCAACTGGGCGCGCTGCCCATGCCGGGAACCTCGCAGGAACCGGCCGCACTGCTGGATCTGATCGAACCGGCGCTGATTGAAACACGGGCCATGTTTGAGGGGGCGGCCGAAGCGGGGGACTGGTATTTCATCGCCTATGGCGCCGCAGGCGAGGTGGTCGAGAATGGTTTTGCGCTCGGCGGCACTGCGATCACCAACGCCTTTGCGCTTTATTTCAGTCCGGGTCTGTCGCTGGGGCCGGATGGCGCCTGGCTTCACCCCAGCCTGCAGGACATTGTCGCGCACGAGTATTTCCATAACTGGAACGGCGTCTTGTTCTATCTCGCGGACGGCGATGACGCCCACAGCACGCGCTGGTTCGTGGAAGGCTTCACCAATTATTATGCGCGGGAGATGGCCTGGCGCTCGGAGCTCTATGACGACGCCAAATATGTTGAAACGCTCAACACCGCGATCACCGCCTACCAGGATGCCGAGCATCGCGATTTGACCCATGACGAGATGGCGGAACTCTGGGCCGTCAATGATGAACGCGCCGCGATGAGCTATACCCGTGGAGAGTTGATCGCCTTGATGCTCAACGAAGCGCTGAGAAGCCGGTCGGATGGCGCGCTGGGTCTTGACGACCTGATGCGGGATCTGGCGCGGGAAGCGCGCACAGAGGGAGTGGAGCGTCCGGATGTCTCCCGGTTTTATGCGTGGATTGCAGACCATGCCGATCCATCCCTGGCCGATGAGATCCGCGCCTATGCGGAGCAGGGCCGACCTCTGGAGCTTCCGGCGAGGGTTCAGGCGCCCGCGCTGATCTGGGATCAGGCGAGCGGCCAATATCGACGAGACGAGGCGCGCTGAGTGTCGAGAAACGGTCGCTTGCCCTGACGCAAAGCCGGGCGCATAGATGCGCCATGACTTCTGACGCGCCCTCCGCTGCAAAACCGCCCCCCCGCGCCGCCGCCACCGTCTTCATCACGGGCACGGTCGCCATTGATGCGCTGGGGTTCGCCCTCATCATCCCGGTTTTGCCGACGCTCCTGATGGAGTTGACGGGCGGCGGCGTGGGGGCGGCGGCGCTCTGGGGCGGGCTCGCGACCTTTGTTTTCGCACTGATGCAGTTCGTCTTCTCGCCCATCATCGGCGGCTTGTCGGACCGGTTCGGGCGGCGCCCGGTGCTGCTGTTGTCGCTCACCGCTTTGATGTTCGACTTCCTGCTGATGGGATTGGCGCACGCCCTTGTGGTGTTCTTCATCGCGCGTTTGCTGTCAGGTGTGTTCGCAGCCACCCATTCCACCGCCAACGCCTATATCGCGGACATCTCCACGCCAGAGCAGCGCGCGCGCCGGTTCGGTCTTCTGGGCGCGGCCATGGGGGCGGGTTTCGTGCTCGGCCCGGCGCTTGGGGGGCTGCTGGGCGAGTTGAGCCCGCGCGCGCCGTTTTTCGCCGCCGCTGCTCTGGCGGGCGTCAATGCGCTTTATGGCTGGTTCGTGGTGCCTGAATCGCTCAAGCCCGAACATCGGCGGCCTTTTTCCTGGAAACGGTCCAACCCTGTCGCAACCCTCATGCGGCTGCGTCGCGCCGAAGGCCTGGGCGTGCTGGTCTGGGTGTATTTCCTCGCCCAGCTGGCCGGCTTTGTGTATCCGGCGGTCTGGGCCTATGTGGGCATCGCCAAGTTTGGCTGGACAGAAGGCCAGATCGGCGTCTCCCTGGCGGTTTACGGCGTACTCTTTGTGATCTGCCAGGCGGTGGTGACGCCGCTTCTGATGCCGCGGATCGGCGAACGTCGGGTGATCTGGATCGCCTTTGCGCTGGAAGCGGTGGCGCTGATCGGTCTCGCCACGGCGCCCACGCCGCTCGTGCTCTATCTGTGGATCCTGCCGTCCCTGTTCACCGGTATGGAAGGCCCTGCGCTCCAGAAAGTGATGACGGAGCGCGTGCCGCCGGACGCCCAAGGCGAGCTTCAGGGCGGCTTGTCGGGCCTCGGGTCGATCGTCTTGATCCTCAGCCCGCTGATCTACACCCAGCTCTTCTTCGCCTTTGAAGAGGGCGTGGGCGGCGTGGTGTTCCCCGGTGCGCCGTTCGTGATGGCGGCGGTGTTCAACGTTATCGCGCTGGCCCTGTTCGTCATGCGCAAGCGCCAGACGGGCGGCTAGAGCCCCACCCGTTTGCGCAGGCTTTCGGGCGTCTCGCCGGCCTCCCGCAAGGCCCGCAGGGTGAGCGATTGATCGCGCTTGGCGAAGCGCTTGCCGTGCTCATCGAGCATCAAAGGGTGGTGGCGATAAACCGGGACCGGCCAGCCCATCAGCGCCTGCAGCAAACGATGCAGATGGGTGGCGAAATAGAGGTCCACCCCCCGGATCACATAGCTCACGCCCTGTAGTGCATCGTCATGAGTGCATGCGAGATGATAGCTCGTCCCCACATCCTTGCGGCTCAAAATCACATCGCCCAGCGTTTCAGGGCGGGCGCGGATCTCGCCGGTCTCGCCGTCCGGGCCTGCGCCAGTCTCGGTGAATGTCAGACGGTCAAACTCCGCGCCCAGATGATCGCGGCAAGCGGTGAGGGAGAGCCGCCAGGCAAAGGCGTCGCCCGCCTCCAGACGCTCAGCTTCTTCCTGCGCGCTCATCGGCTGTGACGGGCCGGGATAGATCACGCCTTCAGGGCCTTCGCCGGGATGATGCGGGGCGCGCGCAATGTCCTCGGCGATTTCCCGCCGCGTCTTGAAGCAGCGATAGACAAGGCCTTGAGAGTGAAGCTGCTCAAGAACGGTGTGATATGCGGCGAAATGCTCGCTCTGCCGACGCACGGGCTCGGGCCAGGTACAGCCCAGCCAGCGAAGGTCTTCCAGGATCGCCGCCTCGTAGTTGGGCTTGCAGCGCGTCGTGTCGATATCCTCGATCCGCAACAGACACGTCCCGCCGGCCTCTCGCGCAGCCTCGAACACCGTCAGCGCTGAAAAGGCGTGGCCCAGATGCAGGAAGCCGGTGGGCGAGGGGGCGAAACGGGTCAGAAAAGCGCTCATGCGCGTTTGATATCACTGCGCTGATGTGAGTGCGAGACTTGGGGTTTTCCTGCCCGGTCAGCGCTCTATGATCGCGCAGCACACATCAGAGGGACGCATTCCATGATCTTGATCGACGGTCCGCGCATTGCGCCCAAATCCGGGCAGGCGAAGAAGCTGGTCATCCTGTTTCATGGCTATGGCTCCAATGGCGCCGACCTCGCGGGGCTCGCCCAGCATTGGGCGCCGCATTTTCCGGATGTGGCCTGGGCGTCGCCCGACGCGCCCGAACCCGTGCCCGGCGCGCCCGGCGGGTATCAATGGTTTCCGATTTCGCGTCTTGACCCGGCGCTGATGGAGCAGGGGGTGCGCTCGGCGCACGCCACGGCGGAACAGTTTGTCCGCTCCGAGCTGAACCGCTGGGAGGTGACGGCGGAAAACCTCGTTCTGATCGGGTTTTCACAAGGCACAATGATGGCGCTGCACACCGCGCTTCGGCGCGAGGTCGCCCCTGCTGGGGTGATTGGGTATTCGGGCGCCTTGCCGGGCCCTGAGCGGCTGAAATCTGAAATGACCGCCAAGCCGCCGATCATGCTGATCCATGGCGACAGTGATGATGTCTTGCCGGTGGGTATGACGCTGATGGCGGCCCAGGGGCTTGCCGAAGCGGGGCACGGGGCCCAGTTTCATATCTCCAGAGGCATTCCCCACTCCATCGGCCCGGACGGGCTGGAGCTGGGGCGGCATTTCATGGAGGCGGCGTTTTCAGGGCGCCTGCGCGGTCAGGCGTGATTGTCAAACAAGCGTCGAGCCAGCGTCATGGCGCTGTTACATGAACAGGGTTAGTCTCAGCCGTCGCAAGGATCGGGTCGCTGATTCGCTGTAAGGAGCGGCCCCAAGGCTTAGAGGGAGGCGCGTCTTCAAGATAGCGCTTGCATATCAAAGGGGTCAGACCCTGAATCTGCGTCGCCCGGCGCGTTTTTGCGGGGGCGGTCATGCGAGTCTTTAAGACGGCGCCTACCGATCTTCGTTGCCTTGTCCTGAATGCGGATTTCCAGCCGCTATCCTATTATCCTCTGTCCACCTGGCCCTGGCAGGACGCCATCAAGGCGGCGTTCCTCGAGCGTGTGGACATCGTGTCTGAATACGCCACGGAAATCCGCAGCCCGTCGCGATCGATCCGGGCGCCGTCGGTGGTGGCGTTGCGCGATTATGTCAGCCAGAACCGCCCGCCCGCCTTCACCCGATTCAATGTCTTTCTGCGTGACGGGTTCCGCTGTCAGTATTGCGGCGCGGACGATATCGACCAACTGACCTTTGATCATGTGACGCCGCGCGCCTATGGCGGCCGCACCACCTGGGAGAACATTGTCGCCGCCTGTGCGCCGTGTAATCTCAAAAAAGGCGGTCGTACGCCGCGTGAAGCCAAGATGCCGCTCTTGAAGGATGTGGACAGACCCAGCCAGCACCAATTACAGGCTCAGGGGCGGCGTTTCCCGCCCAAATACCTGCACGAAAGCTGGCTCGATTATCTCTACTGGGATGTGGAGCTTGAGGCCTAGCGTCCTGCGCTCTTGCCAACGGACCCGGAACAGGTTTCATCCCCATCCATGACCCGCACCCCCACCATCGCCATCGCCTATGATTTTGACGGCACGCTGAGTCCCGGCTCCATGCAGGAGCATTCCTTCATCCCCGAAATCGGTGAGCAGATCGGCGCGTTCTGGTCGCGCGTGAACGGCGAGGCGGCGCGGCTGGGCGCGGACAATATCCTGATTTACATGCACGAGATGGTGAAAGCCGCCCAGCGTGAAGATGTGCGGTTCCGGCGTGAAGACATTGAACGTCACGGCGCGTCCGTCGGCTTTTTTCCGGGCGTGGCCGAAGGCTGGTTTGAGCGTTTGCGGGCCTATGGCGCCGAGCGCGAGGTAAGGATCGAGCATTACATTATCTCGTCCGGGCTCAAAGAGATGATCGCCGCCAGCGCGGTCGGCGATCAGTTTGACGCCATTTTCGCCAGCGAGTTCAAATATAATGCGGATGACGTGCCGGTCTGGGCGGCTTCGGCGGTGAATTACACCAACAAGACCCAGTTCCTGTTCCGCATCAACAAGGGCGCGCTGGATCTGTCAGACCATACCGAAGTGAACGCCTATGTGCCTGAGGATGATCGGCCCGTCCCCTTCCGCAATATGATCTATATCGGCGATGGCGATACCGATGTGCCCTGCATGCGGACGGTGAAGGAGCAAGGCGGCGTGTCCATCGCCGTGCATCCTGCCGGCGACGTCAAAAGTGCTGAAAAGACCGCCAAACTCAAAACCGATCGCCGCGTGCATTTCACAACGGATGCGGATTACGCAGACGGCTCCAAACTCGATGCGTATGTGAAAGCCGCCATCGACAAGATGGTCGCCGTGGAGCGGCTCAAGGCGCTGGAGCGCTAGACCCGCTTGCACACCGCGATCGCGGCGTGGCAGCCGGCGGTGATCAGCGCAGAGAGCACCGGATAGCCGGCCGCGTCCTTGGCGCCTTCCTCAACGGCGAGCTCCTTGTGCGCGATCTCTTCATCGCGGAACTGGGCGAACTGATCCGCCAGCTCATCCTGCCCGGCGAGGCGCAGTTCCTGCACCTGTTCATCATAATGCCCTTCAATCACCGCCTCGACCGCTTCGGTGCAGGCGTGGGCGGCTTTCTCGCCCAGCAGCGCCGTCCCGGCCCCAAGCGCATATCCTGCCAGATTGGCCAAAGGAGCCAGCAGGGTCGGGCGCGCCTTGCCGCTCAGGATATGATCATCAAAAGCCTGCAGATGGTGCTGCTCGTCCGCTTCCATATGAACCAGCTGGCTAGCGATGCGGGCCTTGTCGGGCCGGCCTTTGAACACCGCGCGCTGGCCTTGATAGATCGCCACCGCGCCATATTCCCCCGCATGATCCACACGCACCATGGATTCAATGCGGGAGGCGTCGGTCTTGCGACCGGGGCGCCGGATGGTTTTGCGGGTTTGCGGACGAGACATCATACGCTCCGATACGGTTTGCGGAACACCACCAGGATCGAGATCAGCATCACGATAGCGCTGATCAACACATTATAGCCCGCCATGGACACGCCCAGCAGGGTCCAGGCCGGCTCGTCGCACAGCACGACATTGGTCGGCGTGTTCAGCGAGTTCAATAGCGCATCCACACTCAGCGAGGTCGTATCACCGGCTTGGCATGACAACGGCCAGAAGCCGTACTCGCCCCCCGCATGATAGCCCGCCACCCAGGCGCTGAACCCGGCCAGCACCGCGATGAGCGCGCTGGCTGCGCGGGCGAACAGAGCATTGGCGGGTTTGAGGACGTGAAGGGCGGCGAATGTGATCAGCCCAGCCATCAGAAGATAGGCGTGCGCCCAGCGTTGTTCGATGCACAGCGGACACGGGGGATACCGGCCGATGACTTCAAAACCGAACGCTCCGGCCAACAGGGCGGCGGACACCAGCGCGCCGATGAGCGGCCATTGATCGGGGCGAGTCCATCTGTCGGCGAGAGTTTGAAACGCTGTCATGAATGCAAACCTAGAATGCGAGGAGGGGCTGGGCGAGCGATTGACTGAGCGACAGGGAGACGCAGCATCAGCCCCCGGCGCCGAACATCCCAAGTATGAAGGTTTTCAGCATATCAAGAAACGCCGCTCCAAAGAATGTGAAGCCGATGACGAGAAGGCTGACCCACAGCAGGCCCAGCACCAGTCCAGCCAGCACCAGCAGCCCGTCACGGGTGATCAGGCCGATCGAGGCGATGGCGATGGCGATGCCTGGCGTCGTGTTGGTGGCGGGAAGGGGGATGAGAATGGAGGCGCAGAACAGCACGAAGACGCCGCCTACGAAGCGCTCCGCCATAGGCCCTGACAGAGCGCTCAGACGGGGGCGGGCCAGCGCTTCCAGCCACCCGAACCATTTGCGTGACCAGCCGGCGATGCGAACCAGCCCGGGTTTGTCCAGCTGGCGATCGCGGAAGCTTTTCGGCATCCAGGGATGTGCGCGTCCGCTGGCCATTTGCAAGGCGATGGCCATCATGGGCAGGGCGACAATCTGCGGGACGCCATAAAGAAAGGGCATGCAGACCGGTATGGCGAGCGCAAACAGCAAGGCGCCAAAAACCCGTTCGCCGAGCGCGTCGCTAAACGCCCCCAAAGTCAGCCCCTCATCGGGCGCGTCGTGCGCGATGCGCGCGAGCGCCGCAGTCAGGCTGAGGGGCTGCGATTGGCCGGTGTCTTGCGAGCCGGTTTCATCCTGCTGGAATTGCACCATGACGTATAACCCTTGGGGAGGAGAAGCGTGCCTGTCTTAGTCGGCGCAGCGCTAATCGTCCATCCAGCTCAGCGGCGGATCGCGCCGAAACTGGCGACGCCCATGGAACTGAAAACCAGGGTCGACCAAGCGTAAAATTCAAGGCATATACAGCGCTTGCGTCGACATGCGTGCGGGCGTGGCGGAATTGGTAGACGCAGGGGATTCAAAATCCCCCGGGCGCAAGCCCTTGTCGGTTCGAGTCCGACCGCCCGTACCACTCTCCCTCAGGACAGTCCTGGAACGACCTGAGTGGAAGCAATGTCGATTTCACACCTTTCCACAGTAAAAAATGAAATGTTTGCGAGGGTTTAAGTGCCCTGACAGATGATTTTTCAGGTCTTGGCCAAAGTCTTGAAAATGTTTCTGGTAATTCAATTCGACATATTAATTCAACAGCTTGACGTTAGGTGTGGATAATCTTGGGGCTGGCCTATATTCCCCTAATAGGCGATACTGCGCGTAATACCTGACAGGCGTTGTGAAAACTCCTGTTAATCCTGCCGCTTATCAATTGACCAAGAGTCTGTACAAAAGGGCTTGAGGCCATTTCACTTTTCAGGACGTGGACCATTGAACGCCAGTAAGCAGCCCTTGGTGATCATCGCCGCCGCGAGCGCCGACGAAGCGTCCGCGAAGAGCTTGCGACAGGCCCTGCTCGACAGGGGTGTGCGCGTCGTCATGTCTGCAGAGGTCGGTGTCGCCGAGAAAAAGGCGCGCCTGATCGTGCTGTGCTCGCCCGCATCGTTGAAGTGCCAGCCGCTCAATAATTTTCTGGAAGATTTTGTCTGGTCCAACGGCATGCACCACGTTCATGTGGTGGGCCTCGAAAGCGAGCGGCCTGTGCTGCCCATGGCGCTCCGGGCGGAGCGACGCAGCAATGGCGCGTTCTGGACCTTGCCGCGCCCGCCGGTCATTGGCGCGCTCTATAATGATACGATGAGCCTTGAGCATCTAGCTGACGAGATCGCGCATGAATGCAGTACGGATCCGTCTGCGACGCTGGTGTCCAGCGCGGTCAGTTCGGTCGTGCGCCGACCGCTCGCGACCGGGCTTGCGGCGGCCTGCGCAGTGATGCTGGGCGTCAGTGTCTGGCAAGCCGACCAGATCAGCGCCCACCAAGAGGAGGCGGAGGCCGCCAAGGCGTTCTCAAGCCGCCTTCTCACGGACATCACGCAACACTTGCCCAATACCGCGCGGCGCGAGACCTTGATCCGGCTGGCGGACGATCTGACCGAGACCTATCTGACGGCGTCCGCAGCAGGCCTGTCCGATGATGAACTGGGGCGTCGCGCACGTCTGTTTAATCTGATCGGCGAGGCGCGTGACGTGCATGGCGATCCAGCGGGCGCCCGTGAAGCGTTCACAGCCGCCTATGGGCTGACCCAAGCGCTTCTGGACCGGTCGCCCGCCAATATGCAACGCGTTTACGACCATGCGCAGTCCGCATACTGGGTCGGCAATCAGGCCTATCGCAGCGGCGATCTGATGACTGCCGAGCGCTATTTCGACATATACGCACAGATGGCGGACCTGTTGATGGAGCGCGAGCCGGACAATCTCAGTTACCAGGCTGAACGGGGGTATGCGGCGTTAAACCTGGGGGTCATCGAACTGGAGAGCGGCAACGCTCCATCGGCTGCGGACCTGTTTTCACAGGCGGCCGAGCGGTTTGGAGACGGGCTGGTTCAAGAGGGCGTGGTGCAGGTGGCCGACCTTGGCAACGCCCTGGGCTGGCTTGCTGACGCCCGGCGTGAAATGGGCGACGTCGCCCAGGCGCGTAGCAGCCGTGAGCATCAACTGGCGCTGTATGAAGAACAGCTTGCCCAATCGCCAGGCGATTCCCGCACGCTGTACAGGATCGCCCATACGCAAGCAGAAATCGCAAGCCTTGCAACGGATATGGGCGAGGACGAGGAAGGCGCGCAGTTGCTGGATCAGGCTCTGGACAGGGCCAGCACGCTTTATGCTGGGTCGCCTGACAATGACCGATACGCGCGATTTTATGTGGGATTGATTTTCCATCGAGCGCAACTCGCCTTGATGCGCGATGATCTGATACGGGCGCAATTGCTGATCGGAGAGGCGCGTCGCCTGGCGGCGCGGACAAACGAAAACGGTGAAAATGACGGCCGGTATCTCAGCCGTTCGGCTTCTTTGACCCTGTCGGCGACGCTCGCACTGCAAGCGCAATCATATGAGTCAGCCGTGCTCGACGCGACCCAGGCCGTCAGCACCGGCGAGCAGTCTGTGGCGGCTGGTTTTGAAACGGCGCGTCCTTATCTGGCGCAAGCCTATTTTGTGCGCGCTGAAGCTCTGAACGCGTTGGGTCAGTTGGACGAGGCGAACACGATGTATCGTTCCGCCTTGAATCAATTGGGTCTGATGAGTGCCCCGCGCCCAATGTATTCAGATGAACTTGAAGCCCGCATCGCCTGGAGTCTGGGTGATGTCAGCCGGGCGCTCGCTGTAAGACAGTCTTTAGAGGAGCGTGGCTACGCTCGACGCTCGTTCTTGGCGTTCTGGTCCGAAATTGATCAGGCGAACACCGTCGAGGCTGAGTTTTCTCAAGGGGGCTGACATGAGCGGTGTACGAAAACAGGCCGAGCGTTTCAAAGCGCTGGGGTTCAGCGCACGCGATGTGCGTCACATCGCAGTGTATGTCGATCCGTCTATCAGTGAAATTGATGGGCAGCTCGTTCAGACTCACACAGCCTATGTGGGTGAACGCGACGGCAATTTCTTTATCGATTTTCCCACCGAAATGATCTTTGTCGTCATGACCGCGGGTTGGGAGTTCGAGCGCTTCGAATTGGCCGGTAAGGTTTGGGATGGCATCGCTGTGATGCCTGAAGACTCAGACTTTGAAGTGTCCTTCGGTGATGAAGGGCGGCAGAGCGTTGTTGTTGTCGATAAGTGCCAGTGTTTCTTTACATATCGATATCAGATAGTGCTGAGAAATCAAAAGACTGGGGAGCGGGTGGTGGTCGACCCCGGCGTTGGCAATGATGACCGCCCCCTCCCGCCGCCTCCGCCTCCGCCGCCTCCTGGCCACTAGGCGTTCGGGAAAAGGCGCTTGAAGGCCGGGCTCGACTGTCTGACGCTTTGAACGGGGCCTTCTGCAACGATCTCGCCTTGATCAAGAACCGCGACTTGATAGGCGCGCTCCAGCAGCCGCGCGCGATGGGTGACGATCAGCGCGCTGCGGCGCGCGTCTTCATCCAGCCAGTCATCCAGCGCATTCAGGAAGTCGGTTTCCGTATCCGCGTCGAGCCCTTCTGTGGGTTCGTCGAGCAACAGCACCGGTGCGTTCTTGACGAAGGCGCGCGCCAACGCGATCCGGCGCGCCTGCCCGCCTGACACCAGACCGCCGAGCTCACCGGTCCAGCTCGCCAGTCCGTCTGGAAGCTTGCGCACGAAATCCGCCGCCCGCGCCCGTTCAAGTGCGTGCCAGAGTTCGTCTTCGCTCGCCTCTGGATTTGCGAGGCGCAAATTGGCGCGAATGGTGGTCGACAGCAGCTCCGCGCGTTGGTCAACCAGTGCAAAGCGGCTGCGCGTGTCTGAAATGGCGAGCGCATCAAGCGCTGTTCCCCCCAGGCTGATCTCGCCTGATTGCGGTGCATAAAAGCGCATCAGGAGTTTGATCAGGCTCGACTTGCCGGCGCCGGAGGCGCCAACGAGCGCCAGCCGACCGCCTTCGGGCAGGCTCAGATTGGCGTCGCGCAGCACGGGCGTGTCGGTATCAGGATAGCTGAAGTGAAGCCCCTTCACCTCAATATCCCAGCGATCCGGCAAGGGCTGAGGCGAAGCGGGATCGCTCACGGCAGGCTGGATTTCCGTCAGCGTCTTCAGCCGCCGGGCGGAGGCTGTGGTCTTGCCGTAAAGCTCTGCCGCCTGAACCAGGGGCGCGGCGGCTTCAAAGAGCGCGAAGGCGACAAAGCCCGCCAATGCCGATATGGGGGCTGCCGCGCCTGACGCCGCCGCGAGGCCGAAGCCAAGCACAAAGCTGGCGGGAGCGGACAGCGCAAGCAGCGCGCTGTTGAACATGGAAATTCGTGCGATGTCGCGCTGGGCGGCGACGCACTCGGCGTTGGACTGTTCGAGATGGCCGATAATGCGGTGCTCGGCCCCATAGGCTTTCAGCTCCGCCAGTCCGGAGACCAGGTCTGCGGCGTCGGCGCGCATGGAACTGGCGCTGTGCGTCAGGGTTTCCCCAGCCGCGCCCGCCGATTTCGCGACCCTCAAGGGCAGGATCACGCTCGCCAGAACGAAAACGCCCAAAACGCCTGGAAGCGCCGCCGGCGCCAGAAGCGCCAGCAGCACGCTGGTGAAGAGCGCGCCCGCCAGCGCGGCGGTGACCGGCGTGACAAAGCGCAGATATAGCGCATCCAGCGCGTCGACATCCTGGGTGACGCGGGAGAGCAGATCCCCGCCGCGAATACGGCCCAGACGAGCGGGCGCCAGGGGCGCAGCGGTTTCGAACACCCAGAGCCGCAGGCGCGACAAAATCCGGAAGGTCGCCTCATGGGTGACCATGCGCTCGGCATAGCGTCCGACGGTGCGCCCCATAGCAAAGCCGCGAACACCGCCGGAGGCGAACAGATAGTTGAACGCCCGACCGGCTCCCGCCAGTCCCGCGACTGCAGACGCGGTGATGAACCAGCCTGATAATGAGAGCAGACCGATGCCGGCCAGGAGCGTCAGAGCGGACAGGGCGGCGCCCAGGCGAAGCCACCAGCGGTCCGGGCGCGCCAGGGCGAGAAAAAAGCGCAGATCCTTCATGATGCGCCCTCAGTCTCGAGCGTGATCACCTGGTCTGCGGCCTCACGTACGGCGGGGCTGTGGGTGGCGATGATCACGGTGCGGCCTTCACTGATGCGCTTGAGCGCGGCGAGAAAGCGCGCTTCCGCTTCGCCGTCCAAATGGGCTGTGGGTTCATCCAGCAGCACAAGTTTCATATCCACCGCCCAGGCGCGCGCCAGCGCCAGTCTTTGCGCCTGACCGCCCGACAGGCCGTAACCCTGATCACCGACCTTAGTTTGAAGGCCTTCAGGCAGGCTGGCGGCGAAATCCATGACGCCGGCGGTTTCCGCTGCGCTCTGGATGCGATCAAGAGGCACTGAGCGATCAAACAGGCTGATATTGTCAATCAGTCTTCCGAAAAACACATGCGGGCGCTGCGCGATCCAGGCGGCTTGTCCGATCAGAGGCGCCTTGAGCTCATCGCCATCCATGAAAATCTGGCCGTCCGTATGCGGCGCATAGCCCATCAAGAGCTTCAGCGCCGTGGATTTTCCCACGCCGGACGGTCCCCACAGGGCGGTGATTTTACCTGCCGGCGCTTCAAAGCTGAGCGGGGCAAGCCCCAAGCGACCATCGGGATAGACGCAACCGGCCTGGACAAACTTGATCGCGGGCGGCGTGTCCATCGATTTTAAGGCGGCGGTCGCGGGGGCGATGGCCTGCTGTGTGAGCCGGGTTTCGCTGTCTGGCTCAGCGTCGGTCATGAACGGAGCGAGCGCTTCGGCCCCGGCTTCCGCGTCAGCGCGATCATGATAGGCCGCCGACAAGCGCCGCAAGGGCATGTAAAACTCTGGCGCCAGGACCAGACAGAACAAGCCGGTCTGCAGCGTGATGGTTTCGCCGGTGCTAAAGGGCATCTCGCCCAGAAGCGAGAAGCCGATATAGATCGCAGACCCAGCGACCGAGAGCGCCGCAAAAAACTCCAGCACGCCAGACGACAGAAACGCCATCGCCAGCACTTTCATCGTGCGTCGCCGAAAATCTTCGGACGCCTGGGCGAGCCCGTCCCGCTCGCGCTCCACCGCATTAAAGGCGTTGAGGGTTTCCAGGGCGCGCAAACGATCGTTGAACCGTCCCGCCAGCCTCTGCAACGTGGTGAGCTGGTCCTTGGAGGCCGCGGCCGCGCCTGCGCCCACCAGCGCCATGAAGACGATCAGCAAGGGCGCGGTGATCAGAAAGATCAGGCCGACGATATAGCTGGCGCTGAACGCCGCCGCCATGATGATCAACGGGCCGACCATGACCACGCCCATCAAAGGGCGATAGCGGCCATAATAGCCATCCAGCTTGTCCACGGCGTCAATCAGGGCGGAGGTGGTTTCCCCGGAATCAAAACGTTCGGTGTAACCCGGCCCAAGGGCTGCGAGCTTTCGCGCCGCCAGGGCGCGCACGCTCTGGCGCACTTTCAGGCTGGCTTCGACGCCGGTGCGGGTTTCGGCCGCCTGACACGCCGCCCGTATGCCTGCGCACGCCAAAGCCAGGAGCAGGCCGGGCCAGATTGCGCTGTTATTGACCAGGGCGCTGACCGCCCAGGCTGCGCCCCAGGCGAAGCCCACAAAGACGGCGTACTGGGCCGCGCCGAAAGCCATGCTTTGACGGGTCAAAGCAGTCGCGGGCTCGCCCCATGCTTTCAGCAAGACGCCGAGCTCGGCCTTGCGGGCTTTGCTGGCGGTTTTCTCGGCGTCGGCTGACAATTCAGTAGTGCTCATGGCCTGCGACATACACGCCCTTGCCCGATTTTGACTGCGGCGCCTCGTCCCATGCGACACCGTGCAGACGATACAAACTAACGTTCTTGCCAGATAAATGCGGCTACTGCGCTTTCGGGCGTACTCATTTAACGACTTCTTTTAAAGCCTTGGAGGGTGAAATGGTCGATATGACCGTTGTGGAGTTGTCGCGGTGGCAGTTTGCGCTGACCGCGATGTATCACTTCCTCTTTGTACCGCTCACGCTTGGACTGTCCATCATACTCGCCATCATGGAGAGCGTATATGTGATGACAGGCCGACAGGTCTGGCGGGACATGACGAAGTTCTGGGGCACGCTGTTCGGCATCAACTTCGTGCTGGGCGTGTCCACAGGGATCACCATGGAATTCCAGTTCGGCATGAACTGGTCGTACTATTCTCACTATGTGGGCGATGTGTTCGGGGCGCCGCTGGCGATTGAGGGCCTGATGGCCTTCTTTCTGGAAGCCACATTGGTGGGTTTGTTCTTCTTTGGCTGGGACAGGATGAGCAAGCACGGGCACTTGGCCGCCACCTGGTTGATGGCGCTGGGCACCAATCTTTCCGCCCTCTGGATTCTGATCGCCAATGGCTGGATGCAGAACCCGGTGGGCTCGGAGTTCAATCCCGAGACCATGCGCATGGAAGTCACCGACTTCATGGCGGTGCTCTTTAACCCGGTCGCCCAGGCGAAATTCGTGCACACCGTGTCCGCCGGCTATGTCACTGGCGCGCTCTTCGTTCTGGCGATCTCGGCTTTTTTCCTGCTCAACCGTCGCTTTGTGGGCTTCGCCAAACGCTCGATGACGGTCGCCGCTGCGTTTGGTCTGGCGAGCGCGCTGTCTGTCGTGGTGCTGGGTGATGAGAGCGGTTATGCGCTGACCGACAACCAGAAAATGAAACTCGCAGCGCTGGAGGCCATGTGGCACACCGAACCCGCGCCGGCGCCCCTGACGCTGATAGGCTTTCCCAATCGGGATACCCAGGAGACCGAACACGCCATCAGCATCCCTTGGGTGCTGGGCCTGATCTCGACCCGGTCTCTGGATGGGGAGGTGGAAGGCATTTTGCCGCTGGTCGGGCAGGCGGAAACCCGCATCGAGAACGGCGTCCTGGCTTATGACGCGATGATGCAATTGCGCGAGGACCCTGACAATGCAGACGCCCTGGCGCAGTTTGAAAGCGCGCGCGATGATCTGGGCTACGCCATGCTGCTGCGACGCTATGTGGCTGACCCGCGCGAGGCGGGGCCGGATCTGATCGCGCAAGCGGCTATGGACACGGTGCCCAATGTGGCGGTGATGTTCTGGAGCTTCCGCTTCATGGCGGGCTTGGGCTTTTACTTCATCGCCCTGTTCGGGACCGCTTTCGTTCTGAGCTCGATGCGCAAGCATGAAACCCGCTGGTTCCTGAAACTGGCTTTGGTGTCTCTGCCCTTGCCCTGGGTGGCTGCAGAGCTGGGGTGGCTGTTGGCGGAGTATGGCCGTCAGCCCTGGATTATCGAAGGCGTTCTGCCGACCTTTGAAGGCGTGTCGAGCCTTCATCCCTCACAAATGATCATGACCATCATCGGTTTCACCGTGCTCTATGGCGTGCTGGCGGTCGTGGAGGTGATGTTGATGATCAAATATGTCCGCAAGGGGCCTTACCCGGACGGCCCGTCACGCGGTGCATCCCGTAAGCCGCAGGGCGGGTTCGTCCCGCTGCCGGCCGAATAGGGAGGATCGATTATGGAAATTCCTCTGTCTTACGAACTCTTGCGTGTGATCTGGTGGGCGCTTCTCGGCGTTCTGCTGATCGGCTTTGCGATCACGGACGGCTTTGATCTGGGCGTTGCCGGCTTATTGCCCTTTGTCGCTCGCACAGACGCCGAACGCCGGCTTGCGATCAATACGGTCGGGCCGACCTGGGAAGGCAATCAGGTGTGGCTGATCCTGGGGGGCGGCGCCATCTTCGCCGCCTGGCCGCTGGTCTATGCGGTCTCCTTCTCGTCATTCTATCTGGCGATGTTTGTTGTGCTGGCGTCGCTGATCCTGCGGCCCGTGGCGTTCAAATACCGCTCCAAGCGAGAGGATCCGCGCTGGCGCCGCTTCTGGGACTGGGCGCTGTTCACGGGCGGTGTCGTCCCGGCGCTGATCTTTGGCGTCGCGGTGGGCAATGTCCTCGTCGGCGCGCCGTTCCGGATGGATGACGACATGCGCATCTTCTGGGACGGATCATTCTTCGGACTGCTCAACCCCTTCGCCCTGTTGTGCGGTGTGTTGAGCGTGACCATGCTGTTCCTGCATGGGGCGGCCTGGTTGTCGATGAAAACCGAATACGGCGTCGTCCGGGATCGGGCGCGCGCTTATGCGCCGATCTTCGCGTTCGCCTCAATCGTGCTGTTCGCAGCAGGTGGGGCCTGGGTGGCGTTCGGGGATCTGGGCTATCAGGTCACCAATACGGTCGCCGCGGACGGGCCTTCGAACCCGAGATTTACAGAAACTGTACGTGAAAGCGGCGCCTGGTTGTCCAATTACGGTCGCTATCCGTGGATGCTGATCGCGCCTGTGCTCGGTTTCGGCGGAGCGGTGTTGGCGCTGTTCGGACTGCGCTCCAACTCCGAGGCGATGACCTTCGTCGGATCCAAGCTTTCCGTTGTGGGCATCATCTCGACGGTGGGCTTGTCGATGTTCCCCTTCATCCTGCCGTCCAGCGTGGATCCTAACGCGTCCCTGACCGTGTGGAACGCATCGTCCAGTCATACGACCTTGTTCGTGATGCTGATTGTGACCGCCGTCCTGTTGCCGATTGTCCTGGCGTACACCGCCTGGGCGTTCAAGGTTATGTGGGGGCGGGTGACCACCGAGGCGGTCGCCAAGGGCGATTATTACTGACACCAAGGAGAGACGACCAATGTGGTATTTCGCCTGGATTTTGGGCCTCGGGCTCGCTTGCACCTTCGCCATTCTCAACGCCATGTGGCATGAGCTGTCACTGAGCGATAGCGGAGACACCGGCAGCTCGGATGAAGCCTTCTAGCGCTTTTGTCGCTGCTCAATAGAAGACAGCCCGGACCGAAAGGTCCGGGCTGTTTTGCGTGACGCAGAAGCCGCTTGTGGCTCAGGCGGCTTCGGTGTCGTTGGCGGGGTTGGGTTCAGCGTCCCCCTCAGAGTCGTCGTCGGCGAAGGTGCGAACCTTGATGGGGCCGTCCCAATCGCGCAGCAATTGTGCTTTTTCCTCGGCGGTGATTTCCACATGTGCGCCGTGCAAATACCAGCGACCGGCATCATCGCGTACGGGGATTTCGGTGGTGCGCCAGTGCGAGACCGGATCACCCTTATTCTCATAGGTCCAGGTCACCTGCATGGAGGCGACGCGACCTGAAAAGGCGCCGAGAGTCAGGAAAGCGTTCAGAATTTCGATGACGTCAGAGTTGGTCGACTCAAGAACTTCACCGGGCGTCAGTCGCTCGAAAGGCGTGCCGTGATCGCGCAAAGCTTCACTGACAGTGTCAACAACGACCTTGCCGTCGACTTCGGCCAGCATGCTGATCAGGTGCGGCGAATGGCTGATCGTCGTGCGGAAGTGTTCAAACAGCGGTCTGTGTTCCGGCTCCTGCAACAAACGCTCGAGTTTCACTTCAAGCTGAGCGGAGGGGGACGCTGTGGAATTTTCAAGTCTCGATACATAGGCTTGGCTGACGCCGAGCAGATGCGCTGCAGCCTCTTGTTTCAGACCGGTGCGTTGGCGGAAAGCTCTGAGCTCTTTTCCCCAATTCATAATTTAGACCCATTCAATTGATCGGAGCACCGCGGTGCGTTTATTGAATCTGACTCAGTGATTTATCCGGTCTTATTCGCAATGCTGCCGCACTGCAACGCATTCGCGCTTAAAAATGCGCTCTCCACCTGCCGAGCTGAACTTGACCGGACGTTTTGCAGCCGTACTGTCGCCCCAACAAAGCCGCCAATCGTGCGGCTACGAGGGAGGACAATGCTATGGGCTTATGGTCGGCGATCCGTCGCGAGTGGTTTTATACGACGCAACTGGCGCGCATGTTGGGCGCACTGAAAAAAATCACGCCGGATTCTGACTATCTGACCCCCGACCTTCTGGAAGAGAGTGTCGACAAGCACCAGCAGCGCACGGCCTTCATCACCGAAAGCGGCGTCGAGATCAGTTACGCCCAGTTTGACCGCTATGCGAACCGCGTCGCTCACTGGGCGCTGGCTCAAGGCTTGAAGCCAGGTGACACTGTTGCGCTCTACATGGCCAATCGTTGGGAATATGTGGCGATCTGGTACGGCCTGTCGAAAGTCGGCATCATGGCCGCGCTTCTCAACAACCAGATCACAGGACATTCGCTGGCGCATTGCATCAATGTGTCCGATGCCCAGCATGTGATTGTCGAAGGTGACATGGCCGAAGCGTACGTAACCGCGTGCGAGTTGATTGACTGCGCCATGACGCCCTGGATCAGCGATGGCGCCCAGGCCAAGGTGCCCGGCGGCAAGGATTTTGATGCGGCTCTGTCCGGCCAGTCCGATGTGCGCCCCGATCGCTCCTATCGCGCCCAGTTCACGGCCAAAGATCCGTGCATGAAAATGTACACGTCAGGCACCACCGGCCTGCCCAAGGCGGCGATCGTCGCGCACACGCGGGCGCTGTATTACCTGCAGGTTTTCGGCGTCTCCGGTCATGCGTCCAAAGACGACCGGATGATGATGGTGCTGCCCATGTATCACGCCACCGGCGGTCTGTGCGGGGTTGGCGCGGCGCTGTCCTTTGGCGGCGCGGTGATCGTGCGCAAGAAGTTCTCCGCGACGCGCTTCTGGCAGGACGCCACAGAAACCGGCGCGACCATGCTGATGTATGTAGGCGAGTTGTGTCGCTTCCTGGTCGCCGCTGAACCCACGGAGTGGGAAAAGAAGCACAAGATCCGCATCGCCATCGGCAATGGCTTGCGTCCCGACGTCTGGCCGCGCTTTGTGGAGCGGTCCGGAATTCCGCGGATCATGGAATTTTATGGCGCGACCGAAGGCAATGTGGGCCTGATCAATCTGGATTCGAAACAAGGCGCGATCGGTCGTGTGCCGCCGCACCTGTCCAAGCGCTTCAACATCAAGCTGGTCAAGTTTGATATGGATGAGGAAGCGCCCATCCGCGATGCGAATGGTCATTGCATCGAGTGCAAACCGGGCGAGGTGGGCGAGGCGATCGGCGAAATCCGGTCCGATGACGCCCGCTATCGTTTTGACGGCTATGGTGATGAAGAAGCCACCAAGAAGAAGATTCTGCGCGACGTTTTTGACGAAGGAGATGTCTATTTCCGTACCGGCGATCTGATGAAGCGGGACGCGCAGGGCTATTTCTACTTCGTCGACCGGGTGGGCGACACCTTCCGCTGGAAGTCGGAGAACGTCTCCACCAATGAGGTCGCGGAAGTCTTCGGCACGCACGAGAAAGTGGTTCAGGCCAATGTTTATGGCGTGGAAGTCGCCGATTATTCGGGCAAAGCCGGCATGGTGGCGCTCGTGGCTGAAGACGGGCTGGATCTCAAATCACTGCATGCGCATGTGACGAAAGAACTGCCGCATTATGCTCGTCCGCTCTTCATTCGCCTGAGCAAAGATACTCAGGACGAGAACACTACCGGCACGTTCAAATTGAAGAAGACGGATCTGGTCAAACAGGGCTGGGATCCTGAAGCAATTCCCGAACCTGTGTATTTCGATGATCCCGATGCGGGTGAGTATATTCCGCTGACCGCGGAGATTCGCGCCCAGATCATGTCTGGCGAGAAACGGGTCTGATCATGGTGTTGCTGCCGGAAGACGTTCTCGACTTCTGGTTCGAGCAGGCGGGCCCCAAAGCCTGGTTCGCGGTGGATGCGGCCTTTGACGCCCGTGTCCGCCGGATATTGGGTCCGGCCTGTCATGGCTTTCTACAGACCCGGTCTGTGCT
Organism: Oceanicaulis sp.; assembly: GCF_965249665.1. Lineage (GTDB taxonomy): Bacteria > Pseudomonadota > Alphaproteobacteria > Caulobacterales > Maricaulaceae > Oceanicaulis. The sequence continues at coordinate 1,633,126 of NZ_OZ252247.1, forward strand.
CGATCATCCCTGGATGGTCGAGCCGGAGAGCGCGCTGGCGCTTGTGATTGTGCTCGATCAGGCGCCGCGCAATGTGTGGCGCGGTTCAAACGCCGCGTTCAAGCTCGATCCTTTGGCGCGAGAAGCCGCCATGGCCATGCTGGATGCGGGGTTTGACTGGGCCTTGCCCAAAGAGCGCCGGGCCTTTGTCTATTTGCCGTTCTCGCATTCTGAAGATATCGAGGATCAGGCGCTGGCGGTTCTGATGTGCGAGGAGCGGTTGGGCGCAGACAGCGAGAACACCCGTCATGCCCGCGCGCATATGGATGTGATCGCACGCTTTGGCCGTTTTCCCCATCGCAACGCCGTCCTGGGGCGCACGCCGCGCGCCGAAGAGGTCCGCTTTCTGGAAGAGGGCGGATATGCGCCGGGTCTGAAACGCTCGGCAAAATCGTCCCAAGGGCAGTCCTGACTCGGTCTGTGCGCCGAATGTATTGCGTAACATATTGAAATTGCTGGGCTGGACTTCGGCAGGCGCTTTGCAAGACAGGCGCTCAGTCGTGTCTCAGGAGCCCTCGTTCATGTCCGCCCAACGTCAGTCCCGAATTACGCCGCTCGATATTCGCGCCATCGCCTTCACCTTGGTGGATCGTCATGGCGACCAGGCGCTGAATTATGCCGATCTCGCGGTGACCGAGCTTGAGCAGAAGGGCGAGGATGAAAGCGCCAACGCCTGGCGCGTCTTGCGTTGGGAAATTCAGGACGCCCTGGCTGGCGTCATTGGCCGTGAAAGTCCGATCCAGATGCAATAATTGTTGGTGGTCATGGGAGTTTGTCTTGCCAGGCTGCACGCCCTCAGACAGCTTTGAGCCATGAGCGACCCTTCACCCTTCGACACCTGGATCAGCCAGGCTGGACTGAACGATCTGTTCAATCCGCAGAAAACCGTCACCGCCATGCGCGACGCCATGGCGCGGATGGAGGAACTGGTCGAGGTCGCGCCGCCTCCTGTCGAAGCCGTCCAGGATATCGAGATTAAAGGCGGCTCTGGTGCGCGCCCGGCGCGCGTGTATCTGCCCTATGGCGCGCAGCCTGACAGCGGGCCGGGCCTGATTTTCTATCATGGCGGCGGATTCATGGTGGGATCGCTCAACTCGCATGATCCCTTGTGCCGTCGTCTCGCGGCAGTGTCAGGCGTGCGCATTTGTTCGGTCGATTACCGCTTGGCGCCCGAACACCCTTTCCCTGCCGCGGTTGATGACGCCTTTGCCGCCATGGATGCGGCGCTGGCTGGCGATCTGGCGGAGTATGGCTTTGATCCAAACCGCCTTGCGGTTGGCGGGGATTCGGCTGGCGGCAATCTGGCGGCGAGCGTGGCGCGCGAACGCCGGGAGCAGCTGCACTATCAGCTGCTGCTCTATCCGCTGATGCAATTGTTGCAGACCAAGAAGGATCGACCGCGCTGGCAGGAAGGTCCTTTGCTGTCCGAGTTTACGCTCGAGGAGATCCGAAAGCATTACATCGCCAGCGCTGATCCCGCCGATGTGAGGATTTCGCCGCTTTTGGCGGATGATCTGAAGGGCTTGCCGCCGACTTACATACTTGCTGCAGAAATGGACCCGCTGCTTGATGAAGGGGCGGCCTATCGCGACCGCTTGGCGGCGTCCGGCGTGCCAGTGGAATACAGACTGTGGAAGACGGTGCCGCACGGGTTTTTGAATATGTCGCGCTTGTTTCCCGCTTGTATCTCGGCGATTGAGGCGTCGGCTCGCGCGCTGAGCCAAACCTTTGAGGCCTGAGCCTTGCCGCCAGCGCGTGCAGGTCTTAGCTCAACCCCATGACACTCACATCGAGATACAGACCCGATCCTCAATTCGCCGCCCTGGGCGATGAGTTTTCAGATGCGGTGGAAGCCGCGGATTTCCCGCAAGCCCGGTTGCGCTGGTGGAATGCGCGTTGGGCGCAGGAGGTGGGGCTGGAGGCGCTGGATGATGAGCAGCGCCAGACGCATTTTCATCGCTTCGCAGCCTTGCCGGACAATCAGACCGAGCCGCGGGCCCTGCGCTATCACGGCCATCAGTTTCGTGTTTACAACCCGCAGATCGGCGATGGGCGGGGCTTTCTCTACGCCCAGCTGCGCGACAGCCACGACCGCTTGCTGGATCTCGGGACCAAAGGCTCGGGACAGACGCCCTATTCGCGCTCCGGCGATGGGCGTTTGACGCTCAAGGGCGCGGTGCGTGAGGTGCTGGCGTCTGAAATGCTTGAAGCGTTGGGCGTTTATACCTCCAAGACCTTCGCGATTTTTGAGACTGGCGAACAGCTACACCGGGGTGATGAACCGTCCCCGACGCGCTCGGCCGTGATGACCCGGCTGCAACATTCCCATGTGCGGTTTGGCGTGTTTCAGCGCCATGCCTATCACGACCGGCCGGATCTGATTTCTGAGCTGGTCGAGTACGCGATTGAAAACCTCGTTCCCGAAGCGGCTGCGCTTGAAGGCGATCGCGCTGCGGCCTTGCTGGAGGCTGTGGTGAAGCGTTCGGCAAAGCTCGCCGCGCAATGGATGGCGGCGGGGTTTGTTCACGGCGTTCTGAACACCGATAATCTGGTGGTGACCGGCGAAAGTTTTGATTACGGCCCTTGGCGCTTTCTGCCGTATTTCGAGCCCGGATTCACCGCCGCCTATTTTGACGAGCAGGGACTTTACGCCTATGCGCGCCAGCCCGAGAGCGTGTTCTGGGCGCTGCAGCAATTGGGGGCGGCGCTGAGCCTTGTGAGCGAACGTGACGGCTTGATCCAGGCGCTGGAGCGCTACCCCGAGCATTACAAACGCGAGATTACTCAAGCCTTCCATCATCGGCTGGGCGTGAAAGCGCTGGGCGATGACCGTGACGGCGAACTGGTCAGCAGCCTTTTGAATGCCGGTCGCGAGCTTCAGATCCCGTTTGAAGCGATGTTTTTCGACTGGTTCGGCGGTGAGGCCTCGCGCGAGCGCGCGCTGCATTCAGATCGGTCAGGCCTTTATCGTCAGGACGCTTTCGGGCCCGTGATCGAGGCGCTGAGCGCGCGGACGCCTGTGCGGCCAGAGCGCCTGTCTCATGCCTATTTTCAGCGCGAGGACCCTGTGCATCTGACGATTGATCATGTGGAAGCGCTCTGGGCGCCCATCGCCGAAAGCGATGACTGGTCAGCGTTCGAGCAGACATTGGCGGATGTGAATGAAGCGCGCCGCGCCTATGATCTGGGTCGGGATCGGATCGGGTTTCTGCCGGAGTAGGGCATGCTGGAAATTCTGCGCGCGGACGGGTTTGGCGATGACCGCATTACGCATGGCTTCACGACGCGTACCGGCGGGACCAGCACTGGTCCGTATGCCAGCCTGAACCTGTCCTGGTCGCGCGGCGACGACAAAGCCGCCGTCGAGGCCAATCGCGCCCGCGTGTCTCAGGCGTTCGGAGGCGGGCGTCTGGTCTTCGCCAATCAGGTTCATGGCGCGACAGTTCTGAAGGTGGACGCTGCGCCCGAAGACTGGTCCGCTGGCGAAGGAGATGCGCTGATCACCGATCAGCCCGGCCTCGCCTTGTGCGCTCAAACCGCCGATTGCACCCCAGTCCTGCTCTACGATGCTGAGAACGCGGCCATCGCCGCCATACATGCAGGCTGGCGCGGGGTGATCGCCGAGGTCATCCCTGCAGCGATCAGCGCCATGAAACACGCCTATGGGACCCGCCCTGAAGCCCTGCAGGCCGTGATCGGCCCTGCCGTCACTCCTGAAAACTATCGGGTCGGCCCGGAAGTGCTGGAGCAATTTGAAGCCTTGTTTGGACCGCTTGATGACGGACTGGCCTTGCCGCGCGATCGTGAAGGCGGCGCAGGGCTGAACGTTTCTGAGGGCGCAGGGCGTCAGCTGCTTCGCGCCGGGGTGTCAGACGACGCCATAGACTGGCTGGCGGCCTGCACCTTTGCAGACGAAGACCGGTTCTTCTCCTGCCGCCGCGCCGCGCGGGACGGTCATGCCGGTCATTTCGGCGGCCAGTGCGGCGTCATCATGCTGACGGGTTAGGCCAAAAGCTCGACCATGGCGTCGGCGATCACCGCTTCTTCATCGGTGGGGATCATCCACACATTGACGGAGCTGTCCGCCGCGCTGATGCGGGCAGCCTCACCGAGGGCGGCTTGGTTGGCGTCCTCGTCAATGGCGAGACCGAGATACTCAAAGCCAGCGCAGATGCGCTTGCGCAGGGTTTGGGCGTTCTCGCCCACGCCGCCTGCGAACACCAGCGCATCAAGGCCTTCCAGCACGCCCGTCAACGCCCCGATTTCCCGGCGGCAGCGAAAGACGAAATAGTCGAGCGCCTGCGCCGCCTCTGGTGTGTCACTGGCTTCCAGAACGCGTATGTCGCCGGACAGCCCCGACAGGCCCTTCAGCCCGCTTTCCTTGTAGAGAAGCGCGGTCAGGGCGGCGGCGTTCAGGTCTTCAGTCTCCATCAGATGCAGCAGGACGCCCGGGTCAATCTGGCCGCACCGTGTCGCCATGGGCAATCCGTCCAGCGCGGAAAACCCCATGGTGGAGCCGATGGAGCGGCCCTGCTTCACCGCGCACATGGACGCCCCCGCGCCCAGATGCGCCAGGATCACCTTTTGCGGGCGTCCGCCGTCAGACACTTCGTCCAGTCGCCGGGTCAGCCATTCATAGGACAGGCCGTGAAACCCGTAGCGGCGCACGCCCTGGTCAAAATATCTCAAGGGCAGAGCAAAGGTGTCGTTCACCCAAGGATGACTGCGATGAAAAGCGGTGTCGAAACACCCGATCTGAACAGCGCCGGGAAAGGCGCGCCGGGCAGCCTTCACGCCCGCCAGATTGTGGGGCTGGTGCAAAGGGGCGAGCGGGCTGAGCGCGTCAAGCTCTGCTTCAACCTCCGGGGTCAGGATCACGGGGTCGGTGAAGCGGGTTCCGCCGTGCACGATGCGGTGTCCGACCCCGCGCACCTGATCGTCGATCACATCGGCCAGAATGTCGAGCGCCGCCGCCATGGCGCCGCCATGATCCGCGGCGGCAGGAACAGCTTGCGTCTCTGCAACGCCATTTCTCTTCAAGGTCAGCTGCATGGCCTCGCCCACGCCGTCGATATGCCCGGTGAGCTGACGGTTCTGGCCGTTGGCGGTGAAAACGGCGAATTTGAGCGAGGACGAGCCCGCATTAAGCACCACAAGGCTCATTGTGCGGCCTCGGTCGCGGGGTGACAGAGAGCGGGCGCCGGCTGACCGGTTTTCAGCCATTGGGCGTGCAGCGCCGCCACTGCGCAGGACATTAATCGTGAGAACTCAGAATCCGCCCGGCTGGTCAGGATCACGGGGGCCGCCGCGCCCAGCACCACGCCAGCGCTTTCGGCGCGCGCGACAAATGTCAGCTCTTTGGCCAGCATGTTGCCCGCTTCCAGATTGGGCGCGACCAAGATGTCGGCGCGACCGGCGACAGCGCCGGTCAGCCCTTTCACCCGCGCCGCTTCCAGATCTACGGCGTTGTCCATGGCCAGCGGACCATCCACGAGGCCGCCGGTGATCTGGCCACGGTCGGCCATTTTTGACAGGGCGGCGGCGTCGAGCGTCGAGGGCAGGGCCGGGTTGATGGTCTCCACCGCCGACAGGATGCCAGCCTTGGGCAGCGCAACGCCGAGCGCACGCGCCAGATCGATGGCGTTCTGGGTGATGTCGGCCTTGGCCTGAAGGTCGGGCGCGATGTTCACCGCTGCGTCCGTCACAAGCAACAATTTGTCATGGGTCGGCACGTCCATCACGAAGACATGGGAGAGGCGTCGTTCGGTGCGCAGGCCATGGCTGCGGTTCAGCACGGCGCGCAGCAAGGTGTCGGTATGCAGATGCCCTTTCATCAGGCTTTGCGCCTGTCCGTCCGCCACCAGCTTGCAGGCGAGCGCTGCGGCGCTTTGAGCGTCCGGCGCCGCTTCAATCCGAATTCCCTCAAGGGAGCGTCCGGCGGCGTGCGCTGCTTCGGCGATAGCGTCTGGATCGCCCACAAGTATCGGCGTAATCAACTCGCGATCCGCCGCCGCCAGAGCGCCCGCCAACGCATCTTCGCTCTGGGGGCAAACCACGGCGGTGACGGCCGGCGCGATATCGCTGCAGGCGGTCAGCAAGCGCTCGAAATGGCGATGACGCTGCACCATCAAATCGGGCAGATCATACGGACCAAAATGGCGCGACTGGCCGGGCGGGACCACGTCCAGTTCCGCACTCAAGGCGGGCCCGTCCGGGCCGTCCACACTGGCGGAGAGTGTGACGTAATCCTTGTGCTTGGCGATGAGATGCACCCGGATCGCCACCTCGTCGCCAATGCAGACAGGTTCGCCGGTTTCAAAGCGCCATGCACGCTCTCGCGACCCTGGTCCGGGCAGGCGTTGGCCAACCACCGAGGAAATCAGGCTGGCGAGAAAGGCGGGCGGGCAAATCCCTTCGGGATTGCCGTCGCCATCGCCATCAAGCTCGGGCAGGTGCAGCGGATTGAGATCGCCTGAGGCATGGGTGTAGAACACCAATGCGTTCGGCGTGATCCGGCGCACCTCCTCTGCACGTTGGCCGACGCTTAACGCGGATAGATCAAGACCTTGTCGGCCCGCTGTCTCGGTCATGGCGCACTCCTCTTATTCGAGCGCGCATTGTGTGCCCGAGCGCTACAAAGGTCGACCGTTATTGGCTTCAACCAGCATGCGACGCAGTTTGCGCATGCCGCCGACCCAGCGGTCCCGCTCGTTGCCTTTCTTGGCGACATATTCGGGGGTCTGGGCATGGGTGGTCACCAGGAAGCGGTTCTCTTCCATGGCCTTGAGCAAGGTCTCTGCGACATCTTCAGGTTCGAGATAGCCGCTCAGCCCCTGGGCGCCGCCTTCAATCTCTTTCACCAGCGGCGTATTCACGCCCTCCGGGCACAGGCACTGCACTTTCAGGCCGTCATCACCATGGGTGATCGCCAGGCTTTCCGCGAAGGAAACCGCCGCCGCTTTGGTGGCGGAATAGGGGGCGTCGCCGATCTGGTTGAGAAGGCCCGCGGCCGAGGCCGTGATGATGAAGTGACCATGCCGCTTCGCCATTGAGCGCGCCAGCATGCGTGCGGCGTAGACGCTGGCCATCACATTGACCTGCCAGCAAGCGTCCCAGGACGGCGTCGGCGCATCCCCGGCGCCCCAGCCGGGGCCGTCGGACACGCCGATGCCGGCGTTTGACATGAAGATGTCGACGGGACCCAGCTTGCGCTCCACACGATTGATCAGCCGCGCCAGCGCGGTTTCATCGGTGACGTCGACGCCCAGGCCGAACCCGCCGAATTGCTCACCCGCCGCTTTGGCGGCGTCATGATTGAGGTCTGCGATGACGACTTTGGCGCCGCGCGCATGAAAGGCGGATGCGCAGGCCTTGCCAATGCCGCTGGCGCCGCCAGTGACAATGGCGATTTTCCCGTTGAGATCCATGTGTTGATCCTCCCGCATGAGTATGCAGGAAGCTTAAACGGTTAAGGACAACTCGCAAGGCGCTTGATCTGCAGCGGATCAGGCCACGTCCAGCGCTGCGTGGAGGATGGCCATGACAATGGTCAGCGCCGAGCGATATTGCTCGAGCGTTTCAGGCTTGCGCACGGACGAAACTACATTGGCATATTGCGAGCACGCTTGTTGCAGGCGCTCTGTGTCTCCGGAAAAGACAATCACCGGGATGTGTGAAATTTCCGGGGACTGAGACAATTGCTCAAGAACCCAGACGCCGTCTTCACCGGCAAGCTTCAGATCCAGGACGATGCAATCATAATCGGGATTGGCGCGTACAAGCTCCAGGGTCTGCTGGCCTTCCACGGCGCGGTCGATGACGGCAGCGCCCGATTCTTCACGAAGCATTTTCTCAAACAGGAAGGCTTCCTGATCGTCATCTTCAACCAGGAGGAGAGTCGGTTTGTTTGTTCCCATCGCCGTCATAGGGGCGCTCCCGAGCCTAAATTTTTGTCCATGTTGAAGCTAGTGTGACGGTATGACTGTGCAAAGTGATATTTCGGATAATGTTGAATTTTCAACAGTTGCTAAAAAGCATTCTCTGCCTCAAGTTAAGGTATGTTCAGCCTTTACGATGAGGCGCTCCCCCATAATGATTGCGTAACAATACCTTATGGGCATTCAGTCTTGGTGTCCGATTTTGTTCATATTCGTGTTGATTTCGTAACCTGACCGACAGGTTTCGGTATTGCGACGTCTGCCAGCGAGTGTTTCGGACTCCGGGCGCACGCTTACCTGCCTGACATGACTGATTCGTCATCACGTCGCAGTGCAAGGAGAGGATCAGGTTCAAGCCTGTCTGGTGTCCCCGACTGGATTCGAACCAGTGGCCCTCAGATTAGGAATCTGATGCTCTATCCTGCTGAGCTACGGGGACACGCTGACGGAAAATAAGCCGGGATGACGGGCGCGTCACCCCGGCGAATGCTTATTGCGACGCTTCGGTCAGCGCTGCGCGGATTGTGGCGAGGTCTGTGAGCTTGAAGTTCTGACCGCCAGTGTCTTCCGCATCATCCTGCGCCAGGAAAACGCCTTCGGGATATCCAGGCAAGGGCTGGGCATGAACCTCGATGCCGTCGGTCTCGCTGGTGCGGTCAATGTCACCGCCATTGATCTCGAAACGACCGATCAGGCTGTTGTCCGCCGTGTCGAACACCGCATATGCGTTATCGCCCTGGCTGGAGACGACGAGCCAGGGCGCGGCGCCGTCTTGCGGCCACAGCGCCACGCCTTCTGCGTCCTCGACCAGGCTGTCAGAATTCACGTCCGCAAGCTTGCTGCGCGCCTCGCCGCTCTCGGGGTCTGCGTCATAGACCCAGACCGCCACAGTCTCTTCAGCGATATAAAGCGTGCCCGTTTGATCATCGACGGCGCAGCCTTCGGTGATGGTGCCCAGGGAGAAGCTGCGCACTGTCTCGCTGCGCATGGCGCCGTCCTCAAACCACAGCCGTAACTGCATCAGGCGTCCGGTATCGTCTTCAGTGACAAAGGCGAACAGCGCATTGTCAGAGGGGCGCTGATACAGGCACAGGCCATAAGGGTCGACAAAGTCGAGCGGCAGGACCCCGCCGGGCGCTACGCTCAGATCCCCCGTTTCGCGATCGATGAAGAACACCGCCAACGCGATATTGGTGCGGTCCGAGGCGACCGCGATGTCCACGGTCTCATCGCCAGCCTCAAAGCCATAGCGCACATCGACATTGTTCATGCGCCCGGCGGCCAGGTATTGGGCGGTTTCCCCGTCCAGCGTGTAGACATAGAGCCCGCTTTTCTTGTCTGTGCCGAGAATGCGCGATTGAGCCGGGTCTGGGGCGCGCCACAAAGCGGGATCATCTGCTGCGTCGCCAGCGCCAGCCACGGCAGCGGTTTCCACGCTCGCAGGAACAGAGACGCGGGGCAGGCTCGGCCCGGGCGCCTCGGAACAGGCGACCACTGCGCCTGCGCAGAGTGTCACAAAAAGTATAGAAACTGTCGCGCGCATGACGCACCCCCTTTTTATCATCCGAAACCGGCTTCACTGGCGCACTCCATACCGGGGGTGTTCAGTCTTGAGCAAGTGGCGGCGAAACATTGTCATATTGAGTATGTACAGCCGACACAAAGCCGTGTCGTAGACAACATCAAACTGTCGTCTGAGCTCTTCATAACCCTTTCTTAATCGCGCGCAGGCCTGCGCGCCTTTTGCGTCTAGATATGAGTCGGGGGACTTTCAGATGAAGCGTATGACCAGTTTGCTGGGTGCAGCGTCCATGATGGCGCTTGCGGCAGGGACGGCCCAGGCGGGCGAGATCACAGGTCGTGTGACAGAATCGACCGGAACGGTGGGCCTTCAGGGCGCGATCGTGCGCATCAGCGAGACCGGCCAGACCGTGTCGTCCGCACGCGACGGCTCCTTCCGCCTGAGCAATGTTCCGGCTGGCGATTTCACTCTGGTGGTCGATTATCTCGGCGCAGACGCCCAGACCCGGTCCGTGACGCTGATCAGCGCCGACGACCAGGTCGAGACCAATTTCGTGCTGGGCGCGGATGTCGCCGCCGACGACAACATTCTGATCATTGGTCAACGCGGACAGCTGACCAGCGCACTCAATCGTCAGCGCGCTGCCGACGGGCTGATCTCGGTCCTGTCAGCCGACGCGGTCGACCGCCTGCCAGATGAGAATGTGGCGGAAGCGGCGCGCCGCATCGCCGGCATAAACGTGCTCAATGACCAGGGCGAAGGCCGCTTTGTCTCCGTGCGCGGCATTGACCCGAACCTGAACACCACCACAGTGAACGGCGTGCGTTTGCCGTCGCCTGAATCTGACAATCGCCAGGTTCCCCTCGACGTCATCGATTCAGACGTCCTGTCCTCGATCATCATTTCCAAATCGCTCACGCCTGACATGCCGGGCGACACGATTGGCGGCAATATCGAGATTGAGACCCTGTCTGGTCTTGATCAGGATGAGCGCCTGCTGCAGTTCAGCCTGCGCGGCATTTATGCGGATGTGGTGGAAGACTTCGGGTATCGCGGCTCATTGACGTTCGCAGACACTTTCATGGACGGCCGGCTTGGCGTCGCCCTGTCGATTTCAGATCAGCTTCGCAAATTCGGCTCGGAAAACGCCGAAGTCGATGGCGGTTGGGAGACGGGCGTGTCGGTTCCGTTCCCGGGTGAGTTTGAAAACCGCAATTACGACATTACGCGCGAACGCACATCGGTCGTCTTCAATCTGGATTTTGAAGCCACTGACTCCACCAATCTCTATCTGCGCTCCACCTATTCCGACTTTTCTGACCAGGAATATCGGGCGCGGGTCGAGAACAAGTTTGAAGATCCCGATTATCTCGACAGCTCATCGGGCGGCGGCGCCTTCTTTGACGCGTCCACGGGGGATGAGTTCGAAGTGGACCGCGACATCAAGGATCGTCTGGAAGAGCAGACCATCTACGCCATCGCTTTGGGCGGCGAGACGTTCACCGGTCCCTGGTCGTTCGATTACCAGCTGGCTTACGCCTACGCTGAAGAAGCGGAACCGGACAGAATAGATGCTGACTTCCGCGCCAAGTTCGACGAGGGCGTTTTTGGCGTCAATGTGAACGACGCCATGCTGCCGCAAGTGATTTTCGGCGACGCTGCGGCTGAGGCCGCCTATCTGGACGCTTCAAACTATGAGTTTGACGGTCTTGAGTTCCTTAATGGCGTTGCAGAGGACGAGGAATGGTCTTTCCAGTTCAACGTTCAGCGCGACATGGCCTTCGGTCAGTATTTCGGCTTCCTCAAGAGCGGCGTCCAATACCGCACGCGCGAGAAGTCCTATGATGCGACGACCCTGGTCTATGGCGGCTATGACAACGGCTCAGGCGATGATCTGACCCTGGCGGGCTTTGCGTCATCCCTGGACTATCCGCTGGGTGAGTTTGGTCCGTTTGCGGTGCCTGAGACGGTGCGCGGCTTCTTCAACGCCAACCGCGCTGATTTCGAACTCGATGACACCGACTCGTTGTTCGCCAGCGCGGGTGACGATTACTCCGCCTCGGAAGATGTTTTCTCGGCCTATCTGATGGGCTCGGTCGACATTGACGCCCTTCGGATCGTCGCGGGCGTCCGGGTTGAAGACACCCAGTTTGACACCACGGGCAATCAGATCGACGAAGACCTCGAGAGCGTGACTTCTGTCAGCGCCGAGAACGAGTACACCGACTGGCTGCCCAGCGTGAACCTGCGTTATGAGGCTGCTGAGAACGTGATCGTGCGCGGCGCATACTACGCCTCGATCTCGCGCCCGAACCTGGCGCAAACAGCCCCGCGCATCGTCATTGATGACGATGATGAGGCTGAAGCCGGCAATCCCGATCTTGACCGTCAACAGGCCCAGAACTTTGATCTGATGGTGGAGTATTATCCCACTGAAGACGCTGTGATCTCCGGCGGTGTGTTCTACAAGTCGATCGACAATCTGATCGCGACCTTCGTTGATGACAATCCGGGCCAGCTGAATGGCGCGGACATCAACGAGTTGACCACCTTCGCCAATATTGACGAGGCGGATCTGCTGGGCTTCGAGTTCAACTACCAGCAGGCCCTCACCATGCTGCCGAGCGTTCTGCAGCACACCCTTATCGGCGCGAACTACACCTATGTGGACTCAGACGCGACGCTGGCGGATGGCCGTGAGATCACGCTGCCCTTGCAGTCCCAGAACGTGTTCAACCTGATGCTCGGCTATGATGACGGACGTCTCGATCTGCGCGCGGCGCTGTCGTATCGTGACGCCTTCATCGATGAGCTGGGCGGTGAAGCGGCGGAAGACCGGATCGCTCTGGAGCACACCCAGATTGATTTCTCCGCCAAATACGATCTGACCGACAATCTGCGTCTCTATTTCGACTTCAAGAACGCGTTTGACGAGCCCTTCCGCGCGGCCTTCCGCGATGGTGGCCGTGAGTTGAACTCCCAGTACGAAGAGTATGGCTGGCAGACCCAGTTCGGCTTCCGCTACACCTTTGGCGGCTAAGTCGACGGATCGCCTCTTGGCAAGAAACCCCCGGAGCCTGGCTCCGGGGGTTTTGTCATTGAAGGGCTTGCCTGGAAGCCGGTGGAGGGGGAGGCTCTGACCCAGTCATCCGCGTCAAGGCGGTATCAGCAAGGGGCATAGACCATGATCGAGCCGGACTTCATCACGGATCTGGGCAGTCCGAACGCCTATCTGGTCCACAAGGTCTTGCCGGACATTGAAAGCCGCACAGGAGCGCGCTTTCGCTATCGCCCCTGCCTTCTGGGCGGGATATTCAAGGAGACCGGCAATCAGTCGCCCTTCTTTGCGTTCGCCGATATCAAGCACAAGCTCGATTATGAAATGCTCGAAATTCGTCGCTATGCGGCCAAACACGAGCTGGGAGCGTTCAAGTTCAACTCCCATTTCCCGATGAACACCCTCACGCTCATGCGCATGGCCGCGGCTGTGGAGATGGATGCACCCGATCAATTACGCGGCTTTCTGGATGCAGGCTTCGCCGGATTATGGGAGCAAGATCGGGACTTCACCCAGGAAGACGTCATCCTGGCGCATTTCTCGGGCGCCGGATTTGATGCAGGCGCGCTGCTCGCGCGAGCCAGGGACACCGATGTGAAGGCGCATCTGATCGCGAACACCCAAGACGCGGTTGTTCGCGGCGTCTTCGGCATGCCCACAATTTTTGTGGGTAACGAGATGTTTTACGGCAAAGAGCGTCTGGACCAGATCGAGGCCGAAATCAGAAAACAGCTTTCATGAGCGGCGCGGCGGTTATCATCGGCGCCGGCGACGCTACGGGCGGCGCAGTCGCCAGGGCCTTCGCCAAGGAAGGCTATGACGCCTGCGTGGTGCGTCGCCCGCGTCATCTCGATCAGTTGGAGGCGTTGGCGCAGACCATCCGCGATGATGGCGGGCGCGCCCGTGCGTTCGGCGTTGACGCACGCGACGAAGACCAGATGACGGCGCTGTTTGATCAGGTTGAAGCTGAAATCGGCCCGATCGAGATCATGGTCTTTAATATCGGGGCGAATGTGAATGTCCCGATCGAGGAGACTAGCGCAAGGGTCTATCGCAAAGTCTGGGAGATGGCCGCTTACGCCGGCTTCCTGGCGGGACGGGAAGCGGCGCGCAAGATGGTCCCGCGCGAACGCGGCACGGTTATTTTCACCGGCGCTACGGCGTCCATTCGGGGCGGGAAGGGCTATGCCGCCTTTGCAGGAGCGAAGTTCGCACTGCGCGCTCTGGCCCAGTCCATGGCGCGAGAGCTGGGACCGAAAAATATCCATGTGGCTCATGCGCTCATCGACGGGGCGATTGATTCTGCGTTTATCCGCGAGATCTTGCCTGATGTGGAGGCGTTGCGGGCTGAGGACCGTCTGCTGGACCCCGACGCCATCGCCGCCGCCTATGTCAGCTTGCATCATCAGCCGCGCACGGCCTGGACGCATGAATTGGACCTGCGTCCCTGGGCAGAGAGCTGGTGACGCCGCTGTGCGACACGGCTTCAGCTTTCCAAGGAATGCGATCTGTCTTATAGCGCTATCATGTTTCGTGCGTCCCACCCTGTCCTGAGCCGGATTGCGGCGGCCTTCATCGCCCTGCAGGCGTTGTGGTCGTCCATGGCGGCGACGGCTTACGCCGCAGGCTTTGATGACGCGAAATATCTGTGCGGGACGTTGTCGATGGATCTGGATGCGCAAGCGCGTGCCCAGATCGCTGAACTTGTCGCGCTGACCGGGCTGGAAGAGCCTCAGGAGCGCCCCGCCGGCTTTGAACCCTCAGACTGCGTGGCCTGCGCCTTGGGACAGGGTACTGCGCTGGTTGCGGACGCGCTTGTCCTGATGGACAGGACACCGATCCAGGTCGCGCTTAATTTCCGCCGTGTGGATCAGGCCGGCTCTCGCACGCCCACCGGTCCTCCCGTAGGGCTCCGCGCGCCCCCGTTTCACAGCTGATCGTCTCCTCGCCGCGCCTCCAGGCGCGTGTCGGCGTCTGACCTTGGTGTCGGACGCGTGATCTGCTTTTGTGAAATGAGAAACCATGTCTGTCATCTTGTTTGCGGGCGTCTCTGCGCTCGCCCTGTCGGCCGCTTCTACCGCCACATCCGAAGCGGCGTCCCAGTCTGACAATCCGCGCTGGGTGGATGTCATCACCGTCACCGGCCATGCGCCGCTCTCGGCGGATGAAGCCGCCGTCTCCACCGATTTTGCGCCTGCGGTCGCGCCGGACGCCGCCGGCCTCGCGGCGCGTTTGCCCGGGGCCGCGCTTGTGGATAACGGCGCCTTGTCCGGTCAGGTCCAGTATCGCGGTCTTTATGGCGCGCGCGTTGCGGTGCGACTGGACGGGCAGGCCTTTCATTCGGGCGGTCCCAACCTGATGGATCCGCCGCTGCATTATGCGCCGGCGCCCTTGCTGGAACGGCTTGAAGTGACGCGTGGTCCGGCGCCGGTCAGTCAGGGGCCAGCCCTGAGTGCGGGCGTCAACGCGGTGTTCAAGCATGTCGACTATGCCGAGACCGCGAGCCCTGTCTTGAGTGCGGACATCACCTCCATCGTCCGCAGCGTCGATGAGAGCTATGCCGTGGGCGGCGTGGCCGGGATTGCGACGGATCGCCAGCGCTTTGAAGTGATTGCGTCTACCGAGCGCGGTGAAGATCGAGACACGCCCTATGGAACTTTGAACGGGACCGGCCATGCGCGCGATGTCTATGGCTTTGGGTATGGTCTGCGCCTGACCGCGAACACTGAGCTGACGGCGGATTTCCGCCGCCAGGAAGGGGGCGAAACCGGCAACCCGCCATTCCCCATGGATATTCGCTATATGGACACGTCCACGAGCCGCCTTGGGCTTGATACTCAGATTGAGGCGTGGAGCCTGTCATTGCGCGCCGAGCATGCGCGCGTGGATCACGCCATGAACAATTTCGATCAACGCCCGGCGCCGGCGCTAATGCGCCTGCGGGAAACGCTGGCGAGTTCTGAAACTGTGACGTTCGGCTTCGATGCGGAACGTCCCCTTCGGGATGGCGTCCTGCGCCTGGGGCTGGATCGCGCGGACATCCGCCATGACACCACCATCACCAATCCCATGAATGCAGATTTCTTTGTGACGCCCTTTCCGGATGTAGAGCTGACGCGTACGGGAGCCTATGCCGAATGGGACGGGCCGGTCTCCGCCTATGAGCTTTATGCCGGTCTCAGAGTTGACGCTCACGAAGCGGAGGCGGGCGAACCGTCTCTCGGCGCGGCCTTGCCCATGGGGCCGCGCATGCTGGCCATGGCGTTTTCAAATGCTGACCGGTCCTGGGATGATGTGACGGTGGATGGCCTGGTGCGTCTGGCGCGTCCTGTCACAGAAACCCTGACGCTGCGCGGCGCGATCGCGCGCAAATCCCGCGTCGCCGGGCAAGTGGAGCGCTATGGCTGGCTGCCGATCACGGCGTCCGGCGGTCTGGCGGACGGCAACACCTATGTGGGAACGCTCGATCTGAACCCCGAAGTGGCGACCAGCCTGGAAGCGGGTTTCGATTATGCGTCTGACCGGGCGTATCTGCGGCCGACCGTCTATGTCGCTTGGGTTGAAGATTACATCCAGGGCGTTCCGGCCGAGCCCAACACCCCCGGCGTTCCCGATACGCCTCTTGAAATGGTGTCGGGCATGAACGGCGATCCGACGCCGTTGCGGTTTTCCAATGTGGATGCGCGGCTCTACGGCTTTGATGCGGACTTCGGTCTGGCTCTGACGCCGAGCTGGCGCTTGGACGGCGTGCTGACCTATGTGCGCGGCGAACGCGATGATGTGGATGATGACCTCTACCGCATCACCCCCGCCAGCTTGCGTCTGAGCGCCACTTATGAGCAGGCGGTCTGGTCCGCCAGCCTCGAGACGCTGATGGTCGCCGAGCAGGACAAGGTGTCCGCCGAGAACAGCGAGCAGGAAACCCCGGGCTATGTGGTTCTGAACGCTTTCGGGCGCTGGGCGGTCAATGAGCAGGTCAGCCTGTCGGCGGGCGTCGAGAATATCCTGGATCAGCCCTATCGCGATCATCTGGCGGGCTATAACCGCAATTCCGGCCTTGGTGTGCCGGTTGGCGAGCGTCTGCCGGGCGCTGGTACGGGGGTGTGGCTTCGGCTGAATACCCGGTTCTAGGCTTTGACCTTCTGGGGCTGACAGGCAGTATGCTCCCCTCTTGGGGGAGTTTAATATGTTCAAAATCGCGCTTTGCGTGTTGGTTTTGGCCGGCCTGTCAGCCTGTCATGCGCCTGAACGGGCGGAGGTTTCGAGCGTTGCGCCTCTGGGTGCGCGCTCGGGCCACAGCTTTACGTATCTGGACGAGGCGGGTGTCCGCCAGACCGCGCTCCTGGCGGGCGTCAGGGGCGCGGATACACGTGCGTCCCGCGACCATCTCCAGGGTCTTCTTGAGGAAGCGGGAGACGCCCTGATGCTGATCGAGACCGAAGCCGGGCGTGACCGGTATGATCGGCCCGTGGTGCTGGCGTTGTTTGATCGGGAAGCGGACGAGGCGCAGCTCGACGCGGAGATGGTTCGGTCAGGGCAGGCCATGGTCTGGCCGAGACCTGACGCAGATCAGCGCGCTCTTGTTTTGTATGCACTGGAAGCCGAGGCGCGACAGTCCGGAGCGGGGGGATGGGGCAGCGGGCAGTTTGCTATCCGTGATCCGGATCCCGACCGCCTGGCCCAGCATCTTGATAGCGCCCAGATCATAGAAGGCCGCGTCGTCGCGGTGGGAGAGGCGCGCAATGGCCGCCTCTATCTCAATTTTGGGCTGAATTGGCGGACGGATTTCACCGTGAGCCTGAACCGGGCCGACCGCGAGCGATTTGAAGCACAGGGGCTTTCGGACCCGGCACAACTGGACGGCGCCGTTATTCGCGTGCGGGGCTGGCTGTATGCCGAGAACGGACCGATGATCCATGTCGCGAGTCCGGCGCAGATCGAAATTCTCGATGCGCCGGACCCTCGACCTTTGCCGTGAACCTTAGTCGGTTGGGATCAGACCGGCTTCTTCGGGGTCACCCACGACTTCAGTCAGGTATTGTTTGAGCTTTTTCAGCGCCTGGTGCTCCACCTGGCGGACACGTTCCTTCGAGATGCCCAGACGTTCGCCCAATTTCTCAAGCGTGACAGAATCCTCACCCAGACGACGCTCGCGGATGATCAGCTGCTCACGTTCGCTGAGACGCCCCATAGCCTGACCCAGCCATTGCGCGCGCTGGTTCTGATCGCGATCTTCCATGACCTGGGTTTCCGGGTCCGGATTGTCATCTTGCAGCAGGTCCTGCCACTCGCCTTCGCCATCTTCGGTGAAGGGCGCGTTCAAAGAGCGGTCGACAGCGGCCAGGCGGCTCGCCATCTTCTCAACATCGTCCTCACCGACGCGCAGGGCCTGGGCCACATAGGCGCGGTTTTCCGGTGTCAGTGCGCCTGAGCTTGTGTCCTTGATCAGGGCGCGCAGACGGCGAAGATTGAAAAACAGAGATTTCTGGGCGGCCGTTGTGCCGGTGCGGACGATGGACCAGTTGCGCAGAACATAGTCCTGAATGGAGGCGCGGATCCACCAGGTGGCGTAAGTGGAGAAGCGGACTTCGCGTTCAGGCTCGAACCGGGCGGCGGCCTGCATCAAACCGATATTGCCTTCCGACACCAGGTCGGGAAACGGCAGACCATAATTGCGAAACTTGGCGGCGATGGAGATGACCAGCCGCATATAGGCGGTGGTTAGGGTATGCAGCGCCTCCTCGTCGCCCTTTTCTTTCCAGGCGGTCGCGAGGTCCAGCTCTTGCTGGCGCTCGAGCAGAGGGGCATCCATCGCCTTTTTCATGTAACGCCGATCAGGATCGACGGAGCGCGACGGGGCGGAGCGAGTCGGCGCAGACTGTGACATCTTGTTCGCTTTCGTTTCGCATGGGCCAGTAACTTGATCATGAGCATATACGAACGATGTCCGGACCTGGATCACGCTCTGAAGTGATAGTTCACGAATTGCTGGGGTCGAACGAAAAACGCCCCGCCAGAGTGCTCTGGCGGGGCGTTGAACTGTCGACGTCCTGAGGGGACGAGGCGCGTATCAGGCGGCTTTTTTGGTCAAGGTGGTGGTCAGAAGCTCAAGCGCTTCCTCACGGTCGACTTTCTCAACCGCGGCCACTTCGCGGACCATGCGGTCCAGCGCAGACTCATAAAGCTGGCGCTCGGAATAGGACGGCTCGGGCTGGTCTTCCTGGCGGTGCAGGTCGCGCACGACTTCCGCAATGGAGATCAGATCGCCGGAATTGATCTTGGCTTCATATTCTTGAGCGCGGCGGCTCCACATGGTGCGCTTGACCTTGGGCTTGCCCTTCAGGGTTTTGAGCGCGTTCTGCAAGACATCGTCACTGGCCAGAGGGCGCATCCCCGCGTCGGTCGCCTTGGCGGTCGGCACGCGCAGGGTCATTTTGTCTTGCTCGAAGGAGACGACATAGACCTCGATATCAAATCCGGCGACGCTTTCTTTTTCGACGCCCACCACACGGCCCACGCCATGAGCTGGGTAGACCACATAGTCACTTTTCTTGAACGTCTTATTATCGTTGGCGGATTTTTTGGTCATACGAGGCCCTCTCGTCCAAAGCCTGCCGAACTGGTCATCTTTTCAGGTCAGAATAGACCACACGAAAACCCGATCTGATCTAAGTGGAAGATCAGCGGTCGGACTTTCTATGATACAGTTACATCAAGGCGGTTGCTGTCCCGGAATACGCGCATGTGCGCTTACCGAAGACAGGGAATGTAACAGAAAAACTGCTAAAACTCAACTTGATGCGCAGTTCAGTCTATTCCGCGTGCGGAACGCAGTTAACCAATCGCTAAGATTTTGAATGAATTCAGAGATTTCTAAGCAGGCTTTTCGGAGAAGTATTTCTCCAGCTTATTCGTGATGGTCTCGAACTCTTTATAGTCGGCGGGCGGGTCTTTGCGCACCGTGATGTTCGGCCAGACAGTGGCGTATTTCGAGTTCAACGCCAGCCACTTGCCGTCTGCATCGTCTTCGGTGTCCGGCTTGATGGCTTCAACCGGACATTCAGGCTCGCAAACGCCGCAGTCAATGCACTCGTCGGGATGAATGACGAGCATGTTCTCGCCTTCATAAAAGCAGTCCACAGGACAGACTTCGACACAGTCGGTGAATTTGCAGCGAATGCAGGCGTCAGTGACGATATAGGTCATCGCGCGGGCGGCCTCGGAACAGGGAAGAGACGATAAGTTGGCGGGGACATGGCCCCGGCTGGCGCGTTTGTCAACGGCTCGAGGCCGCTTGACGCGCTTCAGCACGGTCACGGTCTGACAAGCCCAGCAGCGGCGCCAGGCGCCGTATCAGCGCATCTTCGTGCGCATCACGCTCGCCATCCGCCAGGACGACCCGCCAGAGATCGGTCAGAATGGTCAGTCTCTGGTCGCGGGGCAGTTGTTTGACCACGCGGGTGAAGCGGTGATGGTCGACAGCGGATTCCGCCTGGTCCTCGGCCTCTTTCAGCACTGCCGCAGCGCGCGCTTCGTCGAGGTCAAAACCGGTGCGAAGCACACAGATGATCTCGGCTTCCTCCACATCGGCGTACACACCGTCTGAGAGGGCAGCCTCCACCATGAGGGCCGCCGTGCACACTTCAGGGGTTAAAGCGCGCTCTGTTGCGGGTTCTGTGGATGTGAACAGGCGTTTCAGGGTTTCAAACATAATCCATCCAGAAAAGTCTATGCGCTACTCAGTGGCAAGGCTGTAGCACGCCTCGGCTTCTACTGCAGGGCCTCGCCGTTCCGGCAAGTCGAGGATGACCAGCCGGAAAAGCGCTGCGCCGCGACGGACCACCAATTGATCGCCCGCGCGGACCGGGCTGGAGGGCTTGGTCAGGCGCATCACCTTTCCCCCGCGATCAATTCGGACAGCGCCTTTCTCGACCATCTGCCCCGCCAAGGCGCGCGATTTGAAGAGCCGCGTCCGAAACAGCCAGACATCGCAACGCTGGGCGGGGCCGTGTTCGCTCATGAACGCTCTTGTGGTGTCTCCGCCGTGTCTGATGCGGCCTGAGTGTCTGCTTGAGGCTCCTCGACGCGAGTCACAGCGGGCGCAACAGATGCGGTGCTTTCACTGTCTTGCGCAGTCGTCGTTGAAGGTGTGGGTGCGTCGCCAGCCTCAGCCTTAGCGTCGCTTGCAGGTGTTTCGGCAGGTTTCGTCTTTGGTTTCTTGCGCGGCTTGCGGCGTTTCTGAGCGGCCGGTTTCGGGGGCTCCAACTCCAGTGCGGCGAGCGCGGCGAAGGGCGAATCCGGGTCGATCGGCTTATTCTCAGCTGGTGCAGGCTTGGCGGCGCGCACATCCTTGCGCGGACCTTTGCCCTTGCCTTTGCCGTGGGGCTTGTTTCCGCCTTGCGCCGGACGGGTGCTGGCGCGCGACCGGCCCGCCCACAATTCGGGTTGCTCTTCAGTCGCGGTCTGCACCCGGCGATAACCCAGGGCTTTGAGCACCTCGCGCAAATCCTCATTGGAACAGCCGAGCAGCGCCGTCATGGGCGCATTGGGTTCAAACCGCCGTTCCTTGTTCTCAGAGCGCTGGTCACGGATCAGGTCCGCCAGCCTCTCAAGCATGTCCAGACGCACCGCACGCGGACCACAGGGCTGAAAGCCCGCCGCCGCATAATCGGCCAGGGTATAGCGGCGATCATTGGGAATGCTGGTCAGGCCGGGCGGCGGATTGACCGCCCGCTCGATATCGCCTTCATGCACAGCCTTGAGCATGGACAGCAGGCGCGCGGCGCCGGGCTTGAGCAAAGCGGGCATGAAGACGGCATGTTCGCCAATGCGGACGCCGGCGCGCCGCAGGGACTGGCGCTCGGGCACGGACAGGGCCGATAATTCATCCGCCAGCTTGGCGCGGGACATGGCGCCGAAATTTTCCACCAGCTGATAGGCGACGCCGCGCGCCAGACCGTCCAGCCGCCCCTCTTCCTTGAGCGCTTTGCGCATGTCCAGAAGCGGTTCGAGCCGGGCCTGCGCTTGTTCTGCGGCGTATGTCATCAGGCGTTTTTCGGCCTGCGCGATCAATTCGCTGGATCCCAGCTCGCCACCGATCAGATCAACGCCCGGCGTGAACGGATCGCCGCCCGCCTTCAGGCGTCCAACCGGATCGTCTTTCCAGTTCAGAAGGCCATCTTCGCCCAGGGCCAGGTCCGCATCGTCAGCCTGGGAGAGCTGGGACAGGAGCCGGTTCACTTCCGGCCGGACGGCTTTCATGGCGGCGTTCGCCACAGCCCGGCGCGCCAAAGGCTCGCCTGCCGCGTCGGCTTCAAAGCTCAGCCCGTTCAATCGTCCCACGAAATGGCCCTCCACAGTGACCTCGCCCAGGCTGTTGAGCCCGGATTGCAAATCTGTTTTCTCACGCAGCCCTTTCATCAGCGCGCTGGTGCGCCGGTCGATGAAACGGGCCGTCAGGCGCTCATGAAGCGCGTCCGAGAGCTGATCTTCAACCTCTCGGGTACGGCTCGTCCAATATTCAGGGTCTTTTGTCCAGTCCTTCCGGTGGGCGGCGTAAGACCAAGTGCGGACATAAGCCAGTCTTTGCGCCAACGCATCCACGTCTCCGGCGGTCTTGGCCAGTCGCGTCAACTGGGCGTCCAGCCAGCTGTCGGGCAAATAGCCCTTGGCGCTGGTCAAATGCATGTAAAGTGTTGAAACCAGACGGGCATGTTCTTCCGGGCTGGATTTGCGAAAGTCCGGTGTCCGGCAGACATCCCACAAGCGCGCGGTCCCGTCTCGAGCGGCGGCGCGCTGGCGAATATCGCTATCGCGCGACACCAGATCCAGCACATGCTCATCGGCTGCATTGCGCACACGCTCCAGCACAGGATCGGGGGAGGGCGTGTTGAGCGAGCGACGCAATGTATCCAGATTGCGCAGGTCGAGCCGACCGTCGCGCCAGGTCAGTTTGCGGACCGGTTCGAAGGTGTGGTTCTCTACCCGCTCGATGATGTCGACATCAAGCGGCCGGGCGTCGGCGGTCTGACCGAACGTGCCGTCAGAGCGAAATCGGCCTGCGCGTCCGGCGATCTGCCCGATCTCATGGGGGAAAAGACGGCGGCGCTTGCGGCCATCGAATTTTGAGAAACTCGCAAAGGCCACATGGTCCACATCCATGTTCAGCCCCATGCCGATCGCGTCGGTCGCGATCAGGAAATCCACTTCGCCTGACTGATAGAGCTCAACCTGGGCGTTGCGGGTTCGCGGACTGAGCGCGCCCATCACGACCGCCGCGCCGCCGCGCTGACGGCGCACCAGCTCGGCGATGGAATAGACGTCTTCAGAGCTGAAGGCGACGATGGCGGAGCGTCGGGGCAGCTTTGTCAGCTTCTTGGCGCCGGCATAGGTCAGCACCGAAAAGCGTTCACGTTCCTCAATCTCGGCGTCCGGGATCAGATGTCGCAGAATGGGCCGCATGGTGGTGGAGCCCAGAAAGAGGGTCTCCGCCGTGCCGCGCGCATGAAGCAGCCGGTCCGTAAAGATATGCCCGCGCTCGGGGTCTGCGGCCAGCTGGATCTCATCGATGGCGAGGAAGGCCGGACGCATGTCCAGCGGCATCGCCTCGACCGTACACAAGAAGAATCGCGCGGTCGGGGGCACGATCTTTTCCTCGCCCGTGATCAGGGCGACGGCGGCGGAGCCCTTGGCCTTGACGACCTTGTCATAAAGCTCACGCGCCAGCAGCCTGAGCGGCAGGCCGAACACACCGGTGCTGTGCGCCATCATGCGCTCAAGCGCCAGATGGGTCTTGCCGGTGTTGGTGGGGCCTAGGATCGCGGCGATACGGCTATCGCCAGCGCGGGCGCGTGACATGACGCTCTCCAGCGTGGGTTCGCCTTACAGATAGGTGGGATCGATCTTATTGCGAAGCGTCGCCTGCATAGAGCTGGGTTGCGGTGATGTTGATCGAGCCGATCCGCGTCTGGGCGCGGAACCGCACCGGGACATAAACGCTTTCGATCGGCGCGAGCCAGATCGTCACCGGTCGATTGGTCTCTTGCTCGTCTGGCCGGTCGCCCGCGTCATAACCGCTGATCGGCTCGATATAGGCCTGGCAGCGTATGGCCTCGCCGCTCCAGCCGCGGGTGCGCACATCGTCGGGTCCGGCATTATTGAAGCGCAGATCATAGCGCGCCTTGCCATCAAAGACGGGCAGGCGGCCCTCGCAGATCTCGTCCTCGTCGGACTGTATGGAGAGCATCAATCCCAGCAGGGTCGAAATGGGATCAAGCGCGCCTGCGCGTTCTTCCGCGTTGGCGGGCGGCTCGCCCATGGAGCCAAAGGGCGGCTGGACGTCGGGCATGGCGACGCCGTCATCAAAATTGATCCCGACGACGCGGCCTTTGTTGCTGGCGTGATTGATGTGCTCATAGCGATAGGGACTCAGAGAATCCGTCGCGCGATAGCCCGAAGTGGTCGCTTCGATATTGGTGTCGTCGAACCAGCGCAGCAATCCGCCGCTTTCAAACGTTGCGGCCGCCGAATAGGTGCCGTCCTGAAAGGCGGCGGACAAGGAGATGTCAGCAACTTTCAGGATCAGGACCGAGCCTGAGTACTGGGCGTAGATCTGCTGGGGCGGCTCAACGCTCTGGGCGCTGGCGGCCAGCGGGCAGCTTGTCATAGCCAGAGCCGCCACAGTGAGGCGGGCGTAATTCGACACAGTCAGCATTTTACTCTATTCCTTCGGCCCCAGCCGAGTTCGCATCCTATCTAACGTGATCTGGCTGCAAGATGAACGCCAAGTTCTGTGCGCCTACGCCTTGACGCAGGCGGCCCAGACCGGTACATCGCCCGCTCTCGCGCCGCACCCTGGTTTTTCCATGTAAGCGGTCGCATATGATTTTACGACTGTTGTGGAACAAGGTGGAAGCTATGTCGCGCCGCTGCGAACTTACTGGGACGGGTCCGGTTTCGGGCAACAACGTTTCCCACGCCAACAACAAGACCAAGCGCCGCTTTCTGCCGAACCTGTGTCAGGTGACGCTGGCGTCTGAGTCCCTCGGGCGGTCTTTCCGTCTGCGTATCGCCGCCAAGGCTCTGCGCAGCGTCGACCATGTTGGTGGTTTGGACCAATTCCTGCTGAAAGCTCGTGATGAGCAGCTCTCTGGCGCCGCGCTGAAAATCAAGCGCGAGCTGAAGAAAGCCGCTGCAGCCGCCTAAACGGCTCTGAGCTTTACGCGAGAAAAACGCCCGCCGGAAACGGCGGGCGTTTTTCTGTGTGTGTTGATCAACGGCTCAGTCGCGCGGTTCGATGGCGAAGCTCAGCAGCAGGGTGCGCTGGGACTCATTGAAATTGTCGTCCGAAATCAGAAACAGGCGCGTCTCGCCATTGATCTCGACGACCGCCAGACCTTCAATATTATCCACCGTCATGTCTTCGGTCAGCTCTGCCAGCAAGGCAGGCTCCAGCGCCGCTTCGCCGGAAGTCGCGATCTGATCCGCCGTCAGGTGCAGAACGCGGATGCGGTTGCCCACGCCGCGCCGGTAGAAACGCTGCAACAGGTACAGACCGCCGACGCTGTCGGATTCAAGAGCGGTAATCCCGTAATCAGGATCCAGCGCCAGCTGGAATTCTGTCGGGGCCGCGTCCATGTCCGCGCGGTCATAGCGCCAGAGCGTGTGCGCCTCTTCGCCCCGGATCGGGTATTCGACGCTCGCCCATAAATGGGAATCGTCCACCGCCAGGCCTTCAAGGCCGGCATTGTTTCCCATGCCTTGCGTCCGAGGGGGCAAGGCCAGAGGCGTTGCGATCAGCGGGGACATGCGCGGATAGCTCCACACGCGGTGGTCGCGTTCAAAGCTGATGGCCAGCACGTCTTCAGAGAGGACCGCCAGGCCTTCCGCATCAGCCGCGGCGCCGTCCAGCGGCGCTCCGTCCGGGTCCGTCAGCCTTTCAAATTGATCAAGCTGAATGGAGCTGGGCGCAGACTGGTTGTCCAGCGCCAGCCGCCCCTGGGCCAAGCCCCCGCGGTCTGACAGCATGATCAGCGCAAGCGCGTCAGACCCGCCGTTCAGATGCAGGGCGGACCAGCCGCCGAACCGTTCATCCTCGCTGCTGAGTTCAACGCCGCCCATATAGCGAAGATCGCCCACACGCATGCGGCCGGGGTCATCGGGAAACAGAACCACGTGCTCAGCGCTGACGGGCAAGCCTGCATCAGATGGGAGCGATTCGTCCTGAGCCTGTCCGCCGCACGCGGCGCTCAGGCTGAACAGGGCGGCGGTGAGAGCCGTACGGATCATGGCGAGCCTCTGAAGAAGGCGCGCCCCTAGCGTCGAGCGCGCGTACCGGTCACAGCCCGTTTGATAGCCGAGCCGGCGGCCGGACGCACCTTGTTTTCGCCTCTAGAGCGAATTTTGCTGTCTGTTTTGCGCTCGCGCTTCTCATCAAACAGGCCTGCGAGCTGGTCGGTCATGACGCCGGCGAGTTGCTCCACATCCACGATGGTCACGGCTTTGCGGTAATAGCGGGTCACGTCATGACCGATGCCAATGGCGAGCAGCTCGACATCGGATTTGGTCTCGATCATGGCGATGACTTCGCGCAGATGCTTTTCCAGATAGGCGGGCGAATTCGCGGACTGCGTGCCGTCATCCACTGGCGCGCCGTCTGAGATCACCATCATGATGCGGCGCTGTTCAGGTCGCGCCATCAGGCGTTTATGCGCCCAGAGCAGCGCTTCGCCGTCGATGTTTTCCTTCAGGAGGCCGTCACGCAGCATCAGCCCCAGATTAGGGCGCGCGCGTCGCCAGGGGGCGTCTGCGGCCTTGTAGATGATGTGGCGCAGATCATTGAGTCGGCCCGGATTGGGCGGTTTGCCCTGGCTGAGCCATTCTTCTTTCGAGCGCCCGCCTTTCCAGGCGCGGGTGGTGAAGCCCAGAATCTCGGTCTTCACGCCGCACCGCTCCAGCGTGCGCGCCAGTATGTCGGCGCAGGCGGCGGCCACCAGGATCGGCCGTCCGCGCATGGAGCCTGAATTATCGAGCAGCAAGGTGACGACCGTATCGCGGAAATCGGTGTCTTTTTCCTGCTTGAAGCTCAAGGGCATCATCGGGTCCATGATGATGCGGGGCAGGCGAGCCGGATCGAGCAGGCCTTCTTCAAGGTCGAACGACCAGGAGCGTTGCTGCTGGGCCATCAGGCGGCGCTGCAAACGATTGGCGAGGCGGCCAACCGCGCTCTCCAGCCCTTTGAGATGCTGATCGAGGGTGCGCCGCAGACGGTTGAGTTCGGTGGCATCGCAGAGGTCAGAGGCCTGGATCACCTCGTCGAACTTGTCGGTGAACACCTTATAGGCGTTGGGATCTTCGCCCGGCGGGCTGACCCAGTTGGGTTTCGCCGATTGCATGGACTCGCTGGGCTCGTCATCGGCCTCGACGCGGGTCTGGCTGTCTTCGGCGAAATGAATGTCGTCGGTGTCCGCGGCCGTGCCCTTGGCGTCCGCAGCGTCGTCCTCATCCTCGCCCTGATCAGGATCGCTGTCTGTATCGTCCTGGCCTGCTTCAGGCTCTTGTTCGACGCCGGCGTCATCCTGGCTGTCGTCGGTGTCGTCTTCGTCCTGGTCGTGCTCGCCCAGCTCATCGGTCAGATCGAGATCCCGGATCACTTGGCGCAGAGCGTCTGCAAAGGCGGTTTGATCCTCTACGGCGCCCGCCAGAGCATCCAGCGCGCCGCCGGCGCTGCTTTCCAGATCCTCGCGCCAGACCTGCATCAGACCCTTGGCGTCGTCGGGCGCCGGACGGCCTGTCACCCGCTCGCGCACCAGCATGGAGATGGCGTCCGCCAGGGGCGCGGTTTGCCGGTCCTCGGCGTGGTTCCAGCCTTCCCGGCGGCAGCGATCGGCCAGCGCGGCGTCCAGATTGTCCGCTACGCCGCGCATGGCGCGCGCGCCCAGAGCTTCCACACGGGCCTGTTCGGCGGCGTCAAAGATTTTCCGGGCCCGAGCGCCGGGCGGCAGGGCGGTCTGATGCGAGCGCGCGTTATGCAGCTGCAGGCGCAGCGCCAGCGCATCCGCCTTGCCGCGCAGCTTTGCCGCATCATCCGCGGTCAGCTTGTCGGGCGGATTGGGCAATACGACCTTGCCGCTGGACAGCGCCGCGGCGTCGCCGCCGAACTTCACGTCCAGTTCGCGGTCGTGAGAAATGGCGCGTGTCGCAGCGGACAACGCGCGCCGGAACTGATCTGCAGGCGAAGCGTCAGACATGAAAAGCCTTTAGGCTGCAGTACCGGCGGCGAGGGCGCTTTCCGGCAGATCTTCGCCAAACACCCGTTGATAGAATTCCGACACGATCGGGCGTTCCAGCTCATCGCATTTGTTCAAGAAGGTCAGGCGGAAGGCGATGCCGGCGTCGCCGAAGATCTGGGTGTTCTCCGCCCAGGTCAGCACGGTGCGCGGGCTCATCACGGTGGACAGATCCCCATTGATGAACGCCTCGCGGCTGAGATCGGCGACCGTCACCATATCGGCGATCATCTTGGCGCCAGCGTCGGTCTGGCCCAGCTCGCCCAGCTTGGCGGCGACGATCTGGCGCTCGGTCTCGGCGGGCAGATAATTGAGCGTCGCAACCAGTGACCAGCGGTCCATCTGGCCCTGGTTGATCTGCTGGGTGCCGTGATAGAGGCCCGTCGTATCCCCCAAGCCCACCGTGTTGGTGGTCGCGAACAGCCGGAAATTCGGATTGGGGCGGATCACCCGGTTCTGGTCGAGCAGCGTCAGCGCGCCCGACGCTTCCAGAACACGCTGGATCACGAACATCACAT
Source organism: Oceanicaulis sp. (assembly GCF_965249665.1). Lineage (GTDB taxonomy): Bacteria > Pseudomonadota > Alphaproteobacteria > Caulobacterales > Maricaulaceae > Oceanicaulis. Next base: position 1,661,487 of record NZ_OZ252247.1, read on the forward strand.
CGGGGCGGCCGGCGTCGTACTCGTCAAAGAGCAAGGCGACCGGGCGCTGCACGGCCCAGGGCAGAATGCCTTCTTGAAACTCGGTGATCTGCTGGCCGTCTTTGAGAACGATGGCGTCCTTGCCCACCATGTCGATCCGGCTCACATGGCTGTCGAGATTGACCCGGATCATCGGCCAGTTCAAACGCGCGGCGACCTGTTCGATATGCGTGGATTTACCGGTGCCGTGATAGCCCTGAACCATGACGCGGCGGTTGAAGGCGAAGCCCGCCAGAATGGCCCGCGTAGTGGCCGGATCGAACACATAAGTGTCGTCGATGTCGGGCACATGGGAATCGCGGGCGGAAAAGGCAGGGACCTCAAATCCCGGATCGAAGCCAAACAAGGCCTGACAATCGGCAGTGGTGTCGGGGGTGAGGCTGATCAGGGTATCGTCGGTCATACGCGGAAGGGCTCTTTGTTGCAGCGCGACAGGGTGGTTCAAACCATAAGCCCCAGACATAGAGCGTCCAAGCCCTGTCGCCACTCGGGCTCAGCCCATGCCGCTGCTTTTGAGGATCTGGTAGGCCTCGACCACTTTCTGAAGCAGCTCTTCCATCGAGCGGTCGCCGCCATTTGAGTCCGGGTGGTATTGACGCACGAGCTCCGCGTAACGACGGCGGATGACGGACTTGCTGGCCTTGGGGTCGAGATTGAGGGTGTCGAGGGCGCGTTTTTGAAGCCGCCCCATGCCGGCGTTCGGGTCTTCCGCTTCGCGCTGGGCGCGTTCCTGCCCGGGGGGCGGGCCGTCGCCAAACAGGTTGAACGGATCAACAAAGCCGTCCTTGAAATCCTTGCTGGCGTTCTGCGCGGCCCGGCGGGCGCTCGAGCCGGATGCAAATCCCCAGGTGGGGCGATGGCCGTACATGTCCGCGGCGGCATGGGCCTTGGCCGCATCCTCGCTCATGCCCTCAAAGAAATTCCATTCCTTGTTGTATTGGGCGGCGTGTTGTTGGCAGAACCAGTAAAACTCAGTGCGGTTGGCCGGGCTCTTGGGCGCGCGTGCTGTCGCTTTCGCGCGGCACTGGGGGTGCTCACACACCTTATCCTCTTGCCGCGCCTCGGTTTTGGGCGGCTTGATGCGGATGTCTTTAAATTTGGGTCGGTATTTATATGAGCCGTCCATGCCCCCAAGTATGGGGCGCACCGCCCTGACGGACAATAAACAGAGGATGACAATGTCCAGCGTAAAGCAGCAAATCGAAGATCGACTGACCCAGGCGCTGGCGCCGTCCGCGTTGAAAGTGACCGATGACAGCGCGCTTCACGCCGGTCATTCAGAACAGGCGCGGGCGGGGGAAAGCCATTTCACCGTCGAGATCGTATCCGAGGCGTTCACAGGGCAGAGCCGGGTTCAGCGTCACCGTCTGGTCAATCAGGCGCTTGGAGACTTGCTGAAGGCGCAAGTTCATGCGCTGGCGATCAAGGCAAAGGCTCCACAGGAAGCGGTCTGATTACTCGGCTTCGTCTTCCGCTTCTGGCTCTTTCTTGAGCCGCATGCGGGTGATCTGATTGCGGCGACGTTCAAGAATTTCAAACTGAACCCCGTGAAAGCGGAAGATCTGCCCCGCTTCGGGGATGGTCTGGGCTTCGTGGATGACAAGGCCCGCAATCGTCACCGCTTCATCATCGGGCAATTCCCAGTCCAGCGCCCGGTTCACGTCGCGAATGGGCGCACCGCCATCCACCAGGATAAAGCCGTCCGGCAAGCGCGTAACGCCCTCGACCGTGACATCGTGCTCGTCCTCGATCTCGCCGACGATTTCCTCGATGATGTCTTCCAGCGTCACAACGCCCATCAAGGCGCCGTACTCGTCCACCACCAGAGCGAAGTGCTCGCGCTTCTGGCGGAAGGCCGTCAGCTGTTCGAGCAGTTCTGTGGTTTCGGGAATGAACCAGGGTTCGCGCTTGATGGATTCAATATCGAGCTTGCTGGAATCCCCGCCGGCATTGTGCAGCTCACGCGCCAGATCGCGCACATGCAAAATGCCCACAATATTCTCGGCGTCATCGCGATAGAGCGGCAGGCGGGTGTGCGGGCAACTCAGCGCATCGGCCACCAATTGCTCGACGGGCTGGTCGATATCAAACATCACAAGGCTTTTGCGGTGGACCATGACGTCATCCACCGTCAGTTCGCGCAAATCGAGCACGCCGCCCAGCATGTCGCGGTCGGTTTTCACCACGCCGCCTTCCTGGTGGTGCAGATCGATCTGACCGCGAATTTCGTCATGGGCGGACAGGACCGGGCCTTCCACCGACAGGCCCAGAATGCGTAAGGTCGCCCGCACCAGCCATTGCACGGCGGCCACCACCGGCGCGAACAGCATCACGAAGATCCGGATCGGCAAGGACACGGTCAGCGCCATACGGTCCGGGTTCGACAGCGCATACGTCTTGGGCAGCACTTCAGCGAAGATCAGCACCAACAGGGTCATCACCAAAGTGGCGATCGGGACGCCCGCTTCGCCGAACATGGCCAGGAACACCGCCGACGCCAGCGACGCCGCCAAAATGTTCACGAGGTTATTGCCCAGCAAAATCCCGCCGATCAGGCTTTCGCGGTCATTGATCAGCAGATTGACCCGCCGCGCGCGGTGATCCTTTTCTTTCTCAAGGGTCAGCATGCGCGCCTTGGACGTGGCGGTCAGCGCGGTTTCAGAGCCTGAAAAGAACCCCGAAAAAGCCAGCAGGCACAAAATGCCAAGTCCGGTCCAGGCCATCCACGGTTCAAAAGTCATCAGTCCTCAACCTCGCTGGACAAAAACGCGGCCAGCTCTTTGTGATCCACATCACGGGTGATGAAGGCATTCCCGATGCCATGCGCAAGGATCAATGTGACCGCACCGCCCGAATTTTTCTTGTCGTCCTGCATGCGCGCCAGCAGACGATCCGCCGTGTAGGGGCCGCCGGGCAAGTCTGAAACCCGGGCGGGAAGTCCCACAGCCTTCAAATGACGCTCGACACGGCGCGCGTCCTCAGCGTCGCACAGGCCCAGCCGTTCCGAAAACCGATAGGCGAGCGCAAGGCCGCAGGCGACGGCTTCGCCATGAATCAGAGCGCCCTTTTTCGCTTCCGCTTCAAACGCATGCCCGAAAGTGTGGCCCAGATTGAGCAAGGCGCGCACGCCGCTTTCACGCTCGTCCTCGGCGACGATCCGGGCTTTGAATGCGACGGCGTCTGCGACGGCCTGGACCAGACCGTCTCCCGTTACTGCGTTCACGCCCTGAGCTTCAAGACGATCAAACAGCGGCGCATCCTGGATCAAGCCGGCTTTGACGATCTCGGCATAGCCCGCCAGCACTTCACGCCGGGGCAGGGTGTCGAGAAAGGCGGTGTCGGCGATCACGAGGTCTGGCTGGTGAAAGGCGCCGATGAGGTTTTTGCCGTGCCGGGTGTTGATGCCGGTCTTGCCGCCGACCGAGCTGTCGACCTGAGCCAAGAGCGTCGTCGGGATCTGGATGAAGCGCGTACCGCGTTTCAGGATCGCCGAGGCGAACCCGGTCAGATCGCCGACCGTGCCGCCGCCAAAAGCGATCACCGGCTCGCTGCGCTCCACATTCAGGTCCAGCAGGCGATCACACAGAGCTTCCAGCCCGCGCCAGCTTTTGGCGCTTTCCCCGCCCTCGATCTCAATGAGTTCAGTTTTGAGGCCAGCGGCATCAAAGGCCTGGGTCAGGCGAGTCGCGTGATGGCTGAGCGCTTGAGAATCCGCCACGATGACCGCGCGTCCACGCGGGGCGCGATTGGCGAGCCGATCCGCACGCGCAGACAGGGCGTTGCGACCGATCACCACTTCATAGGCGCCGGACGCTGCGTTCACCTCGATCACGCGCAGCACGCTCATTCGCGCATTCCTTCTTGATAGGTCCTGAGGGCGTCGATCACCTGATCGGCCGATTGTTCATGGCTGCCGACCGAGGTGTCCACCACAATGTCCGCTTGGGCGTAGAGGGGCGCGCGCTCGCGTTCAAGCCGGGTCATGATCTCGGCGGGATCGCCTTGCGATAACAAGGGTCGAGCGCCGGGCTTGCGGCCCACCCGCTCGATCAGGACGTCGAGATCGGCTTTCAGCCAGATGGAGATGGCTTTGGCTTTCACCAATGCGCGCGTTTCATCCTGAATGAAGGCGCCGCCGCCAAGCCCGATGATCAGCGGATCAGGCTGCGCCAGCAAGCGGTCAATCACCTTGCGCTCACCCTCTCTGAAAGCGGGCTCTCCGAAATCGGCGAAGATCTCGCTGACCGTGCGGCCCGCAGCGCGCTCGACTTCTTCGTCGGCGTCTCGGAACTCGGCGCCGAGCCGCCGGGCGAGCCGTCGTCCAATCGTGGTCTTGCCCACGCCCATCAAGCCTACAAGCGTCACGTGCCGCGACAGTGCGGGCGGGTTTTCAGAATTTGTCATCACACTGTAAGGCTATACGCCAATGCTGCGCAGGCGAGCAATCACTGCAGACGTCTGGAAAACGCCGCATTCGCCTGCTTAACTATCGCCACCGGGCGAGCGACATGGAAAAGGCACTCTCATGAAAACCATTCTGATCGGCTTGGGCGTAGGGCTGGTGGTCATTATCGGCGGGTTCATCGCTTTGTTGGGATTGGCGGAGAGCAATGCGCCGACCCCTGAGGAAGTGCGTGTCGAGGTGACAGATGACCTGGTCGATTAAAACCGCCTTGCTGGCCGCAAGCGTGTTGGCGTGTGGTCAGGCGTTCGCTCAGGCCCAGCCAGCCAATGATCAGATTGAAGTGGCCGAGTTGGGCGCCGTCGATCCGTTCGAAGTGGGCGTCAGTTCAGTTCTGCCGGAAACGGTCTGGAGCTCGGGGCATGCGGGGGCGCTGAATGGTGCGCTGTCGGTGCTGCCGGATCGCGCCAGCTCAGGGTGGAGCAATCCGGCCGCGGCGAGGTTGGCTTTGTCCGCGTTACGGTCCTCGGGCGAGCCGCCTCGCGGCGGACGCGATGATTTCGCGCTCGCCGCCAAACGTGCAGACCGGGCCTTATCCGCCGGGCGGGCTCAGCTGGTCTATGAATTGATGGCCCGCACGCCGAGGGTGAACGAATCAGATGCGCTGTCGCGTGTTTATGCGGAAACCGCGCTGGCGATGGGGCGCAGACAGGAGGCCTGCCGGGTTGCCGATGCGCTGCTGGAAGGTCGGGACGCGGCCTATTGGCTGCGCCTGCGCGCCAGCTGTCTGGCGCTTGATGGCCGCATTCCGGCTGCAGAGCTGACCGCAGAACTGGCGCGCGCTCAGGCGCAAACACCAGCATTTGATCAGGTGTTTGACGCTCTGACGCTCAACCAGCCGGCGCCTGAGGGGTTTCGTCCGCGCACCGCGCTGCAGCTGACCCTGTTGGAAGCGCTGGCGCCGGGTGTGCGGCTCTACCCGCACGAGGATGCACCGAACTGGCTGCATCTGGCGGCGGAGCGCACCGGTCCGACCATCGCCCTGCCGCAGACCTTGCCTGAAGCGCTGGAAGCGGCGGTTGTCATGGAAGGCGCTGAGCGCGCGGCGGCGCTGGGCGCCTTGATCGGGCAGGACCTCGATCGCGAGATCGCGGCCGAGGCGCTCGCCATCCGCTTGTCGGACGCGGCGCAGCAAGACCTGTTCATGGAGGCCGCGCTGACTTTCGGGCCGGAAGTGGCGAGTTTGCCAATTACGGAAAACACGCTCGCTCATGGCGTTCATTTCGTGCTGGCCGCCCTGGCGGCTGACGATTTTGTCGCCGCCGAGCGCTGGCGCGAAGCCTTGCTGGACGGGCCGCCAGAGCCTGCCCCGGCGCCCCGGCCCACTTCTGAGCTGGGCGAGTTGCCGCCGCTGGGGAGCGACGACTTACTGGCCGCGGGCGAAGACAAGACACTCCAGGCTGTTGCATGGCAACCGCCTTCGCCGGGTTTGATGGTGGCGATCGATTTCGCCCGCGCCATTGCGCTCGATCAGATCGAGGACGACGCCTTCATGGCGCTGCTGGCGGCGCGGCTTGAGACGGCGACGCCTGAGCGTTTGTGTCAGGCGGCGGGCCTTGTGGCGCTCGGCGCAGATGATCAGGGCGAGTTGCAACAGGCGCTGTCTGGCCTGACCCGCCAGACGGGCGTGACGCCCCCTGCATTGGGACCCTTGCTGCTGGCCTCTGGCGCAGGCGCGCTGGGCGAAACGCAATTGCATGCCGCTTCGCTGCTGGAGCGCCATCCTGAAGACGCAGAAACCTGCGCGGCGTCCATGCTGGCTCTCGATCATGCGGGATTGCGTCGGCAGGCGCTGCAATACCTGCTGGCGCGGGTCATCGAGGATACTGCGTGAGCGCGCGCTCGATTGATCTCTTCCTCGACATGATGGCGGCGGAGCGCGGCGCCGCCCGAAATACGCTCGACGCCTATCGCCGGGACCTGGAAGACGCCGCCCGGCGACTGGGCGGACATGGCGTGGGCCTCGAACAGGCGCAAACTCGCGATGTGGAAGCCTTGCTCGTCGATCTCGCTGCGGACGGCCTGTCGCCCGCCACCGCCGCGCGCCGACTGTCTGCGCTCAAGCGGTATTACCGGTTTTTGCTCAAGGAAGGGCTGCGCGCCGACGATCCGGCCAAGACCTTGTCGGGACCGAAAAAGTCGCGCCCACTGCCCAAAGTGCTGAGCGAGAGCGAGGTCGAGGCGCTGTTTGACACCGCTGATCGCATGGAGGGGGCGGAGGGGCTGCGCCTGCGCGCCTTGCTGGAGCTTTTGTATGCGGGCGGCTTGCGCGTGAGCGAGCTTGTGACCTTGCCGCTGTCAGGCTTCGCCCGGTCAGAACGCTGCCTGATTGTCACCGGCAAGGGCGGCAAGGAGCGTCTGATCCCGCTGACCGACGCCGCGCTGGACGCTGTGGAAGCATACAAGGCGGCGCGAGCGGAGCATTTGCCGGCGCCCAAAGCGCCAGCCTATGGAAAAGCGGCGCGGTATCTCTTTCCGTCGCGCACGGCGCGAGGCGGGCATTTGACGCGCGAGCGGTTCGCCCAGCGTTTGAAAGAGTTGACGCTGGCCGCAGGGCTCGACCCTCAAAGGGTCAGTCCGCACGTGATGCGCCATGCGTTCGCCACGCATCTTCTGGCCAATGGCGCGGATTTGCGCAGCGTGCAGACCTTGCTCGGACATGCCGACGTCTCGACCACCGAGATTTATACGCATGTTCTGGAGGCGCGCCTGAAGGCGCTGGTGCATGACGCGCACCCGCTGAGCCATGATGAGACAGGCTCTGAGCACTGAAACCGGCCCGGCATTTGCTCATAACAGTGCATAGATTGCTTCGCGCTTGAGCGCCCTTTAGTTTGCGCCCTCCACCGGGGCCCATCCACCAGGACCGTCCATGTCAGATTCTACGCGCACCTATCTCGATTTCGAACGGCCGATCGCCGAGCTTGACGCCAAGATTGAAGAACTTGAAAGCGTCCTGTCCCGGAACGGCGAAGACGCGCCGGATGCGGCGGACGAGATCGCCAAGCTGCGTCAGAAGTCGTCCGACCAGCTCAAATCGATGTATTCCAAGCTCGACGCCTGGCGCAAAACCATGGTGGCGCGGCATCCCGAGCGCCCGCACTTGCGCGATTACATCTCTAGCCTCGTGACCGATTTCGAGGAGCTGGCTGGTGACCGCCGCTTTGGCGAGGACCATGCCATTGTGGGCGGTCTTGGTCGTCTGAACGGTCGTCCGGTCGTGATCATGGGCCATGAAAAGGGCCATGACACCCAGACCCGCCTCAAGCACAATTTCGGCATGGCGCGCCCTGAAGGGTATCGCAAGGCCATACGTCTGATGGATCTGGCGGAGCGGTTTGATCTGCCTGTGGTCACTTTGGTGGATACCGCTGGCGCCTATCCCGGCATTGGCGCGGAAGAACGCGGCCAGGCCGAGGCCATCGCCCGCTCCACCGAGCGTTGCCTGACGCTCGGCACGCCGATGGTCAGTGTGGTGACCGGTGAAGGCGGATCAGGCGGCGCTGTGGCGCTGGCGTCCTCGAACACCGTGATGATGCTGGAGCACTCGATCTATTCGGTGATCTCGCCTGAAGGCTGTGCGTCCATTCTGTGGCGTGACGGCGCTCGCGCCCGTGACGCAGCGCTCGCCATGAAAGTCAGCGCGCAGGATCTGATCGAGCTCAAAATCATCGACACGATCATCGAGGAGCCTCTGGGCGGCGCACACCGCGATCGCGCAGACACGATCCGCCGGGTGGGGGATGCGGTTGAAACGGCTCTGGCGAGTCTGGACGGGCTGAGCCCCGCCGAGTTGCGTCAGCGTCGCCGGGATCGCTTTCTGACGATTGGTCGCTCGCTTCTGGAAACCTGACGCCAGCGTCAGCTCAAAGCGTCGCGATCCACATCAGCCCAGTCCTTCATGGATGCGGGACGATAGTCCGCCTCCTCGTCATCAAAGCGCACCCAGACGCTGGGATGGAAACAGGCCAGCGTCTTCTGTGACGGGGGCGGCGCTTCACGCACCTTGTCGCCCAATGCGCCGAGCAGACCGCCCGGAGTCTTGAAGCGGCAGAGCGGGTCCGGCTCCAACCGTGAATCCAGCACAGCGTGCTCTATCGACAATCCTTGCTCACGCGCCTCGTCAGCCATCCATTTCAAGGCGATGTCTGATAAGGGCGTGTTGTCGGCTTCACCGCCGCCCACGCCGCCATGGGGCCCGATGAACCAGACCTGCCGCAAGGGATCCGTCCCGCTCTGGGCGTGCTTGGAGGCTTCCATCGGGGTGAGGGGGAAGGCTTTTCGGGTTTCATCCAGTGCGCAGGCATGACGGGCGTGAAGCACTTTCCGGTTCAGCTGCGCGTCATGAAACCGGTATTCGGCGTTCAGGCGCTCATTGATCTCATGATCGTCAGAGAGATCGGGGATGCCCAAGGCGCCCACCGTGTCCCAACATCCCAGGAAATGGATGTCGGGTTCAAAACCGTTGCGCTCGCGGAACTCTCGGCACTTCCAGGATGAGGGTTTGAGGTCCTTGGAGCGGTACAGCTCATAGGCTTCAGACAGCTTGCCCAGATTGCGACGGTGCAGAAGCCCCGAATTATAGATCAGGCCCGCCAGCGAGCGCACGGTGTAGGCGCCGCGCGAAAATCCGAACAACCAGATCTGATCGCCTTTGCAATAGTTCAGAGCGAGAAAGCGATAGGCGTCGTAGATTTTTTCTTCGAGCCCGCCGCCGAACGCGCCCTGACGTTTCTTGCGCACCGAGCTGAGGATGCGTCTGAACCAGTTGGTGTTACTTTGGGTAAATGGCGTGCCGACCCCGGAATCGTAGAAAACGATTTGCTCGATCGGCTTGTCGGGATCAGAGGTGTCTGCTGCGCTGAGAGAAAACGCGAGTTTGGCCACATTCGTCGGCACCTGCTGGCTAATGGTCTGCCAGGTGCCGTCAGAGCATACGATCAATCGTTTCATCACCGCCTCCGTGTGTCATGTACAGAACACTGACTCAGAGGGGTGGGGTATGCAATCAGGGATTTATTGTGTCAGGAGAGCCTGTGCTCCAGCCAGGGCAGGGTACGACCCGGGATCAGCTTGGAGGGGCGGTCCTCGACGAAACTTGCGCCCATGGCGGTGTAAAAACTGCGCGCGTTCGGGTCCGACAGAATTTGCAAAACATCAACGTCCGCCATACGCGCCTGCTCCAGCGCCCAGTCATACAGGCGCTTGCCCAGCCCTGTTCCGATGGCGTCAGGAGCGATGAACAATAAATCCAGCATGACGCCCCGCCCGTCGCTTAGGTCATAGGGCGTGCTGATCTGGGCGAGCCCTATGGGCGCATCATCGCGCCAGGCGGCGATGGCCCGACCGTCTTTCGCGGCGCCCGGATCCAGACGCAGGACAGCCTCCATCTTAGCCATCATGTCCTCGCCATACCCCCAATACGCCTTGGAGCGCAGGATCATGGCGTTGACGGCGTCAAACTGATCCGGCTCCAGGCGTGAAAGGCGTATGTCAGGCATCAAGCGTCAGGGTCAGGCCTGGCCGATGGCGCCGTGGCAATGCTTGTATTCAACAAGCGCCTTAAAAGGAAAATAAAAACAGTTCTTTAATTTTGGATTTTGAGGCTGCATAACAAATGCCTAACTGGTCGATGATGTTAATAGCTCTTTTTCGAAAGGTACTTTTTTAGCAACTCGGCGTCACGTGCAGCTTGTTCGCGTCGCGCTGCTCGCTGCTGCTCTAACTCAAGCCGTCGCAATCTGGCCTTGTTTGCTTCGATGTCCAGCAGTTCAAGCTCCTGCGAAGCGCTATAGCCAAGCTCTTGTTTGGCATGCTTGCTCATCAGCTCACGTGGTATTGAGAGCGCGTTTTGTTCATCGCGTTCAATTTCCTTTTGGTGTCGAGCTATGCGTTTGCTGGCAGCGGATGGCGAGGGCGGCCCTCTGAGCCATTCATAGTCATATAATGCGATGTCACTGAGCCTCATAGCTGCACCTCCACAGCTATTTAGCATTACAAAGCGGGTGTATTTGCTCTGATCGCTTGCGGTCCGTACAGTCTGTCTCGCTGGAGGGGCTAATGAACCGTATAGTAATCGCGCTTGGTCTTTTGGCTGCGCTTGCGGCATCAAGCGTCGCGTTCTTTCTACATAGAGAAGCGTTTTTCGCTGAGCTGCCAGCCGCAATAGCGGTGGCTGGAGTTGAAGTGGCTCTGATCGTCGGACTGTTGGAGGCGCTGCGGCAGGCAAGCGAGCGTCGCAAATGGGGGCCGGCGCGAAGCTACATCAAAGCTCGAATGAAAGCGCCAGATGTCAGGCTTGAGCGCCTTGTGCGCATAAGCTTTGGTATCGGTTCGGGCAAGCCGAACATGTTTAAAGCGGGCGGCCTCTACAAACAGTTTGGAGACAAGCTATTCGAGCAAGACGTAAGCATTGGCTCCAGCTACATCACGCCTGCTCTGACGTCTGAACACATAATAGGCCTTATCTGGTTAGAGCGATTTAACCGATCAGCTGAAGAGGTCTTCTCCGCACATAGAGACGAACGGCTTGCCCTAATCTTTGAACATGGTCTCAGCGCGTTCGATGCAGAGTCTGATTGGGGTATGAGCTTCGAACTGGATGCCGAGCTTGGCGACTGGGATGAACGCACTCGATATGACCGTCTGCTTAAATTCAATGAGGATTATCTTGCATCGACATTCAGCCACTACCGGCGTTTGGTTGCAGCGCTCACCAAAGAGCCAGAGTTATCTGCAGCGCTTAAGTCGGTTTCAAGTGCGCGTGTAGGTGTCGATCTTTTGGTGTTCTTCATCGACAATTTTGAACGCGTAGTACGCGCTAGCGCTTCTGATGAGGGCGCGTTTTCCGACAAAAACCTGACATTCGCTGGCTCAATTGATCGCCGCAAGTTTCCTATTTCCGCATCGCAATAGAAAAGGGGCCAGCTATGCGCTCGCCCCTTCGTCTTTCAATTTTGGATATTTATTAGGCGCGCGGCTTTTTGCGCTGCACTCCGGCGCTCACTTGCCCCTTTAGCGCCTCTGCAATCAGGTCGTCCATGTCTCCCTTGCCAATGGCGACGCGCATCGCATTCAACGCTTTTTCGACATCATCAAGTTTGTCGACGAAGATCGCGTTACCATCATCTCCGAAGCGCAATGGTTTAGCGCCATAGCGACATTGAACATACCAGCCGTCGTCTTGCTCAAAGAACCATGCGCGAACTGCGCGGGTGCGTTTGGTTTGAACGCGTTGCCCATCGCTATTAGTTACCCAAACCGTCTTCGTCTTTGAATAAGTCTCTCCGCGTTGCGCCGCAGCGAACACTTTGAGTTGTTCATCGAGCTTGGAAAGAAGTTTTGCACGTCGCTGCTGGACAGGGTCTCTATGAGCAGAGCGATTAACTGTTTTGATGGTGAAGTTGGACAGTTGTTGCATCACGTGTCTCCTTTGGTGAACACGTTTGCTTAACTTCAGATGTGGCGATGGAAAACCTGATTTAACGCTGCAAGAATTTGTGAGAGGGCGTCAAAATGTCAGATAATAATCATTTAGTGACAGGGAATTCGCCCCGTTCGACGCCTGCAATCACCTTATTAGCTCTCGTAATCAGTCTGTGGGCATGCTGAGCTAGATAGGCTTTTTTGTCGGCCGCGTGCGAGCGACTTCCGCTCTTCGCCTCATCTCCCTCTAGCTTCACCTCCTTGCTGACGCCAGCGAGGTGCGCGATTTCCCATAACGCCTTTTGGGGATGGTTGCTTCGCACTTCCAGCACCTTCAGCGCCGTATCCAAACCATGCATTCGCTCGTGTAACGGGCGGTATCGAACGTCAGCTTTCTGCAAGCGTTCGCCGCGCTTACGCGGAATCTCTTTGCTGAGGATAGTGTCTAGCTGACGTTGGATTTCGCGCTTGCGTATGCCTTTGGGTATGGCGATGAGCAGTGAGCCCTCAGAGTTGAACGAGGCTGCATTTCTAACCAACGTGACGTTCTCTTGCACTGGGTAGCCAAAGAGATATGCACCTCTATTGGTGCCCATGTCCGCGTTGGTTTCGTTCCACCAAGCTTGAAAACCTCGTTTGGTGTCATCGAACGCGAAGATATCGCCGAAGTCCGCATAAACTGAACGAAGCGGCTTTGAGCCGTAATCGCCGCTCCGCTCACAAGCCATTTGAAATTTTTCTGAGCGGCGCAGGAAATGCCACCAGTAGTAATAGATGCTGCGATCCCACTGCACGCCGCCACGCTTTGCATCGATCTGCGTACCGTCTGGCCGCACATCGTGTGCGAAGCGTCGCATGTCAAAAATGGGTCTGCTGGCAGGGAAGCGATAGAGCACCTTTGGTTTTCCGGCTTGCAACTCACTCTCCGTCCCGCGCTGGCTTCTTAACAGCTGCACAAACGCCGTGTGCGCGCAAAAGCTGATTTAGTTAGGCACGAGTAGCGGGCGTAACGCGAGAGGCGCTGTGCGCGTTCTCAGACGCGCGCGTTGGAACTCGCTTGTAACCTAGCAAATGCTCGTTCTTTGTGAGCCAGGCATGCTCGCGCTCATAATCCCCAAAAACGCTCTTTATGACGCGCCAAAACTGCGGGCTGTGATTGCGTTCAACGAGGTGCGCGAGTTCGTGTGCGATCACGTAATGCACCACGCGCTTAGGGCCGAAGATCAAATGCCAGTCAACGCTGACTGAACCTCTGGCGCCGCAGCTCCCCCAGCATGTGCTTAGCTCGCTTACACGTAGCGCAGTGACTTCAACGCCTAATGCCCGCGCATAGCGATTGGAAGCTTGACGCGCTTCAATCCGTAATCTTTCGCGTAGCCAGCTTTTGAGTGCCCCTTCGACGACATCGTCATGTTCTTGCGCGGTCGGCTGGGCTTGGTGGCGAACAGTAAAGCCGTTGTTCTGGTATGTAACTTCTGGCGTATTCACGTCAGCCGCTTCAGTACGCAGCGCGGCAAGGCGGCCCCAAAAAGGAACCTTCGCACCTGTTCTAAATCTCGCAATCTTGTGGGTCTGTGCGTATTTTTCTGCGAGCTCGTAGTGGTTCTCAACGATCCAGCGGCGTTTCCTGTATAGCGCAGCATCAATGTCGTTGCTGGACACATTCGCTGGCGCGGTGACGCGCATGGCGTCCATCGTCATTTCGATATGCACGCGGCTTGCCCGTTCGCTGCGGCGAAGCGCGTAGGGGACTCGCAGATTACCTATGACGAACTCAGTCATGTGAACCGCGTGCATAACGTTTGATGGCGACCTCTTCGATTTCGACAGGAAGCTCTTTGAGCTGCTTGAAGCCAAGTTCATGCGCGCGTAGCCGGACATGCTGGCGAAGCATTTTCCTCAAAGCGTCTTTGGTGTGCCAGAGCTTGGGGGCGTGCTCATCGCTGGTGTAGAGCGCCTCAACATCAACAGCGAGCTGCTTGCACGCGCTGTCCTCAGCGTCTTCCGCTACAGCTTCGATAACGCGCAAAACGGCATGTGCGCTCTCGCTAAGGCCCGTGCCCTCATAGGCCTTAGCCTCTGCGTCCAGCTCTTTGGCGTAGGCTTCGACGGCTTTGAGCTTCTCACTCCAGCTCATCGCTGTGTCATCGAGCTTTCCGATCAGCTCGCGCAGCTTCTCAGAGAACCTTGCATACTGATGATGGTTCTCACCGATGCGCGCTTCTGTAATCTTGCGCAGCTCTGTGGTCTTGCGAATGGCGGCTTCTTTTAAGTCGCTTTCGGACTTCTCGCCGGTTTCAAAGTCGTCCCAAAACTCATCATCGACCACGCTGCGCAGCTTGATGATGTTGCGAAGGCCGCTGACGTCGATGTGCTCTTCCAGCATCTCGCGTATCTTCGCGCTGAAGTCGCTGTGTTCGAGCGCTTCCTTCTTTTCAAACTGTTGCTTCCCATAGCGCAGGAAGTTGCCGAACCATTTGAGATCGTCGGTGGCGTTGAGCACGGACGGGTCAGGCGCTAGTGCCTCGTACAAGGTGATGAAGTCGCGCACCTTGCGCTGAAAGATGATCCACTCGTCCTCTGTACCGATAGCGCTGACCAGCGCGTCATACTCGGCTTTGAGGTCTTTGCCGGTGCGTTTGATGTCCTTCACATAGACCAGCACGGCGCGATGGGCGGCTTTGAGTTCGCTGCGTAGCGCATCCAAGTCGCGCATAGCGTTTTCGACGTCTTCTCTGCGGTAGCTTTCCAGCGCCTCATCCAGCTTCTGGCTGACGCCGATATAATCGACGATAAGGCCGTTCTTCTTCTTTGCGTCCGCTACCCGGTTAGTGCGCGCGATCGCTTGCAGAAGCGTGTGCTCGCGCAGCGGCTTATCCAAGTACATGACTGCTTCGGCGGGCGCATCGAACCCGGTGAGAAGCTTGTCGCAGACGATGAGGATTTGCGGGTCAGCGCCGCGCACATTGAAGTCACGTTTGATGTCCCGCTCAGCGTCCCTGTCCGCGTACCAGCGGCAGAGGTCCTTGCGGATGCCCGCTATGTACTTATCCTCGCTGGGCTTGTCGTCTTCCTGCGATTTGGAGAACACGCAGGCGCTCATCGCAGTTGCTCTTGCGGCGGCCTCATCAGCAGCCATGCCGCCTTTCTCAAGCTCTTTTGCGATCAGTGCGTCCAGCGCTCTTTTATAGAGAACGATGGCTTCTCTGTCGTAAGCGACCAGCTGGGCTTTGAACCCATCGGGCTTGGCGTAGCTTTTGAAGTGGTGCCAGACATTGAAAGCAATAAGCTCGATGCGCTTGGGGTGTTTGACCAGATCCCCAATTTTCACGCCGCGCTTTTTGATGTCGGCGAGCTTCTCATCATCGTATTCAGCGAACCAGGTGTCGAACAGAGTGTCGATCTTCGCTTCGTCGATCTGCCAGTCCGTCTTCCAGCTGGTGTAGTAGATCGGCACCGTCGCACCGTCGCGCACTGCGTCGTCGATGCCGTACTTGTCCAAATAGCCTTCACCTTCGACGCCGAAGTTGGCGTAGGTGTCCTTGTCGTTCTTCTTCACAGGCGTGCCGGTGAAGCCAAAGAAGGTGGCGTCGGGCAGGGTGGCGCGCAGGCTCGCGCCCAAGTTCTTTTCCTGTGTGCGGTGGCATTCATCCACCATCACAATCCAGCGCTCGCTGTTGGGAATGGGCTTGGTCGAGCCTTCGAACTTGAAGATGGTGCTTAGCAGCGTCTGGCCATCAACGCCGCTTCCCATTTTGTCACGTAGATCTCTTATGGACGCGATGCTGACAGGATTAGGCAGACCGGTAGCTATGAAGGTGCGCGATATCTGTTCGTCCAAGTCGATGCGGTCGGTAAGCACCAGAAGATTGGGATTGGCGAGTTTGGGTGAACTGACCGTTCTGTGGTGCTTTAGCTTGAGCGCAGCAAACACCATCGTCAGCGATTTACCGCTGCCCTGCGTATGCCAGATCAGCCCGCGCTTGTGCTTCCCCTCAACAACACGATCCACCATCTTGTTGACGGCACGAAACTGCTGGTAGCGGCATATCTTTTTGATGACTCTGCCAGTTTCGGGTTCGCGTTCGAAAACGATGAAATGCGCAAGCAAGTCTAGCAGGCGGCTGGGTTCGAGCAGGCACCACAGACCTTTGTGCAGCTCGTTACTGAAGTCGTCAGCACGCGGATATGGATCACGCCAATAGCCATAGAACTTGGAGGGGGCGCCCGTCGCGCCATAGAGCACGGTCGTCCCGTCAGTGACGATGTTGAAGGCGTTGGTAGCGAACAGGCGCGGAATATCGCGCTCATATTGCTTGATCTGTTCGAACGCCTCGCCGGTCTTGTCCTTGTGGCTCAGCGGGCTTTTCGCCTCAATCACCACCAGTGGCATGCCGTTCACATAAACAACGATGTCCGGTATGCGGCTCTTCTCAGCCTGCACGTACAGCTGATGGGTGACGGTGAACTGATTGCTCGCCGGGTTCTCAAAGTCGATGAGTTTGAGCGTGCGATGCGTGGTTTGGCCTTCAACCTGTCGGCTGAAGTCGCCGCGCATGAGCTTGAGCCATTCCTCATTGCCTTCTTCGCGCGCAAGCTCTGCGGCGGCAGCTTCCGCATCGGCGCGCGACACTCCGTTCAGGCGTTCGATAGCGTCGATGAGATGAGGGCGGAACAGCACTTGGTTCAGTGAGGTTCGCAAATCCTCATGTTTTTCCGGCGCGATGAACGCATAGCCGAGCGTAGTGAGGTATTCGAGCGTTGGCTTCTCAGCCAGCTTCCACTCGCTGCCGCGCCCCCTCATCATACCGTCCTCACGCGTCCAGTGAGCAGGTCATCCATCAAGCCTTGTTTGAGGCGCTTTTGTTGTTCGACGTGCTTTCGCTCGGCTTCGATTTGGTCGTCGATGCTGGTGAGTATGGTGGCGATACGTTTCTGCTCAGGCAGTGACGGTATTACAATCTGCTGGGCGTGGACATCGTTGCGGTTCAGCGTGGGCACGCCTGTCCCCGTCCCAAAGCGCCCTAATCTGAACCAACATAAAAAGTAATAGATGTATCGAATATTGTTCCCATGCGTTTTCTGAGAATAGAGCGTCGTATTTAATGGGTGGCACTCAGTCTCATATAGCGCAACCTTCCCAATCGTACCGCTTCGTCCGGTAACCACAACAGGACCTTCGACGGCAGGCGAATTGTGCGTTCCAACAGGGCCATTGGACGCGACTACAGGCACGCTTCCTTCAATGCGCTGAGAGACTGGCAGATCATAGCCGCGCTTTAGGCGAACTAGCTTTTCAAATACGTCTTGTCTCCACCCCGTAGGCACCTCGCCGCGCTCAATCGCCGCGCTACCCAAGCCGCCTGTGAGCAGCTCTTCCATCAGGCCTTTTTTGACGCGCTCGGTCTGTTCAATCACGCGCTCGCCAGCGCGGATGCTGTCGTCAACGGCGGTGAGGATTTCAGCGATGCGTTTTTGTTCTGATAGTGGGGGGACAGGGATCGTTAGCTGCTCCATCCCCTTTTTTGTGAGGTGAAGCATTGCCATGCCGTTGGCGCCTGACTTCCATTGTTCCGTCAGGTGGCTCAGAATGAAGAAATGAAAAGTTCTATCTAGTTTGTTATGCGCCTGTTCGACCTTCCAAATGTGGTAGTGGTAGATGGCCCTGTCGCCGTCCCAAATGTGGGGGCCGAAGGTGGCGCTCCACATATATAGGAGATCGCCTTTGACGCAGTACTGGTGCTCTGGCAGCTTCAGTTTCGAATAATAGAATTTATTACCGCTGCCTGTGAGGTTTTGAAGCCTTATTACAGGGGTACCTGTGTCTTCCCATTCCTTCAGTTTGTACGCGCGACCATTGTAGAACTTTGCGACTGCTTGTTGAGGTAATTGCTCCCAGCCGCTAGGTAGATTAGCGAACATACCCAAGCTCCTTCAGGTATGCTATTACCTTTGCCTCAGCTGCATCACGCTCACTAATCAGCGTGGCCAGAGCTTCAGCTTCAGTCGCAACGTCAATCTCTTCAGCGGCCTCACCCAAGTTCACGTAGCGCGTAATGTTGAGGTTGAAATCGTTGGCGGCGACGTCCTCCGTGCGCACCACCTTCGCCAGTCGCTCTGCGTCCTCGTAAGCGAGGAACGCGCCAGCCAGCGTGTCGATATGTACGTCGCGCAAGTAGTTCTGTGCGCGACCTTCTTCGAACTGTTCAGCGCCATTGATGATGATGAGTGAGCCTTTGCGTTCCGCTCGCTTGTTCTTGCTCATAAAAAGCAGAGCTGCGGGGATCCCTGCGCCATAGAACAGGTTCGGCGCAACGCCGATCACGCCTTCGACGAGGTCGTTTTCGATAAACGCCTTGCGGATCGCACCTTCAGCGCCAGCGCGGAACAGCACACCATGCGGCACAACAACAGCAAGGCGCCCGCGTTCATTCAGGCTTGCCAGCATGTGCTGCACAAAGGCCAGATCGCCATAGCCTTTAGGCGGTAGGCCATAGCTGTCGCGTCCATAGGGATCGCCATTGCTCCACACACTGTGGCCCCACTCTTTGAGTGAGAAGGGCGGATTGGCGATGACGCGATCAAAGCTGCGCAGCGCGCGCGCACCAGAGCCGGCGGTGTGCAGCGGTTCGCGCAGCGTATCGCCCCTACGTACGTCGGCATCATCGATATCGTGCAGGAACAGGTTCATCTGGCAGATGGCCCATGTGTTGAGATTGCGCTCCTGTCCGAACAGGCTCAGCGAGCGTGCATTCTTGCCCGCACTCTCAACAGCCTTGTTTGCCTCCAGCAGCATGCCGCCGCTGCCGCATGTGGGGTCATAGACGCTCATGCCTTCGTCGATTTCCAAGCAGCGCACCATCAGGCGAACGACTTCTTTGGGCGTGTAGAATTCGCCGCCTTTCTTGCCGCCATCGTCTGCGAATTGCTTGATGAGGTATTCGTAGGCATTGCCCAACATGTCGGCATCGACATTGCTGTTGCGCATGTCGTAACGCTCGAAATGCTGAAGCAGGCGTTCGAGCGTTTCGTCGGTGAAGCGTTCCTTGTTGTTGAAGTCCACGCTTTGGAAGATGCCGCGCAGCTTCATGTTGGCGTCTTCAACAGCTTGGAACGCTGCGTTGAGGTGCTCGCCAATGTTGGTGGTGTGCCTGCGCACGTCTTCCCAGCGATGGCCCTCAGGTATGTCGAAGCGGTGTTGTTCTGCGTCGGCAGCCAGCTCTTCGTCGCCAAACTTGGCGAGAGACTGCTCGTATTCTTCCAGCCATACATCGCTGAGGCGCTTATAGAACAACAGCCCGAAGATGTAGCTTTTGTACTCGCCGCTATCGATGCTGCCGCGCAGGATATTCGCTGCGCCCCATAGGTGCTGTTCAAGCTCGCTTAGCGAAACCGCCATGCATTTCCCCAATACGCGTGAGCGTCACGTTCTGATTTGGCTGGCATCATATCGTGCACGCTTCACGCGAAAAGCACCAAGTCGCTGCTCTTTCACAAAAATCCCAGCTGAACGCTGCTCGCTAGATAAATAGCCGAGCGAAAATGTGAGGATTTACCAAAGATGGAGAGGATTCGAAGAGAGCTGGCGAAAGCCAATTTGAACTGGATGAGGGAGCACGGCTGGACGGTGTTTGGCACGCTGAAATTCACTGACGGCGAAACGGTCGGCGCGAACAGAGCTGACGAGTTTGTTAGGACGTTTTGGCAGCGCTTGGACGCTAGATACTATGGCAACCTGACGCGTCGACAGGGCGTTCGAACGGAGCGTGCTGTATTCCTGCAGTTTGGTAAATTCGCCCGTAGCCAGAACCGCCACTATCATTTCCTCGCCAATCCGCCCTTGCCTGTAGAATTTTGCGGGATTGCTGAACGCGAATGGGCAGGGCTGGATCGGTGGTGCTACGGCAGAGACAGTGAAATCAGCCTTATGCGCTGTAGCGAGGCAGGCGGGGTCTATGCGGCCAGCGAAACCTTCTTCGACGGGCTACGCGAGGGCTCAGAAAGCTTCCAGCCGCACCTTTCTCATTTCGCACATGAACACAGTCACGTGGACAGGACGAAGATCAGCAGCGTCGTCCAACGTCGGCTTTTCCAGCGCGCTGCATAGAGCGGGCGTGCGCCCGCATTTGGCGGAGGCAGTACCATGTACGCCAAAACAAGTGATGAGGCAGGCAGTTTGAGAGAAGCGCACAGCGTCAGCGAGCAAGCTGACACTAATCTTCAGTGCAACCTAATTTCAGCGCTTCACTCAAACACAATCGTTCTCACTTGATCAAAAGGACACGTGAAAGGAATGGGTGACACTGCACAAGCAACTTGGAGAAACGCTAGGCATGAGAGCGTGAGGGAAAGTTAGCTATCATACAGTTCATAACATTCTATGATAAGTAATTGAAATAGAACGCGCTATACAAGCACGTTAAATTGGTAGGAAGAGATAATGTTTGGATTTATATTTAATTGCATCGAAACAACACATTCTGAGCCGAAGGCGAAGCAGATGGCAAAACAAGCAAAGGTGTTAGGCGAAGCGGAGTTTAAGCGCGTGCTGGCGGCAGCTGGCGCGACGCGGTTAAGGAGCAGAAACAAGCTATTGGTGCAGATGAGCCATTGGGCTGGAGCGCGAGCCTGCGAGTTAGCTGGCTTGCGTGTTGGTGATGTGCAAGAGGCAGATGGCTCAATAGTGGATGTGGTGACGCTGCTGGGCTGGCAAACCAAAGGCGCTAACCGCGCCCGCATGTTCCTCAGCCAGCGCCTGCGTAAAGCCATTGGGGAATACTTGGCTGCACGCCCTGTGCTCGCAGCTAAGCCAAACCACCCCTTGTTCTTCTCGCAAAAAGGCGAGGGGCTAACCACACAAGCCATCATTAACTTGTTTGCGAAGTTGTATGCAGACGCGGGTATCAAAGGCGCCAGCTCACATAGCGGCAGGCGCACATTCATTACCAACATGGCAGAGCGCGGCGTAAATCCGCGCATCATACAAGTGCTAGCGCGACATAGCTGCCTAAGCACGACGATGCGCTACATGGACGTGAATGACGTCAAGCTGCGTAATGCGGTGGAGCTGGCTTGATCGGCGCTGGGGCGTCACTCGGCGGCTATCAAGCCAAGTGCATAGTCCATATTCGCGTCAGCTAGCTCATCCTCGCTGACACCTGACAACAGCACTTTGAGAGTGTCGTTGTTGATTGCCCAACCATTCGCTCGAAGCAGCTTGTGAATACGCTCAGCGCGCTTGCTTATGAAGCTGTCGCGCATGGCCGACCCGTGCGAGCTGAATGCGGCTTGGAGCCAAGCAAGCTCAGGTATGGGGTGAAGCGCGTTGATGTGAGAGATCGCGTACTCGACTGCCGCTGCCGTTTGATCGCGCTCTGCGTCGTTCATTTCATCGACCGAGCATACTAATTCAAAAACTATTTCATCGTTGGCGAGGCGGGTTCGCTTGATCTTATCGGCGCGCCCATTGTGCTGGCGAAATTGGCCGAGCTTGCCGGCAATCCGTTGGGCGATGCCGCGTGGTGGCTTGATGCCCTCCAAAAATACCACAGCGATAGCGGTTTTGCGCTCCTCAAGCTGATAGAGCGGGTGGCTGATAATGATGTGTTTCATCTGAAGTCTCCTTGTTTTAGCGCCAGCCCGTTGCTGACAAGGAGATAGTCGCATCAAATGCGGATGTTCGCTTTTCTCGCGCGAAAATTCGCATTTCGAAAGAAAACACTCAGAGGTTAACAAAAACGCCCTGCGGCTCTCGCAGGGCGTTTTGGATCGATGTCACCGTCTGCGCTTTGCCCAAGCTAGCAGTGCGTTGAGGCGCTCTTGCTGAGCCTTGTTCTCTTTCTCAGCCAGCTCATCCGTATCTTTTCCGTTGGACTCCGCATTCGGGTTTGGAAACAAATCCCATCTCAAAATGGTGTCGCTTTCATCGGTGCCGTCATACTCAGTGACGCTGGGCACCACGCTGTCGCCGATGAAGTTGAAGATGGCGGAGGCTGGGTAAGGGTAAGTGTCTTCGAACTCGCTTACGGCTTCGCCAAGTTGCTCATTGAGCCGCTCGATCCGCCGTTCCAGCCCTTGCGTTCTCTTGCAACTACGAACGCGCCCCTGCGTCATTCGTAGTTGCTGGAGGAGGCGCAGTATGCGGAGATAGATCGGGCACTTTTTATCGAGCCCATGCGCCTCCGCGCATAGCTGATAAAGCTCAGACGGTACTACTACTTTTTTGCTGCGGCCTTGTTGCGCGCTTGCTCGCGCCGCTTAGCAAACGCCTCCCAGTCCGCTTCCGAACGAGCCTCAGCTTTAGCGCGGATAGCGAGGATAGCGTGGCGAACAGAATCCACAGTATTGGGCACGCGAATGGCCTGCATGTTCTGGTAAAGCAAGCGATTGGCGACATACACGCGAACAAGACGCTGGTTGTTTACCGGCTTGGTGCCCCACCAGTATTTCCCGCTATTGCCTTTGCTGGCATAATTGAGCTGCGCGGCATCGGTTTTCTGTGCAAGCAGAGCAATCTGTTTATCGGCTGCTGCAAGCACTTTGGTTTTGAACGTGGTGGGCACAGTAGTGCGCTGCACGTCGACAAGTTGAAAGCCGTCGGCAGCAAGTTCGTCAAAGATCGTTTCGATGCGGTTCATTGGAATCTCCCTTTTCTAAACCGTTCGTCAGCAACCGCGCTGACTATGAAACTATCTCATCAAACCCCATTGTTCGCTTTTCGCGCCGTCAATTGTGCATTTCGAATGATAACAAATCCGGCGACTTGTTTTACGTATCTCGTCGCGTCGCTATCTGAGTGGCTGGCAGAGTGCGCAAGAGGCACACAGAGCGCTGTAAGACGCTGCCGTGCTCCCGCTAACCGCCCAGTCGGGTCGCCAGTTCTTTTGGCGTGGCGTGCTTGCCGTAATACTGCTCGATGATTTGCACGCTGGTGCCCATGTTGCGCGCCACGTCGAACACGCCGACTTTGCCATTGCGCAGCATCTGAACGGCGTAGAAGTGGCGCAGACTATACAGCGTGAACGGCTCACCATCCGTACTGTGTGTCAGTCCCTCGCGTTTGAGCACCTTTTTGAACTGGTCGATCAGTGTGATGACCTTGTTCCCGTCCGGCATGCGAAACAGCCAGTCGTCATGCTCTGCGCTCTTGCGGTTAACATGCTTTCGCTCGGAGGCCGCTTCGGCCTCCCAAACAGGCTTCCAGCGCTCGTTGCGCTGTAGGGTGCGCTCGACCCATCGCGCTGCTGCAGCGCGCAAAATTACGATCCGCTTGCCAGTCTTGCCGTCTACATCAAACGCGTAGTTTTTGCGGTCCATATCGTCAGTGAAGGTGCTGATATCGCTTTCACGCAGGTTATTGGCTTCGCCTACCCGCATGCCTGTGTTGGCGAGGAACAGCACATAGTCCCTTAGTAGTTCGCGTGTGTAGCGCCGCTTAGGGTCTTTCTCTTCGTGCATCCAGCGCCGCATTGCGCTGATGAGGCGGCGATACTCGACGAGGTTGAACGCTGGCCGAGTCACTGTGCGCGATGCCTTGTGCCTAAATGTAGGCAGGGGCTTTGCGCCTCTGTAGCCTCGCTCATGTGCGAATTTTAGAAGCGTGAGCGCGAAGGTAGTTTCCCACTCCAGTGTCTTGTCAGCAGGATTGGGCTTGGCGTTGAGTGGGATCTCATCTGCAGGCATGCGATGGTAGTACTCTCTGCGCCAGGGCACATAATCAGCCAATACGGCGTTATCGATCCTATCAACGGCCAGCTTGCCTGCGTATTCACGCCAGAACTTGCTCACACGTTTTATCTGGCGAAGCATGTGTGCGCTGGTGTGCTGTCCCCGTTGGCTTTTGCCGCGCTTGTAGCCGCCTCTGTCGTGCTGTGTCTGGCGAAGCTTAATGTACTCGTCGATAACGTCGTCGAGCCGTTTGGTTTGGAGCGGAAGGTTCTGTTCTTTGCGGAACTCAAGCTCGAAAAATAAGCGGATTGCCGCCTTGCGTGCTTGAGTAACGTCTCTCGTCTTCAGGCTCTTATAGATATATCGGCGGTCGCCCTTATAGATGCGTGCTTGAAAGATGCCATTGCGTTGAAACAAATGCACCTTTCCGCCTTCGAGTTTTTCCTCATAGCTCTCGTCATCATTGCCTGACATATGCCGTACAACCGCGCCAAATCACCGTTTTGCATAACATATGCAGAACGAAATGTTAGCACAAGAAAAGCACTAAGCACTTGAAAATTAAGCGCTTCCAATTGCGCCGTGGCAATGCTTGTATTTCTTGCCCGATCCGCACGGACAGGCGGCGTTGCGCGGCACACGGCCCCAGGTGCTGGGATCGTTGGGGTCAACGTTCTGGGCGGCGACGCGCGTGGCGGTCGGCGAGGGCGTGGACTGGGCGGGACGCTGGCCGCTGTCATCCATCTCATTCCGGCCCGTTTGCGGGTCGATATGTTGCGCCTGGATATTCTTGGGCGGCTGAGGCGCTTCGGGCGCAGGCGAGCTTTGCGCCATGCGCAAATGGAACAGGACGCGCGTGGTCTCATAGCGCAGCTCGTCAAGCAGGTGCTCGAACAGCGCAAAAGCTTCGGTTTTGAACTCGTTGAGCGGGTCGCGCTGGGCGTAGCCGCGCAGGCCCACAGCCGAGCGCAGGGCGTCCAGGTTCTGCAGGTGGTCACGCCAGTTCTGGTCGATGGTCTGCAACAGGATCTGCTTTTCGATCCGGCGCATCAGCTCCGGTCCGATATTGGCGGCCTTTTCGGCATAGGTCTCGTCGACCACCTTCATCAGGCGCTCGCGCATTTCTTCGTCCGCGATGCCTTCCTCGGCGGCCCAATCCTTAATCGGGAGCTCGAGATTGAAATGCTTGACCACCTCCTCGTTAAGACCCTGGATATCCCATTGGTCAGCATAGGCGCGTGGCGGGATGTGCTTGGTGACTAGGTCCTCGACGGTCGTCTCACGCATGTCGGTGATGACGTCAGAGACGTCTTTCGCGGTCATGAATTCGATGCGCTGTTCGAAGATCGCTTTGCGCTGATCATTCATCACATCATCGTATTTGAGGATGTTCTTGCGAATGTCGTAATTGCGTTGCTCGACCTTTTTCTGGCTGGTTTCGACGGCTTTGGTCATCCAGGGGTGCTGGATGGCTTCACCCTCTTTCAGGCCCAGCGTGCGCATGATGCCGTCCAGGCGCTCAGGCGCGAAGATGCGCAGCAAATCGTCTTCGACGGACAAGAAGAAGGCGGAGCGGCCCGGATCGCCCTGACGGCCTGACCGGCCGCGCAGCTGGTTGTCGATCCGACGGCTTTCATGGCGCTCGGTGCCGATGACGAACAGACCCCCGGCGTCCAGCGCCTGTTGTTTCTTGTCGGCGACTTCCGCTTCAAACTGCTCACGCTTGGCTTTCAGCGCGGCGTCATCAGGTTCGCGGCCCGCAGCTTTTTCCGCATCCGCCCATTCTTGCAGATTGTAATCCACATTGCCGCCGAGCTGGATGTCGGTGCCGCGGCCGGCCATGTTGGTGGCGATGGTCACGGCCCCCGGAGCGCCCGCCTGGGCGATAATGCCGGCTTCCTGCTCGTGATACCGGGCGTTCAGAACCTGGTGCGCGATCTTTTTCTTCTTGAGGAAGTCAGACAGACGCTCGGATTTCTCGATCGAGACCGTACCCACCAGAACCGGCTGGTTCTTGGCGTGCGCGTCTTCGATGGCCTTGAGGATGGCGTTAAATTTCTCGTCCTCGGTTCGATAGAGCTCGTCTTCCTCATCGATCCGCTGCACCGGGCGATTGGTCGGGATTTCGTTCACGCCCAGCTTGTAGATGTCGTGAAATTCGTCCGCCTCGGTGGCGGCGGTGCCGGTCATGCCGCCAAGCTTTGTGTACAGGCGGAAATAGTTCTGGAAGGTGATCGAGGCCAGAGTCTGGTTTTCAGGCTGGATCTCGACGGTTTCCTTGGCCTCGATGGCCTGGTGCAGCCCGTCCGACAGACGGCGACCTGGCATCATGCGGCCCGTAAACTCATCAATCAGTACAACCTTGCCGTCGCGAACGATGTAGTCCTTGTCGCGCACGAACAGCTTGTGCGCTTTCAGGCCCTGGTTGACGTGGTGCACGACAGAGATGTTCTCGATATCGTAGAGGTCGGCGTCATTATCGAGCAGATCACGTTCTTTCAGGAGCTGTTCGATATGCTCGTTGCCTTCCTCGGTGAAGGTGCACGAGCGGGCCTTTTCGTCGATGGTGAAGTCCTCATCGTCCAGCATCGGGATGATCTGGTCGATGGTCTTGTAAAAGTCGGTGCGGTCTTCGGTCTGCCCCGAGATGATCAGCGGCGTGCGGGCTTCGTCAATGAGGATGGAGTCCACTTCGTCGACGATGGCGAAATGGTGCTCGGCCTTCTCCAGCGGACGACCGCCGAACTGGACCATGTCATTGAGCGCGTACTTCATATTGTCGCGCAGATAGTCAAAGCCGAGCTCGTTATTGGTGCCGTAAGTGATGTCGCAGGCATAGGCCTCGCGGCGCTCCGGATCACTCATGCCGTGAATGATCACGCCCGTGGTCATGCCCAGCTTGGCGAACACCCGGCCCATCCATTCAGAGTCCCGCTGGGCGAGGTAATCGTTCACCGTCACCACATGCACGCCCTTGCCGGGCAGGGCGTTAAGATAAGCAGCGAGGGTGGAGACCAGCGTCTTGCCTTCACCCGTGCGCATTTCGGCGATATTGCCCCGGTGCAGCACAATGCCGCCCATCAGCTGCACATCGTAATGGCGTTGCCCCAGAGCGCGCTTGGCGGCTTCTCGCACGGCGGCGAAGGCCTCTGGCAGCAGCTTGTCCAGGCTTTCGCCCTTCTCATGACGTTCGCGGAACTCGATGGTTTTTTGCGCCAAAGCTGCATCATCGAGCCCTTGAAAGTCTGGCTCCAGCGCATTGATCTGGTCCACCATGGGACGCATGCGCTTGACCTCGCGGTCATTGGAGGAGCCGAAAAGCTTGCGGGCGATGTTGAGCATGACGTATCTGCCTTGACGGGCGAACAATGAATTAAAGACGACGTGAGCGCCCGAAGCGGACGCCTGGGCGCAACTCTCACGTCGTGTAAGGTCAAAGGTCACTTAAGGAGGCCCTGATTGACTGTCAATCAAGCCCGCCGACTGCATGTAGCAGCCGCACTCATCACATTGGCGTTTATTGCGGGCTGTAACCCGCAAGGGATTGAAGAATCACAGCCCTCCAGCGCCCTCTCGTCACAGTCAGGACTGCGCTTCACTGCGGACCGTGAGACGCAGTCCTCACAGATCGCCGCGCGCGTGGGCGGGACGGTCATCACAATCGATGATGTGCGCCGGGAAGCGACCGCTGTGGGATTGATTGAAAATCCGCAGGCCCTGCGCCCATCCGATCAGGAATTCCGCGATACGCTTTCAGACTTGATCGATCAGCGGCTTCTGGCGCTGGAAGCGGTGGCGCGCAACATTCAGGACGAGGACGAAGCCTGGCGTCGTCTCGCCGCTGCTGAAGAGCGAATTCTGGGCAATATCCTGGTGGAGAACGCCATTGCGTCTGCGGTCAGCGACGACGCGGTCCAGCAGGTTTATGAAGAGCAGAGCCGTCTCGCTCCCCGCACCGAAGAGATCCGGGCGCGCCATATCCTGGTGGAGACCCGCGAAGAAGCGGATGAAGTTGCGCGCCTTCTGGCTGAGGGCGGCGATTTCGGACAATTGGCGGCGCAAGTCAGCCGGGATCTCGCCACGCGCTTCAGCGGCGGTGACTTGGGTTACTTCACTCGCTCGGGCATTCTCACCGGCTTCGCCCAGGTGGCGTTTGACACAAGCGAGGGCGAAGTCAGCGCCCCGTTTGAAACCGAATACGGCTGGCATGTCTTGCAGGTGATGGACCGCCGTCTGCAGCCGCGTGAAGGCCTGGACGAGGTGCGGCCCAATATCATCCGTTTCCTGACTTTGCAGGGCATTGATGATCTTCTGGAGGTGCTGCGCGAGCGGTATCCCGTGACCCGGGTCGCCGGTCAGGCGCCCAGCGCGCTTCGTACGACGGAGCCTGCTGCGGTCCCGCCAGCCGACATTGATACGCCAGAAGAGGCGCCGGGCGAGGATGCGCCCTAGGCCTTAATGGCGCATACACCCTGTCTCCCAACTCCGCTTTAACCCAAACGGTCTACTGATATGACTTCTAATCTGTTGCTCGTCGTGGCGTGCGCGCTTGTGGACCCGGATGGACGTGTCCTGCTGGCTCAACGACCGACCGGCAAACAGCATGCAGGCCTGTGGGAATTCCCGGGCGGCAAGGTTGAACCAGGTGAAACGCCTGAACAGGCCCTTGTGCGCGAATTGCGCGAGGAGCTGGGGATCGAGCCATGCGAGCAATGTCTGCAGCCTTTCGCCTTTGCCTCCGAACCGCTCGACGGCGCGGGCCATCTTCTGATGCCGCTCTTCGTCTGCCGGCGATGGGACGGGTTCATCGCCCCCAGCGAGGGGCAGAAGATCGTCTGGATCCGGCCCGATCAGTTTCGCGAGTATCCCATGCCGCCCGCCGACAAACCGCTGGCGGCGGAATTGCGCGACAGGCTGGTCGGTGCGCGCGTCGGCTGATCCGTGATGAGCGTGGCGCGACGGCCATTGAATACGGCTTGATCGTCGGATTATTGGGCGTCGTCGTGATTACCGCAGTTTCGCTCTTGGGGGATCAGCTGTGGCAGCTTTTGCAAATGGTCAGCACGACGATCAGCACGGCCTCGGGCAGTTCGGGCGGAGAGGGGTGACCCTAACCCGCGATGTCGCCGGATTTGTGTTCTTCAACCCCCAGCGCGTCCGCCAATCGGACTTTCGCTGATCCAGGGCGTTTGGGCTTGGGTTGGTCGGGATGCGGCGCCCAGCCGGCGAAATGGATGATCTCGAACGTCGCTGGAACCTTGCCGTCCTCTTCTGCAAAGCGCTCTGAATAGATCTGGGCGGTTTTCACAAAAAAGCTTTTGGTGGCGGGGGTTCGGGGCCGCTCAATCAAGGCGTTAGTCTCGCCCCAGGCGCGCAGGTCGCGCATCAGAACAAATGAGTTGCCATAGCGCGTCTTCACCCGGTCCACGTCCGATACGGGCAGGGCGAATCCGGACCGACCCAGCAAGCCCGCCATATCCACCGTATCGGCGAAGGGCGAGACGCGGCGCGGCGCCGGGTCAGCCTCATCAACGCTTTTCAGGCATTGCCTCAATTCGGTCAGCGTTGATCCGCCCAGAATGGCGCCCGCGAAAAACCCGTCTGGCTTTAGCGCATGATTGATCTGGATCAGCGCCCCCACGAGATCATTCGTCCAGTGCAGGCTCAGACAGGCCAGAACCAGATCCACGCTTTCAGGCGCAATAGGCAAGTGTTCCTCATCCAGACAAACCGCGCTGTGATCACTCAGCCCCGCCATGCGCGGTGACAGGTCGGCCTCAATCAGATGATTGATCTTACGCCGCGCTTGAGGGCGGTCTTTCAGCGCGCGCCCGACCACGCCGCCACCGCCTAGAACCAGGCAGGTGTCGAAATCCCGGCTGACGCTTTCCACCCGGTCCAGAAGATCGTCAGCAGCACGTGCGTGCAAAAAGTCGTATGCTGGGAAATCAGAGGCGGCGCGATCCCGGCGACGGGTCAGCAATCGCCGGTCAAACAGGACAGGCGGCCCGTCTTCGGGTTGCGGGGCGGGTTTGGATGAAATCAGCGTTACCGGGGTCATGGGCCAGATATGGACCCAATGCGCTGTCAGGCAAAGCCTTGGGGCTGTGGCGTGTCTGCGCGAATCTGATCTGGCCGCCCTTGTGTCCCATCACCGGCGACCCCGTGGCTGCGCCCGGAGAATTATCCGCCGAGGCCTGGTCGCAGGTGCGCTTTCTGGACGCGCCCTGGTGTGAAAGCTGCGGGCTGCCGTTTGATTATCCCATTGGTAAGGGCGCGTTGTGCGGCGCCTGTGCGGCGCAAGAGCCGTCTTGTCGGCGGATGAGGTCGGCCTTCGTGTATGACGCCGAGAGCCGGCGTCTGGTTTTGATGCTCAAGCATGCCGGGCGGACCGACGGGCTCAAGGTCTTCGGTCGCTGGATGGCGCGGGCCGGACGCGATGCGCTGGAGGGGGCGGACGGGCTGATCCCAATACCTCTGCATGCCAGCCGGTTGCGTCGGCGCCGGTTCAACCAGTCGTTTTTGCTGGCGCGCGCACTGTCTGAGGTCGTCTCACTGCCTGTGGAGCCAAGTCTGGTATTGCGAACACGCGCCACGCCCAGCCAGGGCGGGCTCAGCGGCAAGGCGCGCCAGCGCAATGTGGCGGGCGCGTTCCGGATTCAGAAAAATGCGAAACCATTTATCCAAGGCCGGCGTTTTGTCCTTGTCGACGATGTGCATACGACCGGCGCGACACTGCAGGCGTGTGCAAGGGTTCTTAAACGGGCCGGCGCCGAAGATGTGACCGCGATCACGCTGGCGCGCGTTGTTAAACCCGTGGATCCGCTTACATAACAGGGCGATTGCGGAGACCCCGCTCCCCTGAGACTGATACAAATCAAGGAGGGCCTGACATGGCCGTCACCCTGTATACTCGCCCCATGTGCCCGTATTGCGTGCGCGCCGTTTCGCTTCTCAAAAAGAAAGGCGTTTCGTTTGAAGAGATTGACGCCGGCTTTGATGTGAAGAAGAAAAAAGAAATGGTGGACCGCGCCAACGGCGCCCGCACCTTCCCGCAAATCTTCATCGGGGAGACCCATGTGGGCGGTTGCGACGAGATGATGGCGCTGGAACGCGCGGGCAAACTGGATGATCTGCTACGCACTGAAGGAGCGCTATGAGCGCGATTAAACTCGCACTGATACAGATGCGTTCCGGCACGGATCCGGAGCGCAATCTGGATGACGCCGAAGCAATGATCCGCGAAGCGGCGGGCCATGGCGCGACGTTCATTCTGACGCCAGAGACGACGACACTGGTGCAAAAAGACGCTGAGCGCCTGTTTGAGCAGATCCATACGCCGGAGGTTGAGCCCGCCCTCGTCCGCTTCGCCGATCTTGCGGATTCCTTGGGGGTTGATCTTCTGATCGGCTCCATGGCGCTGAAAGGGGGTGTGAGCTCTGACGAGGGTCGCGAGCGTGCGGTCAATCGCTCGCATCTCTTCGGACCCGATGGCGCGCTGAAAGCCCGCTACGACAAGATCCATATGTTCGATGTGGCGCTGGGCGGCGGCGAGACCTATTCGGAATCCACCAATTACGCACCCGGCGACCGAGCCGTCCTGACTGATGCGGCGGGCGGAAAGCTGGGGCTGACCATTTGCTATGATGTGCGTTTCGCCGCGCTTTACCGTCGGCTCGCTCAGGCGGGCGCCCAGATGATGTCCGTGCCTAGCGCCTTCACCCGCCCGACAGGCCGCGCGCACTGGGAGACCCTGTTAAGGGCGAGAGCGATCGAGACCGGCAGCTTTATTCTGGCGCCGGCCCAGGGCGGCAAGCACGAGGACGGGCGCAAGACCTGGGGACATTCCATGGTGATCGGGCCCTGGGGCGAGGTCATCGCCCATCTCGATCATGATGAACCGGGCGTGCTTCATGCTGAGATCGACCTTGATGAGGTCGCCTCCGCCCGCAGCCGTATTCCCTCCCTCAGCAATGACCGGGAGTTCACCGGGCCATGATCCGATACGCCTTGTCGTGTGCGGAGGGGCATGACTTTGAGGCCTGGTTTCGCAATTCAGACGATTATGATGTCCAGAATGCGCGCGGGCTTGTCGAATGTCCGACCTGCGGCTCGCTCGAGATTTCAAAACAGCTGATGGCGCCGTCAGTGCGCACCTCTCGCAAAACCGAAGCAACCGCCAACAGCGCGCCGGATTTTCAATCCCTTGCGCGTCAGGTGCAGGCGCATATCCGATCCAATTTTGATTATGTGGGCGAGCGCTTCGCCCACGAAGCCCGCGCCATCCACAAGGGCGATGCGCCCGAGCGGCTGATTTATGGCGAGACGACCGCTGAAGAGCGCGAGCAGCTGAGCGAAGAGGGCGTGCCCTGCGCGCCCTTGCCCGAGCCGTTCGCGCCGACGCCGCCCAAGAAGGCGAACTAAGCCGGTTTCTCGGACGCCATCAGATAATTGACGCCTGAATCTGACGAGATGAAGAACATATCCTTCAGCGGGTTATAGCTCACGCCCACCGGTTCAAGCGGCTTGAGCCCTTCGGCCTGGAGCGCTTTACGCACTTCCTGGGGTTTGACGAGCTTGCTGAAGCGATGGGTGCCGCGCGGCAACCAGCCCAGCACATATTCAGCGCCGAAGATGGCGGTGGCGAAGGCGCGCGGCGTGCGATTGATCGTGCCCACAATCATCATGCCGCCCGGCTTCACCATCTTGGCGCAATCGCGCAGGAAGGTGTCGGGATTGGCCACATGCTCGACCACTTCGAGATTGAGTACGACGTCAAATTGTTCTGGCCCGCCCTCTTCAAGAAGTTGCTCGGCGGTGCCATGGCGGTAATCAATGGTCAGGCCGTTTTCCTCGGCATGGACCAGGGCGGTCTTGATGTTGGCTTCTGCGGCGTCCACCGCCGTCACAGATGCGCCCAGCCGCGCGATGGGTTCGGAGACCAGTCCGCCGCCGCAACCGATATCAAGCACTTTGAGGTTCTTGAGCGGTTCTGCGCCGCCGGTGTTGAAATGCCGGCCAAGCAGTTCGCGGATATAGGTCAGGCGCGCCGGGTTGAATTTGTGCAAAGGCGCGAATTTCGACTTCGGATCCCACCATTCGCCGGCGATCCGGGAGAATTTCTCAACTTCCTCCGGGTCGATCGAAGGCGTGGACAACTGGGTCGGGGCTTCGGCCTGGGCCATGATGGGCTCCTTCGCATCCCGGCGGTGAACAGCAGATGCGCATTTGCGCTGGTTTCGCCGGTTTTGTACCTATTGCGCCGCAATATGGTCTCATCTCCCGCGATTATCGAGCCCGTTGCGCCGCAGAGCGCCGTTCTGTCGCTGATTGTCGTGTGTCTGGAGGATGTTAATGGCTACGCTCCGTCTTGTGCTTAAATTTGGCGGCACCTCCATGGCGGACCCTGAGCGCATAGCGCA
The DNA here is from genome assembly GCF_965249665.1 of Oceanicaulis sp. Lineage (GTDB taxonomy): Bacteria > Pseudomonadota > Alphaproteobacteria > Caulobacterales > Maricaulaceae > Oceanicaulis. Next base: position 1,694,502 of record NZ_OZ252247.1, read on the forward strand.
CTCCGCCTCGATCGTCGCGGCCGAGGCGCGGCAGGGCAAACAGGTCGCCGTTGTTGTCTCCGCCATGGCGGGCGAAACCGATCGCCTGCTGGGCGCGGCTGAAGCGCTGGGCGGCGGTCTGGGAGAGGTTGAAACCGATACGGTGCTGGCGGCGGGCGAGCAGGCGAGTGCAGCGCTGATGGCGCTCGCGCTCAAGCGCGAAGGCTTTCATGCCGAAGCCGTAACCGGCTGGAGCTTGCCGATTCTGGTGGAAGGCCCGCCGGGTAGCGCCAAGATCACCGATATTCATGGCGTAACTCTTGATGAGATGATGTCGGCGGGTGTGATCCCGGTGGTCGCCGGCTATCAGGGGCTCAACGCGGATGGGCGTCTGGCGACCCTGGGCCGGGGCGGCACGGATTTGAGCGCCGCAGCGGTTGCGGCGGCTGTGGGCGCCGAGTGCGACATCTATACCGATGTGGATGGAGTGTTCACCACCGATCCCCGCATCGCGCCAGAAGCCGTCCGGGTCGAACGCATCAGCCATGACGCCATGCTGGAGCTGGCGGCCATGGGCGCGAAGGTGCTGCAGACCCGCTCGGTTGAATACGCCAAGGCGAAGGGTGTGACATTACGTGTGAAGTCGAGCTTTTTGCCGGCAGGGGCGAGCGCGGGCACTGAAGTCACGCCCGAGGTGGAGATTGCGGAAAAGCGCATCGTGTCCGGCGTCGCCTATGTCCGTGATCAGGCGCGCTTGTCGCTGCATGGCGGTGAGGGTCCCCAGGCGGCGGAGCTTCTGTTTGCGGCGCTGGGTGAGGCGGATGTGGATGTGGACATGATCGTGCAGGCCCGCGCCCGCTCGGGTGGTTCGGTGGTGGAGTGTTCGGTGGCGGGGCGCGATTTGCCGCGCGCACTGGCGGCGGCGGAAAACGCGGCGCGCCCCAACGGGCTGGAGGTGCGCTCTGAAACCGGTTTGGCCAAGGTGTCGGTCGTCGGCACAGGCTTGCGGGGGCGGGCGGATGTGGCGCGTACGCTGTATGGCGTACTGGCGCGCGAAGGCATTGCCGTGCGGATGACCGCGACGAGCGAGATCAAGATTTCAGCCCTTGTGGATGCAGACCTTCTTGAACACGCCGTGCGTGCGCTGCACAGCGCCTACAGGTTGGGCGCGGCGCCGCCGAAGGCTTGACGAACCGCCCTCAAACATTGCCTGTATCCCCCGAAACCGGACTCAGGCGGGCGCGCTCCGCCTGCTGCGGCCCCAGACAGGATGCCTGACAGATCGCCATGACGCCTCAAAGCCTGTCCACGACCGTGCGCGGCCCTCGCCGTTTGCTCAGCCGTATCCGCGATCTCATGGCGGCCCAGGAGGATGCGCAAAAGCGTCTCGACCGGCTCACGGACATCATTGCGGAAGAGACGGGTGCGGATGTGTGCTCGATCTATCTGGTGCGGCCGTCGGGTGCTCTTGAGCTGTCCGCGACCCATGGCCTGGACCCGTCGGCCGTACACCGGGTGCGCCTTCGCGCTGGTGAAGGCCTGGTGGGCGAAGTGGCGCGTCGGGCGCGTCCGTTTGCAGTCGAGGATGCGCCCTCTCACCCCAGCTTCTCCTACAAGCCCGAAACCGGCGAGGAGCCGTTCAAAAGTTTTGTGGGCGTGCCGATCCTGCGCGGCGGTCGTCTTGTGGGCGTTCTGACGGCGCAGACAGTGGCGGTGCGTCCGACCACCGAAGAAGAGATCGAAACGCTGCAAACCGTCGCCATGTTGCTGGCGGAAATCGTCACGTCCGGCGAGCTTGTGCAGGCGGAAGCCTTTTCGGAACTGGAAGTCCGGCTCTCGAAACCTGAACGGTTTCAGGGCCTGGCCCTCTCGGCGGGCGTGGTGCGCGGCGTCGCGGTGAAGCATGAGCCGCATGTGCTTTCCACCCGTCTTGTGGCTGATGACGCGGATGCGGAAGAAGCGCGCCTGAACGAAGCGATCACGCGCTTGCGCCGATCCGTGGACCAACTTCTGGATTCCGGCCGCGTGCCCATCGGCACGCCGTCGCGCGAAGTGCTCGAAACCTACCGCATGTTCGCCCATGACCGCGGCTGGCTCAATCAGCTGGGCGAGGCGATCCGGGCAGGCCTGACGGCGGAGGCCGCGGTCGAGCGGGTTCGAAACGAACACCGGGCGCGCCTGATGAAAGCGCGCGATGCGCACTTTCAGGAACGTCTTCACGATCTTGAAGACCTCGCCAACCGGCTGCTTCGACATCTGGCGCGCACTGATGAGGCGCAAGAGGAGGGGCTGCCTGAGAACGCGATCATTGTGGCGCGCTCGGTGGGTCCTGCGGAACTTCTGGAATTTGACCGCTCGCGTCTGGCTGGCATTGCCGTTGAGGAAGGCTCCGTCACCAGCCATGCCGCCATTGTCGCCAAGGCTCTTGGCATTCCGATGGTGGGGCGGCTTGAAGGTGCGCTTGACCGGGTGGAAGAAGGCGACAGCGTCATTCTGGACGGTGAATTCGGCCTTCTGCACGTGCGTCCCAATGACGAGGTGACCATCGCTTATGACGAGCGGATCGCCATGTTGGCCGAACGACAGCGGACGTTTGAACACTTGCGCGATGCGCCTGCGCAGACCGCAGACGGTCAGGCGATGACGCTGGGCATGAATGCCGGCCTTCTGGTCGAGATGAACCGTCTTGAAGACACAGGCGCGTCAGGCGTTGGGCTTTTTCGCACGGAATTTCAGTTCATGGTGGCCGATACGCTGCCGCGGCTCAGTGCGCAGATCGAATTGTATAAGGCAGTTTATGATGCGGCGGACGACAAGCCCGTCGTGTTTCGCACACTCGATCTGGGCGGCGACAAGGTCACATCCTTCATCTCGTCCATGCGCGAACCCAATCCGGCTTTGGGCTGGCGGGCGCTGCGCATGGGGCTCGATCGGCCTGCGCTGACCCGGTACCAGCTTCGGGCGCTGGTGCGCGCTTCGGGCGGACGTACGCTCAATGTGCTGTTCCCCATGATTTCGGTCGCCGAAGAACTGGCTGCGGCGCGGGATGTGCTGGAGCGTGAGCTGGATCTGGCGCGACGTCACGGACATGACGCCCCTGATGACATTCGAGTCGGGTTAATGCTGGAGACGCCTGCGGTGGCGTTTGCACCGGACGCCTGCCTGGAGCTGGCGGATTTCGTGTCTGTCGGCGCCAATGACCTGATGCAGTATTTCTTCGCAGCGGATCGTCAGAACCCGCGCGTGTCTGACCGGTATGATCCGATCAGCGCGCCAGCGTTACGGTTATTTAAGGATGTTCGGCAAGCGTGTGACGCTTACGGCAAACCTGTGAATGTCTGCGGTGAATTGGCGGGTCAGCCGTTTGAGGCGTGTGTCCTGGCGGCGCTGGGATATCGCAGTCTGTCGATGGCGGCGGGTTCGATCGGGCCGGTCAAGCAAGCGTTGGCGGGTTGCGATCTGAGCCGTTTGACGCCCTGGCTGGATGCTGAAATTCAGCAGGGCGCGAAAATCGGCGCTCCGTCTTTGCGGGACCGGATGCTCCAGGCTGGAAAAGAAATCGGATTGCCGCGAGAAGTTGTTGATAAAAACTAAAGCATTTGGTTGAATAGTCTTGAGTGAGGCTGGGGCGCCACACTTATGAGGGGAGCGTCCACTGTGACGCAGGAAATGGCGAACGCGAAGATGCGCGATTACGAACCAACGTCAGATGATTCAGGCTTTGTGCCTGTTGACGCGGTGTTCAGCGCGCCGGCGCCGGCGCTGGAAGGAGTCAGCCTGGGCGAGCGCTTGCGGCTAAGCCGGACTCATGCCGGACTGACCCTGGACAGCGCCTCCGCCCGCACCCGCATTAAACGTGACTATCTGGACGCTCTGGAAGCGATGGATTCCCGCGGCTTGCCGTCAAAGGCTTATGCGGTGGGCTATCTGCGCACTTACGCCGCCTTTCTCGGGCTGGACGTGGCCGACTGCGTTCGCCAGTTCAAAGAAGAAGTGGATTGCGACGCCGGTCGCGGCGAGCCGACTGCGCCGCAGGAGCGTCGTGAGATCAAGCTGCCGCGCGGCCTGGTTGGCGCAGTGCTCATTCTGGGCGGCGTGGTCGTCGCAGCGGGCTGGTACGGCAATTACGTGACCCGCGCTGAAGTGTTCGCTGGCGCCGCTGCGCCCATGGACGCGCTGATGCGCGCTGAAACACCGCTTGTGGAGCTGGAAAGCTCCGGCGCACCGACCCGCGCCGCAATCTGGTCTGGCCTGCCTGACGCTCATGCGGGCAATACGCTGGTTCTGGAAGCGGGCGGCCGAGTGGATATCGAGGTCCGCGATGCATCGGGCCGTATTCTCGCTGCGCGTGAGCTTGAGCCAGGCGAGCTTTATCGCGCGCCGGACGAGCCAGGGCTGACCATTTCGACGAACGATGCTGGCGCGGTTCTGGTGCGGGCTGCTGGACGGCCCATGGGCCCGCTGGGCGAACCTGGTCAAGCTGTGGACAATATCTCCGCCGCCGAGTTTATGCTCACGGCGTTGCGTGAAGCGGACGCTGGCTAGCTGCTGCAGCCGTGACAGCCCCGGCCAGAGGGGCTCGCTTAACCGCATTCCAGCGCTTATATCCCTGTCAGACTGAAACCCTGCTCCAAGCGAGGCGGCGATCATGGCGGTTGAAGATCACACCAAAGTGCGGCCCTGGCGGATGATTGACCGCCGCAAGAGCCGCCAGATCCATGTGGGCGATGTGGCTGTGGGCGGTGATGCGCCGATTTCCGTCCAGTCCATGACCAATACGCTCACGACGGACGCCAACGCGACCATCAACCAGATCCGGGCGCTGGAAGAGGCGGGGGCGGACATTGTGCGCGTGTCATGCCCGGATACGGACTCGACCGCCGCCTTCAAGACGATTGCGAAAGCTGCGAAAGTCCCGCTAGTCGCCGATATCCATTTTCACTACAAGCGCGGCATTGAAGCCGCCGAGGCGGGCGCCGCCTGCCTGCGGATCAATCCAGGCAATATCGGCTCGATGGACCGGGTGAAAGAGGTGGTTCAGGCCGCGCGCGATCATGGGTGCTCAATCCGCATTGGGGTGAACGCCGGATCGCTGGAGCGTGAGCTTCTGGAGAAATATGGGGAACCGTGCCCGGACGCGATGGTGGAAAGCGCGCTCAATCATGCGCGCATTCTCGAAGATCTCGATTTCCGCGAATACAAGATTTCGGTAAAGGCGTCTGACGTCTTCCTGACAGTCGCCGCCTATCAGGCGCTGGCCGAAGCCACCGACGCCCCTTTGCATCTGGGCGTCACGGAAGCCGGCGGGCTGCGCACGGGCGGAGTGAAAAGCTCGATCGGCTTGGGATCGCTTCTCTGGGCCGGGATTGGCGACACCATCCGTGTTTCCCTGTCCGCTGACCCGATCGAAGAGATCAAGGTCGGCTATGACATTCTCAAATCTCTCGGCCTGCGCACACGCGGTGTGAACATCATCGCTTGCCCAAGTTGTGCGCGGCAGGGCTTTGACGTCATCAAAACCGTCGAGACCCTGGAACATCGTCTCGAGCACATTTCCGAGCCCATCTCGCTGTCGATTATCGGCTGCGTGGTGAACGGGCCGGGCGAGGCCGCCTATACGGACCTGGGATTCACCGGCGGCGGCAAGGGCTCAGGCATGCTGTATTTCGCCGGCCAAGCCGACGAAAAAGTGTCCAACGACACCATGATCGAGCGCATTGTCGAAGCGGTCGAAGACAAGGCCGCCAAGATGAAAGCCGAGCGCGAAGCGTCCGAAGCGGCGGCGGAGTAGTCTTTCCACCACCGCCCGCCGGGATCAGTTGTTGTTCGTGGCCTGGATTGAACAGCCCAGCGTGCTCTCTCCACTGGTCCACCAGATATCATCGTCGCCGCAAGGCCCGTTCAAGACCATATCCTTGCAATCGAGCGGTTCATCGCACCAGCACTCTTGCACCTGGCCATTGGCGTGACTGCAATCATAATCGGGGACGGGCGTCATGCCGTCTGCTCCGGTTTGAAGGGTCGTGGCCGGGCTCTGGTTCACATAGGTGCGGGTGTGCTCGGGCGGCGCGACCGGTACACGGCGTTGCATGGCGCGGGCGGGCGCCCGTTGGGCGGCGCTCTCGCGCAACGTGGTTTCACTGGCGTTGGCGGTCATCAGCAGAAAGCCGCCAGCCCCCAGAGCGATGGCGGCGAAGACGCCAATCAGCACTTTGATCGGTCTCATTGTATCCTCCCTTTGGCCGGCCTCTCACGCACCCTGTCCCTGCGCGCGTCCTGGCCGGAGGCGTGAATAATGCCATAACTCGCTATGAGAGGGGAGCCGGCGGTCGCGTGCGCCGCTTTCCATGAAACCGAATATGCGCTTAGCTCTGCTTCGAGCCGCCACAAGAGCGGCCGTCTAGGGGAGTTTAAAAATGTTTCAATCCATGATGGCGCCAGTGTTGATGCTGGCGAGCTGGACCTTGGTGATGTGGCTGTGGATGTACGCCACCCGCATTCCCGCCATGCAGAAAGCCGGTATCAACGCCGCCAAGATGAAGGAAAAGTCTGAAATGGATGTTCTGCCGCGCTCCGTGCGGCAGATCGCAGACAACTATAACCATCTGCATGAACAGCCGGTCGTCTTCTACGCACTGGCGACCTACAGCCATCTGGTCGGTGTGGCGGATCCTTTGAATGTGGGCCTCGCCTGGGGCTATGTGATCCTGCGCGTGGCGCACAGCATCTTCCAGGCGACGATCAATTTCATCCCGGTGCGCTTCGTGCTTTTCTCTCTGTCGAGCGTCGTTCTGATCGTAATCGCCGTGCGCAATCTGCTGGCGTTGATGGTCTAGTCCGGCAGCCGGGCGTTTTCGGGCGTCCGGCCGACCGCCTCGGCGAACAGGCGCGTGATTTCAGGCTCCACACTCGAGAAATCACTGAACTCACCCGTCTCGGTATTGATGTTCACCGCTACGGCGATACCAAGCTCGGGGTAAAGGATCAGCCAGCTCATCGCCCCGCGGCTGACCCCGCCATGATGGACGATGCGCACCGGCGCATCCTCGCCAAAGCGGGAGATGCTCTGCGGGTTCACCCGCCAGCCGAGCGCATAGCCTTCTTCATTCACCTCGCCTGAATTAAGCCGCATCGGCGTCCAGAAGCGCTCGCGCGTGGCTTCGGAAATATACTCGTCATCGAGCCAGGCGCTGGCGACCTGCACCAGATCAACCGAGCGCGCATACAGTCCGCCGCTGGGCCAGCGCTGGCTGACATTCACCGCGCCGCGGGGGCGGATCTGTCCTTTGCCGCGTGACTGGTAGAATTGCGCCACCTGCTCAGGCGCATCTCCCGCATTGGCGCGTATTGGCGTGGGAAGATCGAGAGGCGCGCGGATCTCGCGTTCCAGCAAGCGGGCATAGTCTTCACCCGTGGCGCGCTCAGCCATCACCGCCGCCAGCACAATATCGAAGGAGCTATAGTAATAGGCCTCGCCCGGTTCAGACAGCAGGCGCGCGTCATCCACCAGCTCCAGGCTGTCTTCCACCTGGTCATATTGGCGCTTCATGCGCAGGGTTTCATAGGCGTCCGGCCAGTCAGAATTGTTCTCATAGCCGGGAAAACCCGCCGTATGGGATAAAAGCTGGTCGAGTTCGATCTCCAGCCAGTCTTCATTGGGGGCGTCGGGGACATGTGCGCCGACCGTATCGTCCGGGTCGATCACGCCCTGATCCACAAGCCGGGCGATCAGTGTCGCGGTCATGGCTTTCGAGGTGGAGCCGATGCGGAACAGGGTGTCAGGCGTGGCGGGCGTCTGCGTCTGCACATTCGCCCATCCTGCGCCTGCCGACCAGACCAGTTCGCCATCTATGGCGACCGCTGCGGTGACGCCGGGTACGCCATGGCGCGCGCGCATGGCTTCCAGTCGTTCCGCCGCCTCAACCCCCGCGATTTCAAACCGGGTGTCGAGAGTGTTCACCGTGGGAGAAGGGGTGTCCGGCAGGGCGTTCCAGCCCCATTGCGTGCTGATCAAGACCCAGCCCGCTATGAGCAATACGAGGCCCGCCAGCAGCGTCATTCCGGTTTTCAATACTGACGGCATGCTCTCCCCCGCGTCGCTCCGATACTGCGCGCTCACCCTTGCCCAGATAATCTGACCGGGCGATGAACAGTTTCGTGTACGACAAAAGGGATGAAGGATGACCCGCGTTTACGGACTCAAAAACTGCGATACCTGCAAGAAGGCAGTAAGAGCCCTGCAGGCGAACAGCATCGTGCATGAGTTCATCGATATTCGCGCCGAAGCGGATTTGGCCGATCGCGTCCCGGTTTGGCTGGAGGCGGTGGGCGCGAAAGCGTTGATCAACACCCGCTCCACCACCTGGCGCGGTCTGGATGAGGACCAGCGCGCGCGCGTCGAGTCAGACCCAGCGGCACTTCTTGTCGAGAACCCGACTCTCATCAAACGCCCGGTGATCGAGCAGGGCGAAAGGACAGTGGTAGGCTGGACCACTGATGTGCAAAAGGCGCTACAGGGCTGAGCCGGTATGCGCTCACGGCCCTATCGGATCAGGGCGTGACCCTCTAGATTGATGCTCATGAAAAAATCTATTTGTGTGTATTGCGGCTCCAATCCGGGCGCCGCACCCGAATACGCCCAGGCCGCGCAAGCGGTGGGCGAGACACTGGCTCAAAACGACATCCGTCTGGTCTATGGCGGGGGGCAGGTGGGGTTGATGGGCCTTGTTGCCGATGCCTGCATTGATGCGGGCGGCCAAGTTTACGGGGTCATTCCCGACTTCCTGCATCAAAAAGAAATCGCTCATCCGCGCGTTCAGGACATGCACATCGTGTCCTCCATGCACGAGCGCAAGCTGATGATGGCGGACGCCTCTGACGCCTTCATCGCCATGCCTGGCGGCATCGGCACGATGGAAGAATTGTTTGAAGTCTGGACCTGGTCCCAGCTTGGGCGCCACGAAAAGCCGGTGGGCGTTCTCAATGTGAACGGCTATTACGACAAGCTTCTGGGCTTCATCGACCACATGACTGAGGAAGGCTTCTTGCTGGACAAGCATCGCGCGATGCTGGTGCGGGGCGAAACCATTGAAGAGCTTCTGGAGAAGTTCGAAGCCTTCGAACACCCCGGCATGATCGCCACGCTGGCGGCGGGGCAGGTCTAGTCGCTGTCGACTTTACAGCCCCTCACCCTTTCCAAATCCTCTTGCCGGGCGTAACTGATCAAGCATGAGTATTCAGGACGCAAAACTGGACCAGGTCATCGACCGGTTCGATCAGGTCGAGGCGCGTTTGGGCGCCGCCGCTGATCCAGAAGAGATCGTTTCGCTTTCCAAAGAGCACGCCGAACTCAAAACGGTGGCTGAGAAAGCGCGCGAGTTGAAAACCGCGCGTGACAGCCTTGCAGAAGCCGAAGCCATCATCGAGGACGGCTCTGACAAGGATATGGTCGAGCTGGCCGAAGAGGAGCGACAGGAACTCAGAAAGCGCCTGCCCGCGCTTGAGCGGGATTTGCAGCTTCTGCTGATCCCCAAGGATCGCGATGACGACGCCTCAATCATGATCGAGATCCGCGCCGGCACCGGTGGCGACGAGGCGGCGTTGTTCGCCGGCGATCTGTTCCGCATGTATGAGCGCTACGCCTCCAATCAGGGCTGGAAGGTCGAAGTGGTCGAAGCCAGCGAGGCGGAAGTCGGCGGTTACAAGGAGATCATCGCGTCGGTGAAGGGCAAGGGTGTGTTCGGCAAGATGAAGTTTGAATCCGGCGTTCACCGGGTTCAGCGCGTTCCGGTCACAGAATCGGGCGGCCGCATTCACACATCCGCCGCCACGGTCGCCGTGCTGCCCGAGCCTGAAAATGTCGAGATCGAGATCAAGGACGAGGATCTGCGCATCGACACCATGCGGGCCTCCGGCGCCGGCGGTCAGCACGTGAACAAGACTGAATCCGCGGTGCGCATGACCCACATTCCCACCGGCATCGTCGTCGTGAGTTCGGAGAAGTCCCAGCACCAGAACCGCGCCATCGCCATGCAGGTGCTCAAGACGCGCCTTTATGAAAAAGAGCGCCGCGAGAAGGATGAGGCCCGCGCCGCTGAGCGCAAGGGGCAGGTGGGGTCTGGCGACCGGTCTGAACGCATTCGCACTTATAACTTCCCCCAGGGGCGGGTCAGCGACCATCGCATCAACCTGACGCTCTACAAGCTTGATGAGATCCTGGCTGGCGACGCCCTGGATGAAGTCATTGATGCGTTGCTCGCTGAAGACCAGGCCGCAAAACTTGCGGCGATGGAAGACGCTTGAGCGGGGTGACCCGGGCTGCGCTTTTGCGGACTGCTGTTGAACGGTTACGCGCGGCGGGGCTGGAGGATGCGGCCGATGAAGCGCGGCGCTTGCTGCTGGCGGCCAGCGCTCTGAGTCCGGCGCGCCTGCTCACCGAGATGACCCAGCCCATGCCGGCTGAAGAGCGCACACAGTTTGACGCGTTCGTGGCGCGACGCGAACAGCGCGAACCGCTATCGCACATTCTCGGCGTTCAGCCCTTCTGGACGCTGGAGCTGAAAGTCACCCGCGATGTGCTGACCCCGCGTGCGGACACAGAGACCGTGATCGAGGCGGCGCTGGCCGCTTTTCCGGACCGATCGGCGTCCTTGCGGATCCTCGACATTGCGACGGGCTCGGGCGCAATTATTCTGGCTTTGCTAAGCGAGTTCCCGAACGCCACGGGAGTGGCGACCGATTTGAGCGAAGCGGCGCTGAAGGTTGCGGCGGAGAATGCGGCGCGCACTACATTGAGTGAACGCGTGCGCTTTCAGTTGTGCAATTGGGCGGATGGCGTTTCAGGCGCTTTTGACCTGGTGGTGTCCAACCCGCCCTATATCGCAACAGATGTGCTTGAGACATTGGAGCCCGAAGTTCGGGTGTTCGAGCCGCGGCTAGCGCTCGACGGCGGTGTGACCGGATTCGGGCCCTATCCGCATTTGTTCGCCGAGGGCGCACGCCTCTTGAAGCCTGGCGGGCTGGCTTTGTTTGAGATCGGCTATGACCAAGGCGCCATGGCGCAGCAGGCCGCACGTGAAGCCGGCGCTGAAGAGGTGAGCATCTTGAAGGATTTGGCCGGTAATGACCGCGTTGTCAGCTTGCGTTTTTCGCTCTGAGCTCAAATGCGTGCAGAAAAGTGTTGGAATCTGCCTGCAGCTGCGTCTAGGGTGCGGGCAAGTCCAGCGGGTGATGCATGTCGGGGCAGGGGCTGTCCTGACGCAATTACTGAGCGCCCCGCTGACCGATCGGCCCACACGCTATTGAGTTCGGACGCAATCTTGGTTGCGCTCGTGCCGATAGACGCGAATTTCGCGGTGTCGTGTCGGCCTTAATGGTATCAACAACCCGAAAAGAGATCAGGTTCTTGAACATGAAGCGTCAACGCGGACGAGGCCGAAAGGCCGGATCGCCCAGCAATCGCTCATATGAGAGCAACGGGCCGGATGTAAAAGTTCGGGGCGCCCCCTCTCATATCTACGACAAATACATGCAGCTGGCCCGCGATGCGTCCTCCGCCGGGGACCGGGTGATGGCTGAAAACTATTATCAGCACGCCGAGCACTATCTGCGCATCGTTCAGGCCAACCAGCCCAAACGCGATGAGCGTGAGGACAATAACGGCAATCAGGACGATGCTGACGGCGCCGACGAGGCCGCCGAGGGTCAGAGCGACGCCGGCTCTGACAACGCCTCCGGCTCCAACCAGGCTGAGGACGCGCCGCGTCAGCGCCGCCCGCGCGGTCGCCGTCGCCGGGACGAGCCGTCAGGCAGCGATGACCCGCTGCAGGTGGTTGACCCTGAGAGCACGGGCGCGTCGTCTTCGACGCCGTCGGAAGACGGCGACAGCCAGCCTTCGGCCGAAGAGAAGCCGAAAAAGCGCACACGCACCCGTCGCCCGAAAGCGGATGTGGACGCCCAGAAAGCCCTTGATGCGGCTGATGGCGAAGGTGAGAAACGCTCCTCCAAGGATGCCGGCGAGGCGGCCTGAGCCTTTCAGAGCGAATGCACGAAAAAAAGGCTGGAGCGATGCTCCAGCCTTTTTGTGTTTAGAACCGATGTTCTGATCAGCCGCGGCGACCCAGTCGGCGTAGGCGGCGCCAGAAGCGACGGCGCTCGGGGCGGGGCTGGGGTTTGAGGTTCTGGACGAACTCTTCTGCGCAGGACCGCCAGGAGTATTTCTCGGCGTAAGTCCGGCAATCTTCGCGCTTCATCTCAAGCGCCTCCAGGCATGCCGTTTTCAGATCGTCATTCACCGATCCCGCCTTGGAGCCAGGGATAATGTCCTTCGGGCCGTTCGCGACATAGGCGGCGACCGGGGTGCCTGTCGCCATTGATTCCAGGATCACCAGCCCGAATGTGTCGGTGAAGCTGGGGAAGACCATGACGTCAGCGTCGGCGAAGTGACGCGCCAGTTCATCGCCGGACTTATTGCCGGTGAACACGACCTCGGGATAGTTTTTCTTCAGCTCTTCAAGCTGCGGGCCCGGGCCGACAATGACCTTGGTGCCAGGCAGATCGAGGTCGAGGAAGGATTCGATATTCTTCTCGACGGCGACCCGGCCGATATAGACGAAGATCGGCCCCTGCAGTCCTTCATAGACGCTTTCCCCGCCCATATGGCGCTTGTCGGGGTGGAACAGTTCTGTGTCCACGCCGCGCGCCCAGGGGGTGATGTTGTTAAAGCCGCGCTCGGTCAGCATGTCGCGCATGGACGGCGTGGCGACCATCAGCCGATTGCCCGAATTGTGGAAGCGCCGCATGAACCAATAGCCCGCCGAGATCGGAATGAACGGCAAGCGCGCATGCACATATTCGGGGAATTTGGTGTGATAGCTGGTGGTGAAGGGCAGCTTCCACTTCAGGCAGATCGCTCGCGCGGCCTGGCCTAGCGAGCCTTCAGTGGCGATGTGGATCGCTTCAGGTTCAAACGCCTTGAACCGCGCTTCCAGATCCTTGCGCGCACCGACCGCCATCTTGATCTCGGGATAGGTCGGCAGCGGAAAGGTCTTGAAGCCGAGGCCAGGGTGAATCACTTCGACCTCATGACCCATGGCGCGGCACTCTTCCACTGTGCGTGAAAGCGTCCGCACGACGCCATTGACCTGAGGCTCCCACGCATCGGTGACGAGCAGTATGCGCAGCGGAGCGCTTTCCTCCATGGGACGGATCTCCAGAACCTTGTGTCTCTTAGCGCCGGTTTAGCGTGTTTTAGCCGTTTGTCGAAGGGCTGTCGGCGCCCGGCCTGTTTGCTGAGGGATCGGGTCGGGGATTTGGCTTGATCTGGGAACGATGGCTGCGTTCGGCCGTTTGTGATGTGACCAAGCTTTGTCTGCGTTCACGCAACGCAGCGCAGACGAGCGATAAAATCTTCAGAGAAGGACGTGTCTGCAGGAGGCGCCTGGCCAAACAGTCAGGTTTTGCAGATTTCGCAGAGAGAACCGGACGCAATTCCTTTGTATCTACGTTGAGATAAATAGATTTTTGAAACTATACAAAGACTTGCGAACTGATTGAAATAGAAAATTTCGGTAGGCAGACATGGCGCTTCCAAGATTGCTGCCATTAAAATCTGCGATGAAGTAAAGCTAGGAGCTCGTACTCGAGGTGTGTTCTGTAATGGTAATTACTGAAATCAACTTAGATATTTTCAGCTCAAAATAAATTCTATGCAGTCATGCTGCAATGCGGCGCTCTGCGGACTTATACTGATTTCGTATAGCGGGGCTTGAATTCTATGGGTCGAGCAAGCATTGTCAGATTGACAGGGCCGGATGCGCCGGCCGCTCTGGGTTCGAGAGGTTTTCGACCATGCGCGATTGGACAGACGTAAACATCGACTGGGACGTTCTGGATGGCGACAAATTCGCTGACGAGCGTCAGGCGGCTCGCCTGCTGGATGACGCGGTGGGGTTGAGCCCGCAAGCGCGCCAGGCGGCGGGCGATGCGGCGATTGATCTGGTCGAGCGCGCGCGCGCCACCCGCCATGGCGGCGGCTTGATGGAAAGCTTCCTGCAGGAATTTGGTCTCAGCAATAAAGAAGGCCTGGCGCTGATGTGCCTGGCGGAAGCCTTGTTGCGTGTGCCGGACGCAGAGACCGCCGATGCGTTGATCGCCGAAAAGATCGGATCGGGATCCTGGGTCGAGCATGCGTGGAAATCCGACAACTGGCTGGTCAACGCCTCCACTCTGGGGCTGATGATGACGGGCTCCATCCTGAAAGTGGACAAGGGCGCCCAGAGAAATCCTGGCGAATACTTCAAGCAGATGGCCAGCCGTCTCGGTGAGCCGGTGATCCGAACCGCCACGCGCCGCGCCATGCGCATACTGGGCGAGCAGTTTGTTCTGGGCCGCACTATTGAAGGTGCGATCAAGCGTGGGCGCAGCTGGAAAACCTATGGCTCCGTGAAGCCGCTCTTCAGCTTTGACATGCTGGGCGAGGGCGCGCGCACCGATGCCGACGCGCAGCGCTATCAAAAGAAATATCTCGACGCCATTCAGGCCGTCGCCGCCAAACGCCAGACGGGCGGCGCTGAAGATGTGGACGGCGTGAGCGTCAAGCTGACGGCGCTCCATCCGCGCTATCAGGCCGTCAAGCAAGACCAGGTGATGGACGAGCTCTACCCGCGGGCGCTGGAGCTGGCGCAAGCCGCGAAAGCCGCCGATCTGGGCTTCAGCCTGGATGCGGAAGAGAGCGACCGTCTGGTCATTCAGCTCAAGATTTTTGATCGGCTGGCCCGCGATCCGTCTCTGGCGGGGTGGGACGGCCTTGGCATTGTGATCCAAGCCTATCAAAAACGGGCTTCCGCCGTGCTGCAAAAGCTCATTGAGCTGGGCCAGGATTGTGGTCGTCGGTTCATGGTGCGCCTGGTGAAAGGCGCCTATTGGGATACCGAGATCAAATTCGCCCAGATGAACGGCCAGCCCGATTTTCCTGTCTGGACCACCAAGCCGGCGACGGACCTCAATTATCTGGCGTGTGCACGCCTGATGCTGGCGGCGCCGGACGCTATCTTCCCGCAATTCGCCACGCATAATGCGCATACCCTGTGTGCGGTGCGTCAGATTGCAGCCGAGACCGGCAACCCGCCTTATGAATTCCAGCGCCTGCATGGCATGGGCGAGCCGCTATACGCCGCCGCCGCCGAGGCGTTCCCGGATCTGGGCGCCGTGCGCGTCTATGCGCCCGTGGGCAGTCACGAAGACCTGTTGCCCTATCTGGTGCGGCGCCTGTTGGAAAACGGGGCGAACACCTCGTTCGTTCATGCGTTCCTGGACGAAGACGTGCCTGCTGCAGACGTGGCCAGCGGCCCGTTCAAGGCGGCCCCGACCCTGGACCGGCACCCCTTCATCTCCATCCCGCCAAAACTCTATGGCCCCGCGCGCCTGAACTCCAAAGGCACGGACCTGACGCAATCGGCTGTGCGGGAGCGTCTGGCGGACGCACAAGCGGCGTTTGACGCTGATGCGCCCTATCCTTGCGGGCCTATCATCAACGGCGAGGCGCTGACCGATTGGGGTGCGCCGATGACGAGCCCCGCGGATGAGAGCTTCCAGGTCGCGACCTTGCACGAATCCACAGAAGAGGATGTGGAGCGCGCCTATCAGGCTGCGCGTGCCGCCCAGCCGGGTTGGAACGCCAAGGGCGGGCCGGCGCGCGCGAAAATTCTGCGCGACATGGCTGATAGCCTTGAAGCCAACACCGACCGTTTGCTCGCCCTGATGGCGCGGGAAACCGGAAAGACCTTGCTGGACGGCGTGGCTGAAGTGCGCGAGGCCGTGGACTTCCTGCGTTATTACGCTGTCGAGGCGGAGACCAAATTTGGTGAGCCGGTGCGGCTTCCCGGGCCTGCGGGCGAGACCAACCATCTCGGTCTTGGCGGGCGCGGCGTCTTCGTCTGTATCAGCCCGTGGAACTTCCCGCTGGCGATTTTCACCGGTCAGGTGGCGGCGGCTCTGGCCGCGGGCAATAGCGTACTGGCCAAGCCCGCCGAGCAAAGCCCGCTGATCGCGTTTGAAGCGGTCAAACTCTATCTCGAAGCCGGATTGCCTGAAGGCGTGCTGCATCTGATTCCCGGTGACGGCAAGATCGGCGCGGCGCTGACCGGGCTGCCGGGCGTGGACGGCGTCGCGTTCACCGGCTCCACCGATGTGGCGCGAATCATCAATCGGACGTTGGCGGCCAAGGACGGCCCCATCGTGCCGCTGATCGCAGAGACGGGCGGTCTGAACGGCCTGTTCGTGGACACCTCCGCTTTGCACGAGCAAGTGATCGATGATGCGATTCTCTCTGCTTTCGGCTCAGCGGGCCAACGCTGTTCGGCTTTGCGTCTGCTGCTGATTCCCGACGAGATCGGCGATCATCTGATTGAAGGGCTGAAAGGCGCGATGGATATGCTCAAGCTGGGCGATCCGGCGGACGCGTCCACAGATATCGGCCCGGTGATCGATGCAGACGCCTATTCCATGCTCGAAAGCCATGTGGAGCGTATGGCCTCTGAGGCCAAGGTGCTGCACCGCGCGCCGCTGAGTGACGAACTGGCGGCCAAAGGGCGATTCTTCTCGCCCACCCTGGTGGAAATCACGTCCATGGATCAGCTGACCGATGAGAAGTTTGGCCCGATCATGCACGTGCTGCGCTACAAGCGCTCTGAGCTTGA
The DNA here is from genome assembly GCF_965249665.1 of Oceanicaulis sp. Taxonomy (GTDB): domain Bacteria; phylum Pseudomonadota; class Alphaproteobacteria; order Caulobacterales; family Maricaulaceae; genus Oceanicaulis. Next base: position 1,711,178 of record NZ_OZ252247.1, read on the forward strand.
GACCGTGGCGCGTCAGCTCGCTGACAAGGGCTATGGGCTGACTTTGGGCGTGCACAGTCGCCTGGATCGATTCGCCGAGCGGGTGCGCGCGATCGTGCCGGCGGGCAATTGTTATGTGAATCGCAACATCACCGGCGCGGTGGTGGGCGTGCAGCCCTTCGGCGGCGAAGGCTTGTCAGGCACGGGCCCAAAGGCGGGCGGCCCCCACTATATCTACCGGTTCGCCTCCGAGCATACGGTCACCATTAACGTGGCGGCGCAGGGTGGGGACCCTGAACTTCTGTCTTTGGGTTAACCCGACCCCCAATAGGGGCATCGGCGCTCTCGCCAGATATCCACAAGAAACCGCATTTATCCCCGGGCCCGGACTCCTTAACGAGTCCGGGCCCGGAGCGTTTTCTGGTAGGACTTTGTTTACGAAAAAAGCGGCTGGGGGCCGGTTTGACCCGTTGACGGTCTGACAGGACCCAAGCACTATATGTTGCGGTTTCCGGGGGAAGCCGCACACCATGTATAGGTTTTTCTTAAGCAGCGCGCGGGAAAACGACCTCTCGCAGGTCAGATGCGCGATGCTGAATTGGAGCGGGTAGAGATGACGCCTTTCGACCAAGCCCACGCTACCGGAGCTCGCGCACAGGAGTCCGCTTCCAGCCTGCGCGGCAAGCCCAAATCTGTTCAGCTCCGACTGGTGGATAAGGTTAAGATTGACCCCTCGCGTGACGCGCTTCTGACCGATTTCGGCAAGAAGACGCTGGTTGATCGCTACCTTCTGCCCGGCGAATCCTATCAAGACATGTTCGCGCGCGTATCGACGGCCTATGCCGACGACCTTGAGCATGCGCAGCGCCTTTATGACTACATGTCCAATCTGTGGTTCATGCCGGCGACGCCCGTCCTGTCTAATGGCGGCGCGGATCGCGGCCTGCCGATCTCGTGCTTCCTGAATTCGGTGGACGATTCGCTGGGCGACATCGTTTCAACCTGGACAGAGAATGTCTGGCTGGCTTCCAATGGCGGCGGCATCGGCACCTATTGGGGCAGCGTCCGCTCGATCGGCGAAAAAGTCGGTCAGAACGGCCAGACCTCCGGCATCATTCCTTTCATCCGGGTGATGGATTCCCTCACCCTGGCGATCTCCCAAGGCTCGCTGCGGCGCGGCTCTGCGGCGGTGTATCTCGACATCCACCATCCCGAAATCGAGGAATTCCTCGAAATCCGCAAACCGTCGGGCGACTTCAACCGCAAGAGCCTCAACCTTCACCATGGCCTCAACGTGTCGGACGCGTTCATGGAGGCCGTCGCCAAGGATGAGGACTTTGAACTGATTTCGCCACGCTCTGGCGAGGTGGTCAAAACCGTCAATGCTCGCAAGCTGTGGCAGAAAATTCTGGAAGTCCGCCTGCAGACCGGAGAGCCCTACATTTTGTTCTCCGACACGGTGAACAACAATCTGCCCGCTCACCAGCGCAAGCTGGGTCTGAAGGTGCGTCAGTCCAATCTGTGTTCGGAAATCACGCTGCCGACCGGCGTGGATCATCTGGGCAATGACCGCACCGCTGTGTGCTGTCTGTCTTCTCTGAACGCCGAGAAGTTCCTTGAGTGGAAAGACGATGCGCGGTTCCTTGAGGATATCTTCCGCTTCCTCGACAACATCTTGCAGGACTTCATTGAGCGTGCGCCCGATGAGATGGAGCGCGCGAAATACTCCGCCGCGCGGGAACGCTCTGTCGGCTTGGGCCTGATGGGCTATCACTCCTTCTTGCAGAAGATGAATGTGCCCTTTGAATCCGCCATGGCCCAGTCCTGGAACAAGCGTATGTTCCAGCATATCCGCCAAGGCGCAGACAAAGCGTCTGTCAAACTGGCTGAAGAGCGAGGCGCGTGCCCGGATGCGGACGAGAACGGCGTCAAGGCGCGCTTCTCCCACAAGCTGGCGATCGCGCCGACCGCGTCGATCTCCATCATCTGTGGCGGCACCTCTGCGGGGATCGAGCCGATCCCGGCCAATGTCTACACGCACAAGACCCTGTCAGGCTCGTTCACGGTCAAAAATCCGTATCTTGAGCAGCTGCTTGAGGAGAAAGGCCAGAACACGCCGACCATCTGGTCCTCCATCTTGGAGCATGAAGGCTCGGTCCAACATCTTGATTGCCTGGATGAGCTTGAGAAAGACGTGTTCAAGACCGCGTTTGAACTGGATCAGCGCTGGGTCATCGAGCACGCTGCTGACCGTTCGCCTTTCGTTTGCCAGGCGCAGTCGCTGAACCTGTTCCTGCCCGGTGATGTGAACAAATGGGATCTGCACATGCTGCATTGGTCGGCTTGGGAGAAGGGCGTCAAATCGCTTTACTATTGCCGCTCCAAATCGGTCCAGCGCGCAGCCTATGCCGGGGCTGGCGAGAAAGACGAGATGTCCAAAGCCATGGGGGACGCCGCTCCCAAGGACTATGACGAATGCCTCGCCTGTCAGTAGCGCCAGAAGTTTTGTGAATATTGTAAGAACCCCGGCCTCGCGCCGGGGTTTTTCATTTTATAGCTTTGAAAAATTTGAGCTTTTATTTTTTATGATCTGTTAACCCTAAAGAAGCCTCCTTGATCTCAATATAGCCATTGTTCATGCTATGATTTGAGTATCGCAGGTTGAAGCCGATGGGGACCGGTATGACCACGCCTAACGCAAGCAAAGTGCGGAAATCGACGCAGAGCCATCTGGCTCTGGTTGGTGCGTGCGCGGCGGCGTGCCTGGTTCCACTATCCTCATTGGGCGCCAGTGCTTTCGCCCAACAGTCGCAGGCGTCGCAGGAACTGCGCGCCATGATCATGGGTCCGCTTCAGGACGAGCTGGCGCACCCGCGCCCTCGCCATGACGGCGTGGATTATACGGCTTCCCAGACCTTGGGCTGGTCACCCAGCTACACCGATTTTATCGGCTCTGATTCGCAGTCTGCTCGGCCGGATGCAGCGCGACTGGCCGGGGCCGCGCTCAGTGTCCGCTCCGACAGCGCCGCGATGGAGGGGTTTTCTGCGCTCTATCAGGCGGGAACCACCCTGATGGAAACACCGCAGGGCGGTCGCATCTCCGTCTCTTTGTTCGATGGACGCGCTCCGGATGCAGCCTTGTCAGCGCTCTCTGAATCCTATGCCGACATAGCAGGCAGCACGATTGATCCTGCGGGTCGGTCAGCAAGTCGCATGACCTTGCGGTATGAGAACGCATTTGACGCCCGCGGCGGCCTGGACGGTCTGGATGTGGGCGTGGCGCCGCGCGCCGGCGTCTCCATCGGTCAGGACGGCCCCGCAGCCGAGGCGGGCGCCACCGTCCGGCTTGGTCAATATCTTGATGAAGGGTTCGGCGCGGATCGTCCCGCCTGGTGGTTCTTCGCCGGCGCTGACCAGCAAGCGCTGATGTATGATCCGGGCGCGGGCTTCAATATGCGCAATGCGCTCGCCATGGGGCCTTATGCGACCGTGGGCGATGCTCAGGCGGGCGTCGCCGCCCGGTTCGGCGGTGCGGATCTGTCTTTCGCTTATATCCAGCGTGAAACACGTTACGCCTTGCCCAATGAATCCTGGGAAACATCTGAAGGGTTCGCGGCGTTCTCATTGACGCTGCGCCGGTAAGACTGAGTGTACGCGCCGTCAGACGCGCGTCAGAGGGGCGTGCATTGAGACTATTTTGCCTTGCGGCGCTCCTGACGGTCTGTTGCGGACTGGTCTCGGGATTTGAAACGGCGCGCGCGTCGGATGTGTCTGACTTCCCCGATTTTCCGGACTTCTTCCAACCCCAAGAAGGCGAAGTGCTGACCGTCGTTATCGAGAATGACATGTTCGGCGGTACGGATCGGCATTACACGAATGGCCTGCGGCTGGAATGGGTGTCCGCTGAAGAGGCTGTTAGCCCCTGGCTCTTGCAAGCCGCCCGCACCCAGCCCTTCGTCAGACTCAAGGGCGCGTCTCTGCGCGAAGGCTATGCGCTGGCGCATACGCTCTATACGGCCAGTGACATCACGCTGGATGATCCGCCCTCCGATGATCACCCCTATGCCGCTCATCTGAGCGTGAACTGGTTCGCCTCAGCCCGGACGGCCAATAGCGAACACACCATACTTGTTGATGTGGGGCTGATCGGACCCAGCGCGCAGGGCGAATTTGTCCAGTCTCGCTGGCACCAGCTGATCGACGGCAAGGAACCGCGCGGTTGGGATGGGCAATTGCATGACGAGCTGGTGTTCGCCATTTCAGGGCAGAGGACGGAGCGCCTTCACCAATGGGAGTTTGGCGCCTATCGGGCGGATCTGATGGGGCATAGCGGCCTGACGCTGGGCACTTTGCGCACCGATCTGTCCGTGGGGGCGACTGTCCGGTTCGGAACCGATCTGCAGGACTCGTTCGCGCCGCCGCGCATGCGCCCGGCCTTGTCCCCGTCCAGCATTTTCACGCCAAACCAGCCGGTGTCCGCCTATGTGTTCGCCAGTCTGGGCGGATATGCGGTGGGCCGAGATGTTTTTCTCGACGGTAATACGTTTCGCGACTCAGCTTCAGTAGAGCGCAATATCTGGGTTGGGGATGTGCAGGCGGGCGCGGCGCTCCATATCAATCACTATCGACTGGCCTTTACCTATGTGGTGCGAAGCGAGCAGTATGACGGACAGAACGGGCCGCAACGGTTTGGCGCCATCGCGCTCTCTCGCGCCTTTTAGCGAAGGCGGCATTTGAGTCGTTCGGGGGTCAAGTTTCTTCCAGCGTGGAAAACCCGATTAATACACTGGAAACCAGACTCGTTGTGACACAATATCTAGTGGAAATGAGGGGCCAAAGCGCTATCTGTCGTGCCAGCGGTGCTATATTGCCCCTTGAATGATTGCCGAGCCGAGAAAGAAAACGCCATGCTATCCGTCGCTTCAGACCGTCCGGGCCTTTTGTCTCCCAGCCTGACCTACAAGCCGTTCCGCTATCCATGGGCGTATGACTTCTGGAAGATTCAGTCCCAGGTTCACTGGCTGCCTGAAGAAGTCCCGCTGGGCGAGGACTGCAAGGATTGGGCGACCAAGCTGACGGATAAGGAGCGCAATCTGCTGACGCAGATCTTCCGTTTCTTCACCCAGTCGGACGTGGAAGTCGGCGCGAACTACATGGAAAACTACATGCCGCTCTTCAAGCCGGTTGAAGTGCGCATGATGCTCGCCGCCTTCTCCAATATGGAGACGATCCACATCGCGGCCTATGCGCTGCTTCTGGAAACCATCGGCATGCCTGACACCGAATTCTCCGCTTTCATGGAGTATGAGGAAATGGCGGCCAAGCACGATTATCTTGGCAAGTTTGGCTGTGAGACCGAGAAAGACATTCTCACCTCAATGGCGGTGTTTGGCGGCTTTACCGAAGGCCTGCAACTGTTCGCCAGCTTCGCAATGCTGATGAACTTCCCGCGCTTCAACAAGATGAAGGGCATGGGCCAGATCGTCTCTTGGTCCGTGCGCGATGAATCGCTGCACTGCGAAGGCATGATGAAGCTGTTTCACACCTTCTCGGAAGAGACCGGCGCTCTGACCCAATCGGTCAAGGACGACATCGCAGATTGCTGTCAGACCGTGGTCAAGCTCGAAGACAAGTTCATTGATCTGGCGTTTGAAGCGGGTGAAGTCGAAGGCATGACGCCTGAGGATATCAAGACCTACATCCGCTATATCGCCGATTGGCGGATGAAGCAGATGAAGCTCCCTACGATTTACGGCGTCAAAGAGCACCCGCTTCCCTGGCTGTCTGAGATCTTGAACGGGGTGGAGCACGCGAACTTCTTTGAAGCGCGCGCCACTGAATACTCAAAAGGCGCGACCCAGGGCGACTGGCATGGCGATGCCGGTGTCTGGTCGAACTTTGACAATATGATGCTGAAGCGGTCCGTGCAGGGCGCGGCGGCCCCGGCCGAATAAAACTTCGCCACAGACGTTTTGATTGACCCCGGCAGGTGATCCTGCCGGGGTTTTCATGTGCGGTGCGGCAGAGAGCCCATACTGGCTGTCGCGTCAGACCATTCAGGCGGGCGCTCTGTGGATACGCGCTCGCACGCTGCGCATAAAAAAACCCCGGCGCGAGGCCGGGGTTCTTTGGATCAGACGAGACACGCCTAAAGATTGACGCGTCGCGCCGATTGCAGGCTGTCGAGCACCGCCTTGGCGTCGTCGCTCGGCTTGCGCTTGCGCTTGGCTTGCGGCTGATAGGCCAGCTGCGCATGCGCTTCGCAATAGGCGTTTCCGACGCCGGAATGGCGACCGCAGAAGCGAAATTCAGAGTCGGTCGGATCGCCGATCGGCCATTTGCACATGCCTTCGCGCAGGGTCAGCACGGTCGCGTATTCGCCATTGGGCAGACGGGCGGCGTCTTGAGGCGCCACCAGGGCTGCAGGCTTGGTTTCAGCAACGACAGGTTTCGCCTTTGCAGGCGCGGCGGCCTGGGGGGCGGCTTTCGCGGCCACGGGCTTTGCCGCCGGTCTCGGCGCGGGCCGAGGCGCAGGGCGACGCGCGGGGCGCGAAGGCGCAGCGCGGCCTGACAGGCCCAGGCGGTGTACTTTGCCGATCACGGCGTTTCGGGTCACCCCGCCAAGTTGCTTGGCGATCTGGCTGGCGCTCAGGCCATCCGACCAAAGCTTTTTCAGAGTTTCCACACGGTCTTCGGTCCACGCCATGGCGGTGCGCTCCTCGCCCAATTAAGCTCATCCACGTATCCCACACCTAGTGATAGGGTCATTGGCTTGCCCTATATCTTGGGTGTGAACACGAGATACAGTATCTCCTGAGGCGCTAGGCACAAGATGCCGACTTGATTCGTCCGTGGATAACTTCGTCCGCACCGCATGACCTGCACAGGGCGGCGGGAGCGTGCTAGATGCGCGTACAGAGCCTTAAGGGGAGTCGCTCATGTCAGATCAAGTCGCTTCGGCGCCGCAATCCACACCTGTCTCCGACGGTCCCCGACCACGCCGGCTTGGCGCGGTGAACTGGCTGGGTCTGTGGACATTGTACAAGAAAGAGGTGCGGCGCTTTTTAAAGGTCAGCTTCCAGACGGTGCTGGCGCCGGTGGCGACTACCTTGCTGTATATGATCGTCTTCTCCCTGGCGATTGGCTCGCGTCGAGGCGACATGATGGGCGTGGATTTCGCCACGTTTTTGGCGCCCGGCCTGATCATGCTGGGCATGCTCAACAACAGCTTCGCCAATTCGTCCTCCTCGCTGATCGTGGCGAAGGTGCAGGGCAACACAGTCGACTTTCTGATGCCGCCTCTGTCTGCGGCTGAGCTGGCCGCCGCCTTCATTGGCGGAGCCGTGACGCGTGGCGTGATCGTCGGAGCGGCGACCGCTTTGGCGGTGGCTCCGTTTGTAGACATCACTATCAGCCATATCGGGGCGATGGTGTATTTCGGCCTCTCAGCGACAGCGATGATGGCGATGATTGGTCTGATCGCGGGGCTATGGGCGGAGAAGTTTGATCATCTGGCGGTGATCACCAATTTCATCATCATGCCCTTGGCCTTCTTGTCAGGCACGTTCTATTCGGTCGAGATTTTGCCCGAGCCGTTCTACTCGATCAGTCATGTGAACCCGGTCTTCTTCCTGATCGACGGGTTCCGCTATGGCTTCATCGGCAGTCATGACAGCCCGCTTCTGATCGGCGGCCTTGTGATCGCAGCGATCAATGCCGCGCTTCTTGCAGCGTCTTATCTGCTGCTGCGCTCAGGCTGGCGCTTGAAGAGCTGACGCGTCTGGTCCTAGATCAGCAGACTTGATTTTTCTCACCCCTTTCCACCCAGGGAGCCTTTCATGCCCAAGCCGTTGATGGACACCTATTCGCCGCCCAATCTTGATTTCGAACGCGGCGAGGGCGTTTACCTGATTGAGAAAAGCGGTGAGAAATATCTCGACTTCATCTCCGGCATCGCGGTGAACGCGCTGGGCCACGCCCACCCCAAGGCGGTGGCGGCGCTGAAAGATCAGGCGGACAAGCTGTGGCATACCTCCAATATGTTTCGGGTGCCCGGTCAGCTCGAACTGGCTGAGAAATATTGCCGCGACAGCTTTGCGGACCGGGTCTTCTTCACCAATTCAGGCACGGAAGCGGTCGAGTGCGCCCTGAAATCGGCGCGCCATTACCACTTCGCCAATGGCCGCCCCGACAAATACCGGATCATCACTTTCACAGGTGCGTTCCACGGTCGCTCCTATGGCGGGATCAATGCGGGCGGCAATCCGAAATATCTCGAAGGCTTCGGCCCGGCCATGGAAGGCTTTGACCAGGTCGAGTTCGGCGATCATGAGGCGCTGAAAGCGGCGGTGACCGAAGAGACCGCAGCCATTCTGGTCGAGCCCGTTCAGGGTGAGGGCGGCGTGCGCGCCATTCCTGATGTCTGTCTGCGCGGCTTGCGTGAGCTGTGTGACGAGCACGGCCTGCTGCTCATCTATGATGAAGTGCAGTGCGGCGCTGGCCGGACCGGCAAAATCTGGGCGCATGAATGGGCCGAAACTGCAAAACCCGACATCATGGCCGTGGCCAAGGGCGTGGGCGGCGGCTTCCCGATGGGCGCCTGTCTGACCACGGATGCGGCTGGCGCACACATGGTGGTGGGGACGCACGGCTCGACCTTTGGCGGCAACCCGCTCGCGATGGCGGTCGGCAATGTGGTCTATGACGAGCTGTCCAAGCCTGATTTCATGGAGCACGTGGTCTCCATTTCCAACGTTTTGCGCCAATCGCTCTCCGGCCTCGTCGACGCGCATTCCGACAAGGTTGAAGAGCTTCGCGGACGCGGGTTGCTGGTTGGACTGAAGCTCAAGGACGGCTTTGGCAACCGCGCGCTTGTCGGCAAGGCGCGCGAGCACCATTTGCTGATGGGCGCGGCGGGCGACAATGTGGCTCGGATGGCCCCGCCGCTGATCATCAACGAAGATCATGTGCGTGAAGCAGTCAGCGCCCTCGACAAGGCGCTCGGCGAGCTGCAGCCTGAGTAGTTAAGCGGAACGAGACGGACGTATGACTGATATGACTTCCACACCTGGCCCGGACTCATTGGGGGCAGGCGACAATATCGTCCTGACGTTCCAGCTCGAAGGTTTGAGTGTACGCGGCCGTTTCGTCCGTCTGGGCGAGACCATGGACACGCTTCTGGCGTCGCACGACTATCCGCCCTCTGTCGCCCGACTTGTCGGCGAGTGTGCGCTGGTCGCCATCCTGATCGGGGATTCGCTCAAGTTTGACGGTCGGTTGATCGTTCAGGCCAGCGGCCCCGGCGCGACAGGTCAGTCTGTGGAGGGTAATGGCGCAGTCGGCTTTGTCGTCGCGGATTTCGTACCCGGCAAGGGCGTGCGCGCCTACGCAAAATATGATGCGGATCGCGTGCAGGCCCTGGAAGCCCAGGCGAACGGCCCCCTAGGGCCGCTCGACCTTCTGGGCAAGGGCAATTTCGTGATGACGATTGATCCCGGCGAAAGCATGGAGCGCTATCAAGGCGTCACCGCCATCGAGGGTGACAGTCTGGCTGCCAGCGCCGAACACTATTTCGCCCAGTCCGAGCAGGTGCCGACCCGATTGCAGTTAGCGGTCGGTCAGCAAATCATGGATGGCGGCAAACCCGTTTGGCGCGCGGGCGGCGCCTTGATCCAGAAAATCGCCGGTGATGACAGCCGGCCTGCTGAAAGCGCCGAGTTTGATCATGCGCTCGCCCTGTTCAACACCATTGAGGATGACGAGCTGCTGGATCCGGAGCTGACGGCGGGGCGGGTGTTGTACCGCCTGTTCCACGAGGACGGCGTGAGGGTTCAGGCGGAGCGTGATGTGAACCGGTATTGCTCATGCGAGCGGACGCGTCTCGCCAAAATGCTGGCGCGCTTCCCGGCCGATGATCGTGAGCATATGAGCAAGGAAGACGGCTCGGTCGCGATGACCTGCGAGTATTGCAAAGTGGAGTGGCGCTTCACAGCTGAAGAGATCGACGCGGCCGCCGTTGCGAACGATTGATGTCCGATGATGAAACGCTCTTTCAGCTCAGCCCTGATCTAGAGGAATGCTGTCATCAGGCGCAGATCGCGTTTGAGAAATGGCGGCGTCAGCATGCGCGCGCTCTGCCCGATGCGGCGTTGATCGAACATGTGGGTGCGACCTCTGTGGCGGGCTGTGAAACCAAGGGCGATCTTGATATCGCGGTCCGCGTCTCCAAGGACGATTTCCCCGCAGCGCTAAAGCATCTGGACAAGACGCATAAAGCCAATGACCGCTCGTCCCGGCGCGAGGGATTTGCCGCGTTCATCGCACCAGGTTACGCGCTTGATGTCGGCGTCCAGCTTGTGGTGGTCGGCGACACGCTCGATCAGTTCAGCGCCTTTCGAGACGCCCTGAACGCCGACAAGGTTCTGGTGGCGCGATACAACGCCCTGAAACGCGCCTATCGCGGACGAAAGACAGCGTCATACCGCGAAGCCAAAGCAGAATTCATCAAGACCGTGCTTGACGTCTGAGGCGATGGTCGTACGCATTCGGACGGTTGCAGGCGGATGGTGGACATCCCTTGGCTTCACGTCCATTAATGCCAACACTCAAAGGCTTGGCCCGAGCGCCAATTCCAGCGTTTGGAGTGACTAAGTGCCTGCGCCTTACTCTTACCGGTCAAGCTCGAATATGATCGCCGATGCCTGGTTTGATCTCAAGGAGGGCCTGGAACGGCACACTTTGTGGATCAATCTGGGCCTTCAGGAAGTCAAACAGCTCTATCGGGGCTCCTTGCTCGGAGCCGCCTGGATCGTTGTTTCCTTTCTGGTGTTCGGGGCGGGACTGATCTGGTTCTTTGGAGCGCTCAGCTCGACCGATGCGCGCTGGTTCGCGGCCTATCTGCTTATCGGGCTTTGGGTGTTTCAATACATCGCCACCGTGATCACAGGGGCTTGCACCGTATTCATTGCGGCGGAGGGCTGGCTACGCTCGCAGCGGCTGCCGATGAGTCTGTTCGCCTATAAACTGACCTTCCGCAACGTTTTCAATCTGGCTTTGACGGGGTTCTCAGTCGCCCTGGCGCTGGCCTTCCTGCGTCACCCTTTGACCTGGGGCGCCCTGTGGGCCATCCCTGCGCTTGGGGTGATCATCTACACATCGGTCTGGGTGACTTTGCTGCTGGGCTTCCTGACGGCGCGGTTCCGTGATTTGCAGCATATCGTCATCACCATCATGCGCTTCGCCTTTCTGATGACGCCGGTCTTGTGGGTGGCGGATGAGCTGGGAACGCGTGGCCAGTTCGCCAACATCAATCCGCTGACTCATTTCATCGCCATTGTGCGCGAGCCCTTGCTTAACGGCCAGGTCGTGATGTTTCACTGGTGGATCGTGTTGGCGATGACGGGCCTGGGCTCGCTGATTACATTCGTTGTGTTCGCGCGTTTTCGCCGCGATCTGATTTTCTGGTTGTAACGCAATGGCTCGAGTTCTGCTCAGAAATGTCGACGTCACATTCACCTCGCGTCGGGTGAAGCGCAAAACGGCGGAAGATGATGGGGCTACCCAGGAGCGGGTGTCGGGCGGGCTGATCGAGCGTCAGGGTTCGACTCTGAACGTGCACGCCATCCGTAATATGTCGCTCTTGCTCAAGCCGGGCGATCGTCTGGGCGTGGTGGGGCGCAACGGCGCCGGCAAGACCACCTTGCTGCGCACAATCGCCGGCATCTATCCGCCCAAGCGCGGCATGGTGGCGGTGGATGGGCATATCGCGACCATGTTCAATATCGGCCTGGGCATGAATATGGACGCCACGGGGTATGAAAATATCCGTCTGGCGGGCATCGTGGCGGGCAAGAGCCAGCGCGAAATTGACGGCATGCAGGAGGACATCATCCGGTTCACCGGGCTGGGCGATTATCTGGATTTGCCGATCCGCACCTATTCGCAAGGCATGGCCATGCGGCTCAAATTCGCATGCGCCACAGCCTTTGATGCGGACATCTTGCTGTTTGACGAATGGCTGGGCGCGGGTGACGCAGCCTTTCAGGCGCGCGCCAAGGAGCGGCTCGACGATATGGTCAAACGCTCGCGCATTCTCGTGCTGGCGACCCATAACGTCAAACTGATGCAATCGGTCTGCAATCAGGCGATCTTGATGCAGGAAGGCGTGATCACCCATCGCGGCGATGTGGACGAGGTGATCGAGCGCTCGAAAGCCGTCAACGCCTAGCCGCGCCAGAAGCGTGGCGCGAGCATCACGAAAATCACCATGATCTCCAGCCGGCCGATGATCATATTGGCCGTCATCACCCATTTCGCGGGTGCGGGCAGGTCCTGAAACGAACCGGCGGGGCCGATGATCTCGCCCAGACCCGGCCCCACATTGGCGAGCGTGGTGGCGGCCCCGCTGACCGCGGTCACCGGGTCCAGTCCGATCAGGCTTAGCAGCGAGGCGCTGATCCCGAAGGTCAGAAAAAACAAAAAGAAGAACCCCAGCACCGAGCGCACGGTTTCGTCCGGGACGGTCTGATTGCGGTAGCGGATCGGCTTGACCGCGTTGGGCCGCGCATATTGGGCGATATAGGCGTTCATGGCCGAGGCCGCGATCTGATAGCGGAAAATCTTCACCGAGCACGTGGTCGAGCCCGCGCAACCGCCGATGAACATCAACACAAAGAAAATGCCCGCCGCGCCGCCGCCCCACAGCCAGAAATCCGCCGAGGCGTAGCCTGTCCCGGTCAGCACCGAGACGCCATTGACCGCCGCGATCCGCCAGGCGGGCAGATGGTCGTGATCATGGGGGTCATGAACCACGAGCCACAGGGTCAGAAGGAGGGAGGCGGTCAGCGCCACCATCAGAAAGGCCCGCGCCTGCGGATCAAACACCAACAAATCCGGTCGACCCTGTGCGGCGCGCAGGAACAGCACGAAGGGCAATCCCGCCAGCACCATGAACACCAGCGCCACGAGGTCGGCCCCGCCGTCGACAAAAGCCCCGATCGAGCCGTCATGAGTGGAGAAACCGCCGGTCGCCACCGTGGTCATGGCGTGGTTGATCGCCTGAAAGGGCGTCATCTCTGCGCCCAGATAGGCGAGAAAACACAAGAATGTCAGGACCAGATAGATGCCCCCCACAGCGCCTGCGATCTGACCGGCGCGCGGCAAGGCTTTTTCGGACTTGTCAGAACTTTCAAGCCGGAAGAGTTGCATGCCGCCAATGCCCAGGAGTGGCCAGATTGCCATGGCGGTGACGATGATGCCCACGCCGCCAATCCATTGCAGGATCGAGCGCCACAGCAAAATGCCCGCCGGCATGTCCTGCAACCCCGTCAGCACCGTCGCGCCAGTTGTGGTGATCCCAGACGTGGCCTCAAACAGCGCATCCGTCCAGCTGATATCAAGCCCTGAGAGCTTCAAAGGGATCGCCGCCGCTATAGACAACACAATCCAGGCGCCGCCGGTCAGCAAGATTGCGCCGCGGGCGCTGAGATCCTTGGTGGAGCCGCGGCCCATCAAGGTCATGATCCCGCCCAGGGCCAACCCCAGTCCGCCTGCACCGAAAAAGGCGTGTGCGGCCTGGGCGTCGTCATTCAGGTCCGCAATCGCCGGCGCGAACATGGCGGCGGACAGGCTGGCGAGCATCACGCCCAGCACGAAAAGAACGGTACGGCCCGAAGCGTTCACAGGATTTCCCGAAGCGGCTCTAGTGCAAGGTCACAGTGTTGTACGGCGAGTCCAGCGCAAACCCGGGGATGACCGCGTCAAATTTCTCGCCATCCTCGGTGCGCATGGTGTAGGCGCCGCGCATGAACCCTGACGGGGTGCGCAAGGGCGCGCCGGACGTATAGGCAAAGACTTCGCCCGGCTTGATCTGTGGTTGCTCGCCGACGACGCCCGGCCCTTGCACGATTTCAGTCTGATTGAACGCGTCGGTGATGCGCCATTCCCGGCTCATCAATTGAACGACGGCGTCACCCTTGTTCTCGATCTCGATAGTGTAGGACCAGAAATAGCGCCCCTCATCGGGCTCGGACTCTTCGTCACGAAAAGCCGGGCGCACGCGGATCAGAATGTCGCGGGTGACTTCTTCGTACATGGGCGGGCCCTCCCTTCAAGCGCAAGCGCGTATCAGACCCAGATAGACCTCCGGGCTCAAGCAAAATAGTGCCCGGACGCAGTCATGCGCTTGTGCGACAGTGGCGCTTGCTGGACAAGGCCGTGTTCTAGCGCGGACACTCTGTGCGCCGAAATGATTCTGTTTGCCAGCCGGATTCTGACCTGATGACCCATGCCCCCGGCATTCTGCCTGATCGCGCGCTTCATGATGCCCTTGCTCAGGCCTGGATCCGTACCAGCACTGATCTTGAACCCGGCCAGATCCAGCCGGCGAGCCTCGATTTGCGTCTGGCGCGCCGCGCCTGGCGCTTGCGGGCGAGCTTCCTGCCGGGGCCGTCTCGGACCGTGATGGACTGCCTTGATGAAGACGTGGTCATGCACGAGCTTGATCTGGAGGGCGGGGCAGTGCTGGAAACGGGCTGCGTCTATCTGGCCGAGCTTCAGGAAAGCCTCAGCCTGCCTGACGCCGTCGCGGCCTTCGCCAATCCCAAAAGCTCCACCGGTCGCCTTGATGTGTTCACCCGCGTCATCGGCGATCAGTCGAGCGCCTTTGATCAGGTGCGCGCGGGCTATCACGGCCCGCTTTATGTAGAGATTTCCCCGCGCACCTTCTCGGTGTTGGCCCGGCCCGGCGACCGGCTGGTGCAGGTGCGCCTGCGCGCAGGTGAGATGAAAGCGCTCGATGCGGTCACCCTGTCCGTCGACCTCAAGGCCGGGGACGGCCAGCCCGTGGGCTATCGCGCCAAGCGTCACAGCCCTCTGGTGGACCTTGTGAAAGTCGGCGCGCACGATCCAGAGCGCTTCTGGGAGCCGGTCTATGCTCCCAATGGCCGCATCGTGCTCGACCCCGGTGAGTTCTACATTCTGTGTTCGCGCGAAGCGGTCAGCGTGCCGGTGGATCAGGCCGCTGAAATGGCGCCGATCGCGCCCGAAATCGGCGAGTTCCGCGCCCATTACGCCGGCTTTTTCGATCCCGGTTTCGGCGTGGACGCCGCGGGCGGCACCGGTTCCCGCGCCGTGCTCGAAGTGCGCGGCCGGGACGTGCCCTTCATTCTCGACCATGGTCAGGCCGTGGCCCGGCTGGTCTATGAGCCCATGTCGTCAAAGGTTGAAACGCCCTATGGCGTCGCAGGCTCGAACTATCAGGCTCAGGGCCTCAAGCTCGCCAAGCATTTCAAGAGCTGAGCGCCTCTGCGCCCAAGCGCTTGTCGCTGACCGGCAATCTGGTAAGAACAAAAGCCCTCGAGCGGGTATGATGTAATGGTAGCCTGTCAGCTTCCCAAGCTGAACGTGCGAGTTCGATTCTCGCTACCCGCTCCACACTATTCCTGACAGTGCGAGCCCTCATGCCCCCTGCGGCGACACGCCGGGTGCGGCATTAACCCTTCCGGTGTAAGCCGGGTTCATGAACGAGACGCGCGCGCCTTTCAAACGACCGAGAAGCTGGCGGCGCCGGCTGAGGCTCTGGCGCGCCCGGCTCGACCGGATGGCGCGCGGGCCCTTGGCCTTGCCGGCGCTGTTTGCGGGCTCGGTGCTGGAAAGCACGTTATTGCCCTGGCCGATCGAGTTTCCGCTACTCGCCTACATGTTGCGCGGCCGCCGTCAGGTGGTGGAATCTACCCTGGTGGTGACCCTCGGTTCGGTTCTGGGCTGTGTGCTGAGCTATTGGGCGGGGCGGCTGGCGCTCGATCTGGCGGAGGCGTTCATCAGCGCGCGACCTGATCTCGCGCTGTCTCTGGAGGGCGCGCGGACGCGGATCGACGCCTATGGCGCGTGGGCGGTGGGCGTGTCCATGCTAACGCCGGTGCCGGTGCAGCTGAGTTCGTTCGCCGCCGGGGCGGCGCTGATCCCGGCGCCCCTGTTTGTGCTGGCGGCGTTTTCGGGGCGGCTGGTGCGCTATGGCGCCATGGGCGTTTTATTGTTTCTCTTCGGTCGCCGCGTGCTCTGGCTGTGGGCGCGCCTGCCGAGCGGGCTGCGCCTGGCGGTGCGCTTGGGCGCTGTGGCGCTGTTCGCCCTGATGATGGGCGCGGCGATCGTGCTGGTCGCGGGCGGCGCTAGCGCGGCATGAAGCGCTGACCGGTTTCAAAGCCGAAATGGCTGAACACATGCGCCAGCAGCATCATGAAAAAGACGCCGCTAGCGATGCTGAGAAGCGTCCAGGGAATAAGACGCGGCTTGAGCGGATTTGAGGGCCTGCCGCTGCGCCAGGCGGCGAGCGCGAACAGGCCGGCGGTGGCGAGCATGAGCAAGAGTGTGATCGGCAGCGTCATCAGGCGTTTCTCTGCGGGCGCGGGAAACGCCGTGTTGGGTCTTGTCCCACAGATAGGGCTGGCGGGGCAGCTCGCGCAAGGCCTTGAGCGCGGCGGGCGCCTGCATCAGCCAGTAGGCGGGCATGCTGAGCACAGAACTCAGAGCTGGGCGAAAGCCCGCCCGGCGCGCGCCGGTGAGGGCGCAAGCCATGGCCGAGCCATAGGCGACGCCCATCATCAGCGCCCCAAGCGTCCAAAGCGCTCCCCAACCCGGCACGAGCCCCAGAAGGGTCGCGCCCAAAGCCATCGCAATGACGGTCGGCGCGTGGATCAGCGCGCTGAGCATGTTGGCGAGCACGGTGAAGCTGAGACTGAACACGCCGCCCCAGCCAAGGGTCTCGATCAGGTCGCGTGGCTCGCGCATATGCACGAGCCAGGTGACGAAATGACCTTTCAGCCAGCGGCTGCGCTGATTGATCCAGGCGCGGGATGTCAGCGGCGCTTCTTCCAGCGTGCCGGGGGCGATCAGCCCGGCGCGCCAGCCCTGGCGTCCCAAGCGAAAGCCCAGATCCGCGTCTTCCGTAACGTTGAAGGGATCCCACGCGCCGCTATGCTCCAGCGCGGAGCGACGGAACACATTGCTGGTTCCTCCAAGCGGCAGCGGCCAGTTCAGCCGAGACAGAAGCGGCAGCAGGGCGTGAAACTGGGTGGCGTATTCGAGCGCGAATTGCCCGGTCAGCCAGTTCTCTGCGCGGTTATACCAGCCCAGCGGGGCCTGTACGACGCCCAGGCCCGGATCCGCCGCTAAGGCCTCTGCGGCGTGACGCAATTGCTGGCGGAGGGGGGAGTCTTCGGCGTCATAAACGGCGATCAACTCTCCGCGCGCCGCCTGCAGCGCCATGTTGAGGGCGCGTGGCTTCGTCATGGGGCCGAGCGGGGGTAAGACCACAACGCGCAAGGCCTGCCGGGCCGCCAGCGCGCGGGCTGTGGCGCGTGTGGCCGTGTCATGGGCTTCGAGCGCCAGGATGATGTCGAGCTTGCGCCGCGGATAGTCGAGCCGCGACAGGGCGGCGATCAGGCCGGGCAGCACCTCCGCCTCGTCATAAAGCGCGATGATCACGCTGATGACCGGCAAGGCCTGGTTTGCGAGACGAGCGCGCGGCGCATAGCGCACCGGGGTGAGGGCCGCGGCGATCCGTAAGGCGCTCATCACGATCACGCCGCACGCGGCGGTCCAGAGCAGGGCGATAAGCGCGAGCCCCTTAAAAAGAACCGCCAGCACCAGGACAAAACAAAGCGGTCCGATCACGAGCGCTGGAGGCGGACTTAAGGCGCGTCCGGCGCTGGCCAGAGGGCTGAGATCCCGCAGGCCATAGGCGGCCGCGTGCAGATCAAGCGATCCTCCACTTCGAGCGGAGCGCGCACGTCCTGAAAAGGCCGGTCTGGTCACAGACGGCATGCCGCGCTCCCCCGTTGAGTCCCAGCCGAAGCGTAGTTAATATTCTCTTAATAGGAGAATCAAGACTCTTTCGGGTTGAAATACAAACGGCGCCGATTTGCGGTCAGGCGTTTGTCTTCCAGCTTGACATCAAAAGCGGCGAGGGCGCTGGTGGGCCAGCCATAAGGCAGGTCGGATGCGGCTTCGGCCTGACCGGCGAGCATGTGCACCAGCGCGCCGATGCCGGGATTGTGACCGACGAGCATGATCGCTTCTGCGCCGTGATCGAGTTGTTCGGCGACGGCGCGCTCCAGCATTTCAGGTGAGGCGTGATAGAGCGCCATCGGGTCTGTGACCGGCGGTTCGCCCAGTATGGCGCTGAGACGTTTCCAGGTCTCGCGGGTCCGACGCGCGGGGCTGACCAAAGCATGTGTGGCCTTGACGCCGGCCCGGTTCAAGGCCTCGGCCGCCCGGTCGGCGTCGGCGACGCCTCGCTCGGTCAGGCCCCGGTCGAAATCGTCTTCAGCCATCATACGGTCGACGGCCTTGGCGTGACGCATGGCTATCAGGAGCGGCATAGGGGCGAATCCTCAGGCAAGGGCAATTACACGGCTTACGGGTTGCGTTGCACGACAGCCCGCGCCAAGTAAAGCGGTGTTTGACGCCCCTCGCAAATGCTCTGATGGAGATGAATTATGGGTCTGCTGCTTGGCGATATCGCCCCGAACTTCGAAGCGGAAACCACCGAAGGTCAGATCAAGTTTCACGACTGGATCGGTGATGACTGGGTGGTGTTCTTTTCTCACCCTGCCGATTACACCCCGGTTTGCACCACCGAGCTCGGCTACACCGCCAAGCTGAAAGACGAATTCGCCAAGCGTGGCGCCAAGGCGATCGCTCTTTCTGTGGACCCGATTGCGGACCACCATGGCTGGGTCAAGGATATTGAAGAGACCCAGGGCGTGAAGATGAACTTCCCGATCATCGCCGACACCGATCGTTCGGTGTCCGAGCTCTACTCGATGATTCACCCCAATGCCGATCCGAAAGTCACCGTGCGGGCCGTCTACATCATCGACCCGAACAAGAAGATCCGCGCCACCTTCACCTATCCGCCGAGCGCGGGCCGGAACTTCAATGAAGTGCTGCGTCTGATCGACTCCCTGCAGCTGACCGACGGCTATAAGGTGGCGACCCCGGTGAACTGGGAAGATGGCCAGGATGTGATCGTGGTGCCGTCCATTTCCGATGAGGAAGCCGACACGCTCTTCCCCAAGGGCTACACCAAGATCAAGCCCTATCTGCGCACCACGCCGCAGCCGGACAAGTAAGCCTTTAAGAGCTTTTGAGATGAATGCGGCCGCTCCGGATATCGGAGCGGCCGTTTTTTTGCTCTTTTCGGGTAAAGGGTGCTTGACGTGAAGTGAGCTTTACATAATATGTGAAGCACGCTTTACATGAAGGAGTGAGCGCGAATGTCTGCTGATTGTTTGAAGGCCTTGCCCTGGATGGCGCTGTACGCCCTCGTCTTTGTGGCGCAGCCCCGGCCAGACGCGCCTCTTCAACAAGAGCCGCCCTCACAGGACAGGCCTCACAGTGAAGCGACCCTGCAACCGGGCGCATGAACGCCCCCCCCTGGCTCAACTTGAAAGGACACGTTATGAAACAGGCACAATCCATCCGCCGCATTGCCGCCTTTGCTCTGATCGGGCTGTGTGCGGCCTCCTGGGCTGCCTTAGGTCTGACGATCGTTCTAGATGCGCCGCGCGCGCTTACGATTTCCGCGGTTGTCGCCGCCGCCTTCTCCACCGAAGCAATGATCTGGGGCGGCGGCGCGCTACTGGGGTGGACGGCGTTCGCAAACCGCGCGCGGCTCTGGAAGAAGATCACCGGTTCAGCGTAAAGGAGTCTCGATCAACCCTGTCAGGAGAGACCCATTGGGACGTTGGCTAGATTATGTCATGCCTGAAACCGCTTCCGCACCGCCCAAGGCGCGGAAGCGGTACATGGTGAACGGATCATTGGCGGGCGCGCTGGCTGTGCTCGTTACGTTGCTGGTTCATTGGGAATGGGTTCCAGAGGCAGCACTCTTGGGATTGCTCGTGGGCTTGTGCTGGCTGCTTTGGGAGTTTGCCCTTCTGGTCAAGGCCTTGGACGAGCTGCAACACCGCATCCATTTGACGGCTTTGGCGCTGTCTGGCGGCGTGCTGGCCATTCTCACCACCAGTTGGGCGGTCGTGGATGTGATCTGGCCCTTGCCCGATATCTTGCTGGTTTTTGGCTTTCCGGGCTTCATGCTGGGCTATTACAGCGCCCTGTTTTTCGTCTCGCGCCGGTACGCATGAAGAACCATCTGAAAGAAATGCGCGGGGATCTTGGCTGGAGCCAGGCGGCGCTGGCGGACAAGCTCGACGTGTCGCGTCAGACCATCATCTCCATTGAGAACGGAAAATATGATCCGTCCTTGCCCTTGGCGTTCAAGATCGCCCGGCTTTTTGGCCAGCCGATCGAAGCGATTTTTGATGATGAAGGCGAAGGGTGAGGGCCTAAAACCCTCATCTTGAGTTGACCAAAACCCTTACCGGTTCTACTTGCCCTGCTTCACTTCACTCGCAGCAGGAAAAGAGACCCGCGATGACCGATTTCGCCGCGCTCGCCCAGAACGCCAAGGCCTGGCCTTTTGAACAGGCCCGCCTGGTGAAGAAACGGGTGGAGAAAAGCGGGATGAAGGGCGGCGCGGTCATCTTCGAGACCGGCTACGGTCCGTCCGGCTTGCCGCATATCGGAACGTTTGGCGAAGTGGCGCGCACCGCCATGGTGCGCCACGCCTTTCGCGTGCTGACCGAGGATCAGTATCCCACCAAACTCATCGCGTTTTCAGATGACATGGACGGCATGCGCAAAGTGCCGACCAACCTGCCCAATCAGGACATGCTGGCTGAGCATCTGGGCAAGCCGCTGACTGACGTGCCCGATCCGTTCGGCACCCATGAAGGCTTTGCGCAGCACAATAATGCGCGCCTGCGCGCCTTCCTCGATAGCTTCGGGTTTGAGTACGAGTTTCGCTCCGCCACCCAGGAATACCGCTCCGGAGCCTTTGACGAGGCGCTGATCCGCGCGCTCGAGAAGTTCGATGACATCATGGCGGTGATGTTGCCTACGTTGGGGGCGGAACGTCAGGCGACCTATTCGCCTTTCTTGCCGATCTCGCCCACGACAGGCCGGGTGCTTTATGTGCCGATGAAGGCGATCGACGCCAAGGCCGGGACCATCACGTTCGAGGATGAGGACGGAACCGACACGACCCTGCCGGTCACAGGCGGCAACACCAAGCTGCAATGGAAGCCTGATTTCGGCATGCGCTGGGCGGCGCTGGGCGTGGATTTTGAGATGTTCGGCAAGGATCACCAGGCCAATGCGCCGGTCTATTCCAAGATCTGCCGCATTCTGGGCGTCGAGCCGCCGGTGCAATATGTGTACGAGCTCTTCCTGGACGATCAGGGCGAGAAGATCTCCAAGTCCAAGGGCAATGGCCTGGCTGTGGAAGACTGGCTGCGCTATGCGCCGCAAGAGAGCTTGTCGCAATACATGTTCCAGAAGCCGCGGACGGCCAAGCGCCTGTATTTCGACGTGATTCCCAAAGCGATCGATGAGTATCGTCAGCATTTGCGCGCCTATCCCGATCAGGAGCCGGCCAAGCAGTTGGAAAATCCGGTCTATCACATTCACTCCGGCGAGCCGCCCAAGGCGGGCTCTGACATCGGCTATTCCTTGCTGCTCAATCTGGTCTCTGCCGCGAACGCCCATGACAAAGCGACGCTGTGGGGGTTCATCGCCAAATATGCGCCGGATACGACGCCGGAAACCGATCCTTTCCTGGATCGGCTCGCAGGGTATGCGCTCGCCTATTACGAAGACCAGGTGAAGCCTCACAAGGTTTATCGCGCCCCGACCGATATGGAGCGGGCGGCCATGGAAGATCTGGTGCAGCGTCTCAAGGCGCTGAATCCGGCGGAGACCGATCCGGAAGTGATCCAGACAGAAGTCTACGCCGCCGGTAAGGGCCAGGACTTTGAGAATCTGCGTGACTGGTTTCAGGCGCTCTATGAAGTGCTGCTCGGGCAAAGCCAGGGTCCGCGTTTTGGCGGCTTGGCGGCGCTGTATGGCTTGCCCGGCGCGATCGCTTTGATCGAACGGGCGCTGGCGGGCGAGGATCTCCGTCAGGGCTAGGTCGAGATTCCCGAGTTGCCGAAAACAGGGAAGCGCCGGGCGAAAGCTCGGCGCTTTTTTTATGCCCCAAGCGCTTTGGCATGCGGCGGATGATATTTAATTAACTGATATTATTTTGATATTTGAGTTATCAACAGATCTGCGATTTGTGTGACACAAAACTGAAAAATATCAGCCCAAGCTAAGCATTTATAATTATTGCGTTTTTGATGGAGTGGTGTGATGCACCACTCTTGATCGCATTTGGCGGATCGGTATTTTTTCCAATTTGAACAATGCTTTGTGCCGAATTAGGGAGGCTTGAAGCTTGTTTCAGGTCTCCACTTTTCATCCGTATCCAGATGTATTACATTTATATGACTGTTGGGTGACAGAACAATAACTAGGACGGTTGTCGAGGCTTCAGCGCGCAGGATTCACCCCCCTGATGAAGGTCTGAACCGGCTCCGTCCCTAATAGCGATCCGCAATGCCGTGAGGCGCGGCGGATTGCGCCAGAAAAAAGAGGAATGAACCCAATGAAGCATTTCATCAAAACCGTCGCAGCGGCTTCTGTCCTGGCGTCTGCCGGTCTGTTCGCGGCTTCTGCGCAGGAATCTCAAGAGTTCACCTTTGCGGTGGACCGTGCCGAGTTGACTTCCCAGACCGCCATTCGCGTCGCCTATCAGCGCCTGAACGCTGAAGCTGACCGCTATTGTGGCTCACTGCCGCTGCAATCTGATTCCGAATTGGCCTATTGCCGGGCCGATGTCGTGGATCACGTGATCAGCGCAGTCTCCCATGAAGGCCTTCAAGCGCTTCATGTGGAGCGGACGCGTGAGGCGCGCTACGTGGCCGACCGCGGGTAATCTCGGTCAACGCTCACGTCGCTTTAGCGGCGCGAACCAAACCGGGCTCGTCAGCACATGCTGACGGGCCCGTTTGTTTTACGGTCAGGGCGCTTGACGCTGCATGCGCCCTCTTCAATGCTCGGCCTGACACGGGCAGGGTGCGCCTGCCTTATTCCATTCAGCCGGAGCGCCTCATGGACCATATCAAGTCCGCCATTCGCACAATCCCTGATTATCCCAAGCCGGGCATCATGTTCCGGGATGTGACGACGCTGCTGGGCGACGCCGGAGCGTTTCGCGCCGCAGTGGATGCGATGGTGTTTCCCCATGCGGGCAAGAAAATCGACAAGGTCGCCGGGATCGAGGCGCGGGGTTTCATTCTGGGCGGCGCCGTGGCGCACCAGCTCAGCGTCGGCTTCGTACCGATCCGCAAGAAAGGCAAGCTGCCGCACACGACGCTGAGCCAGAGCTATGAGCTTGAATACGGCACGGACGAGGTGGAGATCCATACTGACGCCATCAAGCCGGGCGAGAGCGTCCTGATCGTGGACGATCTCATCGCCACAGGCGGTACGGCGGAGGCGGCGATCAAGCTGATCCGCTCGGCCGGCGGCGAGGTGGTGGGCTGCTCCTTCGTCATTGATCTGCCGGATATCGGCGGCGCGAAACGGATCGAAAGTCATGGCGTGAAAGTCGCGAGCCTGGTGGCTTTCGAGGGCGAATAAGCACTGTAGTCAGCAAGGCACAAAAAAGCCCCGGAGCACCGCTCCGGGGCTTCCTCGTTGTCAGAGGCTACAAGCTTATTCGATGAAGTCCCGCACGTCTTGCGCCATCTGCTCGATGGAGGGCTGGTGCAGATACATCATATGGCCGGCCGGATAATAGGTCAGCTCAATCCGGTCCTGGTCGTAATAGCCGGGACGGTTGAACGTCATCTCTGTAGCGAAGAACGGCGTCGCCAGATCATAAATGCCGTTGGTGGCCAACACACGCAGATCCTGGTTCTGGCGCATGGCGCGCTCGAGCCAGACGGACGTATTGACGTAATTATTGCGGCCGCCACCCGGACCCGCGTCCCAGTTCCAGTCGCGCACGCCGCCCAGCGTGGTGTAGGGACGGGTTTCATCCACGCCCAGCACACGGGTGTAATAATCCATCATCGCCGCTGTATAGGCGCCGTCAATGCCATAGCCGGAGGGGTCGCCCTCGGGGCTGTCTGACACGCCGATCGGCTCGACACCCGTGAAACGCGAATCAAAGCGGCCAACTGACAGGCCCTGGTCACGCAGCAATTCCGTGCGGAAGCGCGACAGCGTCACGCGCATGTCCGAGCGCTCGATATATTGCTCGGACAGGCCGGTCAGCGCGCTCATGCGCGAGATGACATTCGCCTTGCGCGCTGCGTCGATGTCGTGGCCGCGCACCAGCGCCGGCAGATACTCGTCGGTGGCGAAAGCGCGAGCGTCATCCAGAAAGGCGTCGCGGTCATTGTTCCAGGCCGCGCGGTCCACAAGATTGTGGTGCCAGGCGGTCGCGGCGTAACCGGGCAACAGGCCCACATAGCCGATGTCATTGCCCGGATCGGTGGCGTCCAGACGGAAATCCAGCACGACGGAAATCAGCACGACGCCATTGATCGAGACATCGTTCCAGCCCGCTTCAAGCTGGCGCATCAGGGCGCCAATTCTTGTGGTGCCATAACTTTCACCCAGCAGGTATTTGGGTGAGTTCCAGCGTTGATGCTCGGTCAGCCATTTGCGGATGAAGGCCGCAACGGAGGCCGCGTCTTCATCCACGCCCCAGAATTCTTCGGCCGGGTCGGTGTCGCCCAGCGCCCGGCTCCAGCCGGTGCCGACGGGGTCGATGAAGACAAGATCGGCTTCATCCAGAAGCGTTTCAGGGTTGTCGCGCAGATCAAACGGCGCGGCGCCGTCATCGCGGGCGTCGCTGGGCAACACCACGCGTTGCGGGCCGAACATGCCCATATGCAGCCAGAGCGAGGCCGAGCCGGGGCCGCCATTGAAAATGAAGGCCACCGGGCGCGAGCGCGGATCAGAGACGCCGTCACGCAAATAGGTAGTGGAGAAGATCGAGCCGGTCGGCGCGCCATTGTCGTCTTCCAGATAGGTCTCGCCCGCAATGACGCTGTAGCGGATGCGCTCGCCGTCAGCGGTGACCTGCCCGGTGGATTCCCAGCGTTTCGGTTCCGGGATGTCAGGTGTCTCGTCCTGAGCCATGAGCGGGCTTGTGAACATAAGCGCCGCGCTGAGCGCGGCGGCGGCGGTGCGGAACATATCCGTCTCCTTTTCCCCGTATTTTCCGGCTCTTCGACGTCGCCGTCGGGCCGGTGTTATAATAGTACGTTGTGCGGTCTGGGCGCTCGTCAGGTCAAGTCCAGACATAAGCTTTCGCCCAAACGCAAACCGCCCCCGTCCTGAGGACGGGGGCGGCGGTCCGCGTTGATCTTAGCCCTCGAAGGCGTTGATCAGGGTGCGCAGATGGGCGCGGTGCGCTTTGGCTTCCCGCGATCCCATCAGGTCGGGCATCCAGTCAGGGCCGACCCAGCCTTTCACATCGTGAATGGAGGCGAGGGCGGCTGATCGCGCCACTGGCGCATAATCGCCATTGCCGACAATCGAGATCAGCTGACGCAGATACTCCACCTGCAGGTTCTGGCGATAGGTGTTGGGCTCACCGCGGATATCGGCGGCGTACACCACTTGCGTCAGGTCCTGCAGATAGTCCGCCACCGGATACTCCCCGCCATACTGGCGCGCATCATTCATACGCTCGAGCATGTTGGGATGCAGCAGGTGGGCCATGACAGCGCGTTGCTGGTTGAAGACCCGGTCGTGCAGCGCCGGATCTTCATCCGTGCCGAAATGATCAAAGAAGCGCCGCTGGCGTTGCAAGTGATCGAGATAGGCTTCTTCCGCGGCAAAGGCGTCAGGCCCGAACAACGCGGCGTCCAGCACCTCGAGCGCCTGTTCTTGCGTGTCGCGGGGGACAGGAATGAACGGCGTTTCAGCGCCGGGCTGGCCCACAACCGAGCGGTTGTTGTAGATGCCGCCGATATGACGGCTGGCCACATTAGCCGCGCCGAAGCGTTGACCCGAGAGCACCAGATAGCTGGTCAGCAGAGGCTGATAGGTTTCCCCTTCGATCTCGAAGTTTTCCGGCAGGGTGCGCAAGGTGTCGTTGATGAGCTCGACCCGTTGTCCGGCCCAGCTTACCGGGTCAGACGACAGATCGTTGATCATCACACGCGGGTCAGAGTGCATCCCCGGTGAACGCAGGTCATCGGCGTCATTGCCAAAAGCCAGCGCCGGATCCGTGGACTGCTCCAGAATCGCAGGCAGGGCTTCGGTGTCCGGATTATAGCCATAGTTGATCGCCCATATGTCGTACGGTCCCGGGGTTTCCTGCGAGTACTGTACGCTGGCGCCGGCTTGCATCGGCAGATTGAGCGCCGGGTAATCCATGATGGAGCCGGTCACGGTTTCACCATTGGCCAGCTCATCGAGCGAGATCGTCGAGGTCGCCCGCATATTGTGCATCAGGCCCAGCGTATGGCCGATCTCGTGGATCACCAGATAGTGCAGGGATTGACGGATCAGCTCGTCGACCTCGACGGTGGAGGCGCCCTGCGCTTGCAAGGCCGCGACGCCGGACAGGGTCTCCATCTGCAAGTGTTCGGCAAAGTTGCACATTGCGCCATGGGCGGCGTGATCATGCTCGATCACAGGCTCTCCGGTGGCTTCCGCCAGCTGCTCAGCTGGCAGCCATTGGCTCAGGCCCGCGACGTCAAACAGCTCCGAATAGCGGATGCGGTTCGTCATGAAGACGTATTCGAGCATGATGTCCGCACCCATGATCTCGCCGGTGCGCGGATGGGTGAAGCTGGGG
Organism: Oceanicaulis sp.; assembly: GCF_965249665.1. Classification (GTDB taxonomy): domain Bacteria; phylum Pseudomonadota; class Alphaproteobacteria; order Caulobacterales; family Maricaulaceae; genus Oceanicaulis. The sequence continues at coordinate 1,737,921 of NZ_OZ252247.1, forward strand.
CCGTAGCCGCCAAAGGGCGGGGTCGGCGATGAGGTCCAGCGCAGGACATTGTAGCGAATATCGCCGGCGTCCCAGTCTGCATCATCAGGCTGAACCCGCACGTCGATCGCGTTTGAGAAGCCCGCGGCCTCGAAGGCGATGTTCCAGGTCAGGGCGGCGTCACGAATAATGTCGCGCAGTTCGACAGGCGTGGTGTTCTCGATCCACCAGACAATCGGCTCCACCGGATCTGAGATCTCGGCGGTGGGATCCTGTTTGACGAGGCGCCAGCGATTGATCACGTCGTCATAAGGCGTGACGCTGGTGTCGGTCAGATTGGTGACGCGCTGGCCGAAATAACCGACGCGGAAATCATCCGCGCGCGGCTCATAGCCGTCTTCGGGCAGGGCCAGGAAGCTGTGCTGCACGGTCACCGCCACGGCGCGCGCATCGGTGATCTCGGCACCGCCGCCATTGCGCGGGGAATCTTCTGTGTAAACGTACTCGACGACCACATCGGTGTTTTCGGGATAGTTGCGCACGTCCAGAACGCGGGTGCGGTCGCTGGACAGACGCCCCATCGAAAACGCGTTTTCAGCGCCGGGGCCACGCGGAGCATTGGGCTTGATCTGGGAGAGATCTTCGCCGCTCAGAAGCGAGTCGATCTGAACCAGGAACCGGTCCGGCGCATCCTCTTCACCTTCGGTTTCCGCTTCAATCTCCAGCACAGCCAGTGGCGCGCGCGTGATGTTGGCGCTCGAGGCGCGCGACAGGGCGTTGTCAGGATCAAAGGAGAAGCTTGTGTTCTCTGCGCTGATCTCGATCTCGCCGTAATGCTTGGCGAAGCTCAGAACCCGATTGTCGCGGAACTGGCCGCGGAACAGGCCGGTGCGCGGCGCGCCATCTTCTGCATAGGTGAAATAGACGAATTCGTCGTCGAGCTGGTCGGCAGCGATCTCCATGTAGAGCGCGCCGTCTTCCGGATTGCGATAGAGCGGAAACAGACCATCGATCGTTTCAAACTCTTCGGTGAAACTTTCAATAGTTTCCGCTTCTTCGTCCTCGCCCTCATCTTGGGCGAATGCGGGCGCGCCCGCTGAAATGGCGGCGATGGCCGCTGCAAACCACAGGCTGCGAAACTGCGACATTTCCAAGCCTCCCCTCTTGATTGCCGTACAAGTGTGACAAACTAGGCTGGACACGGGCCAAGAGCAAAGTCGCGATCCGTTACAGTTTGGTCACATTGTGAGACGCCCGTCGACAAACCCGATCCGAACCCAGGCGCAAAGCGAGCCCTTATGAACTATCGTCACGCCTTCCACGCTGGTAATTTTGCTGATGTGCTCAAGCATTTGGTGCTGGCCCAATGCCTTGAGCATCTGGGCGCGAAGCCCAAACCCTATCGTGTGATCGATACGCATGCGGGCGTGGGCGCGTACGACCTGACAGGAGACGAGGCGCAGCGCAGCCCGGAATGGACGCACGGGATCGACCGTTTGATGAAAGCGGACATTCCCGCTGATCTGCGCGAATCGCTAGATCCCTATCTGAACATCGTGCGCGCGATGAATCCCGGTGAGGCGCTGACCTCTTATCCTGGGTCGCCTGAAATCGCGGCCCGTCTGGCGCGCGCGGATGACCGCATTCATCTGTGTGAGCTTCACAAGGACGACTCAGTCACCCTGGACAAGCGCTATGCCAAGGACGCCCGGGTGAAAGTTCAAGCCATGGACGGCTATCGCGCTTTGCCGGGCCTTGTGCCGCCGCGGGAAAAGCGCGGATTGGTGATGATCGACCCGCCGTTCGAGCATCGTGACGAGATGGCGTTCATGGCGCAGGCGGCGAAATCCGCGCTGGAGCGCTGGCCCACCGGCACCTTCCTTTTCTGGAGGCCGCTGAAGGATTTGTGGGCGCAGGAGCGCTTTGACGTCGGCCTGGCGGAATGGCTGATCGCGGATCAGGGACTTGAGGGCGAGAAGCTGCTGCGCGCGGATATGTGGGTGCGCGAGCTGAAGGAAGAGGGCCCGCTCGCCGGAGCTGGCGTCGTGGTGATCAACCCACCGTTCAAACTTGAAGAGCGCTTGCTGAAACTGTTGCCCTGGCTCACCGAGCTTTTGGCGCAGGATGAAGATGCGGGCTGGCGGCTCGATGGCTGCATCAATGATGACAGCCTGATGGTGGACGAATTCTAGAGCCTTTTCAGCGAAAGTGGATGCCGGTTTCGTGGCTCGAAAAGGCGACCAATCGGCTTTAGGCGTCCGCCTCATCGCTGGTTTCGCCGATGCCGAACAGCTTGCCCTTTTCCGTCCAGAACACCACCAGCAGGGCCAGGGCGCCCAGCACCGTGAAGCCCACGGTGATCGGCAGCACCGTGCCGTTATAGCCCTGACCGATCACTGAGCCGAGCACCGCGCCCGCCATAGCCGTGGACGAGCCATAGAGCGCCGCTGTCGTTCCTGCGCGCTCGCCCGCCGGCTCCATGGCAAGGGCGGAGAAGTTCGCCCCGATCATGGAAAACAGCATCAGAGCAGTCATCAACAGCCCGAAATAGACGATGAAAGGCGGGTTGCCGAACAGGGCCAGCGTCATGTTCACGCCATTGACCAGCAAATAGGCGATCAAGGCGGCGTGCGAAATCCGCCGCATGCCCAGCCGGCGCACGATCTTGGCGTTGACGATATTGGCGCCCGCCAGCCCGATTGCGATCACTGCAAAGGCGATCGGAAACCAGGCGCCCAGCTCATAAAGCTCCGCCAGCACTTGTTCAGAGGTGGCGATGAAGGCGAAGAGCGCGCCCATGATAAAGCAGGATGCTGTCAGATAACCGAGCGTTATGCGGTTGGACGCGGCCAGAGCGTAATTGCGCATCGCCGATCCAAAGCGCAGCGGGGTGCGCTTGTTCGGATGCAGGGTTTCAGGCAGCCGGACCAGCATCCAGACCGACAACGCCGCCGCCATCACAAACAGGAAGACGAAGATCTCCCGCCAGCTGCCGCCGAACAGGATCAGCTGGCCGATGCCAGGGGCGAGGATGGGCGCGACCGTGAAGACGGTCATGGCGAACGACATGATCTCCGCCATCCGGCGCCCGGACACGAGATCGCGCACAATGGCCACGGCGATCACCCGCGTCGCCGCTGCGGCGACCCCTTGCAGCGCACGCGCCGCCACCAATTGCCATAGCCCCTGCGAGGCCAGACACAATACTGTCGCCGCCAGATACGCGACGAGCGCAATCAGCAAGGTTCTGCGGCGCCCCAGGGAATCCGAAAGCGGTCCAAAGCCCAGCTGCGCCAACCCGAAGCCGAACACATAAGAGGTGATCACCAGCTGGCGGTCATTGCCAGGCGCGCCCAAAGCCTGCCCCATTTCTGACAGAGCGGGTAGCAGGATGTCGATCGACAGAGCATTGAGCGCCATCAGCAGGCCGACCATGGCGATCAGCTCGCGCGTGGAGATGCGGGGGCGGAGCGGGTCGGGAGAGGGCAGGTGCTGCAAGCGGGCCTCCTGGGCGCCGTCCCGACCGCGATCATTGAGGCTGGGGCTTAGTATTGCGGGTCCGTATCCCAGGGCCAGCCTGCTGGATAATCAGCGGGAACCTGACCGGGGAAGTTCGGGGTACGCTTCTCCAGGAAGCTTGTCACGCCCTCAGCCGCATCTGGCGACATGCCGCGATGGAGGATGGCGCGGCTTTCAAGCCGGTGCGCCTCCATGGGATGACTTGCGCCCAGCATCCGCCAGAGCAGGCGTCGATTCATGGCGACCGAGACAGGCGCCGTGTCTTTCACGAACAGGCGCGCCCGTTCGAGCGCGCGTTCGAGCACGGCTTCGGGGGTGTCTTGCAGTTCGCTCACCAGACCGCGCGCCAGCGCTTCCTCAGCCAGGAATGTCCGGCCCGACAGGCCCCAGTCGAGCGCCGCCTCGACGCCGACCAGACGGGGCAGGAACCAGCTCGCGCAGCCATCCCAGGCAATGCCGCGCTTGGTGAAGGGCAGGGCGAATTTCGCCCCCGCCAGCGCCACCCGCGCATCCATGGGCAAGATCATGGTCGCGCCGATACCGACCGAGGCGCCATTGATGGCGGCCACAACCGGCTTCTCGCTGTCAAAAATACGCAGGTTCAGCCGCCCGCCGAAATCGCGCCATTGCGGATCTGTGTCCACAAGCTCGCCCTCGGCCTGCGCGGTGGCGACGGCGTTGAAGGTTTCAGCGCCCAGCGACAGATCCGCCCCGGCGCAGAAGGCGCGCCCTTCGCCGGTGACAACCATGGCGCGCACGGCCGGATCAGCGTCCGACCGGTCAAATGCGTCCGCCATCTCTTCGCCCATCACTGTGGTGAAGGCGTTCATGGCGTCTGGCCGTGACAGGGTCAGAAGCGCGACGCCGTCCTGAACGTCATAGCGAATGGTGGAATAGCTCATATCACTCCCCGAAAGTCTGTTTTTCGGAGAGCTTAAGCGCTTAACGCCCGGTCGTCAGCTGCTGTGTCGCGCCTTAGACGTTGAATTTGAACAGCATGACGTCGCCATCCTGGACGACGTATTCCTTGCCTTCCTGGCGCAGCTTGCCCGCTTCACGCGCGCCGCTCTCCCCGCCATTCGCGACGTAATCGTCATAAGCGGTGGTTTCAGCGCGAATGAAGCCGCGCTCGAAATCGCCATGGATGACGCCGGCGGCCTTGGGCGCGGTCCAGCCCTTGCGGATGGTCCAGGCGCGGGCCTCTTTCGGGCCGGCGGTGAAGTAGGTCTGCAGATCCAGCAGCGTGTAGCCCACATGGATCAGGCGATCGAGGCCGGGTTCTTCCAGGCCGATCTCGGACAGGTATTCGGCGCGCTCCTCGTCTTCGAGAAGCGCCAGCTCGGATTCAATCTTGGCGGAGATGACCACACAGGCTGCGCCTTCCTGGCTGGCGCGTTCTTCGACCACTTTGGAGAATTCATTGCCGGTACCGGCGCTGTCTTCATCCACATTGGCGACAAACATGACCGGCTTGGAGGTAAGGAGCTGGAGCATTTTCCACTCCTTGGCCATGTCCTCGGGAACATCGGCATTGCGGGCCGGACGGCCTTCGCGCAATTCAGCCAACGCCAGATCCACCAGCTCGATGGTGGCTTTCGCGTCCTTGTCGCCAGACTTGGCTTTCTTTTCAAGATTGGCGCGGCGCTTTTCAAGGCTGTCCATATCCGCGAGCATCAGCTCGGTTTCCACGGTCTCGAAATCCGCCAGCGGGTCAATCTTGCCTGCGACGTGGGTGATGTCGCCGTCTTCAAAGCAGCGCAGCACATAGAGGATGGCGTCGGTCTCGCGAATATTGGCGAGAAACTGGTTGCCCAGGCCCTCGCCCTGAGAGGCGCCTTTCACCAGGCCGGCAATGTCCACAAAGTTCATGCGCGCCGGAATGACGTTGGCGGAGCCAGCGATCTCGGCGAGCTTTTGCAGGCGGGGCTCAGGCACCGCCACTTCGCCCACATTGGGCTCAATGGTGCAGAAGGGGTAGTTCGCCGCTTGCGCTGCGGCTGTCTGGGTCAGCGCATTGAACAGGGTGGATTTGCCCACATTCGGCAGACCGACAATCCCGCATTTGAAACCCATGGCGCGCGCCTCTCTTTAGCTCAGCATATGTAGCGACTTTGGCGGGCCGTATAGGCCGAACACGCAAATGAGGGAAGAGGGGCGGACAGAGACGCGCCGTCAGGCGGCGTTCACGGCCTCCAGAAACCCGTCGATCCGATCAGACAGATCATGGGCGTTGGTGCGCAGCTGGGTCGCCATGTCAGCGATCTGTTTCGCGGCGGCGACGGCGTTCGCGGCGCCTTGCATCACCTGCACGCTGTCTTCATCCACGGCTTGGGTTTTCTGGGCGGCGGTCTGAGCCGTGCCTGAAATTTCCGCGACGGCGGCGATCTGTTGCTCAACGGCTGAGGCGCTTTCCGCCGAGGCGGCGTCGATCTCGCTGATCTCTTCCACGATTGCAGCCGCCGTCTTTGAGGCGTCTTGAACGCTGGATTCAAAGCGGGAGATCCGCTCACCGATGGTCTCGGTCAGCTTGGTGGTCTGGGTGGACAGGGCTTTCACCTCGCTCGCGACAACCGCGAACCCCTTGCCGGCTTCACCGGCGCGGGCCGCTTCGATGGTGGCGTTGAGCGCCAGAAGATTGGTTTGTTCGGCCACGGCGTTGATGCCGGAAATGATCTCGACCATGTCCGCCAGCGCCGAGGCCATCTCGCTCATGCTGGCCTGGCTCTCTTGGGTGCGTGCAGCGGTGCGGCGGGTCAGGTTGGAGACGCGCTCGGCGGAGCCGCGCACCTCATTGATCGAGACATTGAGCTCTTCAGTGGCCGCCGCCATGGTCTGTACGCCATTGCTGGCCTCGCGCGCGGCTTCGTTCATGGAGGAGGAGCGCGCCTTGCCGTCTTCCGCGGCGCTGCGAGAGGTTTCTGCAGCCTCGACCACCTGCTCTAACAGCGCCTCCACAGCACGCAGGGTCTGGCCTGCGCCGGTTTTGAACGTCTCGATTTCAGCCTGCAGCGCTTGCGCTTTTCGCGCTTCGCTCTCTTTGCGCGACAGTTCGCCCGCCTGGGCGGTTTCTGCGGCATGCAGCTGTTCTGTCATATGGTTGAGCGCTTTGGCGATCCGGCCAATCTCGTCGGTCCGGTTCTGAAACGCGTTATCCGCGCTGCGATCGCCTTGCGCCACCGCGTCCATGCGCTTGGCCAGGTCGAGCATGGGTTTGAACATGCGCTGGATGACGGGCCAGGCGAGCGCTGCTGTAATCGCGCCTGCGATTGCTGTGGCCATCAAAAATCCAAGCCAGCCCGCGCCGAAGACGGCATAAAGCCCGGTTTTGAGCAAGACGCCAAAGGTCATCAGGCCGAGAAAAACCAGGATGAAACGAATAGAAAGCGGGAGGGAGGGCATGACGCATCTCACAGTTTGTCTGTGTGTTGCTGATGCGTCCCGATCGGTTAATCCCCCCCTAATACGTGTGGAGAAACCCACACGCATCAGGGGGAAATAGAATGAATATTCGTATACTTAGGCTGAACGAACGGATTGAAGAAAGTCATTGATCGTGGCGGACATGCTAGCGGCCTCGCGCTCCAGCTCCGAACACAACTGCGCGATCTGGTCGGCATTGGCGACCGAGGCTTCAGCGCCTTGCATCACCGTGCTGGTTTCCTCGTCCACAAGACCCGTGCGTTCGGCCGCTGTCTGGGCGGAGCGGCTGATTTCAGAGACGGCGGCGGTTTGCTGCTCGACGGCGGAGGCGCTTTCTGAGGAGGCCTGATCAATCTGCGTCATGGCGTCCGCCACGCTTTGCGTCGCCTCGCCGGCGTCCTGAACCAGGGATTTGAAGTTTACGATCCGGGCGTTGATGGTCTCTGTCAGCTTGGTGGTCTGCTCGGCGAGCGCTTTGACCTCGCTCGCGACGACCGCGAAGCCCTTGCCCGCTTCACCAGCGCGCGCCGCCTCGATGGTGGCGTTCAGCGCCAGAAGATTGGTCTGCTCAGCTACGGCGTCGATGCCCGCGATGATGTCGGTCATGTCGCTCAGGGAGTCGCTGATGTCTTCCATCTTGGAGCGGCTTTGCTGGGTCTTGTCTGCGGATGCGGATGTCAGCTCCGCGACTCGGGCCGCAGACCCGCGGAGTTCACCGATCGAGGCGTTCAGCTCCTCGGTGGACGCGGCCATGGTCTGCACGCCTGCGCTCGCGGCCTGCGCCGCCTCGCTGACCTTGGCCAGGCGGTCCCGACTTTCGACGGAGGTCGCACGGGTGGATTGAACGGTTTGCTGCACGTCCTGTGCGGCTTTGGTGACTGTGCTCAAGACCTGGTTGGCGGTTTGTTCGAACTTCGTGATTTCTTCAGACAGGGTTTGCGCCCGCCGCGCTTCAAGCGCCTGCTTGTCCATTTCGCTGCGACGCAGGGTTTCAGCGTCCTGAAGTTTGGCGCAGAGGTCGCGAACCGCGTTGGCGATGCGCCCAATCTCATCTTTACGCTCCAGGAATTGATGGTCCGGCGCATATTGACCCGCTGCCACGTCATCAATGGTGTGCGTCACCGTGTTGAGCGGCGCCAGAGCGCGCCGGCTGACCCAGAAGCCGACCCCGCCCGCAATCGCAAGCGAAATGAGCGCCAGCAGAGCGGTGGTGATCAGGACCGTATTGCGCGTTGCAATCAGTGCAGCCTTCTCGACACCCACATACAAAATGCCGATTGTCTCCCCCTCAGGGGTGAAAACGGGCTGGTAGGCGGTGAAGTAATCCTTGCCCAGGATGGTCGCCTCACCGCGGAAGCCCTGACCGGCCATCATCGCGTCATAGACCGCGCCCTGTCCCAGAGGGGTTCCCACCGCGCGGTCACCGTCGGGTTTGACGATATTGGTGGTGCGCCGGAAGAAATCAGTCTCGGCGTCAGACCAGATAAACAATGTGGCGGTCTGGCCTGTCTGGCGACCCACGGAATCAATCATTTCGTGGGAAGCGAACTCGGGCAGGGCCGGCGCTTCAAGGCGCGTAATCTCGCCCTCTGAATTGTATCGAATGTCCAGTTCCGGCAGGCGTGTGGTCTGCAACGTTGCAGCGGCGACCCGCAAATTCATTTCCTGCGCTTCAGAGGCGGAGCGTGAGATTGAATTGTTGATCACCCAACCAGCCGAGAGCGCCGTCAATGCGACGCCCATGGCGACGAGCCCCAGAATGAGGATGACAAGACGTGTAACCAGGGAACTGAACATGTAAGTCTCTCCTGTCTGTCGTGTGTCTTCTGTGGTGATGGTGTTTTGGCTAATAAAGTCTGAAGCACCGTTGCTCTGGGTTTGTCTGGATGGACATTGTGATCAGGCAGACTGGCTTTATTGCTGCAGTACTCTTATATGCAGACACCTTTTGCTGTTCGTCGTCGGCCTTGACCCGGCGAGGGAGAGGATGATGACGACACTGATTTCCAACGCCCCGCGCTCAGGCGCGGGCGCTGTTACCAATGCTGTTTCGACCCCGGTGCTCGATACGGCGCGCGTTGATGCGCTCATGGCCGAGTACGGGCTGACAGGCGAATTCCTCAATCTGGGCGGCGAGCCCGCGGACCATCGGGTGGTGGCGGCCATGTCCGGCGGTGTGGACAGCTCGGTCGTGGCGGCCGTGCTGCATCGCGCCGGTTATCAGGTGGTGGGCATGACGCTGCAACTGTACGACCATGGCGAAGCCGTTCACCGCAAAGGCGCGTGCTGCGCGGGTCAGGACATTCACGACGCCCGCCGCGTGGCTGAGGCCATGGGCTTCGCCCATTATGTGCTCGACTATGAAACCCGGTTCCGTGAAGCGGTGATCGAGGATTTCGCCGATACCTATCTGGCCGGCTTCACCCCCATCCCCTGCGTGCGGTGCAATCAGTCTGTGAAGTTCGCGGACCTTCTGGCCACGTCCAAACAGCTGGGCGCGGAGTGTCTGGTCACGGGCCATTACATCCAGCGCACAATGAACGGGAACCGGCCCGAGCTGCGTCGCGCCGCCGATGCGGGCAAGGATCAGTCCTATTTCCTGTTCGCCACCACTGAAGAGCAGCTTGATTATCTGCGTTTCCCGCTGGGTCATCTGAACAAGGACCAGACCCGCGAGCTCGCCGCCGCGCTGGGCCTGATCGTGGCGGCCAAGCCCGACAGTCAGGACATCTGCTTTGTGCCTGACGGCGATTACGCCAGCGTGGTCGAGAAGGTGCGTCCCGGCGCCTCGCGCCCGGGCGAGATCGTGCATCTGGATGGGCGGGTGATGGGCCAGCATGAGGGCGTGCTGCGCTATACGGTCGGCCAACGCCGCGGCCTCGGGATCGCCACGGGCGAGCCGCTGTATGTGGTGCGTCTGGATGCGGAAAACGCACAGGTCATTGTGGGTCCGCGAGAGGCGTTGCAAGTGCGCAAGATCACGCTGACGGATGTGAACTGGATCGGCGATGGTGATTTGTCTGAAGCGGATGGTCTGACCGTGGGCATCAAGGTGCGCTCAACAAGACCGCCGAAGCCAGCTGTGCTGGAAGTCAGCGAAGACGGCGTCTTCGTGCTCCTGGAAGCGGGTGAGGAGGGCGTTGCGCCGGGACAGGCCTGCGTCTTTTATTCCCATCCCGATCATGACCGGGTGCTGGGCGGCGGCTGGATCCGGGCGACGGCCTAGCGGCGCCTTCTATCCCCGCTGACGGGGTGCTAGACTGCGAGCATGTCCAAGCCCAGCACGCCAGATGCTTATTTCGCGTCACTTGATCCGCCGATGGCTGATATCGCCCGTGCGGTGAGAGATCATGTGATGGCGCGGGCGCCGCATCTGAGCGTGAAACTCGCTTGGGGGTTCCCCTGCTATGCGGGCAATGAGCGCGTCTTTTCCATTATTGCGCACAAGGTTCATGTGAACCTGCAGCTCTGGTCAGGCGCCCGCTTGGCCGACAGCAGCCCGCGTATTGAGGGGACGGGCAAGCAATTGCGGCATGTGAAGCTGGCGACGCCTGACCAGCTGGACGCCGAGCTGGACGCGATCTTGGACGCTGCGGTGGAGCTTGATCGGATGTCGCCGGAAAAAGTGCGTTAGCCTGCCGCCGCCTGATGTCCGCAGCGGTTGGAGCCGGGGGCTGGCTCTCAGGGATTCGGCGGTTTCTGCTTTCGGGAAGGTTCACAGAGTCTGCTTCGGCCTGAGGTGGTGATTGATCCGGTTCTATAGACCACCAGCGACCCGTTCATCAAAAAATGAATGAAGCTCATAACCCTGTGAATGGGGCGTGTCGGGCGCAGAAAACGCCTGTATCGCAAGTCACTTCAAGGGAGTTCACGTCAGCACGGCGATCTCGCGCCGCCCTGCTGCGGATGCGAGCAGACTTGACGCGGTGCGAAACAAGGCCTTTCTCTCATCTCAATGACCGGCCCGAGCCGGCCGATATAAAACTATTAGGAGACGGGCTATGAGTTCCGAAGATCCGATTGTCATCGTAGGTATGGCGCGCACACCGATGGGCGGCCTGATGGGTGAACTGGCGGGCCTGTCCGCCAATGAGCTGGGTGCAGAAGCCGTCAAGGCCGCGCTCGCCGAGGCCGGCGTCGCCGGCGACGATGTGGACCTGATTTACATGGGCAATGTGCTGAGCGCCGGCCAGGGCCAGGCCCCGGCGCGCCAGGCGGCCATCAAGGGTGGTTTGCCCAAATCGGTGGAAGCGACCACGCTGAACAAGATGTGTGGCTCGGGCATGCAGGCCGCCATTATGGGCCGCGCCTCCATCGCCTCGGGCGACGCTTCTGTGATCGTGGCGGGCGGCATGGAATCCATGACCAATGCGCCGCATCTGCTGCCCAATCACCGCACCGGCTTCAAGTACGGCCACGACACCGTCAAGGACCATATGGCCCAGGACGGTCTCGAGGACGCGTATGAAGGCAACGCCATGGGCGTGTTCGCCGACATGATCGCGCGCGAGCATCAGTTCACCCGCGAAGATCAGGACGCCTATGCGCTGGAAACCCTGGCGCGCGCCACCCGCGCCACCGAGAAGGGTGATTTCAAGCGTGAGATCACTCCGGTCACCATCAAGTCTCGCAAGGGCGACATCACCGTCGAGACCGACGAGCTGCCCCGCAAGGCGCGCCCTGAAAAGATCCCGAGCCTGAAGCCGGCCTTTGGCAAGGACGGCACGGTGACGGCAGCGAACGCATCCGCCATCTCCGACGGCGCGGCGGCGCTCGTCATGATGCGTCAGAGCGAAGCCGAGCGGCGCGGCCTCAAGCCGCTGGCGAAAATCGTCGCCACCGCCGCCCACGCCCATGAGCCGGCTTACTTCACCACTGCGCCGGTCCCGGCCATGCGCAAGGTTCTGGAGAAGGCGGGCTGGACCAAGGACGATGTGGACCTTTGGGAAATCAACGAAGCCTTCGCCGTGGTGCCGATGATCGCGATGAAAGAGCTGGGCCTCAGCCATGACGTCGTGAACGTCAATGGCGGCGCCTGTGCGCTGGGTCACCCGATCGGCGCGTCTGGCGCACGCATCATGGTCACCCTGATCGCCGCGCTGGAAAATCAGGGCAAGACCAAAGGCGTCGCCTCGCTTTGCATTGGCGGGGGTGAAGCGACTGCGGTCGCCATCGAGCGCTTGAACTAATCAGCGCCTGAACCAACCAGCGTCTGAACGCTGAAGACGAGGAAGCCCCGGTCATCTGGCCGGGGCTTTTTTCAGTCGAGCAAGAAGACGTCGTCATCATCCCCGTCGTCAGCCCTAGCGCTCAGTTCCAACAAGGGATCGGGCGTAGATGTCGGCAGGCCGACCGTCATGAGCGCCGCCTGCCAGTTGACGCAGAATTGCGACAGCGCGCCGGCTTGTTGAGCGGCCTGCGCCAATTGCTGAGCGGCGTTCGCGCCATGGGCATGCGCCATCCAGGCAATGGGCAGACCATGGGGCGTATAGGCTTTCAATCCTTTGATGAACCCGACCCAGTCCTGCTGGGGATCATAGCCTTCGAGCTTTCGAAAATCGATCACGGCGCCGCGGATATGCTCTTTATCGACCCGTTTCTGCAGCTCTTGCAGATTGCCCATGGCGCCATGGACGGTCTCGATCCCGCCCACGGCGAGATACCAGATGCGCGGGCGGGTGGAGAGAAGCTGATTTGCGAGATTCACACGCGTCATAACAATTGCCTGTGTTGCAATGCCTCATGATTGTGCGCCATGTAACTTATGATTTCTAAATCAAGTGGCTCTGAGGACGCGGTTTATCCTGGGGGTATGCAAGAGATGCGTCGTGTCCGGACCGGGAATCCACTCCGAAATTCATCGGAAGTGGAATAATCATGATGCGCCGCAACATGGCTTTGTCCACGGCGCATCGCTTGCCAAACCCGTCACAGATCGCTACCTCGCAGCCCGAAAAGCCTTGTATGGCTTGAAGAAACGTACGGACAAAGCATGTCGAACGGACAGACTCGTTTCCACGTTCCGACCCCGCCGTATCGGCCGGGGGACGAGCCCGATTTCGCTCACCTCGATCTTCAGAAAGCCGGCGCGGCGCCGCGACCGGATCCGGCCGTCGGCTGGGAAGAAACCCGCGATCTGGCCACCGGCCTCGTGGGCGTTCTTGACCATAATCACCAGGCGGTCGGGGACTGGAACCCGGAGCTGAGTCCGGAAGTGCTGCGCGAAGGGCTGAGCCATATGGTGCTCACCCGTATCTATGACGAGCGGATGCTCAAGCTGCAGCGCCAGGGCAAGATGAGCTTCTATATGAAGTCCACGGGCGAGGAGGCGGTCGCCGTCGCTGCGGCCATGGCGCTCAAACCCACCGACATGGTGTTCCCCAGCTACCGCCAGCAAGGCATCCTGTTCGCGCGCGGTCGCAACATCGTGGACATGATGTGCCATTGCATCTCCAACAGCCGCGACAATCTGAAGGGCCGCCAGCTGCCGGTGCACTACACCTGGGCGGAAGGCAGCTTCTTCACGATCTCGGGCAATCTGGGCACCCAGTTCCCGCAAGCCGCCGGTTACGCCATGGCCTGCGCCTATAAAGGCGAAGACCAGATTGCAGCGAGCTGGATCGGGGACGGCACCACGGCGGAGGGCGACTTCCACGCCGGTCTGACCCTGGCGTCGACCTATCGTGCGCCGGTGATCTTCAACGTCGTGAACAATCAATGGGCCATTTCGTCCAATCAGAACATCGCCCGCGGTGATGCACCGACCTTTGCGGCGAAAGGACTGGGCTATGGCCTCGCCTCCATCCGGGCGGACGGCAATGACTTCCTGGCCGTGTACGCCGCCACCCAATGGGCCGCCGAGCGCGCGCGTGCGGGCAAGGGCGCGACGGTGCTTGAGCTCTTTACCTATCGCGCGGACGCGCACTCCACCTCGGACGACCCCACGAAATACCGTCCCAAGACCGAATTTGATCATTGGCCGCTGGGTGATCCCATCGAGCGCCTGAAACAGCATCTGATCGGCAAGGGCGAGTGGGATGAAGAGCGCCAGTCCAAGCTCGAGGAGCAGATGACCGCGCTGGTGGTGAAATCCTACAAGGAAGCGGAAAGCCACGGCACGCTGCACGAAGGCCCGCTCTCGCCGACCGAAAGCATTTTTGAAGACGTCTACGCCAAGCCCGATTGGCGCCTGCGCCGTCAGCGCCAGGATCTGGGGGTTTAAGTCATGCCAGCGATGAACATCATTCAGGCGCTGAACTCGGCCATGGACGTGCTGCTTGAGCGCGATCCGGACGTCGTGGTTTTTGGCGAGGACGCGGGCTATTTCGGCGGCGTTTTCAAGGCCACCGACAAGCTGCAAGAGAAATACGGCCTTGATCGGGTGTTTGATACGCCGATCAACGAAGCGGCCATCGCCGGCATGGCGGTTGGTATGGCGGCCAAGGGTCTCAAGCCTATCGCCGAGATCCAGTTCGCCGATTACATCTTCCCGGCCATCGACCAGATTATCTCCGAGATGAGCCGCATCCGTTATCGCTCTGCGGGTCAGTTCACCTCCGGCTGTGTGGTGCGCAGCCCTTGGGGCGGCGGCATTCGTGGCGGCCAGACCCACTCGATGAGCCCGGAAGCCTTCTTCACGCATGTTCCGGGTTTGCAGGTCGTCGTGCCGTCCAACCCGTATGACGCCAAGGGCCTTCTGATCTCGGCGCTGGAAAGCGGCGACCCGGTGATCTTCTTCGAGCCCAAGCGGATTTATAATGGCCCGTTTGACGGCGTGCCGGATACGCCGCTGAAATCCTGGGCCAAGCACGCCAAGGGCGACGTGCCCGAAGGCCATTACACCGTCGAGCTGGGCAAGGCCGAAGTGGTGCGCGAAGGCGAAGCCTGCACCGTGATCGCCTATGGCACTTTGGTGCATGTGGCGCAGGCCGCTGCCGAGGCGGCGGGTATTGATGCGGAGATCATCGATCTCAAGACGCTCGTGCCTTATGATATCGAGACCATCGCCAAATCGGTGAACAAGACCGGACGGGTGGTCGTGGCGCAGGAAGCGCCGCGCACTTCGGGTTTTGCTGCTGAGCTGGCCGCCCAGATTCAGGAAGAATGCTTTTATGCGCTGGAAGCGCCGATCTTCCGTTTGACCGGCTGGGACATTCCCTATCCGCACGCCCATGAATGGGCGTACTTCCCCACGCGCGATCGCTTTGCGCGCGCGATGAAGACCGTGACGGAGGCCTGAGCATGAGCGAATACAAGTACAAGCTCCCCGATGTGGGCGAAGGCGTCGTCGAGGCGGAAATCGTCGAATGGCACATCAAGGTCGGCGACAAAGTCACCGAGGACCAGCACATCCTCGATGTGATGACGGACAAGGCGACCGTGGAGATTCCCTGCGCGGTGAACGGCGTGGTGAAATCCATCGTCGGCGAGCCTGGCGAAGTTATCGCTGTGGGCACTGAAATCCTGGTCATCAATGTGGACGGCGAAGTCCCCGACGATGTCGAGAACACGGCTGAGCCTGAAACCCAGGACGCGCCCAAGGAGGCCCCGAAGGCCGAGGCCCCTAAAGCCGAACCCAAGGCGGAACCGAAACCCGAACCCGAGCCCGCGCCGAAACCGGCGGCTGCCGCTCCGGCGAAAACCGCGGCCCCGGCGCGCTCCAATGGCGAACGCCCGCTAGCGAGCCCCGCTGTGCGTCAACGCGCGCTGGAGGCGGATATTGATCTGGCGCATGTGCCCGGAAGCGGACCTGCGGGACGCATCACCCATACCGATCTTGATGATTTCATCGCTGCAGGCGGTCGTCTTGTTTCGAAAGCGGGCGGGGCGGGGTCTTCAAGAGCGCCGCGCACCGGCAAGGAAGACATCAAGGTGATCGGCCTGCGCCGCAAGATCGCCGAGAACATGGCGCACGCCAAGCGCACCATTCCCCACATCACCTATGTGGACGAGATCGATCTGACTGCGCTCGAAGACCTGCGCGCGCACATGAACGCTAAGAAGTCAGACGATCAGACCAAGCTGACCATCATTCCCTTCCTGGTCATGGCGCTCGTGAAATCCCTGCCGAAATTCCCGCAGGCGAACGCCCATTTCGATACCGACGGCTCTCTGCTCACCCAGCATGACGGCATCCACTGCGGCATCGCCGCGGCCACGCCCAATGGGCTGATGGTGCCGGTGATCAAGCATGCCGAGAGTCTCGATATCTGGGAGGTCGCCGCCGAGGTGAAGCGCCTCGGCGATGCAGCCAAGGCCGGCAACTGCACCAAAGACGAGCTGACGGGCTCGACCATCACCATCACCTCTCTGGGCGCGATTGGCGGCATCGTTACCACCCCGGTGATCAACCATCCCGAGACTGCCATTATCGGCGTGAACAAGATGCAGACCCTGCCGCGCTATGACCGCGAAGGCCGCGTCGTGCCCAAGAAGATCATGAACCTGTCCTCGAGCTTCGATCACCGTATCGTGGATGGCTATGAAGCCGCCCTTTTGGTGCAGGAGATGAAGGGCTATCTCGAAAACCCCGCGACGCTATTCATGGACTAGGTCACCCTGTCAGACACGCTCAAAGCCCGGCCCTCGCGCCGGGCTTTTTTGCAAGCCATCAAATGGCTGTCATCCCGGACGCGAAGCGATCCGGGATCTGGCGAAATCACTCTGTTCTGATCACAGAGACGCTGTCACCAGATCCCGGCTCAAGGCCGGGATGACGATGTGTTCTATGGCAAATGCCGCATGGGCCTCCGGATCAAGTCCGAAGGCCGAGTGGGTTGAGCTATGAAGTCTCGGTCCTCGGGCTTGACCCGGGGACCCATTGGAAGCGTCGCCGCCTCAATATCCATCAATCCCCCCTTGCCACCCAAGCCCCCGCCTCCTAATGTCACCACTGGTGACATTAGGAGGGTTTGATGTCGATCTATGAGATGATCCGCGATCATATGGACAAGTCGGTCCCGTTCGCCACGGTGACCGGGGTCGAGCTGGTGGAAGTCTCGCCCGAGCGAGGCGTGGCGCGACTTAAAAAGCGTCCGGAGGTCGAGAACCACATTCAGACCATGCATGCCGGCGCCATGTTCACCCTGGGTGAGGCGGCGTCGGGTGCAGCGCTGGGCGGCGTCCTGGGCGACCTGTTGATGTCGGCGCGGCCCGTGGCGGCGGACGCCAGCATCAAATATCTCAAGACCGGCAAGACCGATCTGACGGCGACCGCGACCGCCAATTCGGACGCCGAGGCGATCCGCAAGGAACTCGCAGACGTCGGCAAGGTGGTGTTTGACATCAAGGTCGCCATCACGGACGCCGAGGGCGTCACGGTTTCCGAAATGGTGGTGAACTGGCACGTCAAGAAAACGGGCTGATGGCCGGGCGAAACTACCATCATGGCGAGGTGCGGCAGACGGCCATCGGCGAAGCGCTCGCGCTGATCGAGGCGAAGGGCGCTGACGCCCTGACCATGCGCGCGCTGGCCAAGGCGGTGGGCGTCGATCACCGCGCGCTCTACCGCCATTACCCGGACCGGGAGGCTGTGCTGGCCGAAGTCTCCGCCGAGGGCTATCGCCAGCTGCTCGGCGATCAGCTCTCAGCCTGTGAAGGCGTATCAACCCCGCTTCAGACGGCGTTTGAGGTCTTTGTCCGCTTCGCGCTCGACCGTCCGCACCTTCACGCGTTGATGCTGACGCGATCACGGGCGGCCATGGATGCGCACACCGCGCTGGGCGAGGCTGTGAAGGCCGAGCTTGAGCAGCTTATGGTCTGGTCGCGACTGGCGCTTGAAGCCGAGGCCGGGGAGCGGGAGGCTGATGCGCGCGATCTGGCCTTCGCCGGGTTGTCGGCGGCTTATGGGCTTGTGACGCTGGCCAGCACGGCCTCTTTGATGCCGCGCAGTCCGGACGATCTGAAAGCTTTCGTCATTGAACAGGTGCGCGGCGTGCTGGAGGGGCAGTTGTTGCGGCTAGGCGAGGCCACGCCCTGATCGGGAACTTTCATCTTGCGCCTCGCGTTCTTCATCCAGCACAGACAAAGGGTGATGAGATGAAAACGTTCGGCATTTTCCTGATTGGCGCACTGCTCGCGATCGGCGGTCTGACCTGGGCGCTGGTTCAGCTTGGCGTTCCAGCGACCTGGATCGTGATCGCTGACATGATCCTGCTCGGCATCGCCGTGGCCAGCGGCGCCAGCCTGACCAAACGCTGGGCGGACGACACAAACGTCAATGTCGAGAAGACCTAATCTGTACGGACCTTTACGAACTAAAGGGGCAGGTTTCAGCCTGCCCCTTTTTTGTTGTGCGCCGAGCGTCTAAACATCACGCCAATCGATACCGGACCCGCAGGAGTTTTGCTCATGGCCCAGTCTAAAACATGTCAGGTTCTCGTGGTTGGCGGCGGCCCTGGCGGCTACCCTGCCGCCATTCGTGCGGGTCAGCTGGGGCTGGACACCATTATCGTGGACAAGCACGGACTGGGCGGCACCTGCCTGAACCGCGGCTGCATCCCGTCCAAAGCCTTCATCCATGCCAGCTCCAAGTATGAGGAGATGGTCCATCACGCCCAGAAAGACGAGATGGGTCTGAAGATTGCCGATCCGACCCTCGACATGGCGGGCGTCACGGCGTGGAAGGACGGCATCGTCTCCAAACTCACCAAGGGCGTGGGCCAGCTTCTGAAGGCGGCGAAGGTCGAGACGATCGCGGGCTGGGCGACTTTTCAGAACGCCAAGACCTGCGTGGTCGAGATGGAGAACGGCGAAACCGTTGAGATCACGGCGGAGCACGTGATCCTCGCCACGGGGTCGAAAGAGACCGAGCTGCCCTTCATGCCATTTGGCGGCAATGTCATCGGCTCGACCGAGGCGCTGGAGCTGACCGAGCGTCCTGAAAAGCTGGTGGTCGTCGGCGGCGGCTATATTGGCCTCGAGCTGGGGATCGCCTTCCGTAAAATGGGGTCGGAGGTCGCGGTCGTTGAAGCGCTCGACTCCATCCTCCCGAGCTATGACAAGGAGCTGATCCGCCCGGTCCAGATGTGGCTGAAGAAGAACAAGGTCGCGCTGCATACCGGCTGCAAGGCCAAGGGCGCGGTGGAGGAGGGCGGTCAGACCTTCCTAGAGTTTGAAGACGCCAAGGGCCAGACCCAGCGTATCGAAGCGGACAAGATCCTGGTCGCCGTCGGCCGCAAGCCGGTCACCGAAGGCTGGGGGCTTGAAAACATGGGCGTCGACATGGACGGCCCGTTCGTGAAGATCGATCATCAGTGCCGCACCGCCATGCGCGGCGTCTACGCCATTGGTGATCTGGTGGGCGAACCGCTTCTGGCGCACAAGGCCACCAAACAGGGCGAGCTGGTCGCCGAGATTATCGCCGGCCACAAGCGCGCCTATGATCCGGTCTCTGTTGCGGCGGTGTGCTTCACCGAACCCGAACTCGTGGGCGTGGGCCTGACGCCGGATGAAGCCAAGGCCAAAGGGGAAACCGTCATCACCGGCAAATTCCCGCTGGCGGCTTCCGGCCGGGCGCTGACCATGGAAGGTGGCGCGGATGGCGGCTTTGTGCGCGTCACCGCGCGTGAGAGCGATCATGTGATCCTGGGCATTCATGCGGTGGGCAAACACGTCTCCGAACTGTCAGGCGAGTTCGCATTGGCTCTGGAAATGGGCGCGACTTTGGAAGATGTGGCGGGCACGATCCACGTGCACCCGACCCTGACCGAGGGCTTTGCCGAAGGCGTGCTGACCGCACTGGGCCATCCCATCCACATTTCGGCCTGATAGAAACGTTATGTCATCGCTTTTCCCCGCCCGCCAATGCGGGTAGGGGAAGGTGATGACCAAAGAGCACGCCCCACACCGTCACGACCACGATCACGCCCACGACCATGGCGGCCACCATGACCATGGCCATGGTCATGGCCACGCGCATCCCGTGGATAGCCGCAATGAGACGCGGACTCTGATCGCCGCCGCGCTGACCGGGAGCTTCATGCTCGCCGAGGTCATCGGCGGTCTTCTGACCGGGTCTCTGGCGTTGTTGGCGGACGCGGCGCACATGCTGACGGACTTCGCCGCGCTGCTCCTTGCCTGGGGCGCGTTTCGGCTGTCGCGCAGGCCGGCCACCTCCAAGCGCTCCTATGGGTATGACCGGATTCAGATCCTGGCGGCGTTCGCCAACGGGGTGACGCTGTCCATTTTAGTGGTCTGGATCGCTTGTGAAGCGGTGATGCGCCTGTTTAACCCCAACGAGGTTCAGGCGACCGGCATGGCGGTGATTGCGGTGCTGGGGCTGCTGGTCAATATCGCCGCCTTTGCGGTCCTGCATGGCGCCGATACCAACAATCTCAATATACGCGGCGCCCTGGCCCATGTGATGGGCGATCTTTTGGGTTCGGTCGCAGCGATCATTGCGGCGGGCGTGATCTGGTGGACTGGCTGGACGCCGATTGACCCGCTGTTGTCTCTGTTGATCGCGGGGCTGATCGGCGTGTCGGCCTGGCGCCTTGTGCGCGACGCCGGACGGGTGCTTCTGGAAGCGGCGCCGGATCATATCGATCCTGAAGTGCTGCGAGAGGATTTGATGGCGTCGACCCCGGGCGTGCTTGATATCCATCATGTTCATGTCTGGTCGCTGACCCCGGACCGGCCCATGGCCACACTTCACGCGCGAATAGAACCGGAGGCGGATGTCGCCCAGATCGTGCGCAGACTTAAGGCCCGCCTGGCGGAGAGGTACAAACTCACCCACGCCACCATTGAAGTCGAGACGGGGGCTTGCGCAGACCAGACGACTTAGGCGCGCAATTTTACCGATTATTAGTCATACCCTTTAAACGAAGATTCAGCCCTTTCTGTCACAAATCACACCTGTCGATTGTCGGAAGAGCGGACAACACGCTCAGACGACGACGTTTTGGGAAGACAACGGGCCTCAAAACGAGGACCCCTTTGCTAGGTTTGGGTGTGACTATGAAAAAGTTTGCTGGTGTTTTCGCTGCCGTGTCTCTGATCGCTGGTCTGGGCGCAGCCCCCGCTTATGCGTTCCAGGAGCCGGAACTGGTTCAGGCCGAAGCGCCTGAGTTTCCGCGCGCTGCTCAGCGCCGCGAGATCGAAGGCCATGTGGTCGTGCGCTACAACGTTTCCGCTGATGGCGCTGTCGCTGATGTGGAAGTGGTCGAAGCGAGCCCTGCGGGTGTGTTCGAGCGCTCCGTGATGCGCGCTCTTGAAAGCTGGCAGTACGCGACCGGCCCGGGCGCTGAAGGTGTTGAGCGCCGTTTCGACTTCAACTTCGGCGACTAAACCTTTTGTAAAGGCGGCGCAGTCAAACAATGGCTGCGCCGTTTTTGTGCGTTTGAATGAATTAACCTTAATTGGGGCTTATAGATGGCGATCTCGATCCACTCCGTTCAGACACGCCTGCTTGCCGCTTTCGCTGCAGTGATCGTTATTACTCTGGCGACCAGCGCTGCGGGCCTGTTTGCCTTCTCCAGCTCCAAGAATGCGCTTGACGCCATCGTTGAAGAATCCGCGCCCCGCGCCGCCGCCGCCCAAAGGCTGGAAGCCGCCTCCAGCGCGCTGACCGGCGAGTTGGCGGCGTTCTCACGCTCGCGCGACACCATCGACCAACAAGTGTCCGCCTCGCGCCTCGACGCCCTGACCCAGGACGCGAGCGCCGCGATCGACTCTCTGCGCCAGGCAGGTCTGAGCACAGAAAACGCCAATGCCTTGAGCGAAGCGCTTGATAGTGTGAAAGCCTCCGTTGAGGCCGCTTCCGGTCCGGTCGGCGCCAAGCTGGAAGCCAGCGCCGCACGCGAACGCGCCATGCGCGACGTGCTGCGTCAACGCGCGGCCGTGTCTGAAATGCTCGAAGGCGCGCTGGATGAAACCAGCGATGAGGGCGTCAT
Source organism: Oceanicaulis sp. (assembly GCF_965249665.1). Taxonomy (GTDB): domain Bacteria; phylum Pseudomonadota; class Alphaproteobacteria; order Caulobacterales; family Maricaulaceae; genus Oceanicaulis. Next base: position 1,759,733 of record NZ_OZ252247.1, read on the forward strand.
CGAAACGCTTCTGCGTTCGTCCATGTCGGTCAATCTGGCCGCTGCGCGGTTCGCCGAGCTGAGCACAGCGAGCAGCCCCGGTGAAGTCGCCAGCATTCAGGATGATTTCTACATCGCCGCTGACGATCTCAGCATCAACATGGCCATTCTGGGCGATGTGGCGACCGCTGAACTGCGCAGCGCCGTCGATACGCTTCTGGCCTATGCCGAAGGTCCGCAAGGCATGTTCAGCTTGCGTGAGACCGAGCTTGAAATGATCGACGAGACTGAAATGCTCGTTGAAGACGCGCGCATCATGGACGCCGCGCTTGCAGAGCTGGTGACCGCGACCCGCGAAGGCGCGCTGAATGAGCAAGACGCCGCCAGCAATGCCGGTCTGAACGCCATGGCGTTCGGTTCCGCGCTGATGTGGGTGTTCGCCATCCTCTCCGTCGCCGTCGGCGGCGCTGTGGGGTACTTCTATGTCTCGCGCAATCTGCTGGATCGTCTGACCCGCATCGCCCGCGCCATGGCGACCCTCGCCAAGGGCGATCTGGGTCAGGAAATCGAAGACAATGACAAGGATGAGATCGGCCAGATGGCCAAGGCCGTCGCTGTCTTCCGTCAGAACGCCGTCGAGCGTCAGCGCCTGGAGCAGGAAAGCGAAGCCGAGCGGATCGCTCGTGAAGCCCGCGCCAAGAAAATCGAAGAGCTGGTGGCCCAGTTCGACGATGTCTCGCGCCGCGCCCTGGATGCGGTCGGCACCGCCGCCGAGGAAATGGAAAGCGCCGCGACCGCGCTTGACCATTCCTCACGCAGTGCCGGCGAAACCACGGCGCGCGTGAACTCGTCGGGCAGCCGCGCCGCTGAGAATGTGGACACCGTGGCCGCCGCCGCTGAAGAGATGACCGGCTCGATCGCCGAAATCGCCCAGCAAATCTCGCGCTCCACCGAGATCGCCCAGGACGCCGCCAACCGCGTGCAGGCGACCAATACGGATGTGGCCCAGCTCGATGAAGCCGCCGCGCGCATCGGTGATATCGTCAACCTGATCAACGACATCGCCGAGCAGACGAACCTGCTGGCGCTGAACGCCACCATCGAGGCGGCCCGCGCGGGCGAAGCCGGCAAGGGCTTTGCGGTCGTGGCCAGCGAAGTCAAAACCCTCGCTGAGCAGACCGCCAAGGCGACCTCGTCGATCTCTGACCAGATCTCCGGCATTCAGAACGCCACGGGCAAGACCGTGAGCTCCATCGAGAATATCGGCGAAGTCATCTCCGAGATGAACAATATCTCCGCCGCCATCGCCGCCGCCATGGAAGAACAGCGCGCTGCAGCGTCTGAAATCACACGCGCCGCCCACGAGGCCGCCTCGGGGACGCGTGAAGTGTCTGAATCCATCGGTCATGTGGACGCCGCCGCCTCTGAAACCGGCCAGTGCGCCGCCCAGGTGAACGCCGCCAGCCACGCCCTGACCGAAGAATCCACCGGCCTGCGCAAAGCGGTTGGCGAGTTCCTGTCCTCGGTCCGCGCGGCCTAACTGACTTCTATCACGCCGCATCAGCGCGGACCCCTTGCAAGGCGGCCCGCGCGCGGCTATACGCCTCCCTCCGGTTCGCAGCCGACCCCGTTGCGAACACACGGTTTGGCTGGGTAGCTCAGCTGGTTAGAGCGCACGACTCATAATCGTGAGGTCGGGAGTTCAAGTCTCCCCCCCGCCACCACCCCTTCTCCTTTGACAACGACGTATGCCCGCTCGAGGGTCGCCACTGGCTCTTGGCCGATGAACGCGGCCTTCTCCGGGCCAAACGCGCCCCCCGGCGCCTTTGTCTGATCCTCCGAAGTTACGCTCATGCGGATGAGGCGGGCGCGATCATCCAGATCAACACTTATGACGAATATGGCCGTCCGGGGAACTCCAACCAGGGCCGGTTCGGCTATACGGGCCAGATCTGGCTCGCCGAAGCGGGGCTCATGCCACTGCCGTGGCCTTCTGCGCCTTGATTTGATCCACCGGATCAAATCATCCCTTCGGGACCGGCTTCGAAGACTACAAGGCCCGCGTCGGCCCCTGTCCCGGACTTGATCCGGGAACGTCGAGCTCGGCGTCTTCATGCAATCCGACCCGATCGGTCATAGCGGGGGCGTCAATCTCTACGCCTATGTGGGCGGGGATCCGGTGAACAGGGTGGACCCTTGGGGACTATCTTGGCAGTGCGACGACACTCAAGACCCTCCAGCTTGCACAGTACAAGTAGAGCCATCTAAAGAGCGATTGCGGACATTCTGGAGTTTTTTCAATCCTAATTACAATAGAGACCCATGGAGTGATGCGGGCGCTCCTTGGTGGGAGCGAGGTGGTTTTGCAAATAATGAAGAGGGACTGAAATCTGATCCTGTCTGTGTAGCCATTTATGAAGCCGCGCAACAATTAGAGGGCCTTGTTGGTGAGCTGGCGAGCCAGAGACTAGATTCAGGTTTGAGCGCACAGGACTTCACATTGCTTATTGACGCTAGTGCTGCCGGTGTATTGGGACTGGGTGCTGGTGGCAATGTTGGCGCCTGGGTATCAGGTGACGGAAGCTACTGTACGTTCACAGGGTAGGAGCTTGGTATTGGTGGGCAAGGATATGACGTTCGCTTGGCTCTCGGATATGCAGATGGTGTTCGGGGTGTGGAAATGTCAGGCCAGTCATCAGTCTACGAAGGCGCTTTCTTTGCTGGCGGGTCTCTTGAAAATGGTATGCTATATAACGTTTACAGGCTCGGAGTAGGCTCAGGTGCGGGAGGCTCTATGGGGGGCTCAGAGACTACATTTAATAGTTGCGAATAGAGGTGGTCATGAGATTTTTCATATTTTATGTGGTTATATTATCTGCGTTTCCAGCAATTATATACTTATTGAGATTTTTTGATACGGTATTGAATTCAGGTTTTGGGGGGATGGTTCTATTTTTAGATTGGTTTTTTGTAAATTTTTGGTATCTATATATAATACTTGCTTTCATAATATTTTTTCCGGCATGGTTGAATTTCAAATTCGTTTGGGGAAGTGATAGGTCTAAATAATTATGTTCTACGGAGAGAGTGACTTTCCCTTAGGGAGCGACTTGACTCCATCCTGCGCGGCAATGGCGTGCGGACCGGCATGTATTACGACGCCGCATCACGCCTAGATGAGCTTGCGGGCTCGACCCCGTCCGAGATCCGAACGCTGGACTTTGAGTACAACCCTGCAGGTCAGATCACCGAGCGGACCGGTACCGGCGGCAGCTTCGCCTTTGCGGGCCATACCGACCAGACCTCAATCTATGATCATAACGCGCTCAATCAGATCATCGACATCACCGAGACGGGCGCCGTTGCGCGCACGCTGACCCCGCAATGGACGGCGGGCAATCTGACGTCGGATGGCGAGCGAGACTATGGCTATGACCCGTTTAATCGGCTCAGCAGCGTCACCGGCGGCGGTCAGTCGGATGTGGATCTCGGCTACGATCCTCTGGGGCGCCTGGCGGAGCTTGATGTGACGGGCGGTCTGGTGACCCGGTTCCAGTATGGCGGCGCCGCGATGATCGCTGAATATGACGGGTCGGGCACTGTGATGCGCCGCTATGTGCATGGTCCTGGCATGGACGCCCCGCTGGTGCGCTATGATTATGACAGCTTGGGCGCGCTCGAGGGTCGCCGCTGGCTCTTGGCCGATGAACGCGGCCTTCTCCGGGCCAAACGCGCCCCCGGCGCCTTTGTCTGATCCTCCGAAGTTACGCCCATGCGGATGAGGCGGGCGCGATCATCCAGATCAACACCTATGACGAATATGGTCGTCCGGGGAACTCCAACCAGGGCCGGTTTGGCTATACCGGCCAGATCTGGCTCGCCGAAGCCGGGCTCTATCACTACAAGGCCCGCGCCTATCACGCCGAGCTGGGCGTCTTCATGCAATCCGACCCGATCGGTCATAGCGGCGGCATCAATCTCTACGCCTATGTGGGCGGGGATCCGGTGAATGCGACGGATCCGTGGGGGTTGTTTGGAAACCCTGTCAACGTACCCAATCAGAAATGTCCTTCAGGGACTCGGCCTGACAGTAGCGGCGGCTGCGAGGCGGAAGATAGAGTCGTCGTTATAGGCCGTCGCTTTGAAAGCGGGGGCTGGGGAAGTGGTTGGAATTTTGGTGGAAGTGGAGGCGTCTACAGACAGCCGAAAAGTCAGGGGGGTGATAGCGAACGGGAGGATGATCTTTGCCAACAAGTAACTCCATTACCAAATGAAGCCAGTGATTTTGAGCAAGCTCTATTGGAGGCAGGGGCTAGAATGGAGTCTTATAGGAGAGATATGAATATTGGTGATCGCCTTATAGGTGCATCCGTTTTTAGAAACCGCTTAAATGGTAACTATTTTATCCACAACTATGCTGGATATAGTCTTCAAAGTGGGCAGTACGGCACGGGCTGGCATTTTCCGGATGGTGGAATTGTGCCATTCACAACAGAACGAGTTGCTAATGTTGTTAATTCACGCAATAATACAGTGACAGTTTCTGTTAGGAGGGATGGTTGGACTCAAAAAACCTTAACTTATAGTGCCGACTTGTATGTTTCTGATGGGAGATCATATGAATTAGTTGCTCGCGGAGGAACAACTGATGCTTGCCATTAATGTAAAAAAACTACCAATTGTATTGGTCGCCTTCTGTTGCTATGTCGGTATTATAGCATGTGCCCGTGAATCGATGGGAATATTTAGCGTAGATGGTTTTTTGGAAGAAGTTTATCCAGAACAAAAATCAGCCATAGGTGTAATTGGCCAGCTCCGCTCTAGTGAAGGTGATACGCTTATACTAGGGGATGAGGATAATAATATAATTGTGATATCTGATTCTTGCTTAGACAGATTTATTAATAATCAGGTAATGATTAGGTTTTCGCCACGTGAATCATATGACTCTGATACTCGCACTGTATTTGGGTATATATTCGCAAGAATTGCTGGTCAAAATAATTATGACCCTGATGAAATGTACTGTGATGGTGAATATGATGATCCAGCGTGGGGTTGAATCAATTTAATTTTGACTTTGACTTGCAAAGTATCACCGAGCGGACGGATACCGGCGGCAGCTTCGCCTTTTCGGGCCATACCGACCAGACCTCGATCTATGACCATAACGCGCTCAACCAGATCATCGACATCACCGAGACGGGCGCCGTTGCGCGCACGCTGACCCCGGAATGGACAGCGGGCAATCTGACGTCGGATGGCGCGCGCAGCCTCCAGCCTCCCCCCAGGTGCGGCAGAGCAGCGCGGGGCGGTGACAAGTCTCTCACACTTATCTATTTTGATAAGTGATAAGTGCGACGGGAGAGTCTCCGCTCGCGCGCGCAGGGAGAGACTGGATGATCCGCGGACTGGTATTGGGGTGTCTTGCGCTGGGTCTGACCCCGGCTGCGAGCTGGGCGCAAGAGGCGCCTTTTGAGGTCTCCGAGACCGAAATCACCGATCAGAAGGCGGTTTTCGCCACGGTGCAGAGCGTGGACGTCACCATAGCGCGCGCGCGCCTGTCGGGCACCATCGGAGAATTACGCGTGGATGAGGGCGACCGGGTCGAGGCCGGTGAGGTGCTGGCCGTGGTCGTGGATTCCCAGCTCGCTCCGCAAATCGGGTCCTTGAATGCGCAATTGGCGGCGGTCTCCGCCCAGCTTGAACAGGCCCGCGCCGATCTGGCGCGCGATCAGCGTCTGTATGAGCGCGGCCTTGTGGCTGAAGCGCGGCTGGAAGCGGCGCGCACCCAGGTCGAGGTCTTTGAAAATCAGGTCAGCGCCGCGCGCCAGCAGCGCGCGGTGACGGTGCAGCGCTCCCGCGAAGGCGATGTGCTGGCCCCAGCCACCGGCGTGGTCTTGTCTGCGCCGGTGACGGCGGGCAGCGTGGTGATGCCGGGCGAGCAGATCGCCGAGATCGCCACCGATCTTTATGTGCTGCGGCTCTCTCTGCCCGAACGTCATGCCCGCTTTGTCCGCGAAGGCGACCCGGTCCAGCTGGAGGGCGGCGCGTTGACCGAGGACGGCCTCGCCGCGACCGGCACGATCCGTCAGGTCTATCCGCGCATCGAGGCGGGCCGGGTGACGGCGGACGCGGTGGTTGAAGGCCTTGGCGATTTCTTTGTGGGCGAGCGTGTGCGCGTTCAGGTCAACACCGACGCCCGACGCGGCATCGTCATTCCAATTGATCTGATCGAGACCCGCTATGGCCTTGATTATGTCAGCGTGCTGGATGAGGCGGGCCACGCCCGTGACGTGGTGGTCCAGCGCGGCGGCCTGCAAGAGGGCCCAGAGGGCGAGGCCCGCGTTGAGATCCTCTCCGGTTTGCAGCCCGGCGACCTGCTGGTGCAGCCATGAAGCTGGGCCTGTCTGGACATCTGGCGAACGGGTTTATCCGCTCGCCGCTCACCCCGCTCTTGCTGCTGGCCGCGCTTGGCCTGGGCCTGATCGCGCTTCTGACCATCCCGCGTGAGGAAGAGCCGCAAATCTCGGTGCCCATGATCGACATCATGGTGCGCGCGGACGGTCTGGCGGCGCCGGACGCGGTGGAGCTGATCACCGAACCGCTCGAAGCGATCATCTCGGGCATTTCCGAGGTGGAGCACACCTATTCCAACACCATGGATGATCAGGTTCTGGTCACCGCCCGCTTCAAGGTGGGCGTGGCCGAGGATATCGCCGTCCTGCGCGTGCATGAGGAAATCCGCGGCCATTACGACCAGCTGCCCCTGGGCGTGCCGGAACCGTTGATTATTGCGCGCGGCATCAACGACGTGCCGATCCTGACCCTGACGCTCAGTCCTGAACCGGGCCTTGGCGAACGCTGGACGGATGCGTCCTTGTTGACGCTAGCTGAAGAGCTGCAATCGCGGCTGACGTCTGTGGACGGCTCCGGCTTGAGCTTCATCGTCGGCGGACGCGCGGATCAGGTGCGCATCGAGCCTGACCCGGAACGGCTGGCGCTCTATGGCGTCACCTTGCAGCAGCTGGCGGGAAAGATCGGAGCCGCCAATTCCGCCTTTCCGGTGCGCCCGGTGTTTCAGAACGGCGCGATGGCGCAAACGCTGGTCGGCGAAACCCTGCGCGATCCCGCTTCTATCGGTCTTTTATTGCTGACAACGCGTGACGGACGCCCCGTCTATGTTCGCGATGTGGCGGATGTGGTGATCGGGGCCGAGCCCTCTGATCACCGCGTCTGGTCTTTGACCCGCGAGGGCGACGCCCATGCTGAAGACGCCCACGCCGAAGCAGCGCATGGCGCGACCGGCGACTGGGTCCGCAGCCCGGCGGTGACTTTGGCCTTGGCGAAACGCCCCGGCGCGAACGCCGTAGTGGTGGCCGAGCAGGTGCTGGACACCGTCGAGACCCTGCGCGGCACGCTGATCCCTGAGGGCGTACGCGTTGAGGTCACCAGAAACTACGGGGAGACCGCGGCGGAAAAAGCCAATGAGCTGTTCTTCCATCTGGGGCTCGCAACGATCTCCATCGTGGTGCTGATCGCGCTGATGGTGGGCTGGCGGGAGTCCATCGTGGTGCTGGTGGTCATTCCCACCACCATCCTGCTCACGCTATTCGCCTCCAACACGCTGGGCTTCACCATCAATCGGGTCAGCCTGTTCGCGCTGATCTTCTCCATCGGCATTCTGGTGGATGACGCCATTGTGGTGATCGAAAACATCGCGCGCCATTGGGCGATGAAGGATGGCCGCCCGCCGATCAAGGCCGCTGTCGAAGCCGTGGCCGAAGTGGGCAATCCCACCATCGTTGCGACCCTGACGGTGGTGGCGGCGCTCCTGCCCATGCTCTTCGTGTCCGGGTTGATGGGGCCTTATATGGCGCCGATCCCGATCAACGCGTCTGCGGCGATGATCTTTTCGTTCTTCGTGGCGATGATCATCACGCCCTGGCTGATGGTGAAAATCGCCTCAAATGCGGGCGAACACGCCCATGGCGCTGAAGACACCGAGACCCGGCTGGGCCGGGGATATCGCGCCATCGCCGGCTGGGTGGTGAAGAGCCGCGCCCGCGCCTGGGCGTTCCTGATTGGCGCGGGGGTTATGACGCTCGCCGTCATGCTGGTGATTCCCATGGGGATCGTCACGGTCAAGCTCTTGCCGTTCGACAACAAGTCAGAGTTTCAGGTGATCGTGGACTTGCCAGAGGGCGCGAGCCTGGAAGACACCGAACGGGTCTTGTTTGACGCGGCGGAGGTCTTGTCCGGCGTCGAGGAAGTGATCTCCATTCAGGCCTATGCGGGCGCGTCTGCGCCGTTCAACTTCAATGGCCTTGTGCGCCATTACTTCTTCCGCACCAATCCCGAGCAGGGCGATCTTCAGGTCAATCTCGCCTCACGCCATCACCGCACCCGCCAGAGCCATGACATTGCGCTGGAAGCGCGTGAGCTGTTGAGCGCAATACCCACGCCTGAGGGCACGGTGATCAAACTGGCCGAAACCCCGCCGGGACCGCCGGTTCTGTCGACTTTGCTGGCTGAGATTTACGGGCCTGATGGCGAGACCCGACGCGCGGTGGCGTCTGAAGTGCGCCGCATCTTTGATGAGGTCGATTTCATCGTGGATGTGGATGACAGCTTCGGTCAGCCGCGCCCGCGCCTTCAGATCGTGCTTGATCAGGACAATCTCGAATTTTACGGCGTGGAGCAGGGCGATGTGTTTGACACCCTGCGCATCCTGCTGGATGGCCGCGCGGTGGGCTACGCCCAGCAGGGTGATGGCCGCAATCCGCTGGAGATCACGATTGACCTGCCCCGGTCCGAGCGGATCTGGGCCGAGCGCCTGCTCTCGACACCTGTGCCCGCCAATCTCTTGCCGGGCGACCGCACTGTGGTCGAGCTCGGTGATGTGGTCAGCGTGCGCGAAGTGGAAGGCTCGCCGGTCATCTATCGCCGCAATGGCCGCTTCGCCGACATGGTGATGGGGGAGCTGGCGGGCCGCTATGAAGCGCCGATCTACGGCATGGGCGCGGTCGCTGAATTGATTGAGGGCGAGAGCTGGCCGGACGACCTGCCGCGTCCGGAGATTCGGCTGTTCGGCCAACCGCTCAGCGACGACGCGCCAACCTTGCTGTGGGATGGCGAGTGGGAGATCACCTATGTGACCTTCCGCGATATGGGCGCGGCCTTCATGGTGGCGCTGGCGGGGATCTACGTGTTGGTGGTGGCCCAGTTCGGGTCGTTCCGGGCGCCTTTGGTCATCCTCACGCCCGTGCCGCTGACCCTGATCGGCATCCTGATCGGGCATGCGCTTTTCGGCGCGCCGTTCTCGGCCACATCCATGATCGGATTTATCGCGCTGGCGGGCATCATCGTGCGCAACTCGATCCTTCTGGTGGACTTCATCCGTCATGAAGCCCAGCCGGACGAGACCTTGCGCGAGACCGTTCTGCGGGCGGGCGCAATCCGCTTCAAACCGATCCTTCTGACCGCCCTGGCGGCGATGCTCGGCGCCTCGGTGATCTTGTTTGATCCGATCTTTCAGGGGCTCGCGATTTCGCTTCTGTTCGGCCTGTTGTCCTCGACACTTCTGACCCTGCTGGTCATTCCTGCAGTCTATGTGGTCTTCAAGGATCCCGACACGCCCTACCGCACTGATGTGGGAAAAGCGCACGCCGAGGAATAAAAAAGGGAACTCACCGAAACTTGATCCGTTCTAGTTGCCGGGCAGACGTCCTAAGCGTACGTTAACCTTAACAGGGGGTAAACGCTTGGACGAGGCGGGACAGGCGCACATGCACGAACGCGATCAATTCTCATACGGACTGGGATGGGTCTGGGCCTTGGCGGGCCTGATCTTGATCGGATTGCTGATTTTCGGCGGCTGGCGCATGAGTGAAATCATGCGTGGCGGCGATGACAGCGAGCCGATCTACGCCGCCTGTATCGACACGTATGGCGACAATAATTGCCGGTGTTTTTCAGGCGTGCTGAGCGTTCAGCTCTCGCGCTACGGTTATCAAAGCTATGTGCGCGAGCTGGAGCGTGACGCCTATCGTCGGCGCTATTTCGACGGTCGGTTGGCGCAAAATACGCTGACCGGGCGCGATGCTCGCGTCTGCATCGACGCGTCTGACATTTGCGGCGTGCCGGTCTGCGAGCCGCCCCGGTATGACTATTATGAAAACGGGCTGGATACAGACCCCGCCTATGCCCCGCAATCGCAAGAGCGTCCCTTCGGTGCGACCCAGAGCGGATGGGGTGAGGGCTCATGAACCGGTACTCCATTCTTGTGACCCTGGCTTTGGCGCTGGCGCTCGCGGGCGCGACGGCGGCTTTTTTCGCCGCCGACAGTTCGGCGCGTCAGTCGATCTTCAATTTTCAGTCCGAACCCGAGGATGAAGACATCCAGGTGACGCGCTCCCCCAGTGTGGATGACTGGCAACCGCGCACCCTCTCGGAGGCGTCTCGTCAGCAAGGGCGCTGGACGCCTCGCGGCGGTCGTGCTCCGGGCTATCAGCCGCCGACCTATCAAGGACCAAGCAACTGGCTGAACCCGAACCGCAGATGGTTTCCGCGCCAGCGCGACGCGTTTCCGTCCGAACCCTGGACGTTTCATCTTGAGACAACGGATCCGGGAACCGGCGAGACCAACGCGACCCTGGTGTGCGTGGACGGCGCCGCGGAGTGCGTGCCCCGGCCTGTCGCCGCGCGTGTTTACAGCGAGGCGGCGCGATATTGGTTGTTGCGCGGCGATGCGGAGCTGACCACGCTGGAGCTCGATTGCGGGGACAGTTTTTCCTCCCTCATAGACTTTGGGTGCGAACAGGCGGGCGGACGTCCGCTCATGCCTGAATCGCGTGAAGCGGCCATGCGCTTCTGGAACCGGTCGGTCGCCTGGGGCCGTCCGTTCGGCGCGCAATCTTCGATCCTGGCGCAACGCCGGCTCCAGGCGCATCTGGTTGATTGTCCGGTGACCCAGGACAGCCTGGCGCGCATCGCCCGCGATCCAGAAAGCCGTCTGGCGGACGTGATCGGGCTCAATTTGCGGCAGGCGGCCTTGTCCGCGCTGGGCTATTACAACGGCTCAATCGACGGAACCTATGGAGCGGAAACCCGCCGGGCCGTCCGCGCGTTCCAGCGCGAGCTTGGCTATGATGAAACCGCTTCGCTGACGCCGCGTCAGACCGCCCAGCTGATGTGTCACGCCGCCCAGACTGCCCGTGATCCCAGCGTCCAGAACGTGCTGGGGATTATGCACGCCGTCGGGCTTGGCGTCGTCCAGAACACCGATCTTGCGCTGGAATGGCTTGAGATGGCGGCGGTGCGCGGCGATCCCGACGCCAATTTCAACCTGGCGGTCATTTACGGTACGGGCGCAGTGTTCGGCTCATATCGTTTGTGCGCCATCGTGGAAAATCCCGAACGCGCCGACGCGTATCTGCGTGACGCAGCGGAGTTGGGTCATGGCCTGGCGCGGCGCTTCCGCTCGACGCCCGAATTGACCCGTGCGCCCAACGCGCATGTGCGATGGGCCCGGATTCGCGAAGAGATCGAAGAAGAAGCCGCCTCCGAGCCGGGCCGGGGAGCCCGGGCGATGGAGATTCTGCGCAACGCCATGCGCGCCCGAGTCCCGCCGGCGCATGCCGGATGCCTGGACGCCAACGCGAGCCGATGACCGGCGAGACCAAGAGGACAGGACTGATGCGCAATTCAATCTTACTCAGCGTGCTGATCAGCACCGCCGCGCTCGCAGGCTGCAAGACCGAGCCTGGCTATGTTCCGCCTGTGGACCCCTATTATCCGCCCATTAGCGAGCCGGTCGCCGCGACAGCTGACGCCATTGCGATCGACACCGCCCTGCAGGTTTGTGAAGTGGACTCCTTGCGGGCTCAACGTGACGAGCGCATCGAGTCGGCACGCGCGCTTCTGATCACCGGCTATGCGTCGGGCGGGGATGTGAACGAGCGCTGGGAGGACCGCGAAGGCACGCTTCGCGTGGATCAGCCGCCCTCAGGCCCGCAAACCGAGCGTACGGAAATGCTGCGGGCTTTCGAGCTGGACCTGGACGCCGCCTACCGGTTTGCAGCCGGCTCTTGCCGCGCCTACTCGGCGTGCATGCACCAACGCGATTACGAGGAACGCGATTGCGTGGCCTCACTCAATTCGTGGGAGCGGGCCCAGGATCGCTTTACGGACGTGTCGTTATCTCTGGCGGAAATCCGCGCCGATATCGCGGCGCCGGCGCGCCATCATCATGCGTATGGCCGCGATCGCTATGACCGTCGCCATGCTCGACCGCGCCGGGATCGCGATTGCGAGGGCGTCATCGCGGATCTGTTCACGACTGACGCCTGCGATCACCAGCGTTAAGCCACTCGGTCTAGCGCACCTGGTAGGGTTCGACTGAACGCACCACCATGGAATAGGCGGTGGCGGCGAGTTCTGTGTCGACGCGTTCGATTTCCATGCGGCCCTCTACCCAGACCGGCTCCCACAAGCTGTTAAACCGCACCGGCTCCGGCGCGCGCAGATAGACGATCTGGTTGGGCGGCGGCGGCGGGACATGCACGCAGGCGCCATGATAGGGCAGCAGCAAGAACTCTTGGGCTGATCCGTTTTCGGCAAAATCGAGCGGCAGAATATAGCCCGGCATCCGCACCACCAGCCCATCGAGGTCTTCGACAATATTGAAGGTGCCGATCTGCCCTTCGATCGTGCTTTGCTCCCCCAGCTGACTCATCAAGGAAGGATCCGCGCGCCCTTCAACAAGCGCCTCAAGCGCTTCCAGGTCTGCATCGGGCATGAGGTCGCGCCAGACCAGCAGCTCGGCTTCAGCGTCAGGGTCGACCGCCACCAGCCCGGAAAGGCTCTCGCTGCTCTGAGTCGGTTCGGCTCCACACGCTGTCAGTGCGAGCAGGACGAGCAGGCTCAGAGCGGATATGCGCAACATAACACCAAAGCTCCAGTTCAGGGTGCGGACATCTCAATAACAGCTAGAGAGAAATGCACGCAGTTTTAAGAACTTCCTGTCATAAACCTACCGAAGAGCCGCGAAAAGCGGTCCTGGAGGTGGCTTGATGGGTCAATTTAACCCGGCGGACGACATTCAAATACACGACATTGCGCATCGCGCCAGACACGCGCAGTACGAACTCGTGTCCAAAGGTGCGCTCCGCGCTGTTCCCCTGAACATTGTCAACGCCCTGCTGCTCACGGCCATTATCTATCCCTATGTGGCTCCGGTCGCTTTGTGGACCTGGCTGGCCGTGCTCAGCGTTGGTCCGCTCTTGCGCTTTAGCGCCATGTTGCGCGCTCGCAAGGCGGAACGTGCGCCCAATGACACCGAAATGTACCTCTACATCGCCCTATCCGCCGTTGTAGGGGTGGCGTGGGGCGCGACGCCGCTCATCCTGTCTAATGCGGCTCCGGCTCTGGTGACCCAGATCGTCGGCCTCGTGATCGCCGGCATGGCCGCTGGCGCGGTGCTGACCTCTGCAGGCGAACGCCGGGTCATTCTGTCTTACGCCGGTCCTGCGCTTGGCTTGTGGGCGGTCTCGTTAATCGAGGTTGATCCTGTGATTGGCGGTTTCGGCGCTCTGATGCTGCTCGGTTTCCTGTCCGGGATCACCATGCTGGCCAAGACCTATGCCGAGACCTTGAAGGAAGCGGTGGGCGCCACCGTGGCGCTGGAAAGCGCCAACAAGAAGACCCTTGAACAGGCCGCTGCTCTGGCGCGCCTCGCCGAACATAATGACCAGGCGGCTCGGAAAGCTGAAGAAACAGCGCGCGCCAGCTCCGTCATGCTCGCCAATATGGGTCATGAATTGCGGTCGCCGCTCAATGGCGTGCTCGGCATGGCGCAATTGCTGAGCAAGTCCTCGCTGACTGACGAACAGGCGTTGATGGTGTCCGGGCTTCTTGAAAGCGGTGGAACCCTTGAAGGCCTGATCAATACGGTCCTCGAAGTGTCGCGCATTGATGCAGGCCGAATGGAGCTGGTGGTCGAGGATCTGACACCCAGCGACCTCGCTGACCGCTTGCGCCGCGAGCACAAGCCGCACGCCTTAGCCAAGAATATTGACCTGAACATCGAGCTGGCGGGCGATGTCGAGCGTACCTTGCGGGCTGATGGCAGCCGTCTCATGCATATGTGCAGAATTCTGACCGGCAATGCGATCCGCTTCACCGAAACTGGTGGCGTCACGATCCGGCTGAGTGCGGACGAAACCGGCAATGCGTGCTCTTCGCTGCGGGTCGAGATCCATGACACAGGCTCAGGCGTGCCTGAGAGTTCGCGCGATCAACTGTTCAACGCCATGGGGCGCGACTCGATCGACGATAACATCAAACAGGCTGGCACCGGGCTGGGGCTGCATCTGGTGCGCAAACTGGCTGAAATGATGCATGGGGATGTCGGTTACGCACCGGCCGAGACCGAGACCGGATCTGTGTTCTGGTTCGAGGTGAAGCTGCGTCATTCTGCGAAAGCGGACCGGTTTGCCGATGGCGAGCAAATGTCGGTCTCAAGCCGTCGCTTGCGCATTCTGGTCGGAGAAAGCGAGCCGGCGCTCCGCTCTGTGCTGCTGGGCTATCTCAAATCGTTCAATTGCGTGGTCACCTGTTCCAGCAATTCCGCGGAACTCACGGACGCGCTCGGGGCTTCGGCTTACGACGCGGTCGTCCTGGGACATGAACTCAGTGATGCTGAGCCCGAGGACGCGGCGGCGGATGTGCGCGCCTTGCCGTCGACTGCAGCGATGACGCCCGTCTTGCGCCTTGTGGAAGGCCTGGATACGCCGCTTCGGGTGAATGCGATGGAAACCCTGGTGCGATCACCGGTGACAGCCGAGGTTTTGATGGAGGGGCTGAAGCAAGCTCTCGCCAATGATCCGATTGCGAACGCCCAGCTCTACCGAATCGCCTGATCGTTTTATCCTCCCAAGCGTATCCCATAAAAAAGCCGGCGGTGACGTCGGCTTTTTTCTGTTCTGAGGGGTCAGGCGGCGCCTCTGGGGCGCTTTAAACCGTGCAACCTGCAGTCTGGCGTGAGCAAGCGGTCCATTTCCGCGAAGAAGGCCTCGCGCTGGATGGGCTTGGAGACGTAGCCATCCATGCCCGCGCGCAGACACTCAGCCCGTTCTTCCCGAAGCGCATTGGCGGTCAGGGCGAGAATGGGGGTTGAGCGGGCCGAGGTGTTCATCTGTCGGATGCGGCGCGTTGTTTCCAACCCGCTCAGGCCCGGCATGCGCACATCCATCAAGATCAGGTCAAAGGCTTCGCTCTGAAGACGCTCCAGCGCGTCTGTTCCGCTCTCGCAGACCCCGCAGCGCCACTGACGCAGCTTCAGAGACCCTTCAATGACGGCCCGGTTCACCGCGTCGTCCTCCACCAGAAGGATCTTCGGGGAGACGGCGTGCGCAGGTGCAGACGGGGCGAATTCCAGGGTTGCACGCGGGTCGCTCTGGGTTTGGGCGATCTTCAACGGCAGCTCGAACCAGAAGCGCGCGCCTGTCTGCACCTCGTTATCGCAGGCGATCATGCCGTCCATCATCTCGATCAACTGCTTGCAGATCGCCAGTCCCAGCCCAGAGCCGTTCACGGCCTGTGGGGTTTTCGGTTCGGCCTGCATGAACGAGGTGAACAGCGTGTCCCTCGCGCTTTGGGGCACGCCGCACCCTGTATCGGTCACTTCGCCGCGCAGAATGACCCGCGTCGGCGTCAGGGGCGTCAGTGACAGACAGACCTCAGCTGCGCCCTCATTAGTGAATTTGATGGCGTTGCTGATGAGGTTGAACAAGATTTGTTTGAGGCGCCTGAGATCACCCAGCAGAGGCGTGGCGGAGGCGCCTTCGGTGCGAACTGTGAAACCGAGGCCCTTGCCCTGGGCGCGACCGCGCCAGAGCTCTGCTGCGCTTTCGGAGAGCTCATCCAGGGTGAAGGTGACAGATTGGAGCTCCATCTTGCCCGCTTCGATCTTGGAGAGATCCAGCACGTCATTGAGCAGGTGAAGCATGACATCTCCTGCGCTTTGGATGCTCTGCGCCAGCTTGCCTTGCTCTTCAGTCAGACCGGTTTCTTGCAAAAGCTGGGTCATGCCCATCATACCGCTGAGCGGCGTTCGGATTTCATGGCTCATCGTGGCCACAAATTCAGACTTGATCGCGTTGGCGGACATCGCCTCAAGGCGCGCTTCGCCCAGTTGCTCAGCCAGTGCGACCAGCTTGCGATTGCGCTCCTCGCTCTCGGACTGGATCATCCGCATCAGGCCGACGCCGGTGCCAACCCCCGCATAGCGGCCCTTCTCGGTAATGATGAAGCCGTCAAACAGCGCCGAGATCCGGTCGGTGACGATATGCCGGCTGAGCTGGGAGAGGAGGTGATTGCTCTCCACCACGAGCGGGTCCTTGTCCATGACATAGGTCACAGACCGCTTGGCGAAGAGGGCGCGGCCATGGGTGTCGGCCATGCGCAGGAA
This sequence comes from Oceanicaulis sp., assembly GCF_965249665.1. Lineage (GTDB taxonomy): Bacteria > Pseudomonadota > Alphaproteobacteria > Caulobacterales > Maricaulaceae > Oceanicaulis. The sequence goes on from NZ_OZ252247.1 coordinate 1,776,183, forward strand.
GAAGGCGTTGCGCGCGACCAGCCCGATCGGTTTGTCGTCTTCAACCACGGCGCAGACCAGAAGATCGCGGTCTTCGGAGAACAGGTCATACACATGCGACCCGGTAACGCCGGGATTGAGCACAGGGGCGTGTTGCAACAGACTTTGAACCGTGCGGCTCATGCGGACGCTCCGTAGGGATAGCGGCTAATGTCGCGGGAACAAACACATGCTGGCTCTTGCCGCGGGCTTAATAGCGCGCGTGTTTCACGGAAGCTTCATTGAAAAGTCGCGTTATTAAACCTGCGGTTATACCGTCTGGCTGTGCACCCAGCCGGTGAAGCCGGGGGCGCTGAATTCAGATCGGCTTTCCAGCGCCAGCACGCACGGTTCGTCATAGGGGTGAAGCGCGAGGAGGGCGTCGCGCGCGCGCCCGGCTGCGGCTTCGGACGTCTTGAACAGGGCGATGATTTCGCGCTCGCTCTGAACCTCGCCCTCCCAGCGATAGATCGACCGGCTCTCGCCCAGAATATTGGCGCAAGCGATCAACCGGGCGTCGAGCAGCCGGGTTGCGGCGTGCTCCACGCTCTCTATGTCTGGCCAGGTGGTGTAAAGGACGAGAACGCCCTCAGCGGCGTCAGTCATGGTCGAGCTCCTTGCAGGCGCGGCTGATACGCAAGATATACTGGCTACATGGATACTCGCTCTTCTTCAAACGCGGCTCTCGTGCTGTTCTCCGGCGGCCAGGATTCCGCCACATGTCTCGCTTGGGCGCTCAGCCGGTATGAGCGGGTGGAGACCATCGGCTTTGACTATGGCCAGCGTCATGATGTGGAGCTGAGTGCGCGCCTGTCGGTTCGCGCAGAGATGCTTCGGGCGTTCCCCGCGTGGAGCGACCGACTGGGCGAGGACCGGCTTGTGGATTTGTCAGGCTATGGCGCGCTCGCGGAGAGCGCGCTGACGGCGGACATGGAAATCGTCATGACCGAGGCTGGCCTGCCCTCGACCTTCGTGCCAGGGCGCAATCTGGTCTTTCTCACAGTCGCCGCCGCACTGGCCTATCGCCGCGGCGTCGATGTGCTGGTGGGCGGCATGTGTCAGACTGATTATTCTGGCTATCCCGACTGCCGCGAGGACACGATCCAGACCCAGGCGAAAGCGCTGGGGCTGGGGCTTGATCGGCCGACATGGGTTGAGACCCCGCTCATGCATCTGGACAAGGCCCAGACCTGGGCATTGGCGCATGAGCTGGGCGGCGATGCGCTCGTCGATCTGATCGTTGAGCACAGCCATACCTGTTATCGCGGCGAACGAGGCCAGCGTCATGACTGGGGCTATGGCTGTGGTGACTGTCCGGCGTGCGCGCTGCGCAAGACGGGCTGGAGCAGATGGCGCGAGGGCGCGGCAGGCTTATGACCTATTCCGTCAAGGAAATGTTCCTGACCGTTCAGGGCGAGGGCGGCCAGACGGGGCGTCCGGCCGTGTTCCTGCGCTTTGCGGGCTGTAATCTCTGGAGCGGGCTGGAGCGTGACCGCGCCAGCGCCATCTGCCAGTTCTGCGACACCGATTTTGTCGGCGTAGACGGGATTAATGGCGGCAAGTTCAAGACCGCCGAGGCGCTGGCGGAAGCCGTCGCCAGCCTGTGGCCGGGCGGGGGCGAGCCTTATGTGGTCTGCACCGGCGGCGAACCGCTCTTGCAGCTCGATGCGCCTCTGATCGACGCTCTGCACGCCGTAGGGTTCAAGATTGCTGTGGAGACCAACGGCACGATCCAAGCGCCGCAGGGGATCGACTGGGTGTGCGTCAGTCCCAAATCCACCGCCCCGCTCAAGCAGATCTCAGGCGATGAGCTCAAGCTCGTCTACCCCCAGCCCGAAGCCATGCCCGAGCTGTTCGAGCATCTCGATTTCAAGCAGTTCCGGCTTCAGCCCATGGACGGGCCTCATCAGGCGGAGAACGCCCAGGCGGCGTTCGAGTATTGCCTGAAACATCCCCAATGGATGCTCAGCCTGCAGACTCACAAATGGATCAACGTGCCCTAGGCGGGCGTTTCTTCGCACAACTCGGTGACGAACTTGTCCTCGGGCGCGGTTTTGCCAGGCGTCACGGCGTCCACCGTCCCGACCACCACCTTGCCGGCGGTTCCCACCACGGCGCCCGTCGCCCCGACTGCGAGATCGGCGGTTTGCACCACGATGCAGCCGGGCGTCAGCACCAACGTGGCGAGGGCGAACATTACAAGGGCGGTGCGCGACATGGCGAACTCCAGAAAGCCACGGGGAGCCCGTCGCTCCACCGAGGCTTTCTGTCTAGGCATTGGCGCTTAAGGCCGGGTGAACATCCTGCGCTAGCGGCTGTCCACCATCACGATTTCGGCGTCCTCAAGCGCTGTGATCTCAAGGCTCGGCTCATCCACGATCGCCGCGCCGTCGCGTGGACCCAGGGTTTCGTCATTGACCGTCACGGCGCCCTTGGCGAGCGCCAGATAGGCGTGACGGCCCGGCTCCAGCGCATAGCTCGCTGATTGACCAGCCTTGAGCGTTCCGCCCAGAACCCGCGCATCGGCGCGGATGGGCAGGGCGTCGTCATCACCCTGGCGGCCTGAGGCCAGCACCACCAATTCCCCCGCCCGGTCACCTTTGGGAAAGCTGCGGCTGTCCCAATAGGGCTCGCCACCGCGTTCATCGGGCAGGATCCAGATCTGGAAAATCCGGGTCAGCTCGCTTTCCTGATTGTACTCGGCGTGGCGGATGCCCTTGCCCGCGCTCATCACCTGCACATCGCCCGCCACCGTGCGGCCCTTATTGCCCAGGCTGTCCTGGTGCGTGATCGCGCCGTCACGCACATAGGTGATGATCTCCATCTCTGCGTGGGGGTGCGGGGGAAAGCCCGTGCCGGGCTGGATTTCATCATCGTTCCAGACGCGCAGCGCGCCCCAGCCCATGCGCTTTGGATTGTGATAGGAGCCGAAGCTGAAATGATGTTTCGCGTTCAGCCAGTCGATCCGGAACGCGCCCAGATCTTCAAAATGTCGAATGTCGATCATGACGAACCTCCTTAGCTCGCTCGTGTTGGACACACAGATAGCGGCTGAAGGCGCTCAGATTAATGGGAGGCTTGGACGGTGAGTTTTGCCGTTCTGGAAAGGATGAGCCCTACTCGCCCTCGCGTCGCCAAGCCAAAGCAAACAGGCCCAGCACCAGAAGCGCGATCAGAAGGCCGGGGGCGAGGGGTGTGGATTGCGCGTCAATGACCCGATAGGCGGCGTTGCGCTTGAGACCCGCCCAGTTGATCCCCGCCTGACGGGCGCGCTCATTGGTCCGGCGCAGGTCGGGCAGGTCGACAGCGTCGCCCAAGGCGAACACGCCGCCGCCGCTTGAGTCCACCAGCGTAGCGAAGCCTTCAGGATCAGGGCGCAGATCGCGATATTCCAGCGGATTGAGCGGGCCGGAGGCGGTGACCGTGGTCAGATCGCCTGACCGCAGCCGGACAAGGCCCTGCTCGCGCGCGGGGAGACGTTCCACATAATCGCCAAAGCCGTTTGATGTCATTGCAAGGGTGTCGCGGGCTCCCGACGGCCATTCGATCTCAAGATCGGGCACATCATCGGCGAGGGTGTTGCGCGTCACCTCCAGCTCACCATTCACAACCCGCGCGCTCAGGCGTTCCTCATCAAGCTCAGGTTCGCCCATCAGCCAGTGCGCCACTCGCCGGAACAGCTCGTCATGGGGGCCGCCGCCTTCATAACCGCGCGCCCACAGCCAGGCCTGATCAGACAGCAGGATCGCCGCACGGCCCTGACCTTCGCGCGACAGGGTCAGCAAAGGATCGCCATTGGGCGCCTGCAAGAGTGTCTCGCCGGAGAGGGCGCGGGCGCCGATGCTGCGGAACCAGGGGCCCCACTCGCCTTGTCCGCTCAGCATGGGCCGGGTGACGGGGTGTCTTTCGCCGATATCGCTGATTTGCGGCGTGAAGCGCTCTTCGCTGATTTGTCCCGTCGGTACGGCAGGCAGAACGCTGGCTAACGGCGACCGCGCGACGCTCTCAGGGCCGGCGAAGGGCGGGCCGGTGGTCACCAGCAGCGCGCCGCCATTCTCTACATAATTGGCGATATTGTCGAAATAGAGCGGGCGCAAAATACCGCGGCGGCGATAGCGGTCGAAAATGACCAGATCAAATTCCTGCAAGCTCAGCTGGAACAGCTCGAATACGGGAAAGGCGATCAGCGCCAGCTCATTGGGCGGCACGCTGTCATCCTTGTCCAGCGGGCGCAAAATGGTGAAGTGCACCAGATCGACGCTGGGATCAGATTTCAGAAGATTGCGCCAGGCGCGCGCGCCGTTATGCGGCTCACCTGTCACCAGGAGCACGCGCAAGCGGTCGCGTACGCCGGTGACGTTCACGGCTGCACGGTTATTGATCAAAGACAGCTCGCCGGGACCGGGCTCGACCTCGATTTCGACCACATTGGGTCCGCGATTGGCGATCTCGGCCTGCACGGTCACATCCTGACCGATCTGCACGCGCGCGCTGATCGGGTCGCCGCCATCGACATAAAGATTGACCATGGCCGTGCCGGTCGCGGCGCCTTCATCCTCGACGCGCAGCGTGAAGCTGACCGGATCGCCCACCAGGCCATAGCGCGGCGCCGAAGAGACGATCAGCCGCCGATCGCGCGCGTCCGGGTCGCCGGTGAGGAAATGATGCACGGGCGCATCCAGCCCCAGTTCCTCTGCGGTTGGCGTCGTATCGTGCACCTGACCGTCAGAGGCGATGATCACCCCGGCCAGCCGGTTGCGCGGGGCTTGCGACAGGCCCTGCTGGAGGGCGCGGCTGAGGCGGGTGCCGTCTTCGGAGGCGCCGCCTGTGACTTCGATCAGGTCCAGAAGCGGATCACGCTCCGCCAGGGAGCGCACAGCTTGAGCGATCTGATTTGAGGCGTCGCTGCGGCTTCCGATCTGCATGGAGGCGCTATCGTCTGTGATCAGCACCGCCACATCGCTTAGCGGTTCGCGGGTTTCCTGCACCAAAGCGGGGTTGAGCAACGCGCCCGTCAGCACCAGCGCCGCCAGCGCCCGCCACAGCCAGCCTTTCAGACCGCGCACCAGCGCAAAGCCCGCCACAACCAGCGCCAGCGCACCCAGCCCATAGGCCAGAGCCGGCGGGACGAGCGGAGAGAGGGAGAGCGTTACAGCATCCATCAATCCTGCCCCAAACGTTCGAGAATGGCGGGGACATGCACCTGATCGGCCTTGTAGTTGCCGGTCAGGGCGTACATGGCGAGATTGACCCCGAACCGGATGGCCAGCTCGCGCTGTCGCGGGCCGCCTTCCACCGGGGCGAGCGGGCGTCCCTGTTCGTCAATCGCCCAGGCGGAGGCCCAGTCCGCCGAGCCGATCACCACCGAGGAGGCGCCGTCGCGGCCCGAACTTTCAGGATTGGCTTCCACCCAGATCCGGGTGTCGGGATAGCGTCCGGGGAAGTCTGTCAGAAGATAGAACGCCCGGCCCAGCACATGATCATCAGGCATTTGCTGCAGTGGCGGCACTTCGACGGAATCCAATAGCCGCACCAGCCCGGGATGCGGGGCGAGCCCGCGTCCGCTGGCGCGCCCGTCGCGGGTGTCAAAGACGATCAGCCCGCCCGCATTCATATAGGCGGTGACGCGGGCCGCAGCCTCAGGCGACAACGCCTCAGCGTCTTCGGTCACCGGCCAGTAGATCATCGGATAGAACAGGATGTCGTCGGTCTCGATATCAACGCCAGCGGGCGTGCTGGGTTCGACTGCGCTGCGCCGCGTGCTTTCACGCGAGAGTCCTGCGAGACCTGCCCGGCTCAGTTCGTCAATGCGCGCATCCCCTGTGCGCACATAGGCGAGGCGGACTTCGAGCGCTTGCTGGTCGATCCCAGTGACGCCTTGCGCGTGGGCGTCTTGCGGCAGGCCCCCAAAGGCCAGCGCGAGCAAAGCGATCGCACCGAGATTGCGGGTGGCGAAGGGCATGCGCCCGGACAGGACCAGGGTGATCAGGCCATCAAGACACAAGATGATGAGCGCCAGGCTCAAGAGCGGCCCCGCCAGTCGCGTCTCGATTGCGCCATCGCCCGTCCGATAGGTCGCGCCGGGCAGATCGCGCGCCATCAAGTCCAGATCATCGCCGGGCTGCATCACGTTCAGCGCGGCGCTCGCTGCGCCCAGGCTCCAGACGCCGGGGGGGGTCTCGGCGCTGGCGCGCGCCTGGGTAAACTGATCCGCAGCGATCATCTGTGATTGGCCGGTGGGGTCCGTCAACAGCCCCTCAGCGGTCAGTTGACGCTCAAGCCCCCAGGCGCCGCCCTGGGGCGGGGTCGGGTCCGCGCCGCCGCTGAGCGACAAGACCCGTTCCAGCATGGCCGGGTACAGCCCGGACAGGGGCAGGGACGACCAGTCAGGACCGGCGGTGACGTGAAAGAGCACGATCCAGCCTTGCCCGCGCCTGTCGGCGGTCACCAGTGGCGTGCCGTCAGACAGGCGCGCCCAGACCTTGGCGTCGAGATCGGGGCCGGGCTCGGCCAGAACCTGGCGGGTCACCTGCGCTTCGCTGGACACCGCCAGCCCTGTGAACGGGCTCTCATCGGGGAAATCTGCAAGGCGCTGGGGATCTTCCCACGCCATTGCGCCGCCAAACAAACGCCCGCCTTCACGCAGTCGCACGGGCAACAGATCATCGGCGCGGGTGGCGAGGTTGGGACCGGAGAACCGGATCAGCAGGCCGCCCTCTTCGACAAAGGCGGTCAGACGATCATCCTCAAGACGGGCGTTGTCGACCATGACCAGCGCCGAAGGCTCTGTGCCCAACACTGTGTCGAGATCGCCGCTCACAAGTTCTGAGGATCCCGCCAGCGCTTCGCGGGCGTAATGATAATCAGACAAAAGCGGTTGCCGGTCGCCGCCGGTCTCCGGCGTCAGCAAACCCACGCGCGGCCTGCGCCAGCGGTCTCCGGTGATATGGGTTGCGCCCGCGGACCCGAAGCGGTCCAGCGCCAGGCGGGAGATCTGATTGCGCAGGTCGAGCGGCAGGCTGGCGGACAGATCCAGGCGCTGTTCACCGGCTTCAAACACGCCCTCAAGTCGCGCCAGCGCCTGCCCATCGGCGCCCGTGGCGGTCAGGGTGACCAGGCGCGCAGTGTCGCTGTCTGCGCGCACCAGCCGGACCGTGAAGCCGTCCGGCTCCACCCCGACGCGCGTCAGGCCTATGGCGGTGCGCTCAGGCTCGGGCAAGACGATCGTCACCGAACCTGAGGCGCTGAGTATGCGCGCCAACGCGCGATCTTGGTCGTCGTTTGAGACGCCGTCGGTGATCCACACAGTGTCAAAGCGTTCAGGCGCGCCTTGTACGCTCAGACCTGTTTCAAGGCGTTCTGCTGTGACATCGCGAGCGGGCGGCCAGGCGCGCAGCTCATGCGCGTTCAGGCGGGCGAGGGCGTTGCTGGCGGGGCCGAAGGACAGATCGCTCTGGTTCGCGGACGCGGCGGTGAAGACCAGCAGAACATCCCGGCCTTCGCTGCGCGCCGCGATCAGCTGGCTGCGGGCCTGAGCCTGCATTTGCGGCCAGTCAGGCGCGGACCGCCAACCGTCATCCACCAGCAGCAGAAGCGGGCGATCTGTACTGATGTCCGTCTGTGGGCTCAGGATCGGTCGCGCCAGCGCCAGGATCACCAACGCCGCCATCAGCAGCCGCAGCACCAGAAGCCACCAGGGCGTGGATTGCGGGGTTTCCGGCGTCCGTGCGAGGTTTTGCAACAGGCGCAGCGGCGCGAAGACGATTCGCGCCGGAGCGGGCGGCGTGGCGCGCAGCAAGAGCCACAGCAGCGGCAAGACTGCGAAGGCGGCCAGCGCCCAGGGCGCGGCGAAGGCGAGCGGACCCAGGCTGATCATGAACGGGGCTCTGACAGGGCTTGGTAAAGGGCGAGCACGGCGCTCGCCGCAGGACGATCAGTGCGATGGGTGATCAGCCGCCAGCCATACTGACGCGCCAGATCGTTGAGCTGCGCGCCATGACGGCTCCAGGCCTCGCGATAGGCGGATCGGGCGTCTTCGGCCCGGCCGAACAACACACTGTCCACACCAGAGGTCGCTGCTTCAAATCGGGTGCGGCCCTTGAACGGGAAATCATCTTCGGCAGGGTCGATCAGGCGCAACACGGCGCCGCTGGCGCCTTGGGCGGCGAAACGACTCAGCCGGGCCTGCCAGGTCTCGATCGGGTCCAGGAAATCGCTGGCGATCACAAGCCGGGCATGGCGCGGCAAGTCCGCAGCCTCAACGCTATCCGCGTTTCCCTCGCCCAAGGCCAATGCGCGGCTGACGGTTTCAAACCCGGTGCGGCCTGCGCGGGCGCGGCCGGTTTCCCCCAGCACGGACAGACGTTCACCGCCTCGGCTCAGAAGGCTCGCGATGGCCATGAGGTTCACCGAGGCGCGCTCGGCTTTCGAAGGGAGTCCTGGCGAATGAAGCTGCATGCCAGCGGACCCGTCGCGCCAGAAATAGATGGCGTTCGCCGCCTCCCATTCCACTTCGCGAATATACAGATGATCGCCCTGGGCCGAGCGGCGCCAGTCCACAGAGCGCGCGCCGTCTTCAGGCCGGTGATGGCGGTATTGCCAGAAAGTCTCGCCCTGACCCGCGCGTCGCCGGCCGTGCACGCCATGGGCGACGCTGGCGGCGATACGCTCGGCCTCGGCCAGCAGCGCCGGAAAGCGCGCCGCCGCGTGCTCCGCATCATGGCGCAGGCGGGTCAGTCGGGAAGGGGCGGGAGCCTGGCTCATCAAGGGTTACGCGGCGGCTTTCGCAAGGCGGTTGATCAGGGCGTCCAGCTGCAGGCCCTCGGCCCGGGCGGCGAAGCTGAGCGCCATACGATGCTTGAGCACGGGCTCGGCGAGTGCGAGCACGTCCTCGGTAGATGGCGCGAGGCGACCTTGCAGCAAGGCGCGGGCGCGCACGGCCAGCATCAGCGCCTGACCGGCGCGGGGGCCCGGCCCCCAGCTCACGCCCTCGCGAACATCTGGGTCATTGGAGCGGTCCGGGCGGGCTTGTTCGAGCAGCGCCAGAATGGCGTCCAGAACGGCTTCGCCTACCGGCATGGCGCGCACCAGCTGTTGCAGGTCGAGGATTTCCTGAGCGTTCAGAACCGGCTCGGCGACCGCGTCTTCAGATCCGGTGGTGGCCAGCAAGATGGCGCGCTCCTGATCCTTGTCAGGATAGGGCACGTCGATCTGCATCAAGAAGCGGTCAAGCTGCGCTTCGGGCAGCGGGTAGGTGCCCTCTTGCTCGATCGGGTTCTGGGTCGCCAGCACGTGGAAGGGCTGAGGCAGATCATGCCGCGCGCCCGCTACCGTGACGAAGCCTTCCTGCATCGCTTGCAAAAGCGCGGCCTGAGTGCGCGGGCTGGCGCGGTTGATCTCGTCCGCCATCAGCAAGCGGCAGAAGACCGGGCCGGGAATGAAGCGGAAATGGCGTTTGCCGTCGGTGTCCTGGTCGAGCACTTCAGAGCCCAGAATATCCGCCGGCATCAGGTCGGGTGTGAACTGCACCCGCTTGTCCTCAAGCCCTGTGACCACCGCCAGCGCATGCACCAGGCGAGTTTTCGCCACGCCTGGCGGGCCGACCAGCAGGCCGTGACCGCCTGACAGAATTACGGCGAGTGATTGTTCGACCACGTCATCGAGCCCGATAATGGAACGGGCGATGGAGTGGCGAACCTCGGCCAGGCGGGCGGTTGCAGCGTCTGCGCGTGCTGAAAGCGCCTGTACGTCTTCCTTCGAGGTGGGCATCGGCTTACATCCTTGAACGAGGCTGTTTTCTAACCTCAAACATGGCCGCAGCCAGAGGAGGTGTCCATGGGCGCACCGAAGTCTGAACAAGATGCAATGCAGTCGCTGCTCTCGGCGGCGGAAGCGATCGACACCGCAGACGGCTATCCCCCGGTGGATCGGTGGGAGCCGGAGTATTGCGGGGAGATGGATCTCGTCATTCGCCGCGACGGCAGCTGGTGGCATGAAGGCGCGCGAATCGGGCGGGAAAAACTCGTCAGACTGTTCGCGCGGATTCTGCGGAAGGATGAGGATGGCGAGACCTATCTCGTCACTCCGGTCGAGAAAATCAAAATCAAGGTCGAGGCCGCGCCCTTCACTGCCGTGCGCGTGGACCGGTCAGGCTCTGGCCCGGATCAGAAACTGGCTTTTCTGACCAATATGGATGACGCGGTGATTGCCGGCCCTGAACATCCACTTCGCGTTGAAATCTCAGCAGATGGCGAGCCGGAACCTTTTGTGCATGTGCGCGGGCGGCTGGAAGCGCTGATCACGCGCGCGGCCTTTTATGATCTCGTGGAGTTCGCTGAAGCCGGCGAGGACGAGACCGGCAAGCCTTGCATGGGCGTGTGGAGTCGCGGCGTGTTCTTCCCTCTGGGGCCTGCCGAATGAGCGTTGAGACGGGCCGCATTCTCAAACGTCTCAGCACAGTTCTGGACCCGGTTGACGCCCCGCAGGAGGCGCGGCCGACCCGTGGCGACGGAGATCTGAACGAGGATCTTACGCTGCCTGCCGGTCGCAAACTCAAACCGGCCGCCGTTCTGGCCTTGCTGGTCAAACGCGAGGCGGGACTGACTGTGATGTTTACGCGACGGGCAGACCATTTGCAGGCCCATCCCGGTCAGGTCAGCTTTCCGGGAGGCCGCCAGATGGCGGGGCGTGAGAGTTTGTGCGAATGCGCCCTGCGCGAGACCGAGGAAGAAGTGGGTTTGCCTCCGAGCATGATCACGATGCTGGGGCGATGGGAGAGCTATGAAACGGGCACCGGCTATGCCGTGACGCCTTTTGCAGGCGTGATCGAGCCGGGTTTCGATCTGTCGCCCGATCCCGGAGAAGTCGCGGAGGTGTTTGAAACCCCGTTCGATTTCCTGATGGACAAAGACAATCACAGACTTGAAGAACGCGAATTCGCCGGCATGTTGCGGCGCTTTTACGCGATGCCGCATAAAGGACGTTATATCTGGGGCGCGACGGCGGGCATGCTGCGCGCCTTGTCCGTGCGCTTTGCACAAGGGCGACCGGGAGAGCCCATCAGGCGTTCAAAGGAGACCACTCGATGACCCGCATATTCCTGTTGATGCTGGTGGCGTTTGTGTTGCCCTACATTGTCGCGAGACTGTTGTCGGCGGCCGGCGTGCTTAAACAGCCCTTCTCTGTGACCCTGGGCGTCTTGTCCGGCATGGCCGCCGCCCTGATCATGTTGGTGGTTCTGGTCGTGTTGGAAACCGACGCCAGTTCCCGGGACGGCGCCTATCAGCCGCCACGCCTGGAAGAGGGAGAAATCCGCCCCGGTCAGTTTGAAGAGCGTGATCCGCCCCCGGCTGACGACGCGATCTAGCGAAGGTGTGAGGGGATGAAGCTCGATCCCGATCAGCACGCCTTTCTGAGGGATCCGGCGACGAACGCGGTCATGGACGCGATCAGTCCCGCTGACGCCGACACGGCGCGTTTCGTGGGCGGCTGCGTGCGAAACGCCATTCAGGGCGAGCCTGTGGAGGATGTGGACATCGCCACTCAAGCGACGCCGGACGAAACGCTGGCGGCGCTTGAGGCTGCAAGCATACGCGCGATACCCACCGGGATTGAGCACGGCACGATAACGGCTGTGGTCGATGGCGCGCCTTTTGAAATCACCTCCCTACGCAAGGATGTGACCACCGATGGCAGGCGTGCGGTGGTGGCCTTCACTAAGGACTGGAGGCTGGACGCCGCCCGGCGCGATTTTCGTCTGAACGCGATTTATGCGCGACGCGACGGCAGCCTGTTTGATCCCTGGAATGGCGTTGCGGACGCCCTAGCGCGGCGCGTGGTCTTCATTGGCGATCCAGACCAAAGACTGGTGGAAGACGTTCTGCGGCTTCTGCGCTTTTACCGGTTTAACGCCTGGTATGGCTCCGCTCTGGATGAAGCCGGCCATGCCGCGTGCATCCGCGCCGCTCCAAATCTGGCAGAGCTAGCGCGGGAACGGGTGTGGAAAGAACTCAAGAAACTGCTGGCTGCGCCTGATCCAGGTGCTGTGGTCAAAGCGATGCATCTGGGCCACGTTTTCAAACCGGTTTGGCCGGAACCGCTCGACTTAAACCTTCTCTTAAGCATAATTAACGCCGACAGAGGGAAAGGGCGCGCGCCCGACACGCTCCTGAGAGCGGCGGCGCTGTGCGGGGGAAAGGGTGACGCCGTGCGTAGCCTGTGTGACCAGATGAAAGCGTCAAACGCAGAGACAGACCGTCTTGTCGCCATGTGCGGCCCGGCGCCGGCGCGCGCAGGAGAGGTGCGTCCAGGGCATGATGGTCACGCTCTCTCACGCGCGCTTTACGTGCTGGGCGCCCAGACCGTGTCAGATCGCTTGCGCCTGGCTGAAGCGCAGGGCGAGGGCGATGCGGAGGCGGATTTACACACGGCGGCGGCCTGGCGCGCTCCCGATTTGCCGGTCAATGGCCGCGACCTGATCGAGGCGGGGCTGCAAACCGGGCCGCAACTCGGCGCTGTTCTGAGCCAGCTTGAAGAGGCCTGGATTGAATCAGGATTCACACTGGATCATGCGGCGCTTCTGGCGATGGCGAGCGAGGGTCGGGGATGAGCCTGTCCGAGCTCTTCTCCCTGCGCTATCGCGCCCGGGTCGGCTGCGGCGAGTTGTTCGCCGCGGATTTGCACCTGCACGATCGCCGCGCGCTGGAAGAAAAGGCCAAGGCGCTCAACTACACGGAAGACGAGGTTGAGAACGCGCTGGTGGACGCCGAACTGGCGTTACGCATCCAGCTCGACAAATCCATCAACAACGCCAATGAAAAGCGCAAGATCAAGGATCTTCCCAGGCGGGCGCGCCAGATCATGGCGGACGCCTATTTGCAGGCGAACCGGGCGCACTGGTCTGCGGTTCTGGACGCACCGGGTTTTGAGAACCTCTTTCAGGCTGAGGGCGGGGTCAGCGCGCGCGAGCCGCTGAATGGCAAGAAATGGAGCATCGCCGCCAACCTCATGATCTTTGATTATGTGGAGGCGTTCTTTGATCTCTTGCCCGGCGAGGAGCAGCTCGAGTTCAGTCGCGATCTGAACCAGCGACTTCAGCGCGGGGAGTCGCGCTGGTATTTCCAGCTGGGCCGTTGGCGGCGCGATGACTGGCCGCGCGAACGCGACAGCCAGTTTGATCAGATCCTCTTCTCGCTCAAAAGCCAGGCTGATCAGGCGCTGACCGCGCAGGACAACAAGATTCGCAATGGCGAAGAGGTCACGGCGCATACGCTCGATCCTTTGAAAGTCTCTGCGTCGCTATCAGAAGCGGCGCGCAGCCTGTGGGAAGCGGATCGCCTTTTGGAATCTGACCTCTTGTCCCCCAAAGTGCGCCATGGCGCGGCGGTGCGCGCGGCGCGGCATGCGTTGGACCAGTGTCTGGTGCATTTCCGGGGCAAGCTGGACGGACCGTTCGTCAAGGCCAAACCGCCCAAGGACAAGCGACCGGCCAAGGGGCTGGGACGGCTGGCGGGGCCGCCTCTGGACAAAACCGCGCTCAAGGGTGTGTCGGAGGGCGTGGCGGCGGCGATCCGGATCGAGATGATCGGCAAATGGCTGGCCCATGGCGGCGGTCTGAAAGACCAGCGCCTGAACGCGCTCGACCGGGCGGGGCTGGCGGAGATGTTGTTGCGGCTGGTCCTGTTCGGTCTGCCCGAAGATAAAGACAGCCCCTACGATATCGAGGAAGCGGAAGCGGACGAGATCCGCAGTTATTCCAAGATCACCGCAGTGCGCGATGTGCCGAAGCGGGACGGTAAGCTGCTGAACCACGGCGAAGGCAGCCTGATGCTGCACATGGACGATGAAGCCAGCGCACGGCTGGCGGTCGATGTGCTGGCTCGGCTGTGCCAGTTCGCGACAGGGGCGGCAGGGTCGCCAAAAGATGCGGCGGAAATGCGGGCTGACCAGCCGATCCGTAAGAATCTGGGCGCTCCGCTGGAGACGCGCCAAGCCCCAAATCCAATCTGGCTTCAGATGACGAACTGGCTGATTTTGGGCGGTGTCGCCGCCTCGCTGATTGCGCTGGGCTTTATTTTCGGATTGCTGACTGCGGGCTGGTCGCCGGGCTTTGTCTGACCCTGAGGGCTTATTCGTCCGTGCCGCTTTCAGCTATCGGGGCGATCTCAAGACGATTATCCGCCAGGGCTTCCAGCCGCGCATAGGCCTTGTCATCGCCGCGACGGGCCTGTTCGATCAGCGCCTGTAATGTAGCGTAGCGGCTCTCCAGATCCTGGCTTTCACGCTGGCGCGCTTCCGATCCGATCTGGGCTTCCATGCGGGCGCGGAACTGATCGATCACCTCCTGGCTGTCACGCTGGGCAACGCCGCCTTCGCCGTCAGAGAGGGCGTTCAAGAGCGCATCAAACGGGCTTTGAGACAGGGAGAGGTCAGGCGCCTCGACCCCGGCATTGGCCGATTCTTGCTCCACGATCGCCTGCATGGTCTCTCGGGTGCCGCGATAACGGTCGGAGTTTTGTTCGTCTTCGGAGAGAGAATCGTAGAACTCGATATAGGCGCGCGCACGGGTCAGGACGTCGCCGGTATGTTCGGGCGCGGTGAAGGCCTCGCGTTCGCGTTCAAGCATTTTCTTGCGGGTGTCGCGCGCGATGTCTGGATCAAGGCCCGGCTGTTCCAGCGTGGCGGCGAAATTGTCCTTGTAGGCGCGGGCGCCGGACAGGGCGTTGCGGAAGATCGCGTCTCCGTGGTCTCCCAGAAGGGCGTCTACGCGCGATGCGGCGCCGTTGAGAACCGCACGCGCCGCTGCAGACAGGCTGACGGTGTCATTGGTTTTTGAAGACGTCTGATCCTGCCCGGTGGAGCCAGATCGCGTTTTGGCGCTTTCGGCTTGCGTCGCCGCATGGGCGCCATTCGTGCCCAGATACGGACCTTGGGTTCCAACCGTATTGACCATGTCACGCTCCAAAGGCGGGGTGCCGTTCAAGGAGAGCGTTCGATGAGTCTGCTAACCGGTCGTTAACGCAGATTAAGATTTCGCTTATGGCCAGCGGGCGTGGGGCGGCATGGAGGACAGGATGGAATTGATGTTTCCGCCGGTCTCGAGCCCGAATTTCGTGCCGCGATCATAAAGCAGGTTGAACTCGGCATAGCGGCCGCGGCGCACCAATTGTTCCTCGCGGTCCTCATCGGACCAGAGCGTGTCCATGCGCGCTTTGACGATCTGGGGGTAAGCGTTCAGGAAGGCCTCGCCCACATCGCGGGTAAAGCCGAAGTCCGCCTCATGGTCGCCCGTGTCGAGATGATCGTAGAAGATGCCGCCGGTGCCCCGCGGCTCCGCGCGATGCTTGAGCCAGAAATACTCGTCACACCAGTCTGTGAAGCGCGAGTAGTAAGACGGGTCATGGGCGTCGCAGGCGGCTTTCGCGGCCTCATGAAACAGCACGCTGTCCTCAAAGCGCTTGTCGCGCTGATAGTCCTGGGTCGGATTGAGATCCATGCCGCCGCCAAACCAGCTCAGCGTGGTGGTGATGAAGCGGGTGTTCATGTGCACGGCGGGCACATGGGGATTGCGCATATGGGCGATCAGAGAGACGCCGGTCGCGTAAAAGCGCGGATCGGTTTCAGCGCCGCGCACACGGGCGGCGAACTCGGGGCTGAACGCGCCATAGACCGTGGAGACATGCACGCCGACCTTCTCGAAAAGCCGGCCATGCATCATGCCCATCACGCCGCCGCCCAGATCTTCATCGCCGTCGCCGCGGGTCCAGGGCGTGCGTTCAAATCGCCCCGCCGCGCCCGGATAGAGGGTTGGATCGGCGGCGTCTTCAAGCGCTTCGAACGCCAGGCAGATCCGGTCACGCAGGTCCTCAAACCAGGCTTTGGCGCGGGCGCGACGCTCAGCCAGAGCATCAGCGCTAGGTTTGGCGGTTGCAGACATGCTCGCTCCTCAAGGCTCTAGGCGAAGTGAAAAGATACATCTCGGCTCGCGCTGGCAAGTCCAAACGGCGCCTGAAGCGCTGGCGCAGGCGAGAGGCGGGCATTAGTCTGCGCCGCCATATCACGCCTTGTCTGAATGTGGATCGCTGACCGCCATGATTGACCCTTTGACTGACCTGCGCGACGCGCGTCGTCGTGAAGACCTGTTGTCTGTCTCTGTCGAGGCGCGCCGCCTGATCGAGGCTGCGCCCCAACTGGGCAGTCAATGGGGAGACGTGGCCAGCCTGGCGCTTGAAGTCGGTGATGAAGTCGGCGCCTTGCAGGCCGCGGAACGTCTGACGCAAGCCTCTCCCAATTATCAGCAATCCTGGCTCTGGCTCGTCTCCGCGCTGTCCGGTCTGGGCCGTCATCAGCAAGCGCTCGACATTCTGGAGAGGTTGATCGCTCAAGCGCCCAATGACCCGGCTTTGCAAAGACGGGCAGGGCGCGCCCTTCTGGCGCTGGGGCGCAAAAACCTGGCGGCGTTGAGTTTTCGGCGTGCGATCAGCCTGGATCGGTTCGATGTCATGGCGTGGGAAGGCCTGTCGGAATGCATCACGTTTGAATCGGGCTCGGCGGAATTGGCCGCACTGGAGGAAATGCGTATCCAGAACACGGCCGACATGTCCTCCACCCAACGCGGCGTGCTGGCCTATACCCTGGCCAAGGCCTATCGCGATGTGGGCGAGGACGCTGTCGCGGCCATGCGTGTGGCCGAAGGCGCATCCTTCTGTCTGGGCGATACAGGGTTTGACACCGACCGGCACGAGCAGTCGGTCAAGGCGCTGATCGCCAGTTATGAGCCCCAATTTGTCGACCAGCATGAAGAGGCGGGCGTCATTGACGCGCGTCCGGTGCTCTTGATCGCACCGCCTTGCGGCGGCGCGGAGTGGCTCAGCCAGGTTCTGGCGGCAGACGATGATACCGCTACGCTGATGCGCTCTAACAGCCTGTTCTGGCTCAACGCCGCATCGTTGGGCGATCAGACCCTGTCAGAGATTTCAGCCGCAATCGAAGCCGGATGGGGCCGCAATGTGCTGGGCGATGTCGCCAAGCGCTATCTGGGGCAGGCCGAGGAAGCCTTGGGGGCGCCTGCGAAACGGATCATTGATCCCAGCTCGCTGTCTGAAATGGCGGCGGGCGCGTTCGGCGTCTGCCTGCCCGCATCAAAAATGGTTCGGATTTTCCGTGATCCGCGTGATCTGGCCTGGTCGATCTACAAGACCCGGTTTCGCAAGGCGCGGCACTGGACCTACCATCCAGATGACATTGCCCGTGTGCTGGCGTGCCATAATCGTCTGTGTGAGCACTGGGAATCGATTTTTCCAGACCGGATACTCACGGTGCGCTACGAAGACATGCTCAGTGATCCGCAAGCCGTGGCGCGCGAAGTGGCGACCTTTATCGGTGTGGATGGCGATGCGGCGGCGGCTGAAGCCTGGCTGCGCAGCGAGGCCCTCAACGCAGATCCCGCGGGCGTTCATGCAGAGGCGGGAGACCGCTTTGAGCCTTTGAGCGCCGCGTTGGAACGGGCGGGGCTGATCTAGGCTGACGCCTCATTAGAGAGTAATCGCGCAAGCTCTTCGCCAGCCATGCGAACCGGATCGCTGGAGTGCTGCGATCTGGCGAGAATGAGCGCCCCTTCGAGCGTTGACAGGCACAGCGTGGCCAGTTGACGCGCGCGCTCCCGCGTCTGGCCTTCAGCGACCAGTTGTTCCGCCAGCCCCTGAATAACGCGATCGAAGGCTGAACGGATCGCCGCGACGAGTTCCGGGGCGCCATTGGCTTGCTCCAGTGCAACCGTGGCGATGGGGCACCCTCTTGTATACGCAGAGCTTTCCAGCCAACCGGCCAGATCCTGGGCGAAAGCGCGAATGGCTTCGGCCGAGGTTCCCTGGCTTTCTTGGCGTGCCGTCAAAGTCTGGTGCAAGACCTGACCGGCTGACTCCATTGCGGCCACGCCCAGCTCGGCCTTTCCACCCGGAAAGTGATGATAGAGCGAGCCCTTGGGCATTTGGGCGCGGTCGAGAATCTCTGACAATCCGGTCGCGGCGAACCCTTTCTCCTGAAACAGCTGAGCGGCGGCGCTGATCAGACGCGTCCGCGACGCCCCGTGCTTGCGAGCAGGGCGGGCGGTCGACGGGTGTTTGGGCGCGGACATGGGCGAGATCTCCTTGAACAAGACCTTGTACGAAGGGGGCGGAGATGTCTATGTGGACCGGTCGGTCTAGTTTTGGAGGTTTTTCATGTCATCCGCACAACGTCCGCCTGAAGCCCCTGTGGCCGATGCCGCACTGCTTCGTGAGGTCATCAAGGTCCAGCCCTTCACCCGTTGGACGGGGCTGGAGGTCATCAAGGCCGAGTCCGGCGAAGTCGAGACGCGTCTGGTGCTTCGCAAAGACGACATGACCCAGCATCATGGCTTCCTGCATGGGGGGCTGGTCGGTTTTCTGGCGGATAACGCCGCCGCGTACGCTGCCGCCACAGTTGTGGGCGACGTGGTCACGTCACAGTTCACTGTGAATTTTCTGTCGCCGGGAATCGGGTCCGCCTTTCGCGCCCGGGCTCAAGTGATCAAAGCCGGCAAAAGGCAGGTTGTTGTCCGTGTGGATATCATTGCTGAGCAAGACGAGGGCGAAAAACTCATTGCTGTCGCTCAGGCCACGATTTTATCGGTCGGCGAGCGGTAAAGACCAAGCCTGTCTCTGAATCCGAACGCTGATGTGAGTTTTTAACTGGGGAAAATCTGCGTTTGCGGCGAAATCACGCGCAGGAAACGGGATAATCAGGTTGAAAAAATCAGGGGCGCGCATTACTCCGCCCCTCTATCTGCGTTGTAGACTTACCGAGGCTGCGTCAGCACGTCGCACGGAAAAGTCGCAGCGTTAGGCTAAGTCTGATATCGCGCGCTAGCGTGCGTGGGGCCTGCCAGGTTCTGCGGGGCGGGCAGTTCGAATTCAAGAGGTCGGCACGTGACGGACGTGAACAGCAATCCTGAGACCGGCGGCGACGAGCCGTCGCGCCGGGACTTTCTCTACATCGCATCGGTCGGAGCAGTGGGCGTCGGTGGCGCTCTGACGCTATGGCCGTTCATCGATCAGATGAACCCGGCGGCGGATACGCTTGCGTTGTCCACCACCGAGGTGAATGTCGGCGCGCTTGAAGAAGGCGCGGAAATCACGGTGATGTTCCGTGAGCGTCCGCACTTCGTGCGCCGCCGCACGGCGTCCGAGATTACGGAAGCTGCGGACGTCGAGGTGTCTCGCCTTCCCGATCAGCTCGCGCGCAACGCCAATCTTGACGACAACGCGCCTGCGACCGACCAGAACCGGTCTGCATTCACCGCCCTGATTGATGATGGCGTGGAAGTAGACGAAACCCTGCGCAATTCGCTGATGATCTCCAGCGCGAACTGCACCCATCTGGGTTGCGTTCCGACTGAAGGTGCAGGCGATTTTGACGCCTGGTTCTGCCCGTGCCATGGCTCGCACTACGACACCGCCGGCCGCATTCGCCGTGGCCCGGCCCCGGAAAATCTGCCTATTCCGCCGATGACCTTCATCTCGGCGACGACATTGCGTCTGGGCTAGGGAGAGCGAAGAATGAGCGGACCGAGCACATACGAACCCAAAACCGGTGTAGAGCGCTGGCTGGATCAGCGCCTGCCGATCGTGCGCCTGGGCTGGGATTCCTTCGTGGATTTCCCGACCCCGCGCAATTTGAACTACTGGTACACCTTCGGCGGGATCCTGACCGTCTGCCTGATGATCCAGATCGTCACCGGCATTGTGCTGGCCATGCACTATGTGCCCCACATCGATTACGCGTTCGCATCGGTTGAACGCATTGACCGCGATGTGAACTTTGGCTGGCTGCTTCGGAACATTCACGCCAATGGCGCGTCCATGTTCTTCCTGGCTGTTTACCTGCACATGCTGCGCGGCCTGTATTACGGCTCCTACAAGGCTCCGCGAGAGTTGTTGTGGATTCTGGGCGTCGTGATCTACCTGCTCATGATGGCTGCGGCCTTCCTGGGCTATGTGCTGCCGTGGGGCCAGATGTCCTATTGGGGCGCGATGGTGATCACCAATCTGTTTGGTGCGCTGCCGCTGGTCGGCACGCCGATTACGGAATGGCTGTGGGGTGGTTTCTCGGTGGGCAACGCCACGCTGAACCGCTTCTTCTCTCTGCACTATCTGATCCCGTTCCTGATTGCCGGGATCGTGGGTCTGCACGTGTGGGCGCTGCACGTTCCGGGCAACAACAACCCGACGGGCTTGAGTGTGAAGACCAAGGCGGACACGCTGCCCTTCCACCCGTACTACACGGTGAAAGACGGCTTCGCGATCATCGTCTTTATGATCATCTTCGCCTTCTTCGTGTTTTACTGGCCGGACGCTCTGGGCCATGCCGACAACTATATCGAGGCGAACCCGCTGGTGACCCCGGCGCATATCGTGCCCGAATGGTATCTGCTGCCCTTCTACGCCATCCTGCGGGCCGTGCCTGACAAGCTGGGCGGTGTGATCTTGATGTTTGGCGCCATTGCGGTGCTGTTCATCCTGCCCTGGCTCGACACCTCCAAGGTGCGGTCCATGCGCTATCGCCCGCTGGGCCGCTGGTTCTTCGCGTTCTTCGTGATCGCGTGCCTGGGGCTGGGCTGGTGCGGCGCTGAGCTGCCGGACAACAAGGTGCCGGTGCTGGGCGCGGTCGGGATGGACTTCCTGTGGCTGGGCCGTCTGTTGACGCTGTATTACTTCGCCTACTTCCTGGTGATCCTGCCGCTTCTGGGATTCATCGAGAAACCGACCCAACGCCCGGCCTCGATCGAGGAATCGGTGCTGGGTTCAGGCAAAAAAGACATGTCGGCGGCGTCCGCCGTTCCGGCTGAATAAGGAGAGCGATAGATGAAAACGATCCAACGCCTCCTCACCGTGGCTGCTGGCGCTTTGGCGCTGGCGACCCCGGCCGCCATGGGCGCGGGCGAGTATTACGAACCCGAAGAGCATACCTGGTCCTGGGAAGGGCCGTTCGGCAGCTATGACCGTGGCGAGCTGCAACGCGGCTTCCTGGTGTATCAGCAAGTGTGTTCGGCCTGTCACGGGATGGAGCAACTGCACCTGCGCAATCTGGGCGAACAGGGCGGTCCGTTCTACTCTGAAGAATACCCCAACCCCAATGACAACCCGATCGTGCGGGCCATTGCGGCGGAGTATTTCATCGAAGACGGCCCTGACGAATATGGCGACATGTTCGAACGCCCCGGTCGTCCGGCGGACCGGTTCCCGAGCCCGTACGCCAATGATGCGCAGGCTGCAGCGTCCAATGGCGGCGCCATTCCGCCGGACTTTTCGGTGATCGTGAAAGCGCGCCACCATGGCCCGGAATACATCCGCTCCTTGATGCTGGGCTATGACTATGAAGTCCCCGACGATATCGATGTCGGCGTCGGCCAGTATTACAACCCTTACATGCCTGGCAAACTCATCGCCATGCCGCCGCAATTGCAGGACGGCCTGGTGGAGTATGCTGACGGCACCGAGGCCACCAAGGAACAGATGGCGCACGACCTCGTCACTTTCCTGACCTGGGCGTCCGAGCCGCACATGGAACAGCGCAAGAAGATGGGCCTGATGGTCATGATCTACCTGCTGGCGCTGGCGGGCTTGCTGTACGCCGCCTATCGTCAGGTCTGGTCAAACGTGAAGCACTAGGCTCTCACGCTCTGACTGAGCAAGATTGCGGGCCGTCCGGACAGCCGGGCGGCCCGTTTCTTATCCAGGCGACCGGTGTTAAAGGACCGAGCATGAGCCGCGATCCAATCCATGTCTCTCCCCCTGACCCCGCCTGGGCGGAAGAAGGTCTGGGCTTTGCCGACGCCGTGTGCGTCGCCCTGGGCTCTCGCGCCTTGCGGGTCGACCATGTGGGCTCGACAGCGGTGCCGGGATTGGCCGCCAAGGATGTGATCGACATTCAGGCGCTGGTGATTGACCTGGATGACGCCGGTCTGGTGCACGCCATGAAGACGGCGGGGTTTGTTCACCACCCTGACAATACTGGCGACGACCCCAATCTCGACACCCCGCCCTCGCTGGGACAGGACGACTGGCGCAAGGTCTATTTCCGAGAGGCCAGGGGCCAGCGCCGCCTGCACATCCACATCCGGCGCAATGGCGCGGCGGGCGCGCGCAACATGTTGCTGATGCGCGACTTCCTGCGCGACAATGAGAGTGCGCGCCGGGATTATGGCGACTTCAAAATGGCGTTAGCGGACAAGACTCGAAGCGACCGGTCCGCATATCAGGCGATCAAGCGCCCTTTCATCTCGACCGTGCTTCGGTCCGCGGAAAGCTGGGCGGAGATCCATCATTGGGCGCCGGGCGTGCCTGATTCATACTGGAGAACCGAAGAATGAGCTGGAAACTCGGGATTATCGGCGGGTCCGGTCTTTATGGTCTGGACGGGCTGGACAATGTGCGTCGGGAGACGGTGGGCACGCCTTGGGGCAATCCCTCCAGCGCGCTGGTTCACGCCACGCTCGAGGGCGTGGAGCTGGTGTTCCTGGCGCGTCATGACGAAGGCCACCGCATTCCGCCAAGCGATCTCAATTACCGCGCCAATATCGACGCCTTGAAGCGCGCCGGCGTGACGGACGTGCTGTCTCTGTCAGCGGTTGGTTCGCTCAAGGAAGAGCTGGCGCCGGGCGCGTTTGTGGTGGTGGACCAGTTCATCGACCGCAGCTTTGCGCGCACCAAGAGCTTCTTCTCTGAAGGCTGCGTCGCCCATGTGGCGATGGCGGATCCGGTCTGTTCGCGCCTGTCCGCCATGGCGGCGGATGCGGCGGAAGCGGCGGGGGTCGAGACCGTGCAGCGCGGCGGAACCTATCTGGTGATGGAAGGCCCGCAATTCTCCACCCGTGCGGAAAGCCAGCTCTATCGTCAATGGGGCTGCAGCGTGATCGGCATGACCAACATGCCTGAAGCCAAGCTGGCCCGCGAAGCCGAGCTGCCCTATGCCAGCGTGTCCATGGTCACCGATTATGATTGCTGGCGCGCTGAGGATGCGGATGTCGACATCTCCGACATTCTCAAGACCATGCACGCCAACACCGCCCACGCCCATGCGCTGGTGCGCAACCTCGTGAAAACGATGGCTGCGACCGAGCGCACGGACAGCCCGCAAGGCATCGAGAAGGCGCTGGAATACGCCATCATCACCGCGCCTGACAAACGCGATCCGGCACTTTTGTCCAAGCTCGACGCCGTTGCGGGCCGGGTGCTCTGATCAGGGCGAGGGCGGGGCGAAGGCTTCGCCCAGCCAGTCCGCCAGCACCACATCGCGGACATCGCGCGTATGGCCGGTGGTGAACAGGGTGAGGCGGCTGTCATAGCCCGCCTCGCTCAGGGTGTTATGAGTGAGTTCAGAGGACAGCAGGAAGCCCGGTTCATACCGCCCGGCGGCGAAACGGAACGAAGCCCGGGGATGGTCTATGGACTCTACGCTGCGAATTGGACCTCGCCCGGGTGAATAGGCCATCACCCAACCAAAGGCGTCGCCGCGTCTGTAGCCGGCGTCCCGTGCGAAGCTGGCTCCGTTTGAAAAGCCCAGCACGGCGCGATCCGCTCGCTGAGTGCTCGCCCCGAAGTGCTCGGACGCCCAGTCGGTCAACTCGTCGGCGAAGAAACGCAAATGCTCCTGCGCGCGGGGTTCGCCCTCATACCAGCCCGCCAGATAGTCCGCCGCCCGCAGATCGGTGGGGAAGTCTGACATGTCCTCCACGACGCCCGACTGACCGGACAGGGCGCCCACAATGATGAGGGGTGCGAGTTCGCCAGCCATTATGGCCGCTTCGACCTGATGGGCGAAATGCGCGGTTTCCGCCCCGTCGGTCATGAACACCACGGGATAAGGCCCGGCCTCCAGATCATGTGCGGGCGGCAGATAGACATGGACCCGCCGGGTTTCGCCATGCGCCTCGCTGAAGACCTCATGCTGCTCAATCCGACCCATGAGCTCAGACTGGCGCGGAGCCTGGTCGGGCGCGTTTGGCCCCCGCCAGAAGACCGGCTCGGCGCTTACGGTCGGCGATTCAGAATTCAAGACCACCGTCATGAGCGCGGTGTCCATGTGGGCCAGTCTCAGCCGGGCCGCATAACGCCCTTCTCCGATCGCGGTGAGCGGCATTCTGAACGTGCCCAATACGCCCAGATTGGCGTCGTCATCGTGCCGGGCCAACAGGGTCAGAGTTGAGCGTTCTAGATCCGGCAACAGGGCGAGGCTCTGTCCGTTCAGACCCGCATCTACATCTGAAACGCGGATCATATCGGTGGGAAGCTGGCAGGCCTCGAGCGCGATTGCGCGTTGGCGCGCTTCAAGGCTCTCTGGAGCCGGGGCATGAGCTTCGACATCCTCACACAGCGGATACCGGTTCCACTCATAAGGCGGGGTTTGTTCGGCCTGGGCCAGGCTGAGCGTCATCATCAAGGCGTGAGTGACGGCGAGTATCATTAAGGCTTCCTCATGGTTGTGCTTTTGTTGGACGCGTCATGGCGTCAGCCTGTTTGTACGGGGGCTGACCGCCAGCGCCTCATGAGGATTTTTCACAATGATGCGAGCGTTTTGCTCCGAATATGATCAAGGGCCGGGGAAGACTTCGCCTAGCCAGTCGATCAGGACGGCGTTGCGGATATCGTCTGTGTGACCGGCCGAGAAGTCAGAGAATTCGCTGTCATAGCCGCGCTCGTTCAAGAGTGCGTGGCTGTTTCGGGCGGAGACATGAAAGCGCGGCTCATAGCGTCCGACGCCGAACCGGAAGCGAGCTTGCTGCTCCGTCTCAAAGTCGAGCGTATCAAGCGCCACACGACCCGGTGAGAACGGGAAGGCCCAGCCAAACTGGTCCGGATGACGATAGCCGGCGTGGAGCGCGAACACACCGCCATTGGAATGTCCCATGACCAGCCGACGCGCCGGGTCTTCACTGATCGCGTAATGATGGGCCGCCCAGGGCGCGACGGTCTCGATCACGAAACGCATATGCTGCTCGAATCGGGGTTCGGCCTCATACCAGCCGGGCAGATAATCAGCGCTTCGCCAGTCCACTGTCGGATCAATTTCGTCGACAATGCCCCAATGGCCAGAGACCAGACCGATGACGACCAGAGGCTCCAGCTCGCCAGATTGAATTCCTGTTTCAATCAGATGGGCGAAGTAAGCCGTCTCTCCGCCATCCGCCATGAAGATTGCCGGGTAGGGGCCTGCAGCCGGATCAAAGCCCGGCGGGGTGTAGATTTCCAGCCGACGGGTCTCGCTCAGAGCCTCGCTATAGAGCTCAGCCTGATCAATTCGACCCTCCAGTGTCTCCACCCGCATCCGAAGGGGCGGGGCGTCCGGCCCTCGCCAGGTCACGATCTGGAAACGCCCGTTTTCTGCAAGGTTCGGCGGCAGGTAGAAGGTGAGCATGGCGCTGTTCATGTGCAACAGACGAAACCGGCCAGCAGCGATCGTGTCGCTGATTGGCGTCAGCTCAACGCTCAACCCGGACAGCCGCAAACGGGCGTTCATATCATGGGGGCGGGCATAGAGGGTCAGAACACCGCTTTCCGACTCCGCCTCAAACGCGAAGCGGGACTCGCCAAGCACGCGCGCTGCGTCGTGAGCGGTAATGCCGTCCATAGGCAGGGCGCACGCCTGAAGGCCCGCATCGATCTTCTCTCTGGTCAGGTCTCGTGAAGGCTGGGCCGTCTCAAGCAGGGAGCAGGCCGGGTAGTCATGCCAACGCTCAGAGAGGGCTGCGCCTTGGGTGGCGACGAGCAGACCCAAAACCAAAGTCATGATCGTCAACATGATTGTCGTCTCCTCACCCCCATGATCTATTTGAGCAGGGAATGCAGATCGCCTCAATGGCGCGCCATTCGCCCTGTTGCCCGTGTGAGGTTACATGCTCAGAGCGCTTTGCCTGTCCGCCTGTTTTCTGTTCGCCTCAGCTTCTGCGTCTGCTCAGCCGCCTGCGCCGGCGATGACGGCGTTTGAGACGGGTCAATGGGGCGTCGCGGAGAGCGCAGCCGCCAGCCAGGTCTCTGATGTGGCGGCCCTGATCCTTGCGTCTGAAGCCGCGCTGATGCCCATTACGCTCGATCAGGCGGACGGCCTGTCGCGCCGGGAGCGGCGTCAGGCGGCGCTGCGCGCGCAAGACTATGCAGAGGCGGCATTGGCGCTGGAGCCTGATAACGCCCAGGCGCATCTGCGCCTTGCTGCCGGGCTTGGCTATCAGAGCCGCTATGTGAACACGGTGCGCGCCGTGATGATGGGCCTGCCCCAGCGCGGGCGCGACCATATGGTGGAAGCCTTGGCGCTTGATCCCTCAGAGCCCTGGGCGCCGGCGATGCTGGGCGCCTGGCATCTCGAGGTTGTGCGCCGGGCAGGTGAAGGCATGTTCGACGCCAATGAGGCGGAGGGCCTTGCCCTGATGCGTCAGTCGGTTGAGATGGACGGCGCGCCCGCCGCCATCCCTTATCGCTTTGCGGTCGCGCTGGTGGCTTCCGATCCGGTCGTCCACAGCGCGGAGGCGACGCGCATGCTGAACCGGGCGCTCGACACCGCTGAAGCCGATGCGGTGGGGCAGGCGGTTGCAGCGCTTTCAACACATCTTCTGGACCAGCTGAACACGGACCCTGATGCGGCTCAGGCCGAAGCGGTGCGTCTACTCGAAGAGTGATTTCAGCGCTTTAGCATAACTCCAACGCCTTCGTATCAAAAAAATAGGCCACAAGGTCTAAAATATTTGACATTATGTCTGCGTGTCTTTACATCTTGCCTTGTCAAAAAAATTCGACATTAGATCAAAGGAGTTTGACATGTCGTTTCAAGAAAAAAGCAATCTGGTCATGACGGTCATCTTGGTGCTGGTCTTTGGCGGCTATTTCGGTGATCTGGGCGTCGCTCTGATCCGGGGCGAAGCGGAGCCGTCCCAGCT
Source organism: Oceanicaulis sp. (assembly GCF_965249665.1). GTDB lineage: Bacteria > Pseudomonadota > Alphaproteobacteria > Caulobacterales > Maricaulaceae > Oceanicaulis. Next base: position 1,803,145 of record NZ_OZ252247.1, read on the forward strand.
GGGCATGCCCTTTATCGGGCTGACAGCGGCGATCATCTTCTACGCGATCATCGCCCATATCGCCGTCGCGGTCTGGTCGCCAGACGATACTGATGAAGCGGATGAACGCGACAGGTTCATCGAGATGCGCGCCGACGCGCGCTCCGGTTATGTGCTGGGCGCTGGCGCCATCCTGGCGCTGAACCTCGCCTGGCTGGGGTTTGAGGTGTACTGGGTCGCGCACATGGTTTTGGCGGGCTTGGCGGCTTCTGAAATCTACAAGGGGGTCCAGCGTGCGATTGATTACCGGGTGGGGGTGTAAGCCTTGGCCAAATCCACCCAGATCAAGAACCGCATTCGCGAGCTTCGCTTTCACGCGGGCGAAATGACCCAGGCCGAGCTCGCCAAGCGGGTCGGCGTCACACGGCAGACGATCCTGGCCATTGAACAGGGCAAGTATTCGCCCTCGCTCGAAGTGGCGTTTCAGATCGCCGCCGTGTTTGAAATCCCTCTGACCGAGGTGTTCGAATACGCGCCGAAGCGCTCCACTTGAGATATCTTTGACGTTCAGCCCCTCGCGTCTTCTGGTGCGGGGGCGCTGGCCTATTGGCTGGCCCAGACAATGCGGGCCATCCACACAATATCGCGCGTGGCCAGATTGCGGTTGTCATAAACAGGGTTGAGCGAGATCAGCTCGACGCTGTCGGCGGTCACGCGGCCCAGCTCCTTGGCCATCACTTCACCCTCGCGGGTTTTCACCACGACCCGGTCGCCGCGGCGCGGCGGCGCTTCAGGGCTAACGACGATACGATCGCCATGGCGATAGACGGGAGCCATGGACTCCCCTGAGATCTCGAGCGCATAGGCGCCATCGCCCTCCTCGCCGGGAAACAGGATGTCTTCCCAACCCGAGCCTGACGGGAAACCGGCATCGTCGAAATAGCCATGATCGCCGGCCTGGGCGAAACCGATCAGCGGCACGGAGCGGCCCTGGCTGCGGCCCATGGCGAGGGCGGCGAACTCGTCAAACCCGACATGGGTGGCGTCCAGCGCCTTGGCGAGGCTCTCAGTGGAGGGCCAGCGCGGTTTTGCGCCGTCCGCACTTTTGCGTTTGGAAGGGTTGAAAGTGGTCGGATCCAGCCCGGCGCGGCGCGCCAGCCCGGACGGCGTCAGGCCGACGCGGTTGGCCAGCCGGTCTATCCCGTTCCAGATCTGGGCGTGGGTCAGCATGAGCATACCGTATAACGCGACTCTCGCCGCTCTTATAGCAGGAAAAAAATCCTTGAGAAATGCCAGGGGCGATTACAGGCGCAGTCAGAGGGGTCTCACGCTTGCACCAAACCCGTGGGCGTCGTATCGGCCTGTGTCATGACCGAGCTTATTTATCGCATCGCTGATCCGGCGGCTTTGGCCGCGGCTTCCCTCGCCGGCGCTTATGAAGGCGAAGCCCATGACAAGGCTGACGGCTTCATCCACGCCTCGTCGCTGGACCAGCTCGCGGACACGCTGCAGCTGCACTATGCCGACGCGGAACGTCTGGCGGTGGCCGAGATCGATACCGCAGCCTTGGGCGAGACGCTGAAATGGGAAAACTCCCGCGGCGGCGCCTTGTTCCCTCACATCTATGGCGACATCCCGTTCAGCGCGATCACCGGCATTCACTTGCTGCAACGTGATGAGCGCGGCGGCTGGCGTCTGCCTTCGGAGTTGACCCGATGAGTGACGCCCTCGCCAAACTGCTCACCCTGCTGCCGGCCGAGACGGCGCACCGCACGGCCTTGATGGGTCTGAAGGCCGGGTTCGGCCCCAAGTCGCGCTCGACCGCCGACCCGGTATTGAAAACCGCACTGGCGGGTATGGAGTTGAGCCATCCGGTCGGGCTCGCCGCCGGGTTCGACAAGAACGCCGAGGCGCCGGACGCCTTGCTCAACGCCGGCTTCGCCTTTGTGGAAGTGGGCGCCGTGACGCCTCGCCCGCAGCATGGCAATCCGCAGCCGCGCCTGTTTCGCCTGCGCGAAGACAAGGCGGTCATCAACCGCATGGGCTTTAACAATGAGGGCCTGGAAGCGGTCAAAGCTCGGCTCGAAGCGCGCCAGGACAGTCCCTCAAAAGTGATGGGGGCTGTGGGCGTCAATCTGGGCGCCAACAAGGATTCTGAAGACCGGGCGAATGACTATGCGGTTCTTCTAAAGGCGCTGTCGGGGCTGGCGGACTTCTTCACCGTCAATATTTCCTCGCCCAATACGCCGGGTCTGCGCACGCTGCAAAGCGGGGATGCGCTGGACGAGCTATTGAAGCGGGTCAATGACGCGCGCTGGGCGGAACCGGTGTTCTTGAAAGTCGCGCCTGATCTGGTCGAGGCCGATATCGACGCCATCGTCAAAGCGGTTCAGGTTCACGCCCTGTCCGGCCTGATCGTCTCCAACACCACGCTGGAACGTCCTGACAGCCTGAAAAGCGCCCATAAGGGCGAGGCGGGCGGTCTTTCTGGCTTGCCGCTCAAGACGCGCTCCACCGAGGTTCTGCGCCAGTTCCGTCAACGCACCGGACCGGACCTGCCCATCATCGGCGTGGGCGGGATTGACGGGCCGGAAGCGGCTTATGCCAAGATCCGCGCCGGCGCAAACGCCGTTCAGCTCTACACAGCCCTGGTGTATCAGGGGCCGGGATTGGCGCTGAAAATCCGCGACGGTCTGGCGGCGCTGTTGAAAGCGGACGGGTTCGAGCATGTGTCAGAGGCGGTGGGCGTCGACGTCTAGGTCATAAAGCTGCGCTTGAGGCCCGGCCAGCCAACCATCAAGGTTCCGGCCCGGGCCACATAATACGCCAGAAAGGCCAGCCAGAGCCCGTGAGCGCCGAAGGCCGGCCGCAGCACCGCGTCGAGCGCCAGGTAAATCACCAGTGCTGCGATCATGGCGTTGCGCATGAGCGGGCCTCGGGTGGCGCCGATCATCAACCCGTCCAATTGCCAGCTGGGCATGCCCAGGAGCGGTGTCAGCGCGCACCAGATCAGGAAACTGCGGGCAGTGGCGCGCGTGGCCTCGTCAGTGGTCATCATCATGATGAACTGATCGCCCAGCAGCAAAAAGCCGAGGCTGAGCGCGATCGAAAAACCCAGCGCCAGCTCGCTGGTCAGCCGGAAGGCGCGTAACAGGCGTTTCCAGTCCTTCGCCCCGGCTGCGCGGCCGGTCTCGGCTTCGGTCACATGGGCGAAAGCGTCGAGGAAAAAGGCGCAGATCGAGATATACTGCATCAAAATGGCGTTGCCCGCCAGAACGTCCGCCCCCTCGCGCAGGCTGGCGATGTTAAACCAGGTGAACCCGGCCAAGAGCGCCATCGTGCGCAGGAAGATGTCGCGATTGACCGAAAGCAGACGGCGTATGGCGGCCCCGTCAAAGAGTGCGCTGGCGGGCGCCGCGCCGCGATTGCGCAAGATCATGACAATAAGACCGCCCGCCGCCAGAAGATGCAGCCATTGCGCTGCGGCGCTGGCTGCGCCGACGCCGGCCACGCCCATGTCAAAGCCGAGTACAAACAACACGGACAAGCCGGCGTTGGTGATGTTCAGCACCGCCTGCAAGATCAAAGCGCGTCCGGTGAGCCCTAAACCGATCAGCCAGCCATAGACTGCGAATCCGGCGAAAGCGGCCGGCGCCCCCCATAACCGGGCGTCGACATAGGCCCGGCCGAGCGTCTCCACATCATCGGGGCTGTCAAACAGGGCGAAGGCGCCAGCCTTGAGCGGCCATTGCGCGAGCAGCAAGACCAGACCGATGGCGACGCCGACCAGTCCGGCGCGCCACAGCACGGCGCGTACTTCGCCTTCATCCTCGCGTCCGTCAGCCTGGGCGGTGAGGGCGGTCGCGCCCATGCGCAGAAAGGCGACGGACCAGAAAAAGACGTTGAACACCAACCCGCCCAGCGCCACGGCGGCGATGGCCTGAGTGTCCGCAGTGCGTCCAATCACGGCCAAATCGACCAGCCCCACCAGAGGCGAGGCGATGTTTGCGCCCATTATGGGCAGCGCGCGCAGAAACACGTGCTTTCGGCTGAGGGGCGGCGCCGTCATTCAGGCTGGATAACGGCTCAGAGCGTGGGTGGCGAGCGGCAAATCAGTCTGACAACGCGTCGCCCAGAGCATCACCTGAGTCCCAGGCGAATTCAGCGCGCGGCCCCAATCGCCAGTCGCCTGCGCATCCCAATGTCCCGCTGGGATCAAGGGCGAAGGGCGTGCCTGGCGCCTCGGTGACCAGCGCATAACGCCAGCGATGCGCCTGGCTCCAGACCGGCAGGGGCAGTCCGAAGCGGACAAACGCTTCCTCGGTTAGGGCGCGGGCGACGGTGTCCGGATCGTTTTCCAGAAACGCCTCTGACCAATCCGGCGACGCATGCAGCACCCAGGAGTCAGGGCCTGTCTGGCCGGGGTGAGAGGTCATACGCGCCATCCAGCGCAGCGCACCGCCCAGAAGCTTTGCGCCGTCAAAGCCGATATCCGTCTCGGCCTCCGGCACCGTCATCACCGCCCAGCATGGCGAGAGTTTCGCCGCTAGCGCTTCTGCAATCATGGTGGAGAAATCGCCGTCGCTGCGCGCCAGAAACTCGATCAGTTGTTCAGGCGGCAGGGTCAGGACCACTTTGTGGAACGGGCCTTCAGTATCCCCGTTTTCAAAATGGACGAGCCAGGCGCCGCCCTCTCCGCTGACCTTGACGGCGCGGCGAGCAAACTGGACGTCCATGCCGGTCAGGGCGGTTTTTACAATCGCGTTCATGCCCGGGACGCCAACCCAGCGCGTCTTGTCCCGCAGGGCCTCTGCATTGCCGCCCCGGTCGATCGAGACTGTCCGGGCGTTCCACAGATCAGCGGCGCCAGCCTTGTGCGCCTCGGTCAGCAAAGCGTTGAAGCTTTCCCCCGTCGAGGTCAGGAATTGCGCCCCATGATCAAAACTGACATCGCCCTGCGGCGTGCTGGCCCGGCGCGTGGACATGCGCCCGCCTGGCCCTCGCCCCTTGTCAAACAGGACGACGTCCAGCCCGCGGGCGGACAGGGCTCTGGCTGCGGCTGCGCCAGCCAATCCGGCGCCGATCACTGCTGCGCTGTGCCTGGCCACCTGTCATCCTCTTTGCTGCGAACTAGCTTGATGATTGTTATGGATCAGAAAAGTTCAAAACCCAGTGAATCCAAATCCGATGATGCAGTCACACCTGCAGCTGTCGAGGTCTTTTATGACGGCGGATGTCCGCTCTGCCGAGCGGAGATTGGATATTATCAACGATCTGGGGCGGATGCTCTGTTCACGGACGTGACCCAGGACGGCGCATCGCCGCCGGGCGTCAGCTGCGCGCAAGCGCTCAAGCGCTTTCATGTGCGGGACTCCCAGGGGCGGCTCAGGTCCGGCGCGGCGGCTTTCGCGGCGCTCTGGCGAGTCACGCCCGGCTGGAGGTGGCTGGGGATCATCGGCGGCTTGCCGCCTTTCGTCTGGATCGGCGAGGGGGCTTACCAGCTGTTTCTTCCTATTCGGCCCGTTTTGCAGAAGCTTGCGCGACGATGGAGCAGGGCGGACATCACATGAAAGGCCCGGCCCCGCGCGCCAAAAAATCCCAATTGCCCGAGAAGATGTGTCCGGTTTGCAAGCGCCCCTTCACCTGGCGAAAGAAGTGGGAGCGCAATTGGGAGAGTGTGAAGTATTGCTCCAGACGATGCGCTTCAAATCGCCGGTCGGTATGATGTCCTTCGCATGACATAAGTCTCATTTACCCGTCAGCGTACGGTTAGGTCAGGCAATCTAGGGTCAACCTTACGGACTGAAGAGACCCGCTCCGAAGAGAGCGGTCCACGTCCGAAGGTCGAACTTAGGAGAATGGTCATGTCTACGCTTTCTGTCTTGCTCGTCAGTCTGGCTGGGCTCGCACTCACCCCCGCCTCGGAACTCCCCGCCGAAGACACTGTGACCCAGAGTCGAGCTGTGAACTTCGCAAACGAACAATTGCTCTCGGATGAAGGGGTTGAGGCCATTCGTCAGCAGATCGCATATTCCGCTCGCAGGGTGTGCACCGAACCGGGCAATCTCAATTCATACATAAGCCGTGAAGCCCGCGCCTGCGCCCGGACTGCGTACGAACAGGGGCTCGAACAGCTTGAAATCAAAGTCGCTGAGGTTCGCGCCTCCCACCGTTACTATGCCCAAAGCGCAACTGAGTCCGAGCAAGAGGTCCAATAAGTCTCACTCGACGCTCAGCTCCCGGAACAACAGCCTGCAATGCTCACGAGGCTGTTCCCCTGGCCTCTCTCCGCACCACGGAGGGAGGCCTTTTTCAGCGCTGTTGCGCTTTCACCCCTGACGAGAACCGCCATGCATTTTTGCAAGGCGGCACTGCGCGGAAGCGGGCGCAAGTGTCATATCCGCGTAGCAAACCGCGGGCAGATTGCCCGCAGCCGGATGCACCGGCCTGGTTGGTATTGAGCTGCCGCAAGAGTAGTTCGCTAATGAACAAAAGGATCTCCCCCATGCGTTTCATCGCTGTCGCCCTGATTGCCGCCGCCGCCCTGACCGGCGCTGCATCCGCCACTGAAACCACCAAATCTGTCGAGATCGACTTCCGCGCGTCTGACCTGACCAATGTCGAGCGTCTGGAGACGCTGCGTGAGCGTATTCGCAGCGCCGCTGTGACTGTTTGCGACGTTTATGAAGCCCGCACCCTGACCGAGCGCCGCATGGCGCGCGACTGCATGATCGAAGCCCAGCGCCAAGGCGAGTCCCAGCTCAACATCGCTGTCGCTCGCGTGAACGGCGTGATCGAAATGGCTGCGGAAGTCCGCTAAAGCCGCTACGTCTGACTGATGATTAGAAAACCCCGCAGGCGCGCCTGCGGGGTTTTTTGTTGTGGGTGCGAATGCGCGGTGCTTGGGCTAGCCGCTCGCCTTCACCGGCTTGATCAGGAAATGCCCGTGCAGATTGGCGATCGGTGCGGCGCGGCGGTCTTGCCAGGCGTCCACGCGGACATTGGCCACGCGGGAGCCTTGGCGGGTGATGGAGGCGCGGGCGTATACGTCCTGTGGTTTGCCGGGGCGCAGATAATCAACAGCGACATCAATGGGTTTGGGAAGACCGGCGAGCTCGGTGAAAGCCAGAAGCCCCGCCGAGGCCGTGATCTCCATAAAGGCGCCGATCGCGCCGCCATGAAGCGCCGGGATCAGCGGATTGCCGATCAGCCATTCGTCATAAGGCAGGATCGCAGTCAGCTCGTCGCCATGATCGTCAAAGCGCACGCCCATGCGGCTCACATATGGGCTCGACTGGAGTTTCAGCAATCGCTCGTTCATGAGACTGCGCCTCTGGCTTTTGAAGCTGCAGCCTGTTGATCGAAATCGGCTTTGGCCCGCTCCGCAGCGGCCTGGCTGACCTTACTCACCATAAAAGCGGCATGGGCGGTCGCAACGGGATCGTCCGTGTCGCCGTCATGGGCGAAAGCGCTGACAAAGGCGATCAGGCCGGACACCTTGATGGTCTTGGCGACGGCGATCACGTCATGGCCGGGCTTGGCGGGGCGCATGTAATCGAGCCGTAAATCCAGCGTAGCGACGGCTTGGTCCCCGCCGAGCCCGGCGAACGCGGCGGTGCCGCAGGCATGGTCCAGCAAAGCCGTGACCACTCCGCCGTGCATGACGCCGGTGTCCGGATCGCCGATGGAGGCCTCTTCATAGGGCGCACGGATCACCGCTTCACCCGGGCTGACGCTCACCAGTTTCAGGCCCAGCGCCATGGCATGGGGGCTGCCATCGACCAGCAAGCCGGCCAGCGTGTCGAGTTTGTCTTGTAAAGGGTCGCTCATACGCCCGCTTGTAATCGGATGCGGCGGGGCTTTCCAGCCCGATCAGTCGCGCACCTTGCGCCGCACCAGCGTTTCCAGGCCTTTCACGACCTCGAGGCGAGTATTCATGGGCTCGCCTTGCATATCTGCAAGACGCCCCAGGGAGGCGCGGTGCAGCTGAATGATCTCGCGCTCACGTTCGCCGAGCGCCTCGACGCTGGACAGAAACCGCTCCAGCGAGCGGCCAATTCGGGCGGAGAGTTCATCGCCCTTACGCAGCATGTTGAAGATAATGGACTGGGCCTGCGCCCGGGCCGCCTGCAGTGGCGACGTCAGCCCGGCCGCCACATCCATATCGCGTTTGAACGTGCCGGCTCGGTCTTCACCCCGGACCCGGCGGTCCGGGCCGTTGTAATTGAGTGTTTTCACAAAGGGGCGGGGACGCTGGGTGATCTCAGTCAGGCGTTCAGTGACGGCGCGCGGAGAGATCGGCCGCAGCGCCAAAGTGTCGGCGCCGGCGTCGCGCGCCGCTTCGATATCCAACAGCGTGTTCTTGGTGGACAGGATCATGGCCGGGGTGCGGTTGGCGACGGTTCTGGTCCGGCGCAGCTTGCGAACAGTCGTTGCGGCGTCCAGACGTTCATCGCGCCAGTCGACCAGCATGACCGAATGGTCTGCATTTTCAGCAAACCAAACCGCAGAATCCGGCGTGGTGCAGGTTTGAATGCGTTCCGCGCCCGCATAGCGCAGGATGTCTACAGTCAGGCGGCGTGAGAAGGGCGTTGGGTCACAGACGATAATGGCGCGCTGGCGCCAGTCCAGGGCCTCGCCGGACTTCTCGTCCTCAAAATCGATATCCAGTTCCGCCGCCACGTATTCCCCCTCACAGACTCATGTACATAGGTCTAGAGGGAAAAAGTGGATATTGTCTTATGAATTCGTGGGTTAGTCTTACCGGCGGGTAAACGCCCGGATCAGGTGAACCGCCAGCCAGATCGGCAGAACGATCACCGCGCCCAGGAAGAAATACCGCAAGGCCCACCGCACCGACGCGCCAATGGAGTCAAAGAAGGACGCCCAGGCCTCGCCCACGGTGTGGAAGAAATCCACCCACAGATCCGCCGGATCGACACGGAACACCGCGAGGACCAGGCCCACCAGCACACACAGGAGAAAGACGACCATGAGGTCGGCGAACCGTACGCTCAGAACACGGTGCACCAGCGAATGGCGCTCTGAGGTCTTTGGAGTTTGTTCACTCATGATCGTCTGTGTCTCATGCAATTAGGGCGTAAACGCGGCGATCATCCCTGTTTTTGGATTTCCACCTGATGGGGGTAGGGGATTTCGATCTCGTTGGTGTCGAACGCGATCTTGACCTTCTTGTTCATGTCAAAATGCAGCCCCCAATAGTCCGTCGCCTTGCACCAGGCGCGCACCACATAATCGACGCTGGAGGCGCCATGGGCTTTGACTTCCACAAACAGGGCCGGTTCCGCCAGCACGCGGCTGTCCGCTTCGAACGTGTCGCGCAGCACGCCGATCACCTTGTCGATGTCATCATCATAACCTGCCGAGAACACAAAGTCGCAGCGACGTGTGGGGTAGGCGGAATAATTGGTGATCACATCACCCCAGGACTGACCGTTGGGGATGATGATCTGACGGTTATCGGGGGTGTTAAGCTCGGTGTAGAACAAGGTGATGTCCTTGACCGATCCTGCAACGCCCGCAACCTCGACATAATCGCCGATTTTGTACGGGCGGAAGAAGATGATCATCACGCCCGCCGCCACATTGGACAGCGTGCCCTGAAGCGCGAGACCAATGGCGAGCGAGGCGGCGCCGAGCACGGCGACCATGGAGGTAGTCTGAACCCCGAAACGGGTCAGAACTGCGATAATCACGATCGCCAGCACCAGATATTTGGCGATGGACGAGAAAAAACTCGCCAGGGTCCGGTCCATTTTCGGATTACGGTCCGGGATGGAGCGGATGGTGCGGCCAATCGCGCCTGCAATCATGAAGCCCACGATCAGGATGATCGCGGCCATGGCCACATTCATGGCCATCTGCAGACCGATTGTGGTCAGGTATTCCTGAGCCCGCTGAAGATCAAAGGCGGAAGTATCCATGAAAGGCGTCCCCAATAAGTCAGCTCAACGTCTTAGATTGAGCCTTGGATATCATTGTTTCGCCGAGGGTGTGAGGGGCTTGGGGAGCATTTTCACAACTGTGTCGAGCGTGTCCGCCTCGCCCGCGGGCTTGTCCCATCTGATGCGGTGAATGCGCGGAAAGCGCATGGCGACGCCGGATTTATGCCGCGGCGAACGATTAAGCCCTTCAAACGCGATCTCCAGCACCAGTCCGAAATCAGGGCGGGCGGTGACAGAGCGCACAGGGCCAAAGCGTTCGATGGTGTTGTCGCGAACGAATTTGTCGAGCTTTTTCAATTCGTCGTCGGTGAACCCGAAATAGGCCTTGCCGACCGGCGTCAGAACGTGCTCGCCGTCGTCTTGGCGCCAGACGCCGAAGGTGAAGTCTGAATAGAAGCTCGACCGTTTGCCATGGCCGCGCTGGGCGTACATCAAAACGGCGTCGATCAGAAACGGGTCGCGTTTGTATTTCCACCACGGACCTTTAGGGCGTCCTGAAAGATAGGGACTGTCCTTGCGTTTGATCATCACGCCTTCAGCCTGACGGTGGGGTGGATCAGCCCGCAGGGCGTCCAGCTGGGACCAGTCCTTGAACGCCACGCATTCTGAAAGATCGATCCGCTCCGAGCTGCACTGACTGATGAGGCTCTCAAGGCGTTTGCGACGGTCGGTCAAAGGCAAGCTGCGAAGATCGTCTTCTTTGTCGACTAATATGTCATAGGCGCGAATAAAGCCGGGCAATCGGGCCATCATGGCCTTGGACACGGTCTTGCGGTTCAGCCTCTGCTGGAGGTCGGAAAACGGCGCCACCTGTCCGTCTTCGGTGCGGATCAAGAGTTCACCGTCGATCGCGCCCTCAAAGTCGAGCGCGGCCAGCACGTCTGGAAAAGTGTGGGAGATGTCATCGCCCGTACGGGTGTAGAGCCGTCGCACGCCCGCTTCGCTGACGGCCTGAATGCGGATGCCATCCCATTTGTATTCAGCTAGAAAGTCTTCGGGGTCCAGGCGCTCAAAAGCGCCGTCATCCACCGGATGCGCCAGCATGACGGGTCGGAAGGGCGCCCTGGCGGCGTTGACGGGTTTGTCCGCCTCGCCGTCGAGCCACGCGAACAGGCTTTCATAGGGCGGCTCCAGCCCGTGCCACAGCTCTTCAATTTCGGTGACGTCCACATCGCCGAATTGCGCCAGCGCGGTTTTCGCCAGACGCGCCGAAACACCGACGCGCAGCCCGCCGGTGACGAGCTTGAGCAACGCCCATCGGCTCTGCGCGTCCAGCGCATCCAGCCAGCCCTCGATCAAAGCGGGGGCGCCCGCGCGGCTCACAGTGCTCAGTCCGTCGATGACCTCGACCAGGTCGGGCGGACGGTTCGCGCCATGCTTTTGCGGCCAGATCAGCGCGGCGGTTTCGGCCAGATCGCCCACATAGTCGTAAGACAGCTCGAACAGTACAGGATCAACGCGTTCGCTCACGAGGCTGCGGATCGCTGCGGCCTTGGCGGTCTTGAAGTCCAGCGCCCCGGTCAGCGCCGCCAGCGCATAGCCGCGGTCAGGGTCCGGCGTGCTTGAGAAATGATCCGCCAGAAGCCGCAGTTTGCCATTGCGTTGGGGGGTGTAGGACAGGCGGTCCAGAAGAGTGGCGAAGCGTTCCATGCCTTGATCATATAGGCGCGGGGCGTGGATTTGCCGCCTGCAGCATGAATCCGCTGTGATAACCGCATCCACTTTGGGTTTTCGTTTGCTTCGAGGCCCTGTATCCCTGTTTGCAATGGAAAGTTTTGCGGCGCGCTCAGCGTAAAGAGCCGCTGTGGTGATGGGGAGCATCATGAGCGAACAAGGGCGCGACAGCGCGCAAATTGAACACCAGACCGGGTTTCTGGGGCTGATTGAGCGAACGGGCAATCGCCTGCCGGACCCGGCTTTTCTGTTTTTGTATCTGATCATCGCCATGGTGGTCATCTCGGTGATCGCCGCGATGATCGGCCTGTCCGCCATCCACCCCACCCAGACCAATCCCGATGGCAGCGCAGTGATCGTCAATGCGCGCAGCGTGCTCAATTCTGAAAGCCTGCAGCATCTCCTGGTGGAAATGCCGGACATTTTCACGGGCTTCCACCCGCTGGGCTATGTGCTGGTGGTGATGCTGGGCGCCGGCGTCGCCGAGCGTGCGGGCCTCTTCGGCACGGCCATGCGCGCGGCCGTGCGCGATGTCCCGAAAATGCTGCTCACCCCGGCGGTGGCGCTGGTGGCGATGATGGGCAATCTGGCGGCTGACGCGGCCTATGTGGTGCTGATCCCGCTGGCGGGCGTCATTTTCGCCGCCGCCGGACGACACCCGATCGCTGGCATCACCGCCGCTTTCGCCGGGGTGTCGGGCGGCTTCTCCGCGAACCTTCTGCCCGGCCAGCTCGATGCGCTCCTGTTCGGCGTCACCGAAGCGTCTGTGATTGCGTTGGTGCCGGACTGGACCATGAACATTGTCGGCAACTGGTACTTTATCGCCGCGATGACCTTTGTCTTCATGCCGGTGATCTGGTTTGTCACCGACCGTATTGTTGAACCGCGCCTGGGTCCGTGGACAGGCGGCGCCTCGACCGCGGCTCAGGAGGGCGAGGAGGATCCCGATGCGCCGCTGACGGACGGTCAGAAAAAAGGCATGTGGCGCGCGCTCTGGGCGGTGCTGGTGGTGTGCTTCGTCTGGTTGTTGATGGCGGTCGATCTGGTCGCGCTCCTCAGCTTTGGCGCGTTCTCGATGTATGGCGGTGATGTGCCGCTTCTGAACGAAGCCGCGCTGGAGGCGGGGCAGGGCGTCGCCATCGCCATGGTGCCCTTCTTCCAGTCGCTGGTGGCGGGTTTCATGATCCTCTTCCTGCTGGCGGGCGTCGCCTATGGCCAGGCCGCCGGTACGGTGAAAAGCCATCGCGACGTGGTTTCGATGATGGCCGAAGCCATGAAGGATATGGGCTATTACCTCGTGCTCGCCTTTTTCGCGGCCTACTTCGTGGAGATGTTCAACCAGTCGAGCCTGGGCATCATCACCGCGGTGAACGGCGCGAACGCGATCGAGCAATCTGGCCTGCCCCTGCCGATCGTCCTGGGCATGATCGTGCTGTTCTCGGCAGTGCTGAACCTGTTTGTGGGCTCGGCCAGCGCCAAATGGGCGCTGATGGCGCCGGTGCTGGTGCCGATGCTGATGCTCTTGGGCGTCAGCCCGGAAATGGCCACGGCGGCCTATCGCGTCGGTGACGGCTCCACCAACATCATTACGCCGCTGATGGTCTATTTCCCTCTGGTGCTGATCTTCTGCCGCCGATGGGTGGACAGCTTCGGCATCGGGTCCCTGACGGCGAGCATGCTGCCCTATTCGATCTGGCTTCTGATCTCGGGCATCATCATGACCATGGCCTGGGTGTTCCTCGGCCTGCCCTTGGGGCCGGGCGCGACGGTGGAATACGTCCTGCCGGTCGCCAACTAATCAGATACGCGCCGGGGGCCTCGCCCCCGGCGTTTTCATGACAAAGCGGAGGCGTTCATGCCTGTCATCTTGCACCATCTCGAGCTGTCTCGCTCCGAGCGGATCATCTGGCTTCTCGAGGAGCTGAACGCGCCGTATGAGCTCAAGCGCTATAAGCGCGATCCGCAAATCCGCCTTGCGCCGCCTGAACTTGCCGAGAAGCATCCCTTGGGCAAAGCGCCGCTCTTGGAGCTTGAGGACGGTGCGGTGATCGCGGAAACCGGCGCCATCGCGCAGTACCTGCTCGATACGTTTGATCCGGACCACGCCCTGCACCCGGCGCCGGGAACGCCGGGGCGGCTGAAATTTCTTGAATGGATGCATGCGTCTGAAGGCGCGGTTTTCCTGCCTTTCCTGATGAGCACCTATTGCGAAGCGACGGGGCTGAAGGAGTCGCTGCTCGATCAGTTCATGGAAGGCGAACGCGCCAAGGCCTTCGCCCATATCGAGCGTCATCTCAGCCAGAATGACTATTTCGCAGGCGAATTATTTAGTGCGGCGGATTGTCTGATGGGCTTTCAGCTCGACGCCATCGCCAAGCGTGGCGGTGTGAAAGACGGCTCAGCGCTCAAGGCCTGGCTCGATCGGGTGCAGCAGCGCGACGCCTATAAAGCCATGCGGAAGGTGACGGCGGAGGATTAAACCCTCATCGCCTCGGCGATCAGGTCTTCGCTGGCGTCTTCCAGAATGGCGTCCATGGCTTCGCCATGCCGGATGGGCTCGCGTCCCACTTCCAGCATGACCGTGACCGCCAGCGGGCTGATCTGATCGAGATGCACCGCCTCCACATGGCCCGCCACGCGCACCAGCGCATCTGACAGGCGGCGCACATCCAGAAGCCCCGCCGCCGCGTCCGCCCAGGCGGCCTGCATCAGGATGTGATCAGGCTCGTGATCGCGCAGCACATTGTAGATGAGGTCGGCGGAGAACGTGACCTGCCGACCCGTCTTCTCCTGCCCCGGAAAGCGCCGCTCGATCAGCCCGGCGATCAGGGCGCAGTTTCGAAACGTGCGTTTCATCAGATCGCTCTCGGCCAGCCAGGCGTCGAGATCATCGCCCATCATGTCTTCTGAAAACAGCGCGCTCATATCCACGTCAGAGAGGTCCTTGCGGCCCCAGACCGCCAGCGCATATTCGTTCGCCACAAAGCCCAAAGGCTGTTTGCCGAGCCGTTCAAGCCGCCGTGTGACCAGCATGCCCAGCGTCTGGTGCGCCAACCGTCCTTCAAACGGATAGCAGACCAGCCAGCTCTTTCCGGCCCGCGGGAAGGTCTCAACGAGCAGGCTATCGGGCGCGGGCAGTTTTGATTTGCGCTTCTGGATCTCCAGCCAGTCACGCACCTGAGCGGGCAACAGCGCCCAGCGGTCGGGGTTATGCACCAGCTCGCGCACGCGAGCGGCGAGATAGGTGGAATAGGGGAATTTGCCGCCTTCAAAGCTGGGGATTTTCGGATCTTCCGCGCTTGATCGGCTGACCAGGCAATCGCCGCCGCTCACCCCTTCAAAGCTCAGGATTTGCCCGGCGAACATGAAGGTGTCGCCGGGGCTGAGCTGATCGGTGAACCATTCCTCGACCTGGCCCAGCATTTTGCCGCCCATCAGGGTCGAGCCCTGAGTCCCGCCTGCGCTGGACACTTCGCCGGGCCGCACCAGCCCCTGATGACCGCGCCCATGCCGGGGCTTTGACGCGCCGGTCCTGCGCGCCAGACGCACATTGAGCATGGGCGCTTCGATAATGGTGCCCACATTCATGCGGTGACGCTGGGCCACATCGCGGTTACGCGCGCGCCAGAGCCCGTCGCGGGTCTTCACCAGACGCTTGAAGCGGTCATAACTCCCCAGCGCATAACCGCCATCGGCGATGAAAGTCAGAACCTTGTCAAAGGTCGCGCGGTCCAATTCGGCATAGGGCGCGGCGGCGGTGATTTCGCTATAGAGCGCGTCGGCGTCGAACGGATCACCGCAAGCGCGGCCCATCACATGCTGGGCCAGAACATCGAGCGCGCCGGCTTTCAGCGGGTCGCCGTCCAGCGCGCCCGCCAAGACCGCCTCGCGGGCGCAGGCGCATTCGAGATGCTCGAACCGGTTTGTGGGAACCAGCATGGCGCGGCTCGACGCATCCAGCCGGTGATTGGCGCGACCCAGGCGCTGCAGCAAGCGCGATGTGCCCTTGGGCGCGCCCATCTGAATCACCAGGTCCACATCTCCCCAATCAATCCCCAGATCGAGAGTGGAGGTGCAGACCACGGCTTTCAGAACGCCTGCGCCCATAGCCGCCTCCACCTTGCGGCGCTGCTCGACGGACAGCGAGCCATGATGAAGGGCAATGGGCAGATTGTCGTCATTGATCGACCAGAGTTCCTGAAACACCATTTCAGCTTGCGCGCGGGTGTTCACAAAGATCAGGGCCGTCCCCGCGCCTTTGATTTGCGCATAGACATCGCCCATGGCGTGGCGGCCCGAATGGCCAGACCAGGGGATGCGCTCATCGGGCGTCATCACTTCGACCTCGGGCGCGGCGCCGGCGCTGCCGCGGACGATGCGGGCGAAGCGGGTGTCTTCGCCTGCGCGTTGCGCTGTCAGCCACCGCGCATGCCCCATCTCGTCCTTCACCGTGGCGGACAGGCCCACCCGGCGCATGCTCGGCGCATAGTGCTGAAGCGTTGCAAGGCCTAGCGCCAGAAGGTCGCCGCGCTTGGCCGGGGCCAGGGCGTGCACCTCGTCAATGATGATGCATTGCAGGTCTTCAAAGAACGCGCTGGCGTTTTCCTGGGCGCAAAACAGCGCGATCTGTTCGGGCGTCGTCAGCAAGATGTCAGGCGGCTTGGCGCGCTGGCGTGTGCGTTTGGAGGCAGGCGTGTCGCCGGTGCGGGTCTCGACCCGCAGATTGAGCCCCATCTCCTCGATTGGCGTCATCAGATTGCGCGCCACATCCTGGCTCAGCGCTTTCAGCGGACTGACATAAAGCGTGTGCAGGCGATAGGGCCGGTCCTTGCCGCCGGTGTCTGCGATCTCAGCCAGATCCATCAGGCTGGGCAGGAAACCACCCAGCGTCTTGCCGCCACCGGTCGGTGCGATCAAAAGCGCGTCCTGGCCTGCTTGTGCGGCGGCGACCATTTCGCGCTGATGCGCGCGCGGCGTCCAGCCCCGGCGTTCAAACCAGGCTTCGAACCGATCAGGCAGGGCGGGCAGACGGGCGTGCTTCATCCGCGAAAGAGATAGCATGGGCCGGGACGAGGCACAGTCTTTCCTCTGCGCGTGTCTGGCCCTAGTCTCCTGCGCAACACAATAAGCTTTGAGGAGACGCCCGATGCGTGCAGCCCTGTTCGCCTTCGTATCCGTTCTGGCCCTGACCGCGTGTGGTCAACCGGCCGCCGAACCCGAAGCGAGCTCGCAGTCCGGAATGGTCGGCGAAGACGCCCGCATGATCGCTGCACCGATCTATCCAGAGACGGCCACGGTCGAGCAGGTGGATGTCTATGCGTCTGCGGCCGAGGGCGAAGTGGCGGTGTCTGACCCGTATCGCTGGCTGGAACAGGATGTGCGCGTTTCTGAAGACGTGGCGAACTGGGTGACCGCGCAGACCGAAACCACCAACGCCTATCTCGACCAGCTGCCCGGCCGTGAGCGCATCGCGGCGCGCCTGGCCGAGCTGTGGAATTATGAGCGGTATGGCTTGCCGACCACGCGCGAGACCGCGGACGGGCTGCGCTATTTCTTCTCGCGCAATGACGGACTGCAGGACCAGTCGGTGTTCATGGTTCAGGACGGGCTGGACGGCGAAGCGCGGCCGCTGATCGACCCCAATGAGTGGGCGGCGGATGGCACGACGGCGCTCGCCGGAACCGTGCCGAGCCCGGATGGAACGAAACTCGCCTATCTGATCGCGGATGGCGGATCGGACTGGCGCTCGATCCGGGTTCTGGATGTGGAGACCGGCGAACAGCTGTCTGACGAGATCGAATGGGTGAAATTCTCACCCTTGAGCTGGGCCAAGGATGGCTCGGGCTTTTACTATTCGCGCTATCCGGCGCCGGAGGACGGCGAGGCCTTTACAGCGCTCAATCTCAACCAGGCGATCTACTTCCATACGCTGGGAACCGATCAGAGCGAGGATGTTCAGATCATGGCCGACGCGGACGCCCCCGAAGTGGGCTGGCGCGGCTTTGTCAGCGATGACGGACGCTATCTGATCATCAATTCCTCCACTGGCACGGACGGCAACGGCGTTCACATCCTCGACCTTGAGACGGAGGGCGCCGAGCCGGTCGAAATTTTTGCAGGCTTTGGCAACAATCATTCCTATGTGGGCAATCAGGGCGAGGCCTTCTTATTCCAGACCGATCTGGACGCGCCCAATGGCCGGATCGTGTCGGTCTCACTATCTGATCCCCAATCGCTGAGCGATGTGGTTCCTGAAGGCGACGGCCCGATCACCGGCGCGGACCATGTGGGCGGGCATTTGATCATTGAATCCCTGCGCGACGTGGCGAGCGCGGTCAGCGTCTACACGCTTGCGGGCGATTTTGTGCGCGAAGTTGAGCTTCCGGGACTGGGCGTGGCGTCCGGCTTTGGCGGGGATCGCGAGCGGACAGAAACCTTTTATGCCTATGAAAGCCTGAACCAGCCCGCGACACTGTATCGCTATGATGTGGTGACGGGCGAGAGCACGGTGTTTCGCGCGCCGGACCTGACCTTCAACCCGGACGATTATGTGGTCAGCCAGACTTTCTACGAGAGCACGGGCGGGGCGCGTATACCGCTGTTTGTCGCCCACCATCGCGATGTCGACCCGAACGGGTCGCGTCCGACCCTTGTTTATGGCTATGGCGGCTTTGCGATCACCCGCCGTCCGGATTTTGATGTCAGGCGCCTGCAATGGATGGAGATGGGCGGGGTATACGCCATCGCCAATCTGCGTGGCGGCTCGGCCTATGGCCGTGACTGGCATGACGCCGGGCGGCTGGCGAACAAGCAGAACGTCTTTGATGACTTCATCAATGCGGGCCATGCCTTGGTTGACATGGGCTGGACCAGCCCCGAGCACCTCGCCATCCATGGCCGCTCCAATGGCGGCCTGCTGGTCGGGGCGGTCGCCAATCAGGCGCCGGAGCTGTTCGCAGCAGCGCTTCCGGCTGTGGGCGTGATGGACATGCTGCGCTTCAACCAGTTCACGGCCGGCCGGTTCTGGGTGGATGATTATGGCAGCCCTCAAGACCCTGAGATGTTTGACATCCTCTATGGCTATTCGCCCTATCACAACATCCCGCAGACGGGGGAGTATCCCGCCACCCTGATCACTACCGCCGATACCGATGACCGTGTGGTGCCGGGCCATTCCTTCAAATACGCCGCCGCGCTTCAGGCAGCTCGGACAGGCGAGGCGCCGACCCTGATCCGCATCGAGACCCGCGCCGGGCATGGCGCAGGCACACCGGTGTCGAAACTGATTGAGGAAGCGGCGGACCGTTGGGCCTTCATCGCCTATCACACCGGGCTTGAGATCGAGGATTAGTGGCCTGCCAAAGAATGGCCGGAAAAACCCCGGAGCCTGGCTCCGGGGTTTTTTGTCTTCGGGGCCGACGCGAGCTAGGATGGAAACTCAGTGATTTAGAGTGAGGCCATTATGAACGACGCACAACACCTGGACCGTCTGGAAGCCCTGTTTGAGGCTTTGCGGTCCCAGCGTCCGCGTCCTGATAAACTGACGGCCTGGCTGTCCGCCTCCACCTTGCTCACGCGCGAGGACACGCCTGACGCGTTGGCCAGGACTGTGGGCGAGACACACGCTCAGTTGCGCGCCGAGCTAGGCTGGCGTTCGCCGACCGGTGTTCTGCGCTGGCTCTACGCTTCGATGCTCACCCAAGGCGATATTCCAGTGGAGCGCTTTCTGGCCGCCCGCGCAGCCTTGCGCGAGGGTGTGAGCGGATTCAAGCGGATGAGCCTTCATGCGGGCGGCGCTCGCGCCGCGCTGATGCTCTGCATCGGGTCAAAAGACGACACGCCGGTGGAGCGCTTCTTTGAGATGCGGCAGGCGTTGACGCCGCCCTGGTGGCGCGCCAATGCGGCGGTGACCGATACCTATGCCGCCATCCATGCGGCGCGTGGTGATGATCCGGCAGAGGTAAAGTCCGCTCGCACGGCCGCGGAAACCGTGTTTGAAGCGCACCCGCGCGCCCGGGGCCACCGCCGTGATGGCGCGAAGCTTTGCGCCCTGCTCGGAACGGACCCTCGGGAGGCGCTGGCGCGGTTCAAGGCCCTGGACGCTGCGCGGCAGACGCACAAACCCTTGCGGCGTTACGCTTTCCGCCAAAGCTATCTGCTATGGGCGGTTCAGGGGCTGACCGTAGAGGACGCGCTCGCCATCCATGAGGTGCGCGAGGCTTTGCCGCGTTCGGTCAGCTCGACGGGCGGGGCGCGCACCGCTCTGGCGCATCTGGTTCACACGGCGGGCCGGAACGGCGCTCAGGATGGTGCGCTCAGCGCGATGGACGCCGTCCTGGCGGCTCAGATGGCCATGATGGTGAGTGTGATTGCTGCGACCAGCGTTGTAACGACCACCAGCTCGAGCTCGGGCAGTTCAAGCTCTTAAGCATAGCGTGCGCAACTCTGTGACGCGTCATTAACCCGTCCTGAGCGAAGCTGATCAGGCGTCAGATGCTGACGCTATTCAGATCGCGTCCGTCCCCTTACGGGCGAGACCCCCTGTCTCGGGGTCAGATTGGTGAGACTAACCGCGCAATGCGCGGCCTGTGTCTGCGGGCGACTGGCTTTGGCACAGCCCGTATTCGAGCGGCGTCGCTTTCTCTCCCCCCTCGAGCGGCGCCGCTCACTGATCTGCAGGGCGATCTGTTTCCCGGCGGCCCTGGACACTCTATGTCATGCGCCATGATACGCCCTGATCAGCTTTTGAGAGAGACAGAGCGCGGCCTGTGGTGCGAACCGGGCGGGTTTTTCATTGACCCTATGCGTCCCGCCGAGCGGGCGCTGGTCACCCATGGGCATGCAGACCACGCCCGAGCGGGACATGAGCGTGTTCTGGCGACGCCTGAAACCCTCGCCATCATGGCGGCGCGCTATGGCGAGGCGTTCACGCCTGACCCGGCTTCCATCAAGTATGGCGAGCGGTTGAAGATCGGCGAGGTCGAGGTCAGCTTTCATCCTGCGGGGCATGTTCTGGGTAGCGCACAGATCCGTCTTGACTGGAAGGGCCTGGTGATCGGCGTATCGGGCGATTACAAACGCCGCCGTGATCCGACCTGCGCCGGGTTCGAGGTTTTTCCCGCCCATGTCTATGTGACCGAGGCGACGTTCGCCCTGCCGGTGTTCCGCCATCCTGATGATCGCGATGAAATCGCAAAGCTCCTCACGAGCGTGCGGCAGAATCCCGATCGCGCTCATTTGGTGGGCGCCTATGCGTTGGGCAAGGCGCAACGGGTGATCCGTCTTCTGAGAGAGGCGGGCTATGACGCACCGATCTACATTCATGGCGCGATGGAGCAGCTGTGCGCGCTGTATGAAGATCATGGCGTTGCGCTGGGGCCGCTTGAAAAGGCGACGGTCAAAGACGCCAGCGGCGCCAAGCAAGACTTCGCAGGGACAATCGTCATCGCGCCGCCATCGTCGTTTCAGACGGCGTGGGCGCGGCGCTTCCCCGATCCCGTCATCTGTTTCGCATCGGGTTGGATGCAAGTGCGCGCGCGGGCGCGGCAGCGCGGGGTCGAGCTGCCGTTGATCCTGTCCGACCATGCCGATTGGGACGAGCTGACCCAGACCATCCACGATGTGAACCCGGATGAGGTGTGGATCACCCATGGCCGCGATGACGCGCTGGCGCGCTGGGCCGAGCTTGAAGGCTATAAGGCGCGGCCCCTGTCTCTTGTGGGCTATGAAGACGAGGATGATTAGCGACTTGCCTCAACACCCCGCGCCCGCCTAAGTGAGGCCATGACTGACGCCCTTCGTACGCCGCTCTCCGATCCTGTCCTGATGACGGTGAACGGCGCCCGCCTGATCGCGGATCCGTCCGGAGTGGCCTATTGGCCCGATGAAAGTGTATTGCTGGTCAGTGATTTGCACTTTGAGAAGGGCAGCGCCTATGCCGCGCGCGGCCAGCTCTTGCCGCCCTATGACACGCGCGCCACGCTCACTCGGCTCGCCTCAGCACTGGCGCTCTATCAACCGCGCTTGGTGGTGGCGCTTGGCGACAGCTTCCACGATCTGGGCGCAGACGGGCGTATGGCGCCGGCTGACGCTGACGCTCTGTCAACGCTCGTAGCGTCGGTGGAGGACTGGCTATGGATCGAGGGCAATCACGATCCCAAGCCGCCCGCCCGCTTTGGCGGCCGGGCCGGATTCGAGCTGTCGCTTGGGCCCTTGCATCTCCGCCATGAACCCCAACCGGGCGAGCGACCGGGCGAAGTGGCGGGGCATCTGCATCCTTGCGCCAAGATCAGTGGTCAGGGTCGCCGGGTGCGGCGGCGCTGTTTCGCAACCGATGGCGCGCGGCTGATTCTGCCCGCCTTCGGGGCCTATACGGGCGGGCTCAATGTCTGTGACGCTGCCTATGCGCCGCTCTTCAAGACGCGGCCTTACGCCTACATGCTCGGCCGCGAGCGGGTCTATGCCGTCAACGGCGCGAAGCTCTTGGGCGATTAGAGGCTGAAGGTGGGCGAGCTGCGCACGAACGCAGTCAGGCCCAGGCACAACACCGCCACCGCCGTCAGAAGGAAGCGCAGCGGCAAGTACCAGCGCGGGAAAGTGGCGCCGCGAATGGCGCTGCGGTCCCACAGGAACTGGATCACAAAGCCTGCGATCAGCACACTCCAGCCCGTCAGCTCGAGATCGATCGGCAGTCCGGGCCGGTTCCAAACCTGCATGACCACAGCGATCCAGCCGGCGAGGCTGATCATGATGGAGAGAAGCATGACCCCTGAGCGCGGCGAATCAGAGCGGATCACCAGCTCGCTCGACCAGCGGCCGCCCGCCAGAAACGACAAGATCACCGCGGCGTAGACAGGCAGGGCGGTGGCGGCCTGAAGCGCGGCCTGGCCGCCCACCATGACGCCCAGGGCGCCAGCGATGAAGGGCAGCAATCCGCCAAACCCCAAAATCAGAACCAGGGCGGGAGCTTCGCTAAGGCGTTGCATAAAAGGCCTCGTATCACAATTGAGCCGGTTTAACGGCGCTGGGTGACCGCCGCTGCGGTCCATCCGGCCAGCATGGCCAGCAGGACCGAGATCAAGGCGTACACGACCGGGCGGTTCTGGGCCAGATCATAGATCGTGCGTTCCACGCCCGCCTTGACCACCGTCAGTTCTGTGCGCCGGGTCGCGATGGGTTGTCCATCCCTGAACAGGTACACATCCGCGTTATACTGTCCCGTGGGCGTGGTGGGCGGCAAGACGACTCGCGCCCGGAACAATCCGGCCTCCAGAACTTCGACGCCGCCAGGCGCTTCGGCATAGAGCCCGCGCCGCGCCTTGTTGCGTACAAGAGCCGCGCGATACTCGACAATTTCACCGCCCAGATCGGTCACCAGCACGTCGCGCACGCCAAACAGGGTCTCGCGGCGAAGACTTTCGGGCGCGAACAGGCGCACATGATCCATGCCGATCTGATTGCGGCGCAAGGCGGAGAAGCTTGCAAACTCAGGCAGGGGCCGGGTGGAGGCGACGGCGTAATAGCCTGCAACGTCTTCAAAGCGCACCGGGGCGGCGTTGATCCAGATCCCCAGCACTCGGCGTTTGCGCATCACCCGCAGATCGCTTGCAGGCCCGCGCACCGCCACCACAATGTCATCGCCCTCCTCAAGGCCGATGGCCGCGCCATACAGCGTCAACTCGGCGCCCGCGAAGGTCGAGCGGATTTCGACCACATCCTCGGTCAGCGCGGCGGCGATCTGGGCAGGCGGCTGCACGCCTTCGGGCGGCGCCGCGTGCGCGCCAGCATTTGCAAGCGTCATCGCCAGAAGACAGAGAATCAGCGCCTGGGCGGTCATCACATTCCCCCGCGCGCTTGCATCAAAACAAACATGTCCACTGGCGTGCTGGTCAGGTCCCACAAGAGTTTCAGACAGACGCTGACCACCATCAGCGCCAGCAAAGCGCGTAATTCCTCCGCCGGAATCTTGCTGGTGAAACGCGCCCCGATCTGTGCGCCGACCACGCCGCCTACAATCAAGATGCCCGCCAGCACCATGTCCACGGTCTGGTTCTGCACCGCCTGCAGGAAGCTGGTCAGCGAGGCGACGAACAGGATCTGAAACAGAGAGGTGCCGATCACCACATTGGTGGGCATGCGCAACAGATAGATCATGGCGGGGACCATGACGAAGCCGCCGCCCACCCCCATCAGCGCCGCCAGCACGCCCACCAGAAAGCCGATGGCGATGGGTGGAATCACGCTCATATAAAGCCCGGAAACGCCGAAGCGGGTCTTGAAGGGCAGAGCGTCGATCAGGCCGCGCTTGCGGCGTTTGGGGCGGATCGGGCCGCCCGCGCTGCGGCGTCTGCGAATGGCGTTCACGCTTTCAACCAGCATCAAGCTGCCGATGACGCCCAGAAAACCCACATAGCAAAGCGAAATCACCAGATCGATCTGGCCAAGCCTTTGCAACAATCCAAACAGCTGTACGCCGGACACTGAGCCGACTATGCCGCCCGCCAGCAGCACCAGTCCCATTTTGACGTCCAGCGTTCTGCGCCTGAAATGGGCGAGTGCGCCGGAGACCGAGCTCGCCACGATCTGATTGGCCTGAGTGGACACCGCCACGGCCGGCGGAATGCCCAGAAAGATCAGGATCGGCGTCATCAGAAACCCGCCGCCAACGCCGAACAGGCCTGACAGGAAGCCCACGCCCAGACCCAGGCCAAGCAACAGCCAGAGGTTCAGGGAAATCTCGGCGATGGGCAGGTAGATCTGCACCGCCCCGCGCCTAGCCGGCGGCGGCTTGTTCAAGCCGTGAGATCAGCGTGCGGTCCACTTGATCTGACACCGTCAGGCCCTCGGCGCGACGGAAGCTGCGTATGGCGTCACGCGTGCGGGCGCCCATCATGCCGTCGGCAGGGCCAGGCTGATAGCCGAGCTGAGACAACAAGGCCTGGGTGCGGGCGATCTGGTCGGGGCTGGCGAGCGCGCCGACCTCCCAGGACTGAGGCGGATACTCGCCCTGCGCTTCAGGATTGCTGGCGCGTGGTGTGAAATTGCGTGCGACTGATTCTGCAGCGGCGCGTTGTTCAGGCGTCAGCATGGGGCGCAGTTCGGCGGCGGAATTACGCGCTTCCGCATCACCGGCGTTCGCAGCGATGGTGAACCAGGCATAGGCGTCCGCCGCACTTTCAGGAACGCCGAAGCCTTCCTTGAACAGCAGCGCAATATTCACCTGGCTGTCCACCAGCCCGTGCAGGGCGCCTTGTTCGAACCAGCGCGCCGCGATCGTTTGAAAGTCAGGCGTGGATTCCGCGTTAATGAACATGCCGCCAGCATCATGCATGGCCAGGACATTGCCGTTTTCTGCGGCGCGGGCCATCCAGTCTCTCGCCGAAGCGGGGTTGGCGGGCACGCCCTCGCCATTGGCCAGCATCAGGGCGAAGCGGCGTTGGGCGGCAGGCACGTCCTGTTCGGCGGCGCGGCGCATCAAGGCGGCGGCGTCGCTGAACCGGCCTTCGTCCAGTTGTTGCAGTGCCAGTTGATAGCGCGCCACGGCGTCGCCATTGGCGGCGGCGCTCTCAAGGCTGGGCGCCGGATCCACCGATGAACGCGGGGCAGGGGCTGCAGGGGGCGGTGTCTGGGCGGCGGGGGGCGGAGGGGTCGCTTCCTGCGCGTCAGGCGCCGCCGGCTCTGCTTGTGACGGGGAAGGCGGCGTAGTCACGGGCTCTGACGCTGCGCCCTCAGTGTCCGTGGCGCGCAGATCCGGCGCCGACGCCGCAGTTAAATCCGCCGGTTCCGAGAACAGGCTGGACAGGGTGGCGCTGGGGTCTGCATTCAAGGCTGAATCTTCAGGGCCGTTGATGGCCTCCATCACCAGCATGCCCGCCGCTGCTGCGACCGCCAGAAAGCCCAGCGCGCTGGCGCCCAGCAGCAAGGTGCGGTTGGAGCGGCGCTGCTCAGCTTCCACTGGCGGTGTCCAGCCCGCTTCGCCGCCGCGATTGGCGCGAACCTGTTTTCTGGCTTTGGCGAGGAAATCCGCATCCGCCGTCGCGCCTATGGCGGCCGGTTTGCGCGGCGCCGCGTCTGGCTGCGGCTCAGGTGCGCGGTGTTGGGGCGCCGGCTGCGGCTTGGGGGTCGGGGCGAGACCGGGGTCCGGCTCAGCGCGGGTGAAGGATGACGCGCGTGCGGGCTCCGCCTTGATGTCGAAATCATCATGGGCGGGCAGCGCGAAATCATCGTCTGCTTCGGTGTTGCTGACCCAGCTGTCAGGCGCTTCGGGCAGGGGTTTGCTGAAGTCGTCGATGGCGTCTGCGGCTTCGCGCACGATGGCTTTTGACGAATCCTTGTCTTTGGACTTGCCCTTGCGGCCCTCGATGGCTTCCAGCCGTTCGGCCAGCGCATTCATAGCCTTCTGGACCGGCGACAGCGCTTCGCTTGTATCCTGGCGCGCCTGGTCGAGCCGCTCGTGCAGGCCCGTCATGGCCTTATCGATGCGCTCCGCCGTGCGTTCTTCAGAGGCGCGGATACGGGTTTCAAGGTCTTGCTCGCCATTGGACGAGCGCGCGTGTTCTAGACGTTCTACAACCTGGGCCATGCGTTCGCCCGCTGCTTCGACCGCCTCGGCCGAGCGATGCTCGGCTTGCTGGACGCGGTCCGCCAAGTTTTCCCCAAGCCTCGCCACCTGTTCTCCAATCCGCCGCACGGCGACCGTGTTGTCTTGGCGAACCTTTTCAAGACGCGCTTCGAGATCGGAGCGGTCCTGCTTGGATTGGCGTTTGGCTTCGTCTTCGTCCAGGCGGCGCTGAAGGCGCTGCTCCGTCCGATCCAGTCGCTGATCCACGGCGCGGGCCATGCGCGCCACTTCACTACCTATGCGTTGCAAGGCGTCAGACTGGCGCTGTTCGGCGGCGCGAAGCCGGGCCTCGGCCTCCGCCAGTGCGCGCTCAAGTCGCGGACTGTCAGCGCTCTTTGAGACTTCGGCGATCTGACGCGCACATTCGCTGCGCGTTTCGCGGATCACATCCGCAACTTCGCGCGCCAGCGCATCAATGCGGCGTTGCACATCCTCGTCCTTGAGAGCCTGAGACTGGACGGTCTCAAGCTGGCGAAGACGATGATCAAGCTTTTCCTGCGATCCCGCCAGTGCTTCGGCGGCCCGCTGGGTGGCGCCTTCTGCGGAGATGATGCGGCTTTGCAGCGAACGTGAGGTGTCTTGCAGATCGCTGAGCAGAGACTGCGTGCGCTGGTCCCGTGTCTCCACCAGCTCTCGCAGGTCACGGGTCTCGCCGCTGAGCGTCTTTTCAGTGTCCTCCAGGCGCTGGCCGAGTTTTTCCAGCCCGCGCTCGGCGCTGTCGCGTCGGCGCTCTTCCTTGTGGGCGAGATTGTCGAGCTCGGAGCGGACATCGCGCTCGGTCTCGTAAAGCCGACCCGCCAGCTTGCCGACCGTGGTTTCGACCGATTTCAGCGCCGCCGGATCTGCGCCAGCGCCAGGCCCGGCGCGCTCCAGTCGGCGCACGCGTTCCAGAATTTCGTCCTGATGGGCGCGGGTGCGCTTGATGGCGTCCTGCGCCGTCTCGCCCTCTTCATCGACGCTGTCCTCAATCAGATCGAGGCGGCGCGAAATCGCGGTGACGGATTGATCGATATGAGAGAGCGCCTGGGTGGAGCGCCGTTCGGACGCTTCCATGCGGTCTGAGAGGCGCTGCACAAGTTCGGTCAGTTGGTCGTCATGACCGGGACCGCCGTCATCGCCGCCGCCAAATCCGGGAAAGCGTGACAGTTGATCATCCCAGTCCTTGGCGGTTTCAGAGACGCCGTCATCGAGAATGACGCGGTTCAGCCACTCGCCCAAAGTCATGCCTTCACGCCTCGCCGCTGATTTGGCGAGGGCGCGGGCGCGGGGATCAATCCCTTTCACACTCCAAGGCGCCACAGGCGGCATGCCGACTCATCTCCACTCTTCCATGGTCGACCCTATAGACGCGGTTAATATTGTGTAAACCAGTCAGGCAGGCGCCATATCTGGTATTCCACAAGGAATCACCGCCCACGAGGCGAACGCATGGACTCACACCTTAATCAAGAGCAGGTGATGCGGTTAACGCCTCGTAAATCTCTCTTAAACTGGAGAGAATCGTTTCAGCGGTCGGTTTCGACATGGGGCAGCCAGTGTGGCGCCAGGTCTGACATGCGAGCTTCCAGCGTATCGGCCTCCGCCAGAGGCGAGGCTTCGACGGGCCGAGGCAGTTGACGGCCCAGGTCAAAAAGCGACCAGGCCGGCCCCGGCGCGCCCGCCGCGAGATAGCGTTGCCCCAGATGCCAATAGGGGTCAGGCGCAAAAGGATCCATGATCAAAGATTCCGCGAGCAATTGCGCCGGATCCAGATCGGGCCGCGCCTGCAACCCGACCCGGCCCCAGGCGATCAGGGCGTTTGCGGTCAGCAAGCGGGCGGCGGCTCCGGCATGGCCTTCACGCTCAATAAAGGGCGCGAAGCGTTCGACTGCGAGGGCTGGATTATTGCGTTGCATCGCATCAAGTCCAGCGGCGAGCGCTTGAAAGCTGTCGTCCTGACGGCCTGCCAGAGCGAGCGCGCTTGCATAGGCGCAAGTCAGCCGGGCGCTGCCGATCGAGGCTTCCGGGCAGGGGCCGAAATGATGGGTTTCCTGAATTTGAACCAGCAAAGCGCCGGCAAAATCACCTTCTTCCTGAAGGCGCTGGCTTTCTTCAAAAAAGTCGGCCGTATCCGGCCCGGCTCCATAAACACCGTCCAGCGTGTCGGTCGCTGCGGTCAGCACGGCGTGCAGCCGGTCTGCGCCGGCATAAACCGGCTCGCTGTCTAGCGGCATGGGCGGCATGACAGGTTCTGGCGCGTCGATTTCTGAAGTCCGGGTCCAGCGCTCCAGACGCCCGGCCGGGCTGTCGGGGCTGTAAACCACGAATGAAAACGCGCAGGGGAAGCGGGCGTCTGCAGACAGGCGATCCATAATGTCTGGATGAATCGGAGCCACATAGGGCAGCCAGGCCAGCGCGCTGGGGGCGTGCTCGGGCCCGATCGCAGGCGCGTCGCAACGCGTACCCTCCGCCCCATAATCAGCGCTGAAAACGACTTGATCGTTATAAAGGGCGATGAAGCCGGTCGGCGTATCGGTTACCGCAAGCGTTCCGGTCTGGCTCGCCACACCGGTCGCCGCTTCCAGCCAGACCCGATCAAACGTGCCGGCATTGCCAAAGCTGATCACATCCCGACGGCCGCCCTCGCTCAACGCCACATAGATGTCGAGATGACGGCGCGCTTCTGCGTAAAGGCTGGTGCGGACGACAATGTCCTGATCCGCCGCCCGGGCGAACAGGGCGCCTTGGGACATGTCGAGCCACATCTGACTGTCCGCTTGCGTGACCCAGCTGGCCCAGTCACGACCATAGCGCGCCACGCGCGTTTGATCATTAAGAGTGTCGATCGAGCTGGTGCGCGATGTTTCGACCCGCCAGGCGGCGTGTATTTCGTCAAGAGTTTCGTGCAAATCCGGCGCAGTCTGAGCGCCCGCAGCGGGTGTCAGAAGAAGGCAGGCGGCGAACGCAAACAGGCGCATTTGCAAATCCTTGGCCGAGACGTCGGCGAGTCTGCTTCAGTTAAGCGCCAAATCAATCGAGGAATGCGGCGCGGTCAAGGCGCCAGTGAGACAAGGTTGAGAGTGTCACATGCAAGCCAACAGATTGACGTTGACGTTCACGTCAAGCGGCATACACTCACTCCCATGACAGATGCTGTGATCCCAGAGGCCGATCTTTCCATCCGCGAAATTGCGGAGAAGTTCGACGTCACGCCTCGCACCTTGCGGTTTTACGAGCAGAAAGGCCTGCTCAATCCCAAGCGGCGGGGCGGATCGCGTTGGTATACGCCCGGTGATGTGGCGCGTTTGTCGCTGATACTGCGCGGCCGCCGCGTGGGGTTTTCCCTCGAAGAGATCGGCGAAATGCTCGACCTCGAAGCGCTGGCCACACGCTCTCATGAAACCTTGTCGCGCAATCTGGGGCGTTTTCGCGCCCGAATCGCCGCGCTTGAACAGCAGCGCAATGATATTGAAGATGCGCTGGCGGAATTGAATGCGGGCTGCGCCTGGCTGGAAGAACGCCTGGCGGACCGAGAGCCTTCTGAAGACATCAAACGGCGCGCCGCCGCGTTTGAGGCGCTGGCGTCTGCACGTTTGACCCAATGGTCAGGGCATCCGCCCGATGACCCCACATGACGCTTTCGCGAAGAGACCGTAACAGGACTCGACGCGCGCTGGCCGACATGGCCCCATGCCTATAACCCCCTCGTTCCACACGGAGACGGTTCAAATGCCCGATTACAAGGCCCCAAATCGCGATCAGACGTTCGTCCTGAACGAGCTGCTCAACGTCCAGCAATACAGTGACATTCCCGGCTTCGCAGACGCGTCCGAGGACATCGTCAACGCCATTCTCGAAGAGGGCGGCAAGTTCTGCGAAGGCGTTCTGCACCCCCTCAACAAGGTCGGCGACCATGAAGGCTGTTCCCTGAAAGACGGCGTCGTGACCACGCCGACTGGCTTCAAGGACGCCTATGACCAGATGACCGAAGCGGGCTGGACGGCTTTGTCTGCGCCCGCGGAATTCGGCGGTCAGGCTCTGCCGCATTATCTCAATCTCGCCTTCAACGAGATGGTGACCAGCTGCAACATGGCGTTCGGCATGTATCCGGGCCTGACCAATGGCGCGGCGCAAGCCTTGCTGGTGGGCGGCAGCCAGGAGCAGAAAGACCTTTACCTGCCGAAAATGTTCTCCGGCGAATGGTCGGGCACCATGAACCTGACCGAGCCCCATTGCGGCACCGATCTGGGTCTGCTGCGCACCAAGGCGGTTCCGAACGGCGACGGCAGCTACAAAATTTCCGGCCAGAAAATCTGGATCTCCGCCGGCGAGCACGAGATGAGCGGCAATATCGTTCACCTGGTGCTGGCGCGGGTCGAGGGCGCGCCGCAGGGCGTCAAAGGCATCTCCCTGTTCGTGGTGCCGAAATACCTGCCGGACGCGGACGGCAATCCGGGCGAGCGCAACACGCTTCAGTGCGGCGGCCTGGAAGAGAAGATGGGCATTCACGGCAACGCCACTTGCGTCATGAATTATGACGAGGCCAAGGGCTGGCTCGTGGGCGAAGAGAACAAGGGCCTCAAGATCATGTTCGTCATGATGAACGAGGCGCGTCTGGGCGTGGGTCTGCAGGGCCTGGGCCTGGCGGAGACCGCCTACCAATACTCGCTGGCCTTCGCCAAAGACCGCATCCAGGGGCGCTCGCTGACCGGGCCCAAGAACCCTGACGGGCCTGCCGATCCGATCATCGTGCACCCTGATGTGCGCCGCATGCTGATGGACCAGAAAGTGTTTGTGGAAGGCGCGCGCGCCTTCACCTACTGGACGGCGCTGCAGGGCGATCTCGAGCACAAGGCGACCGACGATGCCGTGCGCGAAAAGGCGGGCGACTACATGGCGCTGCTGACCCCGATCGTGAAAGGCTATCTGACCGACAAGGGCTATGACAGCGTCTCCACCGGTCTGCAGGTCCATGGCGGCTCGGGCTTTACCCGCGAATGGGGCATTGAGCAGCTGCTGCGCGATGCGCGGATCACCTTGATCTATGAAGGCACCAACGGCGTTCAGGCGCTCGACCTGGTGGGCCGCAAGCTGGCCATGGCCGGCATGCGTCCGATCAACACCTTCTTTGGCGAGCTGGACGAGTTCATCGCCGAAAATCAGGGCGACGCCGATCTGAAGATCTATGTGGACGGTCTGGCCGATGTGAAGGCCAAGCTCCAGAAAGCCACCAACTGGCTGGTCGAGAAAGGTCTTGAGAATTTCGACAATGCCGGGGCCGCTTCGACCGATTACATGCATCTCTTCGGTTTGACCTGCTTTGCCTATATGTGGGCGAAAATGGCCAAAGTGGCCGCTGGCAAGAAAGACGACAGCGACCCGATTTACGCCACCAAGCTGGTCACGGCGAAATACTTCGTCGAGCGCTGGCTGCCCCAGGCGGACACGCATCTGGCCCGGATCGAAACCGGCGCCGAGACCATGATGACGCTTAAAGCCGAAGCGTTCTGAGACGGATCATGAAAGCCCTCCGCCCCGCTGGCGGGGGGCTTTTATGCAAGAAAGACTTGGGAGGAAGACATCAATGACGGCGCAAGTTCTAAACGTGCCAAAGCCGGAATGGCTGGACCAGGAAGACGTGAATATTTTCGACGGGGCCGTGCGCGGTTTCATCGAGAAGGAATGCCTGCCTCATGGCGACCGCTGGGAGAAAGAAGGCTCGGTGGACCGGGAGGTCTGGACCAAGGCGGGAGAAAACGGCCTTCTGTGTCCGGCGGCGCCTGAAGAATATGGCGGCGCGGGCGGCGACTGGCGCCATGACTACGCCTTCCACATGGCGGTCGCTGAGATGGGCGTGGATGGCTGGGGCGCCAGCCTGCACAATTCCATCGTTGCGCCTTATGTCTGGCATTACG
Organism: Oceanicaulis sp.; assembly: GCF_965249665.1. Classification (GTDB taxonomy): domain Bacteria; phylum Pseudomonadota; class Alphaproteobacteria; order Caulobacterales; family Maricaulaceae; genus Oceanicaulis. Next base: position 1,835,277 of record NZ_OZ252247.1, read on the forward strand.
GCACCGAAGAGCAGAAAAAACGCCTGCTGCCCAAGCTGGTCTCGGGCGAGTATGTCGGCGCCATCGCAATGACCGAGCCGGGCGCCGGATCTGATCTTCAGGGCATCAAGACCACAGCCGTGAAAGACGGCAATGGCTACAAGATCAACGGCTCGAAAACCTTCATCACCAATGGCGGCATGGCGAATTTCATCGTCGTGGTGGCCAAGACCGATCCCAAGGGCGGCGCCAAGGGCACCTCTTTGTTCCTGGTCGAGACAGACGGGCTGGACGGCTTCCGCCGGGGCCGCAATCTCGACAAGGTCGGCATGAAGTCCCAGGACACCGCCGAGCTGTTCTTTGAGGACATGAAGGTTCCCGCCGAAGCGCTGCTGGGCGAGGAAGAGGGGCAGGGCTTCTTCCAGCTCATGGAGCAATTGCCGCAAGAGCGCCTTCAGATCGCGGTTCAGGCTGTGGGGATGATGAAGCGTGCGCTTCATGAAACCATCACCTACGTCAAGGAACGCCAGGCGTTCGGCAAGCCGGTGATCGGCTTTCAGAACACCCAGTTCAAGCTGGCGGAGCTCAAATCCAAGGCGACCATCGCCGAGGTCTTTGTCCAGCATTGTTCCGATCTTCTGATCAAGGGCCAGCTCGACGCCGCGACCGCGTCCATGGCGAAATACTGGTGCACCGACATCCAGTGCGAGTTGATTGACGAATGCGTGCAGTTGCACGGCGGCTACGGTTTCATGAACGAATACCCGATCGCCCGCATGTGGCGGGACTCACGGGTGCAGCGCATTTATGGCGGCACCAACGAGATCATGAAGCTCTTGATCGCGCGGACGCTCTAGGTGATCGCGCGGCGTGTCATACTCTGTGCGGCGAGCGTCCTGCTCGCCGCCTGCACGCCGGACACGGCGGAACCGGAGGCGGCCCCGTCCGAGCCGTCTTCGGTTCGCGCCTATTTTGAACAAACCTTCTCCGGGCAATGGGGCCTTGACGCCTCGTGCCCGCAAGAGGGGATGTTCCGCCTCTCGCCAGAGCGCCTCGAGCTTTACGAGCGCTCTTGCGAGGTCCTCAATCTGACCCGGGACGGCGACCGGATCGCCGCTCGCACCCGGTGCCAGGCCGAAGGCCAGCTGATGGCGGACAACACGCACATGCTCACACCCGTCAGTGAAGACACCCTCAGCGTGTCGGACGGGCATTACGAATGGATACGCCACGCTTGCGGCGCGGCTTACCCCTCAACCCAGGGAGGATCCCTTTATGACTGACGCTTATATTTATGACGCCACGCGGACACCGCGCGGCAAAGGCAAGAAGAATGGCTCGCTGCACGAAATCACCGCGCTGCAGCTCGCCACCCAGCAGCTTGAGGCGATCCGTGATCGCAACAATCTCGACACGTCCTTTGTGGACGATGTGGTGCTGGGCTGCGTGTCGCCGGTAGGCGAGCAGGGCGCCGACATCGCTCGCGCCGCCGCGCTGAATGCGAACTATGCCGAGACCGCGTCAGGATTTCAGGTCAACCGCTTCTGCGCCTCGGGTCTGGAAGCTGTGAACCTCGCGGCTGCGAAAGTCATGTCCGGCGAGGCTGATCTCGCCATTGGCGGCGGCGTGGAAGCCATGTCGCGCGTGCCGATGGGCTCTGATGGCGGCGCCATGGCGGTCGACCCGGAAATGGCGTTTGACCATTATTTCGTGCCTCAGGGCGTGTCTGCGGACCTGATCGCCACCAAGTACGGCTATTCCCGCGACGATGTGGACGCCTATGCGATCGAATCCCAGAACCGCGCCGAGCAGGCCTGGAAAGAGCGCCGCTTCGACAAATCTGTCGTGCCGGTGAAAAACCAGCTGGGCCTGACCCAGCTTGACCATGATGAGCATATGCGCCCCGGCACCGACATGCAGTCGCTGGCGAGCCTCAAGCCGTCCTTTAAGGATCTGTCGGCGTTTGTGGGCCTCGATAAGGTCGCGATGCAGAAATACCCCGACATCGAGAAGATTAATTTCGTCCACCATGCCGGCAATTCCTCGGGCATCGTGGACGGCGCCGCCGCCATCCTCGTCGGCTCCAAGGAAATGGGCGAAAAGCTCGGCCTTAAGCCGCGCGCCCGCATCCGCGCCATGGCGTCCACCGGCTCCGAGCCGACCATCATGCTGACCGGCCCGGCGCCGTCTGCGCGCAAGGCGCTCGCCAAAGCCGGCATGAGCCCGTCCGATATTGACCTGTTTGAGATGAACGAGGCGTTCGCCTCGGTCGTGCTGCGCTTCATGGAAGATCTGGGCGTTGAGCACTCCAAGACCAATGTGAACGGCGGCGCCATCGCCATGGGCCACCCGCTGGGCGCCACCGGCGCGATGATCCTCGGGACCGTGCTTGACGAGCTGGAACGCACCGGCAAGTCCACCGGCCTCGCCACGCTCTGCGTCGGCGGCGGTATGGGCACGGCGACCATCATCGAGCGCGTTTAATTATCGAGATTTGAGGCACTATCCATGACCTACACGCATTTCAAATTCGAGGTGGATGGCGACGGCATCGCGCTCATCACCTTTGACTCGCCCAACGTTTCCATGAACGTTCTGTCCAACGCTGTGATGCAGGAGATGGGGCAGATCGTCGAAAAGATCAGCTCTGACGACGCCATCAAGGGCGCGGTCATCACGTCGGGCAAAAAAGCTTTCTGCGCCGGCGCCGACCTGTCCGAGCTGGGCGGCGGCATGGCCGACCTCAAGGGCATGTCCGAAGAGGACGCCAAGGCGAAACTGTTTGAGACCGCCTATCGCCTCAACCAGTCCCTGCGCAATCTTGAAACCTGCGGCAAGCCCATCGCAGCGGCCATCAACGGTCTGGCGCTGGGCGGCGGCTTTGAAGTCACGCTCGCTTGCCATTACCGCGTCATGGCGAACGATACGGGCGCCAAGCTCGGCTTGCCTGAAGCCCTTGTCGGCGTTCTTCCGGGCGGCGGCGGCACCCAGCGTTTGCCGCGTTTGATCGGCGTGATGAACGCCGCTCCGATCATGCTGCAGGGCAAACAGCTCGACGCTGAAAAAGCCAAGCAGCAAGGCGTGGTGAACGAGATCGCCCCGCTGTCAGAGATCGTGGCCAAGGCCAAGGAACTGGTCAAAGCCGATCCGATGGGCGGCAAGCAGCCCTGGGACCAGGACAAGTTCAAAATCCCCGGCGGCGGCCCCTACCATCCCGCCGGCCTTCAGGTCTTCATGGGGGCATCCCCGATGCTGCTCAAGGAAACCTACGGCAACTACCCGGCCCAGCGTTACATCCTGTCCTGCGTCTATGAAGGCCTGCAGGTGCCGATGGACGCCGCCTTGCGCATCGAGAGCCGCTATTTCACCAAGCTGCTCATGCGCCCGGAAAGCCGGAACATGATCCGCTCGCTCTTCCTGTCCAAGCAGGCGCTTGAAAAAGGCGCTCGTCGTCCGGCAGGCGAAGAGAAAGCCGAGATCAAGAAGATCGCCGTTATCGGCGCGGGCTTCATGGGCGCGGGCATCGCCACCGTGTCGGCTCAGGCCGGCATTGAAGTGGTGCTGATTGACGTCAACCAGGAAGGCGCGGACAAGGGCAAGGCCCATGTGGCGGCGCACTTCGCCAAGGGCGTCAAGCGCGGCAAGCTCACTCAGGACGCGGCGGACGCGAAGACCAATCTGGTCACCGCGACCACCGATTACTCGCTTCTGAAAGACGTCGATCTGGTGGTCGAAGCGGTGTTTGAGAACTCCGAACTCAAGCACAAGATCACCAAGGCGGCTGAAGAGCATATGCCGAAGGACGCGATCTTTGGCTCGAACACCTCGACCATTCCGATCTCTTCTCTGGCCGAGGCCTCCTCGCGTCCGGAGAACTTCATCGGCGTTCACTTCTTCTCGCCAGTCGAGAAGATGATGTTGGTCGAGCTGATCGTGGGCGAGAAAACCGGCGGTCGCGCCATCTCGCTGTGCCTGGATTTCGTGGCGAAGATCAAGAAGACTCCGATCGTCGTCGCCGACACCCGCGGCTTCTACGCCAATCGCTGCGTCATGCGGTATATCGAGCAGGGCATGTACCTGCTGACCGAAGGCGTGAAGCCGGCCCTGATCGAGAACGCGGCCAAGATGGCCGGCATGCCGGTCGGCCCGCTCTCTTTGCAGGACGAAGTGGCGATTGATCTTGGCTACAAGGTGCTTCAGCAGACCAAGAAGGATCTTGGCGACGCGTTTGAAGACACCCCGAACGCAGAAGTCATCGAGAAGATGTACGAGCTGGGCCGCTATGGCCGCAAGAACCAGAAGGGCTTCTACGTCTATACCGACGAAGGCAAGTCGCTCTGGGACGAGCTCGATCAGTTCGCTCCGAACGGCAAGCTGCTCGACGAGCAGCCGGACGTGCAGGAAATCAAAGATCGCATCCTCTACGCCCAGGCCATCGAAGCGGCCCGGACGATGGAAGAAGAGATCGTGGCTGACCCGCGCGAAGCCGATGTCGGCTCTATCCTCGCCTGGGGCTTTGCGCCCTATACCGGCGGTGTGCTGAGCTATATCGACACCATCGGCGCCAAAGCCTTTGTGGAACGCGCGGATGCGCTGAAAGCGAAATACGGCAAGCCGTTTGAAGTGCCCGCCCTGCTGCGCGACATGGCCAGCAAAGGCGAGACCTTCTATGGCCGCTTCGCCCCGGCGAAAGCTGCGTAAGTCAGGTCACAGACCGAACTGAAAAGGCCGGGCGTTTCGCCCGGCCTTTTTATTGTTAGCGCACCCGCCAATTTTAGAGAGCTGATCGTGCTGACATGCGCCTTCATGACTGATCTTTCTCGGAACGCGGCGGCTGTGTGTGCGTTGCTTTAGGACAAGCAACAGCAAAGAAGGAGGATCCCAATGGCCTCCCATCACACCACCGAGACCGCACCTGCCGATAATCAGGCGTTTTCTGAAGCGTTTGACGAAACGAAATCTGAGGACCGCAAGGGTCAGCTTCGTCCCGACGACGCCAAGATGGGTGACCAGACCGTACCTGTTGATCAGGCTTTGGATGGCGGACGCGGCGAGCGCTTTGGCGAAAAGGTGGCTCAGGATTCCGCCGGTCGCCTGGGGGCGCGTGAAGACGTGGTCGAGCGTGTGGCTGACGCGGATCGCGAGAACACGCCGAAAAAACCCGATCAAAGCGAAGACGAGAAAGACGACAAGCTGGATGAGGCGCTGGACGACACGTTTCCGGCCTCTGACCCTCCGCCCATCCGACCGGGAGAGGGGTAATTGACAGCGTGTCGCGGACAAAGGAGCACGATGTGAATACACCATCGCAGACGTCGACATCCAAGACTGAAGAATCGCTCGACCAAGAGGCCCAGCGCCGCCGTGAAGCCGGCGCAGACGCAGCCCGGGCCGACGAACTTCCCAATCCCGGCCCCTCCGAACACGCGTCCGAGGATGATGATTGAGGCTTGCTATAACAGGGCCGACGGAGCGCGCATGACGCACACCCCGTCGGCCCTGAGCCTTGATAGCGCCATGTGCTTGCAGTGAAGGCGTTTGGCTACCTTTTGAAACATTGCGAATATTCCGTTTATTAACATATTTGTTAACCAAAGTGCTTGAGTAAAAATCGCGCTATTGTTTAAATGTGAGGGTCGGATAAAGGTGCTGACTTGAGTAGACTTTGTTTGCTTTCAAGTTCAACATCATCCGATATGTCAGGCTTCCCTCGGTCCTGACGGGCGGCTTCCCCTCAGCTGCCGCCCAACTTCCGGCCTCTCCCCTGGGGGCCGACAGCCTGGTGTGCTCGGCCACTGGCCTTGCCACGCTCCAGCGCTTCCATCGCCCGCCGCCCCGCATCATCCTGCGGGGCCGGGCGATGGGTCAGCGCCCCCCGTATCCCTGAGAATTGTTTCGGAGTGTCGCCTATCGTGCAGCGGCCGATGGCGCGTGACGCGCGGATAAGATGACAAACCCATAGAGGGGCTATAATACGGTCGCATTGCCACACACCCTTTCCCGTAAGGAAACACATGGACCGGATCGACGCGCTTCGCCTCTTCGCTGCTGTGGCGGAACTGGAAAGCTTCACCCGCGCGGCTGAACGGCTCGGGATGACGGCGGGCGCCGCCTCCAAGCAGATTTCGGCGTTGGAAGACCGCATGCAGGCGCGCCTGCTGGAGCGGACGACGCGGTCGGTCCGTCTCACAGATGCCGGGCGCGCCCTGCTCGAGCGGGTCGGGCCCTGGTTGGCTGAATATGACGCCATCGAGAACGGCCTGGTGGCCGAGCAGGCCGCGGCGGCAGGCGTTTTGCGGATTTCGGCGCCAGTGGATTTCGGGTCCTCGCGCCTCATCCAGCCGATCACGGAATTCATGACGCAATGGCCAGGCGTCGAGGTGCGGCTCGAGTTCTCAGACCGTATGGTCGATCTGGTGGATGAAGGCTTTGATCTGGGCGTCCGCATTGGTCAGCTGGGCGATTCCAGCCTGATTGCGCGACGGCTCGCGCCAGCGCCGCTCAAACTCGTGGCCAGCCCGGCCTATCTTGCAGCGGCCGGCGCGCCAAAGCATCCCAATGACCTCGCGCAGCATGACTGCATTATCGACCGCAACAAATCCGCTCCCAATCAGTGGCGGTTTCAGCGCGGGGATGACGCTGTCGAGGTGAAAGTGTCCGGCCGGTTGACGCTTCATGGCGCCCGGGCGGCGGTCTGCGCGGCGGCGAATGGCGCGGGCATCGCCTCCTTGCCGGCCTGGGCGGCGCATACCTCCCTGGACGATGGCAGCGTGGTCGAGATCTTGCCGGACTGGGCGCCGGACCATCGCGATCTGTGGGCGGTCTTCCCGTCCAACCGCTTTCTCGCCCACCGGGTCCGTTTGCTGGTCGATCATCTGGTGGACTGGTTCTCGGACGGGCTCTAATCCAGAAAGCCCTTTAGTCGTTCCGCCAGCGCCGTTCGGTCCTTCATCTCGCACTCCCAGATCACCAGCGCCCGCCAGCCTTGATCGTCCAGCGCTTGCAGGCTCGCGGCGTCCCGGCTGACATTGCGCCCGATCTTGGCGCGCCAATAGTCGGCGTTGGTCTTGGGTTGGCGTGATCCGCGCTTGCAATCATGGCCGTGCCAGAAACAGCCATGGACGAAGATGGCTTTCTTCCTGCCCACAAAAACGAGGTCCGGCGATCCCGGCAGGTCCTTGCGATGCAGTCGGAAGCGATAGCCCAAAGCATGCGCCAGGCGGCGCACGATCATTTCAGGCTTGGTGTCCTTGCTCTTGACGGTTTGCATCACCCGCGAGCGCTCTTCAGGGCTGAAGACATCGTGGGGTGAGCGCGACATCTTTACTCCGCAGGTTCGCTCGCACTCAGCACCGCCCGGGCGTGTTCCAGGATCGGTTCGAACAGGCCTTCGCGCAGAAACGCCACCACCGGCGCGGCGACGCCGTCACCCGCCAAATGCAGGCCTGCGCTTTCGCGCTGGGGCAGGGTGTAGTCATCGGGCAATCCCATGAGCCGGGCATATTCGCGCGCCGTCATCGGCCGGGTGCGGACCCGGCCGGAGCGGACGGAGACAATGAATTGACGCGATGAGCCGCCGCCGGGCGTGCGCAAGCATCCCGCCAGCCCGTCAAAGCGGACCTCGGCGCGTTGCTTGCGTTCACCTTTTTCGATCCGGGTCCGGCGATAGAGCGCCCCGATCATCGGGGTGTCTGACTGGCGCGCCGCCTTGAGCTTGGCGGTGTTGGCCGGGCTCATCATGGCGAGCAGACGCTTGGTCTCTTCAGGGCTATGCCACGGCGTGCGCCGGCTCGGCTCGATCAGATCGCCCAACACCTGGTTTGGCAGGGGCGGCACGGGCAGGGCCCACCACAGCCAGTTGGCTTTCAGGGCGTCCGGCAGGCGCTCTGCGGCGCGACGCACGGCGCGGGTGTGGAAGGGGGAAATCCCGTCCGGCGCATCCTCCAGCACCAGCTCGTCTGGGATGGGAATATCCTTGCGCAGGGCCACCACGAACAGGCGCGGGCGCGATTGCGGGACAAACCAGCGCGCGTCGATCTCCAGGGCTCCGACCCGGTAGCCGCCTTCGTCCAGGGTTCGGCACAGGGCTTCAAAATCGGCGCCGTCTGAACAGGTCAGAAGTCCGGTGACGTTTTCCAATGCGATCAGTTTTGGACCCCGGCCTTCCGCGTTGAGCGCCTCGATCAAACGCCAGAACCCGTAAAACACCCCCGAGCGCTCGCCCGCCAGACCGTTGCGGTTTCCCGCCAGAGACAAATCCTGACAGGGAAAACTGGCCCAGGCGAGATCAGCTTCGCCCGGAAGATCAGCGGCGTTCAGCGCACAAACATCCCCCTGGTGGAAATGCTCATCGCCGAAATTGGCGCGATAGGCCTTCGCCTTGTCGGTGTCGATATCGTTGGCGAACCGGCAGCGCCAATGCGCGCCCAGGCCCAGGCGCGCCATCCCGCCGCCACAGAAGAACTCGTAATAGCCGTATCGGGAATCACTGCGCATGGTCTCCAGCATACAGGCTTGGCCCTTGGAGCGAAGCCGGACTGGGCGCTAAACTGCGCCGCAATCGTCAGGGGCTTGGCCCATATGCGCCAGGAGCAATATCATGAAACCTGTCCAATTCCGGCTCGTCGGCCTCTGCGGTCTCGCCCTGCTTCTCTCAGCGTGCGCCCAGACATCGCAGTCCGATCTTTCGCCCGTTGCTGGTTTCGCCCCATCGACAGAGGATGCTGCGGCGCCGTCGCCTTCACTGGCGCCGTCTGAGCGACCGGATGATATTCCGCGCTCCGGCTACCAGATCGACGGCGCCGGGTTCTATGGGGACTTGCATTATCTCGAAGAGGGCAACCGGGTCCGCGCGGCTTACGCCCATGCGGTAGAGGGGGAGGTGACCCGTCATGCCGATTTGCGCCCGGAAGCAGCCTGGCTTCACGATGGCGTGCGACGCTTTGAAGGCCAGGACGAAGACGGCTTGTCGATGACCGTTGAGCTGGAGGCGGGCGTCTGCCGGGTGAACGGCCGGGTCTATGCACGCTTCGCCCGGATTGAGGCGGCCGGCGGCTCTTATGAGGGCTGCGCCGCTGAGATCGGCCCGCATGTGAGCTGGAGCGAAGCCCTGCCGCGTTATCTGCCCCTGATCCGCACCTGCCTTGACGAAAGCCGGGCGTCATCCATGACGTTTGTGCGCGGTGCAGGCCGCGCGCAGGTGCTGCATGTGTCAGATCAGGGCGAAACGCCCGTCGTCCGGATGCGTTTTGGTGAGTCTGGGCGCTGGGATTGCGTGCTTGAGAACGACGCTGCGCGCTGGCGCGTTGTGGCTGAGACGGCGCCGCTTCAGCCTGGCGAAGCGGATCCTTTCTTTATCATGGATGCCGTGCCGGAGGCCGGAGAGGCCTGCGCCGTGTATGAGCGCGTGCGTTCAGAGGGCGGCGAAGTTCTGGGCGCGCTGGGATATGATGTGTGTCAGTCCGGCCCTGTCGCTTTGCTGCGGCCCGGACCCCGATAAGTCTCTCATACCAGTGATGTCTGGCGCACGCCCAACGACTCGCGGCACAAGGACGCTATGATGATACGGCTTCTTACTGCATCGGCTCTGGCCGCTTTGTGCTGCACCACCGCTCAGGCGGAGCTGCGCGATGTCTCGCTGCTTCAGTCAGAGGGGCGGACCCAGCTTTGGCTGGCTTTTGATACGCAGCCGCAGAGCGTTGAAATTCAGCCTGGATCCGGGCTCGTCCTGCATGTGGACGGGGTCAGTCTCGACCAGTCGCGCCAGATCGAACCGGCTGTCCGCGGACCGGTTTCGACCCTGGCGCTGAGCCAGGCGCCCAATGGCGTGTCGATTTCAATGTCCGGCGCCTTTTCCGGCGGTCAGGCCGAAGTGCGAGAGGGCGGCGTGCTGGTCACGCTGACAGGCGTCACCGGACAGTCTGCGCCGATCCGTCGCTCACCGCCGCGCACGCCCGCCAGCGAGCAGGGCGCAGTGCCCGGCCCGACCCCTTTATCAGCGTCAGAGCCTGGTGAAACTTCGTCTTCTTCTACGCCGTCCCAGGCCTCTGGGACTTCCGATCAGCACAGCGCCGGCAGCGCCCGCGACGCCGCGTCCGCACCGCAGGATCTGGCCTCCGAACCCGCGTCGCCGGGCTCGGCCGCCGGCACGCAAGCGCAGATGCGCGCGCTGGGCGGTGACCTGGTGATTGATGAAAGCGTCTGTCCGGACAGCGCCGCCCGTCTGGTGGATGCGCCTTGGGATTTGAACCTTCTTTCCACCCATGCTGACTGTCTGGTCAGCCTGGGCGACAGCGAAAGCGCCGTCGCGCTTTATCAGCGCGTTCTGGCGTTTGATCCGCGCCATTTTCAGGCAGCGCTTGGCTTGGCGCGCATTCTGAGCGATCAAAATGATCATCAGGCAGCAGCGGAGCTGTTTGAAACCGCCGCTGGCGCGGCGCGCACCGATGGGCAAGCCGTACAGGCGCGCATGGCTGCACGTCGAGCGCGGGAGTTGGCGGGGTCGGGCGGAAACTGATCTGGCGCCGGGGCTCTAAAACACCAGATCCGGCTGCGTCTTCGATTGCAGCTGCTTGAGCTGTTCCGGCGATACCGGCGCCAGCCTGCGTGTCTCAAGATCCAGCATGCAGGCCACGGCTTCCATGCTCCATAACGGCTTGCCGGAGACCGGATCGAGCGCCCAGTGAATAAGGGTGCGCACCTTGTCCGTTACTGATTTCAGTCCGGAGCGCAGCACATAGCCTTCGCCTTGGGCGGGGAAATGACGGAAATTCAGACGCGCCTCCAAAACGGCGCTGGCGACGGTGAGCGGCTCGCCCCTGGCGAACGCCTGCCATTGCTCGGGAAATCCGTCGCTGAAATGAATGACGCTGTCTGAGACCTTGCCGATGCCAAACTCGGCCCGCATGCGTCCAAAGGCGTCCAGCTCGTCGCGATTGATGCGGCCGCGTCCGATCTCCTGGAGGCCTAGCGCATTCGCCGCAGCAACCGACAGCGCCGCGCTGGGCGGCGTATCGCTCAGGCTGCGCGGGGTCATCAGTGCGGGGCGTTCCACCTCGTTCAGGCTGAGCGCCTTGAGGCTGCGCACGGGCCAGTTGAACGCCCGGCCCGTGGCGGCGGCGCAATGTTCGGCGCGAATTTCAAAAGTGGCGGCCGGCGTGTCGCTGGCCGCGTGATACAGGATCATGGCCACGGTCAGGCTGGCGCCGTCATGGCTGGTCACCCCGCCTGAAATCCGTAACGGCGCCCCCGGGCGCGCTTCGGCGAGAAAGCGTATGACGATGTCGCGCGGGATCAAGGTGGCGGTGGCGTCCGGGGCGAAAGCGAGATGCATGCCCAGCCGGTCCGCAAGCCCGGCCAGCGCTTCTTGCGCCTTGGCCATGTAAAAGCGGACATTGAGATGGCCCAGCTCGTCACATTCCCAAGAATTTGCGTTGCCGCGCCACAAAATCTGCATTCGCCGGGCTCCCTGATGATGGATGGACAGGCTAGGGCGCTTCGCGCGATCTGTCAGGCGCTGGGGAGAGGTCGCGCGGTCGGGGTCAGCTCACACACTTTCGGCACTGGCCATAGTGCTCAATGACGCTGCGGGTGATGGCAAAGCCTTCAGGCGTATCCATCACAGGGCGATGCATATGACGCTCGTCCACAGTGCCGCATGCTTCACAGATGAACAGCTCGGCGGAGCCGGTGCACGGGTCGTGTTCGTCGCCGTTCAGACACGCCGTGTAAGCGTTCAAGGCTTCAAGTTTGTGGGCCAACCCGGCGCGGGTGAGAAAGTCGAGCGCGCGATAAACAGTTGGGGGCTGGGCGACGCCACCGGGTTTGAGCGCGGATAACAGATCATAGGCTTTCACTGGCCCGCCTGCCTCCAAAAGCAATTCCAGAACCCGCCGACGCACGGGCGTCAGCGACAGGCCGCGTTCGGCGCAAAACCGTTCTGCGGCGTCAAGCGTTTGAATCGCATTGGTCATGGTTTCATCCTAACGGCATTCGGCAGAGAGGGCGAGCCTGAGGGCCAGCCAGCAATTCCGCGCAAGGGCGGGGCGCCTACTTCATATAAGTGGGACTCCGCACTTGATGCACCAAGAGGGTGACGTTATGACGTAACGCAGTGAGATACTATAACATTACGGGGTCTTCATCATGTCCGCCTACACTCCCTATGCACGCCGTATCGGCGCCGCTGTCAGCTTGCTGGCGCTGGCTGCACCGCAGGCGTTTGCTCAGACTGACGATGAGGCGCAGGACGTCATCGTGGTTCTGTCCACCCCGATGCAATTGCAGAGCGACGAGATGGTGGGGTCTGTGGACCTGATTTCGGCGCAAGACATCGAACGCAATCTGAACGGCAATATCGCGGACACGCTGAGCCGCATGCCCGGTGTGAACAGCACGTATTTCGGCCCCGCTTCCGGGCGTCCGATCATTCGCGGCCTGGGGGCGGACCGGGTGCGCATGCTGGTGAACGGTTTGGCGACGCTCGACGCCTCCAGCTCCAGCCCGGACCACGCGGTGTCCGCTGAAGCGCTGGGCGCCCAGCAGATCGAAGTGCTGCGCGGCCCTGCGGCGATCGCTTATGGCGGCGGCGCGATCGGCGGCGTGGTGAATGTGCTGGATGGCCGGATCCCGACCCAGCGCAATGAAGACGTGATCGACGGTTTTGCCTATCTGGGCGCGACCAGCGTGGATGAGGGCGTCCAGGCGGCAGGGCGCGTCAAGGCCGACTTTGACGGCCTGATGGTTCAGATTGAAGGGCTGCGCCGCGAGGGGAGTGCTTTCGATATTCCCGGTTTCGCCGAGACCGAAGCTCTGCGTGAAGAACATCACGAAGACGAGGATCATGATCACGACGACGATCATGACGAGGATGAAGATCACCACGACGAACACGAGGGCGAGGAAGAGCCCGCCTTTGGGGAAGTTCCGGATTCAGACTTCACGTTCGAGACCTATTCCGGCGCTGTCTCCCTGGTTCGCGATTGGGGCTATATCGGTGTTTCAGTGAAAGAAACCGACGCTGAATACGGCCTGCCCGGGCACAGCCATGCCCATGAAGACGATCATGAAGACGAAGATCATGATGACGATCATGACGAGGACCATGACCATGAGCACGAGCATGAACACGGCGAAGACGCGCCGCGTCTGGTGCTCGAACAGACCCGCATTGATCTGCGTGGAGAGCTGAACCGGGACGGCTTGTTCAATCGCGTGCGCTGGAGCTTCGCCCATGCCGATTACATGCATGTGGAGTTGGAAGACGGCGAAGTCGGCACCCGATTTGAGAAAGACGGGTTTGAAGGCCGCATCGAGCTGGCGCACGACCATGGCGATAACCGCCAGGGCGCCTTGGGCGTGCAGGTTCTGACGCAGGATTTCTCGGCTCTGGGCGAGGAAGCCTATATCGAACCGGTGACCACCCAGGACTGGGGCGCGTTCATCACTGAGCGCTGGGATAATGGCTTGTGGGGCGTTGAGGCCGGCCTGCGCGCAGAAACGCGCGAGCTGAGCGGTCAGCGCGCGAACCGGTCCTTTGACACCTATTCAGGGTCGGGCTCGATCTTCTCACGTCCCACCGACGCCTGGTTCCTGGCCGCGACCCTGTCACGCACTGAGCGCGCGCCGACGGATGTAGAAGTGTTCGCGGATGGCCCCCACGTGGCGACCCGCGCCTATGAGCGCGGCGATCTCAATCTCGATACGGAAGTGGCCTGGTCCGGCGAAGTGACCGCGCGTTATGCGCAGGGCCGGATTTCCGCCGAAACCAATCTTTTCCTCGCCGACTATGACGGCTTTATCGGCCTGTTCCCGACGGGTGAGGAAGAAGACGGGTTTGACGTTTTTGAGTATCGCCAGGCGGATGCGCAGCTTTATGGCTTTGAAGCGCAAGTGAACGCAGACCTGGGCGAACTTCGCGGTTGGGCGATGTCGGGTGAGGCGAGCCTTGATTATGTCCGCGGCGAGCTTGATGACGGCGGAAATCTGCCGCGCATTCCGCCGCTCTCCTCAAATCTGGCTCTGATCGCCGAGCGAGGCGTTTGGTCGGTGCGGGGCGAGGCGCATCTGGTCGCGGAGCAGGATGAAACCACCAGTTTCGAAACCGAGACGGAGGGGTATGTGATGTACAACGCTGATCTCGAGGTCACTCCGTTCGCTGACCGTGACGTGCGTGTGGTTCTGGGCGTGCGCAACCTCACCGATGAAGAAGGTCGGGTGCACACATCCTTCCTCAAAGACATGGTCCCGCTGCCGGGGCGTTCCTTCCGGATCGCGATCCGCGCCGGCTTCTGATAGCGGGGACTCCCCTCCCTGCGGCAGGGCGCCGCGCGTCAGGCGGACGCGCGGCGCCTTGCCATATATCCTGCGCGCGAAACCGGGCGCAGAAAGTCCCCATCCAAACTATGGGAAAGGGGACGAACCCATGAAAAAGCTACTTCTTGCAGCCGCTGGCGTTGTCGCACTGACGGGCATGACCGCTCCGGCGGCCTTTGCTGAAAAAGGCGACTGGCAGTTCCGCCTGCGCGCCATCACGGTCCAGCCCGATGAAGGTGCGAACATTCAGACCATTGGTGGTGATGTGGACATCAACACCTCTGTGGTGCCGGAATTCGACATCAGCTACTTCCTCACCGACAACATCGCCGCCGAGCTGATCCTGGGCGTGACGCCGCATGATGTGACGGCTGTCAACACAGCGGTGGGCGATCTGGACCTGGGCGACGTCACCTTGCTGCCGCCGACCCTGACCCTGCAATATCACTTCAATCCTGAAGGTCAGGTCCGGCCCTATGTGGGTGCGGGCGTGAACTACACGATCTTCTTCAACGACGATCTGCCCTCAGGCACCATTCTTGACGGTATCGACTATGACCCGTCCTTCGGTCTCGCGCTGCAAGCTGGCGTTGATTACGCCCTCAATGAGCGCTGGTTCCTGAACTTCGACGTCAAGAAGGTTTGGATCAATACGGATGTGGAAGTTGACGCGACCACGGCGCTGAGCGCTGTCGTCAATGCAGACGTGGACATCGATCCGTGGATTGTCGGCGTCGGCTTCGGCTGGCGTTACTAGGTCCGCTTCCACAGCCAGGTATCGGACGGGCGTCCCGCTCTGCGGGGCGCCCGTCTTGCATTGGGACGAATGATCCTGGCGCGTGTGTCCCGTTATGTTGCCTCGAGGGCAGGTCTGCGCTAACGATCCATCAACGTTTCAAGAGGGGGAGCCCCATGGCTGACGCCGCCGCCACCAAGCCGACCTTGTCCGGGTCCTTGCCGCTTTATAAAAAACCTGAGCCACTGAACCCGCAAGAGCATCAGGGCAAAGGTCTGCGCTATAGCGACCGCCCGTTCGATTTCCTGAAAGACTCGCACTTTGTGCCGGTCACTCTAGGCGAGTTCGGCGCTGCGAGCGCCCGGTTCCCGATCATCTTCCTGGGTGAGAACAAAACCCCGGTCGCCGCCATGGGCCTGCAGGCCGGCGCCAACCTGTTCGTGGATCCGGCGACGGGTGAGTATGAGCGTTTCGCCTATCTGCCGGCTTTTGTGCGCCGCTACCCGTTTGTGGCCGCCAATCATGGCCCGGACAGCGATCGCTTCACCGTTTGCGTGGACACCGGTTCCCACCTGTTCTCGGACAATCCCGAACAGCCTTTCTTCAACGACAAGGGCGAGCCGACCGAGTTCACCAACCGCGCCATCGATTTTGTGCGCCGGTTTGAATCCGATGTGGCTCTGACCGAAGCGTTCGTGAAGCGCTTGAACGAGCTGGACCTGTTTGACCAGCAGCAGGCGACCTTCCAGCCGCGCAACGCCAATGGCGAGCCGCAAGGCGAACCGCAGGTCGTCGCCAGCTATTGGGGCATTTCCGGCGAGAAACTGCAGAAGCTTGAACCTAAGGTTCTGGCTGAGCTGCGCGACAACACCTATCTGGGCGCGATCTACGCGCACATGCTGTCCATGCCGCAGTGGGAAACGCTCATCGCACGCGCATCATCCCGCAATAACGGTGTTGGCGCTCCGCCGCCCCCCGCAGCGCCTGAAGCCTAAGCGCGTCAAAAGCGAACATGATGAAACCGGCCGGGGCGACGCTCCGGCCGGTTTTCTTTGCGCGCTCACGCCGGTGCATCACAACCCCGTCAGAGCGGTTTCGCCCGGCCGGTGGAAGCGGCTATATCAGGGCTGAGATGATCAGACCGCTGATCTGTGACGCGACCCAAGGAGTCCCCCAACGTGTTCCGACTGCTCGCAGTACTACTGATCCTGATGGCCGGAGCACCGGCGTTGGCGCAGTTTGGCTCTGGCGACCCCATGGTGGACGCACGCTTGGTCTCTGACCGACGCGCGGTCGAACCTGGCGAGACGTTTCATCTCGCCCTGCACCAGACGATCACGCCTGGCTGGCACACATATTGGCGCAATCCAGGCGATTCAGGCGAGCCGACCCGTCTTGAGCTGTCGCTGCCGGACGGCTGGCGCGCAGGCGAGATGATCTGGCCGGCGCCGAACAGCTATGATCTCGGTCCTTTGACCAATTATGGCTATTCCGCTGAAGTCACGCTGCCGGTTCCGGTGACCGTGCCCGGCAACGCCGCGCCGGGACCGCTGACGATCACTGCATTCGCCACCTGGCTCGTTTGTGAAGATATCTGCATCCCCGAAGAGGCCGATGTCGAAATCACGCTTGAGGTGGGCGGGTCCGCCTTAGATCCGGCGGGGGAGGCGCTGATCTCTCAGGCTCTTGCTCAGGCGCCAGTCCAAGATGACAACTTGCGCGCCGGGCTGGACGGTGACAGCACCGGGTTGGTGCTGACCTTGAGCGGGCCGCGTTTTGCGGATGCAGCGCTCTCGGACCTGACATTTTACCCCTATGTTTCCGGTGTGATCGATCACGCCGCCGATCAAGCCCTTGTGCATGAAGGCGAAGACCTGCGTCTGGATCTGACAGCTGGGTATCTGAGCCGTAATGGTGTCGATCAGGCGCGGTCCGGGGTGCTCGTTTATACGGCGCAGCGCGGTGATGAATGGACAGAAGAAGCGGTCATGATCACGGCGCGCAACGGATTGCGGGTGAATGATCTGAACGCCGTGCCTGCAGCTGTGCAGAGCCCGGCCTCTGACGCCAATGGGACGCTCGCGCCTGCGCCGCAATCGGTCAGCTTTCTGCAGGCTGCCGGTCTGGCGCTGCTGGGCGGTTTGATCCTCAATCTGATGCCGTGCGTCTTCCCGGTCCTGTCGATGAAAGCGCTCACGCTGGTTGAAAAGCGCGGGGCGGATAAACGCGAAGCACGGACGCTGGGCCTGATGTTCGCAGCCGGCGTGATCGGAACATTCCTGGTGCTGGGCGGATTGCTGTTGATCCTGCGCGTCGCAGGCTTGCCTGCGCTTTGGGGCATGCAGCTTCAGGCGCCGCTTGTCGTGGCGGGGCTCGCCACCTTGATGTTCCTGATCGGTCTGAACTTCATGGGGGCGTTTGAGATCGGAACCTCGCTTCAGTCTGTGGGGTCTGGCGTCAAGGATAGCGGACGCAAAGGCGCCTTCTTGACCGGTGTGCTTGCAGTCTTCGTCGCTGCGCCCTGTCTGGCGCCCTTCATGACGGGCGCGCTCGCCTTCGCCTTGACCCAGCCGGCGCTGGCGTCTTTGACAATTTTTGCCTTTCTGGGCGTTGGCCTCGCCTTGCCTTTCGTGCTGGTCAGCTTCAGCCCGGGGCTTCTGGGGTTGCTGCCAAAGCCGGGGCCCTGGATGACCCGGTTCCGGCAGATTCTGGCCTTTCCAATGTTCGCCACGGCGATCTGGCTGGTCTGGGTGCTGACCGCTCAGCTGGGCCCAAACGGCGCGCTTTGGCTCATGCTGACCTTGCTGGCGGCCAGCTTCACGGTTTGGGCGCTGGGATTGTCAGGACTGGCGGGTCGCGCGGCGGCGCTTGTGGGCGTCGTTCTGACGCTGGGCGCCTTGTCGGTGACCGCGCGGATGGAGCCGGTCAGCCAGACGGTGCAAGGGCAAAGCGAGTGGGCGGTCTGGAGCGAAAGCGCCGTGTTGGAGGCGCAAGCCGCCGGGCGTCCGGTGTTTGTGGATTTCACCGCCGCCTGGTGCGTAACCTGTCAGGTGAACAAGCTCGGCGCACTGTCTGAAGGGGCCGTGAAAGCGGCCTTCGCCGAGCATGATGTGGCGTTGTTCCGCGCTGATTTCACCAATCAGGATCCTGAGATCGCCGCCGCTTTGGCGCGTCACGGCTCAGCGGGCGTGCCGCTCTATCTGATGTATCCCGCCAATTCGGGCGCTCCTGACGTTTTGCCGCCGCTCTTGACCGGAGGGCTGGTGATCCAATCTGTAAACGAAGCCGTACAATAGGCCGCATATTAGGGGAGTTAACTAGATGGTAACCGTGTCTCGCCGTTCTCTGGGCCAGCTGATGAGCGTTTGCGCCGCCGCCGCCCTGACAATCACCGCTTTCACCCTCGAAGCGCGCGCCGATGTCGTCACCGGCGAAGCCGCACCCGTCTTCTCCGTGCAGACCGCAACGGGGGAGGCGCTGTCCCTGGAGAGCCTCTCGGGCCAGACAGTTGTTCTGGAATGGACCAATCATGGCTGCCCCTATGTGCAGCGTCATTACGGCTCCGAGCATATTCAAAACCTGCAAGCTTCTGCCGCCGCAGATGACGTGGTCTGGGTGCAGATCATTTCCTCCGCCCCGGGTGAACAGGGCTATGTGGAAGCTGAGGAAGCTCTGTCCTTGAATGCGGATCGCGGCGCCGCGCCCGCCCATGTGGTGCTTGATCCGTCTGGCGAGCTGGGCCGTCTTTATGATGCGCGCACCACGCCGCACATGTACGTCATCGACGGCGAGGGCGTCCTGCAATATGCCGGCGCGATCGACGATCAGCCTCGCCCGCGGGCGGATTCCCCAGAACCCACCGATTATGTGACGATGGCTCTGGCGGCGGTCAGCACTGGGCAAAGCCCTGATCCTGCCCAGACGCAGCCCTATGGCTGCAACGTCAAATACGCTTACTGATCGCTTGCCTCGACCGCACAGGAATAGCCGCTGAGCATCGCCGTCTGCGCCTCGGGCGTGGCGGCGATCTCGGCAGCCTGTGCGGTCAACCGCGCGATGCCCTGATAAACGCGGGCATGATCAGCGCGTGTCGCAGTCTGTGACAGCAAGTCTGCGCGATGCTGTGCATCCTCGCTCATACCGCGAAAAATGCAGCGCAGATCGGTTGGTCCGCCGCTGTCTTCGATAGCGCGAGACAGCTGATAGGATCTCAGGCTGAATTCGCTCAAGGCGGTGAGGAACGGGTCCTGAACAGGCAGGGCGTTCACGGGCGCCGCCGGGCTGCGCGCCATATCCTGTGCGCGGCGTTGCGCTTGCGCCTCGAGACTGCGCGACAGCGTCACCAGCGCGTGGGCGGCGTTCGGCGCAATGTGCGGCGCATTGGCGGCCTGTACAATGATCAGAAGCGTGTGAGCGAACATGGACGGCATCCGGTTTTGTGTGCTTAGAGCGCCGTGCAAACCCGGCGCCGCTTGATCCTTGCGTCCGGCAAGGCTACTTCGCAGGCCCTTCGATACTTTTAATCTGAGCGAGCATCCTCATGGCCAAGACCAAGGCGTTCCGTCCCAAAGCCCGTCGTCCCCGCGGTTTTGAGGACCGCGCCGCTCATGTGCTGCGCGCCGAACGCGCCCTCGTGAGCGCCGCCAGCGCAGTGTACGAGCAATGGGGATTTGAGCCGCTTGAGACCCCGGCGTTTGAATACGCCGATGCGCTGGGCAAATTCCTGCCCGATGAAGAGCGTCCCAATGAGGGCGTCTTCGCCATGCAGGATGATGATGAGCGATGGATGGCGCTGCGCTACGATCTGACCGCGCCGCTCGCCCGGTTCGCCGCCGAGAATTTCCAGGACCTCGCCAAGCCCTTCCGCCGCTATCAGTTCGGTGAAGTCTGGCGCAATGAGAAGCCCGGGCCGGGCCGTTTCCGCCAGTTCGTCCAGTGTGACGCCGACAGCGTGGGCGCGCCGGGACCGGCGGCCGATGCCGAGATGATCGCGCTCGCCAGCGAAGTCATGGGCTCTGCAGGCTTGTCCGGGGATGAGTTCGTGATCCGCGTCAATGACCGTCGTTTGCTCGACGGCGTGCTGGAGCGCCTGGGCGATGCGGCGAGCGAGAAGCGTCTGCGCGTCTTGCGCGCCATCGACAAGATGGACCGCCTTGGCCTTGAAGGCGTTGAGCTTCTGCTGGGCGAAGGCCGTAAGGATGACAGCGGCGATTTCACCGAAGGCGCGGGCCTGGATGCCGATCAGCGCCGCCATGTGCTGAGCTTCATTGAAGCCGGGCAGGTGGACGATACGCTCACAGGCGCGGCGCGCAATACAGAAGTCCTCAAACGCCTGACGGCGGCGCTGGGTGACACCGAAGCGGGCAAGCTGGCGGTCGCCGATCTAGAAACAA
Source organism: Oceanicaulis sp. (assembly GCF_965249665.1). GTDB lineage: Bacteria > Pseudomonadota > Alphaproteobacteria > Caulobacterales > Maricaulaceae > Oceanicaulis. The sequence continues at coordinate 1,855,698 of NZ_OZ252247.1, forward strand.
TCACGGCTGTGCTGGACGCTCTGGGCAAGTCCGGGAACTGGACGCTCGATACGTCGGTCGTGCGCGGCTTGGGCTATTACACTGGGCCGGTGTTTGAAGCTGAGCTGCTGGCGGAGGCCAATTATGACGACGGCTCGCCGATCCGATTTGGCTCAGTGGGCGGCGGCGGACGCTATGACGATCTGGTCAGCCGGTTTACTGGGCAGGCCGTCCCGGCGACAGGTTTTTCCTTTGGCGTCAGCCGGTTTGCGGCGGCCCTGTCCGCGCTCAAGCGCCTGGATGCCGCCAAGGCCGACCCGCTGGTGATCATCGTGGCGGCGGAGAAAGACCGCATGGCGGATTATTTCGCCCTGGCGGCTGATCTGCGGGGCGCCGGTTTGCGGGCGGAAGCCTTTATAGGCGGCGGCAATATGGGCAAACAACTCAAATATGCCGATCGCCGGGATGCGGAGTTCGCCGTGATCATTGGCTCTGATGAACGCGAGGCGGGCGAGGCTCAGATCAAGGATCTCAAGCTTGGCGCGCGCCTGGCGGCCGAGATCACCGATAACAAGGCCTGGCGCGAAGATCAGCCCGCACAGTTCACAGTGTCACGCGATCAGATCGTGAGCGCTATAAAGGCGCGCCTGGCTGGCGGCTAATTGTGTCAAAATTGCAGCAGAGCGAAACATCGCCTGACTCTAGGGGCTTGACGTTCCTATGACGGTTAGGCCAACGTTTTATCAGACAGGGCCTGACCGTCTTGTCTCTTAAGTGGTGTCTCTGGGGAGGAGACGTCTCTTAATCGACCAACCAGAATCTTTAAGCCCGGCGTCTTTCGACGCCGGGCTTTTTTTGTTGAAAGCAAACTCAGTAGTTGGACCAGCGAGGGCGGCGAGGATTGTCGTCGGTGCTGTCCTCGGTTTCCGCCGATTGCGTTGGCGGCGCGTTGGTTTGTGTTGTGGCGCATGCAGTGAGCGTGAGTGCGAAGATGCTGACGCCCAATGCAGCCAAAAGTGTTTTCAAAGACATGCTCTTAATCTCCCAGATACGCTCCGCTTATGAGAGATGTCACAAGCGCCATGCGGAGCTGATGGTGCTGTGCGAGACTGTTACCGGCGTGGTGGAGACGGCGGTGTGGGAACATCGGGCGCACCTGCCAGTCCTTGCGCCTGTTCCGAATTGCGCCAGGCGTCCAGCCAGGTTTCTTTCTCGGCCCCGACAAGCTCGCGGCCATTGACCCAAACGCGCGTCTCGCCATCGCGTTCTATGATGCGCACCTGGCGGTCTTCATATGTGTGCTCATGACGCGATGCAGACTGATGGCGTTCATGTCGCCAGTCCGCGCGCTCGTCTCGCATCTCGGCCAAGCTGTCTTCAAGCTCTTCGCGGGCGTCACGCAGTTCTCTGCGATCCTCCGCGGTCAGGGGAACCCGGACGCCGTCCTCGGTCTTCCAGCCGCGCTCCAGCGTGCGATCAATCGCGCGCAGCCCGGCTTCCAGGCCGTGCTCGGCGGCGGCGAGACCCGCCTGAGCAATGGCTTCGGCGTCAATGGAAATGGACAAAGCGTGGCGTTCGGCGTGACGCGCCCGTTCTTCGGCGCGTCGGGCTGTGCGCTCGGCCCGCTGTTCAGCGCGTCTTATCATACGTTCGGCGTCACGCTCTGCGCGCTCTGCAGCCCGTTCGGCGTGGCGCTCCGCACGCATGGCCTGGCGTTCGGCGTCCTCGACGAGGACTTCGATCCGCGCCTGCATTTCGTCTTCGTCGAAGTTCAGGCGGTCGAGCTGAATGTGAAAGTCAGATCCTTCGGCGAAATGCTCCACCAGGGTCTCGGACAAAGCCTCCATTTCTTCTGTGAAGGCGTCGATTTCGTCTTCATCCCAGCGGTCGACATCAATGTCGAGGTCAAGGCTGATTGAGGTGTCGCCCGCACCATCCAGAGCCGTTTCAATCACCCGGACAGCGTGCGCGCCGTCACGAATGATGACGCGTTGGCCATTGACGACCAGCACATGGCCATGGCGCTCATCGGCCTCAGCATAACGTGTCTGTGCAGCGCCGGCCGATGCGCAGGCGACCAGAAGCGGCGCGGCGGCGACGGCTGCGGCGGTGGCGATCCAGTGTTTCATTAGGCGTCCTCCCTTTGCGTGAACTGTGGGTGAACGCCCCTTACGGCAGCACGTCTGCAGGCTTAAGTTTTCGTCATTCTTGTTTTCAGAGCCTCTGTCCCCGTCTGGACAGATGGCCGGCGGCGCTCTAGCAATCAGCTCGGACGATGAGGGAACTGAGGGGCGCCCATGATCATTTCACGACGCGGGCTGATGGCCAGCATGGCGGCGCTTTGCACAGCGCCGGCATTTGCAACGTCAGTTTCTCTGGACACGCTGGTCGGCAACTGCCTGATCTTGGGATTTCTGGGCGATCATGCGCAGGCCGAGGGTGCGGCGCAGCTTGAGAGCGACCTGGCCGCTGGCCGCGTCGGCGGCGTACTTTTCCTGCGCCACAATGCCCGCAGCCGCGACGGCGTGCTGGGGCTTTCAGAACGCTTCCAGTCTGCAGCGCCCAACCCCTGGCTGGCTATCGATCAGGAAGGCGGCTTCGTTCAGCGCCTCACGGACGAGATGGGCTTCACCGACATTCCCACCGCAGAGGCGTTGGCGGAGATGGGGCTCGACGCAGCCCGTCCGATCTTTGCACAGGCGGCGCGCGAGCTGGCGCAAAACGGGTTTTCCATGAACCTCGCCCCGGTCGCAGACCTGCGTCATGAGGGCAATCAGGTGATCGACCGCTGGGCGCGTGCTTTTGGCGATGATCCGGACACAGTCGCAGCCTATTGCGGCGCCTTTATTGACGCCATGGAGGCGGAGGGCGTGGCGTGCGCCATCAAGCATTTCCCCGGTCATGGACGCAGCCAGGGCGACAGCCATGACGGGTTCGTTGACATTTCAGAGACATGGGGCGAGGTGGAAGCCGCGCCCTTTGAGCGCCTCATTGAGCAGGACAAGGCCCATCTGATCATGGGCGGGCATCTGATCAATCGGAGGCTGGACCCGTCAGGACGCCCGGTGACTCTGTCTAGTCCTGTCCTTCAAGGGCTGTTGCGCGATCAGATGGGCTATCGCGGCGCAGTGATCACCGACGATCTCGATATGGGCGCAATCCGGAACCAGTATACGCGTGAGCAGGCGATCGTGGACTCGCTGGCGGCCGGCAATGATCTATTGCTGATCTCCAACTCGGCGGACGCTGATCCCGATCTGCCCCGGCGGGCCGTGGACTGGGTCGGGCAGGCGATTGAGGACGGACGCCTCAGCCTGGACCGTCTGATCGACGCTAACGCCCGGATCGCTGCGTTGAAGGCGCAAGTGGGGCGGAGTTAACTCCGCCTGCACTGCGTCGTTCTTTATCGGAAGCGATAGCTCATCCGCAGGCCCAGCTCGTCCAGGCCCTGATTGCGGCCGCTGGCGAGGATCTGTCCGTGGGAATGGTGTTCGTAAAACACGCCAAGCGACCATTGCTCGCTGAGTGCGTAATCGGCGGCGAAGCCGGTGCGGAACAGCCAGTCAGAGCCCAGAAGGGCGCGCGTGTCCTTGATGCGCTGGGCCTCCACCGGGCCGTCGCGGTCGGGATACACCTCCAACACGCCGTCATTATAACTGAGCCCGAATGAGGCCTCGAGGCTCAGCCGATCCGTGACGCCATAGTCCCAGGCGAGCCCGCCCGTCACCAGATTGGTATAGCCTTGAGTGCTGATACTGGCGGACAGGAAGGGCCGTGGCGACCAGATGCGTTCCAGAAAGTCAGGGCTCGCAAACATCAGATCACCCACGATTTGCGGGCCGTCTTCGGTGTGGTCGGTCAGATCGTGCGCCGCGACGCCCAGGCGAATTTCCTCAAGACCGAAACCGGAACTCTGTGCGCTGGCGGCGCCGGTGAGAGACACGGCGGCGAGCACGGCGGCGAAACGAAGCATCGTGTATTCCTTTAACTCAGAGAGTTCTGGAATAGCGTTCCGCTGAAATCTTGACCAGTGCGTTGACGAGGCTGTGAACCGATTGTCTGCGACCTGTTGGTTTCGCGCCGCTGTGTCAGACAGAGAAACCTGTTGTTAAGAGAAAAGTCTCTTATGAAAAGAATTCATAGATCAAAATTCGCGTTTCAGGCTAGTCTTCTTGCTGCGCAAGATTGCGCACTATGGAGGAGACGATCATGAACAAGATAAGTGTTACTGCACTGGCGTCATCGGCGCTTTTGGGACTGTCGCTCATGGCGACCGGTTCTGCGATGGCCGGCGACCCTGTGCAATGCCAGCAGCAAGCCGAAGAGGATTGCGCCCTCTTCGTGCCGCGCGGCAGCGCAAGCTGGGCCTATTGCGTGGAGCAACTCACTCAACTTTGCATCGAGTATCAATCGTCACCGAGCTTTGATGCGACAAAGGCGTTGCGCGACGGCTGCGAACTGCCGTGATGGCGCGGCGGGGGGGCGCGTAAAGCTGCGCCCTCCCGTCTATTGCAGAAGGCGGCGCACCAGTTGACCCGCCAGGTCCGGGCGGTCTGCGCTCAGATGGACGATGACGACAATGCCAGTGTTGAGCTCATACAGCGCCACGCTTGAATAACCGGCGATCGAGCCGCCATGCATGATGACGTCCAGTCCGCGCGGGTCTCGAATGCGCATCGGGCCTAGAGCGCGACTGCGACCGTCGCCGCGATCTATTTCTTCTCTCAGCATCAACCGACCCAGTTCTGACAGTTCACCTTCAGACGAGAACAGGCCGATCAGCGTGTCCGCCAGATCGCTTGCGCTGGTGAAGACGCCGCCATCGGGGCCATGGTTTTCTATCAGGGCGTAGACGTCGCGTTCCGGGTTGTCTGGTGCGCCATAGCCATGGATGAGGTCGCCGCCGTTCAGCGCCTCATTATAACTCGTCGCTTCAAGGTCCAGCGGAGCGATAATGCGCGCATGCATCAAGGCGCCAAAGCTTTCCCCGGACACGGCCTCTGCGATCAGCGCCAGATACTGATAGTTCGAGTTTGAATACCCATACCCTTCGCCGGGCGAGAACTCGGCGGGGCGGCCATGGATATAGCCCAGCGTGCGTTGCGGCGTGTTGCCCTGGACTGTATTGACGGTCTGAAACCAGACATCATCATAATAATCGGGAATGCCGCTGGTATGGGTGAGCAGCTGGCGCACCGTGGCGGTCTGCGCATTGGCGATCCCATCCACCCAATGGGGCGCAACGTGATCTGCCAGCCTGTCGTCCAACAAGACCAGCCCCTCCGCGATCAGGCTGTGAATGACGGCGGCTGTGTGGATCTTGCCGATGCTGGCGATCCGCAATTGCGCATGTTCAGGGATAGGGGCGCCGCTTTCCCGGTCCGTAACGCCGCGCGTGATAACCCTGCGGCCTTCAGGCCCTTCAATCAAAACTACAGCGCCCGCGATGTCGCCGTCTTCAAGGATAGCGTCGATTGCAGTTTCTATAGTGGGCGTGTCGGGGAGCCGAGCTTGAGCCGGACTCCAGACAAGCAGGAACAGGCCAAGAGCGAGCAGAGGGAGGCGGGACATGGGCGTCTCTTTTTCAAATGCGCTGACACGATAGCAAGGGGCTCTTGCTCAATCTCGCCGAATTCAGCACCTTTTACGCCGAGTTTCGAAGGTGGCGGATATGCTCGATGAAATGGACCGGACGATTCTGGGACTTGTCCAACGCGATAATCGGTTGTCCAATCAGGCGATTGCGCAGCAGGTGAATTTGTCTGAGACCGCTGTGCGGCGACGGTTGGCGCGCTTACGTGAGGAGCGTGTGATCGTCTCAGATGTCGCTGTGCTGGACCGCGCACGCCTGGGCCAGACCCTGATCGTGGCGGTGACGTTCAATGATGACGCACCGCAAACCTATGCGCAGTTTCGGTCTGTGATGACAGCAGATCCCCAGGTCACCGGGCTCTATTCTGTGGCGGGGGAGGTCGACTTCCTGCTCCACGTGCATGCGCCCAGTCTCGAGGCCTATGAAATCTGGGCCGAGGCGAGTTTGCTCAATGATCCGACCGTGAAGCGCTATGAGACCACCGTGGTGCTCAGCACCGTCAAATTCACCACCGAAGTTCCGGTCTAGGCCGTAAGAACGGCCTGTCGGACACGTTTTTACTCCCTGTCCTGACAGGGTTTGGCTAGCTTTAGCGCACGCGAACACTCTTCATCGGAGCCGCCATGAAACGCGACCGGATCGAAACTCTCAAACACAACGCCAAGCTTGATATCCGCTTGCCTGACCAGCTCAAGGACGAGTTCCTTGCGCGCTGCCGGGAGGAGGGCGTCTCCAGCGGGGCGGTGATCCGGTCGTTAATCATTGATTACGTAACGGCCCAGCCCCGGCGCGTGCCGGCCATGGCGGCTTGGCTAAAGGAGACGGTTATGAAACGCGCCAAGTGGATTGCAGGTGGGTTGGGCGGAAGCGTATTGGCGAGCCTCGCGACGATGAGCTTTGTCTTTGCGCCAACGGCGAGCGCCGAGGACTACGCGGTCAACTTTGATGTCCAGCTGATCGAACATGAAGCACATCAGACAAGTCGCAATCGAATGGGAACGACTGTTAAAGTAGATTCAGGTGAGCTGTTCCGCATTAACTTTCCTGATCCGGGCGGAGAGACGTCAGCGGCGTTTGCAATCGAAATGCGCGTTGATCCTTGCTCAGATGCAAGCTCCGAATGTCCTCAGAACGGTGTTGATATTCAGATGACCATCATCAGCTTGCACGATGAGACTGTTTTGTCCTCGCCCCGGTTTGTCGTCCTCACAGGACAACCTGCCAGTCTCACTCTCGACGGGGAGGAGGGGCCAGAGATCCATGTCGCGATACGGGCTGATACGCTCGACAGTTAAACAAAAGGGCGGCCTCTCGGTCGCCCTTCGTCATTTTAGGCGCTTCTTTTTGCCGGGCATGTGCGAGCCGAGCTGCGCGCGATCGCATGTATGGACACAAAATAATGTGTGTGCCGACACGGTTTCAGTAGCCTGAGGGTGAAATCTGACTGGAATGGCTCCCTGTGATGAAACAAGACCGGCCCCGCTCCCCCAAAAAGACCGCTGTGATTGATTTGCGGCTGTCTGACGAACTCAAAGACGCCTTTGTGGCCCAGTGTCATGAGGATAATGAGACCGTCAGTGGGGTCCTTCGCGGTTTCATCACCGCTCACTTAAGAGCGCGTGAAAAACAGAAAGCCGCTCAGCGGCTTCGAAGGAGACTACTCACCATGATTGAATCCCTGCGTATGATTGTGACTTCCAGCGCTACCGGCGGCGGCGCCGTTGCGGCGGCCCTTATTCTGACCCCGGTGGCGCTTGAGGTTCTGCCAGTCGCCCCCGCCGACCCGCTGATCGTGTCTGCTGAAGCGCCGTCTGAGGGCGCCACTGTGACTGTGTTCGAGGTTGATCCTGTTGCTCCGTCGACGGGGCCTGAAGTCTCGGAAATGGCTGAGGGTCAGGATGCCGGGCCGGTTTCTCTGGCGACCCAGGTAGCCGCGTCGCTCTAGGAGCGGTAGCGCCAAACAAAAAGGGCGGCCCGAGGGCCGCCCTTTCCGTTTGTTAGCCGTGAGTGGCTGGACTTAGAAGCCCATGCCGCCCATGCCGCCCATGTCGGGCGCGGCCGGAGCTGCGCCTTCTTTTTTGGGCTTTTCAGCGATCGCCGCTTCGGTGGTGATCAGCAGGGAGGCGACAGACGCTGCGTCCTGCAGGGCGATGCGGGACACTTTCACCGGATCGATGACGCCGGACTTCACCAGGTCTTCGTACTCGCCGGTCTGGGCGTTGTAGCCGAAGTTCACATCGTTGTTTTCCAGCACTTTGCCGACAACGATGGAGCCTTCGACGCCAGCGTTTTCAACGATCTGACGAATCGGAGACTGCAGAGCGCGCGCCACGATGGCGATGCCCTGGTTCTGGTCTTCGTTCTCGCCGGTCACGCCTTCAAGCGCCTTGGTGGCTTTCAGCAGCGCAATGCCGCCGCCCGGCACGATGCCTTCTTCCACTGCAGCGCGAGTGGCGTTCAGGGCGTCGTCGACGCGGTCCTTGCGCTCTTTCACTTCGATTTCCGAAGCGCCGCCGACTTTGATCACCGCCACGCCGCCGGCGAGTTTCGCCAGACGCTCTTGCAGCTTCTCTTTGTCGTAATCAGACGAGCTGTCCTCGACCTGACGGCGGATCTGGTTCACGCGACCTTCAATGGCCTCTTTCTCACCGGCGCCGTCCACGATGGTGGTGTCGTCTTTGGTGATGTTGACCTTCTTGGCGGTGCCCAGCATGTCGAGCGTGACGTTCTCAAGCTTGATGCCCAGGTCTTCAGAGACGACCTGACCACCGGTGAGAACGGCGATGTCTTCGAGCATGGCCTTGCGGCGATCACCGAAGCCCGGCGCTTTGACGGCTGCGATCTTCAGGCCGCCGCGCAGCTTGTTGACCACCAGGGTCGCCAGCGCTTCGCCTTCAACGTCTTCTGCAATGATCAGCAGCGGACGGTTGGACTGAACCACAGCTTCCAGAACCGGCAGCATGGCCTGCAGCGAGGAGAGTTTCTTCTCGAACAGCAGGATGTACGGGTCTTCGAGATCCGCGATCATCTTTTCAGAGTCGGTGATGAAGTACGGCGACAGGTAGCCGCGGTCGAACTGCATGCCTTCCACGACGTCGAGTTCGGTGGCCAGAGACTTGGCTTCCTCGACGGTGATCACGCCTTCATTGCCGACTTTCTCCATGGCGTTGGCGATCATGTCGCCAATCTCTTTTTCGCCGTTCGCGGAGATGGTGCCGACCTGAGCGACTTCAGAGGAGCCCTTGATCGGGGTCGCAGAAGATTTCAGGTGCTCGATGACCAGAGACACGGCCTTGTCGATGCCGCGCTTGAGGTCCATCGGGTTCATGCCGGCGGCGACCGACTTCATGCCTTCGCGCACGATCGATTGCGCCAGAACGGTCGCGGTGGTGGTGCCGTCGCCGGCTTCGTCATTGGTGCGCGAAGCGACTTCACGGACCATCTGGGCGCCCATGTTCTCGAACTTGTCTTCCAGTTCGATTTCCTTCGCCACGGACACGCCGTCCTTGGTGGTGCGCGGAGCGCCGAAGGATTTTTCGATCACCACATTGCGGCCTTTCGGGCCCAGGGTGACTTTCACGGCGTCGGCGAGGGTGTCCACGCCTTTGAGCATTTTTTCGCGGGCGGAAGCGCCGAACTTAACGTCTTTGGCAGCCATTGTTCGTCCCTATCATTCTTGAAAGTTTGGTTCGGAAAAGCGGCGAGACGGCGATTAGCCGACCACGCCCAGAATGTCGGACTCTTTCATGATCAGCAGATCCTGACCTTCCAGAGTGATCTCGGTGCCGGACCATTTGCCGAACAGCACGCGGTCGCCGACCTTGACGTCCATGGCGATCAGAGCGCCCTTGTCGTCACGGGCGCCCGGGCCCACAGCCACGACTTCAGCTTCTTGCGGCTTTTCCTTGGCGGTGTCGGGGATGATGATGCCGCCAGCGGTCTTGGATTCTTCCTCGACGCGCTTGACAACAACGCGGTCCTGCAGAGGACGAAATTTCATTGCCGGTACTCCGTTTTTGAGCGTCAGCTCACTGAAGATCTGGGTTAGCTCAGCCGCCCTGTTGCGCGTTAGCACTCTCATGGGGTGGCTGCTAGCAGGGCGGAGGTAAGAGGCGCACACGAAACCGTCAAGAGCGTCGAGCGACATTTTTACGCCTGAATTTTCGCATGATTGTCCGGCGGTTCAGCCTGCGTTCATGCGCCCGTCGCGCAGATGGATTATGATGGGGCTATCTAGACGGGGAACTTCTAGGCTAGTTCTGCGTTTTCAGGGGACGTTTACGGGAGAGAGTATGATGTTTCGTTCAATAATCGCCGCTGTCATGGCGCTTGGCCTTGCGGCTGCCTGCACCACCACCGACCAGTATGGCAATGTGACTCGCAACAATACCGGCACCGGCATTCTGGCCGGCGCAGCGGCTGGCGCTCTGCTAGGCACGCTGGCGGGCGGTGATGATCGCCGCAATGCGCTGATCGGCGCCGGCGTCGGCGCCCTAGCAGGCGGCGGCATCGGCAATTACATGGATCGCCAGGAAAACGCGTTCCGTGAGCGTCTGCGCGGCTCGGGCGTGACCGTGCGCCGTGTGGGCAATGACCTGTATCTCGTGATGCCGGGGGATGTGACCTTCGCCACCAATTCCGCCCAGATCAGCGGCCGTTTTGGTCCGGTGCTCAATGATGTGGCGGACGTGCTGATGACTTATCCGGCCACTTATGTGGACGTGATCGGCCATGCCGACAGCGTCGGCGACGCCGGCTATAATCAGGCTCTGTCCGAGCGCCGCGCCAGCTCTGTGGCGTCTGAACTGATCGCACGCGGCGTCATGCGCGATCGCCTTTATGTGGCGGGCATGGGCGAAAGCCAGCCGATCGCCTCCAATGAAACGGATTCGGGGCGCGCTGCGAACCGCCGGGTGGAAATCAAGATCGCCCCGCACACCTCGTAATCTGCGAGGCGGGAGACCGCGATTAACGACAAGGCGCGCTCGCATCCGCGGGCGCGCCTTTGTTTTTTCCGTTTGTCCACGCCTCACAGCGTTAACGTTCTGACAAGTCCGGTTAACGCACTTTATGATCGCCGAAATGAGTGTGATTCGTTGGACTTGGTTCGTTTGGCGCCAAGCAGCGACATTCAGGAGCGAGAATGCCGCGCGCAAGCGACATATTGGTGATCCTAACCTATGCGATGGTCGCCGTCGTCGCGGCGCTGGCGTTTGACCGTTTTGGTCTGATGTCCGCTGAGCTCGCCTGGATGATGGGCGCGCTGGTTTTTCTGATCGGCGGTCAGGTGCACGCCTCTGTCGCGCGCGCTGAAGAGCGCAAGCTCTTTGAAGACGAAATCCATCTTCTCAAAGCCGCGAACATGTCCATGCTCGATGAGCTCAGCAGCGCTCAGGAGCGGATTGAGGCGTTGGCGGAGACCACGCTTCCCGCCTCGCCAAGGTCGACCGAGACTCGCAGCGCTCAGGGTCAGGAGCCCGCGCTTGAATTGAACCAGCCGATCCAGACCGCAGCCGATCCGCAAAACGCGGATGAGCGACTGGTTGCTGAAATTCTGGCGCGACTGGAAGGCGGCGGCCAGATCGCGCCTGTCGCCGCCCAAGCGCCGAATGCCGTGGATCTGGTGCGCCGGGCGCTCGATGATAATCGCGTCGATCTGTATCTTCAGCCCGTGGTCGGCCTGCCGCAGCGCCGGACGTATTTCTATGAGGGTTACACGCGGATCCGCGACGAAAACGGGCAGGTGCTGGGACCGGGCGAGTTCCTGGCTGCCGCCGAAGAAGCGGGCCTGATCACCGATGTGGACAATCTTCTGTTGCTGCGCTGCGTGCAGATCGTGCGCCGTCTGACCAAATCTGATCGCCGGGTGGGCGTATTCTGCAATGTCTCCCTGCGTTCGCTCGCTGATGAAGATTTCTTCCCGGCTTTCCTCGATTTCCTGCGCCGCAATTCCGATCTGGCGGGCGCCTTGATCTTTGAATTGCCGCGCGCCCAGTTTGAGAACCGCTCTGCGACCGCTGCACGCAACATGGCGCGGTTGGCTGATTTCGGCTTTCGCTTCTCCATCGACCAGGTCAACGACCTCAATATCGATCTGGCCGAGCTGCAGCGCGCGGGTGTGCGCTTCATCAAGGTGGCGGGCGACCGTCTGATCGCCGCGGCCCATGGCGCCGAGCCCATTGCCGGCCGCGAGCCCGGCGCCTTGCGTCCCGAGGACGTGGCGGGTCTGTTTGCGCGCTATGGCGTCGATCTGGTGGCTGAGAAGATCGAGTCCGAAGGCACGGTGGTCGAAGTGCTCGATCTCGACGTCGCCTACGCCCAGGGCCATCTGTTCGGCGCCCCGCGTCCGGTGCGCGACGAAGTGCTCAACGAAGCGGACAACAAGCTGCGCCGCGCTGCGGGGTAAGGTCAGAGCCTTCGCACATTGACGCCATGGCATGGCTGGCCTAGCTCAGCGCCATGACTGATTTTCCCCGCCTCTCCGATCTCGCCGCCGATTACGACGCTATCTTGTGTGACGTCTGGGGCGTCATCCGCGACGGCTCGGACCTTCTGCCCGAAGCCCTCGACGCCTTGCGCCGCTATCGCGCTCAGGGCGGCACGGTGGTGCTGGTGTCAAATTCGCCGCGCCGGGCGTCTTCGCTTGAGACTTTCCTCAGACAGATGGGGTCGGGCGAGGATGTCTGGGACAGCGCGGTCAGCTCGGGCGAGGCGACCCATGCCTTGCTTGAAGCCCGCGCGCCGGGGCCCGCCTTCAAGCTGGGGCCGAACTGGGATGATGCGCTCTATGAGGGGACGGGTCTGGAGTTCGCCAAGCTCGAAGACGCCGCCTTTATCTCCTGTACCGGCTTGTTCGACTGGGAAAACGAGACCCCGGACGACTACACGGATCTTCTGACCGAAGCCAAGCTGCGCCGCCTCGACCTGATTTGCGCCAATCCCGATATCGTCGTGCAATTCGGCGACGGCTTGCGCTATTGCGCGGGCGCTCTGGCGCAGAAATATGAAGAGATGGGCGGGACGGCCGTCATGGCCGGAAAGCCGCACCCGCCGATTTATGATCTGGCGTATCGCGAGATCGAACGCTTGCGCGGCGAGCGTCTGGACAAGACCCGGATTCTCGCCATCGGCGACGGACCGCACACCGATATTCAGGGCGCTCAGTCTGAAGGCGTGGATGCGCTCTTTATCGCTGACGGCATTCTGGGGCAGGCCTTCGAAGCGGGCTTTGACACCCAAAAAGCGGCCGCCCTCCTTGAGGAGGACGGCCTTGTCGCGCGCTATTGTGCGCCGAAGCTCATCTGGTGATCAGCCTTCGATCTCCCACATTCCGTTGACGGTGATCGAGACCACCAGCTCGCCGCCTGAGACCGGCGTGGCTGCATCTTCCATCGCCATGGCGCGCGAGAACATCACCGGCTGGGGGGCATAGCCGCCGCTTTCAGAGAAATTCAGCAAACGCTCCACGGTAAAGCCGCCCGCCTCGGCGTAGAGGTCGCGGGTTGCGTAAAGCTCGGCCACGGCGCGGCGGCGCGCTTCAGCTTCCGCGGCGTCCGCTTCAGAGCTTGAAAACGTCACGCCGTTCAGCGAATTGGCGCCCGACTCGAACAAGGCGTCGATGGCCGGACCGACGCTCTCCATGCCCCGCACCAGGGCGGTGACGGTGTTGCGCGCGCTGTATCCTGTGATCTGTCGGGCGCCGCCGTCGCGGCTGGACGGTTGGGAATAGACCGGGCTGACATTGAGCTGGCTGGTCTGGATGTCGCGCGCGTCGACGCCGGCCTCCTCCAGCGCGCTGAATACGCGCTGCATGCGTTGGGAATTGGCGCGCAGGGCTTCTGCGGCCGTCCGCGCCTCGGTGACGACGCCGGCGGAGACCTGCGCCTGGTCCGGGGTGATGCGCACCTCGCCAGTGGCGGACAGGCTCAGCTGTGCGGTCTGTTCTTGTGCAGGCGCGGTTTGGGCGACCGCCGCAGCGGGCAGGGCGGTGGTGGTCAAAAGGGCGGCGGCCAGAAATACGGTGCGGATCATAGAGGCTCTCCCAGTCTGTTGTGCGTTTAGTATACGGGCTTTGAGGTCTGTCTCATGTCGGAAACGCGACTCTTTGATGGCCGTTCCCTGAACGCCTGTTCAGCTGCGTCTCGCCGCCAAGACGACTTTGCCAAGACCGCCTCACGCGTTATCAATCAGAAACGCTGACATCCTCAGCGGGCCTGTAGCTCAATTGGTTAGAGCCGGCGGCTCATAACCGCTTGGTTGGGGGTTCGAGTCCCTCCGGGCCCACCATTTTCTCAGACGCCAGCAGACACTAGAGGCAGAGGCATCCGGCCATTAGGACTCACTCTCCTGACTGGATCAGCGTCAGCTCGGTCTGGCGGCCGTCGAGGAAGCGGACGGTTTGGCCGTCAAAGAAGGCGTCTTCCTCGGTGCGGAAATCCACCCTTTGGCCGCCCCATTCGGGCACGGCGCTGTAGGAGGTCAGCTCGATGGCCCAGGCGGTGTTCGGGTTGATGGCTCCGGCGCCGCGCGGGTCGGGGTTTTGATTGTCCCAGAAGCCGATGGCCGGGCCGGCGCCATGGCCATGCGTGCCGATGGGATGGGTGTAGATGGACGGGTCCAGCCCTTCGGCGATGGCCTGGGCGCGCGCCGCCGCCAGCACTTCATTGCCGCTCAGCCCGGTTTCGAAATGGGAGATCAGGATGTCCTGCACCCGGTTGCTGGCGGCGAGGCCTTGCCGGAGCCCTTCGGGCGCCGCGGTCTCGCCGGGCTTGAGCACATAGGCGAGATGCTGGGTGTCGGTGCTGAGCCGCAAATAGGTAATGCCAAAATCGGTCCACACCAGATCGCCCGGTTCGATCACCGTGTCGCCACGCAGCATGGCGTCGGCGCCTTCGCGCTGGATGCCGATGGAGGGGTGGAACCAGGGCGTCAGCCCCAGCCGGGACAATTCCTCGCGATACCACCAGACCACGTCGTCAGCCGTGGTTACGCCCGGTGTGATCACGGCGTTCGACAGGGCGCGACCGATCAGGGCGTGGGCGATGCGCACCACGCCGGGATAGATCTCCACCTCTGACGGGGTGCGGGTTTCCAGCCAGCGGATGGCGAGGGTTTCGCCCGAAACGATGCGGGCGTGATACTCGGCGGGCAGGGCGTTCATCAAAAGCCGGTGCTGGCTCAGCGTCATGCCGTCGCCAAAGGCGGTCAGATCGGAAACGTTGATGGCGATAGTGGCCGGGTCGCGCGCGGTGATGATGTCGGCCACGGCCTGCCATTGATCGGGCTCGGCTTCAGGATCCCAAGAGGGCTCGAACAGGCCCGCCAGACCATAGCGGCTGACGGTCAGCCGCTCGATGGGCTGACCCTCGCCGGGATCAAAGAAGATCAGGATGGTGCGCCGGCGCGCCGCCATGCTGCGCGCATCCAGCATGCTCTCGACTACGGGCTCCTCGAAATATTCCCGCGCCATCAAAACCCACAGGGACACGCCCTCTTCGCGCATGATCTGCGGGATGATCGTGTCCAACCGTTCTTCCAGAATGCGGTCGATCACGGCGGCCCGGTCGCGCAGCGGCAGAAGGGGCGGCAGCTCGGGTTGGACTGGCGCGGTGTCACGCATGGGATAAACGGGCGGAGACAGTGTTTGCGCCAGTGCGGGCGCACCCGAAAGCAGGACCAGCGTCGCGGTCAGAGCAAGGGCGAGGGACGTTTTCAGATAGCTCATGATTGCTCTTTCAGTTGTCGCGGCGGTCCTGACAGACAACGCCATTGTGTTCAGCCCGGCATGGGCGTCGCGGTTTGGCGAGGCATGCATAATCGCGGTGCAGGGGAAGGAATGTCCAGAGACTTGCGCCTTGCGTCGAGGGCGAGTTTGAGCGGCACTGGCCAACTGCCGAGGTATGGCGGCGACAGGCCGCGTTGTTCGCCAGGCTTTGAAGCGTGTGGGGCGATCCTTTGACAAGTCTCAGAGGTCAGGTAAGTGTGATGTGATAACGTTACATTTGGAGCTCGCCATGGCCGTTCACCACCCGGACACCCGCCTTCCTGTCACTGTCCTGTCGGGCTTTCTGGGCGCGGGCAAGACGACGCTGCTCAAGCACATTCTGACCAATCAGCAGGGGCTGAAGGTCGCAGTCATTGTCAATGACATGAGCGAAGTGAACATTGACGGGGATCTGGTGGCGCGGACGGGTGAGGTCACCCGGACGGATGAAACCCTCGTTGAAATGACCAATGGCTGCATTTGTTGCACCCTGCGCGAGGATTTGCTGACGGAAGTCCGCAAGCTGTCTGAGAGCGGACGCTTTGATGCGCTGGTGATTGAGTCCACCGGCGTGTCCGAACCCTTGCCCGTGGCGGCGACCTTCGACTTTCGCGATGAGGCCGGGCAGTCGCTGGGCGATGTGTCCAAAATTGACGCCATGATCACTGTGGTGGACGCGGTGAACCTCCTCAAGGATTACGCCTCAACCGATTTTCTGTCTGACCGCGGCGAGACCGCGGGCGAGGGGGATCAACGCGCCGTCATTGACCTGCTTGTGGATCAGATCGAGTTTTCCGACATCGTCATCATCAACAAGGTCGAGCAGGTCACGCCCGAGCATCTTGCGACCGTGCGCAAGGTCGTTTCCGGGCTCAATCCCGAGGCCGAGATCATTGAAACCAGTTTCTCCCAAGTCGACCTCGATCGGGTACTGAACACGGGGCGGTTCGATTTTGAAAAGGCGCACAATCACCCGCTCTGGGCCAAGGAGCTATATGAGTTTGATCAGCATGTGCCTGAGACCGAGGAATACGGCGTCGAGCATTTCGTCTATCGCGCGCGCGCCCCGTTTGACCCGGCGAAGCTGCATGCTTTTTACGGGCGTGAGTGGCCCAATGTCATCCGCGCCAAGGGGCATTTCTGGATCGCCACGCGCCCCGACTGGGTGGCGGAGCTGAGCCAGGCCGGCGCTCTGGTGCGTCATCAGGGGCTGGGGCGCTGGTGGGCGGCGGTCCCGCGCGAGCACTGGCCGAGCGGCAGCGACTTTGATCAGATGATCAACACCCATTGGGACGAGGTCTGGGGCGATCGCCGTCAGGAACTGGTCTTCATCGGCATCAATATGGACGAGGCGCTCATCCGTCGTGAGCTCGACGCCTGCCTTGTGGATCCGTCATCAGGGTTTGCGCCAGAGCTTTGGGCGGGACGGCTCGACCCCTTCCCCGAATGGGGCCGGTAAGATGTCAGGTCATGCCCCCTCGCAGCGTTCAAGCGAGGGGGCGATTGGCGCAGAGATGCAGATCATATGCGAACGCGGTGTCAGTCTAGGCGATCGCGGAGCGGCCGCCGTCAACATTCAGTATCGTTCCGGTGATCCAGCTTGAGTCCTCTGACAACAGGAAGCGGGCCAGGGCGGCGGGGTCTTCAGGCTGGCCCAGGCGCTGCAAAGCGTGGCTTTTGGCGATGCCGTCGCGCATGGCGTCGCTCTTGATCACCGACGACGCCAGCGGCGTTTCCGTCAGGCTCATCGCAATCGCGTTGACGCGCACTTTCGGCGCGTATTCGGCAGCGAGCTGACGGGTCAGCGCATCCACTGCGCCTTTCGCAGCAGCGATGGCGGTATGGTTCTGAAACCCTTTTTGCGCCGCGACCGAAGAGAACAGCACCATGGATCCGGCGTCAGACATGCGCGACCGGCTGGACCGCGCGGCGTTCAGCGCGCCAATGACATTGACCTCATAGGCATGGCGCATGTCTTCGGCGGTGACCCGGCGCAGCGGTTTGAGATCAATGGTTCCAACCGCGTAGGCCATGCCGGAGAGCGCGTCCGGACCCTGCTCCAGCGCCTGCTCGACGGCGTCGCTGTCTGTGGCGTCGGCGACGGCGTAGCTGGCGCCGATCTCTTCAGCAAGACTGGCGAGCGTGTTTTCGTTGCGGCCGATCAGATGAACCTGGTGACCGTTTGATGTGAGGCTTCGCGCCAGGGCGGAACCGACACCGCCCGCTCCGCCGAATAGTGCGTAGCTACCCATGTGTGTCTCCTCGATTCGCGTCATTCAAACTCTTGTGGCGAGACGGGTGAGCCCGTCTCGCCACCCCTAATCTGTTTCAAAGTGAACGCAGAAAAAGGGGACGCGCGCCATGAGGCCCGGTTTGCGCTCAGAGAACTCGGTCAGGCGGCACATACGCAGCCGCAAGGGAGATGAGCCTATCGCGTTTGTCGAGATGCGTGCTCAGCTCCATCCCGTCGATGGTGGGCGTTGCTTCTCCGGTCACACCGTCCACCGCGCCAGCCTTGAGGGCGGCGGCGAGCCGGTGGTGCTCGCGCACATCGCTGACCGCATCTTGCCAGACAGGCGCCTGATCGGGGGCGCGTGCCATCATCGCCGCGGCGAGCGCATAGCTTGTCCAATGGCTGACGCCCGCCACTATCAGGGCGTCGGCCCCGGTGGCGCTGGCGATGGTCTGGCCCTGGTCGATATGGGTGAACAGCGCGGATCTGGGCAGGGCGCCCATGCCGATCTCATTGCCGCCATCCCCGGCGGCCAGCCGGATAAAACCCGAGCGGGGATGAAAGACAGCGTCAAACGCCAGCGTATGCGCGCTGAGATCGCGGCCGCGCATGGAATAGCATCGCCCGTCTATCGCCCGGCCCGGCCGCTCGATGGAAAACACGGTTTTGACACCGCGCGCATGCAGCGCGTCCTGCAAGCCGTCAGCGTGTTCAAGCGCCAACAGAGTTGAGCGGGGCAGGCCCGCTTCACGCACCAGTTGATCGAGCACTGGCGCGCAGGGCGCATCGGTCACCACCATCACTTCACGGCCAAGTGCATGGAGCGCTTCGGCGATGGCCATTACCGCCATCGGCCCGTCGGTCTCAGCGGCGGGCCGAGCGGCATGGGCGACGTAAAAGCCTGTGAACAAGGCGATGGGCCGGGTGTCTCGCATGAGATGACGGGCGGCGCGGTCCAGCCCGCCCGTCGCGAAGGGAGCCAGAGCGTCCGCACCACGCGCAGCGCCGCGGGCGAGCTCGGTTTCAAGGGCTGAGAACAACAGGTCCTGAGTCATGGATTGAGCGTAAAGCAAAACAGCCCGGCGCGGGAGCGCCGGGCTGTCAGGATGGGAAAACCGTTTAGGCTTAGCCTTCGGCCTGGATGAACCCGCGATTGCGCAAAAGCGGTGTCACTTCCGGCTCACGGCCCCTAAAGCCGATATAGGCGTCCATGGCCGGTTGGGAATCGCCCGCAGAGTAGACGCTGTCGAGCAGCTTCTGAGCGAGCTCGGGGTCAAAGATATTGCCGGCTTCTTCAAAGGCGGCGAAGCCGTCATTGTCCAGAACGCCCGCCCACAAATAGCTGTAATAGCCAGACGAATAGCCTTCGCCCGCAAAGGTATGCAGGAAGTGGGTGGAGCGGTGACGCATCGGAATGTCCTCGGGGCTCTGACGCTCACCGAGAACCTCGTTTTCAAAAGCGTCGATCTCGATCGCTTCGGGCTCGGTGTTCAGGTGATACGCCAGATCCACAAAGCCTGAATTGAGGAATTCCACCGTGGCGAAGCCCTGGTTGAACGTGCCGGCGGCCAGCAACCGATCCAGCAGAGCGGACGGCATGGGTTCGCCCGTTTCATAATGAAGCGCGAACCTTTGCAGCACTTCCGGCTCAGAGAGCCAGTGCTCATAAAGCTGGGCGGGGAATTCGACGAAATCGCGATCCACCGAAGTGCCTGCAAGCGAGGCGTATTCCGTGTTGGACAGCAGACCGTGCAGGCCGTGGCCAAACTCGTGGAACAAGGTCACTGCGTCCGTGAAGGACAGCAAGGCAGGCTCGCCCTCTGCCGGCTTGTTATAGTTGCAGTTGTTCAGGATCAGCGGGATCTGTCCGGTTTGTCCGTTCTGAGCGCGGAAGCTGGACATCCAGGCGCCGCCACGCTTGCCGGGACGTGCAAAGAAGTCCCCGTAAAACAGACCCGCAACCTCGCCATCAGCGTCGAGCATTTCCCAAACGCGCACATCCTCGTGATAGGTCGGAATATCCGTGCGCTCGCGGAAACTGACGTCGAAAAGCTCACCTGCGACGTAGAACATTGCGTCGATCATATTGTCGAGCTGGAGGTAGGATTTGACCTCTGTCTCGTCGATGTCAAAGCGCTCGGCGCGCACTTGTTGAGTGTAATAGCGCCAGTCCCAGGGCTCGAGCTCATGATCGAGCCCGGCTGCCGCGATGCGCGCTTCGATATCCGCAGCTTCTTCCAAAGCGCGTTCGCGCGCCGGCCACCAGACCTGGTCCATCAGCGCCAGCGCGGCGTCCGGCGTCCCGGCCATGGTGCCAGCGGTGCGGTAATGGGCAAAGGTTTCAAAGCCGAGCAGATTGGCCAGTTCAAGACGCGCCGCCAGGATCTGACGGATCGTGTCTTTATTGTCGTTGGCGTTGTCATTATCGCCGCGCTGGGTCCAGGCGCGCCAAGCCGTTTCGCGCTGATCCCGGTTCGGCGAGGTTTGCAAGAACGGCTCAACGCTGGATCGGGCCAGCGTGATCACATGGCCGTCCATGTCGCGATCCGCCGCAGCGCCCGCGGCCGCAGAGACCACATAGGCCGGCAAGCCCTCCAGATCGTCTTCACTGAGGGCCAGGGTCCAGGCCTCGCGGTCCCCTTGTTCGTTCTGAGAAAACTGGGTGTAAAGCCCGGCCAGTTCAGAGCGCAGTTCCGCAAACCGCGCCCGTTGCGCCTCATCAAGCTGGGCGCCCGCGCGAATGAAATCTTCATGCGTGGTTTCCAGAAGACGCGCTTGCTGAGCCGTCAGGTCCAGGGAGTCGCGGTTTTGATACAGCGCATCGATGCGCGCAAACAAAGCCGGGTTCAGCGTGATGGATGCGCTATGCGCGGCCAGACGCGGGCTCATCTCGCGCTGGATCGCCCGGATTTCGTCATTGGAGGCCGAGCTGGTGAGATTGAAAAAGACACTCGCAATCCGGCTCAGTTGCTGCCCCGACATCTCCATGGCCAGCATGGTGTTCTCAAACGTTGGCGCTTCGGGATTGTTGGCGATGGCTTCAATCTCGGCAGCGTGGCGCATAAAGGCCTCATCGAACGCAGGCCGGAAATGCGCTTCCTCGATCTGGTCCAGCGGGGGGGCGCCATAAGGCGTGGTCCAGTCCGCCAGAAGGGGATTGGATTGTGATTGCATCAGGCCGGCGCTCAGCACTGTCAGCGACGAAAGCGCAGGTTGCGCGTGCGCGCCCGTGGCGAGGGTGAGCAGCAGAGCCGAGGCTGCAGCACCAAGGCGAAGAGACTGTTTCATACTTTCCCCAATAGCTGTGTTAAGCGTTATAACATCACGGCACAATTTAGGGGCGGAGCGGCAAACCTCAATTAAATTTGCTGTCAGGTGGGGGACGCGGCCGGGCGGCGGATGAGCCTGAGCGCCTCCGCGCCGCGCAACAGCACCATACCCAGCCCCGCAACCCAGGTGATGCATGCGGCGATGAACAGCGCCGGGCTCCATTCGGTCGGCTGACCGTCCGACCAGACCGTCGGGGTTTCAAGGCCCAAGGGGGTGAAGAGGTGAAAGATGATCGCCCCGCTCATCACACCCATCGCCAGCAAGCCGCCCAGGCTCTGGCCCAGCGCGGCGTGGCCGGATTGGCGCGTGGTCAGCATCACCGCCAGAGGCACGCCGAGCACTAAAAGCGCAGCCGTCAGCTCGGCCAGGCCGATGATCCAGGGGCCGGCGGGATAAAACAGCCCGATCCCCGACCAGTCGCGCAGGGTTTCAAAGATATGCTGGGGCGTTTCATGCCCGGTGAATTTAAAGCGCAGGGAATCTAGAAAGATCGCCGAAATCCAGATCCCGAACCCATAGGCGGCCAGTTTGCGAAGATTGATCTTCGGCATACGCCCCTCCTATTCGCTCACAAGGGCGGGGAAATTGGCGTCCGCCCGCGCGATATGGCCAAGAATGTCCTGGGTCCAGCGCTCTTTGATCTCGCGATTATAGTTCAGATACAAAACGCCATCGACGATATTCCAATGATTGGGATCGCCTTTGGCGGTGTAGCCCTCAGACACCGCCCAGGCGCAATACCCGCCATAGGCGGGGGCGTAGCGTTCGGGGTCCGCGACGAACAGATCGAGATTGGCCTGGCTGGCGAAGCGCCAGTCCGCGCCATTCCAGGTGGTCGTATAGGCGCGCTCGCCGCGCAGGGCTTCGCCTTCGGTGTGATAGGCGACGGCGTCATACCCGCCCACAGCGGTATTGCTGAACCGGCCCGTATAGACCGCGTCTTCCGCCCAGGCTGACGCGGCCGGAAGGGCGGCGCCGGTGAAGGCCAGCATACCGGCCAGAAGAAGTGCGTTGCGCATGATCTTGCTCCTCTGTCATCGACATGAGTGTCGTTGAGCCAAGGCTTAGACGAAGTCGTCCCATACCGCTCTACACAGGCTTGCACGAAGCCGTGAGCCGCGCGTGATAGTGTTAGTTTGCAGACGCGGCGCTGGCGCCGAAAGGCTTCTGTGACTAGATGTGCGCCAGCAACACTCTGTGACAGCGCAGGAGCCGGGCATGGCTGAAGAAATGAGCACCGCCGTTGAAGGCGAGACCAAGGCTGAAGCCTATATCCGCATCGGCAAGGAAATCGCCGCCATTGTCGCAGGCGAGACCAGTCACACCGCCCGCTACGCCACGGCGGCGTGCCTGCTGGCGCATAATTTCGGCCCGCGGTTTTTCTGGACCGGGTTTTACGTGGTCGATCCGCTCAAACCTGACCAGCTGGTTGTAGGCCCGTATCAAGGCACGCTGGGCTGTTTGCGCATTCCGTTTGGGCGCGGCGTCTGCGGCGCGGCGGCGGCGACAGGCGAGACCCAGCTGGTGCCGGATGTGGAGGCTTTCCCGAACCACATCGCCTGCGACAGCCGATCCAAATCAGAGATCGTTGTTCCGGTGTATGACTCAAACGGACAGCTGGCGGCGGTCCTAGATGTGGACTCCGCCGAGCTCGACGCCTTTGATGCGGACGACCAGACCGGTCTTGAGGCTATCTGCAAACTGCTTCTGACCGCCTAGAACAATCCCAGGAATTTGCGACGGCGGGGTTCGCCGGGCTCCGCTTTCACGGCCGGTGTGACCGGGGCCGCCGGCTTAATGTCTGTCGCCTTCGGGCTGGCGGGCTGCGGTGCGTCGCCCAGACGCGGCGGCGCCGGCGCGCAAACCTCGGCGTCGCACAAGGCGGCGTCCATGCCGTGGGCGCTGCTGGCGCTATGGGCGTAGCTCATGGAAGCGCCAGAGGCTTCGCCCAGACCCAGCCGGGTCCGAACCGAAGCGCGAAAGTCTTCGGCGCGCTCGCTGAGCGTTTCGGCGCGGGCCTGGTGTTCCTCAAGACGGGAGAGATCGGCCGGACGCGGCGCACGAACCGCCGACGCCACATCATCCAGGCGGGCGCGGGCCAGGGCTTCACGAGCGCGTTCGATGTTCAAACGGGTGGGGTCTGCACTCATCATCGCCTCCTGAGGGGTTTGCGAGGGTGAAGGAGTTTACGATTTCTTAGCATACCACTCAAACCCCCCGGTGCGCGAGATCATCGCGACGTCGACTTCGCCGCCGACTCCGGTCTGGGTCTGGTGCAGATCGCTTTTGAGAATATTGAGCTCCACCAAGGCCTTGGCGGTTTCCCCCATCTGTTTTTTACCCGAGGCCGCCACCACGGCGATGAACGGGTCGATAAATTCTTCCTGCGAGATGGTGCGCGCCGTATGGATGAATTCCGCGGACAGGGACAGCAATTCAGAATCGCGCAATTCGCTCATCACAGCGTCCACTGCGGCGTCGTCGAGCCCGGCTTTGCGAAGCGCAACCTCGCTGGCGGCTTCATTGGTCACCATGTTCATCGACGCCATGACGTCAAACAAATAGGGGTGAACCCCGCGCAGGAAGGCGTGGGTCATTTCCGCCTGGGCGAAAGTGCGCAAGAACGCGTTCGGGCCGTTCTCGACGCCGACTTGAGTGGTTTCGTCATGAGCGCGCTTCATCACGCCGTCCACCAAGATCGAGGCGTAGTAATGGCTGTAGACCGGGAAGACGTCGCTTTCCCCAAAGCCTGCGAACACCAGCCCGGCATAGGGCTCCAGGAAAGCGGGCTTGGTGACGATCAGATAGGCGAAATCAAACAGCTTGTTGCGGATCCCTTCCTGCATGCCGAACGGGCCGAGCGCGTCCGAGATCAGGCTGTCGAGCATGGCGGCGTACCGCTCGTAAAAGCGGTCGCGGTCCAGTTCAGCGAAGACATCCAGATTGGCTCGCTCCGCTCCTCCGTCATCTTGCAGGAGGTGCGCCCGATACAGATCCAGCGCGCCTTCAAAGGCGGCGGCGTCGTCGCCATACTCGCTGGGTGCATGATGGCGCAGGGTGCGCGCATGGTTGAGTACGGTCAGCATGGCCGCCCGCATCAGGCTTTCGAGCTCATCCACCTCTTCCTTCTCGGGGAAAAGCGCGCGGTTCTGGTCGATGAAAGCGAAAAACGCGTCGGCGCAGGCCTGAACGCTGTCAAAGTCATGATCGCCATGGGCGCGTTTGAAAGCGTGGGCGATATGTGACCAGGAGCGACCGAGCACATCACCGCGCGAATACACCATCAGCGCCATGTTCGGCCCGAGCTGCAGGATTTTTTCAGCTTCCAGCGTGACAACCGAGCCCGGCCCGCCGCCATAGGTGACCGCGCTGTCCGCCGCCAGCACGACCGCCTGCCGGTTCATGATCATGACCTCTGACGTCATCGCCGTTTCCCCTCGCTTCAGCCCCCTCAGGCCACGCCGCCTAAGCCTCATGCATATGTGAATGGCGTTCATGTGCTCAGACGTTAATAGAACGTTAGCGCTCTCAGATGTGGCTGTTAAGCTCGTAGCCAGACATTTCTCCTGAACCCCCGGATATTGCGACATGAACGACACGACTGACACCGAGACCAAGACCGGGCTGCGCTGTTATTTCGCGTTCCGCAGCCCGTATTCACGCCTGGGCCTGCACAAGCTGGCGCGCGCCGGGTTTGACGGTAATCTCATCGTGTTCACCGGACCGCCCGAGGATGCTGAGTTCGCCGATCCGACGCGCAACAAGTACAAGCTCGCCTATTACCAGCAGGACGTGTTTCGCATGACCATGCGGATGCACCTGCCCCTCGCTTTGCCCGATCCGTTTGACCCCGATTATCGCCTCGCCAATCTCAGCTTCATCGCCGCCCAGAACGCCGGCAAGGGCCTCGCCTTCGCGCTTGCCGTGTCCGATGCGCGCTGGGGGGCGGGGAAGACGATTTCAGACGCGGATGTCCTTGCCGAAGCTGCGAAGACGGCTGACTGGACCGGCTTTGACGCGGACGCGATCAGCGCGGACGCCAGCCTGGCGCAAGTGATCAAGGATCAGCGCGCCAAGATCGCAGAAGACGGCGTGTTCGGCGTGCCCTTCCTGATCGACGGCCCTAACAGGTATTGGGGCCAGGACCGGTTTGACCTCTGGCTGGAAGAGCGTGCGGGCTAGGGGAGAAAGAGCACATGAATTCCCGGGCGAGCAAAAGCGAAGACCCGGGACCTCCCTCCGCGAAAAGCGCCTCACCTTGAGGGAGGCCCCGGCTCGACGCTGCGCTTGGCCGGGGTTTCAGTTTGGGGGTTAGTGCGAACTTATCCGCCCCCTCTCCCGCGTGAGCCATACTGCGTCCCGTTCCTTCCAGGGCGGGCGGCCGGCGCGTTCAGGCTGGGAGGGGCGGGATGTCCCGAGGACAGAGCGTTTAACGCACGCTCTGGCCGAAAAGGCGGATCATCATCGTACGGTCCAGGGCAGCGGCGTCTGATGAGACACTGACTGCACCGGCGGCGCGACAGCGCAGAAGTCTCCGTGCGGTGATCCCGACAAAACATCTCAAGCGCGGGAGCCGGGTGGCTTCCTAGACGATCCATATTCACTTTAACGGCCCGCTCCCGCGCGACCCGTCATGAGCTCTCCCCCTGCGTTTGCGCGCGGGGCTATGGGTGTTTCCCCTCTCCCCCTTGGAGAAGGGGGAGAGGTCGGGTGAGGGGGTGCGCTTCAGCTCGCAACAGTCTTGAAGGATCAGGCGCCGCTCACCCCTCACCTGTCCTCTCCCCTCAGAGATGGGAGAGGGACGCTCACAAACGTCGCTGTGTGTCCCGGTCATCCAGGGTCGTCGTATATCCGGCTCTGGGTCCCGGCCTTCGCCGGGAAAGAGTTAATTATAAAAGAGCTGAAATCCCGGGCGAGCCTCGCGAAGACTCGGGACCTTTCTCTGCGAGTAACGCCTTTTCCAGCACGAGCCCCCGGCTCTGCGCTGCGCGGGGGTTCAGCGCCGACACAACAAAAAACCCCGGAGCGTGGCTCCGGGGTTTTCGTGTTCAGCCTGACCTGAACCCTACTCAGCGTCGTCTTCGCTCAGCTCGCGATCGAAGAAGTCGAAGATCGTGGTCCACAGATGGCGTTGCAGCGCGGGCGGCCGCACGCCGTGGCGCTGGCCGGGATAGGTCATCATCTCGAACAGTTCTCCGCGCTCCTGCAGCTCGGCATAGAGCCGGGTGGAATGATCAAACGTGACATTGTCATCGGCCATGCCGTGGATCAGCAGGGTCGGGGTTTCATAGCCGTCGAGATGGGCGAAGGCCGAGCCTTCGAAATAGCCGCTCTCATTGTTTTGCGGCGTGTCCATATACCGCTCGGTGTAATGGGTGTCGTAAAGCGCCCAGTCGGTCACCGGCGCGCCAGACACCGCGGCGTCAAATCGGCCCGGCGCCTGCAGCGTGGTCATCAGGGCCATATAGCCGCCATAGGACCAGCCCCACAGTCCGATCCGGTCGCTATCCACGAACTCAAGGCCTTCCAGATAATCAAGCCCGGTCAGCTGGTCGCGCACTTCCACGCCGCCCATCCGGTCATGCAGCGCCGCTTCAAAGGCATGGCCGCGATTCCAGCTGCCGCGATTATCCAGCTTGAAGAGGATATAGCCTTCGTCGGCGAACAGCTGATCGCGGGCGCCAACCCAGCCTTTCGAAACGGTCTGCACATGCGGGCCGCCATAAACCTGCACGATGGCGGGGCAGGGATTGGCCGCCGAGCAATACTCGGGCTTGAGCATGGACCAGTAGAGCTCGGTCACCCCGTCATCAGCGAGCACCGTGCCGTACTCGGGAACCAGATGGCTCTCAAGGAAGGGCGCATAGGGATGGTCTTCGCCAATGGCGTTTTCCTCGATCCAGGCCACGCGTTCGCCGGAGATGTCATACAATGCGGTTTGAGGCAGGGTGTCGGGATCGGAATAGCTGCCGATAAAGCCCGTGCCGCCCTGTCCCAGGCTGGCGCTCCAGCGGCCTTCACCTTGCGTGATTTGCACCGGCTCGCCGCCGTCAAACGGCACGGCGTAGAGATGACGCTCCAAGGGGCTCGCCATCCAGCCTTCAAAATAAACGGTCCCGCCGTCTTCAGACAGGCCCGCAAGCTCATCCACTACCCACTCGCCAGAAGTCAGCGCACGCGTCTCGCCGTCTGGGTTCACATGATAGACATGGCGAAACCCGGTGCGTTCGGACGTCCACAGAAAGCCGCCCTCTTCGAGCGCGGTGAAGTCATTGGTGAGATTGATCCAGGCGCCTGACTGTTCGGTGAGGACGGTTTCGGTCTCGCCCGTCATCGGATCGGCGGCCAGAATGTCGAGCACGGTCTGGGCGCGGTTCTGGCGCTGGGCGTAAAGCGTGGTGCTGTCCGCGCTCCAGTTCACCCGCGCCAGGTAGATGTCGGTTTCTGCGCCCAGATCAACCTGGGTGCGTTGGCCGGTCGCTACGTCGATCACATGCAGCTCGATCAGCGCATTGTCCGTGCCGGCGCGGGGATAGCGCTGATCGGTGACGGTGACGCCCTCGGCGTTGATGCCGAAGCGGGGGACGATCTCGACCGGCGTCTCGTCAATGCGCGCGGCAGCCACATAGCGGCCATCGGGGCTCCACCAATACCCGGTGTATCGCTGCATCTCTTCCTGGGCGACGAACTCGGCGACGCCCCAGCTGATCGCACCGGCGCCTTCGGTCGTCAGGGCGCGCTCCTCGCCGCTCTCAAGATTATGCACCCACAGATTCTGATCGCGGATGAAGCTCACATATTGGCCGTCCGGGCTGACGCGGGCGTCGGTTTCAAACGCTTCGGTCTGCATCAGGCGCTCGGCCTCGCCGGTATCCACATTCACATAAAAGACATCGCCATCAAGCGGCACCAGGATCGCGTCGCCCGTCTCATCCCAGTCATAGCTGACAACGCCCGAGGTCGAGATGCGCGCGCGCTCGCGATATTGAATCTCGGCTTCGGACAATTCGCGTTCATCCGGCGCCAGAACTGCGGAATCCACCAGCATATAGGCTTGCCCGTCGCTGAGATTCATCGCCCAGAGATCGGTCACCGTGCGGTCGTCCGCCTTGGGCCGCAGGAAGGTCACCCGCTCGCCATCGGGAGAAAAGCGCAGGCCGCGCGGCGTCGCGCCCGTCAGGCTGACCGAGCCGAACACGTCGTCAATGCTCAGCGCCGCCGGATCTGCTGGGGCGGGCGGCGGTGTTTGTGCGGTCTCGGCCGACGGCGCGCAGGCGGCCAGGGTCAGAAGGCCGGCGCAGGTGAACAAGGCGTGGCGCATGAGAGCTCCCCTTCTCAAATCTGTTTGGGCGCGACGCTAATGGGTGCGGGCTCTGGGGTAAACGCTGCGCTGGCGTCGTAACTGATCATAAGCATTCTTTTGAGAGGCTTATGGATAACGTGTTTTGACCGGACCGGGAGAGGTTCATGCCGGGGCTGACCCTGATCGCTGTGACGGCCAGCATGCTGGCGAGCGCGCAAAACCAGCGCTTTCCCGTCATCGACATACCCAATGACCCAGCGGCGCGCTATGACGTTCTGATGCTGGTGCCCACACGGGGCGGCAAGCTTGAGATCGTCACCCGCCGGGTCGGGCGCCGGGGCGAGACCTTCGTACAGCGCGAAATCGACTGCCGAGCGGGCCTTGTGCGCTATCTGGGACAGGGGCGCACGGTGGACGAGATGAACGCGGATGACCGCAATTACATGCTCGACCCGATCGACCCCAACTCCATCTCCGGCCATATCGCAGAGTATGCCTGCGAGAATGTTGTGCGGCCGGATTAGGGGTTCGCGTCACGCTGCATTGCGTCATCCCCCCCAAACCCGCTATAGCGTGGCGCTAGAACAAAGCCCCCAGCTAATGGAGCGCGCACGCCTATGGCCGCGTATCAATACGTCTATCACATGGACAATCTGGCGAAGACCTATCCCGGCGGGAAACAGGTCTTCTCCGGCATCTCGCTGCACTTCCTGCCGGACGCCAAGATCGGCGTCGTGGGCGTCAACGGCGCAGGTAAATCCTCGCTGTTGCGCATCATGGCCGGACAGGACACCGACTTCACAGGCGAAGCCTGGGCGGAGAAGGGCGTGCGCGTGGGCTATCTGCCCCAGGAGCCCAAGCTCGACGAGAGCAAGACCGTCTGGGAAAACGTCATTGAAGGGTCTGAGGACAAGCAGATCTATGACGCCTACAACAAGATCGCCATGGAGCTCGCCGAGGATTATTCCGACGAGCTGATGGAGAAGATGACCGAGCTGCAAGAGCAGGTCGACGCACGCGATGCGTGGGACATTGATTCCAAGATCGAGATGGC
This sequence comes from Oceanicaulis sp., assembly GCF_965249665.1. GTDB lineage: Bacteria > Pseudomonadota > Alphaproteobacteria > Caulobacterales > Maricaulaceae > Oceanicaulis. Next base: position 1,884,953 of record NZ_OZ252247.1, read on the forward strand.
CATGGACGCCCTGCGCTGCCCGGCGCCGGACGCGGATGTGACGAACCTGTCGGGCGGTGAACGCAGACGGGTGGCGATCTGTCAGCTGCTGCTGTCGAAACCCCATGTGCTGCTGCTTGACGAACCGACCAACCACCTTGACGCGGAAAGCGTAGCCTGGCTTCAGAACCATCTGGAGAATTATCCCGGCGCTGTGCTGATCGTCACCCACGACCGTTACTTCCTGGATGCGATCACCACCTGGACGCTGGAGCTCGATCGCGGTCAGGGCGTGCCTTATAAAGGCGGGTATTCAGACTGGCTGGAGCAAAAGGCCAAGCGCCTCGAGCAGGAATCGCGCGAAGAGAGCGCCAAGCAGCGCGCCCTGCTGCGCGAGCTCGACTGGATCCGCGCCGCGCCGAAAGCGCGTCAGGCGAAATCCAAGGCCCGTATCAAATCCTATGAGGAAAAGCGCGACGCGGCGGAGAAGGAAAAGATCTCGACCGCTGTCATCCGCATTCCGCCGGGCCCGCGGCTTGGCGGCAATGTGGTGGATTTCGACCATGTGTCGAAAGGCTTTGATGATCGCCTCTTGATCAATGATCTCGACTTCAAACTGCCGCCGGGCGGTGTTGTGGGCGTGATCGGTCCGAACGGCGCGGGTAAGACCACCCTGTTCAAGATGATCGTCGGCGAGGAAAAGCCCGATAGCGGCTCTGTCACCCTCGGCGAGACCGTGAAGCTTGGGTATGTGAACCAGTCGCGCGATGCGCTCGATCCCAACAAGAATGTCTGGGAAGAGATCTCTGACGGCAATGACATGATCATGCTGGGCGATCAGGAAGTGGCGAGCCGGGCCTATGTGGGCGCGTTCAACTTCAAGGGCGGCGACCAGCAGAAGAAAGTCGGCGTGCTGTCGGGCGGTGAGCGCAACCGTGTCCACCTCGCCAAAATGCTGAAGGAAGGCGGCAACCTGCTCCTGCTTGACGAACCGACCAACGATCTCGATGTCGAGACGCTGTCGGCTCTGGAAGCGGCGCTGGAAGATTTCCCCGGCTGCGCCGTGGTCATCTCGCACGACCGTTTCTTCCTTGACCGGATCGCCACCCACATCCTCGCCTTTGAAGGCGATAGTCATGTGGAATGGTTTGAAGGCTCGTTCACCGACTATCTGGCCGACAAGAAGCGCCGCCTGGGTGATGACGCCCTGGTGCCCAAGCGTGTCAAATTCCAGAAGTTCGAACGCTAGGTCTTTTGACGATCAAAACAAAAAGGGCGCGCCAACCGGCGCGCCCTTTTTTGTTGGAAGTCTGTGAGACTAGCTGTTGGCGAACCGCTCAAGCCTGTCCCGCACCGCGTCGAAATACGCCGCCACATGCACCCCGTCCACGAGCCCGTGATGGGTCTGGACGGACAGCGGCAGGCTGAGCTGGCCCTCCGCTTCGCGCCGCCACTGGCCCGCCGCGATATTGGGCGTGGCGGCCAGGCCGCCGCCGCCTGAGCGGGGATGCTCAATCGAGGTGAAGCGCAGAAAAGGCAGGCCCGTGCAATAGAGCTGGCCGCACTCGGGCGCCGCCTTGACATGGGTGCGCATCTCGGTGGCGGTCTCCGCCTCGTGCTTGTCTGAATGATAGGCGGCGATGAAGGCGTCGAGGTCTTCGGTGAACGGCACATAGGAGAAGTTCACATGGCCGTGGGTGTTGCGCACGGTGTAGCTGGGCAACAGCGCATTGACCCGGTAGGGCTCGCCCTGGTCGGTCAGCCGCCAGCGCAACGCGTCCACATCAAGGCTTGCGCCCGAGATAGCGTGAAACAGAACGGCGAAGGGCGGCAGGCCGCGCGCTTTCGCCAGGCTGACGAAATCGGGCGCGGTCAGCTCGGCGGTGATGTTCAGCCGCGGATCGTCCAGGGCGTCAAACCAGCGCAATTGCGGGCCGCGTTCAAACGGCGCGTCGATCGGCGCGATGAGTTCGGGGGAGTATGAAGGTGTCATGGCGCGCCTTTCTGGCCGGGGTCTGTGACCGGGCGTGCGCTAGAACCGCGAGCCGGAAACGAAACCGCCGGAGCGCGCTGCTGGTAGCGCGCCCCGGCGGGCGTTTCAACTCTTCTGGCTGAGGGGCCAGAGGCGGGTTTGTCAGGCGTCCTCGCCCGGCGCGCGATTGCGCAGCATGGACGTGGCGGCGCTAACATCGCCGCGATTATTGCCGATCACCGCGAGGATCTGTTCGCGCTGGGTCTGGGCCAGCCAGACGCCGAGCACTTCCACATCCACGGCCTTGAGCTGGCCGTCGGTTTCCAGAATGCGCCAGTTGACGTCGAACTCTTCGCCATTGGGGCCGCCATAGACGCGCGACTGCACGATGTAATCGCCGGGATTGCGGGTGACGGAGCCGGTGACGTCCAGCTGCTGGCCGGCATAGGCGCTCAGCTCGCTTTCGTAAACGCTGATCGCATAGGTGCGGAAAGCGCTGCGAAAGGCGTCGAGCTCGTCTTCAGACGCGCTGCGGCGATACCGGCCCAACACGAAATTGGAGATGCGGTCCACATCGGCCAGCGCATCGATCCGCTGGCGAAATTCGGCTTGCACCGTTGGCAGATCGGTTTGCCCGGCGTTGAGTGCGGTCAGGGTTTCGATGACCTGATTGGCCTGGGTCTGGACGAACGCCTCTGCGTCATCAGCCGTTGTGGACTGCGCCAGAGCCAGCGGCGCCAGGAGCGTCAGGGCGAAGGCGGTGAGAAAGTGTTTGATCATGGGGAGGTCTCCTGCCGCCAATTCGGCGTGCTTATTCAAACTCTGGCAGATCTTGATAGTCAGGATCGGCTCGACTTCCGGTCTCGATGAAGGTTGAGCGCGACTGGCGCCAGGCTGAACGCGCCTGAACATAGGGATCAATTGCGGTGCGATTGAGGCTGTCGATCGTGTCATCGAGGTCCGCCCGGATCTGTGTGCCATTCAGGCCCCGCACGCCCCAGGCCCAGGCCTCGCCCGATTCCTCTTCGCTCCAGTTCAGCGGATGCGGATAGCGATCAACAAACCGTCCGGTCGCGTCGCGCAGATTGGACGGGCCAAGCAGAGGCAGCACCAGATAGGGGCCGTCGCCAACGCCCCAGACCGCGAGGGTCTGGCCAAAGTCGCGGCGATGCTGGGGCACGCCTTCCTGGCTGGCGACGTCAAAAATCCCCGCCACGCCGATGGTCGTGTTCATGACAAAGCGGCCGATCGTGTCGCCGGCGGCATGCACATCGCCTTGCAAAAGCGCATTCGCAAACACCACAGGCTGGTTGAGATTGGTCATGAAATTACGCACCCCGCTTTGCACCGGCTCGGGGGTCACGGCGTCGTACGCGCGCGCGCCCGGACCGATCACAGCGTCGTCCAGCGTTTGGTTGACGGCGAATATGGCGCGGTTCGTGGGTTCGAACGGATCGCCGGTCTCTTGCGCCATCTCTCGTGAAGCGCAGGCGGTCAGGCTGAGAGCAGCCAGCAGGACTGCGGCTTGAGAGGTCAGAGCGGCGATACGCATGAAGGGTCCTTAAGATCGACGTGTCAGTGGGCACAATGTCGGGTTTGAGGTGGGGATATCAAGTCAGGGAAATCCATAACGTGCCGCTCAGCGGGCAGTTCCATCTTGCCTGCAGCGCAATAATCGCATAAAGATATCTTTATGTGGATGTGTCGCCGGTTTCCGGTGATGTAAAACCGTGACTGGACTGGTGATGACCGTGACTGGCCGCTCCTCTGCGCGAGGACCGAAAGTGTCCTTTGAGTTCTTCCCGCCGAAAAGCGAGGAAGCCGAGGAGAAATTGTGGTCGTCCATTGCGCGGCTATCGCCGCTCGCTCCGGACTTTGTCTCTGTCACCTATGGCGCGGGCGGCTCGACGCGAGACCGCACCCACCGCACGGTGCGCCGCATCGTGTCTGAGACCGAGATGGCGCCGGCGGCCCATCTGACCTGCGTGTCCGCGACCCGAGATCAGGTGGATGACGTCATCCGCGATTACTGGGCGGCGGGGGTCCGTCATATCGTGGCGCTGCGCGGTGATCCGCCCGAAGGGCTGGGTCAAGCGTATACGCCTTTCCCCAACGGCTACAGCAATTCCGCCGACCTGACCGCCGGCATCAAGGCCATTGGCGATTTCGAGGTGTCGGTGGGGTGTTATCCTGAAAAGCATCCCGACAGCGCTGACTGGGACGCGGATCTGGACATGCTGAAGGCGAAGATCGATGCGGGCGCGACGCGCGCCATCACGCAGTTCTTTTTCGACGCCGACACGTTCTTTCGCTATCTCGAGCGCGTTCGCAAAGCCGGGATCGATATTCCCATTGTACCCGGGGTGATGCTGCAGCCCAATTTCAAAGGCCTGGTGCGCATGGCCGAGATGTGCGGCGCGCATATCCCGGACCGGGTCCATGCCGTTTATGACGGGTTGGAAGACGACGCCGGCACGCGGGAGCTGGTGACCGCGCATCTGGCGGCTGAAATGTGCGAAACGCTGTGCGAGGGCGGTGTGGACACATTTCACTTCTACACGCTGAACCGGGCTGAACTGTCATTGTCCACCTGTGCGCTGTTGGGTGTGAAGCCGCCTCAAGACGTCAAAGCCGCTTAACGGAACCGAACGCCATGACCAAAGCTGAACGCCGCGCTGCGCTGGACGCGCTGGCGCTGAACCGCATTCTGATCCTGGACGGCGCCATGGGCACCCAGATCCAGACGCTGAAACTGGACGAGGCGGGCTATCGCGGCGAGCGGTTTGCCGACTGGTCCTGCCCGATCCAGGGCAATAACGACATCCTTAACCTGTCCATGCCGGACGCCGTGCGCGCGATCCACAAACAGTATTTCGATGCAGGCGCCGACATGGTGGAGACCAATACCTTCTCCGCCACCTCGATCGCCCAAGCGGACTACAAAATGGAAGGTCTCGCCGCAGAGATCGCGCGCGAGGGCGCGCGTCTGGCGCGAGAAGCGGCGGATGAAGCCGAAGCTGAAACCGGCTCGCCCAAGGCGGTGCTGGGCGCGATCGGGCCGACCAACAAAACCTTGTCGCTGTCTCCCAATGTGGAAGATCCCGGCTTTCGCGAAGTGACTTTTGATCAGGTCCGCGACGCCTATGCCGAGCAGGTTCTGGCCATGGCCGAGCATGTGGACTTCTTCCTGATCGAGACGATTTTTGACACGCTGAACGCCAAGGCGGCGATCAAGGCGATCCTCGATCTGCGCAATGAGGGCCGGATCGATGCGGACCTGCCGATCATCCTGTCGGGGACGATTACGGATGCCTCGGGGCGCACCCTGTCGGGCCAGACCACCGAAGCGTTTTACAACTCCATCCGTCACGCCAATCCCTGGGCGGTGGGACTGAACTGTGCGCTGGGCGGCAAACAATTGCGGCCCTATGTGGCGGAACTGGCGCGTGTGGCGGAATGCCTTGTGCTGGCTTATCCCAATGCGGGCCTGCCCAACGCCTTTGGCGAATATGACGAGACGCCGGACGAGACCGCAGCCTTTATCGGGGACTGGGCGCAATCCGGCCTGATCAATATTGCGGGCGGCTGCTGCGGCACCACGCCGGATCATATCGCCGCAATTGCGCGCGACGCCAAAACCGGTCAGCCTCGCACCCGCAGCGACCATAAAGGGGCGATGCGCCTGTCGGGTCTTGAACCGTTTGAGCTGGCCTGAGGAGTGTAAATGACTGACGGCTCACCCTCGCGCGCGATTTTCGTCAATGTGGGCGAACGCACAAACGTCACCGGCTCGGCGAAATTCCGCAAGCTGATCAAGGCGGGGGATTACGCCGCCGCGCTTGATGTGGCGCGTCAGCAGGTGGACGCGGGCGCCCAGGTCATTGACGTGAACATGGATGAGGGCTTGCTGGATTCAAAGCAGGCCATGACGACCTTCCTCAATCTGATCGCGGCGGAGCCTGACATCGCTCGCGTGCCGATCATGATCGACAGCTCCAAGTGGGAGGTGATCGAGGCGGGCCTGAAATGCGTGCAGGGCAAGGCCATCGTCAACTCGATCTCCCTGAAAGAAGGCGAGGCCGAGTTCCTCAAGCATGCTCAGGCGTGCAAGGATTATGGCGCCGCTGTCGTCGTGATGGCGTTTGATGAAGAGGGCCAGGCCGACACCGCCGAACGCAAGATCGAAATCTGTGACCGCGCCTACAGGACGCTGGTCGATCAGGTCGGCTTTGATCCCAACGACATCATCTTTGATCCCAATATTTTCGCGGTGGCCACAGGGATTGAGGAGCACAATAATTACGCGGTGGACTTCATTGAAGCCACCCGGTGGATCCGCCAGAACCTGCCCGGCTGTCACGTTTCGGGCGGATTATCGAACGTCTCTTTTTCCTTCCGCGGCAACGAACCTGTGCGCCGGGCCATGCACTCGGTCTTCCTCTATCACGCCATCAAGGCGGGGATGGATATGGGGATCGTCAACGCAGGCCAGCTCGACATTTATGACGCGATTGACGCCGAGCTGCGCGAGCTGGTCGAGGATGTCATCCTCAACCGCCGCGACGACGCGACCGAGCGGCTTCTGGACGCCGCCGAGCGCTATAAGGGCACAGGCGAAGCGGCGCAGAAGGAAGATGAAGCCTGGCGCAGCGCCCCGGTGGAGGAGCGCCTCAAGCATGCGCTCGTCAAGGGCATCGACGCTTATGTGGTGGAAGACACCGAAGAAGCCCGCCAGGCCGCTGAACGTCCGCTGCATGTGATTGAAGGCCCGCTGATGGCGGGCATGAATGTGGTGGGCGACCTGTTCGGCGAGGGCAAGATGTTCCTGCCCCAGGTCGTGAAATCCGCCCGTGTGATGAAAAAGGCCGTCGCCTATCTCTTCCCGTTCATGGAGGAGGAGCGGCTCGCCAGCGGCGCAGAGGAAGAGGCCGCCGGCAAGATCATCATGGCCACCGTGAAGGGCGATGTGCACGATATCGGCAAGAATATCGTGGGCGTCGTGCTGCAATGTAATGGCTATGACGTCGTGGATCTGGGCGTGATGGTGCCGGCCGAAAAGATCCTCGAAACGGCGCGCGAAGAGAAGGCGGATATTATCGGCCTGTCCGGTCTGATCACGCCGTCATTGGACGAAATGGTGCATGTGGCCTCCGAGATGCAGCGCCAGGGCTTTGACCTGCCGTTGATGATCGGCGGCGCCACGACCTCGCCCGCCCATACAGCGGTGAAGATTGAGCCTGCGTATTCAAAGGCGCCGATCATCCACGCCACCGACGCCAGTCGGGCGGTGGGGATTGTCTCGCGCCTGTTGTCCCAGGAGGAGCGTCAGCCGCTTTGGGATGAAGTGTCCGCCCGCTACGCCAAGATCCGCGAGACCCGGGCGCGCACCCAGGGAAGCCGTGAACGCGTCAGCCTGGACGCCGCCCGCGCCAACAGCTTTGACGCGGATGCGAGCGGGTATCAGCCCGTCGCGCCGCAAAAGACAGGGCTGACCACGATTGACGATGTGCGTTTGGCGGATCTGGTCGACTATATCGACTGGACGCCGTTCTTCTTCTCCTGGGAGCTCAAGGGCAGCTATCCCGCCATCCTGGACGACCCGAACCGCGGCGAGGCGGCGCGCAATCTGTTTGAGGACGCGCAGGCCATGCTCAAGACCATGGTCGCCGAAGACTGGCTCAAGCCACGCGGCGTTGTGGGCTTGTGGCCCGCAAGGCGTGACGGAGATGACGTGATCGTCTTTTCCGATGAGGATCGCAGCGCTGAGGCGGGCCGTTTCTTTGGTCTGCGCCAGCAATCGAAGAAAGACGGCGACAAGCCTAACTTCTCCATCACGGATTTCGTTTCGGCCACGCAGGACGACTGGATCGGCGGTTTCGCCGTGACGGCCGGTGAGGGTGAGCAGGCCATCATTGACCGCTTCAAGGCGCAAAATGACGATTATTCCGAGATCCTGTTCAAATCGCTCTCGGACCGGTTCGCGGAAGCCTTCGCGGAATACCTGCACCAGCGTGTACGCCGCTCGATCTGGGGTTATGCGTCTGATGAGACGCTGTCCAATGAAGAGCTGATCAAGGAAGCCTATTCGGGCATCCGCCCGGCTCCGGGCTATCCCGCCCAGCCTGACCACACTGAAAAAGACCTGTTGTTCAAACTGCTCGAAGCGCCTGAGCGCACCGGCATCACGCTGACTGAAAGCTGGGCGATGAGCCCGGCCTCCTCGGTGTCGGGGCTCTATCTTGCCCATCCTGACAGCGTCTATTTCGCGGTAGGCCGGATCGCGAAGGATCAGGTCGAGGATTACGCTGAACGCAAGGGCTGGACCCTTAAGCGCGCCGAAAAAGAACTCGCCCCGGTGCTGGGCTATGAGCCCGATGCGGACGCCGTGGCGGCGGCGGAAGCGGCGGAGTAAACCGCCGCTTCCCTCGTCTTACTCGGCGTTTCCATCCGCGACATGAACGTCCGGGCCCCGCGGAACCACACCGGTCGGATTGATCATGTCGTGGCTCTCGTAATAGTGCCGCTTGGCGTGATCGAGATTGAACAGTTCGCCAATCCCGTGCCCGGTGTGCAGGCGGCGGGCATAGGCGTTGATCTTCGGATAGTCGATCAGGCGCTTGAGATTGGTCTTGAAGTGGCCGTGATAGACCGGATCAAACCGCACCAGCGTGGTGTAGAGCCGCCAGTCGGCTTCAGTGACATCCTCTCCCATCAGATAGGCGCGCCCGTCTGACAACCGGTCCTCGACCCAATCGAGCGCGGCGAACAGCGTCGTCACCGCCTCTTCATAGGCGTCCTGGGTGGTGGCGAAGCCCGATTTGTAAACGCCGTTATTGATCTCGTCATAGACGCGGGCGTTCACCGCATCGATCTCTTCACGCAGCGCTTGCGGGTAGTAATCGCCCGGCTTGGCGCCGACATCGTCAAAGGCGGAGTTGAACATGCGGATAATGTCCGCGCTTTCATTGGAAACGATGGTGTTGGTTTGCTTGTCCCATAAAACAGGCACGGTGACGCGACCTGAATAGTCAGATTTGGCGGCGGTGTAGACCTGGTGCATGTAGTCGGCGCCATGGATCGGGTCGGCAATGACGCCGGGGCCGTCTTTGAAAGTCCAGCCATTCTCCCGCATCAGCCAGTGCACGACTGATACATCGATCATGTCTTCAAGGCCCTTCAGGCGCCGGAAGATCAAGGTGCGGTGCGCCCAGGGGCAGGCGAGGGAGACATAAAGATGGTAGCGGCCCGGCTCGGCCTTGAACCCGGCTTCGCCGGTTGGGCCGGCTGAGCCATCTGCGGTCACCCAGTTGCGAAATATCGCTTCAGAGCGTTTGAACCGTCCGCCGGTGGATTTGGTGTCATACCATTTGTCGTGCCACACGCCGTCTACAAGCAATCCCATGGTGGGCTCTCTCCTGTGTTGCGCCCCTGCATTCCTGATCCGACGTGTCAGCTGGCGCGTCGGCCTGATCTCGCGTCAGATCTGCTTGGGTGCAGAACATGGCGACCCGTTGGATCGAAAACGAGGGCGGTTTCAGACAAGGCAGCGTTTCCAAATCGCGAATAATCAGCGCTTGCGTCACCCCGTGATGGACGAAACACTAAGAGCCATGTAACGCATCGCCTTTCCGTTCTTACTGGAGGTCCTCGCTGCATGACTGATGAGCCGTTCGTCCTGGGCTGGGAAGAATGGGCCTCGTTTTCGGGGCTCGCCCTTCCGGCGATTAAAGCCAAAGTGGATACAGGGGCGAAGACGAGCGCCTTACATGCCGTTGCGATTGAGCCGTTTGGACCTGACGATAATCCTCAGGTTCGCTTTGTCATGCATCCCATTCCCGACCAGCCTGATCTGGAAGTGGTGTGCGCGGCGCCAGCGGTGGACCGGCGTGAAGTCACCTCGTCAAACGGCGAGACAGAGCTGCGCTGGGTGATTGAAGCCAATGTCACAATCGGCGAGCGCACCTGGCCCATCGAGGTCACCCTGACCAATCGGGAAAACATGGCCTATCGCATGCTGCTGGGGCGGACGGCGATTCTTGACGACATGGTGGTCAGCCCCACTCAGTCGTGCGCGCAAAAAGAGCTCAGCTATGATCTGTATCAGCACTTGCCGCGCAGCAAGCCGGTGCACCGGCCCTTGCGGATCGCCATCCTGACGCGCGAGCCGAAAAACTATTCCTCCCAGCGCCTGAAGGAAGCCGCCGAAGCGCAAGGCCATGTGGCGGAGATGATCAACACGGCGCGTTGCACCATGGCGATCAATGCGCTGTCACCGGCGATCTATTATGATGGCCGCCGCCTGCCGCGCTATGACGCGGTCATTCCGCGCATTGGCGCTTCGATGACCAATTACGGCATGGCGGTGCTGCGCCAGTTCGCGATGACCGGCGCCTATATTCTCAACACGCCTGAATCTATCGGGGCCAGCCGCGACAAGCTCTATGCGCATCAGGTGCTGGCGAGCGCCGGCATCGGCATGCCGACGACCGCCTTTGCGCACTCGCCGAAAGACACCAAGAACCTGATCGAGCATGTGGGCGGCGCCCCTTTGGTTGTGAAGCTTCTGGAAAGCACGCAGGGGCGCGGCGTGATCCTGGCGGAAACGGGCAAGGCGGCGGAATCCGTGATCGACGCCTTCCGGGGGCTCGACGCCAACTTCATCGTTCAGGATTTCGTCAAGGAAGCCTCGGGCGTCGATATTCGCTGCTTCGTCATCGGCAACAAGGTGGTGGCGGCCATGAAGCGCGAGGCGCAGCCGGGCGAGTTCCGATCCAACCTGCACCGGGGTGGTCAGGCGAGCCGGGTGCGCATTTCAAAAGAAGAGCGCTCGGCGGCCGTAAAAGCGGCGCGAGCGCTCGGTCTGTCCGTGGCGGGGGTGGATCTATTGCGCTCGGATGAAGGCCCGAAAGTGCTTGAGGTGAATTCGTCACCCGGCATTGAAGGCATCGAGAAGTCCAGTGGTAAGGACGTGGCCGAGATCATCATCGACCATATCGAATCCCATGTGCGCGCATTGCGTCGTCCGCCAGTCCGCCGCCGCAAGGGCAAGGCTGCACCGAACGCGGCTGCGGACTAGCAGACGAAAAAGCCCTTGCGTTCGCGGGGGAGGGGGACGAAACGCCAGGGCTGACCGGGTTACTGACCCGGCATGATCACGCTGTCGATGACGTGTACGACGCCATTGGAGGCGTCGACGTCTGCAGCGATCACAGAGGCGCCGTCGACCGTGACAGAGCCGTCAGCGGCCACGACGACGTTCACGGTGTCGCCCTGCAGAGTGGTCAGGTCATAGGCGCCGGGCGCAGTGCCGGCGGCCATGTATTCACCCTGAACCACGTGATAGGTCAGGATCGAGGTCAGCTGATCGCGGTTTTCCGGCTGCAGCAATGCGTTGAGGGTGTCTGAGCCCACAGCGGCGAACGCGTCATTGGTCGGCGCGAAGACGGTGAAAGGGCCGTCCCCGGACAGTGCGTCGACCAGCTCGGCGGTCTGCAGCGCGGTCACCAGCGTGGAGAAGCTGTCATCGCTGGTGGCGATCGCCACGATGGACGGCTGGCTGGCATGATGGTCTTTGGTCATTTTGGGGGCGGAAGCAGCGCCGGCGTCGATCGCCAGGGCCGGGGCGGCGAGGGCGGCGCTCAGAGCGACGGCGGTCAGAGCAGTGAAAGTACGCATGTCTGTCTCCCATAAGGGGGTGAGGATCAAACCTGCGGGCGGTTGGCCGACAGGCATTCCAGTCGCGCTGGAACACCCATGGTTACGCAGCGCTTGCGGCGCTGGATCAATCTTAACGCAATTTAATCTTTATCGAGAGGGGACAAACCTGGAGGCTGCGGGCGCTGGGCGTCGCGTTAGGCGCTGCTCTCTGGCGGCAGTGGCGCAAAATACGCATCCAGTCCGCCCTCCAGATTGGCGAGCCATGTGACGCCCTGATGGTTTCGCAACCCCGCGTCCGCGCTGAGGGTTTCAGGCGTGATGACTTTCAGCGGCCAGTCTGGGAACAGAGCCGCTTCGCCATGCGCGATGTCCAGAATGGAGAATTCTTCGTTGCGCCGATCATCCCAGATGCATTCAAGGATGGATCGGACAGCCTTGGGCGGGCCTTCGAGCGCATGCAGGACGCGTCTCCCATTCATCAAGAAGGCGGAAGTCACGTCCACATCACGATTATGCGCCTCGCTGCTTTTGAGCAATGAGTCGATTTCCGCTACGCCGAGATCGGCGCGCAGCATGCTGCGGTATGCGACTCGGAACACCCAAGTCTCCTGATGGAATCCTTCAAACTTGTTAGGAACTTATGGAAGTCGGCGAGTGAAAAAAGCCGAATTCACCACGGTGAACGCATTTAGTGTAACCATAAGCAGTTTTATACGTATACATCTTGGGAATTGAATGGCTTAGGCTCCGGCTCCACCGCCGCCCGGCGTCAGGATTTCCAGGCTCTCGCCCGCTTCGACATCGAGCCTGAACAATGCATCCAGGTCTTGGCGTGTTCCGTCCTTGCGCAACAGGGCCTGTGCGCCTGTTGCGCCGGGTGACCCGCCGTTCAGGCCGGCGGGGTGCTCGGTCCGTCGACCAGACAAGAGGGCTGCCTGCATGGGCTCCAGAAACAGTATGCGTCGCACCGATCCGTCTCCGCCTTTGAATGCGCCATCGCCGCCGGAGCCGTGGCGCACCGCGTGCTCCAGCAGGCGCACCGGATAGCGCGCTTCCAACACTTCAGGATCGGTCAGGCGCGAATTGGTCATGTGCGTGTGTACGGCGCTGGCTCCGGAAAACCCGGATCCGTTGGCGCCATAGCCTGCGCCTGCGCCGCCGCAGATCGTCTCGTAATACTGCCGGGTCTCATCACCAAAAGTGAAATTGTTCATGCTGCCCTGGGCGCAGGCCATCCGGCCTGTCGCCATGAACAGGGCGTCCACCACGAGCTGGCTGGTCTCTACATTGCCGGCCACCACAGCGGCGGGCGGGACGGGATTGAGCAGGCTGCCTTCGGGTACGATCAAGGTGATGGGTTTCAGGCAGCCCTCATTGAGCGGGATGGCGTCATCCACAAGGCACCGCAGCACATAGAGCACCGCCGCGCGCGTCACCGCGCTCGGGGCGTTGAAATTGCTGGGGCGCTGGTCGCTGGTGCCCGTGAAGTCGATCACGGCGGTGCGGTCAGACTGATCCACGCTGATCTTCACACGAATGACCGCGCCGTCTTCAAGCCGCATCTCTGCTTCGCCATCTGACAGCGCTTCGATCACACGGCGCACGGCGCGTTCGGCGTTGTCCTGCACATGGCCCATATAGGCGCGGACCACAGATGTGCCGTCCTGATCATTGAGCTTGCGAAGCTCGGCTGCGCCCTTGGCGCAAGCGGCGAGCTGGGCCTTGAGGTCGGCGATGTTCTGATCGGGATTGCGGGCGGGATAGGCGCCGGACGCCAGAACCTCGCGCACAGCCTGTTCGTCGAACCGGCCGTCATGAAGGATCCTGACGCTGTCAAAGATCACGCCCTCTTCATGGATGGTCTTGGAGAAGGGCGGCATGGAGCCCGGCGCAATGCCGCCGATATCGGCATGGTGACCCCGCGACGCCACATAGAACATGCGCGCGCCGGTCTCGTCGCAGACCGGCTGGATCACCGTCACATCGGGCAGGTGCGTGCCGCCATTATAGGGCGCGTTTACTGCGACCGCATCGCCGGGGCCGAGATCGGGATGCGCTTCGACCGCGGCGCGCACGCTGGCCGACATCGAGCCCAGATGCACCGGCATATGCGGCGCGTTGGCGACCAGGCCGCCTTCAGCGTCAAACACCGCGCAGGAAAAATCGAGGCGTTCCTTGATGTTCACCGAATGCGCCGTGCGTTCGAGCACCACGCCCATCTGTTCGGCGATGGACATGAAACGGCGATTGAACAGCTCCAGCCGGATCGGATCGAGCGCGGTGTCGCCCGCCTGAAGCGGGGCTGCGGCCTCGTGGGTCAAAACCAGCATACCGTCCGCCAGCCGGTCGGCGCGCCAGCCCGGGTCGAGCACGATGGTCTGGTTGGCGTCCATGATCAGCGCCGGCCCTGACAGGCGCGCCTCGGCGCCCAGATTCTCAAGCTCAAAGACCGGCACGCTCAGGCTTTCGCCCATGCTGTGCATCGCGGCCTCGGCGCGCGGTGAAGGCGCACCGCTCTGAGGGGGCAGATCGGCTCCGGCGCGCGGCGCGCCCGCGGGGGCGCCTTCCGCATCTGCGGCGGCGGAATCAAGGATCAGCACGGCGTCATCGGGCGTGAAGCCGAAGAGCTGGCTGTGCGCGGCGTCAAAGTCTGAGCGCATGCTCGCTTCATCGGACCAGGCCACGGGCAGGGCGGTGTCAGAGCCCTGAACCCGGATGCGCACTTCTTTTGCGACCGAAATATCTCGCGCACTCTGGTCTTTCAGTGATTGCAGCGCTTCCCTCTCGAGAGCCTCCAGCGTGCGTTCTGCGGTTTCAAGTCCGGCTGCGTCAAAAGCGATTTCAAGGCCCGCCTGCCGTGTGTCGCGCAAAGGCGCCAAGCCGATTCCGTAAGCGGACAGCAGGCCCGCCTTGGGGTGTATGAGCGCTGTGCGCATGCCCAAGGCCTCCGCCACCTTGCAAGCGTGCTGGCCGCCCGCGCCGCCAAAGGCGTTCAGCGCATAGCCGCGCGGATCGACGCCCTGGGCGGTCGAGATTTGTTTGATGGCGTCAGCCATGGCTTCGATGGCGACCGATAAAAACCCCTCGGCTGCGGCTTCAGGACTGTCGAGCCCCATCTTGTCCGCCAGCTCTCCCAGCGCGGTGCGCGCCGCTTGCACATCGAGCGGCTGGTCATGGTTCGGACCGAAGACTTTCGGAAACCAGTCCGGCTGAATGCGGCCCAGCACCACATTGGCGTCGGTCACCGCCGCCGGGCCGCCCCGGCCATAACAGGCCGGCCCCGGATCCGCGCCAGCGCTGCGCGGACCGACACGGGCGCGTTCGCCATCAAAGTCGAGCACCGAGCCGCCGCCCGCCGCGACGGTGTGCACGCTGAGCATGGGCGCGCGCAGCACGCGACCATCAAGGCTGGCCATGTCGGTGCGCGCATAGCTCTCGCCGTCAAAGCGGGACACATCGGTGGAGGTGCCGCCCATGTCAAAGCCGATGACCGTGTCATAACCCGCTGACTTCGCGGTGAGCGCCATGCCGACCACCCCGCCGGCGGGACCGGACAGGACCGCGTTGCGCGCCTTGAAATGTTTCGCGCTCGACAGGCCGCCGCCTGATTGCATGAAATAGAGCGGCGCCCCCTCAAGGCCCGTATCCACCCGGCCCACATAATCGCGCAGCACCGGCTCGAGATAGGCGTCGATCACCGCAGTCGAGGCGCGCGGCACGAGCTTGATGAGCGGGCTCGCTTCGCTGGACCGAGTGACATGGGAAAACCCGATCTCCTGGGCCAGCTTGGCGACGGCCTGTTCGTGGGCGTCATTCACATGGGCGTTCATGAAGGCGATGGCGACGCTGTCAAAGCCGTCTGCCCGCGCTTGCGCCAGCGCAGTCCTGGCGGCGTCCAGATCAAGCGCGGTCACCTCGTCTCCATGGGTTGAGAGGCGGCCCTCAATCTCCACTGTTCGCGCGGGCAGCGGCGTGGGCCGTTTAATGTCGAGGGCGAAGATATCGGGCCGGGTCTGGTCGCCGATGATCAGCAGGTCGCCGAAGCCGCGGGTGACCAGAAACAGGGTTTTCGCGCCGTCCAGCTCCAGAAGGGCGTTGGTGGCCACGGTCGTGCCCATTTTCACCGCAGTCAGAGCGCCCTGCGGCAGCGCGTCGCCGGCAGACACACCCAGCAAGCGCCGGACGCCTTCGGTGGCGGCGTCCTCATAGGCGTCTGAATTTGAGAGGAGTTTGAGCGCTTGCAGTTGGCCGTCGGGTGAGCGCCCGATCACATCGGTGAACGTGCCGCCGCGATCAATCCAGATTTCCCATTCAGCTTGGGCGGCGTCAGATCGGGTCACGCGATACTCCTTGGCGGCGAGTGTGTCGGCCTTTTGCTATGAACAGCACAGCTTGCCCGGACAGAGCAAGAATGTGGCCGCATACGCCGCCCCTGATCTGATGCGCGAAATCATGGCGTCAGCGGTCGCTTTTGGCTATTATTTCGCGGATGCAGCGTAGCTTTCCAACTCCACGCGGCCTGACCGGCGCTCCGATAAAGGAGGCAGGGGGATGAGCTTTTGGCGCAAGCTGGCCGACCTGATCACCGGGCAAAACGATCCGTTTGAGTGCCGGGGCGAGGATTGCCCCCCTGGGCGTGCGGTGGATGACGCGGAATTCGCCATGGCTCTGATCGGGCTGGGCGCGAAGATGGCGAAAGCTGACGGCGTGGTGACGCGCAATGAAGAGCGCGCCTTCCTGCAGGTGTTTCAGGCGCCGCCCGGTTTTGAAGTCTCGCTGCGCCGGGCTTTCGATCTCGCCAAGCAGACGACTTTGGGCTTTGACGGTTATGCGCGTCGGCTGGCGCGGCGGTTCAAGGACCATCCAGCGGTGCTGGAAGACGTTCTGGACGGCCTGTTTCATATCGCCAAGGCCGATGGACGCGTGACCCAGGATGAAGATGACTTTCTGTCGCGGGTGGCGGATGTGTTCGGCTTCACCGCGCGTGAGTATGACAGGATCCGCGTGGCGCATCTGGGCGCGCCTGAAGATGACCCGTATGTGATCCTGGGCATTGACCGGGACGCCGATGAGCAGGCGGTCAAGTCCGCCTATCGCAAGGTCGCCTCACAAAACCATCCCGACCGGCTTATCGCGCGCGGCGCGCCCGCCGAGATGCAGCGCATCGCTGTGGAGAAGATGGCGGTGATCAACGCCGCCTACGCTGCAATCACCCGCAAGCGTGATGTCAAAGGGCTGGGCGCTCCGGCTGAATGACAATTCTTTCACGCTTGAGGCTGTAGCATTGACCTGAGGCGTTGAACCCCCAAACTATAGTGAAGGCGGGGACGACTGACTCACCGTGGAGATATCGTGATGACGCACCAACAGACATATGACGCTCGCGGCCTGATGAGTGGATTGCGCGCGCTGATTGCAGGGCTGGCGGCTGTGGCGGTGATCGGTCTGGTCCTGGTGCTGGCGGCGTTTCTCACCATGGCGGCTTTTGTCGTTGCAGGACTCGCCGCGATTGGCGCTGCAGGCTACTGGGCGTATCGCAAAGTGGTCAAACGCTCTCGCAAACAGACAGACCGGACCGTGCTCGACGCGCATCGCGGCCCCCATGGCTGGACCGTGGACGGCGAAGACCAGCCACGCGGCGTCTAGCTTAGCTCAAGGGCGCGCCTGCCCGCGTCGCCCCGGCTAACATTCAGAAATTGATCGTGAGCGACACTCTGCTTGCGGGCGAGGGCGGGCTCGCTTAGAGCGAAGTCATGTCATTTCGCCACTTCGCCCTTCTCTTTGGTGTCTGCCTCGTCTGGGGACTCAATTTCGTCGTTGCGAAATGGTCCCTGTCCGGGACGCCGGTTCTGGTGGACGGCTTTGAGGGCAGCCCGCCCTTCTTCTTCGCTTTCCTGCGCTTCTTCCTGCTTTATGCGGTGCTGGGGCCGTGGCTGAGGCCCGTGCCGGCTCAAATGGGCGTGGTGATTGGCGCAGCGCTGACCATGGGCGCGATCCAGTTCGCGCTGTTGTTTGTCGGGCTGCGTTACGCCTCGCCCTCCGCTATCGCCATTGTGGTTCAGCTGGCGGTGCCCTTCACAACAGTTCTCTCCATCATCTTCCTCAAAGAACGGGTGCGCTGGATCCGGGGCAGCGGCATGGCGATCGCTTTCGCGGGCGCCGCGCTGGTCGTGCTCAAACCGGCCGAGTTTTCGTTCACTGCGGGACTCCTTGCCGGTGTGGGCGCCGCGTTCGCGGCGGCGGCGGGCTCCATCCTGGTAAAGAAGGCGGACATGTCCGCCATGTCGCTTCAGGCCTGGATCGGGCTGATATCCTGGCCGCCGCTCTTGGCCATGACGCTGTTGTTTGAGCGCGACCAGATCGCCGCGTCGCTGGAGGGCGGCTGGTGGTTTGTAGGATCGCTGGCCTTCACCGTCCTGTTGGTGAATATCTTCGGACATGGCTCGTTCTACTATCTGCTGCGCCGCTACGACGCGTCCCTCATTGCCCCTCTGACTCTGATGGGGCCGCTGATCGGCGTCATTCTGGGCGTGGTGCTGCTGGGCGATCCGGTCACCTGGCAATTGATTGTGGGCGGCGTGTTGGCGCTGGCCGGCGTTGGCGTGGTTGCGGCGCGGCGCGCCAAAACGGTGGACGCCACAACGCCCATGGCGCGTCCGCGCTAGCAGGAGTGACGCATGGCCGTGATCAAGCGCCCATCGCCCAATTTCAATGATCGCCGCCTGCCGCTGTCGATGCTGGTGTTGCACTATACCGGCATGGAGACCGCCGAGGCCGCGATCGAGCGGCTGTGCGATCCGGAGTTCTCAGTGAGCGCCCATTATGTGGTCGAGGAGGATGGCCGCATTGTCCAACTGGTGGCCGAAGACAAGCGCTCCTGGCACGCCGGCAAGGGCGTCTGGCGCGGCTGCAGCGACATCAACTCCGCCTCGATCGGCATCGAGATCGTCAATGGCGGTCATGATTTCGGCCTGCCCGAATATCCCGACACCCAGATCGAGGCGGTGCTGACGCTCTGTCAGGGCATTCTCGCGCGGCATGAGATCAAAGCGTGCGATGTGATCGGGCATTCCGATCTGGCGCCTGACAGAAAACAGGATCCGGGCGAGCAGTTTCCCTGGAAGCGCTTCGCCGAGGCGGGAGTCGGTCTGTGGCCGCAGGCTGTTGCCTCCGCCCTCTCGCCCTGCGCCCCTGATGATGAGGGAAAAGCCGTCACGACTTTGCGTCAGGCGCTCGTTGAGATTGGCTATGGCGTCGCGCCTTCTGGCGTTTATGACGAGTCGCTGAAAGCGGTCGTTCTGGCCTTTCAGCGTCGCTTCCGCCCGCAGCGTCTGAACGGTGTAGCGGATGAGCAGACCTGCGCCCTTATCGAAGGGCTGCGGCGAGATGTGACATCTGTCATCTCAAATGGGTGACGCCTGCAACCTGATCGTCGAGCGCGAACGAGGCAATCTGGGGACAACAAAGCAAAGGAGCTTGTCCCATGTTGTTCTCCCTCATCGCCGCCTTGGGCTCTGTCTCTGTCAGCGTCAGCACGCCGAACCCTGAAGGCGACATGTATGTTTCGATCTGCTCGGAAGACACTTTTCTGAGCGGTCGCTGCGAGCACGGCCAGCGTCGCGCCGCCAGCGCCGAGGATGTGTTTGTCTTTGAAGATATTCCCGCTGGCGACTGGGCGATCCAGGTTTGGCGCGATCCTGAGGGTGACGGCGAAATGCGGACCATGGCGTTCGGCATTCCGGCGGAGCCGGTGACCATCTCCAACGATCCGCCCATGAATTTCGGCCCGCCCCGCTTTTCTGATGCGGCCGTCACCATCACGGAGGGCGAGACCGAAATCGCCTTGTCGATCCGCTAACTCGACGCCCTCGCATTGTCGAAAACTGGCCGTCGCGCTTGACCGCGGCGGCCTTTTTCGTGATGGGATGGGAGATCAGAGGGCCGGGCGGCCGCTGCTGCGACAGGGGAAACCCTGCAGGAGAGGAAAGTCCGGGCTCCATGGAGGCAAGGCGCCGGGGAAATCCCGGCGGGCCGGTTTTCCGGCTTAGGGACAGCGCCGCAGAAATCAAACCGCCGCGTTTCGGCGCGGTAAGGGTGAAACGGTGGGGTAAGAGCCCACCGCCCCGACCGCAAGGAAGGGGGCACGGCAAGCCCCGCCTGGAGCAAGACCGAATAGGGACCCGCGTTTCGCTTCGGCGAGACAGACGCGCCTCCGCGTCGAGGTCCGGGTAGGTCGCTGGAGGCGTCGTGCAAGCGGCGTCCTAGAGGAATGGTCGCCCCCGGTCATCCTTAATGGGATGGCATGGGACAGAACCCGGCTTATAGGCCCTCTGATCTTGCTTTTTTGAGCGTTAGCACCGTCAAAGGTTAACGTCTCGGCTAATCTGTTCTCAATCTGTTCTTGTTTTCGGGGTCCATTTATCACGGGATTCTTAGTTCTCATGCGGTAAAGCGGGGTTCGCAACAGGTTAGGACCATTGTAACCCATGCTTTCCCATGTTATCCCATAGTTAACCCGCCATGATGGGGTGCGGGTGAGGTATGGGGCTAAGCCGGTCATGTTCGTCTCCACGACGACCAACGGGATTGATGCGAAAGGGCGGGTGTCTGTACCGGCCGATTTTCGCGCGACCGTGTCCGGCCAGGGCTTTCCCGGCATTTATGTCTGGCGTTCCTTCAACGGCCCCTTTCTGGAAGGCGGGGGACAGCGCCTGCTGGAGGATTACTCAGACGCCATCGAAGACATGGACCCTTACGACCCCGCCCGCACCGCGTTTGAGCGCGTGATCTTTGGCGGCGCCAAGGCATTGTCGTTTGACTCCACCGGCCGCGTGTCTTTGCCCAAAGAGCTGATTGACCATGCCGGTCTCGCCAAGCAGGCGGTGTTCATCGGCATGGGCAAGCGTTTTGAGATCTGGGATCCGACCGCGCATGCTGATCAGGCGGAAGACGATCTGGCCTTTGCGCGCGACAACAAGTCTGCGCTGCGCCGTCCGTCCCGCCGTCGGGGAGATGAGTCATGAACGACGCCTCCCACATCCCGGTGATGCTCGATGAGGTCTTGACGGCGCTGCAGCCGCGTGACGGCGGTCTGTATGTGGATGGGACCTTTGGTGCGGGCGGCTATTCGCGCGGCATTCTGGGGGCTGCGGACTGCCGGGTGCTCGGCATTGATCGCGATCCGAGCGCGCGCGA
This sequence comes from Oceanicaulis sp., assembly GCF_965249665.1. Classification (GTDB taxonomy): domain Bacteria; phylum Pseudomonadota; class Alphaproteobacteria; order Caulobacterales; family Maricaulaceae; genus Oceanicaulis. The sequence goes on from NZ_OZ252247.1 coordinate 1,905,756, forward strand.
AACCGCCGAGCTGATGAAGCCGGCCTATAAGGGGCGTTTCGCCTTCGGCTTCGGCCCGTTCTCGATGATGGAAGCCATTATCGAGGCGGCGGGCAGTTCGGGCGTGGACGGCGTGGTGCTCGATCTGGGCGTCAGCTCCATGCAGCTCGACCAAGCCGAGCGCGGTTTTTCCTTCCAGAAAGACGGCCCGCTCGACATGCGCATGTCCCAGTCCGGCCCGACCGCGGCGGACGCGGTGAACCATCTTGAAGCCCATGAGCTGTCGGCGATCTTCAAAGTCTATGGCGAAGAGCGTCATGCACGCCGCGCTGCGCAGGCGATCATTCGCGCCCGTGAAATCGAGCCGATCACCCGCACGCTGGTTCTGGCTGACATCATCGGCAAGGCGGTCGGCGGCAAGCCGGGCCGCATCCACCCCGCGACGCGCTCGTTTCAGGGTTTGCGCATTTACGTCAATGACGAGCTGGGCGAGCTGGTGCGCGGGCTTCAAGCGGCTGAACGCGTGCTCAGGCCCGCCGGGCGTCTGGTGGTGGTGACCTTCCATTCGCTGGAAGACCGCATCGTGAAAACCTTTCTGCGCGAGCGCGGCGGCCTGATGGGCGGCGGGTCGCGACACCAGCCGGAAATCCAGCCTGAGCGCGAACCGAGCTTTTCGGTGATCAGCAAGAAAGCGCAGGCCGCTTCCGACATGGAGGCGTCTGAAAATCCTCGCGCGCGGTCCGCCAAGCTGCGCGCCGGGATCCGGACTGACAATCCGGCCTGGCCCCGTGATGAAGAAGGCTTTGCGGGCGTGCCGCCCTATCGCCGTCTTGAGGAGTGTGTTCAATGATCCGCATCGTTGAAATCGTCGGCGTTCTCGTCGCCGCCATCCTGCTCGCCGCGCTGTATGTGGCCAAATCAGGCACCGCCAGCGATTCAGAAAAACTGGCGCAATTGCAGGCTGAGCTGGCGCGCGAGCGCGGCCGGATCAGTGCGCTGGATGCAGAAATCGCTCACCAGGAAGAGCCTGAGAACCTGCGCCGGCTGGCGCGCGCCTATCTGGGCTTCGAGCCGGTGCGCCCCGAGCAGGAGTTGGCGTTTTCCGAACTGCCGCGCCTGAGCGCTCAGGGCGCGCCTGAAGGTTTGCGCGCCCCGCAACAGGGCTTGCCCACGGCGCGGGTGTCTTACGCCAATCCCGGACAGAACTGATGAAGATCCTCCGGCGGCTTTCACGGCGGGTGCGGGTCAAGGATGACCGACGCGCCACCCCGCCTGCGCCGGTGGAGACGGCTCCGGCGCAGGCCATGCGCCGTGTGCGCATAGAAAATCGCAGCAATCTGGCGGAGCGTCGCCGGTCGCGTCTGAGCGTCATCGGTCTGGTGTTAAGCGTCGGCTTCGTCATTTCGGCGGGCCGGGCGGTGGAGATCGCGGTCTTTAACGGCGAGGCCGATGCGCGAAATGTGGCGTCTGCGGCCGAACTGGCGCCCGTGCGCCGCGCCTCGATCCTGGATCGCGATGGTGAAATCCTCGCCGCCACACTCGACTTTCATTCAGTCTACGCCGATCCGCTTTATGTCTGGGACGCCGAAGAGGTCGCCCAGCAGCTGGCCACGGTGCTGCCTGATCTGGATGTGGAGCGGCTGACACGCAGGTTGTCATCCAATTCGCGCTATGTCCCCATCGCAGACGGGCTGAGTCCGCGCGTGCGCCAGGCGATCCACCTTCTGGGGCTGCCGGGCGTGAATTTCCGCGTCGAGCCGGGGCGCATCTATCCCAAGCAGCGCGTCGCCGCCCATCTGGTCGGCTATGTGGACGGCCAGATGGAAGGCGTAGCGGGCGCCGAGCGGGCGTTTGAAGCCGAGCTCGCGGAAGGCGGACGCCCGGTCAGCCTGTCCATTGACCTGACGGCGCAATACCGGGTTGAAAGCATTTTGCGCGAGCGCATGGCGGCCCATCAGGCGGCGGCCGCATCGGCGGTGCTGATGCGGGTCGGCACCGGCGAGATCATCGCCATGGCCTCCTTGCCTGATTATGACCCAAACCGGTTCGCCGAAGCGACCGCGCCCAGCTCTGATGTCGACCCGCTGTTCAATCAGGCGGTGCAGGGCGTTTACGAGCTGGGGTCCGTATTCAAGCCCTTGTCGCTCGCCGCCGGTCTCGAAGCCGGCAGCGTGCATATGGACGATGTCTATGACGCCACGACCCCGGTGCGCATCGGCGGTCACGCCATTCATGACTATCGCGGCGAGAACCGTCCGCTGACTGCGCGGGAAATGGTGCTCTATTCCTCCAATATCGCCTCTGCACGCATGGCCGATACGATTGGCGCGGACGATCTGACCGGATTTTACGCCGATCTGCGCTTGTTTGAGGCGCCGCCCGTGGAGCTGCTGGAAGCCGCAGGGCCAAGCCTGCCGCGCCGCTGGGGCCGCATCCAGACCATGACCGCATCGTACGGGCATGGCTTTCAGGTCAGCCCGCTGGCGCTGGCGGCGGCGTATTCTGCGCTGGCCAATGGCGGCGTCTACACCCCGCCCACCCTGCGTCCGGTCGCCCCTGGCGAGACGGTGGCGGGCGTGCCGGTGATGAGCTCCAGCGTCGCCGCCCAGGTGCTGGGCGTGATGCGCGAGTTTGTGGCGCGCTCCCAAACAGGGTCGGCGGATGTGGAAGGTTTGGCCGTGGCGGGCAAGACCGGCACGGCGGAACGGGTCGTCGGCGGTCAGTATGTGGAAGGCAGCACCTTCAATACATTTGTGGCCGTCTTTCCGTTCGATGACCCGCAATATGTGTTGACGGTGTCCATGGACCGGCCCCAGCCCACCGCTGAAACCCACGGCTTCTCCACGGCAGGCTGGACGGCTATGCCGGCGGCGGGCGAAATCATCCGCGCACTGGCCGGTGTTCTGGACATCGACCGTCATGACGCCGACCCTGAGGCGCAAGTCTCGGTGGTCGCGGAACTGTTCGCTCCCCGTCCGCGCATCGTCGCCCCGTCAGAGGAGCCGGTCGCGCTGGAAGACGCCGCATTCGAGGACCCGCAATGATCCGTACGCTTGTTGATTTGCTGCCTGAGAGCCTGAGCGCCCCGGCGGGAGCGAAGGACCTTGAAATCACAGGATTGGCGCTCGACAGTCGCAAGGTGAAGCCCGGCGAGCTGTTCGCGGCGCTGCCCGGCGTAAAGGTCAACGGAACGCAGTTCATCCCCATGGCGATCGAGAAGGGCGCAGCCTGCGTGCTGGCGCCGAAGGGAACGCGCGCGTCCGTTCCTGTGATTGAAACGGAAGACCCGGCAGGCGCCTTGTCAGCCATTGCGGCGCGGTTTTATCCGCGTCAGCCCGCAACCATCGCGGCGGTGACCGGCACCAATGGCAAAAGCTCGACCGTTGAGTTCCTGCGCCAGATATGGGCGGCGGCGGGCCTTGAAGCGGCGGCGTTGGGAACCCTGGGGGTGACCCGCGCCTCAGGCCGAACGGATGTGGGCTATACGACGCCTGACGCCATCGCGCTTCATGAGAGCCTGGACAAGCTGACAGAGGAAGGCGTCACCCATCTGGCCATGGAGGCGTCCTCGCACGGGCTCAAGCAACGCCGCATGGACGGCGCGCGTCTGGCGCTTGTGGGCTTCACCAATCTCACCCAGGACCATCTCGATTATCACCCCGACTTTGAGGACTATTTCGCCTCCAAGATGCGGCTGTTCTCAACGCTGGCGCCCATGGGCGCGCCGGCGGTGATCAATATGGATTCAGACTGGTCCGCGCGTGTGGCGCAGGCGGCCCAGTCCGCAGGGCTGAGCCCTGTCGAAATCGGCTGGCGCGGGCGCGATCTGACCGTGCATGAGATCACGCCCCATCCCGCCAGTCAGCATGTGCGCTTCAGCTGGAAAGGCGAGGAGCGCGAGGTGGACCTGCCTTTGATCGGCGAGTTCCAGGCCGCCAATGCGCTGGCCGCGGCGGCTCTGGCCATCGCCAGCGGCGTGCAGCCCGATCAGGCGTTTGACGCCATGGGCGCGTTGCAGGGCGTCGCCGGGCGCTTGCAGACGGTGGGGACCACTATGGACGGCGCGCCTGTGCTGCTCGATTACGCGCATACGCCTGACGGGCTGGACAAATTGTTGCGCGCGGCGCGGCCGCACACCCAGGGCCGGATTGTTCTGGTGTTTGGCGCAGGCGGCGACCGCGACGCCACCAAGCGCGCGCCCATGGGCGAGATCGCCTCGCGGCTGGCCGATATCGCTATCGTCACCGACGACAATCCGCGGACCGAAGATCCCGCCGACATTCGCAAGGCAATCATGGCCGCGTGTCCTGATGCGCAGGAAATCCCGGATCGCGAAGCCGCGATCCGCGCCGGGATCGAGCAGCTTCAAAAAGGCGATGTCCTTCTGATCGCCGGTAAAGGGCATGAGACGGGACAGATTCTGGCCGACCGCATCATTCCATTTGATGAAGCCCAGATCGTCGCCACACTTCTGCAAGCGCGGGGAGGGACGACATGACCGAACCGCTCTGGACCGCCAAGCAAGCCGCCGAGGCGTCCGGCGGGCGCCTGACAGAGGGCGGCTGGAGCGCGACAGGCGTCTCAATCGACACGCGCACGCTTCAGCCCGGTGATCTGTTCATCGCTCTGACGGATCGTCGCGACGGCCATGATTTTGCGCAGGCCGCGCTCGAAAAGGGCGCTGCGGCGGTGCTGGTTTCGCGCCCCGAGGTCTGCTCGGGTCCGCGTCTGGTGGTCAATGATGTGCTGGACGGTCTGATCAAGCTGGGCGAGGGCGCCCGGCGGCGCTCGGACGCGGTGCGCGTAGGCGTGACCGGCTCGGTGGGCAAGACCAGCGTCAAGGAAGCGCTGGCCGCGGTGTTTCGCAAGGCCGGCCCTGCCCATTGGAGCGAGAAAAGCTATAACAATCATTGGGGCGTGCCGCTGACCCTGTCGCGCATGCCCGAAGCCACCCGGCACGCCGTGTTTGAAATGGGCATGAACCATAAGGGCGAGATTTCCACGCTGACCCAGATGGTGCGTCCGCATGTGGCGATGATCACCAAGATCGCGCCCGCCCATCTTGAAAATCTGGGCTCGATGGAGGCCATTGCTGACGCCAAGTCTGAAATCTTTGAAGGGCTTGAAGCAGACGGTGTGGCGGTGATCCCGGCCGATGACGAATTCGCCCCGCGCCTGATGCAGGCGGTGCAGGGTTCGGGCGCCGGATTTATGCTGGATTTCGGTCTTACTCCCGGCGCCGCGGTGCGCATTCTGTCCTATGACGAAGGACCGGATGGAGGCGTGGGCCGCATGGATGTCATGGGCAAACCGATGGATTTCCGCCTGCGCTTGCCCGGCGCGCATCAGGCGGTGAATGCGGCGGGCGTGGTGGCGGCGGCCTTGGGCGCTGGCGTTGATCCTGACCTGGCGCTGGATGCGCTGTCTGAGCTCAAACCCACCGCCGGACGCGGCGTCGCCTTTTTTGCGCAGCTCTCTAAAGGTCGCGTCATCGAGGTGGTGGATGAAAGCTATAACGCCAATCCCGCGTCCATGCGCGCTGCGTTCAGCGCGCTCAAACTCAGAAAACCACACGGCGAGGGCCGCAAGCTGGCGGTGATTGGCGAGATGCTGGAGCTGGGGCCAGACAGCCGGGCCTTGCACGCCAGCCTGGCCGAGCCGTTGATCGAAGCGGGGGTGGACCAGGTCATCGGAGTGGGCGAGGGCGCTCGCGCCTTGATGGACGCTTTGCCGCCAGCGCTGCGTGCGCACTGGTGCGAGAACGCGGACACTGTGGTTGAAAGCCTGACCGAACTGGCGCGGGATGGAGATGTGGTCCTTGTTAAGGGATCAAACGCATCTGGCGTTCATAAACTTGTGTCTTCCTTGCGCGACAAGACTGCGTCCGCCACCGCCTCCGCCTAAAGGGCCCATTCGACCATGCTGTATCTTTTGCTGTCGCCATTCGCTGATCAGTTTCAGGCCCTTAACCTGATCAATTACCTGACCTTCCGAACCGGCGCAGCGATGATGACCGCCTTTGTGCTCGCGCTCGCCATCGGCAATCCTTTCATTGGCTGGCTGCGCACCAAGGGCAGCCAGCCGATTCGCACCGATGGACCTGAAAGCCATATCGTCGCCAAGGCGGGCACCCCCACCATGGGCGGTTTCATCATTCTGGCGGGCATTCTGGCGGGCACGCTGATCTGGGGTGATATCACCAACCCCTATCTGTGGGTGGTGATCTTTGTCACCGCAGGCTTTGGCGCCATCGGCTTCATCGACGATTGGCGCAAGGTCACCCAGAAATCCACCGAAGGCCTGTCGGGCAAGGGCAAGCTGATCTTGCAATTCATCATCGCCGCGATCGCGGTGGTGGCCATGGTGTATCTGCTCGACACCGCGCCGGACACGCCGGACAATTTCGCCACGTCGGTCGCCGTACCGTTCTTCAAGGATCTTTTGGTCCCGCTGAGTTATGCCTTTTACCTGTTTGGCATGGTGGTGATCGTGGGGGCGTCTAACGCCGTGAATCTGACGGACGGGCTGGACGGTCTTGCTATCGTGCCGGTGATGATCGCGGCGGCGAGCTTTGGCTTCATCGCCTATTTCGTCGGCTCGTCTGTGTATTCAGAATACCTGTTCCTGAACTTCACCCCCGGCACAGGCGAGTTGTCGGTGATCTGCGGGGCCATGATCGGCGCAGGATTGGGCTTTTTGTGGTACAATGCGCCGCCCGCCATGGTGTTCATGGGCGATACCGGCTCCTTGTCGCTGGGGGGCGCGATCGGCACGATCGCGGTGGCGGTCAAGCACGAGATCGTCCTGGTGATTATCGGCGGCCTGTTCGTGCTCGAAGCGGTGTCAGTGATGGTCCAGGTGGCCAGTTTCAAGCTCACCGGAAAGCGCGTCTTCCGCATGGCGCCGATCCACCACCATTTCGAAAAGCTGGGCTGGGCTGAACCCACGATTGTGATCCGCTTTTGGATCATCGCCTTTGTGCTCGCCTTGATCGGCCTGTCCACTTTGAAGCTTCGCTAGGCCGCTGTATCGGCGGGCGCTGATGACTGTTGGGAAACGCGCATGAGCACCCGTCGCAAGGCCGGATTGTGGAGCGGGCTGGACCGTCCGATTTTGGTCATCGTGATTTTCTTGATGGCGATCGGGATTGTGCTGGCCTTCGCCGCCAGCCCCGCGGCGGCCGAGCGCGCCGCCTGGATCGACGACCCGTTCTATTATCTCTACCGTCAGCTCTTCTTTGCGGGGGTGGGACTGGCCATATTGGCGTTTGCGTCGGCGCTGTCAGTGACGGGCGTTCGGCGTTTCGCCGGACTGGCGCTGGTCGGGGCCCTGATCGCGCTGGTCCTGGTGCTGATCGTCGGCGCGGATGTGAAAGGCGCGACTCGCTGGATCCGTATCGGGTCATATTCGCTGCAACCGTCAGAATTTCTCAAACCTGCCTTCGTGGTGATCGCCGCCTGGCTCTTCGCCGAGGAAGATCGAGGCGCGCCGATCCTAGGGCGTCTGGTCGCGTTCGGTTTTTACGGCCTGTCTGTGCTTTTGCTGATGCTGCAGCCTGATTTTGGTCAGACCGTGTTGATCTCGCTGGTGTTCGGCGCTCTGCTCTGGGCGGGCGGCCTGTCCTGGCTGCACACGACCATCCTGGGCGTTCTGGCGGTGATTGGCGGCGGCGGCGCGTATGTGGCGCTGCCCCATGTGCGTGATCGTATTCTGGACTTTCTCGGCCCGAGCGGCGGCGCGCAGACCCAGACTGAAACCGCGCTCGACGCCATGTCGCGCGGCGGCATCTGGGGCGCGGGGCCCGGCGAAGGCCAGGTCAAGCATTTGCTGCCGGAAGCGCATACCGATTTCGTGTTCTCGGTGGCGGCGGAAGAGTATGGCCTGATCGCCTCGCTGGCGATTATCGGGCTGTACGCCCTGTTGTTCGCGCGGGCCTGGATGCTGTCGCTGAGGCTGACCGATCCGTTCGCCCAGCTCGCCACTTCCGGGCTGGCGCTGCTCTTCGCGCTGCAGGCGCTTGTAAATATCGGCGTGAATCTCGATATCGCGCCGCCTACCGGCATGACCTTGCCCTTCATCTCCTATGGAGGCTCGTCCATGCTGGCCTTGTGTTTCTCCGCCGGCTTGCTGCTGGCGCTGACCCGTCGTCGTCCCGGCGCCTATGCGCACCGGCCCCGCCAAGGAGCGTTATCCACGTGATCCAGAAACGAGTGCTTATCGCCGCCGGGGGGACGGGCGGCCATATGTTTCCGGCCCGCGCCGCCGCCGACGCCCTGATTGCGCGCGGCTGGTCAGTGAAGCTTGTCACCGATGCGCGCGGCGCGAAGCATGCACGCGATTTCCCCGGTGACGGCGTGACCGAGATCGAAGCGTCCAGCCCGTTCTCCAAAAACCCGGTCAAGATGGCGCAGTCCGCGCTGAAGCTCACCACGGGGGTCTTCCAGGCGCGCCGCATTCTGGCGGAGTATCAGCCGCACGTGGTGGCCGGCTTTGGCGGTTATCCGGCCTTTCCCGCGCTGACGGCGGCGTGGATGAACTCTGTACCGCGCGTCATCCATGAACAGAACGCCGTCCTGGGCCGGGTGAACCGCCTGTTCGCCGGATCTGTGGTCAGTGTCGCCTCGGGCTTCACCCGTCTCGATAAAATGCCGGATTCAGCCGTGCATGCGGTGACCGGAAATCCGGTGCGCGCCCAGGTGCTTCAGGCGCGTGAGGTGGAGTACCAGCCGCCCCAGCCGGGCGGCGAAATCCGGCTTCTGGTGCTGGGCGGCTCGCTGGGTGCGCGCATCTTGTCTGAAACCGTGCCGCGGGCGATCGCGGCCCTGCCCGAAGACCTGCGCCTGCGTCTGAAAGTGGTCCAGCAAACACGTGAGGAAAGCCTCGACAGCGCGCGCGAGATTTATGCCGATGCGGGCGTTCAGGCGGAATTGAGCCCGTTCTTTCGCGATATGGGGCGTCTGTACGCCGAGACTCATCTGGTAATCTCGCGTTCTGGGGCCTCGTCGGTGTCCGAGATATCAGCCATCGGACGGCCCGCCCTGTTCGTGCCGCTCGCCATCGCCATGGATGACCACCAGACCGCGAACGCGCAAGGGCTTGTGAAGGTTGGCGCGGCGGACATGATGACGGAGGCGGAGTTCACCGTTGATCATCTGCGGGCGCGGCTTGAAACCCTTTTGTCGGACGGCGAAGCTCTGGATGCGCGCGCCCGACTGGCGCGAACCGAAGGTCGTCCTGACGCGCATGAACGCCTTGCTGATCTGATTGTCCAAGCTGCGGAGCCGAAAACCTGATGCCGCCTATTGATCTCGCCGCCTCCGTGGGTCCTGTTCATTTCGTCGGCATAGGCGGCATCGGCATGAGCGGCATCGCCGAAGTCATGCTGACGCTGGGCTATCAGGTTACAGGGTCTGACATCAAGGACAGCGCCAATGTCCAGCGCCTGCGCGCCAAGGGCGCGACCGTCCATATCGGCCATGCGGCGGACAATGTCGACGGGGCCGGGGCGCTGGTGGTTTCCAGCGCGGTGAAGCCTGACAATCCCGAACTGGTCGCGGCCCGCGCCAAGCGTACGCCGGTGGTGCGCCGGGCGGAGATGCTGGCCGAGCTGATGCGTCTCAAGCATGCGGTGGCGGTCGCCGGCACCCATGGCAAGACCACCACCACCTCGCTTGTGGCGTGCCTGATGGATTCTGCGGGCTTTGATCCGACGGTCATCAATGGCGGCATCATTTCCGCCTATGGCTCGAACGCCAAGATCGGCGAAGGCGAGTGGATGGTGGTCGAAGCCGATGAAAGCGACGGTTCCTTCCTGAAGCTGCGCGGCTCGGTGGGGATCATCACCAATATCGACCCTGAACATATGGAGCATTACGGCTCGTTTGACGCCTTGCGCGCGGCCTTCGCCCAGTTCGTCGAGAACCTGCCGTTTTACGGCTTTGCGGTCATGTGCATCGACCATCCCGAAGTGCAGGCGCTGGCGGCGAAGATCGAGGACCGCCGCGTCATCACCTATGGTTTCTCCCCGCAAGCGGATGTGCGCCTGTCCAATCTGGTCATGGACGAGACCGGCGGGCATTTTGACCTGACCTTCCAGCCCCGCGGGGCCGAGCCGGTGACCTGGGCGGGGATCAGCCTGCCGATGATGGGCGAGCATAATGTGCTGAACGCGGCCGGCGCGCTGGCGGTGGTTCAGGCGCTGGGCGGCGGCGAGGAAGAAGCGCGCACGGCGCTGGCGGGCTTCACCGGCGTCAAACGCCGCTTCACGCTCACCGGGCAAGCCCATGGCGTGACAGTGGTGGATGATTACGGCCATCACCCGGTGGAGATCAGTGCGGTTCTCAAAGCCGCCCGTCAGCAAGTAGGCGATGGCCGGGTCCATGCCGTGGTTCAGCCCCATCGCTATTCGCGCCTGCATGATCTGTTTGAAGATTTCTGCACCTGCTTCAATGACGCCGACAGCGTGCTGGTGACGCCGGTCTTCGCGGCGGGGGAAGCCCCGATCGAGGGCGCCAGCCAGGAAGCGCTGGTCGCCGGTCTGGCGCGCCATGGTCACCGCAACGCCAGCGCCACCACACGCGAAAGCCTGCCGCGCGACCTCAAGGCCTTCATCGAGCCCGGTGATCTGGTCGTCTGCCTCGGGGCCGGCGACATCACCGCCTGGGCGGCGGAGCTGCCCCAGCGTCTGGAGGCGCAAGATTGAGCTGGCCCTCTCTCCTGCATCGTCTGCCCGAGGTCCGCGGCAAGCTGATCGAGAACGCGTCTTTGGCCGATATCACCTGGCTGCGCGTGGGCGGCCCGGCGCAAGTACTGTTCCTGCCTGCGGACGCCGCTGATCTGGCGCGTTTTCTGGCTGAGACGCCGCGCGATATCGACGTTCGGGTGCTGGGCGCGGGCTCAAACACGCTGGTGCGTGATGGCGGTTTGCCCGGCGTGACGGTCAAGCTGACGCCCGCTTTCGGCAAGGTCGAAGCGCAGGAGGGAAACCGCATCCGTGCGGGCGCTGCGGCGTTGGACAAGATGGTCGCCAAGGCGGCGGCGAAAGCCGGGATTGCGGGCCTTGAATTCTATGTGGGCGTGCCCGGCGCCATTGGCGGCGCGCTGCGCATGAATGCGGGCTGCTACGGGACGGAAACCAAGGATGTGCTGGTCGAGGCGATCGCGCTGGACCGCACCGGCCGCCGCATCATCGCGCCAGTCTCGGAGCTGGGATACGCCTATCGCCATTCTGATGCGCCGGACGACTGGATCTTCATCGAAGCGGTGTTTGAAGGGCAGGCGGACGATCCCGACGCCGTGACCGCGCGCATGACCGCCATCACCGAGCGGCGCGAGACGACGCAGCCCATCCGCGAGAAGACGTCCGGCTCGACGTTCAAGAACCCCGATCCGGACATGTCGGGTGGACGCTCGGCCTGGCAATTGGTGGATGCGGTGGGCTGGCGCGGCAAGCCTATCGGCGGGGCGCGCTTTTCCGAACAGCATTGCAATTTCCTGATCAATGACGGCACGGCGATCGCCCGTGACCTCGAAACTTTAGGCGAGACGGTGCGCGCCGCGGTGAAAGATCAGTTTGGCGTCGAGCTGACCTGGGAAGTGAAACGGATCGGAGAGCCGCAATGAGCAAGCATGTCGCAGTGCTTTTGGGCGGGCGAAGCCCGGAACGCGACGTTTCTCTGGTCTCGGGCATGAAGGTGATCGAGGCGCTGGAAGCCAAGGGCTATCAGGTCTCTCCCATTGATCCGCAGGATACGGACTGGATCGACCAGCTGAACGGCATAAAACCCGATGTGGTTTTCAACGCTTTGCATGGCGATTGGGGCGAGGATGGCCGGGTGCAGGGCGTGCTTGATTATCTGGGCTTCGCCTACACCCATTCCGGCGTCGCGGCGTCAGCCCTGGCCATGGACAAGCAGCGCGCCAAGGCGGTGCTGCGCGAGGCGGGGATCCAATGCCCTGAAGGCCAGCTGATCAACCGGTTCGAGGCGGCCCGCGCGCATGTCATTGCGCCGCCCTATGTGGCCAAGCCCAACGCGCAAGGCAGCTCGGTGGGCGTGGTGATCGTGCCTGAAGGCGCAAACCAGCCACCCGTGATTCTCGGGTCTGAGGATTGGCCCTATGAAGACGACGTGCTGATCGAGCGCTTCATTCCGGGGCGTGAGCTGACCGTGGCCGTAATGGGTGACCGGGCGCTGACGGTGACCGAGATCGTGCCCAAAACCGCTTTTTATGATTACGACGCGAAATACGCCGAAGGCGGCTCGGTTCACCAGCTGCCCGCCGATGTGCCGCAAGCTGTCTTTGAGCAGTGCATGCGCGATGCGTTGACCGCCCATCAGGCGCTGGGATGCGAAGGCCTGACCCGCTCTGATTTCCGATATGATCCGGTGACAGGCGGGGTTTGGTTACTCGAAATTAACACCCAACCCGGCATGACTCCTACATCCCTTGCGCCCGAACAGGCGGCGCACTGCGGCGTCGGTTTCCCCGACCTCGTAGCGTGGATGGTGGAGAATGCGGCGTGTCCAAGCTGAAGGGCGCCGGCGCTCGAGACTCATCGAAAGCCCGGCGCAAGTCGAATCAGGCCCCCAAAGCGGCGGGCGGTCGAAAGCTGTCCAACTGGGCGGCCGCGCAATGGCGTGCGGCGCGTAACCGGGCGAGCTATGCCTTCAAGCTGATCTTCACCGTCTTTGGCGTTTTGCTGGCGGGGACTGCGGCCATTTTGCTGGTCTTCGGTCAGCTTGATGATGTGGGCGGCATGGTGGCGGGGCGGGCCGAGACCGAGCTGGAACAGGCGGGCTACACCCTGGATTGGCTGGACGTGGCGGGGGCGGATCGCACCGGCGTTGAAGAGATCGCCATGGCGGTGGGCGCCGCGCCGGGGCTGGGGCTCAGCCGGGTGGATCTGAACGCCGCACGGGAGTCCATACAGTCCTTGTCCTGGGTGAAATCGGCTGAAGTTCTGCGTCTGTGGCCGGACCGGATCGCCGTACTGATCGAGGAACGCCAGCCCTTTGCGCTGTGGCAGATCAACCAGACCCATCATGTGATTGATGAAGAGGGTGCGATCATCAACGCCGCCAATCCTCTGGACTTTGCGTATTTGCCACGTGTCGTGGGTGAGGACGCCAATGTGGAGGCGCCCAGCGTTATTGGGCTTCTTGAGATGCACCCTGACATTCGCGACCGCGTCACCCACGCCATTCGGGTGGGCGAGCGGCGCTGGAGCCTGCGGCTTCAAAGCGGCGGCGATGTCTTGCTGCCCGAAGATGATCCTGCGAGCGCCCTGACGCTGTTGGCGGCGATGCATGAGGAGCGCGGCGTGCTCGATTACGAAGCGCAGATTTTTGATCTTAGAAATGCCGGTGAAATGGTGATGCGTCCCTGGCCTGATCGGGCGGCGGAACGTGCAGGGCGAGGGGCGTGACGTTGGGGGCTATGGGCTTTTTCAAACAGGGCGGCGCGTCGAGCGCCGCAACGCCGCCGCGCAAGTCGGGCGTGTTCGCTGCGCTCGATATCGGTGCGTCCAAGACTGTCTGCTTCATCGCCAAGACCGAAGAGACGCTGGCGGGTTTGCGCCCGCGTGTGATCGGGGTCGGTCATCAATCCACCCGCGGCGTGCGCGCCAGCCAGGTGGTGGACGTCACTCTGGCGGTGGAGAGCATTCGCGCCGCGGTGGAAAACGCTGAGCGCATGGCGGGCCACACCGTCAGCGAAGTCTATCTGGCCGCCTCCGCCGGCGCGCCGTCGAGCGCGCGCATCTCGGTTGAAATGGATCTCGCCGCTCGTGAAGTGACCGATCGCGATCTGCGCCGCATTCTGGCGGAAGCCTTGCGCCGTCATCATGAGCAAAAACGCGTGCTGCTGCACGCTTTGCCTCTGTCCTGGCGGGTGGACGGCCATCGCGGGGTCAAGGATCCGCGCGGCATGTTCGGCGAAAGCCTGGGGGTGGATCTGCATCTGGTCAGCGCCGCCGCTGATCCGTTGCAGAACCTGATTTCCTGCGTCGAGCGCTGCCAGCTCACAGTCGCAGGCGTTGCGGCGACGCCTTATGTTTCGGGGATTGCGGCGCTGGCGCCCGATGAGCGTGATCTGGGCGCCATGCTGATTGATATGGGCGCGCACACCACGACCGTCGCAGTGTTCAATGAAGGCGCGCTGCAGCATGTGGACGGGGTGCCGGTGGGCGGCGCCCATGTGACCAACGACATTGCACGCGGTCTGTCCACGCCCGTAAACGCCGCGGAACGCATAAAGGCGCTGCATGGGTGCGCCCTAGACAGTCCGGATGACGATCAGATCATGATCGAGACCCCGCCCGTGGCCGGGTCGGGCGTCGTGACCATGAACCAGCAACCCAAGGCGCTTTTGAACGCCATCATTCGCCCGCGTCTGGAAGAAGTCTTCGAGATGGTGCGCGACCGGCTCGACGCCGCGGGCGCAGCCAGCGCGGCAGGGCGGTCCGTCGTGCTCACGGGCGGCGCGGCGCAATTGCCCGGAGCCGCGCAACTTGCGGGCCGGGTTTTGGGCAAACAGGTGCGTCTGGGACGACCTGATACATTGGCCGGGCTGGGGGATGCGGTCAGCGGTCCGGGCTTCTCGGCAGCGGCGGGATTGCTGCTGCGCTGCGTGCAGGGGCCCTCCGAAGCCATCTCTGGGCCGCCACGGTTTGACCAGGGCCCGGTGCGCATTCGCGAACGCCCCGAAGGCGATGGCGGGATGAAAGCGGTCTGGCGCTGGTTTGCGGAAAGTTTCTAGACTCCTTATCCAGACTCAAGGTTCTATTATTGTTCGCGAAAAAAGGTTTGTTCGACAAGGGTCGGTTTAACGCTCGATTAAGCTAGAACGCGCAGTGTCACGGGGTGATTCGTTAACTCTACCGCCCCACGGAGACCTGCCATGCCCTTGAACCTTTCCGCGCCGGAAACCACCGAACTGAAACCTCGCATCCTTGTGTGCGGTGTCGGCGGCGCCGGGGGCAACGCCGTTAACAACATGATCGACGCCCAGCTTGAGGGCGTGGACTTTGTGGTCGCCAATACCGACGCGCAGGCGCTGCAGCGCGCGCGGACCGATCGGCGCATCCAGATGGGCGCTGCGATCACCGAGGGGCTGGGCGCTGGGGCGCGCCCGGAAGTGGGTGAGCAGGCGGCCGAAGACTCCCTGGCCGAGATCCAGGAACATCTGCAGGGCGCGCACATGGTGTTCATCACCGCCGGCATGGGCGGCGGCACCGGCACCGGCGCGGCGCCTGTCATCGCGCGTGCAGCCCGCGAGCAAGGCATTCTGACGGTCGGCGTGGTCACCAAGCCGTTCCATTTTGAAGGCACGCGCCGCATGCGTCTGGCGGAGTCCGGCATTGACCGGCTGCAAGAGCATGTGGACACGCTGATCATCATCCCGAACCAGAACCTGTTCCGGATCGCCACCGAAAAGACGACCTTCGCGGAAGCGTTCGGCATGGCGGACCAGGTGCTGCATTCAGGGGTTCGCGGCATTACCGACCTGATGGTCATGCCGGGCCTGATCAATCTTGACTTCGCCGACGTGCGCACCGTGATGAACGAGATGGGCAAGGCGATGATGGGCACAGGTGAAGCCAATGGCGAGAAGCGCGCCGTGGAAGCCGCCAACAACGCCATCAACAACCCGCTGCTGGACGATGTCTCGATGAAAGGCGCCAAGGGCGTGCTCATCAACATCACCGGCGGCATGGATATGACGCTTTACGAAGTCGACGAGGCGGCCAACGAAATCCGCAACGAGGTCGATCCGGACGCGAACATCATTGTCGGCTCCACCTTCGATCCCGAGCTTGACGGCATCATCCGCGTCTCTGTGGTCGCCACCGGCATTGACGCTGAAATGAACGAAGCGACCGACCCGCGCCGCCGCCAGGGCGCCGAGCCGGTCTCCGCCATGTGGAAGGGGCGCGAGACCCGTCCGCAGCGCCAAACCGAACCGCTGGTGCGTCGCGCCTCTGATGCGGTGGCGGTGAACGAAACCCCTCAGCAGGCGACGCCGGCCTCGCATACCGCTCATGCCGGTCATGCCGGACAGGCCGCGCAAGGCTCTGTGACCATGCGCGGGTCAGACGCTGTGAATACGCCGGATTCCTTTACGGGCGGCGAGCCGGTGCACCCGGTCGCCAAGCCCGCCGTGGTTGAAACCCGCGAGCGGTTGGAGCGTGAAATCTCCGCCTCCGCCGAACCGCATCAGGCTCCGGCTCCGGTCCAGCCGCAGGCGCAACAGGCGCCGGCTGAAGAAGCCAAATCGCGCGAGCCGCGCCGCGGTCTGTCTCTGTTCGGTCGCCGCAAGTCCGCGCCTGCCGAGCACAAGGCGCCGAGCCAGCCAGAGCGTCCCAGCGTGGTGCGCCCGGTCGAGGCTGCGCCGCGTCCCAGCCAGCCCAGCGGCGACCTGTTTGGTGAGGATCTCGACGAGAACGAGCTGGAAATCCCGGCCTTCCTGCGTCGCCAAGCCAACTAGGCGAAACCTTCAACACCTTGAAAACGCGCCGTTCTGTTCACTCAGGGCGGCGCGTTTTCCGTTTCAGCCCCGGTTTCGTAACACGGTGCAACAATCCTTTAATTGCGGGATGCATTCCGGCCCGTAGTGTGCAGGGCGAGGGGTATAGCCTGTTAAGCATCTTGGATGCGGCAGGCTATTGGATTGACGACAAACTGAATTGGGCCTGCTTCATGATTGAACGCGCAACTTTGGCGGCGCCGGCGGTTTGCGCCGGGATCGGTTTGCACACCGGGGC
This sequence comes from Oceanicaulis sp., assembly GCF_965249665.1. Lineage (GTDB taxonomy): Bacteria > Pseudomonadota > Alphaproteobacteria > Caulobacterales > Maricaulaceae > Oceanicaulis. Next base: position 1,922,497 of record NZ_OZ252247.1, read on the forward strand.
CCGTGTCCGCATGGCCATGAAGCCCGCATCGCTCGGCTCAGGCATCGTCTTTGAACGCACCGATCTGGATGTCGAGGATTGCTTTATTCCGGCGCGCCGCGAGTTTGTGCGCTCCACCGATCTGGGCACGACCTTGGTTAATGACGACGGCGCCTCTGTCGCGACGGTCGAGCATTTGATGGCGGCCTTGGCGGGGCTTGGCGTGGACGATCTGATGATCGAACTCGATGGGCCTGAAGTGCCGGCCATGGATGGGTCTTCCGCGCCGTTTGTCGATCTGATTTTGCAAGCCGGCCTGAAACACCGGCCGGCGCCGCGCAAGGCGCTTCAGGTGCTCAAGCCGGTCGAGGTCGAGGATGGCTCGCGCCATGCGGTGTTCCTGCCGGCTTTGCGTCCGGCCATTGATGTCGAGATCGACTTTGATGATCCCGCCATCGGTCGTCAGCACTTCGCCTTTGAAGTCAGCCGCAGCAATTTTCAGGATCTGGTCGCTCCGGCGCGTACGTTTGGCTTCCGCCGCGATTTCAGCGCACTTCTGAAAGCGGGTCTGGCGCGTGGCGGCTCCATGGAAAACGCCGTTGTCGTGGACGAAGATGGCGTCGCAAACCCTGAAGGCCTGCGCTTTGCTGATGAGTTCGTGCGTCACAAAGCACTGGATGCATTGGGTGATCTGTATCTTCTGGGCGCGCCGATCATCGGATTGTACAAGGCGCATCGTCCCGGACACGGACTGAACGCCAAAGCCTTGGCGGCGTTGCTGGCTGATGAAAGCGCCTGGCGCTGGACGTCGATGACAGACACAGCCGTGCAGAGCGAACGTCTGGTTCACTCGTAATCGACGCGGAAAAGTTCGCCCTAATTCACTCGAGGCCTGATAGGGCGCTTTTGCCCGCGCCCGCGATGGGTTAAACCATTCTCAATACCTAAGAGTCCGCTGCGTCCTGAGGGTCAGGGCAGGCGGTCGTCGGCTTGAGGGCGTGTGTCCATGAAGACTGTTCTGCGTATTGCTGTTCTGGGCGCCGTCGCCTTGTCGCTCACCGCGTGTGCGGGGCGTGACCGCGAAGAGCTGGCTTATGTGGAGCAACCGGTCGAAACGCTCTACGCTGAAGCCTTTGAGAAGATGCAGCGCCGTCGTTATGACGAAGCCGCGGCCTATTTCGATGAAGTGGAGCGTCAGCACCCGTTCTCGGAATGGGCGCGTCGCTCGATGCTGATGGCGGCCTACGCCAATTACCGTCAGTCCAAATACGATGAGGCGATCTCCGACGCGCAGCGCTTTATCGCCCTGCATCCCGGCAACGCCAGCGCGCCCTATGCGTATTATCTGATCGCGCTGAGCTATTATGAACGCATCTATGATGTGGGCCGTGACCAGTCCACCACCCAGCAGGCCTTGCAGGCGCTTGAGCAAGTGGTGCGCCGCTATCCTGACACGCCCTACGCTCAGGATGCGCGCCTGAAAATTGACATGACGCGCGACCATTTGGCCGGCAAGGAAATGAGCGTCGGACGCTGGTATCTGCGCAATGGCTATCATCTGGCGGCGATCAACCGCTTCCAGAATGTGATTCGCGACTACGAGACCACCAGCCACACCCCTGAAGCGCTACACCGTCTGGTGGAAGCCTATGTCAGCCTGGGCGTGGATGAAGAGGCCCGGCAGGTCGCCGCGGTTCTGGGCTATAACTTCTCCGGCTCTGAATGGTATGAAGACAGCTATGATCTTCTCACCTCGCGCGGAATCGCTGTGCCGGGCTCTGAGGATCTCGAACGGGATCCGTCCTTGCTGCGGCGCGCGTTAAACCGCGTCTTCGGCTAATTTCAAAGCACTGCGAACCTGAATGCTGGCTTCGCTCTCCATCCGTGACATCGTCCTGATCGACTCGCTCGATCTGATGTTTGACGCCGGTCTGTCCGCTCTGACCGGTGAGACCGGCGCGGGTAAATCCATTCTTCTGGGCGCATTGGGTCTGGCGTGCGGCGAGCGCGCCGAACGCGCCCAGGTGCGCGCAGGCGCTGAAAAGGCGGTCGCCATCGCCATGTTCGAGCCGCCTGTGAGCCATCCGGTTTACGCGCTGCTGGACGAGGCGGGCGTGGATGTAGAGCCGGGCGACGCGGTGATCCTGCGCCGCACCCTGACGGCGGATGGACGCTCGCGCGCGCATGTGAACGATCAACCCGCCAGCGTTGGCTTGCTGGCGCGCCTGGGCGAGGTGCTGGTGGAGATCCATGGCCAGCACGATGGTCGGGGTTTGATGGATCCCAAAAGCCATCGCGGTTTGCTGGACGCCTATGCGGACGCCAGCGCCGAACTGGCGGCGGTGAAAAGCGCCTGGACGAGCCTCAGTGACGCCCGGTCTCGCCTGGAGGAGTTGACGGACGCCCGTGACAAGGCCGCGAGCGAGGAAGCCTTTCTGCGCGGCAGCGTTGAAGAGCTGGAGGCGCTGGATCCCCAGGCTGGCGAAGAGGCGAGCCTCGCCGCCGAGCGCAAATTCCTGCAGCAAGCTGAATCCGCACTGAGCGAGCTCAATGACGCCATGGAAGCCGTGGCGGGGGGCGATGGTCTGTCCAACCGCCTGAACACCGCGCTGCGCGGACTCGAGCGGGTGCGGGGGGCGCTTGGGGACGCTGATGGCGCTGAAGGCGCGGCGGCGGAGGCGCAGGCGTCTGTTGAGCGCGCCGCCGGAGCGCTTGACCGCGCTTTGATCGAATTTAACGAGGCCGAGGACGCGCTGTCAGACGCCGCCGCCCGCTTTGATGTGGAGCCGGGACGTTTGAACGAGGTCGAGGAGCGTCTGTTCGCCCTGCGCGCCGCCGCAAGAAAGCATTCAGTCGAAGTGGATGCGCTGGCGGATCTGCGCGATCGCCTCGTCAGTCGGCTCGACATGATCGACCACGCCGACGACCGCCTCAAAGAAGCGGAAGGCGCGCTCAACGCCGCGCAGGCGGACTATGCCCGTGCGGCCAAGGCGTTGACGGCGAAACGCCTGAGTGCGGGTGAGGCGTTGGCCAAGGCTGTCGAAGCTGAACTCGCGCCGCTGAAAATGGACAAGGCGCGGTTCCGTGTGCGCGTTGAGACCGATGAAGCCAAGCCGGGCGCTTCGGGCTGGGACAAAGTCGCCTTTGAAGTCGCCACCAACCCCGGCGCGCCCTTTGGACCGCTCGACAAGATCGCCTCGGGCGGCGAGCTGTCGCGGTTCGCTCTGGCGCTCAAGGTGTGTTTGGTGGGTGAGGACGCCCGCACCATGGTGTTTGATGAGGTGGATCAGGGCGTGGGCGGCGCGGTGGCCGACGCGGTCGGGTCACGCCTGAAACGCCTTGCGGAAACCGGGCAGGCGCTGGTGGTCACCCACAGCCCGCAAGTGGCCGCGCGCGCCAGTACGCACTATTCTATCGAGAAGGCGGAGCAGTCAGGCGGCATGCGCACGACCGTGCGTCGTCTCGCCGACGCCGACCGCCGCGAAGAGATCGCCCGCATGCTGTCGGGCGCGGAAATCACCGACGCGGCTCGCGCCGCCGCCGACCAGCTGATGGGCTCATGAACGCTGCGCTGAAGGATGTGGAGGCGCTGACCTCCGAGGACGCCGCCACAGAACTCGAACGCCTCGCCCGCGAAATCGCCAAACATGATGCGGCGTATTACGAAAAGGACGCACCGAAGATCTCGGATGCGGCCTATGACGCTCTGCGCGCGCGCAACACAGCGATCGAAAACCGTTTTCCTGAGCTGAAACGCAAGGATAGCCCGTCTGATCGGGTGGGCGCGAAACCGTCTGAGCAGTTTGGCGAGGTGGTTCACGCCGTGCCCATGCTGTCGCTGGGCAATGCGTTTGAAGATCAGGATGTGCGCGATTTCACCGATCGCATCCGCCGCTTTCTGAACCTCAAGGACGATACACTCGTCCTGACCGCCGAGCCCAAGATTGACGGGCTGAGCGCCAATCTGCGCTATGAAAAGGGCGAGCTGGTCATCGGCGCCACCCGCGGCGACGGCCGGTCGGGCGAGAACGTCACCGCCAATCTCAAGACCATAGCTGACATTCCCCACAGGCTGACCGGCGATGTGCCGGACGTGCTGGAAGTGCGCGGCGAGGTCTATATGAGCCATGCCGATTTCGCGGCGCTCAACGCCATGCAGAACGAGCGCGGCAAGCCCGCCTATAAAAACCCGCGCAACGCCGCCGCCGGTTCTTTGCGCCAGATCGACCCGACCATCACCGCTGAACGCCCCTTGCGCTTTTTCGCCTATGCCTGGGGCGAGCTGAGCGAGCCGCTAGCCGACACCCAGTACGACGCGGTCAAGCGCCTGGACGCATTGGGTTTTGTCATCAATGACGACATGGTGCGTGTGGACAGCGTTGAGGCGGTGATCGCCCATTACCATGCGCTGGAAGAGAAACGCGCCGATCTCGGCTATGACATTGACGGCGTCGTCTACAAGGTGGACCGGCTCGACTGGCAGGAGCGGCTGGGCTTTGTCGCCCGCGCGCCGCGCTGGGCCATTGCGCATAAATTCTCGCCCGAAAAAGCGGTGACGCGGCTCAACGCCATCGAGATTCAGGTGGGGCGCACAGGCGCTTTGACGCCCGTCGCCAAGCTGGAACCGGTCACCGTGGGCGGCGTGGTGGTGTCCAACGCCACCTTGCACAATCAGGACGAAATCGAGCGCAAGGATGTGCGGGTGGGCGATACGGTGGTGATCCAGCGCGCCGGCGATGTGATCCCGCAAGTGGTCGAGGTGGTGCCGGGCAAACGCCCTGAGGGCGCTGAGCCGTTTGAGTTTCCGACCAGTTGTCCCGTCTGCGGCAGCCATGCCGTGCGCGAGGAGGGCGAGGTGGTGCGTCGCTGTACGGGCGGGCTGATCTGTGACGCCCAGGCGGTCGAGCGCCTCAAGCATTTCGTCTCAAGGAAAGCCTTCGACATTGAAGGGCTGGGCGCGAAACAGATCGAAGTCTTCTTTCACGAGGGCCTCGTCAAACAGCCCGCCGATATCTTCACACTGAGGGCGCGCAATGAGGCGGGGGCGATCACCCCGCCAATACAGACCCGCGAGGGCTGGGGCGAGCGCTCGGCGGCGAACCTTTTCGGCTCGATTGATCAGCGTCGCACGATCGGCCTCGCCCGCTTTCTCTTTGCGCTCGGCATCCGCCATGTGGGGGAGGAGACGTCCCGTTTGATCGCGCGCAGCTTTACGAGTTGGACGGCGGTGCGCGAAACGGCTGAGGCCGCCCATGAGCCCGGCGAAGCCTTCGCCGCCTTCATGGACATTGACGGCATTGGCGAGACAGCTGTCAAAGCCCTCGCTGAGTTTTTCGCCGAAAGCCATAATCAGGACGCGCTCGATAAGCTTCTGGAGCATGTGACGGTGGAGGACGCCGAACAGGTCGCCGCTGAAAGCCCCGTCGCAGGCAAGACCGTGGTGTTCACCGGATCGCTGGAACGTTTCACCCGCGATGAAGCGAAAGCGCGGGCGCAGTCTTTGGGGGCGAAAGTGTCAGGCTCGGTCTCGGGCAAGACCGACATCCTGGTCGCCGGACCCGGCGCCGGCTCCAAGCTGAAAAAAGCGCAGGAGCTGGGCGTTCAGACCCTGACCGAGGATGAATGGCTGGCTCTGATTGGCGGGTGAAAACCTGAATTCCCGGGCAAGCGCAGCGAAGTCCCGGGACCTCCCTCCGCGAATAGCGCCATATCTTTCACGAGGCCCCGGCTCTGCGCTGTGCTTGGCCGGGGTTTCAGCTTTTATATTTGTCATTCACCGGTTTATCCGGTGAATCCATGCCGTGACCTGTGATTAAACCCACCGGCATGGATCCCCCGCATGAAGCGGGGGATGACAGGATTGAGAGAGCTGTTCTTTTCACCCTCTTTCCCCGCGAAGGCGGGGACCCAGAGCCGGATGCGCGGTGTTTGATGATCTCTGGGTCCCGGCCTGCGCCGGGAAAGAGAAAAGAGGGCAGACCAAAGGGAGCGAAGCGCCTACTCCCCCAGCAGCCTTTCCACTTCACCGAGTATCACCGCCCACGCCGGGGCCGTCGGGTCGATCAGCTCGAAATGGCCGGCAGCCTCCAGCGTCACTTCAGTGACCGGATCGCCCGCCTCTTGCGCCTCAGCGGCATAGGTTGCCCCAAACTGCGGCGGCACAATCGGGTCGAGTTCCCCCGAAATGATCACCTGCTCCACCTGCATCGGCAACAGCTGATCCGGTGAGGTGTCGGCATAGGGCGCGGCGCCGGGATGACCGGCGATCAGGGCGTCGACCGTGTCCGGCTCACCGCAGCGGCCCGGGCCTTCGCTGCGGTAGAGCTCCAGATCATTGATGCCCGCGAGGGTAATGACGCCGCTTGGCAGGAACGGATCGTCCACGGCCAGAGGACTGTCTGAAAGCTGGCCGCGTGCGGCGGCCCACAACGCCAGATGTCCGCCCGCGGAATGGCCCATCAGCACGGTGCGCTCAAGATCGATGGGATAGGTCTCTGCCAGCGTTCGCACATAATCGGTCGCCATCGCCACGCTTTCAAACGTGCCGGGATAGCCGCCCGTCTCATGGCCGAGGCGCGGATAGGTGAGATTCCACACCGCGATCCCGCGCGCCTTCAGATCGGCATTGAGCTGGTCCTGCAGGATGGTGCCCGGAATGGCCGCCTGCCAGCAGCCGCCATGGATCATGATCACCAGCGGGAAGGGGCCGTCGCCCGCACTCTCGGATTCTGGAAGCCACAGCTCGCCATACTGCTCCTCGCCCTGTCCGTATGCGATGCGGGCGTCGGCGGGTTGGCGTTCGCGGTCGAGCAGATCGCGCCAGCTGATCGGGCGGGCGTCGGCGTGCGGGTCTTGCGCCAGCGTGGGCGCGGTGAGGAGGAGGGCGGCGGTGAGGCTGAGGGCGAGGCGCATGAACGTATCCGGTTCTGATTTCGGATCAAACTAGCGCCCATAAACATTTCAACCAACTGAAACCCCGGGCAAGCGTAGCGAAGACCCGGGGCCTCCTTCAGAATAGGGCGCTATACTCTGACTTAGACCCCGTCTCCCTCTGGTTAGCCGGGAAAGCTGAGAGAACTGATGACACGCGCCTGGGTCTACATGCTGAGCAACCGGCCGGGTGGCGTGCTCTACACAGGCATGTGCAATGCCGATTTGCGACGCCGGATATGGGAACATCGCGAAGGCGGCGGCTCATCCTTTACGCACAAATACAATTGCAAGCGTCTGGTCTGGTTTTCGGGGTTTGCGGATGTGACCGCAGCGGCTGAACAAGAGCGACGGATGAAGCGCTGGAAACGCGACTGGAAGGTTAAGCTTATTGAACAGGCCAACCCGGAATGGAGAGATCTGTATCCCGCCATATTGGGTTGAAGAACTAGGTGCTTTGTTCTGAGGGAGGCCCCGGCACAAGGCCGGGGTTTCAAGCGCTTATAAAGAGTGAAACCCCGGGTGAGCGTAGCGAAGACCCGGGGCCTCCTTCAGAATCAAACGCCTAAGGCGCCTCTTCCACAAAGCTCGCCACCACCTTCTTCACGCCGGCCTTGTCGAACGCTACGCTGAGTTTAGCCCCGTCGGCGGTTTTCACCGTGCCATAGCCGAATTTCTGGTGGAAGACGCGGTCGCCGGGCTTCCATTTCGAGCTTCCGCCCACCGAGCTTGAGTCAATCAAGGTGGCCTGGCCTTCGATGACGCCGGGGTCCGGGCGGCGGCCCGAGGCCTTGCTGGCCTGAAAGCGTTTCCAGCCGGGGCTTTCATAGCTTGATTTGAAGGGATCGGCGGCTTCCGCCACGCCTTCAAAGCCCGGCCCGGCGTCATAATAGCCGGTCTCAGATTGCGCCTCGCAGTGATTGGGGGGCAGTTCGTCGATGAAGCGCGAGGGCAGCACAGATTGCCAGCGGCCAAAAATCATCCGGTTGGCGGTAAAACTGATGACCGCGCGCTGGCGCGCACGGGTAATGCCCACATAGGCGAGCCGGCGTTCTTCCTCGAGGGCCGCCGTGCCGCCTTCATCCATGGAACGTTGGGAGGGGAACACGGTTTCTTCCCAGCCCGGCAGGAAGACGAGTGGAAATTCGAGGCCCTTGGCCGCGTGCAGCGTCATGATGGAAACCTCGTCGCCATCCTCGCTGCGGTCGGCGTCAGAGACGAGGGCGATGTGCTCAAGGAAGGCTTCGAGGCTGTCAAACTCGCCCATGGAGCGGACGAGTTCCTTGAGATTGTCGAGGCGGCCAGCGGCTTGCGGGCTCTTGTCCTCGCGCCACATGGCGGTATAGCCGCTTTCATCCAGGATGATTTCCGCCAGCTCGTCATGACGCATGGTCTCTGACTGCTCGGCCCAGCGATCAAGATCCCGCAAGAAGGCGATGAGCCCGGTGCGGCCCTTGCCCCTGATCTCGTCGGTCTGGGTCATCAGGCGCGCGGCGGCGGCCATGGACACTTCAGCGCCGCGCGCAGCCATGGCGATCTTCTGAACCGAGGTGTCGCCCACTCCGCGCTTGGGGGTGTTCACCACGCGCTCGAACGCCAGGTCATCATCGAGGCTGCGCACCAGCCGCAGATAGGCGAGGGCGTCGCGGATCTCGGCGCGTTCGAAAAAGCGCGGCCCGCCGATCACCTTGTAAGGCAGGCCCAGCATGATGAAGCGGTCTTCAAACGCCCGCATCTGCCACGACGCCCGCACCAGAACGGCGATGTCTGAATGCTGGCCGCCGCCCCGCACATGGCTTTCGATCTCATCGGCGACAAAGCGCGCTTCGGCTTCGCCGTCCCACAGACCGGACACCTGAACTTTCTGTCCGGGGTCATCCTCGGTCCAGAGCGTCTTTCCAAGGCGCGCCTTGTTGGCGGTGATCAGCCCCGCCGCCGCGCCCAGAATATGCCCTGTAGAGCGGTAATTGCGCTCCAGGCGGATCACGGTCGCGCCGGGAAAGTCCTGTTCAAAACGCAGGATGTTGTCCACTTCCGCGCCGCGCCAGCCATAGATCGACTGATCATCATCACCCACACAGCACACATTGCCCGAGCCGCGCGCCAAGAGGCGCAGCCACAGATACTGGGCGACATTGGTGTCCTGGTATTCGTCGACCAGAAGATAGCGGAACTTCTTGTGATACTCCGCCAGCACATCGTCATGGGTCTGAAAGATGGTGATGTTGTGCAGCAAGAGATCGCCGAAATCGCACGCGTTCAGAACGCTCAACCGGTCCTGATAGAGCTGGTAGAGCTTTTGCGCCTTGCCGTCGGCGAAGCTCCACTTGTCCTCTTCTGGGATGCGCTCGGGCGTCTGGGCGCGGTTCTTCCAGCCGTCAATGAGGCTCGCGAGATGGCGCGGCGTCCAGCGTTTCGTATCAATGCCCTCGGCTTCGAGGATCTGCTTGAGCAGGCGAAGCTGATCGTCGGTGTCGAGAATGGTGAAGCTTGATTTCAGGCCCACCAGCTCGGCATGGCGACGCAGGATCTGAGCCGCGATCGAGTGGAAGGTCCCCAGCCAGGGCAGGCCCTCGACCTGTTCGCCGATGATCTTGCCCACCCGATCCTTCATTTCGCGGGCGGCCTTGTTGGTAAAGGTCACCGACAGGATGTTCCACGGTTGCGCCTTGCCGGTGGCGAGAATGTGCGCCAGCCGTGTGGTCAGCACCCGCGTTTTGCCCGTGCCCGCGCCCGCCAGCACCAGCACCGCGCCGTCAATGGCTTCGACCGCGGCGCGCTGTTCGGGGTTGAGCCCGTCCAGATACGCAGCGTCGGCGCGCGGCGCCCGCGGGGCCGCCTGCTGGGAAAGGGAAACAGAGGACATGACGCACGCTTTCGCAGTTCGATTCGCTAAGGAGAACGAAACTAGCACATCCGCATGGGATGCGTAGGGGCGGCGATGTCATCGATCAGGCGGACAAACGCTCGACTTCCGCTTCGATGTCTGTCCAGCGCCCGGCGCGCAGCTCTGCCAGATCATAGGCCTGCTGCAGGTTCAGCCAGAATTGCGCCGAGGTTCCAAAGGCTGCCGCCAGTCGCACAGCCAGCTCGGTGGAGACAGATTGTTTGCCGGCTACAAACCGGGACAGGTTGGCGGCGCTGATATTGAGGGCCGTGGCGGCCCGGCGCATGGACAGGCCCAGAGGCTCAAGGAATTCCTCGGCCAGATATTCCCCGGGGTGTACGGTCAGCCCTGGGGCCAGGGGAGTATCAGTGTTGGTCATTACAGGGCTCCCTAATGGTAATCTGTGACGCACACATCTTCAGGTCCTTGCGCCGTCCAGACGAAACAGACGCGCCATTGATCATTGACCCGGATCGAATGCTGGCCTTTGCGGTCGCCTTTCAGGGCTTCAAGCCGGTTGCCAGGCGGGGCTTTCAAGTCATCAAGCGTTGTTGCGGCATGGATCGCCAGAAGTTTACGCGCCACTACACGCTGCACATCTGTCCACCCGCACCCTTTTGGTGGCTTTCCGGTCAGAAAGAAGCCGCGGCTCACCTTGTCAGCAAAGCTCTGGATCATGATGTAACGTAATACGTAACGCGCAACGTTTCAAGCCGCGTTACCGATGCTCTTCCTCATGCCGGGCCTGGAGCGCGCTGGCATAGGCGGCGTGGGCGTCGGCCTTGGTGATGTAGCCCACAATGGGCTGGTCGCCATGTCGGGAGCGGACCTGGGCGCCGTCGAGTTTTTCCGCTGAGAAGAAACCCATAACCCGGCCCAGATAATCATCGTCATAGACGCACGATTCATCGAGCGCGATCGCTGCGTCATGGCTGTCGAGCGGGGTCATGATGTCGCGTGCACGGATCGTTTGCAGGATGACGCGGGCATCGCCCTGGGTGAGGTCATAGCCGTGCCGCTCCACCTGTTTGTGAAAGAAGCTGCCCTTGGTGACAGACGTGGTGATCACGCTCGCCAGCGACACGCAGACCAGAAGCGCGATCGAGGCTTCATAACTGGCGGTCAGCTCGAACACGATCAGCGTGGTCGACAGCGGCGCGCCCAGAACCGCCCCGCCGACCGCGCCCATGCCAATGACGGCAAAATAGGCCGGACCGGCGCTGTCCGGGCCGATCAGGGGCGCCACCAGCGCGCCATAGAGCGCGCCCAGCATGGCCCCGAGATAAAGCGAGGGGGCGAAGATCCCGCCGCCGAACCGGAACGCCATGGTGGCCATGGTGGCGATCAGCTTGAGCCCGATCAACGCCGCGAGCGTGGCGATGGCGTAGCCGCCCGCCAGCGCTACCGACGTCGCTTCATACCCCACGCCCAGCACTTCCGGCGCCAGTACGCCGAGAGCGCCAATGACGAGGCCCCCGAAAGGCGGCAGGACCCAGAGCGGGACCGACAGGGCCTGCGCCCGGTTTGCGACCAGACGCGGCGCATTGAATGACAACAAGATGCAGGCGATGGCCACCCCCGCAGACGCCAGCCCCAAGGGGATGATGGCGATGAAGTCCGCCAGGCTGGCGGGCGGGATGTCTGGCACGGTAAAGGCCGGACTGGCGCCGAAATGAATGCGCGACAGGATGGCGCCGATCACGCTGGCGGCGGCCACGGGACCGATCGAACGCAGGGCGTAATGGCCCAGCACCACCTCGAACGCGAACAGAGCCCCGGCGACTGGCGCATTAAAGCTTGCCGCCACCGCCGCCGCCGCGCCGCAGGCCAGCATGATCCGGGCGCCGCGGGCGGGCAGGTTCAAGGGACGGCTGATGAAGCTGGCGAGCGAGGCCCCCAGATGGACAGAGGGGCCTTCGCGCCCGGTCGAGCCGCCGGCGCCGACGGAGACCGCATGGATCAGGGCGGACCAGAGGCCGGGCAGGAGCGGCATTTTTCCGCCCTGCGCGGCGCGCGCTTCCATCACGTCGGCGACGCCTTCAGCCCGGGTTTCAGGCAGCCAGTTCGTTTTCAGCCCCACATAGAGCAAGAGCGAGACGATGCAGCCGCCAGCGACGGGCGCCAGAAGAATATGATGTGCCGGAAGGCCAGAGGCCGTGCTGGCCAGGCGTTCATGAAATTCGCCAAAGGCGACGAATTGCACGGATTGGATCGCCAGTCTCAGCCCGATGGCGGCATAGCCCGCCACCACGCCGACCACCAGCGCCAAGAGCCAGAGCGCCGGAGAGCGCCCGTCCGCGAAGCTGTTCTGGAGATAGCGAAGAAGCTTGCCAAACGGCGATGGCGGGGGCGGGTTGATGGCGCTGCTCATACCACCTTCAAACCCCGCACAGGCTAAGCCGTCAACTGCGGATCAATCCTGATCAGCGCCCTGAACGCGCTTGAGCGCCCAGACACGGCAGGCGCTCGACAGGGGCTGGTCGGGCTCGCGGCTCTCGTCAATCGAAGTCACGAGCCCGGCCAGCGATCCGCCGATAACGCTCAGCTCTTTATCGATCACGGACCAGAATTCCGGCTCGAGCGCCAGAGAGGTCGCGTGTCCTTTCAAGGTGACTGAACGTTTCTTGAGCATGGTGTCTAGGCCAGTTCTTTCAGGGCTTCAGCGTTGAAATCTTCGAGCTCGTCAAAGCGACCGTCCTTGACCTTGCGCGCCCAGGCGTAATCAGAGAGCAGCGCCCGGCCAACACCGACCAGGTCGAACTCGCCTGCGTCCAAACGCTCGATCAGCTTGTCCAGGCCGGACTTTTCAGAGGCTTCCCCCATAAACGCGCCGATGAAGTCACTATTAAGGCCGACCGAGCCCACGGTGATGGCGGGTTTGCCGGTGAGTTTTTTCGTCCAACCCGCGAGGTTGAGGTCAGACCCTTCAAACTCGGGCAGCCAGAAGCGGCGGGTGGAGGCATGGAAAATATCAACGCCCGCGTCAGACAGCGGCGCCAGGAAGGCTTCAAGCTCGGCCGGGGTCTGGGCGAGTTTCGCGTTATAGTCCTGCTGCTTCCATTGCGAGTACCGCAGAATAACAGGCAGGTCGGCCGGGATACGGGCGCGGACGGCACGGATGATCTCTTGCGCAAACTCGGTGCGTGAAATCATGTCGCCGCCATATTTATCGTCGCGCTGGTTCATGCCCTCCCAGAAGAACTGGTCGATCAGATAGCCGTGGGCGCCGTGAAGCTCGATGGCGTCAAAACCGATCTTGGCGGCGTTCTCCGCGGCTTCGGCGAAGGCGCGAACGGTGTCGTCGATCTCGGCCTGGGTCATGGGCTCACCGACCTGTTTGCCACCGGGCATGATGCCTGACGGGCTGTCGGACGGCGCTTCTGGGTGCGGGCCGGTACCGGGTTTGCGCGCCAGGCCCACATGCCAGAGCTGGGGCGCGATCTTGCCGCCCTTCGCGTGGACCGCGTCCACAACCTTTTTCCAGCCCGCGAGGGCCTCGTCGGTGTGAAAGTTCGGGATCGCAGGATCAAAGCTGGCGCCGGGCCGGTCGACGGTCGTGCCTTCAGTGATGATCAGGCCCACATCATTCGCCGCGCGGCGTTCATAATAGCCGACCACATCTTCATTGGGCGCGCCGCCCGGACTTTTCGAGCGGGTCATCGGCGCCATGACGATGCGGTTTTTCAAAGCCAGCGAGCCAAGCTCGAACGGTTGGTACAAGGTGTGGGTATCGAGCATGGGGGTCTCCTGACTGCGCGAAATCATCGCACCCAGTTGGATATATCGTGCGCGACAATCAAGGCGCCATTTTGAATAGGGTTATGCCTGTACCGGCTCAGCCAGCATATTCTTGAGCCATATCAGAGCAATACGCAGATAACCCTAGCCAGCAGCTTACTGAACTTGGCGGCGAGTTAGCGCTGCAAGCGGGCGCGGACGCCTGAAGATGCGACTGATAATGAGATTGATTATCGATTGGGTGTCTCTATAACGCCCATCAACGCAACGCATTCTCAATTTCAAATCGGAACTGACCAGTATGCTGATCAAAAGTGCGCGGATGATGACCGCGCTGGCCACGCTCTTCACCCTCGGCACGGCGCCTGTCTGGGCGACGGAGACGACCGAGCAGGCTGCCGTCGACACCATCACGGTGACAGGGCGCTTTTTGTCGATCGACCGTCTGAACGCGGTGAAAACGCCGACGCCGGTGCTGAACGTGCCGCAAAGCCTGTCCATTGTACCGCGCGCGCAGATCGAGGATCAGGGCTTTACCTCCATCGCCGATATCCTGCGTTATACGCCGGGTCTGGCGGTCAGCCAGGGTGAGGGCCATCGCGACGCCATCATCATTCGCGGCAATCAGAGCACGGCGGACTTCTTCCTCGACGGTCTCCGGGACGATGTTCAGTACTACCGTCCGCTCTACAATCTTGAGCAGGTCGAAATTCTGCGCGGCGCCAACGCGCTGCTGTTCGGCCGCGGCGGCGGCGGCGGCGTGGTCAATCGCGTCACCAAGACCGGCCAGCTGGACGAGGATTTCGCCAGCCTGACGGCGAGCCTTGATACCTTCGGCGCCCATCAGGTGGCTGGCGACGTGAACTCCGTGCTCTCGGACACAGTGGCGTTCCGCGTCAACGCCTTCGCCGAGCATATGGATAACCATCGCGATGCGTTTGACGGCGACCGCTACGCCATCAACCCGACCTTCACGGTCGAGCTGGCCCCGCAGACCCAGCTGTTTCTTAGCTATGAGTATGTCAATGACGACCGGGTCGTGGATCGCGGCGTGCCGTCGGTCACGGTCGCCAACGGCCCGGATGTGCCGCTTGAAGGCTTCCGCGACACCTTTTTCGGATCCGCTGACGGCAATTACACGACGCTGGAAGCCAGCATCTTCCGCAGCCGTCTGGAGCATACCTTCTCGGACGCTCTGCGCGGCAATGTGACGGTGCAGTACGCCGATTACGACAAATACTATCAGAACATCTACGCCGCCGGCTTTGATGCGAGCGCCAGCCCGCAACAGCTGACGCTGGACGGGTATGCGGATGACACCACGCGTGAGAACTTCATTGCGCAAGGCAATCTGGTGGGTGAGTTCCAGACCGGTCCGTTCCGCCACACTGTGCTTCTGGGCGCGGAATATGGCGACCAGTCCACCAGCAACGCCCGCATCGACAATACGTTTGCGGCTAGCAATGACGACCGGATCACCATCGATTTCACAACGCCGGTCAATGTGCCCGACTACGCATTCATAGACACGCTGCGCGACCGCGATTCCGATGTGCAGTTCACCTCGCTCTATCTGCAGGACCAGATCGATCTGACCGAGCAGCTCAAGCTGGTGCTCGGCCTGCGCTTCGACCGGTTTGACGTCAGCGTTCTGGACCGTGAAGCGGTGTCTGCGACCGATGACGGTCGACGCGCCCGCGTGGACGAGGAAGTCTCCCCGCGCCTGGGCCTGATCTACAAGCCCATGGAAAACGTGTCGGTCTACGCCAGCTATGCGGAATCCTTCCTGCCGAGCGCGGGGGACCAGTTCCTGACCCTGACCCGCACGACCGAAGACGTGCAGCCGCAGCGGTTCGAGAACACCGAAGTAGGCCTGAAATGGGACTTCAATCCCAATCTCAGCCTGACCACGGCGGTGTTCCGCGTTGAGCGGGGCCTGTTCACCTCTGTGGATCCCAACAATGTGTCCCAGGTCATCACCATTCCGGGCAGCGTGACGGACGGTTTCGAAGCCCAGCTGACCGGTCAGCTGACGGACGCCTGGACCGTGAACGCTGGTTATAGCTATCTCGACAGCACGGTGGATGGCGGCGCGTTTGACGGCAATCGCACTTTGCAAACGCCCGAGCACATGATCTCGATCTGGAACGAATACCAGGCCACCGACCAGCTCGCGCTGGCGCTGGGCGTGACCTATCAGGACAGCTATTTCGTGCGTGAAGACAATGCGGTGGAAGTCCCCGACTTCACCCGGGTGGATGCGGCGGTGTTCTATGATCTCACCGATCAGACCCGCCTGCAGCTCAATGTCGAAAACCTGTTCGACGAGGAATACTTCCCCGACGCGCACTCCAACGACAATATCACCACCGGCAAGCCGCTCAATGCGCGCTTCACGGTGCGTCACCGGTTCTAGGCTCGCAAGCTCACAGACATGGCGGAACCAAGGCGGTGGAGCATGGCTTCACCGCCTTTTCTCCATGGGGGCAAGTTCGCCGCGACCGGAAGTCGCACTAGGTGGAGTGTCATGCCGTCAACAAAAGGAGACGCGACATGACACCGACAAAACAGGAAGCCGCTCGTCACGGATTGCGCCTGCGTGACCGGCCGGAGTTTTCACGCAAGTCAGCCCCGCTGACCATGGCGTCGAGCTCGATGGTCAAGGATGCGGTGACTGAAATGGCTGCGCGCAATTTCGGTTCGGTCATCATCGTGGACGCCGAGAACAAGGTGGAAGGCGTGGTGACCGAGCGCGACATCCTGCGTCGCCTGGTCAACGAAGGTCGCGATCCCGCGACGACGCCTCTGTCTGACATCATGACCGCCAATCCGCGCACCGCACGCGCTGATGACGACATGCTCGAATGGCTACGAATGATGAGCAATGAGCGCTTTCGCCGCCTGCCGGTGGTGGACGAGGATGGGCGCCTGGTTCAGGTGCTCACCCAGGGCGACTTCGTCAGCTATACATGGCCGGATTTGCTTAGCCAGGCGTCCTCGCTGGGCAGGGCGACGGTCATGCGCAATTTCCCTCTGGTGCTGATCGGCGTCGGGCTGCTGATCTATCCGCTGGTCCTGGCGGCAGGCATCGCGCTCTTCTAGAACTCGCTTGCCCGGATCTTTCGCCGAAATGGCACGTCCCGAATTGAAAACGGCCGCTCAATGAGCCGCCGTTTTCAATTCGGGAATTCAGCTGTCTTGTGAGCCCTTGTCCGCATCCCGCTTGTGCGCTTCGAGCGCCGCTTGGCGCTTGGCTTCGCGCGCCTTTTCAAGATCGCGCTGGGCCTTGGGGGCGCCAAACTGGACGCGATTGATCTCGGCCTGTTTGGCCTTGTCCGCGCGCGCCTTTTGTTTGCGGGCCTGACGCAAATTGATCGGCTGGGTCATGGGAGCCTCTTGGACTCCGCCGCCGCAGCGGCGGAGCCAAAAAACGAGCGGCCTTACTTGGGGCCGATCATGTCTTCGGGACGCACCACGCGGTCAAACTCCTCCTCGGTGACGAAGCCGAGCTTGATCGCTTCTTCGCGCAAGGTGGTGCCGTTCTCATGGGCGGTCTTGGCGACCTTGGTGGCGTTGTCATAGCCGATGCTCGGCGCCAGCGCCGTCACCAGCATCAGCGAACGCTCCATGATGTCGGCGATGCGCTGCTCATTGGCCTCGATGCCCACCACGCATTTGTCGGTGAAGGAATGGCACGCATCCGCGATCAGCTGGGCGCTGGTCAGCACGTTGTAAGACATCATCGGCTTGAAGACGTTGAGCTGGAACTGGCCCTGGCTGCCCGCGAAGCTGACGGCGGAATTGTGGCCCATCACCTGGGCGCAGACCATGGTCATGGCTTCGCACTGGGTGGGGTTCACCTTGCCCGGCATGATCGAAGAGCCCGGCTCGTTCGCAGGCAGGGCGATCTCGCCAATGCCGCAGCGCGGGCCGGAGCCCAGAAGACGGATGTCATTGGCAATCTTGAACAAAGACACCGCCGCCGAGTTCAGCGCGCCATGCGCCTCGACCATCGCGTCCTTGGTGGAGAGCGCCTCGAACTTGTTGGGCGCCGTAATGAACGGCAGTTCGGTCAGCTCGGCCACGGCCTCGGCGAACGTATCCGCAAAACCCACCTTGGCGTTCAGGCCGGTGCCCACAGCCGTGCCGCCCTGGGCCAGCTCGTAAAGCGCGGGCAGGGCCGCTTCGACCCGGCGGATGGCGTTGTCGAGCATATGCACATAGGCGGAGAATTCCTGACCGAGGGTCAGCGGCGTCGCGTCCATCAGGTGCGTGCGGCCAATCTTGATGATGTCGCCGAAGGCCTCGGCCTTGTCATGAAGGGCGTCACGCAACGTTTCGAGCGCCGGGACCAGCGTATGCACAAACACTTCCGCCGCCGCGATATGCATGGCGGTGGGGAAGGTGTCGTTGGACGATTGCGAGCGGTTCACATGGTCGTTGGGGTGGACCGGATCCTTGGAGCCGACTTCCCCGCCCAGAATCTGGATGGCGCGATTGGAGATGACCTCGTTGGCGTTCATGTTCGACTGGGTGCCCGAGCCCGTCTGCCAGACCACCAGCGGGAAGTGATCGTTCAGCTTGCCGTCCGCCACTTCCAGCGCCGCCGCCGCGATGGCGTCGCCCAGTTTCGGCTCGAGATTATCAAGCGCCATGTTCGCCTTGGCGGCGCAATGCTTGACCACGCCGAGCGCCCGAACGAGCGGCAGCGGCTGGGTCTGGCCGCCGATCTTGAAGTTCATCAGCGATCGCGCGGTCTGCGCGCCCCACAGCTTGTCGGCAGGGACTTCGAGGGGGCCGAAGGAATCGGTTTCAACGCGCATCTCGGTCATCGGTCTTTCTCCAGTTCGGCGTGGGCCATGTGTGGGGCGTCTATAGGCCCGCATAGCGAAGACAGGCAAGGCGCCGCGTGGTCGCGTCTCGACCGAACTGCACCTGACCTGTCGCATGTGGGCCTGTTTTGATCAGACAGCCTCTTCATGTCCATGGTGACCGGGTGTAGATTCATGTTGGTGATCTCTGCACTGGACGACGCCTCAGGGTGAGGGCGGACATGGCGAATCATCCTAACGATCGTCGTGTGCAGACCCCCATGTCACGTTTCGCATCAGCGCCATGTGACGCATGGGGACAGATCGATTGAGTGGAGCGCGATCATGCAAGCATCCGCCTCTGAAGGCTCACTGAATGTGCGCGTCGACGCGTCGACCTCGCAATCGCGTCAGTTCAAGGATCTGATCGCTGCGTATTTCCGCACCGAGTTCAAGCGCGTCGGCCCCAGATATGGCGCGTTTGAAATCGAGATCGAGATCGAGCATGGCCCAGACGGCCCCGTTCATGACGTGGACAGCGTGGCCCGGGCCGTGGTCGAGGCTTTGACCGGCATTGTTTTTCACGATGACAGCCAGGTGCAGCGTCTGCATCTGGAGAAGACGGCGGGTGAGCGCGACCGCGTCAAAGTGCGTGCGCGGCCCATTGGCGATCAGTTTGAAGAGGCGCGCGCGGACGCCGCCTGAAATGTCAAACGCCAGGGCCGAAGCCCTGGCGTTCCCGACTGCGTATGAATTGAGATCCTAGAATTTATAGCCCAGCATGACCCAGAATTTGGTCTTGTCCGCAGGGGCGTAGCTGGCGTCAGGGCCGTCATAATCGGCCATCTGCACGGACAGCGACACATTGTTTGCAAAGTTGACATTGACAAAGGCGTCCAGCTCTTCACCCAGATCATTGCTGGTGTTCTCAGAGCTGAAATCCCGCCAGATCAGGCCCGCGCGCCAGCTTTCAATGGCTGAAGACTCAACACTGGCGCCATAGCTCACCTCAACGTTGAAATCTTCCAGACCGTCCGCGGGCGCGGCGCGACCGCCGCCATGGAAGACATCCGCCCAGCCAGCGGTGCCGTGATTGGAAGCCAGCGGGTTGGCGAAAGCGACATTGCCGTCGCCAGAGACCACATCATACCCAAGCGCGAAGCGGGCGCCGCCATAGGCGAACGCGACGCCGCTATCCACAAGCGTGTTGTCAAAGCTGGTTGTGGCGGAGCCGGAATCGTTTTGCGCCGCGACCATCAGGTCATAACTGACGCCGATTTCGCCCAGATCTGTCGAGCCGGTTACGCGTGCGCCATAGGTGGTGTTGGACAGGTTTTCGCGGCCAGCTTCAGGGATGTCGATCAGATAGACAAAGCCTGCGATCTTGAAGGCGTCGCTTGCTTCAAAGCTGGCGTTGAAGAGATGGGCGTCGGTCTCCCAGTCAAAATTGGTGTCCGGCCCTTTATTGAGCTGCCAGTGATAGACATAGCTGGCTTCAAACGCGCCATTTTCATAGGTGGCCATCACGGCGTCATGGGAGTTCTTGTCCTGACGCCAGCCGGGAGAACCGATAATGCGGTTGCCATCAAAGCCGAGATACTGACGGCCCAGGGTGAAGGTCAGCGCGTCGTTCGGCGCAAACGTCAGCTGGGCGCGGTTCAGCTCAGTGAAGTCAGGGTCGTTGATCGTCGCGAACTGGGGCCGCGGATCAAAACTGGTGTTCCGGTCATCGCCCGAGAGCGTGATGTTGTTTTCAGCTTCCGCCAGAAACGTGAATCGGTCATCCGCAGGTTTGAAGCGCACGCCGATCCGGCTGCGCAGGGTCAGGGAGTCCGCATCCAGCTTGCCGGTCTGCTCGACCGTTTCGTATCGGGCGCGAAATTCGCCGAAGACTTCAGCGGACTGGGCGAAGGCGGCCTGGGGAACCAGAGCCACGCCCGCGCCCAGCAACAGGCAAAGTTTGTTGGAAGTCATGTCTAGCCCCATAGTTCGAAAACTAAAAAATACTTGGCGGTCCGATTTGGGACGGCCTGTGTCTGGAGCGATTAAGGCTAAAAATACTTCAATTTTTGTTAGTCAGGTGTACAGAAGGAATACACGCCTTTATCTGGACTGGGACTTTCGTGTCGGTCTGCGCGGGTACAGGGCAGGTCTATTCCACCATTTGTGCGGAGTTGAGGGGAGGGCGCGCTGACTTGAATGCACTGTAGATCAACCCCAGGACCGCAATCACGGCCAGGATGTTGATGAGCCAGGACACCACACGCAGTCGATCCGCCATGGCGGATGAGATCATGGGTGTGTTGGCGAGCGTTTCATTGATTTCAGCGATTTGTGCGCGCATTTCAGTGTCGAGCCGGGTCATCGCCAAGGCCTGATCCTGAATGGCCGTGGCTGAGCGGTCTGTATCCAGCCGTGCGGCTTGCAAGGTCAGGCTGCGAATGGCGGGGAGGGCTTGCTCCAGAGCCGCGAGGGGCGCGTCAAGATCTGACCGCGGCGTCGCCAGAGCGCTCATGACGTCCACGCCGGCTTCGTACTCATCAAGATTGATCAGCACAGCTTGCATCCTCAATTGCGAGGGCGCGCTGATCATCGCGTGGGCGTCGCGCATCAAAGAGCTGAGCTCTTTGTCCAGTGTCGAGGCGGCGTAGATGCGCTCGACTGAAAGCCGTGACTGGGTTTCAAACTGTCGAAGGGATGCGCCGATCACGATGCTGAGCACGGCATAAACCAGCAAGAACAACAGGGCGAGACTTGGCAGCGCCTTACCTGAGGCGGGAGAGAGAACAGACTTCAAGGCAGGCATGGCGGCATCTCCGTTGAGACGCGCGATTCTCCTGTGACAAGAGCGCGCGACTAATATTCGCCCACACTGATCCTGACTTGTTTAATGCATTCTTTAACGTGTGGCTGACTCCCCTAAAGCGGGACGTGAACAAAAAAGGGGCGCACGAGCGCCCCTTTTCAATCCCTGACTGAGGTGCGTTACGAAGCGCGCATGGTTTGTACGAAGCTTTCGAATTCTTCTTTCCAGGCCTCGTGGCGATCCGCCATTTCCTGTGCGGCGGACAGCACGGATTTTGAAATCTCGTCGGTCTGGTGTGTGAACTCCACCACTTGCGCCACGCTGGAGGCGGCGTCGCTGGAGCCAGAATCCGCGCGCTGGGCGGATTCCGCGATCTCGGTCGTCGCGACACGCTGCTGATCAATAGCCGCCGCACAGCTTGTGGCCAGCTCGCCCAGCTGACGCACGGCCTGCAAGGTGCGGTCTGTGGACGCCGCCGTTTTCTCGGATGCGGATTGAATGGCGTTGATCTGGGCGGAAATCTGTTGGGTTGCGCTGCTGGTCTGCTCGGCCAATTCCTTGACCTCGCTGGCCACCACGGCGAAGCCCTTGCCCGCCTCGCCGGCGCGCGCCGCTTCGATCGTGGCGTTCAGCGCCAGAAGATTGGTCTGGTCCGCAATCGTTTCGATCAGGGTGACGATCTCGCCGATGGCCTGAGCGGCTTCAGACAGTTGAGTCACCACGGTCGAGCTTTGCTCGGTTTCCGAGCTGGCTTCATTTGACAGCTCGCTGGTGCGCGTCACCTGCTCGGAGACTTCGCGGATCGACGCCGCGAGCTCTTCCGAGGCCGCCGCAACAGCCTGGATGCCAGACGCCGCAGCGCCTGAGGCGGTTTGAGCGTTACGCGACAGGCCGGACGCCTCGCTGGACGAGCTTTGCATTTGAGACGCGGAGGACGACAATTGCTGGGAGGCCGACATCACCGAGCTCAGCAGTTCAGTGGAGCTGGTTTCAAAGCGCAGTACAGCGTCTTCGATATCCTTTTGGCGCTCCAGTCGTTTCGAGGCGTCAGCGGCCTGATTGGCGTGGACCTGGTCCGCATTGCTCAGCGCGTCTTGCAAGGTCGCAATGGCCCGCCCGAGATCGCCAAACACATCCTTGCGTGATGTCTCTGAAATCGCCATGTCGCGCTCGCCGTCAGCCAGCTTGCCGACCAGAGACTGGATCGAATTGACCGAGCGCCGAATGCTGCCGCCGATGACCTGGGTCATGGCCATCAGACCCGCCGCCGTCAGGATCAAGGCGATCAGGCTGACCCATTGCGAAGCGGTCGCCATCTGGTCGCGGCTGGCCCAAGCGGCTTCCAGCAGCGCGCGTTCACCGTCACGCACCACTTCGATATTGGTGTCCATCCGGTCGTCATAGACGGCCAGTTCTTCAATAAAGCGCTGCATTTCAATGTCGGAATACGTGGCGATATTCGTCGCGGCGCCTTCGATCAGTGAGTTGAGTCCAGGCACGTCTGCACGGATCGCGGCGAGCGCGGCCCTGAATTGCGGCTCTGTGACGATACCTTCCACATCCGACAGGGCGATTTCAAAATCTGTCAGATTTCCAAGCGCAGCGTCCCGGCGTTCAGCCGTGGGCGAGCTCGCCATGAGATAGGTGTCGCGCAGAAGCGATGTGAGGTCCTTTTCAAGGCCGCTGGCCGCCACGAGGTTTTCTGTGGCCTGGGTCGCGCGATGGTCAGCGCGTTGGCTGAATATGCCCGTGACGAAGTTCGCGCCCACATAACCCAGCATCAGAATAATGGACGCGCCGGCGATCATGCGAAGCCGGGTCGTCATGGAGAACTGATCTAAATGCTGGATCATGGCTTGCCCCTTAACTGGCTGCATGATTGCGCGATGTTTGCTCAATTCAGGCGGTCGTGTGCGCAATCCTTAAACATGACTTGCCATTGGCGCGTTAAGATAAGTTTGCGCAAGAGGGAGGCTTTATCGGCGACCGCCAGCCATTTTCGCGGCGTCGCGCTGACCTCTCAGACTGAGCATCGCCCAGACGCCCACCATCGGTCCAAGCGCCAGCGGCCAGAAGGCGAAGCGCCATCCCGTATACTCCGCCCAGACGGGAAGAAGCTGAACCGTAATCAGCGTCAGGGCGAAGCCCAGAGCGGTTTGCAAGGTCAGGATGGAGCCCGCCTTGTCAGGCGGCGCCAATTCGGCGGCGGCGGCGGAAAATTGCGCAGAGTCCGCGATGACGGTGACGCCATATACGACTAGCAAGCCGATCATCAGCGCGGCAGGGCCGGACCAGGCCAAGGCGCTGAGCAGGGCGCACGCGCCACTGAGGGCCATGGCGACGCTGGCCACCAGCGTGCGGCCGACCCGATCGGCGATCCAGCCCGCTCCGAGCGCCCCTACAGCGCCGACGCCCACAATGACAAAGGTCGTGATCGGAACCGAAAAGGAGGAAGAGAGGGCGGTCTGCTCGGCCCAGACGGCGAGAAAAACGCCCACCCAAGCCCAAAAGGCATAGAGCTCCCACATATGGCCCAGATAGCCCAGATTAACGCGGGCCAGAGCCGGATCGGTGAGGCTGAGGCGTATCGCGCGGGGATCAAACCGGGCAGCGCGTTTAAAGGCGGGGCCTGTGCGGGCGCACAGGATCAAGACAGCGCTTGCTAGCGCCGCCAGGCCAGACAGGGCGAAGGGAGCGCGCCACCCCAAAGACTCGGTGACCACCGGCGCTAGGTGCGGGCTGGCAGAGCCCAGGGTCAGGGCCCCGACCAGCAAGCCGATCAACAGCCCGGTATCGCCTTTGGCCCAGCTGGCCGCGAGTTTCATGCCTACGGGATAGACAAAGGCGAGGGCTGCGCCCGCGCCCAGCCGTGTCACCGGCATCCAGAGCGAGCCGGGGTCCAGCAGGACGGCGGCTCCGCTCATCAAGGCGGCGATGCTCGCGCCGGCTGCGAAGACATGGCGCGCGTCATATCGGTCTGCGACGCCCAGAATGGCGCTGGTCAGAGCGCCGAGAACAAACCCGAGCTGGACAGCGCTGGAGAGGGCGGCGCCGACGAACGGGCTCAAGGATCCTGTGTCTTGCAAGCCGGGAAGGGCGGCGGCGCCCGCGAACCAGACCGACAACGCCAACACTTGAGACAGGGCGATCAACGCCAGATGGCGCGGTTTGCCGGACAGGTCAGCCATGCTCGAAGGGGCGCAACGCCGCCGTGGCGGTCGCAGTAGCGCACAGGACGCCGTCGGAATTCCACAACCAGCCTTCGGTAAAGGCGACGCTGGAGCCCAGCCGCACCACCTGGCCGCGTGCGCGCGCCCGGTCCGTCATCAAGGGCCGCAAAAAGCTGGTTTTCATTTCCAGCGTGGGCACGGCGGCCTTCAGGTCACCGGCGATGAAGGCGGACAGGCTCATGGCTTCGTCGAGGAAACCGGTTACGATG
Source organism: Oceanicaulis sp. (assembly GCF_965249665.1). GTDB lineage: Bacteria > Pseudomonadota > Alphaproteobacteria > Caulobacterales > Maricaulaceae > Oceanicaulis. The sequence continues at coordinate 1,947,087 of NZ_OZ252247.1, forward strand.
CCGCCCTGTACGGAGCCATTGGGATTGCGAAAGTCCGGCCGGGCTTCAAACCAGGCCTCCACCCAATGCGCATCCGGGTCGAGATCAATCAGCGAAAAGCCGAAATGCCGTGTGACCGCAGGCAAGTGAGCGGGATCAGAGAAGAGTGTCGCGAGCTCGTCCCGACGGGATTGAGACGCGCTCACTCTTTATTCCGGAACGCTTCTAGGCTGACCACGGTGCCTTCATTGACTTCCTCATCATCAGACCCTTTACCCGGCGTATCGCCCGGTGCAGGCGACGCGTAGTCAAAATGAAGCCGGAAGCCGACGCTGGGGTCGTGAAAGCGGGTCACCGCGCGCCAGGGAACCTTGAGGTATTTCGGAACGCCGCCGAACTTCAGCGTCACTTCGAACCCTACATCATCAATTTCCAGATCCCAGAACTGGTGCTCCAGGACGATGGTCATCTCTTCTGGATAGGCGCTGGCCAGGGATTCATCGATATCGCAGCCTGGATCGGTTGTGCGAAAGGTGATGTAAAAATGGTGCGCCCCCGGAAGGCCGTCACCTGCCGCCCGTTCAAGAGACTTTCGAACCACGTCGCGCAAAGCATCTTGTGCGAGCCGTTCATATTGCATCAGGTCTTTCGTCACCTGCATCGCCCTTTCCCAGCCGCGGCAATCAGTCAGGAGCGTACTTGTTCCCAGCGGTGCGTCAATCGGTCGTGGCGGTCAGACACACCTGTCCGGCGTCCGCCTCAATTCGTCGTGCGCAAGACGGGGCGCCACCGTTCAGAGCGCATACACACCTGAATAAGTTTTTGGCAACCAAACCCTAAGGTCTTTGGTATAGGGTTTACGCATCATCGACGAGGTCAGGCCTTTGCGCGGGGCTGGATGATGGGGAGACTATCGATGCGAGCTGCATTTAGGCGCTATTGGCCGTCATCGGACGCGACTGAGCCCTTAAGCGTGGCCTCGGCGCGCGTGTTGACGGTCTTCTGTGTGCTGGGCGGGCTGAGCTGCCTGGCGATCAACGTCCTCAACATGCATTTTCTTCCCGAATACGCCTTTGAAATTATTACGGGTACGGCGTTGTCTATCTTTGTGCTGACCGGGCCTTACCTGATCAACGGCCGGTCGCATTACCAGCTTCGAATGCGGTTCGTCGGCATCACGTTCGTTGGGTTTCTAGGCTTGCTGTCGCTGCTGAACGGCGAGTTGATCAATGTCAGTAATCTGGGCCTGGTGCCGGCGGTGCTGACGTTTTGCCTGGTGCTGGGGCTGGTGGATGGGCTGATGATCGCCCTATTCAGCATTGGTATTTACACAATCACTTACTTGATCACCCGCTCTGGCGGAGATGCCGGATTATCGCTGCCGACGCTTTATGCGGGCATGGTGCTGACGCAGGTGTTTGTGTTTCTGTCGGCGTGTTTTTTCCGCGCTAGCATGATGACGGCTGTGGCCGCGCTGAAGTCTGAAAAGCTCAAGGCCGAGCAGGCCAATCAGGCGAAATCCCACTTTCTGGCCAATATGAGCCATGAAATCCGGACACCGCTGAATGGCGTTCTCGGGATGACCGCCGTGCTGGCGCTGTCCAAGCTTGATGATCGCCAGCGCAAGGCCGTCGAGGTGATCCGCACCTCGGGTGACCATTTGCTCTCGACGCTCAATGACATTCTTGACCTGGCCAAGATTGATGCAGGCCAGATGGACGTTGAAACCGTGGAATTCACGCTGGGCGAGGTCGCTGAGCAGATTGAGTCGCTTTACGCGCCACAGGCTGAAGACGCCAGTCTCAGCTTTTCCCTGCGCTATGAAAACGGCGTGAGCGCACAGAGCTTGCGTATCGGGGACCCGACACGTCTCAGCCAGATTGTTCATAACCTTGTATCGAACGCCATCAAGTTCACGCGCAAGGGCGGCGTGCGCCTGATTTTCTCTCAGGATGAGGCGACCGATGAGCTGATCTTGCGCGTGCGTGACACGGGCTGCGGGATGACGGCCTCACAACTTGATCGCGTCTTTATGCCCTTTACCCAGGCGGATGCGTCCACATCGCGTGAATACGGCGGCACGGGTCTGGGTTTGTCGATCGTCAAGCGCTTGCTGGAAATCATGAAGGGCCGCATTGACGTCGAAAGCGAACCGGATATCGGCACGCTGTTCACCGTCCATCTGCCGTTTCGCTCGGCCAATGCGCAAGACCGTCACGCCGCGATCAGTCATGACTGCGAATGCAACGGCCTGATCCCCAAAGGGCTGAAAGTGCTTGTGGTCGACGATTGCGAGACCAATCAGGCCGTTGCTGCAGGCTTGCTGCGCGCTTGCGATGTCGACGTGGTTCTGGCCGATAGCGGAGAGGCGGCGCTGACCCAGTCCCAGACGCATGATTTTGATCTGGTGCTTCTGGATATCCGTATGCCGGGACGCGATGGCGTCCAGGTGTTTGGGGATATGAAGGCGGCGCGGCAGCAAGACAACCGCACCATGCCCCCCGTGATCGCAATGACGGCCAACATCATGGCCCATCAGGTAGAGGGCTATATCGAAGCCGGTTTTTGCGACACCCTCGCCAAGCCCTTGCGGCAAGATGTGTTGATGCAGGCGGTGTCTGACGCCCTCACTGAACACAGTGCTGCGATGCGCGCCCGCTCCGCCTAGGCATGTGACGCCATCCGACAGGCCAGACTGAGCTCGCCCCAGTCGTGGCCCTAAATGATGACCGGCGCGCTGAGATCCTTGGTCATCACATGCCGTACAGCCCTCACCTCCCTGTCATAGCTCTGCACAGTGCGGACTTTGTAGTCTGACCGGCGCGTTATCCCACGCGGTCGCCTGAAGCTATTGCGATACTGGACGGCGTGCTGTGCGGGCGGCAGCAAGCTGTCTGTCAGAGCTGTGAAGCGGGGGCTGGAGTGTTGCAGGTCTGCTCCTGCGACGGGCGTAAAGACCGCGTCAAACGGGGCCTGCCGCTGAGTGGTCAGACGCGAAACACGTCCCCTTCCTTCAGGCGGTGGCGCAGACCATGTCGCCGGGAAAGTGGAGGCTTCTGTTGCCAGGCGCCTCCGAACCCCGCCTAACCTTGCTAGAGATTAGGACTTAAGTGCGAGATACCCGCGCTGCTAGGCAGCGAGAGCGACCTCTTCAGCATAGTTGTCGTTGGCAACTACTATATATGGGCTGGTAACGAAGCCCATTCGGGCGAAAGCTACGTCTTTAGCCATCCGTCGATCCTATTCGGCCCCATGCTCGCCGCCCAACGTGCGGAGGAAGATTGGTGGAGCCGCCGGGATTCGCACCCGGGTCCGGTCTAGTTATTACACGCGCGTTTATCGCCATAGTCCGCCGAAGCGAACACTATGAATATAGGCGATGCGACTGCTCCGTTAAAGGGGCGGGCGCATCGCCCGAAGATGTCATCAGCCCATTTTCATGATGAAAGCATTGAGCTTGTTGCCATCGAGATCGCGGAAATAGGCCGCGTAAAAGCTGTCGCCGCGCCAGCCTGGCTCGCCCTCGCAGGTTCCGCCCAGTTCAATCGCGGCGTCATAGATCGCTTTTACATGGTCTTCGTCACGGGCGGCCAACGCCACCATGACGCCATTGCCGACAGTGGCCGGTTCGCCATTGAACGGCTTGGTCAGCCCGATCCCGGCGCCGCCGTCAAGTTTGCCCCAGGCGATGAAATTGCCCGGATCCTCCATCATGCGCGGCGTATCGAGCAGCTCCGCGATACGGTCATAAAACACGGCCGCCTTCTCAATATCATTCGTACCGACAGTCACATAACCAATCATAACATGTTCCCCATTTGTTCGGATCACCAATGAACCATGCCGCTCTGATCGCCGCAAGTGAAATTCAGGTTACCCGAGAGAATACTCCCCTCAGCCCTTGAAGCCGCGCAGCCTCAGCGCATTGGTCAGCACGCAGACGCTGGAAGCGGCCATGGCGGCGGCGGCGAAGATCGGCGACAGCGACCATCCGAAGACGGGTGTAAACACCCCCGCCGCGACAGGGATCAGCAGTGCATTATAACCGAACGCCCAGACCAGGTTTTGCTTGATATTGTTCAGGGTCGCCCGGCTGAGGCCGAGGGCGGAGGCCACTTTGGCGGGGTCGTCACGCATCAGGACGACATCCGCGCTGTCTACGGCGACATCAGATCCGGACCCCATGGCGATTCCCACATCTGCTTCGGCGAGGGCGGCGGCGTCATTGATGCCGTCGCCGATAAAAGCGACCGGGCCATAGGCTTTGCGCAAGGACGCTACGGCCTGGAATTTTTCATCGGGCGGGGTTTCAGCGCGGATATCGTCAATTCCGAGAGCGCGCCCCACCGCATGCGCGGGCGCGTCGCCATCTCCGGTGATCATCGCGATTTTGACTCCCTGACGCCGTAAAGCCTCTAAAGCCTCACGAGCGCCGGGCCGGATCGGGTCTGAGACGCCGAAGGCGGCTTGTACTTGCGTGCCCCGCGCCAGAAGAATGACAGTGTCACCGGCCTCATCCATCGTCTTGATCGCGGATTCCAGCGGATCGAGAGCCACGCCCAGCCGCTTCATAAAGCGTTTGGAGCCAAGCGCGACGCTGTAATCGTCCAGCGTTGCGATCACGCCAAACCCGGCTTCGGCGCGCCAGTCCTTTAGCGCGGGCAAGGACAGTGCGCGATCATCGGCAGCTTTGAGAACGGCGCGGGCGATCGGGTGTTCGCTGTCGTGCTCAAGCGCTGCGGCGAGGGCGAGCGCGTCGTCTTCGCTGACATCGCCTGTAGTCTGGATTGTCGTCAGCGTCGGACGGCCTTCGGTCAGGGTGCCGGTCTTGTCAAATGCGGCGACGCGGATGCCCGCCAGGCCTTGCAGCGCCTCGCCTTGCCGGAACAAGACGCCCAGCTCGGCGCCGCGGCCTGCGCCCACCATGATCGAAGTGGGTGTCGCCAGTCCCATCGCGCAGGGGCAAGCGATGATCAGGACCGCGACAGACTTCACCAGCGCCTCGCTCAATCCCGCTTCGGGGGCCAGCGTTAGCCAGGCGAGGAACGTGACAGCCGAGATGGCGATCACGGCGGGCACGAAATAGCTCGTCACCCGATCCACCAGGGACTGGATGGGCAGTTTGGCGCCCTGGGCGTGCTCGACCATGGCGATGATCTGGCTCAGCACGGTGTCAGCGCCGGTTCGCTCGGTGCGGATTGTCAGCGCGCCATTGGTGTTCATTGTGCCGCCGACCACGGCGTCGCCTTCTGATTTGAGCACCGGAACCGGTTCGCCTGTGAGCATGGATTCATCCACATAGGACTGGCCCGCTGTCACCACGCCATCCACCGGCAGGCGTTCGCCAGGGCGCACATGAACCGGATCGCCGGGGAGGATCGCGTCCAGCGCCCGCTCGACGATTTCGCCGTCACGTTCCACCCGCGCGGTTTGGGGGCGCAGACCGATCAGCGTACGGATGGCGGCGCTGGTGCGCCCCTTGGCGCGCGCTTCCATGTAGCGGCCCGCCAGGATCAGCGTGGTGATCATTGCGGCGGCTTCAAAATAGACGTGGCGCGCGTCGACCGGAAACAGGGCGGGCGCCAGCAAGACCAGCGTGGAATAGGCCCAAGCCGCGCCTGCGCCGAGCGCGACCAGCGCGTTCATTTCGGGCGCAAGCCGGAACAGGGCCTGGCCGCCCAGCGTGAAGAAGCGGCGACCGGGGAAGGCGAGCACAAGCGTGGTCAGCACGAACTGGATCGACCAGCTGAGCGTCTGTCCCAGCGTGTTCATGATGTAATGATGGAAGCCCGGGATCATATGGCCGCCCATTTCCAGCACGAAAACAGGCAGGGTTAGATTGGCCGCAAAGATGAACTGGCGTTTGAGATCCGCGCGTTCGCGCGCTTTGTCGGCCTCCTCGCGGGCGGCGCGATCCGGGGCCGGGTCATAGCGCTCGGCCTGAAAGCCCACGCTCTCGACCGCGGCGATCAGCGCGTCTTCGTCGAGGTTTTCGCCCACAAGCTGCGCGCGAGAGGTGGCGAAGTTCACATTCGCGCTTTGCACGCCGTTCGTCTTGGACAGCGCCGCCTCCACCTTTCGGACGCAGCCTGCGCAAGTCAGGCCGGACAGGGACAAGGTGAGGGCGGAGGGCGCAGTGGTTTCGGTCATACTCCTCAGATCGCCTCTGCGCGGCCGGCTTGCAAGTGTCTGGAGATGCGGACCGGCTGCGGTTTATCCGCGCAAGACCGGGTCAGGGATGCGCCGCTGGCCTTTCCCGAATCGGCTGCCGGGTTACACTCCGTCCCGACACTGGATTTCAGGAGGCCGCCATGGCGCTAGCCGAAACTCCGACGCCGATGATCGGCTCCCCCATCGAGCGCGCCTATCTTGATCTGCTGCACGAGATCATGGAGACGGGCGAGGATCAGACCGACCGCACCGGCACCGGCACGCGGGGCGTGTTCGGGCGTCAGATCCGCTGTGATCTCCGTGACGGGTTTCCGCTGCTGACCACCAAGAAGGTCCATTTCAAATCCATCGCGGTGGAGCTGTTGTGGTTCATCAAGGGCATCACCAACGTCAAATGGCTGCAAGAGCGCGGCGTCAGCATCTGGGATGAATGGGCGGACGAAAACGGCGAGCTGGGCCCGGTTTACGGCAAGCAATGGCGCCGCTGGGAAGGCCCTGATGGCGAGGAGATCGACCAGCTTCAGGGCTTGATCGACCAGATCAAACACAGCCCCGACAGCCGTCGTCACATCATCAGCGCCTGGAACCCCGCCGACGTGCCGTCCATGGCGCTGCCGCCCTGTCATACGCTGTTCCAGTTCAAGGTGCTGGGCGGACGACTGCATCTGCAGCTCTATCAGCGCAGCGCAGACATGTTCCTCGGGGTGCCGTTCAATATCGCCAGTTATGCGCTGCTGCTGGCCATGGTCGCGCAGGCGACTGGCTATGAGCCGGGCGAGTACGTCCACACCTTCGGCGACGCCCACATCTACTCAAACCATTTCGATCAGGTGCGCGAACAGCTCTCACGCACCCCGCGCGCCTTGCCGACGCTGACGCTCAACCCGAATGTCACCGATCTCTTCGCCTTCGAATACGAGGACATCACGCTCGAGGGCTATGATCCCCATGCGCGGATTTCCGCCCCGGTGGCGGTATAGCGATGACCCACGCCAAGCTCGCCATTGTCGTCGCGGTCGCCAGGAACGGCGTGATCGGCCGGAACGGCGATCTGCCCTGGCGCATTCCGTCTGACCTCAAGCGGTTCAAGCAAGTGACCTTTGGCAAGCCGGTGGTCATGGGACGCAAGACCTGGGACAGCCTGCCGCGAAAGCCTTTGCCGGGGCGGGCGAATTTCGTGATCAGTCGCTCTCTGGGCGCGGCGGCGGGCGCGTATGTGTTCGCCGATGTCGACGCGTGTCTCGATGAAGCGCGCGCCGCGGCTGTGGATGCAGGAACCGATGAGGTCTGCCTGATCGGCGGCGCACAGCTCTACGCCGATCTGTTGCCGCGCGTGGACCGCATCTATCTTACCGAGGTGGACCTTGAGCCTGAAGGCGATGCGCGTTTCCCGACGCTTGATGAGGCGGACTGGCGCGAGATCAGCGCCGACCGCGTCGAGGCGACTGAGAAGGACGATGCGGGGTTCACCCTGAGGGTGCTTGATCGCAAGGCGGCGGTTTAGCGCAGCACTCTGATACCGGTTTTACTTGAACCTGAGCGTGCGAGCCGCCACATATTGGCATACCTAAGACCCTAGAAAACCACTTAACCAGCGGGGAGATACATGCCCTGGAACGACAATGCAGGCGGCGGCGGCCCATGGGGCTCCGGCGGCGGCGGTCAGAATAACAATAATAACAACCCCTGGGGCCGCGGCCCCAACGGGCCGGGCCGTGGCCCGTCCGGCGGGGGGCAGGAGCCTGACCTTGAGGAATTGGTGCGCCGGTTCCAGCAATGGCTCGGCGGCAAGGGTCCGCGCGGCGGTGGCCGTGGCGGCTCCGGCAAAGGCGGCTCAGGCGGAGGCCTGGTCGGCGTGGTGGCGGGTCTGATCGCCATCGGCGTCATCACCGCAGCCTCTGTCTATCAGGTGGGCCCGGGTGAAGCGGGCGTCGTGCAACGCTTTGGCGAATACGTCCGCACGACCGGCGCCGGTCTGCGCATCAAGCTGCCCTATCCGATCGAGACGGTTGAAACCGTCAACGTCACCGAGATCCGCTCCGTGACGATCGGCTCGACCCCGCAAGAAGCGCTGATGGTCACCCGCGATGAAAACATCGTGGACCTGTCCTTCACCGTTCAGTGGCAAGTTGATCCGACCCGGGTTCGCGACTTTGTGTTCAACGTCCGCGACCAGGCGTCCATGGTGCGTGCAGTGTCTGAAAGCGCCATGCGTGAAGTGGTGGGCACCTCCGACCTGCAGCCGATCATCGGCACGGGCCGGGGCGAAGTGGCCCAGCGCGCCGAAGAGATCATTCAGGACACGCTGAACCTCTATGAATCCGGCATTCAGCTTGTGGGTCTGCAATTGCAGGAATCCGCGCCGCCTGAAGAGGTGATCGCGGCCTTCCAGGACGTGATCAGCGCCGAGCAGGACGCCGAGGCCATTGCTCTGCAAGCCACAGCTTACGCCAACCGCGTTGTTCCCGAGGCCCGCGGTGACGCCGTGCGTCTTTTGGAAGAATCGCGCGGTTATCGTGATCAGGTGGTCGCAGAGGCTCAGGGTCAGGCGGATCGCTTCAATGCAATTTACGCTGAATACGCCCAGGCGCCGACCGTGACGCGTGAGCGGATGTATCTTGAAACCATGGAACAGATTCTGGGCCGGTCCGAGCTGATCATTCTTGATCAGGACGGCGCCGCGAACGGGGCCATTCCTTATCTGCCGCTGGATCAGCTGGGTCGCAACCGAGGTGACGTCAATCGCGCCGCAGGCTCGGGGCAGGGAGGTTAATCATGAGATTTCTTACAATCGCCCTGGTGGTCGTATTGGGTGGTCTTCTGATCGCCGTCGCCACCGCCACCTACACGGTTTCCGAAACGCGCTCCGCCCTGGTTTTGCGGTTTGGTGACCCGGTTCGCGTCATCAACGATATTGGCGATGACGAAGCCGGTCTGCATTTCAAGCTGCCCTGGGAAGAGGTCTTGCTGTTTGACCGCCGCAATGTCGAATTCGACATGCGTCCGCAACAGCTTCAGGCGGGCGACCAGGAGCGTCTCGAAGTGGACGCTTTCTTGCGCTACCGCATCATCAATCCGCTGCGCTATTTCCAGACCGTGCGGAATGAAGCTGGCGCCAACGCCCGTTTGGGATCGATCATGGAAGACGCGCTGCGCGCCGTGGTCGGCTCGATTTCCTCTCAGGACGTCATCTCCGGCCAACGCGCCGAGCTGATGGATCGGGTGGAGCGTTCGGTGGACGCCGCTGTGACCCGCGCTGATCTGGGCATTGAGGTCATTGACGTGCGCATCCTGCGCGCCGATCTGCCCAATGAAGTGGAAGAGCGGGTGTTCTTGCGCATGCGCTCGGAACGTCAGCAGGAAGCGGCGCGCATCCGCGCTGAAGGTGAAGAACGCTCGCGTGAGATTCGCGCTGCGGCGGATCGTGAAGCGACGGTTATTCTCGCCAACGCCCGCGCTGACGCAGACCGGATCCGCGGTGAGGGCGACGCCCAGCGGAACGCCATCTATGCGGCGGCCTATGGGCAGGACGAGGAGTTTTTCCGCTTCTATCGCTCCATGATCGCCTATGAGACGGCGCTGCGGGACGGCACACCCATTGTCATGGGACCGGACGGCGCTTTCTTTGACTATTTCGGATCTCAAGGCGGCCGTTAACGGGTTTCCTGAGAGCAGACACTGGACCGGCCGGGCGCAAAACGCTCGGCCGTTTCACTTTTTGGCGCTCAAACACAGGTCAGCGCTTGGCGGCGCCGGGGCGGCGCCGTTAAGACTCTTGGCCTGATCGAAAGACCAAACTGACAACGGGGAATGCCGATGCGCGTGCTTGGCGCTGTGATCTTTGCTCTGGCCCTTATGGCGGCTTGCGCCGTACAGGCCGCAGCCCAGCCCAATGAGGGCTTCGCCGATCTCAATGACCGGCTGAGTCCCGCCGTGGTCAATATCGCCACCGCCCAGCGGGTTGGCGATGAGGATGGCTCGCCCCTGTTTGCGCCGGGCACACCGCTGGAGCGCTATAACGATCTGTCGGGCAATCGTCTGCGCATGCAGCGCTCGCTGGGGTCTGGCTTCATCATCGACGCGGACGGCGTGGTGATCACCAATCACCACGTCATTGACGGCGCGGACGAGGTGGAGGTTGTTTTGCAAAACGGCCGCATTCTCTCTGCGACGGTTGTCGGCAGCGACCCGGCCACCGACATCGCCGTCTTGCGCGTGCAATCTGAAACGCCCCTCCCGGTTGTCGCCTTCGGCGACAGCGAAGCGGCACGGGTGGGGGAATGGGTGGTCGCCATCGGCAATCCGTTCGGCCTGGGCGGCTCTCTGACCGCTGGCGTGATTAGCGCACGCGGTCGCGAGATTGGCGGACGCTATGATGATTATCTGCAAACCGATGTGGCCATCAATCGAGGCAATTCCGGCGGCCCCCTGTTCAACATGGACGGCGATGTGATCGGGGTGAACACGGCGATCTTCTCGCCCACGGGCACATCGGTCGGCATTTCCTTTTCCGTGCCCAGCGCCATCGCCGAGCCGGTGATCAACCAGCTGATCGAATATGGCGAGACCCGCCGCGGCTGGATTGGCGTCAACGTGCTGGAAGTCACGCGCGACATGGCCGAGGCGATGGGGCTGAACGCTCCGCGCGGCGCCGTGTTGACCCGGATCGATCCTGACGGCCCCGCCGCGGATAGCGGGCTGGAGACCGGAGATGTGATCCTGGCGTTCAATGGCCGCCCTGTGGCGGATGATCGGGTGCTGCCGCGCATCGTCGCGGAAACCGCGCCGGGCTCGCGCGTCGATGTGGAAGTGTTTCGCCGTGGCGAATCTCTGACCCTGGCGCTGGAGGTTGAACGCCTTGAGGAAGAAGGACGACCGACCCCGCCCGTGGGCGCCGAGCTGGATGAAGACGGCGATGGCCGCGGCGATGGTCTTAACGGCGATCTGTTCGGCATGACGCTTGAACCGATCACAGACGCGCTGCGGCGACGCTACCGCATCAATGCAGACGCCAGCGGGCTGGTTGTGACGGCTGTGGACCCCGATAGCGATGCGGCCGGCAAGGTCCGCCCCGGCGATGTGGTGGAAGAAATCGCCTGGACCCCGGTGGAGAGCCTCGACCAGGCCCGTGAGCTGATCGCGCGCGCGGGCGCCGACGGCGCGCCGATATTGTTCAGTCTGAACCGGCAGGGTCAGTACGTGCTTGAAACCTTGCGCAGCTAGAGCGCGTTGATGGCCGCCACGCCCGACATCCTGCTGCTGGCCGGCCCGACCGCGTCTGGAAAAAGCGCGCTGTCGCTTCATGCCGCGCGGGCGCTCGATGGTGAAGTGATCAACGCGGATTCCATGCAGGTCTATGACGGCTTGAGCGTGATCACGGCGCGTCCCGAACCCCATGAGATGGCGGGCGTGCCCCATCACCTGTTCGGCGTGATGGATCCCTCAAAGCGCTGCTCGGTCGGCGCATGGGCGAAGCTGGCGATCCAAGCTGTGCGCGACATTACCGGGCGCGGCAAACGCGCAGTCTTCGTCGGCGGGACGGGGCTGTATTTCAAGGCGTTGATGGAGGGCCTCGCGCCAACGCCGGACGTGTCTCAAGAGATTAGCGACGCGGTTGCCGTTCTTTATGAGCGCGGCGGACTGGAGGCATTGCGCACAGAGGCTGACGCGCTGGACCCTGTGGGCGCCGCCCGGATTGAGGCAGGCGACCGACAACGCCTGATGCGCCTGATCGCGGTCGCGCGCGCGGCGGGGCGTCCGCTCTCTGATATTCAGGCCGAGACGCGCCCCCTGATTGATCCAGACCGGTGTTTGGGTGTGGTGATCGCGCCGGACCGCGAGGCGCTTTACGCCCGGATCGAGGCGCGCTTTGATCAGATGGTGGCTCAAGGCGCGCTGGAAGAAGCCCGCGCCATCGCAGAGCGCCGCCTGCCGCCAGACCTGCCCGCTATGAAGGCGGTGGGCTTGCCGCCTCTGATCGCGCATGTGCAGGGGCGGATGGAGCTTGATGAGGCCATTGAGCTCGCCAAACGCGACACCCGCCGCTACGCCAAGCGCCAGTTCACCTGGTTTTCGAACCAGCATCCGGACTGGGCGCGCATTCACTCGCTGGACCCGGTCACGGCTCGCGCCGAGCTTGATGATATTCTTCTCAAACCCTTTTTCGGAGCCGCGTGATGGCTGAACCGTTGTATCAGGCTGATCTTGACCTCAGTGCGCTGGAAAGCGAGACCGTCGCCATTATCGGTTATGGCAATCATGGGCGCTCTCATGCGCTCAATCTGCGCGATATGGGCGCGCGCTCCGTCCTGATCGCCCTGCGGGAAGGCTCCCCCTCGCGCGCCAAGGCTGAAGCGGACGGATTTGAAGTGGTGTCCATGGCGGAGGCCGCGCGGCGCGCGGACATGTTGTCATTGCTGGCGGCGGACGAAGCGCATGGCGAGATCTGGCGCGAGCACATCGCGCCACATTATCGCCCCGGCCTGACCTTGCTGCTGTGCCACGGATTTTCCATTGAATACAAGGTGATCGAGCCGCCCGAAGACATAGATGTAGTGCTCGCGGCCGCGAAGGGGCCGGGCGGCGCGGTGCGCTCAAGCTTTGAAAAGGGCGGCTCGCTGATCGGGTTCTGGGCGGTGCATCAGGACTTTACCGGGCGCGCGGAGGCGCGGGCCAAAGCCTATCTGGGCGGGCTGGGTTGCGGCCGGGCAGGGGTCTACGCCACCAGTTTTGGTGAGGAGGCGCTGGCGGATATTCTGGGTGAACAGGCGGTGCTGGTGGGGGGCATGTGCGCCCTGGCGCGCGAGGGCTATGAACAGCTGGTCAACGCCGGGATCAGTCCTGTCATGGCCTATATCGACACCGTCCATGAGCTCAAATACATCGCCGATCTGATCCAGAGCCGCGGCATTGCCGGTATGTATGAAGCCATTTCCGACACCGCCGAATTTGGCGCCCATGAAGTGGAAGGCCCGATCCGAGACGCGGTGCGCCCGGTGTTTGAAGCCATCGTCAAGGATGTCACCGCAGGCGGTTTCGCCCAACGCTGGGTGGCCGATTACGAGCAGGGCCGGGCGGGATTGAAGGCCATGCGGGCCAAAGCCGCCGAGCATGAGCTGGAAGAGACCGGACGACTGATCCGCCGCGCATCGAACTTCGGTGACTGAAGCACTTAACCGAATTGATTGCGCCAACCGATTGCCAGCGGTGTAAAAAAGCGTATGCGTACCGCCGCTCTGCGCTCGGCCTCAAACCTGCAGGCGCTGATACTTTTTCGGATATGACCGCCATGAATCCACTTGTTCGCTTTTTCACCCGCATGGACGCCCGCGCCGCTCGCGCGGTCTACATCTCGCTGGGATTGTTCGCGCTGGTGCTGGCGATTTTTCTGACGGGCAAATTCGTCCTGGACATTGAACCGGGCCAGATCGGGACCTGGTTTGAGAGCGCGGCGGATCAATGGTACGCGCTGCCCGCGACCATCGTGATCTTCACGGTGCTGGCGTTTGTCGGCGCGCCGCAATTTGCGCTGATTGGGGCGGCGGTGTTCGCCTTCGGCCCGGTGCAGGGATTTTTGTACTCGTGGGTGGCGACGATCTGCTCGGCGACCGTGACCTTTTACGCCGGTCGTCTGGCGGGGGCGGACGCGGTGCGCCGTTATGGCGGGCAGACGGTCAATCGGATTTCTGAATTTGTCGGGCGGAACGGGTTCTTCGCCTCCATGATCGTGCGAATCGTTCCGAGCGCGCCCTTCATTGTGGTCAATATGGCGGCCGGTGTTTCGCACATGAGTTATTTTGCCTTCATCGGCGGATTGGCCATTGGCGTGCTGCCCAAAACCGCTTTGGTTGTGTTCGCTGGCGGCGGATTGATGGCGCTGCTGTCGGGCGGCGGATGGCTCGCAGTCCTTGCTCTCATTGGGATTGTCGCAGTTTGGATCGTCTTCATGCTGCTCGCGCGCCGCTGGCTGCGCGGGCCTGAAACAGAGTTAAAGAATCCCGTGGAAGACTCAGAGAACACTGAGGCTGAGGCGGGCGAGCGGCTTGCAATCAGTGACGCAGCATCGCACAAGGAGTCATGATACTTGCCCTAGCGCGGCGACTCGCCTGCTGCGCCTGACAGATAAAGAGGCAGAGAATGTTCTCCAGCGTGTTCGGTCTCCTTTCCGCGGATATCGCCATCGATTTGGGGACGGCGAACACATTGGTCTACGTCAAAGGCCGCGGCGTCGTTCTGAATGAGCCCTCTGTCGTCGCCTACAAGGTGGACAAGGGCCGCAAGCATGTGCAGGCCGTCGGCGCCGAAGCCAAGCTGATGCTGGGCAAGACACCGGGCAATGTGGAAGCCATCCGACCCATGCGTGACGGCGTGATCGCCGATTTCGACGTAGCCGAAGAGATGATCAAGCACTTCATTCGCAAAGTGCATAATCGTCAGACCTTCGTCAGCCCGCAGGTGGTGATCTGCGTGCCGTCCGGCGCGACCGCCGTGGAGCGCCGCGCCATTCACGAAAGCGCAGTCGGCGCCGGCGCGCGCAAAGTCTATCTGATCGACGAGCCGATGGCGGCGGCCGTGGGCGCAGGCCTGCCGATCGACGAGCCCACCGGCTCCATGATCGTGGACATTGGCGGCGGCACCACCGAAGTGGCCGTGATGTCTCTGTCCGGCATTGTCTATTCGCGCTCGGTCCGTGTGGGCGGCGACAAGATGGACGAAGCCATCATCAATTACATTCGTCGCTCGGCGAACCTTCTGATCGGCGAAACTTCGGGTGAGCGGATCAAGAAGGAAATCGGTTCCGCCACCCCGCCGCAAAAGGGCGAAGGCCTGACGCTGGACATCAAGGGCCGGGACCTGATGAACGGCGTGCCGCGCGAGATCGTCGTGACCGAAGCCATGATCGCCGATGCGCTCTCCGAGCCGGTCGAGCAGATCGTGGAAGCGGTCAAGCAGGCGCTGGAAGCGACCCCGCCGGAACTGGCGGCGGATATTGTCGACAAGGGCATCGTGCTCACGGGCGGCGGCGCCTTGCTGCGCAATCTCGACACCGAGCTGCGTGACCGCACGGGCCTGCCGGTCAGCCTGGCTGACGAACCGCTGTCTTGCGTGGTTCTGGGCTGCGGCAAGGCGGTGGAGAATCTGCGCCTGTGGCGTCCGATTCTGGCGGAAGCGGTTTAAGCGTGTAAGCGAGCCTGCGAGGGAGGCTATCCAGCGTGGCTCAACGGCGAAGTTCCAGACGAAGACAGGACGAGGGGGTGCGGTTTTCGCCTCTCCTGTTCATCGTTTGCATTCTGGTCAGCTGTTTCCTCATTTATATCGACCGGCCCGAAAGCCGACCGCAAGCTCTGACGGGCATGCGGGCTGGCTTTAATGATCTGGCGACGCCAGTGCTCGATCTCAGCGTTCGTCCCTTCCGCGGGCTCGCCAATATCGGCCCGTGGTGGAAGCGTCAGTTCGAGCTGGCTGATGAAAACCGCAATCTGCGCATGCAGGCGGCCGAGATGCGGGCCTGGCGCGACGCCGCCCTGTCTTTGCAAGAGCGCAACGCCCGGTACCGCGAAGCGCTGAACCTGCAAGCGGACGCCGCTGAGGCGCGCATCAGCGCCTGGACGGTGGCGGACCGGTCCAACGCTTTCGTGCGCTCACGCCTGATCGATGCGGGCCGGGAAGACGGGGTGCGCCCCGGCTATCCGGCGGTGAATGTGTACGGCCTTGTCGGGCGGACGGTGGAAGTGGGGCGCAGCTCCACCCGGATTTTGCTGCTGACGGACATCAACTCACGCGTGGCTGTGATGGCGGACCGGTCCAACGCCCGCGCCTTGCTGGTGGGCGATAACACCGAGTTTCCCCGTCTTGAATATCTGGGCGCCGAGCCTGATTTGCGCGAAGGCGACCGCATCGTCACCTCCGGCGATGACAATGTCATGCCGCGCGGCGTGCCGGTGGGCCAGGCGGTGCGTGATCGGGACGGGCGCTGGCGGGTCGCCTTGTTCAGCCGGACCGCGCCGATCGATCTGATCTGGATCTGGCCGTTCGAGCCGGTTCAGGCGCCTGAGGCGGATCCGATCAGTACGCCCGCCGGGCAAGAGGAGGCGAATTGATGCGTCCATCGGTTGACCGCAATAACGCCACCACCGATCTGGTTCTGTTCATCCTCACCATGCTGGGGGCGCTGATCCTGCACGCTTTGCCCAGCCGTCTGGGCGGCGGGCCTGATCTGGCGCCAGCCTTTCCTTTGATCGCCCTGTTTATCTGGTCGGTGCGTCAGCCCTGGTTTATCGCCCCGCCGGTTCTGCTTGTGGTGGGCGTTTTGCAGGATTTGCTGGCGGGCGCCCCCATGGGCGTCTGGGCGTTTGCGTTTCTGGTCGCCTTCAGCGTCATGCGCATGCGCGAAGCCGATGGCGCGGGCGGCGAGGTCGGGCCTTTGGCCTTGCGCTTCACCCTGACGGCGATTGTGGC
Organism: Oceanicaulis sp.; assembly: GCF_965249665.1. Taxonomy (GTDB): domain Bacteria; phylum Pseudomonadota; class Alphaproteobacteria; order Caulobacterales; family Maricaulaceae; genus Oceanicaulis. The sequence continues at coordinate 1,963,695 of NZ_OZ252247.1, forward strand.
TTTTGGCGCGGCCTGGGGGGCGGGCTCGTTCGCGATTGGCGCCCCTGTGGCGGCTGGACCGTTGATTACTGAAGCGATCCTGACCATCCTTCTGTTTCCGATCTTCGCTTGGCTGTTCGCCCGGCGAAAGGAACGCAGCACCTTCTCCTAAGGCAGCTCAGGCTGAGAAAGAGCCCGAATGCGTCGTGACAAGCAAGAGGCCCAAGCCCAGTTCACCCGCCGGTCCCTTTTGTTGTCAGGGCTCGGAGCGGGCGCTTTCGCCGCGTTGAGCGCGCGCATGTATGGCTTGCAGGTGCTCGAGCAGGACGCCTATCGGCTGCTGTCTGAGCAAAACCAGTTCAATTTCCGCCTGCAACCGCCTGCCCGGGGACGGCTTCTGGACCGGTTTGGTGAAGCGATTGCGGAAAACCGCGAAAGCTACCGCTTGATGATCGTGCGCGATCAGGCCGGTGATCCACGCGCTGCCCTGGAACGCCTGTCTCGCTACATGCCGATCAGCGAAACGCGCATCGAACGCATTTTGCGCGCCGTGTCGCGCACATCGCGATTCACTCCGGTCACTGTCGCCGAGGATCTCGACTGGGAGACGTTTGCGCGAATCAATCTTCATCTGCCCGATCTGCCGGGGATCACCCCGGATGTGGGCGAAGTGCGCACCTATCCGCGCCCTTATGACTTTGCGCATGTGACCGGCTATGTGCAGGCCGCGCCGCCTGAAGCGGCCAATGACGACCCGCTTTTGTTGCATCCGGGTTTCCGGATTGGTCGTACGGGCGCGGAGCTGCAGCATGAAGACCGTTTGCGCGGCTCGGCGGGGCAGCTCAAGGTCGAGGTGAACGCCACCGGCCGGGTGATGCGCGAGATCCCCGAACAATCCATTCCCTCAATCCCTGGCCAGGATGTCACCCTGACGCTGGACGCCCGTGCGCAACGCACGGCGATGGAAGCGCTGGGCGATCAAAGCGCGTCGGCGGTGGGGCTGGATGTGGTCACCGGCGAAATCCTGGTGCTGGCCTCCACACCGAGCTTTGACCCGAACGCCTTTGTTCTGGGCATCGGGACCGAAGCCTTCGCTTCATTGAACAACAATCCTTACAGGCCCTTGTTCAACAAGGCGACGACCGGGCTTTATGCGCCGGCTTCAACGGTGAAACTGATCTCTGCGTTGGCGGCGCTGGAGCATGGTCTCGTCGATCCGGAAGAGACGGTGTACTGCGCGGGGCATACCCGACTGGGCAATCGCGACTTTCACTGCTGGCGTCGGCAGGGGCATGGCCGCATGAACCTGCATGAAGCGGTCAAACAATCCTGCGATGTATATTTCTACGAGATTGCCAATCGATTGGGCATTGAGCGCTATCGCGAGATGATGCTGAGTTGCGGTCTGGGCGAGTATTTCGACATCGAGCTGCCGTTTCCGCGTCGGGCCGAGGGGCTGGTGCCCAGTCCGGCCTGGAAGCGCGCGCGTCGCAATGAACCCTGGACGACCGGCGACACCTATAATGTTGGCATCGGTCAGGGCGCCTTGCTGGCGTCGCCCCTGCAATTGGCGGTGATGACCGCACGCATTGCCACGGGCCGACAAGTGACGCCGACTTTGACGCGTCAGACCGGCGCTGCTCCAAACTTCGCCTCAATGGGGTGGAGCGCCGAGCACTTGGCGCTCGTCCAACACTCCATGTCGGGCGTGGTGAATGAGCCCGGCGGCTCCGCCTATTGGCCGTTGGGAACACGCGGGCTGGATCTGGACGGGCTCGAGATGGCGGGCAAGACCGGCACGTCACAAGTGTATTCAATCACCACGGAAGAGCGCGCGGCAGGTGTGCGTGACCAGGACGATCTGCCCTGGCGTTTGCGCAATCACGGCCTGTTTGTCTCCTACGCCCCGGTCAGCGCGCCGCGCTATGTGGTCTCTGTGGTGATCGAGCATGGCGGCGGCGGCACCCGCGCCGCAATACCCGCCCAGGCGATCTTGCGCGATCTGGTGCGGCGCGACCCCTCCAACGCTCGACCTGACATGCTCGCTTCGGCGGCGCGTCCGACCACGGAAGGGTAGAGCATGGGCGTTTTCACCCAGTCCGCGCCGCGTGGCTTTCGGGGCAAACTGTTTGAGATCAACTGGGCCTTTGTCCTTCTGATCCTGCTCGTCGGCCTCATCGGGGTCGGCATGTTGTATTCGGTCGAGGGCGGCGCCTGGAATCCCTACGCCTCACGCCATGCGCTCCGCCTGGGCGTGGGGTTGATGATCATGGTGGTCATAGCGCTGTTCCCGCCGCGCTTCTGGATGGGACTGGCGTATCCGGCCTATCTGGGGGCGCTTGTGCTGCTGGTCGGGGTGGAGCTGATGGGCGCCACGGCGATGGGCGCGCAGCGCTGGATCGATATCGGACCGATCCGCATGCAGCCGTCTGAAATCATGAAGGTCGCGCTGGTTCTGGCGCTGGCTCGGTACTACCACGACCTGCCCGAGGAGAAAGTGTCCTCGCTGGGCGGCTTGATCATACCGGCCCTGATGATCGCCTTGCCCATGGGCTTGATCGTCAAACAGCCTGATCTTGGCACCTCGCTCTTGCTGGCGGCTACCGGAGTGGCGATCGTGTTTCTGGCGGGGCTGAGTTGGAAGGTGATCGTGGGGGCAGGCGTTCTGGGCGGCGTCGCTGGCGGATTCTTCTTCCAGTACGGACTGCAGGATTATCAACGCCAGCGGATCATGACTTTCATCAATCCTGAAGACGATCCCATGGGCGCGGGCTATCACATCCTGCAGTCCAAGATCGCGCTGGGGTCGGGCGGGATGACCGGCAAGGGCTATATGGAAGGCACCCAGGCGCACCTGAACTTCCTGCCGGAGAAACAGACAGATTTCATTTTCACCATGCTGGGCGAAGAGTTCGGCTTTATCGGCGGGCTGGTGGTGCTAGGGCTGTATGCGCTGATCCTCGCCAATTGCGTGATGATCGCCACTTCCTGCCGGTCGGTTTTTCTGCGCCTGGTGGTGATGGGGGTGGCGACGACCTTCTCGCTCTACGTCTTCATCAATGTCGGCATGGTCATGGGCATGTTGCCCGTGGTGGGCGTGCCGCTGCCTATGATCTCCTATGGCGGCACGGTGATGATGACGGTGCTGATCGGCTTGGGCCTGATCCTGGGCGCTCACGTCCACCGCGACACTGAACCGCCCAAGGGCGCAGGTTTGTTTGGTTAACACCGCATTGCCCAACTTGACCGCAAGGCGCGGATCGACCACCCTCCCGCGCCAAAGCGCCGCAGGGCGGATTCAGATTTAATGCACGCGCTGCACAGGCGCGGCTGAGGGGAGGAGACTGCACCTATGGCCATGGGCGGCGCGAGCGCGCACGGAACTTGGAGCAGCCGTTTCGGCTTTCTGATGGCGGCGATCGGCTCGTTGGTCGGACTGGGTAATTTCTGGCGGTTTCCATACACGGCCGGCGAGAATGGCGGCGCGGCTTTCGTGCTGATCTATCTGGTCTGTGTGGTGTTGATCGCCTTTCCGATCCTGATGGCGGAGCTAAGCGTGGGTCGTCATGCCCGCCGGTCCGCCGTGGGCTCGACCCGCAAGATGGCGTTTGACGCCGGCGCGTCAGAGATGTGGTCGATCACCGGCTGGGTCGGCATGGCCGGCGGCGTGATGATCCTGTGCTTCTATTCCGTCGTTGCAGGCTGGGTCGCCGCCTATGTGTTCAAGATGCTGTCGGGCGGCATGATCGGCATGGAGCCCTCTGCGGTTTCTGACGCGTTTGGTCAGCTGGTGGGCGACACGCGCACGGTGGTCTTGTGGCACACCGCTTTCATGATCGTGACCGTGGGCATTGTGTGTTTTGGCGTGATCAAGGGCATTGAGCGAACGGTCTCAATCTTGATGCCGCTCTTCTTCCTGATGTTGGTGGGCATGGTGATTTACGCCGGTCTGACGGCGGATATGGGCGCAGCGATGCAGTATCTGTTTGCGCCGGACTTCTCCAAGATCACAGCCCAGACCTTCCTGGAAGCGCTGGGGCAGGCCTTCTTCTCCATCGGGGTGGGCTCTGCGATCATGATCACCTATGGCTCCTACCTCTCGCGCAATGACAACCTGCCGCAATCGGCTGTCATCATCGCGGGCGCGGACACCATGGTGGCCCTGATCGCGGGTCTCGCGATCTTCCCGTTCGTGTTCGCTTTCGGCCTGAGCCCTGATGCCGGCCCGGGCCTGTTCTTCCAGACCCTGCCGTCTGCGTTCGCGCAGATGCCGGGCGGCCAATGGGTGGGCGGCGCCTTCTTCTTCCTCGCGCTGATTGCGGCCCTGACGAGCTCGATTTCCCTCTTGCAGGTGATCGTGGCCTTTGGCGAAGAGCATACCGATTTCGGCCGTGTAGGCTCGGCGCTGTTCTTTGGCGCCATCATCTACATGTTCGGCATCGCGGCGGCCTTCTCCGGAGAGTTCTTCGACATTCTCGACAAGGTGTCAGGCACAATCTTGCTGCCGCTCGGGGGCTTCCTGATCGCGCTGTTTACAGGCTGGGTCGTCTCCAAGGCGCTCATGCGCAAAGAGCTTCCCAATGCGGGGACCGGCTTTTTCGCCTATTGGCGTTTCAGCATTCGCTGGCTGGCGCCGGTGGCTGTGGGCCTGATCATCGTGACGGGTCTGGCCAGCACCTTTGGCTTCAACCTGCCCTTCCTGAACTAGGCGGCGGTTTCACCAGACGACAAAAGCCCCGGTGCTCGCGCCGGGGCTTTTTGCGTCGTTGATAGCCGTGAGCGTTATCCGAAGCGCCGCGCGAACATGTCGGTGGCGCGCACCAGCCCGTCCACCGTGCCCGGTTCGCCCGCAGCGTGACCGGCGTCCGCGACAAAGTTCAGCTGCACGCCTGGCCAGGTCTTTGACAATTCCCAGGCGGTGCGCGGCGGCGTGACCATGTCATAGCGGCCCTGCACGATGACGCCGGGAATGTCCGCGAGATGCGCCGTGTCCTCGAGCAGGACCCCGTCGCGCTCCAGAAATCCGCCATGATGAAAGTAATGCGCTTCGATCCGGGCCAGCGCATCCGACCGGTGGGGATCGGGGTTCACCATCTGGGGTGCGACGCTCATTGAGATCAGCGCGCTTTCCCAGCTGGACCAGGCCAGCGCGTCCGCGCGACGTTCATCCATGCTGGCGCCGCAGGTCAGGCGTTCGTAATAGGCTGAGATGACATGCTCGCGTTCGGCTGGCGTCAGTCGATCGGTCAGCCGCGCCCAGGCGTCGGGAAACAACCGGTTCGCGCCGTCGCGGTAGAACCAGTCGAGCTCTTTTTTGGTGCAGGCGAAGACGCCACGCAGCACAAGCCCCAGCACATGTTCGGGACAGGCGCGGGCATAGGCGAGCCCCAGCGTCGCCCCCCAGGAGCCGCCGAACACCAGCCATTTGTCGATGCCCAGATGTGACCGCAATTGTTCGATATCGTTGACCAGATGGGCGGTCGTATTGTGCTCCAGCAAGGAATAGGGGCGTGAGCGCCCGCAGCCGCGCTGGTCAAACACGATAATGCGATACCGGCGTGGGTCGAAAAACCGCCGCATGGCGGGGGCGGCGCCGCCACCTGGTCCGCCATGCAAGGTAATCACGGGCACCCCGTCGGGGCGGCCGCAATCCTCGTAATACAGGCTATGGCCCTGTCCCACGTCCAGAAAGCCGGTATGAACCGGCGTCGTGGGCGGATACAGGCCCAGCCGTCGATGGGAGCGGAGTGTGTCCATTTTTCGCGCGGTAATCAGCCGATTAACCCTCAAGTTCTGTTTACCGTGACACTATGTCGTTTTATCACTGTGTGGAACCGGGTTCGGAGGGGAAACCGGTCTGCGTCAAAAAGGGTCGCTTCGGCATGCATGCGTTCGTTCGGGCTATAGGCCTCGGTATCGTTCTTAGCGCTTGCATCCTGTCCTCAGGGTGCGCCAGCCAGCCGATTGCGCTGGGCGCTGACACAGAGGCCGGTCTGGCGGCCGAGACACAGCTGAGAACGCAATCGCAAACTGTGAACGCACTGGTGGAAGATGAGGGCTGGTCGCTGAGCGCCGCGCCCGCAGCTGCAGCGCGCGCCTTTTTCGGTCGACTGATCAATGGCGCCAGCGATGAAGAGGCTGCGGCTGATCCGGTCAGTGTTTATGTGGATGCGCAGGGCGATGAGATGGTCCAGGCGCTCAATTCTGATCTGGGGCGTTTGATCAGCCTCACGCGCGATATTGCTGATGCAGCCGAGGCCATCGCCAGCTCAGAGCAGAGATTGGGACAGGCCAGCCTGACCCGCGATCTGGCGTCTGCGGAAAGTGCGTTGGGGTCTGTTCGCCGGGCGCAAGAGTTCTTCCTCGCCGTGTCAGACCGTCTGGATGAAGCGGATGCGCTGAGCGGATATGAGCCTTCGTTGCAGACGCTCGACGCTGAGAAAACCCGTCTCGCCAATGCAGCGGATGCCTTGGCGGAACGCCGCTGGGCGGCGCACTCCAATCTGGGTCTTGCAAGTTAATGAGCCAATCTCTTCCGGGCGACGCGCTCGACCCGCAAACCGTCAAGGGCTTCCTGGCCGATGATGAAGGCCAGGCTTTGGCCCGGCACGCCCGTATCGCCGCCGACAGCGCGCCGGGCGCTTTTGTTGAAATCGGCAGCTGGTGCGGACGCTCCAGCGTCTATTTGGGCCGGGCCGCGCGCGAAGCGGGGCGTCTTTTGTTCGCTGTCGACCATCATCGCGGCTCGGAGGAGCATCAACCGGGCGAAGGCTATCACGACCCTGAGCTTTATGACGCCGAGCTGGGCCGTGTGGACACACTGCCGGCGCTGCGTCGGACGTTGGCCCTGGCCGATCTCGAACGTGACGTCATCGCGATGGTGGGGCCATCCGCTTTGATTGGCGCCAGCTGGTCGGGTCCGCTGAGCTTTGTGTTTATTGATGGCGGGCACGCCATGGACACGGCGCTGGCGGATTATCGCGCCTGGGCGGGGCATGTGGCGCGGGGCGGATTGCTCGCCATTCACGACGTCTTTCCCAATCCCGAAGATGGCGGTCGTCCGCCTTATGAAATCTGGAAACTCGCCGTAGCGTCGGGGCTGTTTGAACCGGTGGAGCGGATCAATACGCTCGAGATTCTGCGCCGTCTTTAAGCCAGGCGTCAGCCCGCGCATGACGGATCAGCAGGTCTGACCCGGCGCTCAGGCCGTAGAGCGCGTCCGCCGCCAGGATGACCGCGCCGGCGGTCCAGCTGGGGCGTTCCTTGGGCCAGACCTGACCCAGCTCATACTGCCAGCCCATCCAGTAGCCGTCGCCGTCGCGCGCCAGCGGCGCCAAGGCGCCCAGTAGGTTTTGCGCGCGGACCGTATCGCCAATGCTCAGGCAGGCCAGCGCCAATTCAGCGGTTTCCGCCGCCGTGACCCAGGGCTCTTCAGTCACGCAGCGACAGCCCAGATCCTCGACCACGAACCGGTCCCAGCCCGCATGCAGGTGCGCCTTGGCTTCCAGCCCCGTCACAACGCCGCTCAGCACGGGATAATACCAATCCATGGCGTAGCGCGAGCGGTCCTCACCCAGCCGGTCAAAACGGTGCGGCTTGGTGGTGAAGGCGTGCGCAATCTGGCGCCGCGCTTTCGCCCAGTCGCTGCGTTTGCGCCCCAGGGCGTCGGCGATGCGTAATCCGCATTCGAGACTTTTAAACAGCGAGGCGTTGCCCGCTTTCAGCGAATCCACCGCCTCCAGCGCCTGTCCGGCGTCGGGCTTGCGCCAGACCACGTCGCCATGAGGCGTCTGATGGTCCACCACCCAGTCGAGCGCGCGGCTGATCATGTCGGCGTGGCGCGCAATCAGGCGTGGCTCGTCGAGCGCCAGCGCGCAGCGCAAAACAGTCACGGCCGCATAGCCGGTGAAGTTGGTGTCATGGGCGGTGACCGGATCAGCCGGAGGCGCAATCCGCTCGCCGTCTTCATCCATCGGCACCCCGGCGCCCAGCTCGCCCAGCCAGGACCCGTCGGCGTGCTGGCGCTCGGCCAGCGCGTCAAGAGCGGCGTGTGTGGCGGTCTCCCGGCCGGCAATGGCCAGCGCCATGGCGCTCTCGCCATGATTCCAGGGGTCCCAGACGCCGGTCTCCACCCAGGGGATAGAGCCGTCGCGGAGTTGCAGGTCCTCGATCCGGTCGGCGCAGGCGGCGATATCCACGCCAATGGATTGCGGGCGATGGCTCATGCCGCGTCCTTCTGGAAATAGAGCGCGACGGATTTCCCCATCACCGGGTTGAGCGCGGCTTCGGTCCAGCGGGTCAGGCGCGGTTTTTCCATAAGGTCCCATTCGAGAAGCTTGCGGAAGGCGTTGACCGAGCGGCTCTCCTCCTGACGCTCCCATTTGGCGCAGCGCAGCCACCAATAGGGCGCGTGCAGGGCGTGCGCCCAATGGCGCTTATAGGGACGATACCCGCGACGGGCGACGCGGTCGCGTAGCTCATGATCCTTAAAGATGCGCACATGGCCGCCCGGCGTGTTCTGATAACCTTCAGAGAGCGCCCAGCAGATTTTTTCCGGCCAATAGCGCGGCACGGACAGGGCGAAGCGCCCACCCGGCTTCACGATGCGCGTGATTTCATCCAGCGCCGCGTCCACATCGGGCAGATGCTCGAGCACTTCAGAACAGATCACCACGTCAAAGCTGTGATCGGCGAAGGGCAGACGTCCGGCGTCTCCCACGCTCCATACCGCGCTGCGCGGCGGGTTTTGAGGCGGCGGCGGCAGTTCGAAAAAGCCGTCGATCGCGCCCTTGAGGTCTTCCAGGCTGAGATCGAGCATGGTGACGTCCAGCGCCTTGTCATGCCAGTAAAAGGCATGGCTGTGCCGGCCGCGCCCGCAGCCCAGGTCAAGGACGCGCTGGCCGTCTTCAAGGTCCAGCGCGTCTAGGTCCAGCGTCACCATCATTGGGCGGCAAGCTCCGTTATGTCAGGCAGGCGCCCGCGTTCTTCAAGCGCTTGGGCATAAAGATCCAGGCTGGCGCGAGCGTGCTCGTCCCAGCGAAAAGCGCTGTGCGCGCGGGCGGCGCAGGCGGCGCTCATTGTCTGGCGTAGCGCCGGATCGGAAAGGACGCGCTCCAGCGCATCGGCGAGACCCTCTGCATCTTCCACTTCGGTCACGATGCCGGCTTCGCCCGCCACTTCCGGCAAGGCGCCGCCGCGCGACACGATAACCGGCGCGCCGCACGCCATGGCTTCAGCGGCGGGAAAGCCGAAGCCTTCAAAGCGGGAGGCGGAGACAAACACCGTCGCCTTGCGATAGAGCGCGACGATTTCGTCCAGGCTGAGGCCGGAGACGAAGTCCACGCTGTCGAGCAATCCTGTGTCTTTAAGCGCGCGTTTGGTCGGGCCGTCGCGCAAGGCTCCGATTACGGTCAGCCGCGGCGTGCGACCGCGCGCTTTCAGTTTCGCCAGCGCGTCGATCAGCACGTCGAGCCCCTTGATGGGCACATCAGCGCTGGCCAGCGCCAGAACATGGTCTTCGTCGCGGATCACCCCGGGATCGGGCTTGAAGCTGTCGAGATCAAGCCCGTTGAACGCCACCCGTACGCGGGCGGGATCAACGCCGCATCGCTGAGCGTAAGACTGCCGCGCGGCGTCTGACACCGCCAGAAAACGCGGCAAGGCGCGCGCGGCCTTGGCCTGATGATCCACAAACGAATGCCAGCGCCGGGTCAGGGCGCGCCGCCACCAGTTGGCCGCGCCCGCCACCGCGAAATCGCGATCAATGGCGATGGGGTGATGCAGGGTGGTGATCACCGGCAGATAACTGTCCACACCGGTCATCGGCAGGGCGAGCGTCTGATTGTCATGCACCACGTCAAACCGGTCGCCGTGCTCGGCGATCCAGGCTTCCAGACGCATCGCATAGCTGACCATTTCAGCGAAGGCGCCAGTGTTGTGCGCCAGCCATTCGGTGCGGTTCGCGCGATCCAGCAGCGTGTTCCAGCGCAAGGTCAGAAAAGCGTTGTCGACGCTGAACAGATCGAGCGAGGGCAGTTTGATCAGCTCGACATCGCGATCAAGTACGGGATAGGGCGGGCCGGAAATCACCGAGACGGCGCAGCCTTGATCGGAGAGGGCGCGCGACAGGGCGCGCACATATACGCCCTGGCCACCCACATGGGGCGCTGAGCGATAACTGGAGACCAGCACGCGCAAAGGCGCGGAGCGGGTCTGGGGCGGATCAAGGACGGCGTCTTTCATGAAGGCGGGAAGCTATCGTCAGCCGCGCCGGAAACCAAGAGCAAACAGTGTTCACCATGCGGTCAAACGCGCTTTCCTCACAGGTTCAGCCGCGCTAAGCCCCTGACCATGACCGCTGTGCTCGTTTCGATCCCGCGTCCTGTTCGCTTTGCGCTGTTTTACGGGGCGTTCTATCTGGGATTCGGCGCGTACCTGCCTTACATGCCGGTCTGGTATGAAGGGCGGGGGCTCAGCCCTGAAATGATCGGGGCTGCAGCTGCCGCTTCGATGGCGGGGCGGGTCTTCGCGGCGCCTCTGGGGGCGATGCTGGCGGACCGGGCGCCGAAAAAGCGCTGGGCGGTCCTGACATATGCTTTGGTCTCTTTTTTCGCCTTCGCAGCTTTCATCCCCGCAACCAACCCTTGGGCGATTCTCATCCTGGCGGGCCTCGCCGGGGGCGCCTTCACCGGCATCATGCCGATCATCGACGCCTTCGCGGTCCAGGAATCCAGCCGCCGCCGGTTCGCCTTCGGCCCGCCGCGCGCGTTCGGCTCGGCGACCTTCATTCTGGGCAATGTGGGCGCGGGCTGGCTGATCGGCTGGCTCGGCGGCGAGGCGGCCCTGGCCTGGACGCTGATCGGCGCGGCTCTGGCGGTGCTGACCGCTCTGATGCTGCCTGAAGGGCGCAACCCGCCAGCGCCTGAGGCGGCTCTAACTGATCCGGCGGCGAAGACCGGCGTGGTTGCGGCCATGCTGTCCAACGGATTGCCGCTGGCCTTTGCAGCGTCCGCGCTGATCCAGGGCGCCCACGGGTTTTATTACGGGTTTTCCGCCGTGGCCTGGCGCGCTGAGGGCGTGCCCGCCGGGGCGGTAGGGTTGCTCTGGGCCACCGGTGTGGGAGCGGAGATCGTGTTTTTCGCCCTGTCCGCCCGGCTGCTAAGCTCGATGAGCCCGGCAAAAGTGCTGGCGTTGGGGGGCGCGGTGTCGGTGGTGCGCTGGTTGGCGCTCGCCGCCTCCCCGCCGCTTTGGCTGTTGTTTCCGCTTCAGCTTCTTCACGCCTTCAGCTTCAGCGCCACCTATCTGGGCTTTCTGCGATATGCAGCGGATAACAGTCCCACCCGCTTCGCTTCCATGGCGCAGGCGATCAATTCCGCGTTTTCGGGCGGGCTGGTCCTGGCGCTGGCGGCCTATGCATCGGGGTTCGCGTATAGCGCGTATGGCGCGGGCGGTTTTGCAGTCATGGCGATTCCGTCAGGTCTGGGATTGCTCTTTGCATTCTGGCTCGTGCAAAGCGCGCGAACACAGCCATAATGGAGCCACACTCCCATATAAGCCTCACAGCTCAGGGGAAGCGGGGACCATGACAGCAGCGATCGCAACAGAGCGCCAGCAGGCGGGGCTGACCACGCGCCATGAAGGCGCGCGGCTGGTGCTGGAGCCGCGCGGCGATTGGCTGATCGAGGCGGTCGGTCGTTTCAACCGCCAACTCAAACGCATTGAGGCCGAGACCGATCCGCAGGATCTGGTGATTGACCTGACCCATCTGGGCCGGATCGACACCGCCGGTGCATACATGCTGGGTCGAACCCTGAGCCGGTGCGGTGAACCGGATGCGGACTGGCATTTCATCGGCAGCCATGAAACCGCGCGTCGCCTGATGGGGGAGATGCGTGAACGTCTCGCGGACTGTCCTGTGCCTGAAGAGGCGTCGCGTGGCGTGATCGCCACCTTCGCCAGGATTGGCGCCGGGGTGGAGGATGGCCTGAAGGAAACCGTCGCATCCTTCGCCTTTTTCGGCCGCACCATCACCACCGGACTCAGCGTGTTGGTCAATCCGACCAAGATGCGCTGGACGCCGACCATTCATTTGATGGAGACGGCGGGTGTGGATGCGTTGCCGATCATCACCGTGCTCAGCTTTTTCATCGGCGCGGTGGTGGCCTTCATGGGCGCGAGCCTGCTTGAGACCTTCGGCGCGTCCGTTTTTACCGTGGATCTGGTGGGCATTGCCGTGCTGCGCGAATTTGGCGTGCTGATCACCGCCATCTTGCTGGCCGGGCGGTCTGATTCCGCCTTCACCGCCGCTATCGGCTCCATGAAGATGCAGCAAGAGATCGATGCGATGAAGGTGATGGGCCTGGACCCCTATGAGGTTCTGGTCCTGCCGCGTGTTCTGGCCTGTGTGATCATGGCCCCGCTTCTCACCCTGTCCGCCATGGTGGCGGGTGTGGTGGGCGGCATGATGGTCAGTTGGTGGACGCTGGATATTTCGCCGAATTTCTTCCTGACCCGCATGCATGACACCATAGATATCAAGCACTTCCTGGTCGGCATGTCCAAGGCGCCGGTGTTTGGCCTGGTGATCGCCATTGTCGGATGCCGTCACGGGCTTCAGGTGGGCGGTGATGTGGAGAGCCTTGGGGCGCGGGTGACGACGTCTGTGGTGCAGGCGATCTTTGCGGTCATCGTGATCGATGCGCTGTTCGCCATGATGTATCTGGAGCTCGACATATGAGCGGCGCGCCCTTGATCGAAGTGCGCGGCCTGCGCAGCCAGTTCGGCTCACACGTGGTTCATGACAATCTTGATCTCGAGATTCGGCAGGGCGAGACTTTGGGTATTGTCGGGGGGTCGGGCTCGGGCAAATCGGTTCTGATCAACACCATTTTGGGGCTGAAATCGCCTGATGGCGGCGAAATCCTGTTTCGCGGCGCGCCCATGTCGAGCATGTCGGGACGCGACCGACTTGCGCTGGAAAAGCGCTGGGGCGTCCTGTTCCAGGCGGGCGCGCTGTTCTCTTCGCTGACGGTTCAGGAAAACGTCATGGCGCCGATGCGCGAGCATGTGCGCATGCCCGTCAGCCTGATGAAGGAGCTGGCGGATCTGAAGATCGGGCTTGTGGGATTGTCCGGCGAGGCGGGCGGCAAGTTTCCTGCGGAATTGTCGGGCGGCATGAAAAAACGCGCGGGGCTGGCGCGGGCCTTGTCGCTGGATCCCGACATTCTGTTTCTGGACGAACCCACCGCCGGACTCGATCCGATCGGGGCCAGCGCCTTTGATGACCTGATCAAGGAATTGTCTGAGACGCTCAATCTGACGGTGGTGATGATCACGCATGACCTCGACAGCCTGCACGCCATCTGTGACCGGGTGGCGGTGATCGCCGACAAAAGGATTATCGCGAACGCGCCGTTGGATGCGCTGACCCGAAACCCGCATCCCTGGATCCAGGAATATTTTGGCGGTCCACGCGGACGCGCCGTGTTAAGACAAGCCGCTGAGGACTAGAGGCACGCTATGGAAACCAAAGCGCATCACGCCATTGTGGGTTTCTTCGTCGTTTTCCTGACGGTTTCGGGGGTGATGTTGTCGCTCTGGCTGTCCGGGGCGGCGCTGGACCGCGAGTTTCGCGAATATGACGTTGTCTTTGACGGCGCGGTCCGGGGTTTGCGCCCCGCGTCAGAGGTTCGCTTTAACGGCATTCAGGTCGGCGAAGTGACCGAGCTGGGCCTCAACCCCGATAACCCCGGCCAGGTGATTGCGCGCATTCGGGTGAATGTGGAAACGCCGGTGAAATCAGATTCTGAAGCCCAGCTGGAACCGCAAGGTCTGACGGGGCTGTCCTATATCCAGATTTCGGCGGGCTCGCCCAATGCAGAACGGCTAGAGAGCCGGGCGGGCGATCGTGCGCCGCGCATTTACGCCACCCAGGCCCAGATTGAGCAATTGGTGGAAGGCGGCGAGAGCCTTCTGGAATCCGCCCAGCTCAGCTTTGTGCGGATCGGTCGTCTGCTGAGCGATGAGAACCTCGAGAGCATGACCAACACGCTCAATCATATCGAGACGATCACCGGTGATCTGGCCCAGCGCGAAGTGTTGATCAGCGAAGCGCGCGAGGCGCTGAACAGTGTGCAGCAGGCGGGCGCAGACGTGTCCGTCGCCGCCCAGGCCATGCAGCAGTTTGCCCAGGTCACCGAGCGCTATGTCGTCGATGATCTGACGCCGGCGACGCTGGACACGGCCGCCGCGGCGCAGGAAGTTGATCGCACCGCTGTTGAGACCTATGAGGCGCTGGTCGCGCTGCGGCCGGGCGTCGAAGAGTTTTCTGAAGACGGGCTGACCCAGCTGACGGCGACCTTGCGCGATCTGCGATCCCTGGTCGCTGCGCTCGAACGGGTTGCGCTGGAGCTGGAATCTGACCCAGCCGGATTTATCGCCGAACCTGAAGGCGCTGAAGTGGAGGTGCCGCGATGAGCACTTTGGGAAAAGTGGCGCTGGGCGCGCTTGGAGCGATGAGCCTTCTGGCGACGCCGGGCTGCATCTCCTTGCTGCCGGAAAGCGAGCCGGTGTCGCTTTATCGCCTGACCGGTCTGACGGCGGATGAAGTGGCCCCGTCCGCCCAGGCGCAGACCATATTGATTGACCATATCAGTGCACCGCGCGGATTGGCGGTCGACCGGGTGGCGCTGCTGCGCGATGGCGAGCTGGCCTATATGGCGGGCGCGGCCTGGCTGTCGCCGGCGCCGACGCTGCTACATGATCGCATTTTGGATGTCTTCCTGAGCGAGACGCCGGAACTGATCCCCGCCCGCAGTGAAGACGGTGTGCAGGCGCGCTATCGCCTGCAGCTGGAGTTGCGCCGGTTTGAAGCCGAATACGATCAGGGCGATGCTCAAGCCCCACTCATACAGATGCGCATGGTGGCGCGCCTGATTGATCGCGATGAGCGGGCCCTGGCGGCGTCGCGTCGCTTTGATATCAGCGTGCGGGCCAGCGATAATAGGCAGGCGGCGTTGATTGACGCCTTTAGCCAAGCCTCCAATGAAACCGCCCATGCCCTGGCGGATTGGGCCACGAGCATCGTTTGCGCTGAGACTGCTTGCTAGAGGCAGACCTGACCGTTGACCGAAAAAGGGCCGGCCCCTTCAAAGGCCGGCCCTTTTTGTGCGCGCCGCCGAGCGCTTAGCTATCGCGATTGCGGCGATTGCGTTTGGGGTCATCCTTGCTCGATGAGGGTGTTTCGTCTGAATCCATGTTGGCCAGAAGGTCGCGCCAGCGCCAGCTGGCTTCCTTGCGGGCCTTCTCGACACCATCGCGAATGCTGTCGCGCACCGGATCCTCTTCATCGCCATTGAGCGCCGCTTCGTCTTCATCCTCGTCGGAGCGGGCGGAACGCACAGGCTTCAGGTCCGGCTTGCCTTGATCCGTGCGGCGGGCGCGCTCAGCCTTGCGGTCTTCTGTTTTGGAGGCTTCCCAGTCTTCATCGCGTTCGGCGCTGTCTCGAGTCTCCGAGGAACGGGCGTCAGCCTCGCGATTGGCGATCTCTGTGCGCTTGCGCCTCGGCGTGTCGGTTGCGCCGTCATCGTCACCCTTGCGCCGCGCGCTGAGCGGATCGGGCAATTCGTTGATGTTCAGATCGAGCGGTTTATGGCCCCCGGCCACAGAGCCCATACGCAGGATGAAATCGCTGAGCAGTTCATAGTTCTGGCGGATACGCGACTGAAACAGGGCGTCAATGTCGCGCGCCTGGTCAGAGGCGGTCTGCGCCGTTTCATTGAGCTGACTCAGCCCGTCCTCAAGCGTGCGCTGCATGGCCTTGGCGGCGTTGCGCGCGGCGTCGGGGGCGTCATCAAGCTTGCTGCGGAGAGCGGACAGTTCATCCTCGATCCGGCGGCTTTCACGGCGCGCGGCGTCAAGGGTTTCAGACATTTGCTTGCGCACCGCCTCCGCAGCCTCTTCAGCGGCTTTCTCAGCGCGAGCGGTGAGATCTTCAGCCTCGCGCAGGCGAGCCTGAAACGCGTCGTCAGAGCGGCGGGCCACGTCGAACCCGCTTTCACTGACCCGCTCGAGCGCGGCTTCGGCGTCGTCGGCTTGTTTTTTCAGGCTTTCACCGGCTTCCTCGGCGGCTTCGCGCGCAGACCGGGCGGCGTCGCGCATCCGGTCGAGGGCGCGCTCCTGGGCGCGGGCGGCTTCTTCGCTGCGCTCAGACAGGGAATTGGCCAGATCCTTGGCCTGGCCCAGCGCCTTGTCTACGGCGTCCAGGAAGACTTCGCCGGAATTCTTGGCGGTGCTCTCAAGGATTTCAGCCCCGTCGCGCGCCTTGCGCGTCATAGTTTCAAGCTCAGCCTTATGGAAGTCGAGCGCGGCGCCGATCTTCTCTTGCTCCTTGCGCAAGGTCTCGGTCACGTCCTGCAGGCGGTCGCGATGTTTGACATAGGCGTCTTCCAGCCCGTCCGTGCGATTGCGCAGCATGTCAGAGAAGTCGCGCAGCTCGGTGGCGCGGGCGTCCAGCGACAGGGCGACCCGGTCGCCGGCTTCCTCGGCGGCCTGGCCGGCCGCGCTCAGGCGCTCGGCGCCCGACCGGATCAGGCGTTCACCTTCTGACGCCTTGGCGTCGGCAAGCTCGGCGGCGGCCGCGACCATTTTGGACTGATCCTGAATGGCGGCGGCGATCATGGCGGCCTTGTCATCAAGGCCTTCAGACACGTCATTGAGGCGCAGGCGTTCGTCGCGCAGGGCGCGGGTCAGCTGTTCGGCGCGCTCCCTGGCGCGGCTGGAGCCGTCCTCCAGACTCTCAGCATGGTGGGTGATCACCTCTTCCATGGCCGCAAGCCGCGCCAGAGCGCTTTCCATGGCCTTGTTGACGCGGTCCACCTGCATGGTGATCGCATCGGCCAGGCGCGAAGCGTCTTCCTCGGCGTGTTCGGTCGGGGTGGCGAGGCGCAAGACCGCCGCGTCCAGATGGCGGGCGCGCGAACCGGCGCGAGACACTTCACGCCCCAACAGGCCTGCCAGCACGAACAGCAACGCCGGAGCGGCCGCGAATACAGACAGGCCCGCCATCTGCGCCGGGCTTAAAGCGATCAGGTCCGTGTAGCCGGCGAGATAGGCCGCTGCGCCGCCAAACCACAGCAAACCAAACGCTGCGCCGCCAAACGCCAGCCAGCCGCCGCCCTCAGTCTTGGGAGGCGGGGCGGTCATCTGAGGCGCGAGAGAAGTTGAGCGAACAGCCTCCAGCGCACCGCCCGCCGGTTCGGCGATCACGCTTTCCTCAACCTTTTCAGCGTCTTTTGTATCCTTGGCAGCCATGACGTCTCGTCTGGTTTGGCGCAGATCCCGTTCGGATATCGCCGTGAAACGACCATCCTAACAGAATCGCGCGGCACTGCAGGCCTGTTTGTTCAGACCTTGTGTTTAACGCCAGAGCGTGAGTCGATCAAAGAGTAGGAAGCGTCTGCGCGGGCTGTATGGTTTCGCAATCGTTAAGGCTAACCATTTGGGGTGCGGGCGCCGCTTCGGGGGCGCCGAGAACGGGCAGCACCCGCTCAATGGGCGCAGAATATGTCTGCGCGGTCTGAACCGAGATCGAGACTGCAAACGATGTGGGGGTCAACTCCGGGCTGAAGGCGATTGTGCGCACTTGAGCGGGATTGAGCTGAATGGCGCGTGCTTCGTCTTCACGCTCATAGTCCAGACCCAGAAAAGACAGGGCCGTGGCAAGTATCAGATGAGCAATATCGATCAGCAGAGACATGGCGGAACCCATTTTCAGACACTGTTCTTATGCGCCTCGGCCTATGCCAAGACAAGAGCAGACCGCCCGGTTTTTCATGAACTCTTGGTAAGCTCGAATGGCTCTGGACTGATAACAGTCTTGCGCCTCGCCTGAAATGCGGCGAGCCTGCCAACAGAAGCGCCTATCAAGACGGGGGAACGTCATGAGCCTGCACACCGCGCCAGTGGCCGCGAAAGACCGATTTGCCAGTCTTGATGTTTTGCGCGGCGTGGCCGTGCTGGGCATTTTGATGGTGAACGCGCCGACATTCTTCATCTATTGGGGCGCGATGGAGTATCCGCCCGCACACATGGATGCGACGGGCGCCAACGCAGATGCATGGCGCCTTATGACGGTGTTCTTCGAGCAAAAATTCATCACCCTGTTTTCCGCCTTGTTCGGCGCAGGGATCATGCTCATTGCGGGCGAAGCCGAGAACGCCAGCCTGAAGCTGCATTATCGGCGCATGATCTGGCTGCTGGTTTTCGGGCTGGTTCACGGCTTTGTCTTCTGGTTCGGCGATATCCTGACCGCTTATGCGCTGATCGGCATGCTGGCGGTGCTGTTCAGGCGCATGTCTGTGCTCAAACTCGTGCTCTGGGGACTGGCGCTCATCCTTCTGACCAATCTCATTCTGGTCGTGAACGAGATTTCCATGTCAGTGACACCAGGCATGATGGAGCCAAGCGCCTTTGGGGTGGTTCCCGATCAGGAAAGTCTCGACATGTGGGTCAACGCCTATCAGTCGGGCTTCTGGCCCAGCCGGATTTACAATGCGATCGGCAATGTCGTGGCGCAGCTTTCCGGGATCATTTTCTTCGGACCGCGCGTTCTGGGCGTGATGCTGATCGGCATGGCGCTTTACAAATCCGGCTTTCTGCTCGCCCGTTGGGGTGTTGGCGTCTATGGCGGCCTGGCGGCGCTTTGCCTCGGTGTGGGGCTCCCGGCTCTGTGGTGGGCGAGCACGCGCGTTGTGCAATCGGACTTTGCCCATGACACGCTCTGGATCGTGGGGACGATCAATGCGTTCGCCAGTCTGATCGTCGCTTTCGGTTATGCCAGTCTGGTCATGCTGATCAGCAAGCTGAAGGTGCTCGAACTCGTGCGTCTGCCCTTCGCTGCGGCGGGGCGCATGGCGTTCACCAATTATCTCACCCAGACATTCGTGATGGTCTCACTGTCAACGGGCGTGTTCGGCGCGCCTCTTTATGGCGCGATCGAGCGTCATGAGATCGTCTACATCGTCCTCACGGTCTGGCTCGTTCAGCTGATCATCTCGCCGCTCTGGTTGCTGGTCTTCCGCTTCGGTCCGTTTGAGTGGCTTTGGCGCAGCCTCAGCTATGGCAAGCTTCAGCCCATCTTGAAGACCAAAGCCTGATGCCGGTTCAAACGGGCGACGCGTTCGCCGTCTATGGCCTGCTTCGCGCCGGGGAGAGCGGCTTCGCTCAGTTCGGTCTGGAGAACGCGTTCGCACCCCTAGGGGCCTGCACCTTGCGCGGCCAGCTTTATGATCTGGGCGCTTATCCAGGACTGGTCGATGGGCCGGGCGAGGTGATGGGCGAGCTCTTTGAGGTGTGCGACGCGTCGGTCATGCCCAAACTGGATGCGTTTGAGGATTACTGGCCCGAAGACCCGGCGCGCTCGCGCTATGAACGCAAAAAGGTCAGACTCATCGAGCCCGACCGGGACGCCTGGGTCTACATCTGGGTGCTGGGTCTCGAGAGCGCCCGCCTGATCCCCAGCGGAGACTGGTTCAAACGCGACATGGCCTAGACGGCGTCCGGCTGGTTTTCAGGCGCAGCGCGTTCAAACTCCGGCAGCGCGCGCGCCGCTTCATCCGCCGCCACAAGCCGTGGATAAGGCGTCAGATCGACGCCAAACCTGCGTGCGTTGAACATTTGCGGCAGCAAGTAAATCTCCGCCAGGCTCGGCCCGTCTCCGAAAAGGAAGCTGTTCTGGCCATCCGCTTGCTCGACCAGCTTTTCCAGAGCTTCAAAGCCAAGGCTGATCCAGTGCCGCGCCCAGGCGGGGCCGGCCTCGGGGTCATCATTTGAGAGTGCGCGGGCTTTCTTCAGGATGCGCAGATTTTGCAACGGATGGATGTCACATCCTATCGCCGCTGCGAAGGCGCGCACACGGGCGCGCTTCATGGGATCGGACGGCAACAGAGGTCGCTCGGGGAAGGTCTCTTCGATCCATTCCAGGATCGCGACGGACTGGGTCAGCATCTGCCCATCCACATCCAGCGCCGGGACCAGACCTTGCGGATTCTTGGCCTTGTAGGCGTCCGAATGCTGTTCGCCGTCCACCAGATTGACGCCGACATACTGATACTCAACGCCTTTCCAGTTCAGCGCCAGGCGCGTGCGATAGCTGGTGCCGGAGCGAAAATAGCCGTGCAGGACGAGTTTCATGGATGGTGTCTCCGGGGTTTGTGACGGGGCTGCTGAGTTTGGGGGTGAATTTAGTTGCAAATGATACTATCTTCCGCCACACGACGATGCGCGCCGGAGAGCGGCTGATCAAGCCCGCCGGCGCATCATGATTGATTTAAGGGAGCGCCCCCATGGCCGATCTGTTTGAGAACCCGTTGGGCACCGACGGCTTTGAGTTCGTCGAGTATACGAGCCCGGAACCGGAGAAAATCGAGGCGCTGTTTGAGAGCCTCGGCTTCACTGCGGTCGCCAAGCACAAGACCAAGAACATCACCCGCTACAAGCAAGGTGACATCAGCTTTCTGGTGAACAAAGAAGAGACCGGTCAGGCGGCGGAGTTCCGCAAAGAGCATGGCCCGAGCGCCAACGCCATGGCCTTCCGCGTCAAGGACGCCAAGGCGGCGTATGCTGACGCCATTGCGCGCGGCGCGGAACCGTTCGGCGAGGGCGTGTGGACCGATGAGATTCCGGCCATCAAGGGCATTGGCGGCTCGGCGCTTTATCTGGTCGATACCTATGGCGACAAGACGATATATGACGATCTGTTCGAGCCGATCCCGGGCGCTGAGGAGAAGGGCGTCGGCCTTGAGGTGCTCGACCACCTGACCCACAACGTCATCAACGGCAATATGAACAAGTGGGCGAGCTTTTACGAGAACGTCTTCAACTTCCGCGAAATCCGCTATTTCGACATCAAGGGCCAGCATACCGGCCTGTTGTCGCGCGCCATGACCGGCCCGTGCGGCAAGCTGAAAATCCCGCTGAACGAGAGCTCGGACGACCAGTCGCAGATCTCTGAATATCTGCGTGAGTATAATGGCGAAGGCATCCAGCACATCGCCCTGACCACGCCGGACATTTACAAAACGGTCGAGCAATTGCGCGAAAACGGCGTGATCTTCCAATCCACGCCTGAAACCTATTACGAGCTTGTGGACGAGCGCGTGCCGAACCATGGCGAAGATCTCGAGCGCCTGAAGAAGAACAACATCCTGGTGGACGGCAATCCTGAAACCGGCGATGGACTGCTGCTGCAGATCTTCACCACCACCAATATCGGACCGATCTTCTTTGAGATCATCCAGCGCAAGGGCAATGAAGGCTTCGGCGAGGGCAATTTCAAAGCCCTGTTTGAATCCATCGAGCTGGATCAGATCCGTCGCGGCGTGATCAAGACCGAGCCGGCGGCCGAGTAATCTTGGCCGACGACGCCCGTAAATCCTTGGACGCAGGCGAGGGCGCAAGCCTTCGCCTGCCGTCTTATGTGCCCTATCGCCTGTCGGTCACGTCCAACAAGGCGTCCAGCCTGATCGCCAAGGCGTATCAGGCCCGGTTCGGGCTGACGATCTGGGAATGGCGGGTGATTGCGGTGCTGGGCGAGGGCGCAGCTCTGACCGCGCAAGCGGTGTGCGAAGCCACTGCCATGGATAAGGTCAGTGTCAGCCGGGCGATCCGCGCCCTGGACGAACGCGGTCTTGTGACCCGGATCCGCAACGCGCAGGACCGGCGCGCCAGCGACGTGTCGCTGACGCCGGAGGGGCGGGCGATTTACGCGGATGTGGCGCCCCTGGCGCTCGATTATGAGCAAAAGCTGCTCGCCGCGTTTTCAGACGAAGAGCGCGACCAGCTCATGACCTTGTTGGACAAGCTGGAAGCGCAACTTGATGAGGTCGGGCAAGCGTTCGAGCGCTAGGGCCTCTTCGGTCGACTTTCATCGACCAAATCGGCTTTAAGGCATTCTTGGGCGCCTTTTCGAACCGCGTAACCGGTCCCCACTTTCACTAAAAAGGCTTCTAGCCTTCCACCACCAGGCTGAGCCATTGGGCGATCAGCGCGGGGCTGTCCGAGCCTTCAATCTCCACCGTCGCGTTTTGGGTCAGCTGAAGCTGGCCGGGCTTGCGTTCAATGACATTGGCCAGAGTGAAAGTGCCGCGGATCCTGGATCCCACACGCACCGGCGTCAGAAAGCGCACTTTCTCAAAGCCGTAATTGATGCCGATCACGCCTGCCTCGAAGGCCGGCAGGGCTTTCTCGGCGAAATGGCTGAGCATGGACAGCGTCAGAAAGCCGTGGGCGATCGGGCCGCCGAACGGGCTTTCGTTTTTGGCGCGTTCAGGGTCCACATGGATGAACTGATGATCAAGCGTCACGTCCGCGAAGGTGTTGACCTGATCTTGAGTGACCTCAAACCAGTCCGACGAATGCGATTGGCCCTCACGGGCCTTGTATGTATCTAGCAAGCTCATGGCTTGAGTTGAACGCTTTAGGCCTTAACGGTCAAGCGTCTGATCGTGCTTTATGGCGACGGATCGCCCATTTCGCCAGACCGAACAGAGAGATGGAAAGCCAGCATATTTCAATGACGAAACTCGCCAGATTGAACGTCACCATCAAGGAGACGAGCAGCAGCAGAGCGCCGCACAGATTGAGCAGCAGATAGCCGAGCCCGTCGCTGCGCACTTTCTCGATCTGAAGAAGGAAGAAGGCGGACAGCACGCAGGCGACGCCTGTGAGCCCGATCACATCTGACAGCATCATGGCGGCGTTGTGTCCTTGGATTGGTCGGTCTGATTGGCAAGAGGCCCAGCCCTACTTCTCCTTAAGCATGCGGACAAGTCGCCCGGCTGCGTGAAGGTCTGTTAAGATGGGGGCTCTAAGGCTGGGAACTTCGAGATACGGAGGTTTGAACGCCCATGAGCGCGCCCGTTTTGGATCGAGATCATCTGGAGCAATATACCGCTGGCGATGCAGCGCTGGAGACCGAGTTGTTCGGCTTGCTGTCCGATCAGATCGATTCCTGCGTCGGTCTGATGAAGGCCGCCCGATCGGACGACGACTGGCGCACAGCGGTTCACACCCTCAAGGGCGCGGCGCGCGGCGTCGGCGCGATGGAGCTGGGCGAAGCGTGCGAAAAGGCGGAAGCCTGCTATCCGGACGCTGAGGCGTTGCAGGCGGTGGAGACGGCGTCCGCGCGGGCGCGAGACGCCATGGCGGCGGTGCGCGGCTAGCGAGTCTTGTCCCAGACCCTGAATTCGTAAGCGATCGATTGCTCGACCAGTTCGCGCCAGACCGGCTCGGCGATATCGGCCGGCAGGCCGGAGGCTTGGGCGCTTTTGAGCACCTTGCTCACCACATCCTCGATCCGCGCGTCGTCGCGCACCACATCCCGGCTGGGTTTGATGCGCGCTGCGGCCTGCATATAGCGCGTACGCTCGGTGATCAGCGCCACCAGGGCGCGGTCCATCCGGTCCACGCCGTCGCGGACCTCGGCCATGGTCTTACAGGCCTCAGGCGCCGTGCGGGCGTTGAGATCTTCGAGATCAAAATGGTCAGGCGTTTCAGACGACATGACGGCGTTATAGGCTGAAGTGTCACGGCCCCAAACCCCTGTCTCGCATTGCATCGCGGCGAGGTGCAGCTCAAACTCGCAAAAAGTTTTCAGGAGAGCGCCATGCAGCCCGTCACCCTCTACGGCAATATCGAAAGCGGCAATTGTCTGAAGACGTTGTGGGCGGCGAAATGCGCTGACGCGCCCCATGACTGGGTGGAAGTGGACATTTTCGGCGGTGAGACGCGCAGCGACTCCTTCCTGGCGCTCAACCCGGCCGGTCAGGTTCCAGTTCTGCGCATGGCGGACGGTCGCACGCTCGCTCAGTCCAATGCAACCTTGCTGTATCTTCTCGAAGGCACGGACTTGATCCCCGCAGACCCCTTCCAGCGCGCCGTGATGATGCAATGGCTGTTCTGGGAGCAATATTCCCACGAGCCCTATATCGCTGTGCGCCGCAGCGCGCTGCGCTTCAAGGGCGCAGCTGAATCCGATCTCGATCCCGATCTCTACGCCAAGGGACGCCGTGCCCTAGGGGTGATGGAGATGAACCTTCTGTCGCAGAGTTTCATGGTGGGCGAAGACATGACCGCCGCCGATATCGCGCTCGTCGCCTATACGCGCGTCGCCGATGAAGGCGGGTTCGATCTGTCGGAATTCCCGGCCGTCAATGGCTGGGTGCGCCGGGTGGAAAGCGCGCTGGGGATTGAGCACGGTCAGGCCGCCGTGCACGGCGACCCGGAATAGACCTGCGCCGCACCGGGTTACAGGTGCGGCGCCTTCCTGTCTTGTCGTTTAGAGGCAAGGCCTAATCATCCACCTCCCGATCTAGGAACTCCACGATCTCACGGGCCATCAGCGGGCCATATTCATCCAATGCAAAATGGCCGGTGTCGAGCAGGTGAAACTCTACAGTCTCGAGGTCGTTCAGATACGGGTGAGCACCAGCTTCGGGAAAGATGTGATCGTTCTTGCCCCACAAGATGATCGCCGGCGGCTGATGTTCGCGGAAGAGCGACTGCCAGAGCGGGTATTCATCCACATTGGTGCGGTAGTCATAAAACAAGTCCAGCTGGATTTCCTTGGCGCCCGGACGATCCAGAAGGTGCTGATCATGGTGCCAGCTGTCCCAGGACACGGTTTCAAGGTCGCCGACGCCATGGGTGTATTGCCATTCGGTGGCGCCCACTTCGAGAATTGGGCGCAAGGCGTCGCGATGCTCGACTGACGGCTCATTCCACAACGCCTTGATTGGATCCCAGAACTCTTCCAGCCCTTCTTCATAGGCGTTGCCGTTCTGGATGATGAAGCCGTCAACGCGCTCGGGATTGTCTGCAAACACGCGGAAGCCCACAGGCGCGCCATAATCCATCAGATACAAGCTGGCGCTCTCTACGCCTTTACGGTCCATGAGTTCAGTGACCATTCCGGCGTATTGCTCAAACGTGTACTCGAACTGTGCGCGGTCGGGCATGTCAGACGCGCCGAAGCCGGGATAGTCCGGAGCCAATACGTGATAACGGGTCGCCAGAACCGGGATCAGATTGCGGAACATATGCGACGATGTTGGAAAGCCGTGCAGGAGAAGCACCGTAGGACGGCTCGGGTCTCCGGCTTCACGATAGGCCATGTTTACGCCGTCGATTTCCATAGACCGGTAAGAGACCTGAGCCATTTCCGGCAGCAGGGTCGAAGCGACAACAGAGGTGGTGGTGTTGACCGCACTCGCGGTGTTTGAGGTGAGAACCGGAACGGCGGCTGCGAAAAGGGCCAGAGCTGCAACGCCGGCTTTGAGGGCAGTACGTGGGGAGGTCATGTTGTTTCTCCATAATTGACCGAACGATTGGTAAAATATCGAAGCGTGAGCATGGGTCAAGCTTTATTTTGCCGATTGTTCGGTTATATAGTGTCTTGAGCGTTCCAAGGAGGCCGAAATGGGCCGTAAAGCACTGATTGATAAAGATAGACTTTTCGAAAAAATTTCTGACGCTTTTCGCGCGGATGGCTATGAAGGCGCGTCTTTGGCGCGATTGTCAGAGGCGACCGGACTGAAAAAGGCGAGCCTGTATCACCGCTTTCCCGGCGGAAAGGAGCAGATGGCGTCCGAGATTCTTGATTGGGATGTAGGGCGGCTGGCTGAAGATGTGAGCGCAGACCTAAGCGCTGAAGGATCGGCCGGGGCGCGGCTGAGCGCCATGTCTCAAACCTTGCGCGCCTTTTATGATGATGGCGCGAGCGCGTGTCTTCTGAATCGGCTGACCGGATCTACCGACGCGCTGAACCAGTTTTCAGACCCGGTGGCCGGCGCCTTCCATGCCTTGCGGGATGCCATTTCGGGCGTATTGGAAGAAACCGGCCTGGCGTCTGATGAGGCGCGTCATAGGGCGGAAGATGGGCTGATGCTAATTCAGGGCGCTCTGGTCTACGCTCAAGCGACTCATGAGCCGGACGTGTTTGGTCGAGTCATACGCACTTTGCCAGAGCGTCTTCTCAGAGGACGAGTGGGCGTTTAACGCCGCTTGGTCAATTCCTTCATCGCCTTGTCGACGCCCGCCAGCGTGAGAGAGAACATGCGGTCTTCGCCGATGATCTCGCGCACCAGCTGCACCGAATAGGTGTGCGGCCACCAGCCTTCGGGCGTCGGGTTCAGCCACACCAGATGCGGGTAGGTTTCTTTCAGGCGCCGTAGCCAGACACCGCCCGCTTCCTCGTTCCAGTGCTCGACCGAGCCGCCAGGATGGGTGATCTCGGACGGAGACATGGCGGCGTCGCCCACGATCACCACCTTGTAGTCGCTGGGGTATTTATGGAGCACATCCCACATGGACTGGGTTTCGGTGCGGCGACGCAGATTGGACTTCCACACACCCTCATAGATGCAGTTGTGAAAGTAGAAATACTCAAGATTCTTGAACACGCCCCGCGCCGCCGAGAACAGGCGTTCAGTGAGGTCGATATAGGGGTCCATGGACCCGCCCACATCAAAGAACACCAGGACCTTCACGGCATTGCGGCGCTCGGGTCGCATCTGTACGTCGAGATAGCCCTTGTTGGCGGTGGCGCGGATGGTGCCGTCCAGATCAAGCTCTTCTTCCGCCCCGTCTCGCGCGAACTGGCGCAGACGACGCAGCGCGATTTTCAGATTGCGAGTGCCCAGCTCACGTTCGGAATCAAGATCCTTGAAGCGGCGGTTTTCCCAGACCTTGCTGGCTTTCTTGTTTTTCGACTTGCCGCCGATGCGCACACCGTTCGGGCTCCAGCCAGAATTGCCATAGGGGCTCGTGCCGCCGGTGCCGATCCATTTATTGCCGCCCTCATGGCGTTTCTCCTGCTCTTTGAGCCGGTCCTGAAGCGTCTTCATGAGCTGGTCGAAATCCATCTCCTGCAGCGCCTCCATTTCCTCCTTGGTGAGATGGCGCTGCATCTGGGCCTTCAGCCAGTCTTCGGGGATCTCGTCGGATTTGAACAGATCGCCTAAAGCCTCGATGCCCTCGAAATGATGGGCGAAGACCTTGTCGAACTTATCAAAATTGCGCTCGTCTTTGACCAGTGCCGCGCGGCTGACAGCATAAAAGCTGTCCACCTCCTGCTCGATCGCGCCCTTTTTCAGGGCTTCAAGCAGGGTGAGGTATTCCCGGGTCGAAACCGGAATTTTCGCCGCACGCAGATCGGTGAAGAAGCGATGGAAGAGGGCCATGCGCTCGCCTCCTAGCCTTCTCTCCGGGTCATGAAGGCGAGACGTTCAAACAGCTGAACATCCTGCTCGTTTTTCAGAAGCGCGCCATGAAGCGGCGGGATCAGCTTGCGGGTGTCGCGCTCGCGCAGGATGGCGGGATCGATGTCCTCGGCCAGCAAGAGCTTCAGCCAGTCCAGCAGTTCAGACGTGGAGGGCTTCTTCTTCAGGCCCGGCGCGCTGCGCACTTCAAAGAACATCTCCAGCGCTTCGGCCAGCAGCTCGGACTTGATGCCGGGGAAGTGGACATTGACGATCTGCTCCATCGTTTCCTCGTCGGGGAAGGCGATGAAGTGGAAGAAGCAGCGGCGCAGGAAGGCGTCGGGCAGTTCTTTTTCATTGTTGGAGGAGATGATCACGATCGGGCGCTGTTCGGCTTTGATCGTTTCGCCCGTCTCGTAGACATAGAACTCCATCCGGTCGAGCTCTTGCAGGAGGTCGTTGGGAAATTCGATATCGGCCTTGTCGATTTCGTCGATCAAGAGAACCGGGCGCACACCGGCGTCGAACGCCTCCCACAGCTTGCCCTTGCGGATATAGTTCTTGACGTCGTTGACCTTGTCATTGCCCAGCTGGGAATCGCGCAGACGCGCTACGGCGTCGTATTCATAAAGGCCCTGATGCGCCTTGGTGGTGGACTTGATATGCCATTCGATCAACGGCGCGCCCAGAGAGGACGCGACCTGGCGCGCCAGCTCGGTCTTGCCGGTGCCGGGTTCGCCTTTCACAAGAAGCGGACGTTCGAGAATGATGGCGGCGTTCACCGCTGCGGCCAGCTCTTCGGTGGCCACGTAATCCTTGGTGCCTTCAAAACGCATGTCGGGTGTTTTCCCTGTTTTGTTTTCTGTGCCGCCCGGGCGCTCCCCACGCCCGGTTGCAGCCTTGTTTGTGCGCACTTTAACGCTGCAGTTTACGCCCGTCATCCTTGCGCAGTGCAGCGAACATAAGCTCTGCGCGGTCCCAGTCATATGGGGTATCAATATCCTGAACGCGTTCAGGCGGGATCAGGATCGGAATGGAGCGCGGGGAAAAGACAGGGGCGTGGTCTCGCAAGGCGTTGGGGCGGCACCAGAAAAACTGCGCCGCGTCATGAAACGCCTCTTCCAGATCCTGTGATCTGGAGGGGATGAATTCAGGATACATCGGCGCGAGGCCAGGACCGGTCTCACTGTGTACGGCTCTCAGGGCGCGCTGCACAGGAAAGGCGAAGGGCGTTACCGAGATCGCATATTCTTGCTGGGGCGCGTTGATCAGGGCGTCATGACCGCGCGTGATGTCGTCGGCGCTGAGAAAGGGTGCGGTGGCGTAGATCGCGCAGACGAGCTCCGCGCTCTCGCCGGTGATCTGCTCCATCTCTTGCATGGCGTGCGCGATCACGGGGATGACGCCGGTAAAATCATCCGCCAGCTCGGACGGGCGCAAAAAGGGTGCGCTTGCGCCCTCCGCGATGGCGACCTCGGCGATTTCGGGATCATCGGTGCTGACGATCACATGATCAAACAGGCCTGTTTCCAGCGCCGCCGCGATGGGCCAGGCGATCATGGGGCGGCCATGAAACGGGCGCACATTTTTGCGCGGAATGCGTTTGGAGCCGCCGCGTGCGGGGATGACCGCGATCTTCATGGTCAGCGCCGGGTGTTGAGCGCGATGCCGTGAATTTCAGACACCGTGGAGGGCAAATGAAAGCTCTTGGACACCTTGGTGTGCTCGTCAAACACGGTGATCACGGTGTCGATGGCGATGTTCTGGCTCACCCCCAAGGCGGCGGAATAGTTCCGGTTCCGGCTCTGCCCGATAAAGAAGCGCGCGCCGTCATGGGCGAGGCCGCGGGCGAAACCCGGAAATTGCCCCACGCTCTGCGCGTTATTCTTCAAAAGACGCCCGCGCAGGGAATCGAGCACGACCAAAGAGCCGTCCACAAAGTCGATGGAGTGCGGCATCCACAGGTCCGTGATGACCGGGCCGACCCAGCGTTTCTCCGCCAGGTCGTATTCCAGCACCACGCCATCAAACACATCGCGCTTCCAATTGCCGGTAGCCGAAAACATGGACACATAAACGCTGTCGCCCAGCACCAGAATGTCATTGCAATGATGTTGCGCCGAGCCCGTGCGCGCCTGTTTGGAGCTGATCGGGATGCGGTCGATCTCTTCGCCCTGTTCGGAATAAACGAGGATGGCGTCGAGATACGAGCAGGCGATGAAATACTGCCGTCGCGCCTCGGACCAGCTTACGCCATGACAGCGCGCGCCCTGGGGCAGGGCGAAACTCTCAAGGATCTGGTAGTCGCGGTCAAAAAGGATCAGGCCGCGCTCGTCATCAATGGCGATGAAGTGTTCGCCATGAGGGCGCAGGCCGTGGAAATTGCCCTTGAAGACTTTGCGGAAGCTGTGCTGCGCGGCTGAGATTTTCAGCTCATACAGCCCGCCGCCGGCTTCGGGATCCTCAAGCGGCGGCAGACCGCAGGTGAACAGCACGGTCTCTTCAAGGCTTTCCATTTCCGCGATGATGCGCAGATCATTGAGCACCGGGGTGACGACAAAATCCTGGCCGGGGATGAGGCCGAAGCTGACCAGCTGCTCGCCCACTTCCACGAACGAGGTGGTGCAGATCACAATGAAAGGGCGCGGCGCAGCGTTTTTCAGGCTTTCGGGCGCGGCGATCAGCAGACCCGCCTGACGCTCGCCATGAAGGTTGGGATTATTGTCCACAATTGCGGTCACGCCCGAGATCCGGCGCAGGGTCTTGTCGGCGATATTGCCGGCGCCCGCCAGCACGATGGGCCGGCCCCGGCCGCGCACATTCACATCGGCGAAGGTCGTGAATTCGGCTGTGGTGGTGCGGCTCATACTTCGACGCCCTTGACCTGATACTGCTCGCGGCGCGGATCGTTTTTCTCAAGATGCACCGGGCCATAGCTCGACGCGCCGCCCCAGACATCATCCTTGACCCATTGATCGTTCTCGATGCGCCACACGCGCGGATCACGGAAGGTGTCGCAAATCTGATCAAATTCGGCTTCGCTCATATCCACATAGTTGAGCCAACGTTCGAGATCGCGGCGCGGTTTGACGTGGTCATGCTTTCTGACCATTTCGAGCCCGGTCTTGTAGTCCATCACCCCCAGGCGCACGTCCTGGCTGGCGTGATCGGTGGCGCGGCCATAGCCGAACTTGATGAATTTGAGATAGTCGTGAATTCCGTTCTCGTGCATGTCGTCGAGATTGGAGATTTTCCGGTAAGTGCGCTCGAACGGGTATTCGGCTTTCTTCCAGCCGTATTCAGCCTCGGCGACAGTCGCGCAGGTGTTGCCGTTCCATTTTTCGTAAAAGCCCAGATACACGCCGCGCACGCCCACCCGATCGATCTCCTCGTCCGAAGGATAGACCGCAAAATCGAGCTCTTTTTCCGTCAGGCCCATTTTCAGGTCTGGTCGGCCATGGCGCTCCAGCCCCTCATCGGTGAAGTCGTCCCAATCGAGCCCGTGCAGATCATGCTCCTTACGGGTCTTGGCGGTGAATTCAGGAAAGTCGGAATAGGAGAACATGCCGCCCAGATCGACCCAGCCATGGTCGCCCCACAGCATCAGCGGAATGTCATGCAGCACGGCCTGTTTGATCGGATAGGTCTTGATGCCGGCATGGTTGTGCCAGTTCATGTCGCCATGCAGCTTGAACCCCAGAAGGTTCATCTTGATCAGCGTGTCGAGCCCGGGGCGATAGATAATGTGATCTGCGCCGAACGCTTCGCGCATCAGCTGGAGATTGTACTCGCCCTCGGGCAGGAAGTTGTTGCCGTGATAGGTGACCAGCAGGGGCCGCAAGCCCAGTTTTTTCACCGCCAGGTGAGTCTGGTAATAGCTGTCCTTGCCGCCGCCGACGGGGATGACGCAGTCATAGCCTTTGGGGTTGCGATAATCATCGACCAGCTCTTCAAGCATGGTCCAACGCTCATCCCAGTCGATATCGACTTTCTGACCCGCGACCCGGCAGCCTGAACAGATCCCGTTCTCGTCAAAGGTCAGCGGAGCGGCTGACGAGCTGGGATAAAAACAGGTCTTGCAGAACTGGACACTCATGGCGCTTCCCTTTGCTGGGTCGATCGCGGCGGCGAATCATCACCGTCCTTAAGGGTAACAAAACGCCTCAATCGTTAAGTTTAGCCCAAGCGATGCATCACAAAGGGGAAGGGCGCAGCGTTGCGGATCCTGAGCGCACACCAGCCGGTCTACCTGCCGGGCTTGATCCTGTTTCACAAGATCGCCCTCAGCGATTTGTTCGTGCTGTTGCCGGACGTGCAGTTACAGCGTCATAGCTGGCAGCAGCGCAACCGTGTCAGGAATGGCAAGGATGCGATCTTTCTCTCCGTCCCGGTCAAAAAATCGGGCGATCTGCACCGCACGATCCGTCAGACCGAGATCGCGCCTGAGCCCTGGCGCAAGAAGCATCTGACGACGCTCAAACAGGTCTATGGGAAACGCCCGCATTTTGAGGCGTATTTTCCCGCCATAGAGGCGCTGATCGAAGCCGAGTACGAAAACCTCTCAGACCTTAATTGCGCGCTGATCCGGCATGTCTGCGCGGTTCTGGAGCTTGAGGCCCAGATCCTCGACAGCGCCGTGCTGGATCATGAAGGCGAAAGTCAGGACAGGCTGGTCTCGCTGTGCCACGCCGCTGGCGCAGACGCCTATCTCTCCAATGTGGGCGCTGCGAGCTATGTGGACGAGGCGGGCTTTTCCGCCAAGGGGGTGACCCATTACTGGCAGGCGTTCACGCCGCCTGTATACCCGCAGGGCAAGGCGTTCCTGCCCAATCTCTCCATCGTCGACGCCTTGTTCAATCTCGGACCGGAGACGGCCCAGCTGGTGCGTAGTTGCGGAGAGATGACACGCGATCTGGAAGTGGCTCAGGCGGCTTTGGGAATACGATAACAGCTGAAACCCCGGCCAAGCGGAGCGCGGAGCCGGGGCCTTCGTCAGGATTTTGCGCTTACAGCAGAGAGAGATCCCGGGTCGTCGCTACGCTCGCCCGGGAATTCATGAGTGTTCGAATAGAATAACTTGACCCGATAAGCCCTACATCCGAACGTCAAAGCCCGCCCGTTGCAAAGCGCGCTTGCCGCCCCGGTCAGCCAGTTCCTTGAAGTGCCAGATATTGGCGGCGGCCACAGCGTCGGCGCCGGCTTTAAGGCCTTTTGAATAATGCTCGTACACCCCGACGCCCGAACAGGCGATAACGGGGATGGTGACGGCCTGTGAGACCTGTTCGACCAGCGCTGTGTCATAGCCTGTGCCGCGACCATCGCGATCAAGGCTCTGCAAGAGGATTTCGCCCGCACCGCGGTCTTCGGCCTCTTTCGCCCAGCTCACCGGATCACGGCCCGTGGCGGTCCGCCCGCCCCGGGTCATCACTTCATAGCCGTCATCGGTCTGGCGCACATCCACGCTGACCACCATGGCTTGCGCGCCAAAGCGTTTGGCGACCTGACTGATCAGCTCCGGCGTTTCGAAAGCGGTGGTGTTGATCGCCACCTTGTCGGCGCCGCGTGAAAAGATCTCGCGCACTTGATCGAGCGAGGTGATGCGCCCGCCCCAGGTCAGCGGCATGAAGCACTGGCTCGCCACCGCTTCGAGCACCTCCATGGAATCGGCATAGGCGCGATTACCGGAATCGCGTCGCCCCTGCGCCAGCCCGCCTTCGCGGCTGATGTCGAGATAAATCAGCTCGTCCACCTTCCACTCGTTAAAGCGCGATACTTCGTGCAGCGGATCCCCAATGATCTGATGTTGGGTGAAGGTTTCAGACCGGACCAGCTGGCCGTTCATCAGCAACAGGACCGGAATCAGGCGCGGCATCAGCATGACGAGGCGAACTCCAGCCAGTTGGTGAGCAGGGCGAGGCCGGCCTTGTGGCTTTTCTCCGGGTGGAATTGCGCCGCCCAGACCGAACCATGCTCCAGCGCGCAGACAAAGCGTTCGCCATGCTCTGACCAACCCGCTGCGTCGTCAGCGCGTTCAGGCTCGCAGACAAACGAATGAACAAAGTAGAAGGCTTCGTTTTCAGGCAGCCCTTTGAAGAGCCCTGCGGTTTTGGACGCTTCCACATGGTTCCAGCCCACATGCGGGACGCGATAGGGCGGGTCATGGGGCGGCGGGGCGAGGCGGCGCACCTGGCCGGGAATGATGCCCAAACCTTGATGCTGGCCATGCTCGGAGCTTTCATCGAGCAGCAGCTGCATGCCGAGGCAAATGCCCAGAAGGGGGCGGTGCTCGCCTGCAATCTCGTTCTTTAGAAGCGCAGCCAGTCCCAGCTCCTGCAAATGCGCCATGCCTTCGCCAAAGGCCCCGACGCCAGGCAGCACCACGCCCTTCGCCGCGCGCAGCACGCCGGGATCATGGCTCACCACCACATCAGCGCCCAGATGGTTGAGCGCGTTTCTCACCGAGGTGAGGTTGCCCATGCCGTAATCAATGATCGCGATTGTCATGTGAGGTCGCCGGTCAGGATGAGAGCAACTGGGTAATGGCCTCGGCCGCCCGCGTCATGCCCAGCCCGTCAATCAGTTCTGGGCCTTTTTGACTCAGTGCGGCAGCTTTGGAAGGATCGTCCAGCAAGTCTTTGAGATGTTCTGACAGGGCCGGAATGCCATCACCATTTTCGAAGCCCAGATTGATCAGCGCGCCGCGTTCCGCGAGCCAGTCGATTTCCGGGATGAGGTTTTCAAGCTGCGGGAAGACGATGGAGGGTACGCCCGCTGCCAGCGCTTCATACACGACCATGCCCCCGGTCATGATGGCGGCGGGCGCCCGCGCCAGATGACTGGCGATCTGGTGAACAGGAAGGCCTTGCTTGGCGATTCCACCGTTCAGAACCGTCATCCGCTTGAGGTTTTCAAAGTCGGGAAAGCTTGACCCCACAATCATGATGAAAGGGTGAGGCCTCGCCAGGGCCGGACCATGCTCAGCCAGTTTCATGGCCCAGTCCGCGGCCCGTTCGCCGCCGCCGCAAATGGCGATGACCGGGCCTTTGCGCGCGTCATTGTGACGGGATTTGGCGAAGACCGGCGCAATCAGGGCGTATTCGCCGCCACACAGCGCTTGCCCGCCTTCTCGTAAATTGGGGTAGGTGTGATAGGCCTCAATAACGGTGCCGTTGATCACAAGGTCAGCCGGGGCTTCAGAGCCAAAATCATCCACCATCAGCCTTTTGAGCTGAGGCAAGGCGTCGAGCGCGGCCCACAGCTCCGGGTCATGCGTTGGCTGGTCGACCAGAACCGCGTCGGCTTCGGTCTCGATCACCAGAGCTTTCAGGAAAACGTCCACCGGTCCTTTGAGCGGCACGACCTTGTCGTAGGGGAAAAACTCAGACAGCGCCTCGCCCTGACCCAACACATGCACGCGCGGGCGTTGGGGCAGTAGGTCGATCAGGCGGCTGCAGCGCGCGGCGTGGGCCAAGCCTGTCTCATGGACGGCGTCCACGCGGATGATCAAGGATGTCATGTCAGCGCCTCCAGAACCGGCTCCATCGCGGCGCAGGCCGCGGTGATTCTAGCGCTATCATAGCGCTCATCGAGCCAGAGATTGATGACCGACTGCGCCCAGAGATCCGCATCGGGGTGCGCGTCCTGGGCGGTCAGTTCGGAAAATGATTGTGTCAGGGCGGGGTAATTGGTGCCGGCGTCAAAGCTGTTTGCGCGAAGCGCTTCAATCAGCGGATCGCGCAGAGCCGGCGCGGTTTTCAAGATCAGCCGCCAGGGCGCGGTCTGATCAAGCGCGACCGGGGTGAGGGCGGGGCCGAAACCGCGAAGCGCGGCAAGCCAGAACGCCCGCCGGTCTTGGCGTTCGGTCAGGCGGGCCGGCAAATGGGCGAGCGCTCGGGTGAGCGGTTCCGCTGCGCTGGGATCAAACCCGAAGCGCAGCTGAGACAGCTCAGTCACCAAGGTTTGCTCTATCTCGGCAGAGCGGCCCTGATTGCGCAAGGCGCGCCGCTTCAGCATCAGCTGGTCTTCGGCTTCGGCGGCGGCGTCATCCAGGATTGGATAAGACGTCGCCCGCTGCGCCAGTTCAGCCGCCAGAGTCGCATCTCGGATGATCACCGCGCCGCCCGCACCGGCGTCGAGCACTTTGCCCGCTCCGAAGCTGACAATGCGAGCCAGATCTTCCAAGGGCGCTTGGGGCGTGAAGCTGGAGGCGTTGGCGTCGTTCTCGATGCTGATCCAGCCGTGATCGCTTGCGGCTTTGCGCGCCTGAGTGAAATCAAGGCGAAAGCCGTACAGATGGGTCAGAATCACTGCGCCCGTTCTTCCGGTGCGAGCCAGGCGCTTGATTTGAGTTGCCAGATCAGCGTCCTCATTGACGCCGGTTTCGGCGCTGACCGGCGCCAACCGCACCTCGGATCCGCTGGCCCAGGCGCTGGCGAACAGGCTGGGGCAGGCGTTTGATGGGATCAGGATGACCGAGCGGCCATGAAGGCCCAGCGTTTCAAACAGAGCCAGCAAGGCCGAGCGCGCCCGGCCGAACAGAACGGCGTGGTCGCCGCCAAAAGCGTTTGCGATCTGAAGCGCCGGGGCCGTCGTCATCCCCGGCCATCCACAATCATCGTCCAGTCCAGAGGCTCGCCGAATTCGAGATCGCGTGCGGCGGTGCGTCCCAGAACTTTAGACCAGTCGCGCGGATGCAGACCGCCGCCGGGGCGCACCGAGCGCACATTGGCTTCAGTCAGAACCTCTCCGGCCTTGATGTCAGCGGTCACATAGAGCGAGCGGCGCACGGTGCGCGAGCGCACTTCAGATTGCGCCAGGCCGGTACGAACATGGCCCAGCGCCGCATGGGCGTTGCGGGTCTCTCTCACAAGGCTCGCCAACTCATCAGGCTCAAGTGAAAATTCCGCGTCCGGGCCGCCGTCAGACCGGCGCAACGTAACGTGCTTTTCAATCAGGCGCGCGCCAAGGGCTGTCGCAGCCACGGGCGCCGCAATACCCGGTGTATGGTCGCTGAGCCCGATCGGGATTTGCAGACGCTGGATCAGCTCGGGGATGGTTTTCAAATCCGCCTGCTCAATGGGCGTGGGATAGCCCGAGGTGCAATGAAGGATGCAGAGCCGCTCGCATCCGAACTGACGGGCGGTCAGCACCGCTTCGATAATCTCATCCCAACTCGCCATGCCCGTCGACATCACCAGCGGACGCCCGGTTCGGGCGGCATGAGCGATCAGTGGCAAATCCACCAGTTCAAACGAGGCGATTTTGTAGGCAGGCGGCTCGAACTGTTCGAGAAAATCGACCGCCGTGAAATCAAACGGCGAGGAGAAGACCTCCATGCCGTGCTTGCGTCCGGCTTCAAACAGGGCCGCGTGCCAATCCCAGGGCGTGTGCGCCTCTTCATAAAGCTCATGCAGCTTGCGCCCGTCCCAGAGACCGCCTTCGAGCACAAAGCCCGGCCCGTCATGGTCCAGCGTAATGGTGTCGGCGGTATAGGTCTGCAGCTTCAGCGCATCGGCGCCCGCCTCCGCGCAGGCGTAGATGATCTCTAGCGCGCGCGACAAATCCCCGCTGTGATTGGCCGACAGCTCGGCGACGATCACGGGCGGGCGACTGAGATCTTCGATCTGATCAAACACGGAAGAGGGGGCGGTCATGACAACGCTCCTGCCGATTGTATGGACGTGTTTACTGTTATGATGAGTCTTGGTTCACTAAGAATGAAACCCGGGGGAGAACCGCATTCGATGACCTCAAGCGCGCATAACGCCAAACAGTGGGATGCGTTCTACGCCAGCTCCCAGACCCGCGTTCCCTATACGGATGCAGTGGTGTTCGCCCTGATAGCGCTGTCGAGAAATCCCGATGCGCGGGTGTTCGAGTTTGGCTGCGGCAATGGCCAGAATCTGGGCTTTTTGCGCAGCGTGTTTCACAAGGCGCAGCTTTCAGGCTGCGATGTCTCCGCCGAGGCGCTCATCGCGGGGCGACGGCTCTACCCCGACCTGGACCTGTTTGTCAGCGGCGATGCTCTGGGGCTGAAGCCAGCCTCGCTAGACGTGATTATCGAGCGCGCCACGCTGCAACACATCCCCAAACCCCTGGCCGCGCGCTATGTGCAAGAGATGTATGCGGCCCTGAAGCCGGGCGGCCGCGCCTTTTTCGAAGTCGCCAGCACCGATCATGGCTATGCTGCCCGCGGGGATGGATCGGAAGATCCAGTGTTCGGCCATCGCGTGTTTTACGCTCTGGATGAACTCAAAACCCTGTTCGCCGATTTCCAGCTCGACCAAGTCTATGATCGCCGACGGGCGCGGGTCGAGGGCGCAGAGCTCAACAATGGCCGACCGGTCTATGACGAAGCGGCGTTCCAGCTCTATCTGACTAAGCCGGCTTAGCGATCAGGCGTCCGCGCTGGCTGTTTCTTCGGCAAGCGCCTTGGCGACCTGCTTCATGATGTTGATCCAGTCCGCATAGCCCTTGCCAAAGAAAGAGCGCGTCGTGGTGAACCAGGGCGATCGCCCGGTCCCCATATGCGTCCAGATGCGGCCATGCGGGTGAATGTACCAGATGTTTCCGCCCGCCGCCGCGCCCAGCGAGGTGGTGGCGTTGGTCGGGCCGATCACCAGATCGCAGGCCTTGGCCAGAGCGGTCACCTGATCGAGATCGTTCTTCAGATCGATGCCGTCCAGACTATGCACATCGACGCCGAATTTGGACTTGGCGAAGGCGATATCTTCGGCCGCGTCGCCATATTGAAGGTTCACAAAGGTGACGCCAGGCGTTTTCAGGATGGGTTTCCACAGCTCAAAGGCGGAAAAGTGCTTGGAGCGCTTGGCGTCCATTTTTAGCGATTTCCACAGAATGCCGACTTTCAAGCCGTCGGGGAGTTTCGCCAGCTGTTCGCGCCAGTGAGCGATATCCGCCTCTGGCGGAGACAGGACGGGGGTTGTCGGGAACTGCGTCGTCTGCGTGCGAAAGGCGCTCGCGGGTTGGGCGAAGGGGGTCCAGTAGTCAAATGTCACCGCGTCATCAAAGCCCACGGGAGCGCGCAAATCCTGGCCCTCACGTTTGATGGTGCGGTGTGAGCCCACGATGGCGTCCGGATAGGTGCGCTGGACCATCTCCACCAGGCGTTGCTCCACAGCAATATAGAGCTGGCCCTCCGGCCCAAGAGCGTCGAGCAGGTCATGACCAAGCTGCAGGAACAGGATTTCGTCGCCCAGCCCCTGTTCACCGATCCAAAGCAGCGACTTGCCACGCAAGGCCTGGACATCATCGCCATCCCATCGCGGCGCATCGATCAGAAAATTTGTGGCGTTGGTGTAATCGGGATCCAGCCGGGACTTGTAAAGGGTCCAGCCTTCTTCCAGCTCGCCCATCGCCAGCAGGGATTGCGACAAGCCATGGGTCATGATGATGACGTCTTTATGCGAAGCGGCGGTCTTCAGCGCTTCGCGGAAATGGTGCACGGCCTTTTCAGGTTCTCCCAGCAATTCATAGGCGAAGGCCGTGTTGTGGTGGGCGCGGGCGAAGTCTGACTGCAGACGTAGCGCTTCAGAATAAAAGGTCAGAGCCTGCTCGGGCTCGCCTTTTTCCAGCAAGGTGGTGCCAAGCGAGTTCCAGAAGTCTTTCTCTTCGGGATTGGCGTAAATGGCGGCGCGCAGGATTTCGACGGAATCGTCAAACTTGCCCTGGTCGCGCAGCACGCCCGACAGGCTGATCACGCCCGAGGGATGGTTTGGCGACATTTGAAGAAACAGGCGCAGAAACTTTTCCGCCGCTTCCATCATATCGAGCTTCCACGCCAGCATGGCGAGGTTGAGATAGACTTCAGAGTTTTGCGGATTAAAGCGCCAGGCGCGCTCGTAAAACTGCAACGCCTTCGCCAGCCGCCCCAGTTTCTCAAGACTGATCGCCAGAGCGTGATTGGCCAGCGCGCTTTCCGGCGCCAAATCCACAGCGTCCAGGCACAGCTTGGCGGCCTTGGCGGCGGATTCGCGGTCATCCTCGACAATCCGCATGGCCCGCTTGAGCAGGCCGATCGCCTTGGGCGGCAGGTTGTCCTCTTTTGACTTTTTGGAAGACAGCGCCCGCTGCACGTCAGACGAGGCGGAGCTGTCACGGCGAACCCGCACAGTGCGGACGGCTTCTTCTTCACCGGCCGCCAGTTCCGCATCAAGATCGAGCAATTGGCTCATCGCGCATCATCCCTTGCAGTTTACCGAGCCAACAATGGATGCTTCGATTAAGGTTCTGCTAATACTGTGAGCCGGCGTCACAGAAACGGTTTCTTCACTCTAGCCTGCTTGAGTGTGCGAGGTCGGATGCCGACAGGCCGCGCCGACAATGAAGGGTCAGACATGTCATGCCGCTAAAGCTTTCCTTGAAGCCGGGTGAAAAGTTCGTTCTGAACGGCGCCGTGGTCGAAAATGGCGATCGCCGGGCGACGCTTGTCCTGCAAAACAAGGCGAGCGTGTTGCGCGAGAAAGACATCATGCATGAGCATGAAGTCGATACGCCGGCGAAGCGGATCTATTTCCCGGTCATGATGATGTACCTCTCATCAACCTCTCAGGACGGACTATATGACGAGTTTGTTCTGAGGATGACCGAGTTCATGAACGCAGTGGGCTCGTCAGACGTTCTTTCAGAGTGCGTCTCCGTCAGCCGCGAAGTGATGGCTGGCGAATTCTACAAGGCGCTGCTGCGTTGCAGAAAACTGATCCAGTATGAAGCCAAGCTTTTGGCTGGATCAGACGAGGCATAAAGAGGCTAAGCGTTCATGTCGTATCAGGCCTACAAGACTGCATCTTCGCGCACCGAGGACCCGCGTCAGACGGAATACCGTCTGATCGGCGAGGTCACGCGCGGATTGATGGAGGTCAAGGACGCGCCCAAGACCGAAATCCGCAAAAAAGCGGCGGCGCTCGATCGCAATCGCCGGGTTTGGTCCGCCTTTGCGGCGGATTGCGCCAGCGACCACAATAATCTGCCTGAATCGCTGCGCGCCGGCATCATTTCCTTGTCGATCTTCGTCTCCAAGGAGACGAGCTCGGCGATGCGGGGTGAGACGGATCTGGACACCCTGATCGACATCAATCGCACCATCATGCAGGGGCTGTCGCCCTCCTGATCCGGCGCGTATTGGGCAATTCCGCCCCGCCCGGACAAATTTGCCCGGCAAGGTGCGTCACGCGCGCCTGGTGGTCTATGGTCTGTTTCCAAGCATCTGAAAGATTTAGCTGAATACATGTCGCCCGCGTGCGCGCGGCGGCATGGGGATTGCTCTGCCCTGAGCGGGACAAAATGTCCTTCGGCCGAGAATAGGCCGCTCACTTCCAGAATGGAGGAACCCCACAATGAACGTTTCTGTGAACACCAACTCTGGAGCCATGATCGCGCTTCAGAATCTGAACAAAACCAACATGGACCTGCAACAGACGCAGAACCGTATCAATACCGGTCTGGAAGTCTCCAGCGCGAAGGACAATGGCGGCATCTACGCCATCGCCCAGCGCATGCGCTCCCAGGTGTCCGGTTTTGGGGTTGTTGATCAGATTTTGGACCGGGGTGAGGCGACGCTTGACGTTGCGCTTGCTGCCGGTGAAGCGATCTCGGATCTGCTGATTGAGATGAATGAGAAGGCTTTGGCGGCGTCAGACGCGTCATTGGATACAGCAAGCCGCAGCGCCCTGAATGAAGATTTCAAGGCGTTGCGCGATCAGATTTCGACGATCGTAAGCAATGCTGAATTTAATGGCGTCAACCTGATTGACGGCTCGACCAACTCATTCGTGGCGCTGGCCAACCAGGATGGCTCGAACACGATCACTGTGAGCTCGGAAAACATGTCGCTTTCCGGTTCGATCGTATCGGTGACCACCACGGCGTCGTTCGCGACGGCGACACAGGCCAGCAATATCGCCTCTCAGATCAGCACCTCGCTGGACGCCGTGAACTCCGCGCTTGCGCGTCTGGGCACGAAATCCAAAGCGCTGGAGATCCACTCCTCGTTTGTCACAAAACTTTCTGACGCTCTGGAAAAGGGGATCGGCAATCTGGTCGATGCGGATCTGGCCAAGGAGTCTGCGTCCTTGCAGGCTTTGCAGGTCAAACAACAGCTGGGCACTCAGGCGCTTTCGATCGCCAACCAGCAGCCGCAATCGATCTTGTCCTATTTCGGCTAGGGCGACGGATACAGGCCGGGGCCGCGCTGCGCGGCCCCGGCTTTTTCTTGTCTCGCCGCAGCGTCAGCATTTGATTAACCAAATCATGGGGCGAAGCGCTCCGCCCGCCCGGCAATAACTGCCGCACCCGGCATTA
Source organism: Oceanicaulis sp. (assembly GCF_965249665.1). Classification (GTDB taxonomy): domain Bacteria; phylum Pseudomonadota; class Alphaproteobacteria; order Caulobacterales; family Maricaulaceae; genus Oceanicaulis. The sequence goes on from NZ_OZ252247.1 coordinate 2,005,247, forward strand.
TCTGCCGAGCTCGACCGGCAATAACTGCCGCCCCTTGGCCGTAGGGTAAACGGCTTTCAGGTAATCAGATTACAGAAAAACAAGGGCTTGCGACTTGTCCCGGCTCCAAAGAGTGAATCTGGCCCCAGGTTTGCTCCTAGAGGGGTGGACCAGAAGGTCTGGCGGGCAAAAGGCGCGTCACATCAAACGTAGAAACGTTACAGGAGCCAAGAAATGGCGACGATTAATACCAATCCGGGCGCAATGATCGCCCTGCAGAACCTCAACAAGACCAATATGGACCTGCAGCAGGTCCAGCAACGTATCAATACGGGTCTTGCGATCTCCTCTGCAAAAGACAATGGCGGCGTGTTCGCCATCGCTCAGTCCATGCGTGCTGACGTGGCCGGTTATAATGCCGTGTCGCAATCACTGGATCTGGCGCAATCGACTGTCGACGTCGCGTTGGCGGCTGGCGAAGCCATTTCAGATCTGATGATCGAAATGAAAGAGAAAGCGCTCGCGTCCACGGATGCGTCGCTGGATACGGCGTCACGCAACGCTTTGAACGAAGATTTCACCGCCCTGCGCGATCAGATCGGCACCATCGTGGCCAATGCCGAGTTCAACGGCACCAATCTGATCTCCAACGGTGCAGCGGACATTACGGCGCTCGCCAATGCTGACGGCTCCAACACCCTTACGATTGGCGCTGAAGACCTGAGCTTGACCGGCGGTACGCTGTCGATTGGCGCGGCCAGCTCTATTGACAGCGTTGCAAACGCATCCACCGCTGTGGCGGCGATCGAAGCCGGTCTGGACAATCTGAACTCTGCTTTGGCGCGTTTGGGCACCGGTTCCAAGTCTCTGGAAATCCACTCCACTTTTGTCACCAAGCTGTCTGACGCCCTTGAACGGGGCATCGGCAACCTTGTCGACGCGGATCTGGCGAAGGAATCCGCCCGTCTCCAGTCGCTGCAGGTCAAGCAGCAGCTGGGCACCCAGGCGCTCTCCATCGCGAACTCCGCGCCGAGCTCGATCCTGAGTTACTTCCGGTAATTCAGCCCCAGTTTCGGCGAGGGCTTCGTAGAAAATGGAGCCGTCGCCGGAGCCTTGGCGCGCAAAAAGCGTGTCGTAACCGTAGAAACGGAACTTGAAGGAGCCAAGAAATGGCGACGATCAATACCAACCCCGGGGCGATGATCGCCCTGCAGAACCTGAACCAGACCAACAAAGATCTGCAACAGGTTCAACAGCGCATCAACACCGGCCTGGCGATCAGCTCGGCCAAGGACAATGGCGGCGTGTTCGCTATCGCCCAGTCGATGCGCGCCGACGTGGCGGGCTACAAGGCCGTCAATCAATCGCTGGACCTGGCGACGTCCACCACGGACGTGGCCCTGGCTGCCGGCGAGGCGATTTCTGATCTCCTGGTGGAGATGAAAGAGAAAGCCCTGGCCTCCGCTGATACGTCCCTGGACGCAGCGTCCCGCAATGCTCTGAACGAAGACTTCACGGCTCTGCGCGACCAGATCGGCACCATTGTGGCCAACGCCGAGTTCAACGGCACCAATCTCATTGAGAACGGCGCCACCGCGATCTCGGCTCTGGCGAATGCGGATGGGTCCAACACCATCACCATCGCCGCGGAAGATCTGAGCCTGACCGGCACCACGATCACGATTACGGCTGCTACTCAGATCAACACGACGACGCTGGCCAATGCGGCCGTGTCCGCCATCGAGACCTCTTTGGACAATCTGAACTCCGCCCTGGCGCGCCTGGGTACGGGTTCGAAGTCCCTCGAGATCCACGGCACTTTCGTCAACAAGCTGTCTGATGCGCTTGAAAAAGGCATCGGCAACCTGGTCGACGCGGATCTGGCCAAAGAGTCTGCTCGCTTGCAGTCCCTGCAGGTCAAGCAGCAGCTGGGGACTCAGGCGCTCTCGATCGCCAACTCGGCTCCGAGCTCGATCCTGGGTTACTTCCGGTAATCCCTAAAGTCTCGATGGGGGCCCCATAGAAAATGGGGGCCCCTTCGAAGAGTGATGCGCAAAAAGCGCGTCGTAACCGTAGAAACGGAACATTTGAAGGAGCCAAGAAATGGCGACGATCAATACCAACCCCGGGGCGATGATCGCCCTGCAGAACCTGAACCAGACCAACAAAGATCTGCAGCAGGTTCAACAGCGCATCAACACCGGCCTGGCGATCAGCTCGGCCAAGGACAATGGCGGCGTGTTCGCTATCGCCCAATCGATGCGTGCCGACGTGGCGGGTTACACAGCTGTGGGCCAGTCGCTCGACCTGGCGCAATCGACCGTGGACGTGGCTCTGGCTGCGGGTGAAGCCATCTCCGATCTGCTGGTGGAAATGAAGGAAAAAGCGCTGGCTGGCGCGGACTCCTCTCTGGACACCGCCTCGCGGAGCGCTCTGAACGAAGATTTCAAAGCGCTGCGTGATCAGATCGGCACCATTGTCGATAACGCCGAATTCAACGGCACCAACCTGATCAACGGCACCCAGACCGGCGGCATCTCGGCTCTGGCCAATGCTGACGGCTCCAACACGCTGGATATCGGTCAGGAAGTGATGTCGCTGGGCGGCACCAATGTCACTGTGGCGGCGACCGCGTCGTTCGACACGGCGGCGGCGGCGTCTGGCCTGGTGGCCACGATTGAGACCTCTCTGGACAACCTCAACACGGCTCTGGCCAAGTTGGGCACCGGTTCGAAGTCTCTGGAAGTTCACAAAAGCTTTGTGGGCAAACTGTCTGACGCTCTTGAAAAAGGCATCGGCAATCTGGTTGACGCGGATCTGGCGAAAGAATCCGCCCGTCTTCAGTCGCTGCAGGTCAAGCAGCAGCTGGGTACGCAGGCGCTTTCCATCGCGAACTCTGCGCCGAGCTCGATCCTGGGTTACTTCCGGTAATCCATAGCGGAATTGGCCGGGGCGTTACGTGGGGTTCCTCCCCGGCCAGTTTCTCAGATGACTACGCCTGACAGAGCAAGGGAGACAATAGGAGGCGCCGACGCCGCCAAAGCGTCGACGAAAAGGATATGAATATCGGCAACATCATACCGGTTACAAACGCCCAAGGCGTCGCTCCGGAGCCAGATCAATCCGAGAAAGCCGTCGCCGGCATGGCCAAGCGCGGTCAGATCGGCGGTGAGGAAACCGATAAATCCGTCGCTGAAAAAGGCGCGGCTGTGGTGCAGAAATCCGCGGACCTTGAGCGCATCGAGGCCCTGCGCGAGCGCGTCAACGCCAGCTTGCGGACCCGGCTCCAGATTGATCGCGAGGAAGAGAGCGGTCAGTTCATCTACCGTCTGTTTGATCCGGAAACCGGTGAAGTCATGCGTCAATGGCCGCCGGAAAAATACATGGATCTGGTCGCGTTTCTGAAAGACCAGCAGGGCGGCGTTGTTGACGAGCGCGTTTGACCTCTCGGCAGATTTGACCGCTTGCAGCGGCAAGAATTAACCACGTCCAGCGCCTCCTGAGGTCTGGCGTGCTTCGTCGTATTTGTGCAAATATCTGTTTTAAATCATTTTTCAGCGGTATGGCCTGATTGGCCCGCTGATTGCTCCTGATACTCCCGAGCGGCCGTCGAATGCGGCGCAGTTATGCAATCGGGAGAAGACCAATGGCGCTCAGCGTCCATACCAACACCTCAGCGATGATCGCGCTGCAAAACCTCAACAAAACCAATGAGGACATTCAGGGCGTCCAGAGCCGGATCAATACCGGCCTGCGTGTGACAGGGGCGAAGGATAACTCCTCCGTCTATGCGGTTGCGCAAGGCATGCGTTCCGACATTGGCGCGCTGGGCTCCGTCAAATCCTCGCTCGACCGCGCTGTTTCCATTGGCGATGTGGCGATTGCGGCGGGCGAGTCGATCTCTGACCTGTTGATCCAGATGCGCGAGAAAGCCACGGCCGCGCTTGATCCGTCTATCGACACGTTCTCCCGCCAGGCTTATGACAGCGACTTCAAGGAACTGCTCGATCAGGTGAAAGTCATCCTGACCAATGCAGAATTTGACGGCGCGAATCTTCTGAACGGATCCCTGACGAACGGCATCGCCTTCCTGGCGGATGCGGACGCGACGCGGTCGGTCACTTTGGAAGGCCAGGATCTGTCGATTTCCGGCTCCATCATCACCCTCGCGAACAATTCCAGCCTGGGCACCGTGACCCTGGCCGGCAATGTGGTCAGCGCCATCCAGGCCAGCCTCGATAACGTCAACCAGGCGCTGGCCAATCTGGGGTCTGATCTCAAGAAGATGGAAGCGCACCGGACCTTCGTCGGCAAACTTGAAGACAGTCTGACCGAAGGTGTAGGCAATCTCGTTGATGCGGACCTCGCCAAGGAATCCGCGCGATTACAGGCCTTGCAGGTGAAGCAGCAGCTCGGGGTTCAGGCGCTTTCGATCGCCAACTCAGAACCTCAGATCATTCTGAACCTGTTTAACGGCTAACCCCGTCCTGAAATCTCCACCACGGCGAACCGTCCGACTTCTCCCGATGTCGGGCGGTTTGTTGTTTTCAGCGCGAGGCTGACTCAGCACAATGTCGTCCGGACTTAGCGGAGCGTATTCATGAGCGACGGTTTTCTGCCCTATGGCCGGCAATGGATCGACGATGACGACATCGCCGCCGTCACCGCCTGTCTCACCTCTGATTTTCTGACGACCGGCCCCAGGGTCGACGCCTTCGAGTACGCTTTCGCACAAGCGGTCTCTGCGCCCCATGCCCTCAGCTGCCATTCGGCGACGGCTGGCTTGCATCTCGCTTATGACTCTTTGGAGCTGGGGCCGGGGGATTGCGCCATAGTTCCAGCACTGACCTTTGTGGCGACGGCGAACGCTGCGCGATACTGCGGCGCGGATGTGGTGATCGCGGACGTGGACCCGGAGACGGGCTTGATGACGCCGGACACGCTCGCTGAGGCTCTGCAGCGGTCCCGGGGACGGGCGAAGCTGGTTGCGCCCGTTCATCTGGCCGGCGTCGCCTGCGATATGCCCGCGCTGAGCGCCCTGGCCCGCGATCACGGCCTGTCGGTGGTGGAGGACGCTTCACATGCCGTGGGGAGTCTCGATGAGACGGGTGCGCCAGTGGGCGCATGTCCGCATTCAGACGCAGCCGTCTTCTCGTTTCATCCCGTCAAGACGCTGGCGTGTGGGGAGGGGGGCATGGTGACCACGCGGAACCCCGAGACAGCGGATCGGATCGCCCATGCGCGCTCTCATGGCGTGGTGCGCGAACCGGGCCGGTTCGAACGCGCGGACGGCCAGGCCGAGCCCTGGTGGTATGAAATGCAGGCGCTGGGCTGGAACTATCGCATGCCTGACATCAATGCGGCGCTAGGATTGTCGCAGCTCAACAAGCTGTCGCGCTTTGCGCAGCGCCGCCGTTTACTATCTCAGCTTTATGATGAGGCCCTGTCCGGCCTTGCGCCGCTGGTGCTGTCGCCCGCTGGGCGTGAGAGCGTCGATCCTTGCCGTCACCTCTATAATGTGCGGATCGATTTTGACGCAGCGGGCCGGAGCCGCGCCGATGTCATGGACGCGCTGCGTGCAGACGGGGTCGGGACTCAGGTCCATTACATCCCCGTCCATCACCACCCGTATTACATCGCCCTGTACGGCGAGCAGACCTTGCCGGGCGCCGATCGCTTTTACGCCCGCACGCTGTCGCTTCCGCTCTATCCGGCAATGTCTGACGCAGATCCGCACCGGGTGGTTTCAGCGCTGAGATCAGTGTTGGGGCTCTAGGCGGGGCGCTTTTCCAACAGCGCCCAGGTCGAGTTGTCCAGATTTCTGGTGCGCTTCCAGCTGAACCCGTCCGCCACCACTTCCAGATCGTTGAAACGGTCCAGGAAGAAGCCGGCGAAGTCACGCTTCCACAAATGATCGGTCATGCCGCGATAGACGATTTCGACCGGGTCGGGATTGAAATACTCCGACACCAGGATGAAGCGCTTGGAGACGCGATACATCTCGTCCGCCACCTTGCCGAGATTGTCAGGGTGGACGTGAATGAGCACGCCATTTGTGAAGACGAGATCCATGCTCGCATCATCAAACGGCAAATCCTCGCCTCGGCCTGCGCGTACATGCGTCTCAGGCAAAACGCCGTCCCGGATCACTGTTTCTCGCGCGCTGTCATTGGGTTCGACCGCGAATAATTCGGCATCGCTCACGCGTTGCAGGGCGCGCTGGTTTAAGCCCAGATTACAGCCAATCTCACAAATCGTCTGCGGCTCGCGGGTCCCGAAAGCATCCAGCCATCGCGCCCAAAGACGGGTGCGAGCCCGGATGCGGAACTCTTCTGCGCTACAGCGTTGGGTGTATTCGTCGCCAAACGCACCCGACCAGGTGTTCACAGGATCATGGGTCATGGATCAGGCTTTCAGCGCAAGCTTTTCGTTGAGGATGGTCTGCAGGGCGCGCGCGTCCAGGCGCTCCGGGTTGGAATCCGACTGGTATTCAAACCCTTCAGGCACAGGCACGGCGCCGGCGGCGAACCATTCCGCCCGCAGCCGTTCGGAATTATGCGGCAAGATCACATACCGATCCTCAAGCTCCACCGTGGAGCGGGAATCATCTTCGGGCACCATGACTTCGTGCAGCTTTTCGCCCGGGCGGATGCCGACCATCTTGTGCGGCAGGTTGGGCGCGATCGAGCGCGCCAGATCCACGGTGCTCATGGAGGGGATTTTGGGGACGAAAACTTCGCCGCCCTTGGCCATGTCCAGCGCAGACAGGACGAAATTCACGCCCTGATCCAGGGTGATCCAGAACCGGGTCATACGCGGGTCTGTGATCGGCAGATGGTCCGCACCTTGAGCAACGAGTTTCTTGAAGAATGGCACGACGGAGCCGCGTGAGCCGACCACATTGCCGTAGCGCACCACAGAGAAAGTCGGCCCGTCTTCGCCGCCCATATGCTGGGCGGCGGTGAAAATCTTGTCAGACGCCAGCTTGGACGCGCCGTACAGATTGATGGGGCTGGCGGCTTTGTCGGTGGAGAGGGCGCACACATGCTGCACCCCGCGCTTGATGGCGGCGCGCACAACGTTTTCCGCGCCAAACACGTTAGTACGCATGCATTCAAACGGATTGTATTCCGCGATGGGGACATGTTTCAGCGCAGCGGCATGAACCACCACATCAACGCCGCGCATGGCCATATCCAGCCGGCCCTCATCGCGCACATCGCCTATGAAATAGCGAAGAAAGCGGTGTTCTTCCGGGCTGAAACGCTGCGCCATCTCATATTGTTTGAGCTCGTCCCGCGAGAACACGATCAGCTTTTTAGGCTTGTATTCGTTGATCACGGTCTGGACGAAATGGTGTCCGAAGGACCCCGTGCCGCCGGTGATCAGGATGGTCTTTCCATTCAGATCAATCCGCGGATTGCGAAAGTCACGCCCCAGAAACAGGCGGTTGACGTCATCGTCCGCAGTTTTCGAGGTTTTTGGAGGCTGGCTCATTGAGATGACTTTCCATGGGTCATGGACACTTTCATGACGCCACGATCCGGGGCGTCGGTTAACGGCCCGTTAGGCGCGGTAAATCCATACTGGGATTCGAAGAAAGCAAAAGCTTTCCAGTCTTGGGGGACATGATGGGCGCGACTGTGATCGTTCAGGCTGGCAGCGGACCCAGCGCCCTTCCGGATCGTGAACTTGTTTATCTGGGCGATCGAACCGCCCTGGCGTGCGGGCTTGAACGCGCCCGCCGCATTCCGGGCGCCGATCTGGTGGTCTGCGCCGTCCCTGATGATCGCGAGCATGATCTGATCGCAGAAGAAGCGTGCGACAGCGCCGTGATGGTGGTGCGCGGCCCCGCAGCTGACCCCTTGGGCCTTGTGGCGCAGGCGGCGCGCGAAGCCGGCGCGTCTGTTGTCGTGCGGATCACCAGCCAGTGCCCTGTGATCGATCCTGTCATTGCTGGCGGCGTTTTGGCGCTGTTGACGGATGCGCGCGCTGATTACGCGTCTAACACCATGCCGGCGCGCTTCCCGCATGGGCTGGATTGCGAAGCTTTTTCCGCCCTGCTGCTCGATGAAGCGGACCGCAAGGCGGATACGCTGGCCGAGCGGCGCTCGGTCACCGGCTGGATGCGTCGCAATCCCGATCTGACCCGCGCCAATCTGACAGGCCCCGGCGGCGGGCTTGAGCATTTGCGCTGGATGCTGGAGACGCCAGAGGATGCAGCTTTCCTGCAGGCGATCTTTGCAGAGCTGGGTGAGAAGGCGCTGACGGCGACCGCCGCCGAGATGGCGGCGTTGTGCCTGCGCCGTCCGGATCTGAGTGAATTGAACGCCGACCGGGTGGACTATGCGAGACTGGTGTCGCCCGAACGCGCTAGCGTTGAAACGCGGCCCATGCGGTTTCCCTTCGCCGCTTAGAAGTTTGGCGGCTCGTTCACCTTAAATCCTAACGGTTTGTTTGCAGGTCGGGCGCTAGTCTGCGAGTCGGTGCAAAAGGTGTATCGCGCTTTACAGGTTCGGGCCGAAGACCATGGTCATTTCGTCCAATCTTCTCAGCGCCTGGTATGGCGCGCAGAATGCAACGGCGTTGTCTCGGACGACGGCGTTCTCACAGTCTGCGGCCAATGCTCAAAACCCGAACCGCTCGTCTTCCAGCGATGTGTTGCCGCCCTGGGATGTGCGCGGCGAGATCGAAGCCCTCGACGTGCTCAAGCGCAGCGCGCTCGCAGACGGCGTCTTCTTTGACAAAAAGCTTGGTGATTTCGCCAGCCTGGATGTGGGTGAGGACGAGAAACAGCTCTTCGCCATGTATCAGGGCTTGCGCCGCTTGCAGGCGCTGGGCTCTGAAGCTGCTGAAAAGGGCACGGCGGACAGCCGGCGCGATTTTCTCGATCGCCGCTTTCAGGAGGGCCTGAACCAGCTCAACACATTCTTTGGCGATCTCTCCCTGGAAGGGGTGACGGTGCTCAAAGGCGAGGAATTATCCAAGGCGGAGAGCAGCCTGGCGATCTCGCGCGGGATTTCCGAATACGTTACGCCGATTGTTCATTCAGGCGCCTTCGACGCTGAAGTGGCCGGTTTTCAGGGGGATGTCTCCTTCACCATCAGTGTGAAGAAGTCCGGCGCGACCACGCCCGTGGCCATAGATCTGGCCAATATGGGCGCGACGCCGCGCACACTCGACAATGTCGCGGCCTTCATCAACACCGAGCTTGAAAACGCGGGCATGCTCAGCCGGATCGAACGGGTGAAGATCGGCGAGGAAGACGATAACGGGATCATCCCGGGCAATAATTTCGGCTTCAAGATCAAGGGCATTCTGACTGAAACCCTCAGTTTTGCGCCCGCCTCCGGCAATCCGGCTGTTTATATGGCCGGCGTTTCCGGCGATACAGACGGCGCAGGCGGCCAGCTGACCAAATATGTCGATATCGCCAATGGCGGCGATGCTGCATTCATGCGTCGTATCGATGCGGACGGCAGCGTGACCACCTCCGACGTCGCCGTGCCGGGCGGAGAAGAGGGCGAAACCGAAACCCGCACCCGGACGGAATCCAATCCGCTGCGCATACTGGACTCCGTTCAGGGCGCGGATGGCGGACTGTATGTGGTCGGCTATGCTGAAAACGGCGTGGCGGGCCAGTCGATCAAGGGCGAGCAGGACCTGATCCTGATGCGCTACGACACCACCGGCAAACAGGTCTGGGCGCGAACACTGGGTGCGGGCGGCACGGCGGAAGGCGCTTCGATTGCGCTGGACGCCAACGGCAATGTGGTGGTGGCGGGCTCCGTCGAGGGCGCGTTGGGCGACACGACCGAGTTGGGCGGCACGGATTCCCTGGTCTCGAAATTCTCCGCCGACGGCGTTGAGCAGTGGACCAAGCGCTTTGGCGGCAACAAGGATGACGAAGCGACGGCAGTCAGCGTCGGCGCGGACGGCACGATTTACATCGCGGGACAGACCAGCGCGCCTGTGGGCGGTGTGGTCAATGCGGGCAAGTCGGACGGGTATCTGCGCGCGCTCGATGAAAACGGCGCGATTCTGTATACGCGCGCTGCGGGCGCCAGCGCCGAGAATGACGCTGCCAAATCCATCGCCCAAGCGGCTGACGGCGGATTGATCGTCGCTAGCGAAGTGAACGGCAGCGCCGTGCTCACCAAATACGCCGCTGGCGATGACGGAACGGGTGCGCCGGTCTGGACGCTGGATCTGGGCGATCTGGACGATGGCCGTATCGGCGAGATCACCGTGGCCGATGACGGCGCGATCTATCTGGCGGGCGCTGCGGGCCCCGCCTTCTCGCCCAGTGCGCCGATTGAAGCGAACGCTGGCGGACGCGACGCCGTGCTGGTCAAAATCTCTGACGGTCCGACCGCCAGCGTCGACTTCACGACCTTCCTGGGCACGGCCGAGGATAATTCCGCGACCTCCGTCACGGTCAGCAATGGCGTGGCCTATATTGCCGGCAAGACGTCTGGCGCGCTGCCGGGGCAGACCCAGAACGGCGCCCGAAACGCCTTCGTCGCAGGGCTGGACACCACCAGCGGCGCGGTCACCTTCACCCAGCAATTGTCCGGGCGCGGCGGACTGTCTGAAGCCAATGCGGTGGTGGTTGATCCCACGGGCGATAATGCGCTCGACAAGCTCGGCTTTCCAACCGGCGAAGTGCGCTATGCCGACAGCCGCGTGATCACCGCGCGCTCGAGCGTGCGCGAAGGCGACCATTTTTACATTTCCGTGGATGGCGGCCGGAAAAAGAAGATCACCATTGATGATGACGAGACCATGCGGTCTTTGACCTTCAAGCTGAACGCGGTGCTGGTCCTGGACGGGACGTCTGATGTGCGGCGGTCGGCCAATGGCGACATGTTGCGGATCAAGCCCAAGGAAGGCGTGAAGATCGAGCTGTTCGCCGGGGATGACGGCCGCAACGCTCTGAGCGGTCTGGGTCTCCCTGAGGGGGCGATCATCGGCAAGTCGTCGCTTCTGGATGAGGACACCACCTCGGATGCGCCTGAGGTGTTTGCGCTGGAACTGCCTGCCTCTCTGTCGATCTCGGATAAGGATAGCGCAGCGAAGGCGCTGGAAGCCCTGACCCAGGCCCAGTCCGTGATCCAGCGCGCCTATCGGGATCTGACGACCGATCCGGCGCTGAAGGCGCTTCTGGACGGCCCGCAAGCGGGCAAACGCGGCGGTACGGTTCCGTCCTACCTCACAGCCCAGGTCTCAAACTATCAGGCGGGGCTGGAACGCCTTCAGAGCGGTGGTGGCGGCAGCACGCTGGGCCTGTTCTAAGAGCGTTTGCTCTGCACACAAAAAACCCCGGAGCCGCGCTCCGGGGTTTTTTGTAGTCCAGATTTGGATCAGACCGTCTGGTTATAGGCGAGGGCGGAGACGCCGCCTGCTTTGACGCCAGGGCCGTAGCCGACCTGGGTTTGTTGCTGGCGGGCGGCTTCATCCGCAATGGCTTTGACCAGGCCTTCAGTCAGCACTTTCAGGGCTTCAACCGCGGCGCCGTTGCGCGCCAGGGCGTCTTCGAACGCCCGGGTGGAGGTCTTCAGCTTGGCCTTGAGGTCGGGATCAATGCCAGCCAGACGCGAGCGGTCCTTGCTGGCGAGTTTGGTTTCGGTGCGATAGAGCGTCGCCAGCTTGGTTTTCTCGGCCTGAAAGTCCACAGCCTTATGAGGCATGTGTGCGTCAAACAGCTCGGTTTCCTGATCGAGCAACTCGGTCAGCCGGCCCGTCAGCTGGATCAGCGCCTGGGCGCGTTCGGTCGGGTTTGCAGCCGCCAGTTCAGTCATCACGCACCTCCTTGTTCTTGCATGGCCAGCATTTCGCGCATGACGGAATCAGCCAGGCCGATGCCGCCCGCCTTGGCCATCACCTTGGCGTATTCTTCATTGAGCATGGATTTGAAGGCGTTCTCGCCGGGGCCGCCGCCAAAGCTCGACTCGGTGGTCTCCCCCAGCATCTGCTCCATCATCTGGGACAGAAACACTGCTTCGAAATCCTCAGCCGTCTTGCGGATCTGGTCAGGGGTTTGGGCCGCGCTCGACCGGGATGTGGAGGCCGGGCCGCGGGCTGCGAGCAGCGCGTTTTGCATCTGGGCGTCAAGCAATCCGTCCATTAGAGCACCTCGATTTCAGCTTGCAGCGCGCCGGCGGCCTTGATGCTTTGCAATATGGTGATCATGTCGCGCGGACTGACGCCGAGGGCATTGAGCCCATCCACAAGTTCACGCAGGCTGACCGTGCCGTTCAGCACGCCCATTTCGCGCAATTCTTCTTCCACATTCACATTGGTGCGCGGCACTTCGACGGTTTCCCCGCCATCGGCAAAGGGCAGGGCCTGGCTGACTTGCGGGCTCTCGGTGACCGTGATGGTCAGTCCGCCCTGAGCGATCGCGACGGTGGAGACGCGGACATCTTCGCCCATCACGATGGTGCCGGTGGACTCATCGATGACCACGCGGGCGCGCATATCGGTCTCGACGCGCAATTGTTCGACCTCGGCGATCAGCGCAACCATGTCGCCTTCAAAATAGAGCGGGCGGGTCAGCGCGACGGTGGAGGGGTTCTGCGCCGCTGCGGCCTCAGCGCCCAGAAAGGCGTTGATGGTCTGGGCCATGCGGCGCGCGGTGGTGAAATCGGGATTGCGCAGCGCCAGGCGGATTTGCGCCTGTCCGGCCAGATCCCAGTCCAGTTCCCGCTCAATCACGCCGCCATTGGCGATCCGGCCATTGGTGGGCACGCCGCGAGTGATCGAGGCCCCGTCGCCCTCGGCGGCGAACCCGCCCACAGCCAGAGAGCCTTGCGCCACGGCATAGACATCGCCATTCGCGGCCATCAGCGGCGTGGCGATCAGAACCCCGCCCTGAAGGCTGTCTGCATCCCCCAGTGCGGACACCGTGACGTCGACACGAGAGCCCTGCATGGAAAAGGGCGGCAGCTCGGCGGTGACGATCACAGCCGCCACATTGCCCGTGCGCAGATCGGCTTCTCTCACATTGATGTTGAAGCGTTCCAGCATGGAATTGAGGGCCTGCCGGGTGAACACCGCATTGCGCAGCGTATCGCCGGTGCCGTCCAGCCCGACCACCAGGCCATAGCCCACCAGCTGGTTATCGCGAACGCCTTCCACATCCGCGATGTCCTTGATTCGCGGATTGGCCGCGGCAAGCGGCGCTGCGAGGCAGAAAAGCGTGAGGCAAGCGATTAACAGGCGGGTCATGCTGGCGGAATTCTCCGACGGGTCAGGTTTCTACACCTGTCCCATTGCGAGAACCATGCCAGTTTGCTGTCCGTCAACGTGTTGAAAAATATAGAGGGTGGCTGGGAAAGCCTTGCCGAGGCCGCAGTATTGCATGGGGCGAGGGCAAATCCTGCCGAGTGAGCGCTTTAAGCACTCATTAAGTTTGATTAAGCACAGTTGTCTCATGCTTTGAGAGGATTCGAAGGGCATCATGAAGGTTAATTCATCCCGGCCCGTACAGGGGGCGTCCGGCGCCAAGCGCAAAAATGAAGCGTCGAAAGCGTCGGGTTTTTCACCTGAGAGCGCGTCGTCACCAAGCGGATCTGTTTCGGCCTCAGCGCTGAGCGGGGCCTCGGCCATCGGCTCGGTTGACGCCTTGCTGGCGCTTCAGGGCGCAGGCGACGCGGTCACCGCCAAACGCCTGGCGACCGAGCGGGCCTTCTCTCTTCTTGATATTCTGGACGATTTGAAACTGGCGCTTCTGGACGGCGTGCTGCCACGAGCTACGCTGGTCAAGCTCATGGAGACGCTGCAATCACGCCGCGACGCCACCCATGACCCACGCCTGGAAGCGGCGCTGGACGAAGTGGAAATTCGCGCTGCTGTTGAATTGGCCAAGCTAAGCGCCTGATCGCATTGCCAGAGGGGGCGGTGCGACCGTCACATCTTCATCATCGTCGAGGTGAATTTGCTCTGTCACCGTATGAGCAGATTGACTTGAACTTGACGGTCGATATTCTCCGCCGCGCTCAGGCCGGCGGGGGCTGCATACGGAGACGGTCTCATGAGTGTTATGGATTCAAGCATCGAGCTGCCGACGGGCTACCGTCCCAGCGAGTCCGAACCCTTCATGAATGAACGCCAGAAAGAATATTTCCGGCGGAAGTTGTTGGCTTGGAAGGATGAAATCCTTCGTGAGAGCCGTTCGACACTTTCAAACCTTCAAGAAGATATTGGCGCTTTGCCCGACCTTGCGGATCGGGCGTCGACGGAAACCGATCGCGCGCTGGAGCTGCGGGCGCGAGACCGCCAACGCAAGCTGATCTCCAAGATCGAAGCGGCGATACGCCGAATCGAGGAAGACGAGTACGGCTATTGCGAGGAGACTGGCGAGCCGATCTCTCTGGCGCGTCTGGACGCCCGTCCTGTGGCGACGCTCAGCCTTGAGGCCCAGGAGCGTCACGAACGCTCCGAGCGTGTCCACCGCGACAATTAGAGACGCTGGCGTCAGGTCTTTCAGGCCTGACGCGACCAGCTTTCACGGCTCTTGAGAAATTCGAGCGCTTCCCCGGCGTGGGCGAAGGCTTGCGCGTTAATGCCTGCTGCGTTGAGCAGTTTTGTCGTTCGCGCCGAGATCACAAGCGTGCTTGGATTGTAGACGTAAGCGAGCTTGACCCGCCGAGGGAAATGCCGGATCGCGTACTCCACACGTTCATTAAATTCCGTCAGTGTGTAGCTGATTTGGGACTGGCTGTGATCAAAGAGCACGCCAGTCCACTGAGGGTCTGCCTCCAGTCGCTGGCAAATCGCAACCAAGCCGGGTTCCGTCTCGGCGTTTGTCTCCAAACCTGTAATATTATATCGCAGCACACCGATCTCAGGGAGCTCGATGCGTTCAAGTGAGTACGTTCTCATTCTGAGAGAGGCCTGTCGGCAGCGAAAAATCTCTGCCAAGCGTGCCCCGAACCGGGCTTCGATTTCCTTAATCAGATGATCGGGCGGCCTGGGCCGGGGCGTTATTCACCGTCCTCGTTCGTCGCAAAAGATAGCGCCGCGTCAAAGTCCTCGAACGCTCGCGTGACAAATCCTGCTGATTTCATAAGGCGCGTGATATAGGCCGCATGCATGAGGTTGCTGTGATCATAGACATAAGCGACCCGGACATGCGCGGGCAGGGCCTCGCTCAGGGCTTCCGCGACCTTGGCGAACTGGCCCACCGTATGGTCAAACCGGCAGCCCTGATAATTCATGATCAGCCCCGAATAGCCGTGATCGTGCACGCGCTGGCCGAGCTTTGGCGCATTCGCAAGGCTCTGCGCTGCAGTGTTCACGCCCGTCATGTGAATGCTCAAGACGCGGCCGTCTGAATGCTCGGTCCGCGTGAAGGTCATGCTCATGCGGGGCCCCTAGAACGGCCAGAGGAGATTGTAGAGTTCCTGACCCACGGGCGGGCGCTGCATTTCGGAGATGTGTCCGCGGCCGCCATAGGAGATGCGGGCTTCGGCGATCTGTTCATGATCGATAGTGTTGTCCGCCGCGATGTCCTGAGGGCGGACAATGCCGGAAATAAGAAGTTCGCGCACTTCGTTGTTGATGCGCACTTCCTGACGCCCGTGGATCACCAGATTGCCATTCCACAATACGTCCACAACAATCGCTGCGGCGGTCATCGAAATGCTTTCAGAGCGGTTGATATTGCCGGCCCCTTGGGTGGAGGAGGCGGACCCGAAGCTCGCAAGGCTCGCGGGATCGACAGCGTCGTTAAAGAACTGGTTGAGCGCGGCTTCCCCGCCAAAGAAATTGGTCAGGTTTGCGTCTTCTGACGTGGTGCGCGAGCGCGTGGTCTGATTGGACACCGTCGCGCTGTCGGCGATGTCGATGCTCACCGTGAGAATATCCCCCACATGCGCGGCGCGCGGATCACCGAAGAATGTGGTGGAGTTGGTGGAGCGCCACAGCGAGTTGGGATTTGCGGACTGGGCGCGCGCTTCGGCGATGGCGCGGGCGCGGGCCAGTCGCGCCGCTTCCGCCTGGCCGGCGGTGGGGCCGTTGGCGCCTGCCTGACCGGTCAGCGCTGCGGCGTTGTT
Organism: Oceanicaulis sp.; assembly: GCF_965249665.1. GTDB lineage: Bacteria > Pseudomonadota > Alphaproteobacteria > Caulobacterales > Maricaulaceae > Oceanicaulis. The sequence goes on from NZ_OZ252247.1 coordinate 2,021,284, forward strand.
GATATCATTCATGGGCGGCGTCTGCCCCACATAGGACAAGCGGTCCGTGGTCGCGCAAGCGGTCAGAGACAGGGCGCCCAGAATAACGGCGCTGCACATCAAGAAGCGTTTGGACATCATGGCTCAGGACTCGCTTGGGCGTGCGGCGCTGCGGCCGCCTTGGATGCTGGCGCGGCCGGGGGCTTCGACCCAGGCTTCGACCGTGCGGTTCGATTGAAGGTTCAGAAAACGGATGAACTGGCCTTCTCCGCCGTTCTCCAGAGCGCGGGCCTGGGCGCTGAGCATCAGCGGGCCGACCTGATAGACCAGGGAGACCAGCTCGCCGCGCGCCACCACGATGGGCGGCTCAACGTCAAAGCTACGCAAGGGGCGCTCGGGGCTGAGGGCGCGCTTGGCGGACATGCCCACAAGATCAGCTTCAGCCAAGAGGATTTCGCCGCGCACCTGGCTTTCAGGCAGCCGGACCCAGTCCACGTCTGCGGCGGTGATGGTCTCGCCGCGCGCAATGGTGCGATTGAGCACCGGCACATTGGCGACGCGTTGCGCCCGGCCTGACACAGTGAGGGGGTCGCCGCCCGGATAGGCGGCGATCTGAGCGCGGAACAGATTGGAGCTGGCGTCATGGTCAAAACTGATCAGCTCCGGTCCGCCCAGGGCGTCAGCGGGCGCGAACAACTCCTGGCGCATATTGGAGAGATTGACCGCATAGGCGTGGCCCGTCTCCACATAGAGCGCTTCCTGAACCAGATCGGCAATGGCGGATGCGCTGACCGGACGGGCCTCGCGCTCGACGGTGACGCGTAGAACGCCGCCGGCGTTCGCCCAGTGAAAGCCCTCGCGCGCCGCCGCGTTGCGCACATAATCAGGGTCTAGCGAAATCGCTCGACCGGGCGCCGGAGCGCGCGCGAGCTGGATGTCGCCGGCCTCGCCGGTGATGTCGAACAGGTCGGACAGGGTGATGACGGCGTCGGCGCTGACCAGGCGCTCCTTGAGCACCACGGACGTGCTGACCTCCTGCGCCGTCGCTGCGCCCGTCGAGAGCGCCAGAACAAGGGTGAGGGTGCGAAGCATGGCTTAGCCTTTCCTCAGCGCAGATTGGAGGAGGTTGCGAGCATCTCGTCCGCGGCCGTGATGACCCGGGCGTTCATCTCATAGGCGCGCTGGGCCTGGATGAGAGACGTTATTTCGGTGACGGCGTCCACATTGGACACTTCCACAAAGCCCTGGCGCACCTGCCCGAAACCGGGATCGGTGGGGGCGCCCAGATTGGGCGCGCCCGACGCGGCGCTTTCCAGCATCAAATTGTCGCCGATCTGCTCAAGGCCGGCTTCGTTGGGAAAGGTCGCAAGCTCAAGCTGGCCCACCACTTGCGGGGCCGGCTGACCGTTCAGCAGGATCTGGACCTGGCCTTGGGTGTTGATCACCACCTGGCGCGCCTCGGCGGGCACCACGATGCCCGGCATGACGGAATAGCCGTCTGCGGTCACGATTTCGCCGTTCGGGCTCAGGGAGAAATTGCCGGCCCGGGTGTAGGCGTCATTGCCGTCAGGCAGCTGGACGCGGAAATACCCAGAGCCGGAGATCGCGACGTCATAGCTGTTGCCGGTTTCGCTCAAGCCGCCCTGTTCGGCGATGCGATAGACCGAGCCGGCGTTGACGCCGAGGCCGACCTGGACGCCGGTCGGTACGATGGTGCCCGCGTCCGAGGAATTGGCGCCGGGCTGGGAGACCGTCTGGTAGAGCAGGTCTTCGAACTCGGCGCGCTGACGTTTGAACGCGATCGTGTTCATGTTGGCCAGGTTGTGAGAGATCACCTCGACGGCCAGTGATTGGGCTTCCATCCCGGTGGCGGCGGTGGACAATGCGCGCATGACTGCGGCCTCCTTCAGAATAGAGCGTTATGGACGACCCAGGCGGTCAATCGCCTTGCGGCTGAGCTCGTCGGTGTCTTTGATCATGCGGGTGACCGACGCATAGGCGCGGCTCACTTCCATCATGGTGGTGATTTCGAGCATGGGCCGCACATTCGAGCTTTCCAGAAAGCCCTGCTTGATCTGCGGCAGCTCTTCGATCACGCGTTCGGCGTCTTCGGGCGCGGTGTACCGGTTGTCGCCGATTTTGGTCAGAACGCCCTGATTGGCGAACTGGGCGACGCCCACTTGTGCGATGACCTGCCCGTTCTGCGTGATCTCGCCCGTCTCGCCGATGACGATCTGACCGGCGTTAGGGTCGAGCACAATCGGCGCGCCGCCGGCGTCCAGCACTTGCGCGCCGTCGCTGGCGACCAGTTCGCCCAGAGGGTTCAAGGTGAAGGCGCCGTCACGGGTGAACCGCTCGACTCCGTCCTGCTCCACCATGAAAAAGCCGTCTCCTTGCAAGGCCAGGTCCAGCGGGCGGCCCGTCTGGGTGAGCGCGCCCTGGGAGAAGTCCCGACCCATCGCCCACTCATCGACGAACTGGGCGCGTTCGGGGCCGTCTTGATGGCGGGCGCGAAAGGCGGTGTCAGGTTCGAGCATCATGCGCTCGGCCTTGAAGCCTTGGGTGGAGGCGTTGGCGATATTGTTGGCGACCACATCCATCTGCCGACGCAAGGTCAGCTGGCGGGTCAGTCCGATCAGCATGGTGTTGTCCATCGCCAGGCGTCCTTCTGAAGGCGGTTGCTGCGACTTCTGGCAGCGTCCCCAGACTCATGGCAAACACCGTGCCATGGTTAACATGTTGAAAAATATACAGGTGATTGAAGGGGTGGCGCTTTTGGGCGGCCAGCCTTGCCTGTCGCGCCCTATGGAAGGGGAAAAATCTGCCCACCGAAGCCGTTTCCAAACGGATCGTTAACCGCAGCACTGATTAATCATTGGCGGTATTGGGCCAATCCGTAAGGCGAGGGAATCAGCTTCATGGCTGAAGACACCGAAGACGAAACGCGCGAAGAGGGCGCCGAAGGTGAAGAGGGCGAGGAGGAAGCCAAGAAAGGCGGCCTCAAGAAGATGATCCTTTTCATCGGCTTGCCTGTGATTCTCGTCATCCTGGCCGGGGTGGCGGGCGCGTTGTTTTTCCTGGGCGGTGGTGACGAAGAGGTTGCCGCCGAGGGGGAATATGGCGAAGAGCACGGGGAAGCGTCCGCTGATGGTCATGGCGAAGGCTATGGCGCGGAGGCGACCGAGGAGCATCTTGCGGAGCTGTTTCGCTTTGAAGAACCGCTGATCGTGGACATGTCCGGCCCGGACAACAGGTCGGTGCTTTTGGAAGTTCAGATCGCGCTCGCCTATTCCGACCCTGATGTGGCCGAGCTGTTGACGCGCGAAGACGTTCAGATCCTGTTGCGCGACGAATATGTGGATTTTTTCCGCGCATTGCGGGTTGAAGACATTGACGGCTCGACCGGATCACATCGCATTCGGATGGAGTTGATCCGCCGCACCAATCTGGTGCTGGCCCCCAAGACTGTGGATGGCGTTCTGCTGCCCAGTTTCGTGATGCAGCAATAGCGGAGACCTGCGTTGGACGACGATATCGATCAGGATGCAATGGCGGCTGAATGGGAGGCCGCTGCTGCGGGCGAACAGCCTGACTTTGACTCCTTGGGTGATGACGGCGACGACCTGGCGTCCGAATGGGAAGCCATGGTCGACGGGGATGGTGAAACCTTCCTGCCGGCCCAGCAGTCTTCCGGCCCCGAGCGCATCCTCAATCAGGATGAAATCGACTCCCTTCTGGGCTTCTCGGTGTCTGACGATGACGCCAATGAGCGCTCGGGCATCCGGGCCATCATCAATTCGGCTCTGGTGTCCTATGAGCGCCTGCCGATGCTGGAGATCGTCTTTGACCGCCTGGTGCGGTTGATGACGACGAGCCTGCGCAATTTCACGTCCGACAACGTGGAAGTGAGCCTCGACAACATCTCGTCCATCCGGTTCGGCGATTATCTCAACTCAATTCCGCTGCCGGCGATCCTGGCGGTGTTCCGCGCCAAGCAGCTCGACAACTACGGCCTGCTCACGGTGGACTCCAACCTGATCTATTCGATCGTGGACGTTCTCCTGGGAGGACGACGCGGCACCTCGGCCATGCGCGTTGAAGGGCGGCCCTACACCACCATTGAACGCACGCTGGTGCAGCGGATGATCGAAGTGGTGCTGGCGGATGCGCGCCAGGCGTTTGCGCCCCTGACGGAGGTGGATTTCGATCTCGACCGGGTCGAAACCAATCCGCGCTTCGCCGCCATCGCCCGACCTGCCAACGCGGCGATCCTCGTCAAGCTGCGCATCGACATGGAAGATCGCGGCGGGCGCATCGAGCTTCTACTGCCTTACGCCACGCTCGAGCCCATCCGTAAAATGCTGCTGCAGCAGTTCATGGGCGAGAAGTTCGGCCGCGACAATATCTGGGAAAGCCACCTCGCCACCGAATTGTGGTCCACCAAAATGGAGGTGAGCGCCGTCCTTGATGAGATGCAGAAGCCTCTGGGTGAAGTGATGAACCTGAAGGTTGGCGATACCTTGATGCTGGACGCCGGCCCGGACGGGCTGATCGAGTTGCGCTGTGATGATGTTCCGCTGACACACGGTCATATGGGCCGAATCGGGCACAACATAGGGGTTCGCCTGGATCGTCCGCTGAGTGCGATGGCGAAGAAAAGTTTGATGGGGTTCTCATGACGCTCGCTGGTTTCGCCTTTGAAGCACTTGTCTGCATCCTTTTGGCCATGGCGGTCGTCATGTGCTGGCGTGTGGACCGACGCCTGCGCGCCTTGCGCAATGGCCAGGACGGCCTTGTAGGGACCATCTCCGCTCTGAATGATGCGGTGGAGCGTGCGCGCGCCACTTTAGGAGCGTTGGACCGCGCCAGCCGTGATGGCGGGGAAAGTCTGCGCAAGGAGACTGAGCGGGCGCAAAAGCTGGCTGATGAACTCCGCTTTCTGTCTGGTGAAGCGGATATGAGCGCGCAGCGTCTGACCCAGCGACCGCGCCGTGAGGCGCCGCGCGCTGACGATGAAGATCCTGAAACCGCACGCTCACGTCGTCGCTTGAATGCGTTGAAGGCGCTGCGCTGACCATGAGATCCGTTCGTCCTCTCATGTTGCTGACAGTCGTGCTTGGCGGCTTGCTGGGCTTGAAGGCCTTGTCCCTGGTGGATGAGGCGTCAACGCTGTTTGTCGAACGCGCCGAGGCGGCGGCCGCGCCGCCGGCCGACGACGGCTATGGCGATGAGGGCGGCGACGAGCCTGAAGAAGAAGTGGATGAGGGCCCTGCGCCGCCTGCTGCGCCGCCGCCTTCGGCCGCGCCTGCGCCGCGCGCGGCGCCAACAACGGCCCAGCTGGGGCTGGAGCGTCGCCTGGCTGAACGCCGGCGGACGCTGGATCAGCGCGAGGCCGAGCTTGATACGCGCGAGCAATTATTGTCCGTGGCGGAGTTGCGCGTGGATGATCGCGTGACCGAATTGGAAGCCCTGCGCGATGAAGTGCGCGGCCTGCTGGGCATGCTTGATGACCGTCGCCAAGAGCAGGTGGACGCCATCGTCGCGGTTTATTCCCAGCTCGAGCCGGATGCCGCAGCGCGCATTCTGACATCCATGCGTGAAACCGATGAGACCACGCTGCTGCTCGTCGCTGAGCAATTGCAAACCACAAATGCGCGTAAATTCGCCAGCGTCATGGCGGAGATGGAGCCCGGCTTCGCCGCCGAGTTGACCTTTATGCTGCGTATGCGCGCTGAACCGCCAGAAACAACCGCGGAAGCGGAGGCCGGCCTTGACGCGGCGGCAGGATAAGCGGCTCGCTCTATTTGCGAGTGCGGCGCTGGGCGTCGTGCTGTCGGCGTCGGCCCTGGCCCAGTCGCCGGCGCAAATCGATGTGTCGAGGCAGGGCCAGACGACCCGCCTCCAGATCAGCCTGCCCGAAATTGACGGTGACGGGCTGAGCGCTGAGGCGGAAGTCGCCGCTGGCGCTGTTCTGGTGGCGCGATTGTCCGAGCCGATCGAGGCGGACGTCTCCGAGATCATCGACGCGGCGCCCGATTACATCGCCATGGCGCGGCTGGACCCTGATGGACGCACTTTGCGGCTGGCCCTGAACCAGACCTTGGAAAGCCGGGTGTCGGTGTCTCACAATGTCATCGCCATTGATATTGCGCCGCCCGGCGCGCCGCCGCTTGATGATGTGGTCAGCCCCTATGAGCTGGCCCAGATTGAACGCGCCCGTCAGGCGCGCGCCCAGGCCGCTGCAGACGCCGCCGCCGCAGCCGCGGCGCCTCCCGCATTGCCGGTGGACATGCGCATTGGCGAAGCGGCCGAGTATTCGCGCATCGTGTTTCAATGGCCCGAGCCGGTGACTTATTCGCTGGAACAGGCGGATGGGCGCGCCGTGCTGACCTTTTCACGGGCGGCCGAGCTCAATCTGGCGCCGCTGACCGCTGCGCCGCCGCGTTTCATCGACGCTGTGACTGAACGCCGGGCTGACAGCCTGTCGCTGGCGTTTCTGCTGGGGCCGGGCGCGGAAGCGCGGGTCTGGTCTGATGAGCCGGGACGGGTCGTGCTTGACGTCTCAATGGGTGCGACGGGCGGCGCTGAGTCGGTTCTGGCCGCTCTCTCAGACTATGCCGATCAAATTGAGACGCAGACATCGAGCGCGTCGCAAAGCGATGCTTCGGCAGATGGGGGGGCTGAGACCGCTCTCCTGACCAACGCCGAGCCGGACGCGCCGGTCTTGACGCGCCCTGACGCCGTAGCAAGCCCAGACCCTGTGCCTGAAGGTGGGATCGTGCAGGTTGAAGCACGGCGCAACGGTACGGATGTGGTGCTCAACATTCCCTGGGCCTCGCTGCCGGGCGCGGCCGTGTTTCGTCGCGGCCAGGCGATCTGGGTGGTGTTTGACGCCAGCGCCGAGCTGGATGTCGGGGAGATGGCCGCGCTGGCTGGACGTCATATTCGCGATCATGACGTGATGCGCGGGGCGGATTACACCGCCATGCGGATCGAAGCGCCGAACTCCACCCAGACCGATGTGCGTCCCGTGGGAACAAGCTGGGTTCTGACCTTCAGCGAAACTGTGGACCAGCCGCCTGCGCCGATCCGCGTGACGCGCGAGACGGGGGTGAACCGCCCCGCGCGCCTGCGCTTCAATTTCAATGGCGCCCGCAGCGTGCGCACCGTGTCCGACCCTGTCGTGGGCGATGATCTTCTGGTGCTGACCAGCGATGGCGAGAAATACGGAGTGATTTCACCCCGCCAATATGTGGAGGCGGTCATGCTGCCCTCCACGCAAGGCGTGGCCTTGCAGCCTCTGGCGGATGATCTGATCTTCACCGTGCGCGCGGGGGGCGCCGATCTCAGCCGACCGGGGGGGCTGGCCCTGACGCGAGCGGCCACGCCGGGGCTGTCCGGCTCGCTCGACCGTCCCGTCACGCCGGGTTTTCTGGATCTGGCGGCGTATCGGGGCGAAGGCGATTACCGCGACACGATGGTGGTCTTGCAGCGCCGGGCGTCAGAGCTCGACCCAGCGGCGATTCTCAATCTGGCGCGCTTCAAACTGGGATGGCAGCTGGCGCCTGAAGGGCTGGGCCTGGTCGAGCTGGCGGTTGAGGAAAACCCCTCGCTGGACGCCAGTCCGGAAATCGCCGCCTTGCGCGGTGTCGCCAGCTATATGATGGGCCGCTATGAAGACGCGGATCGCTATTTGTCCCATCCGGTGCTTCTGAATGATCCTGCGGCGCAATCCTGGCGCGGCGCCGTGTCCGCCCAATTGGGCGACTGGCCGCAGGCGCGACGGCGGTTCGAGCAGGGGCGTGAAGCGATCTATTTCTTCGACCCGGTCTGGCGCGCGCGCCTGTCGGCCCTGCACGCCATGTCGGTGCTCAAGACCAATGATCTGGGTGCTGTCGAGCCTTTGCTCAATGTGGTCGCGGCGGAAGATTTCGATCTTGAGGCGCGTACGGAAGCCGCGATGGTTGAGGCCGGTCTCGCCGCAGCGTCAGGCGATGTGGATCAGGCCATTGCGCTCTATGACGCACTGAGCCGCTCTGACTGGCGTCCTGCTCGCGCTCGGGCTTTGCTGGAAAAAGTCCGGCTGGAGTTCGCCAATGATCGCGTCGCCCCCGATGAAGCGGTCGAGACCCTTGAAAGTCTGCGCTTTCGCTGGCGCGGCGATGATGTGGAAGTTGAAGCCTCCACCATGCTGGGCGAGGTCTATGCGGATGCAGGCCGGTTCCCTGAGGCGCTGAACACCATGTCCAGCGCCTTGTCGCGGTTTTCCAACACGCCCGAGGCGCGCCGGTTGAGCGTGCGGCTGGAAACTCTGTTCCGCGACATTTTCCTGAACGGGCTGGGCGACCGGATGGATCCGATGGAGGCGCTGGCGCTCTGGTACGAGCATCAGGATCTGACGCCGCCTGGGCCGGATGGCTTGCGCATGGCGCGCCGCATCGCCGCCCGACTGGTGGACGTGGATCTTTTGGAGCCGGCGTCCGAGCTTTTGGCGCACCAGGTGTTTGAGCGTCGGGTCACCATGACGTCGCTGGCGCGGGCGCAAGTGGCCGCCGATCTGGCGCGGGTCTATCTGATCGATAATCGCGCCTCTGACGCCTTGCGCGCGCTCGACAGCACTCGCATCGCAGGGCTGCCCACAGAGCTGGTGGATGAACGCCGCGTCTTGCAGGCGCGCGCTCTGGCGGCGCTGGGCCGCACCGAGCATGCGCTGGAGCTGGTCGCCTATGATCAGGGCCCTGAAGCGGACCGCTTACGCGCGGATATCGCCTGGGAAGGCCGCAACTGGTCTGAAGCCGGACGCCTGATGGAAGCGCTTCTGGGGGATCGCTGGCGCTCTGACCGGGCGCTCAGCGCTGCAGAATCCCATGATGTATTGCGCGCCCTGATCGCCTATGCGCTGGTGTCCGATGAGGCGGGTATGGACCGGGTTGTCGCGCGCTATGGCCGACAGATGGGCGAGACCGAACACGCCGCCGCCTTCAGCACCGTCGCCAACCGCTCGGTGGCGCCGGGTGACAGCCGATTGAGCTCGCTGGTGGGGCAGATCGCCAACGTCCAGCGCACCGATGCGCTAATGGCGGGGTTCGGCCGGTATGACGAACAAGCCGGCCCTGAAAGCTGATCAGCCGCCGGGCGGCATTCGGTCAAAGCTTTGCACCAGCGAGCCGATCACCAAAGTCCAGCCATCCACAAGCACGAAGAAGATTAGCTTGAACGGCAGTGAGATGATCACCGGCGGCAGCATCATCATGCCCATGGACATCAGGATGCTGGCCACCACCAGGTCGATGATCAGGAAGGGGATGAACAGCAAAAACCCGATCTCGAAGGCGCGCCTCAATTCTGAAATCATGAAGGCGGGCGCCACCACATAGACCGGTGTGGCTTCGGGGGTTTCCGGCTCTTCGCCGGAAATGTTCAGAAACAGCCCCAGATCCTCTTCGCGGGTATGGGCCAGCATGAAGGCCTTAACGGGCTGAGCGGCGGCGGTGAACGCTTCCTGATTGCTGATCTGGCCATTGAGCAGCGGCTCCACACCGTCCTGATAGGCCTGGGTGAAGACCGGCGCCATGATGAAGGCGGTCAGAAACAGCGACAATGAGATCAGCACGGCGTTTGGCGGGCTTTGCTGAAGGCCGATCGCGGTCCGCAGCAAGGACAACACCACCACGATGCGGATGAAGCTGGTGGTCATGATCAGGATGGACGGCGCCAGGCTCAGCACCGTCAACAGCGCGATCATCTGCAGGACGCGTTCGGTCAACGCCGTGTCATTGCCGCCCAGCGAGATCGACAGGCCCGGCCCGGCCGCAGCATGCGCGTCCGGCGCGCCGATCAGGCCCAGCCCCAGAGCTAGCGCGATCAGGGCGCCGTGATAAATCCATCGCGCGGCTTTCATGGGGTCTGCCCCAGACGTGTGATGGAGGCGCCGGGGTTCTCCGCTTCAGCGTCGAGGGCGTCCGGGGCGACCGGTTCGAAGACCGGCTCCTCTTTGACGGGGGCGCGGTCGAGCACTTGCTCGCGCTCGGGTCCCAGAAGCAAGACATGTTCGGCGTCGTCCACGCGCACGATCACCACCTTGCGGCGGGGATCGAGCATCAAGGACTCGGTGATGGACAGGCGTCGCTTGCGCGTCGGTGCGGACCAGCGGTCCAGCACCGGCATCGGTCCCATCCAGCCCGCGCGTCTGGCGACCACCGCGAATCCGCCTAAAAGCCCGAGCACCAAGATCAGGGCGGCGAAATACCGTATGATATCAAGCTGGTCCAAAGTCGCTTCGTCCCGTTATCAAAAGCTGGCGCGGCGCCAAGGCGCATCCTCACCAAAAGCCCTAACGAGAGTCGGCGGGCGAGTTAAGCTCTCCTTAACCGGCGCGGCGCAGGGTGATGAATGCAAAGTTAACTCTGGCGGAGGCGCCGATGCGCCCTGACGACATACCGCTCTTGTCCATGTTGCGTGACACGATGGGCTATCACGGCGCCCGTCAGCGCGTCATTGCGGAAAACGTGGCCAACGCCAACACGCCCGGATACACGCCAAAGGATGTTCCGCGCAGCGAGTTTGAACGCGTGCTCGCAGGTCAGGCCCAGGCCGCAGGCGGGCTGCGCACCACGCACGCCATGCATTATGGCGGTGATGGCGGCGCCTCCGGTTCGCGGCAATTCCGCACCGAGACGGCGCCGGACAGTGAAACCACCTCGAACGGCAATTCGGTCGTCATCGAGGAGCAGATGGTTGACGCCAATGATAACCGGATGCGGTTTGAGACGGCGTTGAGCCTGTATCAGAAGAGCCTGAACATGATCCGTATGGCGAGCCGCTCGCCGGGTCAGTGATCTTAAGCAACGCCAGAAAGGCAGACGGCTATGGTCGATCGCGTCTCTGAAACCCTGCAGATTTCCGCAGCGGGCCTGCGCGCGCAGTCCTCGCGCATGCGGGTCATCGCCGAGAACGTCGCGAATGCTCAATCGACGGCGCGGACAGCGGATGAAGATCCGTATCAGCGTCAGATCCCGGTGTTCCAGTCCGAGTTTGACCGTCAGGTCGGCACCGAGCTCGTGCGCATGAATGACGTCACCCTCGACGAGTCCGATTTCCGCATGGTCTATGAGCCGGGCCACCCGGCGGCCGATGGCGAAGGCTATGTGAAATATCCCAATGTGTCTTCGCTCGTCGAACTGATGGACATGCGTGATGCACAGCGCTCCTACGAGGCGAATCTGACCATGGTGGAAGGCACGCGCCGCATGCTTGAGCGCACGCTCGACCTGTTGCGCCGTTAATCGCTTGGCTTCGCCGGCTCTAGAAAGGGGCTGACTTATGGATCTCGCTGCTATCCGCGCCTATACCGCCGCCGCCCAGCAGGCCGCTGGCGTGACGCCTTCGACCAATAACGCCGCCGAGCTTGCTCAGGCTGAGGGCGGTGATTTCGGCGATATGGTCATGAACGCGGTTCAATCGGTTCAGGAGACACTGAGCCAGTCTGAACAGCTCAGCGCCCAGGCCGCCACGGGGCAGGCGGAGCTGGTGGATGTGGTCACCGCTGTGGCCGCCGCTGAAGTTCAGCTCGAAAGCGTTGTCGCCGTGCGCGACCAGGTCATCCGCGCCTATCAGGAAATCCTGCGCATGCCGATCTAGGCGGTCTCGCAAGGCTGAATGCAAAACACCCCCGGAGCCAAGGCTCCGGGGGTGTCTTTTTGTGCGCTGGCCTTCTTTAGAAGGTTGCGTTCACGCCCGCATAGAAGAAGCGGCCTCGCGGCCCGGCGGGACGCGACAGCGTGCCCAGATAGGGCTCTTCATCAAAGGCGTTGTTGATGCCGCCATAGAGTTCAAGCTTTTCGGTGATCAGATACCCGATGGAGAAGTCATGGACCCAGGAGGAACCGGTGTGAGTCCGGTCCACGAAGTCAGGGTCGTTGGCAATGTCTTCAAGCCCAAGCCCCGGCAGCAGCTGGTCGCCCTCATAGCGCCCGCCCCAGCCAAGAGACAGATTGCCGATCATCCAGTCTGCGTTCAGGTTGAAGATCCAGTCCGGACGCGTGAACGTGCCTTGGACGTCGGTGATTTCTTCGGGTGCTGACACATCGCGGGTTTCATCATTCTGGATGAAGTGCGTGCCCAACGTGGAGAGCGTGATCACACCCGGATCCTCAAAAGGCAGGAAGCTGGGCGCATCAAACGAGTAATCCACACGCCAGTCGACGCCGCTGACCTCTACAGCCGCCAGGTTGATGAAGCCCGAGCGGAAGTCGGTGATGAACCCGTTGGTCGGGTCGCGATCCACCGCGTCGCAAAACTGATTGTTGATGGTGGGTGCGTCCACGCAGTTAGACGCAATGTCGAAGCCTGACAGGCTGTCGATCAGGCCGTCAATCTGGATGTCATAATAATCCAGTGTGACGATCAGGCCGTCGAAGAAACCGTCAAACTCTCCATCAGGACGCCACACCGCGCCGACAGTCAGCGTTTCAGCTTCCTCGGGGCTCAAATCCGGGTTGCCGCCCGTTGTGCCGGACACGAAAGCGGACAGGAATTGCGTGGAGTCGTAAGTGCCGTTGGCGACGGCGTTACCGATCAGGGCGATGCAATTGGCTTCCCGGAATTGCGACCCGGCATTGATGAAGTTCTGATTGCAGGGGTCGTCATCCGCGCCCAGCGTCGCCGCAAATGTCGGGGCGAAGGCTTCACCAATATTGGGGACGCGCACGGCTTGCGAGAACGTGCTTCGCAAGGTCAGGGTCTCCACCGGCATCCAGCGGCCGCCAATGGTCCAGGTGTCTGTCTCTCCAAACGGATCATAATCGGAATAACGGTAGGCGCCCGTCAGCTCCAGCTCTTCAATGAATGGCAGGTCCGACAACACCGGCACCAGCAATTCGCCGAAGAACTCAGTCACCTCATAGCTGCCCGAGGACGGGTTGGTGGGGCCGGAGCGTGAATCGAGCGTTCCGAAGGTCAGACCGGCTGACGAATAGCTGTCTGGCGTGAAACGGCTTGTTTCCTTGCGCCATTCATAACCCGCCGCAAAGCCGATAGGACCTGCGGGAAGGGTCAAGAAGGCGGATGTGTCGCCGGCGATGCTGGCGATGATATTTTCCTGCTCGATCTCGTTCTGGGAGGTGGCGGGCTGGAAGATGAAGTCAGCCCCTTCCTGGGAGATGGAGTTCGGCCCGAAAATGCTGATCGGCACGCACTGACCGTCACCGGCATTGAACGTGTTGAAGCCGAAATTGCTGTTGGCGGAGGGGAAGGGCGAGGTGGGCGGCACAGCTGACGGATCCAGATCCGAACGGCAGACGATTTCACCCGTTGTGGGGTCCACCACCGCGTCGATCGCGGCGAAATACCGATCCTCGAGACGGACGCGAGAGGTGATGTCCGCATCTGTGCGACCATAATTGTAAGCCACGGAGTAATCGAGGCCGAGTTGGGGGATATAGCCCTCAAAACCGGTGACGATACGGAACATCTTGCGTTCCGCTACGGGGTTTGAACGCGCCGTCGTGTCGAGGACATCGCGAGAAACGACGAGATCGACCGGCACGCCTTCGCTTTGCAACTGGCTGATCTGCGCGGAAAGCGCGGCAGGGATGAAGGGGTTGTCCAGAGCGATCGGAATGTCGTCGTTGAACCCGTTGACCTGATTGCTTTCGGTGGTTTCGGTAAAGACGTATTTGGCGTTTGCGAAGAACCGGATGTTCTCGGTCACGTCGTAATCCATCACCGTCTGGAAAAGCATCCTTTCGGTCTCAGGCAGTATCAACTCATCATCAGGTTCGGCCGGTACGCCGTCACCGCCGCTAGCGTTAAAAGCCGTGATGAAGACATCGCCCGGATTGTACGGACGCAGCGTCGAACCATCAAAGAATTGGCAGGTGGGGATGTTTTGCGATCCCAGGGGAAAATCACAGCCCGGGACCCCGCCTGACAATGCAGCATCCAGAAAGGCGCTGCCTGACAGCGAGATCACGCCGCCAGCTGATGAAATCGGCAGACGGAAATCAGGAACCCAGGTGTTGGCGAAGCGAGGGTCCACACCAAACGCCGCCACTGTCGCCTGATTGTTAGGCACAAAACTGAACAGACCGGAACCGGCGAAGTCGCGGTCGCCTGCGAAAATCGCTTCGGTTGTTTGATACTCGCCGGCGAAAACCATGGAGCCGCGACCGTCCGCACTTTCAAAGCCGTTGGCGACAGAGATAAAGAACTCTTCAGCGTCGCCTTCGCCTGAAATGCCGGCCTGAGTGCGCACCTCAAGCCCGTCAAAGGAGCCGCCGTCGCGCAGAATGAAGTTGACGACACCGGAGACAGCGTCAGCGCCATAGACCGCCGAGGCGCCGCCCGTCAGGACTTCTGTTCGGGCCAGCAGGCCGGTGGAGATGGTGTTGACGTCGACAGACCCCGTCCCCTCGATCGCAGACACATGACGGCGACCATCTTCGAGCACCAGAGTTCGCACGGTGCCCAGATTGCGCAAATTCAAGAGGCTGGCGCCCAGGGGCGTGCCATTGAACGCCGAGAAACTGCCGGGCAGCGAGGCTTGCAATTGCGGAGATTCGCGCAGAAGGGCGCCGATATCCAGCTGACCGGACGTGCGAATATCATCCCCGCCAAGTGCGACAACCGGGCTGGGGGCGTCCAGCGTGTTATCCGTCTGGATCCGCGAGCCGGTCACGATGATCGTGTCGCTTGAGGACCGCTCGTCTGCGCTTTCCGCTTCAGATTGTGCATATGCCGGCGCCGCCATCAGCGCGCTCAGCGAGGCCCCCGCCAGGACAAGCGCACGCAAGCTGCGGTCTTTCACAAAGGTGTTCATGTGTCTTTCCCCAATTAGAGCCTGGTCTTTTAGACTTCAGGCCAACCAGAAAAGACTGCGCACTCGGAACAGGGAGGCAATCGTGCACCGCCGCAAATATGAATATTCAGTAATGTGTGCTCTAATGTGATGCGTATATGCTCCAAAAGTGAGCATTAAAAACCCCGCAAGGCTGCAGGCCTTGCGGGGTTTCTGCTGTGAAGCAGGCGGGGTGAGGGGGTTAGCCTGCTTGCACAGTATCGATCCAGGCGTTGACGCGGTCTTCCAGCATGGGCAAGGGCAGGGGGCCTGCGGTCAGAACCGCGTCATGAAAGCCGCCCCAGCTGAAATCGTCACCGAGTTCTTCCTGAGCCTGGGACAGAAGGTCCTGGATGAAGATCATGCCGATTTTGTAAGACACGGCCTGGCCAGGCCAGACAATGTAGCGCTCGACTTCAGGGGTGATGTCGCCTTCGGTCATCGGGGTTGCGTCCAGCATGTACGCAATCGCTTGCTCGCGGTCCCATTGATAGTGATGGATGCCGGTATCGACCACCAGCCGCGCAGCGCGGAAGACTTCATAAGAGAGCCGGCCAAAGTCCGAATACGGGTCTTCGTAAAAGCCCATCTCCTTGCCCAGCCATTCGGTATAGAGCGCCCAGCCTTCGCCATAGGCGGAATTCCACGCAAAGCGCTGGAACATCGGCACGTCTTCGAGTTCCTGGGTCAGCGCGATCTGGAAGTGGTGGCCCGGCGCGCCTTCGTGCAGCGACAGGCTTTCCAGAAGATAGGTGGGATTGTCCTGCATTTGGGACAGGTTGACGTAATAATAGCCCGGTCGCGAGCCATCGAGCGCGGGCGGGTTATAGAAGGCGCCGGTGGCTGTCGCTTCACGCCAGGGCTCGACTGCGCGCACTTCCAGCGGCGCTTCGGGCAGAGTGTCGAAATACTGCGGCGCGACTTCCATCACGTCTTCAATCACGACTGTGGCGCGATCGAGATACTCCTGGCGGCCTTCGGGCGTGTTGGGCAGCTGGAACTGTTCGGCGGTGCGCATATAGGCGAAGAAATCCTGCACGCTGCCTTCAAACGCGACCTGAGCCATGATCTCGCGCATCTCGCCATGAATGCGCTCGACTTCTGCGAGGCCGCGCTCGTGGATCTGTTCGGCGGTCATGTCGGGAATGGTGGTGAACTGCGCCAGAGAGGCGGCGTAGGCGGCTTCGCCATTGGGCAGCTTCCACACCCCGGCGCGATCATCAGAGATCGCTTCCATGCGATCGAGCGCCGCCATATAGCGCTGCATGGCCGGCACATAAATGTTCAACAACGCATCTTCGGCGCGCATCACCAGATCCGCCTTGACGTCATCGCCAATGTCGAGCGCGTCGACCTTGGCTTTGAAGTCGGCGAACAGCGCGCTGTCTTCGGCGCCGTTTTCAAACGGGGCGCCGGTCAGTTGCGACTGGGCCGCGGCGGTCAGGCGTGGATAGGCGAAGAGCGGCAGGGTTACGCCGTTGGCGGCGCGTTCCTCGGCGCGCTCAGTCAGCGTGTCGATCACTGCGCCAATGCCTTCCAGGCGTGAGACATAGGCCTCGGCGTGTCCTTGCGTGCCGACGCGATGATTGTTGATCAGGAAGGTGGTCAGGCCGGAAACGGCATCGCCCATGGGTGAGAAAACATAGCGGCTGTCGCGTACGGCGAACTGGCGCGCCTCGTTCTCGGCCAGGCTGATTGCGAGATCGTAAGACACCTTGCCGGCGTCGGTCAGCAGATCGCGGTCAAAGTCGGCTTGCATCTGCTGAACGCGGGCCTGGCCGCGTTCATAATCCTCAATCTGGCGCGCGTCAGACCGGTCATCCCAACGGCCATAGGCGTCGCTGTCCGCGATCAGGCCCAGATAGGTCTGGGTTTCCGGAGAGCGCGACACCTCCTCCATGAAGGCTGCCTGGAAGGCCTCATACAGGCGCTCGGTTTCTGTTAGCTCAGCCTGTTGAGTGACGCTGGCGACGTTGACCAGAGCGGCGTTGACGTGCGCGCCGTCATGGGCGAGCGCTGACCCGGCGGTCAGAAGCGCGACCGAGGCGGCGCTGCAAAGAAGTGTCTTGAACATGAATGTCTCCCCAAGGCGGATAGACCCCGCCACATAACGCTTCATGCTGCACCCTGACGGCGATTGCGCCAATGCGCGCCAACATGACAAATCGTTAAACGAAGCGCGACGCATATAACTATACCCGGGACGTTTTGCGCTTTGGCACAGAATCCGTGCATGCAGTCAGTGCGGCGCTATGGGCGCAACAAAAGGAAGCCATCATGACCGCAGGCGAGGTTCTCGACATTGGCGCAGAAGCGATCTGGGTGATGCTGGGCATGGCGGCGCCGGTCATGCTGATCGGCTTGGCCGTGGGCGTTCTGATCGCCCTGTTTCAGGCCCTGACCCAAGTGCAGGAAATGACTTTGGTCTTCGTGCCGAAAATCATCGTGATCTTTCTGGCGCTTCTGATCTTCCTGCCGATGATGGGCGCGCTTCTGGCCGGCTTCATGCAAACCATTGCCGACCGAATCATCGCAGGCTGACGGCCATGTTGGCCGGTTTTGATCTTTCGCTCACAATTTTCGCCGCCGCCATGGTGTTTGCGCGCATGGGCGGAATCCTGATGCTGATGCCCGGCATTGGTGAAACCTCGATCCCGGTGCGCCTGCGTCTGGCGTTCGCGCTGGCCTTCTCGTTTGTGGTCGGCCCGTCCATAGCGCCCATGCTGCCGCCGCCGCCGGAAACGCTGGCGGGGGTCGGCGTTCTTGTGGCGCTTGAAACCCTGATCGGGGTGATGATCGGTGCGGCGTCGCGCATCCTTCTGACTGCGGGCGCGATTGCGGGCCAGATCATCGGCTACCAGACCGGCCTCGCCATGGCGCAGTCCTTTGACCCCGCCCAGGGTCAGGCCGGCGTGCTGCCCGCCCAGTTTTTGAACCTGATCTTCATCGTCATCGTTCTGATCACGCCGCTGCATCAGCAGATGTTGCTGGCGGCGGCGGGCTCTTACGAGCTGATGCCGGCTGGCGAGGCGCCGATGTGGGGGGATGCGGCCTTCTGGGCGCTGGGCCTGTTCATCGACGCGTTCATCATCGGGGTTCAGATCGCCAGCCCGCTGATTGTGTTCGGTCTGGTGTTCTATCTGGGCCTGGGCGTGTTGTCGCGCCTGATGCCGCAGGCGCAAATCTTCTTCATCGCCATGCCGCTCAACATCCTGATCGGCTTTTCCATTATGGCCATGTCGCTGGGCGCCATGGTGATGGTGTGGGCGGAGCGCTATGAGCGCTTCACCGCGACGCTGAACTGAGGCGGGCGTCATGGCGGAAGGCGAAGACAAGTCAGAAAAGACAGAAGAACCGACAGACCGAAAACTCCGCCAGGCGCGCGAGGAAGGCGATGTTCCCAAATCTCAGGAGGTGTCAGGCTGGTTCACCCTGACAGCTGGCCTGGCGATGATGGCCTTTCTGGCGCCGGGGATGTCACGCAGCCTGGCGGAGATGATGCAGGTGTTTCTGGCGCAGCCGCATGAACTGGCGGTGGATCCCACAGGCGCGGTGACCTTGGCGGCGGCGACCGCCTTGCGTCTGGTGGTGGTGACAGGGCTGGCTTTCGCCATGCTTCTGGTCGCGGCGATTTTCGGCAATCTGGTCCAGACCGGCGTGATGTTCACGCCCAAGAAAATCGCGCCCAAGCTCGACAAACTCGATCCGGTGAAGGGCCTGACCCGCATGTTCGGCCCTGAAGGCTGGATGAACTTTTTCAAGGGCGTCGCCAAGATGACGGTGGTCGGGTTCGCCATCGCCCTGGCGCTTTGGCCGCGGCGCAACGAGCTGGCGGTGATGCCGGGCGTCGCGCCCATCGGTATTCTGCAAGAGGTCTATACCGCCGCCATCCAGCTGATGATCGCTGCCCTGATCGCTTACACCGCCATCGCCGTGCTCGACTTCCTGTTTCAGCGCAAGCAGTACATCGATCGCAACAAGATGAGCCGCAAGGAAATCCGCGATGAGATGAAGGACACCGAAGGCGATCCGATGGTGCGCGCGAAACTGCGCCAGATTCGTCAGGAGCGCGCCCAGCGGCGCATGATGGCGCGGGTGCCGGACGCGGCTGTGGTGATCACCAACCCGACCCACTACGCCGTGGCGCTGGAGTATGAGCAAGGCCGCACGCCCGCGCCGATCTGTGTGGCCAAGGGCGCCGATGATGTCGCCCTGCGCATTCGCGAACTGGCCAAGGAGCACAACATCCCCATCGTCGAGGACCCGCCGTTGGCGCGCGGATTGTTCGCCAGCGTGGAGCTTGAGGAAGTGATCCCGCCCGAGCATTTCACGGCAGTGGCCAAGGTCATCGGCTATGTGCTGACGCTGGCGGGCAAGGCGCCGAAGTTCTGATCCGGGCGCTGAACGCACGATTTCGTACCGTCTCGCTGAAATATGGTTAACTTTAACCTGTGAGACTGCGTGTTCGAATCATGGATCCGCCGGTGCGTCATTTGGCGTGTCGGCCTGCACCAATCGGAGCCTGTCATGTCAGACCTCCCGCTTTCCGCCCAACGCGCCGACGCTGTGGCTGAGCCCGTCGCTGATCCGGCGTCTGCACCGGCTGCAAGGCCGGCGGCGGGCGAGGGGGCGCTGACCCGGCCCCTGACCCGGCTGATCTTCTGGGTGGCGAGCCTGGGCGCGCTGGCGGCTGCGGCTGTGGCGATTGTCGCCGGCGCAGGCGCGGGGTGGAACGGTGTCATTTTGCTGTCCGGCATCGCCTCTGTCGCGCTGCTCTTGATGTATGCGCTGGCGGCGGGTGAAACCGCGGGGCGCTCCTTGCTTGAAGGCGGTGAGCGCAAGCGTGCGGGCGGGGCTGCGGCCACCGCCATGGGGCTCTGGCCTGACCCGGTTCTGATCACGGATGCGCAAGGCCGGGTGGCCTGGGCGAATCCGGCTTATGTCAAATTGGCGGATACGCTGATCGGGGCCAAGGGCGCAGGGACGCCCGCAGTGCCCGAGCGCCTGTTCAGCGGCGCCGGCGCGGGGGCGGTCTATCGTCTCAACCGGGCTGCGAGCGCAGGCGAAACGGCCCATGAAATTGTCGGACGCATCCCGTTGGGCGGCGGAGAAAGCGTGGTCTACAGCGCCGACATCTCGGCACTGGACGATGGCGCGACCCTCTGGCGCTTCTCCGAGCTGCGCGATGACGGTTCGCTGGACGCAGACACGGCGCCGGACTGGACCGATCATGCGCCGGTCGGCCTGTTCTCCGCCGATGCCGAGGGCCGGGTGCTGGCCGCCAACGCCACCTTGCGCAGCTGGGTCGGGGTCGGCGAAGACATGGCGCTGAAATTACAAGACATCACCACTGGCGACACCGCTGACGCCTTTGCCCAGTCGCGGGGCGCGGACGGGGTGATCCGGCTCGACGCCCGTCTCAAGCGCGTGGATGGCGAGGAAAGCCCGGTGGTGATCTGCGTCAGCTGGAGCGATGAGCGACCATCCAGGGCGCGCGCCGTGGTTTATGAGCTGTCCGCCACCGGCGCGCCTCCCGCTGTGGCGGCGGCTGAGCCGGGAGATGCGTCGTCGAGCGCCAGCGCGCTGGCGGGCGGCTCGTTTGATGAAATGTTCGCCACCGCTCCGTTTGGCGTCGCGCGTCTGGACGACGCCGATCCTGCGGTTGCCGTGATCGAAGACGCCAACCCGGCCTTGCTCAAGCTCTCGGGCGGCGCCGCCGTGCCAGGCGCGAAGTTTGAAGACCTGTTTGATTTCGGCGATGACGGCCGTATCGACAATGTGCTGGCGGCGGCGCTGGCGGGACGGGGCGAGCCCAGCGAAGTGCGCCTGAGAGCGGGCGAGGATGGCGAGCGCGCCGTGCAGGTTTTCCTGTCTCCGTCTCGCGATGGCAAGCGTGTCGCCTATGTGGTGGACGTGTCGTCGTGGAAAGCGCTGGAGCAACAAGTCGCCCAGGCCGGCAAGATGCAGGCGGTCGGCCAGCTGGCCAGCGGCGTGGCGCATGATTTCAATAATATGCTCACCGCGATCCGGCTGAATGTGGGCGAGCTGTTGAACCGGCACCCGGTGGGCGATCCGTCCTATCAGGACTTGCAGCAGATCAACTCCACCGTGACCCGCCAGGCGGGGCTGGTGCGCAAGCTGCTGGCGTTCTCGCGCAAGCAAACGTTCCGCAACACCGTCTTTGATGTCTCTGACGTCTTGTCTGATTGCTCGATCATGCTGGGCCAGATCCTGGAAGAGACCGTTCGGCTCGACATCAAGCATGGCCGCGATCTGCCGCTGGTGCGGGCGGACCGCAACCAGATCGACAATATCCTGGTTAACCTCGCCACCAACGCCCGTGACGCGATGAAATCTCAGGGCGGCGGCGTTCTCACCATTATCACCGAGGCGGTCACCGCTGAAGACGTGGCGCGCGCCGGCGCGCCCAATCCCAAAGATGGCGACTGGGCGGCGATCCATGTGTCCGATACGGGCACGGGCATGGATGAGGCGACGCTGAAGAAGATCTTCGAGCCGTTCTTCACCACCAAGGAGGCCGGACAGGGCACCGGGCTGGGCCTGGCGACCGTGTACGGCGTGGTCAAGCAATCAGGCGGCTTCCTGTTTGTGGATTCTGAACTGGGCAAGGGCACGACCTTCCACATCTATCTGCCCGGCCATGTGCCGAGCGAGGAAGAGGAAACCGAGCTCGCCCGTGAGGAAGCGGCCAAGACCGCCGAGCCTGAACCTTCTGATCTCGCCGGACGCGGCCGCATCCTGTTTGTCGAGGATGAAGACGCAGTGCGCGCCATCGCAGCCAAGACGCTGGTGCGCCGCGGCTATGAGGTTGTGGAAGCGTGCGACGGCGAAGAGGCGCTCGAGATTCTGGAGAATGAGCCCGAGAGCTTTGATCTTCTGATTTCAGACGTGGTGATGCCCGGGCTCGACGGCCCCGGCCTGCTCAAAGAAGCGCGTCACCTTCTGGGCGGTGCGCGAATCGTCTTCATTTCCGGTTACGCCAAGGAAGAGTTTTCCGACACTTTGTCTGATGATCTCGAGATTTCTTTCCTGCCCAAGCCCTTCGACATCCAGCAGCTGGCTGAACGGGTGAAGCAGGAGCTGGCGGCGCGGCAACGCGCCTAGTCTTCATGCTAAGCGGCTGATTGCGCTCAGCTGTCGAGAAAGCGGCGTTCGCGCTAAATGTTCCGCTTGTGTTCCGGGAACAAAATAAGTACGGTCACCTTCATTGCCCGACTCGGTCGGGCGTGAAATAAGGAGGGCCGACCTGATGGCACAGTCAAATCTGCGCGTGGTGAAAGACGGCGACATGGATAAACAAAAAGCGCTTGAAGCGGCCCTGACTCAAATTGATCGCGCCTTTGGCAAAGGTTCGGTGATGAAGCTGGGCGCCAAGCCGGACCAGGACATTCAGGCGATTTCCACCGGCTCTCTGGGCCTGGATATCGCGCTGGGCGTGGGCGGCCTGCCGAAAGGCCGCATCGTCGAGATTTACGGCCCGGAGAGTTCCGGTAAGACCACGCTGGCGCTGCACACCGTCGCCGAAGCCCAGAAAAGCGGCGGCGTCGCGGCGTTCGTGGACGCCGAGCACGCGCTGGACCCGGTCTATGCGCGCAAGCTGGGCGTGGATGTGGGCGAGCTTCTGGTCTCCCAGCCTGATACCGGCGAGCAGTCGCTTGAAATCGCCGACACGCTGGTGCGCTCGGGCGCCATTGACGTTCTGGTGATCGACTCCGTGGCGGCCCTGACCCCGCGGGCGGAGCTGGAAGGCGATATGGGCGACTCGCTGCCCGGTCTTCAGGCCCGCCTGATGAGCCAGGCGCTGCGCAAGCTCACCGGCTCGATCTCCAAATCAAAATGTCTGGTGATCTTCATCAACCAGATCCGCATGAAGATCGGCGTGATGTTCGGCAGCCCCGAAACCACGACCGGCGGCAATGCGCTGAAATTCTACTCCTCCGTGCGCCTGGATATCCGCCGCATCGGCGCGCTGAAGAACCGCGACGAAGTGATCGGCAACCAGACCCGCGTCAAAGTGGTCAAGAACAAGGTGGCGCCGCCCTTCCGCGAGGTGGAGTTCGACATCCTTTATGGCGAAGGCATCTCCAAAACAGGCGAACTGCTCGATCTGGGCGTGAAGGGCAATATCATCGAGAAATCGGGTTCATGGTATTCGCACGACTCCGAACGCATCGGGCAGGGCCGTGAAAACGCGCGCCAATTCCTGCTCGACCATCCCGAAATGGCGAACAAGATCGAAGCCCAGGTGCGTAAGAATGCGGGCCTGATCGCGGACGAGCTGCTGGTGGGCCCGGGCGAGGATGATGATCTGGACGATGAGGCTACGGGCTAGTTTCAGACAGGCCTCACCGCATCCTTCACCGCCAAAACGGTGATGAATCTACAACGGGCGCTTGGCTTTGCCGGGCGCCCGTTCGTATATGGGGGTGAACCAACACCCAAAGGTCGCCGTCAGAGCAGGCGACCCTCCTCTCAACGCCGCGCGCCAGCGCCCGGAGTGCATACATGACAGCCTTGCGCGATATTCGCCGCCAGTTTCTCGATTTCTTTGGCAAAGAGGGCCATGAGATCGTTCAGTCCGCGCCGCTCGTGCCGCAGGACGATCCGACCTTGCTGTTTGTGAACGCTGGCATGGTGCCGTTCAAGAACGTCTTCACCGGCGCGGAACGCCGCGACTATTCGCGCGCCACCAGCTCTCAGAAATGCGTGCGGGCGGGCGGCAAGCACAATGACCTTGATAATGTCGGCTATACCGCGCGCCACCACACCTTCTTTGAAATGCTGGGGAATTTCTCGTTCGGCGACTATTTCAAGGAACAGGCGATCGAGTTTGCCTGGTCCATGGTCACCCGCGAATTCGCCCTGCCCAAGGACAAGCTCCTGGTCACGGTCTATGCCGAAGATGAAGAGGCGGCGGCGCTCTGGCGCAAGATTGCGGGCCTTGCCGACGAGAAGATCATCCGAATTTCCACCTCGGACAATTTCTGGTCCATGGGCGATACGGGTCCGTGCGGTCCGTGCTCGGAAATCTTCTTTGATCACGGCCCGGAGATCTGGGGCGGCCCTCCGGGCAGCCCGGAAGAGGATGGCGATCGCTTTATCGAAATCTGGAACCTGGTGTTCATGCAATATGAACAGCAGGCGGGCGGGGAGCGCATCAACCTGCCCAAACCCTCCATCGACACCGGCATGGGGCTTGAGCGTATCGCAGCGGTGCTGCAGGGCGTTCACAACAATTATGATGTGGACCTGTTCAAAACCCTGATCAACGCTTCTGAAGAGGCGCTCAAGGTGAAGGCCGAGGGGGACGCGCTGGCCAGCCATCGGGTCATCGCCGACCATTTGCGTTCCACCTCCTTCCTGATTGCTGACGGGGTCACGCCGTCCAATGAAGGCCGCGGTTATGTGCTGCGCCGGATCATGCGCCGCGCCATGCGCCATGCGCACCTTCTGGGCGCGAATGAGCCGGTGCTGTTCGGCCTTGCGAAAACCCTGTCTGACGAGATGGGCGACGCCTTCCCCGAATTGCCGCGCGCTCTGCCGGCGATCGAGGAGACCCTGCGCGGCGAGGAAGAACGCTTTCAGCGGACGCTGGGCCGCGGCCTGACGCTGCTGGAGGAGGCGACCGCCGACCTCAAGGACGGCGACGCTCTGCCGGGAGAGACTGCGTTCAAGCTTTATGACACCTATGGCTTCCCGCTCGACCTGACCGAAGACGCCCTGCGCACGCGTGGGCTGAGCGTGGATCAGGCCGGGTTTGACGCCGCCATGGAGCGCCAGCGCTCTGAGGCGCGCGCCAGCTGGAGCGGGTCGGGCCAGGCTGCGCCCGAAGCCCTGTGGTTTGAGGTCCGGGACCGCCTCGGCGCGACCCAGTTCACCGGCTATCAAAGCCATGACGGACAGTCTGAACTCACCGCCATTGTCGCCGACGGGGCGGAGCAGTCCGAGCTGACCGAGGGCGCGGGCGCCGAGCTGATCTTCAAGTCCACGCCATTCTACGCTGAGGGTGGCGGCCAGATCGGCGATGCGGGTGTGATCACCTTCGATACGGGCGCTGTATTCACCGTCACCGACGTGCAAAAGCGCGCCGGCGAGGTCTACGCTCATATCGGAGTGCTCGAGCGCGGGGCGATCAAGCTGGGCGATCCGGCGTCTCTGAAGGTGGACGCCGAGCGCCGCACCAAAGTGCGCTCCAACCACTCCGCCACCCATCTGTTGCACGCCGCGCTGCGTGATGTGCTGGGGCCGCATGTGACCCAGAAAGGCTCTTATGTGGGGCCGGACCGGTTGCGGTTTGACTTCTCCCACGCCAAGGCGCTGAGCGAAGACGAGACTCAAGCCATTGAGGCGCAGGTCAACGCTGTGATCCGTCAGAACGCCGACGCGAAAATCGCCGAAATGACGCCGGAGAAAGCGATTGAGGCGGGCGCGCTGGCGCTGTTTGGCGAGAAATATGGCGACACCGTGCGCGTGCTGGCCATGGGCGAGTCTCTGAATGATGACGACAAAGCCTATTCGGTTGAGCTGTGCGGCGGCATTCATGTGGACCGCACCGGTGATATCGCCCTGTTCAAGATCGTGGGCGAGAGCTCGGTCAGTTCCGGCGTGCGCCGTCTGGAAGCCCTGACCGGCGAAGCCGCCCGTCAATGGCTGGAGACTGAAGCCAACAAGGCCAAGACCGCCGCGTTGTCTCTGAAAGTGCCCACCCATGAGCTGGTGGAGCGCGTCGCCGCCTTGCAGGCTGAACGCAAGACGCTGGAGCGTCAGCTGGCGGACGCCAAGAAACAGCTCGCCATGGGCGGGGGCGGCGGCGCTTCAGCGCCAGCGGGCCCGGAAGAGATTAATGGTACGAAGTTGATCGCCCGCGTCGTCGAAGGCGTCGGCGGCAAGGATTTGCGCGGTCTGGTGGACGAAGCGCGCAAACAGATGGGCTCAGGCGTTGCAGCCTTTGTGGGCGTCAATGAGGGCAAGGCGGCGCTCGCCGTGGGCCTGACCGATGACCTTGCGGGCGCGATGAGTGCGGTGGATCTGGTGCGCGCAGCCGTGGGCGCCGTAGGCGGCAAGGGGGGCGGCGGTCGTCCTGATTTTGCTCAGGCCGGCGGACCCGATGGCGCCAAGGCCGAAGACGCGCTGGCCGCCATTCGCAGCGCGCTGGCGGGCTGATGGTCAAGCGAGCCAAACCGGGCGCGGATATTCAGATGACCGGCGACAAGGCGGTGGCGAAACAGATCGCCGCCGCCCGTTCCGCTTTCAATGACGCGTTGTCGGCCCGTGATTTTGACAGCATCGAGCGGGCCTTGTGCGAGGATTGCACCCTGACGCCCGGCGATGACGCCGAGCTGATGGCGGGGCGCGACGCGCAGCTTGCCGCCTGGCGCTCCATCATCAATCAGGCGCCCGATGTCAGCTATGTGCGCACGCCCATGCGCATCGATGTGGGCGAGGATGGTCTGTTGGCGGCGGAGACCGGGCGCTGGAAAGGTCAATGGTCGGCCCAGGGCTTTGAAGTGCGCTATGCAGGCCGCTACTTCGCCAAATGGCGGCTGGATGGTGATGACTGGCGCATCGCCTCGGAAGTGTTTGTGACCTTGAAGCGCGATGGCGGTCCAATCGGAGCCTGAAACAAACGGGGCGGACATGTCGCACCGAATTTGTGCACCACGTTCATAAACCGTCTGGACTTTCCTGTTTAAGGTTAACCTGATGGCCAATCAGGTGAGCGGGGAAGCGTGATGGAACACGGGCATGGCTATGAAGTCTGGTTGAAAGATGCGGTCGTCTTCCTGATCGCCGCGGGCGTGGTGGTGCCGCTCTTTCGCCTGTTCAAACTCAGTTCCGTGCTTGGCTTCCTCATTGCAGGTCTGGCGCTCGGCCCGTTCGCGCTTGGCGGCCTCGCCGAACGATTTGCGGTGTTGGAATGGTTGACGATTTCAGAACCTGAAGCCGCCAAGCCCTTCGCAGAACTTGGTATCTTGTTCCTACTCTTCTTGCTGGGGCTGGAATTATCGTTCCAGAGGCTCTGGCAATTGCGCCGCGCTGTGTTTGGCGCGGGCGGGTTGCAGGCGTTTGGCAGCGCGGCTGTGCTCGGCGTCGCCAGTTTCGTGATCGGACAAACCGCGCCGACGGCTCTTGTGATCGGTCTGGCGCTGGCTTTGTCATCCACCGCCATCGTCATGCAGATCATGGCTGAAGAGCGCCGCACCGCCGCTCCCGTGGGGCGCGCCTCGCTGTCGGTCTTGTTGATGCAGGACATTCTGGTGGCGCCCATCTTGATCCTTGTGGGCTTTCTCACCCGCGATTCTGGCGCTGATATCGGCGCCGCTTTGCTCAGCGCGCTGTTTCAGGGCGTGCTGGCGCTGGCCTGGATCTTGTTGCTCGGCCGTCTGGTGCTGCGTCCGGTCTTCCGTCTGGTGGCGAAGGCGGGCGGTCGCGATCTGTTGATGGCGCTGACGCTGGCGGTGGTCGTAGGCGCCTCCATGCTCACCGCGGGGGCCGGTTTGTCGCTGGCTCTGGGCGCATTCCTGGCCGGGTTGATGCTGGGGGAGACCGAGTTCAAGCATCAGGCCGAGATTGACCTTGAGCCCTTCAAGGGGCTGCTGCTCGGCGTGTTCTTCATGACCGTGGGCATGGGGCTCGACCTGGGCGCGGTCTGGCAGAATGTCGGGTTGGTGCTGGCGGGGCTGGTCGGCATGCTGATCGTGAAGGGGCTGCTCGTCTATCTGGCGTGCCGCCTGTTCGCAGGAGACCATCGCTTGTCGCTGGAAGCGGCGTTTCTGCTGGCGCCGGCGGGTGAGTTCGCCTTTGTAATCCTCGCCACCGCCAATGCCGGCGATGTCATCCCGCCTGAAACCGCCACAATCGTCGCCGCCATCGCGGGGCTGTCCATGCTGCTCACGCCGGCCCTGGCTGCGATTGGCCGCAAGCTGTCGACCCCGACGGAAGATGGCGTTGGACAGTCCGAGCTGCCCTCTGACCTGGTTGATCTGGAAGGGCATGTGATCATCGCCGGATTTGGCCGGGTGGGCCGCACCATGGCGCGGGTGCTGGAGACCGAGAATGTGTCCATGGTCGCCCTCGATATGAGCGCGGAGAAGGTCGCCAAGGGCCGCGAGGAAGGCTGGCCTGTGTTTTACGGGGATGCGGGCCGGGCTGAGTTTCTGGAGCGGGCCGGCGCCGCGCGGGCGGACATGTTCGTGGTGACCGTCGATGATGCGCAAAAAGCGTCCGACATGGTGCGGGCGGCGCGTACTCTGCGACCTGACGCGCTGATCATCGCGCGGGGGCGCGACCGCCGCCATGCGGTCGAGCTGGCCGCCGCCGGCGCCAGCCATGTCACGCTGGAGACGGCCGAAGCCGCGCTTCAGCTGGCGGGGCGGGCGCTGGAAGATCTGGGGCTGTCCGGCGATATTGTCCGTGACCGCTTGGCGGCGGAACGCGAGGATGTCTACGCGTCGGAAAATGCCTGACAGGGTTTGAAATCATAAAAAAGGCCGGGCGAAGCGCCCGGCCTTTTCGTTCAAGCGTGTCAGCGCGAAGGCTTAAACGCGGTCTTTCATGACTTCAGCAAAGCGCTCGGCCACGGCGTCCAG
The DNA here is from genome assembly GCF_965249665.1 of Oceanicaulis sp. GTDB lineage: Bacteria > Pseudomonadota > Alphaproteobacteria > Caulobacterales > Maricaulaceae > Oceanicaulis. The sequence goes on from NZ_OZ252247.1 coordinate 2,049,709, forward strand.
GAAGCCTTCGGTGGACAGCCAGCCCTGCTGGTCGCCGACCAGAAGCGCCAGGTCCTTGGTCATGTAACCCGCTTCCACGGTGCCGATGATGGTGGCTTCCAGATCTTCAGCAAACTGAACGACCTGTTCGTTGCCGTCCATCTTGCCGCGATATTTCAGGCCACGGGTCCAGGCGAAGATCGAAGCGATGGAGTTCGTCGAGGTTTTCTCGCCGCGCTGGTGCTGGCGATAGTGACGGGTCACCGTGCCGTGCGCCGCTTCGGCTTCGACGGTTTTCCCATCCGGGGTCATCAGCACCGACGTCATCAGGCCCAGCGAGCCAAAGCCCTGCGCCACGGTGTCAGACTGAACGTCGCCGTCATAGTTCTTACAGGCCCAGACGAAACCGCCCGACCATTTCATGGCCGCGGCGACCATGTCGTCGATCAGACGGTGCTCGTAGGTGATGCCCTTGGCGTCGAAATCCGCCTTGAACTCAGAGTCGAAGACCGCCTGGAAGATGTCTTTGAAGCGGCCGTCATAGGCTTTCATGATGGTGTTCTTGGTGGACAGATACACCGGCCAGCCGCGATCCAGGCCATAGCGCAGCGAGGCGCGGGCGAAATCCTTGATGGATTCATCAAGGTTATACATGCCCATGGCGACGCCGGAGCTCGGGAAATCGAACACTTCATGGGTGATCGGCTCACCACCGTCCGCCGGAGTATAGGTCAGGGTCAGCTTGCCCGGACCCGGCACCAGCATGTCGGTGGCCTTGTACTGGTCGCCAAAGGCGTGACGACCGATGACGATCGGCTTGGTCCAGCCGGGAACCAGCCGCGGCACGTTCTTGATCACGATGGGTTCGCGGAACACCACGCCGCCCAGAATGTTGCGGATGGTGCCGTTGGGCGAGCGCCACATTTTCTTCAGGCCGAACTCTTCCACGCGGGCTTCATCGGGCGTGATGGTCGCGCATTTCACGCCAACGCCGTAATGCTTGATGGCTTCGGCGGACTCAACCGTGATCTGGTCATCGGTCTCGTCGCGTTTCTCGATCGAGAGATCGTAGTATTTCAGGTCGATGTCCAGATAGGGCAGGATCAGCTTTTCCTTGATCAGCGCCCAGATGATGCGGGTCATCTCGTCGCCGTCGAGTTCGACGACCGGATTGTCGACTTTGATCTTGGCCATGAAGCGTATCTTCCGTGTTCTGTGGGCAGAGGTGTCGCACAAGCAAAATGCGACGTGCCGCGTCGAGGGGTGGACGAATGTGTGGCGGGTGTCTAGCACCGCACCGCTGTAAGAGAAAGAGGGCGCCCGTGACTCAGTCAGACCCGACCTTGGTCGAAGCTCAGAACCCCGTCTTCATCCTGGTCGAGCCGCAAATGGGTGAAAACATCGGCGCGGCCTGTCGGGTGATGGGCAATTTCGGGATTCCGGAATTGCGAATCGTCAATCCCCGCGATGGCTGGCCCAACCCCAAGGCCGAGACTATGGCCACGGATTCGCCCGTTCTCAATCAGGCGCGCGTTTTCGCGACGCTGGAGGACGCGGTCGCCGATTGCCAGATGCTGTTTGCGACCACGGCGCAGCCGCGCAATATGGTCAAACCCGTGCATACGGCCCGCGCCGCCATGTCGGAGATTCGCGGGCATATCCAGGCGGGTCAACGTGTGGGCGTATTGTTCGGGGCGGAAAAGTCCGGCCTGCCCAATACGGCGATCACAATCTCGAACGCCATCATCACCTTGCCGGTCGACCGCAATTTCTCCTCGCTCAATCTGTCCATGGCGGTGGGCGTGCTGGCCCATGAATGGCGGGCGGGCGATCCGGCGCCGTCAGAGTTCAAGCCGCTTGAAGACCGCGCCAGTCTGGACGAGCTCCAGGGGCTCTACACGCATCTCGAGGATGAGCTGGATCGCGCCGGCTTTTTCTATCCGCCGGAAAAAACACCGCTGATGATGCAGAACCTGATCAATATTTTTGCGCGCGGAGGGTTAACGCAGCAGGAGATCCGAACCCTGCGTGGCGTGATCAAGGCGTTGGCCATCGGCCGGGGCAAAGCTCGGATCGAGCGAGATTAATCAAACAACCCATAAGGTTGTTGTTATGTCTATGCATACCCTTAGGCGGGAACGCCTCTCAGGAGGCATTACGCAGGTGGTTTACAATCCTGAGCCGAATTGGCGCCATTCTGTCAGCTTGTGATGTACTGACAGGGAGAGCATCGTGCTCAAAAATCTATCGCTGAAGACCCAGCTTTTCGGTGGGTTTGGCATGATCGGCTTAATCGTGCTGGCGCTCGTTGGCGTCGGTTTGTACTCCGCCATCACCAGTCGGGGCAATTTCACGGAATATCGGTCGACGGCTCGAACCTCCCTGGCGCTGGCTGAGACACAGGACGGCGTGGCGACCTTGCGTAATGCGGCGTTTTCCTTCCGCGTCACGCCAAGTGCTGGAAACCGGGGACGGGTTCAAGACGCCCAGAGCGAGCTTGAGGCGTCTATCACCTCTTCCATTGATCTGATTACCGATCCCGGCATGGCGCAGGACAAGCAGCAGATACGTCAATTGGCGTCAGAATATGCTGATGCATTCGACCGCTATTCCCAAACCCGTTTGGCGCTGGAGATTGAAGCGGAGCGCCTGCGGGCCGCCGGTCGAGACCTACGCACCGAACTGGGCGATGCGATGGGCCTTTCGGAAATGCTCGGCGCACAGCAAATCCTTTTGAATCTTGCGGACGCGCGCCAATCCCTGATGCTGGGCCGTTATTATGGCCGGAGCGCAATCGAGAAGGCCAACGGCGCCGACGCAGACCGAAGCCGCGCGGAATTCTCTGAAATGGTCGAGCTTATGCGCGGTGTGGTCGCTTCTGCACCGGATGCGCTGCAACAACTGGCGACGGACCTGTCACTGGCCAGCGAGGAGCTGCTCTCAGATTATGACGCTGCGATGACGCGCAGTCTCGAAATCGATGCCATTGCAGTGGAAGAGCTCGATCGCATTGGTCCCGAAATGGCGGAAGTGGTGGACAGGTTGGTTGCAAGCAATGTCGCGTTGCAGGATCGGATCGGTCCGCAAATCGACGCTGCCTTTGAAAGCCAGCGCAACTTCACCATCGTGCTGGGGGTGAGTGGTGCGTTCATTGCTATTGCCGCCGCCGCCATTCTCATGAACGTGATTCTGAGCAATCTCGGCGCAGTGGTGAACGGCATAGCCCGGGTGCGGCAAGGGGAATATGAGTTCCAGGTGAGAGGCGTCGAACGCAAGGATGAGCTGGGCGATCTGTTCCGGGCTGTGGAAGATCTGCGCACGGGCGAGATCAATCGTATCCGGATGGAGAAGGAAGCGCTGACTGCAACCAAAGAGCGCGAAGCCCGGTCAGAGGCCACCCACAATGCTATCGACGTCTTCCGCAACAAGGTGGAGACGATCCTCAAAGTACTCGCCGAGCGCACCCATGAGATGCGCCATACCGCGGGCCGCTTGAACTCGCAGGCCACCTTCGCCAACGAACAGGCCAAGACGGCTGACGGCGCGGCGGGCGAAACCGCAAACAGCGTCGAGACTGTGGCGGCGGCGGCGGAAGAGCTCTCAAGCTCGATTCAGGAGATCGCCCGCCTGACCGAAAGCGCTTCCCACAAGGTCAGCGACGCAGGTCAGCGCTCGCAAAGCTCGGTGGATCAGATCGAGGCGCTGGCTGACCGGGTGTCGAGCATCAATGATGTGATTGACCTCATCAATGACATCGCCGAGCAAACCAATCTTCTGGCGCTGAACGCCACGATTGAAGCGGCGCGGGCTGGAGACGCCGGCAAAGGCTTTGCGGTCGTCGCCAGCGAGGTCAAGGATCTGGCTGAACAGACCAGCAAGGCCACCGATACCGTGGCGAGCTTGGTCAAGGACATCCAGAGCTCGATGACAGGCTCCTTGGACTCCATTCGCGGCATCGCCAAGATGAGCGAAGAGATCAACGAGGCCACGGCCTCTATCGCCAGCGCTATTGAAGAGCAGGGCGCAGCGACGCGAGAAATCTCGCAAAGCACCACGCGCGCGGCCGAGAGCACGACGACCCTGGCCAAAGGGGTGCGCGATGTGGGTGAAGCTGTGGCCGAAACCGAAAGCGCCGCCGGTCTGCTGGAGACCACGTCAGACGCCTTCACCAGCCAGTCGGATACGCTCCGCGAGGCCGTTGAGATGTTCTTTGAGGCCATCAAGGAAGGCCCGCTGAATCGCCGTGAAGCTGAGAATCCGGACTATAGCGGACCGGAACGTCGCAAGAGCAGACGAGGCGAGGTCGAGATTCCCGACGCTGCTTGAGTGTGGGGGCAGGACAGACGCCAGGCCGCCTTCTTTCCAAGAGGGCGGCCTGAGTGTTTCCGCGCGGCGCGCCGCTGCGAACGGTATCCAGACGGATTGATATCCTTTAGTGAGTAGAGGTTTGAAGGATCCGCCTGAAGATTCATGGCCCAGACTGAATTTCATCTCCCGCACGCGCTTCGTGATCTTGTCCGTCGATCCGGCCGCTGGTCGCCGCCGGATTGGATTTTCCTGCCTGCATCAATGCTGGTGATGGCGGGGCTGATCGTTTTGGGGCTCAGCACACGCCCTGGCGCAGTGGACGCCGTCATTAGCGATACGGAGTTCGTGATGCAGGGCGAGGCTCTCGCTCAGCTCATCCCAGGGCCCGGAACACGATTTGAATTGACGATAGGACCTGCGGGCGAACCTCTGGCGCGGTTGAGCGCCACGGCGTCCTTTGACGCGGCGGGCTTGCTGTCTGCGGGTGTCGGCGCCGCTCTGCCCACAGAATGGGAAGAAAACGCTATCGGCCGGATTGTCCGGCTTGAGGTCGAGGCTCAAGCGGCTTCGGATTCGCGAATTGATCAGATCCGGGTCGGGTATTTCACGGTCGGGTATGGCGATTCAGAGCGGACGCTGAAACCCGTGGGGCAGTCCTGGAGCACGGTGGGGATTTGTTATCAGGTCGCGCCGACGGCGCAAGCGAACGGGGTGGAATGGCTGGGCATCTGGCCGGGTGACGCCGGCAATGGCGAAGCTGTTCTGGTCCGCTCCATCCGGCTGACCCTTGAGCCGCCAGGGGACGCCATGGCGCAGTGCGAAGCGCGCCTGTCATCCGCCTAGTTGAGGAGGCGGACATGCAAGCCTGGCGCATGCTTCTTCTCATCATCAATCGGGTTCTGGGGCCGGCCCGGCGTCGCCTCTTGCTGGGCGTCTTCATGGCGGGGCTGGGCTATGTGCTGTTTCAGCCCGCCTTTGAAGGTCGGGGCGAGGTGGAGCAACTCGCCGCCCTGGTCCAGTTCTCGCAAACTGGCGCGATCCGGGTTGCACAGGGAACGCCGCTGCCGTCTGAAATCGCCTCCCATGACGGGCCCTGGCCGGAGTCCTGGCAGAGCGAGGCGCGTCCGGGGTATGCGCGCTGGGCGATGCTGCAAGACGCGTCCGGTGACGCTCAGGGGCAGATGTCGGCCTCCCATGTTTCACCTGTCGACGCCGGGCCCAAGCCTTTGACCCTGGTCGTATTGGCGCCGGTGCGCCTTATGGTGTCGGACTGGGGCTGGTGGGCGCAGATCCAGCTCTACCGATTGATCTTATGGTCGGCTGCGATGCTGGGTTTCGCTGTCGCCGTCGAAACCGCGGTTCGGCACGGCCTGATCCATGAACAAGGCGCGGTGATCATGGCGGCCTGGCCTTTCATGTTCCCCCAGTTTTTCGCGCAGATGACGTCTGTGGGCGGCGATGCGCTGGGGCTGAGCTGCGCGGCTTTGTCCTGCGCAGCCTTCATCGCCCTGTCACGACGCAATGACCTGTCCGCCAGCCTGGCTCTGGGGCTGACCCTTGGGTTCGGTGTTTGGGCGAATACGCTTCTGGTGACCTTGTGGCTGGGGCTGGCGGCGTATCTAGGCTGGCGCAGCTGGCGGCTTTACACAGCGGCTGCGCTGGACGCGGAATGGTTGGTCTTGCGGGTGTTTGCGCTCAGTCTGGCGCTTCTCATCGGGACGGGATGGCTTGTTTATGCGCTGGTGAGTGCTGAACCGAACGAGATGACAGCTGTGCTGGGCCCCCGCTTCGCCGAGCGTTTGTGGTCCACGCTCGCGACGTTTTCAGCAGATGGCGGCGCGTCCGCCATTCTGCCGGGGCCGGGTTGGCGTGTGATCTCATTAGGGCTGTTGATTGTGGTTCTGGCGCGGTGGGAGCTGAACTGGCGCGGTCTGCCGCCCCTGGCCCAGGCGCCGGCGTTCATTCTTCCGGTCTTTACACTCAGCGCCTTGCTGCTGGGCCTTCAGGGCTATGTGTCGGGGCTTGGCGATCTTCATATGTTGTCAGCCTATCTGGGGCTGGCGACGGCGCTGTGTTGTCGAAGTTCAGCGCTGGCGATGGCCCTGGTGGTGCTGGGCATTGCGGGGGCGTTGGCGCAGGGCTTGTTTCAGGCGTCGGTGTTTTCCGGGTGCGCGGTCTATGATCCGCAGCTTGGGCGGTATGGCTATGAAGGCGCGCGTTGTGTGCTGGATCTGGATGTGCTGGGCGCAATCAGCGCGCCGCGTCCTGCCTTGCAGGCCTTGATGATCGGCGGCTTGAGCGCCGCCAGCGCGTTGTTCACGCTCTGGAGACAGTCCGCTCGACAGCGCGAATATTGACTCCGCCTGCCGCTTTGCTCATAACCCGCGCTTCCCTCGCTCGCCGGCTTGCCGGACGAGCTTTGTTTTCATGGCAACGGACGACGCGTGGACCGCCGTTTCAATTGCTCTGGCTGAGGGATCAGAGCCGGGCCGCGTCGAGAAGGAAAGACTATGTCAAAGCGTCATTCGCAGAAATACAAAATTGACCGCCGCATGGGCGAAAACATCTGGGGCCGCGCCAAATCCCCGGTGAACAAGCGCGCCTATGGCCCGGGTCAACACGGCCAGCGCCGCGCCGGCAAGCTGTCTGACTTCGGTCTGCAGCTGCGCGCCAAGCAAAAGCTCAAAGGCTATTACGGCAACATCACCGAGAAGCAGTTCAAGCGCATCTACACCGAAGCGCAGCGCCTGCGCGGCAACACCGCCGAAAACCTGATCGGTCTGCTGGAGAGCCGTCTGGACGCGATCGTGTATCGCGCCAAATTCGTGCCGACCGTCTTCGCAGCACGCCAGTTCGTCAACCACGGCCATGTCCGGGTGAACGGCAAGCGCGTCAATATCGCCTCTTACATGGTCAAGCCGGGCGATGTGGTTGAAGTGCGCGAAAAGTCCCGTTCCATGGCGCTGGTGCTTGAAGCTCTGGGCAGCCCGGAACGTGACGTGCCTGACTACCTCGATCTCGACGCCAAGGGCATGAAAGCCACCTACACCCGCAAGCCGGAATTCAACGAAGTTCCGTACCCGGTGAAGATGGAACCGAACCTGGTCGTCGAATTCTACTCCTCGTAAGTGTTCGAGGACGACGAGACAGAAAAGCCCGCTGCACCGCAGCGGGCTTTTTCTTTGGCCGTATGACATGAAAAAATCCGTCTCCAATCGGAGACGGGTTTTCTCGGTCAGGAGCGGAGCGGGGGCTTACGCCTCCACCAGGCCCTTGTCTTTCATGAGCTGTTGCAGCTCGCCGGCTTCAAACATCTCTTTCACGATGTCGCACCCGCCAACAAACTCGCCCTTCACATAAAGCTGGGGGATGGTCGGCCAGTCTGAATAGGCTTTGACGCCTTCGCGCACGGCGTGGTCTTCCAGCACGTTCACGGCGGCGTATTCCACGCCCACATGATCGAGCACACGCGCCACCACCGAGGAGAACCCGCATTGCGGGAAGGTGGGGGTGCCCTTCATGAACAAGACCACGTCGTTTTCGGTGACCGCTTTCTTGATCGCTTCCTGAGTGTCGGCGTCGGACATGGAGAGGATTCCTTTAAGTTCGTCTTGGCCCCAAGATGGGGGGTGGGGCGGCGCGTTTCAATTGCTGACAGGCGCGCTAGTCCGGCGCACGGGTTTCCAGCGCCAGAGCGTGCAGCTCGCCGCCCATCCGGCCTTTCAGCGCAGCATAGACCATCTGATGTTGACGGACGCGTGGCAGGCCGGCGAAGGCCGGTGAAACCACCACGGCCTTGTAATGGTCGCCATCGCCGGCGAGATCGGTGATCTCGACCTCGGCGCCGGGAACGCCGTCCTTGATCAGACTGACAATGTCTTCCGCATTCATGGGCATGGCGTCTCTCCTGCACAGTGCTAGTCTGAGCCATACCATCACACCGGGCGTGCCCGGAACCCTGACTTTCACAGGGATATTACGGAGACCCGCCCATGTTGCTGTCTGCCTTGCTTTTGACCACGGCTTTGGCCGTTCCCGCCGCCTCGGACTGTGCGGGGCTGGAGCCTGCCCCTTGGGCGGATCTGTGCGTCCTCAGTTCCGATGAGATGAAAGGGCGGCTGGTGCAGACTGAAGGCAATGCACGCGCACGCGCCTATATCATTGATCGTCTGACAGAGATTGGCGTTCAGCCGGTGGGCGACAGCTTCGAGCAGCCCTTCAGCTTTGAGCGCGCCATTGATTTTCGCGATCCGAATTCGCCCAGAGAAACCATCAACGCCGTAAACGTCATCGGCGTGATCCCCGGACGCGACCGCAGCCGCGCCATCGCTGTGACCGCGCATTATGACCATGTGGGTCAGACTGAAGAGGGCGAGATTTACAATGGCGCCGACGACAATGCCTCTGGCGTTGCGGCGCTGTTGGCCGTGGCGGCGCACTTTATCGACAATCCGCCCGAGCATGACCTGTTGATCATGGCCTTCGACGCAGAGGAGGGCGGGTTGCACGGGGCGCGTGAAGTGGTCGCCAATCCCGTGGACGGAGCCGCGCCAGTCGTCTTCAACCTCAATTTCGACATGCTGGGATATAGCCCGGACAATGACATTTGGGCCGCGGGCCCCTATCACACCCCCGCCCTGCATCCCATCGTGGAGGCCGTCGCACAGGAGACCTCGATCACCCTGGCGGCGGGCTATGACCAACCTGACGGCGATCCGCGCAATGACTGGACGCTGTTGTCAGATCAGGGCGCGTTTCACGTCGCCGGCATTCCCTTCCTTTATCTCGGGGTGGAGGATCATGAGCATTACCACCAGACCAGCGACGAGTTCGAGACCATCAATCCTGACTTTTTTCTGGGCGCCGTGAGCGTGGCGATCGCGCTGGCCGAGCGCATTGATGCGGATTTGGGAACAGTTCTGGGCGAGGGCGCCGACCCCTAGGGCAAAGCCAAGTGATTGACGCGCCGCAACATTTGCGGCGCGTCATGAAATCATAACAAAAATAAACACTGTTTACTTTTCAAAGTGCGGTGAGGTCCCTATCTATACGCCACAAACGCGGGCGTATAGGCATGCTCGGGTTTCATCAGGGAGATGGATATGTCCACCGCACTTCGTACTGTATTCGCTGGCGCAGCACTCGCAATCGCCGCTTTCGGTTCCGCTCAGGCCCAGGACTGCCCGTCCGAGCCGATGTTCGTCGGCGTGTCCGGCCCGAACTCTGACGTGCGCCAGTCCGCGCGCCGCATCAATCAGGGCGACTGGCGCAACGCCGCTCACTTTGCGTCTGAAGCGCTTGAGTCCGGCACCTCCAACCGCAACAAGAACGCCGCCGCCGTCAATCTGTGCGCCGCGCTGGCCAATGAAAGCGATTCCGGCACGGCGGACGCTTGCGCCACCGCTATCGAGCGCAATCCTGAAGGCTGGGAGGCCTACACCAACCGGGGCGGCGCGTTCTGGCTGGCGGGCGATCACGCCGCCGCCGCTGCTGATTTCGCTCGCGCCGCCGAGCTGGGCGCCGGTGAAGACGCCGTCACGCACAATTCTGCTCTGGCCCAGTGCCACAGCTAATGAGCTGAGCCGTTCAAATGAAAAAGGCCGGAGCATTGGCTCCGGCCTTTTTTGTGGGCTTGGTCGCCCGCCTTATTCGGCGACGCGCGCTTCAGGCTCGCCCTCCATCAGGGCTGGCATGAAGCCTTCATGGGCTTGCTTGAGCCGGATCAGATCCACGGCGTGCCCGCCATTGATCGAGAGGAAGCGGCCGCCCGCGAGGCCCACAACCTCGACCGACACGTCCGCGTCTTTCGCGTTCGCGCGGATGGCTTCAGCGTCTGCGGCGTCTGCAGCGATCAGATAGCGGCCCTGATCCTCACCGAACATCCAGGCGAAGACCGGCAGGTCGCCCGTATAGGCGAGCTTGATCCCGACGCCCGCCGCCATCGCCATATCAGCAGCGGCGCAGGCCAGACCGCCGTCTGACAGGTCGTGGACCGCCTGGGCGTGACCCTTGCGGATCGTCTCGCGGACAAAGTCGCCATTGCGTTTCTCGACCGCCAGGTCCACGCGCGGCGAGGCGCCTTTCTCCTGGTTCTCGATCTCGCGCAGATAGAGCGAAGCGCCCAGCTCGCCGCGGGTTTCCCCCACGAGCAGCAGCACCTGGCCGTCTTTCAGCCCGCCATAGCCCATGCGCTGGGCGATATCGGGAATCAGGCCTACTGCGCCCACTGCCGGAGTGGGCGGAATGGCGACGCCGTCGGTCTCGTTGTAGAGCGAGACATTGCCGGACACGACGGGGAAGTCGAGCGCTTTGCAGGCCTCGGCCATGCCCTCAACGCAGCCTACGAACTGCCCCATGATCTCGGGACGTTCGGGATTGCCGAAGTTCAGACAATCGGTGATGGCGATGGGATCGGCGCCGACAGCGGTAAGGTTGCGCCAGGCTTCGGCCACCGCCTGTTTGCCGCCTTCAAACGGGTCGGCGAAGCAATAGCGCGGCGTGCAGTCGGTGGTGATCGCCAGCGCCTTTTGCGTGCCGTGCACGCGCACAATGGCGGCGTCGGACGGGTCTTCGGAGCTGGCGGCGGTATCAGCCATCACATGGCGGTCATACTGACGCCAGATCCAGCGCTTGGACGCCATGTCAGGGCTGCCCATCAGGCTCGCCAGCACTTCACCCAGATGCTCGGGCTGGTGCAGCTCGCGCGGGTCGATGGAGCCGCGGGCTTCGGCGGGGAACCAGGGACGGTCGTATTTCGGCGCGTTCTCGCCAATCGGATCGAGCGGCAGGTCGCAGACGACCTCACCCTTGTGACGCAGTACAAGACGGCCATGAGGGGCGGTCTTGCCGATGGTCGCCACATCGAGATCCCATTTGCGGAAGATGCGCTCTGCCACATGCTCGCGGCCCGGCTTGATGATGATCAGCATCCGCTCCTGGGATTCTGACAGCATCATCTCATAAGCGGTCATGTTCTCTTCGCGCTGGGGCACATGATCGAGATCGAGCTCGATCCCCAGACCGCCAGACGAGGCCATTTCCACGGACGAGGAGGTGAGACCCGCCGCGCCCATATCCTGGATCGAGCTGATCGCGTCTTCGCTCATCAGTTCAAGGCAGGCTTCAATCAGTTTTTTCTCGGTGAAGGGGTCGCCGACCTGAACGGTCGGGCGGTTCTCTTCCGAGCCTTCGCCAAATTCGGCTGACGCCATGGTGGCGCCGTGAATGCCGTCGCGGCCGGTTTTCGCGCCTACATAAAGCACGGGGTAATCCGGTTCGCGGGCGGCGGCGGTGAAGATCTTGTCAGTGTCCGCGAGGCCCACGGCCATGGCGTTCACCAGGATGTTGCCGTTATAGCCCTTGTCGAAATTGGTCTCGCCGCCCACCGTGGGCACACCCACGCAATTGCCATAGCCGCCAATGCCGGCGGTGACGCCCGCGACCAGCTGACGGGTCTTGGGATGTTTGGGGTCGCCAAAGCGCAGCGCGTTCATCAGCGCCACCGGGCGCGCGCCCATGGTGAAGACGTCGCGCAGAATGCCGCCCACGCCTGTGGCTGCGCCCTGATAGGGCTCGATGTAGCTCGGGTGGTTGTGGCTCTCCATCTTGAAGATGGCGGCCTGACCGTCGCCAATATCGATGACGCCGGCGTTCTCGCCCGGGCCATAGATCACTTTGTCGCCAGACGTCGGGAATTTGGACAGGTGCAGGCGCGAGGATTTGTACGAGCAGTGCTCGGACCACATGACCGAGAAAATGCCCAGCTCCACAAGGTTCGGCGCGCGGCCGAGCTCCTTGAGGATGATCTCGTATTCGTCAGCGGTGACGTGATCGAGGGCGATCTCTTCGGTGACGCCCTCGGCGTAACGCGGGTTCACGGCTTCGCTCATGACAGTTTCCCCAGCACGCTTTCAAACAGGGCCAGTCCATCGGTTCCGCCATGGTCGGCGTCCACGGCGCGTTCAGGGTGGGGCATCATGCCCAGCACATTGCCCGCCGCATTGGTGACGCCGGCGATGTCGCGGGCGGAGCCGTTGGGATTATTGGCGTAGCGGAAGACCACCTGGCCTTCGCCCTCGATCCGGTCAAGCGTCGCCTCGTCGGCGAAATAATTGCCGTCATGGTGGGCGACCGGAATGACGATCTCCTTGCGGTCGGCATAACCGCGGGTGAAGCGGGTGTTCGCCGTCTCCACCAGCAGGGGCGCTTTCTCGCAGACGAAATGCAGCGAGGCGTTGCGCATCAGCGTGCCGTCCAGAAGCCCGGCCTCGGTCAGGATCTGAAAGCCGTTGCACACGCCCAGCATGGGCACGCCCGCTTCGGCTTTCTTTTTCAGGTCATTGACGATCGGCGAGCGCGCAGCCACCGCGCCCGAGCGCAGATAGTCGCCATAGGAGAACCCGCCGGGGACCATCACGAAGTCGAGCCCCTCAGGCAGTTCGGTCTCTTCATGCCAGACCATGGCCGGCGCGTGGCCGGTGACGGCTTCGATCGCCGTGGCCGCGTCGCGGTCACAGTTCGAGCCGGGGAAGACGATGACGGCGGTTTTCATGTCAGATCCGCTTCTTGCTCGCCAGCGCCTAGGCGCTCAGCTCGATGTCGTAATTTTCGATGACGGGGTTGGCGAGCAGCTTGTCGCACATCTCCGAGACGCGTTGCTGGGCTTCCTCGGCGTCGGCAGTGTTGAGATCAATCTCGATCAGCTTGCCCTGACGCACGCCCGTAACCTCGTCAAACCCCAGATGGTTCAGCGAGTTGGAGACAGCCTGGCCCTGCGGGTCCAGAACGCCGGGTTTGAGATAGACGTGAATGCGCGCTTTCATTCCGGAGACCCCTCTTCGGTGACGGAACCGTTTTCTTTCATGATGCCCAGACGGCGGGCGACTTCGGCATAGGCTTCGGTCACATTGCCCAGATCGCGGCGGAACCGGTCCTTGTCGAGCTTCTCATTAGTGTTGGCGTCCCACAGACGGCAGCTGTCCGGGCTGATCTCGTCAGCGAGAATCACTCGCGGCATGTCGTTCTGATCGTAGACGCGGCCAAATTCGAGCTTGAAGTCCACAAGGCGAATGCCGACCGCGGCGAACAGGCCCGACATGAAATCGTTCACCCGCAGCGCCATGGCGATCATCTCGTCCATGTCCTGGGTGGTGGCCCAGTTGAACGCGGTGACGTGTTCTTCGGCGACCATCGGATCTTCCAGATCGTCGTTCTTGTAATAGAACTCGACGATGGAGCGCGGCAGCGCATCGCCTTCCGTCAGGCCAAAGCGCTTGGCGATCGAGCCGGCGGCCACATTGCGCACCACGACCTCAAGGGGAATGATCTCGACTTCGCGCAGCAATTGCTCGCGCATGTTCAAGCGCTTGATGAAGTGGGTGGGGATGCCCATCCGGCCCAGATGCTCCATGATGTATTCGGAGATCCGGTTGTTGAGCACGCCCTTGCCTTCGAGCACGGCTTTTTTCTGGGCGTTGAAGGCGGTGGCGTCATCCTTGAAATAGGCCACGACGGTGCCCGGCTCGGGACCCTCGTAGAGGATTTTGGCTTTGCCTTCGTACAGCATCTTGCGGCGGGACATCGTGGCCTCGCTCCGGCTTGGGCGCGCATTGCGGCGCGCGAGTGGGGCGTGAGCCCGCTGTGATGTCGCTGGGAACAGAGACGTCGCGCCTGGGCCATGCCATGAGAAACGCGAAACGGCCCGTCGCCGCGGGCCGCTATCGAGGCGCCTACATACGCGAGGCGGCCTCTTACATCAATATCTGTGCTGAAGCCTGTTTGCGCTCAGGCTTACACGATTGATAATCGGCGCTGCTACAGCTAACTCTTCGGTCAGCAGTTTTCTTGTCTGGGGTTGAAGGACCACCGCCATGTCAGGTTTTGAGGATCGCGAAAACGCGTTCGAAAACAAATTCGCTCACGATCAGGAGCTCGAGTTCAAAGCGATTGCGCGCCGCAACAAGCTTCTGGGTCTGTGGGCCGCCGAGCTGATGGGCCTGACCGGCGACGACGCCGAAGCCTATGGCAAAGAGGTCGTCAAAGCCGATTTCGAAGAAGCCGGGCATGAAGACGTGTTTCGCAAGGTGCGCGGCGATTTTGACGCCCGCGGCATTGAGCAGACCGATCATCAGATCCGTCATAAGATGGAGCAGTTGCTCGAAGAGGCGCGCGAGCAGATCAGCCAAGGCTAATCGCTGTTGCTTGCAAGTGACGAACGGCGGCGCAGGCTCTGCGCCGCCGTTTTCATGTCCGGTTTACAGTCCGAACGCCTCACGATCAGCGATCACGCGCAGGGCGTGATCAAGCGCGCCGCGAATGTCGGCGTCTGAATACGCCATGCTGATCCGCGCCAGCACGTCTCCGGTTTCGCGATCAATCAACAGCACAAAGCCGGTGGCCCCCTCGGTCGCCTCGTAAACGGCGCTAACGCCTTCTTCCTGAGCCCGCCGCGCCAGCGCGCCGCGTCGCCCGAAAGAGCTGTCAAAGCGTACGCGCTCCAACGGCGCCTCGGCGTAGTCAGACATCACCGCCTCATAGCGCGGCTCCAGCACCTTGCAGGGGCCGCACCAGTTGGAGCGAAACAGCGCCGCCACCAGACGCGGCTCGTCACCTGCGGCGCTTGCAGGCGTGGCTTCCTGAGCGGTCGCCAGTGCAGTCAGGCCGAGGACCAGAAGCAATGCGAGGAGAGGCGTGCGGATCATGGCGGGGCTCTTTTTAATACGGCCTCACCGCTTAGCACAGAACGCCCTAGCGCGGGCTCAAACTCGCGTGAGTGCGGGCGCCTGGACACGCCATCCGGTCAAAGCCCTGAAGCGCGACGCCGCCAGAGCCGTAATCAATGCTGATCACAGCGTGTTGCAACACATCCATGCCCAGAATGATCGCCGGCTCATCGGCCCAGCCATGATGCTCAAACGCATAGACGTCCGAGACGGTGATTTCAAACAGGCCGATACAGAAATCATCGACTCGAAGCCGGCTGAACATGCGGCGCACTTCGCCCACGGCCCGACTATCGCCTGATACACCCTCGATCTCCATCGACGTTGAGGATTGCGGGCCGGCGCGTGCGCGCATGAAAGCGGTGTTGACGATAGAAGCGGTCGCGCCGGTATCGACGAGCACCCGCACAGGCGCGTCAACGCCGCGCACCTGTCCGAGCCCCATGACCAGACCATCCTGCACGCTCAATGCGCTTGTTGAAAGCGAAACACGCTGAGGCAACAGCTCCAACCGGGCGCGGGGGAAATCAATCTGGATAATCTCTGTGGTGAAGGCGTTCGCGCCCAAAAGGCCCGCAGCACTCATCACCGATCCAAAGGCGTCTTCAAAGACCGCGACTTCGATGACGCGCGGGCCGAGACCATAATCGAGTTGCTCGACAAAAATCAGATCGGTGTCGAACTGTCCGGTGACGCCGTGCGCGATCTGATCAAGCGTGATCACTTGCTGATCGGCGAGTTGCTGAGCGATCAGTCGCGGCGCCGCCGTATGCGACGCGCCGGTATCGATGATGAATGGGACCGGATCCGCCTCAGGATTTCCAGAAAACAACACGCTGCGTCCCACATGGGTCTGCAGAGTGTATAACCCATAGGAGTTTCTCTGCATGGGGATGCTGGACGTGTTTTGCGCGTAGCTGTTTGCGCCGATCATCAAGGTCAATGCGAGACTCAAAAGGCCTTGTAAGTAAGTCATGGCGGCTCCGTCCGGATGTCCTTGACGGTAGCAGGCCGGGAATTTGATACAATTACAAATCAGCCATAAGCAAAGCGCCGCCCGAGCCTTCGGACGGCGCTAGCTGAAGTGGCGAAGAGTGATGTGCGATCAGGACGCGCCGAACACACGGTCGAAAATCGTGTTCACATGCTTGAAGTGATAGTGTTCGTCAAAGCAGGCGTCGATCTGGTCATCAGACAAGAGCGCCGTGACGCCGTCATCGGCTTTGAGGTGGTCGACCAGCTTGCCGCCCTCATCCCAGGTTTTCATGCCGTTGCGCTGGACAAGGCGATAGGAATCCTCACGCGAGGCGCCCGCCTGGGTCAGCGCGAGCAGCACGCGCTGGGAGTTGTGAATGCCGCCATAGGCCTCAAGATTCTCCCGGCAGCGATCTTCATGCACGATCAGGCCTTCAATCATCGACGCGGTGCGGTGCAGGGCGAAATCCAGATGCGCGGTGGCGTCCGGGCCGATGCCGCGTTCCACAGAGGAATGGGAAATATCGCGTTCATGCCAGAGCGCGACGTTTTCCATCGCCGGAACGACGGCTGAGCGCACCAGGCGCGCCAGCCCGGTCAGGTTTTCCGTCAGGATCGGATTGCGCTTGTGCGGCATGGCCGAAGAGCCTTTTTGACCCTTGGAGAAATACTCCTGCGCCTCGCGCACTTCCGAGCGCTGCAAATGGCGCACTTCCACGGCCACATTCTCGATGGCGGACGCGATCAGGCCGAGCGTGGCGAAGAAGGCCGCATGGCGATCACGCGGAATTACCTGGGTGGAGATCGGCTCCACGCTCAGATCCATCGCCTGGGCCACGTGGGCTTCCACCGCCGGGTTCACATTGGCGAAGGTGCCGATGGCGCCGGAAATGGCGCAGGTGGCGATCTCTTCGCGCGCTTGCACAAGGCGGGCGCGGTTGCGGTCAAATTCAGCGTAAAAGCGCGCGAATTTCAGCCCCATCGTCGTGGGTTCGGCGTGGATGCCATGGCTGCGGCCGATGCAGGCGGTCATCTTGTGCTCGAACGCGCGCTTTTTCAGCGCCGCCAGCACCCGGTCCATGCCTTCAAGCAGCACATCAGAGGCGCGCTTGAGCTGTACGGCGAGGCAGGTGTCCAGCACGTCCGAGCTGGTCAATCCCTGGTGCACGAAGCGGGCGTCTTCCCCCACAAGCTCGGCCAGATGGGTGAGGAAAGCGATGACGTCGTGCTTCACCTCGGCTTCGATCTCGTCGATCCGATCGACGTCGAACGTCATGTCCCTGGCTTTCCACACGGCCTTGGCGGCGTCAGCCGGAACGACGCCCAGCTCTGCCAGCTTGTCGGTGGCGTGGGCCTCAATCTCGAACCAGATGCGGTATTTCGATTGCGGGGACCAGATATCGGCCATTTCAGGCCGGGTATAGCGAGGGATCATGGGGCGCGGCTCTCACGTCTGACGAAAGGGGCGGGTTTGCGCGCAAACAGCGCCAACCGGCCCGCCACGTCAAGTGCGCCGCTTCAGATCGCGCTTGAGCGCATAGCCCGCTGCCACGAACAAAATCGCCGCCACAGCGAAGGCGGAGCTGCCCGCCATCAAGGCCAGACGCAAGGCTTCGCCCTCCCCGTAATGGGGGCGCAGCGCGTCTGACAGGGCGCCGACCGCCAGCGGCCCGAGGCCGATTCCGATCAGATTGTTGAAAAATCCGATGATCGCCGCCACCGCCGCGCGAGAGGCGGGCGGGGTCATCGTCTGTGTGGCGGCGAGACCTGGCCCGATCCAGGCATAGCTGAGCAGCAAGGGAATGGCGAAAAACAACAAGGTGGTCTTGCCATCCTGCGCCATGAGCCCGCCGAGAAAGAACGGCACAGTGAGGAGCAAGGTCAGGCCGGGGATGACCCCGTAGGCTTCAGGGCGCCCCGGACCAACCCTGTCCGCCATCCAGCCGCCCGCCACCGAGCCGATCAGCCCGAGGGCGAACAGAGGCGATAGACCGGCGCCAACCTCTTCCAAGGTCATGCCTTGAGAGCGGATCAGAAAGGAGGGCGCCCATTGATACAGGCTATAGCCCGCAAAGGAGGTGACTGCGGCGGCGGCTGTGAACAAACGCAGCGACGGCGTGGCGAACACGAGTTTTAGCGCACTCAGCGCATTGGCCTTCTGGGCGCGCAACGCATCCGTATCAAACACGCCGCGCTTGGGTTCCTTGACCAGAACCACCAGCACCAGCGCCAGCAAGACGCCTGGCAGCCCGACCAGAATGAACGCCCAGCGCCAGTTCAAAGCGTCGGCGATAAAAGCGCCCAGCGCTGAACCTGCCGTGAGCCCCAAAGGGGCGCCGATCGAGAACAGGCCGATGGCGAACGCGCGCTTTGAGGGCGGAAAATAATCAGACAGAACGGAATAGGAGGGTGAGACTCCGCCCGCCTCGCCTGAGGCGACGCCGATCCGCGCCAGCAGCATCTGGACAAAATTGCTGGCGAGACCGGACAGGGCGGTGAACACGCTCCACACTACACAGGCCGCAGCGATCAGGCGTACGCGGTTTGTGCGGTCGGCCAGGATGGCGATGGGAACGCCAAGCGTGTCGTAAAACAGCGCGAAGGCTGTGCCGCCGAGTAAAGCCAGCTGTGAATCGCTCAGATTGAGATCGACTCGGAACTCTTCCTGAAGCACCGCAAAGATCTGCCGGTCCATGAAGTTGACCAGATAGACCACAAGCAAAACCCCAAGCGCGGTCCAGGCGTTCCGGGCGGCCGGCCGTTTGGCGGTGAAAGGCGCTGGGGTGCTCATGGCGATCCCTTAGGCTCGAATCAGAGAGGCCGGGGTTATGCGATAGGCAGATGCTACAGTTAAAGGCTCGTGTGCATTACGATTCAGTGAAGCGGATTCAGTCTTTCAAGTCAGGCCTCAAGCATGTCCGGCGTGATGGTCTGTGTACGATCCAGAGCGCGTGACGGATCTGGCAGCGGATATTTCAGGCCCGAGCCGCAATTAAACAGCACGATGTCTGAGTCGCGTTCAATCAGGCCCTGATCCAGCGCAGAATGGCAGGCGGCGAGGGTCGCCGCGCCTTCCGGACACAGTAATAAACCGTCCTCGCGCCCGCACTGCTGACGCGCGTTTTCGATCTGGGTTTCGCTCACGGACAGCGCAGCGCCGCCGCTTTCGCGCACAGCACGCAGGATCAGGAAATCGCCGATGGCCTTGGGCACCCGTATGCCTGCTGCGAACGTGTGAGCGTCCTGCCATTCCGGCGCGTGCTCCTCGCCTGCTTCATACGCTTTGACGATAGGCGCGCAGCCTTCGGCCTGGACGGCGAACATCTTGGGACGTTCAGAGCCGATCCAGCCCAGCTTTTCCATTTCATCAAAGGCTTTCCACATGCCGATCAGTCCGGTGCCGCCGCCCGTGGGGTAAAAAATTGCGTCTGGGAGTGTCCAGCCCAATTGCCAGGCCAGCTCGATCCCCATCGTCTTCTTGCCCTCGATCCGGTAGGGCTCCTTCAAAGTTGAAACATCAAACCAGCCCATCTGGTCCTTCAGTGCGCCGACAATCGCGCCGCACTGGTGGATGAGGCCGTTGACGCGAAACACCTTGCCGCCCTGGGCGGCGATTTCGCGTACATTCACGTCCGGCGTATCTTCCGGGCAGAAGGAATAGGTTGTCATGCCCGCCCGTGCGCCATAGGCGGACAGCGCTGCGCCAGCATTGCCGTTTGTGGGCATGGCCATGGTTTGAACGCCATAGGATTTGGCCATGGACACCGCCAGCGCCAGGCCGCGCGCCTTGAAACTGCCAGTGGGCAGGCGGCCTTCATCCTTGACCCATAGACGGCCGGACGCGCCGATCTCAGCCGCTGTGCCTGTGGCGTTGATCAAAGGGGTGTCCACTTCGCCCAGCGACACGACGTCCTCGTCATGGGCGACGGGCAACAGCTCACGCCATTTCCAGAAGCCGGGATGATCCACGGCGGAGCGCGCAGCGATGGCGTCGCGGTCAAGACAGCCCTTCATCTGTGCAAGGTCATACCGCGCCAGAAGCGGCCAGCCTTCGGGGGAGAGGTTCTGCGGCCGGTCGGCCTCGATTCGCGCCCCCGTCATCGAGCATTCAAGATGGGTGAAAAAGTTGGACGGAGCGGAAGGCATGGGTCACCGTGAAACAAGGTTAAGAAGGAGACCGACATGCCGGTATTGGGCGTAGGCGGCGTATTCGTGAAGTCGACTGATCCTGACGCGAGCAAGCGATGGTATCAAGAGGTGTTGGGCCTGGAGCTAAATTCTTACGGGGGTTTTGACTTTTCCCATGCCGAGACGGCTGAAACCTTTGGCGACGGCGCGCGCACCATCTTCGCCCGCTTTGAGGACGAGTCTGACTATTTCGCCCCGTCAGAGCAGGCCTTTATGGTGAATTTGATCGTCGAGGATCTGGACGCCCTGCTGGCGCGGATCAAGGCGGCAGGTGTCGCCATGATCGGTGAACCGCAAGACTTTGACTATGGCCGCTTTGCCTGGCTGATGGACCCTGACGGGGTCAAGATTGAGCTGTGGGAGCCTGCCAGGCCGCAGGGCTAGCTCTTTCACAGCGCGTCATCGCTCACAGCAATCCCAGACTTTTAAAGCTCGCCGTGGCTTCTCGCCCGATCACCAGATGGTCGTGGACCACGATGTTGAAGGGTTTGGCGGCGCTGATCACCAGCTTGGTCATTTCGATATCGGCATGAGACGGTGTCGGGTCGCCGCTGGGGTGGTTGTGCACTAGGATCAGCGCGCTGGCGTCCAGCGCCAGGGCGCGCTTGACCACTTCACGCGGATAGACCGGCGCATGATCCACGGTGCCGCGCGCCTGATGTTCGTCGCCGACCAGGCGGTTTTTCTTGTCGAGGTACAAAACCCGGAACTGCTCAGTGGAGGCGTGTTGAAGCGCCGTGCGCAGGTAATCGAGCAGGGCGGACCAGCTGGAGAGGACCGGACGACCCACCACCTGTTCACGCGCCATGCGAACGGCCAGGGCTTCGAGCAGTTTGAGGTCGAGCGCGGTCTTTTCCGAGACGCCCTTGATGTCGGTGAGCTGATGCAGCTCCGCTGCACAGACCCCGCCCAGACCGCCAAACCGGGCAATCAGCGCTTTTGCGAGCGGTTTGACATCGCGCCGCGGGATCGAGCGAAACAGCGCCAGCTCCAGAAGTTCGTAATCAGCGAGGCCCTGACCTCCGGCCTCGGAAAAGCGCGCACGCAGCCGGTCGCGATGGCCGGCATGGTGGGGGGTGTCAGGCAGGGCTTTGAGGTCGCTCACAGTTCGCGCTCATCCTTGATGAACTATCTTGATAGGAGAATTTTCAGTCCAGCGCCACCTTTGAGGCGATTGCCGCCATGGGCGCGTATAGGCGCTTTCCCCATCTTCCGCCCTTGCGTGATTTGACCTATCGGGGTCGTGTGCACACATACGCATGCATATCTGATTGAATGACGAAAAGGGCGCGCAATGGCCGATCACGAGTATGACTATGACCTGTTCACCATCGGCGCGGGGTCTGGCGGTGTACGGGCGTCTCGCCTGAGCGCCATGAAGGGCAAAAAGGTCGCCGTCGCCGAGGAATACCGTCCCGGCGGCACTTGCGTAATCCGCGGCTGCGTACCCAAGAAATACATGGTCTACGCCTCGAGCTTCGCCAAAAGCTTCAAACAGGCCAAGGCCTATGGCTGGGATGTGGGCGCGCCGAGCTTTGACTGGCCAAAATTTCGCGACACTATGAACGCTGAAGTGGACCGCCTGTCGGGCATTTATTCGCGCAATCTCGCAAACGCCGGCGTCGAGTTGATCGAAGATCGGGCCGTGCTTGAAGGCCCCAACACTGTTCGCCTGGTCAAGCAGGACCGCACCGTCACCGCCAAACATATCCTGATCGCGGTCGGCGGCGCGCCCAATACCGATGAGAGCCTGCCGGGCGTCGAGCATGCCATCACATCAAACGAGCTGTTCCACCTGCCCCAATTGCCCAAGCACATTGTGATCGCGGGCGGCGGCTATATCGCGGTGGAGTTCGCCCAGGTGTTCGCTGGTCTGGGTGTTGAGACGTGCCTGGTGTATCGCGGCGAGACCGTGCTGCGCGGCTTTGATGATGATGTGCGCACCGCCGTCCATGAAGGCCTGAAAGAAGCCGGCGTCCGGGTGATCACCCACACCGTGTTCGAGAAGATCGAACTGACCGACGAAGATGCCAAGACCAAGCGCGTCTCCCTGAAAAACGGCGATGTGATCGAGGATGTGGATCAGGTTGTGTTCGCCATTGGCCGCGATCCCTACACCCAGGGTCTGGGGCTTGAAAGCGCGGGCGTTGAGGTGAACGAGAAGGGGGCGATCAAGGTTGACGAGTATTCCAAAACCAGCGTCGACACGATCTACGCGGTGGGCGACGTCACCGACCGGGTGAACCTGACGCCTGTGGCTATCCGAGAGGGTGCGGCCTTTGTCGACACGGTCTATGGCGACACGCCGAATGCCTATGATCACTCGACGATTCCCAGCGCTGTCTTCACCCAGCCGCCCGTCGGCACGGTGGGATTGACCGAGGCCGAGGCGCGCAAAGAATACGGCGACGTGGATGTTTACAAATCCCAGTTTCGTCCGATGAAGGGCATCATCACCGATCATCCCGACCGGATGATGATGAAAATGATTGTGCGTCAATCTGACCAGGCGGTGATCGGCGTGCATCTGGTGGGCGATGACAGCCCCGAGATCATCCAGGCGGTGGGCATTGCGGTGAAGGCGGGGCTGACCAAGGCCCAGTTTGATGCAACCTGCGCCGTCCATCCCAGCGTGGCCGAGGAGTTGGTCACCATGAAGGAAAAATGGATCCCGCCTGAATTGCGCGCCGCGGAGTAAAGCCGTCGATCCTGACAGGGCGCATTAACCGCGCTGTCACCCTCATCGTTGCTTTTTTGCACGCAGTGCGCCCCGAAGCGGACCTTCGGGGCTTACTGCGTTGCACAATCGTCGTTAGAATGTCCGGCCAAATACAAGAAAGGCGAAGGCCATGACTATGTGGAGCCCTGAGAGCTGGAGATCCAAACCTGGCAAGCAAATGCCGGCTTATCCTGATATGGACAAGCTTTATTGGGTGGAATCCGAGCTCGCAAAGCGCCCGCCGCTGGTCTTCGCAGGCGAGGTGCGCCGGTTGAAAAGCCAGCTCGCCAATGTCTCCGCGGGTCAGGCCTTCTTGCTGCAGGGTGGGGATTGCGCCGAAAGCTTCAAGGAGTTTTCCGCCGAAACCGTGCGCGACACGTTCCGCGTGCTGCTGCAGATGGCGGTGGTGATGACCTTCGCCAGCGCCAAGCCAGTGGTGAAAGTGGGCCGTATTGCGGGCCAGTTCGCCAAGCCGCGTTCGTCGGATTCAGAGACCATCGATGGCGTGACATTGCCCAGCTATCGCGGCGATTCCATCAATGACATGGCCTTCACCGAAGAAGCGCGCGTGCCTGATCCCGAGCGACTGATCCGGGCGTATGACCAGTCGGCCGCGACGTTGAACCTGCTGCGCGCGCTGGCGTCGGGCGGGTATGCCGACCTTCACAATGTGCACCAGTGGACGCTTGATTTCCTGGCGGGCAGCCCGGCGGGCGAGCGTTATCAGGAATATGCCGACCGTATCGGCGAGGCGTTGGCCTTCATGCGCGCCTGCGGTGTGACGCCGGACGGCGCGCCGTCGCTGGAAGGGGTGGATTTCTTCACCTCCCACGAAGCGCTGCACCTGCCGTTCGAGCAGGCGATGACCCGTATGGAGAGCAATTCGGGCCGCTGGTACGACACCAGCGCGCATTTGCTGTGGATTGGCGACCGGACGCGCCAACCTGACCACGCCCATGTGGAATTCATGCGCGGCCTGGAAAATCCGATCGGGCTCAAATGCGGCCCGACCCTGGATCCTGACGAGCTGATCCGTCTGATCGACGTTTTGAACCCGCGTGATGAGGCCGGGCGTCTGATCTTGTATGTCCGCATGGGCGCGGACAAGGTGGCGGACGGCCTGCTGCCGCTGGTGCGCAAGGTGCAGTCTGAAGGCCGCAATGTGATCTGGTCGTGTGATCCGATGCACGGCAACACCCACAAGGCGGCCAATGGCTACAAGACCCGTGATTTCGACAAGGTGCTGTCTGAGCTGCGCACCTTCATCGAAGTGCTGCGCGCCGAAGGGGCTGAGCCGGGCGGGGTGCATTTCGAGATGACGGGCCAGGATGTGACCGAATGCGTCGGCGGCGCCGGGCATCTGTCCGAAGCGGATCTGTCGAGCCGGTATCACACCCATTGCGATCCGCGTCTGAACGCGGATCAGGCGCTGGAAATGGCGTTCCAGATTTCGGACGCGCTGAAACCCGCTCAGGGCCTCAAGCGCAGCGTCGTCGCGGCCGAGTAGGCCCGCGCGCAAGCATGCCGTCAAAAGCCCGGTTCATGGAGCCGGGCTTTTTCTTGCGATATATCCGCTCAAAACAAAACCGCCGCCCCTGAGGGCGGCGGTCTCGCTCAGCTTGATCCGCCCGAGGGCGGAAAACGCTTAGATGTCTTTCAGAGCCGAAGCCGGACGGAAGGCCAGCTGGGTCTTGGCTTTGGACATCATTTTTTCGCCGGTGCGCGGATTGCGCACTTCACGCGCTTCGCGGTGCTTGGCGTGGAAGGTGCCGAAGCCCGCCAGTTGCACGGAGTCATCAGACTTTGCAGCGCCGACAATGGCGTCTGCGAACGCGTCGATGGCGTCGCCGGCTTGGGCTTTGGTGATGCCAGCTTTGTCGGCGATGGCTTTGGCGAGTTCAGATTTATTCATCAGGGTTCCCCCCACTGGTTGGATAAGGCGGCCGCGTGAGAATCGTTAGCCGCCAACATTGGACTGCGCCATGAAGCGCGATTCTGAACCATGATTGCAAGGCTATACAGGCGTATCAGCTGAATTGGTTTGCAGTCCTAACGCGAAATTGCGCGTTATGGTAAATAAAGGCCTTCAAAACCGGCCCGTTGTTTGCTTTTAGGAAACCATGACCCAAGCACCTGTTTCATGGCTGAACAGAATCAGCGCGACCGGACTGGCCGTAGCAGCGGCCTGTCTGTCCTATGCAGGTTTCCTGCACATGTTTGGAAATGACACGCTGGCGGCCTTTGTAGGGGCCTGTGTCGGCGGCGGCGTTCTGGGACGCCTGTACCGATCCTACTCTTCTTTGGGTCCGTCCCGACGCGGCGGATAAAGCACCATCTGGGTGCATCGGAACACCGCAATTTCCTTGTTGTCGCTTTCACGCCAGCAATTGGCCGACCAGATCTGGGTCGTGCTGCCCCGATGGATGGGGACCGCCTCGCCGATGACCCGGCCCTGGCGGGCGGCGCCGAAAAAGCTCGAACTCACTTCAATCGTGGTGAAGCCGATCGACCGGTCGGGAATATTCATGCTCGCGCCATAGCCCGCCAGGGTATCGAGCATGGCGATGATGGTGGCGGTATGCAGAAAGCCTGTGGGCGCTTGCAGTTCAGGACGAACCGTCAGGGCGCCGCGAATACGAGTGGCGCTGGCCTCAATGACATCCAGCCCCACAAGGCCGGCGAGACGGCCTTCAGCGCGCGCATTCAATTGTTCTACGTTCATGGGAACCCTCGGGCGCCTGACAGACGACCGTCCTGTCTCAAATAACGGTAGGGAAACCTTTAGGTCCAAAGTGTTCACAAGACGTATAACAGGCGCACCGACTGGCGAGAAAATCGGCGCCAAAAATCTATGGTTGAGAGGGGGTTAATCTATGGTCGCATAAGGGCCGGACCCGCGAGCGCGCGCCCGGCCCCAAGCGTTAGAGTTTGACCAGCATTTTACCGATATTGGCGCCTGTGAAGAGCCCCATGAAAGCGTCGGGCGTCTGTTCGATGCCGTCATAGACGGTGTCTCGGGTTTTCACCTTGCCCGCCATCATCCAGTCCGACAGATCTTTGATGAACTCGCCTTGCAGATCAAAATGATCTGACAGGATGAAGCCCTGGACCTTCAGCTTTTTGGCGATGATCTGGGTCAGATTGGTGGGGCCGGGGAGGGGCTGATCGTCATTATAGCGGGCGATCATGCCGCACACGGCCATGCGGCCATGCGGCTTGATGACGTCCAGCGCCGCTTGAAGGTGGTCGCCGCCGACATTCTCGAAATAGGCGTCCACGCCGCCAAACGGCTCCGCTGCGGCGCGCACCGCGCCCGCCAGATCGTCCGTCGCCTTGTAATCGACCACAGCGTCGGCGCCGATCTCGGTGCAGAAATCGGTTTTCTCTTGTCCGCCGGCCGTGGCGATGACGTTCGCGCCCATGGCTTTGGCGAATTGAACGCCGGCAGAGCCCACAGCGCCCGCGGCGGCGCTCATCCACAAGGTCTCGCCCGCTTTCAGCTCGATAATGCGCTTGAGGCCGATATAGGCGGTCATGCCCGTCAGGCCCGCCACGCCCAGATATGCTTCAGGCGGCAGAACGCTGGCGTCGATCTTGGTCAGGCTGTCAGCGGCGGCCACATAGCCTTCGCGCCAGCCCTTCATGCTCATGACCCAGTCGCCCTCTTTAAAGCCGTCAGCCTTGGACTGAACAACCTGACCCACAGCGCCGCCTTCCAGTGGCGCGCCCACTTCAAACGGATCGATATAGGTTTTCACGCCGATCATCCGTCCGCGCATATACGGGTCGACAGACAGCCAGGCGTTGCGCACGACCACTTCGCCTTCAGCAGGTTCGGGAAGGTCCGTTTCCGACAGTTCGAAATAGTCAGACTTCACTGGCCCGGTGAAATGCTGCGTCAGCCGGATTTCACGTGATTTCATGGCGCTGTGTCTCCCCTCAGTTGGATAATATCCGATACGTTCAGATCAAAGCGATGCTCCATAACCTGATCGAAGGCGAGGAGCTGCATCAGCACCGTGATCACTAAGGTGACAGGGGTCAACAGAACGAAGGAAAAGAGCTTCAGTAATGTGCCCCAGAGGGTCCGCGCATAGTGCGCGAAAAGGACCCGCCCGGTAATGTAATAGTAGAAAAACAATACCAGTATCAGCCCGATCACCATGCTGTCGGCATTGTCCAGGAACACGGCCAGCACCAAGGTGAGCATGATCTGGACGGCGGTCATGGCGTTTACGGTGGTCATGTAGACCAGCACCGCGCCGTACAGCGTGCGCCGCGGCGCATAGGCCTTGAACAGAAGCGCAAAGGGCAGGGAGGCGATCACGGTGATGGGCCAGATCAGCACCTGTATCCAGAACGCCCAGACATTATTGACTTCATCCAGGCTTGAGCCTTGCTGTGTCAGCCAGGCGTCCAGCGCTTCGGGCGAGCTGTCTGAGAAGGTTTGTACGCTCTGGAAATCTGACCCCATCATGAAGACGGTCAGCGTCATGTACAGGCCCATCAGGAAGATCAGAACGCGCACGGGCGAGGCGTAGGTCTGGTGATCCTGCGCCAGAACGGCGCCGGCCACGCGTTCAGGATAAAGAACACCGTCCTTGAGTGTCTTGATGAAACTCCGGTTCCAGCCCATCAGCCCGTCGAGCAATTCATCAAGCTGAGGACCTTTCGGCCCGGGATCGGCAGGTGTTTGCGGCTCATTGCTCATCGATGGTCCCCGTGTTGGTCGGCAAACATCACCCTGACCTGTTAAATCATCAAGTCAGTGCGCGCATTCTCATGTTTGACGCATCGGTGGCGGCGGTCTAAAGCCGCGTTTCAGGCCGCGCATCGGTGCGGCGCCTCGTTATAGAATTAGAGCCGATATCCATGACCGTGAAAGTTCGTTTCGCCCCCAGTCCCACCGGCCGTCTGCACGTGGGCAATGTGCGCACCGCCCTGCTGAACGTGCTGTTCGCACGGAGCCAGGGCGGCACGGTTCTGCTGCGGATCGACGACACCGATCTGGACCGCTCCACCCAGGAGAATGAAGACGCCATCAAGGCCGATCTCACCTGGCTGGGATTGAAATGGGATGAGAGCTTCAAGCAATCTGATCGCTTTGACCAATATGAAGCCGCCAAACAGACGCTGATCGATCAGGGCCTTCTGTATCCGTGCTATGAGACCGAGGACGAGCTGGATCGCAAACGCAAGATTCAGCGCGCTCAGAGCAAGCCGCCGGTCTATGACCGTGCTGCGCTTAGTCTCACGGATGAAGACAAGGCCAAGCTCGAAGCGGAAGGTCGCCAGCCGCACTGGCGCTTCAAGCTGTCGGGCGGCCGCATCGAGTGGACCGATCTCGTCCGCGGCCCTAGCCATATCGAAACCAGCTCGGTCTCAGACCCGATCCTGATCCGCGCTGACGGCAGCTATCTCTACACGCTGCCGAGCGTGGTGGATGATCTGGACTCAAACGTCACCCACATCATTCGCGGTGAAGACCATGTGACGAACTCGGCGGCGCAGATTGAGATTTTCGAAGCGCTGGGCGGCAAGGGCTCGGCGCCGGCCATGGGCCATACCGCGCTTCTGGTCGGGGCGGATGGCGACAAGCTCTCCAAGCGTCTGGGCTCCTTGTCCATTGAAGACCTGCGCGAGATTGACGGCTATGAGCCGATGGCGGTGTGCTCTCTGCTCGCCAAAATCGGCACCTCTGATGCAGTCGATGCGCGCGATGATCTCCAGCAGCTCGCCGATGAATTCGAGTTCGGCAAGCTGTCGCGCACGCCGGCGCGCTTTGATCCTGAAGAGCTCAAGCGCCTGAACGCCAAGCTGGTCCACGCCATGAGCTATGCCGACGCCCAGCCCAAGCTGGCGGCGCTGGATGCGGACGGCGGCGAGGCGGTCTGGCTGACCGTGCGCCCGAACCTCACCTTTGCAAAAGACGTCATCGAATGGGTGCGCCTGATCGAAGGTCCGGTGACGCCCGCCATCGCTGATGAAGACGCGGACTTTGTCTCTCAAGCCGGCGACATGCTGCCCGAAGGCGCGCTGACGGGTGAGAGCTGGGGCGTCTGGACCGGCGCGCTGAAAGAGGCGACGGGCCGCAAGGGCAAAGCGCTGTTCAAGCCTTTGCGCATGGCCCTGACCGGCCAGGAACGCGGACCTGAAATGGCCGAAATCCTGCCGCTGATCGGCGCCGAGAAAGCCAAGGCGCGCCTGAAAGGCGTCACCGTTTAAGCTCAGTCAGGTTCTGACGATCTGAAAACCCCGGAGCCTTGCTCCGGGGTTTTTGTTGTGTCGACGCTAAATCTCCGGCGTAGCGCAGAGCCGGGGTCTCTTGCAGGAAAAGGCGTTATCTGCGGAGGGAGGTCCCGGGTCTTCGCGAGGCTCGCCCGGGATTTCAGCTCTTTTATATTTAACTCTTTCCCGGCGAAGGCCGGGACCCAGAGCCGAGAGTGCAGCGTTTCATGATCTCTGGGTCCCCGCCTGCGCGGGGAAAGAGAAGAGAACTTTCAAATCTCTCTATCTGTCACCCCCGGCGTATCTGAGAGATCCATGCACCACCATCCCCGCGCGCAAACGCAGGGGGAGAGCTCATGACGGGTCGCGCGGGAGCGGGCCGTTAAAGTGAATATGGATCGTCTAGGAAGCCACCCGGCTCCCGCGCTTGAGATGTTTTGTCGGGATCACCGCACGGAGACTTCTGCGCTGTCGCGCCGCCGGTGCAGTCAGTGTCTCATCAGACGCCGCTGCCCTGGACCGTACGATGATGATCCGCCTTTTCGGCCAGAGCGTGCGTTAAACGCTCTGTCCTCGGGACATCCCGCCCCTCCCAGCCTGAACGCGCCGGCCGCCCGCCCTGGAAGGAACGGGACGCAGTATGGCTCACGCGGGAGAGGGGGCGGATAAGTTGGCGCTCTATACGCGCCGCAGCGTGTGTCTACCCGCAGGGCGGCTGATCAAGTCCGGCGGGGGATTTGGTGAACAGCTCGGCGCCGTCCTTCGTCACGCCGATGGAATGCTCGAACTGGGCGGACAGGGATTTGTCACGCGTCACCGCCGTCCAGCCGTCATTGAGAACTTTCACGCCCGGCTTGCCGATATTGAGCATGGGCTCGATCGTGAAGAACATGCCTTCCTCGATCACCGGACCGGATCCGTATTCGCCAAAGTGCAGCACGTTGGGCGCGTCATGGAACAGGCGTCCCAGGCCATGACCGCAAAAATCGCGCACCACCGAATAGCGCTGGGATTCGGCGTATTCCTGGATGGCGGCGCCGATATCACCGAAATGATTGCCCGGTTTGACCTGTTCGATGCCGCGCATCATCGCTTCATAGGTCACTTCAACAAGGCGGGCCGCCTTGCGCTTGACCTCGCCGACGCCAAACATGCGCGAGGTGTCGCCATGCCAGCCGTCGAGCATGCAGGTGACGTCGATATTGACGATGTCGCCGTCCCGAAGCGGTTTGTTGTTGGGGATGCCGTGACAGACGACGTGATTGATCGAGGTGCAGCTCGATTTGGTGTAGCCGCGATAAAAGATCGTCGCCGGCGCTGCGCCATGATCAAAATAGAATTCGCGCACCAGATCATCGAGGGTCTGGGTGCTGACACCGGGTTTGACGTACTCCACCAGCATGTCCAGCGCCCGGGCCGATAATTGGCCCGCCTTGCGCATGCCCTCAAAATCCTCGGGCGTATGGCGTTTGATGAGCCCGTTGCGCATTGGCGCGTCGTCGAGGTCCAAGCCGGTGTCAGTCACGTCTTATCCTGTCTTTACCTGCCCCCTATATAGCCGCGCCCGGACCGTGATGGAACATGTCCTCGGTCCGGGCGCGCATTCCGTCGCAGTTTGTGGCCGCCTTACTGGGCGAAGAAGCTGTCTTCGTTCCAGTGCGGGGTCTCGTCCGCGTTCGCGATCGCATTGATGATGGCGAGATTGATGTTGGCGAACTTGGCGCCTTGGTCAAACATCACGCCGGCATCGGTTTCATCGCCGGGGGCGTGATAATCACCGCCCAGGAAGTTCAGGAAGCCCTGGCCTTCGTCATCGTCCGGATTGGGGCTGGAGAAACCCGTCATCAGGAAGACCGACGGCACGCCCTGGCGCACGAAGTTGTAATGATCCGAGCGCACGAACAGCGCCTGCTGAGGCAGCGGGTCCGGCGAGATGCTGGCGCCAGCGCTTTGCGCGGCGGCTTCGGCGATCGGGCCCAGGCTTGAATGCTCGGCGCCGAAAGCGATCAGGTCATTGAACTCATAGCGGATGACCGGCATGTCCAGATTGACGTTGGCCACCATGCCTTCCATCGCCGGGGTGATGTTGGCGGCGATATGCGCCGAGCCCAGAAGGCCCTTTTCTTCCGCTGTCAGGCCGATGAAGACCACCGGGCGACGCGGGCGGTCGCTTTGCGCCATGGCGCGGGCGGTTTCCATCATGATCGCGGATCCTGACGCATTGTCGAGCGCGCCATTACAGATCCGGTCCACATCCTCTTCCAGACGGCAAATGCCGATATGGTCGAGGTGGGCGGTCACGATCACCGGCTCGCCGGCCAGCGCGGGATCCGAGCCGGGCAGCACGCCCACCACATTGTCTGAATCGACCATTTCGCGTTCGGTCCTGACCGAGATCGTCAGGGGCTGGTTGAACGCGAACCCTTCGGGTGTCTCGCCCTCGATGGCGGCTTCGACCATAGCGGCGTAGTCCTGACCGGCGGCCTCGAATAAACGCGTGGCGACCGCGTCGGACACGGCGGCGCGCACTTGCAGCTCGGTGGCGGCGGATGCGGCTTCAGTGGTCATGCTTTCGCCGGCGGCGAACGGCGCCATGCGTTCAAAAGTGAAGCGCGACAGGCCTTCAGGCATCAGCGCGACCATGCCGATCGCGCCATTGTCTGCAGCGAACTGCGCCTTGGTGCGGCTGGAATTGAGATGCGCGCTGATGTCAGAGGGCAGCTCACCCGGCGTGCCCATCACGACCACCACAATCTTGCCGTCGACATCCAGGCCTTCATAATCGTCATGGCCCAGCTGCGGCGCGTCCAGACCAAAGCCCACGAACACGGCGTCGGCTTCGACCGTGGCGTCATCCAGCGCGGCATGGGCCATGACAACGAAGTCTTCGCCTGGCGACAGGTCTTCACCGTTTACAGCAAAGCGGGCTTCATCCTGGTTGGCGGACATGACCTGAAGCGGCACCGAGGCGCGATAGCCGTCCATGCCGCCCGGTTCCAGCCCGATCAGGCGGAACTGGCTTTCCATATAGGCGGCGGCGATGTCATAGCCGCGCTCACCGGCTTCGCGACCTTCAAGAAGGTCATCGGCCAGAAAGCGGATATGCGCTTCGATGGATGAGGCTGCGACAGCCGGAGCCGCAGTCTGTTGAATCTCGGTTTGTTCAGTAGGCGGAACTGTAGCGCAGGCGCTGAGCGCCAGGGCGCTGGCCGCTGCGGCAAGAATAGTACGCATGAAAATCTCCCCTTAATCACGGCCGGACTATAAGCCCGACACGCCCTGGGGAAAACTTTCCGGTCTGTAATGCGCAGTCAGATGCGTTTCAGGCGAGCATCCAGCGTATCGGCGGCGGCGCTGAGATCTGCAGCCGGCTTGGCGTAATGGCGCGCAAAAGAAGTCGTCATACGGGCGGGGCGGCCGGTGCTGAGCTGGAAGCAGACCAGCCGGGTCACCGCACGAAACACCGTCTCTCCATCACAGACGCGGCGATACTGATACCAGCGCTCGGCGCGCAATTTGCCGTCAGAGCGCGCAATCCAGACGGCGCAGGCGATCTCGTCGCCCAGCCGGCAATGGCCCAGATAATCAGCCTCGGTGCGCAAGATCGCCATGCCGCGATCCTCGGTGCGGCAATCATCAGGCTCAAACCCGTCCGCAGTCCAGTGCGCCCAGGCGGTTTGATCCGCCCAGCGCAGATAGACCGAATTATTGGCGTGATCGAACGCGTCGATATCCTCCGCTTGCACCGTGACGGGGAGGATGAAGGGACGGGGCAAATCCCAGCCTGCGTCTTCGGGGTTCAATACGCCCTGCTCGCTCACAGCTTCACCTCGATTTCACGCACAATTTCGACGCCCTCCAGCGTAATTTCACACGCCCAGGCGAGGACTTCCACGCCGGCAGCCGAGGCGTCGTGCAAAGCCTGCGCATAGACCGGATCCAGATCATCGGCCGGCGCCAAAACATCACAGTCATTGCGCTGGACGATAAAGAGCTGCACCGCGCGATGGCCTTGACGCACCATCTCGCTGAGCTCGCCCAGATGCTTGGCGCCGCGCGCTGTGACGCTGTCGGGAAACTCCGCCAGCCCGGGCGTACGCATGAGATGGCAGTTCTTCACTTCCACATAGCAGGCCGGGTGATCCGCGCTTTCCAGCAGCAGGTCGATGCGCGAATTGACGCCATATTTCACCTCGCGCCTGAGGCTGTCATAGCCTGACAGCGCGGGGATCGTTCCCGCCCGGATCGCCTCTTCGGCCAAAGCATTGGGGCGGTTGGTGTTGATGCCCACCAGCGCGCCGTCCGCTTCCAGCACTTCGAGCGTGTATTTCAGTTTGCGCTTGGGATCGTCGGTATGGCTCAGCCAGCAGCGGCTGCCTGGATCTTTCAAGCCCAGCATCGAGCCGGGATTGGGGCAGTGCGCGGTCACGGTCTCGCCGGTCTCAAGCTCCACATCCGCCAGAAAGCGCTTATAGCGTTTGATCAGGACGCCGGGATGGAGCGGGGCGGGAAATCGCATCACAAGACCTTGGAGAGCGGGAAGGGCGGGACCATAGTCTTCCCCATCACGCACGCAAGAGAGGGATGATCATGAGCAAAGCGAATCCGGAGGTGGTCAGCGCCGGTATTGTGGTCATCGGCGACGAAATCCTGTCGGGCCGCACACGCGACATCAATGTCCAGCAGATCGCCGAGTTTCTGGCGCCCTTGGGCATTGGTCTGAAAGAAGTGCGCATTGTGTCAGATGATCAAGACGCCATTGTCGAGGCGGTGCAGGCCCTTTCGTCGCACTGTGATTATGTTTTCACGACCGGCGGCATCGGCCCGACCCATGACGACATCACCGCCGATGCTGTGGCCGCCGCCTTCGGCCGCTCCATCGATGTGCGCGAGGACGCCCGCGCCATTCTCGAACATTGGTACGCCAAGGCGAAGACCGAAATCACGCCGGCCCGCCTGCGCATGGCGCGCATCCCCGACGGGGCGGTGCTGATCGATAACCCTGTCACGGGCGCGCCAGGCTTTCAGATCGAAAATGTGTTTGTGCTCGCCGGCGTGCCGAAAATCGCCCGCGGCATGCTTGAAGACATCGCGCCGCGCCTGACCCGTGGCAAGGTCACCCATTCCGTGACCGTCCGTCATGAAAACGCCCGCGAGGGCGATCTCGCCGAGGCGCTGGGCCAGCTGCAGATCGACTACCCCGCCGTGTCGCTGGGCTCCTACCCCTGGTTTCAGGAAGCCGAGGACGGCTCCATCACCCGCGGCGTGGCGCTGGTGGCCCGCGGCACGGATGAGGGCGTGCTCCAGACGATTGAGCGTGCGCTGCAAGCGCTTGCCGCAGACGCGCGTTAAAGCAACCGCGCCTTAATATGCTGGAGGCCATGCTTGCCGTCCCGCGCGGGCCATCTTACGTTTTGGCCTGAACCCGCCTTACCGGCCCTGAGCGTTCAGGGTCTCAAGCCTACTTTGAGGACCGCCGCCGATGTCTTACGGCTATACCGACCCGATCATCCGCAATGACGACGAAGACGGCGAAGACAAGGACGCGCCGAAAACCCCTGATTATGTGGGCAAAGCGCTCTTTGAAAGCCGCACCATCCTGATCACCGGGGGAATCTCGGACAAGACCGCGCGTGAGGTCTGCGCCCAGCTTTTCGCGCTGGCGGCCAAGTCCGACGACCCCATCCTGATGGTGGTGTCCTCGCCAGGCGGCCATGTGGAATCCGGCGACATGATCCACGACACCATGAAGTTTATCAAACCGCGTGTCATCGTGCTCGGCTCGGGCTGGGTGGCGAGCGCCGGGGCGCTGATCTATGTGGGCGCGGCTAAAGAAGACCGGTATGCGCTGCCCAACACCCGCTTTCTGTTGCACCAACCGTCCGGCGGCGCCGGCGGCATGGCGTCCGACATCGAGATTCAGGTGCGTGAGATGC
The DNA here is from genome assembly GCF_965249665.1 of Oceanicaulis sp. Taxonomy (GTDB): domain Bacteria; phylum Pseudomonadota; class Alphaproteobacteria; order Caulobacterales; family Maricaulaceae; genus Oceanicaulis. The sequence continues at coordinate 2,084,763 of NZ_OZ252247.1, forward strand.
GCGCCATGCGCGAGCGTCTGAACCAGATCTTCGCCGATGCGACCGGCCAGTCGCTCGAGCAGATCGAAAAAGACACCGATCGCGATTTCTGGCTGTCGGCCAAGGAAGCGGTGGATTACGGCCTGTGCGGCAAGATCATCACCAGCCAGGACGAGATCAAACGCTAACCGTCTCGGCGTTCTGCGAAACCACAGCGGGCCGGACTTTTCAAAGTCCGGCCCGTTTCGTATTCAGAAGACACAGTGTCTGACGAAGGCGCGCAAGCGGGCGTGGCGGAATTGGTAGACGCACCGGACTTAAAATCCGTTGGGCGGTAACGCCCGTGCCGGTTCGAGTCCGGCCGCCCGCACCAGGTTTTTACAATGCTCAAGCCCGTCCGGGCTTTCGATCCTCGCTAAAGCTGCGGGCGGGCGTTCGCCCTTGCGAGCCCTTCGGGTTCGGGGCGTGCTCCGCGTGCGTGTTTGAGCGAGGCCGCCTCAACCGCTCCGGGCGGCGGCGCGGCGTTTTTTGCGCTTATAGCGTTTGATATGGGGGTCGAAGAACATCCAGATTCCGGTCAGCCAGAGCACCAGCAGAAGCACTCCTACCGGCAGGAAGATGAAGGTTTTCACCCAGTCGGCGAAGAACGACCCGTCATGGATCTGCTCGATCAGGTCCGAGCGGCGATAGTCGAGCGACAAGACCTCCAGCGTGGCGATGTCGATCTGGGCTTCCCAGCGGTTGGGGGCGACGAACTTCACCACGCCCCGATCAGCGCGCACATCGATTCGGTCAAACTGGTCCCAGGCGGTGATTTCCAACGCCTCGATGGCGGCGGCGACTTCGTAAAGCTCGGCCAGGGTGCGGTCGGGCGCGCCCTCCACCGCGACAGCGCTGCGCTGGGTGGGCGGCTGGATCCAGTCAAAATCCTTTTTCACCATCAAGAACAGCCCGGCGATGATGATGACGCCGAGCGGGAGCATCAGGACCGGCGAGCCCCAATGGTGAATATCGCGGATAAGCTTGCTGAGTTTCATACCGGTCATGGTCCCGACCGGACCGCAGAGGTCAAGAGGCGGAAAGGCGGCTATGTTAGTTTGTTACATCTGTGGTCTTCTCTTTTTCCTCAGAGCGGTTAGGGTTTTAGCCAATCACATACACTCGGGGAGATTAACCATGAAACGCTGGATCACTGCCGCTGCTCTTTGCAGCCTGCTGTCGCCAGCCGCCTGCGCCCAACCTGCCGAAGAGGCGGAGGAAGGCGTGATGAACGCCGGGACGTTTGCGGGGTTCGAGTTCCGCTCGATCGGCCCGGCTTTCATGTCGGGGCGCATCTCTGACATTGAAATCCTGCCTGATGATCCCGCGACCTGGATTGTCGGCGTGGGCTCTGGCGGGGTCTGGCGCACCGACAACGCCGGGACGACCTGGACGCCGGTCTTTGATGACACTGGCGTGTATTCGATCGGCACGGTGACGGTCGACCCCAGCAATCCGCACACGATCTGGGTGGGCACCGGGGAAAACACCGGCAGCCGACACGCCGGTTATGGCGACGGGGTCTACCGCTCCCGCGACGGCGGTCAGAGTTGGGAGCATATGGGGCTCGAGGAGTCAGAGCGGATCTCTGAAATCCTGGTTCACCCCAATGATCCAGACACGCTCTGGGTCGCTGCGCAAGGGCCCCTGTGGTCTGCAGGCGGGGAGCGCGGGCTCTACAAAACCACTAATGGCGGCCAAACCTGGGACCGTGTGCTCTCGGCCGGCGAATGGACCGGCGTGACGGATATCGTCATGGATCCGCGCAATCCTGACCGGCTGGTCGCAGCGACCTGGCAGCGTCATCGCACCGTGGCCGCTTATATGGGCGCCGGGCCGGAGAGCGGCATTCATGTCTCTGATGACGGCGGGGAGACCTGGCGCGAAGTGAGCCGCGGTCTGCCGACTGAAAATATTGGCAAGATTGGCCTGGCCATTTCTCCGCAAAATCCAGACATCGTCTACGCCGCTGTTGAGACCGAGCGGCGTCAGGGCGGCGTCTATCGGTCCAGTGATCGCGGCGAGAGCTGGACCTTGATGTCCGACACGGTCTCCGGCGGCACCGGACCGCACTATTATCAGGAGCTCTATGCCCACCCGCATCATTTTGACCGGATTATTCTGGTGTCGAATACGACCCAGATTTCCGACGATGGCGGGGCGACTTTTTATGACCTGAACAACGAACACAAGCATGTGGACGATCACGCCATCGGGTTTCACCCGACCGATCCGGACTACATGCTGTTCGGGTCTGACGGCGGGCTCTATGAGACGATGGACGACCAGGAGACTTGGCGTTTCATCGCCAACATGCCGATCACCCAGTTCTACGACATCGCGATCGATGACGCCGAACCGTTCTACAATGTCTATGGCGGCACCCAGGACAACTCCACCCAGGTCGGCCCGTCCCGCACCGACAGCCGTCACGGCATCCGCAATTCAGATTGGGAAGTGACCCTGTTCGGCGACGGGCACGAGCCGGATATCGAACCGGGCAATCCCGATATCGCCTATTCAAGCTGGCAGCAGGGCAATCTGGTGCGGGTCGATCGCAGCACGGGAGAGATTGTCTATATCCAGCCCCAGTCAGAGCCGGGCGAACCCGCCGAGCGGTTCAACTGGGACGCGCCCATCGTCGTGTCTTCTCACGAGCCGACGCGGCTGTATCACGCCTCCCAACGGGTCTGGCGGTCCAATGATCGCGGCGACACCTGGCAAGCGATCTCGGGCGATCTGACCCGTAATGAAGATCGCATGCTTTTGCCGATCATGGGGCGGCAATGGTCCTGGGATGCAGGCTGGGATGTGTACGCCATGTCGGTCTACAACACGATCTCGGCGCTGGCGGAATCGCCAGTGGATGCGGACGTGATCTATGCCGGCACCGATGACGGCCTCATCCAGATCACGCGCGATGGCGGGCAGAGCTGGGCTGAGACAGAGGCCGGGCGGATTCGCGGCGTGCCAGACCGCGCCTTCATCAATGACTTCGAGCCGTCGCGTTTTGACGCCGGCACGGTGTTCATGGCCCTTGATGATCACAAATCCGGTGATTTCACCCCGTATCTGATGCGCTCTGACGATTATGGTCAGTCCTGGCGCATGATCACGGACGGCTTGCCGGAGCGGGCGGTGGTCTGGCGCATCGTTCAGGACCATGAGAACCCCGACCTTTTGTTCGTCGGCACCGAGTTCGGGGTCTATTTCACGCTGGATGGCGGCGAGAACTGGGTCGAGATGAGCGCGGGCATGCCGCCCATTCCGGCACGGGATCTGCTGATCCATGAGCGTGAAGACGATCTGGTGGTCGGCACGTTCGGGCGCTCGATCTATGTGCTGGACGACATCTCACCCCTGCGTACGGTCAGCGAATCCATGCTGGAGAGCGAGACCCGTCTGTTCCCGGTGCGCCGCGCCTGGTGGTATCAGGAACGCAATGAGCTGGGGTTTGGCCCATTCGGCTATCAGGGCAACGGGTATTTCTACGCCCCCAATCCTGATTTCGGCGCGACGATCACCTATTACATGGCTGAAGCGCTGCAAACGTCCGAAGAGATCCGTCAGGACTCCGAAGAGGCGGCCAATGAAGCTTATGAGGACACGCCGTTCCCTGGCTTTGATGTGATCGAGGCCGAGCGGCGCGAGGCCCCGCCACGCGTCTGGCTGGTGATCCGTGACGAGGCCGATACGGTGGTCCGTCGCTTGCCCGGGCCGACCGGGCAGGGCTTCCACCGGGTCAATTGGGACCTCACTTATCCCAGCGCCAGCGCGGTGACCGCTCCGGACACGCCGGAGTCCGAAACCTCGGGCTTCCTGGTGGCGCCGGGCACGTACACGGTGGAGCTGGTGCGTCAGCATAATGGCGAAACCACGGTGATCGGCGACCGCCAGACCATCGAGGTGGAACGCCTGACCGAGGGCGCGCTGCCAGGTTCGCCCGATGATGAGGTCGTGGCGTTCTGGGAGCGGATCGCCGATCTGCAGCGCGAGGTCTCTGCGGCCGGCGCCACGATCGCGCAGACCCGGACCCACCTGGCGGTCCTGCAGTCCGCCTTGCACCGCTCGCGCACTGCGCCCGGCGCGCTCGACGATCAGCTGGAGGCCATGCGCCAGACGCTGTTTGACATCGAGGAAGCCCTGGGCGGCAATCAGAGCCATGGCGGGATGTATGGCGCCCAGCCCGAAACGGTGGGCTCACGGCTGTCCTTTGCTGTTATGGGGACGGCGAACGCCACCTATGGCCCGGCCCCGTCTCACGAGGCCCAGCTCGGCATGGCTGAGGCGGAGTTTGCGTCGATCCGCGAGCGTCTCGCGACCCTGACCCGTGAGACAATCCCGGCCTTTGAGGCGACCCTGTCCGAGGTCGATGCGCCCTGGACGCCCGGCGCGGCGCCGTTCGGGCCGAACTAGCCAGACAGGGAGGCGGCGGGGCTCTGATGCGTCAGAGCCCCGCGGTCTGTTTTTTTACCTGATGCTCAAGCCCGTTCGGGCTTTCGCTCCTCGCTGACGTTGCGGACGGGCGTTCGCCCTTGCGAGCCCGTTGGGCTTGGCTTTCTCTTTTATCCTCGCTAACGCTGCGGACGGGCGTTCGCCCTTGCGAGCCCGTTGGGCTCGATGCGGTGCGCTTTACTGCTGGGGTGGTTTCACCCTTGTCGCAAAAGTGAGAAGCGCCCCGTGAGGTCTGCCTAAGGGGTGGAGGCGCGTTCGGCTTCGATCGCGAGGATCGCCTCCATGCCGCTATCAACGCCGCGCGCATAATCGGCGAACAGAAGCGGTGCCTCGAGCGCCACGTCCACAGGGCCGAGCGCCACCCCGAAGAGGGTGTTGATCCAGAAGCATCGCGACCAGTCAGAACAGCCGTTTTCCCAGTCGTGGTAACCGGTGGAGACATAGATCGCGATATCGGAATTGGGCAGGCGCATGGGCGTGCCGCCGCCTTCCGCCCAAAACTGCATGTCGTCTCCCATGGGAGACCCGACAAGAACGGCCCGTTCCCCAGCGCCGTAAAGGGCGTAATACGCCGTCACGATACCGGCGGAGAAGGTGTCGCCATCGGTCAGCACATAAACATGACCGTCAGCCTGCACCAGCTCGCCGATATTGCGCGCCACGCTCATCGCCCGGGTGTAATCCCCGCCTTCATTGGCTCTGAGATCAAGCACCAGATAGTTCGCAGGCGCGTCGCGTAGCGACTCTGCCTGGGTTTCAAGCCAGTCCGGCAAGGGCGTATCGTCGTTCCCGAACACATTGCGCATGCGCCAGTACACCCCGCCATGGTCCAGAGTGTCCGCCCACAAGACCTGCTCGGGGTGACGGCCGAACCAGGTCGCCTCTGTCCGGGCGGGGTCAAGAAAACGCCAGTCATGACCGCTGTCTTGCTCGACCTCAAAGGGACGGGCGAGCGCATTGCGCTGAACGCCCATGAAACCGGTCGCCTGATCCTCAACGACAAGCGCTTGTGTAAAGGTCTCACCCTGTAGACTGACGAGCTCCAGTGTGACGTGATCGGGCTGGTCGATCAGGCCGGCTGCATGAAGCGAGGCCGGGGCGGCGAAGAAGGAAGCCGTGTTCTGGCGTAGGAAGCTGTCATTGCCGCCGAAATAGGGATCCATCTGCGGGTAGAGCGTTTCAGGCGTCTGGCCGTCATAGAGGTTGACGCGCGAGCCGATCAGAGGGGCGTATTCGGCACGGGCGCGGACGATGTGCAGGCCGTCGCCAAACCAGGCGAAGCGAACCGGCAGGCTGTTTAACAGGTTCATCGTCCGGCGCATGCTGACGCCGGAATGGCCATTCTCGGTGACAGCGCCTGCCGCCGAGACCCCCATGACGAACTCGGCGTGGCTCATCGTCTCGGCGCGACGTTCCAGGTCGTCGATCAAGGCGTTGAACGCGACCCGTTCTGCAGGCGAGAAGCTTTTGTCCGCTTCAGGCATCCGACGCAGATAATCGAGATCCTGCAATCGCGCTTCTGTCTCATCTGCGGGTTCGGAATAAGCAGCGTCCGGGATTTTCGGGGTGAACTTCCAGATGAAAGCCCCGAAGGCGCCGCCAAGGATCAGCACGATGGCGATGATCACCCCGAGCGCAATGAAGAGAAGTCGTTTCATGGATAAGGCCCCCGAGTGATCTGAGCCCAAGGATGGCGCCTAACCGAGGCGTCGCCAAGCGAGCACTTAGACTTGCAGTGCCTGTAAAGGGCCAGGCTCTCATACCGTCGCTCAGGGATGACGATTTCGCTGATTGGGGCTCTCAGCGCTGGGGGGGCCTCAGGCTGTACAGCCTGCCATTGATGACTCCTATACCCGGCAGCGCAGTTGGTGTGGCCTCGGTCTAGGCTTGCACAGGCGTGTCGGCGGATGCGGGCTTTCCGGCTTTGCGGTCTTTTGGGCTCAGCATGGCATTGGCGCCCAGTACAAGGGCGCTGACGATCAAGCCTGCTAAGACACCCCAGGCGGCAGGGCTTTGGAAGCCTGAGACGCCATAGGCTCCGAAATGCGCCAGCGCGCCGACGAGGATCAGCGCCGCGCCGCACAGCTTCAGCCCGCGCGACAAAGCCGCTTTGGAGGGCGCGAACACGCTCAGCCCGGTCAGGATGACAAGCCCGACCCAGAACACGGCGGGCATGGCGGTGTCGGCCAGGCCCAGCAGACGGTCGAGCGCCAGCACGAGGCCTATCAGGGCCGGTGGTCCCCAGACCAGCGCGATCCAGCTGCGTTCCAGCAGCGGTTGCGGGCCTGTCTTGCGGGTGCGCTTGTAAAGCCAGAGCTGAACACCGCTGACGCAGACCACGCACAGCGCGAGGCCCAGCACCACATAGACGAGCTTGACCGGAACGCCGCCCCAATTGCCAAAATGCAGATTATAGACAGAGGCGGTCGCCTGTTGGCCAAACGTGCCGTCATCCAGCCCGGTCTTGCCGATGAAGGCCCCAGAAGAATCAAACTGCAAGTACTCGCCGAAGATCAGCCGCTGATTGGCGGCCGTCAGGATTTGCAGGGCCTGACCGTCCTGACCCGGATTTGCAATCTGTACGATCCAGGGCGAAAGGCCGGCGTCGGCGAAATCAGCCTCCACCACGCGCAGCGCCTGGGCGATGTCGGGCAGGGGGCCGGCTTGAGCGGTGTCTTCGGCGCCGGGGCCGAACACCGTGTCAAACATCTCATTGACGTCCATGCCGGGCTGAGTTTGCGCCAGGGTCAGCGCCACGATGGTGGCGAGCCCCAGCGCCGAGCCGGTCAGCGGGATCATGATGTGAAACGGCGCGCCCCAGACTGACAGCCGATTATGGCGGTCCGCCAGGCTCAGCTGGCCATTGCCGGGCTTGTGACTGCGAAACGCATCCTTGAACACGCGCGGATGCGCCAGGAAGCCCGACACCACCAGCGCAAGCATCATGACGCCCAGAAGCCCCACCACAATCAGGCCCAGTGTGGAGGGCAGGTGCAGGTAGTAATGCAGGTCAATCAGAAACTCGGAAAAGCCGTGATCAATGCGATCGCCCAAAGCCGCGTTCTGATCAATGAACCAGTAGGTGTCGCCATACCCGCCTGCGAGCCGCGGAGAATCCGGGGTGGGCAGGAACACCGAGATCCGATCCGGCGTCTCGCCCGCCGCGCGTGCATGATCAAGCAGGGATTGCGCTGCTCGGGCGGTCAGCTCTGGCGATGCGGTGTGAGTTTCGGTGATATGGGGCTGTTCCCAGCGGGCGAACTCGGCGTGAAACACCACCAGCACCCCGCTCAAGGAGACGATGTAGAGCAAGGCGCCCAGAACCACGCCAATCCCGGCATGGGCGGACAGCATGCGGGCGACGAGCTTGGCTGAGAGGTCGGGCCAGACAGTGGGGCGAGAGGAGGTGGCCATAAGTCAGGGTCTCACGAAACCGAGGGCGGAAGGGCAAGCGCAATCAGCGCAAAAACAAGGGAAAGGCCGATCAGGGCCGCGGTGCGCCAGCGCAGGGGCGCCTCCAGCGCGCAGACCACAGCCAGCCCCGCCCATGCGAGGGGCGCGACCACCAGGGCCGTAAACAGGCTGTCCGCCATGTCCCAGCTCAAACTCTGGGTCAGACGAAACAGCGCAATGCTGGCGATCAGCGTGACACCCAGTGACACAGGTCCCGCGAGCGCGGCGACGGAAAGCGTGCGCAGGCTCGCCAGCCAGCGCGGGCGGGAGGCCTCAGTGGAAACCAGAGCTGTTCTGAGGGCGGGCGCGGCCACAGGGCGCGTCATCCCTCGGATCATCACGCCCATCGCGCCCAGCATGGGCGCGATGAAGGCTGCAGTGACGCCCAGGTCTGGTCCCAGGGCGAGCACAAACGGCCAGACGGACGCCAGCATCAGAACCCACCCCGCGATCATCAGATAGAGGTGTGAACCCTGACGCCGGATCCACGATCGCCGAACCAGCGCCAGGCCCAAAAGGCCCAGCGCCAGTCCGGCGATCAGTGCTAAAATCGAAGAGGTCGCCACGATCTCAGCACCTGATCCTAAAAACGTCGCGCGACGCGGAGATTGACGGTGCGCTCCTCGCCCGGGAAGCAATCGCCCCGCGCCAGGCAGGTGGCGTAATACTCTTCGTCAAACAGGTTGCGGACATTCAGCATCGCGCTCCAGTTTGCAAAGTCATAGCCCACCATCATGTCGGCGACCGTGTAGCCGTCAGTGTCGATCTCCACCGGCGCCCCTGTGAACGGGTTCACGCCGACACTGCTGTTGGAGCTGAGATAGCGAACGCCCAGTCCCATCCGCAAATCCTGCAATCTTGCAGGACGGAATTCGCCCCAGAGGGAGGCTTGTTCTTCGGGAATGGACGAGAAGGGCAGACCGTTAGGGTCTTCCGCGTCTAGCCAGGACGCTGACGCATTGAGTTTGAGATCACCAACCGGCAGCTCGACAACGGTCACGCCTTCGATCTCAAAGCCGGTAATGCTCGCTTCGCCTTCCTGCTGGGACGGCGCATTGGGCAGGCCCTGCGGATTGGGCAGGTTGGACTGGGTGATGTCGAAATAGGCGAGCGTCACATAGCTGCGCGAGCCGGTCGGCTGATACTTCACGCCCAGTTCGAACTGCTCGCCTTCTTCAGGCTTCAACGCATCGCCGGTGACATTGTCGACACCGAGCTGAGGGTTGAAGGACTCAGCATAGCTCACATAGGGCGACAGACCATTGTCGAAGGCGTAGAGCAGGCCGGCCGCCAGCGTGGTCGCGTCATCGTCCTGGGAGACGCCGTTATTGGTGTTTGAAACATCGTCCACCCGGACGCCAAAATTGGCGATCCAGTTGTTCCAGCTGATCTGGTCGTGGGCGTAAAAGCCCCAGTACTCGCTTTCGCTCTCGGTCGTGCCGCGCACTGCGTCAAGATCCGCCATGGACGGGACGCCATTGCCGTAGACCGGGTTGAAGGCGTTCAGGACCCCTTGACGCAGAAAGGCGCGAGATGAGCTCAGCTCCACCGTCTGGTAGTTCACACCTGCCAGCACTTCATGCTCAAGCTCACCCGTCATGAAGTCCGCGCGGACGCGGGTGTCAAACGCGAGCTGTTCGGATGAGGCCGGATTGTCATACCACGAGCGCACGCCATTTCCATTGGCGTCCAGTCGCGGCACGCCGGCGCCGGCGAACGCCAGCCAGCTCTGGGAATACTCAGACGAGGAATCGCGCCAGCGCGCCGTGCCTTCCAGCGTGAAAATCTCATTCAGCTGATGGCTGGCGATCACGGTGACAGACGTGGATTCGGTGTCATAGCGATTAAAGCCCGGCTCGCCATGATAGACCGAGCTGGACATGCGCTCTCCGTTCGGCCCCGGGTTCAAAGTTCCGGTCAGCGGCAGGAATTGATGCGCTGTGTCGCCATCGCGTTCGTCGTAATTGACCAGCAGATTGATCTCGGTCGCCTCGCTCGGGGTCCAGGTCAGGGACGGCGCCAAAGACACAGCGTCATCGGTGACAAAGTCGACCTGGGTGTCCGCGTCGCGAATAACGCCGACGAACCGGGCATGGAGTGTGTCCGCGATCAGGGTCGCGCTGAAATCGCCTGCAATCTCCAACCGGTCATGTGTGCCGTAGCTCAGCACCACTTCCTGACCGAGATCCGGACCTGCGACCTTGGAGGCGAGGTTCACAATCCCGCCCGGAGAGCCCTGGCCATAGAGCACGGAGGCCGGGCCCTTGAGCACTTCGACCTGATCCACCGTGTACAGGTGCGGGCGGGTGTTGTTGTAGTTCCCGAACAAAGCCTGAAGATTGTCGCGATATTCTGGCACATCCAGACCGCGCACCTGGAAGAAGTCGCCGCGCGTGGAGAAACCGAACGTGTCGCCGACGACCCCGGCTGTGTAGTTCAGCGAGTCATCCAGGGTCAGTGCGCCGCGCGCCAGAAAGTCTTCGGCGGTGACGACGGACACAGAGCGTGCGGTCTCAAGGATGGGTGCGCTGGACTTGGTCGCGCCAAAGGTCCCCAGCGTACCGGTGACGACGATCACGTCGCCGGTTTCAGGCTGGGCGGCGTCGGACTGGGCGAGCGCAGCGGGGGTGAGGGCGAGGCAGGCGCAAGCGCCAAGCAAGGTGGTACGCAAAGTCATCGGGGATCCCCATTCTCAAATCTGCGCTTTCACTAATGCGAATCATTTTCACTATCAACAGCAGTTGAGAATGAATTGCAGGAATAAGTTATTTGACGGGAGGGCCGAGCCGGGGCTGGATGGCGCCATGACGCATCACATCCATGACCATGCACTGTTCGCAGCTGAAGCGCTGAGCCCTGAGCTGTTTCAGGCGATTGAGCGGCAAGGCGCGCTAGAGCCCTGGACCCCGCCGCACACTGAGTTCCCGGTCTCGCTCTGCCGCTCTGTGGCGGGCCAGCAGTTAAGCGTGAAAGCCGCGGCCTCCATCTGGGCGCGGGTGCAAACGCTTAGCGATCAGGCTGACGGTTTGCTTGATGCGTTTCACCCCGACCAGCATGACGTTTTACGTCAATGCGGACTGTCCGGCGCCAAGGTGAAGACGCTGATCGCCATTGCGGAGGCCCGGCGGGAAGGCTGGCTTGAGACAGCCCCCCTGCGCGCCTTGACCCCTCAGGCGCGATCAGATCGCCTGGTGGAGATCTGGGGCGTAGGGCGATGGACTGCGGACATGGCGAATATCTTTTATTTTGGCGAAGCCGACATCTGGCCCGATGGCGATGTGACCGCCCGTAAAACGCTTGAAAAACTCACCAGCAAACGGCGTAAAACACTGCGCACCGCTGCGCGGTTCGCCCCGTATCGATCTTATCTGGCGCGCTATATGTGGCGGCATGCGGACGCCCCGCCCGACGCCTGAGTCGTCTTAAAAATAGAACCAGAACGCAGATGGCGCGTTTCCTATTCAGTGCTGATCCATGATTGGCGCTGGTATAGTCTGAGCCGATCACGGATCGCATGGACGGCAGACCGCTTGCGGTCGGCCTGCAGCGGCCCCATCGGTCTCCGTCTGGGTCGAGCGCCCGGAGCGATCCGGGCGCTCGACGACCTCTTACTGGCTATACCCGGCATATAAATCCGCCAGCGCCAGTGCGAGCGGGTAATGGTTTTCGCCGTCTGCATTTGCGGTCGTGGCGACCACCACTTGCGGCTCGACATACACCATCAGGAAGCTGCGTCCGCCCGGGCTGCCGCCCGAATGAGCGGCGTAGTGGAGGTCGATGCTGGGTTCAAATCCGGCCTCCATGCCATAGACATAGCTGACAGCTTCGCCTGTGAGCGTCTGGATTGGCATGAAGGCGGCGTCGATCGCCGCCGCACTGAGCAGTGAGCCGTCCGCGAGCGCCGCGCCCATCTGCGCCATCTCCCGGCTGGAGGCGATCAGGCCGCCGCCGCCAAACTTGCATTCCGCCGACAGCGGCAGGGGCGCCAGTCCTTCGCCGGCGTAGACAAATGTCGTCGCCTTGTTCGCGTTGTCTGCGTCTGATTGAGCAGTGTAGGCCTCGCCCAGCGACGCGCTCATGGCGGCGTCAAAACTGTCCGCACCGGTCAGCTCCACCAGAAGATGGCTCAGCAGCACAAAGCCGTAGGTGGTGTATTCATGCTGGGCGCCGGGTTCACCGATCAGCGGATCATTGATGAAATGACCCAGCGCGTCTGAGGGCAGGGCACATCGGCGATCATTGAAGGCGATCCAGTCTTCTTCACCGGTATAGCCGCGCACGCCGGCCGTATGGCTGAGCAGCTGACGCAGCGTGACGGGCTGGTAGGCGGCGGGCAGGGCAGGGTCGATGGCCCGCACTGACTGATCGAGATCCAGCCCCTCACGCGCCTCGAGCCGGGCGTATGCAAGCCCGGTCAGAAGCTTGGCGGTAGAGTAGACATTGTAATCGGTCGTCACGCCGTCTCGCGCGCCGCGCCTCATGCCGCCTTCGGCTTCAAACGCGATTTCGCCCTCCACCATGACAGTGACGTTGAGCGCGGGATAGTCTTGCGCAAAGTGATCAAAGATCGCCTGCGCGGTGTCGCTGTGGCTTTGCGCGGGGGCAGGGCTTGAAACCAGCGCGGCGGCGCCGATTGCGGCTATCAGGGTTTGCATTGCATGCATCCTTGTTGTCGTTTGCTTGGGGAGAGGCGGTGACCGCCAAGGCCTTCCCTGTGCAGGCGGTTTCGCGTGCGGAAAAGGTGAAAAGGACGAACGGCTCATATGCAGGGTGAACGGCTCAAAGCCGGTCTGGCGCAGATCGGACAGCGCTTGCGCCCGTGGGAGGCGGGGCTGGCGGCGATGCTCTGCGCGCTGGCCTTGTTGGTTCCCTGGCCGGGTTCGAATGCGCCAGTCTGGCAGGCGGATCGGGTGGAGACCGCGATCGCTGACCAGACTTCCGAGCAAGCGCCGCTCTGGCGGGAGCAAGCGTTCTGGCGGGCCGATCCCGGAGACGGCGTCATGCAGCTACGATGGCAGGCGCCAGACCCTGCTTTTGCGACAGACACGCCGATGGCGCTGGCCCTGTCCGGCCCGTTTTCCGCCGAGGCGTTTTTGAACGGCCAGAGGATCGGCGCCAAGGGACGCCCGTTGAGTGATGAAGCGCCCGAGCGCGCAGGGCCGATCGACAGCCTGATCGCCCTGCCGCCTGATCTGATCCGCCCGAGCGGAAATGAGATCATGCTCATCCTGTCCAGCACGCGCGCCGGGTACGCGCCCGCCGTGATCGTGCAAACCCTGGCGGTGACGCCGTACCGGCCTGACGCCAGACGCTCCTTGCGCGACTATGCTCTGACCTTGGGGCTGGCGGGCGTGCTGGCCGTGCTGGCGATCAGCCTGGTCCGCCTGGGGCTCGACCGTGACGACCGCACGGTGTTCTGGCTCGCAGGCGGTTTGGCCGCGCTGGTCCTGGCGGCACTGGCCGAGATGTCGCGCGCCTATGTGAATTATCCCTATGACTGGCATCAGCCGCGTCAGGCGGTGATCTTGCTTGGCATGGCAGGCGCTTCAGCGGGATTTCTGGGCTTTCTTGTTCAGCGCTGGGTGCTGGGTCGGGTCTGGAGCCGGGCCGCCATCGGCATCACCACAGTCTGCGCTCTGCTCGGCGTGCTGTTGTATGAAGGCTATGACGGCAAAATCATCTTGCTCACCATGTGTACGGTCTTGGGCTGTCTGGTCTGGACGCTGATCGCGGGCTTTCGGCTGGACCGGAGCGCTCTGGCCATGACAGGGCTGTTTCTGGCGCTCTTGCTGGTAAATTTCGCAGCGCCGGGGCGGTTCATTGATCTGGGCGTGTACGCGATCGCTGCGGTCGCCTTCGGGGTCTGGATGGTGCGGGCGCCGGACCTGCTATCGCCTGCGGCCGAGCCCCTGGAGGTCACAAGCCAGTCCGCCCTGACCGTGCAGTCGACGGGCAGGATGCACCGCGTGGCGCTCGATGACGTGCTCTATCTGAAGGCGGCGGGCAATTACACCGAGGTGCATCGCTGTTCGGGCGGCTGGTTGCTGGATCAGCGCGGCCTGGCGGCGGTGCTGGAGGAGGCGGGTGAGGGATTGCTGCGGGTTCATCGTTCGTATGCGGTCAATATGAGCAAGGTTGACGCCTTGTTGACCCGTCCGGGAAGCCGGTACGGGCTCAGTCTTTTGGGGGGCGCCGAGACGCCCGTCGGTCGATCGCGCGTTGACGCTGTCCGCGATGCATTATCGCGTTAATCATGTCTTGCGTGGCGCGCTGATCTGACGTGAACTGTCGCCAGATCAAGGACTTCGCGATGACTGACCCTGCCGACCTTCGACACGCCCATCTGCAAGCCGTGCGTTCGGGCGCGTTCGACGCGCCCACGAGCGGTCTGTGTGCAGGCTACGCCCAGGCCAATCTGGTCGTTCTGCCTGCGGCGCTGGCCTATGATTTCCTGCTCTTCACCCAACTCAATCCCAAACCCTGTCCGCTTCTGGGGATGAGCGAGCCCGGTGACCCGCGGATTGCGAAGCTTGACGTGGATGTGCGCACGGACGCGCCGCGCTATGAAGTCTTTCGCGATGGCGCGTTCGCTGAAGAGCGTAACGATCTGACCGATGTCTGGCGTGAGGATCTGGTCGCGTTGCTGCTGGGATGTTCCTTCACCTTTGAGCACGCCTTGATGGCTGAAGGCCTGCCGGTTCGCCATATCGCGGCGGGCACGAACGTGCCGATGTACCGCACCAGCATCGCCTGTACGCCCGTGGGCCCGTATTCAGGCGGCATGGTCGTGTCCATGCGCGGGTATCCGCCAGAGCTGGTGGAGCGGGTCAGTGAAGTCACGGGCCGCTTTCCCGGCAGCCATGGCGGACCTGTGCATGTGGGCGATCCCGCAGAAATCGGCATCTCAGATCTTTCGGCGCCTGACTTTGGCGATGCGCCGGTGCTGGAAGACGGGGACGTGCCGGTATTCTGGGCCTGCGGAGTGACGCCGCAGGCTGTGGTGCTGGACGCCAAGCCGGAGCTGGCGATTTTTCACAAGCCGGGACATATGATCATCACCGCGCAGCGCGACGCGGTGGTCTAAGCGCGCAAGGCCCGCTAGGGTCGGCCCAGCTTTGACTGTCGTGAGCCCCGATGTCTTCTTTTCGCCTCTGTTTCCCGAGACGCCTGGACGGGCAGAACGGGTTCGCCTTTGAGTATGACGTTCCCGGCCTTGGCGCCTTTACCGAAACGGTGATTTTCCCCGACGAGGCCCGGTTTGACCGACTGGAGCGCTCTGTGCTTGCGGGGCTTGTGCGCATGGCGGCCATTCTGATCGGGACCAGTTATTACAAGGCGGCGCCGGCTGAGGTGATCGAGCCCGATTTCGCGCTGAGCGAGGCGGAACGACGCCTGGTCGAGCTGGCTTATGGGCCGGGGCTGGGCGAGTTTTATGTGCGCAATGATCTGCCTTATCCGCCTGATTTTACGATCAAGGCCGAGCCGCGCATGGCGCAGCTCCGAACCCCTGTAATCAAGACCGAAGAGGTTCGCGCCGCTGTGGCGTTTGGCGGCGGCAAGGACAGCCATGTGGCCGCCAGCCTGATCCAGGCGTCAGGCGTAGACGTGGAGCGGGTATCCCTCATTCTGTCTGAAAGCGTGGGCGAACGGCTGGTCGCAATGAGCGAGGCGCCGGTCACCCTGATCCGGCGCCGGATTGACCCCCGCCTGATCGAGCTGAGTCGGTCTGGCGAGGCGCTCAACGGCCATATCCCGATTACAGGCGTCAATTCATGCCTGATGGCGCTTTATGCGGCGGCCAAAGGGCTCGATTGGGTGGTGTTCGCCAATGAGCGCGCCGCCAGCGAGCCGACGATGGAAAGCCATGGCCATCCAGTGAACCATCAGTTCTCCAAATCGCTTGAGTTTGAAGACGCGCTGCGCACGGCCTTCACCGCGATCAATGCGCCGGTGACCTATTTCTCGATCCTGCGACCGGTGAGCGAACTCTGGACGGCGCATTATCTGGCGACGGCGGGCGAGGCGGCGCTGGATATCTTCGCCAGCTGTAATCGTAATTTCGTCTTCGCGGGGCCCAACGCCTTGCCCAGGGACAGGCGCTGGTGCGGGGAATGCGCGAAATGTGTCTATACCGCTGTGCTGTTGGCGCCGTTTCTGTCGGTGGAGCGCCATGAGCAGGTGTTCCAGTCCAAGCCGTTGCACAATCCTGAGAACCTCGACTTTCTGCGCGAAATCGCTGGGCTGACCGACGCCAAGCCCTGGGAGTGTGTCGGAGAGCGGCGCGAAGTGGCGGCGGCGATCACGCATCTGCTGACGGATGCGGACTGGGCGAAAGCGCCGTTAATCCAAGCGATTGAGCCTGAACTCTTCAGCCAGTGGGCGCGAGAAGACCTTGAGCAGGCCTGGGCGGAGGCGCTCGACGCCCGCTCCGAGCATCGCATGCCGGCGCCGGTCGCCAAGCTTATGGCGGCAAGCTGATCTGCTAGGTGAAGTCCGCAGCGCGAATGCTCAAACCCTGAACTGAATCAGTGAGCGTGTTTTATCCCAGCTTCTTCGCAGCTTGGGTGAAGGCGTCGCCGCGGGCGCCGAAATAGGTAAAGGCCGCGCCCCGCGGCGCTGCCGGGCTCATCATCACGATCCCGCCTTCGGGCAAAGCGTCGTAGGCCCGCTTCACAGCCAGCTCAAAGTCTGGCTCATAAGTCGTTATATTTGCGTGCGGACCGGACTTCAGGGCGTCGGCGATGGCCGGGCCGTTCTCTGGTATGGTCACAATGGCCTTGATCCGGGCCTCGGTTTTAAGCCCTTCGGCCAGCGGCGCATAATCCTGCTCACGATCTTCGCCGCCCAGAATGAGGCTGACCGGACGGTCGGGGAAGGCCTCCAGAGCCAGCAGACAGGACTGGGGAGTCGTACAGAGCGTGTCGTCGATGAAGTCCACGCCGTTGAGCGTATGAACCGTCTCCAGGCGATGAGGCAGGCCCTTGAAGCTCGCAAGGCTGCCAAACGCGTCGTACGCATCGAGCCCTAACCCCTCAATCACCGCCAGCGCGGCGCAGGCGTTCGCCGCGTTATGGGCGCCGGGCAGGGCGGGGATGCTTCCCCAGGCGTCAGAACCGTGATGGATGACGCCGCCGGGGGCGTGAAAGCCTTCAGTCTGGTCATACCAGAGCGTGTTGGGGCGATGGACGAACAGCGAGGCCAGGCGCGCATCCTTGGCGCTCATCACGCCCCGCGCATTGGGATCGAGCATGGCGAGCCGGGCCTTGTCGCGGCGGTATTGCTCCACCCCGCGATGCCAGGGCGCGTGATCATTGAGAAGGTTCAGGAATACGAACCAGTCCGGTGCATGCACAAGATCAGCGATCTGATAGCTCGACAGCTCCACCACCACGATCTCGGCGTCTTTTGGGGTGTGGATGACCGGTTCGCCGATATTGCCCGCGAGCACCACGTTCACACCAAGGCTCTTGAGCATGTGGTGCAGCAGGCTTGCGGTCGTGGATTTGCCCTTGGTGCCCGTCACCCCGATCACGGTCTGATGGTCCGGCTTGGACGCGAACCACAGATTGGTCTGACTGGTCAGCTCGGCGCCCAGTTCCATCGCTTCGGCGAGGCGCGCATCATAGAGCGAGACGCCCGGCGATTTCACGATCAGGGATTGCCCCGCCAGGGTTATTGCGCGTGCCAGATCGTCCTGAGCGACATAGTCGACACCGTCGGGCAGGTCCTCGGGGTTATGTGAGTCAATCACATAAAACGCGGCGTCCGGCGCACGGTCGCGCACATGGTCGAGCGCAGCCCGCCCTTCCTTGCCAAAGCCCCAGATGAAGATGGCGTCGAACTCTGACAGCGCAGTCATAGGTTATCCGGAAAAACGAATGAGGAAGCGTTTGGCCTTGCCCACGCTCATCACAACGGCGCCCGCGCCGGTGCGATGCTCGCGTACATCCGCGGTTTCGTCCTGAACCTTCACACCGTTCAGCGACACCGAGTTCTGCTTCAAAAGGCGGCGCGCCTCGCTTTTGGAAGCGCTGGCGCCGAGGCCCTCGGCCACAAGCGCATCAATAAGCGGCAGCGCGTCGTCTCCGCCAGCGTCCAGCGTCGGCACGGCGCGGGCGATCATGTCGATCAATTCCGCATTGAGGTTGTCCGATTTGCCCTTGAAGATCACGGTAGAGGCTTCAATCGCCAGATCGGCGGCCTTTTGGCCATGCACGCGGGCGGTCAGTAGCTCGGCCAGGGCCTTTTGCGGCAGGCGCAGATGCGGCTCGGCCTCGGTCAGCTCTGCAAGCTGGCTGATATCAATATCGGTCAGCCAGCTGAGAAATTTCGGCGCATCGGCATCCGCGCTGTTGAGCCAGAACTGGTAGAATTCGTAAGGGCTGGTCAGGTCGGGATCGATCCAGACCGCGCCTTTTTCCGACTTGCCGTATTTCTTGCCTTCCGAATTGGTGAGAAGCGGATAGGTGACCGCGTGAGCGTGCTGACCCTCGATGCGCCGAACCAGATCCACGCCGCCCACAATATTGCCCCATTGGTCAGACCCGCCCATCTGGATCTGGACGTTATGGGCTCGGTGCAGGTGCACGAAGTCATAGCCCTGCAAGAGCTGGTAAGAGAATTCGGTGAAGGAGATGCCCTGATCGCGGTTCTCGATGCGGTTGCGCACCGAATCCTTGGTCAGCATGGCGTTGACCGAGAAGTGCTTGCCCACATCCCGCAGGAAGCTGATCACGTCCATTTGTCGCCACCAGTCGGCGTTGTTGACATAGATCGGTTCCGGCCCGTCGGTCAGCGCGAACAGGCGTTCAAACTGCTTGCGCTGGCCCTCGATATTGGCCTGCACCATGTCTTCGGTCTGCAGATTGCGTTCGGCGTCCTTGCCCGATGGATCGCCAATCAGGCCCGTGGCGCCGCCCAGCAGCACCACGACCTGTCCGCCGCGCTGGCGATAGCGATCCATGCCTAAAAGCGGCATCAGATTGCCCGCATGAAGGCTTGGCGCGCTCGGGTCAAAACCCACATACATCGCCGGTTTGTGCTCGGCGATATAAGCGTCCGTCAGCTCGGGCGTCTTCTGGTTGAGAAGGCCGCGGGCTTCCATATCGGCGAGGAAGGGCGTGGCTTTGGGATCGGCGAGGCGAACGCTCATGAGGCTCTCTTGGCGGTAGGAACAGTCAGGCCTTCGGCTTAGCCGTCCCCACCCCGTCTTGCAACGCCATGATGGCGTACAGCTGTGTCACTCCATGCGGTCATAGGGCGTCTTCTCGACCTCGGCGGCGATGGGGGCGCCGCTGTCGCGCTCGGCCACGGCCTGCTTGAAGCCGACCTCCTGGGCGCGCTGGCGAAACCACAAGCCTTCAGGCGAATGGCGCGAGATGCCGTCAAACACGGTCGCCAGCATCTGGGTGTTGGACAGCCCCATGGTCTCATAAGCCTGATTGACCACCATCTTGGTCATCATCAGCTGGTTCTTGGGCACGCCTTGCAACCGCCCGGCGAGACGCGCGACGGCGGCGTCCAGTTCAGCTTCTGGAACCGCTTCCAGCGCCAGTCCGATGCGTTCAGCCTCTTTGCCGTCGATCAGCTCGCCGGTCATCATCATGCGCTTGGCCTGCTGCGGCCCAAGGCGATAGACCCACATGGACGGCGTGGGCACGCCCCAGACGCGGGCCGGCGGATAGCCGATCCGCGCGTCCTCGGCCATGATCACGAAGTCACAGCACAGGGCGATATCCGATCCGCCTGCCGCCGCTGCGCCGTGTACACGCGCGATGGTGGGCTTGTGACAGCGCCACAGGCTCATGAAATCGAGCGTGTTCTGGTGCATGAAGGCGTAGTCGATCATCGGGTCCCAGGGCATGTCCTGGCTGCCTGGCAATTCGCCGTCGCGCTCGGCATAGTCTTTCAGGTCATAGCCGCCGCAGAACCCTTTGCCTGCGCCCTGCACCACGATCACGTGGACGGCCGGGTCGCGTTCGGCCTTTTTGATGGCGCCCGCGATATCGCCGGGCATGGCGTCATTAATAGCGTTCAGGCGATCAGGACGGTTCAGGGTGATTGTGCAGACCCGGTCTTCAACCTCATACAGCAAGGTGGAAAAGTCGCTCATCTCAGTCTCCGCAAATGCGTGTGATCAGGGCGTTCTCCACACCCGCTTTTTCAAGAACCATGCGCGTGTCCGCTCCTAATTGCCCCGAACAGGTCGCGCCCTGACCAGGACGCTGGCCGTCAAAGCGCGCCGCAGCGCCGGGCAGGCGCACCGGGCCAGGACCCTCCGCTTCCCCCTCATAGAGGAAGCCGCTGGCCTTAAGCTGGGGATGGGTCAGGATATCGTCAGAGGTGTTCACCTTGCCCGCAGGCACGCCCGCCGCACGCAAACGCTCCAGCAACGCATCCACGGGCTGGTCTTCGGCCAAAGGCGCACAGGTTTCACGGATAAAATCCCAGTTCATGAACCGGCTGGCCATGTCCGCACAGCGTGGATCATCCAGCAGCTGGGGCGCGCCCACGACGTCGCACCAGGCGCCAAACTCTTTTTCGGACAGCATGACAACCACGAACCAGCCATCGGACGCCTTCCACGGACGATAGACCTTGGCGATGTTGGGGCCGGGCTGTAGCGGATCCTTCAGCGTCAGCGGCATGTGCACATCCATCCAGGAAAAGGCGAGGGCGGCTTCCAGCATGGACACCGCCACATGACGCCCCTGGCCATCGCGTTCACGGCCCACAAGCGCGCTGGTGATCGCCTGGCACAGATAGAGCCCCGCCACCTTGTCGCAGATATATTGCGGGTACAGCTCAGGCTCGGGCTTGTCCGGGCGGGCGGCCAGTCCGCTTTCCGCCTGGATCACCGGATCATAGGCGCGCACATCGCTTAAGGGATCCCAGGGGCCAAAGCCCGTGACCTCCGCCACGATCAGATCGGGATGGCTGCGCCGCAGCGTCCCGGCGTCGAGCTTGAGTTTTTGCGCCGCGGCCGGGCGGTAATTGTGCATCACCACATCCGCTTGACCGATCAGGGATTGCAGCGCCGCCTGCGCGTCTGCGTCAGTCAGATCGAGGCTGATCAGGGATTTGCCGCGATTGAGTGTTTGAAACGTCGAGCTGGAGCCGTCCTTGGCGATATAGCCCAGGCGCCGGACCAGATCGCCGCCGGGCGGCTCGACCTTGATCACATGGGCGCCTTGCTGGGCCAGGGTCAGGCTTGCGATAGGGCCGGCGACGACCGTTGTCAGGTCAAGTATTGTCAGCCCGGCCAGGGGTGTGGCTAGGGTCATGGTGTCCTCCCGTAAGCGCGCGATTTTTCGCGTCGTTTGTTCGAGACTGGCGCAGCCCGCTTCCCCGAACAAGCCAAGCTGGTACGGTGAATACGATTAGTTCTGGAGAATCGCCTTGATGCGGGAAACGGTGACAATCAGCGCGATACAAGCGCTGGCGGAAGCAGATCAGGTGTTTGTGGACGCCAGCTGGTTCCTGCCCGGCGCGGGCATGACCGGGGAAGAGGTGTTTGAAGAGCGCCGCCTGCCGCGTGCGGTGTTCTTCGATCTCGACGGCGTCTGCGATGTCAGCTCGCCCTTGCCGCACATGGCGCCGGGCGCGGCGGCCTTCGCCCGCTGGCTCAGCTGGCAAGGGCTGAGCGGGGGCGAGAAATTCATCATTTATGACCAGACCGCGCTGGTGGGCGCCGCGCGTGTCTGGTGGACCTTCCGCCGGTTTGGCTGCGATGTGCGTATTCTGGACGGCGGCCTGAACGCCTGGCGCAAATCAGGCGGCGCGATTGAAACGGGCGAGATTTTCCGCAGGCCGCCCGCCATCGAGCGCGCGCCGCGGATGATCTGGGATGATACGGTCAATTGGGAAGATGTCTCCTTCGCCTCGCGCTCCGGCTCGGCGCTCGTGGTGGACGCACGCGCGTCTGGCCGGTTTGAAGGATCAGAGCCGGAACCGCGCAAAGGGCTGAAATCAGGCCATATCCCAGGCTCCATAAATTTGCCGTTCCCCAAGCTCCTGACCGCTGACGGCAAGCTGAAATCCGAAGATGCGCTGGAGGCGGCCTTGCCGCGGGTCAGCCGCGAAACCCGGATCATCACCACATGCGGATCAGGGGTGACGGCGGCTATCCTGAGCGCAGCCTTTCTCAGCGCCGGGTTCCGCGATGTGCGCCTTTATGACGGCAGCTGGGCGGACTGGGGCGCCCGCGACCTGCCTGTGGAGACCGGCCCGGCATGAGTGTGAGTTTGACTGTTCATGACACGCTGGCCCAGGCGCCGGGCGATGTGCGGGATCAGGTCTATGGCCTGATTTGTGAAGCCGATGACGCGTTCTGGCCGCCGCTGCGCGCTCGCACGCCCGAGCAAGGTCTGTCTGTGGGCGAAGGCGCGGTGCTGGACGCCGCGCCGACGGCGTATTGGGCGTCGATCCAGACGCACGCCTTGATCACCGCCAGCGACGCGGCGGGGCGAGTGCTCGGCATGATGAGCGTGGCGCGCGACAAGCGGCTCGACGCGCTGGACATGACCGCCAGCGCGTATCTGTCGACCCTGATCGTCGCGCAATTCGCGCAAGGCCGCGGGCTGGCGCGAAGACTGTATGAGCGCTTGTTTGATCTCGCGCGTCATTGGTCGGATACGCCCTGTGTGGCGACCCGCACCTGGAGCACCAATGGCGCGCATCTTCCCCTGATCGCCAAGCTGGGTTTTGAAGAAAGATTACGCCTTAAGGATGATCGTGGCGCGGGCATCGACACCGTGTATTTTCTTAAACCGCTCTGAGCGCTTTTCTTGTGCGAAAACCGCGCTAGCCTTTGCGCAAACATTGTTCACTTATTTCCTCCGGGGAGGGTCCTTCGCGTGTCTGAACTCAAATGTCTGAAAGGCAAGCTGCGCCTGCCGGTGATCGGCTCACCGCTTTTCATCATCTCCAATCCCAAGATGGTCATCGCCCAGTGCAAGGCGGGCATTGTCGGCTCCTTCCCGGCGCTCAATGCGCGCCCGCAAAGCCAGCTTGATGAATGGCTCGATGAGATCACCTCCGAGCTCGCCAGCTATAACAAAGCCAATCCGGACGCCCCGGCGGCGCCGTTCGCGGTGAACCAGATCGTGCACCGCTCCAATGACCGGCTCGAGGCTGATCTGGCGAGCTGTGAGAAATACAAGGTGCCGCTGGTCATCACCTCGCTGGGCGCGCGCGAAGAGCTGAACCAGGCCGTGCATGGCTGGGGCGGGGAGACGATGCACGACATCATCAACACCAAATTCGCCCACAAGGCGCTGGAAAAAGGCGCGGACGGCCTGATCCCGGTGTGCGCCGGCGCGGGCGGCCATGCCGGCACGCTGTCGCCCTTTGGCCTGGTCAGCGAGATCCGCGAATTCTTTGACGGCCCCATTGCGCTGTCGGGCTCCATCTCCACCGGAGCCGGCGTTCTGGCCTCTCAGGCCATGGGCGCGGATTACGCCTATATCGGCTCGGCCTTCATCGCCACCGAAGAGGCGCGCGCCAGCGAGGCCTACAAGCAGTCCATCGTCGACAGCACGGCGGAAGACATCATCTATTCCAACCTCTTCACCGGCGTGCACGGCAATTATCTGCGCAAGTCGATCGAGGATGCGGGGCTGGACCCGAACAATCTGCCTGAAAGCGATCCTTCCGCGATGAATTTCGGCTCCGGCGGCAATACCGACGCCAAGGCCTGGAAAGACATCTGGGGCTCGGGCCAGGGCGTGGGCGCGGTCAAGAAAGTCCAGAGGACGGGCGCCTATGTGTCCGAGCTGCAAGCCCAGTACGAAGCCGCGAAACAGCGCCTCTGCGGGGGCTGAGTCTACAGCCTGACGCTGGCGCACAAAAAACCCCGGCTCAGATTGAGCCGGGGTTTTGCATGTCGCGGTGTAAGAGGCGTTACAGCACGGTCAGCCAGTCGGGTTTGTTGAACGGCACGCCCAGATCCTCGGCGGCGTCCTTGTAGGTGACTTCACCGTCCGCCACGTTCAGGCCGCGCGCCAGGTGGATGTCGTCATTCAGCGCTTGTTTCGCGCCCTTGTCGGCGATGGCGATGGTGAAGGGCAGGGTGGCGTTGGTCAGCGCCAGGGTGGAGGTGCGCGCCACGGCGCCGGGCATGTTCGCCACGCAGTAATGCACGATGCCGTCCACGATATAGGTCGGGTCCTGGTGGGTGGTGGCTTTGGAGGTTTCAAAGCAGCCGCCCTGATCAATGGCGATGTCCACAAGAACCGCGCCCTCTTTCATGGTGGAGAGCATTTCGCGGGTCACCAGCTTGGGCGCTGCGGCGCCCGGCACCAGAACGGCGCCGATCACCAGATCGGCTTCGGCGATTTCCTCCGCGATGGCGCCTTGGGTGGAATAGCGCGTCTTCACCTGACCGCGAAAGAACTGGTCCGTTTCCGCCAGCTTCGGCAGGGAGCGATCGAGCACGGTGACGTCCGCGCGCAGACCCAGCGCCATCTCTGCGGCATGGCTGCCGGACACGCCGGCGCCCAGGATCACGACTTTCGCCGGGGTGACGCCCGGAACGCCGCCCATCAACACGCCGCGGCCGCCGGCGGCTTTGTGCAGGGCGTTTGCGCCCACATGTACGCTCATCCGGCCCGCCACTTCCGACATCGGGCGCAGCAGCGGCAAGCGGCCATTGATGTCGGTCACGGTTTCATAGGCGATGGCGATACAGCCCGATTTGCGCAGGCCTTCGGTCTGAACGGGATCGGGCGCCAGGTGCAGATAGGTGAACAGGGTGTGGCGCGCGGTCAGCATCGCGGTTTCAGAGGGCTGGGGCTCTTTCACCTTCACGATCAGCTCGCCAGCTTCAAACACCGCCGGGGCGTCGGCCAGTATTTCTGCGCCCGCCTCGACATACTCCTCGTTGGAGAAGCCTGCGCCATTGCCGGCGCCGTCCTGCACGAACACCTCATGGCCGTGCGAGACCAGTTCGCGGGCGCCGTTCGGCGTCAGGCCCACCCGATATTCATGGTTCTTGATCTCGGTTGGAACACCAATGCGCATAAGTCTGCCTCCCGGCTGGCCAGCTCTCGAAACGAGATCTGGCGGTGTGATTTTGCGCGAAAAATAGGGATTGTGTGCAGTATTCTGCAAGTAAATTTATGATATTCGAATTATTTTGCGTTATATAGCGAAAATGCGCCATGATGCGCTGCGTCATCGCCAGTGTGCAGCGCGGCGGCGCGAGAAGTTTCGACAGATCGGGAGCGGGGTATGAAGCTGGATGACATTGACGCCGCTATTCTGGGTGCGCTTCAGCACGATGGGCGGCTGACCAACGCTGATCTCGCAGAGCGCGTGGGCCTGTCGGCATCGGCCTGTCACCGTCGGGTCAAGGCGCTGGAGGCGGAGGGCGTGATTGCAAGCTATGCGGCTTTGCTCAATGCCGACCGGGTGGGGCGGGGCCTGACGGTGATCGTGCTCGTGACGCTCGAAAACCAGAAGCGTGAAACCATGGAGGCGTTTGAAACCGCCGTGGCCGGGATCGAGCATATCAGTGATTGTTATCTGACCACGGGGGCGGAAGACTATTTCTTGCGGCTGCAAGTCCGTGACGCCAGCGATTATGAACGCGTGCACCGTGAGCGCCTGTCCGGCCTGCCGGGCGTCGCACGGCTGGTCTCAAACATCGCCATGCGCACCGTCTTTTCACGCCGGGCCATGAGCGTTCAATAGCGCGCCCCATTGCCGTGTCCGCTTATCAGCGCTAAATGCGCGCCCATGACCGATGAACGCTATTCCAAGCTGGACATGCTGGGCGCCGACGCGAGAGCGGCGGACCGCCCCGAAGACGCGCGTCTTGAACGGGTGGAGAACCCGTCGCAGGACGCCGACTACATGATCCGTTTCGCCTGTCCGGAATTCACCTCGATCTGCCCGGTGACCGGCCAGCCTGACTTTGCGCATCTCGTGATCGACTATGCGCCTGCGCAATGGATCGTGGAGAGCAAATCGCTCAAGCTCTATCTGCAAAGCTTCCGCAATCATGGCGCCTTCCACGAAGCCTGCACCATGATGATCGGCCAGCGTCTGGTTGATGAGATCCAGCCCAAATGGCTGCGTATCGGCGGCTATTGGTATCCGCGGGGCGGCATTCCGATTGATGTGTTCGGCCAATGGGGCGAGGCGCCCAAAGGCCTTTGGATTCCAGACCAGGGCGTGCCGTCCTATCGCGGTCGCGGCTAGACCGGCCGTCTTTGTCAGTTTCAGCCCTTCCGGCCTCAGCCGGGAGGGCTTTTTTCTGTGCGCTGACAGGATGCGAACCCGACATTTAGACATGCAAACATGAAAAAGTGTCAGGCAGTCTTGACATGCTGGCGACATGTCAGGTAATCATGACACATCGTCAACCAAACATGATGGTGTGAACATGAAACCTGTCACTGCTTACCGCTTCGCCGCCGCCTCTATTGGCGCGCTCGCCGTTTTTCTGTCCCTTGACGCTTTTGGCGTGTTCGACGCTGACGCCCAGGAACTGACTTCAACAGACCGGATCACGGTCAGCCGGTCTGGCGAGGATCTCGGCGCCAGCGTGGTCTATATTCCCGGCCTCGCGACACCGGGCGCTGTCTATGCGCCGCTGGTCGAGCAGCAGGCGGACTGGGACAATCATGTCGTGACCCTGAACGGGTTCGGCGGCGGAACCGAGGCTCCGGAAGCGCTTGAGACTGTGGTCGAGGACGCCGCGTCCGAGGTGGCGGCCTATCTGGAGGCTGAGAACCTCGAAGACGTGATTCTGGTGGGTCATTCCATGGGAGCGCAGGTGGCTCTGCTCACTGCTGGAACGACCTCGGACCGGGTTGCTCATGTGGTGGTCGTGGATTCCGCGCCCTTCTTCTCGGGTCTCATGCAACCTGGCGTGACCGAAGAGATGATGGCGCCCCAAGCCGCCGCGATCCGCCAACAGATGAGCGCCATGCCGCGCGAGGCCTATCTGCAGATGATGGCTCAGGGCCTCCGTGTGCAATCAATCACTGAGGACGGTCAGGCCCAGGTCATGGCCTGGATCGAACAGGCCGATCAGCGCACCGTCGCCGCAGCGACGGCGGAGATCATGGCGACTGATTTCGCCCCACGCCTCTCCGCTGTCCAGGCGCCGGTCACCCTGTTGTATGCCGAGTTTCCCGAAATGGCGCCCGAGCAGATTCGTCAGATGTTCGTCAGCCAATATGAAGGCCGGGTCGAACTTGAGGCGCGCGGCGTCGCCGACTCACGCCATTTTATCATGCTGGACCAACCTGAACGCTTCTCGGCCGAGATCGAGCGCGTGGTGGAAGGAGACTGATCATGGCCATGACCCCGGCCGCCAAGACCTATATGCGGCGCATGCTGATCGTAATGACCACCTATATGGTTCTGCTGTTCGGCGCCGTTTGGCTCGATAACACCTTCGATCTGGCTCAGCCAGTTCGTATCATCCTGAGTCTTCTACCGGTTCTGCCCGTAATCGCCTGCATATGGACCATCATCGCTTTTGTCCGTGCGGTGGATGAGGTTCAGGCCCGGATCATTCTGGAGTCGAGCTTGATTGGCGCGATTGTCGTGGCGGTGGCGAGCTTCACCTATGGCATGTTGCGCGGCGTGGTGGAGCTGCCGGGTATATACGAAGTCTTTTATCTGCCTGCCTTTATTGCCGTCTCCGGTGTGGCGAAAGTCTTTGTGAAAAGGCGCTACCAGTGAAGAACCGGATCCGAGTGCTGCGCGCGGAACGGCGCTGGTCACAGGCGGAGCTGGGGGATCGGGTCGGCGTGTCACGCCAGGCGATCAATGCGGTGGAGACCTCCAAGCACGATCCCTCTCTGTCTCTGGCCTTCAAGATTGCTGAAGCCTTCGACGCCCGGATTGAGGATGTCTTCGATCCTCATGGCGACCCCGATTGAGAGACGGGCTCTCAACTCCAATCGGGTGACGACCATTCCCGTCCCTTCATGATGACGAGACAGCTTGTCCCGTTTCGGCACATGCTTGCGACGCTCATCCAGGCGTCGACGCCGAGAGGCAGAGTGTGTGCTCAGCGCAGTGGGAGGATGCGTAGTGTCAGAGCGTCAGCTAAGCTGTCTGCGCTTTAGCGTTCCGCGCAGACAGCTCGCGCAGACGTTCGATCCCGGCTTCGGGCGTGGGGTGAAAGCTGATCGTTCTGATCACATCATCTTGAGCGAAGCCCGCATCCACCACACGCAGCAGCAGGGTTTCCAGCGGTTCCCAGAAGGCTGCATCCACAAAGGCGGCGGGTTTGTTGTGCCTGCCCAACTGGCGCAGCATGATCATGTCGAAGATTTCCTCAAGCGTGCCTGCGCCGCCTGGCAGGACGAGAAAGGCGTCGGCCTCTTCAATCATGATGGCTTTACGTGCCGCGAGAGTCGCCGTGATGCGAGGCTCCACGCCCTCTTGAAGGCCTTCCGTCGGGATCAGGAATTCAGGAATGACGCCGAGGACTTCGCCCCCTTCCGCCAGGGCGGCGCGCGCCATGCGCCCCATCAGCCCCGCTTCGGCGCCGCCATAAACCAGCCGCAGGCCCGCGCGCGCAATGGCGACACCGGTGGCTTCGGCCATATCTGAAAACCGCGGATCCACACCGTCATTGGATCCGCAAAATACGCAGATGCTCCGCATTTTCGCCTCACATAGACTACACATTGTCTGCTAACGCGGATTGAAACGTTCAGACGAGACGTTCAGCATTACCAAGTTGGCGCATCCGGCGCGAGGCTTGCATAACAGTGACGGACGTCAGTAGGCGAGGAGTACGCCCATGGCCGCAACGCGGTCCTTTCTGATTGCAACAGCTTTGCTGATCGTTGCGGTTGCGGCGGCGGCGGTTTTCATCGTGATGCGACCCGGTCCCGGCGCCATCAGCGCGCCGGAAACACCGGCCGTGTCCCAAGAAGAAGACAGGCTTGCGCAATCCAGTCAGGAAACGGCTGCGCTCATACCGCCGACCTTTGACATCGTGCGCGTGGATCCACGCGGCACCGCCGTGGTCGCCGGTCGCGGCGCCCCCGGCGCCAGCGTGGTCTTGATGGTGGGTGAGGAAGAAATCTCCCGCGTTGAAATCGATAGCGCCGGTGAATGGGTGATGATCGTGGATCGTCCCTTGCCGGCCGGCTCGGTTGAGTTGTCGCTTGTAATGGAAACGCCGGCGGGTCAGGAAATTCGCTCTGATCAGGTGGTGGTCGTCTCCGTGCCGGAGGGCCGCGATGAAACTCCGCTTGTGGTTCTGGGCCGGCCGGGCGAAGCCAGCCGGGTCTTGCAAGGTCCGTTTGACGGTGTGTCCGTGGGGCCGCTTTCGCTCTCGACCGTGGATTATGACGATAGCGGCGCCGTGATTTTCTCTGGCCGTGCTGTGCCGGGCGCCGATGTCCGGGTGCTCGCGGACGGTGAAGAGGTGGGGCGCGTCACGACCGATGACGCCGGGCGCTGGGTGATCCGCGCCGGAACCGCTTTTGAGCCGGGCGTTTATGATCTGCAGGTGGATCAACTTGATGAAGACGGCCGCGTCACCGCCGTGATCGTGCTGCCGTTCGAACGCGCTGCGCCTGAAGCGGCCCGCGCCGCACAGCAAGCGGGCCGGGTGATCGTCCAACCGGGCAACTCATTGTGGCGCATTGCACGCCGGCTTTATGGCGAGGGCCTGCAATACACCGTCATCTATGAAGCCAATCGCGACCAGATCCGCGACCCCAATCTGATCTATCCCGGCCAGGTGTTCTCGGCGCCTGAAGAGGACGGTCAGGACGGCTCGTCCGGAGAGCCGGGAGAATAAGGCGCCGGTCCGGCATGGCGCCGGGCCGGGCTTCGCCCTAAATAGGGCTTCATGCAGCATCATGACCCCGCCAATCCCACAGAAGGCCCCGCACCCGAAGGCCGTCTGGGCGAGGCGATCTCACGGCTTCTCACCATTCTGGCCTCCGACGACATGCGGCGCTGGCGCCCGCGCATGGCGTTCGCCTTTCTGATCACCTTGATCGCCAAGGGATTCGCGGTCGCGTCTCCGATTGCGTTTGGCGAGGGGGTGAACGTGCTGACCCGCGGCGCCGCAGACGGCGCCCTGGCGACGGGTCTGTTCGGCGCGGCGGCCTTGATGTTTGTTGCTTATGGCCTCTTACGTTTCGCCGCCAGCGGAACCCCGCAATTGCGTGACGCGATCTTCGCTCCGGTCAGCCAGGACGCCCAGCGTCTGACTGCGGTGCAGGGCTTTGCGCATGTGCAGACCCTGTCCTTGAGCTTTCACCAGACCAAGCGCACCGGCGCCATGAACCGCATCATTGATCGCGGCGCCAACGCCGTGGATTTCCTGCTGCGCTTTTTGGTCTTCAACATTTTGCCGGCGATGGCCGAACTCATGCTCGCCGCGATTGTGGCGGCTGTGCTGTATGGCTGGGTCTTCTCGGTGATCATTGTCATCGCGGTAATCGCCTATGCCGTGACCACCGGGCTGATGACGGAATGGCGCGTCAAATTGCGTCGCCAGATGAACGAGGCGGACACCGAGGTGAACGCCCGCGCCGTGGACACGCTGACGAATTTTGAAACCGTGAAGGCCTTCGCCGCTGAACAGCGCGAGGCGGACCGCTATGACGACGCCAAGAAGCGCTATGCCGACGCAGCGTCGAAATCCCAGCAGAGCCTCGCGGGTTTGAACGCGGCGCAGGCCGCCATCATGAATGGCGGTTTGCTCGTGGTGGCCCTGACGGGCGGCTGGATGGCGCTCAATGGTGAGCTTGAGCCTGGCGATGTGGCGGCTTTGACCTTGATGCTGATGAATGTCTATCAGCCGCTGAACATTCTGGGTTGGGCCTATCGTGAGATCAAACAGGCGAGCGTGGACCTTGAACGCCTGTTCCAGACCTTGCGGCTCAAGCCCGAAGTGGCGGATCAGCCCGGCGCCGCGGCGCTGGCGTTGAAGGGCGGCGGGGTGCGCTTTGACCAGGTCAGCTTCGCCCACGACGGACGCGACCGGTCTGTGTCTGACGTTAGCTTTGAGATCGCGCCGGGCAGTTTTGTCGGACTGGCGGGGCCGTCAGGGGCGGGCAAGTCCACGCTGTTGCGCCTCTTGTTCCGCTTCTACGATCCTGATGAAGGCCGGGTGATGATTGATGGTCAGGATATCGCCGGCCTGAGCCAGTCCAGCCTGCGCAAGGCGCTGGGCCTGGTGCCGCAGGATGTGGTCCTGTTTAACGACACCCTGCGTGAGAACATTCTCTACGGCGACCCGTTGGCGGATGAAGACGCGCTTTGGAATGCGGTCGAGCGCGCGCGTCTGAAAGACTTTGTGCTGTCCTTGCCCAAGGGCCTCGAGACGCGGGTGGGCGAGCGCGGTCTGAAGCTGTCTGGCGGCGAGAAGCAGCGTGTGGGCGTCGCCCGTGCGATTTTGAAAAACCCGCCCATCCTGATTCTGGATGAAGCCACATCGGCGCTGGATTCAGAAACCGAGAGCGAGGTTCAGGCGGCCCTGGCCGAAGCGGCGCGCGGCCGCACGACGATCGCTGTGGCCCACCGTTTGTCCACCATCGCCAAGGCCGATCAGATTATTGTGCTGGAAGACGGGCATGTGACCGAACAGGGCGATCACACCGCACTGCTGGCGGCGGACGGGCGATACGCCGCCATGTGGCGGCGTCAGGCGGAAGCCGGCGAGCTGGCGTGATTTCCGTTCTTTTCGGCAGGCCGTGTTTTCGCCGAATTCATGCATAACAACCCCTCTGCCTGTCGGGACGCAGGCTGACAGGGGACGCACACCATGAACACCACCGCCCTATTGAGCGCAGCGATCAGCGCGCTAACGCTCGTGTTTTCAGCGGCTCCTGTCGCTCACGCCTGCGATCATGAGGATGCGGACGGCCCGGATGTCGCGCTTGTTCTGAGCGGCGGCGGAGCGCTGGCCAGCACCCATATCGGCGCCCTGAAGGTCATCGAGGAAATGGGCGTTCCCATCCATTGCGTCGTCGGCACGTCCATGGGCGCGGTGGTGGGCGGTTTGTACGCCGCCGGGTATTCCGCCCAAGAGCTCGAAGACATCTTTGTCTATACCGATTGGCCAGAGGTGTTCAGCGGTCGTCCCCCGCGCGAAGACCAGTCCTATCTTCAGTCCGAACGCGCCTCCGAATATCTGACCGGCGCTTTGATCGGCTTGGGAGAAAACGGGGCGAGACTGCCCGGCGGCATGCGCTCCATGCGCGGCCTGCGTCAGCATTTTCGCAGCCTGACCTTTCATGTGCCTCTGGACGCGGATTTCGACGCGCTCAACACGCCGTATCGCGCTGTGGTGACTGATTTTTCCACCGGTGACGCCGTGGCTTTGTCATCAGGAGATCTGGTCCAATCCATGTTGGCCAGCATGGCGGTGCCGGGTGCGTTTCCCCCGCGCGAGATCGACGGCGTCCTGTATGTGGACGGCGGCATGGCGGCGCAATTGCCGGTGCGTCAGGCGCGCGACATGGGCGCGGACATCATCATCGCCATCGACACCAGCGTTGAACCGCCCGCGCCCGGCGAGGCGCCGTCCATGTCCGAGACCTTGCAGCAATTGATCCGGGTGACGGTCTGGCGCAATCGGCAAGCGGATGTGGCCCGGTTGAAGGCGCGCGATATCCTGATCACTCCGTCTTTGGAGGGCTTGTCGACCACGGCGTTTGACCAAGCCGCCCACGGCGTCTCCCAGGGCGCCCGCGCGGCGCAGGACCATCGGGAGGCGCTGCGCCAGATTGCACAGATCGCAGCGCCTTCACGGCGACAGATCACGCCGCGCCCGGACATGTCGCAGTACGCGGATGCGGAGATTCGGGTGGTCAATAACACCACCATTGACGACGAGGTGCTTAGCGCGCGCGCCAATCTTGAACGTGCGCTGCAAGGAGATGAAGACCTGTTGCCGCGACGACTGAACGCGCTGACCGCGTTCGGTTCTCTGGGAGAGGCGGATCTGGCGCGGGATGAGAACGGGCTGGTGTTGATGGTGGATGAGCGCGATATCGGGCGCAGCCAGCTTCAAGGCGGGGTGCGCATGTCCAATACGTTTGAGGGCGAGTCCACTTTTTCGGTTCTGGCGCGGTATTCCCGTCGACCGTTCTCTCATCGCGGCGGAGATTTCAGCCTGTCTGTGGAGCTGGGCACCACGAACGGGGTGGAAGCGGTGCTCCAGCAGCCTTTTGGCGAGGCCGGACGATATTTCTACGAACCGAGCCTGTTTTATGAGGGCGAGGAGACGCCTCTGAGGATTGGGGATGTAAGTCTGGGTGAGTTCTGGGACCAGAAAGCCGGAGCCCGATTGCGGGTCGGCCGCGAGCTTGGTGATTGGGGCGTGGCCTTTGTGGGTGGTGAAGTGCGTCGCGGGCGAACCGAAGCCAAGGTGACGCTGGTGTCGGATCTTCAGCCCGTGGTCTACACGCTGGCCGGGTTTGGCGGCGGGGTCCGGGCGGATACGCTTGACCAGCTCAGCTGGCCCAGCCGCGGTATGGCGCTCAGCGTTGAAGCGTATCAGCTTTTCAATGTTGGCGATGACGCCTCCAACACGGTTCAGCTTTCCGTGTCCGGACTGAAGGCGTTTGAGCTCGGAGCGGCGACTTTGCTCACCTCATTCCACTCCGGCATGGTTGAAAACGAAAATGATGATCCGATCGACCTGATCTCTCTGGGCGGGTTTCGCTCCATCTCCGCCTATGGGCAAAACGCCATCCCGACCAACGCCTATGTCTATGGGTCTGTAGAAGCGTATCAACGACTGGACCGCACCGGCGCTGTCTTCAACGTGCCCGTCTATGCCGGCGTGTTGCTGGAAGCGGCGCATGTGGAGCTGGACTTTCTGGCCGCCGGCGAAGCGGGCGCCACCTATTCCGGCGCGCTCTATCTGGGTGTGGACACCGTGCTGGGCCCGGTCATCCTGGGCGGGGCGATCGGGGAGGAAGGCGCGGGCGGCGTGTTCTTGCATGTGGGCAGTTCGTTTTAACACGCGTTAACGCCTAACACTTTCGATAATTGATATGCGACGATCTGCCTAATGGGACGCCCGGGCCAGGGGCGCGACACTCTTGCGAGAAGAAAACGCCCGTCACGGCTGTGCGTGAAAGGGTGACAGCGGGAGGTTTGATATGGCTGATATCGTCATTCTCGGCGCAGGTCTGGGCGGATTGCCCATGGCGTTCGAAGCGCGAGAGCAGATGCGCAAGACTGACACAATTACGGTGATCAGCGATTCCCCGACATTTCATTTCACCCCGTCCAATCCTTGGGTGGCGGTGGGCTGGCGCGAAGCCGAGCAGATCAAGATCGAGCTTGAGCCGCTTTTGAAAAAACGCGGCATCGCGTTCATCCATGCCGCCGCCACCAAGGTTCATCCCGATCGCGACCAGGTGGAGCTGAGCAATGGCGAGACCATCAGTTATGATTATCTGGTCATCGCTACGGGACCCAAGCTCGACTTTGACGCCATTGAAGGGCTGGGACCGCATGGCGGCCATACCCAGTCCGTCTGTCATGTGAACCATGCCGAGCTCGCGGGCGAGGATTGGGAGAGACTGGTTGCTGATCCGGGGCCTATGGTTGTCGGCGCCGTGCAGGGCGCATCCTGTTTCGGTCCGGCCTATGAGCACGTTTTCACGCTGGAAACCGATCTGCGGCGCAAGAAGATCCGCGATCAGGTGCCGATGACCTTTGTGACGTCAGAGCCTTATATCGGCCATCTGGGCCTGGACGGCGTGGGCGACACCAAAGGGTTGCTCGAACATGAGCTGCGCCAGCGTTCGATCAAATTCATCACCTCCGCCCGCATCACGAAAGTTGAAGTAGGGCTGATGCATGTGGAGGAGGTGGGGCGCCAGGGCGAAGTGGTGGAAACCCATGAATTGCCCTTCAAGCATTCCATGGTGCTGCCCGCCTTCAAGGGTGTGGACGCGGTGTTCGGCGTTGAGGGTCTGGTCAACGAAAAGGGCTTCGTGCTGGTGGACCGCCATCAGCAAAATCCCAACTGGCCGAAAATCTTTTCCGTCGGCGTCTGTGTCGCCATTCCGCCCGTCGCGTCCTATCCGGTGCCCGTGGGCGTGCCTAAAACGGGCTTCATGATCGAATCCATGGTGCGCGCCGCCGCCAAGAATATTCGCGCCCTGATCGAAGGGCGGGAAATGAAGCATGAATCCACCTGGAACGCCGTCTGCATCGCGGACTTCGGTGATGGCGGCGTGGCGTTTGTGGCCATGCCTCAAATCCCGCCGCGCAATGTGAACTGGGCCGTGGAGGGCGGCTGGGTCCATATGGCGAAGGCGGCGTTTGAGGGGTATTTCATGGGCAAGATGCGCCGCGGCGTCAGCGAGCCCTTTTACGAGCGCATGATGCTGGACCTTCTGGGCATCACCAAGGTGCGTGACAGCAAAGCCTGATCTGGACTTGGTCCTGAGCCTGAGATCGGAACGCAAAAAACCCCGGCGTGGGGGACGCCGGGGTTTCTCGCCTGACGACTGGGGCGAACCTTCTAGGAAAAGGCGCCGCCAGGCTTCACCCCCAGGACCTTGAAGATCATGGCGGCGGGACAAAAGCCGGTGAAACTGGACTGAACCAGGTTCAATCCCACAAAGGCGGTCAGCCAAAGCCAGTAGGGGCTATGAAGCTGTGACAGAAGCAGAGAAACCAAAACCAGGGTTCCTGCCAGCAAAGTGACTGCGCGTCCGATTGTCATGATGTCCTCACTTATTATCAATTTTGATAATTGATAAAAGATATGGCGTCTAGCGGGCGGACTCACCATGTGGCGGACTGACGCGGCGGCGGCTGCGACTGCCACTGCGACACAGGCCAGACAGCAAAACGCCGGCCTCGAGGAGGCCGGCGTTGTACCGATCAGGCTGAGCGCCGGGCTCAGCTGTGTTCTTCGATGTGCGCTTCCATCGCATCGTACTGGTCCTTCACCTTGCCGCGCGGGGCTTTGGTGATCGCGTCCGTGATGACGATGGCGAGGGTCGACGCCAGGAAGCCCGGAATCATCTCGTAAATGAAGGCGGACAGCGATCCGCCATTGATCGAGATCGGCGCATATAGCCAGAACAGGACCACGACTGCGCCCGTCACCATGCCGGCGATGGCGGCGGACCGGCTCATATTCCTGCGATACAGGCTGAACAGGATGAGCGGGCCGAAGGCGGCGCCGAAACCGGCCCAGGCGTTGGACACCAGATCCAGGATCGAGCTGGACCGGTCAAAGGCGAGGATGATCGCCACCAGAGACACCACCAGCACTGACAAGCGCCCGATCAGCACCAGTTCTTTCTGGCTGGCGCCGCGGCGCAGAAAGGTCTTGTAGAAGTCCTCGGTCAAAGAGCTCGAGGACACCAGAAGCTGGCTGGAGATAGTGGACATGATCGCCGCCAGGATCGCCGCCAGCAAGAAGCCGCCCACCAGCGGGTGGAACAGGATCTGGCTCATCAGGATGAAGATGGTCTCGGAATCGGTGAACTCGATGCCGCTTTGTTCGATCATCGCGCCGTTCTGGGTGACGAAAGCGAGACCGAAAATGCCGGTCAGCACTGCGCCGATGACCGTGACGATCATCCAGGTCATGCCGATCAGACGTGCGGTCGCCACCTCCCTGAGTGTGCGGATCGCCATGAAGCGCACAATGATGTGCGGCTGGCCGAAATAGCCCAAGCCCCAGCTCATCGCTGAAATGATCCCGATAATGCTCATGGAGGTGAGCGGATCGGGGATCATGGACAGATAATTGGGCGTGTCCGCCACGGCGCGGGTCGTCTGTGCGATTTCGCCGAGGCCCCCAAGCTGCATGAAGGCCACGATAGGCACCATGATCAGGGCCACGAACATGATCACGCCCTGTACAAAGTCTGTCAGGCTGACCGCCAGGAAGCCGCCAAACAGGGTGTAGGCGATCACCACGCCCGCTGTCAGGAACAGGCCCAGACGGTAATCAAGGCCGAAGCTGGCTTCAAACAGCTTGCCGCCCGCCACAACGCCAGACGAGGTGTAAAGCGTGAAGAAAATCACGATCACCACCGAAGACAGGATCCGCAAGATGCGGGTGTCGTCGCTGAAGCGTTTTTCGAAATAGTCGGGGATCGTGATCGCGTCGTCTGCGATCTCGGTGTAGACGCGCAGGCGCGGCGCCACCAGCAGATAGTTGAAATACGCGCCGATTACGAGGCCCACTGCGATCCAGGCCGCGCCAAGGCCCGACACATACACGGCGCCGGGAAGGCCCATCAGCATCCAGCCTGACATGTCGGATGCGCCGGCAGAAAGCGCCCCGACGGCGGGGTGAAGTTTGCGACCGCCCAGCATGTAGCCGGAGACGTCATCAGTGGATTTTTTGTAGGCGTATAGCCCGATGCCGAGCATCAGGACGAAGTACGCCCCAAGCGACACAAGCGCTTCAACTTGCATGATGGCCCCCGAATGAACGC
The DNA here is from genome assembly GCF_965249665.1 of Oceanicaulis sp. Lineage (GTDB taxonomy): Bacteria > Pseudomonadota > Alphaproteobacteria > Caulobacterales > Maricaulaceae > Oceanicaulis. The sequence goes on from NZ_OZ252247.1 coordinate 2,122,106, forward strand.
GTAAAGGGTTCGATTAAGTTATGTCTTTGGGCTTATGGCCGGGTATGGCCAGTGCCGCGGACACGGTATTTGAAGCTGGTCAGTTGCTCCAGCCCCACCGGACCGCGCGCATGCATTTTACCCGTCGCGATGCCGATTTCCGCGCCCATGCCGAACTCGCCGCCATCGGAGAATTGTGTGGAGGCGTTGTGCATGACGACCGCGGAATCGATTTCATTGAGGAAACGCTCGGCGATCGCCGCGTCCTCGGTGACGATGGCGTCGGTATGCGCTGAGGAATGCTCGGAGATGAAGGGGATGGCTTCGTCCGGGCCGTCGACCAGTTTCACCGACAAAGTGGTGTCGAGATACTCGGTGTAGAAATCCTCGTCGGTCGCCGGCTTGATGCGTGCCTCGATCGCGCGGGCGTCCGCTTCGCCCCGCACTTCGCATTCGCCCAGCGCGTCGAGCGCCAGGGGCAGGAAGTCTTTGGCGATTGAGCGATCCACGACAAGGCTTTCCGTCGCGCCGCAAACGCCTGTGCGGCGCAGCTTGGCATTTTTCAAAATTGCGGCCGCCTTGGTGAGGTCCGCCGCCGCGTTCACATAGGTGTGGCAATTGCCGTCGAGATGCAAAAGCGTCGGCACGCGCGCCTGGTCACGCACCAGGGAGACGAGGCCTTTGCCGCCGCGCGGGATCACCAGATCCACATACTCGGCGCAGGTCAGAAGCGCCTGCACCGCATTACGGTCGGTGGTGTCGATCATCTGAATGCAGTCGAGCGGCAACTCCGCCGTTTTCAGGCCTTCGGCCAGGCACTCCACGATCACGCGGGTGGAGTTGAGGCTTTCAGACCCGCCGCGCAGGATCACGGCGTTGCCGGATTTCAGGCATAGCGCGCCGGCGTCCGCGCCCACATTCGGACGGCTTTCATAGATCATCCCGATCACGCCAAGCGGCGTGGCGACGCGCTCAATGGTCAGGCCGTTCGGGCGTTCAGTGGTATGCAGCACCCGACCCACCGGGTCAGGCAGCGCAGCGATCTGGTCCAGCGCATCCGCAATCGCGTTCACCCGGTCTTCGTCCAGGATCAGCCGGTCGATGAAGGCGGCGGGTTTGCCCGCGGCCTTGACGCTGTCGACATCCCTGGCGTTCGCGTCCAAAAGCCGGTCGCGGTTATCGCGCAGGGCTTGGGCGGCGGCGGTCAGCGCCTTGTTCTTGCGGTCGGTTGAGGCAGACGCAAGCGAACGGGCGGCGGTCGCAGCGCGACGACCCAATTCATTCACATAGGCGGTGACATCAGAAGTGTCTGGCATGGCGTTCATCCGGCTGAGAACAGCGGTCATACGGTGGCTGGCTCCTTTATAGCGTCCGTTATCGGGGTGGGTGAGCGAAAGTCTTAGTCGCGCAGCTCGACGGCGCGCGAATAGGCGGCGCCAAGTGCGGCGTTCAGGCGGTCGTCAAGCGCGCCGTCATGATTGAGGGCGTTGACCCCGGCGGCGGTGGTGCCGCCCTTGCTCATGATCGAGTTGCGCAGGTTTTCAAATCCGGCTTCATCTTCAAGCGCCAAAGCCATGCAGCCCGCTATGGTTTCAATCACCAGGCGTCGCGCATCCTTGGGGCCGAAGCCTTGGGCCTCGACGGCCTTTTGATACGTGCGCGCAAACTCGAAAACATAGCCGGGCCCGCTGCCGGCGGCTGCGGTGATACGGTCGATCTGGTCTTCGTCCTCAAGCCAGATCGCTTCGCCCACAGCCTCTCCCAACAGCGTTCCAAGCTCGCGATGGTCCTTGGTGGCGGCAGCGTCGGCATAAAGACCGCTGACGCCGCGCCCGACGCGGGCGGGCATGTTGGGCATGAGGCGCAAGGCGCTGACATTGCCTGCGGCTTTTGACACTTTGGCGGCGGACGCGCCGGCGGCGATGGAAATCACACACCCGCCATCCCGGACAAAATTGGCGGCGGGCGGAATAGCGACATCGATCAGCTGGGGTTTCACGGCCAGGATCATGGCGTCAAAGCGTTCGGAGGCGTCCAGATCGTCAACGGACTTCACCCATTTTACGCCCAAAGGCAGTTTGGGTTCGCCCGGATCGACCACGGTCACACCGACGCCGCCAAGTTTGATCCATCGCGAAAGCAGGGCGCCGCCCATGTTTCCGCATCCAACCATAATCAAATTCCAGCGCACGAAACCTCCGTCACCGCTTAACAATCAAAGAGCATCAATCCAGTCTGACGCGCCGCTGCATCATTTAGACGACGAAGTAAGATTTTTCAACTCGGTGCAGAGTTCAGATGCTGCAACCGTTCGTAAACTACGCTATGATGGGATTTTGTGTGCTGAAGAAACATTGGGGTGCGCCCCTTGAATTGTTTCGAACAAAAAGTATCTTCCGCGCATGTTTGCGGCATGCTGCGCCGCGTCACCGGAGAGTATTGTTTTGTCAGATCGCCAACGCGTCGTTGTGAAAATTGGTTCATCCCTCCTCGCCAATGAGGAGCACCTCACTCTGCGCTACGCCTTCATGCACGGGGTGATGGAAGATGTCGCCCGCCTGCGCGACGAAGGCATTGACGTGGTTCTGACCTCGTCGGGCGCTGTGGCGATTGGATTGTCCACCATCGGTGTCGCGCCCGAGGATGCGGGGCTTCTGGACAAGCAGGCCGCCGCTGCGTGCGGCCAGCCGCTTCTGATGAACGCTTACAAGCAGATTGCGCTCGAATACGGCTTTGATATTGCGCAGGTGCTGGTGACGCTGGATGACCTGGAGGACCGACGTCGGTTCCTGAACACCAAGAACACGATTACGCGCCTGATCGAGCGCGGGGTGATGCCGATCGTCAATGAAAATGACTCTGTGACCACGGCCGAGCTGAAGGTGGGAGATAATGACCGCCTCGCCGCCAAGGTCGCGCAGATGGTTCAAGCTGACAAGCTGGTGATCCTGACGAGTGTTGACGGTCTGTATGATCGCAATCCTGAGGATGAGGGCGCCCAGCACGTGCCGGTGGTCGAGGATGTCTCCGAGTATCTTGAAGTGACCAGCTCGGTCAGCGCTCTGGGCACTGGCGGCATGCTGACCAAGATGCGTGCGGCGAACATGGCCCAGAATGCCGGTGTTGAGACCATCATTGGCCAGGGCGAGGTCGACCGTCCGGTCTCGGCGCTGTTGAAAGATGAACGCCGCCATACCAAATGCGTCGCGCTGGGTGATCCGGACAGCTCCTGGGCGATCTGGCTGACAGACCGGCTGCAGCAAGCGGGTGGCCTGGTGGTCGATGCCGGCATGGCTGAAAAGCTGCGTAAGGACCGTGCGGACATTGGTCGCTGCGATATCGTTTCGGTTCAGGGCGAATTCAGTAAAGGCGATGTGCTGCACATCTATGACGAGGACGGCGAGGAGCTGGCCCGCGGCATGTCCAATTTTACGTCCGCTGAAATCCTGCTGCTGGCCCGGAACACCGATTCCGCGCCGTCCGAGCTCTTGGGATACGAATCGAAACCGAGAATCATCGCCGCCGACAACATGGCCCTGATTCAGGATCACCACCTGACCTGGGAAGCGCCGACGGAATCCGTGACGATGGTCGGCTGAGCCTGGTGCAGGCGTATTGATGAACGGGGAGAGGGGCGCTCATAGCGCCCTTTTTCTTGGGCCGAAGGGGCGGCGATGCATCCGCTTTTGACAGGCCCAAATGCGAGCAGCCCCGCCTTGCAGGACAAGGCGGGGCTGGGGCTCACAGTCGTTTGTGCGTCATCGCCGCTGATGGCTCCTCGGGACGGGCTCGAACCGCCGACCCAGCGATTAACAGTCGCTTGCTCTACCAACTGAGCTACCGAGGAACACTCATCAGCGATGAGGGGGTGTGTATATCCAGAGCGTTGGACGCGATCAAGCGGCTGTGTGCAGCCCGATGCAGTTTCGTCTCAGTCCGGCATCCAGACATAAAAAAATCGGGAGCCCGAGAGCTCCCGAAAAGGCATTGGGTGGATGGTGGGGTGTCTTCGAAGGAAGACGAGTAAACAAATACTGAGTCGGGAGTTAACAAGCGCCTAACGTTAATGAAAATTCTCCACAGTCTGCGGGGGCTTCACCGATGGTCGCCGATCGGTCCGGACTGTGATACTTTGCCTGTTAAACAACATAAACAGGGAGGCATGCATGGCTGAACGCAGCGCCACTTATCAACAGTTCTGGCCCTTTTACCTTCGTGAACACGCCGAAGCGGGAACGCGATACATGCATTATGCGGGCACGCTTATCGGCACCACGATTCTGCTGGCGGCGCTACTCACGCAAACCTGGTGGGCGGTGCTGTTGTGGCCGTTGACCGGGTATGGCTTTGCCTGGGTCAGTCACGCCTTCATCGAGCGCAACAAGCCGGCGACCTTTATTCATCCGTTCTGGTCTTTCATCAGCGATTACCGGATGACGGCGTTGGCCTTCACAGGTCGGCTCAAGCCCGAGCTGGTCAAGGCGGGCGTTCTCAACCATCCCCACGCGCACGCGGCGGAATAAGAGTTGTCGATCGGACGGTCTGCAAGGACCGTCCGAATTCGGATGTCGGAAAGAGAAGGGTGGAGGCGCCACCCGGAATCGAACCGGGGTACACGGATTTGCAATCCGCTGCGTCACCACTCCGCCATAGCGCCGTCCTGTGGTGGGTCGCCTTCTATACAAAAGGCAGACGCCGCCCGCAACGCGCTTTGAGCGGGCTTTAACAGCTCTATATGTGAAAATATGCAGTGTCTTGGGGTCGCAGGGACGCGCCTTGGCCTTGCGGGTCAGAAAGCGAGCGCGATATAAGCGCCGCGAACACTTATTAAAGGGACGCCGCCTCGCCATGTCCGAATTCGAGACCGCCCGCCTCGCCATGGTCAATAGCCAGATCCGTCCGAACGACGTGACGGATCATCGTATCCAGGATGCGATGGCTGACATTCCGCGTGAGCGCTTCTTGCCCAAATCGCAGGCTGCGAAGGCTTATGCCGATACCGAAGCGCGTGTGGCCGAGGGCCGCTACATGCTGACGCCGCGCGATCTGGCCAAGCTTATCCAGGCCGCTGACATCCTGCCCACCGACGTGGTGTTGGATGTGGCGTGCGGCCGAGGCTACTCCACCGCCGTACTGGCGCGCCTCGCTGAGACGGTGGTCGGACTGGAGCAAAAAGATCTCGGCCTCGCCGAAAAAGCGACAGATGCGCTCAACGCCATCGAGACCGATAACGCCGCTGTGGTGGAAGGCGAGCTGTCTAAAGGCGTTCCAGGGCAAGGTCCGTTCAATGTGATCATCGTCAACGGCGCCGTGGCCGAGCCGGCCCAGGCCTGGCTGGACCAGCTCAGCGTCGGCGGCCGACTGGCTGTCATTGTGCGCGACGGAACTGTGGGCCGCGCGCGTATTTATACAAAAGCGCAGAATACGGTGGGCGATCGCGATGTTTTTGACACGACCGCGCCCTATCTGCCGGGCTTTGAACCGGAGGCGAAATTCGCTTTCTAGGCGGACTGTCACAGGATTGTCCGCCAAGGGTGACATTTTGCACCGTACACCGTGTCTTACCCGTCCTATACAAAGGCGGATAGATTTTGCGCGACTTGCGCAAGGGATGGTCAAGAGGGACGCCCCATGAAACGTTTTCTGTGCGCCGCCGCATTGTCGGTTTTCTCGTTTAGTCTTGCGCCCATGGGGATTGCGCAGGCGCAGTCTCTGCAAGAGACTCTGGTCGCGGCCTATGAGTCCAACCCCACGCTCGGCGCTCAACGCGCCAGCTTGCGGCAGTCTGAAGAAGGCTATTTCCAGGCCCGCGCCAGTGTCCTGCCCAGCCTGTCCGCCAACGGATCGGTGGGAGAGACGCTGGACACCTGGGGCGGAGCGCAAGAGAGCGACTCCTCCAGCTATGGCCTGACGCTGAACCAGTCCATTTATCGCGGCGGGCGCACACGGGGGTCCATCGACGCCGCCCTGGCGCGAATCGAAGCGGCGCGCCAGCAGCTGCGCTCAACCGAGCAATCTGTTCTGCTGGACGCCGTCAGCGCGCACATGAATGTTGTGCGCGACCAGCAAATCATCGCCATCCGCAGCAATAACGTCGAAGTGCTTGCCGAACAGCTGCGCGCAGCGCGCGACCGGTTTGAAGTGGGTGAAATCACCCGCACCGACGTCGCCCAGGCTGAAGCGCGCCTGTCAGGCGCCCGGGCCCAGCTGTCTGCCGCGCAAGCCGCGCTGGCCGCCTCGCGCGCCGGTTACGCGCGTGTGGCGGGCGTCGATCCGATCCAGCCTGTCAGCGCCGGCCCCGCCGAACAGGCGCCCGATGAATTCGCCGATGCGGCGGAAGCCGCCATCAACCGCAATCCCGACCTTCTGGCCGCCCAGTTTTCAGAACTGGCGGCTGAGCACGCTGTGCGCGTGGCGCGCGGCGCCCAATTGCCGGAAGTGGGCCTGCGGGCGAGCATCTCTGAAGGCCGTGAAAGCGATTTCTCCGGCCAGGGCCGCGGGTCCGCCTCGGTGACGGCTTCGGTGTCGATGCCGATTTTCACCGGCGGCCTGAACCGCTCCAATGTACGCCAGGCGCGCGCATCCGCCGATCAGGCGCGCCTTTCGGGGCTGACGGTGCGCCGTCAGGTGATCGAAGGCGCAACGAATGCATGGAACAATTACCTCGCAGCGCTCGCCGTGATCGAATCCAGCCGTCAGGCGGTCCGGGCGAACGAAATCGCCTTTGAAGGGGTTGAGCAGGAGGCTCTTGTGGGGCTTCGCACCACGCTTGACGTGCTTAACGCCGAGCAAGAATTGCTGAACTCCAGGCTCGAGCTGGTGCGCGCGGAACGTGATCTGACCGTGGCCAGCTATGCGCTCTTGCAGGCCATGGGGCAGTTGGACGCCGCCAGCCTGGCTCTGCCGGTCGACGCACTGGACCTGGAGACGCGATTTGAAGAGTCGCGGCGGGCTAACTTCGACTTAACGCCCTGGAATTAGACCTAGGAAATCAAGGAAGGGCGCTGGACAGCTGAGGCTTGCCGCGCCTAACCTGTGCGCCGCCGTTTACCCCTCGACGGACGAAGGACGTCTCTATGGCTCAGGATAGTGCTGAACAAGAACCGACGATGGAGGAAATTCTCGCCTCCATTCGCCGTATCATTAACGAAGACGAAGAAGAGCCCAAGGCTGAAGAAGCGGAGGCCGAGGCCGAAGCCGAGCCCGCCCCTGAACCGGAGCCCGAGCTTGAGGCGGAGCCTGAGCCGGAACCTGAGCCCGAACCTGAGCCTGAGCCTGAGTTCGAGGCTGAACCGGAACCGGAACCTGAGCCGGACATGGACGATGCGCTTGAGCTGACCGAGCGTGTCGAAGAAGACGAGCCCGTCGATCTCGGCGATGATATCATGATCATGGATCGCGAGCCTGAACCGGAACCTGAGCCTGAGTTCGAGGCTGAACCCGAGCCTGAGCCCGTCGAAGAGGACTCTCTCATCGACGCTGCGCCGGCCTCTGCGGCTGCGGGCATGTTCGCCGCTCTGTCTGAGAACCTGCGGGTCTCCTCCCAGCAGGGGCAGACGCTTGAATCCATCGTGCGTGAAATGATGCGTCCGATGCTCAAGCAATGGCTGGACGAAAACCTGCCCTCCATCGTTGAGGAAAAAGTGCAGGCGGAAATCGAGCGCATTGCGCGCCGCGGCCGCTAGTCTGGCCCAAGCCAAACACGATCAAACGGGCGCCGCTGGACGGCGCCCGTTTTGTTTTAGCCCTCTGTTTTCATAACCCTCCCCGAGACCGACCATGCGTGACCTCACCCAAGCGATTGAAGAGCTGACACCCTGGCTGGAGAGCCTCGAGGCGCAGCGCAAAGCCGCGGTCTCCCAGTGCTATAAAGGGGTTGGAATCGCCTTTGGCGGTGTGGCGGTGTTCTTGATCATCGCGGGTCTCGCAGGTTTCCCGGCGCCGGTGATGCTCATCGGTTCGGGCGTGATTGCCATCGGAGCCCTTGCCTGGGGCTATAGCGCCCTCAATGCGCTGCGCAAGGTCGTCAAATCCGGCCTCAATGACCGCTTCGCCGCCGCGTTTGGCATGCGTTACAGCGCGGAAGTTCATAACCCGGTGCGCTTTGACGCCTTTCGTGAGCATGGTCTGTTGCCAGGCTCGGACCGCAAGAGCTTTGAGGACATGTTCTCAGGCGAATCCTATGGCGCGGATTTCGATATTTACGAGGCGCATCTGGAAGAACGCCGCCGCACCAAGAACCGCACCTATTACGTGACGGTTTTTCGCGGCGTGCTGATCCGGATCAATTTCCCGCGCACGGTCGAGGGCGTCACGCTGGTGACCCGCGACAAGGGCGTTTTCAACGGTCTTGAGGGCTGGGGGAAGAAGCTCTTCAGCGGGCGCAAGCTGGAGCGGATCGGCTTGGTGGACCCCACATTCGAGAAAGCGTTTGAGGTATATGGCACTGACCAGGTGATGGCGCGCTATCTGTTGACGCCCTCCTTCATGGAGCGCTTGCTAAAGCTTGAAGGCGAGCTCAAGGGCAAGAATGTGCGCTGCGTCTTTGACGATGCGCTGGGCGAGGGCGATGGGCGCGGCGAATTGCTGATCGCTGCGGAGACCGGCAACAAGTTCGAAGCGGGTTCCATGTTCAAGCCGCTAACAGACCACAAGCGTCTGGAGAGCCTGCACGGCGAGTTCTCGATGATCGACGACATCATCAACACCGTGCTGGAGCCTGCGCGAGAGGGCGGCGGGGTCAGCTAGAGCCTTTTCAGCGAAAGTGGGAACCTGTTTCGTAGTTCGAAAAGGTGACCGGAAATGTTCTAGGCCTGCGGCTCCAGCAGATCCCAGCGATTGCCGTAAAGATCGCGAAACACCGCCACCTTGCCATAGGGCTCGTCTCGCGTGTCTTCTTCAAACGGCACGCCATTGATCTCCATGGCCCGGCGCTTGGCGTCAAAGTCATCCGTATGAAGGAAAAAGCCGACCCGGTCGCCCGCAAACGCGCCGATAGCGGCGACTTGCTCCACGCCTTTGGCCTTGGCGAGCAACAGCTTCACCCCGCCATCACCCGCGCCGATTTCGACCCAGCGCTTGCCGTCCCCAAGGTCGTTATCGGTCAGCACGTCAAAGCCGAGCGCGGTTGTGAACCAGGCGATCGCCTCGTCATAATCGGCGACGAGATATGTAACCGCGGCGAGGGTTTGAGACGGCCCGCTCACAGCTCGAACACGCCGATGAAGGGCACATGGTCAGAGGCTTTTTCCTTGCCGCGTACAGCCTTGGCGATCTCGACGGATTTGAGCCTGTCGGCCGCCTGGGGGCTGAGCAAGAGATGGTCGATGCGGATGCCGTTATTGCGCTGCCAGGCGCCCGCCTGGTAATCCCAGAACGTATAGTGATGCGCTCGGCCATCGGCCTGCAGAAACGCCTCTGAATAGCCAAGCCAAAGAATCTCGGCGAAGGCGTCCCGGCTTTCGGGCCGGATCAGCGCATCCCCCTCCCAGGCGGCGGTGTCATGCACATCACTGTCGCGCGGAATGAGATTGTAATCGCCCGCCAGAATCACCGGCTCTTCCAAAGCCAGCAGCGATTTGGCGTGCGCTTTCAGGCGCTTCATCCAATTGAGCTTATAGTCGTATTTGGGGCCGGGCGCGGGATTGCCGTTCGGCAGATAGATCGAGGCGACGCGCACAGGTCCGGTATCGGCGCTGATCACGGCCTCGATATAGCGCGCCTGCTCGTCGTCCTCATCGCCGGGCAGGGCGCGTTGGCTGACCTCTTCAATGGGGCGCTTTGAGAGCAAGGCGACGCCATTATAGGTCTTCTGGCCCACGGTCTCGACATTATAGCCCAGATCCTCGATTTCGAGCCGGGGGAAGCCCTCGTCCACCGTCTTGATCTCCTGAAGGCACGCCACGTCAGGCTGCGCCTCTTTGAGCCAGTCGAGCACATTGGGCAGGCGCGCCTTGATCGAGTTGACGTTCCAGGTAGCGACGGACAGGGGCATGAGGCGGATCCGGGTTGTGGGCGAACAGACTGGCTGACGGCACAATCGACGGCTTCAAAGCCATAGCGCTGTCAGTGAGATCTGTTTCTAGCAGTGTTCGGGCGCTTTGTGGTCTTCCAGCGTGCAGTCTGACGCGGATTCGCAGCATGAGCAGGTGAAGAGCGCCTGTTTCGTGTCATCTGACAGGAAACGGACGCCTCTACTGGCCTTTGCTTGGGATCAAAACCCCTCAAACCGGGCGATTTCGTCCACAGAGGCGCGTTTGGCGCGCAGTTTGTTCACAGGCGCGTCGGGGTCGGCGTGGCCCAGCGCCATGCCGCAATAGACCTGGTCTGGACTTTCTACGCCCAGCGCCTGGCCGACGGTTTTGCAATGGGGCGTCCAGGCTTCCTGAAAACAGGTGGCGAGGCCGCGTTCCTGGGCGGCGAGGGCGAGGCTCATCATGAACATGCCCAGATGCGCCCATTGATTGGGGTTCATCCGCTCGTCGATGACAAAGAACAAACCCACCGGCGCGCCGAAGAATTGGTAATTCTGCATCAGCCAGTTCAGCCGCGCCGCCTTGTCTTCGCGCGGCACGCCCATCAGCGCGTACATATCCTCGCCCAACTCATAGCGGCGACTACGATAAGGCTCCCATAGCTTTTCGGGATAGACGGGGAAGGCGGCTTCGTCGTCGAACGGGTTCTCGGCCAGTTTCTTGGACACCGCGTCGATGACGCGCTGACGCGCTTCGCCGGCCACGACCACCACTTTCCAGGGCTGCAGATTGCCGCCGGACGCGGCCCGACGCGCAACCTCCAGAATGGCGCGCAAGTCATCCTCTGACACGGGCGTGTCGAGAAAGGCGCGGGTGGAAATGCGAGTGTTAAGGGCGTCGGAAACGGACTGGCTCATGAAATCTCCCCTGATAGTGTTTTTCACAAGGGAGCGCGAAACCTGTCGGCCTGTCCAGTCAGATTAAACGTCTCGATCAGATCGAGAAACTCGTGCCGCAGCCGCATGCGGCGGTGGCGTTGGGGTTTCGGATCTGGAAGCTCGCGCCGATCAGCTCGTCCACATAATCAATGATCGAGCCGTCCAGGAACTCCACACTCATCGGATCGATCAGCACCGTGGCGCCATGGCGTTCGATGCGCAGATCGTCGTCATTGGCGGTGTCGGTCAAATCGTATTTGTACGAAAAGCCCGAACAGCCTCCGCCCTCCACGGACAGGCGCAGATAGCGGGCCTGTGATTGCGCCTTGAGGATCTGGTTGATCTGGGCGGCGGCGGAGTCCGACAGTGAGATATCGGCGATGTTTGCGGCTGTGGTCATGAGCGTCTGACTTTCAACGTCTGGCGTTAAGGTCTCGCATCAGTATATGGACGTTCCTGACGCTTGAAAAAAGACCTCAACCGAGAATGGAGCTGGAAATGGCCCAGATGCGCGCTTCTTATGCCTGCGATCCGGCGAATAGCCGCGGCCGCCATCATCCCCAGCCTGAAAGCGCCATGCGCACAGCGTTCCAGCGCGACCGCGACCGGATCATCCATTCCAGCGCCTTTCGCCGGCTCAAGGAAAAGACGCAAGTCTTTGTCGCCCATGAAGGCGACGCCTATCGCACGCGCCTGACCCATTCGCTGGAAGTCGCCCAGATCGCCCGAACCCTGGCGCGGGCGTTGAAGGTGGATGAGGATCTGGCGGAAGCCAGCGCCCTGGCCCACGATTTGGGGCACCCGCCCTTTGGTCATTCGGGCGAAGACGCATTGTCTGAAGCCATGACGGAGTTCGGCGGCTTTGATCACAACGCCCAGACTTTGCGCGTGGTGACCAAGCTGGAAACGCGATACCCTGAGTTTGAAGGCCTGAACCTCGCCTGGGAGACGCTGGAAGGCGTCGTGAAACACAACGGCCCGCTGATGCGGGCAGGCGATGATCCGAACGTTCTGCCCTGGGGCTTCCGCGCCTATCCCGGCTGGCAAGCGCTGGAGCTTCACACCTATGCCGGGGTGGAGGGCCAGATCGCGGCGCTGTCCGATGATATCGCCTACAATAATCACGATATTGATGACGGCCTGCGCTCCGGCATTCTGAAGATCGAACAGCTGATGGAGCTTCCGCTGGTCGGGCAGGTCTTCCGTCGGTGCCGTGAACGCTATCCGGATATCTCAGAGAATATCCTGATCCATGAAGCCGTGCGCGAGCTGATCGGGTTGATGGTGGCGGATGTTCTGGAAGAGAGTCGACGTCGCCTGGAAGACAGCGGCGCAGACAGCCCTGATGCGGTGCGCGCACTCGATCAGCCCGTGGTGGCGTTTTCAGACGGGATGACGGAAAGCCTCGCGGCGGTGCGGCGGTTTTTGTATGCGAACATGTATCTGCACTACAAGGTCAAACGCATGAAAGAAAAGGGGAAGATGGTTGTCCGCGATCTGTTTTCCGCTTTTCTGTCTGATCCCATGTTGTTGCCGACCGAGCTGCAGCGCGACGCCAGCGGCGCAGGCGCGGAAGCGACAGCGCGCGCGGTGTGCGATTACATCGCCGGCATGACGGATCGCTATGCGATTGAGGAGCATCGCAAGCTCTTCCATGTGGAGGGGTGGGGTTAGGACCCGGCAGACTGTGGAAAATCACGACGGACAGGGCGACTCTGCGTCAAAGCTGTTGCTATGGTTTGCGCTGCTGTACGCCGCCGAATCACGGGGGCGCTGACCGGTGTGGAACGTGAGATGACCGACGACGACACCCGTTACGGGGCCTACGCCCCGCCGCCTGATGACTATGACGCCTACGATGCGCGTGAAGACGAGCAGGACCGCCGCGGCTGGTTGTTCCTGGGCGCTTCGGCTGTGGTGTTCATCCTGTTTGTGGCGGTGGTGTACAACACCTTCCAGCTGGGCGTGCGCGAGCGCGGCGAAAACCCCGTGATCACCGCCGACGCCGAGCCCTATCGCGTGGCGCCCGAAGACCCTGGCGGCTATGAAGCGCCTGATCAGGACCTTTCCGCCTATGAGCTTCGCGAAGGCGAAAGCGATCAGGCTGAGCCCGAAACGCCGCCCGCCCGTACGGTTTCTGAAGAGCCCGTGACCGAGCAGCCCGCGGCTGAGGTCGAGATGCCCGCCCTCCAGGTCGAGACCGCCAGTGCGGATGCGCTCGATGAACCCGCCGAGCGTGCGCCTGATCCGGAGCCTGAGCCTGTCCGCGCCGAACCTGTGCGCCCTGACCCGGCGCCGGTTCAACCCGCCCCGGCGCGAACCGAGCCGCGGACGCGGACCGTTATGCAGACAGACGGCGCTTATGTGGCTCAGATCGGCGCGTTCCGCTCCCGCGAAGACGCGGAAGCGGGCTGGGTGGCGTTCACCAGCCGGTTCTCTGATCTCGCTATCGGGTACGCGCCTGACATTCAGCGCGCGGACCTGGGCGATCGCGGCGTTTTCCATCGCCTGCGGGTCGCCGCTTTCGCCAGCCGTGAAGACGCGGCGCAATTTTGCGCTTCGCTCGATGCGCGCGGTCAGGCCTGCCTGGTGGCGCGCCGATGAGCGTGAGCGCCGCGCTGTACGGGCTGGACGGGGAGACCCTGACGCCGGACGAGAAAGCCTTTTTCCGCGACAGCGATCCTTGGGGGTTTATCCTCTTTGCGCGCAATGTGGACACGCCCAAACAGGTGCGCCGGCTGACCGGCGCCCTGCGTGAGGCGGTCGGCCGTGAAGCGCCGGTTTTCATCGACCAGGAAGGCGGCCGGGTGCAACGCCTGCGTCCGCCGCATTGGCGCGCTGCGCCGCCCGCACGCATCTTCGGCGCACTTTATGACCGCGAGCCCGAGCTGGCGCTGGAAGCGGTTCGTCTGAACCATCAGCTCTTGGGCGCCGAGCTGATCGCGCTGGGGATCGATGTGGACTTTGCGCCTTGCGCTGATTTGTCGGTGCCAGGCGCCCATGATGTGATCGGTGATCGCGCTTTTCATACGGACCCTGAACCCATTGCGCAGATGAGCACGGCGGCGCTGGACGGCTTGCTCGATCAGGGCGTTCTGGGCGTGATCAAGCATTTGCCGGGCCATGGCCGGGCCGCAGCGGACAGCCATCTTGAATTGCCCGTCGTGACCACTGACGCTGAAACCCTGTCCACGCGTGATTTTGCGGCCTTCAAGGGTATTGAAGGCGCACTGATGGCGATGACGGCCCATGTGGTCTACGCCGCCATCGACAGCGAGCACACCGCCACCCAGTCGCGCGATGTGGTGGACGGCGTCATTCGCGGCGCCATCGGGTTTAACGGTTTGCTCATGACGGACGACCTGTCCATGCAAGCGCTCGAAGGCTCGCTCAAGCAACGCGGCGAGCGGGCGCTCGCCGCCGGCTGTGAGCTGTTGATGCATTGCAATGGGAAGATGGCGGAGATGGTTGAGGTGGCGCATGCCGCCCCCACGCTGGGCGGTCAGGCCGCCGAACGCGCAGCGACAGCCCTTGAGGCGCGCCACAAACCGAATGTGTTTGACGCCGAGGATGGCGTGAAACGCCTGAAATCCCTGTTTGATCAAGGGGGCGTGCCGCTGACGCCATGACCGACCTGTTTGACGGTTTCGAGGAGGATGAAGACTTCTCCGCCGCCAAAGAGGCTGGCGCGACCGAAGCGCTGATTCTCGATATCGGCGGTTGGGAAGGCCCGCTTCATTTGCTGCTGGCGCTGGCGCGCAAGAACAAGGTCGATCTGGCGGTCATCTCCATGGTCGAACTGGCCGACCAGTATCTGGTCTTTATCAACAAGGCGCGCGCGCACAGGCTCGACATCGCGGCGGAATATCTCGTGATGGCGGCCTGGTTGACCTATCTCAAATCCCGCCTGCTTCTGCCCAAACCACGCCCGATTGATGACGAGCCTGAGCCGGAAATGATGGCGGCGGCGCTGGCCTTTCGGCTCAGCCGGCTTGAAGCCATGCGCGCGGCGGGTGATGCGCTTTTTGCGCGCCCGCTGAAGGGACGCGACGTCTTTACGCGCGGCGCGCCCGAAGGGGTGCGCTCGATCCGGACGCCGCTTTACGAGGCCGAGCTCTATGATCTTCTGAAGGCCTACGCCACCCGGCGCGAGCGCGAAGCCTTCGCCACCTATCAGCCTAAATCGCCCAATGTTTACGGGCTGGAGCAGGCGCGCAAACGGCTCAGCCAAGTGACGCGGGGGCTGACGGGCTGGACACGGCTTGATGAACTTTTGCCCGATGAGGACGAGCTTGGATATGACGCGCCCAGCTCTGATTCTGTGCTGGCGTCCTCACTGCTCGCGGCGCTTGAGATCACCAAGCATGGCGAGCTGCGCCTGAGGCAAGACGCGACCTATGCCCCGATCTGGATGCGGCACGTGGCGGAAGCGGCCGGATTATCCTTGAGCGAGGAGGGCGCCGAGCATGGCTGAAGAGGACAAGGACCCGATCGCTGAAGCGATCCAGGCGTTGCGCGCTCAGGCCCAAACGCTGCCCGCCGGAGACGCCGGACCGCCCGGCGTTCGGCTGGCGGTCGATAACGAACCGGAATTGCTGCGCATCGTTGAGGCCTTGCTGTTCGCCGCGTCAGAGCCGCTCGATCTCGACACCCTGCGCGCGCGCCTGCCGGACGACACCGATGTGCGCGGCCTGATCAATACGCTGCAGGTGAAATACGCCGATGCGGGCGTGAACCTGGTGGAGGTGGGCGGGCGCTGGCGGTTTCAGACCGCCGAAGACCTGGGATGGCTGTTGCGCACCGAGCGTGAAGAGCCGCGCAAACTGTCTCAAGCTGCGCTCGAAACCCTCGCCATCATCGCCTATCACCAGCCGGTCACCCGCGCAGAGATCGAAGATATTCGCGGCGTCGCAGTCTCCAAAGGCACGCTCGACCAATTGCTGGAAATGAAGTGGATTCGCCTGCGCGGCCGTCGGCGGACGCCGGGGCGCCCCGTCACCTATGGCGTGACGGACGCCTTTATGGATTATTTCGGGCTGGCGAACCTGTCAGACCTGCCTGGCGTTTCGGATCTGAAAGCGGCGGGGCTTTTGTCCAGCCGCCTGCCGCCGGACTTCTCCATTCCGTCGGCGGGGCATGTCTTGCCGGATTCAGACGAGGATCTGTTCAGCGAGGACGAAGCCGCCCAGTTCCATATGGATTTCCTGGAAGGCGACGAGCCTGAGGACTAAAGGCTCGTGTCACTGAAATGTCGAGCGGGAGCTGACGGGGTTATTGGACCCCGGCGCTTATATCCTCTAGTGAAGTGAGAACTGAGCGCCCCACGCGGCCTGCCGCGTTCAGCGCATCGGACAGTGTTTGCAAGGAGAGCGTCTCATGGGTGCGCATTGGACGGGCATTCTGATCGTTGTCGTGCTCCTGGTGCTGCTGTTTGGCGGCCGGGGCAAGATTTCAGGCTTGATGGGCGATCTGGCCAAGGGCGTGACTGAGTTCCGCAAAGGCCTGCGCGATGACGGCGACAAGTCTGACGAGAAATCCTCGTCCACGTCCGCCTCTGCCGCGCTTGAGGAGGGCGGTGCGCAGGATAGCCAGTCCACCCGCGAGGACGAGCGCACCGGAGGCTAGGCCATGAACCCGGCCTTTGGTTTTCCAGAACTGATCGTCATTGTCATTCTGGCGCTGGTCGTGGTGGGTCCGAAGGATCTGCCGCTGATGGTGCGCCGGATCGGGAAAATGATCGGCCAGGTCCGCGCGACCGCACGCGAGTTCCAACGCAGTTTTGACGAGCTGGGCCGTGAGGCGGAACTTGCTGAATTGCGAAAGGAAATCAGCTCGCTCAAATCCAATAATCCGATCAAGGATATCGAGCGCGAATTCCTGGAAAGCGACCAGGAGATGATGCGCGACATGGAGGACCGTCCCCATCCGCGGACGGCCCGACCCATGGCGGACCCCAAGCCCTTGCCCGGCGAAGCGCTGACCCCTGATCCTGAAGCGCCTGACGCTTCTGATCGTCCTGAACCGTCTGATGCACCGTCATCGAAGACTGGAGAGGGGTGATGGAGTCCCCCCAGCTTGAGCATGACGACGAGGTGGAATCCTCGCGCGCGCCGCTCATGGCGCATCTTGAAGAATTGCGCGATCGGCTGATCTGGTCTCTGGCCGCGATTGTCGTGGGGTTTGTGATCTGCTTCGTGTTTGCGGAATGGATCTACAATGTGCTTCTGGTGCCGTTTGAGGATGCGGCGCGTCAGGTGCGCGGCGATGCGCTGGACCTGCAGCTGATCTTCACCGCGCCGCTTGAGTTTTTCTTTGTCAAACTCAAGCTCGCCCTGTTTGGCGCGATCGTGCTGGCGTTCCCGATGCTTGCCTATCAGGTCTGGGCGTTTGTCCGTCCGGGCCTTTACAAGAACGAACGTCTGGCGTTTGCGCCCTTCCTTCTGGCGTCCCCGCTCTTGTTCGCCGCGGGCATGGCGTTCGTGTATTACGTCATCTTGCCGTTCGTGATGAGCTTTGCGCTCGGTCAGGAGCAGATCGGGCAAGAGGGACGCGCCAATATCCAGCTGCTGACGCGGGTCTCGGAATATCTCAACCTGGTGACCACGCTCTCATTGGCCTTCGGCGTCAGTTTTCAGTTGCCGGTCTTGCTTTCGCTTCTCGGCAAGGCGGGGATCATCACCTCGGGCGATCTGATCCGGTTCTGGAAATTCGCCCTGGTGGGCATCGCCGCCTTCGCAGCTTTCGTGACACCGCCGGATCCGATCAGCCAGCTCTTCCTCGCAGCGGCCATGTTCGGGCTCTACGGTCTTTCGATCCTGGCGGTGAAGCTCGTTGAGCGCAAACCGGACGAAGACGACGCCTGACGGCGCCTGGATCGCAGTGTAAACTGCGCACGCACATCCATTTGAACTGTGGACGATGGAAGCCTGCGCGAGTATCACGCGGGTTCCATTTCACCGTTCGACCTTTGAGTTTTATCATGCATGACATCCGTCTGATCCGCGACGAGCCGGCGGCTTTCGACGCCGCCATGGCCCTGCGCGGCGTGGAGCCGCAAGCCCAGCGCCTGATTGATCTGGACGCGCGCCGCCGTGAAGCGACCTCGCGCCTTCAGGAGATCGAGACCGAGCGCAACTCAAAGTCCAAAGAGATCGGCAAGGCGAAAGCCCAGGGCGATGAAGACCGCTTCAACGCCCTGCGCTCTGAGGTGGAGAGCCTCAAATCAGAAATGGAGCGCCTGACCGAAGAGGCGCGCACCGCTGAAGAAGTGCTCAACCAGCATCTGGCGGCGCTTCCGAATCGTCCTGCCGATGATGTGCCCGAGGGCAAAGACGAAAGCGAGAACGAGGAAGTGCGCGGCTGGGGCGAACCGCGCGCGTTTGATTTTGACGTGGCCGATCATGTGACCGTGGGCGAACGTCTGGGGCTCGATTTCGAGCGCGCCGCCGCCATGTCCGGCGCGCGCTTTGCGGTGCTGCAAGGCCCGTTGGCGCGGCTGGAGCGGGCGCTGGGTCAGTTCATGCTCGACCTTCAGACGACCGAGAACGGCTATCGCGAAACCTCCGTGCCCTACATGGTGCGCGATGACGCGTTGTTCGGCACGGGTCAGCTTCCAAAATTTGCGGAAGACCTGTTTCGCACCACAGATGATCGCTGGCTGATCCCGACCGCTGAAGTGCCGCTGACCAATCTGGTGCGCGACTCCATCCATGCGGAAGACAGCTTTCCGATCCGCATGACGGCGCTGACGCCATGCTTCCGGTCTGAAGCAGGCTCGGCGGGGCGCGACACGCGCGGCCTGATCCGCATGCACCAGTTCCTGAAGGTCGAGCTGGTGTCGATCACCACGCCTGAGCAGTCTGAAGATGAGCTTGAGCGCATGACCCAGTGCGCCGAAATGGTGCTGCGCCGTCTGGAGCTGCCCTACCGGGTGATGAAGCTGTGCACCGGTGATATGGGCTTTTCCGCGCGCCGCACCTACGACCTTGAGGTCTGGATGCCCAGCCAGGACACGTATCGCGAGATCAGCTCGTGCTCGACCTGCGGCGATTTCCAGGCGCGCCGGATGAATGCGCGCTACCGCAAGGAGGGCGAGAAAAAGCCTGACTTCCTGCACACGCTCAATGGCTCGGGACTGGCGGTGGGCCGGGCGCTGGTCGCCATCCTTGAAAACCATCAGCAGGCCGACGGCTCGGTGCGCATACCTGAAGCGCTACGGCCCTATATGGGCGGCGTTGAGGTGATCGAGCCATGAGCGGACCGCGCATCCTGCTCGTCAATGATGATGGCATTCACGCGCCGGGGCTGAAGGTGCTGGAGCAGATCGCACGCACCGTCTCTGACGATGTGTGGGTGGTGGCGCCGGCGGATGAGCAATCGGGGATGGGCCGCGCTCTGACGCTCAACGCGCCGCTGCGGGTCGAGCAATTTGACGAACAGCGCTTTTCCGTCTCTGGCACGCCGACCGATTGCGTACATATGGCGATGGATATCCTGATGACGGACGCCCGTCCGGACCTTTTGTTGTCAGGCGTCAATTCAGGTCAGAACATCGCGGATGATGTGACGATGTCCGGGACGGTCGCGGCAGCGATGCATGGCGTCCAGATGGGCGTGCGTTCCATCGCCCTGTCGCAAGCCTATGGCTTTGAAGGGCGGGACAAGATCCGCTGGGAGACGGCGCGCGAGCATGGCCCGCGCATCCTCAAGGCCCTGCTGGATACGCCCTGGAGCCAGAACACGCTGCTGAATGTGAATTTCCCCGACCGGGCGCCCGATCAGGTGGCCGGCTCTGAAGTCACAGTCCAGGGCAAGCGCGACCAGGTCGTGCTGCGCGCTGATGAGCGGACGGATTTGCGCGGGCGGGCCTATTACTGGCTTGGCTTTAACGGCAAGCTGTCGGACCCGGCTGTCGGAACGGATTTGCGCGCTGTCTATGAGGGGCGGATCTCCATCACGCCGCTGCATCTTGACCTGACCAATTACGACGCCCGCACCCGCCTGAAAGCCGCGCTCAAAGAGACGCTGAACCCATGACCGGCACGCCCGACACCCGCATGATCCAGCTTGTGATGGCGCTGCGACGGGCGGGCGTTTCCGACAAGCAGGTGCTGATGGCGATCGAGCGCACGCCACGTGAAATCTTCGTGCCAGAGGGCTTTGCGGATCAGGCGTTCGAGAACCGCCCGTTGCCGATTGATTGTGGTCAGACCATTTCCCAGCCTTTCGTCGTGGCGGCGATGACCGAAGCGCTCAAGCTTGATGACCGCTGCAAGGTGCTCGAGATCGGCACAGGGTCCGGTTATCAGGCGGCGGTGCTGGCGCGTCTGGCGCGCCGCGTCTACACGGTCGAACGCTATCGCACTTTGGCCAAGGAAGCCGAAGCGCGGTTTAATGCGTTGCGTCTGTCCAATATCGTCACGCGGATCGGGGATGGCTCTCTGGGCTGGCCTGAACAGGCGCCGTTTGACCGCATCATCGTCACCGCCGCGGCGGCGTCGCGTCCCGATACGCTGCTTGATCAGCTCAAGCCCGGCGGGATCTGCGTTGCGCCGGTGCAAAACGGGCCTGTGCAGACATTGGTGCGCTATGACAAGTCCGAAGCGGGTGAGGTAACGGAAACGGCGCTGTTTGACGTGCGGTTCGTGCCGCTGGTGCCGGGTGAGGCCAGGGCGCTCTAGACTTTTCTTGAGAACCGGCTGCGATTTCATCTTCCGGCGTGATAAGCTGTCCTTGCAGGGACCGCGTCTGAATGGGTCCCGTGGTCACACAAGGAGCTCCCCATGAATCTTTTCGCTGCATTGACGGCCTTGAGCGCTTCGCTGGTCATGACGGGCGCCGCGCTGTCGCAATCTGAGGACACGGATGAAGCGCCGTTCGTACCCGAAGGCTATGAACTGACGGGCGAGACCCGCTCCTGCCTGTCTCTGACGCGCATCGACAGCATTGATACGGTTGATGAGAGCGCCTGGCTGGTGACGATGAGAAACCGCGATGCCTATGTCACCCGCGTTGGCCGGGGCTGCCGGTCTGCAACGCGTGCTTTCACCTATATCAGTTACAGCGTTCCGGGCACCCAACTTTGCCAGGGCGAGATCGTGCGCGTAATGGATCAGGGCACGAACACGGTTGTGGGCAGCTGCGGCATTGGTGAGTTTGAAAAACTGAGCCCGCTGCCGGAAGACGCCAGCTAAAGTCAACACACGGTTAACGCTCATCCGCCATTCTGCCGGGACAGAGTTCAAGGCAGGACAGGGTGTATGCGCTCTATGATGCGCACATGTTTGCTGGGGCTGAGCGTCGCGGCGGTTTTATCCGCCTGCGCTGCGCCCTTGCGTGCGCCTGCTCCCATCGAGCATGGAACAAGCGCAGCGGCCCGTTCGACGGCCAGCTGTGGGCGCAGCGTTTCGGTTCGTCCGGGGGATACGCTGTTCGCGATTGCTCAGCGATGCGGCGTCTCATTGAGGGATCTTGCGGCTGAAAACAGCTTGCGCGAGCCCTACACCCTGCGCACCGGACAAAGTCTGCGCTTGCCGGGGCCGTCCGTCTACACGGTGCAGCGGGGCGATAATCTGTATCGGATTGCGCTCGCCCACGGGATGAGCACGGATCAGCTGGCGCAAATGAATGGTCTGCGCCGCCCTTACACCATTTATCCCGGTCAGGATCTGTCCGTGAACGGGCCGGCGCGGTCGGTGGCGCAAGCGCGGCCTCCGGTCGCGAGCGGCGGCGGTTCGACCGCGCGATCCGATCCGCCCTCTCGCCGCGCCAGCCCGCCGCCCCAGGCGTCTGCCGCGAATGCGCCCAGCTTCCAATGGCCGCTGCAGGGGCAAGTCATCACGCCCTATGGCGGCGCCGAAGGCAGCCGCATTGACGGCATCCGCATCGCTGCGCGACTGGGCGATCCGGTACGCGCCGCCGCAGATGGCGAAGTCGTCTATGCGGGCAATGAGTTGCAGGGCTATGGCGAGCTGGTTCTGGTGCGGCACGCCAATAACTGGGTGACAGCCTACGGCCTCAATTCGATCTTGCGGGTGAATGTCGGCGACCGGGTGACGACCGGCCAACACATTGCCGATGCAGGCGCGTCAGGCTCTGAAACCCGAACAGCGCTTCATTTCGAAGTCCGGCGGGGCGTCAGCCCGGTCGATCCGATGCAGGTTCTACCCGCCCGCTAGCGCCGGACTGAGTAAATCAGGTGACGACATACCGCCGGGTCTTGTTGCATGCGGCGCGGACCCCGATATATTCCGGCAACCCTAATCGCTCGTTTTTACCGGAGCCGCCATGTTTTCCGCGACCGACTCTGTCTTTCTCGCCACCGCCGCCGCTTCAGGCGCACAGGGCGGGCTCGCCGCCATGCTGATGCAGTTCGCCCCGTTCATCCTGATCTTCGTGGTCTTCTACTTCCTGCTGATCCGTCCGCAGCAGCAAAAAGCCAAGGCGCACCGGGAAATGGTTGAAGGCCTTCGCAAGGGCGATGAAGTCGTCACCTCTGGCGGCATGATCGGCAAGGTGACGCGCGTGGCTGACGCCGAAGCGACGGTGGAACTCGCCGAAGGCGTCCGGGTCAAAGTGCTCAAGCATACCATTATGGAAGTGCGCACCCGCACCGAGCCGGCCAACGACGCCTCCGACGCCAAGTCTTCCGACTAAGGCCTGACTGACATTCCGGCGTCGGGCTCTCGGCCCGGCGCCGCCGGACGCTTGAGAGCCCCATGCTGTATTTCGCTCCTTGGAAGACGACGGTCGTCACCCTCGTCATCCTGATCGGCCTTCTGTTCACTCTGCCCAATTTTGTGCCGGAAAGCGTTCGTCTGGACGCCAATGGGGAACCCAAGGGCGTCTTTACGGTTCTGCCGCACAAGACGATCAATCTGGGGCTCGATCTGCGCGGGGGCTCCCACCTGGTGTTCCAGGTGGATATGGACGAAGTGCGCCAGGAGCGTCTGGAAAATCTGCAAGATGATGCGCGCAGCGCCCTGCGCGAAGATCCGCCCATCCTGATCGCCGGCTCGCCTGCGGTGGTGGAAGGCCAGGTCATCGTTCGTCTGTCGCGCCCTGAAGACATGGACCGCGCCCTGGAGCGCCTGGAAGAGCTCAACGAGCCGATCACCACCGCCACGGGCGCGCAGGGCATGGCCCAGACCCTGACCGTCAATCAGGGCGATGACGACCGGACAATCCGTATGGGGATCACTGACGCGGCGCTGGACGCCGTGCGTCAACGCACCGTCACTCAATCGATCGAAGTCATTCGTCGCCGTGTGGACTCCACGGGCACCACTGAGCCCAATATCGCCCGTCAGGGCGAGGACCGGGTTCTGGTTCAGGTGCCGGGCGAAAGCGATCCTCAGCGCATCATCGACCTGGTGGGCACCACGGCGCGCCTGACATTCCACATGGTGGAAGAGGGGATCACCATTAATCCTGACGGCACGGGCCGCACGCCGCCTGGCGTGATGATCCTGCCGTCCGAACGTTCGGGCGAGCCCTATCTCGCCGTGCAACGCCGGGCGCTCGTCACGGGCGAGCAGCTGGTGAATGCCGGTCAGGCGTTTGACCAGAACGGCCAGCCAGCGGTCAGCTTCCGTTTCAACACCTCTGGCGCCCGATCGTTTGCAGAAGCGACCACCCAGAACCGCGGTCGCCGCTTCGCCATCGTACTTGATGACACCATTATCTCCGCGCCTGTCATCCGCAGCGCCATTACCGGCGGGTCCGGCATCATTGAAGGCGGCTTCACGCTGCAATCGGCCACGGACCTGTCCAACATGCTCAATGCGGGCGCGCTGCCGGCGCGCCTGACCCCGGTGGAGCAACGCACCGTCACCGCAAGCCTTGGCGCGGATTCGGTGGCGCGCGGCGAGACAGCGGTGTTGATCGGCTTCGGGTTGGTGATCGTGTTCATGGCGCTCGCCTATGGCTTTTTCGGGATTGTCTCGACCCTGGCGCTGCTGGCGAACATCCTGTTGCTGCTGGGCGCCCTGTCAGGGCTGCAGGCGACACTGACCCTGCCGGGCATCGCCGGGATCGTGCTGACCATCGGCATGGCGGTGGACGCCAATGTGCTGATCTTTGAGCGGGTCAGGGAGGAATACCGATTGGGACGAACGGTCACCACGGCCTTCGAAGCCGGGTATTCGCGCGCCCTGTCCGCCATTCTGGACGCCAACATCACCACTCTCATCGCAGCGTCGGTTCTGTACATGCTGGGCGCAGGCCCCGTGCGCGGCTTCGCCGTGACGCTGGGCATCGGCATCCTGACCTCGGTCTTCACCGCTTTTGTGTTCTCACGTCTTCTGATTTCGACCTGGCTGCGTCTGGCCCGTCCGAAATCACTGGCCATGTAAGGGGAGGCGATCATGTCGCTTGCACTCGTCCGCCTCATTCCCACCGATACCAGTGTGCCGTTCATCAAGGCGCGCCTGGTCGCCTTTTTCTTCTCTATGGCCCTGATCCTGGGGTCCATCACCGCATTCACAACGCTGGGGCTCAATTTCGGTATCGATTTTCGCGGCGGCACCGCGATCGAAGTAAAGACCCAAGGCCCTGCCGATACCGGCGCGCTCCGCGACGTGCTGACAGGCCTCGATCTGGGGGATGTCCAGGTTCAGGGCTTTGGCGCGGAAGACGAAGCTCTGGTGCGCGTGGGTCTGGTCTCGGCCGAACGCGTCAACGAGATCGAGGGCTATTCCGTCGAAAATGACGCTGAAGCCCAGCAGGCTGTTCGCCAGATGGTTTCCATCGCGCTTGAAGAGGCCTTCCCGGGAATCGTATTTCAGAAAATCGAATCCCTGAGCCCGCAAGTCTCAGGCGAATTGGTGGTTGCAGGGGCCAGCTCCATCGGCGTCGCCCTGCTTTTGATGCTGATCTATATCTGGTTCCGGTTCGAGTGGCAGTATTCCGTGGGCGCCGTGCTGGCGCTGATCCACGACGTGATCGCCACCATCGGCTTCTTCGCCATCACACAACTGGAATTCAACCTGTCCACCATCGCCGCGATCCTGACGATTGTGGGCTATTCGATGAACGACACCGTGATCGTCTATGACCGGATCCGCGAAGACTTCCGCAAGTTCAAGACACGCCCCACCGTGGACGTGCTCAACGGCGCCATCAACTCCACCCTCTCGCGCACCATCCTGACCTCGGGCACCACGCTGGTGGCTATCATCGCCATGGCGGTGATCGGCGGCCCGGCGCTGGAAGGCTTCGCACTGGCGCTGATCTGGGGCGTGGGTGTCGGGACGTATTCGTCAATCTTCGTGGCCGCGCCGCTTCTGACCCTGACCGGGGTGAAGCGGACGTCTGATGACGACGCTGACGGAGGCGCTCGTGCCCCGTAACGCGTCCGGATCCGGCCTGCCTCCCATTGATGCGTTCGGCGATGGCGGGTTTCGCATCGCCGGGGTGCGCAAGAATGGCGCGACCTTGATCGTGGACGGCGCCGCGCGCGCCTGGGCCCGGAGCAGTGATCGGTTGGAGCTTGCCGATCTGCAGGTCTTCCTCAACGCTTCAACACGGCCGGACATGCTGATCCTGGGCGTGGGGGAGCGTTTGGAGCACCCTCCCGCCAGTATTCGCAAAGCGTTTCGCGAAGCCGGCGTCGGGCTGGAAGTCATGGATACGGCGACGGCCTGCCGCACCTATAATCTGTTGGCGGGCGAAGGGCGGAACGTGGCGGCGGCCCTGTTAGCGGTTTAACCGCTCTTAAGCCTATGTGGGATTCAATCGATTAGACTTATGCCGCAGGCGAATGTCGCTTTTGAAGGCTTCAAGATGACGATTGAAATGAGCCCAGCAGGTCCAAACTTTCAAATCATTGAAAAAACAATCAATAATACGGTCAGTTACACGGGCCTGATTGGAGCGAGCCTACAGCCTTTGTTGGGCAAGGCCATCGCCGATTACAAACGCAAGATTGATGACCATACCATTTTGATCGTCGACTACCGCAAGGGCGATCCGGGTGTCAGGCCTCAAGACCTCAATGATCTGCTTGATGAGGTCGGGGACGCCTGGTCGATTCCTGAACGCATTGTCTATCTGTACAATGAGAGCAACCGGATGCGGACGGCGCATTTCAGCAAGCTGGTTCTCAAGCGTGGCGGCGATGTGGTTGCGGTTTCAAGCTGGCGGGACGCCTGCGAGGCCCTGGGCATGGACCTGGGAGGCGACCCGCTGGATGAGCTTGATCGAATTGTCGGCGTTCAGGATTCTGACAAAACCGCGTCATACACCAGCTGATCAAACACGGCGCGCGCGCCAATAGTGTCTGGCGTGGTCGGGCCCGGTTGCTCCTGGCTCATGATGACAGCCACAACGCCAGTGCTGGGACTGATGAAGAATTCCGTGTCGAAATAGCCTGACCATCCAAAATCACCCTGCGCGCGCACCGGGTGGTCGCCGGGGCCGTCATAAATCACGCCCACGCCATACCCGTAACCCAGATCAACCGCATCCATACGATCGGGCATGCGATCCGCCTGCACATGGGCGGTGCTCATGGCGGCGACGGAGTCCTCTGAGAGCAGGCGTGCGCCGTCGAGCGCGCCGCCATTCGCCAGCATTTGCGCAAACCGGATATAATCATTGGCGGTGGAGAACAGGCCGGCGCCGCCGGCTTCAAAGGCCGCGACGCTCGCAGCGTCTTCTGTGCTGGGCACTCGTGTCAGCTGGCCGTCCTCGCCATGGGTGTAGACCGCGGCCAGACGGGCGCGCTGGTCATCACGCAGGAAGAATGTGGTGTCCGCCATGCCCAGAGGCTGGAAAATGCGCGCTTGGGTGAAGTCTTCAAGACTGTCGCCTGACGCCACGGCCACGAGATGGCCCAAGACATCGCTGGCGTATGAATAGAACCAGGCGGAGCCGGGTTGGAAATAGAGCGGTAAATCCGCCAGCATCTGCATCCGGCTGTCCATGTCGCCTTCAGCGGCGTAAATATCGTTGCCGATATAAAGCGCGCCCAGATTGGACTGGTAATCAAACAGATAGCCAAGGCCCGACGTATGGGTGAGCAGGTCTTCCACGGTGATCTGGCGCTCGGCCTCGATGGTGGGGATTTCGTAGCTCTCATCTCTTTGCAAAGAGGTGGCGACGCGCACATCTGCAAAGGCGGGAATATAGTCGCTGACCGGGTCGTCCAGCGCGATGACGCCGTCTTCAATCAACAACATCGCCGCAACGGCCGTGACCGGTTTGGTCATGGATGCGATCCGCACCACCGTGTCCGCTGTCATGGGGCGGTCCGCTTCCAGATCGGCGTATCCGGCGCTGGCGGTGTGCAGCACTTCGCCATGACGAGCCAGCACAGCCACATAGCCGGCGCGTTGCTGGGCGCTGGCGAGTTCGGCCAGGCGGCTGTCGAGCTGGGCGAGACCCGCTTGACTGAAGCCGGGCGTCGGCAGCGTGGCGGGCGCCGTTTGCGATGCGGCTTCCTGTGTGGCTTCCGGGGCGGCTTCAGGAGTGGGCGAAGCGGCGGGTTCGTCACAGGCGCCCAGAGCGAGCAAGAGCGAGAGAGCGCCCAGCGATGCGCCTTTGCGCAGTTGTGACACATTGATCCGCATGAGAGGCCCCCTGAAATCCCAAAAGAAAACGGCTGCGGTGAACCTCACCGCAGCCGCTTCCTACGTCAATGCATAATCAGATCAGGCGCTCGCCAGATTCTGGTTTGCGAAGTCCCAGTTCACGAGCTTGTCCAGGAAGTCGGAGATATAGTCCGGGCGACGGTTCTGGTAGTCGAGATAATAGGCGTGCTCCCACACATCCATGGTCAGAAGCGGGGTGACGCCGTCGGTGATCGGGTTTTCAGCGTTCAGCGTCTTGCGCACTTCAAGCGTGTCGCCGTTCTTGACCAGCCAGGCCCAGCCCGAGCCGAACTGGCCGGCGCCGGCGGCTTTGAATTCCTCGACAAACTTGTCATAGGAGCCAAAGGACTTGTCGATGGCGTCCGCGATGGCGCCCGTCGGCTTGCCGCCGCCATTGGGCTTCATGGAGTGCCAGTAGAAGGTGTGGTTCCAGATCTGGGCGGCGTTGTTGAACACGCCCATATTCTTGTCAGCCCAGCTTTTCTTGATCAGCTCTTCCAGGCTCAGGCTTTCAAGGTCGGTGCCTTTGACAGCGTCATTGGCCTTGTCGACATAGGCTTTATGGTGCTTGCCATGGTGGAAGCTCAGGGTTTCCGCAGAGATATGCGGCGCCAGAGCGTCTTGGGCGTAGGGCAGGTCGGGAAGAGTGAACGCCATGTCGGCCTCCTTTGGGAGTTTGAGCGAGAGGGTGCTCATAGGGTGCGGCGGCCGTTTGGAAGACCGCCATACTCAGGTATTACGCACGAGCTAGATATGGGTTCAAACCCGTATGTGTCTACCGGCGAGAGAGAATAGCGTGACCGATTTCGACAGCTTGTTAGCCGCCAATGACCCTGAACGCCGGGCTGCAGCCCTGTTTGCCCCTGTGGAGCTGCGCGCGCGCCTTTTTGCGCTGTATGCCTTTTATCATGAGATTGCGCAGATTCCCGACAAGGTGTCTGAGCCGGTCATTGGCGAAATGCGTC
This sequence comes from Oceanicaulis sp., assembly GCF_965249665.1. GTDB lineage: Bacteria > Pseudomonadota > Alphaproteobacteria > Caulobacterales > Maricaulaceae > Oceanicaulis. Next base: position 2,150,551 of record NZ_OZ252247.1, read on the forward strand.
TGGCCTGGGCGCGCGAAGCGGTCAGTGACCTGTTCGCCGATCCGCCGAAAGTGCGCCGCCACGATATCTACGAAGCGGTGTCTGAGCTGCGTGAAGCGCCCGGCGCCCCCGATCAGGCGGCGCTGACAGGACTGGTTGAGGCGCGTACGGCGGATCTGGGCGAGGGGCCTTTCCCGACCCGTGAAGACCGCCGTGACTATGTAGACCGCACGTCCGGGGCCTTGATCCAGCTCGCGGCGCGTCTGCTCAAGCCCGACCTTGATCTGGGGGGAGAGCCTGGTGTGGCGATCACGGCGGCCGGGCGGCTGTGGGGGTTCTCCGGTCTGCTGCGCGCCTTCGCGCCATTGGTGCAGGCGGGGCGTCCGCCCTTCTGCGCCGACGAGCTGGCCGGCGCTGATCTGAGCGAAGCGGATCTGGCGGCGGGCCGCAAACCGGACGCCGCGAAAGCCGCGCTTTCAGGATTGCTGAACGAAGCGCAGGACGCCGCCGGCCTGCTAAGCCGCACCCGCAGCGCGCTTCCCGCCGAGGTCTTCCCGGCGCTCGGCTATGTCAGCCTAGCGCGCGGCTATCTCAAAAGCGCTCAGGCGTTGGAAGACCCTTATCGTGAACAGATCGAGCGCGCGCCCTTCGGACAGAATGCGCGCCTGACCTGGGCGTCGCTCACGGGGCGGGTCTAGCTATTCAGCCGCTTGAGAAAATCCATGGAGCCAGGCGTCGCAATCTGACAGCGCCCGTGCGCTCATGGCGCGTTTCTTGGCGACGGACTTCTCCTTGCCCTTCAGGCGCTTGCCCTCGGCGTCCTTGGTGGGCGCCTCGATATCCGGGAAGAGGCCGAAATTGACGTTCATCGGCTGGAACGCGCCTTTCTTGCCCGGCACATGCCCTGTGGTGATGTGGGTCAGCAGCGCGCCGAGCGCCGTGGTGGGCGGCGGCGGGGTGACGGCCCGCCCCAACTTCTCAGCCGCTGCGAAGCGGCCTGCCAGAAGCCCCATGGAGGCGCTTTCCACATAGCCTTCAACGCCGGTGATCTGGCCGGCGAAGCGCAAGGCGGGACGCGCTTTCAGACGCATCAGGCCATCCAGCAGCTTGGGCGAATGCAGGAAGGTGTTGCGGTGAATGCCGCCCAGACGCGCGAAACTGGCGTTCTCGAGCCCCGGGATCATCTTGAACACGTCTGCCTGAGCGCCGTATTTCATCTTGGTCTGGAAGCCGACCATGTTGAACAGCGTGCCCAGCGTGTTGTCCTGGCGCAGCTGGACCACCGCATAGGGCTTGGTCTCGGGATCATGGGCGTTGGTCAGGCCGCGCGGCTTCATCGGGCCGTGGCGCAGGGTTTCACGCCCGCGTTCGGCCATCACTTCGATGGGCAGGCACGCGTCGAAATAGGGCGTGTCCTTCTCCCACTCCTTGAACTCGGTCTTTTCCGCCGCCAGCAGGGCGTCCACGAACGCCTCATACTGGTCCTTGTCCATGGGGCAGTTGATATAGGCGGCCTTGTCTTCCTCGGTCTCGCCCTTGTCATAGCGCGATTGTTTCCACGCCACGTCCATATTGATGGAGTCGGCATAAAGGATCGGTGCGATGGCGTCGAAAAAGGCCAGCTCGCCCTCTTCGGTCGCGGCGTGGACGGCTTCGGCCAAAGCCTGGGAGGTGAGGGGGCCGGTGGCGACGATGACGCTGTCCCAGTCCTCGGGCGGCAGGCCGGTGATCTCCTCGCGAACGATCTCGATATTGGGATGGTTTTCCAGCGCTGCGGTCACTGCTTGGGAGAAGGCCTCCCGGTCCACCGCCAGGGCGCCGCCGGCGGGCACCTGATGTTGATCGCCCATCGCCATGATCAGCGATCCGGCGCGGCGCATCTCTTCGTGCAGCAGGCCCACGGCGTTCGTTTCTGCATCGTCAGAGCGGAACGAGTTTGAGCACACAAGCTCAGCCAGGCCTTCAGTCTGGTGAGCGAAGGTGCCGCGCACGGGGCGCATCTCATGGAGCACGACGCGCACGCCGGCGTTCGCGGCCTGCCAGGCCGCTTCAGAGCCGGCCATGCCGCCGCCAATAATGTGGATCGGGGTCATATCTGTCATGGCGCGTCATATAGGCGGGAAGGCGGCGCGGCTCAATTGTCGACCGCCGTAGCCTGCTTGACGAATATAGAAACGCCTTTCATCTTTCAGGGGAAATGGGGGGCGAAGATGCGATTTTTCAGTGTTTTGATCGTGTGGCTAAGCGCGACGGCCATGGCGATTGGTCAGGACGAGCCGCTACCGGACAGCGTCACGACGCCGTATCTGGCTTATGAAGCGGCTGTTGAAGCGGGCGACGACCAGGCGGCGGCTGAGAGCTCTGAGCAGGCCTGGCGTGCTGGGCGAGATGCCCGGATTGCCCCTAGCATTCTGGCGACTCTCGCCGAGAACGCAGGGTTTTATGCCCGCCGCACTGGACGGTATGACATAGCGGAAGATGCTTTTCTAAACGCGGCTGAGCTGAACGAGCGAAGTAACGGTGACGCGGTCGTCAGGGCCCGGGCGCTTCGATACGCCAGCGACGCCCAACTCCGTCAGGGAGAGCATCGTAGCGCTTTTTTGTCCTCCGAGAGGGGCGTTGAAATCATTGAAACCCTGCCGGCCTCTCCGGCTGCTGAAACGGAAGCCGCCTTGGCACATGCCTATATGTCCAGTTCGCGCTGGGCTCGGGGGCAGTACCAGAATGCCGGGTTTCACGGGGAGCGCGCAATGCAGGCCGCTCGGCGCGCCGGTATTCAGACGGCTCCCGTATTCGGCGTGGCCGCGTTTCAAGCGGGCGCTTACTATTCATACGAAGACAGGCCGCTAGAGGCCGCGTACTGGATGACCGTGGCCAGGACTCTGCTGTCACAAGGTGGGGGCGACAGTGACCTCAGCGATGCGGCCGAGGCTTGGGGCAGCATGGAGCGTGCAGAATTAAACGCCGACCAACGTGCCGAGCTGTTTGAGCGACTGCTGGCCGATAATGTCTATAAGTCAGTTGATGAAAGTGAAGTGGAGGCGAACGCGTTCGTAGCGGTTGAAGGGTTCGTGGATACCGTTGTCATAGAGCGGAGGCCGCCTGCATACCCACGCGACGCCGCATGGGCGGGCGTTGAAGGGATTGCGTTGATGCGGTTTGATGTGAATGAAGAAGGGCGGCCCGAAAACGTAGAGGTGGTTTACTCCATTCCTTACCGGGAATTTGGCGAAGAAGGCGTGCGCACTGTTCGCCGCTGGCGTTATGAGCCTGCGACACAAGATGGCGTTCCGATTGTTCGCAGGGGTGTTACGACCCGGCTTGATTATCAGCTCGCAGACTAGAAACTGAGATGCTCTGGGTTTTTCTCGGTATTCTGACGCTTCTTGATGGCGCCTCCAATACCGCTGAACCGCTACAGGTATCGGAGACCGAACTTGCAACAGCTTGGGCGAGTGGGGACGTGCGTGAGGCGCGTTCGGTTTTTGAGGCAGCTTTCAATGCAGCGTCACAGGGACCTTGTCCGATCAGTCCATATAGTGCTGAGCTGGCCTATCGGACGGGTCTGCTGATGCGGTCTGGTTACCATTTTAATATGGCGCTCAAGATCGATGATCAGGTTGACTCTTTAAGCGACACTCAGCGCGAAGTCGCCCAGAGCATGCGCTCAGAGCCAGGTGAATATCAGCATGAGGATCGTCAATTCCTCTTCTCTCCCTACACGGCCAGACCCGCAGATCTTGCTGTCTGTCGCGACGTGCCGTTCCCTGAGTTGCCGACGGCTCTCGCTGGGCAGGGAGATCGGGCTGTCTTCTACATGCGCAGTCATTGGGAGCGCCTCGTAGTACAGCGAGAACTGTCCGGGAGAACCGTATCAGACCTTGAACTGACAGACGTGGTTGTGCTTGACGGATACCCCCTTTCTGAAGGGCCTGAATTGGCGTCGCGGCTCACTGGACTGCGAATGTACGGGGAAGACGGGGGCTGGATCGTTGAGCACTATTCGTTTTCGCCCTGCCACAACTTTAGTTACCGGCGACATTTGCAAACCGTTTGCAGGCCCGGTTTCGAAGGTGAAGTTCTACGCCAAGACTGAACAACCTGAAGCGATCTCCTTGGCCTGACCCTCATTTCGGGCTAACTGCAGCGTCATGAAACTGATCGATCTTCGCGCCGTGGGCGCCGCTTACCGTTTTGTCCTGGAAAATCCCGCTCCCGTTCTGGCGGCGAGCGCGCTTTATGGCGTCGTGTTCGCCGTTCAGTCCTTGATGACGGCTTATGCGGGCGCCTATGCGCCGGGCGCAGCGCCGGCGGCGATCGCCTTCATGGCGGTGGCGTTCGGCGCCTTCGTCATCGGCTGGGCCAGCCTGGGACGTCTGGCGCTGGGCATTCCGAAAAAAGGCTTTTTCGGCCTGACCCTGGGCGGCGATGAAGGGCGGCTGATCTGGGCTTTGTTCCTGGTTGTGCTGTTGCTGGTGATCATCCTGATGACGGCGGGCGTGGCCATGGCCTTCATGATCGCCGGTCTCGCCTTCACCGAGATGGATCCCGGCGCGCCGCAACCCGACGGATACGTCAATCTGTTCGAGCTTATGGGACCGGTCGCGCTGGCGGTGTCCTTCGCCCTGATCGCGGTGTTCGCAGTGTTCAGCCTCTGGCTGATCACGCGCTTGGCGCTGACCGCGCCCGCGACTTTGGAGGCCGGCGCCATCAGGGTGTTGTCCATCTGGCCGGCGTCGCGCGGGCGCAGCGTCGAAATCGCGCTGACGGGTTTGGCCAGCCTGGCGCCCGGCATCCTTGCACTGATCCTCCTGAATGCGATCTGTGTCGCACTCCTGGGCGCAGGCCCGGCCATTGCTCAATCAGCCTCTGGAGAGGCGGGGGCCTTGATCGTGAACCCGGCACTTTTCCTTCTGGCAAGCGCAATCTACGGCGTTGCAAAGATTGCGCTTCTGGCGGCGCCATTGATTGCGGCCCTGTGTGCGCTTTATAGCGTATACAAGGTGAAGGGCGACGTTTCTTCCGATTAAGGCGAGACCTTCGCGCCCGTCTGAGCTATCGTCTCACGCGAATGCTCTGTTCGGACACGCGGGGGAAAGAATGTCCAAGCCCAGCTATAACTTCATCGACGCCACCTTCTATTTCCTGAAGGTGTTTGGCAAACGCCCAATGAGCGTGGCGTGGATCGGTCTGTGGCAACTGCTGCTGTATGCAGGCTTTGGCGCGCTGATGGTCTACGGATTTTGGCCCCTGTTCGAGCTGGCGCTTGAGTATGGCGACAAAGGGGATCCCAGCGACGCGGAAATGGCGCAGGCCGCCTTGCAAGGCATGGGCTTTTACATGCTGGGCATTGTCGGACTTCTGATCTCCGCTCTGATGATCCAGGGCGCCTGGCTGCGCCTTCTGGCGCGGGATCAGGTGGTGGTCGGGCTGCCGATCCGCCTGGGCGCGGACGAGTTGCGGCTGCTGGTCGTCAATATCGTGCTTTGGCTGTTGATCATGGCGGCTGGCGTGCTGACCGTCGTGCTCTACGCCGTCGTCAACGCCGGGTTCGCCATGGGCGGCGAGCCGGGCGGGGTCGCCGTTCAGGCGCTGGCGAATACGCTTCTGACGGTGATTGTCATCGTCGGCTGGATCATTTTCCTCCTGGGGCTGGCGCCCGCGACGGCGCTGACCGTGCGTCAGCGCGGCATCAAGATCTTTGACGGTTTCGCGGCCGCTGGCGGCGTGATGTTCTGGATGTTCCTGTCCTATGTGGTGCTCTTCTTCGCCATCGCCATCGCCTACCTGGTGCTGAGCGTCCTGCAGCAGGCGTTCTTGATGATCGGATCGTCCGAACTGGTGGGCGCACTGATCAGCTTTGAACAGTCCAGTGATCCGGACCTCATGATGGAGGCGTTTCTGGACGCTCTGGCTTCGCCGTTGTTCTGGGCCATGGCCGTGATCGCCGTGGTCCTGCAGCTGATCTTCGACATTTTCGTGCAAGGCAGCTGGCAAGGCGTCGGCGCCTATGTGGCGGTCCGCCATGACGGCGGTTTCGCGCCCGAAACGCCGCTCGAAGCGCCCGCCGAGTCCGTGGGGCAGGCGCCAAGCGAGGGCTGAGCGTGACGGATAGGGCGACGACGCCGGCTCACCGGTTCACGGTGGGAGGGGCGCTCGGCTTCGGTTTTGACGTGTTTCGGGCGCGGCCAGGAGCGGTGCTGTGTCTTCTGATCGGGCACACCCTGATCTACGTCGCTGTGGCGGTGGGGCAGTTCAGTCTCTTCGGAGAGCTGGCGCGTGCGGGCGTGCAGGCTGCTGAAATGGGCGATGCCGGCGAAGCCTATGCCCTGAGCCTGCAGTTCTCATCGGCCAGTTCGCTCATCTCTCTTCTCGGGCTTCCGCTTTGGATCTGGATGGAGGCGGTTTGGCTCACGCTGTTCATGCGCGGCCGATTCACCCTCTGGCCCGGCTGGGCGGGTCTCGGTCGGCTGACCGTGAGTGGTTTGATCCTGTTCGGCGTTTATCTGGCGGCCTTTCTGGTCCTGTTTGTCGTCATGATGATCGGTGTTGTGTTTGCGATACTGGCCGCAGAGAGCGGGACCGGCGACAGCGCAGTCGCCGCCTTCGGGGTTGTGATCGCGCTGTGTCTCATTGGCGGTCTGGGCCTGGTCGCTATCTTGTCAGTCTTCTCCGGTCTTCCGGCGCATGCCTTGTCCGGGCGGTTTGATATCGGAGGCGCGATCCGCGCCGGTTGGCGGCATGTGCTCGGCCTAACATTAGCCTGGGTCCTGTTCTTGATTCTCTACATGCTGGTGATGGTCGTCAGTTATGGCGCCATAGGCTTCAGCGTCGGAGAGCGCGTTGCGAATACGTTTGACATGCTGCTTCAGAACCCTGAAGACCCGCTGATCACCATGCGTTTATATGCGCTGTTGATGCCTGGCGTGGACCAGGCATGGATGACTGCGCTCGTACTGACACCGGTGATGTTCAGTATGGGCGTCGTGATGATGATCGGACGCGGGATCAGCGCTAAACTCGCGCTCTCCATGCCTGAACCCGATCAGAAAGCCCCTTGAGATGACCCAAGCTCTTTACGCGCCATGGCCTGAAACTGCGCGGCGCACCTGGGGGTGGGGCGCGATCGGATTAATGGCGGCGGGGTATCTTGTCTCGTCCATTCCCGTTCTGATCGGGACGATCATCTACACCCTCGTTCTGACAGTCTCATCGGGCGAGACCGATCCGCTGGCGGCCCAGCAGGCGTTGAACGAGAATACGCTGACCGTCCTGCTGCCGCTCATGCTGTTGCAGTTCATCTCCTGGGCGGCGATGACCTTGATGTGGCTGAAGCTGTTTGAGCGCCGCCCGTTTTCCACAATCGGCCTAGAGGGGCGGGGCTTTTTCGGGCGCTATATGCTGGGCCTGCCGCTGGGCGTCTGTCTGGTGGTGCTGGTCAGCGCTGTCGCCGCTCTTCTGAGCGTGGGAGCGAGCGCTGCTGACGCCGACACCCTGGGCGCGATGGAGGTCAGCCGCGCGATAACCCAGGCCGCCCTGATTGGCTATGCCGGTTTGTTTCTGGGCTTTCTCATCCAGGGCGGGGTGGAGGAGCTGATCTTTCGCGGCTGGCTGATGAGCGCACTGACTGCGCGCTGGGGCAAGCGCTGGGGCGTCTTCGTCGCCAGCTTCGCTTTTGCGCTCTTGCACGCCCATGTCTTCATCTCGGGGCTGATGTTCGGCGTGCTAGCGCTGTCGGGCATCGGTCTGACTGGACTTGTTTTCTCGCTGACCGCGCTCTGGCGGCGCTCCATCGTCGAAGCCGCCGCCGCCCATGGCGCGTTTAACGCCGTCGCTGTCATCGCGCCCAGTTTCGCGCTGCTGGCGTCAGACCCTGATCAGACGATCAACAGCGCCGTCGCCCAGGTGTTCAGCTCGGCCACCGGCATGGCCGGCGCGGACGCCGTCAGTCTCGGCCCGGAAACCTACGCCCAGCTGATCGCCATGGGCGGGCTGAGCGCTCTGATACTGGCGGGTTTGGTGCTGCGGGGGCGGAAAGACTAAGCCGCTACCCCGCCAGTTTCTTCTGACGCGCCACATCGCGCTCCAAAAGGGGTTTGAGATAGCGGCCGGTCCAGCTCGCCTCGACCTCGGCCACCTGTTCAGGGGTGCCACAGGCGACGATCTGGCCGCCGCCCGAACCGCCTTCTGGGCCCAGATCCAGCAGCCAGTCCGCCGTCTTGATAACGTCGAGATTGTGCTCGATGACGATGACCGTATTGCCTTGATCGACTAGCTCGTGCAGCACTTCGAGGAGCTTACGAACATCTTCAAAGTGCAGGCCGGTGGTGGGCTCGTCGAGGATGTAGAGCGTCTTGCCGGTGGAGCGCTTGGCGAGTTCCTTGGACAGTTTCACGCGCTGCGCTTCGCCGCCTGAGAGCTGGGTCGCGGGCTGGCCGACCTTGAGATAGCTCAGCCCCACCTGTTTGAGCGTCTCCATCTTGTCGCGCACCGACGGGACGGCCTTGAAGAACTCGGCGGCCTCCTCGACGGTCATGTCCAGCACATCGGCGATGGATTTGCCCTTGAAGGTCACTTCCAGCGTCTCGCGATTGAAGCGTTTGCCATGGCAGACATCGCACTCGACATAGACGTCGGGCAGGAAGTGCATCTCGATCTTCACCACGCCATCGCCCTGGCACGCCTCGCAGCGCCCGCCTTTGACGTTGAAGGAGAAGCGCCCCGGCTTGTAGCCGCGGGTCTTGGCCTCGGGCAGGGAGGCGAACCAGTCGCGGATCGGGGTGAAGGCGCCGGTATAGGTAGCCGGGTTGGAACGCGGGGTGCGCCCGATCGGGCTCTGGTCGATATCAATGATCTTGTCGACCTGATCGAGCCCTTCCACGGTGTCGTGGGGCAGGGGCACGGCCGAAGCCTTGTTCAGCCGCCGCGCCGCCGCCTTGTACAGCGTCTCGATCGTCAGGGTGGATTTGCCCCCGCCCGACACGCCGGTCACGCACGTCATCACGCCCAGCGGATAGGCGGCGTCCACGTTTTGAAGATTGTTGCCGGTGGCGCCCTTCACGGTGACCGCACGCTTGAGGTCGACCGGGCGGCGCTGTTCAGGCACGGGCACCATGCGTTGGCCGGACATGTACTGACCGGTCAGGGATTTGGGATTGGCGGCGATCTCCTTGGGCGTGCCCGCCGCAATCACCTCGCCGCCATGAACGCCAGCGGCCGGGCCCAGATCGACCACATAGTCCGCCGTTTCGATGGCTTCTTCGTCATGTTCGACCACCAGCACGGTATTGCCGAGATCGCGCAAGCCCCGCAGGGAATCGAGGAGCCGCGTATTGTCCCGCTGGTGCAGGCCGATGGAGGGCTCGTCGAGCACATACAGAACGCCCGTCAGGCCTGAGCCGATCTGGCTGGCGAGGCGAATACGCTGGCTTTCCCCGCCCGACAATGTGCCGGAGGCGCGGCTGAGTGTGAGATAATCGAGCCCCACATCGACGAGGAACTTCAAACGGTCGCGGATTTCCTTGAGGATGCGCCGGGCGATCTCCTGATCTTTGGCCGAGAGCGTGTCTTCCACGGCTTCAAACCAGCGCAGCGCCGCCTTGATGGATTTCTCACCGGCGATGGAGATGTCCGCGCCGTCGATCTTCACCGCCAGCGCTTCGGGCTTCAGGCGTTTGCCGTCGCATACCTCACAGGGCTGGGCGGATTGGAACCGCGCCAGATCCTCGCGCACCCAAGTAGAGTCCGTCTCGCGCCAGCGCCGCTGAAGGTTCGGCATCACCCCTTCAAACGCCTTGGAGGTGGTGAACTGGCGCAGCCCGTCTTCGTAAGTGAACTTGATCTTGTCCTTGGTGCCATGCAGCACGATCTTGCGAAAGCTCGCATCGAGATCGCGCCAGGGCGTGTACATGCTGGCGCCATAATGGTCGGCGATGGCCTGAAGGGTCTGCTGATAGAGCTTGGACGTCGCCCGGCTCCAGGGCGCGATGGCGCCGTCATACAGCGACTTGTCGCGGTCGGGGACCACCATGTCCTCGTCAAACTCAAGGCTTTGCCCCAGACCGTCACAGGCCGGGCAGGCGCCGAACGGATTGTTGAACGAGAACAGGCGCGGTTCGATCTCTTCAATGGTGAAGCCGCTGACCGGGCAAGCGAACTTCTGCGAGAAGATGATCCGCTCGCCCGTCTTGTGCTCGCCATGATCTGACGCAAACTCGGCCATGGCGATGCCGTCCGCCAGTCGCAGCGCGGTCTCCAGGCTGTCGGCGAGGCGCTGTTCCAGCCCTTCCTTGGTGACCACCCGGTCCACGACCACGTCGATATCGTGCTTGAACTTCTTGTCGAGCTCGGGCGCGTCTTCGAGGGCGTAGAACTCGCCATCCACCTTCACGCGCTGGAAGCCCTGTTTGAGCAGCTCGGCGAACTCCTTGCGGTACTCGCCCTTGCGGCCGCGCACGATGGGCGCCAGCAGATAGAGCCGCGCGCCGTCGCCCAGCGCGGTGATCTTGTCCACCATCTGCGAGACAGTCTGCGCCGAGATCGGCTCGCCGGTGGCGGGCGAATAGGGCACGCCCACCCGCGCCCAGAGAAGGCGCATATAGTCATAGATCTCGGTCACCGTGCCCACGGTGGAGCGCGGGTTTTTAGAGGTGGTCTTCTGCTCGATCGAGATGGCGGGCGAGAGGCCCTCGATAGAGTCCACATCCGGCTTGCTCATCAGCTCCAGGAACTGGCGCGCATAAGCGGACAAGCTCTCCACATAGCGGCGCTGGCCCTCGGCGTAGATGGTGTCAAAGGCGAGCGAGGACTTGCCCGAGCCCGAAAGGCCCGTAAACACGATCAGCTCGTCACGCGGCAGGTCCACCGACACGCCCTTGAGATTGTGCTCGCGCGCGCCGCGCACGGAGATGGTTTTGAGTTTGTCAGCCATGGATGACGCAAAGTCCTTGATTGGCGGTCGGGCAGGCGTATCGGGCGTTACTTAGGGCTCTGGCAGGGTTCTATCCACCGTGTAGGCGCCGACAGCGGCGCCCGGCGATGGACTCGGGCTGCGGGATAGGCTTCGTTAACATCCGACTCGCGCCTTGATTGACGCGCGGAACGGAATGTGAACAAATACGACGCGAAAGACAAGCGGGAGACGCGGTATGGCTGGTTCTGTAAACAAGGTGATCCTGGTGGGCAATCTGGGCGCAGACCCCGAAGTGCGGCGCCTGAATTCCGGCGACCCGGTGGTCAATCTGCGGATCGCCACGTCTGAAAACTGGCGCGACAAGTCCACCGGCGAACGCCGCGAGAAGACCGAATGGCATAATGTCGTGATCTTTAACGACAACCTCGCCAAGGTCGCGGAGAACTATCTGAAGAAGGGCTCGAAGGTTTACATCGAAGGTCAGCTTCAGACCCGCAAATGGCAAGATCGCGACGGCAACGACAAATACACCACCGAAGTGGTGCTTCAGCGCTATCGCGGCGAGCTGACCATGCTGGACGGCCGCGGCGAAGGCGGCGGCGACCGCATGGGCGGCGGCTATAACAATAACCAGATGGATGATCGCTCCGGCGGCGGCCAGGGCGGCTATAACCAGGGCGGCGGTCAGCGCAGCAACGCCCCGCGCGAGGACTTCACCTCCGACACCCTCGACGACGACATCCCGTTCTAGGGTGTTATTGACTCGCCTCTTGGGTGTGTAAGGATCAACCCGGTGCCTGGCGCCGGGTTTTCATGTGTGGAATGATGCTGCTTGCTCGTCTTTTGATCGCTGGTCTTTTGATGGCGGGACTCTTCTCGTCAGCCCGTTCACTCAGGGCTCAAGAGATGCATTTGCAGGCCCCGCTTTCTCCTGAGATAGCAGAGCGACTTGAGGAGAATGCCCACCTTGATGGGCGAATGAGCTATGAGGTCCACAAGCGCGGCTTCATCGGTGATATCGCCGTCATGGATCTGGAGCTCCAGGAGGCTGGCAGCCTGCCGCCCTTGATCATCATGGTTGGCGGATCCGAGGGCGGGTGGTTAGGGAGAAGCTCAGGTCTAAGCCCTGCTGGATATTTGGGCCAGTTGCTCGCCGATATGGGCTACAGCATTCGCAATCTTAACCATTTCGGCTTGGAGCGCCTGGGCGATTCTTGGGGTGAGGATCTTCGTCCGCCGCGTCTGTTTGACCGAAATCTAGAACCCTTCGCTGAAGTTCTGAACGATGCGCGTCAGACCCGGGGCGCCACGAACCGGTGCGTGGGGTTTGTTGGCGTCTCAAGGGGTGGCGAACTGACCTTGTTGCTGGCCGCTTATGAGGCGGACCTGAATAGTTCGGAGACGCGCCTGTTTGATGCCGCCGTCGCCGCCGTGCCTAGTCATGTAGTCTGGCAAGGGCCGCACCGTACATTGAGAATACGGTCGAGTTGGGCGCTGGGAGGTGAGCCTTTGGATTTCGTACCGTTTCCTTGGCTCTCAATCCACACACCGAGGGTCTTGTTGAGGCGCGCCAGTTCGACGGCGTCTTCTGAGCAGGCTTTGCGTAACGATGCTGCCGTTGAAAGAGCCTTGATCCCGGTCGAGCGGATCGAGGCTCCTGTCTTGCTTCAAGGGGCTTTGGACGATCATCTCTGGCCGTCAGCGGAGATGGCGGATGCAGCTTTTCGCCGGGCCGAGGCGCTCAATCCCGACCATGGATTGGTGTTGAAGCAGTATCCAGTGGATCATTATGTCTTGTCATACCCGGACGCCATAGCGGACGCCGCGATCTTTCTGGATGACACCCTGCGGCAAGCCCATAGTGAGGGGCGGTGTGAAGCCAGTTACTGATAATGGTGGCGGGTATGGTTTGCGTCACGCTTAAGCGAATTGAAAAAGCCCGGCGCAGCGCGCCGGGCTTTTTACTGTTCAGCGTGGCTCTGGCCTCAGGGCGTGAACCAGCTCAGCATTGCGGTGGTCTGACTGCCGCTGGGCTGGGCGGCGCCGCCGATGGTGGCGATCTCTGAGCCGACGGTCACCGCGCCCAGCCCATGACGGGGCGTGGGCATGCGTCCGATCTCGGCCCAGCTGTCAGATATCGGGTCATAGCGCCAGACCTGGGCGTAGACGCCGCCGCCGGAATTATCAAACCACTCGCCGCCAAAGACATAGAGCGCGCCATCGAGGCTGGCGGCGGCGAGGCCGCCGGCGCCGCGCGGTCCGGCTTCGGGTTCAGGCAGGGGCGCGCGGGTCTCCCAGCTGTCGCTTTGCGGATCATAGGCCTCGTGGACGGGCGTGTTGCCGCCGGTCACCGTACGGCCGCCCACCACATGCAGGCGTCCGTCCAACGCGGCGCCCGCTGCGGAATTGCGTGCGGTGGGGGCGGGGGCTGCGACCGACCAGGTCTGGGCGGCGGGATCCAGAACGATATGCGCGTTGGTGTCAGCATGGTCTGACCAGGCTTTATTGGACAGCCCCGCCGGGCGGCGGCCGGTGGCCACATGCAGTCGTCCGTTCAGCGTGACGCAGACCGTCTCCGCATAGGGCTCGGCCATGGCCGCGCCATTGCGCCATGCATTGCGGTCGGGATCAAAAACGCGCACGCCATTGCTCATGGCCCACATCCCGCCGGTCTGTGCGGTGAAGCCGCCGACGGCGTAAATCAGGCCCTCAAGCCCGACCAGGTTGGGATGATGCAGCGGCACGGGCAGGCGCGCCCGCTCACGCCAGCGATCTGCGCTGGGCGCCAGAGAAAAAACGCGATCGGAAACGCCGATCCGACTGCGCCCGACATCCGGGCTCAGGCCGCCCGCCACATAGAGCACGCCATCAAGCACTGCCGGATAGATCTCCTGCACGCGTAACGGCAGGTCGGGACCCGCGCGCCAGCGTGCGTCAGCCCCGTTCTGCGCCAGCGCGCGACCCTCAAGCGACAGGGCGGCGCCGGCGGCGCCCAGTCCGACCAGGGTGTCTCGTCGCGACAGCATTAGTGCGCCGCCTCGATGACGCCGCACACATGGCGCGCGCCTGCGCCGCCAATCGGCTGGCTCATATGATCGTCCTGATTCTCGTGCATGACGAGCGCAGAGCCATTGTCGTCCAGAAGGGCCGGAGCGTCAGTCTCGCCGTTCAGGCTGACCTGGGTGGTGAACAGCTGGGCGCGCAGGGCGCCGTTCTCATGCACATAGATATTGGGCAGGTCGGCATTGTCCGGGCCGTCCGGGTTCAGAAGGCCATGGCTGCGGCCTGATGGATTGATGTGGCCGCCGGAGCTAGTGAAGTCCTCATTGGAGCAATCGCCGATCTCATGCAGGTGCACGCCATGCCAGCCGACAGCGCTTTCGGGCAAACCGTCCATTTCAATGGTGATCAGAACGCCGGTCGGACCTTGCTGGAAGTGGACCTGGCCGATCTCGTTGCGCGCGCGGTCGATCAGGGTGGCGTGCGCCTCGCTAGGGGTATGGGCGTGCGCGCCATGCTGATCCGTAGCCAAGGCCGGGGCGCTGAAAGCGGTGGCGGCCAGGGCTGTCGTCAGGGCGAGGGTGCGAAGGGCGCGGGTCATGAGGCGTCTCCTTTAAAAGCTTGCCTATCAACGTAGGCGGCGTCGGGCGCGATGCGACCCTTTGAGAGGCAGTCTGTGCTGATTTACAACAAAAAACAGGCCCGGTCGCAAATCTGTCCGTAATCGGCGGAGGCAGCCGCGCACCGTGTTTGCCGCCCGTCTCTGGCCTTGCTAGACATAGTCTTTATCCGTGCGCAGGTGATTCACGCCCATTGGGGTGAGCTGCGCCCGACCGACGCCTTTTTACGCGCGCTGTCCCGCTTGGCGAAGACAGGCGCGCGCCAGCCAGGACGAAACGACTTTGAGCGATTTGCCCCCTGAAACGCCCATGGATGAAGACCTGCCCGCCGCGCCGAGCGGCCCGATGGTGTCCATCGAAGACGAGATGAAGCGCAGCTATCTTGATTACGCGATGAGCGTGATCGTCAGCCGCGCCATCCCAGATGCGCGAGACGGGCTGAAGCCCGTGCACCGGCGCATCCTGTGGGCCATGCACGAGGGCGGCTACACCAAGGACAAGGCGTACAAGAAATCCGCCAATGTGGTCGGCGATGTGATGGGTCGCTATCACCCGCACGGCGACAGCGCGATCTATGACGCCCTCGCGCGTATGGCGCAGCCCTTCTCCATGGGGCTGCCGCTGATGGACGGTCAGGGCAATTTCGGCTCCATGGACGGCGATCCGCCCGCCGCCATGCGTTACACCGAAATCCGCATGGACCATCCCGCTGAAGCGCTGCTGGCCGATATCGACAAGGATACGGTCGAGTTTCAGGACAACTATGACGGCTCCAAGCAGGAGCCGATCGTCCTGCCCGCACGCTATCCCAACCTTCTGGTCAATGGCGCCGGCGGCATCGCTGTGGGCATGGCGACCAATATTCCGCCCCATAACCTCAATGAGGTGGTGGACGCCACGATCGCTCTGCTCGACCAGCCTGACATCTCCGATGTTGACTTGCTGGAATTCGTTCCGGCGCCGGATTTCCCCACGGGCGGCGAGATCATCGGCCGCTCCGGCGCGCGTAAAGCGCTTCTGGAGGGGCGTGGCTCGGTCATCCTGCGCGGCAAGACCTCGATCGAGGATATTCGTCAGGGCCGCGAAGCCATCATTGTTCACGAGATTCCCTATCAAGTGAACAAGGCGTCCATGATCGAGAAGATCGCCGAGCTGGTGCGCGAAAAGCGCGTCGAGGGCATTTCCGATCTGCGCGACGAGTCTGATCGTTCGGGCGTGCGCGTCGTGATCGAGCTGAAGAAGGACGCCAACGCCGAGGTGATCCTCAACCAGCTGTATCGCTGGAGCCCGCTGCAAACCTCGTTCGGCGTGAACATGCTGGCGCTGATAGGAGGCCGCCCGCAACAGGCGGGGATGCGCACCTTCCTTGAGACCTTCATCGGTCACCGCAAGGAAGTGGTCGTCCGCCGCACCAAGTTCGACCTCAAGAAAGCGCGTGATCGGGCGCACGTCTTGATTGGTCTGGGCGTGGCCGTCGCCAATATCGACGAGATCATCGCCCTGATCCGCAAAGCGCCCGACCCGCAGACCGCCCGTCAGCAATTGCGAGACAAGGCCTGGCCGGCCAAGGACATCGCGCCGCTGGTGGAGCTGGTGGCGGATCCGCGCTCTCGCATCAAGAACGGCGAGATCCGGCTGACCGAAGAGCAAGCCAAGGCGATCCTCGATCTGCGCCTGCATCGCCTGACGGCGCTGGGCCGCGACGAGATCGGCGATGAAGCCAACAAGCTGGCCGAGACCATCGCCGAGCTGCTGGACATCCTGCGTAGCCCGACCCTGATCCGCGACATTATCCGCAACGAGCTTCTGGACTCCAAGGCCAAGTTCGGTGTGGAGCGCCGCTCGGCGATCATTGAGGGTGATCTGGGGATTGAGGATGAAGACCTGATCCCGCGTGAGGACATGGTCGTCACCCTGACCCATGGCGGCTATGTCAAACGCACCCCGCTCTCCACCTATCGCGCCCAAAACCGCGGCGGCAAGGGCCGCGCTGGCATGGCGATGAAGGATGAGGATTTCGTGGCGACGCTGTTTGTCGCCTCCACCCATGCCCCGCTCCTGTTCTTCAGCTCGGACGGCATGGTCTACAAGACCAAGACCTGGCGCTTGCCGCTGGGCGCGCCCAACACCAAGGGCAAATTCCTCACAAACCTGCTGCCCAGCCTCAATGACGGCGCGTGGATCACCTCGGTGATGGCGCTGCCCGAAGATGAGGATCAGTGGAGCGAGTATGACGTGATGTTCGCCACCACGGCGGGCACCGTGCGACGCAACAAGTTGTCGGACTTCGTTCAGGTCAACCGCAATGGCAAGATCGCCATGAAGCTGGATGAAGACGGCTCCGAAATCCTGGATGTGCGCCTGTGCAACAAGGATCAGGACGTGCTTCTGGTGTCGGCGGCCGGGCGGGCGATCCGCTTCTCGGTGGAAGATGTGCGCGTCTTCGCCTCGCGCAATTCCACCGGCGTGCGCGGCATTCGCCTCAAAGACGGTGATCGCCTGATCTCCATGGCGATCCTGAACCATATCGACGTCACGACCGATGAGGCGCGCGCCTATATGAAGCACGCCAACGCCATGCGGCGTGCGGCGGGGCTGGACGAGGACGACGCCGTCGTCAGCGCACCGGAGGACGGCGAAGCGGCTGCAGAAGTGGCGCTGAGCCCTGAACGCATCGCCGAGCTGGGCGCTGCGGAAGAGTTTGTTCTCACGGTCGCTCAGGACGGCCTGGGCAAGCGTTCCAGCGCGTATGATTACCGTGTCATGGGACGCGGCAATCAGGGCGTGGCTGCGCATGACATGAGCAAGGTCAAGGAGCTGGCGGCGTGTTTCCCGGTCATTGACGGCGACACCGTGATGGCGGTCACCGATGGCGGTCAGCTGATCCGCTTCCCGGTGGACACTGTGCGCATCGCCGCCCGCGCCACCAAGGGCGTGCGGCTCATCCGTCTTGGCGAAGGCGAAAAAGTCGTGTCTGTTGTGCGCATCGCGGAAAGTGATGACGCCAGTGCGGAAGAGGACGGCGGTGAAGCGGGCGACGCCCCGAATGCCCCGGACGCGCCGGAATAGGATAATGGTGAGGCGTAATGCCTGATTTGGGGACCCTGGCGGCGTTCATCGTGGCTGTGAGCATGCTGATGCTCGCGCCGGGGCCGAATGTGGCGGTCATCGCCGCGACCGGCGCGGTTCACGGGCGCCGCGCTGCGCTTCAGGTCGTGCTGGGCGCCACCGCGGCTCAGGGGTTGCAGATCGCGCTTGTTGTGCTGGGCCTTGCGGCCTTGTTGGCGACCTATACCTGGGCGCACGCCGTATTGAAGTGGGCCGGGGTCGCGTATCTGGTCTGGCTGGGGCTCAAGGCGGTGCTGGCCAAATCCGAGCCGCTGGATGGCGCTGCTTTGGCGCCGACGCGGCTCTGGCTTCGGGGCGCGGCCACGGCGCTCGGCAACCCGAAAACTCTAGCCTTTCACGCTGCATTCCTGCCGCTCTTCGTCAATCCGGCTGCGCCCGGAGGCCCACAGCTGGCATTGCTTGGAGCGTTATATCTTTTGATCGCCTTGATCGTGGACGGAGGATATGCGCTTCTTGCCGGGGCGCTTAAGCCCGTTCTCTCGCGGCCAGTCTGGCGCGCACGGGTAAGTCGCACTTCCGGCTTCACTCTGCTCGGTGTTGCAGGTTGGCTCGCGACCCAGCGAGCGAACTGACGAGGACAGCATATGAAAAAGCGCGTCGCGCTCTATCCGGGCACGTTTGATCCCATCACCAACGGCCATCTCGATATTATCGGCCGGGCTGTGAAGCTCTATGACAAGCTGGTGATCGGGGTGGCGCGCAATGACGCCAAGGGGCCGCTCTTCAGCTTCGATGAACGGGTCGAAATGGCGCGCGAGCTGGCGGAATCCGTGGCGGGCGACACCGAGATCGAAGTGTTGCCGTTCGAAGGCCTTTTAATGCATTTCGCCGAGAAGGTCGGCGCCAGCTCGATCATTCGCGGTCTGCGCGCGGTGTCGGACTTTGAGTACGAATTTCAGATGGTGGGGATGAACCAGCGCCTGAATGCGGATATTGAAACCGTGTTCTTGATGGCTGATCCACGCCATCAGGCGATCGCCTCGCGTCTGGTCAAGGAAATCGCCAAGCTCGACGGGGACATCACGCCTTTTGTTCCCGAATTGGTCAAAGCGCGTTTGTTGGAGAAGTTCGTCTAATGGCCCAGAACCTGGAAGGGCGCACCCGCCTGAACGTTCGCTTGCTTGCCACCGCTTGCCTGTCCGCCTTGATGCTGACCGCGTGCGCTGAAGCTGAAACCGACAGCCAAACCCAGGACGCGGCGCCAGAAAACGCAGCGGCTGAAGCTGGAGTACAAACGCCGGTTGCGGCGCCGGGCGCCGATATCATCGCCAATGCGCCTGACAGCGACTGGCGGACTGTAGATGGGGAAGACCTCATCCATATGGTCACCAGCAAGGGCGAGGTTTGGATCGAGCTTCAGGACGAATTCACGCCTGTTCACGCCGCCCGTGTGCGGCAGATGGCCGAAACCGATTGGCTGGACTGGAAAGTCTTCCACCGCGTCATCGACGGCTTCATGGCCCAGGGCGGCGGGGCTGTGGATAATCCCAGCGTTCAGGCGCCGTTTGATCCGATCCAGGCGGAGTTCGGCATTCGCCGCGATCCCAACGCCATCATCGTTGATGAGATTCAAGAGCGCCGCGCCACACGTGACGGCCCGATGGCGCAGGCCGGTTTCTGGGACGGTTTTCCCGTCGGCACACAACCGTCAGCGCTGGCCGGTATTGTCGCCGATGGGCGTGTGGAGAGCTGGCTGCTTCATTGTAACGGCGCCGCCGCCATGGCGCGCACCAATGATCCAAACTCCGCGAACGCCCAGTTTTATATCGTGCGGGGCGACGCCGAGCATCTGAACACTCGGTACACGGTCTGGGGCAAAGTGCGCGTCGGACAGGATGTGGTGGAGAGCCTGAATGTCGGCACCCAGGGGCAGACCCTGGGCTTTCGCCCCGACATCATTGAAGAGTTTGAACTGGCTCGCGACATGACCGATGCGCCGACGGTGCAGGTCATGGACACGCGGTCGGCCAGCTTCACCGCCTATCTTGAAGCCTTGGCCGCCAGCCGTGATAACGGCCGCCTGCCAGATATTTGCGCCATTGACGTGCCTGTGCGCGTCCTCGATTAAGAACCCATCCTCCAAAGGAGACCGTCGTGTCCGACGCCAAGCAAGAACTCGTGTTCACCCTGGAAGGCGGCGATGTCGTCATTCGCCTGCGCCCCGATCTGGCGCCCAAGCATGTCGCCCGGATCACTGAGCTGGCCGCTGACGGCTTTTACGACGGTCTGACCTTTCACCGTGTGATTGACGGCTTTGTCGCGCAGGGCGGTTGCCCGAACGGCAATGGCATGGGCGGATCGGGCCAGAATATCGAGGCTGAGTTCAACGCGGAACCGCATGTGCGCGGCACCATGTCCATGGCCCGCGCCATGGACCCCAATTCCGCCGACAGCCAGTTCTTCATCTGCCTGGACGCTGTGCCCTATCTCGACAACCAGTACACCGTCTGGGGCGAAGTGATCTCCGGCATGGAACACGTGGACGCGCTGCCCAAGGGCGAACCGCCCGCCGAGCCGGGCAAGATCGTCAAGGCGACTGTGCGCTAGATCTGATTTCTGCAAAGGTCTGTGAAACGGGCGGCTCTCAGGGCCGCCCGTTTTCGTTGCAGCGCTCGCTCAGGTTTCGCATCGCTCTACAAGCGTGAACACGGGGCGATGATCTGACCCCGCGTCAGGCGCTGCGCCGGTCTGGGAGGCGCAGAGCCCGTCACTGATCCAGATATGATCAATCCCGAGCATGGGCAAAGGGATCAGACGTTTGGACGGCCAGGTGCGCAAACCATGGGTGACGCGTCTGAGCGGGGCCAGCGCGTGTGTCAGCGCCCGCATCGAAAACCCTTTCTCCGCGGTGTTGAAATCCCCCGCCAGAATCTGGGACTGCTCAGATTGCGCTGCGATCAGCGCGGACAGGCGTTCGCGATGATACTGATAGAGATCAGGACGTGTCGGGCGGGCGAAATGGGTGCTGGTCAGCCGCAAGGGGGCGCCCTGGAAGTCGATCTGCATGAAGGCGGCAGGCACGGTCCGGTATTCATCACACCCTTGATCCAGCACCGGCAGGCGGGAGATCAGGGTCGCCCCCCAGGGACAGCGCACCTGATGGGGATAATCATCCTGAAGGCTTGCAGGGACGTATTGCAGGGCGCCGCCGGTTTCCTGAAGGAAGACCAGATCAAAATCGCCGTCGCGCAGATAGGTGACGGCCGCGTCCGGATCGCGATTGAGGTTCCACAGATTGAATGTGACGAGCCGCAAGGCCTCTCCGGTTTCACTGCGCGGCGGCAGTCTGTCCGGATGCGGGCGAAGCTGGGCGTAGGGAAAAGCCAGAATGATCAGGACCGCACTGGCGGCGAGGCCTACGCGGCGCAGCAGCGTCAGCCCTTTGGGGCGCAGGACGAAGAGAGCCGTTCCCGCCAGCGCGCCAGCTGCGGCAGGCACGGGCCAGATCATGTTGAAGACGTCGGCTTTGGGAAAATAACGGCCCGAGATCAACACGCCATAGGTCAGCGCGAGGCAGATACAGGCGCCCAGACACGCCGTGTATGCGGCAAGGCGCAGAACCGCAGTCAGTGAGGGGGGCGGTTGAAGCATGGGAGATTTATGTCCGGGTGTCTGGCGGGCTGGCGTTGCTATGCGTATATCACCGCCAGCTTGAAGGAATGTTATGACTCAATTGCGACTGACCGATTTTGATTTTCACTTGCCCGAGGACCGGATCGCCTTGCGCCCGGCGCGGCCGCGCGACAGTGCGCGCCTGTTGCTGGTGAAGAATAGCGGGTTGTCGGATTTGGGCGTTCTTGACCTTCCGGACCTGCTCGAACCGGGTGATCTCCTGGTGTTCAACGACACCCGCGTCATTCCGGCGGCGCTGACGGGCGTGCGCCCGGCGCGCGCCCATGGCGGAGGCGGCGATGTGGAGATCGAGATCAATCTGCACAAGCGTGATGACGAGACCGTCTGGCGCGCCTTTGTACGCCCGGCCAAGCGTCTGAAAGAAAACGATACGCTGCACTTCAAAGGCGGGCTGACCGCTCAGGTGACAGACAAGCGCGAGGGCGGCGAGGTCGTGCTGACGTTTGATCGCGCTGGCGTCGCGCTCGACAAGGCCATTGTCGAGGCGGGCGCCCCGCCGCTGCCGCCCTATATCGCCTCAAAACGCGCCGCCGACGCCGCCGATCTTGAGGATTACCAGACGGTCTACGCCGCCCCGGACAAGGCGGGATCCGTAGCGGCGCCAACGGCGGGACTTCACTTCACCGATCGCCTGTTTGAGGCGCTCGACGCACGCGGGGTCAAACGCACGCATGTAACGCTGCATGTGGGGGCGGGAACCTTCCTGCCGGTGAAGACCGAAGATCTGTCCGAGCACCAGATGCATGCGGAATACTACGAGATCAGCGAAGAGACCGCCGCGCTGATCAATGAGACCCGCAAGGCGGGCGGACGCATTATCGCGGTGGGCACCACCTCGATCCGGACGCTGGAAAGCGCGGCGGAGGCGGATGGCACGGTCCGCGCCGAGGCGCGTGACACAGCGATCTTCATCACGCCAGGCTACCGGTTCAAGGTGATCGACGCGCTGATGACCAATTTCCATTTGCCCAAATCCACGCTGTTCATGCTGGTCAGCGCGCTGGCGGGCTTTGAGGAAATGCACGCGGCCTACGCGCATGCGATCAAGCAGGAATACCGGTTTTTCTCGTATGGCGATTCCAGCCTGCTCTGGCGCAAGACCTAGGCGTTTATCGCCAGCCATCCGATATAGGCGGCATAGGCCAGCAAGAAGAGGCCGCCTTCAAGCCGGCTGATGCGCCAGCGCGTGACGGAGACAATCAGCAAGAGCGCCGTGACGGCACACATCACCCAGACATCAAAGCTCTGAATGCTGCGTGGGACCTCAATGGGCGTCACAAGCGCCGTTGCGCCCAGAATGAACAGCACGTTGAAGATGTTGCTCCCCACGATATTGCCAAACGCAATATCGACCTGCTTGCGGCGGGCGGCGGCAAGGGTGGTGACCAGTTCTGGCAGAGAGGTGCCTACGGCCACAACGGTCAGGCCGATCACGGCTTCGGACACGCCCAGCATTTGCGCCACGCTGATCGCGCCCGTTACGAAGAAGCGTGCGCCCAAAATCGTCAGCGCAAGACCGCCGATGAAGAAGGCGATGGCGCGCCAGACAGGGATGCGGACGGGATCCAGCGGGGCGCTCACAGAGACGTCGCCTGCCGTTTGCGGCGCCCTCAGCCCGCTCCAGACCGTGAACACCAGATAAGCCAGCAAGGCGAGAATGAAGACGGCGCCAAACAGCGATGTCAGCTGGCCATAGGCGATCATTACGGCGCACAGGAGAGTGGAGAGCGCCAGCACCAGTCCGTCGCGGCGGAAAGCAGTCTTGTCGATGGCGATGGGCGCCAGAATGGCCGCTGCGCCCAGGATCAGCAAGATGTTGGCGATATTGCTGCCGACCACATTGCCGATGGCGATGCCGGGCGAGCCCAGAGACGCCGCCTGTAGGCTGGTGACGAGCTCCGGCATGGACGTGCCAAAGCCCACCAGCGTCAGGCCGATCACCAGCGGCGGCAGTCCTGCACGACGGGCGAGATCAGACGCGCCGCGTACCAGCATGTCGCCGCCGAACACCAATCCGGCAAGACCGAGCCCGAGATAGACCAGTTCCATGACTGCGCCCGCCAGCTCGACCGGGACTGATGGCGGCTGCGATCAGGGAGCCCGGGAGCGGTGCAAACATGGGATGCGCTGTTGCCAGAGGCAATCAGCCTGGCGGTGCGGACTGCGAATAATTCCGCTACTCCGCCGGGCAATAGACGCCGTTATCCACCTCGTCATAGCCCTGGCGGCTAAGATACATCGCGCAGCCGCAGGCAAGATCGGGGTCGGCTTTCACAGTTTCCTCGTCATCCAGCACCATCAGGCACAGATATTCGTACTCGTCTTTCATCATGGCGCGCTCCTTTGTGCTGAGCCCATCCTGCGCCCGCCCTGCGATCACGGTCCAATCGATAGTTTGTGTAGTTTGTAGTGAGCTGGCCTATGGCCGGTAACGTGTGCCCGGCTTGTCCCGCGTCCGCAGCTTGGCGGTGAGATTCGCGAACTCCGTCAGCAAGGGCCGGGTTTCGGCGGGATCAATGATCTCCTCGATCCAGAACCGCTCGGCGGTTTTGAACGGGTCGGATAGATCACGCATGCGGCTACGCAGCTCTTCTTTAAGCGCTTCGGGATCTTCAGCTTTTTCCAGCACGGATTTGAACGCGGCCTCCACCCCGCCTTCAAGCGGCAGGGAGCCCCAGTCGCCCGACGGCCAGGCATAGCGGTAGCGAAAGCGGGTATGGTCCATCATCGCGGCCCCCGCCACGCCATAGGCCTTGCGGATCAGCATGGTGCACCAGGGCACGCTGGCCTGGTAAATCGCCGACAGGGCGCGGGCGCCATGGCGGATCGTGCCAGCGCGCTCGGCGCGGGTTCCGATCACAAAGCCCGGCACGTCCACGAAATGCACCACCGGCAGGCGGAAGGTTTCCGCCAGATCCACAAACCGGACGATCTTCTGCGCGGCTTCCGCCGTCCAACCGCCGCCATAGACATTGGGATTGCTGGCGAGCACCGCGACCGGCCAGCCGTCGAGGCGTGCCAGCGCCGTGATCACCGAGCTGCCAAAATGACGACCCATCTCGAACACGCTGCCGCGATCGAGCGTCGTGTTAAGGATGGCGCGCATGTCATAGCCGAAGCGCTTGTCGCGCGGCACAATCTCGCGAAGGCTGTCATCAATGCGGGCGGGATCATCTGAAGATTGAATGCGGTCGGCGGCGTCGCCCGCCATGTCCGGCAGATAGGAGAGGAACCAGCGCGCCGCCTCCATGGCGTCCGCTTCGCTGGCATAGGCGTCGTCCGCGGCGCCCGCGGCGAGCTGCAGGTCAGCCCCTCCAAGCTCTTCCTTGGTCACATGCTCGCCCACGCCCGCCACCACGGGCGGGCCGGCGATGAACATTTGCGACTGGCCTTTGACCATGACGCAATAATGCGACGACACGGCCCGCGCTGCGCCTAGACCCGCCACGGGACCTAGCGCGAGCGACACCACCGGCACCCGCTCGAGATTGGCGACCACCTGGTCCCAGGCCGGATTAAACGGCACATAGCTCGCGCCCATGTCGAGAATGGATTTGACCGATCCGCCGCCGCCCGTCCCCTCGATCAGCCGGATCAGCGGCAGGCCCAGCTCGCCCGCCATCTTTTCCGCCTCGATCTGTTTTTCGACAATGGCGGCATCCGCCGCGCCGCCGCGAACGGTGAAATCATCTGCGACCACGGCGACCGGGCGCCCGCGAACCGTGCCGCGCCCGAAAATGCAATTGGCCGGGGAGAAGCCCTCAAAACCGCCCTCTGCATTTGTGCGCGCTTTACCGGTAAGCGAGCCAATTTCACGGAAACTGCCCGGATCAAGCAAAAGATCCAGCCTTTCCCGGACGTTGAGCCGACCTGCCGCTTTCTGACGAGCGAGCTTTTCTGCTCCGCCCATGTTATGGGCCAGCGCCTGACGCTTGCGCAAATGGGCGATTTCGTCTTTCCAACTCACTCAACTCTCTCCCGCAGTCTCGCCAGGTTCTCATGCCCAGCTTTGATTTTGATCTTCATGCCACCGATGGCGCCGCCCGCACCGGCGTGCTCAGAACCCCGCGCGGGGATATTCGCACCCCCGCTTTCATGCCCGTGGGCACGGCGGCGACGGTGAAGGCGCTCTATCCTGAACAGGTTAAGGAAGCCGGCGCGGATATCATACTGGGAAATACCTATCACCTAATGCTGCGGCCCGGCGCCGAGCGGGTGAAGCGTCTGGGCGGGCTGCATCATTTCATGCGCTGGGATGGCCCGATCCTGACCGATTCTGGCGGGTTTCAGGTCTGGTCCCTGTCCGATCTGCGCGAGATGACGGAAGAGGGCGTCGCTTTCAAAAGCCATCTGGATGGCTCCAAGCATATGCTGACGCCCGAGCGCTCCATTGAGATCCAGGCGGATCTTCTGGGCGCGGACATCTCCATGCAGCTCGATGAATGCACGCCCTATCCATGCGAGCGCGATGCGGCGGCGAGCTCCATGCAGCTGTCGCGGCGCTGGGGGAGGCGCTCAAAAGAGGCGTTCGGCGAGCGCTCGAACCAGGCGCTGTTCGGCATTGTCCAGGGCAGCACCTATGAGGATCTGCGCCGCGAAAGCGCGGAAGGGCTGATCGAGATCGGCTTTGACGGCTACGCCATTGGCGGCCTCGCCGTGGGCGAGGGGTTCGAGATGATGTGTCAGGTGCTCGACGTCACCACGCCGCATCTGCCTCACGAGCGTCCGCGTTATCTGATGGGTGTGGGCAAGCCGATTGATCTTGTGGAAGCGGTGGCGCGCGGGGTGGATATGTTTGACTGCGTGCTGCCCACGCGTTCAGGCCGTCATGGTCAGGCCTGGACCGATTGGGGGCCGGTGAATGTCAAGAACGCCCGCTTTGCAGAAGACACGCGTCCTATGGACGCCACGCTCGATTGTCCGGCCAGCCGCGATTATTCGCGCGCCTATCTGCACCATCTGATCCGGGCGGGTGAGTATCTGGGCTCAATGCTGCTGTCCTGGCACAATATCGCCTATTTCGAGAACCTCACCGCGCGCATGCGCGCAGCCATCGCCGCAGGCGAATTTGAGGCGTTTCGCGCTCAGTTTCATGCGCGCATGGCCGAAGGGACCGACGCGATCTAGTCCCCGTCTTCGGCAGCGGCTTCACTGAGCAGGCCATAGGCGTCCATCGCCTCGATCAGCGTCGCCCGCTCACAATTGAGCGCATCAAACCCGCCGCGCAGCCAGGCGCGGCGCTTGAGCGCCAATTCGCGTTCCTGGGCGGCGGCGGCTTCAATCTCGCCCGCCCGCCCCAGAAAACGCACAACCGGACGCGTCGGGTTCAGGCCCACAATCGTGTCGCGCGCCGTATCGGCGGCGATATCCGGCGCATCCTCGGCGATGGAAGAGGCGAACCCCCGTGACCGGTCCAGCATGCCGTCAGAGTCTGCGTCCGCTTCGACCTGGACCTCGGGACGGTGCGCCTCGATATCAGGACCCAGCAGAGAGGTGAGTCGGGCAATGTCGCGGGCGAGGGCCGGGCAGCTGATCGCCGCGCCAGAACCGCCATACGGGGTGGGTACGGTTTCATCGCCATTATCAATGACGATCTGGCCGGGGCGCGCCCGGGGCAGGCCCACCGTGTCAGAGGCGACCGATTCCGTGCGCCCCAAGGGCGTTTTTGGCAGGTCGGGCAGGCTGGAGCATGCGGTCAGGACAAGCGCGACTGCGCCGGAGGTCAGCAAACTGGACAAGGCGTTCTTCATCCTTATGTCCTACCATGTCCGCATAACTGTAAAAGAGGGGATTTCCCGCATATAGCCGGGTTGACCGTATGGGGCGCCGGATATAGGTTCCGCGCCTCTCGAGACGGAGAGCCGATAGCTCAGCTGGTAGAGCAACTGACTTTTAATCAGTAGGTCCAGGGTTCGAATCCCTGTCGGCTCACCACTTCTCCCTGAAAACATGACTTTTGTGGGTGGTGGTGAATGTCTGTCTGCGCGATTGCGCTTTTGTCTTTCTGACATCTCTCTTTCATCAAGCCTCCACGGTGTCGTCAGGCGCACGCCTTCCTGTCTGGCGTCCGCACTCGGGCTTCCGGTTTTCGTCAAATGACTGAGAGCCGCTTGGGCGCAGCAAGACTTCGCCCAATTGGCGACGGCGCGGCGTCAGGCTAGCCTTTTGAGCGAATGTGCCTCAAGGTTAAGGGACGAAGCTTGGGAGGTCGCTGTGGCTCTATTCACCTTGCCGGACGGGTCCAAAATCGAGATTGACGCCACCGGCATTGCGCGCGCTCGGCCTACATTGCGCAATGAGATTTATGGCAAGCCGGGCCATGAGGGCACAGCCTTGTTCGCCCCGAAACGCCTGGTGCTTGAACCCATCGACCTTGTGGGCCCTGAGCTGCAAAAGACCGCGCCCAGTTTCACGCTTCTTCACGCCCCCAATGGTCAGAGCATCTGGTGTCAGGCCAGCAAGGCCAAAAACGCCGAGCCGCCCCGGCCCACCGAGGTCTCTCCGACAACCCATGCCGTTGTGGTTATGGGCGGCGTTCGTCAGCGCGTCCGAGAGACGGTTTCAGAGGCGCAAGCCATCCTCGATGCCGCTCGCGCCAGGGCGTAAGGCCCTTTCGGGCTGGTGATTGGGCGTACGGTCGGTCAGGATGTGTGCGTCCTCGAACGCGATCTTCAACACCATAAGGCCTGACCATGTTTATCCCGTCTGTCGTTATTCTGGCGCTGTCGCTGACCCAGCCCTCTGATCTTGAGTGTACCGGAACGGGCGCTGAGGTTCAGTCGATCTGTGAGGTGCTGACCGCCCAACAGGAGGCCTGGAATGCGGGTGACATTCCTGGCTTCATGGCGGGCTATCTTGAAAGTGAAACGCTGCGCTTCGCTTCTGGCGGGTCGGTGACTACGGGCTGGGCGGAGACCCTGGAGCGCTATCAGGCGCGCTATGACACGCCGGACGCCATGGGCTGGCTCGCCTTCACGGACCTTGACGTCACCCAGCTGTCAGAGGACGCCGCCTATGTGTTCGGGCGCTGGACGCTTTACCGCGAAACGGATGAGCCGACCGGGCTGTTCACGCTGATCCTGCGCAAAGAAGAGGCCGGCTGGCGCGTGGTGCATGATCATACGTCGGCGGCTGAATAATTGAGACGGGAAGCCGAACGAATCGGCCTGATGAAACAACAGACATGATTAGGATATGAGCCGCCATAGTCATGAATACACTACTGACGAGAATTCATGGCGCGCTTTCATTTAAGGGGCGAGATTTATACTGGTGCAGATGCATAATGATTCATTCATAATGCGCGAACTTCATGTTTTAACTGATAAAAATTTTTCAAAGCGATGCGTTCTCTTTTTGCCGTCATGAGCGCCCGGACCAAGGACGCGGAGGCAAATCAACCTAAAATTTTATTACGAATATACAAATTATATGTATAAGACTATAGTATAATTACGAAAATTTGATTTTCGTCGGTTATGTTCGGCTTTCGTTTACGTCCTTAGGTGATGTCTCTCCCATCAATCTTGGAGAGTGACATGCGTCTTTCTATAGCAATCCGTTTCGCACTGATCGGCCTGGCGGGTAGTATAGTTTTAGGCTTGGCCTTGGGCGGTGTCTCAATCTGGCGAAGTACGACTGCGGCTGAAAATGCAGCCCGGGCGAAACTCTCAGCGATTGCA
This sequence comes from Oceanicaulis sp., assembly GCF_965249665.1. Taxonomy (GTDB): domain Bacteria; phylum Pseudomonadota; class Alphaproteobacteria; order Caulobacterales; family Maricaulaceae; genus Oceanicaulis. The sequence continues at coordinate 2,179,506 of NZ_OZ252247.1, forward strand.
GACGGGCGTTTAGACGCCGTCATGACATATCTCCAGTCGATTGAGGAAGACCTGCTATTGGTCGCTTCCAATCCTATGACCGTGGGGGCTTTGAACGATTTTGATTCAGGCTGGACGGCTCTGCCAGACCCGGAAAGCCGTCTGCAGTCGTTATATGTCGACGATAATCCTTATCCGGTCGGAGAGCGCGAGCGTCTGGATGATGCGTCGGACGGCTCCGCTTACAGCGCCGTTCACGCGGCGCGTCACCCTTGGTTTCGCGCACTGCAACAGTCGCGGGGGTATTATGATGTGTTCCTGTTCAACACCAGCGGGGATCTGGTCTACTCCGTCTTTAAAGAGTCCGATTACGCCACAAACATGGTGTCGGGGATCTATGCGGATACGGATTTGGCGCTGGCTTATCGCGACGCCTTGAGTGCACAGGCCGGTGAGGTGGTGTTTTTCGACTTCCGTCCCTACGCCCCCAGCTTTGACGCCCCCGCCAGTTTTATCGCAACCCCTGTCATTGACGCTCAAGGCGCAACTGTAGGCGTTCTGGCCTTTCAAATGCCCATTGATCGAATGAATGCGGTCATGGGGTCTTCGAGGGGGCTGGGGGAGACCGGTGAAGCTTATCTGATCGGCCTGGATGGCGTCATGAGGACTGAGCCGCGCTTTGGCGACGGGGAATCAATCTTGTCCGTGCAGGCGCCCAATGCGTTTCATGCCTTCGCACAAAGCGGTGACATGACTGTGATTCACGCTGAGGACTGGCGGGGCGAAATGGTTCTGGCCGTCGGTGAGTCCATGACCTTTCACGGTGTGCAATGGGGGGTCGTTGTGACGTTGACGGAAGCGGAGGCCTTGGCTGCTGCGCGTCGCACCATTGTGGAAGTGTTGCTTCTGACACTGGGTGTGACGGCTCTTGTAAGCCTGATGGGCTTCGTCATGGCGCAGCGCTCGGCTCGTCCAATTGCTCGCATTGCAGAATTGACGACCGCCATCGGCGCCGGGAATCTGGACTTGGATGTGTCTTATCAGTCCCGCTCCGATGAGGTTGGGGATGTGGCCCGAGCTTTGGAAGGTTTCAGGCAATCCGCTATCGCCCAGAAAGCTCTGGAAGCTGAGCAAGCCGAACGCGAAGCGCAAACATCTGCAGCCTTGCGTCAGGAAAGACTGAACTTGGCTGATCAGTTCGAGCAATCGGTGGGCGGTATCGTGTCGTCGGTTTCCAGCGCTGCTGAACAGCTGAACATGGCGGCGCGCTCTCTTTCAGCAGCATCAGAAGAAACGGCATCTCAATCTGTCACCGTCGCGGCCGCAGCCGAAGAAGCCACTGTCAATGTGGAGACTGTAGCGAGCGCGGCTGAGGAAATGTCAGCTTCCGTGGCGGAAATCCGCCGCCAGGCAGAAGAATCCGCACACAACGCTCAGACGGCTTCGGAAGAAACCCATAACAGTGTGGGTAAGGTGGAAGCGCTGTCGGAAGCCGCCAAACGGATTGGCGATGTCGTGACCTTGATTGAAGAGATTGCCGAGCAAACCAATTTGCTGGCGCTGAACGCCACGATTGAGGCTGCCCGGGCTGGCGAGGCGGGAAAAGGCTTCGCGATCGTAGCTCAGGAAGTAAAAACCCTGGCTTCGCAAACAGCGTCCGCCACGTCTGAGATCGCAGATCAGATCAATGCAATCCAGTCCGCCACGTCAGAATCCGCCGCCTCAATCAATGAGGTTTCGCGGGTAATCGAAGCCATGCGCGCCACCTCGAACTCGATTTCAGCCGCCGTTGAAGAGCAATCGGGCGCCACCTCCGAGATTGCCATCAATGTTCAAGAAGCTGCCAAGGGAACGCGCAATGTGACGGAGTCCATTTCGTCGGTGAATGCTGCAGCGACGGAATCGAGCACCTCTTCCAGTCAGGTGTTGAGTGCGTCCAGCCAGCTCAGTGAGCAGGCGGAACAATTGCAAACGCAAGTCACCGCCTTCCTCACATCCATTCGTACGGCTTAAACCCCGCCCCACCAGCTGATGACATGCAGCGTCAGGGCGCCGGCGCCCAGCAAGACGCCGAGCCAGGCGATATCCGCCAGGCCGCCCTTGGGCCTGAAATCTGGCGCGGGTGCAGGAGGGGCTGTCACCGGGGGGTGTGCGCTGGTCTGTGAGGCTGAAAGGCCTGAGGCGGCGGGTCTCTGGCGCAATTCTCTCAAGGCGAGGCGTTTTGAGCGCACATTGTATTTCTGATGCGCCACAAACAGACGCAGGTCCGTATCGGACGCGTGCTTGAACATATCGTCAGAGAGGGTGCGGAATGGGGAACGCATGGCGACGCCTCTGGCATCTGGCGGTCAACGGACAAGCGGTCTGAAACGGGATCGCCGCTTCAGACCGCACAGTTCAAAGGCCTGTGTCTTAGAAGGCTTTGGAGATTGTGAAGACGGCGGTTTCATCCGATCCGTCCGTATCTTCGCTGGTGTCGATATAGGCCAGCGACCAGTCCACGCCATAGGCTGAACCCCCGATACCGATCGTCCAGTCGACCTTGTCGTCGCCATCGCCATCAAGATCGCCAAAAGCGCCGGTTTCATAGCCGATGCCCGCTGTCAGGCTGAGGCCGGATTCTCCTAAAGGCGCAGAGCCTGAAAGGTTGAGATACAGATTGTCATCATCGCCCAGATTGTCCTGCTCGGGGGCGTAAGCGATCGTTCCTGTGGTCTCCACAAGGCCGATCATGCCTGTCAGGCTGCCATAGACTTCAGCGTAGGCGACATCCTCTGCACCGGGATAGAAATACCCGATGACGCCTACATCATAGCCGAGCGCGCCGACCGTGCCGCCGTATCCGGCGTAGAGGTCCAGCTCGATTTCTGAATTGCCGACAGGCTCGATGCTAGACCCCCAGGTCCCGACATAGAAGCCGGACTCAAACCCCACATCAAAGCCGCCCTGGATGGCGATGGCTTCATCGCTGAGCGAGGCGCCGCGGAAGCGGTAATCTGTGGTCATCGCTACATTCGCCGAGACTTCCTGGGCCTGTGCTGCCCCGGCAGGAAGGCTCGCTGCGGCCGCCATGGCGAGAGGGAGGGCGCATGCTGTGAGTAAAACTGTAGTTTTCATAGCTTATCTCCATTTAAAGTTGTGAGTTTGATCGCAAGGCTCGCCGGGGGAGGCGGGACGGCTCCGGCCGCCCCGCCGACCCGGTTACTCAGCCGGTTTGGGCGTGCTTTTCGGGGTGAACTCGGGATAGGCGCTGTGACCCAGCTCAGACAGATCGCCCCCAACATCTTCCTCATCGGGGTTCAGGCGGATGCCGAGCGTGACTTTAAGGGCCAGCCACAAAACAAAGCTGGTTGCGAAGACAAACGCCCCGATGGCGCCAACGCCGACAGCCTGTCCAATGAAACTCGCGTCTGAATTGGTCAGCGGTACGGCCATGGTGCCCCAGATCCCCGCCATGAGGTGAACCGGGATCGCGCCAACCACGTCATCCAGACGTACAGCTTCCATCAGCACGGCTCCGAAAGTGGCGATCACGGCCCCCACGCTGCCAATCAGGATGGCTTCGAGAATGGTCGGGGTGAGCGGTTCCGCCGTAATGGCGACCAGACCGGCCAGCGCGCCATTCAGAACCGAGCCCAGATTGGCTTTGCCCCGACCGAGCAGCATCGAGACGATGTAGGCGGTCACGACACCGGAAGCGGCGGCCATGTTGGTGTTGGCGAAAATTTGCGAGACAGCCGTGGCGTCCGCCGCGCTGCCCAAAGCCAGCTGAGACGCGCCGTTAAAGCCGAACCAGCCAAACCACAGGATGAAGGTGCCCAGCGTCGCCAGAGGCAGGGATGAGCCGTGCATGGTCACCGGCTTGCCATCGACAAAACGGCCGCGGCGTGCGCCCAGCAAGATGACGCCCGCCAGGGCCGCCCAGCCGCCGGTTGAGTGCACAAGGGTTGAGCCGGCAAAGTCTGAGAAGCCGAACTGGGTATCCAGCCAGCCCGCACCCCATTCCCAGGAGCCCTGGATGGGATAAATCACCCCGGCGAGCACCGCCGTGAAGATGAAGAACGATCCAATCCGCACACGCTCGGCCACGGCGCCGGAGACGATGGATGCGGTTGTGGCCACAAACACCATCTGGAAGAACCAGTCTGAGGCGCTGGAATAACCCGCTGCCGTCACGTCGATCGCTTCATCGGCGGCGGTCTCGGAAGGCGACCACATGGAAGGCGTGCCCAGAAGGCCGCCATGATCGCCAACGCCGGAATACATCAGATTATAGCCGATGACGAAGAACATCAGGCCGGCCACAGAGTACAAACCGATATTTTTGAGGCAGATGACAGCGGCGTGCTTGGTGCGCACAAAGCCGGCTTCCAGCATGGCGAAGCCAGCCGCCATCCACATCACCAGAAAGCCGCCAATCAGAAAGAGAAGCGTGTTGAAAATATAAGCGGTTTCATCGCTTACCTGAGCAAAGGCGCTCTCTGACGCCAAAGCGGTGAAACTCAAAGCGGCCAGCGCTAGCGCACCCAGACGCGTGGCGCGCGCGCGCAGACTAGGCTGCGCGCCAGTATAATCGGTCATGTTGATGTCCTCGGTCGCACTCTGACGGGACGGAGCAAGGCCGGCCTCGTCCAGTCGGGTCGAATGAATACGACGAAGGATGCGGCACGATCGTGTGCCGAAGGGCCGGGCTGCGCCGGTCTGGTCCTGTCTCATATCTGCCTCCGTCGCGGTTTGCGGCGGCCGGCGGTGCGTCTCTAAACGGGCGCGCAGCTTGGGCTGCGTCTGTCGTTAACAAAACCTTTGCAGAGCGATTGCTGCACCGCAACAGAAAAATGAAAAAATTTTGTCATCCTCCGCATGTCCATGGCGGTGGTGCCACAGTTGGCGTGAATACATGTCTGGATTTCGGAGAGAGAAAAAAAGGCGGGACCGGCCCGCCTTCTAGTTTTAGAGACGACCCCGAGGCCGCAATAGGACGGTCTCAGGAGATTAGGACTTTAGTCAAAGGTTATAAAAAATATGCGGACATATGAATAGGCTGCGCTCGTTAGGCGAGCGCTTATTCTCTATCATTGTGCGTCAGAGGCGCTCAGAACGTCAATTATCTCGCCTTGGGGGTGTTAAAGCTCGGATTCAATTACAGAGAGAAAGTCCATGCCGTACCGCTCCAGCTTGCGGGCGCCCACGCCGAAAACACGCGACAAGTCTTCCTGAGTGCGAGGTTTGCTGGCCGCCATTTCAATCAAGGTGCGGTCTGCAAAGATAGTATAAGCGGGTTTGCCGGACTCCTTGGCAAGCTCGAGCCGCTTTTTGCGCAGTGCAGTATAAAGCGCCCGGTCTGTCTCGGACAGCAATTGGTCGGCGGCGTCGCTGGGCCGCGCCCGTGCGGAGCGCACACCGCGTTGCTCTTCAGGCGGACGCAGCCGGATCGGGAGCTTGCCGAACAAGATGTCTTTGCCCTTGGGGGTGATGATCCACTCGCCATGACCATCGATGGGCTGGTCAATGGCGCCAGAGGCGAAGAGCTGGCGAAACACGCTCATCCATTGGTCCTTGGACAAGTCTTCACCAACGCCGAAGGTGGGCAGGGCGTCATGACCGCGCGACATGACCTTGTCGGTTTTCAGACCGCGCAAAACGCTGATCAGATGCTCCAGCCCGAAACGCTGCCCTGTGCGGGCGATCGCCGACATGGCCTTTTGCGCCAGAACTTGGCCATCAATCAGTTTGGGCGGATCGTCACAGAGATCGCAATGTCCGCATGGTTCGATCTCGTCGCCGAAATACCCAAGCAGGGTCTGGCGGCGGCACTGGGGGGCTTCGCAATAGGCGATCAGAGCCGACAGGCGCCGCAACTCCATGCGTTTGCGCTCTTCGTCTGAATCCCCCTCATTGATCTGGCGGCGACGCAACGCAGCGTCTGACAGGGACCACAGCATCAGCGTGTCGGCCGGGTCGCCATCGCGCCCGGCGCGCCCGATCTCCTGATAATAGGCTTCCATCGAACTGGGCAGGGCGGCGTGCAGCACATAGCGGACATCAGGTTTGTCCACGCCCATTCCGAAGGCGATGGTGGCGCACATCACCACGCCGTCGCCCTTGACGAATTCGTCTTGGCGGAAGCTGCGAGTCTGGGCGTCCAGACCTGCATGATATGACAGGGCGTAAACATCCTCTGCTTGCAGCTTGGCGGCGATGTCGTCGCACGCTTTCCGGCTGGAGCAATAGATGATGCCGGCCCGATCGGGTCGCGCTTTCACGAAGTCGATGATCTGGGCGGCGCCGGATCGCCGCGCGCCGACGGCCAAATGAAGATTGGGGCGATCAAAGCCGGACACGAATTCGTCGGGGGCCTGCTCAAACAACCGCCCCGCAATGTCGCGCCGTGCGGCTGCGTCAGCGGTGGCGGTGAAGGCGGCGATTTGGGGTCGGCCTGCGGCCTGGGCGAAGTCGGCAATTCTGAGATAATCTGGACGAAAGTCATGGCCCCATTGAGAGACGCAATGGGCTTCATCCACAGCAATCATCGACAGGCCCGCCCGGCCCAGCCGCTCCGCCAGCCCGGGAACCGCCATGCGTTCCGGCGCCATGTATAGCAGGCGCAAGCTGCCCTCATCGAGTGCGCGCCACGCCGCTTCACGGTCTTGCGCTTCATCGGTCGAAGTCAGGGCGGCGGCGTTCACGCCTACGGCTTGCAAGGCGCTGACCTGGTCGCGCATCAGGGCGATGAGCGGGGAGATCACCACTGTCAGCCCGTCTCGGAGCAGGGCGGGCAGTTGAAAGCACATGGATTTGCCGCGCCCTGTGGGCATCACGGCCAGCACGTCGCGGCCCTTGAGGACGCTGTCGATAATCTCGGCCTGGCCGGGCCGGAAATCGCGATACCCGAACACTTCCGCCATGGTTTGACGGGCCTGGTCGAGCTGAGGGGAGAGAGTCGAATCGCTGTGCGCCATGGGTGCAGGCTAGGCGGCGGGAAGCCCGGAGCAATACGCAAGGGCTGCTTGCGCTGGCGCAGACACGAGGGTAGCCCAGAACGCGAGGGGTTTCCACGCGCTGACAGAGGTTTGTCCATGAGCATTGCGCCATTGTCTCACATTCGGGTTCTGGATTTGTCACGTGTCCTGGCCGGACCATGGTGCGCCCAGATCCTGGGCGATCTCGGCGCGGATGTGATCAAGGTTGAAAACCCGAAATCCGGCGACGACACCCGGCGCTGGGGACCGCCCTTTCTCACAGATGAGCAAGGAGAGGCTGCAGACGCGGCCTATTATCTCTGCGCGAACCGCAACAAGCGCTCGATCGCGGTGAATATTGCGGATGCTGAAGGCCAGGAGATCTTGAAAAAGCTGGCCGCTGACAGCGATGTCGTGATCGAGAACTACAAGACGGGCGGTCTGAAGAAGTACGGCCTGGATTATGACAGCCTCAAGGCGATTAACCCTGATCTGGTCTATTGTTCGGTGACCGGGTTCGGACAAACCGGTCCTTGGAAGACCCAGCCTGGCTATGATTTTCTAATCCAGGCCATGGGCGGGTTGATGAGCGTCACGGGCGAAGATGCGCCGATGAAAGTGGGCGTTCCGGCGGTCGATTTGTTCACGGGCGTCTACGCCGCCGGCGCTGTCATGGCCGCCTTGCTGGCTCGCACAAAGGGGCAGGGCGGACAGCATATTGATATGGCGCTGTTTGATGTGCAGGCGGCGATGCTGGCCAATCAGGCGGCCAATTACTTCGTTTCAGGCAAAACACCGGGGCGTCAGGGCAATGCGCATCCGAACATTGTTCCATACCAGGACTTCCCGACCTCTGATGGCCGCATAGCGGTCGCTGTCGGCAATGACGGACAGTTTCAGGCGTTTGCCCAGGCGCTGGGGCGGCCTGACTGGGCGACTGATTCGCGTTTTATGCGCAATGCTGACCGTGTCGCCAATCGTGAGGTCCTTGTGGCGGACATCACGCTCACTCTGAATGCTGAGACGACCGCCTGCTGGACTGAGCGGCTCCACGCCGCAGGCGTGCCGTGCGGGCCGATTCTGGCGCTTGATCAGGTGTTTGGCCATGAGCAGGCGCAAGCTCGAGAGCTGGTCTTCAGCTTGCCCATGACAGGGGTGGGGGAGGCCCCCATGATCGCCAATCCCATGAGGCTTTCAGAGACCGGGCCGCAATACCGCAAAGCGCCGCCTCGGTTCGCGGAACACACGTCTGAGGTGTTGCAAGAACGCCTCGGATTGACTGAAAATGAAATACAGCGCCTCCAGGAGCGCTCTATCGTGTGCTGACAGGCCCGATTCCACAACAACGCCAGTGGTGTTGTGCAATTAAATCAGGTATCGATGCATATAACATGGAACTGGAGCGCATCTTTGTGCGTTGGGGGCTATGTTAAACTTAATGCTCACACGAAGGGCGTTCTCCGCCCGGAGGGGGATAGGATGAAAACAAAGCTTCTTTCGGCAGTCGCCGTTGGGGCCATCCTCGCCGCGCCGTCCATGGCGGTTGCGGACGAAGGTTGGTACGTCAGTGGTGCACTGGGTTACGGTGCACCGGGCGACGTTGACGTCACTGGCAGTCTGAATGGTGAAATTCAGGGTGCTGGCGACATTCGCGAAAAGCTGGCCCTGGGTTACCAGTGGAACAGCAACTGGCGTCTGGAAGGTGAGCTGGCTCACCGTTTCAACGACACCGGCGCCGTCGGCAATTTTGAGAACAGCAGCTCGGACTTCCAGGTTTGGTCCGGCATGCTCAACCTCATCTATGATTTCGACACCGGTTCGTTCTGGACCCCTTACATCGGTGGTGGTCTGGGCTGGGTTCAGTCTGACATCTCCGCGATGGGGTGGGACACCGGCACGTTCAATGCGTCATCCAACTTTGTTACGGTTGACGATTCTGACGCTGCTCTCGGCTATCAGCTGATCGCCGGCATCGGTTGGGAATTGTCGCGCAATCTGACGCTGGACACCGAGTATCGCTACTTCGGTTACGGCGAGACGGATTACGCGCCGAACCTGGAGCTCGATCGCGTTGGCGGTCACGAGGCCTGGATCGGCCTGCGCTATCTGTTCTCCGCTCCGGAGCCTGCAGCGCCGCCGCCCCCGCCGCCTCCTCCCCCGCCGCCCCCGCCGCCTCCGCCGCCCCCGCCGCCTCCGGCGCCGGTGTGTGACGATGCTGGCTTCGTGGTCTACTTCGCTTGGGATCGCTCCGAGATCTCCAGCCAGGCTGCTGCGGTGATCAACCAAGCTGTCAACCAGGCCCGCGAATGTGGTGTGGCGTCTGTGAACATCGACGGTCACGCCGACCGTTCGGGCGCAGCCTCCTACAATGTCGGCCTGTCCGAACGCCGCGCTCGTGCGGTTCGCGACGAAATGGTGCGCCTGGGCGTGCCTGCGTCCGCCATCTCTCTCGACGCTTTCGGCGAAAGCCGCCCGGCTGTTGAGACCCCGGATGGCGTGCGTGAGCCGCTGAACCGTCGCGCCGAAGTGATGATCGACCTCAACTAGGTCTATCGCACTGGCGAAAGATTGCGGCCCGGCGCTCCAAGCGCCGGGCCGTTTTCTTTTGAACAAAGCGTCAGGACTGCAAGGCCATCCGTGATGGGGTTACGATCACTGCGCTGCAACATAGCGCGCCTGTGAACGCCCGGACTGGACCTGGTCGACGGCGGCGGGTTGACCCCACGCAGCGCGCGTCGCAAGAACCTGCCATCACCGTATCCGATCTGCACGCCCGTTCGTTCGCGTCGGGGCGTCTTGAAGAAGGACTGGCCCATGAGCAAGCCGGACACCCCTTATCGCAAACGCGCGCTGGGCGACCGCGCGCTGAGCCCTGAAACCCTGATGATGAGCTATGGCTTTGACGCGAAAATGTCAGAGGGCTCCATCAAGCCGCCGGTGTTTCTGACCTCGACGTTCGCGTTTGCGACGGCGGAAGAGGGCGCGGCTTACTTCCGCATCATGGGCGGCAAGAAAGAAGCAGGCGATCCGGAAACGGCGGGCCTTTTGTATTCGCGTTTCAACAATCCCAATATGGAAGTGCTCGAAGATCGCCTGGCGGTTTTTGAGGGCGCCGAGGACGCCCTGGTGTTTTCATCGGGCATGGGCGCGATCTCCACCGTTCTGATGGGCCATTCCAAAGCCGGGGATGTGATCTTGCAGTCCACGCCGCTCTATGGCGGCACTGAGACCCTGATCCGTTCGATCCTGCCCCAGTACGGTATTTCAAGCGCAGATTTCTTCGCGGGTGCGTCTGAGGATGAAATCCGCAAGGTGGTGGACGCCGCCCTGAAACAGGGCCGCATTTCAGTTCTGTATTGCGAGACGCCGACCAATCCGACCAATGAAGTGGTCGACCTGCAATTGATGGCCAAGCTCGCCGATGAGATCGGCGAACGTCAGGGCCATCGCCCGCCTGTGGTGGTGGACAACACCATTCTGGGTCCGATCGGTCACAAACCGCTGGAGCTGGGCGGCGATATCGTCGTTTACTCGCTGACCAAGTATATTGGCGGCCATTCTGACCTGATCGGCGGGGCGGCGCTGGGCGCCTCTGATCTGATGCTGCCGGTTCGGAAGTTGCGCTCGGGTATGGGCACCAATCTGGACCCGCACACCTGCTGGATGCTGGCGCGTTCGCTGGAGACCGTCACCCTGCGCATGCGCGCTGCGTTTGAAGGCGCCCGTCGGGTGGCTGAGTATCTGCGTGACCATCCCAAGGTGAAGCGCGTACGCTATCTGGGCTTCCTTGAGGAGGGCTCTCGCGATCATGAAGTGCACCAGCGTCAGTCAGGCGATATGCACGGTTCGACCTTCGCTTTTGACGTGGAGGGCGGCCAGGCGGCGTCTTTCCGCATGCTCAACGCACTGAAAGTCGCAAAGCTCGCCGTGTCGCTCGGGGGGACGGAAACCCTGATCTGTCATCCGGGCAGCACCACGCACGCGGCTGTGGCGCCGGACCTTCAGGAACGTCTGGGCTTTGACCCCGGCATGGTGCGCGTGTCGATCGGGGTGGAGAATCCGGACGATCTGATCGCCGATTTCGAGCAGGCCCTCGCTGAAGTCTAAACCAGAAGGACAGCCATGACTGACATCTCCCTCGACCAGGACGAACGCAAGGTTCTCGATTGGGTTGAAGGCCGGGGCGATCATATGATCGACACGGTTAAAGCCTGGTCGCAGATCAATTCAGGCAGCCGCAATCTCGACGGGCTCGAGACCATGCGGTCTTTGTTGTCTGACGCGTTTGCCGAGCTTGAGGGCGATGTCAGCGCGGTCGAGCTGGAGCCGTCCACGACAGTCGAGCTGGATGGCGAAATCAAGGAGGTGCCCTATACGCCCTCCATGAAGGTCTCAAAGCGTCCCGAAGCGCCGGTTCGTATCGTCCTGACGGGCCACCATGACACGGTGTTCCCCAAGGGGTGCGGCTTTGAAGACTGGCGCCTTCTGGATGAGGACACGATCAACGGGCCGGGCGTCGCCGACATGAAGGGCGGTCTGTTGGTGATGCTGCACGCGCTGTTGGCGCTGGAGCGCAGCCCCTGGGTCAGTCAGGTCGGTTACGACATTCTGGTCAGCCCGGATGAAGAGATCGGTTCCCTGGGTTCAGGCCCTGTCCTGATGGATCTGGGCGCCAAGGCCCATGTGGGCATGACGTATGAGCCGGCTTTGGCCGATGGCTCCTTGGCGGGCGCGCGCAAGGGCTCGGGCAATTTCTCGCTCCGCTGCCGCGGTCGCGCCGCCCATGCGGGTCGTGAACATCATCTGGGACGCAATGCCATTGTCGCCGCAGCGGACTTCGCGCGCGGACTGGACCTTCTCAATGGCCAGCGTCCGGACATCACCTTCAATGTGTCTCGCATCGACGGCGGAGGGGCGCCGAATGTAGTGCCGGATCTGGGAATTTGCCGCTTCAATGTGCGGGTGAAAACAGAAGATGACGCCCTGTGGGCCAAGGCCGAGATCGAGAAACTCGTGCGCGCAACGGATGCCCGCGACGGGATCACGGCGGATCTTCACGGCGGCTTCACCCGTCCGCCCAAGCCGATGAGCGCCGCCAATCAGCGCATGTTCGACTGGACGCGCACCGCCGGACAGGCCATAGGTCTAGACATAAAATGGGCCGATACGGGCGGTGTGTGCGAAGGCAATAATCTGTGGGCGTCCGGCTGTCCGAATGTGGACACGCTGGGGGTGCGCGGGGCCGACATTCACTCTGATCGCGAGATCGCCAAGCTTTCGAGCTTTGTCGAGCGCGCGCAATTGTCAGCGGTGATGTTGATGCAGTTCGCCCGGGGACGGTTCAATGCATCAGACGCCCGCGCGCTCAGCCAGACGGGCTGACAAAAAGTAAAAAGGGGGACGCGCCATGCTTGTGGTGCGCGCCGCACGGTCTGCGGACCATGCCGCATTTGTCGATCTGGCGAGGGCTGCCGGCCCTGGCTTCACCAGCCTGTCGCTTGATGACGAAGCGCTTCACGCCAAGCTGCTCAAGTCTGAACAGGCGTTTGAAGGCAAGCTGCCGGACCGGTCAGACTGCGTCTACCAGCTCATGCTGGAAGATGATGTGACGGGCCAGGTTTACGGAACGGCCGCAGTGAAGGCGCAAGTGGGGGTGAAGAAGCCCTATTTCGACTTCAAGATTTTCACCATCGCCCAGTCGTCAAAAGAAGCGGAGCGCCGCTTTGATATGGACGCCATGTTGCTGGTGAATGATTTCGCGGGCTGCACCGAAGTGGGGTCCTTGTTTGTCAGCGACGCCTTGCGCGGCTCGGGCGCCGGGCGCCTCACCTCTCAATGCCGCTATATGCTGGTGGCTGCGGACCGGTCGCGCTTTGGCGCGCGCGTCTTGTCTGAATTGCGCGGGGTGGTGGACGAGGCGGGGGAGTCTGTTTTTTACGAGCATGTCACCCGGCCGTTCTTCCGCATGAGTTTTGAAGAGGCGGATTCCCTGTCAGCGGCGACGGAAAACCAGTTCATCCTCGACCTGATGCCACGCAGCCCCATCTTTCTCGACCTGCTGCCCAGCGAAGTTCAGGCTGTGATCGGCAAGACCCATCCCCACGGCGCCAACGCTTTGCGTCTGCTGGAGGATGAAGGGTTTCGCTATGATCGCTATGTGGACATTTTTGACGGCGGGCCGCTGGTCAGCTGCGAGACGGATGATGTGCGCACCATCAAGGATAGCCACCTGATGACCGTGGCGGGCCGTGCTCCGGGGGCTGAGCGGGTTCGGGCGCTGGTCTCAAACAATCAAATGCCTGATTTTCGATGCGTGCATGCAGAAGTCAGCGTCACAGGCGACGCTGTGTCTCTGGATGCCGACGCGGCCCGGGCGCTGAAAGCCAGCCCCGGGGACACCGTACGTCTGTGGACGAAGGAGCTCAGCTAATGGCGCATTCCGCATTTATCTCAGGGCAGTGGGTGTCTGGCGGCGGCGCCAGCATCGTGTCGATCAACCCTGCGGACGGCGAGACCGTCTGGACCGGCTCCAGCGCCTCCCCCGACAGCGTCCGGCAGGCTTTCGCGGCCGCACGCTTAGCCTTTGAAGACTGGGCGCTGACCTCTTATGACACGCGCCGCGCCGTGGTTCAGGCCTATGGCGATATCGTCAAAGCGGAGGCTGATCATATTGCCCAGCTGATCAGCCGCGAAACCGGCAAGCCGCTCTGGGAGACCAAGGGCGAGGCCGGCGCCATGGCGGCGAAAGTGGGCGTGTCAATTCAGGCCCATGACGAACGCGCGGGCCGTAAAGTCACTGAAACCGAATTCGGTGAAGCCGTGCTCGACCATAAACCCCTGGGCGTGATGTTCGTGTTGGGGCCGTATAATTTCCCCGGTCATTTGCCGAACGGCCATATCATTCCGGCGCTCCTGGCGGGCAACACCCTCGTCTTCAAGCCCTCCGAGCTGACCCCGGCTGTGGGCGAGTTCATGGTTCAGTGCTGGGAAAAGGCGGGTTTGCCCGCCGGTGTGCTGAACCTTGTGCAGGGCGCTCGGGAGACCGGCGCGGCGGCGCTGGACGATCCGGATCTCGATGGCGTGCTGTTCACCGGCAGCTGGAATACCGGCGCTTTCATACACAAGAAATTCGCCGGACGTACCGGTATCCAGCTGGCGCTGGAGATGGGTGGCAATAATCCGCTCGTCGTGTGGGACGCTGCCGATGCGGAAGCCGCCGCACGCATCGCTGTCTTGTCGAGCTATATCACCGCCGGCCAGCGCTGTTCGTGCGCGCGTCGCCTGATCCTTCCGGAAGGCGCGGCGGGGGATCAGGTGGTCGATCATCTGGTGGAGATGATCAAAAAGCTGAGCGTCAATGTCTGGAACGCTGACCCTGAGCCCTTCATGGGGCCGCTGGTCTCTGCGCAAGCGGCGCGCCATGTGCTCAAGGCGCAAGACGATTTGATTGCGCTCGGCGCCAGGCCCATCGTCAAGTCTGAAGCCATGGCGCTGGGGGACGCCTTTGTCAGCCCGGGCCTTCTGGATGTGGATGGCGTGACCACGCCGGATGAAGAAGTTTTTGGTCCGCTTTTGCAGGTGCGCCGGGCGGACAGTTTTGAAGCGGCCCTCGCGGAAGCCAACAACACCGCCTATGGCCTGTCGGCGGGGCTGGTGTCTGATTCAGAAACGCTGTGGAAGCGGTTCTGGGCGGGCAGCCGCGCCGGCATCGTCAATCGCAACCGCCCCACGCCGGGCGCGGCGTCCACCATGCCGTTCGGCGGGCCGGGCCAGTCGGGCAATCTGCGTCCGAGCGCGTATTATGCGGCGGATTATGTCGCCTATCCGGTCGCGACCCAGGCGGCGTCGACCGTTGAAAAACTGCCGGTGAAAGGGCTGTAAGTCATGAGCGCGGTGGAAGCCAATTTCGATGGTCTGGTTGGTCCGACCCATAATTATGGCGGGCTCGCGCCGGGCAATCTGGCCAGCGCGAAAAATTCAGGCTCTATCGCGGCGCCGCGCGCCGGTGTGCTGGAAGGCCTCGCAAAAGCGAAATCATTGGCCGATGCGGGCCTGGTCCAGGGCGTATTGCCGCCGCAGGAGCGGCCGTACATCCCCCAGCTGAAAGCGCTGGGGTTTTCTGGCGCCAGTGATGGCGCGATCTGGGAAGCCGCTTATAAGGCCCAGCCCGCGCTCGCGCTGAACATGTTGTCGGCGAGCTCCATGTGGGCGGCGAATGCGGCCACGGTCAGCCCCAGCGCTGACACATCAGACGGACGTCTGCATTTCACGCCGGCGAACCTCCTGACGGCGTTGCACCGCTCGATTGAGGGCGAGCAGACCCGGCGGGCGCTGTCGGCGATCTTCTCCGACCCTTCGCGCTTCGCCGTGCATGATGCGCTGCCTTATCAGTCCGCCTTCGCCGATGAGGGCGCGGCCAATCATGTGCGCCTGTGCGCCGAGCATGGCGGGCAGGGCGTCGAGATTTTTGTGCATGGCCGCGATGCGTTCGAAGCCTGGGACGGCAAGTTTCCGGCCCGGCAAACCTTGCAAGCGTGTGAAGCCGTTGAGCGCCGTCATGGCCTGAAGCCTGAGCGCACAGTACATATTCGCCAGTCGCGCAAAGCCATTGAGGCCGGCGCCTTTCATAATGACGTGGTGTGTGTGGGCACGGGCCCCGTGCTGTTCTTTCACGAGCACGCCTTTGAGGACAAAGCCGCGGCGCTCGACGCCATCCGCCGTGCGGCGGACGGTCTGTTCGACCCGATATTTGTGGAAGTTCCCGATGCGGACGTGCCGCTTGGCGATGCGATCACCTCTTATATTTTCAATTCCCAGCTTCTGATCATGCCGGGGGTGGACCGTCAGGTCCTTTTGGCGCCCAGCGAAACCGAAGAGACAGAGTCCACCAATGTGTATTGCGCAAGAATGGTGGCGGGCAATGGCCCCATAGGCGCGGTGAAGTTCGCCCATGTGCGCCAGTCCATGCGCAATGGCGGCGGGCCTGCCTGTTTGCGCTTACGGGTGGTTCTGACGGAGGCCGAGCTTAGGTCGGTCAATCCCAAGGTAATGATGGATGATGCGCTTTATGCATCGCTGACCGCTTGGGCGCAGACCCATTACCGCGAGGAACTGGCGCCGGGGGATCTGGGCGATCCGGCGCTTGTGACGGAAAGCCGAGAGGCGCTGGACGCTTTGACCAGCATTCTGGGGCTGGGATCTGACTTTTATCCCTTTCAGCGGGCGGGCGCCTGAGGCTTTCAGCCTGAGAGCGGACACAAAAAACCCCGGCGCTCAGCGCCGGGGTTTTTCTTGATGGCCTGATACGTGGTTAGCGCACGCACAGCACGTCCGCCAGCGCTTCTCGACCCTGGACCGTGCGGCGTTCATCCAGCGACCAGACCGACCCCCGAGCGCGCACCGTGCCGTAATAGACGGCGCGGTTCATGCCGCTGACCCGGCACAGATCATTCGCCGCGCTTTGACCGCAGCGGCCATAGCCGCCGCCTTCACACGCTGAAACGGCATAGCCGTTAACGGTGGGCTCGGCGAAGAACACCGTCGCGACGCCCCGCACGCCGCCATCGACCCGGTTGGAGCCATAGCCGGGACGACCGCCGTAATCGTAATCATCACGCACAACGCGCCGATTGGTGGCGGAGGTGATCTCGCGGTTCAGGTTGAACGTGCCCAGATTGCGCACATCGCGATCAATCTGGACGCAGCGACCGCCAAAATCATCATGCTGGCAGAAGGTCCAGTCGCCCGAATGCACCTCGATGGACTGGGCGGCGTCGTTGAAGCCCAGTCGGCTCAGATTTCCAACCGGTTCAATCAAAGTGACGCTGCGGCCGGTGAAGTTCGTGCCGGACCACAAGGTGACGCCATTATCGCGCGTGCGCCCGCGTCGTCCCTGGTCATGGACAGGGCGCACTGAGCTGATGCGGTCATTGAACGCCCATTGAGTCATGTTCGGCAGATCGGAATCAATCACCTGGCAGGAGCCGCGATATCCGGAGTCAATGCAGACCTCCCATTGACCGCGGCTGACACGGATCGAGCTGGCCATGTCGTTGAAGTTCACCCAGTCAAGGTTTTCCGCGTCAGAGTCGATCACCACGGATCGGCCCTGATAATTCGGCGCGTCATACAGGGTGATGGTCGCGCCTCGCTGACGGTCGCCTCGATCTCCGCGGCCATTGCGTTGGGCTTCAGCCAGGTCCGCCACGACGACCAGTCCGGCCAAGGCGGCGAGCATTACAGGGGCGAAACGCATTTCAGTCTCCTAACAACCAGATCAGAGTAGGCCTCAGTCTATGAAGCCCTCAACCTGAACCGGGACTGAAAGCCATTTCGCCCCGTCATTCATCTACGCTTCAAGACCTTAATAGCCTTGAGCGTTTCCGTCCTTGCGCATCTCGCTGGCGCCATAAAGAACGCCGGTGTCGCGATCCCGCCATATGGCCTGATAACCGCCAAAGCCGCCATCACTGTCGCCGATGACATGGCCGCGCGCTTCCAGCGCGGCGCGGACTTCTGCAGGCACGCCGCTTTCCAGATGCACAACGCCAACGCCTGCAGTTTCACCGGCATCGCCGGTTTCAGAGGTCGAGCCGTCATGGCGCCAGCGCGCGGCATCGCCCGCTTCTTGAACATTGAGCCCGAAATCGATGATGTTGGAGACGATCTGCACATGCCCCTGGGGCTGCATGCCGCCGCCCATCAGACCAAAACTCATCACGCCGTCGCCTTCCTGCGTGATCATGGCGGGAATGATGGTGTGGAAGGGCCGCTTGCCTGGCGCGTAGACATTGGGGTGGTTCGGATCAAGGCTGAACAGCTCGCCGCGATCTTGCAGCATGAAGCCCAGCCCGTCGGGCACCAGACCCGTGCCCATGCCGCGGAAGTTGGACTGGATCAGCGACACCATCATGCCGTTTCCGTCCGCTACTGTCAGATAAGTCGTGTCGCCGTCTTCCAGAATGGCAGGATCGCCATGGGTCACGCTCTCCATGGCCTGTTCCATGGAGATGAGGGCGCGACGCTGATCGGCGTAAGCCTCGCTCAGGAGCGCCTCGATCGGAGCCGGGGCGAAATCGGGATCGGCGTAGAAGCGCGCCCGGTCTTCAAAGGCGAGCCGTTTGGCTTCGATCTGCACATGCAGCGCGTCAGCGCTCATATAGCCCATGCCGGCGAGGTCATAGTCTTCCAGGATTTGCAGCATTTGCAGAGCGGCGATGCCCTGTCCCTGGGGCGGCAATTCCCACACATCATAGCCGCGATAATTGACGCTGACCGGGTCCACCCATTCCGAGCGGTGATTGGCGAGATCCTCATAGCGGATCCAGCCGCCAATGCGTTGCATATAGGCGTCGATAGTGCGGGCGATCTCGCCTTCGTAAAAGGCGTCTCGCCCGCCTTCAGCGATCTGCTGCAAGGTGTTCGCCAGATCCGGATTGCGGAAAATTTCGCCTTCACGCGGCGCATCGCCGTCTTCGGTCAGATAGGTGGCGCGGGCGTTGTCAAACTCCTCGAACTGGTCCTGTGAGAACCGGTTCTCGAGGATGGTCATGTTGCGATCCCAGTAATAGGCGATGGTCTGGGTGAGAGGGAAACCCGCTTCAGCGTAGCGGATAGTGGGGGCGAGGATGTCCGACATCGGCATTTCGCCAAAGCGCTCGTGCAGGGTGTACCAGCCATCCACCGTCCCGGGCACGGACACGGGCAGGGCGCCGAGCGGGGGAATGGCGCCGTCTTCGCCGACGATCTCGACAACCTCGTCATAGCTCAGCCCCATGGGCGAGCGACCGGCGCCGTTCAGGCCATAGACCTGGCGCGTTTCAGGGTCATAGACGATGACAAAAATGTCGCCGCCAATACCGTTGCCCGTGGGCTCCATCAGACCCAGCGCTGCATTGGCGGCGATGGCCGCGTCCACCGCATTGCCGCCAGCCTTCAAGATGTCGAGCGCAACCTGGGTCGCGAGCGGGTGGGCGGTCGCGGCCATGCCGTTCGTCGCGGTGACGGGCGAGCGGGTGGCGAAATGATCGCCGCTCACCCGGTCGCCGGGATAAAAGTCCTGCGCGCCTGCTGACGCTCCAAATTCACTAAAGGCCATGGCGGCGACGACGCCCGCGGCGGCGATCTTTTTCATCTGTTTGCTCCCCGTCTGTGCGGCAGGCTTCTGGCCTGCACGTTAGGAACAAGTAGATAAGCCCGCGCCCAAAGGATCAAGACCTAGTTCGGCGTATCTCCGTCATCATCGCCTCCGTCTGTCGGCTCGTCTGCGGCGCCGTCATCATCATTGCGGGCATTGTTCAGGAGCTGACCGAACAGGCCGCGCACCACATCCTCGGGGGAGGCGGGCTCTTGACCGTCGCCGCTATCGCCGATCTGGCCGCCGATCAGACGCCCGGCTTGCTGGCGCAGCAGATTGCGCGCGACCGCTTCAAAGTCGATCCCGGCGGAGACCGAGTTGAAACCGCCCCGTAAGCGCACCGGCACTTCCAGCCCCTGAAGGTCGAGCTCGCCGCCCTGACCGGCCAGGGACTGCACCGCCCGCGTAGTGAGGCGGTAATCAATACTTTGACCGCCCAGATCGATTTCGCCATTGCCCAGCACGCGCAAGAGCGGGCTCAGCATTGTGGTGTCGGTATTGCGCACCACGCCGTTGGTGATCGTAAAACTGCCGCCCAAGCTGGAGAAATCCGTCTGTTCGGTATCGGCGAAGGCGGTGGGCAGGGCCCGGTTTTGCAGCGCGGTCTGAATGGTTCGGATCATCTGGGCCAGATTGACGCCGCGCAGCGCGCCATCGGTGAAATCAAAGCGCCCCGTGCCAGACAGCGAGTTCATGATGGCCGCCGGGCTGGCGCCGCTGGCGGTGAGGTCCATGCTCATGCCGCCATCGCCGATCAGGCGGTCAAACTGCGCCGCCGCCAGCAAGAAGGGCTGGGCCTCCAGCCCGTCCAGACTGGCGTTGAAAGAGAAGCTGGGCGTGTTGGACCGCGCATTGATCACTGCCACGGCTTCGCCCAGACCGCCATAAAGCTGGAACCGGTTCAGACGCGCGGTCATCCGGCCCTGGTCCACCGTGATCAGGGCGGTCACGTCGCTGATCTCGATATCGCGCGCTTTCAGCTCATCGGCGCGAATGGTCAGTTCGGAATCCATGGTGCGCAGGGGCGCCAGATCAATCGGCTCATCGCTCCATTGCGACACCCCTGAATTGGCGTTGTGTCCCGCCTGTGGCGCACTGTCTGCGGGTATATAAGGGGTGAGATCGAGCAGGGCGGTGCTCAGATTGCCCGTAATGCGCGGCCGCGCGCCGGCAGAATTCAGCGTCAGATCACCATTGGCGGCCACATCGTCAAACTGGACCCTCGCGCCGCGCAGCCGCACGATGCCGGGTTCGCCGGACAGGTCCGAGCGCGCACTGAACTGGCGGAAGATGTCGCCATCAGGCAGGTCCGCCCCCAGATAGCGCGCCAAAGCCCGCAGGGGCAGCGTCACATCCACCTCGCCCTCATAGGCCAGTTCAGGGCTCTCCAGAAAGCGCCCCTCCAGCGTCAGATCCGCCAACGGGCCGTTCAGCGTGGTCAAGAACGGCGTTTCCCGCCCCTCAAAGAAATCGCGCAGGGAGCCGAGCTCGATCGTGAACGTCATCGGACGGCCATCCGCCTCAAACGATCCGCGCAAACCCACGGGATCGTCGACAGAGGGCAGCTCCACAGTCAGATCCAGCGCTTCGATCCGCCGGCTTTGCGATCCGTCCTCAAAATAGACGGCGCCGTTCTGGATGCGCACATCGCCAAAGCTGGCGTCAAAGGGCAGGGCGCCGGGCTGACGCCGGAAGCCCTCGCTCGAGGATGTCTGGGCTGTCTGCTCCGCACCGGTTCCGAACGTCCAGTTGTTGCCGCGCGCGTTCGACTGAAGCCGGATCACCGGCTCGACCAGCACGAACTCCTCGATCTCCACCTGGCGCGACAAGAGCGGGATCAACGCCACAGACACCCGCATTTCCTGCATTTCGGCGAACGGCGCCTCGCCAAAGCCCGGCGCATTTGCGATCTCCGCGTTTTGGGCGCGCACCTGAAGCTGGGGCAGGATTTGCAGGCGGATATCGCCGCTCAACCGCACCTCGCGGCCCAGGGTCTGGCTGGCGGCGGTCTGGGTGCGGTCACGAATAAGATCCGTAGGGATAAGCGCGGGCGCCAGAACAGCCACGCCAATCACCAGAACGAACAGGACTAGCAGGGCGATAATCAGACGGCGCATGAGCTCAGCTCCAACACTGGTACGTTCAAGGGCGGGCGCAGCCCGTCCCCCGCTTGCGGATTTCCCGCGATGAGCGACAATGATTCACCATATCGCTCAGTCTGGCCACAGCAGGTAAGGGCTGGAAGCGGCGATTTGATGGCGAACAGGCCGCAAGAATATACAGGGGAGAGCATGATGACCGAAGACGAACTGAACGCCTTGCCGCGCGTCACCATGGGGCGCCGTGAATTGCTGGTCGGCCTGGCGGCGGGCACGGTGTTTCCGCTGGCGGGCTGCGCGACTGATGGCGGCTTTGGCGCGGCTTTGGTGTCTGACGCCCAGATCATGCAGGCTTCCCAAGCCGCCTGGGAGCAGGCGCGCCAGCAAGAGCGCATCAGCCAGGATCGTACGCTCAATAACCGTGTGCGCCGCGTCGGCCAGCGGATTGTTCCGGCGTCCGGACTGACCCAATACCAGTGGGAATTCGTAGTCTTTGACTCAGACCAGCAAAACGCCTGGGTGCTGCCCGGCGGCAAGGTCGCCTTCTATCGCGGCATCCTTGAGACCATGAGCAATGATGACCAGGTGGCCACGGTGATGGGCCATGAAGTGGCGCATCTCAGCCGCAATCACGCTGCTCAGCGCGCCCGCCAACAAGCCGCGGCGGGGCTGGGACTGGCTGTGGTGAACGCGGGTCTCGGCGCGGCCAATGTGGAGAACAGCGACACCTGGGCCGGCATATTGGGGACGGGCGTCACCTATGGCGTGCTCTTGCCCTATTCGCGCCAGCATGAGCTGGAAGCGGATATTCTGGGCGTCGATTACATGGCGCGATCGGGTTACCGTCCGTCAGAAGCGCTGGAATTCTGGCGCACCAAGGCCGCGCAAAACGCGCGTCGTCCGATCGAGTTGATGTCCACCCACCCCTCGGACGCCACACGCATTGAAAATCTCGAGCGTCATATCGCCGAGCGGGGCTATGCCTGAGCACTGAACCGGGTGTGCGCAAAGCGCAGACACGGGTCTTGCGCGCCGCCGCACGCAGCGCTAGTTTCCGCGCCCTGCCGACCGGGCTTCCAAGCCCCGGCAGGGCGCATAGCGTGCCGCCTTAGCTCAGTTGGTTAGAGCGCTAGATTGTGGATCTAGAGGTCTCTGGTTCGATTCCAGAAGGCGGTACCATTTTTCATTCATTTGATCACACGACACCGCACGGATGCGGCTTACGCCAGCGCCCGTCTGAGCGCCGTAAGCGCCTTCTCTCTCGAACCGGACACATCGACGCGGGTCCAGCCTTGGGGTTCGGACTCCTTGAATTGCTTTTCAAGCACCTCCACACCGGCGTCGGACGCATCTCCGCGGCGCGCGGCGACGCGGGCGCGCAGCTCCTCCGCCGGAGCCTCCAGCCAGAGCGTTTTCACCTCGCCGTCGAACTCTCGGGTGATGTCCGCGAGGTTGGCCTCGGACTTTTCTGACAGGAAGGTTGCGTCGAGGATGCAGGCATAGCCTGCGCCGAGGCAGGCGCGCGCCTGCTGCGCCATGTCCGCATAGACACGGGCCGAGGCTTCAGGCGTGTAGGCGCTGGGCGGCAAGGGGGCTTCCGGCGACTGCCCGACCATCACCTTGCGAATGACGTCGCTGCGCAAAATGATCGCGCCGGGGCGCTTGCCGAGCGTCGTCGGCGCGATGGCGCTGGCGAGGGTGGATTTACCGGTGCCCGAGCGGCCGCCCAGCGCGATCAGCAAGGGCTTCGGCGATGGGGCGAGACACTCAAGCGCCAGATCGAGATAGGCCTCGGCCTCTACGTGCCGACCGGCCAGGCCGTTCGCCATGGCGCGCACGGCGGCGCGCAGCGACAGATAGAGATCAAACAGGGGCAGACCGTCATAATCGCGAGTCCGCGCCAGATAACGATTGAGCAAAGCGTTCGACGCCCATCCCGCCTTGAAGTGCATAAAATCCATCACCGGGAAGGCGGCGTCATAAAGCAGATCGATCGTGCTCAGGGTATCGTCAAACTCCAGCGCGTCATAGCCGATGAGCTGGTCCCGCCAGACACAGATATTCTTCAGGTGCAGGTCGGCGTGAACCTGACGCACCTTGCCCTGTCGCGCCCGGTCTTCGCACAACCCAGCGTGGGTCTTGAGCGCTGAGTGCGCCAGCGCACGCCAGCGTGCGCTCCGGTCCCGCCCCTCTTGGTCCGTCTCCGCCATTTGCAGATCGCCGCCGATTTGATCAATCAGGCCTGAAACGGTTTCCGAGGCGCCTGATTGGGCGCTCTGCGGTGCGCGCTCATGATTGGCGGCCAGATTGTCGGCGAAGCGCTCGACCTGCGACATGGTCAGCCTGCCAGCCTTCAGGCGCTTGTCGAGCCGGTCTTCATCGTCAAAGCGGTGCATCCGCACCAGCCAGTCCACGGGAGCGGCGCGGGGCCGGTCCCCGCCGATCTGGAAGCCCGCTGGGGTTTTCCAGACGGGCGCGACGTCCAGATACAAGGATTGCGCCCAGTCGGTATTGGCGGCGAGCTCCCGTTCACAATACCGGCGGCGCTTTTCAGGGGTGGAATAATCCACAAAGTCGAGGGTGAGGGCGCGTTTGAGTTTCAGAACGGTCTGCGGGCCGACAAACACATGCGACAAATGCGTGTCGATGCGCTGGGGCGTTTCGCCATCATGCGCCTCCGACGTGCTCAGATAGGCGATAAGCTCCGCCTGTTCCGGGGCGATGGGGCGGGACACTGCAGACTCAGTCATGAGAGGCGACTCCAGCCGATCTGGTCGCGAGAGGGGTCACGATAGGGCCTCCCGCCGTCCGCTGTCATCCGCCCCGCACCCCAAAAATTCCCCGGAGCCGAGAAAATGTGATCGCCAACTGGCTGCTAAAAAAGCGGAAAGGCAATTGGTCCACAGCTTCCGCCTAAATCGTTAACGCGAGGTCTTGCGAGTCTGGCGAATTGCGACACCATTAATTCTTCACGCGAATCCCTAAGCTCGAAGAGGCGGATATGGGACGGTTGAGTTCAGGCGGGACGACACAGTTTGTCATTATCGAGAGTGATCCGATTTATTCGGATGCAGAACTCGACCGGATTTGCGCGCGCCATGAGATCGCGTCAACGCATCGCAGCTCGCTGAAGCGGGTGCTGGAAGAGGCGGGGCAAGTCTATCTCGATCAAATGCAGCTCAATGGCCGTCCGACCCAAACGATCCGGCTGCGTCAGGATTTGCGCAAGGGTCTGTGCCTTCTGACCGAGCTGATCGAGCTGGTGCCTGATCTCAGAGAGCCGGGGCAGACCGGGGCTGATTCCGCGCATGCGGCGGCTTTGCGTGAAGGGGATCGGCAGGTCAAAGCCGCAGCGACCAGCAGTCTCGCCTTGCTGGCGGATGCGCCTTCGACCTTGTCCTATTTGCGAGACGTGTACGAACTGGCGCTGGAAAGCGCGGCGCGCGGCGCGCGCGGCGCCCCAGAGCGCGCCCGGACGCTTGATCGCTGGCGCAGCCCGATCATCGAGTTCTACACCCTGACGCTGGGGCGGACCTGGATGGACACCGGCACCGAGCATGACGGCGAGCGTTTTGTCCGTGATTGCCTGTCCGTCCTTGAAGAGGGCGCCTCCAGTGAAGAGCTGGATATCGCCGCCGCAGAGGCGACGGGCTGAGCTTAAGCCGCTTTTGGAGATGGCACGGGCTACTTACTGGCTTTCACCGTCTGACTGCATGGCGCGCGCTTCGATCAGCCGCCGGGCCATGGAGGCGTCATCTACCTCTTCTATGGAATGTATCCGGCAGCGCCCGCCATCGGGAACCACGAGATACTCAAATCGCGCATTACAGATGCGGGTTGTGTCAGGAAAGCTGAGGCCGATCTGCATGCCGCGTCCCAAGCCGTAACAGGATCGACGGGTCGTTACGAGATAATGGCGGTTCGCGCCGCCGCTCAGCAGCAAATGCTGGTCACCAAGCGTGCTATAGCCGTTGATATTGACCAGACGCACGCAGGGTGAATTCTCAGAGGCCTGAGGCACGGATTCCGCCTGCGCCATCGCGGCGCCGGACAAGAAAAGGGGCGTGAAAAGGGCGGCGCCCAGCACGGTTGCAGCAAGTCCCATGGCTATGCCTTTCGTCTCAGATTACATCACTGGGGCCGATACTTGTTTCGTCCCGTGGATGCGCCCGCCCCATGTCAGTTCGTAATCTATCCCAAAACCTGGCCGAGCACATCGTCATCGTGGGCGGAGGCGCGATCGGCCTAGCGAGCGCCTGGGCGCTTTGCGAAAAAGGCGTGCGCGTGACAGTTCTGGAGGCCGGCAAGGCGGGCGAGGGCGCGCTTTGGGCGTCCGGGGGAATGCTGGCGGCGGGGTTTGAAACCTGCTTTGAGCTTGATCCCGCTCACCCGCTGGCGGCGTCCTATGCGGATTTTCTTGGCCGGTCTTTGCGGTTGTGGGGCGATTGGGCGCCGACGCTGCAGGCACGGAGCGGGCAAGCGTTAGGGTATGATAGTCAAGGTTCTGTCACCCCGGCCTTCACGCGCGCCGAAATGGATCGCCTTGATCAGGCCGAGGCTCTGGCCAAAAGGTTCGGCATACAGGCGACGCGGGTCAGCGGTGAAGCGCTCGCTCATCTTGAACCCGCCCTTGCTAAGTCGCGCTGCGCTTTGACGTTTCCCCATGACGGGCAACTGGATAACCGGGCCTTGGGGCGTGTTCTGTCTGACGCTGTGCGAAGCCGGGGCGGGGAGGTCGTTCAACAGCGCCGGGTGACGGGGCTTGACCGGAGCGCCGGGCAGGTCCGGGGCGTTGTTTTGGAGACGGGTGAGCGCCTGGCCGCAGACGCTGTGATCCTGGCGACCGGCGCTGAGCGCTTCGCCGATATGCCTGCCTTCGCGACAATGACGCCGGTCAAAGGCCAGATGATCCGCTTTGAGTCCTCCGATCTTGCAGCGCCCAAGCGCGTGGTGCGCGGCCTGTCGATCTATCTGGCGGCCAAATCGGGCGGGCGCCTGATCGCCGGCGCCAGCTCTGAACCGGGGGAAAGGGCGCAGGAGACGGATCCCGATACACTTGAGCGCTTGAAAACGGCCGCGTGCGCGGCGATGCCTGCGCTGGCGGGGCGTCCGGTGGTGGAGAGCTGGGCCGGACTGCGACCGTTTTCATCTGACGCCATGCCGATTGTGGGAGAGGCGGAACCCGGGCTGTATCTGGCGCTGGGCGCATACCGCAACGGGGTTCTGACGGCGCCAGGCATGGCGGAGTTGCTGCTACAGGCGCTTGGGGCTGACCCTCGTACAGACTTAGCCAAGGCGTTCTCGCCTGAGCGGCCGGGGCTGAAGGCTTAACGAATGTTTACCACATCTCTGGCACGCTTGAGAGATAACGATTCGTGGTGTCAGTCATGTCCGATCCAATCAGCAATTCAGGCGCAAATGCGCTGTCGCCTTCGAGCCTGATCGCCCGAGCGGCGCAAAGCACGGGCGCGGATTTTGATTTTCTGATGCGCACTGCGGCGCGCGAAAGCGGCTTTGACGCCAATGCGCGCGCGACCACGTCCAGCGCGGCGGGCATGTTCCAGTTCATCGAGCAAACCTGGTTCGCCATGGTGTCGCGGTATGGGGCCGAGCACGGCCTTGGGGATGCGGCGGCGTCCATCGAGCAAAATTCCGACGGGCGGTTTCGGGTGTCTGATCCGGCCCAGCGTGAGGCAGTGCTCAATCTGCGCCTTGATCCGCAGGCTGCGTCTGTCATGGCGGGCGAGCTGGCGGCGGAGAATGCGAACCGGATCGAGAGCGCCATCGGACGCAAACCCACGAGCGGTGAGCTTTATGCGGCCCATTTCCTGGGCGCAGGCGGGGCGGTCCGCCTGATCGAAGCGGTTGAAGCCAATCCCAATCAGCGCGCGGATCAGTTGTTTCCTAACGCCGCTGCGGCCAACCGACCTGTATTTTATGACAACGGGCGTCCACTCAAGGCCAGCGAACTCATGGAGAATCTGACCGGAGAGGCTGTGACCCTGACCCGTGAAGTCGCTTCAGTGACGGACGCTTCCTCGCCTGTGACGGCGATGG
Organism: Oceanicaulis sp.; assembly: GCF_965249665.1. Classification (GTDB taxonomy): domain Bacteria; phylum Pseudomonadota; class Alphaproteobacteria; order Caulobacterales; family Maricaulaceae; genus Oceanicaulis. The sequence goes on from NZ_OZ252247.1 coordinate 2,206,736, forward strand.
CGGCCTCCTGGGCGCGCTATGCTCAGAGCGCTTACGGATCGGCCCGAGTGGGCGATGGCGTGTTGACCCCGGCAGTGGTGGAACTGCTTGCATCTCTGCGCGCTCCCGAGCGCTCGTCTTCCGAAAGATAAATTCGGCGATAATTCGCGCAACAGGTCGTTAACTTCTTGTTGAGACCCTAAGGGCGCGAACAGACCAATTATGAGGCTCGTATTGCCATGACTGTTCAGACCCTTCGTGCTCGCCTGACCCGCGATGATATCCAGCGCTTGTCAGACGCCACTGATGCAGAAGGCCGCGCGCTGGCTGCGCGCAAATTCTGCGCCCGCTTTGCGTCCGTGGACCTGAGCGATGACGAACGCAAGATCGGATCGGAGGTCGTCCGGCTTCTCGCCGATGATGCGGCGGAGCTCGTGCGTCGTTCGCTGTCGGTCACTCTGCAACGCTCCTCGCATCTGCCGCCGGATGTGGCGCGCAAGCTGGCGCACGACATCGACTCCATCGCCATGCCTGTCATCGCCGGCTCGCCGGTTCTCAGCGATGAGGACCTGGTGGAGATCGTGCGCTCGTCGCCATCGCGTCGGCAGGCGGCGGTCGCCGCCCGATCAGACGTGTCCGAGGTCGTGGTCCATGAAATTGTGGAAGTGGGCGACCGCGAGGCGGTCAAGATTCTCGCTTCCAATAATGGCGCCCGGTTCGATGCGCGCGGCTATGCGTCCGCGCTTAGCCGGTTTGACGGGGATGCAGACGTTCTGGACCAGTTCGTGTTGCGCAGCTCTCTGCCGGTCGCGATCACCGAGAAACTGATCGCTCATATTTCTGATAGCGCGATGCAGACCCTGGTGAACCGCCACGCCCTGCCGGCCCAACTGGCCGTTGAATTGGCGGAAGGCGCCCGCGAACGCGCAACAGTGGACCTTGTCGAACAAGCTGGCCTGTCTGACGAACCACGCCGTTTCGTTCAGCAATTGCAATTGAACGGACGTCTGACGCCGTCCTTGATCCTGCGCTCGCTCTTTAGAGGCCATATGAGCTTTTTTGAGCATTGCATGGCCGAAATGAGCGGCGTCACGCATGAAAAAGCGTGGCTGCTCGTTCATGACGCGGGGTCGTTAGGGCTTGAGACGCTGTTCAAGCGCGCTGGCATGCCCGAGCGGATCCTGCCGGTTGCGCGCTCGGCAGTATCAGCCTGGCATTCGCTTGAGATTGGCCCGAATGGAACGCCGGATATCGTGAGGTTCCGCCGCCTGTTGGCCGAACGTATCCTCACCCAGTTCCAGGGCGTGCCCCAGGCTGAGCTGGATTACATTCTAGATCGTCTCGACGCCGATGAGGCGGAGCTGAGCCAGATGCGCCTGTCCGCCGCCAGCTAGACACTGGCGAGCGAAACATCTTTTTGAATTGAAAAGTCGCGTGGTCGGCGGGGATTAATCCGCGCCGACCAGTGCGATAACTTGCGTTTCCAGCTCTTCTGCGAGCTGACGGCCCACAGGATCATCTTCAGTACGGATATTCTGGATGAGCGCCGCGCGGATCGAGCTGGCATGGGCGCGAACCAGAGACAAGGGCGCAATTGACCGGCGCTCTTTGGTCTCGACCAGTTTGGCGAGCGAGCCGGAAATGCGCGAGATGATCGGAAACTCATAAGTGGAGCCAAGACCGCGCAGATCATGGGCGGACGTGAACAGCATTTCGCCGCTTTCACCCAGAAGACCGTCTTGGCTGACAGAATCGATCAGGGCTTCCATTTTGGTGACTTCTTCAGCCAGCCAGTCCTGGAACTGGTGCTTGATCTGCCCCAAAGCCATTTCAGCGCGTTCGATAGCCGCTTGATCTGCTGGAGGAAGTTTTCCGCCAACCTTGGCCTTGAGCATGTTCGGCGGATTGATGATCTCAACCGACTTGTCAGGTTTTGCCATGCTTAGAAGGCTCCGCTTCCCATGTGTTCGTCTTGATCTCTACGCACCACGACGTTCTTCTTCCGTGGGCGAGTCTACCTTACGGCGTCGGTCTGGTCCAAAAAAGCTGTCAGAATCGACAAACCGCCGCGGTTTTCTGAATATCGCGGAAATGTGTTGGTAAATGCTTTCCGGGCTGAACGGTTTGACCATAAATTCTGTGACGCCGGCGTCTCGGGCGATTTTCACGCGCTCGACCTCCGCATAACAGGTGAGCATGATGATCGGCAGCGTTGCGCACGGGCTTTTGCGCGGATCGCGCACCCAGCGCACCAATGAGATGCCGTCCACCGGTTCCATCTTCCAGTCGCAGATCAGCAAATCCACATGCTCATGCTGCAAGATGTCCATGGCTGCGCGCACATCGCCGGCTTCGTAAATCCGCCCAGCACCCATCGCGTTCAGGATGGTGCGCAGGATGCCTCGCATGGCGGCGTTGTCATCGACAATCGCCACCGTCATTCGATCCAGTGCGAGATAGGCGTCCTGCGGTTTCAATCCGGGCTCCCTGCCAGTGTAGGCCTTGGGTAGCAGTCAGACTTTAATGCCCGGTAAGCCATGAGGTTAGGTGGCGAATTGCTCGAGCAGAATACGCTCGTCCAGCGCGCGCCCCTTATCAAACAGCATGGTCAGGGTGTGGCCGGGCGCCTGGCAGATGGTAACCGTCTCGGCGTCCCGGAACTCCTTGTTGTCTGCAACGACGGCGACCGGGCGCTTGCGCGGTTCCAGCACGTCAAAGCGGACCATGGAGGACTGGCGTAACAGCGCCCCGCGCCATCGCCTGGGTCGGAAGGCGCTGATCGGCGTCAAGGCCAGCAAGGTCGCGTCCAGCGGCAGGATCGGCCCATGAGCGGAAAAGTTATAGGCTGTAGAACCTGCTGGCGTCGCCACCAGCACGCCATCCGCCGCTAATTCTTCCAGGCGGGTTTTGCCATCAATGCTCACGCGGATTTTAGCGGTCTGCCGGGTCTCGCGCAGCAATGAAACTTCATTGATCGCGAGCGCTTCAAAGGTTTGCCCGCGGGTGTCGCGGACAATGGCGCGCAAGGGGTGGATTTCGGCGCGTTCGGCCTGTTCCAGGCGGGCGATGAGATCCTCGACGCACGGCTCGTTCATCAAAAAGCCCACGGACCCGAAATTCATGCCGAACACAGGGATTTTGCGGCCCATGACGGAGTGAAGCGCATCCAGCATCACGCCATCGCCCCCCAAGGCAATCAGCACATCTGCGTCCAGCAGATCGCTTTCTCCATAGCGTTCGACAAGATCGGCCTTGGCCGCTTGGGCGTCATCACGATCAGAGACGTGGTAGGCCAGGCGCATGACGGCTCCTGTCAGCTCGCCGTGAAGGCGCGGCGGGGAAGAGAAAGGCTTAGTGGATTGAACCGTCTGCGCTCATCCGGTGCAAGGCCTGACGTGCGGTGTCTCGGGAGTATTGCTGATATAACTCCCCAACAGCCTTTTTGGCGGCGTCTGCGGGCAAATGATGCGCGCGGCCCTGGTCGCACAAGGCTTCAAAGAAGAGATGCGCGTGATCAATATTCATAGCCATGGCGCGCGCCGCAAGTATTGACACGCGGACCGGGGAGCGGCGCAGCGCCTGCCGCCAATCCGCAGGCGCCAGACCGGTCAGGCGCGCAACCGCGTGGTCGGAGATATCGGCGCGACCGTTCTGGGTGGCGCGCAAGACGTCTTCAGCGTTCAGTGCTTCACTTTCGTGCAATTGGTTGCTGAGGCTGGCGCCGAGATCATCAAGGCTGTCCTCATCATGGTCCGCGTCAGTTGCGCCTAGGTGGACAAGGGCTTCGGGACACACCTCTTTCAGCAGCGCGCTGACGGCGTCTCCGGCCGCGTCATAGAGCGCTTGCGCGAACTCAAGCTCCAGCGATCCCCGTTGAGACAAGGCGTTCTGCAATAAGGCGTCAGCCTTGATGATATCTGCGGTTTGTTCAGCGCAGACTGCGCTCAGTTGGGCGCCGAGATTGGCAAAGAGCTGCGCCAGACAGTCGCGCTCGCGATACCCGCTCAGTCGCTCCGCCAGGGATTTGCTGATGCACCGGCGCTTCGCCAGCGCCAGTCTCTGGTCCGCCCCCAAGGCCGTGAGCGCCAGCAAGTCCTGCTCTTTCAGGCAGGGCGAATGCGATAAAATGAGGGCTGACACTTCGTAAGCGTCAAAGGCCAGAACCCGCACCGCCTCCAGCGGCGCCCATTCACATTGCGAGAGTTTCAACGCCGCCTGAATGCGCACACGCGCCTCGGCTGCTTGTAAAAAACCTGTGAGATGAACATCGATCTCATCCAGGACCGGTTCAGGCAAAGGCCGAAGCGTGCAAAGATCAGTTAACGCGAGCGCTTTGCGTCCCGCCTTGTCAGGCGGAATCGTAGACGTGGTCACAGGGTCTGAGGTCGAACGCAGCATTTGCCCCTCATGCTAAATCGGCCTGACCGAAAGAAACATTAGCCCAAATTGACTGAATCTTGGTTAGTGAATCATTATCAACGGCGGAGTTTGAGATGGCTAAAGACATGAATGCAGTTGCCTTTAGTGCTCTAAGAGACCGCTATAACGCTGTTCGCTCGCGGACGGAGTCCCTCTCTGCGGTGTTTTCTGCAGAAGACTTATGCGCGCAGACCATGCCGGATGTCTCGCCGGGCAAATGGCATCTCGCTCATGTGACATGGTTTTGGGAGACGTTTCTGCTCTCAGAAGCGCAACCGGGCTATCAGCCCTTTGATCCGCGATTCAATTATCTGTTCAATTCTTATTATGAAGCGATCGGCGAGCGCCATGCGCGCCCGGAGCGAGGCTTCCTGACCCGGCCCGGCCTTGAAGAGGTTCTGAGCTATCGCGCCCATGTGGATCGCGCCGTTAATGACTGGTTTGATCAGGCGAGCGCTGAGACGATCGAACGCTATCGCACCGTGATCGAGACCGGCATTGCGCATGAAGAACAGCATCAGGAACTCTTCCTGACAGACATCAAGCATGTGCTGTCGCGCAACAGCTTTCCCCAGACGGCTTACGCGCGGACGCTGGACGCGGCGCCGGATCTGATCGCAACACGTCCGGACCCGGTCTGGCTGAGCTTTGAGGGCGGGCTTGCGGAGTTCGGTCATGAAGGAGACGCGTTCGCCTTTGATAATGAAGGTCCGCGGCACAAGGCATGGCTGGATCCCTTCGCTTTGGCGTCTCGTCCGGTCAGCAACGCTGAATATCTCGCTTTCATTGAGGATGGAGGCTATGAGCGGCCGGAATTCTGGCTCTCTGAGGGGTGGGCGCGGATGCAGGATGAGGGGCGCACTCAGCCGTTTTACTGGCGCCGCCCGGAGGGTCGATGGACTGAATTCACCTTGCATGGCGAGCAGGCGTTACACCCTGATGCGCCTGTCAGCCATCTCGACTATTTCGAGGCGAGCGCCTTTGCCAGCTGGGCGGGCGCCCGTCTGCCGGAAGAGCGCGAATGGGAGCACGCCGCGCAGGGATTTGGGGCGGACACAGGGCGCTGGGCGAGCGCCGACAGCGTGCTTCACCCTCAGCCGCAGACATCGGCTGCACATCTGCAAGCCATGTTCGGTGAAGTCTGGGAATGGACCCGGTCCGCCTATAGCGCCTATCCCGGTTTTGCGCCTGCAGAGGGTGCGATTGGTGAGTACAATGGCAAATTCATGTGCGGCCAGTTCGTATTGCGGGGCGGATCATGCCTGACGGCCCCCGACCATGCGCGGACCACCTATCGCAATTTCTTCCCGCCGGACGCCCAATGGCAGATGACCGGGTTACGCCTGGCCAAAGACCTTTAGTCGCGCCTGTGCTTGCCCGTCGGGCATGGGCAGAGCCATAAAAATGCGGTAAACAGTGTTCACAGAACCGCCAAAGAGCGGGAGAGCGCAGACAACGCCTGTCAGAGGGAGGAGAGCCTTATGGACGACGCCAGCCAAATCTCGGTGAAAGACCAGGTCAGCGAAGACGAGTGGAAAGCGCGGTGCGACCTCGCGGCGCTCTACCGTCTGGCGCGGATGCACAAATGGGATGATCTGTTTTTCACCCATATCTCCATGCGCGTTCCCGGTCCCGACGAGCATTTCCTGATCAACCCGTTCGGCCTTTTGTTTGAAGATGTGACGGCGTCCAACCTGGTGAAGGTCGATATTGAGGGCAATGTCCTGCCGCCATCGCGCTATGGCATCAATCCCGCGGGTTTCACCATTCACTCCGCGATCCACCATGCACGCCCGGATGTGAAGGTCGCCATGCACCTTCACACTGATCAGGGCGTCGCGGTGGCGGCTCAGAAACGCGGCCTCCTGCCGATTTCTCAGCTGGCGATGAATGTGATGAAGGACGTGACCTATCACGACTATGAAGGCATCGCGCTGGATGCGGACGAGAAGGAGCGTCTGGTCGCTGATCTGGGCGCGAATAATCTGATGATCTTGCGTAATCACGGCACGCTGACCGTGGGAGACCACCCGTTCAATTGCTATCTGCGCATGTATTTGCTGGAGCGCGCCTGTTCGATCCAGACCCTCGCTCAGGGCGCGGGCGCAGAGTTGATTGAATGGGATGACGCCATGCAGACCCGGGTCTTCAAGCAAGGCGAAGAAGGGGTCACAAATGAGCTCTTCCTTGAGATCGCCTGGCACGCCCTTCGTGGCCGCGTGGATCGTGAAAGCCCGGGATATGACGTATAAATTTCCCGCTTGAGGGGAATTTTCTGGACAAGTCGCCGCGCCTGAGTTTGGCTTCCTGTAAAGGGGCTGGGCGATGGGCGGCGGTGGCCAGGCAAATAAGTGGATGCCAGCGGCTGCGCTGTGGTTGTGCGGAGGCGTGATCGGTTTATGGGCGTTGACCGCTGCGCCCGCTTCAGCCGGCGCCTGGGTGCGTCCGGCAGGAAGCGGCCTGACGATCACCACGGCCAGCCACCATGCCTTCGCCCTCAGCACCCCCGATACGGCGTTTTCAAAGATTGAGACCGCCATTTACGCCGAATACGGGCTGACTGACCGTCTGACAGTGGTGGGACGCGTGGCGCGGGAAACGCGCTTTCGCCGCTCAGCGCGACAGATTAGCAAAGCGGGCTCGGTCTACACTCTGTCTTTAAACACCGTCAGTCAGGGATGGGGGGAGCTGGAAACGGGGTTGCGCCTGCGCGCTTTTGAGCATCGCGATTGGGTTGTGAGCACGCAAGTCAGCGCTATCCGATCACCCGCCGACCTTGAAAACGGTTTGCGCGCTCGTCCGGTCTGGGGATCTGACGTGCGCATTCTGGTCGGGCGCAGCCTCGGCGGAAACATGTTTGCGGACGCCCAACTGGCGCATCGCAACCGCTCCATTGAGGGCGGAGCAGAGCAGCGTATGGATCTCACCTTCGGCGTTCGTCCTGCGCAGCGCTGGCTGGTGATGGCGCAGACATATTCAGCCTGGGGAGAGCGTAGCGGCGGCTCGGATTATGAAAGTCACCGGGTTCACATATCTGTGACTGCACCCATCGCAGACCGGCTTTCCTTGCAGTTTGGTGCGATTAACTCCTTTTACAGCGACGGATTAGCGCCGGAGCGCGCGTATATGCTTGCGCTCTGGCGTGAGTTTTAAATTCATTTCAGCGTGCCATTTTTGTTTTTTGTATTAAACGGCGCATATCGAGCACATAGATATTTTCAGGAGACGGGCAGATGCAGCGTTGGCTATTTCTGGCGGCGACAGCGGTCATTTTTACCGTAATGGCTCTGGCTGTGGTCGTCCGGGCCATGTCTGGCGGCGAAGATCAGGCCAGAGGATGGGGCGGGGGGCGCACCCTGGTGTCTGTCCACACCGTTCAGCCAGAAACCTTTGCTGACGTGGTTGAAGCCCTTGGAAATGCCGGGGCCAATGAGTCTGTCAGTTTGACCGCGAAAGTCTCTGACATCATTGCTCGGCTGGATTTTGATTCCGGCGCCCGGGTCGAGCAAGGTGAAATCCTTGTAGAGTTGGCGGACGCTGAAGAGGCCGCAGGATTGAGCGAGGCGCGCGCCACACTGCGTGAGACGCAACGGGATATCGCACGTATCCAAGACCTGACAGACCGCGGAGTCGCTTCCCGCACGCGGCTGGACGAAGCGCAAGCGGCGCTCGATCGCGCCCGGGCGCGGGTCGCAGCGATTGAAGCGCGCGTCGCGGATCGCATTATCCGGGCGCCGTTTTCCGGCGTCATCGGTTTGCGCACCGTCAGTGTGGGGGAACTGGTTGGCCCGGGAGACGTGATCGCCCGGCTCGACGATACCTCGGTGATCAAGCTTGATTTCACTGTGCCTGAACGCTTTTTGTCGGTGATTGACGCCGGTCAAGTCGTGCGCGCCAGGAGCGCGGCCTTCCCTGATGAGCTGTTTCAAGGCGAGGTCAGCCAGGTTGACAGTCGCATCGATCCCGCCACGCGGACGGTGACTGTCCGCGCGCTGATCGACAATGCTGACGGTCGTTTGCGACCTGGCATGCTGATGACGGTCGAGCTGCGCCGCGATGAGCGTCAGAATCCCGCCGTACCGGGGTCCTCGATCGTTCGCTTTGGCGAACAGACTTTCGTTTATGTGATCACAGACGGTCAGGCCGGCCCTATGGCGGCGCGGCGGGACATCGTTCTGGGCTTGCGAAATGAAGGCATGGTCGAAGTTGTCAGCGGCTTGAGCGTGGGGGAACGCATCGTCTCAGAAGGGGTGCATCGCGTGCGTGAGGGCGCTCCCGTAGAGCTTGCGAATGCGCCGGCGCAAGGCGGCGGGCAAAGCCTTGATATCCAGACCGGGGAGGCCGCGCGATGACCCTGACAGATATCGCCGTCCGCAGGCCTGTGCTCGCTTTTGTGGCGAGCGCGTTGATCATCGTCTTCGGTTTCATGGGCTTGCAAGAGCTTCCCTTGCGCGAAATGCCCGATGTGGACCGTCCCATCGTCTCCGTCAGCGCAGACTATCCTGGCGCCAACGCCGAGGTGATGGAAAACCGCGTCACTCAGGTGATCGAGGATAGTCTGTCCGGCATTGAAGGCGTGGACACGATCAGCTCGTCCTCGCGCGATGGCTCGTCACGCGTCACCATTACCTTCACGCTCGAACGCGACATTGAAGCCGCAGCCAATGATGTGCGCGACGCTGTCTCCCGCATCCGCGACCGCATGCCTGAGGATGTCCAGGGCCTGGAAGTGTCCAAGCAGGACAGCGATGCGCGGCCCTTCCTGTGGTACATGCTCAGCTCTGACCGGATGACCCGCGAAGAACTGACCGATTACGCGGATCGCAACATTGTTGATCGGTTCACCGTGCTTGATGGTGTCGCCAATGTGCGCATAGGCGGGCAGCGCCGCTACGCCATGCGCATCTGGCTTGATCCATATGAAATGGCGGCGCGGTCGGTGACGGTGTCAGACATCGAAGCCGCGTTGCGCTCTGAAAATGTCGAGGCGCCAGGCGGCGCTGTTGAAACCGCCGATACCCAGCTGTTTGTGCGCGTTGAACGCCTGTTCGCAGATGAGGACGCCTTTGCGCGCATGCCGATCCGCGTGTCAGAAGACGGACATGTGATCCGTCTGGGCGAGGTCGCGGATGTGTCGCTTGAGGCGGAAGAGCACCGCTCCTTGTTCCGCGGCAATGGCGAGAACATGGTGGGGCTGGGCTTTGTGCGTCAAAGCAAGGCCAACTCCGTCGCTGTGGCTGATGAGATCAACACCGCTATCGATCGTTTGCGTCCGCAATTGCCCGAGGGCATGCAAATCGTCGCCGGCTCTGACGATACGATTTTCATCAAGGAATCCATCAAGGAGGTTTGGCGCACTTTCGCCGTGGCGGCCACTTTGGTGGTGCTGGTGATTTACCTCTTTCTCGGGAGCTTCCGCGCGGCCATTGTGCCGGCCGCTGTGGTGCCAGTGTGTATGGTGGGGACCTTCGCCATCCTGGCGGCGGGCGGCTTCTCCATCAATATCCTGACGCTTCTGGCGCTGGTGCTGGCGATCGGGCTGGTGGTGGACGATTCCATCGTGGTCCTGGAAAATATCCAGCGCCGGGTCGATCTGGGCGAACCGCCCATGCTGGCCAGCGAACGCGGCGGGCGGCAGGTGTTTTTCGCTGTGGTCGCGACCACCGCGACCTTGGTGGCGGTGTTCATGCCGCTGATTTTCCTGCCCGGCCTGATCGGACGGATCTTCGCCGAACTGGCGGTGACCATCACCGGCGCTGTGGTGCTGTCGAGCTTCGTCGCGCTCACCCTCTCGCCGATGATGACGTCCAAACTGCTCAAGCCCAGCACTGAACTGCGCGGTCCCGCCCGTTGGGTGAACAGAGGCCTCGATCAGGTTCAGCTGAGCTATCGCCACAGCCTGAAACTCATTCTGAGCCTGCCCTGGATCGTCGCGCCACTGATCATCGTGGCGGTGGCGGGCTCGGCCTTCATGTTCTCGCGCTTGCCTGGCGAGCTGACCCCGCCCTCTGATCGCGGCAGCTTCTTCGGCTTTGTAGGCGCTCATGAAGGGGCGAGCTTTGAGTATATGAGTGACCAGATGATGCAGGCCGAAGAGATCGTCACCAGCTATCTGGACAATGGCGATCTGCGACGGGTTCTGGTCGTGTCGCCGGGCTGGGGCGGGTCGGGGTATAACTCCGGCATCATCATCGGCAGCATGACCGACTGGGGCGAGCGCCGTCCGGGCAATGAGATCGTGGGTGAGATCAATGCGCGTCTGGGCCAGTTGCCAGGTGTCCGCGCCTTCGTATCCATGCGTTCGCCCCTGGGCGGCGGCGGAGGCGGCGGCAACGATATCCAGTTTGTGCTGCAAGGCCCTGAATACGAGCTTCTGGACCGCGAGGCGGATCGCTTGATTGCGGACATGGCCGAGCGCAACCCCAATCTCATCCGCGCTCGCAAGGATTATCAACCCACCGCACCGCGTCTGCTGGTTGATATCGATCGCGAACGGGCGGCGGCTCTGGGCGTGTCGGTGTCTGATATCAGCCGCACCTTGCAAACCCATCTGGGCTCGCGCCGGGTGGGTCAGTTCATTGATCGCGGCGAGGCCTATAATGTGATCATGGAGAACCGTCAGGCGGACCGCTCCAGCCAGAACGACCTCGAAGCCCTGTTTGTCAGGGCGCAGTCTGGCGATCTGATTCCGCTCTCGAGCCTTGTGAATTTGCGTGAAGTGGGCGAGGCGCCCAGCCGGTCGCGCATTGACCGACAGCGCGCGGTGACCGTCTCGGCCACCATTCAGGGCGATTACACCATTGGTGAGGCTGTGGAATGGCTCGACGCCTGGGCCGCGAACACCTTGCCGCCGGAAGTCGGCACGACCTATGTGGGCGAAGTGCGCGAATTCCTGCGGTCCAACAATGCGATCTATTTCGCGTTTGGGCTGGCGCTTCTGATCGTCTTCCTGGTGCTGGCGGCGCAGTTTGAAAGCTTCATCCAGCCCGCCGTGATCATGCTGACCGTGCCGCTCGCGGTCGCTGGCGGCCTGTTCGGCCTTTACATGGGCGGGTCGAGCCTGAACATTTTCTCCCAGATCGGGTTGATCATATTGATCGGTCTTGCGGCGAAGAACGGCATTCTGATCGTGGAGTTCGCCAACCAGCTGCGCGAGGAAGGGATGAGCCTCGCCGAAGCGACGCTCGAAGCCGCCGTCACCCGCCTGCGTCCGATCCTGATGACGGGCGTGTCCACCGCCATCGGCGCTTTCCCGTTGGTGATCGCCAGCGGTCCCGGCTCTGAAACGCGGGTGACCATCGGTCTGGTGATTTTCACCGGGGTGATGGTGGCGACGCTGTTCACTCTGTTCGTGGTGCCGGCCGTATACGGGGTCCTGGGTCGCTACACCAAGACGCCGAACTGGGTGACGCGCCAGCTTGATAAGGAAGCGCGTGAGGTGCGCGGCGCAGATCCGGTCGATACGCCCGCGGCGCCAGCGGAATGATACAGAAAAACCCCGGAGCGAGGCTCCGGGGTTTTTTGTAACAGCACGACCGAACCCGTTAGTTCGTGTTCACCGCCAGCCAGGCGATCAGGTCATTGCGATCGTCTTCATCGCGCAGGCCGGCGAAGCTCATACGGTTGCGCGGGATATAAGTGCGTGGATTGGTCAGATAGGCGTCCATCGTCTCTGCCGTCCAGACAATGCCGGACTCACTCATAGCAGGCGAATACCGAAAACCGTCCTTGGCGCCGGCCTCGGCGCCGAACACGCCGTGCAGATTGGGGCCAACCATGTTGCGGCCGCCTTCCTCGACGGTGTGGCACGACTGGCAGCGGCGATAAATCCGGGCGCCGTTTTCGATGCTGGCGCTGACATAAGGCTCGCCCAGCTCTGCCAAGATGCTGGCGTCGGCGTCATCTTGCGCCTGAGCCACACTTGTCAGGGCGAGAGCGGCGAAACCGGCGAAAATCATACGCATTGGGAACTTGCTCCTGTTGCATTCGGGTCTGAACGAGCATCTAGCGCGACAGAGAGGGGGCGGCAAATGCGCCAAGCGTCGCAGGATGCGTTGATCCACATAGTCAAATCATATGCTTGCGGCCTGATTAAGGCCGTGTGTGTGCAGGTGCGGCAAGATGAAACAGCGTCGCGTCTCTGTCCTGACTGACTTATGTCACTCGATCTCGCTAACATAGTTTCGATCAGGCGGGGATCAGGTCAGATGGCGAAGACATCACCTCTCGCGTGCTTTGAAACGCGCGATCTGTGCAAGGTTTACGGGGAAGGCGCGGGAGCTGTTCACGCCTTGCGCGGCGTCAACCTGTTGGCGCCGGAAGGCGAGCTTGTCGTTTTGCTCGGGCCGTCAGGATCCGGCAAATCCACCTTGCTCAATATACTCGGAGGGCTTGATCGCGGCTCTAGCGGAGAAGTGTTCTTTCGCGGACATCCCTTGCACGCGGCGAGTGAGCGCCAGCTGACCCGCTATCGTCGCAATCATGTGGGCTTTGTCTTTCAGTTCTACAATCTGATGCCCAGCCTGACCGCGCTTGAAAATGTGGCGCTTGTCACCGAGGTGGCGCGCGATCCGCTGCCGCCCGAAGAGGCGCTGGCGCTGGTGGGGCTGCACGAACGCATTCATCACTTTCCAGCCGAGCTGTCCGGCGGCGAGCAACAACGCGTCGCCATTGCGCGCGCCATCGCGAAACGGCCTGAAGTTCTGTTATGCGATGAGCCGACGGGTGCGCTTGATTCCGCAACCGGCATCAAGGTTTTGCAGGCGCTGCGCGAGGTGAATGAAACCATGGGCGCGACGACGTTCATCATCACCCATAATGCATCTGTGGCGGACATGGCTGACCGGGTCATCGTGTTCGGCGATGGTCAGATTCGAGAGAACCGGGAGAACGCCACCAAGCTGGATCCTCAGGAGCTCGTCTGGTGATCCGGCGATGGCTCTCTGTGCTGGACCTCAAGCTCTGGCGTGATTTCTGGTCCATGCGCGGCCAGGCCTTGGCGATTGCTCTGGTGATTGCGGGCGGCGTCTCGGTGCATCTGGTGATGGCGGGCATGCTGGGCTCGCTCGATGAGACCCGCTCCGCCTATTACGAGCGCTACCGGTTCGCAGACATTTGGGCGCCGGCGGTGCGCGCCCCCAACGCCATCATTGACGATATCCGCGAGATTGACGGCGTCGCCGCCGCTCAGTCACGCATTCTCGCGCCGGTGTTGTTTGACATACCCGACATGGCCGAACCGCCCAGCGGCGTCATTTATTCCCTGCCACATGCCGGACGACCTCTGGTCAATGACATTCATCTGGTTGTCGGCTCTTTGCCGGACCCGGCGCGCCGTGATCAGGTCGTGGTGCTGGAGGGGTTTGCGACAGCCCACGGGCTGAGCGTCGGCGATGTTGTCACGGTCACCATTCGCGGGGGTCAAGAGCGGCTGTCGATCTCTGGCGTCGCGCTCTCACCAGAATATGTCTACGCCATAGCCCCCGGCCAGATCGTTCCGGACCCGTCCTTGTTCGGCGTATTGTGGATGGACCGCGAGGCGCTGGAGACCGCCGCTGATCAACAAGGCGCCTTTAATGAAGTGGTGGTGCGCCTGTCACGCGGGGCGGACCCTGAACCGGTCCGGGCGGCGATCGACCGCATTCTTGAACCTTATGGCGGAGCTGGCGCGTATACGCGCCGCGAGCATGTTTCAGCCGCCTTCCTGCAAAGCGAACTCGATCAGCTGCAAACCATGGGCGCTATTTTGCCGCCGATTTTTTTGGCGGTGGCGGCGTTTCTGGTGAACATCGTGATCTCGCGACTGATCGCGGTGGAGCGTGAGCAGATCGGGCTCTTGAAAGCGTTCGGCTATTCGTCTGAGGCCGTGTCCCTTCACTATCTCAAGCTTGTCGGCGTTATCGCCGCGCTGGGGCTGGTGATCGGTTTTGCCCTGGGAACCTGGCTCGGGCACGCCATGGCGACGATGTATGTGCAGTATTACAGCTTTCCCTTTCTCATTTTCGCCGCCAGCCCCTCTGTCTACGTCATCGGGGGGCTGGTCACAGTCATTGCGGTGGGCGGCGGCGCGATCTGGTCTGTGCTGAAGGCGGCCCGGCTGGAGCCGGCGGTGGCGATGCGCCCGCCGCCGCCGCCGGATTATTCGCGGGGCGCCGGGGTGATGCTGACCCGGATCAGCGTGCTCGATCACCAAAGCCGCATGGTCATGCGCCAGATTTTCCGCTGGCCTGTGCGGGCGGGACTGACCGTGACCGGCATCGCGGCCTCGGGCGTGCTTCTGGTGATGACGCTCTATTTTCTCGACGCCATGGAGGTGATGATCGAAAACTATTTCGACCTCTCCAACCGGCATGACATGGCGGTGAGCTTTGTCGAGCCGCGGTCCATGGCGGCCTTCCATGATCTCGCCGGGCGCGAAGGCGTGCTTGAGGCGGAGCCTTTCCGGACGGCGAGCGCGCGGCTGCGCTATGACAATCGCGAGGTCCTGATGGGGCTCACCGGGGTTGTTGATGATCCGGCTCTGTCACGGATGATGGATGGCCGGGGACGCACTGTCTCACCGCCGCCGGGCGGTCTGATCCTGTCTCAGGATCTGGCGAACCGGCTTCATGTACGGTCGGGCGAGCTCTTGACTGCGCAGATCACCGAAGGCTCCCGACCGCGGCTGGAACAACTGGTGGCCCAGACGCCAGATGTTCTGATTGGCTCGGGCGCGCAGATGCGTCTGGAAGACCTCAACGCCGCGCTAGGCGAAGGGCGGGTCATCTCCGGCGTCAATTTGCGGGTGGACCCGGCTTATACAGACACGCTGTATCTGGACTTGAAAGACGCACCGCTGGTGGCGGGGGTTCAGCTTCATTCGATCGCCCGAGAGAATTTCACGGAATTGATGGACCGCTCGATCGGACAGTCGATCTTCATTTACACGCTCTTCGCCGGGATGATCGCTTTGGGCGTCATCTACAATTCGGTGCGTGTCTCCCTCGCCGAGCGCGAACGTGAGCTGGCCTCATTGCGGGTTCTGGGCTTCACCAAGGGCGCGGTCAGCTACATCTTGCTGGCCGAAAGCGCCATCCTGACCCTGGTGGCCCTGCCGATCTCTCTGGTCGCTGGCGCGGGCCTGGCCTGGGGCATGGCCCAGGCGATGAGCTCGGACTTCTTCCGCCTGCCGTTTGTGATCGAGCCGTCCACATATGGCTATACGGTGTGCGTGCTGATCGTGATCGCTCTGGTCAGCGGGCTGATCGTGCGCCAGCGCATCAACCGGCTTGATCTGATCGCTGTGCTGAAAACCCGTGAATGATTTTGGAGCTGCCCGATGACATTCAGCTTTCGAACCGTGTTCTGGCCTGCCGTCGGGCTGATCACTCTGGTCTTGGTCATTTACGCCTTTCTGCCGCGCCCCGTGCCGGCGGATTTCGCAACAGTCGAGCGCGGCGTCCTGACCGTAACGGTTCAGGATGAGGGCTATACGCGGGTGCGAGAGGTCTACACGGTCTCTGCGCCTGTGGGCGGACGACTGCTGCGGGTGGAGCCCGATGCCGGCGATGCCGTGCAGGTGGGGCAAACCCTGGCCAATATTCTGCCCTCTGACCCGGCCTTTCTGGATGCACGCAGCCAGGGCGAGGCCGAGGCCGCCCTGCGTTCGGCCGAGGCTTTGCTGGGTTTTGCGCAAGCGGATGTGGAACGCGCACGCGCTGAGGTGGATTTCGCCCAGACCGAGATGGCCCGGATCAACACCCTTTATGAGCGCGGCACGGTCAGTGAAGGCGCGCTGGACCGGGCGCGCCTGTCGCTGAGAAGCGCGGATGCGGCGCTCAACACCGCCCGCGCCAATGTGCGCGCCCGTCAGGCGGAGCGCGATGCGGCGGCGGCGCGGTTGATGGAGCCCGGTGATAACGGCGACGCGCGCGGTCTTGTGGAAGTGACGAGCCCGGTCAGCGGTCGTGTGCTCCGGCTGGTGCAAGAAAGCGAGACGGTGGTGGCGCCCGGCGCGCCCCTGCTGGAGCTGGGCGACCCGGAAGACCTGGAAATCGTAGTCGAGCTGCTATCCACTGATGCGGTGCGCATAGAAGAAGGCGCTGCGGCGACGCTGGAAGACTGGGGCGGATCGCCGCCTCTGCGCGCGCGGGTCAGCCGGGTGGAGCCGTTTGGGTTTTTGAAAATCTCTGCGCTGGGTGTGGAAGAGCAACGCGTCCGCGTACGGCTGGATCTGCTCGATCCGCCGCAGATGTGGGCGAGTTTGGGCCATGGCTTCCGGGTTGAGCCGGCGATTGAGGTCTGGCGCGGCGAAGACGTGTTGATCGCGCCGGTGGCCGCGCTGTTCCGGCGCGAGGGCGGATGGGCCTGTTATGTGGTGGAGAACGGACGCGCGCGCCTGCGCAGCGTCGAAATCGGCCAGGCCAATGGCGTTGAGGCTGAAATTCTCACCGGCCTTGAACGCGGTGAAACCCTGGTGCTCTACCCCTCTGACCGGATCGAGGATGGCGTTCAAGTGACTGAGCGGGGAGAATAAGACAACGCCCCCGAACCCGCAGGGTTCGCAAATGCGACCGCGCGCCCGCAGCGCAGCGAGACACACAACCGAACCCATTGGGTTCGAAAGCGCGATCGCGCGCCCGCAGCGCAGCGAGGATTGTCAAGCAAAGAGTAAAATGGCGCCGGCTGAGGGAATCGAACCCCCGACCTTCGGTTTACAAAACCGCTGCTCTACCAGCTGAGCTAAGCCGGCGCGTTCAGGCTTTCTACGCGGGAGCCGGTCTGTAGGGCAAGCGCCTCTGTGCAGACAATGCAGGTGATGGGGGCGGAGCGCTGAACCGGGCTGGTTTCCCTTTGCCGTAAGCTTGGGTAAGAGTGCGCGTCTCATCCTGTGACAGACCGGATCTATTCCCCATGGCCCGCATACTCATCACCAGCGCTCTACCGTATATTAACGGCGTCAAGCATCTCGGCAATCTGGCCGGCTCGATGCTGCCCGCTGACGTTTATGCGCGCTTCATGCGTTTGAGCGGCCATGACGTGCTGGCGATCTGCGCCACCGACGAACACGGCACGCCAGCCGAGCTGGCCGCTGCGGCCGCCGGGCAGGACGTGCGGACGTATTGTGACGAACAACACGAGATCCAGAAGTCCATCGGTAAGCAATTTGCGCTCAGCTGGGATTATTTCGGCCGCACCTCTTCGCCTCAGAACGCGGAGCTGACCCAGCACTTTGCTGAGACGCTGGAGAAGAACGGCCTGATCGCTGAAGTGGTTGAGCAGCAAGTCTATTCTATTGATGACGGCCGCTTCCTGCCCGACCGCTATGTCGAGGGGACTTGCCCCCATTGCGGGTTTGAGAAAGCACGCGGCGACCAGTGCGATAATTGCGGCAAGCTTCTGGACCCGATCGAGTTGATCGAGCCGTACTCAGCCGTGTCAGGGTCGAAGAATCTCGAAGTGCGCGACACACGCCACCTCCAGCTCAAGCAGACCGATATGGAAGCGCGCATCCGCGCCTGGGTGGACGCCGCCGATGGCTGGCCGCAATTCGCCAAATCCATCGCTTATAAATGGCTGGATGAAGGCCTGCGCGACCGCACCATCACCCGTGACCTGAAATGGGGCGTGCCGGTCACCAAGGACGGCCAGCTGCGCGAAGGCTTTGAAGACAAGGTCTTCTATGTCTGGTTTGACGCGCCCATCGGCTATATCTCGGCGACGCGGGAATGGGCCGAGCACACCGGCGGCGATTGGGAAAGCTGGTGGCGCACCGACAAGGGCGCTGACGATGTCCGCTACGTTCAGTTCATGGGCAAGGACAATGTGGCTTTCCATACGGTCAGCTTCCCCGCGACGCTCCTGGGCTCTGAAGAGCCGTGGAAGACGGTGGATGCGCTGAAAGCCTTCAACTGGTTGACCTGGTATGGCGGCAAGTTCTCCACTTCGAACAAGCGCGGCGTCTTCATGGACCAGGCGCTCGAGCTTTTGCCGTCTGATTACTGGCGCTGGTACCTGACAGCCTACGGGCCTGAAGGCTCTGACGCGCAATTCACCTGGGACCATTTCCAGGCCAGCGTGAACACGGACCTCGCCAATGTGCTGGGCAATATGGTCAATCGCGTTCTGAAGTTCGCCACCTCCCGCTTTGACGGCGTCGTGCCTGATGGGGGAGAGACGGGCGAGCATGAAGCGTGGCTGGCTAGCGAAGTCGAGGCGCGCCTCAAAGCGATCGCCGCTCATTATGAAGCCATGGAGTTCCGTAAGGCGGCTTCTGAAACCCGCGCGCTCTGGGCGGCGGGCAATGACTATCTGACCCGGGCCGAGCCCTGGGCGCATTTCAAAACTGACAAGGACAAGGCGGCTCTGGGGGTCCGGACCGGAATCAACCTGATCGTCCTGGCTGCAATCGTTGCGCAACCGGTCATTCCGGATGCTGCGA
This sequence comes from Oceanicaulis sp., assembly GCF_965249665.1. Classification (GTDB taxonomy): domain Bacteria; phylum Pseudomonadota; class Alphaproteobacteria; order Caulobacterales; family Maricaulaceae; genus Oceanicaulis. The sequence goes on from NZ_OZ252247.1 coordinate 2,225,553, forward strand.
GAACCATTCTGGACGCCATTGGCGTGCCCGAAGATCGGCGGACCTGGCCCACGGGCTCAGGGGTTGAGCTTCTGGACGCTCTGCCGCGCGGTTTGCAATTCTCTGTCCCAGATGTCCTGTTCGCCAAGATCGAGAACGACCAGGTCGCTGCGTGGTCAGAGCGGTTTGGCGGCGCCGAATAAGGCGAGTTTCAGCGCTGAATACACCCATCACGGTTAGTCTTTCGTTTAGGCGGGCTTGGCATTGTCTGGGATGGATCAGACGACGGGGCGATCATGATCAAAGCGGCGACCTTGGGTGAGGGCGCGCTGTCAGCGGAGGCGTTGACGGCGGCCAACGTGCATCCGGACACCGGCCTTGCGACTGACTATCTCAACCATTTCAACGAAGTGGTCATGCTTCTTGAGATGTTGCCCGATATGCCGGACTTCGCCGATGAGGTGCTGGCCTGGGAACCCGTCCCCTATGAAGAGCATTTCGAGCGCACCAATTATGTCGGCAAGGAAACCGTGATCGCCGCCTATGCTGCGGTGGACCACACGCTCAAAGCGCATCTTGAGACCATCGTCGCGGCTGTGAACGACGAAATGCGTGAAGCCCAGTCCAAGGTCCAGGCCGGGGATTTCGCTGGCGCTTCGGCCATGGCGGGCACTGAAATTGAATCGCTTTTGGCTGCGGCTCGCGCTGCAGTACAGGGCCGGATCGAGGGCGAGGGCATTGATGACAGCGCCGCCGCCCAGGCCGCCGCCGACGCCTTGTTTGATTGACGATATGAACAGTCTTTAAGTTGAGCGCGTTCCCGTTTCCGGCTTAGCCTTCTCGTGCATGTGGGAGGCCGTTATGGACTATGATCGCGATCGCTACGACGCCTGGACCTGGAAGCATCCGCTCATCCTTCACTGGCGCCTCAATCCAGGGCTGGTGATCAATGAGCTTGTGCTCGGTCAGCGCATACCCCGGCTCACGCTTATTGATACTCAGTCTGAGGCGCCCTTGGCTGAGCGTCAGTATATCCCGTGCCCTCACTGTCAGGCGATGAACCCTGCCTCTGTTTATTCCAAAGCGCCGATGGGCAATTATGCGGGTTTGGTCTGCCTGGACTGCGGCGGGGAGATCCCGACGGTCAAAAATGTGCTGACCTGGCTTGTGCTCATGATCAGCTGGCCGCTCTGGGCGCCGATCAAGCAGCGTGTGGCGCCCGCCATGCTGGCGAAGCAGCGCGCAAAACTGCTGCAACACACACCCGTCTCCGAGCAAGCTCCAACTCGATCGACAGTCTCCGGCCTGAAGCTGGGCGTCATGTTTGGCCTGCTCATGGGCCTGTTCTTCTTTGTGAAGGCCATGGTGGATGGCGGTGGTTATAGCGATGCGCTCACATCGTCTGCGATCGGCGGAGCATTGGGCGGCGCAGTCTTCGGCGTCACGATGAAACTGTTTCTGACGGTGGCGGGGCGCCGGGCGGCGTCAGAAACCCCTCCGCAGCCCTGACGCTTTATGCGTTGACCTCCCCGGACTGACGGTCTGCAATGCCGTCAATAAATAAAGGGGAGTCGTACTCATGCGTCATCTGTATATGGCCGCCGCCGCAGCGCTGGCGCTGACCGCGCCATCCAGTGCTCAAGACGATCTGCGCACCGCCATCGCTGCTGACTGGGACAATCATTTGCAAGCGCTCTACGAGCACTTTCATGAAAACCCAGAGCTCTCCTTCATGGAAGTGGAGACCGCGGCGCGATTGGCGCAAGAGCTGCGCAGCGCCGGGTTTGAGGTGACCGAAGGCGTCGGGCGCACTGGCGTCGTCGCGGTCATGGAGAACGGCGAGGGGCCGACCCTGATGTTGCGCGCCGACATGGACGGCCTTCCGGTGCGCGAAGACACGCCGGTCGAGTATGCGTCCGAGGTTATGGGCGAAGACCGGATGGGCAACACCTTTCCGGTCATGCACGCCTGCGCGCACGATACGCACATGACATCTCTGGTCGCCGCCGCACGTTATCTGGGTCAGAACCGTGATGACTGGTCGGGGACGCTGGTATTGATCGGCCAGCCTGCCGAAGAAGTGGGTCTGGGTGCGCTCGCCATGCTGACCGATGGTCTGTATGAGCGTTTTCCGACGCCGGATGCGGTCGTGTCCTACCACACCTGGGGCTATATGCCGGCTGGCGTGATCCGGTATGCGCCAGGCTGGGCGATGGCGAATGTGGATTCTGTTGATCTGTATGTCCGCGGCGTGGGCGCCCATGGCGCCTCGCCGCATCTGGGCAAGGACCCGGTGGTCCTCGCCAGCCAGATCGTCACCAATCTTCAGACCCTGGTCAGCCGCGAGCTCTCGCCGCTTGAAACCGGCGTCGTCACCGTGGGCGCCTTTAACGCCGGAGCCAAGCACAACATTATCTCTGACGAAGCCCATCTGCAGATCACGGTGCGGTCCTATTCTGACGAAGTGCGCGAGCGCCTGATCAGCGGGATCGAACGGATCGCCCGGGGACAGGCGATGGCGGCGGGGCTGCCTGATGAGCTGATGCCGGTGATGGAGGTTGAAGAGATCTACACGCCTGCGCTTTATAATGACCCAGCGCTGTCTGATCAGGCAGGCGCCGTTTTGACGGCCCGATTTGGCGAGAACGCTGTAGGGACCGCTGACCCGGTGACGGGCGGCGAAGACTTCTCGCGCTATGGCCGCACCGAAGAAGACGTGCCGATCTTCATGTTCTGGGTGGGCGGCGCCCCGCAGAGCGTCTGGGAGGAGTATCAGGCGCGCGGTGAAACCCCGCCCGCCAATCACTCGCCCTTCTTTTATCCCGATGGCGAGGGGGCGGTGACCGTGTCCTCAGAAGGCATGGTGGCGATCGCGCTTGATTTGTTCGCCAACGGCGTGCCGCAAGGCGAGTAGACGATGAGCAAACCTCGCGATGATATCCAGCGCGTCACCTCTGGCGCGCCCTGGGAAGAGCTGGTCGCCTATCGTCGCGCCGTGCGCGTCGGCGACCAGGTGTTCGTGGCGGGAACGGTGTCTGTGGATGCAAAGGGTCAGCCGTTCGCGCCCGGAGACCCCGGCGCCCAGACTTCACAATGTCTTGAAATCATCGCGCAAGCGCTGGACAAGGCGGGCTCTCATATCAGTCATGTGGTGCGAACGCGTCTTTACGTGACGGATATGAGCCCTGAAACACAGCGCGCGGTGGGGCAGGCGCATCGTCAGGTCTTCGCAGAGTTTCCGCCCGCCAGTGCGATGATCGGAGTCGCGGCGCTCGCTGCGCCTGAGTTTATTGTTGAGATTGAAGCTGATGCGGTTATTCCGCCCGGCGACTGACTGTTCAGGATGATTTGATGGATGCTTCCTTGATCCCCGCCGACCAGCACCTTGCGGTGATGGCCGGGCTGACCGCGATCGCCGCCGCCGGCTTTTTGCTCGAAAAGACCAAATTCGGCGCTCTGCTAACCGGCACGGTCTGGACCATCCTGCTGGCGATTCTCGCCTCGAACCTGCGCATTTTGCCCTTTGACGCGCCCGCCTATGGGTTTGTGTTCTCCTATGCCGTGCCGGTGCTGATCCCGCTCTTTTTGATGAAGGCGGACCTCAAGCGCATCTTTTTTGAGACGACCCGGATGACCGGGGCCTTCCTGATCGCTTCTTTCGCAACGCTTGTCGGTGTTTTCGCGGCGGTCATTCTGGTTCCGCTCGGCGAATGGGAGCCTTCGGTCGCCTCTGCGCTGACGGGATCGTATGTGGGTGGGTCGGTGAATTTCGCGCCCCTGACGGAGATGACCGGTCTGGCCGACGGGGCGCCTAGCCTGGTGTCCGCCATCGTGGCTGCGGACCATCTGGCCAGCGCCGCGTATCTGGGCGTGCTGGCCGTGCTGCCGGGGATCGCCTGGGTCGCCAAACGCTTTATCAGCCGCGATCACACGCGCGATCATACCGATACGGTTGAAGAGGGCAGTGACGGCGCGACCACGCCCTTGTCGCTGGCGCTGACCCTGGCCTATGCCCTGACCGTCGTCGCCATCGGCACCTGGCTGGCCAGCGTGGGTGACGGTCTGGTGTCGCCGGATGCGATGCGCGAGGCGATCGGCGTGTCCTTTGGCGATCTCAAATATGTCTTCATCACGCTGCTGGCGCTGATCCTGCCCACCGCCATCCCCACGCAAATGGCCAAGCTCAATGGCGGGTTTGAACTGGGCGTGGTGTTCGCCTTTCTGTTCTTCGGCGCCATCGCCGCCGGCGCCAATGTGGTGCAATTGATGGCGGATGCGCCACTGATCATGCTGTTCATCGCCATTTTGGTCAGCGTGCATGGCGTGGTGGCGATGGTCATCGCCAAGTTCTGCAAACTGTCGCTGCCTGAAATCATCATCGCGTCAAACGCCGCCATTCTAGGCGCCACCACGGCGCCCGCCCTGGCCGCGGCCAAGGGCTGGCGGGACCTCGTGACGCCAGGCGTTCTGGTGGGTGTTCTGGGTTATGCATTGGGGACAGTTCTGGGCACGGTCGTGTTTGGCGTGCTGAGCTAGCCAGGCCCGCGTCCCGTCAATGATTAGCCCGTCTTGCCGAAAGAGACGGGTCGCTTTGTTAGCCCCCTGCATGTTGGGGCGATACACGTCACTTTCTTTACTAATGCAGCAATTGAAAGGAGGTGATCCGATGTCGAGTGTTTCACGTTCAGGACCGTCCGCCCTGCGCGGTCAGGTGGTGTCGGAGCAGCCTTCGGCGCGCCCTGTCTAGCGCATCGGCTTGGCCAAGGGCGGCGTCTCCTGGCTAAACACGGAAAGGCCCCGCTTCGGCGGGGCCTTTTTTGTGCGTCATCAAGGCCTGCGGATGGAATTCATAAGTGAGCTAGCGCCAGTCGCGCCGGGCCAGCCAGACACACGCCAGGGCGAAGATGACGACGCCGCCAACAGAGCCTGTTAGCAAGGCCTGTTGAGCGCGCTCGGGATCTGATGCGAGCATGTTCACCGGCAAAAGCCAGGGAAAGTAGACGCCGTATTCTGACGATGTGGCCACAACGGACACGAAAACACCGCCGATCCCGACAATGATCGGTGTCGCGAAAGATGAAACCGCATGCGCGATCGAGAACTGCAACCCGGTCATCAGCATGCCGGCCAAGCACATCTTCAGCATGAGTCCCACCATCAGCGCGTGAGGCGGTGACCCCGCCATCTCCAGTGATGGATCAATCAGACGCAAAAGATGAGAGACGCCGAGCACGCTGGCGCCGACGCCGACCGAGATCAGCGCCACAAGTCCGATGGTCACCACCGCCTTGGCGGCGAACACCGCGGTCTTTGGCACGGGCTGGACAAGGCTCCAGGTCCACCCTGCGCAGCCATGCTCAAGACTCGCCATCAAGGCGGTCAGGGCGGTAATGGTCAGCGGCATCAGCAGATAGGCCCAAATGGCGGCGCCGCTCAGGCTGAGCTGCTCCCAGCTCTCAGGGCCGTTCCCTGTCAGGACGACCGCCATGATCATCAGGCCCAGCATGAGCGGGGGCGCGACCGCCAGCAAAAGTACAAGCGAGCGCTTGAGTTTCAGGATTTCCACCTGAACGGCGCGCATCAGGGCGATCATGAGTTCAGCTCCCGGCTGGCGCCTGTCACTTGCAGGAACAAAGTTTCCAGTGTGGGTTTTTCAACGTGCAGGGCCGATATGCCGAAGCCCTCGGCGACCAGCTGCTGTATTAACGCTCGCCGCTCCGGGGCGCTCAGTCTCAGGTCGACGCGCACCCAATCGTCCTGCCGGTCGGCGTGATGGCCCTGGTCGAGAAATCGCTGCGCCAGTGCGACGGGTTTGTCGGTTTCCAGCGCCAGGACCGCCGGCGCTGCGTCCATCAAATGCCCAAGCCTGTCCTGGAAGACCATTTTGCCTTTGTCCATCAGCGCGCAATGCGTTGCGATCTGCTCGATTTCGCTCAGAAGGTGGCTGGACAGAAACACCGTTGCGCCCACGGTTTCAGGCAGCGAGTGGATCAGAGCGCGCATGTCCGCAATACCGGCTGGATCCAGACCATTGGTCGGTTCATCGAGGATGAGAAGACGCGGCTGGCCCATCATCGCGCGCGCTAGTGCGAGACGCTGACGCATGCCGAGCGAGTAGTCCGACACCTTGCGATCCATGGCCTCGACGAGCTGCACGCGTTCGAGCTGTTCCAGTCCCTGGCGCACCGGGCGCCCGGACAGTCGGGCCGAGAGCGTGAGAATTTCGCGGCCGGTCAGATTGGGATAGAGCGCCGGGGTCTCCACGATCGCGCCTACGCCCGACAAGGCTTCCGTGCGGCTCCGGGCGAGGCTGCACCCGTTCAGACGCACGTCGCCCTGATCCGGCGCGATCAATCCCAACAGCATGCGAATGGTTGTGGTCTTGCCAGCGCCGTTGGGCCCCAGAAAGCCGAAAACGCTGCCCTCTGGAACCGCCAGGTTCAGGCCGTCTACTGCGGTCACGTTTCCGAAGGCGCGGCGCAGAGCATGTGTTTCAATCGCATACGTCATGGCGAGAGGCTCCGGCATAACGCCATGACGGTCAGCTTAAATTGCTGTTAGCCGGCCAGCCGCGCCCGCCCGATCAGCCAGTCGTGGTCGATGGCGGCTTCGCCCGCGCCCAGAGAGGTCGGATTCTCGGCGATCCGCCGTCCGATATAGGCGTCAGCGGCGGGCTCCAGCCCGGCCCGGATAAGGCTGCTGGCCGTCAGGGCGGTCGCGGCACATTCCGCGAACCGGCGAGCATCGGCTTCGCCAATGCCGCCAGAGGCCATCGCCATCAGGGTGTTCAAGCGGGCATCGAGCGCAGGGTGTCGTCCGAAAGCGGGCGCCAGCTCGGCGGCTAGCGCGTCTCGCGCCGCCTCGTCTCGCGCCAGAGCGCGCAGCACGTCGAGTGCGATGACATTGCCGGACCCTTCCCAGATCGCGTTCAGCGGGCTCTGACGGAACATGCGGGGCAGGGGGTGTTCTTCCACATAGCCTGCGCCGCCATGCGCCTCCATCGCTTCATAGGTCAGATATGGCGCGCGCTTGCAAATCCAGTATTTGGCGATGGGGGTGAGCAAGCGCGCCAGCGCCGCCTCGTGCGGATCGGTCTCGGCCTTGTCAAAGCTCTCCGCGACCCGGAAGGCGAGGGCGATCGCGGCTTCCGCTTCCATGGACATCTCGCCCAAGACTTCGCGCATCAGCGGCTGATCAATCAGACGGCGCTGAAACGCGCTGCGGCGGTCGGCATGCCAGACCGCATAAGCCGCGCCATTGCGGATCAGGCCTGCTGAGCCCGCCAGACAATCCAGCCGCGTATGATTGACCATTTCGATAATGGTGCGCACGCCGCGTCCCGGCTCGCCCACGCGGCGGGCCCAGGCCTCTTTGTACTCGATCTCGGAGCTGGCGTTGGAGCGATCGCCCAGCTTGTCTTTCAGGCGCTGGATTTCGATCGTGTTGCGCTCGCCATCCGGTTTCCAGCGCGGTACGAGAAAACAGCTCAGCTGCGCGTTGTCGCCTTCACCTTCATAGGCCAAGGTCAGAAAGCCGTCGCTCATGGGCGCCGAGCAGAACCATTTATGCCCGGTCAGGGTGACGATATCGCCATCACCGCTTTCGGCTTTGGTGGCGTTGGCGCGCACGTCCGAGCCGCCCTGTTTCTCGGTCATCGCCATACCAAGGGTCAGCCCGACCTTGTCTTCAGGCGGCAGAAAGCGCGGATCATAGCGACCGGAGGTGACGCCTTGAATCCAGGGGCCGGTCCAATCCGATTTGCGCAGCGCCGGCACGCTGGCATAGGTCATCGATTGCGGGCAGCACACGCCGGCGTCCGCCGTCCCCATCAGCATCAGAAGCGCGGCGTGCAGCGAATGCGGCGCGTCCTGTTCCGTCCAGGCGGCCGACGACACGCCATGGCTCAGACCTAGCTCCATCAGCGCATGATAGGCGGGGTGGAACTCCACCTCGTCAATACGATGACCAAACCGGTCGAAGGGCTTGAATTGGGGCGGGTTTTCATTCGCCATCCGGGCCAGGTCCTGAACGCTGTCAGAGCCGATTTCGGCGCCCATGGAGGAGAGGCGATCTGAATGGACCTGGGCGCCATTGCGCGCCAGCGCATCCTTCAGCATGGCGTCATCGGAATACCAATTCACGCCGACAAGCGGTTCAGATTGGTTCTCTACGGTATGGGTGGCGAGGTCGGAGCGGGGGGCGTGATGTCTCATGGGCCGCATCAAACCTGTTTGCAGGGCGCCTGTCGACCCGAACGACACATGGAGAAATGTTTAGGTTTCGGCAATGGTGTGGTGGGGTGTGTTCGGCCAGCATGCAAGCGCGATGGCGTTGAGGGGGACAACCCGCGCCTAATGATAACAACACTCAAAAGAGATGAGGGTCGAAATGACGGTCATGGTTCTGGCGCTGGCGACGGCGATGCAAGCGGGCGGCGCGCCGTCCATAGAGATTGAAAACTTCATTGGCACGGTGCGCGTGGAGCAAGGCTCTGCGCTGGACGCGCGCTTTGAACAAGGCGGCTCCAGCGCTGATATCCGCAATGCGAACGGCGCGCTTTACGTGGATGGCGGCGAAACCATGCGGCGCATGCGGTGCTTTGGCGGCTTCCGGGAGCAGCGCGTCGGACGCAATCGACGCGAAGCGCTGTCTTTTGACGAGCTGCCGGTTCTGATCATTACCACGCCGAACCCGGCCAGTGTGGAGCTGGATGACTCCATCGTTCGCGCCGATTTGGGCGCAACTCAATCGCTTGATCTGGTGATGTCGCATTGCTCAACGCTTGAAGCCGGTGATGTCAGCGCTGACGCACGCTTGGCTATTCGCGGGTCTGGCCATGTGAGCGTGGGTGAAATCGGCGGCGCCCTGACTGCGGCGCTGTCTGGCTCAGGCCATCTGAGCGCCGAGGATATTGGCGAAACGGTTGACCTGGGGGTGTCCGGGTCCGGCGATGTTGAGCTCGGGGATGTGGGCGGCGACATGGAGGTCGGCATTTCAGGCTCTGGCGAAGTCGTGGCGGGACATGTGGCCAGCCTTGAGGCCAGTGTGTCAGGCTCCGGCAATGTGGAGATCGGCAATGCGCCGGGCGGCGTTCAATACGCGGCGTCTGGCAGCGGGGATCTGTCTGTCGGCGCTACGTCAGATGTGTCTGTCAGCATTTCGGGCTCATCCAATATGGAAGTCGCCAGCATGGACGGCGTTCTGGAGATGAGCAGCAGCGGCTCTGGCGATGCGCGTATCCGGCAAGGCCGCGCCAGCTCTGTTGAGGCGCGCCTGGGCGGGTCGTCCGATCTGTGGTTCGGCGGCACCGCCGGGGATGTGGACATCCATGTCAGCGGCGGTTCTGACGCTTACATCCGCACCGTCACCGGCCAGCGTAATATCCGCACCTCTGGCGGCGGCGACTTCACCACCGGCGGCTAGAGCGACCGGGAGCTGGCTCAGTCCGCTTTGGGATTGATCCGTGGATCAAAGCGGGAGGCTTCATACAGCGCGATCGCTGCGGCGTTCGACACATTGAGGCTTTCCGCTTTCGGTCCCATCGGAATGCGCGCCAGCGCCGAGCAATGCTCGGCCACGCGCGGGCGCAGGCCATCGCCTTCCGCGCCCAGCACCAGCACCAGGCCGGGACCGGCGTTCGCCGCGACTTCGTCTGACAGGCTGGCCTCGGCTTCGCCTGCCAGGCCGATCACATGGCGACCCGCTTCCTCAAGTGCGATCAGCGTGTCGGCGATATTGGTGACCTTCACATGAGGAATGGTCTCCGCACAGCCGACCGCGGTCTTGCACAGGGCGCCAAAGAAGGGCGGCGATTTTCGATCCTGAACGATCACGGCGCGCACGCCGAAGGCGGCGCACGAACGCAGAATGGCGCCCACATTGTGCGGGTCGGTGATCTGATCGAGCACCACCAGCAAGCCATGGGTGGGTTCCATCACGGCGTTCAGCGATTCCGCAGGCGGTGCGCCGGTTTTCAGCGCGAAGCCCTGATGCACCGCGCCTTCTGGCAAACGAGCCGTGATCTGGCCCGGCAATTCAATGTCGGCGAGCTTTTGAAATGTGTCATCCAGCTCGGTCGCAGCATTGCGCGTCACATGCAAGGAGATGTGTTTTCGCTTGGGGTTGGCCAAGGCCGCCAGGACCGCATGGCGCCCCCAGATCCACCCCTGATCGGGGCCGTCACGCCGGGCTGCATTTCGCGCTGCAGAACCCTTTTTATCGGTGTTGCGCCGTTGAAAAGCCATGACTATAGTCCGCGCTCCAAATCAGGAAGCGGCCTCGTTAAAGCCCTTAGCGCTCAAGCGCAATCGGTTGATGCGGTGAACCCCTGAATTGGCCCGGCGACTGAGCTCCCGATCAGTCGTTCTCGCGGTGACGCGAACCCTGTGGAGGGGTGGGAGAGTGGTTAAATCCAGCAGACTGTAAATCTGCCCGTTTCGGCGTACGCTGGTTCGAATCCAGCCCCCTCCACCATCTTGCTTCCCTATGACCGAGCATTGATCCGATTTGCCGTCAGGCTTGAGGCCGGATGTGCGCTTGCGGATCACCCCATCTGCATTCGGACCGCTTCTGCTGTCTCGACAACGGGGTGAGGGACACGCTATCTAATCGCTTCGGCGCGGGTATAGCACAATGGTAGTGCAGCAGCCTTCCAAGCTGAGGATGCCGGTTCGATCCCGGCTACCCGCTCCATTTCCCTTCTTTTCCTGAAAACGAACGCGTGCAGACCCGCGCGGGCGATTGCGCGGCTGGGGCGAACCACGTCACACTTCTTCCTGACTTGCCGGCGTGGCGGCTGGTGTTGACAGGGTGGACGGAGCATGGCGCGCATTCTGATTTATTTCGCTCATCCCGGTCGACGCTATTCACGCGCCAATCTGGGCATGGCGGAAGCCGTCAAACATCTGGCGGGCGTCAGCTTCATTGATCTGTACGAGCTCTATCCGCGGCATGATATCGAGATCGAAGCCGAGCAGGCGCGTCTGGTCGAGCACGATGTCGTCCTCTTCCAGTTTCCGCTGTTCTGGTATTCCACGCCCTCGCTTCTGAAGGAGTGGATGGATCTGGTTCTGGAGCACGGCTTCGCCTATGGCGCCGGTGGAGAGGCGCTGAAGGACAAAATCTTCATGTGCGCCGTTACGGCCTCGTCTCCAGAGAAGGCGTACAGCCCGGAAGGCTTCCAGCATTATCCCTTGCGCACCTTCCTGACGCCGCTGGAGCAGACTGCGAGGCTCTGCCAGATGCGCGGCTTGCCGCCCTATGTATTGTATGAATCGCTTGTGGCGTCCGAAGACGAGCGCCTGCCTGATCATGTCAACGGTTATAAGCGACTGATCATGGCGCTTCGTGAAGAGCGCTATGATTGCGAACAGGCCGAAGCCTGTGACGTGATCCAGGCCCAAGACCTCAAGGCATTGCTCACAGACGAGGAGACGGCCTGATGGGCGATTTTCTGCTTATGGCGACCTTGTTTCTGACCGCAGGCGTCATCGCGGTGCCTTTGGCGTCTCGTCTGGGGCTAGGCTCGGTGCTGGGCTATCTGACGGCCGGAATTGTTCTGAGCCCGATCCTGGGCCTGTTGAATGTGGACGTCATCGCCATTCAGCATTTCGCTGAATTCGGCGTCGTCATGATGCTGTTCATTGTCGGGCTGGAGCTTGAACCGCGACGCCTGTGGGATATGCGCGCCCGGTTGGTGGGGCTGGGCGGTTTGCAGGTCGGGCTGACAGCTCTCGTCGTCATTGCAGTCTGTCTGATGCTGGACATGCCCTGGCGTCAGGGCGTCGCCATCGGCTGCATTCTGGCGCTGTCTTCCACCGCCATCGTCCTTCAGACCCTGAACGAGCGCGGTTTGATGAATTCGGACGGCGGCCGCAGCAGCTTCTCTGTTCTGCTGTTTCAGGACATCGCTGTCATCTTCATGCTGGCGCTGTTTCCGCTGCTCTCTTCGCCCGACATTCTGGCGCAAACCGCAGGGCACGCAGCCGGGCATGTTTCAGACCATGGCGGAGAGGGCGCGGAGCTGGCGCCCTTTGCAGGCGTGCCAGGATGGGGGCGGGGGCTGATCAGCCTCGCCGCAATAGCACTGGTTGTGGGGATTGGCAGCTATCTGACCCGCCCCCTGTTTCGGTTCATCGCCATGGCGCGTCTGCGCGAATTGTTTACTGCGGCGGCGCTCATGCTGGTCGTCGGGATCGCGCTGCTGATGACGCTGGCGGGGTTGTCGCCGGCGCTGGGCGCGTTCCTGGCGGGCGTGGTTCTGGCCAATTCTGAATATCGGCACGAACTTGAAAGTCATATCGACCCGTTCCGCGGGCTCTTGCTGGGCCTGTTTTTCATCACGGTCGGCGCGGCGGTGGATTTCACCCTGCTAGCTGAGCAGCTGTGGACGACGCTGGGCCTGACGGTCGGCCTGATCGTGATGAAGGCGGCAATCTTGTGGGGGCTCAGCCTGGTCTTCCAGATCGGCGGAGCGGACCGTTGGCTCTTTACGCTGGGACTGGCGCAGGCGGGTGAGTTCGGTTTCGTGCTTCTGACGCTGACCGTGTCTGAATCGATTTTGCCGCCCATGGTCTCCAGCCAGATCTTACTGGTCGTGGCGCTGTCCATGCTGATCACACCGGGCCTGTTCCTGCTCAATGACAAGATCGGCGCGATGATGGCCAGAGCGCGGCCTCTCCAGGATGCGGACGAGATAGATTCCAAAGCCAAGATTATCGTCGCCGGGCATGGCCGCGTGGGCGGCATCGTCAATCGCATGCTGCGCGCCTACGGACATGAGACGACGGTATTGGATTACTCTTCCAGCCAGCTTGAAATGCTGCGCGCGTTCGGGATTAAAGTGTTTTTCGGCGATGCGACCCGGCCAGACCTGCTGCACGCCGCCGGTATTGAGCAGGCTGAGTTGTTGGTGGTCGCCATCGACAACCGCGATCAGATCACAGAGCTGGTGCGCCATGTGCGCCGGCATCATCCCCATGTCCATGTGATCGCCAGGGCGGTCTCGCGCGAGCATGTCTATGATCTCTATGCTGTGGGATGCCGGGACATGATCCGGGAGACCTTTGATTCAAGCGTCCGAATAGGGCGCAGCGCCTTTGAAGCTTTGGGCGCGCACCCTTTTGACGCCGAACAGATGTGCCGCGCCTATGTGCATGAGGACCGCAAGATCCTGCGTGAGATGGCCGAGGTGTATGACCCGGAGATTCCCAATCACAAGAATCCACCCTTTGTCGCCAGAGCCAGAGAGGCGCGCGAGCGTCAACAAAGCGAGCTGAGCGGCGGCGGGCGCGTCCTGGGCGCGATGAACGACCGGCGCTGGTCGCCACCGACGCCTAAGGACGTCCGGGACGAACGCGATCAGGCGCGTTCAGACCCGGATGAACAAGGCTAGGCGGCGCGGTTGATATGGCCCATCGCGTCGCTGATGCTCTCATCGCCTTTGCAAAGCTCGAACACGGCGCCGGAGGCTTCAGGCACGCTGACGCAGCGCTCGAGCACTTCCGCCACGTCTTCGCGTGAAATCGTGTCGCCGCTGACATGGTCTGAGGAGACTTCGATCCGCCCCGACCCGTCTTCGTCGGTCAGCGATACCGGGCGGACGATTGTGAAGTCCACGCCGGCGGTCTTTAGATGCGCATCGGCGTCGTGCTTGGCCTTGAGATAATGTTTCAGCCCGTCAGGGCCCTTGTCAGGGGCGTCAGCGCCGACTGAGCTCAGCATAACGAAGCGTTGAACGCCGGCCTTCTTGGAGATTTCGATCAGCGAGATCGCGCCCTCACGGTCAATGGCGTCAGTGAGCGATTCAGGCGTGTCTCCGCCTGAACCTGCAGCGAAGATCACCGCGTCCACACCATCAGCTACATCGTCTGGCAAAGCGGTCAGATCCGCCGTGCGAGTCTCTACGCCGTCTGGCAAGACTGAGAGGTCCGAGCTTTCTCTTACCAGCGCCACCGGCGTGCGCCCGGATTGCTGTATCTTGCGCGTGAGGGTGCGACCGGTGAGCCCTGTGGCCCCTGCAATGAGAATACGCATCGTCTTCTCCCGTTCTGCTTTAGATGCTGGCGGAGGCCAGCGTCCATGAGAAACGGGGGAGGGGCGCTTTTGTTCCTTTTGCCTCACATGAAGGACTGCGAAGCGAGGCGGTCCAGGGCGCTTTATCTGCAGAAGCCTGCAGTGAAGATGCTTTCTTTCTTGCCAGAGCGTGGATCGAGCGCTATGCCCCGCGCAATCGCCCTGGCGCATCGTTCAGCAGTCGGACCGTCGGCTGATGCAAGCGCCGCAAATTCATGTTCCAGCTTGAGGGTCCACGACAATGGCCAAGGAAAAGTTTGAGCGTACGAAACCGCATGCCAATATTGGCACGATTGGTCACGTTGACCACGGTAAGACGACGCTGACCGCCGCGATCACCAAATACTTTGGTGACTTCCGCGCGTATGACCAGATTGACGGAGCGCCTGAAGAGAAGGCGCGCGGCATCACGATTTCGACGGCGCACGTTGAGTATGAGACCGAAGGTCGTCACTACGCGCACGTGGATTGCCCGGGTCACGCTGACTATGTGAAGAACATGATCACGGGCGCGGCGCAGATGGACGGCGCGATTCTGGTTGTGAACGCGGCTGACGGCCCGATGCCGCAGACGCGCGAGCACATTCTTCTGGCGCGCCAGGTCGGCGTTCCGGCTCTGGTTGTGTTCCTGAACAAGGTTGACCAGGTCGACGACGAAGAGCTTCTGGAGCTTGTGGAGATGGAAGTTCGCGAACTTCTGTCCTCTTACGACTTCCCGGGCGACGACATTCCGATTGTTGCGGGCTCTGCGCTGGCGGCGATGGAAGGCCGTGATCCCGAGATCGGCGAGAACAAGATCAAGGAATTGATGGCGGCTGTGGATGAATACATCCCGACCCCTGAGCGTCCGGTTGATCAGGCGTTCCTGATGCCGATCGAGGACGTGTTCTCGATTTCGGGCCGCGGCACGGTTGTGACCGGCCGTATCGAGCGCGGCATCATCCATGTGGGCGACGAGATCGAGATCATCGGTCTGCGCGACACGGTGAAGACGACGTGTACGGGCGTTGAGATGTTCCGCAAGCTGCTCGACCAGGGCGAAGCGGGCGACAATGTGGGCCTTCTGCTGCGCGGCATTGACCGTGAGGGCGTTGAGCGCGGCCAGGTTCTGGCCAAGCCGGGTTCGATCACGCCGCACGCGAAGTTCGAAGCCGAGGCTTACATCCTGACCAAGGAAGAGGGTGGCCGTCACACGCCGTTCTTCTCCAACTATCGTCCGCAGTTCTACTTCCGCACGACGGATGTGACCGGTGTTGTGACCTTGAAAGAGGGCACCGAGATGGTGATGCCGGGCGACAATGTTGAAGTGTCTGTGGAGCTGATCACCCCGATCGCGATGGAAGAGAAGCTTCGCTTCGCCATCCGCGAAGGCGGCCGCACTGTGGGCGCTGGCGTGGTGTCCAAGATCACCGACTAAGCGCACGCGCTGCCCGCAGCGTCACGCAAAGATCAACGCCCCGGAGCCAGGCTCCGGGGCGTTTTTCGTTGGTGGACAGATGAAACAGCCATCGCGGCTGTTGTCGATAGTCCTTTTGGCGCAGTCATTTGTCTGAACATAATTGCGGTAATATTACCACAATAACGATCAAAACGAATATGGACGCAAGCCCGTCGCCCCGTCTTTGCTTGGCGTTCGACATGCCCTGTGGAAGCGTATGGTTATTAACCATATAGGGGAGGTATTCACATGTTGAAATCATACAAGGGGCGGCTCCTTGCGGCTTCTGTACTGGCGTCGGCGCTCATTACGCCGGCCGCGCTGGGGCAGCAAGACGATTCGCCTGAACAGACCGAATCAGCTGCTGCAGCGGCGGTGCAAGATGATTCCGCCGAACGCATTGTCGTCACAGGCTCTCGTCTGCGCCGTAATGAGTTCACGGCGATTTCTCCGGTTCAGATCATTGACGCCGCTGACGGCCGGAACATCGGCATCACAGACACTACGGCGCTCATTTCACAAAACCCTGTGGTGACCGGCGCCCAGCTTGACGGCTCCATCAATGCCGGGGCGCCGACGGCCGCCGTTGAAGGCGTGCCCGTGAACGGTCCGGGATCCTCGACTGTCGCGCTGCGCGGGCTTGGCGCTGAACGCACCTTGCTGCTGTTTAACGGGCGAAGAGTGGGCCCGTCAGGCGTGCGCGGCGCTCCCGTGGCCCCGGATCTGAACTTGCTGCCAAGTTCGGTGATCGACCGTGTCGAACTGCTGACGGACGGCGCGTCGTCCGTCTATGGCGCTGACGCGGTCGCCGGCGTGGCGAATATCATTCTGCGTGACGAGTATGAAGGCCTTGAGCTAGGCGGCTTCGTGTCTGTTCCGGAAATGGGCGGCGGGGAAGTCACCCAGATCAACTTTATCGGCGGCGCCTCAACCGATCGCAGCAATTTCACGATCGCGGCCGAGTTCTACAACCGCAATGCCATCATGCTGCGAGATCGCACGGACTGGAGCCCCTGTCTGAGCGATATCGAAGTCGACACAGCCGGCAATGTTTATAGCGAATGCATGGACGGTCGCCCGGACAACGCGGTGTTCCTCGCAGGCGCAGGCTTTCGCTGGAATACACCGGGATTCACCAATATCGGCATTCCGGGCTGGTCGGACGGAGCCGGCGTCAATCAGTTCATTGGAGGCAATTGGCGTCAGACCGGGGATTACAACCTGATCGACGAGGAGCTGAACACCCAGCTGCTTGAAGAGACCGAGCGCATGAGCATTTTTGGCTCGGGCCGGTTTGACCTCAACTTCTTCGAACGCGATACGGCCTATTTCGAGCTGTTGTACTCGACCCGGAACTCTACCGGTCGCTTCACCAACGAGCAGGCCTTCCCGGGCGTTCCGGCGCTGATCCCGCAAGAAGATGCGGATGGCGATATCATTGTCGACGCCAACGGGGACCCCATACTGGTCGACAACCCGCTCAACCCGTTCGATGTGGATGCACTGCCAGTGTACTCCAACAATTCCCTGGCCCAGCGTCGCTCGAGCGATGTCTCTTTCCTGCGCGGGGTGTTCGGACTGGAAGGCGACTTGCCTGTGCTGTCGAACCGGAACTGGGTGTATGATCTCAGCGTCTCCTATGACCGCAGCTATGGCGTCGCGTCCCAGCCGATCATCAGCGAGTTCGCGGTCCGTGAAGCGCTGGATACGCTGCGACTGGACTCCAATGGCAATGTGATCTGCGGGCTGGATCGCACCGCAACGAGCTTCGGCTTCCTGACGCCGACGCCTTGCGTGCCGGTCAACTTCTTTGCACCGAGCCTTTACTCGACCCAGGGAGGCGACAAGCGCTTCGCCACCCAGGCGGAAGAAGATTTCCTCTTCGGTGATTCCATCAACACCACGGAGATCGAGCAAATTCACCTGCAGGCTCTGTTCACGGGCGACCTGTTCAATGTCCCGGCAGGCACGGTCGGCCTGGTTGTTGGCGGCGAATTCCGCGAGCAGCGCATTTCGACGGTGAATGACTATATCCGAACCTCCGGTCAGGCCGCGTCTGAGATTCCGGATACGGAACCGAACACGAACGGCCGTACCTCACTGGCCGAATTCTTCCTGGAGACTGAAATTCCGGTGACCGACGACCTGCTGTTCAATGCGGCAGGCCGGTATACCGAGGAAGAGAATTTCGGCTCCCAGGTCACTTACTCGGTCCGTGCTGACTGGTCCGTGACGGACTTCCTGCGCCTGCGGTCCACCTATGGCACGTCCTTCCGCGCTCCGAATCTGCGGGAGCAGTTCCTGGCGGGCGGTACGGCGACCATCGGTGGCGGCGCAGACCCGTGCCTCGTCCCGACAGCCGCCAACAACAACGGCGCCTATGATCCGACTCAGGATGATCGGTCCCAGCTATTGCTGGACAATTGCGTCGCTGCAGGGGTGGATCCGACAGCGCTCGGCCTTCTGGCGACAACCGGCATTACGGTCCGAACCGGCGGCAATACGGGTATTGAGGCGGAAACGTCTGAATCCCTGACCGCAGGTTTCGTGTTCAGCCCGGAGTTCAGCCGCGATATCGATTTTGACCTGGCGGTCACATATTTCGATATCGATGTTGAAAACACGGTGGAGGAAGCCAGCGCGTCTGGGCTGATCTCAGATTGCTACACCAATCTTCCCGGACTGGCGGACCCGGCCTGTGCGCGGGTGATTCGTCAGGGCGGTGACCCCACGACCAATACGATTGCCTCCGTCAATGCCGGCTTCATCAATATTGGTCGCATCACCTCGACCGGTCTGGACTATAACGCCCGGCTGAGCATGCCGTTCAGCCTGATCGATGACCAGACGGATCTCACGATCACATTCAATGCCGCTCAGTATCTTGAGCAGCTTGAGCAGGAAGATCCGACATCGCCGATCGATGACAATGTCGGCGAGATTGCTAGCCCTGAGTTTGCCGCGCAGATTTCGGCCATGCTGGAGCGGGGCGACTGGGCTGCGCGCTGGCGGATGCGGTATCAGTCGGATGGTCAGCAAGACAATTCCGATGCCTTCGCTGACAGGACTCCGGATGCCGGAGGCTCGTCAGCCTGTGCTGTCGCAGGCGTGACAGGGCAGTGCCGGGACGTTGATTTCGTGGATAGTTACACGGTCCATGATTTCTCGATCACGTACGAGAGAGACATGTGGAATATGTCCGCGGGCGTGAACAATGTCTTCAACGAGCAACCGCCCCTGATCGATCAGGGCGAGGGGCCGGCCCGGATGAACATGGTCGTCCAGTCTGGCTATGACCTGTATGGACGCCGGTTCTTTATCGGCGCCAATCGCCGCTTCTAGGCGAAGGACTCACTGCTCACGCAATTTGGCGGCCGGTTTGACCGGCCGCCATTTTTTTGTGTGACGGTGCGGAACAGAAACGAGCGGAGTTAACGCAGGCGTTCAACCCGAATTGTGCGCCCCGGGCGCTCAAGCTCCAATAGATAGCCATTGATTCGACCCTCTCGGATCGTCACGGGCGACCCCATGGCGTCATCCGGGTCAATGCGTTGGGTATCTGCTGACAATTGTCGCCACACTTGTCCATTATCAAGCGCCACAACCAGGCTGGCATAGCCGTGTACGTGCGTGTCCGTCACAAACGAGGAGAGGCTGGCGGTGGCGTCAGCCCTGGCCCGTTGAGCCCGGCTGGCCCGCTGGCGATTATTGACCTGTTCCGCGCCCAATCCTTCTGCGGGCGCCGCGACCTCTCCCACAGGCGCTTGGTCTTGCCCACCTGAATCAAAGGGATTCAGTCGAGACAGGAAGCCGGAGCGTGCAGGCGCAGACGGAGCGGACGAGGCGCTAGTGGTGTTGGCCGCCGGGTTGCGCTGGGGAGCCGACGTTGGGCCTGAGAGCCGGTACGCCGCTTCAAGCGCTGCTTCCAGGCATGCGATCTGCAGTTCGGCAGTGGACATTTGCCGACATTGGGCGGCAGCCCGTTCACGACTGGCCGCGGGATCGTCATTCTGCGACTGACCCCAGGCCGGGGCGACCGACAGGGCGGTCAATACGGTGGTGACCATCGCCGTTCTGAGTGTGCTCATCAATAAGTCCCCTTCGGATGGTCCAACGCCATCTTTATTGTGTTCTGGTCTCAGCCTAGCTCAGGCCTTCGCGCGTATGAAGGGGAGTGTTCGGGCGGTGTGGTCTTTCAGGCTCGAAGACTATGAGGGGACGAGGGCCTCAGGCCGCTATCACAGCACGAGCCTCGTCGTTGAAAGCGGTCACGGTCCGGGCGTGAAGCAGCCTGCTTCCGCGCATGCAATAGGTGCACAGATGACACGCGCCCTGGGTGATCATGTCCGGTCAGGTCTAGCGTTTAGCGGTGCAATTTTGCCCTGTATACAATTAGAGGTCACAAATGTGATTTTTCTGTCACGTTCAAATGGTCATCGCTTGTTCATCTTCATAGGCGTGTTGACCGGTCTCATTAGCGCGCCATAGGGTTCTGTTATGTCCGCATAATTTGTTTATGCGGGCGCCATCGTACCGGTCGGTCGCACCTTAAAAGGGGAGGTGCGTCGGCTTTGATATTTAAACGAAGCGGGGAGATATTATGCTTCAAAACAAAGCACTGGCTCGAAAGCTGCTGTGCGCCACTATGCTGTCCGGCATGGCGTTCGCGGCACCTTCGGCATTCGCTCAGGAAGAGGAAAGCGCGGCTTCGGAAGATACCATTACGGTGACCGGTACGCGCATTCAGTCCGCTAACCTGGTCGCCACCAGCCCGGTCACCACCATTGACGCCAGTGAGATCGCTGGTCGCGGCGTGATTCGCGTCGAAGATATGGTGAACCAGCTGCCGCAAGCTTTTGCGGCTCAGGGCTCTAACTATTCCAACGGCTCCACCGGCACCGCGCAAGTCAACCTGCGTGGCCTGGGCGCCCAGCGGAACCTGGTTCTGCTGAATGGTCGTCGCCTGCCTTACGGCTCGCCGCGCTCCATTCCGGCTGACGTGAACCAAGTGCCGAGCGCACTGGTCGAGCGTGTGGAAGTTCTGACCGGCGGCGCATCGGCTGTTTACGGTTCAGACGCCATCACCGGCGTTGTGAACTTCATCCTTGATGATGATTTCGAGGGTCTGCGTATTGATACGCAGTACAGCTTCTATCAGCACAACAACGAAAACTCGACGATCCAGGACCTGGTCAGCAGCTATGCTGCCGGCAACCCGTCCCAGTTCAAGCTGCCTGACGACAATGTTGTTGACGGTGAAGCGGTTGAGATTTCCGCTGTCATGGGCGTCAACACCCCGGACGGCCGCGGCAACGCGTCCGCCTATATTTCCTATCGCAATGTGAACCCGGTTTATCAGGCCAACCGTGACTACTCGGCTTGTGCATTCGGTACGCAAAACGGCGGTACGGAATTCTCTTGCGCGGGTTCGTCCACGAACGCGACCGCGAACTTCCTGGACCTCAGCCCGTCCCTGAACTATCAGGCGCTGACTGGCGGCAGCAACTGGTTCCGCACGAACGGTTCGGAGTTCATTGCACGCGACTTCGTGTCTGACACGTTCAACTTCAACCCGTTCAACTTCTACCAGCGTCCGGATGAGCGTTACACCGTCGGTTCGTTCATCAACTACGAGTTCAGCCGTCACTTTGACGCCTATGCTGAACTCAGCTTCATGGACAACACCTCGAACTCCCAGATCGCGCCGTCCGGCGTATTTGGCGGTGGTATCGCCGGCCAGAGCGGCGGCATCAACTGTGACAACGCCTTCCTGACCG
Organism: Oceanicaulis sp.; assembly: GCF_965249665.1. Taxonomy (GTDB): domain Bacteria; phylum Pseudomonadota; class Alphaproteobacteria; order Caulobacterales; family Maricaulaceae; genus Oceanicaulis. The sequence continues at coordinate 2,246,820 of NZ_OZ252247.1, forward strand.
CAGCTCAGCGCAACTTCCTTTGCACGAGCCAGGGTCTGACCGACATCGCGCCGAATTATGATGCGAACGGCAACTACATCCCCGGTGATGTGGCCGAAGGCGTCATCATTCTGCGTCGTAACGTTGAAGGCGGTTCGCGGAACTCCGACATCCGCCACACCATGTATCGCGGTGTTGTCGGCCTGCGTGGTCAGGTTGCTGACAGCCCGTTCGACTATGACGTGTATGCGTCTTACTCGAACGTCTCGCTGGCTGAGAACTACAACAACGAACTGTCCATCCGGAAGTCCTCGCTGGCTCTGAATGCGGTTCGCGACTCCAATGGCGACATCGTCTGCGCCGTGAACGCGGATGCGGATCCGTCCAACGACGACAGCCTGTGCGTGCCGTACAACATCTTCTCCGGCACACCGTCCGCTGCAGCGATCAACTACATCACCAGCCCGCTGCTTCAGCGCGGCACCGTGACCCAGCAAGTGATTTCAGGCTCCATGTTTGGTGATCTGAGCGCTTACGGCATGGTGTCTCCGTTCGCCACCTCCGGCGTCGGCGTCGCTTTTGGTGCTGAATATCGTCGTGACTCTCTGAACTTGCTGCCTGACGCGTCTTACCAGTCGGGCGACGGCTTTGGTCAGGGTGGCCCGACCACCCCGGTCTCTGGCACCACCGATGTTTGGGAAGTCTTCGGCGAAGCTCAGATCCCGCTGATCGAGGGCGCTCAGTTCGCTGAGATTCTCGCAGTGGAACTGGCCTATCGTTACTCCGATTACTCAACCGGCGTGGCGACTGACACGTACAAGGCTGCGGGCGAGTGGGCTCCGATCGACGATCTGCGCTTCCGTGCATCCTACCAGCGTGCGGTGCGTGCACCGAACGTGATCGAGCTGTTCTCGAACCAGTCGATCGGCCTGTTCGATCTGACCCAGGGCGCCAATGGTCTTTATGACCCGTGCGCAGGCGCCAACCCGTCCGCAACCCTGGCCCAGTGCCAGAACACCGGCGTGACGGCGGCCCAGTACGGCAGCATTGCCGACAACCCGGCCGGTCAGTTCAACTCTCTGGGCGGCGGCAACCCGAACCTCGATCCGGAAGTGGCTGACACCTTCACCATCGGCTTCATCTTTACGCCGAACTTCATCGAAGGTCTGACCATCACGGCTGACTATTTCGACATCGAAGTGGAAGACACGGTTTCGACCGTGCCGGAAACCCAGGCTCTGTCTGAGTGTCTGGCGACGGGCGATCAGGCGTTCTGTTCGCTGATCAACCGTGGCGATGGCGGCACTTTGTGGGCCAACCCGACGGGCTTCATCGTGGCGACCAACACCAATATTGGTTCGCTCTCCACGTCCGGTTTCGACATCAGCGCGACTTACAGCCTTGATCTCGAAAACTTCGTGTCCGGTTCTGGCTCTCTGGAGCTTGAATATGTCGGCACGTTGCTGGACACTCTGGAGACGGTGAGCACCCCGACGTCGGCGCCGTTTGACTGCGTGGGCTTCTACAGCTCCTCATGCGGTACGCCGAACCCGGAATACCGTCACAAAGCGACCGCCACCTGGCTGACGCCGTTTAACGCGGACTTCACCCTGAGCTGGCGTCACTTTGGCGAAGTGGAAATCTTCGGCGGCGGCGCTGCGATCAACCAGACCCTGGAATCCAAGGACTGGTTTGACCTCAGCGGCAACTTCTACGCCCGCGACAATGTCCGCTTCCGCGCAGGTGTGAACAACATCTTCGACGAAGAGCCGCCGCTTTCGGCAGCTGTGGGTGCGGGCGCCGGTAACGGCAACACCTATCCGCAGGTTTACGATGCGCTTGGCCGTTACGTCTTCGCAGGCGTGACTGTCGAGTTCTAAGACTGAACCTATCGGGTTTGAAAACTGGGCGGCGGACCTTTGAGTCCGCCGCCTTTTTCTTTGCAGCACGCCTATGCCGCGAACCGCACAGTAAAAACCCCGCGCCATGAGCGCGGGGTTTTTTGATGTCAGAGCAAACGCCCAGATGGGCGGCTTTGATTAGCTGCCGCCGACCACCGGCGTTGTGGAGCGCTGCATGCGTTCAACCTGCGTACGCCCGGCGTCAGAATTGCGCGCGACATCTTCCGGCGTCATGCAGACGCGCTCACGGCGCAGAGAGCCGAACACCTGACGGTATTCACACACCAGACCTTCTTCGTCGGCCATGGCCAGCTGAGCGTCAATCTCGGTACGGATGCGAGCTTCACGATTGGGGTCAGCCGCGCACGCAACCAGCGTCAGGGACGAGGCCGCCGCGACCAGACCAAAAAGAATTTTCATGTTCCCCTCCTTCTTATATTGGGCGCTGCAACATAACAGGAGTGGTGTCGTGTTGCGAACCAGAATTCGCTAACGGCTCTCTTTCAGAGTCTCGAAGCCTGACAAGAGTGCTCTGATAAGGTCTTGCTCTTCCTTGGATAGCTCCGGCCGCCAGATATCGAATAATAAGATGACTCGCTCTGCATCGCTTTGATTGGCGGCTTCGTGTTCGATGGAATCGTCAAACACTAACAGTTCGCCTTCCGTCCAGGACCGCTTTTGTGAGCCGACGCGCAAAAAGCCGTTTCCGGGGATCACAAGAGGCAGATGACAGATCAGACGAACATTGAGCAATCCGTTATGAGGCGGGATGGCGGCATGGGGTTTGAGGCGCGAGAACAGGACGGAGGGGGTGGCGCCGGGAATGTCGCATAAGGGCGCGTGGCTTAGCGCCTGTTCAACCGCAGAATGGCGCGAGAGCGCTTCTTCCTGTCTGCGCCCGTCCTTCCAGAAAAAGCGCGCTGACCAATCGGTGTTTCCGACCATGTTGTGAGGGTCCACATGCGGCCGGTCATCGCCTTGAACATAGGCGCAGAAGAGGTCCTCGGACTGGTTTAACTCGTCAAGCAGGGCGCCGCGGATGGCTTCTGTGTGCGCCTCTACAGCCTCTGCCCAGTCAAACTGGTTTCTGTCATAGAATTCGATCTGGGGGAGCTCAGGATAGTAATAGGCCGTCGGTTCCTGGGCATAGATGCTGCTCTTGCCGACCAGTATATCCAGTGATCGCTGAAACCGGGGGCTGCGCTCGGGGCGGGAGAATCCCTGATCTTTCAAACGCTGCAGGATTTCGTTTTCGTATTCGCGCATGATCGACTGGGTGAGAGACTGTATGCGCGCCAGGTCAGCCGTCAGGTCCTGAGGAATTTGCGGCACAGTCGAGGCGCTGCGCAGGGCGGCGTCATAAAAGCTGGCGGCTTTGCGTGTTTCACCCGCCGCGGCCCTGCGATCACCCTTGAAGATCAGGGACCGGATATTGCGCGGATCCAGCCGTAAGGCGTGATCAATCGCTTGCTCAGCCTGACGCATATCGCCCAGACCTGCGAACGCATATGCAAGGCCTATATAGAGTGTGATGTTTTGCGGCGACGCCGGTTGCGCTTGCCTGAAAAGCTGAACAGCTTCGGAATGGCGCCCGGCCTGCAAGGCTGCAAAGGCGGCGTTTAAAGGCGATTGCGTCGTCTGCATACGGTCATAATCCAGCTTCATTGGCGTTCGTAGATCTTCGCTCAGTTCACACTGCCGGGGCGCGAGGGTCAAACATTCGCCCCTCCGATACAGAGGGGGTGACGCAGTGCGTTCAGGGGTCAAACCACTGCTTTTTGTCTCGTCTGGAAGCAGGTTCACCACGCTATGGATTGCGTGAGTCGTCAACCGAACTGCAAATACAACGAGACGGATATCAATCAGAGATAGTGTGTCTCTGAGGTTGAAATTCATTGCTGGAATGTAATAGTTGCGATCACGCAACATTGATAAATTGTCATCTGAATAAGCACTTTTTGGCCATAATTACTTTTAAAGGGGAAAATTAGGCATTTACAAGTTGCTTAAATTGCAATTTTGCCACACAGACATTGCAACAACACGTCACTCTGAAAAGTTCACTTTTAAGGCGAATGAGGCGGCGCCTAGTTTGCGCCATCCACTCGAAACACGAGTGCGAGCTTGTTCTCGGCCTGTCGCTAACGGGCCTTGCCTCTGAATTACGGGGAGACGTGAATGTCCTATAAGAATTTCAAAACCTGGGCTCTGGCGTCCAGCTTGCTCGCCGGTCTCGGCGCAGCCAGCGCGCCGGCTCTGGCCCAGGAAGATACGGACGGCGCCGTGCAGGACGTCATCCAGGTCACCGGTACGCGCATCCAGCGTGGCAACATGACCGAAGCGACGCCGGTCAACACCTTCAACGCCGAGCAGTTCGAACTGTCCGGCGCGGTGAACACCGCCGAGCTGCTGCGCACCCTGCCGGCCGTCGGCGTGTCGACGCTGACGTCCACCAACTCCAACTTCACCGTTGCGTCTTCGGGTGTGAACACCATCGAGCTGCGCAACCTGACCGAAGATCGCACCCTGGTGCTGATGAACGGCCGCCGCTTCGTCGCGGGTCTGCCGGGCAGCAACAATGTGGACTTCAACTCCATCCCGACCGAGCTGATCGAGCGCGTGGACGTTGTCACCGGCGGCGCATCCGCCGTGTACGGTTCTGACGCCCTGGCCGGTGTTGTGAACGTCATCCTGAAAGACGACTTTGAAGGCATTGTCGCTTCGACCCAGGCTGGCATTTCCGATGAAGGCGATGACGAGACCTATCGTGCGTCCCTGACGATGGGCTCCATGTTCGATCAGGGTCGCGGCAATGCTGTGGTGTCCAGCACCTGGTCGCGTGAAAACGGCGTTTACGCCCGTGACCGTGAAGGTCTGGACCGTGATGGTCTGTCCCGCGCCTTTTTCGACCCGACTGTCGAAAACTGGCAAGAAGATGTGATCCCGTTCTACTCGTCCTTCTCCGAGCGTGGCCGCATCCGCATCCCGGGTCTCTCCGCCAATGGCAACCCGACTGATGCTGCAAACCTCGTGTTTGATGAAACCACCGGTCAGGTCCGTCCGTTCACCTCTGCGAACGCCGACGGTTCGGCGCTTGATGGCTTCAACCGTCAGGCCTACCGCGCCATCGCTGTGCCGACCGAACGCTTCACCTTCTCCTCGCTCGTGAACTATGAAGTGAACGAGAAAATGAACTTCTTCTTTGAAGGCACCTACGCCTCCACCGAGACCCAATCGTCTCTGGAGCCGTTCGCTCTGTCCTCGGAAGACGTCTACGGCGACAACCTGGCGCAGTTTGTTGATGAAGATAATGACGGAGTGTTCGAGCGCTCACGTTATGGCATCTCCATCCTGAACCCGTACGTGCCGCTCGCCATGCGCGACGCGGCCCGCGCCGCCTCTGACTTCAACAATGACGGCATCCAGGACATCGCTGATGAAGACTTAGTCGTCGGCTTTGTGCGTCGTATGACCGAAGTGGGTCAGCGCTCGTCTCAGAACACCCGTCAGACCGCACGCATTGTCGTCGGCCTGGAAGGTGATCTGACCGACAACTGGTCTTATGAAGTCAGCGCCAATGTCGGCCGCACCACCCAGTCGCAACGCTCGACGGGTCAGGTCAATGTTCTGAACCTGCGCCAGGCGCTCAATGCGACCGAAGTCAACGGCCAGATCGTCTGCGCCGACGACATCGCCCGCGCTCAGGGCTGCGTGCCGGTCAACGTCTTTGGCATGGGCTCCATCTCTCCGGAAGCCGCCGCCTATATCAACGCCCCGTCTTCGCGTCAGGCTGAAATCACCCAGCAAGTCTATTCGGGCTTCCTGACCGGTGATGTCGGCTTTGCGTCTCCGTTCGCTGAAGAAAATGTTCAGGTCGTCGTCGGTGCGGAATACCGCTCTGAGGAATCCGAGAGCATTCCTGACGCGCTGAGCCAGTCCGGCCAAAACGGCGGCAACGTGTCTCCGGCCGTTCTGGGCGACTTCCAGGTTGCCGAGATCTTCGCAGAAGCGGAAATTCCGCTGGTTCAGGGTCGTCAGTATGTCGAAGACCTGCGCGTGAACCTGTCCGCGCGTGCGTCTGACTACACCACTGTGGGTCAGACCTTCGCTTGGGCCGCGAACCTGCAGTACACCCCGGTCGACATGCTGCGCTTCCGGGCTCAGTACTCTGAATCCGTGCGGGCGCCGAACATTGGCGAGCTGTTCCAGCCTCCGTCAGAAACCTTTGAAGGTGGTGATGATGTTTGCGCCGGTCTGACCCTGTCGGGTTCTGATCCGGCCTTCTTCAATAGTGCTGACGACGCCACCTCCGGCGTTGATGCGGGCACTGTGAACTCGTCCATCGCTCAAGCCTGTATTGCGGACCCGGCTGTCGCCGCTCGCGTGAGCCGTGACGGCTTCTACATCCCGACTCAGGGCGAGATTCAAGGTATTGCCGGCTTTAACGGCGGCAACCCGAACCTCGGCGAAGAAACCGCCACCTCGATCACGCTGGGTGCGGTGTTCTCGCCTGACTTCGGCAATATGTGGATCGACAACTTCGCTCTGTCTGTTGACTACTTCAATATTGAGATCGAAGACGCGATTGCAGGCATTGCTCGCCAGACCTCGATCAACCAGTGCTATGACAACGGCACGGGCGTTTATGACGCCAGCTCCGTGTTCTGCTCCAACATCGTGCGTTTCAACTCCGGCCCGTCTGTCGGCGCCATTCAGGAGCTGAACGCCCTGCAGCAGAACCTGGCGACCATCGAGACCGCCGGCGTGGACGTGCAGGCCAGCTATTTCCTGGGCCTGAACGACGTCTTCACCAACACCAGCTGGGCTCTGGGTGATCTGAACTTCACCCTGACCTACGGTTATCTGGAGAAGTGGGAGCAGGAAGCGTTCCCGGGCGCCGATGTGATCGACTTCGCCGACACCGCGGGCCTGTTCGAGCATGAGGTCCTGTTCTCCACCGTCTACCGCAACGGTCCGCTGACCGTCGCCTATGACATGAACTGGATGCCGGAAACCCGTCTGGAAGCCACGGGCGCGCTGTCGGAAGCGATCGTGCCGTCTGCGACCTTCCAGGATGTTCAGGTGCGTTGGGCGTTCGAAAACCAGCTCGAGCTGGTGTTCGGCGTGGACAACATCACCGACGAGTTCATCAAGTATGGTCAAGGCTTTGACTCTACGGGCACGGGCACCGACGGCGCCATCTATGACGCCATTGGCCGTCGCTGGTATGTGGGTGCGCGTAAGACGTTCTAAGTCTTAAACGTTCCATTGCTCAAAGAGGCGGCGGGTCTGATGCAGGCCCGCCGCTTTTTTGTGGGAAAAGGGCTTTTCATTCGGGTCTAGGCTGGTTACAAGACCGGCTTCCGAATAACGGCCCGCTACGTTTGTGCGCACATGATCCTGGTTAGGGTGGTGTGAACACGCGACGCGGGCCGCTGGGTCTAGGGGTGTAGCTCAGCTGGTAGAGCGACGGTCTCCAAAACCGTAGGTCGGGGGTTCGAACCCCTCCGCCCCTGCCAGGCCCGCAACACGTGATCGGTGACGTGCCGAAGGGAAGATGACGAACGCTATGGCGCGAGACACGAAAAACCGTCAGTCTGCGAACGCTGGCTCCTCCGGCAAGTCCGGATCGATCCCGCCTGCCGCGCCTGCGCGCAAACCGATGAACCCGCTGAAATTCTTCAGCGAGGTGCGTCAGGAGGGCCGTAAGGTCACCTGGACGTCGCGCAACGAGACCTTAATCTCCACCATCATGGTGATGATCATGGCGTCGTTGGCTGCGCTGTTCTTCCTGGGCGTTGATGCGGTGATTGGCTTTATTGTGAACTTCCTTCTGGGGCTGGGAGCCTGATCGCAATGGCTGCGAAGTGGTATATTGTCCACGCCTATTCCAACTTCGAAAAGAAGGTGGCTGAGGCGATCCGCGCCGAGGCTGCGCTCCAGGGGCTTGAAGACAAGTTCGAAGAAGTGCTGGTGCCGACCGAGGATGTTGTAGAAGTGCGCCGCGGCCGCAAGGTGAACGCAGAGCGCAAATACTTCCCCGGTTATGTGCTGGTGAAAATGGATATGACGGACGAGGCCTATCACCTCGTCAAAGACACCCCGCGCGTCACGGGTTTCCTGGGTTCGGGGCGTCGCCCGACTCCGGTGCCTGAAGGCGAAGTGCGCCGTATCATGGGGCAGATGGAAGAGGACGCCGAGCGTCCGCGTCCGACTGTTTCTTACGAAGTGGGTGAGACCGTGCGCGTCACTGACGGCCACTTCCAGAGCTTTAATGGTCTGGTTGAGGAAGTGGACGACGAAAAGGGCGTGCTCAAGGTCGCCATCAATATTTTCGGCCGGGCGACCCCGGTCGAGCTGGAATACGCTCAGGTGGAAAAAACCGCCTGATCGTAGACAGGTGCGGGAGGTTGCGGCGAAAGACCATGCCGCGACCGCACCGCGCCGCCCATTGAGAAAAGCCGCGCTTTCTGAGCGCGGCTTATTGTGCAATCCCCAGGCGTCGCTTGCGGCGCGAATTGGAGGACAGGGACATGGCGAAGAAGATCGCAGGTTACATCAACCTGCAAGTTCCCGCTGGCGCAGCCAACCCGTCGCCGCCCATCGGGCCGGCGCTGGGTCAGCGCGGCGTGAACATCATGGAATTCTGTAAGGCGTTCAACGCCAAGACCCAAGAGATGGAAAAAGGGATGCCGATCCCGACCACCATCACGGTCTATCAGGACAAGTCGTTCACCTTCGTGATCAAGACCGCTCCGGCGAGCTTTTTCCTGAAGAAAGCAGCGAAAGTTCAAAAAGGGTCCGGCGAAGCAGGCAAATCTGCGCCGATCGCCAGCGTGACCACGGCTCAGTGCCGTGAGATCGCGGAAGCGAAAATGAAAGACCTGAATGCAAACGACCTGGATGCTGCGACCAAGATCATTGAAGGATCTGCGCGCTCCATGGGTTTTGAGGTGGTGGGGTAAGCATGGCCAAGATTGCTAAGCGTATCGCCGCCGGCCGCGAAGGTCTGGACCGCGAAAAACTGCACACTGTCGCCGAAGCTGTGAAGCTGGTGAAGGATCGTGCGACCGCCAAGTTTGACGAAACCATTGAAGTGGCCGTCAATCTGGGTGTCGACCCGCGTCACGCTGACCAGATGGTCCGCGGAGTCGCCAACCTGCCGAACGGCACCGGCCGCTCCATGCGCGTCGCCGTGTTTGCCCGTGGTCCCAAGGCTGATGAAGCCAAGGCCGCAGGCGCCGAGGTTGTGGGCGCGGAAGACCTGGTCGAGCAGATCCAGGGCGGCGAGATCAACTTTGATAAAGTGATCGCCACGCCGGACATGATGCCGCTGGTCGGTCGCCTGGGTAAAGTCCTGGGTCCGCGCGGCATGATGCCGAACCCGAAAGTGGGCACCGTGACCATGGACGTGACCAAGGCGGTCGAAGCCTCCAAGGGCGGCGCCGTTGAGTTCCGTGCTGAAAAAGCGGGCATCATCCACTGCGGCGTGGGCAAGGCGTCCTTTTCTGAAGATGCTCTGACCGAGAACGTGCGCTCTTTGCTCGAGGCTCTGGTGAAAGCCAAGCCGACCGGCGCCAAGGGTCAGTACGTCAAAGCCATCGCGCTGAGCTCCACCATGGGCCCGGGCGTGAAAGTGGACGTGTCTGAAGCGTCTGCACCGGCTGAAAACGCGTAAGCGTTTCAGCTGAATGAGTTTCCTGAAGGGCGGCCTGGCTGCTCTTCAGGATGTCCGGATCGGGAAGGGGGCTTCGGCCCGGTTTCCGGTCCACCTGTCCGAGATCTTGGGGGAGGCCTTGCGCCTCTTAATCCAACCGGCCCCGGGTGAGACAGAGCGACAATCGATACTCCCGGCCTTGCGCTGGAAGGATCGGTTCGAGCCCTGGGACAGGCCAACGCCGCAGGGCGCCTGATCGTGATCAGGCATTCCGGCGGCGGCTTGAGCGAGCCGTCCATAGGGGACGGCTCAAAAAGGGAGACCGCAATGGATCGTACGACCAAAGAAGCGGCGGTCGAGGAGCTTTCGGAAATCTTCGAAAGCACCGGATCCGTCGTGCTGACCCGTTATTCGGGTCTTACCGTTGCGGAAATGACCAAGCTGCGTGGTGATCTGCGTGAGGTGGGCGGCAAACTGAAAGTTGTCCGCAACCGTCTCGCCAAGATCGCGCTGAAGGATAAGAAAGGCGAGGCCGCCTCCGACATGTTCGAAGGCCCGGTCGCAATCGCTTATTCTGAGGACTTCACGGCTGCGCCGAAAGTTGTCGTGGAATTCGCCAAGTCGAACGACAAGTTCGAACTGGTGGGCGGCTTCATGGAAGAGGAAATCTTCGACGCCAAGGGTGTCGAAGCGCTCTCCAAGATGCCGTCTCGCGAAGAGCTTATCGGCGCCATCGCGGGTCGTCTCTTGGGCCAAGCTGGCGAAATCGTCTCGCGCGTCACCGCGCCGGGCAACACGCTGGCCGCTCAGATCGAGACCATCCGGGAGCAGGCCGAAGCCTAGTCGTCTCTGCACATCGAACCGATACCCTTATTACCGCAAGGAACTGAACCATGGCTGATATCGCCAAACTCTGTGATGAACTGCTGGCTCTGACCATTCTGGAAGCCAAAGAACTCAACGACCTTCTCGAAGAAAAAGGCATCAAGCCGGCCGCTGCTGCGGTGGCTGTTGCTGGCCCGGCCGCCGCTGGCGAAGCTGCTGCTGAAGAGAAAGACGAGTTCGACGTCGTCCTGATGGAAGCCGGCGACAAGAAAATCAACGTGATCAAAGAAGTCCGCGCCATCACCGGCCTGGGCCTCAAAGAAGCCAAGGAACTGGTGGAAGCCGGCGGCAAAGCCGTCAAAGAAGGCGCCTCCAAGGCCGAAGCCGAAGAGATCAAAAAGAAGCTCGAAGACGCTGGCGCGAAAGTCGAGCTCAAGTAAGGCGTTTCGGGCCGGACTTGGTTCTGGTCCGAATGCGTTATACGACGTACGGGCGCGCGGGGATTCCTGCGCGCCCGTCACGCCGTTAAAGTTTCCTCTGCAGGTTGTTCCGGTCTGGGGCCTGCAGATTGACCGCGACGGGGCACCCCTCAGTCCCTGGCGCGGCACACCAGAACGGGTCTTGGGGGACCTTAGGGTCCTAACGCAAGCGCCAGGCTGATTGAGCCTGCGAAGGGAGCGGAAATGGGTCTGTCGTTTACCGGCAAGAAGCGCATTCGCAAATCGTTCGGACGTATTCCCGGTGCGGTCGAAATGCCGAACCTCATTGAGGTTCAGAAGCACTCCTACGAACAGTTCCTGATGAAGGACACCGCGATCGCGGATCGTCTGGATGAAGGCATGCAGGCGGTGTTCAAGTCCGTGTTCCCGGTGAAGGACTTCTCAGAGCGCGCTCTGCTCGAGTTCGTCTCCTACGAATTCGAACCCCCCAAATACGACGTTGAGGAATGTGTCCAGCGCGACATGACCTATGCAGCGCCGCTGAAGGTCAAGATGCGCCTGATCGTCTTTGATGTGGACGAGGAAACCGGTTCCAAGTCCGTCAAGGACATCAAGGAGCAGGACGTCTATATGGGCGATATCCCGCTCATGACCGACAAGGGCACCTTTGTCGTCAACGGCACCGAACGTGTGATCGTCTCCCAGATGCACCGCAGCCCGGGCGTGTTCTTTGACCACGACCGCGGCAAGACTCACGCCTCGGGCAAATTCCTGTTCGCTGCGCGGATCATTCCCTATCGCGGTTCCTGGTTGGACTTCGAGTTCGACGCCAAGGACATCCTGCACGTGCGCATTGACCGCCGCCGCAAACTGCCGGCGACGACTCTTTTGTACGCCCTGGGCCTCGATAAAGAAGAAATTCTGTCCACCTTCTATGGTCGCGTGACCTATCAGGCGGGCAAGGACGGCTGGACGATGCCGTTCGTGAAGGAACGCTGGCGCGGCCTGAAGCCGTCGCGTGACCTGATCGACGCGAAGACCGGCGAAGTCGTTGCAGCCGCTGGCAAGAAAATCTCTGCTCGCGCCGCCAACAAAATGGCCGAAGAAGGGCTTGAAAGCCTGCTGGTCTCGTCAGAAGAGCTGATGGGCAAGTTCGCGGCCGAAGACCTTGTGAACGCCGAGACCGGTGAGATCTTCGCGGAAGCCGGCGACGAGCTGACCGAAGAAGTCATTGCAGCGGTCACCGAGGCCGGCGTGGACAGCCTGGACGTCCTGGATGTCGACGGCCTGTCCATTGGCGGCCATATGCGCACCACGCTGGCGGCGGACAAGAACGACACCCGCGAGCAGGCGCTGATCGACATCTATCGCGTTATGCGTCCGGGTGAGCCGCCGACTCCGGAAACCGCCGAGGCGCTGTTCGCCGGTCTGTTCTTTGATCCTGAGCGTTACGACCTGTCACCGGTCGGCCGGGTGAAGATGAACATGCGTCTGGATCTTGAGTGTCCGGATGATGTGCGCGTGCTGCGTTCCGAGGACATCATTGAAGTTCTCCGGGTCCTTCTGGACCTGCGCGACGGCAAGGGTGAAATCGACGACATCGATAATCTGGGCAATCGCCGCGTCCGCTCCGTGGGCGAGCTGATGGAAAACCAGTATCGCGTCGGCCTGCTGCGCATGGAGCGCGCCATCAAGGAGCGCATGGGCTCGGTTGATATCGAAACCGTCATGCCGCACGACCTGGTGAACGCCAAGCCGGCCGCGGCGGCCGTGCGTGAATTCTTCGGCTCCTCCCAGTTGTCGCAATTCATGGACCAGACCAACCCGCTGTCGGAAGTCACCCACAAGCGCCGCATGTCCGCGCTTGGCCCGGGAGGTCTGACCCGTGAGCGCGCCGGCTTTGAAGTGCGTGACGTGCACCCGACCCATTATGGCCGGATCTGCCCGATTGAAACGCCTGAAGGCCCGAACATCGGTCTGATCAACTCACTGTCGACCTACGCGCGCGTCAACAAGTACGGCTTCATCGAAAGCCCGTACCGCAAGGTTGAAAACGGCAAGCTCACTGATCAGGTCGACTACCTGTCGGCGATGCAGGAAGCGCGTTTCACCATCGCGCAGGCGAACGCCACCGTGGACGCCGAAACCGGCATGCTGGCGAACGAGTTCGTCAACTGCCGCGTGGGCCCCGGCCGTGACGCGACCCTGATCCCGCGTGAAGACGTGGACTATATCGACGTGTCGCCCAAACAGGTGGTGTCGGTTGCGGCGTCGCTCATTCCGTTCCTGGAAAATGACGACGCCAACCGCGCTCTGATGGGCTCGAACATGCAACGCCAGGCCGTGCCGCTCGTCAAAGCGGAAGCCCCGCTGGTGGGCACCGGCATGGAATCGGTCGTGGCGCGTGATTCCGGCGCGGCCATCGCCGCCCGCCGTGAAGGCGTGGTGGAGCAGGTGGACGCCCAGCGGATCGTGATCCGTGCAGCGGGTGTTGTTGGCGCAGCTGAGTCCGGCGTCGACATCTATCGCCTGTCAAAGTTCCAGCGTTCCAACCAGTCCACAGCCATCAACCAGCGTCCGATCGTGCGCGTGGGCGATGTTGTGCGCGCAGGCGACATCATTGCAGACGGTCCGTCCACGGATCTGGGCGATCTGGCTCTGGGTCGTAACGTGCTCGTCGCGTTCATGCCGTGGAACGGTTACAACTTCGAGGACTCCATCCTCATCTCCGAGCGTATCGTGCGTGACGACGTGTTCACCTCGATCCACCTCGAAGAGTTCGAGGTCATGGCCCGCGACACCAAGCTGGGTCCGGAAGAGATCACCCGTGATATTCCCAACGTAGGCGAGGAAGCTCTGCGCAACCTTGACGAAGCGGGCATCGTGGCGATCGGCGCCGAAGTGGAAGCTGGCGACATTCTGGTGGGTAAGGTGACGCCGAAAGGCGAAAGCCCGATGACGCCGGAAGAAAAGCTTCTGCGCGCCATCTTCGGCGAGAAGGCGTCTGACGTGCGCGACACCTCGCTGCGTCTGCCGCCGGGCACCACCGGCACCATCGTGGAAGTCCGCGTCTTCAATCGTCATGGTGTGGACAAGGACGAACGCGCCATCGCCATCGAGCGTGAAGAGATCGAACGTCTGGGTGAAGACCGGGACGACGAACTCGCCATCCTCGAGCGCGACATCTTCGGTCGTCTGCAGGAAATCCTGATCGGCAAGTCCGCCGTCTCGGGGCCGAAAGGCTTCAAGAAGGGCGAAGTCACCGGTGAGGCGCTGGAAGACGTGCCGACCAGCCAGTGGTGGAAGATCGGCCTGGAAGATGAAGAGGCCATGGGCCGCGTCGAAGCGCTGAAAAAGCAATACGACGAGTCCAAGGCGCGTCTGGACCGCCGCTTCGAAGATAAGGTCGAGAAGCTGCAGCGCGGCGATGAGATGCCTCCGGGCGTGATGAAAATGGTCAAGGTGTTCGTGGCGGTGAAGCGCAAGCTTCAGCCGGGCGACAAAATGGCCGGCCGTCACGGCAACAAGGGTGTGATCTCCAAGATCAATCCGATCGAGGACATGCCGTTCCTGGCGGACGGCACCGCCGTCGATATCGTGCTCAATCCGCTCGGCGTGCCGTCGCGGATGAATGTGGGTCAGATTCTTGAAACCCATCTGGGCTGGGCCTGTAAGGGCCTGGGGCGCCAGATCGGCGAAGCGTATGAAGCCTACAAGCGCACCGGTGATCAGGGCGACCTGAACCAGATGCTGATCAAGGCCTATGGCGAAGATCAGGAGCTGCCGGACGGTGAAGAGGCGCGGGCCGAACTGGGCCGCAACCTCGCCAATGGTGTTCCGATCGCCACACCGGTCTTTGACGGCGCTCGTGAAGACGACATTGTGGATCACCTGCAGCGCGCAGGCTTCGACAAGTCCGGTCAGTCTGTCTTGCATGACGGCCGGACGGGCGATCAGTTCAAGCGTCCGGTGACCGTGGGCATCAAATACCTGCTCAAGCTGCACCACTTGGTGGATGACAAGATCCACGCCCGTTCCATCGGCCCGTACTCGCTGGTCACCCAGCAGCCGCTGGGCGGTAAGGCGCAGTTCGGCGGTCAGCGCTTCGGCGAGATGGAAGTGTGGGCGCTGCAGGCTTACGGCGCCGCCTACACCCTGCAGGAAATGCTGACGGTGAAGTCGGATGACGTTGCGGGCCGCACCAAGGTCTATGAGGCCATTGTGCGCGGCGACAATGCGTTTGAAGCCGGCATCCCTGAAAGCTTCAACGTGCTGGTCAAGGAAATGCGTTCGCTTGGTCTGAATGTGGAGCTGATCAACCAGTAGGTTGCGTCAGTTAGAGCAAGAGAGCGAGTGATCGCGTAGCGGATATCAGATGGCGGAGTCGGCCCCCTCAAACCGGCCCGCCATCGTCACCGTCAAGGAGACGGACCATGAACCAAGAGGTCATGAACATCTTCAATCCTTCCGCCGAAGGCCCGTCCTTCGACCGGATCCGGATTTCGCTGGCCAGCCCGGAGAAAATTCTCTCCTGGTCCTTCGGCGAGGTGAAGAAGCCTGAGACGATCAACTACCGGACGTTCAAGCCTGAACGCGACGGTTTGTTCTGCGCCCGTATTTTCGGCCCGATCAAGGACTATGAGTGCCTGTGCGGCAAGTACAAGCGCATCAAGTACAAGGGCATTATCTGCGAGAAGTGCGGCGTTGAAGTCACCCTGGCGCGCGTGCGCCGTGAGCGCATGGGCCATATCGAGCTCGCTGCGCCGGTGGCTCACATCTGGTTCCTGAAATCACTGCCGTCCCGGATCTCGCTGTTCCTGGACATGGCCCTGAAGGATGTGGAGCGTGTGCTCTACTTTGAAGGCTATGTGGTCATCGAGCCGGGCCTGACCCCGCTTCAGAAGCAACAGATCCTCACCGAGGAAGAGTATTACGAAGCCGTCGACGAGTACGGCGAGGACGCCTTCACCGCCGGCATCGGCGCGGAAGCCATCCGTGAAATCCTCTCCACGATGGATCTGGAAAAAGAAGTGGAGAAGATGCGTGAGGAGATGGGTGAAACCGGCTCCGAGTTGAAGCTGAAAAAGCTCGCCAAGCGCACCAAGCTCATCGAATCCTTCATGTTCTCCGGCAACAAGCCGGAGTGGATGATCCTGACTATTGTGCCGGTCATTCCGCCGGAACTGCGCCCGCTCGTCCCGCTGGACGGCGGCCGGTTCGCCACGTCGGACCTTAATGACCTCTATCGCCGGGTCATCAACCGCAACAACCGCCTCAAGCGCCTGATCGAGCTGCGCGCGCCGGACATCATCATCCGGAACGAAAAGCGGATGTTGCAAGAATCCGTCGACGCCCTGTTCGACAATGGCCGTCGGGGGCGTGTGATCACCGGCGCCAACAAGCGTCCGCTGAAATCGCTGTCCGACATGCTCAAGGGCAAGCAGGGCCGGTTCCGTCAAAACCTGCTCGGCAAGCGCGTGGACTATTCCGGTCGTTCCGTGATCGTGGTGGGCCCCGAGCTGAAACTGCACGAGTGCGGCCTGCCCAAGAAGATGGCGCTGGAGCTGTTCAAGCCCTTCATCTATGCGCGTCTTGACGCCAAGGGCCTGTCCGGCACCGTCAAACAATCCAAGAAGATGGTGGAAAAAGAGCGCCCGGAAGTCTGGGATGTTCTGGACGAGGTCATCCGCGAACACCCGGTCATGCTGAACCGGGCGCCGACCCTGCACCGTCTGGGCATCCAGGCCTTTGAACCCAAGCTGATCGAAGGCAAGGCCATCCAGCTGCACCCGCTGGTCTGTGCCGCGTTCAACGCCGACTTTGACGGCGACCAGATGGCCGTGCACGTGCCGCTGAGCCTTGAGGCCCAGCTGGAAGCGCGCGTCCTGATGATGTCCACGAACAACATCCTGTCGCCCGCCAACGGCAAGCCGATCATCGTGCCGTCCCAGGACATCGTGCTGGGTCTGTACTATCTGTCGATCGTCAAGGACAAAGAGCCGGGCGAAGGCATGGTCTTCGGCTCCATGGGCGAGCTTGAGGCCGCGCTGGATTCCGGCATCGTGACCCTGCACGCCAAGATCAAGGCGCGCTATTCCGGCGTTGATCCGGAGGGCAATGAATACACCAAGGTCATCGACACCACCCCTGGACGCATGAAGCTGCTTGAGCACCTGCCCAAGCACCCGGAAGTGCAGCCGGATGTGCTGGATGGTCTTCTGACCAAGAAAGCTGTCGGCGGCCTGATCGACATCGTCTATCGCCATACCGGCCAGAAGGCGACCGTGATCTTCTGCGACAAGATCATGGCCCTGGGCTTCAAGGAAGCGGCGCGCGCCGGCATTTCCTTTGGCAAGGATGACATGTTGATCCCGGACGCCAAGAAAGACCTGGTGGGCGAAACCCGCGCGCTGGTCGGCGATTACGAGCAGCAATATGTGGACGGCCTGATCACCAAGGGTGAGAAGTACAACAAGGTCGTTGACGCCTGGGCGAAGTGCACCGACAAGGTGGCCGACGCCATGTATGACGAGATCTCCAAGCCGGTCAAAGACGATGACGGCCGCGACGGTGAAGTGAACTCGGTCTACATGATGGCCCATTCGGGCGCGCGGGGTTCCAAAAACCAGATGAAACAGCTCGCCGGGATGCGGGGCCTGATGGCCCGTCCGGACGGCTCGATCATTGAAACGCCGATCATCTCGAACTTTAAAGAAGGCCTGACGGTTCTGGAGTACTTCAACTCCACCCACGGCGCTCGTAAGGGTCTGGCTGACACCGCGCTGAAGACGGCGAACTCAGGCTATCTCACCCGTCGTCTCGTCGACGTGGCGCAGGACTGCATTGTCACCGAGTTTGATTGCGGCACCTCACAGGGCATCACCCTGGGCGCCGTGGTCAATGGCGGCGACATCGTCGAGCCGCTCAGCCAGCGCATTCTGGGCCGCAACACTGCGGAAGCGGTCAAGGATCCGTCCACGGGCGAAGTTCTGGCTCCGGCGGATACGTATCTGGATGAAGAGCTGTCCCTGGCGCTCGAAGCGGCTGGCGTCAGCACCATCAAGGTGCGTTCGCCGCTGACGTGTGAAACCCGCGTTGGCGTCTGCGCCACCTGTTACGGACGTGACCTGGCGCGCGGCACCAAGGTGAATATGGGCGAAGCGATCGGCGTGATCGCGGCTCAGTCCATCGGCGAGCCGGGCACCCAGCTGACCATGCGGACCTTCCACATCGGCGGTACGGCGCAGGTGTCCGAGCAGTCCTTCATCGAAGCCACTCATGAAGGCAAGGTCGCCTTTGTGGAGCGCAATACGGTGCAGGCCTCTGACGGCTCTTTCATCGTGCTGAGCCGGAACATGCAGGTTCAGATCACCGATCAGGACGGCAATCCGCTCGAGACCTACAAGCTGCAATACGGCGCCAAATTGCGCGTTGATGCGGGCGAGAAGGTCAAGCGCGGCGCGCGTCTGGCCGAATGGGATCCGTACACCATGCCGATCGTCACCGAAGCGGGCGGCAAGGTGAAGCTGATCGACATCATCGATGGCCTGTCGGTGAAAGAAGATGTCGACGAAGCCACCGGCATCGCCTCGAAAGTGGTCGTCGACTGGCGAGGCACTGGCACCAAGTCGGCGTCCATCCAGCCCGCCATGGTGATCGAGGACGCCAATGGCGAGCCGGTCAAACTGGCTGACAAGGCGGCGAACTACATGCTGTCCGTGGGCGCCATTCTCTCGGTCAATGACGGCGACACGGTTCAGCCCGGTGATGTGCTGGCCCGTATCCCGACCGAGGGCGCCAAGACCCGCGACATCACCGGTGGTCTGCCGCGTGTGGCCGAGCTGTTCGAAGCGCGTCGTCCGAAAGACCACGCCGTCATCGCCGAGATGACGGGCCGTGTGGAATTCGGCCGTGACTACAAGAACAAGCGCCGCATCTCCATCACGCCGGAAGGCGATGATGCGGAAGCTGTCGAATACCTGGTGCCAAAGGGCAAACACCTGACGGTCCAGGAAGGCGACATCATCCAGCGGGGCGAATATCTACTCGACGGCAACCCGGCGCCGCACGATATCTTGCGGATCCTGGGCGTCGAGGCGTTGGCCGATTACCTGATCAATGAGATCCAGGAAGTCTATCGCCTGCAGGGCGTACCGATTAACGACAAGCACATCGAAGTGATTGTCCGGCAGATGCTGCAGAAGATGGAAATCACCAATCCGGGCGATTCCGGCTATCTCAATGGCGAGCAAGTCGACAAGATCGAGTGGCTTGAAACCAACGAGAAGCTGGAAGCGGAAGGCAAGCGTCCGTCCGTTGCGGACCCGGTTCTGCTGGGGATCACCAAGGCCTCGCTCCAGACCCGTTCCTTCATCTCGGCGGCGTCCTTCCAGGAGACCACCCGCGTGCTCACCGAAGCGTCGGTGCAGGGCAAGGTGGACACCCTTGAGGGCCTGAAAGAGAACGTGATCGTGGGCCGTCTGATCCCGGCCGGCACCGGCTCGATGATGCGCGAGTATCAGGTCGAGGCGGATGCGCGTGACGAAGCGCGGATCGCAGAGCAGAAGAAAGCCGTGAAGAGCGGCGATGAGGCCCTGCCGGCCGAAATCGCTGAAGCAGCGGCTGAAGAAGCGCGTAGCGAAGACTGATCCTTCGCTCGGATCTGAAATAAGCCCGTCAGCCTCGGCTGGCGGGCTTTTTCATGTACAGGGCAGGGGCGGGGCGTTCAGGAGAATCGCACTCGTGTGTTTTAAGGGGCGTGATGTGAGGAAATCAGTGCTCGACGGGTCTTGGAAACTTCGGCCGGAGCGGCCCTGACAGTGACTGAAGTCCCTCCTAGCGTTGAAATGCCTCGATAGATCAAGCGAAACCCACGCGATTTCCGCAACTTGCCCAGCCTGCAAATTTCCCGTGAAGGTGAGCTTGACGGAATGGCCTGCTCTGAGTAGGTTCCGCGCTCGATTTCGGGGGTGAGCCGTAATCCGTCCTGAGTCCGTTATGGATGCTTGGAACGGGTTAGACGTCGCCCGAAACAGACACATACAAGCTTCAACACCGTCCGCGGACGAACGGCACCAGTCGTCGCGCCCCGGTCGGGTTTTCGCGTCTTTGGTGCGCCTTTAGACGGGAAGACAGGAACAGGAACGGATAGAGGCCTGATGCCTACAGTTAACCAGCTCATCCGCAAACCGCGGAAAGACAAGCCGAAGCGGAACAAGGTTCCCGCGCTTCAGGCGTGCCCGCAACGCCGTGGCGTTTGCACGCGCGTTTACACCACGACCCCGAAAAAGCCGAACTCGGCGCTTCGTAAAGTCGCCAAGGTTCGCCTGACGAACGGCTATGATGTCGTGAGCTACATTCCGGGCGAAGGTCACAACCTGCAAGAACACTCTGTCGTGCTCATCCGCGGCGGCCGTGTGAAAGACTTGCCGGGCGTGCGTTACCACATCCTGCGCGGCGTTCTGGACACCCAGGGCGTTAAAGACCGTCGTCAGCGTCGTTCGAAATACGGCGCCAAGCGTCCGAAATAAGGAGAGGCGTTCATGTCTCGTCGTCACCGCGCTGAAAAGCGCGAGATTCTACCCGACCCGAAATTCGGTGATCGCGATCTGACCAAGTTCATGAACTACATCATGATCGACGGTAAGAAATCCGCCGCTGAAGCCATCATCTACGGCGCCCTCGACATTGTTGAGGAAAAAGTGAAGCGCGAACCTGTGCGCGTCTTCCACGAAGCCCTGGACAATGTGGCTCCGGAAATCGAAGTGCGCTCCCGCCGGGTCGGCGGCGCCACGTACCAGGTTCCGGTTGAGGTTCGCCCCGATCGCCGCAAGGCTCTGGCCATTCGCTGGCTGGCGGCTGCAGCGCGCAACCGTAACGAAAACACCATGCGCGAGCGCCTTGCCGCTGAGCTCATGGACGCCGCTTCCAACCGCGGCTCTTCGGTCAAAAAGCGTGAAGACACGCACAAGATGGCCGAAGCCAACCGCGCGTTCGCGCATTACCGCTGGTAATTTCCAGCCTGACGCTTGCCTCCTGATCTAAGGACCCTCCCCATGGCCCGCGACTACAAAATCGAGGACTACCGCAACTTCGGCATCATGGCGCACATCGATGCCGGCAAGACCACCACGACCGAGCGGATCCTCTTCTACACCGGCAAATCGCACAAAATCGGCGAAGTGCACGATGGCGCCGCCACCATGGATTGGATGGAGCAGGAGCAGGAGCGTGGCATCACGATCACGTCTGCTGCGACGACCTGTTTCTGGAAAGAAAAGCGTCTGAACATCATCGACACCCCCGGCCACGTGGACTTCACCATTGAAGTTGAGCGTTCGCTGCGGGTGCTTGACGGTGCTGTGTGCTGCCTGGACGCCAACGCCGGCGTCGAGCCTCAGACCGAAACGGTCTGGCGTCAGGCTGACAAGTACAAAGTCCCGCGGATGATCTTCATCAACAAGATGGACAAGCTCGGCGCGGACTTCTTCAACTGCGTCGACATGATCAAGGATCGTCTGGGCGCCACCCCGCTTTGCGTTCAGCTGCCGATCGGCTCTGAAAGCGAGTTTGAAGGCCTGATCGATCTGGTCGCCATGAAAGAGCTGGTCTGGATGGGCGAAAACCTGGGTGCGACCTGGGAAGTGCGCGACATCCGCCCGGAACTGGCCGACAAGGCCGCTGAGTACCGCGAAGCGCTGGTCGAGACCGCCGTCGAGCAGGACGAAGCGGCGATGGAAGCCTATCTGGAAGGCGAGGAGCCGTCTGAAGAGCTTCTGAAGACGCTGATCCGCAAGGGCACTATCTCTTTGGCGTTCAACCCGATCCTGTGCGGCACCGCGTTCAAGAACAAAGGCGTTCAGCCGTTGCTCGATGGCGTTGTGGACTTCCTGCCGTCTCCGGTGGAAGTGGCTGCGATCAAGGGCATTGACGCGAAGACCGAAGAGCCGACCACCCGCAAGCCGTCTGATGACGAGCCGCTGGGCCTGCTGGCCTTCAAGATCATGAACGACCCGTTTGTGGGCTCGCTCACCTTCTGCCGCATCTATTCGGGCACCTTGTCCACCGGTCAGACGGTGCTGAACACGGTGAAAGAGAAAAAAGAACGCGTCGGCCGTATGTTGCTGATGCACTCCAACTCTCGTGAAGACATCAAGGACGCGTATGCCGGCGACATCGTCGCTATCGCGGGTCTGAAAGACACCACCACGGGCGACACCCTGTGTGATCCGGCGCACCCGGTGATCCTGGAGCGCATGGAGTTCCCCGATCCGGTGATCGAGATCGCCATCGAGCCCAAATCCAAGGGCGACCAGGAGAAGCTCGGCGTGGCTCTGGCGCGTCTGGCGGCTGAAGATCCGTCTTTCCGCGTTTTCTCTGACGAGGAATCCGGCCAGACCATCATCGCCGGCATGGGCGAATTGCACCTGGACATCCTGGTCGATCGCATGCGCCGCGAGTTCAAGGTGGAAGCGAATGTGGGCCAGCCGCAGGTGGCTTATCGCGAAACCGTCGGTGTTGCGCACACGGTTGACTACACCCACAAGAAGCAGTCGGGTGGTTCGGGTCAGTTCGCTCGGATCAAGCTGGAAATCGAACCGGTCGAGCCGGGCGAAGGGTTCTCCTTTGACTCCAAGATCGTCGGCGGCTCCGTGCCCAAGGAATACATCCCGGGCGTTGAAAAAGGTCTGAACTCGGTGCGTGAAACCGGCCTTCTGGCAGGCTTCCCGATGATCGACTTCAAAGTGACCCTTGTTGACGGCGCGTATCACGACGTCGACTCCAGCGTTATGGCCTTTGAAATCGCCGCTCGCGCTGCGCTTCGTGAAGCGAAGTCTTCGCTGAAGATGAAGCTGCTCGAGCCGATCATGAAAGTCGAAGTGGTGACGCCGGACGAGTATACCGGTTCGGTCATCGGCGACCTGAACTCCCGCCGCGGTCAGATCCGCGACCAGGAAATGCGCGGCAACGCCACGGTTGTGAACGCTTTCGTGCCGCTGGCGAACATGTTCGGGTACGTGAACAATCTGCGTTCGGCCACTCAGGGGCGCGCCCAGTTCACCATGCAGTTCGACCACTATGAGCCGGTGCCGCAAGCTGTCGCCGACGAAGTGATCTCCAAAATCGCGTAATTCGGATCTTCATCGATCTAGTGAAAAGACGCCTGTCCGAAGAGTAGGAAGAGACAATGGCCAAGGAAAAGTTTGAGCGTACGAAACCGCATGCCAATATTGGCACGATTGGTCACGTTGACCACGGCAAGACGACGCTGACCGCCGCGATCACCAAATACTTTGGTGACTTCCGCGCGTATGACCAGATTGACGGAGCGCCTGAAGAGAAGGCGCGCGGCATCACGATTTCGACGGCGCACGTTGAGTATGAGACCGAAGGTCGTCACTACGCGCACGTGGATTGCCCGGGTCACGCTGACTATGTGAAGAACATGATCACGGGCGCGGCGCAGATGGACGGCGCGATTCTGGTTGTGAACGCGGCAGACGGCCCGATGCCGCAGACGCGCGAGCACATTCTTCTGGCGCGCCAGGTTGGCGTTCCGGCTCTGGTTGTGTTCCTGAACAAGGTTGACCAGGTCGACGACGAAGAGCTTCTGGAGCTTGTGGAGATGGAAGTTCGCGAACTTCTGTCCTCTTACGACTTCCCGGGCGACGACATTCCGATTGTTGCGGGCTCTGCGCTGGCGGCGATGGAAGGCCGTGATCCCGAGATTGGCGAGAACAAGATCAAGGAATTGATGGCGGCTGTGGATGAATACATCCCGACCCCTGAGCGTCCGGTTGATCAGGCGTTCCTGATGCCGATCGAGGACGTGTTCTCGATTTCGGGCCGCGGCACGGTTGTGACCGGCCGTATCGAGCGCGGCATCATCCATGTGGGCGACGAGATCGAGATCATCGGTCTGCGCGACACGGTGAAGACGACGTGTACGGGCGTTGAGATGTTCCGCAAGCTGCTCGACCAGGGCGAAGCGGGCGACAATGTGGGCCTTCTGCTGCGCGGCATTGACCGTGAGGGCGTTGAGCGCGGCCAGGTTCTGGCCAAGCCGGGTTCGATCACGCCGCACGCGAAGTTCGAAGCCGAGGCTTACATCCTGACCAAGGAAGAGGGTGGCCGTCACACGCCGTTCTTCTCCAACTATCGTCCGCAGTTCTACTTCCGCACGACGGATGTGACCGGTGTTGTGACCTTGAAAGAGGGCACCGAGATGGTGATGCCGGGCGACAATGTTGAAGTGTCTGTGGAGCTGATCACCCCGATCGCGATGGAAGAGAAGCTTCGCTTCGCCATCCGCGAAGGCGGCCGCACTGTGGGCGCTGGCGTGGTGTCCAAGATCACCGACTAAGCGCACGCGCTGCTCGCAGCGCACTGCAAAGATCAACGCCCCGGAGCCACGCTCCGGGGCGTTTTTCGTTGGGGGTGGCGCTGTGATCAGAACTCTTGAACTGACTGGACGATCTGGGCTGGGGCATGCGCCTGCGCCGGTGTTCATGCCGGGACAAGCCGATTGTCACTTTGGCCATCCACATATGTCCGAACCCGCAGCCAACGCTGTCCTTGAGGGGGTATGCAGCGCGATGAGCCGTCAGCAAAGCCTGGCCAGACGGGCGGCGGGGTGCATGGTCATGCCTGGAGCGACTGTCTACCGCTGAGGCGCATCTGGAATTCGCTGAGATCAGCGGTTGTTCAGAGGCGGGCGAAGCGCTACTACACACGGGTTAGCGCCGAGTCACTTGGCGCCCCAGACGTCTATGGCGTCGTTTAAGCTCTTTGACAGCCCGTAAGGGCGATCAAAATCCCCGTCTTTGCGCAGTGCGCACCTGACGAAGAGTTTAAACTGCCGATCTGGTGGTGAATCTTGTGGCAGGGTGTTGACGGGGAGGGGCGCAGCGCGTATTGCACGGTCCCTCTGATGAGCTGGCAGTGTCCTTTGGGCAAACGCAGTTCTTCGAAGCGATAAAAATTTGGATTGCAAGAGCTGCCGGGGCGAAACGTCCTTTGCGCGGCTCTTGTGCATGTTGGGACCGGACCGATGGCGCAACAAAACATCAGAATCCGCCTGAAGGCGTTCGACCACCGCGTGCTCGACACTTCGGCGCGTGAGATCGTATCCACGGCTAAGCGCACCGGCGCGAATGTGCGTGGCCCGATTCCGCTGCCGACGCGGCTGGAGAAATTTACTGTTCTGCGCGGTCCGCACATCGACAAGAAGTCGCGTGAACAGTTCGAAATCCGCACTCACAAGCGGATGCTGGACATCGTAGACCCCACTCCGCAGACCGTGGACGCGCTGATGAAGCTCGACCTGTCTGCCGGCGTGGACGTCGAGATCAAGCTGGGAGCGTAGGGCCATGAAGCAGGCTGCATCCATGCGCACCGGCCTACTGGCCAAGAAGCTGGGCATGACGCGCGTCTTCTCTGAAGACGGCAACCATGTTCCGGTGACCGTGCTTCACCTGGACGGGCTCCAGGTGGTCGCACAGCGCACCTCCGATACCGATGGCTACACCGCAGTCCAGCTGGGCGCGGGCCAGGCCAAGGCGAAGCGTACCTCCAAGGCGATGCGCGGCCATTTTGCGAAGGCTTCTGTTGAGCCCAAGCGCAAGCTGGTTGAGTTCCGCGTGCCGGAAGACGCGCTGATCGAAACGGGCTCCGCCCTGTCTGCCGAGCACTTTGTGGTCGGTCAGAAGGTGGACGTGTCCGGCACCTCGATCGGCAAGGGTTTTGCTGGCGGCATGAAGCGTTGGAACTTTGGTGGTCTGCGCGCCTCGCACGGCGTGTCGATCTCTCACCGTTCCCACGGTTCGACCGGTCAGTGTCAGGATCCGGGCAAGGTCTTCAAGGGCAAGAAAATGGCCGGTCACCTCGGTTCCGAGCGTGTCACCATCCAGAGCCTTGAGATCGTCCGGGTGGACGCTGAGCGCGGTCTGGTGCTGGTGAAGGGCGCTGTTCCGGGCTCCAAGCAGGGCTGGGTCGAAATTCGCGACGCCGTCAAAGGTGTGGGCGTTGACGATCTGCCGTACCCGGCAAAGCTGATCGAAGCTGCTGAGCAGGCTCCGGCCGAGGCTCCGGCTGCGGCTCAAGAAGCCCAGGACGAAGGGGCTAACTGATGAAACTTGATGTTGTGACGCTCGACGCCGGCAAGGCTGGCTCGATTGATCTCTCCGACGCCGTGTTCGGTATCGAAGAGATCCGCGCGGACATCCTCCAGCGCGCCGTCAAGTGGCAGCTGTCGCGCCGCCAGGCCGGCACCCACAAGACGAAAGAGCGCGGTGAGATCGCCCGCACCAAGAAGAAGTTTGGTCGCCAGAAAGGCGGCGGCGGCGCCCGTCACGGTTCGCGCAACGCCCCGATCTTTGTGGGCGGCGGCGTGGCTCATGGCGCGCGCGTTCGCTCTCACGCGACCGAGCTGCCGAAAAAAGTGCGCGCTATGGCGCTCAAGCACGCCCTGTCCTCCAAGGCTGGCTCCAAGCAGCTGGTGATCCTGGATGAGGCGCGCCTGGACGCTGCGAAAACCAAGACCCTGATCGAGAAGTTCTCGAAGCTGGGCCTGGCCAAAGCGCTGATCATTGATGGCGAGACGCTGGACGAGAACTTCGCCCGCGCCGCTCGCAACATTCCGCTGATCAATGTTTTGCCGGCGCAAGGCTTGAACGTTTACGACGTGCTGCGTTGTGACGTGCTGGTCCTGACCAAGGCGGCTGTCGAGAAGATCAATGAGCGGCTTGCGCCGCAGGAGGCTGCGTAACATGCCCGCTGCTCGCCATTACGACACCATTCTGTCGCCGGTGATCACCGAGAAGGCGACCATTCTCTCTGAAGAGAACAAGGTCGTGTTCCGTGTGCCGCTGTCTGCGAACAAGAAAGAAATCGCCGAGGCGATCGAGGAGCTGTTCAAGGTCAAAGTGAAGGCCGTGAACACACTCGTTCAAAAAGGCAAAACCAAACGTTTCCGCGGCATTGCGGGCAAACGTGATGACGTCAAAAAGGCGGTTGTGACCCTTGAAGAGGGCCACTCCATCGACGTCAGCACCGGCCTGTAAGCGCGGGCAGAGGAGAGAGAACCATGGCTCTGAAGACTTTCAAGCCGACCTCGCCTGGCCGCCGCGCACTCGTGCTGGTGGACAAATCCGGGCTGCATTCGGGTCGCCCCGAGAAGACGCTCGTCGAGGGTCTGCACAAATCCGGCGGTCGTAACAACACCGGTCGCATCACGTCGCGTCGTCGCGGCGGCGGCGCCAAGAAGCTCTATCGCGTCATCGACTTCAAACGTCGCAAGTTTGATGTTCCGGCGACCGTTGAGCGTCTGGAATACGACCCGAACCGCACCGCCTTCATCGCACTGATCAAGTACGAAGACGGCGAGCTGGCTTACATCTTGGCTCCGCAGCGTCTGTCTGCCGGCGACACCGTCGTCGCGGGCGAGCGCGTTGACGTGAAGCCGGGCAATGCAATGCCGCTCAAGAGCATGCCGGTCGGCACCATCATCCACAATGTTGAGCTCAAGCCGCTCAAGGGCGGCCAAGTGGCCCGCTCCGCCGGCGCCTATGCTCAGCTGGTGGGACGTGACGCAGGTTACGCTCAGGTTCGCCTGATGAGCGGTGAGCTACGCATGGTCCATCAAGATTGTATGGCCACTGTCGGCGCTGTGTCGAACTCTGACCATTTGAATACCAATCTGGGTAAAGCCGGCCGCAAGCGCCACATGGGCAAACGCCCGGCGGTTCGCGGTGTGGCCATGAACCCGGTGGATCACCCCCATGGCGGCGGCGAAGGTCGCACCTCGGGCGGTCGTCACCCGGTCACCCCGTGGGGCAAACCGACCAAGGGTCGTAAAACCCGGTCGAACAAATCCACCGATAAATTCATCATTCGCTCGCGCCACGAGCGCAAGAAACGCTAAGGGACGGCTGCGCCATGCCTCGTTCTGTCTGGAAAGGTCCGTTTGTCGACGGATACCTCCTGAAGAAAGCCGATGCTGCTCATGATGCCGGCCGCAAGCAGGCGATCAAAACCTGGTCGCGTCGCTCGACGATCATGCCGCAGTTTGTGGGTCTGACCTTCCAGGTCCACAACGGCAACAAATTCATTCCGGTTCTCGTCTCCGAAGAGATGGTCGGTCACAAGTTGGGCGAATTCGCTCCGACGCGGACCTATTACGGCCACGCGGCGGACAAGAAAGCCAAGAGGAAGTAAGCGATGGGCAAGGCTGCAAATCCCCGCCGCGTCGCGGACAACGAAGCTCGCGCAAAGCTGCGCATGCTTCGCATCAGCCCGCAGAAGCTCAACCTGATCGCCCAGTTGATCCGTGGCAAAAAGGTTGAACGCGCTCTGGCTGACCTGGAATTTTCGCGCAAGCGTCATTCCGCCGACGTCAAGAAGGTGCTCGAGAGCGCCATCGCCAACGCGGAAAACAACCACGGTCTGGACATCGACTCGCTTGTCGTGTCCGAGGCCTATGTGGGCAAGAACCTGGTCATGAAACGCTTCCGCGCCCGTGCGCGTGGTCGCGGCGCCAAGATCCTGAAGCCGTTTTCCGAGCTGACGATCGTCGTGCGCGAAGTTGAGGAGGCCGCCTAATGGGTCAGAAGGTTAATCCGATCGGCCTTCGCGTCGGCATCAACCGCACGTGGGAATCGCGCTGGTTCGCCAAAGGCGACGAGTATGCGGACCTGCTGCACGAAGATCTGCGCATTCGTGAATTCCTGAAAAAGGAACTCAAGAACGCGTCTGTGTCGCGCATCATCATCGAGCGCCCGCACAAGAAATGCCGCATCACGATCTACACGGCGCGTCCGGGTGTCGTGATCGGTAAAAAAGGTGCGGACATCGAAAAACTGCGCCGCAAGGTCTCGAAAATGGTTGATGGGGAAGTTTTCCTCAACCTGGTCGAAGTTCGCAAGCCGGAAGTCGACGCGACCCTGGTCGCCGAGAGCGTGGCTCAGCAGCTCGAGCGCCGCGTGGCTTTCCGCCGCGCCATGAAGCGCTCTCTGCAGACCGCCATGCGCATGGGCGCACTGGGCTGCAAGATCATGTGCGGCGGCCGTCTGGGCGGCGCCGAGATCGCGCGCGTTGAAAAGTATTCTGAAGGTTCGGTTCCGCTGCACACCCTGCGTGCGGACATCGACTATGGTTTCGCTGAAGCCAAGACCGCGATGGGCATCATCGGCATCAAGGTCTGGATCTACAAAGGCGAGATCATGGAACATGACCCGATGGCGCAAGAGCGCCGCATGCTCGACTCTGGCGAGCAGCGCGCACGCTCTGGCCGCCAAGCGGCGTAAGCGGAACGAGGGAGTAGAACCATGCTTCAGCCGAAGCGCACCAAATTCCGCAAGGCGCACAAAGGCCGCATTCACGGTCAGGCCAAAGGCGGCTTCACGCTGACCTTTGGGTCCTATGGCCTGAAAGCGGTCGAGCCGGAGCGGATCACCGCCCGTCAGATCGAGGCGACCCGTCGCGCCATCACCCGTCACATGAAACGGGCTGGCCGCGTCTGGATCCGGGTGTTCCCGGACCTGCCGGTCTCCAAGAAGCCGACCGAAGTCCGGATGGGTAAAGGTAAAGGCTCACCCGAATACTGGGTGGCTAAAGTCAAGCCTGGCCGGATCATCTTCGAGATTGACGGTGTTCCGGATGATGTCGCTCGTGAAGCCCTGCGCCTTGGCGCAGCCAAGCTTCCGATCAAGACCAAAGTCGTCACCCGTCCGGGTGAGTAAGAGGAGGGAAGAATGAAAGCCGAAGACGTCCGCGCG
The DNA here is from genome assembly GCF_965249665.1 of Oceanicaulis sp. Classification (GTDB taxonomy): domain Bacteria; phylum Pseudomonadota; class Alphaproteobacteria; order Caulobacterales; family Maricaulaceae; genus Oceanicaulis. The sequence goes on from NZ_OZ252247.1 coordinate 2,276,395, forward strand.
TTTAGCGACGATCAGCTTCAGGACGAACTCCTCAAGCTGAAAAAAGAACAGTTCAACCTGCGTTTCCAACAGGCTACCGGCCAGCTGGAAAACACTGCGCGCTTTAAGCAGATCCGCCGGGATATCGCCCGGGTCAAAACGGATCAGCGCCGCCGCGCGCTTGAAAATTAAGGGGGCTTGGGTCCATGCCGAAGCGCATCCTTCAAGGCGTCGTGGTGAGCGACAAGCAGGAAAAAACCGTGATCGTGCGCGTTGAGCGCACCTTCCTGCACCCCCTGCTGCGTAAAACCGTACGCCGTACGAAGAAATATCACGCCCACGACGAGACGGGCGCGATCAAAGTGGGTGAGCGCGTCCAAATCCAGGAGTGCTCGCCGAAGTCGAAGCTGAAGCGGTGGGAGATCGTCTCCGAGCAGGCGTAAGCCTGGCCCGGTGGAAGATCCACTGATTACGGAGGATTAGCGATGATCCAGATGCAAACCAATCTGGACGTGGCCGACAATTCCGGGGCCCGCCGCGTGCAGTGCATCAAAGTACTGGGCGGCGCAAAACGCCGCTACGCAGGCGTTGGCGACATCATTGTCGTCTCGGTCAAGGAAGCCACGCCCAAGGGCCGCGTTAAGAAGGGCGACGTCCGCAAGGCCGTCGTCGTGCGCACCGCTCGCGACATCAAGCGTCGCGACGGCAGCGTCATCCGTTTCGACGGCAACGCGGCTGTGATCTTGAACACCAACAACGAGCCGGTCGGCACCCGGATCTTTGGCCCGGTTCCTCGTGAACTGCGCGCCAAGAGCCACATGAAGATCGTCTCCCTCGCGCCGGAGGTCCTGTAACCATGGCTGCGAAGATCAAAAAAGGCGACAAGGTCATCGTTCTGACCGGTCGCGACAAAGGTAAGACCGGCGAGGTCACCCAGGTTCTTCCCAAAGAAGACCGTGTGGTGGTGTCGGGCGTCAACGTGGTCAAGCGCCACCAGCGCGCGACCCAAACGGCCCCGGGCGGTATTGTTGAGAAAAACGCGTCCATCCACGTGTCCAACGTGGCTCTGGCCGATCCGAAATCTGGTGAAGCCACCCGTGTGGGCTTCAAGATCGAAGACGGCAAGAAGGTGCGCGTGGCCAAGAAATCCGGTGAGGTGATCGATGGCTGACGTTGCTACATACGAACCGCGCCTGAAGACGAAGTATCGCGAGGAAATCCGCGCGACTCTGAAGGAAAAGTTCGGTTACGCGAATGACATGATGATCCCGCGCCTGGATAAGGTCGTGATCAATATGGGCGTCGGCGAAGCCGCTCAGGATTCCAAGAAAATCCGTGGCGCGCTCGCAGATCTCGAACTGATCGCCGGCCAGAAGCCGGTCGGCACGGTAGCCAAGAATTCCATCGCCGGCTTCAAGCTGCGCGAAGATCAGATGATCGGCGCCAAAGTCACCCTTCGCAAGGATCGCATGTTCGAATTCCTTGATCGTCTGGTGACCATCGCTCTGCCGCGCGTCCGCGACTTCCGCGGTCTGAACGGCAAAAGCTTTGACGGCCGGGGCAATTATGCGATGGGCTTGAAAGAGCACATCGTGTTCCCCGAGATCGATTACGACAAGGTCGAGAAAATCCGCGGTATGGACATTGTCGTCTGCACCACGGCCAACACCAATGAAGAAGCGAAGGCCCTGCTGGCCGAGTTCGATTTTCCGTTTTCGAACTAACGCAGCAGGAGAGCGGGACCGTGAGGGTCTCGCACGCGAGGAGATAAACTGAATGGCTAAGAAGAGTGCAGTCGAACGCAATCTCAAGCGCCAACGCCTGGCTCAGCGTTTCGCTGCCAAGCGTGAAGCGCTGAAGGCGATCGCACGTGACACGGACAAGCCGGTGGAAGAGCGCTTTGCAGCGCAGCTGAAACTGGCTTCGTTGCCGCGCAACTCGGCGCCGACCCGCATCCGCAATCGATGCCAGGTGACCGGTCGCCCGCGCGCTTATTACCGCAAGCTCAAGATGTCGCGTATTGCGCTGCGTCAGCTGGCCAGCCACGGGCTTATCCCGGGCATGGTCAAGTCGAGCTGGTAGGAGGGATTTAAATGTCCGTGAACGATCCTCTCGGCGATATGCTGACCCGCATCCGTAACGCGCTGATGCGCAAGCGGACCAGTGTGGTGACCCCGTCTTCCAAGCTTCGTGGCCGCGTGCTCGAAGTGCTCCTGGAAGAGGGCTTCATCCGCGGTTACACCGAGACCACCGACGCCAAAGGCTTCAGCCAGTTCGAAATCGAACTGAAATACCATGAAGGCCAGCCGGTGATCTCCGACATCAAACGCGTGTCCAAGCCGGGCCGTCGCGAATACCGCAAGGTGCGCGATCTGCCGCTCGTGATGAACGGTCTGGGCATTGCAATCATTTCGACTCCGCAAGGCGTTATGAGCGATGCACTGGCGCGCTCCAAGAACGTCGGCGGCGAAATTCTTTGCCACGTCAGCTAGAGACAGGGAGGCTAGAACCATGTCGCGTCTAGGCAAACTGCCTGTCGAAATCCCCACCGGGGTCACCGCCAACATCTCTGGCGGCCAGGTGTCGGTCAAAGGCCCGAAAGGCGAACTCAGCTTTGAAGCGCCCGCATGCGTGCGCCTCAAGCAAGAGGACAACGCCATTACGGTCGAAATGGCTGACAGCACGAAATTCGCGAAAGCCATGTACGGCACCGCGCGCGCCCGCATCAAAAACATGGTGCAGGGCGTCACTCAGGGCTTCTCCAAGAACCTTGAACTGGTCGGTGTTGGTTACCGCGCCCAAATGCAGGGCTCGGATCTGAAGCTTTCGCTCGGTTTCTCGCACGACGTGATCTACACGCCGCGTGAGGGCGTCAAGATTGCGACGCCGAAACCGACCGAGATCACCATTGAGGGCGCCGACGCCCAAACCGTGGGTCAGACCGCGGCGGAAATTCGTGAATTCCGTCCGCCCGAGCCTTACAAAGGCAAAGGCGTGAAGTATTCCGACGAATATGTCCGTCGTAAGGAAGGCAAGAAGAAGTAAGGGGCCAGGCGATGAAAAATGCTGCAGAAACCATGCGGCGCCGCGCTCAGCGCACGCGCACCCGGCTCCGCAAAATGGGCAATGGACGACCGCGTTTGTCGGTGTTCCGTTCCTCAAAGAATATTTACGCCCAGATCATCGACGATGCGAACGGCGTGACCCTGGTGTCGGCCTCCACTTTGGAGAAAGATTCCAAGATCTCTTCGAACGGTGTCGAAGCGGCTGCCGAAGTTGGCAAGCGCGTCGCAGAACGGGCGAAGGAAAAAGGTCTGATCGACGTGGTGTTCGACCGCGGCGGTTACATCTTCCACGGGCGTGTTAAAGCGCTCGCAGACGCCGCTCGCGAGGGCGGTCTGAACTTCTAAGGAGCGAACGCATGGCACGAGAAGACAATCGCGGCCGCGATCGCCGCCGCCGGGACGACGATAACGGCGAACCGGAACTGGTCGACAAGCTGGTCCAGATCAACCGCGTCGCCAAAACCGTGAAAGGCGGCCGGAACTTCCAGTTCGCCGCGCTCGCGGTGGTTGGTGACCAGAAGGGCCGTGTCGGCTTTGGACAGGGCAAGGCGCGTGAAGTGCCTGAGGCCATCCGCAAGGCGACCGAAGAAGCCAAGAAGATGATGGTGCGCGTGCCGCTGCGTGAAGGCCGCACTCTGCACCATGATGCAAAAGGTCGTTGGGGCGCCGGCAAGGTGATCCTGCGCTCCGCCCCTCCGGGCACCGGCGTCATCGCCGGCGGTCCCATGCGTGCGGTGCTGGAATCGCTGGGCGTTCAGGACGTGGTCGCCAAATCGACCGGTTCGTCCAACCCGTACAACATGGTTCGCGCAACGTTCGAGGCTCTCAAAGCCCAGAACAGCCCGCGTTCGGTGGCCGCCAAACGTGGCATCAAGGTCGCTGATCTGGTTGAGCGTCGCCAAGATGGCGCCAGCTCACCTGAAGCCATCGAATCCTAGGAGGGACGCATGGCTGAACAAAAAACCCTGGTGGTGCGCCAAACCGGCAGCCCCATCCGCCGTCCGAAGGACCAAGGCGCGACCCTGAAGGGTCTGGGCCTGGGCCGGATCGGCCGCGAGCGCGAGCTTGAGGACACCCCGTCCGTGCGGGGCATGATCCGCAAGGTCGCCCACATGGTTGAGATCGTGGAGGAGCGCGGTTAATCCCGCGCCCTCTCACCAAGGAGAGAAACGATGCGCTTGAATGAACTGCGCGATAACGACGGCGCGACCAAATCGCGTACGCGTGTCGGCCGTGGCATCGGCTCTGGCAAAGGCAAAACCGGCGGACGCGGCGTTAAAGGCCAGAAGTCTCGCTCGGGTGTCGCCATCAAGGGCTTTGAGGGCGGTCAGATGCCGCTCTATCAACGTCTGCCCAAGCGCGGCTTTAACAAGCCGAACCGTTTGGCGTTCGCTGAAGTGACCCTGGGCCGCCTGCAAACGGCTGTGGACGCCGGCAAGCTGGACGCGAAAGCGCCCGTCGACGCCGCCGCCCTGATCAAAGCTGGCGTCATTCGCCGCGCCAAGGATGGCGTGCGGGTGATTGGCGGCGGTGATCTGACCGCAAAACTGGACCTGACGGTTGCTGGCGGCTCCAAGCCGGCGATCGAAGCTGTGGAAAAGGCCGGCGGCAAAGTCACCGTCACCGCCAAATCCGCCAAAGACCAGTCCGAATAAGCTAGCGTTGAGACGGACCGCTTCCTAACTGGAGGCGGTCCCTCCGCGCTTTGAGGGCTTTCTCAGGGAGCATCCGACCGATATGGCGTCAGCCGCTGAACAGCTCGCCCAGAACATGAATTTCGGGGCGTTCGCCCAAGCGAAGGAGCTGCAGAAGCGCATTCTGTTCACGCTCCTGGTCCTGGTCATCTACCGTATCGGCACGTTTGTGCCTGTGCCGGGCATCGACCCCTCGCAGTTTGCGCTGGCGTTCCAGCAGCAAAGCCAGGGCGTGCTGGGCATGTTCAACATGATGTCCGGCGGCGCCGTGGAGCGCATGGCGATCTTCGCGCTGAACGTGATGCCGTATATCTCGGCCTCGATCATCATGCAGCTCATGTCGGCCACTGTGCCGTCGCTTGAGCGCCTGAAGAAAGAGGGCGGTGAGGCCGGTCGCAAACAGATCAACCAATATACCCGCTATCTGACCGTGGTGCTGGCCGGCGCCCAGGCGTTCGCCATCGCCATTGGCATGCAGACTGTGACCGACGGGGCGTCCATCGCCATCAATCCGGGTCCGTTCTTCCTGATCACCACCGTCACGACGCTTGTCGGCGGCACCATGTTCCTGCTGTGGCTGGGTGAGCAGATCACCGCGCGCGGCGTGGGCAATGGCGTGTCCCTGATCATCTTCGCCGGCATTGTGGCCGAGCTGCCCCGCGCGCTGGTCAATGCGTTGCAACAGGGGGCCTCCGGCGCTATTCCGGGCGGCGTCATCATCGCCATGCTGATCGGCATCATCGTCGTGCTGGCTTTCGTGGTGTTCATGGAGCGCAGCCAGCGTCGTCTGCTGATCCAGTATCCCAAACGTCAGGTGGGCAACCGCATGATGGGCGGTGAATCAAGCTTCCTGCCGCTTAAGCTGAACACAGCGGGCGTGATCCCGGCGATCTTCGCATCGTCTCTGCTCTTGCTGCCGGCGACCTTGCAAGGGTTCTCCTCCAGCGGTCCTGAGTGGATGACCACGATTGTGGCCCTGCTTGGCCCCGGGCAGCCTCTGTTCCTGGCGTTCTATGCCTCGCTCATCATTTTCTTCACCTTTTTCTACACCTCGCTTGTCTTCAATCCGGAAGACACGGCGGACAATCTGAAGAAATATGGTGGCTTCCTGCCGGGCATTCGTCCTGGTAAGCGAACCGCGGAATATCTTGACTATGTGCTCTCGCGTCTGACTGTCATCGGGGCGGCCTATTTGACTTTGGTCTGTGTTTTCCCCGAGTTCCTGAAAGCGCAAGTTCCTGGCATCCCGGTCTACATTGGCGGCACCTCGCTGCTCATCGTGGTGTCGGTGACGCTTGATACTGTTGGTCAGATCCAGTCCCATCTGCTGGCCCACCAGTATGAAGGCCTGATCAAGAAGACCAAGCTGAAGGGGCGCAAGAGATGAACCTGGTCATGTTCGGCCCGCCTGGCGCGGGCAAGGGCACGCAAGCCAAACGTCTGGTCGCTGATTACGGATGGCTGCAGCTGTCCACCGGCGACATGCTGCGCGCTTCTATCGCAGCTGGCACCGAACTGGGCCGCAAGGTCAAAGGGATCATGGACCGGGGCGACCTGGTTTCCGATGACATCGTGATCGCACTGATCGAGGAACGTCTGCCGGAAGCTGATATCGCCGGCGGCGCCATTTTCGACGGTTTCCCGCGCACCGTGGCTCAGGCCGAAGCGCTGGACGAACTCCTGCAATCGCGCGGCACGCAGATCGACACGGTCTTGCGGCTGGTGGTGGACCAGGACGAGCTGGTGACGCGTATGGAAAAACGCGCCGCTGAAGAGGGCCGCGCCGACGACACTGTCGAGGCGTTCAAAGTGCGGCTTGAGAATTACAACGCCCAGACCGCGCCGCTGATTCCCTATTATGAGGGGCAGGGCAAACTGTCTGATGTGGACGGCATGGGCGAGATGGACGAGGTGGCTGCACGCATTGCAGCTGCGCTCGGCCAATAAAAGAGCAGCTTTCAGACCAGTACGGTCTGGAAAAACAGGACGGGTGGCTTCCTCTCGCGGTTGACGTGATCGGTGAGCGCCTATAATAAGCGCCCTTCGCTCGCAGGGGCAGATGTCGAAACAAGCGCCGCCATACCGGTTGCGCTCTTTCGCCGTCTTCTGTGCGAAGGCTGATGAGACAAGGAGAGCGTCGTGGCACGTATCGCCGGCGTCAACATTCCGACTAACAAGCGCGTCACGATCGCGCTGCGCTATATCCACGGCATTGGCCCGGCTATGGCGACGGAAATTTGTGACAAGGTGGGAATTCCCGCCGAAAAACGTGTGAGCCAGCTCACCGACGCAGAGATTTTGCAGATCCGTGAAGCCATCGATGCTGGCTACACCGTTGAAGGCGATCTGCGCCGCGAAGTTGCGGTGAATGTAAAGCGTCTGATGGACCTGGGTTGCTATCGTGGTCTGCGTCATCGCCGCGGCCTTCCGGTCCGTGGCCAGCGCACGCACACCAATGCGCGCACCCGTAAAGGCCCGGCCAAGCCGATCGCCGGCAAGAAGAAGTAAGGAAGCAGGGTAATGGCAAAAGAACCGTCCCGCGTCCGCCGCCGCGAGCGCAAGAATATCACGGCCGGCGTCGCACACGTGAACGCCAGCTTCAACAACACCATGATCACCATCACCGATGCGCAGGGAAATGCGATTTCCTGGTCTTCGGCTGGCGCCATGGGGTTCAAGGGCTCGCGTAAATCCACGCCGTATGCTGCGCAGGTCGCTGCTGAAGATGCAGGCCGTAAAGCGCAAGAGCACGGTGTGAAGACGCTGGAAGTGAAAGTCTCTGGTCCAGGTTCGGGCCGTGAGTCTGCGCTGCGCGCACTGCAGTCTGTCGGTTTCACGATCACGACGATCCACGACGTGACCTCGATTCCGCACAATGGCTGCCGCCCGCCGAAGCGCCGCCGCGTCTAAATTCAATCGACGCCGTTTTGCGTTGATTGACGACTTTGGTCCGGCGCGCAGTCCCCTCGACTGTCGCGCCGCACGCCTGAAGGGGTGATGTCCGTGATTGAGAAGAACTGGCAGGAACTGATCCGCCCGATGAAGCCGGAAATTCAACCTGGCTTTGATCCGGTGCGCCAAGCCAAAATCATTGCTGAGCCGCTCGAGCGCGGTTTTGGCATGACCTTGGGTAATGCGCTGCGCCGTATTCTGCTGTCCTCGCTGCAGGGCGCGTCGATCACGGCCGTGCAGATTGATTCCGTGCTGCACGAGTTCTCGTCCATCAAGGGCGTGCGTGAAGATGTCACCGACATCATTCTGAACCTCAAGCAGGTCGCTCTGCGCATGCATGGCGAAGGTCCCAAACGTCTGACCCTGAAAAAACAGGGTCCGGGCGAAGTGACCGCCGCGGACATCGAAGAGACCGCCGACGTCGAGATCATCAACAAGGATCACGTCATCTGCACCCTCGACGAGGATGCGGACGTGCGCATGGTCCTGACCGTGAATACCGGCAAGGGCTATGTCCCGGCGGATCGCAATCGTCCTGAAGACGCCCCGATCGGCCTTATCGGCGTGGATGCGCTGTACAGCCCGGTCAAGCGCGTGGCCTACCGCGTGGAAAACACGCGTGAGGGCCAGGTGCTCGACTATGACAAGCTGATCCTCGAAGTTGAAACCAATGGCGCTGTGACCCCTGAAGACGCTGTGGCGTACGCTGCGCGCATCCTTCAGGACCAGTTCCAGATTTTCGTGAACTTTGAAGAGCCGTCCGAAGCCCGCGCGGCCGAAGACGACAAACCCGAACTGGACTTCAACCCGGCCCTGCTCAAGAAGGTGGACGAGTTGGAACTGTCCGTGCGTTCGGCGAATTGCCTGAAGAACGACAACATCGTCTATATCGGCGACCTCATTCAGAAGTCCGAGGCGGAAATGCTCCGCACCCCGAACTTCGGTCGCAAATCGCTCAACGAGATCAAGGAAGTTCTCGCACAGATGGGTCTGCATCTGGGCATGGACGCGCCGAACTGGCCGCCGGAGAACATCGAAGATCTCGCCAAAAAATATGAGGATCAAATCTAGGAGGAACGCCGCGAGGCGTCCCTAACCGGGATTGAAGGAGAACACCGATGCGTCATGGCGTCGCCCACCGCAAGCTTAACCGCACCTCGACCCACCGTCGCGCCATGTTCGCCAACATGGCCGCGTCGCTGATCGAGCACGAACAAATCGTCACCACGCTGCCGAAGGCCAAAGAGCTCAAGCCGATCATGGACAAGCTCATCACCCTGGCCAAACGCGGTGATCTGCATGCTCGCCGTCAGGCGATCTCTAAGATCCGCAACAAGGATCAGGTGGCCAAGCTGTTTGAAGCCCTCGGCCCGCGCTATCAGGAACGTCAGGGTGGCTACACCCGCGTTCTGAAAGCCGGTTTCCGTCATGGCGATAACGCCCCGATGGCTGTGATCGAGCTGGTTGATCGCGATCCGTCCGCCAAAGGCGCCGCCGACCGTGCGCGCGAAGAGGCGACCGAGGCTGCTGAAGACTAGGTCTTCACACCTGACGATCTGAAAAGCCCCGCTCATCAGAGCGGGGCTTTTTGCATTCCGATCAGGGCTCAGGGCCGGTCTGGAGCCATGCCCAGCGCCTCGCGCGCCTTGGCGCGGTGGGCGTCCGTAATCGCGCCGCCCACTTGCAAGATGATGGTGGTCAGTACCGTGCCATCGTCGGCGTATCCGACGAAGCCGAGAAAATCGGGGATGATGTCGAAAATCCATAGAAAATAGAGCAGGCCCAGGGCGAGGGCGGCGCGCACCTGAAGCGGCGTGTCGGGGTCGCGCATGGCGTAATAGGCGGCCACAAGGTCCTCAAGAAACGGAATTTGCCGGGCGACCCGCTGAACCTTGGGCCAGAAGCCGGCTTCGACCTTGGCTTCATCATGCTCAAATTCAGCTTCCGTCATCTCAGCGGCTTCAGCGACCCTCTGGCGCGCCAGCTCTTCCGCCCGGTCGAGCGCTGAAGTGCGGCCTTCACGGTAGAGGGGGGTGTAGGCCGCTTCGGCCTTGCGCTGAATTTTGGACAGCGCCTTTTCGCCTTTGCCGCGGCGGAAAATCAGCCGGTCGATCGTGTGGCGCATGATGTTTCCCTTCCCGAACAGTTTAGCCCAATTTCTGACGACATGTGTGTCGAACTTGCGAAATCGTAATCGCTCAGCCTCTGTTCAGGCCCTGTCCGCCACCTTAAATCGGTCTGACATTTGCTTTGTCATTACAGGCTTACCCTGAGGAGATTGCTCCATGATCCGAACCCTGTCCCTCGCGCTCGCAGCAAGCGCTGCGCTCATCACGCCCGTTTCTGCGCAAGACCAGGCTGTTCCAGAGACACAGGCTCAGGTTCAGCTATCGTTTGCACCCGTGGTGCGCCAGGCGGCGCCAGCGGTGGTGAACGTCTATTCGCGCCGGGTCATTGCACAACGCACGCCCTTCGCAGGGGATCCCTTCTTTGAACGGTTTTTCGGCCCGCAAGTGCGCGAACGCGAGGTGAACTCGCTGGGATCGGGCGTGATCGTGGACGCCAGCGGCGTCATCGTCACCAATAATCACGTGGTGCAGGGCGCCCAGGATCTGCGTGTGGTGCTGTCTGACCGGCGTGAATACGAGGCGGAGCTGTTGCTGGCGGACGAGCGGACGGATCTCGCTGTCCTCAAAATCAGCACGGACGAGCCATTGCCGGTCCTGCCCTATGATGACGCCGGTGACAGCGAGGTCGGCGATCTGGTGCTGGCCATCGGCAATCCGTTCGGGGTGGGGCAGACGGTGACCAGCGGCATCGTCTCCGCCCTGGCGCGCACCGATGTGGGCATTTCCGACTACGCCTTCTTCATTCAGACTGACGCGGCGGTGAATCCCGGCAATTCCGGCGGCGCGCTGGTGGACATGGACGGCCAGCTGATTGGCGTAAACACCGCAATCTTCTCACGCTCGGGCGGGTCGAACGGCATTGGCTTCGCCATTCCTTCTGAAATGGTGCGCACCGTCGTCGAGGCGGCGCTTGTGGATGGCGAGATCATACGGCCCTGGCTGGGCGCCCGCCTGCAGCCCGTCACTCAGGATCTCGCCAGCTCGCTGGGGCTGGATCGTCCGCGCGGTGCGATTGTCGCTGACCTGTGGGAGGGCGGCGCGGCGGACCGCGCCGGGCTGGAACAGGGCGATGTGGTGATTGCTGTGGACGGCGTCGAGGTCAATGACGAGATCGGCGCACGCTTCCGCTTCGCCACCCGCATGATCGGCGATCGTGCGGCGCTCACGGTGCTGCGCGATGGGCGCGAGCGTGTGTTGACTGTTGAGGCGGAACCCGCGCCGGGTGCGGTCGAGGGCGCCAGAATGGATATCTCAGGCGAGAACCCGCTGGCGGGCGCAGAGCTGGTTCAGCTCAGCCCCGCCTTCAATGAAGAAAGCGGTCTTGACCCCTTCATGGATGGAGTCCTGGTTTCTGGCGTGACACGTCGCTCGGCTGCGGCGTATTTCGGGTTCCGACCGGGGGACCGCATTCTCTCAATCAATGAGGAGCGGATCGACACCCTGATCGATCTCAACCGCATCCTGCGGGAGCTGGAAGGCGAGAAAACCTGGCCCATTGAAATCGAACGTCAGGGGGAGCGCTTCTCGCGCACGCTGTCGCTGTAACAGACTGGGTCATGGTGTGGAGGTGGGCGGATCAGACGTAGCGCCGTCCCACCCCAGCCATGACTTGGCTTCTGAGACATCGGTGAATTGGGCGATCATCCGGTGCGTCAGGCTGATTGTGGTGTCGATGACCACGTATTCGAGCTCTCTGTTCTTTGGCTCCGGCTCATAGACAACAGCGATCCGCCCTGAGCCGCCTGACAGCAGTTCAGCGATCCCTGCACCGAAGGCCGCAGCCTCAGCATGACTGAGCTTTGACCGGGACTGACCCGTGAGAACGAGTAGCTTGAGGCTGTGAGCGTATCCGCAAGTCTTGATAAAGCATAGGAAATCTCGCGCATTCTGGGCTGTGAAGTAATCTTTCAGCTCCAGTGTGGCGCGACCTTGTCCACTTTCTGAGATGTGCATGGAATGACTGCATACTTAATTGATAATGTTTTATAATAGCATAGTCGGGCGCACTTTGGATACATGTCAGGCATGTGTTCCGCTGTGTATAAAGATGCCGCTGTTCACCAATCAGGGCCGGGGCTCTGTGGTCGATCATGTATCGGATTGACGCGGATCAGTTCCAGAGTTCGGCCGCGTCCCAAGGTGCGGGAACCTGTAAGGTCCCGCGCTGTGGCGCCTCAGCGCTCAGCGTTCTCATGCGCCAGGCTTCACGCCAGTCACGCTTGAGCGCATAAGGCGGCTCAATCGGGCTGATCTGATCAAATCCGCGCCGGGTGTAATACTCAGGATCGCCCAGCACCAGTATTGCGCTCACAGCTTCCGCTTCGAGCTGACGGGCCGCCTCTTCAATGAGGGCGCGGCCCAGACCCTGGCGCTGCGCGCCCGGCGCCACGCATAGCGGTCCCAACAGGGCCACGCGCGCATCGTGGCCTGTGACGGCGCACCGGGTCAGAGCGACATGACCAGCAATGCTGAGCCCAGTCCAGGCGGTCAGGGACAAGACGTCGGGATGAGTGAGAAGGGCCGCGACCAACCCTGTCAGGTCTTCATCGGGAAAGGCGCGTGGATAGAGCGCCAGAAGCGCGTCCTGATCCTCTGGCGTGCTGATCGTGATTCGGGTCGCATCCATACTGTGCCTTACTCGCGGCTGAGAGCCCGCCAGGCGATGTCGCGGCGGCAAACGCCTTCGGGCCAGTCAATCATGTCCACAGCCTTGTAGCACCGCTCTACGGCCTGTTTCAGGTCATCGCCAACGGCGGTCACATTGAGCACCCGGCCGCCAGTGGCGATCAGCTCGCCTGTATCATTGGTGGCGGTTCCGGCATGAAACACGGTGACGCCGTCAATCTCGCCCGCGGCTTTGACGTTCTGGATCACCGAGCCTTTGGCGTAGGCGCCAGGATAGCCGCGGGTCGCCAGCACTACGGTAGCGGACGGGCGCGCCTGATCCACCACGGGCAGAAGGGATTTGAAGTCCTTTTCAGGCATGCCGCCTGTGGCGCAGGCCAGCAGGACGGGAACGATGTCATCCAGGAGCGACGCCATCAGAACCTGGCACTCCGGATCGCCGAAGCGCACATTGAACTCGACCACTTTGGGGCCTTCAACGGTGATCATCAAACCGATGTACAGCACGCCCTGATACGGGTGTCCGGCCTGGTTGAGCCCCTCGAGCATGGGCGCCGTGATCTCTTCATCTACTTGCGCCAACAATTCGGGCGTCATCACAGGGGCGGGGCAATAGGCGCCCATGCCGCCTGTATTGGGGCCTTCGTCATGATCCAGCAGGCGCTTGTGATCCTGACAGGCGGGCAGGGTGATCCGGTTCACCCCATCGGTCAGCACGAAGACGCTGGCCTCCTCGCCATGCATGAACTCTTCGATGACCAGCTCGGCCGAGGCGTCGCCGAATTTGCCTGACAGCATCTCGTCCGCTTCCGCCTTGGCCTCTTCGAGCGTGGGCGCGATCACCACGCCCTTGCCGGCGGCCAGACCATCCGCTTTCAGCACATAGGGCGCGTCGAGCGTGTCGAGAAACGCCTTCGCCTTGCCAGCGTCGGTAAACCGGCCATAGCGGGCGGTCGGCACGCCCAGCTTCGCCATCAGGTCCTTGGAAAAGCCTTTTGACGCTTCCAGTTGTGCTGGTTCCTTGTTGGGGCCAAACACATCAAATCCGCGTGCACGCAGCATGTCCGCCGCGCCGAGCGCCAGGGGCGCTTCAGGACCGATGACGATCAGGTCCGGCTCCAGCTGGAGCGCGAGCGCCTGCAGACCCTCAAGATCATCGGGCTGAACATCAAAGCACGGACCGATCTGGTCCAGGGCGATGCTGCCAGGTGCGGACCAGACCGTGTCCACCAGCGGGCTTTGTGCGATTTTCCAGGCCAGGGCGTGCTCACGACCGCCCGATCCGATGATGAGAATGTTCATGTGCCGCCCTTGCCGTCTCCAGGCGCGATTGCTGCGCCCGATATCCTTGCTGTGAGCTGAATGGCCTTGGGAAGGCCGCACGTCAACGGCGCCTGAGCGGTACACGCCGTCCGAATCCGCAGCTAGGGTGAGCCCATGACTGACGCCAGCGCCTCTAACACGCCCGAATTTACCGTTTCAGAGCTCTCCAACGCGCTCAAGCGCACGGTGGAGCAGGCCTATGATCATGTGCGGGTGCGCGGTGAGCTGGGGCGTGTGACAATCGCCAAGTCCGGCCATGTCTATCTCGATATGAAGGACGACAAGGCTGTCATTGATGGCGTGATGTGGAAGGGCGTCGCGGCTCATCTCAGTTTCAGGCCCGAGGAAGGGCTGGAAGTGATCGCTGAAGGTCGGCTTTCAACCTTCCCCGGACGCTCCAAATACCAGATGATCATCGAGCGCATGGAGCCTGCGGGCGAAGGCGCCTTGATGGCGCTTCTGGAGGCGCGCAAGAAAGCACTGGCCGCTGAAGGCCTGTTTGCGCCCGATCGCAAGACAGCCTTGCCCTATCTGCCGCGTGTGATTGGCGTGGTGACGTCACCCACCGGCGCCGTGATCCGCGATATCCTGCACCGTCTTGAGGATCGCTTTCCCACCCATGTGCTGCTCTGGCCGGTGCTGGTGCAGGGCGACAAGGCGGCCGAGCAGATCTCGCGCGCCATTGAGGGGTTTAACGCCATCACGCCGGGCGGGTCTGTGCCTGTGCCTGACGTGTTGATCGTGGCGCGGGGCGGGGGCTCGATTGAGGATTTGTGGTGCTTTAACGAGGAAAGCGTGGTGCGCGCGGCCGCCGCCTCGCGCATCCCGTTGATCTCGGCGGTGGGGCATGAAACTGACACCACCTTGATTGACTATGCCTCGGATCGTCGGGCGCCCACACCCACCGGGGCGGCGGAGATCGCAGTGCCGGTGCGGCGTGAGCTGGCGGAGCGGATCTCCACCACCAGCGCCCGGTTGATGAGCGCCCTGGTGCGCGGGCTTGATCGCAAATCCGCCGATCTCAAATCCGCCTCACGCGGGCTGCCCAGCCCCAAGGCGATGCTCAACGAGAACGCGCAAAAGCTCGACTTCATCGCCAGCCGCCTCAATGGCGCCGCGCAGACCGGGCTCGAGCGCAAGCAGAACCGTCTGCAAACGGCCGCGCTACAGATGCGACCGGCGGCGCTCCGCCGTGACCTGGCGCTGAAAGGCGAGCGGTTCAATCAGGCGGGGGCGCGTCTGGACCAGGCGTTCCGGCGTGACCTCTCGGATCAGGAACGAGCTTTGGCGGGATTGGGCGCGCGGCTTGAATCCCTGTCGCATAAATCCGTGCTAAAGCGCGGCTTTGCACTGGTCAGGGACGAGTCGGGAGCGCTGGTCCGCCAGGGCGTAACGCTTTCGGCGGGACAAGCGGTGTCGTTGGTCTTTGATGATTCTGAGCGCCGGGCTGTGATTGACGGTGCGCCCACTGCTGCCAAGACGGCGCCGACTTCGGCCCCGTCACCGAAGCCAAAGTCAGCACCGAAATCGAAAAAACGCCCCGTCAATCCCGATCAGGGCAGCTTGTTCTAGGCGGCTCGCAGGCGCTTGAGGAATTGGGCTACGTCTTCGCGCAGCTTGTCCGCCTGACGTCCAAGGTCATCAGAGGATTCCACCAGGCCTTGAGCGGAACTGGCGGTGCTCTGCACGCTGCTCAACACGCCCACAATCGTTTGCGACACCGACCCGGCGCTTTGGGCAGTCTGTTCGGTGTTGCGGCTGATTTCGGCGGTCGCTGCGTTCTGTTCTTCGACCGCGGCCGAGATCGAGGTGGACACGCCATTCACCCGATCGACCGAGCGCGCGACATCCTCGATGGCTTCCACTGCACTCTTCACAACAGTCTGTATGTTATTGATCTGTTGTGAAATTTCATCGGTCGCCTTGGCGGTCTGGCCCGCCAGGGACTTCACTTCGCTGGCCACGACCGCAAAGCCCTTGCCGGCGTCTCCGGCGCGGGCGGCTTCGATGGTGGCGTTCAGCGCCAGAAGGTTGGTCTGCTCGGCCACGCCTTCAATCAGGGTGATGATCTCACCGATTTTCTGAGCGGCCTCATCGAGCGTGTTCATGGTGACGCGTGTGCGTTCAGCCTGTTCAGCGGCTTTCGAGGAGCCGTCTGCGGCTTCCCCGGCGCTGGACGAAATTTCCTGGATGGCTTTGGTCAGCTCTGACGAGGCGCCGGCGACGCTTTGAGCGGTCGCTGTGGCTTCTTCGGCGGCGGCGGCGACGGTCGAGGCTTGTTGAGATGACGTCTCGGCGTCTTTCGCCATGGTCCGCGCGCTGTCGGCCAGATGTGTGGAGGTTTTCGCCAGAGTGTCGGAAATGACGCCGATCTGGGCTTCCATCTCATCGGCGAGCGTATCAAACATCTCTAGCCGTTCTTGATTCTGACGCTCATAAATGACGCTCAGCACCAGCTCCATATCAAGCATGACCGCCTTGACCAGAACCGAGACCCGTTTGCGGGCCGCTTCCGCATGACCGCGCCAGCCATTGATGCCGCCTTGTTTGCGGCGCTCATCGAGCACGGCTCGGATCAGGTCCATCATGAGGAAGTTATACGCGCCGAAATACCATTGCGGCTGAAGTTTCAATCGGGCGTGTGCATTGCCGATTGCGGTGACGGACTGGCCGTATTCATCATCAAACTTGGCGTCAGCGATCCGGAGCCAGTGATCGAGCTGTTTGGATCGCGCATGCTTGACGCCAGCTTCGCCGCCGAACATGCCATAAATCTCCGGCCAGCCTTTTAGATGCTCGTAAAACGCATCCAGGATGGAGGGAAACTCTCGTTCTATGACCGGCTTCAGCTGCCGCAACAGCTCCCGTTCCTCCTGCTCGATTTTCATGAAGGCGATACGGGTTTTAAAATCAATCGAATAGGACATGGGGCTCTGCTAAACTGGCTATGAATCACGCTCAATCCGCGCAGCGAAACACTCTAATGGGGGTGGTTAACAGTCTGCTTCACCGCTGCGGTGATCGCTGCTCAACGTTTGAGCGCAGCCTGCACATAGGGCCAAGCGGACCAGGCTGTGAGCAGAGCCAGAAACCAGACCGCGCCGATCCAGTAATGATACCAGAGCGCAATATCTCTGAAGCCGACAAGGATGAGAGCAAAAGGTACTGCAGTTATAACCATTTGCAGCGCGGTCTTGGTCTTCGCTGTCAAGGTGACGTGAAGCGTTCCCGGCGAGGGACGCACGAGGCGTAAAACGGTAATGGCGATATCACGACCCACGATCACAAGAACCGGCAGGACCAGATAGGCGTCAAATCCACTAATCGCGCAATAGGCGATCAGATACCCGCCCACCAGACATTTGTCCGCGATGGGGTCAAGCAAGGCGCCCAGGGCGCTTTCCGCGTTCAGACGGCGCGCCAGCCAGCCATCGAGCCAGTCGGTCAGCGCAGCGATGATGAACACCAGAACGGCGAGAAGGCCTAGCCGCACCGCATCGCTCTCCACGACCGCTTGGGAGCTTTGCACCAGCAAGACCGCGCCCAGCGGTCCGGCGAGCGCGCGAGCGAGGGTGAGGGCGTTCGGCAGCTGGCGGAGGGCGCTATTCATGGAAATGCTCGTAAATCTTGCGGGCCAATGCTTTGGAGACGCCCTCCACCGCTTCAAGATCCGCCAGATTGGCGCGTGAAACCGCTTTCGCCGAGCCGAAATGCTTCAACAGAGCGCTTTTGCGATTGGCGCCGACGCCGGCGATGTCGTCCAGCGGATTCTCGCGCATGCGCTTGGCGCGCTTGGCGCGGTGACCGGTAATCGCAAACCGGTGCGCCTCGTCGCGAATGCGCTGAAGGTAATAGAGCACCGGATCATTCATCGCCATGCGAATTGGGGGCTTGCCAGGCATGTAGAAGACTTCACGTCCCGCATCCCGGTCTGGCCCTTTGGCGACCGCAGCCACAGCCACATCATCCACGCCCAGCTCTTCCATCACCTCCATGACCGAGGAGAGTTGACCCTTGCCGCCATCGATCAGGATCAGGTCAGGAACCGGGGCGCCGTCCTCGCGGTCTTTTTGCAGCCTTGTGAAACGCCGCCGGATCATCGCTTTCATCATGGCGAAGTCATCATTGGTGGCCGCGTCGTCGCCCTTCATGTTGAATCGGCGATAGCTCTGTTTATCAAAGCCTTCCGGTCCCGCCACGATCATGGCGCCGAGCGCGTTCGTGCCCTGGATGTGGGAGTTGTCATAGAC
The DNA here is from genome assembly GCF_965249665.1 of Oceanicaulis sp. Lineage (GTDB taxonomy): Bacteria > Pseudomonadota > Alphaproteobacteria > Caulobacterales > Maricaulaceae > Oceanicaulis. The sequence continues at coordinate 2,294,412 of NZ_OZ252247.1, forward strand.
CTCAATGCGATCCGGGCGCTCATCGAGCTCAAACGCCTTCGCCACCCCGTCCAGCAATTTGGCCTGGGACTGGCTCTCCGCCAGTGTCCGCCCCAACGCCTCTTTGGCGTTTCGTTCCGCGGCTTCCACCAGCGCTTTTTTGGCGCCGCGGAGCGGGGTTTTGATCTCTACGGAATGCCCGGCGCGCAAGCTTAGCGCTTCAGCCAGAAGGTCAGCTTGCTGCGGGGCCTCACCGGTCAGGATCAGGCGCGGCGCAGGTTTGTCGTCATAGAACTGGGCGATAAAGGCGGCCAGGATTTCATCGGTGGACGCATCGGCTTCATGCTTTGGATACAGGGAGCGGTTGCCCCAGTTCTGACCGGCGCGGAAGAAAAAGATCTGAACGCAGGTCTTGCCGCCCTCCTGGTGCAGGGCGATCACGTCCGCCTCTTCAACGCCATCGGGATTGACGTCTTGCTGGCTGGTCACGGCGGCGATGGCGCGGATACGGTCGCGCAGCTTGGCGGCGGTCTCAAAATCGAGCGCCTCTGACGCCTCGGTCATTTCGTCCTGTAGCCGTTGACGCAAGGCGTTCGAACGCCCCGAAAGGAAGTCCTTCGCCTCGCGAACCAGCTCGTCATAGTCAGCCGGGCTGACCAGATCGACGCAGGGGCCGGCGCACCGCTTGATCTGATAGAGCATGCAAGGGCGCGTGCGGGACTCATACGTGCTGTCGGTGCAGGTGCGGATGCCAAAAGCCTTCTGCAGCGTGTTCAGCGTGTTGTTGACCGCGCTGGGGCTGGCGAACGGGCCGTAATAATCGCCCTTGGCCTTGCGCGCGCCGCGATGCTTGACCAGCTGCGGGCTCTCATGTTCGCGCCGGATCAGGATGTAGGGAAAGCTCTTGTCATCGCGCAGCAGGATGTTGAAGCGCGGTTTCAGGCGCTTGATCAAATTGGCTTCGAGCAGCAGCGCTTCAGTCTCGGTGCGCGTGAGCACGAACTCCATGGATCGCGTCAGCGAGATCATCAGGGCGATGCGATTGGTGTGCCCGCCTGTCTTGGCGTAGTTGGACACCCGGTTTTTGAGCTTTTTCGCTTTGCCCACATACAGGACTTCACCGTCCGCGCCATACATGCGGTAGACGCCTGGCCCCTGGGACAGGGTTTTCACGTAGTCGGCGATGATCTCCGGGCCGGTGCGATACTCTTTCGGCGCGGGCTTGGGACCAACGTCAGAAGACTTGTCTAGCGGCGGAGCGTCGGGGCGATTGGCTTTGACCATGGACCTAAGATAGGTCTGAAGCGCTGAGTCGTCAGCCGCTACATCTCAACAGATGCATACAGCTCATCACATTCGAGCACGGACGGAATCTTGCGGATGCGTACCCTGACGCTGTCGACGTGCTTGAGGGTTTTGAGGCGTTCAGCCACTTCAATCGCCATGCGCTCAATCAGATCGAAATGCTTGCTGGTGGCCACTTCGCGGGCCGCCGCAGCGACATCGTCGTAATTGGCTGTGGCGCTGATATCGTCTTCACGGGGCAATTCGCGCAGGACTATGGTGATATCCATACGCACCTGTTGCTTGCGCGCACGTTCCTCGTCATAGACCCCCAGTGAGACCATCTGATGGACACCGGCAAGCTCAATCTCTATTTTAGGCACTCTGCGCCCCATCCAAGTTCATCAATAATCTACATCGCTTACAGGAGGCCTTTCAGGCTTCCAAGCAGAAAGGTGAGTCTGTCAAATGATCGATTCAGAGCGATTGGTCTATTTGCCGCCTTGGGCCAGATTTCTGGCGCTGGGCACATTGCTGGCCGGCCTGGCGGTTTCGCTTTTCGTCGCCATGAGGTTTGTCGGCGAGCCCGATCGGGCGGACTGGATCCTGATGGCCATGTCCGTGTCGCAAGTGTCCCTGACCGCCCTCGTCGTTCTGTTCGTCGTGCTCTTTTCGGAGAAAGACGCCTCGCTCGATACGCTCGACAAGAAAGCGGATCAGTTCGTGCGCGAATACGTGCCGCGATTTCTGGAGCGGATCTCGCTGGAGAGCGGCGAGAAAGCCAAATGTGTGGTCCGCGACAAGGCGGCTGACCGCGATCTGTTCGGACGCGTGGTGACGCTGGAGTTCAAGGACAATGTCAGCCTGAAAATCTGGGTCGGGCTGAATGTCAGTCGTATTTTCGCCATCTACTTCGTGAAGTCGCGTGGCGAGGATCCGGCCGATATCGAGGCGATCAAGGACGTCTTCCGCTTCACCTTCGGGGGGGCGGAATCCTTGGGCTATGACATTTATTATGAACAGAGCGAGGTTGAGGGTGAGCGCTTTGTCTCTATCTGGACAACGGTCAGCGCCGATGACGACATGATTGTGGACCCAAAACGCAAACTCTTCTGGGCGCAGGATGTCGCCATGATGACGCAATCCTTCTTGCGAACGGCCTTGCGCCGGTCCGACGTCATCGATGTGTCGCTGCCGTTCGATCCGCGCCCGCTTTAAGTTCAGGACCCCAACATGAATGATCACACTTCCCCCGAGGGCGCAGCGCTGGTTACAGGCGGCGCCAAGCGCTTGGGCCGCGCCTTCATTGAGGCGCTCGCGGCCGACGGGCGTGATGTAATCGTCCATTACAACAGCTCGTCAGGGGAGGCCGAGGCGCTGGCCGCCGAGCTGTCACAGAGCGGTGTGCGCGCCATCGCGCTGGGCGCAGACCTGAGCCAGGCTGAAGAGGCGGCGGGTCTGATCGCCCGCGCCAATCAGGCGCTTGGGGCTGTGGGCGTGCTGGTCAATTCCGCTTCTGTGTTTGAACAGGACCAGCTTGAGACTGTGGGCGCCGACAGTTTTGATCTTCATATGCGCGCAAACACGCTGGCGCCGGCGCTGTTGACCAAGGCGCTCGCCGGGCAGGGGCTGGAGCGGGCATGCGTGATCAATGTGCTCGATTACAAGCTCTTCAATCTCAACGCGGATTATTTCTCTTACACGCTGTCGAAAGCCGCTCTGAAGACCATGACGGAGATGCTGGCGAAATCGCTGGCCCCGAAGGTGCGCGTCAACGCCATCGCACCGGGCCTGACTCTGCCGAGCGCCCATCATACCGAAGCCGAGTTCGAGCGAGTGCATGACGACAATCCGCTCAAGGCAGGCTCGACGCCGGACGATCTGGTCGCCGCCCTGCGCTTTTTTGTGAATACGCCGTCTGTCTCAGGGCAGACGCTGTGCGTGGATGGCGGCCAGCATTTTGATCCTAGGCTCAGCCGGGATGTGTTTGAGGCGCTTTAAATCTGATCCCGCCTGAAGGGCGTGACGATCCTCGCGACGCTGCAGGCGCGCAGTCGCGCTAGCGAACCCTCTTTCCCGGCGGAGGCCGGCCTCCAGAGATCATGAAGCGTTGAGCACGCGGCAGCTGAGCACGCGGCACTGGGCCCCTGCCTTTGCAGGGGAAGAGGCAGATTTAGAATATGGGGTACATATGAGACGGTCGAAAGATCGTCCGATGACGTGTTCTCGATGTGCTTTCGAGAGCCCTTAGCCCCGACGCACCACAGCCTTTTCGCCACAGCTCGGGCGGCGGATCTCGACGGCGATGAGGCCCGGCAGAGTCTTCTCGAGCCGTTCAAACACCCAGAACGCGATAGCTTCGAGCGAAGGGTGTTCGAGGCCTTCCACATCGTTGAGCAGGCGGTGGTCAAGTTGATCGCGGATCTTGTTGATCTCGGCGTCAATTTCCCAGAAATCGCGCACCATGCCGCTTTCAGCCGCACGAGGGCCGGTCAGCGTCACGGTTCCGGCGAAAGAATGGCCATGCATCCGTGAAAACGGATGGCTGGCGTCTTTATGCTCGAAATGGTGCGCAGCGTCGAAGGTGAAGTCCTTCGAGATTTCCAGATGTAGATCAGCCATGGGATCAGGGTTTCTTGTTCAAGCAAGCCGGGCCATATACAGCCCTAACGCCGAAAAGAGAACCTTTGACTGCGGTTTGACGCAGTCCAGATGGAAAGACCGCCCCATGCCTGACGCCCCGACGCCCCGTCCCATCTCCAAGCTGAGCCTCGTGCTGTGGGCCTTGCCGGTTCTGGCGGGCCTGGTGGTTCTGGCTCTGGCCTACGCTCTGAACTGGGAGCCCTGGTTCGGCTTCGCCAGCATCATCGCCGGTGGCCTGCTGACCGTCATGCTGGTGGGCAATCATTTCAATGTCGGGCCGAACGCTTAAGGCGCCGTCTCTGACGGCTTGAGCGTCACCAGCGACCAGACATGACCGTACGGGTCGCGCACTTTACCGTGACGGCCAAAGAACTCATCGGTGACGTCGCGGATAGACGTGCAGCCCGAATTGACTGCTCGCGCATGCCAGGCGTCGGCGTCGTCCACCTGCAGGCTGATGGTGAATGTGGTGCGGTCGCCCAAAGTCGGCGGCGCAACATTGCCGGTCATGCTCTCATGCTCAGGGAATTCGTCCGCCATGAAGATCACTCCGCCATTGATGCGCAGGGCGGCATGGCCGAGCTTGCCCTCGAACTCATAGCGTTCGGCTTCTTCCGCGCCGAAGGCTGCCTCGTAAAAGCGGATCGCCTCCAGACCGTTGCGGACGGACAGATACGGCGCGACTGAGGGGCGGGCGGGCGCTTGGGGCATGGCGCGTGCTCCACTGGTGTGAACATTTGCGAACAATCGCCAGCTTAGCCCATAGTCCGCCCCATGAGTGATCTGTTTTCTTCCGCCGGTCTTGAAACCGAAGCGCCGCGGCCGCTGGCCGACCGATTGCGCCCGCAAACGCTCGAAGACGTGGTGGGCCAGGATCATGTGCTGGGCCCTGAGGGGCCTTTGGGGCGCATGCTGGCGCAGGGGCGTTTGTCATCCCTGATCCTGTGGGGACCGCCCGGCGTGGGCAAAACCACCATCGCGCGGCTGCTGGCCGAGCGGGCGGGGCTGGAGTTTGACGCCATCTCGGCGGTCTTCTCTGGCGTCGCGGATCTCAAGAAAGCGTTTGAGCGGGCGCGGGCCCGGCGTCAGGCGGGGCGGGGCACTCTGCTGTTCGTGGACGAGATCCACCGCTTCAATCGCGCCCAGCAGGACGGTTTTTTGCCGGTCGCCGAGGAAGGGATCATCACCCTGGTGGGCGCCACCACGGAAAACCCCAGTTTCGAACTGAACGCCGCTTTGCTGTCACGCTGTCAGGTGATGGTGCTCAAACGCCTCGACGCCGACGCGCTGGAAAAACTGCTCAAGCGCGCCGAGGCGGAGGAGGGGAGCACGCTGCCCCTCACCGAAGATGCCCGCGAAGGCCTGATCGCCATGGCCGATGGCGATGGCCGCTATATGCTGAACCTCGCTGAAGAGCTGATTGCGCTGAAACCCGACGCGCCGCTTGATCTCAAGGATCTGTCCTTGGTGCTGCAAAAGCGCGCCCCGGTCTATGACAAGGATCGCGAGGAGCATTACAACCTCATCTCGGCTTTGCATAAATCCGTGCGGGGGTCTGACCCGGATGCGGCGCTCTACTGGCTGGCGCGCATGCTGAGCGCGGGCGAAGACCCGCTTTATCTCGCCCGCCGCATCGTACGCATGGCGAATGAGGAGATCGGCTTGGCCGATCCCGGCGCTGTGCATGCGGCGCTGGCCGCCAGGGATGTCTATGAATTCCTCGGCAGTCCCGAAGGCGATCTGGCGCTGGCCCAGGCCGTCATCCACATCGCCTGCGCGCCCAAATCCAACGCCGTTTACACCGCCTGGAAAGCCGCCTTGCGGACCGCCAAGGGCACGGGCTCTCTGATGCCGCCCGCCCATATCCTCAACGCCCCCACCAAGCTCATGAAAGAGGTGGGCTATGGCAAGGGCTATGAGTACGACCATGACGTGGAAGGCGGCGTTTCGGGCCAGAACTATTTCCCCACCGAGATGGGCAAGCCGCCCACCTTCTACGAACCCAAACCCCAGGGCCGCGAAGCGGCGCTGCTGGAACGCCTCGAACGCTTCCGCGCGGTGAGGGCGGAGCGGGCGAAGCGCGGGGATTAAGGGTGTTGGTCGGTTGAGCGAACCTCTCTAGTCTTCCTCCATCATTCTGGCTTGAGGCGAAGTGTGTCCCAGTTCTGCGCCGTCCTGACGGGCGATCTTATCAACTCCACCAAAACCGACCCTGATGTTGTCGAGCGGGCCTTTGAGGCTCTGTTCAAGGCAGGCGAAGACGTGCGCGTGTTTGACCCTGAGGGCGGCGCGGCTGTGGAGCGCTATCGCGGCGATGGCTGGCAGGCGCTGGTGCGCGATCCGCGTCACGCCTTGCGCGCGGCGCTGCTGTTTTCGGCCGCTGTGGCGTCTGTGGACCGGTCCATTGCTACGCGTATCGCTGTGGGGTTTGGCCCTGTCGGCCCTCTTCACCCAAGCGGTCTGGGCGCCTCTGATGGTTTGGCGTTTCGTTTGTCCGGTCGGCTCTTGGATGAGATGCCCAAATCTCTGCGCATTACAGCCGGTGTTGACCCGGACAATGCCGGTGGACTGACCGGCTGGGCCATCGCGGCCTTGCGCCTTGCGGGTGCGGTTTGTGAGACCTGGACCGCCAAACAGGCCGAAGTCATGCGGCGCCTGTTAGTCAGGGACCCTCCCTCGCAGTCTGAACTGGCGGATCGTCTTGGGGTGTCCCAGCAAACCGTTCAGAAGCATTTCGACAGCGCTCAGGGGGCCGTCTTGCTTTCTGCAATCGAGCAGGTTGAAGGATGGGATTGATCGTGAATGCACAGCCGGTTTCCGCTGTAAGTCGGCATTACAGCCCAGACCGGCTGTGGGTGTGTCTCCCAACCCTGAAAACAGCCGAAAAGGGCTGTTATTCTGAAAAACAGCCAAAAGGGGCTGTGTATTTCATGCGGAATCGCATTCCGTCCCTGTGGTTCAAGCGACAGGCTCTGGACGCTGTAATCGGGCTTTACAGGCTCTTGGGGCTGTTGCCGGGCATGCGCCGGTTGGCAAGCGTTTCCGGACGGGTCCCAGAGCCTGTAAAGGACGAAAACAGGGTTTTGAACCTGTGGAGCGGTCAGAGTGCTTGAAACCGCGATCGCGCTTCTGGCCGCCCATATGTCGGCAGATTTCGTGCTCCAGTTCAACTGGATCATCACCAACAAGCGCAAGCCTGCAGCGTTCGCCCTTCATACAGGTATCGTGCTGCTGACGAGCGTGCTGGCGCTGGGCGCCTTCAGCCTCAACGCGTCAGACGCCCTGTGGGCGATTGCTGTTGTGACGGTCAGTCATGCGGTCATAGACGCGATCAAGACGCTTGGTTTCACAGATGAGGTTCTGGCGAAACATTCGCGGCTTGATTTCACCGTGTTCAGTCTTGATCAGCTGGCGCATCTGGGCGTCATCGTACTGGTGGCGGTGATATTCCCTCAAGCGTTTGTGCAAGGCGAATGGAGCTGGCGGCTGGGCGAGCAGGCTCATGGACTTATCAGCGTCTATGCTGGTTTCGCCGGCCTGATCGCCGCGACCCGGATGGGGCAGTTCGCCATCGAGAAGTTCCTGAACCGGTTTTCCCTGCCCGAGCTGGAAATAAGGACCATCGCGCCAGGCGCCGACGCCCCTGATGCCGGCCTGACGGACGGCGGCGCGTGGATCGGGCTTCTGGAGCGGGCGGTGATCTTCGTGCTCATCCTGATGGGCCAGTTCGCCGCCATCGGCTTCCTGCTCGCCGCGAAATCGGTTTTGCGCTTTCAGTACGCCAACAAACGCAGCCAGAGCGAATACGTCATCATCGGGACGCTGACGAGTTTTGGCTGGGCGGCGGCGATGGGCGGGCTGACGGTCTGGGCGCTGGGGCTTCTCAGCGCCTAGCAGTGTTCGCCATACATCTCGATCAGGCGGTTCCGGTAGTCCGCCAGCGGCTCCATGCCCATTTCGGCGCGGCGCTCGTCCACATGCTCTTCGTCTTCGATGGTGTAGAGCGTGCGCATGCCATCTACACAGGCGTCCTGCGAGCCGTAGCGCTGGGGTCGGCCTTCGATCTCGGCCTGCCGGTCATACATCAGGGCGTAGCGCTGTTGATCAAATCGACCTGCCAGCGCCAGCGGCTCGATCAGCGCTAGCAGGTGTCGTTTTTCCTCATCCGTTCCGCCATGGTGGACAAGGTCAGCAATCAGACCTGTAGCCACAGGCGCACGCGCGTGCAGCTCTGCAAAGAGATTCTCCTCAAGAAGCGCAAGGGCGGCTTGGGTGATCTGTCGGTCTTCTTCGCCGATACGGGGGCCGAAGTCTGCGATCAGGGTTTGCGCGTCTTCCGGCGGGAGATGACCGAGTAGCGGCACGAAGAGGCCACGGACAAACTGATCACGGCCGCGCAGTCGGCCAAGAGCGTGGACTGTGTCAATAGTTTGAGCATAGCGGGTCTCAAACTGCGTGAGGGCGGGTGAGGTCAGGTCGGATGACAAGATCGGGGAAGGGGAGGCGTCCAGATCAATGGCGAGCAGGCTTTGATAAACGCGAGCATCAAGCATTGAAGTGTCAGCCAGTGGAGCGAAAGCCTCCAGCAAATCCTGGCTGATGTCAGGATCAGGATTAATGCGAACCACATCGGACAGGAAGTTTGCGCTCTGGGGCGCCAGCTCCATCAGTGCGCGCGGATCATAGCTGGCAAACATAACGCGGAGCTGTTCAGCGCGCACGGCCGACAAGCGGCGGATTTCCTGTTCGAGGGCGTCATCTTCGTGGTCAGGATCAAGTTCCAGCCGAAGTGCGCGAATGAAAGTGCGCTCGGCCCGCGCTTGCCCCAGGGCTTCTGCGAGCGGCGTCCAGTGCTCATAGATCGCTGACAGGCTGTCGGCGGTCGGGGCTGTACTGACGGGCAGTTGGAACTCGGCGGCCTGAGCCGGGACGATAATCGCAGGAACGGTGACACAGATTAACGCAGACAGGCAAACCGCGAATTTCATGATGGCTTTCTCCCTCAGCGCGAAGTCTCGCGCGCTTTTCTCAGCCTCGCAAGCCATCCCCACCGCCTGATCCCCTTGCGCCTTCGCGCTTGCGCGCCTAACCCTCTCGGCGATGCAACATGTGCTTCTCATAGCGCTGGGCGGCGCGCTGGGCGCGGTGTCGCGGCACTTCGTCAATCAGGCGGGATTGCGGCTGATCGGGCCGGAATGGCCGTACGGCACCTTCGCGGTGAATGTGCTGGGCTGTTTCCTGTTGGGCGGACTGGTGGGTTGGCTGGCGCTGGCCGGGCGGCCGGACGCCACCGAGCTGCGCTATGCGCTGGGCGTGGGGTTTCTGGGCGCGTTCACGACGATGAGCGCCTTTTCCCTCGACGTCGTGGTGATGGTGGAGCGCAAGACTTATGGTATGGCCGCGATGTATGCGGGCGGGACGCTGTTGGCCTCGATGGTCGCTGTGGTCGCCGGGCTCATCCTGGCGCGAAAGGTATTTGCCGCATGAGCGGAGTTCAGACCAAAGACGTGACCGCCGACGAAGACGAGATGCGCGTCGATCGCTGGTTCAAGAAGCATTTCCCCCATATCAGTCATGGCATGATCGAGAAATTGCTGCGCAAGGGCCAGATCCGCGTCGAGGGCGGCCGGGCCAAGGGCAATCAGCGTTTGAGCGCGGGGCAGTCCGTGCGCATTCCGCCCATGCCCGAACCGGGCGAGCAGAGCGAGGCGCCCGCGATCAATCGCGATGACGCCGCCTATGCCCGGTCCCTGGTGATTTATCAGGACAAGCATCTGATTGCGCTCAATAAACCGCCGGGTCTGGCGGCGCAGGGCGGCTCCAAGATCAAGATGCATCTTGATCATTTGCTGCAGGCGTTCGGCAAGGGCGATCAGAAGCCGCGCCTGGTCCATCGGCTGGATAAGGACACCTCCGGCGTCATGGTGGTCGCCAAGACCGCCCAGAGCGCCAAATCGCTGTCGCGCCTGTTTCAGACCCGCGATGTGAAAAAGACCTATTGGGCGGTTTGCCTGGGCGTGCCGAACCCGCGTGCGGGTGAGATCAAGGGCTTCATGAAGAAGTCCACCGAAGGCGATCGCGAGCTGATGGTCGGCGCCCACCATGGCGAGGAGGGCGCCCAGCACGCGCTGACCCGCTATGCCGTGGCCGATAATGCCGGCCAGCGCGTCAGCTGGGTCGTGCTGCGGCCCGAGACGGGACGCACTCACCAGCTGCGTGTTCACATGCAGGCCCTGGGGCATTCCATCTATGGCGATGGCAAATACCCGTGCGATTATCCAGACCCTGAAGGCCTGTCGCGCAAGCTGCACCTGCATGCGCGCAAGATCGAGATCCCCCGCGATGGCCAGCCGCCTTTGGTGCTGGAAGCGGATCTGCCGCGCCATATGGCCGACAGTTTTGACGCGCTGGGCTTTAACCCCGACGACAATCTGATGCTGGTCGAGGAGGCGCTCACATGAGCGAGCTCAAGCTCGCCGTCTTTGATGTGGACGGCACGCTGGTGGACAGTCGAGAGGTGATCCACCGCGCCATGACCCGCGCCTTTGATCGCGCCGGGCTGGGCGAAATTTCCTATGACAAGGTGCGCATGATCGTGGGCCTCGAGCTGACCGAAGCGGTGCTGCGTCTGGCGCCCGCGGACTATCCCGCCGAGCGCATTCCTGAACTGGCCAATTTTTACAAGCAGGCATTTGTGGAGATGCGCGCCCAGGACGGCTTTTCAGAGCCGCTCTATGACGGCGCCCGCGAAACCGTGGAGCGCCTGGCGGATGAAGGCTGGCTGCTGGGCGTCGCCACGGGCAAGGCGCGGCGCGGGCTTGATATCGTGTTTGAGCATCACGGCCTTCACAAGCATTTTCAGACGCTTCAGACCGTGGATGGCGGGGCGGGCAAGCCCGATCCGCGCATGGTGCTGGATGCGATGAGGGAAACCGGCGTCGACGCGTCGCGCACTGTGATGATCGGCGACACCAGCTGGGACATGCTGATGGCGCGCGCGGCGAATACCCATGCGCTGGGCGTCTCGTGGGGCTTTCACACGACCGACGAGATCGCCGAGGGCGGTGCTCATTCCATCCATGATGAATTTGACCATCTCAATGCGGCGCTTGACGCCTTTGCAGAGCATGGAGACAGCGCGGCATGAGCATGTCGAAAGCCAAGGCGGAAAACCGCGAACTGCCCAAACGCTTCTACAAAGAGGTGAGCGCCCGGCCCGATGAAGGCGGCTGGTCCGTGCTGCTGGACGGACGCCCGGTGAAAACCCCCGCCAAGCGCGCCCTGAAAGTGCCGTCCGAGACGCTGGCGCAGGCGTTGGCGGCGGAATGGGCGGCGCAGGAGACGGTGATTGACCCCTTCACCATGCCGATCACGCGCATTCTGCATGTGGCGCTCGACCGGATCGCGGAGGTGCGCGAAGGCGCAGCCGAGGAAGTCGCGAATTTCGGTCGCACGGATCTTCTGAGCCATCGTGCCGATGACGCGGGACTCGCGGCGCGTCAGGCCGAACTGTGGGATCCGTATCTTGAGTGGGCGAAAACCGCGCTGGATGCGCCGCTGAATGCGGCCGCGACGGTGCTGGCGCTGGAGCAGCCCGATAGCTCGATCGAAGCGCTCAAGGCGCGCGCTCTGGCCCAGGATGATCTGCGTCTGACCGCACTGGTCAGCGTGACGCCCATTCTCGGCTCGGCGATCCTCGCTTTTGCGCTTCTGGAAGGTGAGGCGGACGCCGACGCCGTCTGGCAAGCGGCGCGTGTGGACGACGATTATCAGACAGAACGCTGGGGCGAGGATTCTGAAGCCGCGCTCGCCGCCGCCAATCGTAAGCGCGATCTCATTGCGTGCGAGACCGTGATGCGGGCGTTGGACGAGGCGGGACTCTGAAATCAACACTGAAACCCCGGCCAAGCGCAGCGAGAGCCGGGGCCTCGCTCAGGATGAAGCGCTATTCGCGGAGAGAGGTCCCGGGTCTCGCTGCGCTCGCCCGGGAATTCAGCTGAGGATCACCCATAATTTGCGCCCATCACCAGACCGGTGCTAGCTAGCTCATAACGAACAAAAAACTTTGGGAGTGAAGGCTGATGAAAGCCGTCCTGGAACAGCTCGACGCGAAACGTGAAGCAGCCCGCATGGGCGGGGGCGAAGCCCGCATCAAGGCCCAGCATGAAAAGGGCAAGCTGAGCGCACGCGAGCGCCTGGATGTGCTGCTGGATGAAGGCAGTTTTGAAGAGTTCGACATGTTCGTCGAACATGACTGCACCGAGTTCGGCATGGCCGACAAGAAAATCCCCGGCGATGGCGTGGTGACGGGGTCCGGCACGATCAATGGCCGCCTGGTCTATGTCTTCGCCAAGGATTTCACCGTGTTTGGCGGCTCACTGTCCGCCGCTCATGCGCGCAAGATCTGTAAGGTTCAGGATGCGGCGCTGAAGAACGGCGCGCCGATCATTGGCCTGTTTGACGCCGGCGGCGCCCGCATCCAGGAAGGCGTGGACGCGCTGGGCGGCTATGCCGAGATTTTCCAACGCAATACGCTGGCGTCCGGCGTGATCCCGCAAATCTCCGTCATCATGGGGCCGTGTGCGGGCGGCGATGTGTATTCGCCCGCCATCACCGACTTCATCTTCATGGTGAAGGACACCTCCTACATGTATGTGACGGGGCCGGACGTGGTGAAAACCGTCACCAACGAGATCGTCACCCATGAAGAGCTGGGCGGCGCGTCCGTTCACGCCAAGAAATCCGGCGTCGCCGAGGGCGCGTTCGAAAATGACATCGAAGCGCTGGTTCAGGTCCGCCGCCTGATCGACTTCCTGCCGGCGTCCAACCGGGAAGAGCCGCCGGTGCGTGAGGTGTTTGACGCGCCCGACCGCGTCGAGCCGAGCCTTGATACTTTGGTGCCGCCGAACCCCAACAAGCCCTATGACATCAAGGAATTGATCCAGAAGGTCGCCGATGAGGGCGATTTCTTCGAGATCGCGCCCGATTACGCCACCAATATCGTGGTGGGCTTTGGTCGTCTGGAAGGCCAGACCGTGGGCTTTGTGGCGAACCAGCCGCTGAGCCTTGCGGGCGTTCTGGACATTGATGCGTCCAAGAAAGCCGCGCGCTTTGTGAGGTTCTGTGATGCGTTCGAGATTCCGCTGATCACCTTTGTGGACGTGCCGGGCTTCCTGCCGGGGACGAAGCAGGAATATGGCGGGCTGATCAAGCATGGCGCGAAGCTGTTGTTCGCCTACGCCGAAGCCACTGTGCCGAAACTGACCGTCATCACCCGCAAGGCCTATGGCGGCGCCTATGACGTGATGGCGTCCAAGCATTTGCGCGGCGATATCAACTATGCCTGGCCGACAGCGGAGATCGCGGTGATGGGCGCCAAGGGCGCCGCCGAGATTATCCACCGCAAGGATCTCGGAGACGCCGACAAGATGGCCGAGCACGTCAAGGAATACGAAGACCGGTTCGCGAACCCCTTCGTCGCCGCCTCACGCGGGTTCCTCGATGATGTGATTCAGCCGCATGGCACCCGCCACCGCCTGATCAAGGCCCTGCGCACCCTGCGCAACAAGGAACTCACCAATCCTTGGAAGAAGCACGACAATATTCCGCTTTAGGGCGTGTCACCCTGAGTGTTGAAAGCCCCGGTCTTTTGGCCGGGGTTTTTTGTGCGGTTCTGTGACACCCATACCCTCTTTCCCCGCGTAGGCGGGGACCCAGCGCCGGATTCATGGCGTCAGATGATCTCTGGATCCCGGCCTTCGCCGGGAAAGAGGAATTGAGAGACTTATCCTCCCCTTCCCAAATCGCGGCTATCCTTCAGCTCTCCCCGGTGGAAGAGGGCGGATCGCGACCGCTGGTGTTGGACGGGGAGAAGCGGCGCAAGCCGTTGGTGACGCCTTGGGTGTGACAGGGTTTCGCCAGATTGAGGGACAGCCGGTTCGGCGCTCGACCCAGACTTCATTTCAGACCCTGCTGGACCGGTTGTCCCGCGTTCGCCCCTCAGCTCTTCGGGCGTGAGGCGTTTTGGGGTGTCTGAATGCCGTGACTTCAGATGTATGGCGCATACGCGGGTGCGCGTCCCTCTCCCATCTTTGAGGGGAGAGGGGCTTTGCGTTTGCGCAATGTCATCCCGGACGCGAAGCGAGCCGGGATCTGCCGGAATCGCTCTGTTCTGATCACAAAGACGCTGTCACCAGATCCCGGATCAGGTCCGGGATGACGATTGGGGTGTAACACTACAAGAACTGTCATCCCTCGCTTTATGCGGGGGATCCATGCCGTGACCTGTTATTAAAACAACCGGCATGGGTCGGCCGGACAAGCCGTCCGATGACAGTCTGAGAGAGTTTGAATGCAACAGACACAGTCATCCCGGACTTGATCCGGGACCTGGGGAGTCGCAGGGCGCAATGGGTCCTGACTTTTCTCAAGATGACGATGGGGCTGGATTCTGAAACCCCGGCCAAGCGCAGCGCTAAGCCGGCGTCTTGTGCAGAGCAGGGCGCTTTAAGCGGAGGGAGGTCCCGGGTCTCGCTTTGCTCGCCCGGGATTTCAGCGCTCTAAAAAAGCCGACGCTATTCCAGTTCGACCGCTTCGACCTTGCCATTTTCCAGCACCAGGGCGATCTCGCCGCGTTTCAGGCGCAGGGCTTCGGCGCCGAAGACGTCACGGCGCCAGCCTTTGAGGGCGGGGATGTCCGCTTCGTCATCGGCGGCGAGCTTTTCAAGGTCGGGCACGGTGGCGATCAGCCGGCTGGCGACGCCTTCCTGGTCGGAGACGACCTTGAGGAAGACTTTCAGGATTTCGATGATGGGCCCCAGATTGGGCGGGCTGGCTTCAGGCTTGTCCACCTTGGGCGCATAGGCTTTGGGGTCTGCCAACGCCTCTTGCATGATTGCGATCAGACGCTCGGCGGGCTTTGAGCGTTCAAAACCCTTGGGCACGGCGCGCAGATTCTTGAGGTCCTCGAGTGAGGTGGGGCTGGCATGGGCCAGCTCGTACAGGCCATCGTCTTTTATGATGCGCGAGCGGGGAATGTCGCGGGTCTGCGCTTCGGTTTCGCGCCACTCCGCGGCGGCTTTCAGGCCCGCCAGCCATTTCGCGGTGGTCTTGCGCAGTTTCAGACGCTTCCAGGCGTTCTCGGGGTGCATCTGATAGGTGGCCGGATCGGTGAGGGTTTTCATCTCCTCGGCCAGCCAGGCTTCGCGGCCCTTCTTGGCGAGTTTCTCGCGCAGGATCGGGAACAAATCGCGCAGATGGGTCACATCTGCGAGCGCATAGACCTTTTGCTTGTCAGACAGCGGACGGCGCGACCAGTCTGTGAAGCGCGAGCCCTTGTCGAGATTCACCTTCACCAGCGCGCGCACCAGATTGTCGTAAGAGACGGAATCGCCCAAGCCCACGGCCATGGCGGCGATCTGGCTGTCAAACAGGGGTTTGGGAATGATGCCGCCGCCTTCATGGAAGAAAATTTCCAGATCCTGCCGGCAGGCGTGAAACACCTTGATGACGGATTGATCGGTCAGAAGGTCATAGAAAGGCTGGAGATCCAGCCCCTCGGCCAGCGGGTCAATCAACACTTCGGTGTCATCGCCCGCCGCCTGGATGAGGCAGAGCTGCGGCCAGAAGGTGCTTTCGCGCATAAACTCGGTGTCTACGGCGACAAACTCGGCTTCACGCAGCTTCGCACACGCTTGGGCCAGGGACTCAGTATCGGCGATCCATTCCATGGCCCGCTCGAATATACCGAAGCGAGCGGTTTGGCGAGCCCTCAGCTCACTGAGGGCTTTTTCGCCGCGCCAGCATGCGCCAGACAATGAAGACCACCGCGCCCAGAGAGCCCAGCGCCACACAGGCGAAGGCGGTTTGCAGGGGCGCGCTGATTGCGCCGATCACCAGCAGCACCAACGGCCCCAGCGTGCCGCCCAGCCCATTGAGCACGCCGGATGCGGCCAGCAAGCGCCCGCGCATCTCCGCCTTGGCGCGCCGCTGCGCCATGGCCTGAAGCGGCACCAGGAACAGGCCGCCGCCAATAGCGGAAGCAGTGAGGTCGAAGACGATGCGCCAGTTCTCGCGGTCAGACAGAAAATCCGCGGCGTTGATCAGCTCTGGTCCTGGCGTGCGGTTCAAGGTGTAGAGCGCAAGGTCGAGGGGGAAGACAGTCAATATGATCGCCCCGATCAGGGAGAAGCGCAGGGCATCGCCCGATTTCGACAGGGCGCCGCAGATCACAGCGCCTAGCGCCGCGCCGATGGTGAAGATCAGCTGAAAGACCGCCACCACGCCTTCATCGGCGCCCAGAACATCGCGGGTGAACAGCGGCAGCACGGTGATGACCGCCGCCGCCAGCATCCAGAACCAGGCGACGCCCAGAAGCGGACGCAGGACATCCGGCGCGCGCAGGGCGTGGCCGAGCATGCGCGGCGTTTCCCACAGGACGCCCAGCAGCCCCCATCGCACTTGAAGTCCCGGATTGCCGCCCGGCGCCGGGGTTTGCTGACGCATGGCGATCCAGCCCAGCACCGCCATGACGACCAGAAGCGCGCTGATCAGCGGCACGCCCCAGTCCGGCGCAATCAACAAGGTGCCGCCAATGGCGCCAATCAGAATCGCCACATTGATCGCGCCGGACAGCGCGGCGTTGGCGGGGACCAACTCGTGCGGTTCCATCAGCGAGGGCAGGGCGGAATTGCGCGCGGGCAGGAAAAAGGTCGACTGCACGCCCATCAGAAACAGGGTGAGCAGCAGCGCCAGGGGCAATTGGAACAGGAAGCCCACCGCCGCCATGATCATCAGGATGATCTCGGCGAACTTGGCGATGCGCATGATCCTGGTGCGATCATACCGGTCGGCCACCTGACCGGCGATGGCGGAAAAGGCGAAGATCGGCACGGTGAAGGCCGTAGCGGCCAGCGGCACCATGACTGCGTTATCAAGCCCGAACACCGTCCAGCCCTGATAGGTGGCGAGCGCCACCAGCGCATAGCGGAACAGATTGTCGTTGAAGGCGCCCAGAGTCTGCGCCAGCCAGAGGGGCAGATAGCGGCGCTGGGTCATCAGGGTCGAGACGATTTTCAGGCTCATGTCAGCCCCTCCTTCACCAGCGCATCGGTGCGCGCTTCGATCACGGCTTCAAGGCGCGCCATGAACTCATCTTTCTCAAGGCCGGGCTCGATCGGGTCGAGAAACTCCACAACGGCGCGGCCCGGCGTTTTCTTGAAGGCTTGCTGGTTCCACGCCAGACCCAGATTGGTGGCGACCGGCGTGCAGGGACGGTTTAGCGCCGCATACAAGTGCCAGACTCCTTTGCGATAGGCATGTTTTTCGCCCGGCGCGGCGAGATGGCCTTCGGGATAGATCAGCACATCGCGGCGTTCATGTCGCAAGATATCCAGGCTTTCATTCATCCGCGCGCGGGCGTCGTCTCCGCCGCCATTGGATAGGACAATGGCGCCCAGCTTGTTCAGGATTCGGCCCACCAGTGGAAACTTGTACAGATGATCCCCCGCCACGAAGGAGAGCTGGGCCAGCTCGGAAATCATCACAAAGCCGTCGCCCCAGCTCTGATGCTTGGCGGCGATGACGCTGGGCTCTCGCGGCAAGCGGTCCTTGCCGCGCACCTCAATGCTGATCCCGGCGATGAAAAAGAGCGCCACACGCTGGGCCGAGCCATAAAGCTGGACGCCATAGGCGAGGGGTTTGCGGCCGGGCAAGAGCGCCAACACAGAGCAAGTCAGGGCGAACACGGCGGTGATCAGCCAATAGGCGACGAAATAAGCGGTGGAGCGAACCATGGCGCATCCTCCTTGAGACGTCGGTGAAGAAAAGGGCTTAATCCGCTCTCAGGGCGGCCAGCGCGGCGTGCGCCAGAGCCGGCGCATTCGTGGTCATCAGCCCAGGCAAGCGCCCGGCCATGCGGTGGGCGGCGGGCTGCAGCACGAGCCCCAGCGCCATGGCCGCTTTCAGTTCGGGGTCGCCGGGCGGGCAATCCCCATTCTCCATGGCGCGGGCGATGGCCTCAGCAATCAAGGTCACCGGGTCAGGGCGCCCATCGCGATCTTTGCGGCCAAAGCGGAACATGTGGATGAGATGGTATTCAAACAGCGCCGGGTCTTCGTCGGCGGCCTGACAATAGACGCCCACCACGCGGGTTACGGCGTCTTCAAAGCTCTCAGCGTCGCTCAACGCGGTCTCGACCAGGTCGAACAAGCGCGAATGGATCGCTTCAAACAGGGCTTCGGCCAGCACTTCCTTGCTTTTAAAATGGCGATAGATCGACCCTTCGGCCACCTGCGCCGCGCTGGCGATCTCTCGCGTGGACACCGCGTCCACGCCCTGTTGCGCGAACAGCACCAGCGCCGCGCGTTCGATCCGCGCCTTGGCTGTGCCATCCACCGCCGTGACCCCGCGGGGGTCCGGGGCGCCGGGAAATGCGTCATTCGCCATGGGAACCTCCGTGATGCGCCCTGCGACCTGGGCGTTGAAGCCCCAGAGACCGGACGCGTTCGAGCACGACACCGCCTCTGAGTGAGCGTTCACTCACAGCTGCACTTTGCCAGCCCTTGTGGGGCGAGTCAACACTGAGTGAGCGTTCACTCATAATTATGGCATGAGGCTTTCTGGTCCTGCGGGGCTGGGGGCTGGGGGCTGGGGGGTGGGGCGGCGCCAAGGGCGCAAGGAAGCGGGGGCGGATATAGCGGCGGCAGATCTCTGCGCAGATAGATGCGCGGCAGGGCCTGCCGGTTCTCGCCTTACGGGCGCTTGGCCAGCGCTTCAGCTTCCAGCGTCCGCGTTCGGTCCTGAACCCTGTGTTGCAGCGCGCCGATAAACGCGCGGCTGTCGGTCTCGGTGACCATGGGCGGCAGAAACTCGATCACAGCCGTGCCCGGGTGCAGCACTCTCTCCTGTTCAGGCCAGAAACAGCCCAGATTTGTGGCGACGGGAATAACAGGACGATCCAGAACGTGCGCCAGATGGTGCACGCCTTTGCGAAAGCGTCGTCCGCCGCCCACCGGCGTCAAACCGCCTTCAGGAAAGATCAGGGCGGAGCGCTGATCGCGCGTCAGCTGCGTCACGCCCTCATCGAGCGCGCCATTGGCGCGGCGTCCCGCATCATTGTCCACCACCACGGCGCCCGCACGTTTGAGGTACAGCCCCACCAGCGGGAAGCGCAGCATGTGATCACCGATCACATAGGCGAGGGCGGGATCGCGGGCGAGATGGCACAGACCGTCGCCATAGGATTGGTGTTTGGCGGCGAAGATGACGGGCTGGTCTTCGGGAATATGCTCAAGCCCGCGATATTCAAGTTGAACGCCGCACAGATGCAGCCAGCCTCGGAACAGTTTCGAGAAAGCGCCGATCGCCCAGACCGCCGCCTGTCGGCCAGGCCAGAGCAGGAGCGGCGCGCAGCCAATGGCCAGCGATCCCGCCAGCGTCCAGAACCCGGTATGAAAAAGCGTCGCGCGCATGACCGTCAAAATTGATGTGTTCGCCCGGTCTCACAAGCGCTTCGTGTGCAGCGCTTTGCTCTTTACTCTGTTGCATGTCTTGACAGAGCAGGTGCAAACGTTCCTTTTCCAACCGCTTCTCGACCGCCCAATTGAAACGGACGATTTTCCATGCACGCTTATCGCACCCATACTTGCGGAGAGCTGCGCAAAGCCCAGATGGGCGAAACTGCGCGACTGTCCGGCTGGATCCACCGCAAGCGCGACCATGGCGGTCTGCTGTTTGTGGACCTGCGCGACCATTACGGTCTGACCCAATGCGTGCTGGAGCCTGATAATCCCAATTTCGCGACCCTGGAACGGATGCGCGCGGAAAGCGTCGTCACTGTGACCGGCAAGGTTGTGGCGCGCTCTGAGGACACGATCAATCCCAACCTGCCAACGGGCGAGATCGAACTGCTGGTCGAAGACCTTGTGGTGCAGTCCGCCGCGGAAGAATTGCCGCTGCCTGTGTTCGGCGAGCCGGACTGGTCAGAAGAAGTGCGCCTGAAGCATCGCTATATCGATCTGCGTCGCGAAAGCCTGCACAAGCGCATCGTTCTGCGCTCGAAAATCATCGACTCCTTGCGTCGCCGCATGGTCGATGAAGGCTTCACCGAGTACCAGACGCCGATCCTGACCGCGTCTTCACCGGAAGGCGCGCGTGACTTCCTGGTGCCCTCGCGCCTGCATCCGGGCCAGTTCTATGCGCTGCCCCAGGCGCCGCAGCAGTTCAAACAGCTGATCATGGTGTCGGGCTTTGACCGCTATTTCCAGATCGCGCCGTGCTTCCGCGACGAAGACGCCCGCGCCGACCGGGCGCCGGGCGAATTCTATCAGCTCGACATGGAAATGAGCTTCGTCACCCAGGACGAAGTGTTCGGCGTGATGGAGCCGGTGCTGGCCGGTCTGTTCCGTGAATTCGCCGATGGCCGCACCGTGCCGGATGAAGCCTTCCCGCGCATTCCCTATGCCGAAGCCATGCGCAAATATGGCTCGGACAAGCCGGATCTGCGCAACCCGATCGAGATGGAAGCCGTCACCGAGCATTTCGCCGGGTCCGGCTTCAAGGTCTTTGCCGGGATGATCGAGAAAAACCCGAAGGTCGAGGTTTGGGCCATTCCGGCGCCCAAGGGCGGCAGCCGTGCGTTCTGTGACCGGATGAATTCCTGGGCGCAGAAGGAAGGCCAGCCGGGGCTGGGCTATATCTTCTGGCGTGAGGAAGAGGGTGCGCTGGCCGGCGCGGGCCCGATCGCCAAGAATATCGGCCCCGAACGCACCGAAGCGCTGCGCACCCAGCTCGGGCTTGAAGCGGGCGATGCAGTGTTCTTCGCGGCTGGCGAGCCGTCCGCCTTCGCCAGCTTCGCCGGCAAGGCGCGCAATGTGGTTGGCCAAGAGCTCAACCTCTTTGAGGAGAACGTTTTCCGCTTCTGCTGGGTTGTCGACTTCCCCATGTATGAATGGGATGAAGACAACAAGAAGGTCGACTTCTCCCACAACCCGTTCTCCATGCCGCAAATGGACCCCGATGACTTCATGGCGCTCGACAAGGACGACCATGACACGCTTCTCGGGATGAAGGCCTGGCAGTACGACATCATCTGTAACGGCATCGAGCTGTCTTCCGGCGCTATCCGGAACCACCGTCCGGACGTGATGCTGAAAGCATTTGAGTTCGCGGGCTATGGTGAGGACGTGGTGGAAGAAGCCTTTGGCGGCATGCTGAACGCTTTCCGCTATGGCGCTCCGCCCCATGGCGGCATTGCGCCGGGCGTGGACCGGATCGTGATGATCCTCGCGGATCAGGACAATCTGCGCGAAGTTGTGATGTTCCCGAAAGACCAGCAGGCGCGCGATCTGATGATGAATGCGCCGGCCCCCGCCGAGATGCGCCAGCTTCGCGAGCTGCATCTGCGGACAGTGACGCCCGAGGCCAAGAAAGACAGCTAGGGCTCACCCTGAACGACACACGCAAAAACGGCGGGTCATTGACCCGCCGTTTTTTATTCTGGTCGCTTCAGCCTTCATTGTCAGGCGGACGAGGCGGTTGCGGCGGCTCGGGCGGTTCGTTCCGCGCTTCGCGTTCGCGTCGGCGCTCTTCAGCGCGCTGCGCGGCCTCTTGCTGGCGGATGACCTGTTCCAGGCGGCGTTGCTCGGCTTCCTGCAGCCGTCTGGCCCGTTCCGCAGCTTGCTCCATGCGGCGCTCTTCAAGCTCCGCCAGCTCGGCATGGGACATCAGGTTCGGCTGCTTTGGCGGCGCGGGCGGGGCGCCGTCCAGGGTCAAGGGCGGAAGGGCAGGTTTGGGCGCTGGACCGCTTTGTTCCAGGATCAGGCGAATCCGGTCGCCGAGTTCGGTGGGATGGAAGTCGAAACTCCAGTCAATCTGATCGAGATCGCCATTGGCCTGCGCCTCCGCCAGTGCGCGAGCCGCGACGCGCAGGCTGTCGCGCACCACTTCCGCTGTGGCTTGCTCAATCGCCTGCTCGACACTGTCAGGCTCCTCGGCTTCGTTGATGCGCACGGTCACATCCTGTGCGGCGTCACGCAGTTCCGTCAGCGCTTCACGCAGGGCGAGCGCCATTTCACGTTCGCGCAGGCGCATGATCTGACCACTTTCAGAGATGGCCGCTTCCAGCTCGGCGCTGGCGCGTTCGAGCTCGGCGCGCTGGCTCTCCAGACTGGTGACCGGAGCAGCGACAGCAGTTTCTGAACTGCGACGCAGGGTGAAGATCAGGCTGCCATCCTCAGAACAGCGTGTCAGCGTGTAGTCAAAGGGCAGGCGCGTATTCTCATCACCGCACACATGCTGGAAACTCTCCGCTGTCAGACCTTCCGCATCGCGCAGATCGGTTGAGGACAGATTGACGGCGATGAATTGTGCATTTGAAAACCGGGTGTCGCGCAAATCCGCGAAACTCAGATCCGTGTTTTCAAAAATCACATTGCGAAACAACCCGCCGCGCCCGTCCACACCGCGCAGGCGTGCGCCATAGAAATGGGCGCGCATCAGATTGGCGTCGCGCAAACTGGCCTGGCTGAAATCAGCTTGCCGAAAGACCGTGTCGGGCAGGTTGGCGCTGCGCAGATTGGCGCCGCTGAGATCGGAGAGGAGGTAGACGCCGCCCTCCATGTTCGCATCACGAAGATTGGCCCCGCGCAGGCTGACCTGGTGCGCGCGCAGGCGCATCATCTGGGCGTCTTCCAGATTGGCGCCGTCCAGCTGAACATTGGACAAACGCGCTTCAGACAGGCTGGCGTCGGTGAAATCCGCACCGGAGAGGTTCAGGTCGACCAGCTGTGCGCCCAGGATCTGGGCGTCAGAGAAATTGGCCCCGGAGAAGTCACCGCCGACCATCTGGGCGCCCGCAAGATTGGCGTCGACAAAATCACACGATGGGCAATCGCCCCCGATCACGAGGCGGCGATGGGGTTCCCCAGCCAGTCCGGCGGCGGACAAACCGGTGCTCAGGGTCAAAGCCAATATGAAAGTACGGTATGGCATGCCTTTAGATGTAATCCGCCTCTGCATCCGGAGCGACTAAATTCGCAGTAAGATGCAGTGAACTGGTTCAACGGCAAGACGGAATCGTCAATCCGGACGGCAGGCGCGTACTGGCGTCGCCGCACGCTGTATTGAGTTGTGCCTGGGTCAGCCCCCGGGCGGTTTCCAGTTCGGCGCCGGACAGGTTCGCCCCATTCAGCTGCGCACCCGTGAAGTCCGCGCCGCCAAAATAGGCGCCTGCCGCCGTCGCCTGGCTCAGATCCGCATAAGCGAAGCTGGCGCCGGTAAACCGGGCGCCGAACAGATTGGAGACAGATAGATTCGCCCGCGTGAAATTGGAATGGTTCATTGTGGCCAGGCTCAGATCGGCTTGACGCAGACGGGATCCCGAGACGTCAATATGAGGCAGGTCGCGATAGCTCAGATCCGCCTGGAACAGATTGCATCCAGGACAGGAGTGACCGGCCTGAACCCGCGCGATCTCGCTGGCGTTCTGGGCGAGAGCGCCGCCGGGCAGGGCTGTCATCAGGCCAATAACGCAAAGAAACTGTTTCAACATGGCGCACACCTTGTCTGTTATCGGTCTGCCCCGCGCAAGTTTCAGGCCTGAACCCTAGAGTTTGCCCGCCCAGCCGCAGGCGTCGCAGCCCAACAGCCCTGCGTTTTCGATCACGGTGAAGTGGCCGCATTCCGGGCAGGGATCGCCGTGATAGTTCACGGCTGGCTCCTCCAGCCGTTCGACAGAGGCGCCGCCTGCCTGCGAACCGCCAGAGGCGGGCTTGGGGTCAAATTCAAACCCCGTGCCCACCACAGGACTGTCAGAGGTTCCAGGCTTGGGCCGACTGCCCAGCATGACCACATTGTCGGGCAATTGACCGCGTGAGAACCCCTTGGAGATCAGGCTGGCGGGATCTGCTTCGCGCACCAGTTTTTCCTGCTCGACGCCTTTGCCAAGTCCACCGGGATCATAGGGGTGGGCGTCGGTCTGGGCGAGGTCTTCACGGCCCAGATAGCTCACCGCCAGTTCGCGGAAAATGTAATCGAGGATCGAGCTGGCGTGCTTGATGGAATCATTGCCGCCCACGGCGCCGGCCGGTTCAAACCGGGTGAACAGATAGGCGTCCACATACTCTTCCAGCGGCACGCCGTATTGCAGGCCGATAGAAATGGAGATGGCGAAATTGTTCATTAGCGAGCGGAAGGCGGCGCCTTCCTTGTGCATGTCGATGAAAATCTCGCCCAGCTCGCCATCGTCAAACTCGCCGGTATGCAGATAGACTTTATGGCCGCCCACGGTGGATTTCTGGATATAGCCCTTGCGGCGATCAGGAAGCTTGCGGCGCTCGGCGGCGCGCTCGACATATTTCTCCACCACGCGTTCCACCACGCGCTCTTCGGCGATGACCGAACGGCGCACTGAATCTCCGGTGTCATATTCGATGGTGTTCAAGAGGTCATAAAGCGCATCGCCTTCGCGCCGGATCGACAGGCCCGTCAGGCCCCGCCTTGCGCTGGAGACGATCAAGGCGCTCAAGTCTTCAATGGAGCTTGAACCCGGCAGGGCCAGCTCCAGGCTCGCCGAGCCTTCAAGCGCCTCTTCACAGGCTTCCGCCATCGCCAGCCGCGCCTCAGGGGCGGGGTCCGCGAACACGGCGCGCAGCTCAGGGCTCAGCGTGTCACAATCATCCAGGCGTCCGGCGCCATGCACATAACGTTCGGCGGCGACCACTTCGAGCGGATCAACGCCGAGTTTTTCCAACAGACGCGGCCCGGCCTCGTCAAAATGTTCCGGGCTGAGCCCGCAGCGGCGCGCAACTTCCGCCCCAAGGCTCCAGCGATTGATTGCAAAGCGCAGCGGCACGCCGTCGCTGAGCGCTGCGTCGATTCGCGCGAAGCCGGCCGCGTCGACGCCTGCGGCTTCAAGCTGGGTGATCCAGGGGGCGGAATGCCCCGCCAGTGCGCCAGCGCCCAGCGCATGGCGACGGGCGAGAGTTTGTTCTTGCTTGGACAAGCCGCTAAGCGCGGCGTTGACGCACTGGGCGAACTGACGCCCGCCGGGGGCGTCGAGCGCTGCGGGGGGATGGACTCCCACGGATTCCGCGCCCACAAATCCGGCCGCCAGCGCTTCGGGACGCTCAAGTCTGACCGGCGCAGGGCATTCACTGCGCACAATGGTCAGAACATGCTGCGCGCGTTCGCGGGCGGCTTCGCTGTCATAGGCCAGCGACAGGGCCGTCAGCGCCGCGCCCAGCCCGGCGATCACAAGCGCCCCGTTCTGACGCTCAGCGACTGTGCCCCATAAACGGGCTGCGTAGGCCAGCCCGTCCTCGTCAAGCGTGTGTCCATCGATAAATCGGGCCAGGTTGAGCACGGTGGCGGGGCTGACGCTCAGCTCGGGATCTTTGAAGTGAAGCGTCGGCTTGCCATGGGTCCAGACCGCTTCCGCCAGACGGGTCATCACCTGGCGTGCGCTTTGTCCGTCCGCCAGCGCAGCGTCGCTTTCAACGGCGTCAAAAAACGCGTCTTCCAGCTGCACGTCAGGAAGATCAGCCGCAGGCGGCGTCGCGAACAGGCCTTGTTCGGGCGTGATCAGACCTTGTCGCGCACGGGCGATGGCGCGCTCGATCATCGGGTCCGGCGCGCCATCGCGTCGGGCGGCGCGCACAGCGCGCGCCAGAGCGCGATTGCGGCGCGGGTCAAAGCATTCATCGTCTGCGCCGTCACAATTGACGCAGGCCAGCGCCACCGCTTCCAGACGTTCGGCCAATACGCGCGCGCCCACATTCGCGGCGGCCTGGCCCATTTCTGCAGCGTTGAGATCGTGCAAGGCTTCGGTCAGCCCTTCTGCGCCGATCGTCGCCGGGCCTTGAGGCGCCGGCACGCGCTCGCCGCGCCAGAGCGCGGGAACAGGAGCCGCTTCACGCAGCAACAGGCTCGCGAGCAATTCATCGTGTTCGACGGCGTCACCGTCAGTCAGCGAGTCGGTCAGCTCAGAGAGCACATGCCCGGCATGCAGCTGTTCGCCCGGTTGGGCGCCGCAGAGCGCTACAAGCGCGGCGATCGTACGTGAATCCCAACCTTCCGGCGTCAGAAGTTGAACCTCGGCCTCTTCGCCGACGGCGTCAGGATCGGGATTGTCCGCCTGTCGGCTCTGAAAGGCGAAATCATCCAGCGGTGTAACACCGTTTCGGGACAGGCGGCGGGGAATGCTCATGACGGCTCCTACCAATCGGGCGCGCGAATCACCCAAATGGTACCGGAGGAGCAGGGGCGGAGTCGAAGCATGAACAGGGCGCTCTTAACCTGACCGTGGAAAACTGGCCTGCACAGCGTCCCACAGGTCACGCCCATGAGGAGAAAGCATGGTTTTGGCGCCGAATTGCGGGTGCATGACTGGACCCGCACGGTGCGCAGGGGCATATAGCGGTCACGAGTATTTTTTGCGAAGGAGCACGCCATGCTTGGCCTGCTGTCAAAAGTCTTCACCTGGTGGAACGGCGCGTCTGCGGGCGCAGCCTGGACGATCTGGCGTTCCGGCGAACTCGTCGGCGAGGATGAGTTCGGCAACAAATACTATCAAGAGCGCAAGGCCGGGACGGGCGCTGACGGCAAGACGCGCCGCTGGGTCGTCTATAACGGCTATGCTGATGGCTCTCGCGTGCCGTCAGACTGGCATGGCTGGATGCATCACACCTTTGATGAAGCGCCCAGCAGTGCGCCTTTGCCGCGCAAGGATTGGGAACAAGAGCATCAACCCAATATGACCGGCACGCTGCACGCCTATCATCCCACGGGGTCCCTGATCGGCGGCTCGGCGCGTCAGCGTCAGGCGACGGCGGCCGATTACGAATCCTGGACACCGGGAGATTAAACGCATGCGTGGCGGCGCCGTACTTGAAACCGTGCTGGGTCTGCTTGTGCTGGTCACCGCCGGCGCCTTCCTGATCTACGCTCAAGGCCAGATCGATGATGGGTCCGGATCCGACGGCTATACGCTGACGGCCCGGTTCTCCTCTGTCGGCGATCTTAATCGCGGCGCCGATGTGCGCGTGGCGGGCGTGCCTGTGGGCACTGTGACCGCGGTGCGGCTCGACCAGGAAACCTATTTCGCCGAAGCGGTGTTTGAGCTGAATGGCGAGATCCAGATTCCGGCGGACTCCACCGCCAAGATCGCCACGGCGGGTCTGATCGGCGGCGTCTTTATCGAGATCGAGCCGGGCGGTGATGTGGACATGCTGCAGGCGGGCGAAGAGATATCCTTCACCCAGGGCGCCGTGGACATGTTCGATCTCATCGGCCAGGCGGTGATGAACCGCGGCTCATCCGGATCAGGCGGCTCGGAGTCCTGAGCTGCGCCTTGGTCTCGCCTCAAACGCCTAACACAGTGATGACCATGATCCGCTCAGTAATTGTCTCAGCCTCCCTGATCACAGCCCTCGGTCTTGGCGCGCCTGTTCTGGCGCAGTCAATCGGGACGCCCAACCAGACCTCTGCACAGCAAGACCCTGAAGCGCCAGAGTTGACTTCCGAGCCAGGCTCAGTGGTGGTGTTGCGCGGCCTGGACAAGGTCACCGCCCGCACACGCGATTTCGAGGCGCCCATCGGTGAGGCTGTCCAGTTCGGCGCCTTGTCGATCACGGTGCAGTATTGCCGCAAACGCCCGCCCGAAGAGCCGCCGGAGGTGTTCGCCTTCGTCGAGGTTGAAGACCGCCGCACGGACGGTTTCGGCGTTCAGGCGGAAGGGGAGCGGATGTTCTCTGGCTGGATGTTCGCCTCCAACCCGGCGCTCAACGCGCTTGAGCACCCGGTCTATGATGTCTGGGTGATTGATTGCAGAAGCTGATCGCCGGCAACGCCCTCAGGCAGGGCGAAGAAATCAGCCTTTAGCTCAACCGCCTGATCCAGGCGCTGCCGATACAGCTCTTGAGAGATCGTTTGCGCGCCAAAGCGTTTGAGGTGCTCTGTGTTGAACTGGGTGTCCAGCAGTGCATAGCCGCCAGCGTTCAGTCGGGCGACCAGGGACACCAGCGCCGTCTTTGACGCATCTGTCTCCCGCGAGAACATGCTCTCGCCAAAGAACGCGCCTCCCAGACTGACCCCGTAGAGCCCGCCCGCGAGCTTGCCGTCTTTCCACGCTTCGATGGAATGGGCGTGGCCGGCGGCGTGCATGTCCAGATACAAAGTCAGGATCTGGTCGTTGATCCAGCTGTCTTCACGTCCGGGCGCAGGCGCGGCGCAGCTGCGCACCACTGTCTCGAAACAGCGATTGACCGTCAACGCGAATGCGTCGCGCCGGACGGTTTTTTCAAGGATTTGGAAATGTGGAAGCCGTCGAGCGGAATAACCCCGCGCTCATCAGGCTCAAGCAGATAGACGCGGCTGTCACTGCGCGACTCCGCCATCGGGAAAACCCCGCGTGCATAACACGCCAGCAATTCCTCAACGCCGAAGCCGCGCATGAAACAGTCTCCGCGCTTACGAGCTCTGACGCTCGGCCAGCCAGCTTTCCAGCCAGCGGATGTGGTAATCCCCCGTCAGGAAGGCGGGTTCTTCCAGGAGCGCCAGATGCAACGGAATTGTTGTTTCGACACCGCTCACAACCATTTCCGACAAAGCACGTTTGAGACGCAGCAAGGCTTCTTCGCGATCACGCCCGTGCACGATCAGCTTTCCGATCATGGAGTCATAATAGGGCGGGATCTTATAGCCCGCATAAAGCGCGCTATCGAGCCGCACGCCCAGACCGCCCGGTGCGTGGAACTCGGTCACCGTGCCCGGGGAGGGCGTAAAGGTTTCCGGGTTCTCCGCATTGATGCGGCACTCGATAGACCAGCCCTCAAGCTTGATATCGTCCTGGGTGAAGCTCAGCTCATGGCCCGCGGCGACCCGGATCTGCTCGCGCACAAGGTCGATACGGGTGATGGCTTCGGTCACCGGGTGTTCCACCTGGAGACGGGTGTTCATTTCAATGAAATAGAACTCGCCGTTCTCATAGAGGAACTCCACCGTCCCGGCGCCGCGATAGCCGATCGCTTTCACCGCGTCCGTCACGATCTTGCCGATCTTGGCGCGCGCCGCGTCATCGAGGGCGACGGAGGGGGCTTCTTCAAGCACTTTCTGGTGACGGCGCTGAAGCGAGCAGTCACGCTCGCCCAAGTGCACCACATTGCCGTGGGTGTCGGCGATGACCTGGATTTCAATATGCCGCGGCTGACCGAGATATTTCTCGATATAGACCGCGCCGTCGCCAAAAGCCGCCTGGGCTTCAGAGGACGCCGTCTGCAGCGCGCTTTCCAGCGTGTCTTCGCTTTCGGCGACTTTCATGCCGCGCCCGCCGCCGCCAGAAGCGGCTTTGATCAAGACGGGAAAGCCGATGGATTTCGCAACTTTACGCGCTTCATCCATATCGGTGATCGCGCCGTCAGAGCCAGGCACGACCGGAATGCCGGCGTCGACCGCGGCTTGCTTGGCGGTGATCTTGTCGCCCATCAGCCGGATCGTGTCTGCGGTCGGACCGATGAAAGTCAGGCCATGCGCTTCCACGATCTCGGCGAAGCGGGCGTTTTCAGACAGAAAGCCATAACCGGGGTGGATCGCCTGGGCGCCCGTAATCTCGGCGGCTGCCATGATGGCGGGCACGTTGAGATAGGAGCGACCGGCAGGCGGCGGACCGATGCAGACGCTTTCATCCGCCAGCCTGACATGCATGGCGTTGGCGTCGGCTTCGGAATGAACCGCCACCGTCTTGATGCCCATTTCCTTACAGGCCCGGTGGACCCGCAAGGCGATCTCGCCGCGATTGGCGATAAGGACTTTATCGAACATGAGCGACCGCCTAGCTGATGATGAACAGGGCTTCGCCGTATTCCACCGGTTGGGCGTCATCGACCAGAAGCTCGGTGAGCGTGCCCGATTTGGACGCAGTGATGGGGTTGAAGGTCTTCATGGCTTCAACCAGCAAAATGGTGTCGCCTTCCTTCACGCTGTCGCCAGCCTTCTTGAACTGATCCGCTTCAGGCGAGGGACGCAGATACACCGTACCCACCATGGGCGAGGTCACGGCGCCAGGATGACTCTTGGCGTCAGCGGCGCTGACAGCGGCCGGCGCTTCAGGTGCCGATGCCGGGGCGGGCGCCGGTGCGGCGGCCACGGGCGCAGCGGCAGGCTGGGCCGCATAAACCGCGGGCGCAGCGGTCAGTTCGCGCGCGACGCGGATACGCATTTCGCCTTTTTCGACTTCGATCTCGGTAAGGTCGGTGTCGTTGAGAATATCGGCCAGCTCGCGCACGAGCTTTGAATCGACCTGCGGGTTCGACGTGGTGGACGCCATAGGTTTACTACCCTTTCTAGTCATTATTTCGCACGCGCCTGGGCCAGTTGCACAGCGGCTCTAATCCCCAGCTCATAGCCGCGCGCGCCTAAACCGCTGATGGTGCCAGCGGCGGCAAGTGACACATAAGAGACAGCACGAAAGGCCTCTCGCGCAACAGGCTGGGACAGATGCACCTCAATTGCGGGCGCGTCCACCCCTTTGATCGCGTCCAGCAACGCGATGGAGGTATGGGTATAGGCGGCGGGATTGATCACAATGGCCGAGCCCTTGGCGCCGGCGGTGTGAATCAACTCCACCAGCGCGCCCTCATGATTGGTCTGCTCAAACACCAGCCCGACACCCAGCGACTCAGCCGTCTGACGGCACAGCGCTTCGATATCGGCGAGCGTGGTGGTTCCGTAAATGTCGGGCTCACGCGTTCCCAGCAGATTGAGATTGGGGCCGTTGAGCACGAAGACGGGTTTGAGGTCAGACACTTTTATTCACTCCGGCCAGGCTGAAGGGCGCCAGCGCGCCTTGACTGCCAGCCTTGGTTCTACGACCTCATAGGGGTGTGAACAAGCAAACCCGTGCGTGGGACGCAGGTCATGAACCAGATCAATGTCGAGCTGAACGGCGAAAGCCGTCAAATCCCTTCAGGCTTAAGCCTGAAAGGCTTGCTGGAGCATCTTGAGCTTGATCCACGCAAGGTCGCCGTCGAACGCAATCTCGAAATCGCGCCGCGTGACAGCTACCACGCGATTCGCATCGAGACCGGCGACCGACTTGAAATCGTGCATTTTGTCGGAGGAGGGTGAGCCATGACGGCCCAGACCCAGATACAGGACGACGCCCCGCTGGTCGTTGCGGGCCGGAGCTTCAAATCGCGCCTGATCATCGGCACCGGCAAGTACAAAACCTATGAGCAAAACGCGCAGGCGCTGGTCGCCTCGGGCGCGGACATGATCACGGTCGCGGTGCGTCGGGTGAATCTGTCAGACCCCAGCCAGCCGCGGCTCATCGATTTCATTGATCCCAAAGACTATACCTTCTTGCCCAACACGGCCGGTTGCTTCACCGGCGAGGACGCTGTGCGGACGCTGCGCCTGGCGCGCGAGGCCGGCGGCTGGGATCTGGTAAAACTCGAAGTGCTCTCAGATCCCAAGCATCTCTATCCCGACATGGCCGAAACCCTTCGGGCGACCGAAATGCTGGTCAAGGAAGGGTTCGAGGTCATGGTCTATTGCTCGGACGATCCGGTCTACGCCAAGCGTCTGGAAGACGCGGGCGCCTGCGCGATCATGCCTCTAGGCGCGCCGATCGGCTCGGGTCTCGGGATCCAGAACCCGGTGAACATCCGCCTGATCATTGAAGAGGCCAAGGTGCCGGTGATCGTGGATGCCGGCGTCGGCACCGCGTCTGACGCCGCGGTGGGCATGGAGCTGGGCTGTGACGGCATCTTGATGAACACCGCCATCGCCGAAGCCAAAGACCCGATTCGCATGGCGAAGGCCATGAAGCACGCCGTCATCGCGGGCCGTGACGCCTATCTGGCGGGACGGATGCCGAAGAAGCGTTATGCCGATCCGTCGAGCCCGCTGGCGGGACTGATCTGATCTGCTTGCGCGTGTTCCTTTAATGTTCCAAGGTGTCCGGATCTAGGGAGGACGCCATGGAACAACGTATTTCTATGATTACGCTCGGGGTTTCAAACCTCGCCTGCGCTCGCGCCTTTTATCAGGGGATGGGTTGGTCCCCACTGCCGTCCGAAAGCGATCAGATCGTTTTCTTTGACCTGAACGGCGTCATCCTGGGCCTGTTCGGCGCTAAGGCGCTGGACGCGGATATGGGGCGTCAGAACCCGCCGAACGGGCGAGTGGCGCTGGCTTACAATGTGCGCAGCCGCGATGAAGTGCAGCCGATACTTGATCGGGCCGCGCAGCTGGGCGGGGCTGTGCTCAAACCCGCAGAAGACGTCTTCTGGGGCGGTCATTCAGGCTATTTCGCGGATCCGGACGGCCATGCCTGGGAAGTGGCGCACAATCCCTTTTGGCAGATCCTTGAGGACGGACGGATCAAGCCTGAGCCGCCCGCCTGCTGATCAGCGAGACCGGCGCAAGGCCTCTGCGCCGACAGGCAGATCATCCTGGACTTCTGAGCAGACCGGACGCGAAACGCGTTCGCCGCGGCCCAGCAAAGCCTGCTCGTGCTCGCGCATGGCCGTGCCGCCCATACAGGGCAGGACATGGCTGATCTCAACCATGCCGCGATCTGACATGCTGCGCATGACCGCAGCGGCGAGAGCGTCGCTGACGAGGGCGTTGACCTGCCAGGCGCGCTCCGCCCCCGACCCGCTTCCATAGGACCGGCCTGACGGGCCGACCATCAGCTCGGTGTCGGTTTCGCGCAAACGGATCGGAACAAGCGGCAGCCATTCCGGTCCCGCATAGGGCGGATAGGTGGTGTCCCAGCGCGCGCCGACGCTGAGCCAGGGGCTGTCAAAGAAAAACGGGACGATGTTGAAGACGCCCAGAACCCCGCCTGTGGCCCAATCCGCTTCATCCACGCCCGGCCAATAGGCCTCGCGGCGCACGGAAACCGGTTCGTTCAGGATGACCCGTCCGGTCAGCCGGTCTTCGATCCAGACACGCCCCAGAAGGGCCGCATCCATATGCGAGCCAAAGTCAGGCCCATGGACCTCATCAAAATCCATCGATATCACATAACGCGCCTGATCCCGGTCGGGCGCGGCGAGTCCGGCGCGGTCCAGCGCAGCTTCAAACCGCGGGCGCAGGATTGAACGATTGGGTTCAGGAAGGAACCAGGAAAACCGGGATGTTCCCGTCACCGGGCCAAGCGCCATTTGATGATAGAAAGGGCTGGCGGCGTCTGCGCGAAGGCTCTGCGTGACCAGAGGCTGCGGCGTCTGGCGCGCGGAAATGGCGTCGCGGCTGGCGCAAGCGGTCAGAGTCATCGCCGCACAGGCGGCCATCAGGATCGTTAGATATTTCATCATCCCCTCCAGGTTCGCGGGGATGATTAACCACAAGCGGAAAACAAGCTGTAAACGGCGCCGGAACGTGTCCCGGCGCCGTCTGTCATCAGGCTTAACGCGCCAGCGCTTCGTTCACCAGGCGGTCAAGGCTGTCGATATCGGCGCCGGGAACGACCGTTTCGCCCACGATGAAGAAGGGCGTGCCGGTGATGCCGATGCTTTGTGCCAGCTGACGCACGTCAGCGAGCTGACGGGTAATCTCGTCAGAGGCCATTTCAGCGCGCATGGCGGCCACATCCACACCGGCG
This sequence comes from Oceanicaulis sp., assembly GCF_965249665.1. Taxonomy (GTDB): domain Bacteria; phylum Pseudomonadota; class Alphaproteobacteria; order Caulobacterales; family Maricaulaceae; genus Oceanicaulis. The sequence continues at coordinate 2,327,923 of NZ_OZ252247.1, forward strand.
GTGACGGCGAAGGCGTCGATCCGTGCATCAGGCAGCGGGCCGCTGGCGTTCATCAAGGCGTTATGAAAAGCCTCATAGGAATCAGGCGCGATACGCCAGACGGCCAGCGAGGCGCGCGAAGCATTTGTGGATTGCTCGCCCCGGATCGGAAATTCCTTGAAGATGAAACGCACCTGATCGCCGTGCTCCGCCAAAACGGACTGAATCCATTCGTTCGAGACGGTGCAATACGGGCAGCGATAGTCAAAGAACTCGATCACGGTCACGACCGGGTTGTCTGCGCCTATAACCGGGTCCCGGGCGTCGGCGTACAGCCGGTCCTGGCTCGAGGTGACAGCGCCGAGCATCGCGTCCTGCTCGCGCTGACGGGCGCGACGTTGCAGCTCGATCAGCGCTTCCTCGATGATCTCGGGATTGGTCAGAATGTAATCACGCACAATCTGCTCGATTTCATCGCGATTGGCGGGTTCCTGCGCCGGCGCGCAAGCGGTCATGCCGAAAGCGGCGGCGAGGGCGAGCAGCAAGATGCGCATGAGAGCTCCAGTCATCAGTCAGAATTCAGTTGGACCCGCGTTTAGCGCGGTTTTGCGCACACGCACAATCACAAGCCCGTGGAAGGCTGCAAAAGCGCATGGCGGTCCAGATGCTGGAAATTGGGCTGGCGTTCGCGCTCGCGGCGGTTCCAGTCCCGCAATTCCCGGCTGTCGGGCCGGGTGACCGCCAGGATCTCCGTCGCACGGACCCAGGCTTCAGTGCCGCGTTCAAGCTCTTCATGGGCCCGCGTGGCGAAGATATGAGCCTGCATGACGTCGCCGACCGCATAGGCGCGTTCCGCGGTGGACAATTCCGCCATCGCCGTCTCACCCAGTTGCTGGTGAGCCAGAGAGCGTTGGAACCAGGCGAAGGGGTTTTGCGGCTCGCTCACCAGAGCGATGCGCAACTGGCTGAGCGCTTCTCGAGCGTTCTCTTCGTCATTGGTGGCGATCAGCGCAGACGCGTAACCAATGCGCAAAAGCGGCGCATCGGGCAGCAATTCAATGGAGCGGCGATAGGGCTCAAGCGAGCGTTCGATGAAACCGCTCTCATAGAGCATCTGGCCTTTGAGTTCGTGAAAATAGGGATTGTCAGGCTCAAGCTCGAGCAATTCATTGACCGCGCTCTCAGCGTTGTCGGTCAGCCCTTGCTTGTAATACGCCACCGCCCGCGCATAGCGCGCCGGTATGGAGGTGTCGCTTTCGGGATAACGAGAAAAGGTCTGAGCGGGGGGCGCCATGAACCCGATAATCTTGGCCTGCAGGCGCTCCAGCTCGGCAATTTCCTCTGCACTGTCGGGAACATCGGCGAACTCGGAGGCTTCCACATTCCGGCGCAACGCCGCCACCCGGTCAGCAGACAGCGGGTGAGAGCGGAAATACTCCCAGCGGCGTTGAAACGAGATGCGTTCCTGGTAGGCGAGGCGTTCAAACGTCGCCACCAGACCGCGGCCCGATTGTCCGGTCGCGGTCAGAAAGCGCACGGCGGCCTGGTCGGCGGAGGCTTCCTGAGCCCGGGTGTAAGTCAGCAAATTGAGCTGACCAAATTGCGGAGCGGACGCCATGATGGCCGCGCCTGCATCCGGCGCGCCAGCGAGAGCTGCGATCAGTCCCACGCCAATTGAAGCGGCCATGGTGGCCAGACCCGCTCGGCTGGCTTCGCCGCGCCGGATGATGTGGGCGCCTTCGATATGGCCGATTTCGTGGGCGATAACGCCTTTGATTTCGTTCGGGGTTTCGGCGCGGACAATCGTACCTGTGTTCAAGAAGATATTTTGCCCGCCGGTGACGAAGGCGTTGAACTCCATATCGCCGACCAGATAGAAATCCACAGCGTTCACATCGAGCCCCGATGCGACCAGCAAGGGATCTGTGTATTCGCGCATGGCGCGCTCGGTCTCGGTATCACGGACCAGGCCCTGTGCGTGAGCGCTCACCAGATTGGCGAGCGCCAGCCCGGCAGCGGCGGCGATACAGGCGACGCCGGTCCGTAGGAATTTGAGCATACGCAATACAAGCGTCCTTCGTGTCAGCCAGCTCTGGAAGACAGCAGTCTATCCTTCTGTCCGTCTGCACGCCAGAAAACGTGAAAACGGCGCCGGAAGTGTGACCACCGGCGCCGGTTCCATGTTTAGCTCAGGCCCAGGAATTTCGACGAGCGCTGCCACCAACCGCGTTTTGCGGGGCGGTTCTCATCTGATCCTGCATCATCGCTTGTCTGATCAGCCGGTTGCGGGGCTGATTCAGGCGCGTTCTGTTCAGGCTTGGCCTCGCTCCCGGTTGCGGATTGAGGCTCAGGCGTCGGAGAACTGGCCTGCTCCATGGCTTCGCGCGCCGCCGTGTCGGTGGTGTCCGCCTGTGCAGCCGGTTCCGCCTTCTTGCGGCGCGTGCGTCGCTTGGGTTTATCGGCGTCTGCCTGAGCGGCCTCCTCGCTGGCCGCTTCGCCTTCGGCGGACGCGTCAGCAACAGGTTCGGCCTTCTTGCGGCGTGTCCGACGCTTGGGCTTGTCTTCCGCCGCATCACCCTCAGCAGCTGCTGGGGCGTCTGCCTCAGACTCTGAAGCCTCAGGCGTAGCCGTTGCGTCTTCGGCAGGTTTTTTACGTGTGCGGCGGCTGCGCTTGGGCTTGGCCGGCGCTGTCTCCTCGCCAGCATTGCTGTCGGCGTCAACCGAGGTGTCCTCAGCCGGCGCTTCAGCAGCGGGTGCGTCCTGAGGGCTCGCCTCGACCTGGCCCGCTTCATCCTGAGCGGCGTCGCTCTGACCCGCCGGCTTGCGACGACGGCGGCTCGGGCGTTTGCGCCGGGGCGGCGTGTCTTCATCGTCTGACTGGGCGCCGATAGGGTCGGATTCAGACGGTTCGATCACTTGCAGACCCGCGACTTCATCGGAGGCGTCAGAGTCCTTGGAGATAGCGCCGGTTTCGCTGTCGCTGTCAGTTTCCTCGGTCGCGTCCAGAGCCGCTTGGGCGTCTTCGGGCGATCCCGCCTCGTCATTGCGCTTGCGGCGATTGCGGCCGCCGCGGCGACCGCGACGGCGACGTTTCTTCGAGCCGTCTTCATTGGTCTCGTCAGATGCGGTGCGGGCCGGGCGCTCGTCGCGTTCCTGACGCTCTTCACTCGCCTCTGTTTCGTCCGCATCATCGATATTGTCGTCGTTTTCGATATCGGCCACAACGGCGGCCGCGCTGGTCAGCGGGGTGTCGGCGCGAGCGGCTTTCGCTTCGGCGCGGGCGGCTTCGCTGCGGCTCTCCAGACGCTCCAAGCTGCAGTCAGGACGGATCAGGCCGTCATCCGCGTCCACCGTCACGTTCATGTCATAGCGCGCTTCAATCGCGGTGAGATGATCGCGTTTCTCGTTGAGGATATAGAGCGCCACTTCAGGGGCGCAGACCAAGCGCGCCTTCGAGGTGCGGCCGCGCACGCCTTCTTCTTCGAGCGTACGCAGGGCGACCAGAGCGCTGGATTCGATCGAGCGCATATGGCCGGACCCCCGGCAATGCGGGCAGACGTCACTTGAGCCTTCCACCAGCGACGTGCGGCGGCGCTGCCGGCTCATCTCCATCAGGCCGAATTGCGAAATACGGCCCATCTGAAGTCGGGCGCGGTCACGCTTGAGCGCGTCCTTCATCTTCTTCTCGACGGCGCGAACATTTTTGTTCTCGTCCATATCGATGAAGTCGATCACCAGAAGGCCGGCGAGGTCGCGCAGTCGCATCTGGCGGGCGGCTTCCTCGGCCGCCTCCAAATTGGTCTTGAGCGCGGTTTGCTCGATATTGCGTTCCTTGGTCGCCTTGCCCGAGTTGACGTCGATGGAGACCAGCGCCTCGGTCGGGTTGATGACGATATAGCCGCCGGATTTCAGCTGCGCGACAGGCGAATGGATCGCCTCGAGCTGGCTTTCCACCTGATGGCGCAGGAAGAGCGGCGTGGCGTCGCGATAATGCTGCACCTTCTTGGCGTGGCTGGGCATCAGCATGCGCATGAAGGCCTTGGCCTCCTTGTACGCATCCTCGCCCTCCACGAGCACCTCGTCGATCTCCTTGTCATAGAGGTCTCGGATCACCCGTTTGACGAGGTTGCCTTCTTCATAAATCAGTTTGGGAGCGCTCGATTCCAGCGTCGTGGTGCGGATCGTCTCCCACAGCCGGATCAGATAATCGTAGTCGCGCTTGATCTCGACCTTGGTGCGCGCCGCTCCGGCGGTGCGGATGATCAGGCCCATGCCCTGGGGCACGGCCAGTTCCGACACCGCCGATTTCAGGCGCTTGCGATCAGACGCATTGGTGATCTTGCGCGAAATGCCGCCACCGCGTGCGGTGTTGGGCATCAGCACGCAATACCGGCCTGCCAGCGACAGATAGGTCGTCAGCGCGGCGCCCTTATTGCCGCGCTCTTCCTTGGCCACTTGCACCAACAAGACCTGACGGCGCTTGATCACTTCCTGGATCTTGTAGCGGCGCATGAAGGAGCGGCGACGGCGCGCCGCTTCATCGATCAGATCATCCTCATCGGGCGCCGGCGCGTCTTCAGTGTCGTCGTCAGGGGCGGCCTCGTCATTGAGATCGCCAGTCGCTTCCGCTTCCGCTTCGCGCAGCGCCTCACGATCCGCATGCGGGATCTGGTAGTAATCGGGATGGATCTCGTTGAAGGCTAGAAAGCCGTGCTTGTTACCGCCATATTCAACGAATGCAGCCTGTAACGAGGGCTCTACACGTGTGACCTTGGCGAGATAGATGTTGCCTCGAATCGGCTTTTTGGACGCCGATTCAAAATCGAATTCCTCAACTCGATTGTTGTCGACAATCACCACCCGGGTCTCTTCCGGGTGGGCGGCGTCGATCAGCATTTTGCGTGACATTAAAATACGCTCCATACCGCATGGCGAAAGCCGCGCTCAACGAGGAGGCGGCTTTGGACGTGCAGCGATTGTTGCAGGAACGCGCTCGGCGGCGATCTGTTCTTACTAAAGATGATCTCGCGGCGGGAGCGCGCATCATGGGTCTGTCCTTAACCGGGCAGGGGCGCGTTCTGATTCGAAGCGTCGCCCGAGCGCCAGTCATTCTGGCTTGTGGCGCCGGCGGCGGGCGTGAGCCCTCCCGCGTCGTCCAGAAATCTGTGTGCTTTGAAGATTTGCGCCCTGAGGCGGATCTTCAAGGGTGTTCAAAGGGACGGCGCGCGAACGCGCCCGATCCCGATAACGAACATAATCACCTTGCACGATAATGTCGCCAATGAAAAGCGAGCTTCGCCGTGTTAGACTCTCGGTAAGGACTCGCTAACCGAATCTCAAGGCGTGGCGTTTTACAGTGTTGTCATCGGAGCATTTGCGCGACTTAAAATGACGCAAAGCCCGTTTGGGACTTCGGCATGGTGGTGGTCGGAATGCGATTTTTAGCGGGTCTTGTAGCTTGCGCCCTGACGCTGTCCGCCGGTTCGGCGATGGCGTCAGATATTACAAATGTGCGCTTCGGCGCCTACGAAACCCATACGCGCATCGTCATTGAGAGCGAAACGCCGCTTGATTCGCGCGCCTTTACGCTGGCTGAGCCCGTCTCGCGTCTGGTGGTCTCCTTTGATCAGGCGGGCTGGGATGTTCCTGCTTTGCCCAATCAACAAGGCGAGGGCGAGGGGCTTGTGGGCCGGTTTCAGTTTGACGGACAGGCGGGTGCGCCGCGTCTGGTGTTTGCGCTGAATTCACCGTCCACGGTTGATCATCATTTTTCGCTCGCCCCTGATGGCGGGGGCTACCGCACGGTTGTGGATCTGGCGCCCGTGGGTGCGACGGCGTTCCAGCAAACCTCGGGCTTTCCGTCGGAAAGCAGAAACATGGCGCAGTTCCTTGTGGAAAACGCGGTCGTATCCGCCGCGCCGCCAGCGTGCGAGGCTGTGCGCGTCGTGATCGATCCTGGTCATGGCGGTCGTGATCCCGGCGCGCTGGCGCGGTTTGGCGGCGGGGATGAAGCGGACGTCAATCTGGCGGCGGGCCTGGTGCTGCGCGACATCCTGAACGCCACCGGGCGTTACGAAGTCATCATGACCCGGGACCGCGATGTCTATGTGGATTTGTTTGACCGGGTCGAAATCGCGCGTCAGGCCGAGGCGGATCTGTTCATCTCCCTTCATGCGGATTCAGCTGGCGATTCGACGGGGCCTGAGGGCGCAACCGTTTATTCTATGAACCACCGGGCCGTGGACCGTGCGCGCAGCCGCGCCATCAGCCAGGGCGACTGGGTGGATGCAAACCGGCCTGAAGAGGTCTCCCGCATCCTGGTCGAGATGTCCCTGACCAATAAGGAGAGCCAGTCTGAGCGGTTTGCGGACGCGCTTCGGACCGAAGTTGGACGGGTTCAGCCCTTGTTCCGCGACACCCCCATGCGCGCCAACTTTGCGGTCCTCATTGATGCTGAAGTACCGGCGGTTCTGTTTGAAATGGGTTTTCTGACCAACCGTAGCGACGCCCGGCGCCTGAACAGCGCCACAGACCGGCGGCGACTGATGCAATCGGCGGCATCCGCCATCGATGCGCATTTTGCGCATTGCCAGGGCGGCGCGCCCGATCGCTATATTGCCCAGAACACGGCGAACGCCTCCAGCACCCGTTAATCTGGACCTATGCGGAATCCGTCATTGGGTTGACGCCTGAGACACGCCATAATAGCGCCATCTGCGGGCGTCAAAAGGCGAGGGCGGGCAAGCCTTGCGCGCCGTCTAAGAGGGCAAGATGAAGCTGTTGAGTTGGAAAAACGCGCTACGCGCTCTTGTCTGGGGCGCTGGCGCGGCGGGTGTTCTGGGCGTTGTGGCCGCGATCGCCATCGCTGTCTATGTCGTCCGCGTCACCGAAGACCTGCCTGAATATCAGCAGCTTGCCGAGTATGAGCCGCCGATTATGAGCCGGGTGCACGCCGGTGACGGTCGCCTAATTCAAGAATATGCGATCGAGCATCGCGTTTTTGTGCCGATCGAAAATATCCCGCCGCTCGTCATCGACGCCTATCTGTCCGCCGAGGACAAGAATTTCTACAATCATGGTGGTGTTGACTATCTGGGCATGATCCGGGGCGGCATACGCTCGGTGATCGCGCGTCTGCGCAATCCCAACGCCGCCCTGCAATCGGGCTCCACCATCACCCAGCAGGTGGCCAAGAACTTCCTCTTGAGCTCGGATCAGCGCATTGACCGCAAAATCCGCGAAATCGTCATCGCGCGACGCATGGAGCGCGCCTTCACCAAGGATCAGATCCTCGAGCTTTATCTGAACGAGATCTATCTGGGCAATCGCGCTTACGGGATCGCCGCGGCTGCGCTGAACTATTTTGACAAATCCCTGGATGAGCTGGAATTGCACGAGGCGGCCTATCTCGCCGCGCTGCCCAAAGGACCGAGCAATTATCATCCGACCCGGAACACCGAAGCCGCGATAGGCCGCCGCAACTGGGTGCTCTCGCGCATGATCGCCAATGGCGTCATCAGCCGCCAAGAAGGCGAAGCGGCGATGGAGATGCCGCTGGAAACCGCCGAGCGGCTGGATGGCGACGAATATCTGGCGGCGGAGTATTTTGTCGAGCAGGTGCGCCGTGAAGTCTTCAACCGCTATGGCCAGGACCAGCTCTATGAAGGCGGGCTGTCGATCCGCACCACGCTGGACACACGCATGCAGCTGGCCGCTCGTGCGGCCCTGCGCGACGGGCTTGAGACCTATGATCGTCGTCACGGCTATCGCGGTCCGGTGACGCGGATGGAGAGCTTTGACGCCTGGCCGGACCAGTTGGCGGAGATTGATCCACCAGCGGATCTCGATGATGGCTGGCGTCTGGCCGTGGTTCTGGAGATGACGGACAGCGACGCGCTGATCGGGTTCGCTGACCGAACCCGCGGCCGCATTCCGCTTTACGCACTGGCCTGGGCGCGTGAACCGCGCCGGGACGAGAACGGCTTCCCGCGGACGGGCGACGCCATCGGTCGGCCGTCTGACGTGTTCGAGCTGGGCGATGTGGTCATCGTGGAGGCTCTGGTCGCCGAAGATGCGCCTGATCAAACCGTCGAGGACGACCATTACGGCTTGCGCCAATTGCCAGACGTCAATGGCGGTATTGTTGCGATTGACCCGTTCACAGGACGGGTTCTGGCGATGGTGGGCGGCTATTCTTTCCAGCACAGTCAGTTTAACCGCGCTGTGCAGGCGCGCCGTCAGCCGGGGTCTTCGTTCAAACCCTTTGTCTACGCGGCGGCGCTTGAGAATGAGTACACGCCCGTCTCGATCATCCTTGACGCGCCTTTCGTGGCGTCGGGCGACGCCGAAATGCGGTTTTACCGGCCGCAAAACTATTCAGAGGTGTTTTACGGCCCCTCCACGCTGCGGCGGGGGCTGGAGTTGTCGCGTAACGTCATGACGGTTCGCCTGGCGCAGGATATGGGCATGGCCCCTGTGGTGGATATTGGCGAGCGCACCGGTATTTATGACGATCTTCAACCCACGCTCGCCATGTCGCTGGGGGCCGGGGAGACCACGCTGATGCGGCTGATCGGCGCCTATGGCGCTTTGGTCAATGGCGGCCGTCTGATCGAGCCAGCCTTGATTGACCGGGTTCAGGCCCGTTCGGGCGAGACGATCTATATTCACGACCAGCGCGATTGTGTCGGATGTGACGTTCCTGACGGCTATGAGCCCACCCTTCATGAACCTCAGCTGCCCGAGCTCGGCGAGCAGGTGATCGACCCGGTCACCTCCTACCAGATCGTGCATATGCTTGAAGGCGCTGTTCAGCGCGGCACCGCCACGGCGCTACGCTCGCTGGAGCGACCGCTGGGCGGCAAGACGGGCACGACAAATGACTTCCACGACGCCTGGTTTGTGGGGTTCAGCCCTGATCTGGTGGTTGGGGTCTATGTGGGCTTTGACACGCCGAGGCCTTTGGGGTCGGGCGAGGCGGGCGGCCGGGTTGCGGCGCCTGTGGCGGCTGACTTTCTGGGGGCGGCGCTTGAAACCTACTCTGTCAGCCCGTTCCGGGTGCCTGACGGGGTGAGCCTGGCGCCTATTGATCGCGAAACGGGCGAACCGTCGGTCATCGGGCGCCCTGGCGTGATCCTGGAAGCGTTTAAACCGGGCACTGAACCCCAGCGTGGCCAGACCAATGCTGAGGAAACGCTGAGCTTCGGCGCCAATGCGCTGGGCGTAGATTTCTCCTCGGGCGAGCCTGATGACACAGACGATGATGATGATGACGAGGATACGCTGGGCGGGCTGTACTAGCGCCCAGCCTCGCCGCTTTTAAAGCCCATGACAGGCGCAGTCCCTTGTCCGGGGGCTGCGCCTCGTTTATCGACCCGATCCACCCTCTTTTCAGACTATCAGGAGATCCGCCATGCGCGCCGAGATCGCTGAACTCAAAGACGCCATCGAACAGTCCACCGCCTTGCTACGGAGGCGTCTTTGACTGGCCTACGGCTGAGAAACGACTTGATGAACTGAACGCCAAGGCCGAAGACCCCACATTGTGGGACCGGCCCAGCGACGCTCAGGCGCTGATGCGTGAGCGGAACCGGCTTGACCAGTCCATGACCGAAGTGCGCGAGATCGACACGGATCTTGCTGACACGCTGGAGCTGGCCGAAATGGCCGAGCTGGACGGCGATGACGCGCTTTATGAAGAGGCGGCGACCGCGCTGCGGGGGCTCAAGGCGCGCGCCGGCAAGGCTGAGCTGCAAGCCTTGTTGTCGGGCGAAGCGGACAGCAATGACAGCTATCTGGAAATCCACCCTGGCGCCGGCGGCACCGAGGCGCAGGACTGGGCGTCCATGCTGGCGCGCATGTATACGCGCTGGGCGGAGAAGTCCGGCTATAAGGTCGAAGTGATCGAAGCGCAGGCTGGCGAAGAGGCGGGTCTGAAGTCCATCACAATTCTGGTGAAAGGCGACAACGCCTATGGCTGGCTGAAGACCGAAGCGGGCGTGCACCGGCTGGTGCGTATTTCGCCCTATGACAGCTCGGGGCGCCGCCATACCAGCTTTGCCTCGGTCTGGACCTATCCTCTGGTGGACGACACCATAGAAATCGAGATCGAGGACAAGGATGTGCGTGTGGACACCTATCGCGCCTCCGGCGCTGGCGGTCAGCACATCAACAAGACGGACTCTGCCGTCCGCCTGACCCACGAACCCACCGGCATCGTGGTGGCGTGTCAGACCGACCGCTCCCAGCACAAGAACCGGGCGAACGCCTGGACCATGCTGCGTGCGCGCCTGTATGAGCTCGAGCTGCAAAAGCGTGAGGAGGCGGCCCAGGCCGATGCCGACTCCAAGACCGATATCGGCTGGGGTCACCAGATCCGATCTTACGTGCTCCAGCCCTATCAGATGGTCAAGGATCTGCGCACCCAGGTTGAAACCTCAGACACCCAAGGGGTGCTGGACGGTGATCTGGACGATTTCATGGCGGCGGCGCTGGCTCAGCGTGTGGGCAAGTCCGACGAGGATTGAAGCCCGCCCAACATGAATAAAAAAAGGGCCGGCGATACGCCGGCCCTTTTTGCATGTCAGTGTCTGAAGCTCTAGGACTTCGAGGTGTACGGATCGTTGGCGACCGCCTTGTCCGCGCTGGCGGCGGCAGCCGGCGGCGGGGTTGTCGAGGCGGCGCTGGCGGGCGTAGAGGCGCTGCTGCTCTGCGCGGCCGGTTTGCTGGACGACGCCGATGAGGCTTTGGAGTCAGACAGAGGATCCGAAGAGCGCTTGCACAGTCCGTCAAAGAACGCGCCGCTTTCGATGGCGAGCGTTGCGTGGATCACATCGCCTTCCACACGGGCGGTGGCGGAGAGCTGAACCTGTCGGGCGCGAACAGAGCCGATCACCCGGCCGCGGATCACCACATTTTCGGCGACCACTTCGCCCTTGATGGACGCTTCTTCGCCGATCGTGAGGTCCGTTGCGCGAACATCGCCCTCCACAGCGCCGTCCAGCTGAACTTCGCCGTCTGACACGATGGAGCCGGTGATTTTCAGATCAGCGCTCAGAATGGATGGGGCTTTGGTTTTCATGGCGGACCTCTTGGTCGGAGCGGGGACGGCGGCGGCGTGATTGTCGCTGGGGGGCGTATCTTTTTTAGTGAACATAGCGTCCGGCTCTTATGTAATCTTCGGGGTCAATGTGTTCGCCGCGGAACCAGATTTCATAATGGAGATGCGTGCCGGTTGAACGTCCGGTCGATCCCATCCCCCCCAGTCTTTGGCCCAGCTCCACCTCATCGCCGCGGCGAACGTCGATCGCGTGAAGATGGCCATATCGTGTGCGGAACCCGTATCCGTGATCCACTTCGACGGTGCGACCATACCCGGCCCGCCAGCCTGCGTAAACGACCTCGCCCGGCGCAGGCGCCACAATAGGTGCGTTTCTGTAAGCGGCGAAATCCTTGCCGGCGTGCATGGCCAGACGGCGCGTGAACGGGTCAATGCGGGCGCCATATCGGGATGTCTCGCGGAAAGGCCCGTCAATGGGCAGGCCCAGAGGTGCGGCGTTGAGCAGGTTTTCCACCTGTTCGCTTTCCACGATCCGGTTCGCGATGCGGGCGACGCGCGCATTGAACGGGTCATCAAGGTTCAGCGCATCGCTGAACAGCGGCGCCTGATCGAGACTGATCAGAGGTCCGCCCGTGCCGCCGTCTTCACCCTCCAGCGGGCCTTCCTGCATGGCTTCGTCCACCCGCATGCCGGTCAGGCGCAAGACCGCGCGCAAATTCTCGAGGCGGCGCTCGGCGGCGTTCTCGGCTTCGGCCAGGGCGGCTTCCTGATCGGCCAACAGCGCGGCGACGCGCTCTTCAGCCAGGCCGTCAAAGGCTTCTTCCCCGACCGGGTCGAGCAGCGCCTGGCGCGGATCAGGGTCGGCGGGCGAGGCCGCCATCAGGATGCGGCCTTCATCCAGGCTGGGGCTTTCGCGTTCTTCACCGACCGACAAATCGTCGGCGAAATCCAAAAGGCGGCGAAGCGTGTCATGACGCATCTGGAATTCGCCCGCCGTGCGGTCAAAGGCGTCGGTGCGCGATTCCATATAGGCGATGGCGGCGGCCTCAGCGGCGCGCGCTTCATCAACCTCGTTTTGATATTCGGCTTCGATCTGGGCGAACTGTTGCTTGACGCGCTGATCGGCTCGACCGTCGAGCAGCATGCCGACGGTGGTCAAAGACAGCCAGACCGCCAGCAGACACACGCCTCCAATTGCCGAGAGTTGCATCTCGGTCGTGATAGCGAAGTATCTCACCTGACCCTCGGTCCGATGATAGATCTGCCGATCAGGGAAGCGTTGCTTAATCTGCTCCCAAGGCCCGGCCAGTAGTCGTTTCACCATCCGACTGCGTTCGCCTCGCTATCCTCGCCCCTCGATGCGCTATCTCGCATGATAACGCATCGTTTATCAACTGATCCGTTGCAAGCCCTGTTCCGGTCCCTATGGGACTCATATGAAAATGTCCCGTGCGTCGGCGTCAGATGCAAGTCCTGGTTTCAGGAAAGCTGTTCCGCCAAAGGCTCGTAGAAACAGCCTGGCAAGCCCGCCGCCCTTCGGGCGTCGTCATTGAAGGGGCGCTTTAGCGCGCCGCTGAAATAGGTTGAAACCAGCCGATGGAAGCAGTGTTCGGGCGTTTCGGTCTCATCGCGGCACACATGGTCAAACCAGCGCGCGCCTGCGGCGACATGGCCCACCTCCTCTTCGTAGATCACACTCAGGATGGCGACGCTTTCAGCATCGCCCACGCTTGAGAGCTTCTCGATCATGGGTGGGGTGACGTCCAGCCCGCGCGCTTCCAGCACCAGCGGTGCGACGGCAAGACGCGCCGCCAGGTCATGCGCCGTGTTTTGCGCCGCCTCCCACAGCCCGTCATGGGCGGGCAGATCCCCATAATCGCCGCCCATCTGCTGAAGACGCTTACGCACCATGGTGAAATGACGCGCTTCGTCATCTCCGACGCTGATCCAGTCTGACACAAAGGTGGCGCGTTGATCGTCCGCGATTCTGCGGTCGCCTGCGAAACGGGCGACCATGTCAAAATGCAGATCTATGGCGTTGAACTCGATATGCGCCACGGCGTGCATCAAGGCGAAGCGCCCCTCAAGACTGCCCAAGCGCCGTCGCGGCGTTTGTCCGGGCGGTTTCAATTCCGGTCGCGGCGGCCGGCCTGGCGCGGCAGGCGCACGCGAGGGGGCGCCGGGTTCGGGCAAGAGGAGGTCGCCTGCTCGCCAGGCGGCGGCGGTCTCTCGCGCCAATTGGGATTTGGCGTCAGGGGTGGAGGTGGCGACAACGCGGGCCGCCGCCTCCATCACGCACGGTTTGAGGAGGTGTTGCGTCACGCAGATTTCACCGCGTCCAGAACCGCCTCCACATGGCCTTTGACTTTCACTTTGCGCCAGACCTTCTGGATCACGCCGTCGGAACCAATCAGATAGGTGCAGCGTTCAATGCCCATGTATTTGCGCCCGTACATGGTCTTCTCCACCCAAGCGCCATAGGCTTCGGTGACGGAGCCGTCTTCGTCCGAAGCCAGAATGACTTTCAGCGCATGCTTGTCGCGAAACTTGTCATGCTTGGCTACGGTGTCCTTGGACAGGCCGATGACCACCGTGTTTTCGGCGTTGAATGCGTCGATATGCTCAGAGAAGCCGATGGCCTCAGTCGTACAGCCGGGCGTGTCATCCTTGGGATAAAAATACAGGACGACAGATTTGCCCTTCAGCTCATGTAATGACACCTGTCGGCCGCCATCTGCAGGAAGCGTGAAGTCTGGGGCCTTGTCGCCGGGCTTAAGCTCGCTCATGAGTGTCGTCCTTGATGATGATTTCCGATACTTCGGACCGGAAGATTGTCAATTCACCCCGCCACGTCCAGTCGCGACCCGACTTTGAGTTCACATGCGCCGTATCGCTCGTCTGTCCCTTCTCTATGTGCTTGAAGCGATCGCCGCCTTGCTGGCGCTGGCTGTGGTGGCGTTCGGCGCGGCGTTGTGGCGTCTTGCAGAGGGGCCGGTCAACGCCGAGATGATCCGCCCTGTCGTTACGGAAGTCCTGCTGGATGCGGTCAAGGGCGACGCAGCGGCCATTGGCGATCTTGAGATCAGCTTCGATCCCGCGCTCGCCGCCCTTGTGGTGACCGCGCGTGATGTTCGCATTACGCGTGACACAGGCGATGTCGTCATTTCCTCTGAGCTTATCGAAGCGGGTCTGGCGCTCGATCTGTTGATGACGGGCAGGATTGCGCCCGTCAGCCTTGAGGCGCGCGGCGGCACTCTCTGGTTGTACCGAGACGCGCTGGGGCGTCTGACCGGCGGGCTGGGCGCGCTTGATGACCGGTTCGGCGCCACCCAGGAAAACGACAGCGTCACGCCTGATTTCGATATGGACCAGGCCAGCGCGGTGTTTGCGCGCTTGTTGATGGTGGATGTCTCTGACGTCACCTTGCAGGTGCGTGAAGAATTTCATGACTGGACGGGGCTGTTCACGGGCATGGGCGGCGCGATGAACCTGTCGGACGGGGTAGTGTCGCTGCGGGCGGAAGGCGGGCTGGTCACCTCCGCCGGCATGGCGCCGATCACGCTGGATGTGCAGACGGGCCGGTCGCTCGACAGCGTCTTTGTCGAGGCGCGCCTGTCCAATCTCGTGCCTGCAGCGGCTGCGCCCTTGCAAGGCCCGTTTGCGGGGGTGTCCGCTCTGGATGCGCCGTTTGACATGCACCTCGTCTTTGACGCCTCCCGAGACGAGGGCCTGCGACAAGCCAGCCTGCAGATGGCGGCGCAGTCCGGCGTTGTGCGCACCGCCAGCGGACAGACCGACATCCGCGACGCCCGCATTGATGCGGCGCTGGATGTGGAGGCGGGGCGCCTGGACCTTCAGGCTTTGGAAGTGGATTCAGACCTTTTGTCCTTGTCGCTGAGCGGCGCGCTGTTTGACTTTTCCGATTATGACAACGCCATTCCGGCTCAGGCGCGCTATGAGCTGACGTCTGGTGCAGGACGCCTGGATCTCAATGGCGCCTTTCCAGAGCCTTTGCAGTGGCGATCGGCCGAGCTGGCGGGAACGCTGGACCTGGAAGAAAGCCTGATCAGCTTTGAAACGCTGAACGCAGTGCTGCCCGCCGCCCGAACAACACTGACAGGGTCGCTGGCGCTGGAGCCGACCGTTGCGGGTTTGCTGCCCACCGTTAAACTCAACGGTCCGGTTGAGGGCGCGCTGACCAAGGAAGACGTTCTCAACCATTGGCCTGTCAATTTCGCGCTCGGCGCCCGGGACTGGGTGCGTGACAGCATTCTGGACGGCCGGGTCACCAGCGCGACGCTTGATCTCAACCTCACCGCCCAGGCGCTGGCCGCCAAGACGTTGTCAGACGAAGATCTGACCCTCAGTTTCCAGTTCTCCGATGCCGATGTGCGCTATATGAGCACGATGACGCCGCTGCTGGGGCTGTCGGGAGACGCGGTGCTGCGGGGCAACTCTCTCAGCCTCGAAGGCGCGGGCGGGGCGATCGGTGAGATTAGAGCGACGCAGATCTATGTGGACATTCCGCGTTTGAATCCCAAAGGCGCCGTGGCGCGCTTTGGCGGTACGGGCAGGGGGGAAGTCTCGGACTTCCTGGCGCTTGTCAGTGAACCGCCGCTTAATCTGTCGACCGAGTATGGCTTTGATCCCACCGCTTTTGGCGGGCAGGGCGAGCTGGCGTTTGAAATCCGCCGTCCGATGTTGCGCTCCGTACCCGCCGAGGATCTGGGGTTTGAGATTACGGGACAGTTTGAGGATGTGTCAGGTCCGGCCGGCCCGCCTGGCGTCTCGCTGTCAGACGGTGCGGTCACCCTGACGGTCAATCCTGAAGGTCTTCGGGCTGAAGGGGATGCGCGGATCGCCTCAGCGGATGCTCAGATCGTCTGGACGGAAACGTTCGGGCTCGAGCCCGAGGTCAATTCGACAGAGGTGCGCGTGACCTCTGTCATGACCGCACGAGAGCTGGACCAGCTCGGTTTGCCCTTGCGGCGCTTCATGGACGGAGCGGTGGGCGTTGACGCGACGATTGAAGGCCGGGGTCTCGCCTTCTCGCAAATGGCGGTGGAGCTTGACCTCCAGAACGCCGCTATCGCCCTGCCTGCGGGGCTGTGGGACAAGCCCGCAGGCGAGTCCGCCGCCGCGTCCTTGCAGGCGGGGGTGACGGAGACCGGCGCGGTTCAGCTGAACCAGCTGCGCCTGACGGGCGAGGGCGTGGCGTTGGAGACCAGCGCGGACCTGGCGCCGGACGGGCGCTTGCTGGCGGCGCAGGCCTCTCGCGTCTTTGTCCGCGACAGGCTTGATCTGAGTGCAGACATTTCCCGTCCAGACGGTCCGGAGGGTGTGCTTCAAATCGCGGTCCAGGGCCCGTTCATGGACGCTGAAGATCTGTTCGGCATTGCGGCGCCGTCAGGGGGCGGCATGACCTTGGGCGCCTCGGTGAATTTTGAAGGTGTTTTGGATCGGGTTCTGGTGCGGGATCAGCGTTTTACGGATGTCGGACTGGTGCTGAACGTGCGGCCTCAAGGCGTTGAGCGTTTCGTGCTGGAGGCTGACGCTGCGCAAGGCCCCGTCATTGTCCGGTTTGAACCTGAAGAAGACACCGGCGTGCGCCGGTTGAGCGCAATGGGGCCGGACGCAGGCCTGTTGCTCTCGGCTTTCGCCGGGTTTGACAATATTTACGGCGGATCTTTGAGGTTAAGTGGACAGGCGCCGCCTCTGGGGCAGCCCGGCGGGGTTGCTGGCGAGATCGAAGTGGGCGCCTTTACGCTGAACCGCATGCCTTTGCTGGCGCGGGTCCTGGCGGCCGGCTCGCTGGAAGGGCTGGGCGGCCTGCTGAGCGGTCAGGGCATCGGCTTTGAACGTTTGCGGAGCGAATTTGTCTGGCAAGACGGCATTATTGAGATGCGTGAGGCGCGCGTCGCCGGAGCGTCTCTGGGGGCGACGTGGAACGGGCTTGTGGATTTCAGCGATGAACGCATGTCGGTGAACGGCACGCTGTTGCCCTCTTACGGTGTCAATTCCGTTCTGGGCTCTGTTCCGGTTTTGGGCGAATTGTTGACGTCGCGGCGGGGCGAAGGCGTGATCGGGGTGACCTTCTCGGTCAGCGGCCCGTTCAGTGAAACGCGCGTCAGCGCCAATCCGCTTTCCGCGCTCGCGCCAGGAGTGTTCCGGCGCATTTTCGAAGGGACGTCTGCGGAGCGCGAGCTTGAGGCGCTAGAGGCGGAACGCCGCGAGGAACAGGCTGAGGCCCGTGAAGCGCGCGAGACCCCGGCTGATGACGATGAAACACCGCCGGACGGCCCCGCCGATCCGCCTTCGGACACGCCGCAACAGGATACGCCATGATCTGCATCGGTTTGATGAGCGGCACCTCGCTGGACGGCGTGGACGCCGCCTTGCTTGAAACGGACGGCGAGACCCTCACCCGATTTGGTCCGGGGGCGGAAACCGCCTTTACCGCCCGGGAGCGCGCCGTGTTGAAAGCAGCGGTCGAGGCTGCGCTCGACTGGCGTTTTGAAGGGGCGGAGCCTGAGATTTTCAGGCAGGCTGAAGACGTTCTGACCCAGACCCATCAACGCGCTGTGGAGGCTGTCGCCGCGCGCGCTGGGCTGACACTGGCGGAGATTGACCTTGTCGGCTTTCATGGTCAGACGGTCATTCATGTCCCGCCGCAAGCCGGACGACCGGGCCGCACTCGCCAACTGGGTGACGGAACCGCGCTGGCGCAGCGTCTCGGCGTGCCTGTGGCGTATGATTTTCGCTCCGCTGACATGGATGCTGGCGGGCACGGCGCGCCGCTGGCCCCGGTTTATCACGAGGTGTTGGCGCGGTGGTCGGGTCTTGAGCGGCCTTTGGGCGTTCTCAATATCGGCGGCGTCGCCAATCTGACCCTGATCCGCTCAGACGGATCGCTCGACGCCTTTGACACCGGGCCCGGCAACGGGCTGATCGACGCCTGGGTTGAGGAGCGCACGGGGCAGGCCATGGACCGCGACGGCGCCTTGGCGGCTGAAGGACGCGTGCATGAAGCGGGGCTCGCGGAATTGCTGGCGCACCCTCACTTTGCGCTGGAAGGCCCCAAATCCCTCGATCGTTGGGACTTCTCCCTGGATGCGGCGCGCAATCTGAGGGTGGAAGATGGTGCGGCGACTTTGAGCCAGTTCACCGCTGAAGCCATTGGCCAAGGCTTGGCGGCCTGTCTTGAGCGCCCTGAGCGTCTGATCGTCTGCGGCGGCGGACGCAAGAATGCGGATCTTTTGCGCCGGATCAGTGCTGTGACCGGGATTAAGGTCTGCAGCGCGGAAGCGGTCGGTTGGCGTGGCGATCTGATTGAAGCGGAAGCCTTTGCGGTGCTTGCGGCGCGAACACTGCGCGGCTTGCCCCTCAGCTTTCCAGGCACTACGGGGGTTGCGAAACCGATCACGGGCGGCCTTATCGCGCGGCCTTGAGCGTTTGAGCTATGGGTGCAATTAAAAACCCCGGCGCAGAACGCCGGGGTTTTGTCATGAGCAGGCGATGTGTCTGACGGCTTAGCGCTTGCCGGTGTTCGCCATTTCAGCGCGCTCGACTTCCACTTGCGGAAGACGATTGTCGAGATAGGTTTTCACCGACGCTTCGAGCGGATCAAGGTGATCGGTGAACAAATGGCCTGCGCCCTTGATGATGTCATGGGTCATGATGATGCCCTTCTGGGTGCGCACCTTGCTCATGGCGCGCTCCATCTCATCATGAGGCACGATCGCGTCCGCTTCCCCGTGTGCAATCAGACCAGATGCCGGGCAGGGCGCCAGGAAGCTGAAATCATACATGTTTGTGGGCGGCGACACAGAGATGAAGCCGGCGATCTCCGGGCGGCGCATCAAGAGCTGCATGGCGATCCAGGCGCCGAAGGAATGACCGGCGACCCAGCAATAGGATGCATTGGGATTATGCGCCTGCGCCCAGTCGAGCGCGGTCGCAGCGTCTGACAGCTCACCCAGGCCCTGATCATAGGTTCCCTGGCTGCGGCCGACGCCGCGGAAATTGAACCGCAGCACGGAAAACCCGCGCTCCTTGAACTCGTCATACATCATGGTGCTGACCGGCGTGTCCATATGACCGCCGCCCCGCGGGTGAGCATGCAGGATCAGCGCTACCGGAGCGCCAGGAGTCTTGGACGGGCTGTATTTGCCTTCAAGGCGGCCGGCCGGGCCGGGAATGATAACGTCGGGCATGGAAAGCTTACGGGTCCTGCTTCAATTTCCCTAGCTCTGCACTCAGGAATTGATTTCCAGGTGGTGCAAGGGGTATGCGAAAACCAAGTCCTAATACTTGACTCTCGCGCTGGGGATACTAGCTCCCTAATGCGCGAGCGATGTCAGACAAACGGATCGGCCTCTTAACACGGTCGGGCCGCACAATGCGAGCGCATCGCGCTTATTTGTACGGGTTAGCCAAGGATAATGTCATGAAGCTGAGCACCAAGGGGCGTTATGCAGTGATGGCCATGGTCGATCTCGCCCAGGCCAGCCTAGAGCGTCCTGTGCCGCTGGGTGACATCGCCTCGCGCCAGGAAATTTCGCTCTCCTATCTTGAGCAATTGTTCGCAAAACTGCGCCGTGCGGGCGTCGTCAAGTCCGTGCGCGGCCCGGGCGGCGGTTACAAGTTGGGGCGGGGGCTGAATGAAACTCGCATCGCCGACATCATGCTGGCGGTTGAAGAGCCGGTGGACGTAACCCGGTGCCAGGGCAAGGCGGCGGGATGTCTGGAAAGCGGTCGCCGCTGCGTCACCCATGACCTGTGGGATGAGCTGAGCCGGCATATCCATCTGTTCCTCAGCGATGTGACCCTGGAAGACGTGCTGGAGCGCCGTGTAATGGGGCTGTCCATGGGGCGCCGTACGGCGGCGACTCTGGAGGCGGTGGCGGAGTGACGGTCTATCTCGATCATAACGCTACGGCGCCGATCCGGCCTGAAGCGCGTGACAGCGTGATCGAGGCCTTGGACACCGTCGGCAATCCGTCTTCGGTTCACGGGGCCGGACGAGCGGCGCGTGCGTGTATCGAAGCGGCGCGTAGCGTGATCGCAAAGGCGCTCTGTGCGCGGGTCGAAGACCTGGTCTTCACCTCGGGCGGGACCGAAGCGAACAATCTGGGTCTGAAGGCTGGCATCGCGGCTGGCGCGAACCGCGTGGTCATGTCCGCGATCGAGCATGAAGCCATAGGCGCTGCGGCGCAGACATTGGGCGTGCCCTGTGAAGTCTGGCCGGTGACCGCTGACGGAATTGCGGACATCCAATGGCTTCACGATCGCCTGCAACGGGCTGAACGAGAAAGCGAAACGCCAATCCTTTTCGCGCTTATGGCGGCCAATAACGAAACCGGCGTGATCCAGCCCTATGAACAGACGGGACGGATGATCCGCGAGGCAGGGCATCTCTATCACATTGACGCTGTCCAGATGCTGGGCAAGGCGAGCTTTGATTTTGCTGGCTCCATGGCTCATTTCGCCGCGCTGTCCTCTCACAAGGTCGGCGGCCCTCAAGGCGTCGGCGCACTGGCTGTGTCGTGCGAGGCGGGCGTCGCAGCGCAAATCATTGGCGGCGGTCAGGAAAAAGGCCGACGCGCGGGCACGGAAAACGTGGCTGGTATCGCTGGTTTCGGCGCGGCTGTCGGTGCAGCTGGATCTGAGGAAGAGCGTATCCGGATCAAGGGTTTGCGCGATGCTTTGCAAGCACGGCTTCAGGCGGGCGCTCCCGAATTGACGGTTTGGGGTGAGCGCGAGCCCCGGCTCGATAACACGCTGTGCCTGTCCGCGCCGGGCTGGCCCAGCGAGATCCAGGTCATCGCGCTTGATTTGAACGGTTTTGCCGTCAGCGCCGGATCGGCCTGCTCATCGGGCAAGGTGCGCAAGTCCAAAGTGCTGGAAGCCATGGGGGCGTCGTCTGCAGATGCGGAGAGCGCACTGCGCATCTCTTTAGGCTGGACGACGACTGAAGACGATATCGAGGCGTTCGCGAACGCCTGGCTGAGTGAATATGCCCGCCTGCGCCCTCGCGCGGCGGTCTGAGAGTAAAAAGGAAGCGGCTGATGCCTGCGGTCAAGGAAACCATCGAAGACGTCCGTCAGCTGGAATCTGACAAGTATAAGTACGGCTTCACCACCGAGATCGAGCAAGAGCGTGCGCCCAAGGGGCTGAGCGAAGACACTGTGCGCTTCATCTCGGCCAAGAAGGGCGAGCCGGACTGGCTGCTGGAATGGCGTCTTGAAGCGTTCAAACGCTGGACGCAGATGGCTGAGCCTGATTGGGCGAAGGTCGGTTATCCGCCCATCGACTATCAGGACGCGTACTATTACGCTGAGCCTAAAGACGCTAAAAAGTACAAAAGCTTGGATGATGTTCCTCAGGAGTTGCTAGACACCTACAAGAAGCTTGGCATTCCGCTGAAAGAGGCGGAAGTCCTCCTCGGCGTGGAGGGCGCGGACGCCAGCGCCGCCGATGCGCGCACAGAAGGCTCGCAGCGTAAGGTGGCCGTGGATGCGGTGTTTGACTCTGTCTCCGTGGTGACGACCTTCAAGGAAGAGCTGTCCAAAGCTGGCGTAATCTTCATGCCTATCTCTGAGGCGGTTCACGAATACCCCGAGCTTGTGAAGAAGTATCTCGGCTCGGTCGTGCCGGTGACGGACAATTTCTTCGCCACGCTCAACAGCGCGGTCTTCTCTGACGGCTCTTTCGTCTATGTGCCCAAGGGCGTGCGCTGCCCGATGGAGCTGTCGACCTACTTCCGGATCAACGCCGAAGGCACCGGCCAGTTCGAACGCACGCTGATTATAGCGGATGAGGGCGCCTATGTGTCCTATCTTGAAGGCTGCACCGCGCCCATGCGCGATGAAAACCAGCTGCACGCCGCCGTGGTGGAGCTCGTCGTGCTCGATGACGCCGAGATCAAATACTCCACAGTTCAGAACTGGTGGCCCGGCGACGCAGATGGCAAGGGCGGGGTCTATAACTTTGTCACCAAGCGCGCCGATTGCCGCGGACGGAACTCCAAGGTCAGCTGGACCCAGGTCGAGACGGGTTCCGCGATCACCTGGAAATATCCGTCCTGCGTGCTGAAGGGGGATAACAGCCAGGGTGAGTTTTATTCTATCGCCGTGACCAATGGCCGTCAGCAGGCCGATACCGGCACCAAGATGATCCATCTGGGTCGCAATACGAAGTCGCGCATCATTTCCAAAGGCATTTCGGCGGGCAAGTCCGACCAGACCTATCGCGGGCTTGTCTCCGTGCATGGCAAGGCCGAAGGGTCGCGCAACTTCACCCAGTGCGACAGCTTGCTGATCGGCGATACCTGCGGCGCACACACTGTGCCTTATATCGAGTGCAAGACGCCCAAGGCGACGCTGGAGCATGAGGCGACCACCTCCAAGCTCTCAGAAGAACAGCTCTTCTATGCGCGCCAGCGCGGACTTGATGAAGAAAGCGCTGTGGCGCTTCTCGTGAACGGCTTCTGCCGCGAAGTGCTGCAGGAGCTGCCCATGGAATTCGCCGTGGAAGCCCAGGCGCTCCTGAAAGTCTCGCTTGAGGGGAGTGTGGGTTAAGCGATGACGCAGTACTGGTTTGCACGCCGCCGCGCTGAAGATATCGGCAAGCCTGCCTTCAAGGGGCGGTTCTATCCTATCGCCTGGCAGGGCTGGGCTGTCGTGGGCGTCTTTCTGGGCGCGATGGCTCTGGGCGTACTGTTATGGATTGAGAGTGCGAGCGTTGGCGCCGGTCTGGTGATGAGCTTGGTCCCCTTTGTCATGCTGACGGCGTTTGGCGCGGGCATGATCATGCTGGCGACCGTCAGCAAGGGCGACCCGAACCATACCGTGGCGCAGTACCGCTCGGGTGAAGTCAGACAGGGTGGCGAGCATGGCTAGGCGTCTTTTAGCCATTGCCGCGCCCCTGACGCTTGCTCTTGCCGCGTCGGCCTGCGCCCCTCAGTCGACTGTTGATAAGGGCTTGCCCCTCTGTGACGGCGCTTTGGAGGAAGGCTGCGTCGCCGCGGTCAGCGATATGCTGGGGCTAACGTACGCGGCGCGCGAGGACGGCTATGATTTCACGCTGCTGGCGCTGGAAGACGGCGAAGCTCTGCAGAGCTTTGATGAAGAGCGTGGCAACGCCTTGTCTGGACCGTATCTCGAAGATCTTGATCAGGACGGCGATCCCGAACTGATCGTCCCGGACTTCACCGGCAATGTGAACACGGCCTATCGCATCCGGCAGCTGATTGACGGGCGTTTCGAGCCTGCGGGCGAGGTGAGTGGTCTGGGGCTTGAGCGCGATGAGGAAAGCGGCCTTCTGGGCATTTCCTCGCGCAGCTCGGCTGTCAGCTATGGCTACCACGCCTATGTGCTGTCTGACGACGGCCTCGTTCTGGTCTATGCGCTGGAAAGCGATCTGGCGGATCGCGCCTGTGTTTTGACCCCGGGCCCGGCGTTTGACGCTGCGGGACAGACTGCGGACGCCTTGCTGAGCGTCTGTGAGGCGGGCCTGTAAGACAAGATGACATGGCGCCCGCCATGCGGGGGGCGCCGAAGACGGATAAGGGTTCGAGCCGGCCTCCCTCTCATGCGCCGGTGCGACGATAAGGAAGACGACCATGTTGGTGATTGACGATCTCAAAGCGCGTGTGGATGCAGAAGACGGCGACGGCCGTGAAATTCTCAAAGGCGTGAGCCTTGAGGTCCCGGCTGGCGAGGTCCACGCGATCATGGGACCCAATGGCTGCGGCAAGTCCACGCTGTCTTATGTGCTGTCGGGCCGCGACGGCTACGAGATCACGGGCGGCTCGATGCGCTTTGAGGGTGAAGACCTGGCCGAGATGGAGCCTGAAGAGCGCGCCGCGGCGGGTGTTTTCCTGTCTTTCCAGTATCCGGTGGAAATCCCCGGCGTGCCTACCCTGACCTTTGTGAAGGAAGCGCTGAACGCTCAGAAGCGCTTGCGCGGCGAGGATGAAGTGCCGGCCCCGGCCTTCATGAAGCTGGCGCGCGAAGCCGCCGCTCAGCTGGGCATCAGCAATGACATGCTCAAGCGCCCGGTGAATGTCGGCTTTTCGGGCGGCGAGAAGAAGCGCATGGAGATTTTCCAGGCGCTGATGTTGCAGCCGAAATTCCTGATCCTTGATGAGACGGATTCAGGGCTCGACATCGACGCGCTGAAAGTCGTGGCGGACGGCGTGAACGCCCTGCGCAATGAAGAACGCGGCATGCTGGTGATCACCCACTATCAGCGCCTGCTCGATTACCTGAAACCGGACGTCGTCCATGTGATGGCGGCAGGCCGTATCCAAGAGACCGGCGGGCCTGAGCTGGCGCACAAGCTCGAAAAAGAAGGCTATGACAAATACGCAGGCGAGGCGGCGTAATGAGTGCAGCTTTCAAACTGACGGACATGGAAACGGCGTTGATCGGGCAACTGCCCGAAGACGCGCCCTTGCGCACGCTGCTGAGTGAACAGGGCCTGCCTCATCGCCGCGTGGAAGAGTGGAAATGGACTGATCTGCGTACGGTGGTGGGCAAGCTGCCCGCCGATCCGGGCGTACTCACCTTCACCATCTCGCGCGAGCCGGACGCCTGGGCCGAGCAGGACGAGGAGCCGGGCCTCCTGATGCCGCGTCTGGCTTCGGCTCTGGGCGAGGACATTCAGGTTTACACCCTGCAAGACGGCGAGCGTCTGGAGTTGGGCGTTGAAGCAAGCTCTGGCGTCTCCAACCAGCAGGTTCTGGTGCTTGTGCCTGAAGACGTGAAGGCGGAGCTGATTGAAAGCTACGCCGTGGAAGCGGGCGGTTTCGCCAATTTGACGCTCGTGATCGTCGTGATGCCGGGCGCGGTGCTGGACCGGGTCATCGAGCAGGATGCCTCGCCTGACGGCGCCCTGGTGGTGACGAGCCTTGTTGATCTGGCGCCGGGCGCGACATTGAACCAGACCACTTTGGGTTTTGGCGCCAAGCTGGCGCGGCTTGAAACCCATGTGAACCATGCGGGCGAGGGCGCCGAGCTGCGGCTCGACGGCGCCTATGTGCTGGGCGAAGGCCTGCATCTCGATCAGACTTCGGTCGTGCGCCATGTGGGTCCGAACGGCGTGACCCAGGAGCTCTTCAAAGGCGCGGCCGCGAAGGGCGGCAAGGGTGTGTTTCAGGGCAAGATCCATGTGGAGCAGGCGGCGCAAAAGACCGACGCCCAGATGCAGCATCGCGGTTTGTTGCTGGAGGACAAAGCCGAGATCGACGCCAAGCCCGAGCTGGAAATCTATGCCGACGACGTGGTCTGCGCTCATGGCAACGCCTTTGGCGCTCTGGATG
Organism: Oceanicaulis sp.; assembly: GCF_965249665.1. GTDB lineage: Bacteria > Pseudomonadota > Alphaproteobacteria > Caulobacterales > Maricaulaceae > Oceanicaulis. Next base: position 2,353,284 of record NZ_OZ252247.1, read on the forward strand.
AGGACGCCCTGTTTTACATGCGCCAGCGCGGCCTGCCGGATGGGAAAGCGCGCGCGCTCTTAACGCAAAGCTTTCTGGCCGAACCGATTGAACGGATACGCGACGACGATGACCGCGAGCGCCTGATGACGCGCTTGTTGGCGGCGCTGGAGGCGCTCTGATGTCTGCTGAACGCAAACCTGTCAGCGGTCTGGATGTGGCGCAAATCCGCGCCCAGTTCCCGATCCTCAGCCGTGAGGTGAACGGCAAGCCGCTGGTCTATCTCGACAGCGCCGCATCCGCGCAGAAGCCCGAAGCCGTGATCGAGGCGGTGGCCGATGTGTGGCGTCAATCCTACGCCAATGTGCACCGCGGGCTGCATACGCTGGCCAATGAGGCGACAGAAGCCTTTGAAGCGAGCCGGGGCAAGTTGGCGCGCTTTCTGGGGGCGGATCGCGCCGATCAGATCGTTTTCACGAAAGGGGCGACCGAAGCGATCAATCTGGTCGCGGACAGCTTTGGCGCCATGCTGGGTGAGGGCGATGAAATCATCCTCAGCCAGATGGAGCATCATTCCAACATTGTCCCCTGGCACTTCTTGCGGGAGCGCAAGGGCGTGGTGCTCAAATGGGCGCCGGTCACCGATGACGGCGCGCTCGATATGGCGGCGTTTGATGCGCTTGTGACCGAGCGCACCAAGCTGGTCGCCATCACCCATATGTCCAATGTGCTGGGCACCATTTCGCCGATCGAAACGATCGTGAAAAAGGCCCATGCCGTGGGCGCGGCGGTGCTGGTGGACGGCTCTCAGGGCGCGGTTCACATGCCAGTCGACGTCAAGGCGCTAGGCTGTGACTTCTACGTCGTGACGGGCCACAAGCTCTATGGCCCCAACGGCGCTGGCGCGCTCTATGCGGCGGGGGACTGGCTGGACCGGTTGCGCCCCTATCAGGGCGGCGGCGAGATGATCGCAGAAGTGCGTGAGGACGGCGTGGTCTACGCCGATGTGCCGCACAAGTTCGAAGCGGGCACGCCGGTGATCGCCGAGGTGATCGGGCTGGGCGCAGCGCTCGACTGGATGACGGCTCTCGATCGGATCGCCTTGATGGAGCATGAGCGCCAGCTTATGGACCGGTTCGAGGCAGGGCTCGCCGAGTTTGAGGGCGCGACCATATATGGCCGCACTCAGGACAAGGGCGCGATTACATCATTCAGTCTTGAGGGCGCGCACCCGCATGACCTGGCGCAGCTCATGGACAAATACGGCGTCGCGGTTCGCGCGGGCCATCACTGCGCCCACCCGCTGATGCAGCGCTTTGGCGTTCCAGGCACGCTACGCGCCAGCTTCGCCGCCTATAACACCGAGGCGGATGTGGATGCGGCGCTCGAGGCGTTGCGAAAAGCCAAGAGCTTTCTCATCTAGAGAGTATGACGAGCATGGATACTGACAACAAACGCTCTGAACGCGACATGATGGATCTGGGCGCCGCCCCGTCCATGACCCTGGACGCGCCAACTCCGGCTGAGCCGGAAACCTCAGCGGACGCCGCGTCGGATCACGATATTCCGCAAGAAGAGATCGAGCGCATCACCCATGATGTGATCGAGGCTCTGAAGACGGTGTTTGACCCGGAAATCCCGGTCGACATTTACGAGCTGGGCTTGATCTACCAGGTTGATCTGGAGCCCGACCATAGTCTGAAGGTCGAAATGACCCTGACGGCGCCGGGCTGCCCGGTGGCCGGTGAAATGCCGGGCTGGGTGCGCGATGCGTGTGAGACGGTCAAAGGGGTGGAGCGCGCCGACGTAACCTTGACCTTTGATCCGCCTTGGACGCCGGACCGCATGTCTGACGAAGCCAAGCTGACGCTGAACATGTTTTAAGGAGCCGATCATGGCCCGACACAGACCCAAAGCCGTCACCCTGACCGAAGCCGCCGCAGAGCGCGTCAAAAAACTGATGGCGGATCGCGACGCCGGCTTCTTGCGCGTCGGCGTCAAAAACGGCGGCTGCGCCGGCATGGAATACGTGATGGATTACGTATCAGAGCCGGATGCGCTGGACGAAAGGGTTGAGGATCAAGGCGTGGAGATTGTGGTGGATTCCAAATCCTTGCTCTTCATGCTGGGAGCGCAGATTGACTATGAAATCACGCCCTTGCACGCCAAATTCGTGTTCCGCAATCCTAACGAAACCGATGCCTGTGGTTGCGGTGAGAGTGTGACTCTGGCGCCCGCACAGCTCATCGAGTAGTTTGGGCCTGCATCCTTCACTTGCCTTTCAACGGGCAGCACGTCCACATGCCGATCCCAATAGAGGACTGGCGCTGTGAAATTGTATGTCTCTCCCACTTCGCCCTATGCACGGAAATGCCGGGCGCTGATCATCGAGAAAAGCCTCGAGCGCAAGATCGAAGTGATCGAGTGCGATCCGCGGAGTGATCCAGAAGATCTTTTGGCCATTAATCCGCTCGGCAAAGTGCCGGCGCTGGAGCGCGATGGCGCGCCGGCTCTGATGGATTCTCCGCTGATCTGCGAGTTCGTCGACAGTATGGATGAGGAGAACTGGATCCCGCGTCGCGGCGAGAGTCGGATCCTGGTCATGCGACAGCAGGCGCTGGCGGACGGGCTGATCGATCTGACCATCGGTCGCCGGATCGAGATGCAGCGTGACGCGGACAAGCAATGGGATTTCTGGTCAGAGCGATGGGAACGCGGCATCCGGCGGACTTTGGATGCGCTTAATGATGGCCGCGCGCAATATGAGCGATCGGTTGATTTGGGCGCCTTGAGCGTCGCTATCGCGCTTCATTATCTCGATCTGAGATTTGCGGAGCTGAACTGGCGGGAGCGTTATCCTGATCTGGCGGTGTTCGCTGCGCGATGGGATCAGCGCGCCAGTTTTGAACAGACCCGTCCGCCATCTGGCGCCTAGGCGCCAGCGCGTTTCAAACGGGATTCAGCGCGGGCGCCGCAGATCCAAGCCACGAGACCCATCAGGCTGTAGGCCATGCCGACATAGGGCGACAGGATTGTGGGCAGCACGAATGCGGAAACAATGATCACCACTGACAACGTCAGTACGCCGAGCGCAAATTCAACCTCATAGCGCGTGTAAACCCGTTCGCGCTCGTTCAGCCCAATATCGTCTGCATGGCGCAAGGCATGGGCGTAGAGCAGGGCGAACAGACCGAATACGGATGCGAAAAAGCCCCCGTAAATTAGGTACAGCCACTTGATCTGAGCATAGGCGAGAACGTCTCCCGGCGGCTGTTCCTGGGAGAATCCACCCGTGTAGAGGTTCACGACAAAGTCAGTCATGAACATGAGCGGGTAGATGTAAGCCAATAAAAGAAATAGCAAAACGGCGTTCAGCGTGCTCACCACCGAGTCTTGCAAGTCATACCGCCGAAAAAAGACGTGATGCGTTCGCCAGAGAAAAATGATCAGTCCAAAGCAAGCGGCCAGGGACAAGGCGTCTCGCCACAGCCCGGTGAGTTCTTCAAAGGATTGAGGAATGGATTGGGTGGCGGCGAGAGCGAGGACGAGCGCGAACACAATGTCGGACAAATTTTCAATGCGCGACACATCCATTCCGCGCCACTGAAAGTTCTTCTCGCCGTGCAATTTATATGACCGAGACATGCTCTGAACCTCGCCAGCTGTGGTGGCGCAGAGCATGCCTGAGTCAGGATGACAACAATAGCTGACAAATGTCAGGGCGCGGCTCAGGCGGCGGCGATACCCTGGCGGTTGGGCAATGAGTCGCCATCGACGGTGACCTTATTGCGGCCTTGCTGCTTGGATTTGTACAGATTGGCGTCGCAACGCTCGATCAGGCACTCCACCACTTCAGACGGTCTGAATTGTGACACACCCATGGAGATCGTGATATTGCCCAGATCTTCATTAGTGGATTTGCGCAAGAGGCGTTTGCTTTCAACAACCTGACGGATTTTCTCGGCGATCTCAGTGGCGTCCTGCAGCGAGGTGTTCGGCATGACAATCCCGAACTCTTCACCGCCATAGCGGGCCACCACATGATGCTCTGACGCATAGCGGGCCAGACATGCGGAGACAAAGCGGATGATCTGATCACCCGTCTGATGGCCCCAGGTGTCGTTGAAGCGTTTGAAATGGTCGATATCGCACAGCACCAGTGAGAACGGCGTGCCGTTCAGGTCTGCATCCCGGCGCGACTTGCGCATGGATTCGTCAAACCGTTTGCGATTGGCGATCCCGGTCAGTGCGTCCGTCATCGCTTCTTCGCGCACTTTTTCCAGATTGCTGCGCAGCTGATTGACTTCCTGGCTGGTCTCCTGGAGGCGGCGTTCCAGATCGCGGGACCGACGTTGCATCCGAGCTGTCGCCGCGACCAGGCCTTCAACCATCTGTTTGATTCCAGAGGCGTCTGTAACCTTGTCCAGGCGGCCCGTGGCGCCGGCGAGTTCCGCGCCATAGGCGGCGGTGTCGCGTTCAGCATCCTGCAGGGTTTGAACGACGGAACCCAGCTCACGGCTCATGGCGCCACCCGCATCCAGGACAGCGCTCTGGATGCGTTTGAAGCTGAAATGCGTGTCGTAGAGATCCTCTAGAAGTTCAGAGGACAAGGGCTCGTCCCGATCAATATGCCTTTGAATGACTGAGCATAATTCGGGAATTGTGTCAGATACATATGCTGTAAAGACCGCATAGTTATGCGGCGTGGGTACAAGTCCGAGACTCGCCATCAAATCCAGCGCCTTGCGCCCGATTTCGATCCCTTCAGCAGCGTGTGCACGACCGTTCAAAGCATACCCCTGACCTTAGACCGCTATTGAGCGGTTCTTGGCGGAAAGTATGTCCTGTGAATCAAAAGATCGGGTAAACGCAGACTATTTTTTGCCTAGGGAAAGGCGGGACGAAGCAAAAATTCTGGAACATGGTCGCCAAAACCAACCGGAGAGGCGTCCCGTTCATGACGGTCCTGTCGCGAAGACCGGTCCTGACGCGAGGCGCGCTGTGACCGCGAAGAACGCTCTCTGGGCGCCGGATGCTCTTTGGGCTGGGACTCTTCATGAGCGCGTGCTTCAATCGGGGCTTCCGCCATGGCGGGCGCGTCCTCAGACGCGGCTGCATCAGAGGTCTCGGAGGCGTCGGCCTTCGCTTTGCTGGCGTCGGCTTTGTTGCGCGAGCGCGTCCGACGACGAGGCTTGGGCTTGTCGTCGCTGGCAGCTTCAGATGAGACAGGGTTTGCAGAGGGCGTGCCGGACGCTTGTTTGGCCGCGCCGTCAAGCTTGAGCTCTTCAGGTTCCTTGCCGATCAGCTTGACGACCTTGGCGAGCGCCTTGGCGTCTTCAGCCGAGACCAGGGTCACTGCTTCGCCTTTCAGGCCGGCGCGACCGGTGCGTCCGATACGGTGGACGTAATCATCGGCATTGCGCGGAATGTCCACATTGAAAACGTGGCTCACCGCCGGAATGTCCAGGCCTCGAGCGGCGACATCAGAGGCGACCAGCAGACGCAGATCGCCAGACTTGAAATCGGCGAGGGTCTTCATCCGCTGGCTCTGGTCCAGATCGCCGTGGATCGGTGCAGCTGAGAAGCCGTGACGTTGCAGCGAGCGGGCGACAATATCCACATCGCGCTTGCGATTGCAGAAGATGATGCCGTTTTTCACGCCGTCACGATTGATCGCAGCGCGCAGAGCTTCGCGCTTGGTGCGCGCCTGATTGTCCGACACCCGCAGAATGTACTGGGTGATGGTTTCAGCGGTCTGGGCCGGGCGCGTCACTTCAACCCGCTCGGGATCACGCAGGAATGTGTCGACCAGCTTTTTGATTTCCGCCGGCATGGTGGCTGAGAAAAACAGAGTCTGACGACGCGGCGGCAGCAGTTTGAGAATGCGTTCGATATCGGGAATGAATCCCATGTCCAGCATGCGGTCGGCTTCGTCGATAACGAGGATTTCGACGCCGGTCAGCAACAGGCCGCCGCGTTCGAAATGGTCCAGAAGCCGTCCCGGCGTGGCGATCAGGATGTCGGCGCCCTGATCGAGAATGCGCTTTTGCGGCTCAAACGAGACGCCGCCAATCAGGAGCGCCATGTTGAGCTTGTGGTTCTTGGCGTACAGCTTGACGTTATCGGCCACCTGCGCCGCCAGCTCGCGCGTCGGCGCCAGCACCAGAGAGCGCGGCATGCGAGCGCGGGCGCGGCCGCGCGACAGGCGCTCGATCATGGGCAAGGTGAAGGATGCGGTTTTGCCTGTGCCGGTCTGAGCGATGCCCAGCACGTCGCGTCCGGTGAGCGCTACGGGAATAGCGCCCGCCTGGATCGGGGTGGGCTTTTCGTAACCAGCGTCAGCAATAGCTGAAAGGAGTGCGGGGCTCAGCCCGAGGTCTTCAAACGTCATGCGCCTCTGAAGTCGCTTAATCGGCCAAGATCGGGGTCGATCTCGTCATACCGGCGCCGATCACTCCGGCGCATCTGCGTGGCGCGAACATAAAAGGCCGGCGCGCGCTGTCAACGCGGCCGACCCTTTTCTGTGACTAAATCGCCCTAGTGTGGTGTTTTAGGGACGCGATTTAGTGCTCATAGGCGTAGGCGTGATCATCCGCCACCTGGGCGTAGCGGTCCCGCAGACGTGTCTGACGGGTCTCAAGGCTTTGAGTTTCGCCGTTGATGATCACATGAGTCGGCGCGCTCATGACCTCGAGCGGATCACCATCCCAGACCACGACATCCGCCACATATCCCGTCGCCAGCGCGCCATACTGGTCGCCGACGCCGTAGATTTCAGCCGGTGTCAGGGTGATCGCCCGGAAAGCGTCAGCCCAGTCCGCCCCGTGCGCGACAGCGATGCCGGCGTGTTGGGCCAGGAGGCGCGGGTTGAAGTACAGATCCGACCCCACCGTGGTATAGGCCAGCTGGACGCCCGCGGCATGCATGATCGCCGCGCCTTCATTGGTGGAGGCGAGGGTGTCAAAGCTGTCGGGCAGGTTGCGCATGGGGTCATAGATGACCGGAATGTCCGCCGCCGCCAGCTCATCGGCCACCAGATGCGCTTCCGCGCCGCCGGCGATGATGATGTTGAAGGCGGGGTATTGGGCGGCGAAGGTGATCGCGCGGCGGATATCCGCCGCCCGGTCCATGATCATCACCAGCGGGATCTCCCCCCGCACAGCGCTCACCAGGGCGGCCGCGTCATAGCGGTCAATGGCGTCGCCCTCATGGTGCGACATGTAACGTCCCGGGTAGAACCGGGCGTCTTCGATGGCGGCGCGCAGAAAGGCCCAGGCCGCCGTGCGTGATCCGCCAGCCGTGCGAGCGCCCGACTGGGACATGTCCACCAGCATGAACCGGCGCGTGGCGAACAGGCTGTCCGGCTCGCCGCTGGCGTCCGCCAGCGCCCCGCGACCGGCCAGGATGGCCGAACCGGTGTTGGGGTGAACCGCAAACCGGGTCAAACCTTCGATACGGGCGGAATCAATATGCGTGCCGGACGGGTTGAAGCCGTCCGCCACATCGATCGCTGCGGTGAAGCTCGACTCGTCCGCCGCATCGTCATGGGTGGAGGGCTCGGCGCCCACCTCGATCAGTCCCAGCTGGGTGTGCGGGTGGAACAGGCCCGGCGTGATCCAGCCGCCCTGGGCGTCGATGACGGTCACGGACTCATCTTGAAATTCGCCGGACTCGCCGACGGATACGATGACGCCGTCACGAACGACCACTGCGCCGTTCTCAATCACGCCTAGGCTGGTATTGGTCACCACGCGGCCATTGTGGATCAGTGTCGTTTGTGCGCTGGCGGGGGCCATGACGGCGGCGGCCAGCATTAAGGATGTCAGGAGCTTTTTCATTAGTAGTCTCCTTCACCGGGCTGACCCAGCATGAAGTCGCGAATGGTGCGACGTTCGGGATCAGCGCGGTCGTACATGAGGGCGCCGTCAATATAGACAGTGTCCGCCAGCGCGTAGCTGGAGAAGGGATGACCTGACCACAGCACGATATCGGCGCGTTTGCCTTCCTCGATGGATCCGGTCTCTTCAAAAATACCAAGCGCACGGGCCGGCGCCGAAGTGAACCAGCTCACCGCCTCCGCGTCTGTGATGTCCAGGCCCATCCGGCGACCATCAGAGAGCGCCTTGGCGACTTCGTGATTGAGACGCTGTATCCCCAGATCACTGTCGGAGTGGATCATGGCGCACGCGCCGCCGGCATGGGTGAGCGGCAGGTTCTCGCGTATGGAGTCATAGGCTTCCATTTTGAAGCCGCCCCAGTCCGCCCAGACCGCCGCACAGGTGTTGTGCTCGGCCAGGATGTCAGGAATTTTGTAGGCCTCGACGGCGTGGTGGAAGGTTGTGACCTGATAGCCGAACTCGTCGGCCATATCGAGGATCTGCACCATTTCGTCCGCGCGATAGCAGTGCATCTGCACCAGGATCTCGCCGTCCAGCACGCCCATCAGGGTGTCCAGCTCGAGATTGCGGGTGGGCGGATTGGCGTCTTCACCGTTTTCAGCTGCGTCCCAATAGGCGTTCCAGGACCGGCGATACTCCGTCGCGCGCTGCCAGGCCTCACGATAGCCCGCCACATTGCCCATGCGTGAGCCCGGCGCCTGGCCGCGATTGCCGTAAACGCGCTTGGGGTTTTCGCCACACGCCATTTTGAGCGTGTAGGGCGCATCGGGGAATTTCATGCCTTGCGCCGAGCGAGACGGCACATTGCGCAGGGTGACGCCGCGTCCGCCAAAGAGGTTTGCGGACCCCGGAAGGATATGCAGCGTCGTCACGCCTGCCGCTAGGGCCGTATCAAAACCGGGATCTTGCGGCCAGATGGCGTGCTCGGCCCAAACTTCAGCCGTGACCGGGCTCGTAACTTCATTGCCGTCTGAATGCGCATTCACAGACGGCGAAGGGTACACGCCCAGATGCGAGTGAATATCGACCACGCCGGGCGTGATAAAGCGGCCCTGTGCGTCGATCACACTCGCGCCGTCAGGCGCTTGCAGTCCCTGGCCGATTGCGGCGATGCGACCGTTCTCGATCAGGATGTCGGTATTATCCAGCTCCCCGCCGACGCCGTCAAACACGGTTGCGCCTGTGATCAGGGTGACGCCGGACGGAATGGGTTCATAGGTGCTGGGATATGGGTTGGCGTCAAAGCGGACGACGTCGACATCGCCGCTGGATCCTGAACCGGATCCGGTTTCAGACGAGCACGCGGCGAGGCCGAAAGCGGACAAAGCCGCAATCGACGCGCCTAGCGCTTTGAGTGTTCTGTGCACAGAAGTCTCCCCTTATTGTCGCGTCATTGGCGAGACGCGGATCGCGTAGGGGCGCAGACTGGCTCAATTCCACGGGCTGAGGGAAGAGGTTACTTGATAACGTCAGCTGGGGGCGGAAGCGCGTTTTCCTTGTAAAAGCGCCAGTTTGGTCCTGTCTTCGCCTTGATGCCTCCGTACCCGGGATGCAAGTGAGGAGGAGAGTAGAGACATGAACGCACTCGTATGCCGTCTGGGCGTGCTTATCGCGCTTGGATTCAGCGGTTCTGCGCTGGCGCAGTCTGAAGTCGAACTTGATCGTGCGCCACATGCTGAAGAGATTGGCGACCGGCAGGTCAGCTTCATGGCGCGCGATCTGGAGACCGGCACGGATTATGTGCTGGAGGCAAGCGCGGTTGATGAGCGCCGCACGCCCTGGTCGACCTTCAAAATTCCCAATTTGATCATCGCGCTCGAGAGCGGCGTGGCGGAGAGCCTGGAGATGGACCTGGTGTGGGATCCCACACGTCGTCCTGCCTCCGACTTTTGGCCGCAAGACTGGCGGCGGGATCAAACCGTGCGAACCGCGTTTGAGCGCTCCGCCGCCTGGGCCTTTCGCGACCTGGCGGTCGAGATCGGAACACAGACCTATCGTGAGACGCTATCGGACTGGGCGTATGGCGATGCTGATGTCGCGGACGGCTCGGACCTGTTCTGGCTCGATCACACGCTTGAGGTTTCGCCAGCCGAACAGGTCAGCTTTCTCGACCGTCTCCTGAGCCGCGAGCTGGACGTCAGCGAAACCAGCCTTGAAGCGTTGGAAGAGGTCTCATTCGCCGGTGACCGTGCGGACGGCGCGCTGCACGGCAAGACCGGTTCCGGACCTGTTGACCTGGGCAATATGCAGGGCCGGTTCGAGGGTTGGTATGTGGGCTATCTGGTCCGACAGGACCGCGCCCCCATCGTCTTTGCGCTGCATGCAGAAGCACTCAGTTACGGCGGCATTCGCACCTTCAGGCGCGAGATGGCGGAACGTCTGCTCAGCGATGTGACGGCACAAATTGACTGATTAGAACGTGTGGACGTCTGTGCTCAGACGTCCACGTCTTCCACAAAGGGGGCATTGTCCTGAATGAACTGAAAGCGCAGCTCTGGCTTCTTGCCCATCAGGGTTTCCACCAGCGCGTCTGCGCTTTCGCGCATTTCTGGCGTCACCACCACACGAGCCAGTGAACGGCTTTCGGGAAGCATGGTGGTGGATTTGAGCTGAGGCGGGGTCATCTCGCCCAGACCTTTAAACCGGCCCACCTCGACCTTGCCCTTCTTGAAGGCGGTCTCCAGCAGGTGATCCTTTTCTGCGTCATCCTGAGCGTAGAGTGTCTTGCCGCCCTGGGTCAGGCGATAGAGCGGCGGCTGCGCCATGAACAGGCGACCAGATTCAATGAGCCCGGGAAGGAATTTGTAAAAGAAGGTCGCGAGCAAGGCCGCGATATGGGCGCCGTCCACATCGGCGTCACACATGATGATCACGCGCTCATAGCGCAGATCCTCAAGATCAAACTTCTTGCCGGGCTGTACGCCCAGGGCCAATAGCAGGTCAGAGATTTCCTGGTTTGCTGCGATCTTGTCGGCGGTGGCGGAAGCGACGTTCAGGATCTTGCCGCGCAGGGGCAGGATGGCCTGGGTCTTCCGGTCGCGCGCCTGCTTGGCCGATCCGCCTGCAGAATCGCCCTCCACCAGGAAGAGCTCGGCGCCGTCTGCTGAGTTTTGCGAACAGTCGGCCAGTTTGCCCGGCAGGCGCAGTTTGCGCGTCGCAGACTGGCGTTTGACTTCTTTTTCGCGCTTGCGCTTGAGACGATCCTCGGCGCGCTCCACCGCCCATTCCACCAGACGGGCCGCGTCTTTGGGACGACCGGCGAGCCAGTGATCAAACTGGTCGCGTATGGCCTGTTCCACAAGGCGCCCGGCCTCGGCGGTCGAAAGACGGTCCTTGGTCTGGCCCTGAAATTCAGGGTCCTTGATAAAGACCGACACCAGAATGCCCGCGCCGCCCATGACGTCGTCGGCGGTGATCTGGGCGGCTTTTTTCACATTGGCCAGCTCGCCATAGGCACGCAGCCCTTTGGATAGCGCCGCGCGCAGACCTTGTTCATGGGTTCCGCCCATGGGTGTGGGAACGGTGTTGCAATAGCTCTGGCAAAAGCTGTCATCGGGGCCGAAGCCGTTTTCGGAAAAGGCGACCGCCCATTCCACGGCGCCCATGCGGCCGTCTCGCTCCACGCGTCCTGAGAACTGCTCGGTGACGAGCGCGGAAGTCGGCGTCAGCTCGGTCAGCCGGTCGGCGAGGCCGCCCGGGAAGGCGAGGGTGGTCTCGGCTGGAATTTCGGTGCCTTCGACCAGAGTTTCGGGACATTTCCAGCGAATCTGAACGCCGCGGCGCAAGAAGGCCTTGGCGCGCGCCATGTTGAAAATGCGCGGCGCTTTCAAGACGGCGCGCGGCCCGAATATCTCGGCATCGGGTTTGAACCGGACTGTGGTGCCACGGCGATTGGGGGCGGCGCCGACTCTTTCCACCGGGCCTTGCGGTAAGCCACGCACGTAAATCTGACGCCATAGCGTCTTGTCGCGCGCGACTTCCACCTCGACCCGTTCAGACAACGCGTTGACCACAGAAATGCCGACGCCATGCAGGCCGCCGGCGGTCTGGTACGCCTTGTCAGAGAACTTGCCGCCCGCGTGGAGCGTGGTCATCACCACTTCGAGCGCGGATTTGTCGGGAAATTTCGGGTGCGGATCGACCGGAATGCCGCGGCCATTATCGCTGACCGAGACAAAGCCGTCTTCGTCCATGATGACTTCGATACGGTCGGCATGACCCGCCACCGCTTCGTCCATGGAGTTGTCGAGTATTTCTGCGAACAGATGGTGCAGCGCGCGCTCATCCGTGCCGCCGATATACATGCCTGGGCGTTTGCGGACCGGCTCCAGCCCTTCCAGCACTTCGATGGAGGAGGCGTCATACCCCTTGTTCTCAGCGGACGCTGCAGGCGGCGGGCTGGCGGGTTTGGGAGCGGGCTTTAACGCCGGCTTCTGTGCTGCCGCTACAGGCTCTTGCGAAGGCGCACTGGGCGGCTCTGAAGGCTGTTGTGACTTGGGCGCAGGCGCAGGCGCCGTCTCGCGCGGGGCGGACGGCGTCGCGGGCCCTTTGGGCGCCGACGGAGCGGAAAACAGATCGTCTTGCGAATCATCAGCCATCACAGCGTAATCTGCCCTAGCGTCGGCCCATCGTGTAGTGGGGGACGCAGCCCGGGCCGCATTGCCATGTGGAAAGTCGATCATGACGCCTATCACCGATCTGGACGTGTTATTGCGCCAATTGAGCCCAAGGCTTGATCCTGAGCGCTACGCCTATGCCGCACTGCCAAGCTCGCAGCCGCTAGGCGCGTTAACGCCCATCGCGATCTTTGAAGAGTCGGAGGGGCGTTCGGTGATTGCGCCGCTCACGCGGCTCAAAGACCAAGGGATCGAACCTGTCTTCATCTGCCGCCGCATCACCCTGGACGTAAACTCGGCGCTGCAGGCCGTGGGATTGACGGCGGCGGTCAGTCAGGCGCTGGCTGAGGCAGGGGTGAGCGCGAACATCGTCGCTGCGCTACACCATGACCATGTGTTTGTGCCAGAGGAGCGAGCGGACGACGCACTGTGTGTGCTCAAGAAGCTTTCAGACCGGGGCAGGGCCTAGAAGAACGGGATCAGCCTGCGCCCAAGCCGTCGTTCGCAACGGCTGATCTGTCGATCATAGCGCGCCGCATCGGTCTGGACGGTGCGCGCGGCGCGCAACAGCCAGTCCTTGCTGCGATAGGTGCGCCGGTTATACCCGCCATGCCCCTCATGATAGGCGAGATAAAGCGAATACGGGTCATCGAGAGAAATCCCCGACAGGCGTTGGGATTTGTTGGCGTACCAGCCGATGAAATCCACCGCATCGCCAAAATCGTTCCGGTCCGCGCCGCGCCGTCCCGTGTCTTCGCGATACCAGTCCCAGGTGCCGTCCAGAGCCTGAGCGTAGCCAAAAGCCGAAGAGGGGCGCGCGCCGGGAATGACCCCCAGCAGACGCCGCCGCGCCGGGCGCGCGTTGCGGTTGAAACTTGATTCTTTTTTCAAAAAAGCGAGCTGGGTTCCAGGCGAAACACCCCAGCGGCGCTCGGTGCGCTGCAGGTCGCGCCACCAGCTGCGATTGTCTTCCAGGATCAGGCAGGCGTCATGGACCTGGTCAGGCGGCCCGGAGGCGCAACCCGACAGCAGTACAAGGCCCAGAACGCCGATGATGAGTGACCTGATGACCATGAGTACAGTCTCGCCGGACACGGTTAACCGGCGATGAAACACGCCCGCAGCTTCAGCGAGGATCACCTGAGCGAAGTGATGGTCCCATGAGGCCCGAACCGACCCGGTTCGCAAGGCCAAAGGCCGCCCGCAGCTTCAGTGAGGATCAGCTGAGCGAAGCGATGGTCATAAAAAAGGGTCGGCGCGCCTGCGTCGCACGCGCCGACCCGTGTCTTCGCCGTCAATGCATGGGGTCAGGACAGGAAGACCAATCAAGCTCTACCAGATTCCCCTGTGACGTGCAAACGGCCTATGTGTGGTTGTTGCCTAGAAGGTCAGGCGAATGACCAGCCGGGCCACATGGCGAACAAAATCGTCCCGAATATCGGCGTCGTAGGCAAAGGTGAACGTCGAGTAGTTGGACCCGGCGCTTAATCCGAAGCCGACAAGTGCGCCGGAATTGGAGAGCTGTTGGGAGCGCAGGGTGAAGGGATTGCCGTCCTGGCCGAACTGCGCAGTGGTCTCACCGCCCGAGCTTGAGAATTCACCGCGATAACCGACGCGGATTGACGGCGCCCACCAGGACATGTCGGTTCCGAAGTGGCGCGCCAGCGATACCGTACCCGATCCCAAGAGGATCGAGGAATCGCGGTCATCCACAGTCAGCGCAAGGTCGCTGACCGCATCCGCATTGCTGCCAGAGGTAGCCTCGGTATAGCCGCTTTCAAACAAGGACAGATAAGTCACGGACGCTTCAGGACGCAGCACCCACGCGCCAAAGGCGAAATCGCGACCGGCCTGCACGCTTGCGGTGGCGTGCCAGCCGCTCCAGTCGGCGCTGGTCAGAGCGCTGAAATCACCAATTCGGATTTCACGGTCGATTTCAAAGTAATCATAACCGATGCCGATATTGCCCGAGACATCAAACCCGCCAAGATCCATCGCGGCATAGCCGCCGATCTGACCGGTCAGAGACACCATGGGCTGATCAAAGCCGTGTGTTTCTTCGATCTCGCTGGCGGCGCCCACAAGTTGAACGCCGACGGCGTAGAACGGACCCACTGGACGATCCAGGCCGACGGCGAGGCCGACGCCCTGACCGCGATAGCCGGGGCCGAGAGCGGAGCCGGAGCGGTCAGCATAATAACCAAACTCTTGAATCCAGACGCCTGCCAGATTGTCGGGCGCAAGACGTGCATTGCTCAAGCGGCCCTGAAGCGCGCCGGCCGCCGCATCATTTGAGGCGAGGGCGAACTGGATGGCGCTGGCGGCGTATTCAGGCAGCAGCTGATCGTACGCGCCATAGAACTGCTCAGCGCTACGCAGGCTCGCAAAGGCTGCGCCCAGGCTTTCAATGGTTTCGAAAGCGGCGAGGGCTTCGTCATAGGCCGCCGCCTGGTTGGCGTGCATGCCCAGTTCATCGGCGGTCTTGAGCGCAAGCGTCAGAACGATCTTGTTCTGGTCTGTGCTGGAACGCTCCAGCGACGCGTTGTAGAGGAAGGGAGACCCTGAGGTGGTCAGCGTGCCAGCTTCATCCGCCAGCGTCAGATCGCCTGCGGAGACGATCTCGAACACGCCGCCTTCGCCGATCATGTTATCAAGTCCGACAGACAGCGAAGAGCCTTCTTCAAAAGTGACCGAGCCGGACGCGTTCAGAAAGGCGTTGGAACGGTCAGCAGTGTCGATGGTGACTTCCAAGACGCCGCCATTGCGGAAAATCGCGTCGCGCAATGCTAGCGCATCCGTGCCCGTCAGGCCGATCTGGCCATTGGTGACGTCCACAACCAGATCACCGTCCGCATCGGTCAAAGCGCCGTTCAGCGTGGAGTTGTCGATGATCAGGACATCAGCGCCCAGACCGAAGGAAATGTCGCCGTTTACTGCGCCGGCCATGAGTTCGACACGGTCGTCGCCATCGCCCAGCAAAATGTCGCCATTGATGGCAGGCGCGGCCAACGCTTCCCCGTCATCATCAAAGCCTTGCTCCTGGATGATGCTGAGCCCGCCATGATTATTGCGCGCGTCAATGGCGATGAGGTCAATGTCGTCTGTGGAAAATGCGTCGTCGATATTGCTGACGAATGTCGAGATATTGCCCGTATTGCGAATTTCTTCAAGACTATCGTCGTTTGAGCGGATGGCAGTAGCGCTCAAGCCTCCGCCGGTCAGTGAAGCCGAAATGACGCCGGTCTCATTAAGAATTTTGCGGATTTGCGAGTTCTCATCGAGATCAATAGCGATGGCTTCAGCCGTGCCATACGCATCGTCGGCGAAGCCGTCTTCGGCATGTCCCAAACCAGACACAGCCTGTATCGAGCCGGTATTGTTCAACGTCTCTGCCTGGGCGCCTTCGCCAAAGCGCATTGCGACGGCGCGCCCGTCAAAAGTGGTGGCCGTGACCCGGCCCACATTTGACAGCCCCCCCGCGCCCAAGATCACGGAACGCAGGACGCCATTATCGTTGCGACCAACAACGAGGAACGCTGTGACGTCTTTGCCGTCGAATACGCCGCCACTGTTGATTGAACCCTCATTGACCACGCCATAGCCTAGCGCGTCGCGATCGTCGTCATCATCGATCCGATCGCTGGTGAAATCGTCGGGCAAGGTGACTTCGCCAATGACAAGATCGCCGGCGCCCGTGTCATCGGGTCGGATTTCCAGTGCTGCACCGCCCCCCGTGAACGCTTGGATGCTCCCGCCGGAGGATACAAAGACGCCATCAGTTACGGACCCTGCAATCAGAAACGCGGAGCCGGAATCAAGATTGTCCGCGACATCTCCGCGTTCAGCAGCTTCCGCCTCGCTTTCAAACAAGGCCATGAGCGTTTCATTGTAACGGGTTGAGGTGCGGTAGCCTGAGGCTTGAATAGTCCCGGTCGCACGGATGCCGCCGCCGACATCTCCTTCAATGGCGACACCTTCTCCGCCTGGAGACACAGATGTGACGATGCTTATTTCTACGTCACCGCTGACATCTCCTTCCAAAGAGACGCCGCGACTGTCTTCGCCAGTGACGCTGATTGTGCCTTGAGAGAGAAAATCGCCGTTAATATCAGTGACCGCTCTCACGCCGAAACTGTTCTGGCCCTGCACAATAACAGAACCCGTGCCGGTGATGTTCACAGTCCCGGTGACGGCGGCCTGATTGTCAAGCGGATTGAAATCGGCGTCGACAGCCCCGATCAGAATGCCGGTCTTGTTCTGGTCCTGAGCGAAGGGACCGTCAGCTTCTTGATCCGGATCATCTTCCTGTCCGTCACCATCTGAGTCGATCAGATCGTCGGTGCCGCTGTCCACTCCCGTATCCGTGTCATTGAGCAGGATGCGACCATTATGAACGAAATTGCTGTCTACGCCTGGATCCATCTGAACGCCGACCGCGCCGTCTACATTGACGGCTTCGCCGTCGGAGTCGCGGTCATTGATCCGGATGACCGAACCATTGTTCGTGGTCAGGTCATTGTTGGAATTGACGTGCACGGCGGGCCCCGGAACGCCTATCAACGTCACGCGTCCGTTCGCGCCAATGACGATGTCATCGGCGTTGCCGGACCCGTCTGCATCAGCAGTCTGGACCGGTTCGGTGCGTTCGTCATTGATCGTGACTTGCGCCCAGGATGGCGACGCGATGAGGGCGGTCAGGGAAACGGCGGCGAAAAGGCTGCGGCGCATGCGTCGGTCTCCGGTCAGGCGCAGGTTCACAACTTGTGAACCAAACGTGCGTCATCCCGTCTTTCTAGCCCATGGTTTTGCGCACGTCGACCATTGCAAGCCCGCGCGCCGCAGCCATTTTTCGCGCTTTCCCTGAAACCGCTTCCCAAATGAGAACGGCCGCCCCGGAGATATCCGGGGCGGCCGATTGCCGCGAAGTGTAAGCCTGAGCCTAGACTTTGTAATACAGGTCGAACTCAACCGGGTGCGGATGATGCTCAATACGGGTGACCTCTTCCATCTTCAGATCGATATAGGCGTCGATCTGGTCATCATCCATGACGCCGCCCTTCTTGAGAAAGTCGCGATCTGCGTCGAGTGATTCCAGCGCCTGGCGCAGGGACGAGCAAACGGTCGGGATATCCTGGAGCTCTTCGGCCGGCAGGTCGTAGAGGTCCTTGTCCATCGCGTCGCCGGGATGGATCTGGTTTTCGATACCGTCCAGGCCCGCCATCAGCAATGAGGCGAAGGTCAGATACGGGTTGCCCGCCGGATCAGGGAAACGGGTTTCCAGACGCTTGCCCTTTGCGGACGGCACATGCGGGATGCGGATGGACGCCGAACGGTTGCGCGCCGAATAGGCGAGCAGAACCGGCGCTTCAAAGCCCGGCACGAGACGTTTGTAGGAATTCGTCGAGGCGTTGGCGAACGCGTTGATGGCGCGGGCATGCTTGATGATGCCGCCGATATAATACAGGCAGGTGTCGGACAGGCCGGCGTATTTATCCCCTGCGAACAGCGGATTGCCGTCTTTCCAGATCGACTGGTGCACGTGCATGCCAGAGCCGTTGTCGTTATGGACGGGCTTGGGCATGAAGGTCGCGGTTTTTCCGTAAACGGCGGCGACATTGTGCACGATGTATTTATAGGTCTGCATGCGGTCGGCCATCTCGGTGAGGGTGGAGAATTTCATCCCCAGCTCATGCTGCGACGGCGCCACTTCGTGGTGATGTTTTTCTGGCTGCAGGCCCAGCTCTTTCATCACCGACAGCATTTCAGAGCGCATGTCCTGTAGCGAATCGATCGGCGGGACCGGGAAATATCCGCCCTTCGGGCCAGGGCGGTGGGCGAGATTGCCGCCGTCCATTTTGACGCCGGAATTGTAAGGGCCTTCATCGGAATCCAGCGCGTAAAAGGTGTTGTTCTGCGCGGTGGACCAGCGCACATCGTCAAACACGAAGAATTCGGCTTCCGGACCGAAGAACGCCTTGTCGCCTATGCCGGAGGCGGCGAGAAAATTCTCGGCTTTTTTCGCCGTGGTGCGCGGATCGCGATTATAGGCTTCGCCTGAATCCGGCTCCAGAATGTCACAGACGATGGACAGGGTGGTTTGCTGGAAAAACGGGTCGATATACGCACTGCTTGTATCGGGCATCAGAACCATGTCGGACTCGTTGATGGCCTTCCAGCCGCCAATGGAAGAGCCGTCAAACATGGAGCCTTCTTCAAAGAAGTCCTCATCCACCATGTCCACGTCGAAGGTGACATGTTGCAGCTTGCCGCGCGGGTCGGTGAACCGCAGATCGACGAACTCGACGTCTTCGTCCTTGATTTGCTTGAGAATCTTTTCAGCAGACATGGTTAGGTCCTTATGGCTGGCTTTGGGTGCTGGCGGGCGTTGTCTTGCGGGGGTCAGATGGCGTCGTCATCAGTCTCGCCGGTGCGGATGCGGATCGCGCCTTCCACTGGGAGAATGAAGATCTTGCCGTCGCCGATGCGCCCGGTCTGGGCGGCGGTCTGGATCGCTTCGATGGCGGCTTCGACGCGGTCATCGGGAATGACCAGTTCGATTTTGATCTTGGGCAGAAAGTCCACGACATATTCTGCACCGCGATACAGCTCGGTATGCCCTTTTTGGCGTCCGAAGCCCTTGGCTTCTGTAACGGTCAGGCCTTGCAGTCCGATCTCTTGCAGGGCTTCCTTTACGTCGTCCAGCTTAAACGGCTTTATGATCGCTTCGATTTTTTTCATTCGGGGCCTCCGCTCGCCAGACGGACGCTAGCCCACGTGTCCAACGCTGCAAGCCGGAGCCACGTACAGGGGTGCGTATACTCCTTGTTGCTCGATTATGAGGCGCGGATGCTCGATACTAATGCGAATTGCAAGGATGTCTTTGATCATGTCTGAGCAGCCCCATGCCATCCTGACCACTTCCGCGATGGGAGAGGCGGATTCCTATGCGGTTTTGCACGGGGTGTCGGGCCAGGTGTTGATGAAAAATGCGGGGGAGGCCGCCGCCCACACCATCACGCAAAACTGGGCGCCGCGTGAGGCGGCGGTGCTTTGCGGGCCAGGCAATAATGGTGGCGATGGCTGGATCATCGCCCAGTGCTTACGCGATAAGGGCTGGCCGGTCCGCGTTTTCACGCTCGCGCACGTTTCAGGCCTCAGCGGAGACGCCGCTTGGGCTGCGTCGGGCTGGAGCGGACCTGTTCACCCGCTAAGCGCCTGCCGTCTGAGCGATCACGGCTTGATCGTTGACGCCTTGTTCGGCGCAGGACTGAGTCGGCCCCTAGAGGGGGAAGCCGCACGGTTGGCGCAAGAGAGCCAAGGCTATGCTGGCGTATGTGTGGCTGTGGATACGCCCAGCGGCCTGTCAGGCGATAGGGCTGCGGGGCAGGGGCCAGTCTTTCGTGCGGACCTGACCGTCACCTTCCATCGCTTCAAGCCTGCGCATCTGTTGTCGCCGGGACGTGCGCTATGCGGGAAGGTCGTCTTGTGCGGCATTGGGATACCCGACGGTTGGAGCCAACAGGCCGCTCCTTGTGCGACGCTCAACCATCCCGATCTGTGGCGCGTGCCGGGCGCGTCAGTTGATCAAGATGCGCACAAGCACAGCCGGGGGCGGCTCTGTGTTTTGGCGGGCGGGCGCGGCGCGACCGGTGCGGCGCGTCTGGCGGCTCGCGCGGGTCAGATTGGCGGCGCCGGTTTTGTCACTGTCCTGTCCGGGCAGGGCGCGCTCAACGAGATCGCGTCCTCCTCTGAAAGCCTTGTAGCGCGACAGTATGAGGCTGACGCACCGTTCAGCGACGTGCTCGAACATCACCGGGCCAGCGCGGCTGTTATCGGTCCGGGAGCCGGGATCAGCGCGCGTCTGAAAGCGCAAGTGCGCTCAGCTTGTGATCTTAAAATCCCCCTTGTGCTCGACGCTGATGCACTCAGCGTCTTTGAGGATGTGCCGGAAGCTTTGTTTGAGCGCCTTCATGAGACCTGCGTTCTGACCCCGCATGGCGGAGAATTCGCACGGCTCTTTCCCGACCTCACTGAGGCGGCGCATGCAGGCAACAAAATTGAGCGCACAAGAGAAGCCTCCCGGCGCTGTGGGGCAGTGGTGGTGTTCAAGGGCGCGGATACGGTGATCGCTGCGCCAGATGGCTCGGCTTGGGTCAATGTGCACGCCAGCGCGCGTCTGGCGACGGCGGGTACGGGCGATGTCCTGGCCGGGCTGATCGGCGCTTTTCTGGCCCAGGGCGCACCGGCGCAGGAGGCGGCCTGCGCGGCGGTCTATATACATGGCGATGCAGGACGGCGCCTGGGGCCGGGCGGTACGGCGGACACGGTGCTTACGCAATTACCCCAAGCGCTTGACGCTGTTTCACAGGCGCAATTTCGCAAGGCGGCTCTGCAGCGATTGAACCCACACATGGTGTAGCAAGCGGGCGCGCAGACGCGTATAGCTCATTCACGACTTTCCCAGAGCAGATAGATCCATCATCGCCATGTCCGACACAGAAAAGCTTTCCTCGACCGACGCAGACGCGCTGGAATTTCACCGCGCGAGCCCGCCGGGCAAGGTGGCGATGATTCCAACCAAGCCGATGGCGACCCAGCGCGATTTGGCCCTGGCCTATTCGCCGGGGGTTGCAGCGCCGGTCCGGGCCATCGCGGAGAACCCGGACGCAGTCTATGATTACACCTCCAAGGGCAACACCGTGGCGGTGGTGTCCAACGGCACGGCGATCCTGGGGCTGGGCAATCTGGGGGCGGCCGCATCAAAGCCTGTGATGGAAGGCAAGGCGGTCCTGTTCAAACGCTTTGCAGACATTGACGGCTTTGATCTGGAGATCAATTACACCGATCCTGACAAGTTCGTGGATTGCGTCGCCGGTTTCGGTGACAGCTTTGGCGGCATCAATCTCGAAGACATCAAAAGCCCGGAATGCTTCGAGATCGAGGCGCGCCTGCGCGAGAAGCTTGATATCCCGGTCTTTCATGATGACCAGCACGGCACAGCAATCATCGCCGCAGCAGGTTTGATCAACGCCTGCCATCTGACCAATCGCAAGTTTGAAGACATCAAGCTGGTGCTGTGCGGCGCCGGGGCGGCAGGCCTGTCCGTGCTGGAGCTGGTGAAATCGCTCGGCGTTCAGCACGACAATGTCACCGTGGTGGACGTGAACGGCGTGGTTCATACCGGCCGCAACGATCTGCACGACCGACTGGCGCAACATGCCCGCGAAACGGATCTGCGCACGCTCAAAGAGGCGATGGTGGACGCGGATGTGTTCCTGGGATTGTCAGCGGGCGGCATAGTCAGTCAGGACATGGTGAAGTCCATGGCGGCGGATCCGATACTCTTCGCCATGGCGAACCCGACGCCGGAAATCATGCCCGACGAAGTCCGCGCGGCGCGCTCGGATGCTATCGTGGCTACAGGGCGGTCTGATTTCCCTAATCAGGTCAATAATGTACTTGGCTTTCCCTATATTTTCCGCGGCGCTCTGGACGTGCGCGCACGGACAATCAATGAGGAAATGAAGCTCGCCGCTGCTCGCGCCCTGGCCGATCTCGCCCGTCAGGACGTGCCAGACGAGGTGTCCACCGCCAACAAGTCTGACAGCGGGTTGCGGTTTGGTCGCGATTACATCATCCCGTCGCCCTTTGATCCGCGCCTGATCAGCTTTGTGCCGCCTTATGTGGCGCGGGCGGCGATTGAAACCGGCGTGGCGCGCATTCCGATCGAGGATGAAGAGAAATACCGGCAGTCGCTGGCGCGTCGCCTTGATCCGACCGCAGCCTTGCAGCAACGCGTCACCCAGGCGATTTCCGGATCTGACAAGCGTATCGTTTTCGCTGAAGGCGAAGAGCCGAGTGTCATCCGCGCCGCCTTCGCCTTCCAGTCCCAGGGATTGGGCAAGGCGGTGCTGGTGGCGCGTGAAGAGATCGCCCGCGCCAATATGCGCGAGTTGGGACTGCCCGAAGATGTACTGGAAATCCAGAACGCGCGTCTGTCTGATCGCAATGCTGACTATGCGGACTGGCTCTACAAGCGGCTTCAGCGTCAGGGCTATCTGCGCCGCGACGTCCAGCGCCTGGTCAATAATGATCGCAATGTCTTCTCCGCCTGCATGCTCAAATTCGGCGATGCGGACGGCATGGTCACGGGCGTCACCCGCCATTTCACAAACACAATGAGCGATATTCGGCTGGTGCTGGATCCGGCGCCGGGGGGGCGCGTAATTGGCCTGACTGTGGCGTTGGCGCGCGGAAAGATGCTGGTCATCGCGGACACAAACGTCACCGAATTCCCCGATTCTGACGGCCTGGCCGAGATCGCCGTCGGCGCCGCCCACGCCGCCCGCCGGCTGGGGCTCGATCCCCGTGTGGCCTTCATGAGTTATTCCACTTTCGGCAACCCGCCCGGCGAACGGACGACCAAGGTCCAGAGCGCGGTCAGCAAGCTGGATAAGCTTGATCTCGATTTTGAGTATGAAGGCGAGATGGCGGTCGATATCGCGCTCGACCCCAATCATCGCGAGCGCTATCCGTTCTCGCGCCTGTCTGACGCTGCGAATGTTCTGGTAATGCCGGCGGTGCATTCCGCGTCCATTGCGGCGCGCTTGTTGAAGTCTGCGGGCGGGGCGACCGTGATCGAGGGGCTGTTGATCGGGCTGGAGCAATCGGTCCAGGTGGCGCGTGTGGGCTCGAACGTGTCCGACATCGTCAATCTGGCGGGGCTGGCGGCCTACGATCTCAATCATACGCCATCGCAGAAAGCGACATAGGGCAGAGCCTTAATCCCTGCGTGCAAGAGTGCCCTCTGTTTTCAGGGGAGGGGCGCTCATGCGTATGTTGACCATAACACTCGTTGCTTCAGGTTTTGGAGTGCTCGGCTGTGGACACGCGACCGCGCTCTCTGACGATGATCCGATGCGAGGCCAGGTCTGGGAGGTGGTGATCTCTTCAAATGCCGCCGCCTATGGTCAGGACTATATGATCGAGTTTGAATTCACCGGCAATTGCATCGCGATGAGCAGCTCTGATGCGGATGTGCAGTATGAGCATTGCGCATCGCAATTTGCGCTCACAGAGGCCGGTGAAGGCGCCTTTACTTACGCCTTCAGCTATGACTTTCCATTCGCCTATATCTATCCAGTCAGCACAGGGCTATCGACGTCGACAATCCATGAGACCGGCCGGGCGCAAGGCGAAGCAGATTGCGCGAGGTTTGAGCTGATGGAGGTCGGCGAGACGCGGTCAGAGGTGTGTGGTCTGCCTGAGCTGTCGGTCGAGCATAGTTCGGCCCGCATTCGCTACACATCCATCACTCGCACCCAGTAACAGGGCAGGGTGGCGGATCGGCGCCGACAGCAGATGTGAACAGAGCTTTTCCATGAAAGACATGGAACAGCGCCATAGGGCGCCCTACCTATGGCGCTGTTTGATTTTCTGATTCCTGAAAGCGCTTTCATGGCTTCCACTCGCGCCTCCAATGATCTGACGCAGGGGCCGGTCTTCGGCCATATCCTGCGCCTTGTCGCCCCGATGAGCTTTGGCATCCTCGCCATGATGCTGGTGGGGGTGATCGACGCTTATTGGGTCGGCAAGCTTGGAACGGACCAGCTGGCCGCCGTCCAGTTTGTCTTCCCCGTCGCCATGCTGGTCATGAGCGTTTCCATCGGTCTGGGCGCGGGGGCTGTGTCTGTGGTGGCGCGCGCCGCCGGGCGCGGCGATGGCGAGTCCACCCGCCGCGTGGCGACAGACGCCATCACCTTGTCCTTCATCGTGGTTCTGCTGGTCAGCGTGATGGGCATTCCGCTGATCGGTCCGGTTTTCAGGGCGATGGGCGCGACAGAGTCTATGATGCCCTACGTGCGTGAGTACATGACGATCTGGTTTGCCGGCGCAGTCTTCATGGTCGGCCCCATGGTGGCCAGCAATCTGCTCAGGGCCATGGGCGACGCCATCGTGCCCAGCGTGATCATGATCATCGCCGCAGTAATCAATATGGTGCTGGACCCGATCCTGATCTTTGGCCTGGGTCCCATTCCGGCCATGGAAGTGACGGGCGCCGCGCTGGCGACGCTAATCGCGAATATGGCGGTGTTCCTTATCGCTATGGGCGTTCTGATCTTTCGCGAGAAACTGATCGATTTCAGCTGGCCCGGTGTCGACACCCTGTTGTGGAACTGGCGCGAGATCGCCCGGATCGGCGCCCCGGCTTCGGGCTCCAACATGATCGGGCCATTGGCCAATACGCTGGTCTTCGCGGCCATCGCGCCCTATGGCGAACCCGCAGTGGCGGGGCTCGGCGTGGGGATGCGGGTGGAGGCGCTGGCGCTGATCCCGCTCTTCGCCCTGTCAGGCTCAATCGGTCCCATCACCGGTCAGAACGGAGGCGCCGGGCTGGATCACCGAGTCCGCGAAGCTTTTGTGAAGTCCTTCATCTTTTGCTGGGGCTGGGGCGCGTCGATGGCGGTCTTGCTTCTGCTGGCTGGGAGTTTCCTGGCGCCGGTCTTCCTGCCGTCCGAGGACGGGCAGGCCATGGCCGTGGCGTATTGGGCGATCGCGCCGTTCGCCATGGGCGGTTATGGCGTGGCGATGGCGGCCGCGGCGGGCTTTAACGGCCTGGGTCGACCCTTGCTGGGCGTGGCCTGCAATGCCTTCCGGGGGCTGGTGTTGATCATCCCCTTGAGCTGGCTTGGCGGGTTTCTGGGCGGCGCAGGCGGCGTCATCTGGGGCTTGTTCGCCGCCAATCTGATCTCTGGTCTGCTGATCGGGTTCCTGGTGCTCAGATATGCGCCTTTGACGGCGAAAGAGGGCGGCAAGCGCTAGAGCTGCGTCAGCACCATGCCCAGTTCAGCCTTGTCGTTCAGCCCGCCATGGGGGTAGGGGCGCGGGTCGGCCTCGGGCCAGCGCCAGCGGTCTTCGGTGAACAGGGCGCGCATGGCGTTAAGGCCGCAGCCATAGGGCGGACCGCCGCGCTCGGATTTCTGCATGAACAAAGCCAGAAACAGCCCGCCCGGTTTCAAACTGGCATGGGCCATGGCTTCATAGTCTTCGCGCTTTTGGGGGTGGATGGCGCACAGAAATGTCTGCTCGTACAGCACATCAACCGGCGTTTCCGGACGCCAGGCGAGAGCGTCTGTTTCAAACGCCTGAGCGGTGACGCCTGCACTGTCAAAGCGCGCCTTTTGCCAGGCGATGGCGCTGGGCGCGATATCTGTGGCGATGACGCTCAGCCCATGCTGCGCCAGGTATGCCGGCTCTTGGCTGCGCCCGCAGCCGGGGGTCAGGACAGTCTGACCCGGTTTCAAAACGCCTGAATCCAGCCA
Organism: Oceanicaulis sp.; assembly: GCF_965249665.1. Classification (GTDB taxonomy): domain Bacteria; phylum Pseudomonadota; class Alphaproteobacteria; order Caulobacterales; family Maricaulaceae; genus Oceanicaulis. The sequence goes on from NZ_OZ252247.1 coordinate 2,379,099, forward strand.
GTCGATCAAGGCGGGGTGCAGGCCTTGACGCTCCCAGGGCGCGTCATCGGCCTGAAACCGCGCTTCCCAGTCAATGCCGCTACGGTCTTCTGACGGGGGAGTGTCTGAAGGGGGTGGTGCGGGGCGATCCGACGTCATGATGCGATCTCTCATGGTGAAAGCTGCAGACATGATGAAGCGCTGGCATCTAAGGTCCAGATGCAGTTACAGGTCTGGCGCGCGGCTTTGGGATGTCTCGCCACCGCAAAGGCAGATTGACCGCGGCATAGCCTAAGAGCTAATTCTCCGGCCTGCCTTGCCTGTGCGGGTGTGGCGGAATTGGTAGACGCGCTGGTTTTAGGTACCAGTGTCTTATGACGTGGAAGTTCGAGTCTTCTCACCCGCACCATTTCTTCTTTGTCTCCCTCGCCTCCGTTCGGTCAGTCCTCGCTAAAGCTGCGGGCGGGCGTTAGCCCATGCGAACCCGTTGGGTTCGGGTTTGCGTATTATGAGGGGGGTGGGCCGAAGCCAGACAGACTTCGGGCGCTGGAGGGGGAAAGCTCCAGCGCCCGATGATCAGTTTGGCGATGTGCCGGTCTAGCGGCGGGTGGCGATGATCCAGACGGCGTGAATGATGCCGGGAACATAGCCGAACAGGGTCAGGACAATGTTCAGCCAGAAATGAAGGCCAAGGCCGACCTGGAAGAACACGCCGAGCGGCGGCAGAAGAATGGCCAGGATCAGGCGCAGAATGTCGCCGCCAGTCGCAGTGGATTGAGCACTCATAGTGGGTCTCCTTTGTATGGATTAGCGGATCAGGACGCGTTGGACGCACTCAGAAACAACGAGGTGTCGCGGCCCGCCAACGCGTTGATCTGTGCGTCATTCACAGTCGTGGCGACGCTCCAGCCTTGAGGGGCCTCATAGTCAAAGTGCAGGGCGTTCACCGGAATGCGGCCGTCCAGCGCATCAAAGGCGAGCCAGCCGCTGTCTTCAAAATGCACGGCCATGACGGCGCCGCCCTGACTGATTTCAAGGTCGTCAATCGCGATATCGGGCGCAGTGGCGCTGACCTGAATGGATTGCCCCAATAGGGCGCGCGCCGAATTCGCCTCACGATATTCAGCCGCCCAGCTCAAACCGATAGGTTCGTATCCGCCGCCCTGAGCGAGCATCTGGAACTCTTCGCGCGTGATGTCGGCGCGCAGTGTCTCAACGCCGGGCGCGCCGGCCAGATAGACGAGGTCGGCTGCGATCGCGGCATCGCCGTCCAGCCAATTGGGATGATCAACGACGATGGCGTGCAGATTGCCGGCTTCATCCACCAGCAAGTCCTTGATGGGGAGCTCCCCGTCAGTAAACGCCAGGCGCGATTGCAAGAGCGTGGAGGCCAGATAGAACGCCTTGCCGTCAGCCGTTTCGTTGACCAGGGTATTCTGTGGGGCGTCAAGATTTTGGGTGAAGGCGGTCGCTGACAATCCGGCCAGAGCCACGATCGCAGTCAAGGTCATAGCGGTCTTCATCGTCAGGGCCTCCTTCATGTATGTTCAGGCTTGGTTTAGAAACGTGCCATGGGACGTCCGGTTCCCGGTTTTTCAGGGAATCACAATGACCGTCGCCAAGACCGAACTTGCTGAAGAGCGGACAAACTTTGCGGAAGACCGCACGCTGATGGCCAGCGAGCGCACCTTCGCCAGCTGGCTGCGCACAGCGCTGGCCGCCATCGGCGTTGGGCTGGGGATGCAGGTGGTTTTTGACAGCTTTGAGCCCACCTGGATCGCCAAGATGATCTCCAGCCTGTTCATGATGCTGGCGGTGGGGTTGATCGTGATGGGTCGGTTGCGGGACCGGGCCGTCGCACGATCGCTGAGCGCCCATTGTCTTGAAGGGCGCTCAAACTGGCTGGGAGATGTAGTGTCTGCAGGATTGTGCCTGGGCGCCCTGGGGGCGGTCCTGGTGATCTGGCTGGTCTAGATCACCACGCCTGGCGATAGCTCAGGCCGATAAAATCAGATCGCGCGTTCCAACTGTTTTCGCCAAACCGTATTTCCCGGTTCTGACGAATATACCCTGCGGTGACTGCGCCATGATCATTCAGTGACATGCCAACGCCCGCAAATCCGTCCGCCACGCCGACTTCGCCTGCCACGCGGGTCAGAGCGCTGATACCGCCGCCGCCCGGACGCATGATGACCGTCTCCTCATCATAGGACACGATCAGGCTCAAACGTGAGATGGACCCAAAGGCGAGCGGACTCGTCTCCAGCTCCAGGCCGAGTCCGAAAGCGGACAGCTCGTCACTGTCAGCACGGCTTTCATTCTGAGCAGAAATAGTCGGGATCAACGCCGCGCTGTCCGCGCCGCCCAACGGGATGGACCAGGCGCTGTCGCTTGGGCCCTGGAACTCAGCCTGTAATTGCGCGACAAACGTGCTTAGGACGGGACCGCGAACTTGCGCGTCCGGAGCCTGCGCAGCTTGCATAGCAATCAAAACGGCAGTAGTTGCGAACATGGCGTCCTCCCGATTTTGTATGAAAGACTAACGTCAGGGAGGCGAAACAGTTCCCTTCAGAGAAGAGCTGAAGTGTTCAGGGCGGCTATTGGCCGTCGCGCAGCGCCTTGATCAGCTCGCTCTTGGTCATGCTCGAGCGCCCGTCGATGCCGATCTCCTGGGCGCGGTCGTACAACGCATCTTTCGTCCAGTCTTCATAGGCGTCGTGGGCGCCCCCTTTTGCAGCGGCGTCGCTGTCATCGGACGCCTGGGCGTTGGCGATGCGGGCGGCTTTGGATTTGGACGCGCCCTCCTCGCGCAGGGCTTCATAGGTTTCGTCATCCTTCACGGACGGACCATGATCCTTTGTCATTATTCGTCTCCGTTTGCTGGGGGCTGTGGCGTTGTGGCGGGATCGACGACCGAGCCGTCATCGCGAGCGAGCATCAAGGTGCGCGTGGGGTAGGCGAACTCCACGCCCTCATCTGCGAACTTGCGCACGAGGGCGAGATTCACGGCGTGACGCACGTCCATGTAAACAGCGTAGTCCAGACTCTGGGCGTGACAGACAATCTCAAACTCCATTGCGCTGTCGGCGAAGCGGGCGAAATGAGCGCGTTCAAAACGGGCCTGGTCGGTCTCGTCGATAATGGCTTTGATCCAGTCCGGGATCTGCTCCAGCTGATCCGCGGCGGTCTGATAGGTCACACCGATCTGAAACAGCCAGCGCCGCTCTTCGAGCCGTTGAAAATTGCGGATCGTCATGTCGAGCAGATTGGTGTTGCGGATGACGATCTCTTCGCCGGACAAGGAACGCAGGCGTGTGGTTTTCAGTCCAATCTTGCTGACCGTGCCCAGACATTCGCCAAACTCGATCAAGTCATTGCGTTTGAAGGGTTTGTCGAACAGGATCGAGATGCCGGCGAACAGGTCGCTGAACAATCCCTGAGCCGCCAGGCCGATAGCGATGCCGCCAATGCCGAGACCTGCAATCAGGGCGGTGATGTCCACGCCGGCGTTATCGAGCAGGACCAGAAAAGCCGCTGACCAGATAAAGGTGCTGATCGCCCATTTGATGATGGCGATGCCGTTCCAGACAGCGCTGCGGCTGTCTGCGCGCTGTAAGGCGCGACGCTGCACCAGATCGACAGCCAAACCGCGAAAGATCGCTGCGACCTGTATGATCAACACCAGGCCCAGGATATACCAGATGGCGTCCAGAACGCTTTGAGGCGAGGATGTTACGCTCAGTCCGATAGCGGCGCCGATGATCAAAAAGGTCATGGCGGACAGCCGCTCTGCCGTTCCCAACATAACGTGGGCCAGACTGCTTTGATCCAGGCGCTGGCGCGCAAACGACACGCCCCATTTTATCAAGAGCGCGGTGATGGTCACTGCCAGGGTGAGTGAAAGCGCCAGGGTCACCGATTGAGTATCCTCGGCGATCCAGTCCAGAAGTTCAGTAAAGGCCATGCGCCCTTGCTCGACGACGCCCTGAACGTTTTCCTCGACAGCGTTGAGGGTGTTTGAAGCTTCTGTATCCGGAGCTTGGGTCATGACAGGTCCCCGCATATGAAAAAGCGGACCCGCAGGCCCGCTTTTGCAAAGTCAAAAATGATCTTATTGCTTTGCGATGATGGCGTTGAGCATCCAGATCGCCTCTTCGTGCCAGCTCATGCGCTCGATCAGCATGTCGGCAGTGACGAAATCTTTCTTGTCTTCGCACCATTCGATGGCGTCGCGCATGGATTTGACCGCGGTGCGGTGGTCGTCCACCAGCATGCGCACATGCGCGTCAGCAGATTGTTCCAGATCGTAATCGCGGATCTCTGACAGCTCGCCGTACTTGCGATAGGAAGCCGGGGCTTTTTCTCCCAAGGCGCGGATCCGCTCGGCCAGCTCGTCAATGGCGTGATAGAGATTCTCGTAATGCTCTTCAGTCAACTTGTGCAGGCTGTAGAAGGTTGGGCCGACCACATTCCAGTGCACGCCTTGGGTCTTGATAAACAGCATGTAGCTGTCGGCGAGCACCTTGCCCAGTGCGCCAGCAATCTGGGTGCGATCTTCGGCTTCGATGCCGGATTTCGGGGCGAATGCGGCGGACTTGGACGCGAGAGCGGTGCTGCTCATCTCAGTTCTCCATCAGTTGCGGACCCTTTCAACGCGGGTCGTGACGGATGGGTTCCAAAAATTGACAGTAAACCTGCCGCATTCGACACGTCTCACAAAAACACATCTATTGAAAAGGGCCAGCGCGGACCCTCAGGCAAAAACTATGCTTTATTATACGAGCTGAAACTGTAGTGGTTTTTTCTGAAAATTTTGGGAACCGGATATGGGCGAGGGCGTTGATTGGGGGACTGTTTAATGTTGAAGGAGCTACACCATGTTGAGACTGGCCCTTGGATTTTTCGTCGTCGCCCTGATCGCGGCCCTCTTCGGTTTTGGCGGCATTGCAGCCGGCGCGGCCTCAATCGCGCAAGTTCTGTTCTTTGTCTTTCTGGTGCTGTTTGTGGTGTCGCTGCTGTTTGGCGCCCTGCGTGGACGCTCACCCCGAGCCTGAACGTAGAGCCTTTATGAGAAGTCTGGCGGCGTAACAGTCGCCAGACTTCATCTGACAGACTTCAACAAAAAAGGATGTTGATCATGAAACAGTTTGCCCCGCTGTTTATCGCCCCGTTTTTTATGGCTGCTGCGGCCTGCTCAGACGGTCCGGCTGAAAACGCTGGCGAAGACGTTGATGAGGCGATCGAGGACGTAACTGGCGAAGAGCAAGGTACGTTCGAGGAAGCTGGTGAAAACCTGGATGACGCGGCTGATGACGCCGAAGACGCCATCGAGGACGCGACCGACGAACCGCCTCGCTAAATTTGGTTTTGCGACCATCATCCCCTTCAAAACACAAAGGAGAGCGACATGGCACGCGCCACTGCTAAGTCCGATGTTACGACTGAAGAGCTGAAATCTGATCTGGATGCGCTGCGTGCGGATATGGATCAGTTGGTCGGCGACTTGTCCAAGATCGTCCAGCAAAGCGGGGAATCGGGTGTCAAAGCCGGACGTTCCGCAATCGAGGACGGCTTGGACGCTGCAGAAGAAGCGCCTGACCAATTGCGTGAGCTCATTCGTGAGAACCCGCTTGGCGCCTGCGGCGCCGCGATTGGCGCAGGGTTTCTCGGCGCCCTGTTGATGCGTCGCTAGGAGACGCACTGTGAACGCGCTTCTGATAGCTATCGCGCTCATCGGGCCTGTACTCGGCGCAGTATTCGCCACCCATGCGGGATGGAGCTGGGCGTCAAACCAGTACTCCCCATGGGTGGCCAGCGCCCTGGTCGGCTCTATTTATGCATGCCTGGGTTCAATCGCCGCGGCGACACTGTTGTGGAGAGCCAAGGCGAGCAAACCACCGGCTCAAGCGCCCTCGGGCGCCGCGTCGCCTCTGACGCTGGTTGAGACCGCTATGAAACGTAAACCGCTGCAAACCACGGCAGCCTTGATGGGTTTGGGCGCGCTTTTGGCTCGAAAGCCAAAACTGGCTCTAACAGCCCTCTCAAAGTTTGCGGCCTCCAGCTGAAGGGTCTTCCCTTGTCAAAAAAGAATGATCAGGAGCTGCGCGCCAAGCGATTAGCGGCGCGCAGCGAAATTGCGTCTAAAACGCTTTATTCCATCATTGCTGAGACGGGCAAAGAGGAGCTTCTGCGCCCCTCCAGCTCTTTATTGTATTCCGCGTTGACAGCCGGACTCGCCATGGGCGCGTCCGTTTTGCTGATGGGCGCAATCGAGCGCGCTGTCGGAGATGCTGACTGGAGCTATCTGGCGATTGCTGCCGGATACCCGGCGGGCTTTTTGCTGATCGCAATGGCGCGCATGCAATTGTTCACGGAAAACACGCTGACGGCGGTTCTGCCTGTGACCAAGCATCGGCGCTGGAGATCTGTACGCTTGTTGATGCGGCTTTGGGCAATTGTCTTGTTCGGCAATCTGGTGGGGGCCGTCGTGATCGGTTCAGTGCTCAGTCATGTGACCGACCCAGAGCTGTTTGACGCGATGGTCACGGCATCCTCTCACATCATGCATCGCGACATAGCGGGCAATTTCATTGCTGCGTTGCCAGCCGGCTTCCTGATCGGGCTGATGGCCTGGTCATTACCCGGCCTGCCCTATGAAAAGCTCGGGACGGTGTTCATTGTGACTTATCTGGTGGGCGCTGGCGGCTTTCCGCACATCGTAGCCGGCACCGTGGAAGCGACCGTCCTGATCGTCGCGGGCAGTTGGGGCGTTGGCGACGCAATCAGCTTCATCATTCCCGTTCTCATCGGCAATACTTTGGGCGGTGCGGCGCTGTTTGCAGGCTTGGCGTACGGCCAGGTGCACGAAGAAATCGAATAGACGGGTTCAGGTCGGAACGTATTGCGACCTGAGGCGTTGTTTCGATGTCCCTGGCCTAAAGGGACGCCAAGAGTGTGTTGCGAGGTTGATCCTCCCCCTGACCGAACCTCGCACAACGCAAATAGAGCCGTCCTCTTCTTGAGGGCGGCTTTTGCGTTTCTGCTGATAGCGCCAACTGTGTTCTCGCGCTGATGCGCTCAGATGCGGTGTTCAGCTTGGCTTCAGGGTTGGCCAGGGGATCTAACTCGCTCACCCTTGCTCAAGCCTCGCAAGCGTCAAAGCATCGATCGCTCTCACAGCGACCCAATTCATCTTGCAAGAGCAAGGAGGCCGATGGCTCCTGGCGGCGTCACTCAGCAACTGTTGCAGATCATGGCGGTGAGCACACAAAAAAAGGGGCGCGCCGAAGCGCGCCCCCAGATAAAAGGTTGGTCAGACCTTAGAGACTTAGCGGCCGTCAAGATAGGCGCCGGCGTTGACCGGAGTCTCTTCGAGCATCTCGACATCTTCCGACGTCAGATCGGCTGAGACAGTCCAGCCAGCTTCAGTGGTGTAACCAAGCTCAAGAGCGTCAAAGTCAACGCGGCCGACATTGCCGCCGAAGCCGATGAACCCGCCATCACGGATGATGGCGTACTCGGTGTCGCCTTGCGCAGTGAACTCCACGTCTTCGATATGGGCGATGGTTTCGCCCTGGGCGTTCACGATGGCAGATCCGGTCAGATCGCTGTAAAACAGATCGCCGTCTTCACGTTGGTCTTCGACAGAGACGGTAAACGGGCTGTTCTCAATGACCTCGGCGTCATCCAGCTGATCGTCTGTGATGGACGCGGTCACGACTAGCTCGCCTTCCGCACCATAAGACAGGTTTGCAGCGATTGTGGACACTGCAACTTCCTCGTCAAACAGTCCCAGGAAGCCGCCGCGGGAGATAATCAGCGCTTCGGGGTCGCCTGCATCGCTCATCCGGATGTCCGTGATGGCGGAGGCGCCGTCTGCGTATTCGAGATCCGCGCCGACAACGTCGGACGCCTTGATGGTGTCCGCCATCATGGCGGCTTCGACATGGGACTCCGTTTCCATGTGTGCTGTCGCATCCTGGGCTTGCGCCGTTGCGAGAGCGGTGGTGGAAACCAGAGCGATCGAGGTGGTCAGCATCAGCTTGTTCAACATAACTGTCTCCTTTTGCTAGCGATCAATTCGAACGCAATTAGGAAACGTCGTGAGCTTGCGCTGGTTCCATAATACAGTTGGGCGATTTCGCGAAACTATTGTGTCGAATCCTCTTGATTCTGACACATTGTCTGACGCATATAAAAACGCCGGGATTTTTATCCCGGCGTTTTTATATGCGTATCTTGCTTGTGCTTGCTTTTTATTCAGCCGCAACAGCTTCCTTGTCGAAGAAGAACAGCGCCTGGCTCATTGTGGCTGTGACGGTTTCGGGCATGAAGGGCTTGGTCACCAGATAGGTCGGTTCCGGTTTCTCGCCGGTCAGCAAGCGTTCGGGATAGGCGGTGATGAAGATCACCGGCAGGTTCATCTCGCCCAGTATATCTTTCACGGCGTCGATGCCCGAGCTGTCGTCCGCCAACTGAATATCAGCGAGAACGAGCCCGGGCGGGGATTTTTGGGCCAGCTCCACGGCCTGGTCGCGGGTTCGAGCCACGCCGGTGACCGTATGGCCGGCATTCTCCACGATAGCTCGCAGATCAAGGGCGATCACAGGTTCGTCCTCAATGATCATCACGCGAGTGGCGAGCCCGGCGTTCAGCTCTTGTTGTGCTGAGACCAGCAGAGCCTGAGCCTCATCGTCGCCGATGCGCAGAATGGAGGCCACATCCTCGATGGAGAACCCTTCGACGGACGTGAGCAGCATGACTTGTCGGGCTTTGGGTGTGACATGCGACAGCGGGTTTTGGCTGTCTGAGGGATCGGTGACGTCAAGCTGGCTGTTCCAGCACGCGTGGAACAACTGGAAGAGTGCGACATGAGGCGGTAAATCCCGTCCCAGTTCCTCATTGCCTTCAACAGCCGCCTCCAGACAGGCGCGCACATGGGCGTCACCGCTTTGTTGTGATCCCGTCAGGATGCGCGCATACCGGCGCAGGTAGGGAATATGTGACCGTATCGCTGTAACAAAACTCATAGTCGGGCTCTCCCCACAAAAAATACCAAGCAACAAACGAACAACGATCCAAACGGTTCCAAAAAAATTCAGTTTTTTGGGAACCCGATCCCAGTTTGCTCGTTCCTCTTATACGGCAGATGTATTCTGTAAGATCTATCTATGTGAGAATGGCGAATATTAATGGCAATGTCTGAGGATAAAAACAGGGCTGCCGCCAAGCTAGACCCTGCGCTGCTGCAGCGGACTCGCAAGCAGCAGGAAAACCTTGGCGCTGGATTGCGCAAGATGTTTGATTCCGTGGTCGAAGAGGGCGTGCCGGACGCTTTTGAAGACCTTCTTGACCGGCTGGAACAAGGCGAGTCCGAGCGCGCCGACGGCAAGGATGACTCTCATGAGTAAGTCCGGTTCAGACGGCGCTGGCCTAACGGCCTCCGAACTCATGCCTCAGGCGGAGTTTCGAAAAGAACTAACCGAAGCCATTCCTCACATGCGCGCCTTTTCACGAAGTCTGACAGGCGATGCAGCAAGCGCGGACGATCTGGCTCAAGACGCCATGATGAAAGCCTGGTCTGCACGCGACAAATTCAAAGCTGGAACGAACTTTCGCGCTTGGGTCCTGACCATCGTGCGCAATCAGTTCTACTCCAACAAACGTCGATCCTGGCGCCAGGCGGATTGGGATCAGGAGCTTGCGGAGCGAACTTTGCCGGCTGTCGACAACCAGGAACAGGTTGTAGCTCTGGACGAATTAAGACGTGGTCTTGCTGAATTGCCCGAAGATCAGCGTGAAGCGCTCATACTGGTCGGAGCGGGCGGCTATTCCTATGATGAAGCGGCGGAGATTTGCGGTTGCGCGACAGGAACCGTGAAAAGTCGTGTTTCGCGGGCGCGTCTGGCTTTGGAAGGCATCATGAAAGCCGGACCGGCCGCTAAGGCAAACGCAGATGGCGTCGCCGCCTCTGACGCGGTGGACACGCTGCTTGGTCATGTCAGCGACCTGGCAGAGCAGGCGCGCTGACCATGCCTTTCAACCCTGGGGGCGCCATGACCGGGCGATTACGTTTCGTACTCGCCCTGGTCCTTGCTGTTGCGCTGTTCCCGCTCTTGTTAATCGCCATGGCGCAAACCTGGAGCGAAGCGCGTGAAGAGCAACGCGTGCAGAGTGATCGCATGATCATTCTGGGCGCTTTGGCGGCGTCCGAGCTCAATGAATCCATCGCGCGGGCGCAAGGCGTAGTCGATGCTGTCTCCACGCGGGGGTTCGCTTTCATGAGCGCGCCGGGGGGATGCAGCCGGGCCATGGCGCAAATCGCCCGCGGCGATTCCGTCCTGACCAACATTGCTCTGACGGATGCGAATGGCGAAATCATTTGCACCGGTCTTGAAGAAGCCCAGGACCTGAATATGGCGTCAGAGGAGTGGCACGCGGCGCTGAGTAGCGGTGAGCAGCAAACCGTGTCCGGTGTTTTGATGGGACCGGTCTCCAGAACCCCCATTCTCGTGGTCGCGAACCGTCTTGGAGACGGGCCTGATTTCAGAGGCACGGCGGCAGCTGCCATTGATGTGCTGCGCGCCTCAAGAATCCTCATCGACAACGCCATGGCGGATGGCAGTCAGGTCCTGCTCGTCACGCCGACTGAGGCGCGCGAAGTGGACCGTTCGCGTACGCTCATGCCAGCGAGCATCGAAATTCAGGACGATTTGCTTCAAAGCGTCCAACTGATCGATGAGCCCCAACCGACACGTATTCGGTTTGAAGGCGAAGACAGACCCGCTGTGCTCGCCCCCCTTGTCGGGGGACAGCTCGCCTTGCTGCTGATCTCACCCACACCGACGACGCAATGGGGGCTGGTGTCAGTCGCCGTGACCTTTCTGGTGCCTTTGTTGATGTACGCTTTGGCGCTTGTGAGTGTATGGTTGGCCGTCGACCATTACGTCCTGCGCTGGTTGGGATATTTACGCCGGATCGCTGCGGTGTATGGCGGCGGACGTCTGGACGTCGTGCCGGTCCGGGCGCGCAATGCACCGAGCGAAATCCGGGAGCTGGCGAACACCATGGGCGAGATGGCGTCGTCCCTGGACAAGCAGCAAAGCGAGCTTGAAGCGTCGGTCGAGCAGCGTGGCGCATTGCTTCGCGAAATTCACCACCGGGTCAAAAACAACCTGCAGATCATCGTTAGCCTGCTCAATCTTCAGGCGGGGCGGATGACAGACGGGGAGGCCCGCATGGCGTTAATGGAGGCGCGCCGCCGCATCAACGCTTTGTCGCTCGTCCACCGCAGCCTGTATGAGGCGGATGATCTGAGAGCGGTTTACATGCCGGGTTTCCTCAGGGAGCTTGCGCTAAATCTCCAGCAGGCCAGCGATGACGGATCGCGTGCTGTCAGCGTGCAGGCGGAGTGCGATGAAGTGTCCTTTGAACCGGATACAGCAGTGCCGATCGCACTCTTCGTGGCGGAGGCTGTCACCAACGCCTACAAGCACGCCTTCACCCAGCGCACCCAGGGGCGCATTCTGATCTCCTTGAGCGCCACCGAGCCTGAAGCCCTGATCTTGCGGGTCTCTGATGACGGCGAGGGCATGGGGAGCATGCATCACAGGGCACGGGCTCGTCATTGATGGAGGCGTTCGCCATGCAGCTGGACGGCCGGACCTGGTCTGAACCCAATGCAGATGGCGGCATGGATTTTGTTCTGCAGGTGGGCGAAGAAAACGACTGACATTAAGGGAACGCCTTGTGTGCTGGCGCGTTTTATTGAGGCCATAACCCAGGAGGTTTCTATGAAATACGTTGTTCTTTGTGCTTTTGCTGTCGCTACGCTTTTGTTGACCGGATGCAACACTATTGCAGGTGCAGGTCGCGATATCGAAGAAGCTGGCGATGCTATTGAAGACACGGCAGAAGAAAACCGAAACTAGGCTCAGTCCTGTTTTGAAAAGGCCCCGTCATTTGACGGGGCCTTTTTCATTGGCATTGCTTGATGAAAGTCCTGAATAGACGTCTCATATCACGTCTGTATACAAGTAATTCGGGGTGGAATTGAACGCCTAGCCGCAAGGGTGCAGTGTCTGCCTGAATGGCCTGAACGCCGCCTCGCTCTCCGCAGGCGACCGCGTGAAATCCTGGTGCAACCTTGCGCACGGCCCGGCGGTGAAGACTGTTCACCCGAACGCTCTCGTGAGGCGCAACACAGTCAGCCAGAAGGCTTTCCCCGATCAGCGTGATCGGCTTTCTGAAAAAGGTGTAGCCGATCGGGCCGTTCGGCCAGTCGCGCGTCATGTCGGGGTCCAGCGTCTGGTGCAGATCTCCACCATAAAAGACGTTGAGCATTTGCAGGCCGCGACAAACGCCCATGACCGGCAGATCGTGATCTTTCGCATGTTGAAGCCAGCTGATTTCAAGTGCGTCCCGATCGGGATCAAACTGGCTCTCAACTTCAACGGAGGCGTCATACTGGCTCGGATGGATGTCCAGGCCGCCCATCAGGATCAGGCCGTCTAACCGGCGCTTCCCCGAAGTGGGCGCGTTCTTCACCCGCACCGGCTTGCCGCCGGACAGGCGGATCACGGCGTCCACAAGTACAGACAACAATATGTCGCCCTTGGGGGCGGTCACATAGCCAATGACAGGACGTGTCATGATCCAACCGAGTCAAAGCTGATTTCTGGCGGCAGCTCGCCGTACTTGGCCAGATGCGACACAATGAACAGAGCGCCGAGCGCCGCGGCTGGGTCATCCTTGGCCAAAAGGTCCACATCCAGATGAGACCGGTCCATCACGCGAAGCGTCACATCCTCAAGGGCTTCTTTCGCGGCTTTCGCATCTGATAGAGACGCGAGCACGCGTCCAAACTTTTTCAGACTGAAGCCTTTGGAATTCTTAAGTCGCTTCCAGCTCTCAGACAGCTGATTGGCGTACTCGCTCGCGCTGAAAGCCCCGTCTATCGCGGAGGGAAGCCAGGCGAGCGGGACTTGGGACCGAAAGCCGATCTCCGGCGTGCCCGGCTCAGAGCGCAAGGCGCCGTGCAAGGTCAGCTCCGCCAGCAAGCGCGCATAGTCGACGCCGCTCAGCGTGGAGTGACGCAATCCAGCCCAGAACCGCGCATTCACCTCAATGGCAGAAGGGGCGTCGTCTTCCTCTCCGGTCCACATGAAATCGGCTTCGAAGACACCTGTCCAATTGGTGGCCTTGGCGATCTTGCGCACATCCGCTTCGAAGGGAGCGGTGCTGACGGTTTCACGCACAACGCCGGCGCCCGCTTCGCGCGGTTGGTTTTCGAGATTGGTGTAGGCTGACATCACCAAGACGTCTCCTTCATGCACCAACGCGCTGACACAGTAATCATCGCCATCCGCCAGTGATTGCGCCAGCAGCGGATAGTCGTTTTCGTGAGCTTTGAGATAGGCCTCGTATTCATCCTGTGAGGCGATCTTGGAAATCCCGCGACCGCCTGCGCCCCGGCTCGGCTTCATCAAGATCGGGAACGGCGTCTCCGGTCCTTCTTGCGCTTCTGTCTCGGTCTCAAAGATCTGGGTTTTCGGGGCGTTGATATCGTTGTCCCAGATCAAAGCCGCAAAATGGTGTTTGGGCGTGACTTTTTCGATGGATGAGCAATCCGGGGCGGCCAGTCTGGCGTTGGTCGGCAGCAGGGATTTGTGGCGCGCCAGCGCTTCCATATCTTCAAACCCTGGCAGGATCAGGACCGTATCGTCTGCAAACTCCTCACAGATATCCGCGATGTCCCGAGTGTAGGCCTCCTCATCTGAAGGCTCGCTCACCGTCCGCGTTTCATCGCAATATTTCGAGAAGGACAGGGCGGTCAGCCCGATCGTGTCCAGGCCGATAACATGGTCGACCATAGGCCGGACCGACTCTGCAATGGTCAAAGCCATCAGGCTGCGTCCATAGGTGATCAATGCGCATGTCTTCATGATTGTCGTAACGCGCGGACCGCACATGTCGTTCCCGGCAGTTCTTTTGGAACGCTTTCTCGGTTACGTGCGTTTCAGAGGCCTACAACCATGGAGCAGGTGATGAAAAACCAAAAACCGAGTCCTGTCGTTCTGGTCGCCGTCGCCCTCGTTCTTGTGCTGATTGGCACGCTTGGCACGTTGGTCTGGCAGGAATCTCAAGACGACACGGTCGAAATCCAGTTCGGGGATGGAAGCGTTCGCTTTGAAACCGGCGGGCTGGAGTAATTTTCGGCCCTTCCGGCTGCTTTTTGGCCACACTTGTTTCCGATAGGATGCATGACTGGCGAGGCTGAGGCCCCGCCTTTCTTTTTTGACGGACGATTGCGGAACCCGTGCTGATGACTGTGCTTCGCGCACTTGCCTTGATTGCGTGCATCGCCCTGACCGCTGAAGCCCGTGGGCAAACTGTGTCGGTAATTGGAGAGGACAGCGCCGAGTTGTCCGCTGCACTGCAGTCCCTCCTTGAGGAGCGGGCGAAGAGCGGCTCGTCAGATGCCCAGGCGAGCGCGAACACCCTGCTGCGGTATCTTCGGTCCGAGGGCTATTACACAGCCCGCGTGATCATTGATCAAAGCGATGAGGCCCCAAGCTTTCAGGTGACGCCGGGAGAAAAGTTTCGCTTTTCCACCCTGGACGTTGTGGCGCATGGGCATGAAGGCGCGCGGTCAGTCGCGCGCAACGCCATCGCGCTAGATGAAGGGGATCCGGTTCGAGCAGCGGACGTGCTGGCTGCAGAGACAAGCGGGCTACGCGCTCTGCGTGTTTCGGGATGGCCGGATGCGCGTCTGGAGAACCGCGTGGTCACGGTCGATCACGCAGACGCCAGCGGTGATGCTGTTTTCACGTATGATCCTGGCGCAGAAAGCCTTTACGGCGACATCTTACTCGATACCGATCGGTGGCGCGCCAGTTTCGTGCGCCGCTTGGCGCCGTTCACTCCCGGTGAGCGGGTCAGTCTGGCCAAGCTACGGAGTTTTGAAAGCCGACTTGAGGCGCTTGAAAGCATATCGGGCGCGGCTGTGACTTTGTCGCCGCCGAATGAGGTGGAAGGCCCGCAAAGCCGCGATGTCAACGTTTCGGCGATGCCGTCGCCCCGGCATGTTGCTGAGGCTGGGTTCAGCCTATCCACCAGCGAAGGCGGCGGCGTGAGCGGCGGGTATAAACGGCGCAATCTGTTCGGGGGTGACGAAACCCTCAACGTCACACTGAATCTGGCGACCGTGCAGAGTGGTCTGCACTTGGAGCTGACCGCCCCGCATTGGCGGAGGCTTGGGCAGGCGTTGACGTTGGAAGCGCGCGCCGAGCGTGAAGAAACAGACGCCTACGATCTGGCTGAGGCCGGTGTTGGCGCGCGGGTATCGCGCCCCATAAACGATAAGCTTAATGTGTCGATAGGTGGTGATCTCAGCATTGCCAATAGCGAGACCGAAACCCTTGATCTCAATGTCTACACAAGTTCGGTTTCGCTGGGCGCCGTTTGGGATAGCCGCGACAGCGCGATCATCCCCACTGATGGTGAATTGTTTTCGGTGGATGTCTCGCCCACCCTGTTGAGCGGCGACGCATCTTCGTCCTATCTCAGGACTGTGGGGGAAGCCCGCACCTATCAGCGCCTGTCTTCATCCTTGATCCTCGCGGGGCGTTTGCGCGCCGGTGCGTTGATCGGGGCGCCGTTACAGTCCTTGCCGCCCGAACAACGTTTCTTCGCGGGCGGCGGCGGGTCGGCTCGGGGCTATGATTATCAGTCGCTTTCGCCCCGCGATGATGAAGGGGATTTGGTCGGCGGACGCTCCATAATTGAATCCAGCATTGAGCTCAGATGGCGCCAATCACGGCGCTGGGGCGCCGTGATGTTCGTGGATTCTGCGGCGGCGGGACGCGATGAAACTCCTGATTTTGGGGCGGCCCGCAGCGCGATCGGCGCCGGGCTTCGATATTATCTCGATTTCGCGCCGCTGCGCTTTGACATCGCAACGCCACTCGACCCCATTTCCGGCGATCCTCAAATCCAGCTTTACATCGGGCTTGGGGAGGCGTTCTGACGATGCGCGCTTCAACGCTCCTGAAAGCTCTCGCCGCGCTGGTCACGGGGGTGGCCGTTCTGGGCCTCGTGGCTTTGGTCAGTCTCAGTCATGCGCCAGGCCGTGCTCTGGTCTCGCAGCTCGTGGACGGGCGGCGGATCAACGCAGTGGGCGTTGTGAATGTGTCAGGTCTGCAAGGCGACGTGTTGTCAGATTTCACTCTTGAGCGTTTGACGCTGTCAGACGATCAGGGCGTATGGCTAGAAGCGGACAATGTACATCTGGAGTGGCGTGCGCGGTCCTTGCTCGGCTCCGCAGTGACAATCAACGCCATACAGGCGGACCGTGTCGAAGTGTTCCGCCGTCCCGCGCTCGAGCGCGAACCCGCTTCGGGCGGGGGCGGCTCACGCGGAGTCAGGCTCAATCGTCTATCCATTGCGCAGCTCTTGCTTGATGCGCCTGTTCTGGGCGAACGCGTTGCACTACAGGCGAACGCCCAGATCAGCGCCGACCCGCAACAGGGACAGAGCCTGTCCGCTGAGATCGTGCGCATTGACGGCGCGTCTGACCGCCTTGTTGCGAATCTGACTCGCAATCGTCAGGGCGTGATCGAGGGACGAGTGTCTGCGCAGGCTGAGGCGAGCAGTCCGCTCGCAGGGCTGGTCTACGCCAGCGGACGTGGTTTTGTGCTGGAAGCGACCGTGAGCGGAACGCCGGAGACCGGGCGCGCGAATTACAGTTTTGAGGTTGGTGAGACGGTCGGCCTTGAAGGGCGCGGGTCTTGGGCTGATGGCGCGTGGCGAATTGAAGGGGTGACGGACGCCGAAGCCTGGCCCGATTTGCCGGCTGACATTCGTGCGCTTCTGGCGGGAGGCGAGCTGTCAGGCGAGGGCGCGCTTGACCCGCTGACCGGGCGAATGGTCTTCTCGAGCGAAGCTGGCGAAATGTCGGTGAGCAAGGCTGAAACGTCGTTGATCAACCTCTCAGGTGAGCTCTCGGCTCAGGGTATGTCACTGTTTTTGCCAGAGACTATGACCCTGCAAAGCGCACGGTTTCAGGCGCAGCTTGATCGCGCCGATTCTGAAATCTGGTTGTCAGGAGATCTTCAGGCGCAAGGCGTCGCGCACCCCCAGATGCGCATGGACGAGATGAGCGCCCGTTTTGTGCTGGGGCGTGCGGAGGACGCATTTGCGTTCGATGTGACGGGTTCTTTGCAGGCTTTGCGCTGGGCGAATGCGCGGGCCGGGGCGGTGCTAGGAGACCAAGTCCAGTTTTCCGCCATAGGTGTTTATGAACAAGGCGGCCAGGACATCCGGTTTGAGACCGCGCAACTGAGCGCTGAAGGCCTGTCCGCTAGCGGTATGGGGGAGGTGTCCCTGACACCGCTGGATTTTCAAGGGCGGTTTTCCCTTTCCCTTGATGATGCGGGGCGAATTCAGGAGGGGCTGTCCGGTCCAGTGGAGCTGGAAGGCATTGGTGACGCCAATGGTGTCGCCCTGACCCTTCTCGGCGAAGACCTGGCCGGAGACGGCGCGCCCTACGCGCTCGCCACGGGGCTGAGCGGGCAGGGGCGGCTGGACTTTAGTGACGGGATCGCCGTTTCTGATCTGGATATTGAAGGGCGGTATGCCCGTCTGAGCGGCGATATGGAGCGCAGTGATGAAAGCCAGGGCTGGCGGGGCGCTCTGGATTACGCGGTCGACGCCGAGGCGCTGAACGTTGCAGGCTTGACCGGCGTCATCGCTGGCGCTGCGGAGCTTGATCAGGAAGAAGGCGGTCTGTCCGCTCGCATTCAGGCGCAGGCCGACACCCTGTCCGCGGGCGGCGTCGCGCTTGAACAGCCCGTACTGCGCGTTGAGATCATGCCATCAAACGCCGGGCTGTCGGGCAATTGGCGCTTTGACGCCATGAACGGTGACACGACCATGTTGCTGCAGGGCGAGATCGCCTGGGCGGATGGTGCGGGGCGTATGGGAGTGCGCTCAGGACGATACGCCGATATCCTGGCCCAAGGCGAGGCGCGGCTAAGCGATGAGGCTTTGATACTTGATTTTACAGCCTCCCAGGACGGCGCGATTGAGCTGTGGTCTGCGTCGCTGGAGTATCGCGCGTCACGCGCTGACATGCTTGCGGGCGAGCTGGACCTTAACGGTGTGCTTGAGGGATACCGCGTCTCGGGCATGACCTTGAATACGGCTCGTGCGCGTTTGTCGGGGCCTTTGGAAGCGCTGACGTTTGAGTTGAATGCAGACGGGGCGTTCACCGAGCCGTTCACTCTCTCAGTCGCCGGGCCGGTCGGGTATGAATCCGGTAGCGCGGACGCCGTTCTGGATTTTTCCGGTGAGATTTCCGGGCGGCGTTTGGCGTCGCCGGGGCCGCTCTCATTTGTCTATGACAGTGATGAATTGGCGGTGGACGCACAGTTGGCGCTGGAGGGTGCGGGCATGGCGTTTACGCTGCGGCGTGATGCGCAACGCACGGCGCTGTCCTATGACCTGAGCGCACTTCCCGCTGATCTGGTCATGGGGGTGCTCAGCCTGCCGCAGGCGCAAGGCGAGCTTGAGCTGGACGGTGATTTCACGCGCGCAAACGACCGCTGGACAGGCCGTTCCAATCTGACTGTGTCAGACCTGTCCTCGGCGACGGATCATGAGCTGGGCGCTCTGAATGGCGCGATCCGTCTTGAGTTGCAGGCTGAACAGGCCCGATTGAACGGGCAGCTCGCCGACACGGATTTAGATATCGCGATAGATCTGGACTTGCCGGGCGCGGTGACAGGGTTCGCAGCGCTGACGCGTCCCGATTGGCGTGGGGATCTGAGCGTCTATGGTGATGTGGCGGTGCTCGCCGGGCTCTATCTGCCGGAAGGCGAGATCTTGCGCGGTGTTTTGTCGGTCAACGCCACCATCGAAGGCCAGGATACGTCTGGCAACGTCAGCTTTCGAGATGGCGCGCTCGACTCCTCGCTCGCGGGGCGCAGCTTTGAGCCGATCAATGCCGAAGGCGGCTGGCGCAATGGCGCGCTCGTCATCGAATCGCTTCGCGTCGGTGGAGATGAAAAAAGCGGCGCCAATGCGCAGGCCGAGTTTCGCATGACAGACGATGGCCTGGAGGGGGAAGGACGGATCGAGCTGAACCGCTTGTATCTGGTGGATCGTCCCGAATTATCAGGCGGGGCGTCAGGTCATGCCGATTTCACTCTCAGCGAGCGGGTTCTGACGGTGACAGGCGAAGCGGATGTGCAACGGCTGGATGTGCGGCCGACATCGGGCGGCAATGGTCCTTCCATCCCCCAGATCGAGGTCGTCGAGCTGAACCGGCCCGATGTACTGGATCGCGCCTATCGTCGTCCTATCCGGATCGAGCTCGATTATCATCTGCGCGCGGATGACCGGCTGTTCGTCTCCAGCCGTGCGTTTACCTCCGAATGGTCCGCTGACGTGCATGTGACCGGGACGGCGAACAGGCCAACTCTGTCAGGGCAGGCGACGCTGATGTCGGGACAGGCGTCCTTGCTCACGGCGCCTTTTGACCTGACTTCGGGACGAGTGACCTTTGACGGCCCAGTCAATCAAAGCCGCGTTGCGATCGAAGCCCGGCACGAAACCAGTGAATTGCTTGTCATCGGACGTGTTGAAGGCTCGGTGCGCGCGCCTGAAGTCTCCTTTGAAAGCACGCCAAGCCTGCCGGAAGACGAAATTCTGTCACGCCTTCTCTTCGGGTCTGGCGTTTCAGACCTTAGCCCTTTGCAGGCGTCTCAGCTCGCCGCCCAGCTGTCGGGCGCGGGGTGGCTGGACGCCATGGCGGGGGTTCGCGCCGTGTTGGGCATGGACCGGCTGGATGTTCGCCAGAACGGCAATGGCGCCGTCACGCTTCTGGGCGCGCGGCAGCTGACCGAAGATGTCTATCTGGAGCTTGAGACAGGCGTGGGACAGGCGCTGGGCGCCGCTCGTATCGAATGGCGGCTGACCCCGTCTTTCGTTCTGGCGTCGGAAGTCAGTGGTGATTCCAGCAATGAAATCTCGCTCAGCTGGCGTCGAAGCTTTGATTGAGTCCGGGGCGCGGGCATGCTGTTTATGACATTCCTGCACCCTTCAGGCGCCCCCGATATCTCAGCGTGGGAGCCCCGGCTGCACACATTCACCGCCGCTGGGCGTTGCGTCTACAAATTCTGCGTGACATAACGCGCGCTCATTCCCGGCCGCCGCCCCGCGTGCATCTGCACGTTTGAGCAAGGCGGCGACCGCATTCTAACAAGGCCTCGCCAAGATGAACGTAGTTGAAAAATCCGCTGAAGGGCTCTCGCGCACGTTTGAGGTTGTCGTGCCCGCGTCGGAGCTCGAAGCGAAACTGACCGCCAAGATCGAAGAGATTCGTCCTGAAGTGCGCCTGAAGGGCTTCCGCCCCGGCAAGGTGCCCGCCAACCACATCCGCAAGATGTTCGGTGCGTCCATCATGGGCGACATCCTTCAGGAGCTGGTCCCGCAAGCCACCCAGGAAACTCTGGATGAGCGCAAGATCCGCCCGGCCTCTCAGCCGGCTGTGGATGTAAAATCCGATGCGGAAGACGTTCTGAAGAGCGGCGCTGATTTCGCGTTCGAGATCAGCCTCGAGATCATGCCGGAATTCGACACTGTCGATCCCAAAACGCTCAAGCTGACCCGCCCGGTCGCCAAAGTGGCTGACGCACAGGTCGATGAGGCGCTCGAAGAGCTGGCCAAGCAGTCTGTCTCTTATGAAGACAAGGACGGCAAGGCGGCGGACGGCGACAAGGTCGTGATCGACTTCGTTGGCTCCATCGATGGCGAGGAATTCCAGGGCGGCGCCGCTGAAGGCGCTGAGCTGGTCATCGGCTCTGGCCAGTTCATCCCCGGTTTTGAAGATCAGCTGATCGGCGCCAAGTCGGGCGACAAGGTCGAGATCAAAGTCACCTTCCCCGAAGACTATCAGGCAGAACACCTGGCCGGCAAAGACGCTGTCTTCGCCACCGAGGTGAAGACTGTTCAGGCGCCTGGCGAAACCACGATTGATGATTCGCTGGCCGAACGTCTGGGACTGTCAGATCTGGAAGCGCTCAAGGACGCGCTGATCAAGCGTTTCGAAGGCGAGCACAGCCAGGCTTCCCGCATGAAGGTCAAGCGCACCTTGCTGGACGCGCTGGACGCCGAGCACGGCTCTGTCGAGCTGCCTGAGAAAATGGTCGAGCAGGAGTTCGAGCAGATCTGGCGCGAAGTCCAGAACGCGATCGAAAACGACCAGCTTGACGATGAAGACAAGGGCAAGTCCGAGGACGAGCTGAAGGACGACTACCGCAAGATCGCCGCGCGCCGCGTGCGTCTGGGCCTGGTGTTGGCGGAAATCGGCCGTAAAGCCAATGTGGACGTCACTCAGGAAGAGCTGTCACGCGCCGTGAACCAGGAAGCTGTCCGCTTCCAGGGTCGTGAGCGTGAAGTGGTCGAGTTCTATCAAAAGAACCCTGGCGCCATTCAGGCTTTGCGCGCTCCGATCTACGAAGAGAAAGTCGTCGACTACATTCTCGAACTGGCTGAGGTGACCGACGAGGAAGTCGATCGCGAAACCCTGTTCGCTGAAGACGACGAAGCGCCGGTCGCTGAAAAGAAAAAGCCTGCCAAAAAGAAGGCTCCGGCCAAGAAGAAGGCGGCTCCGAAGAAAAAGGCTGCAAAGTCCGACGAGGACTAATCCAGTCTTAACCCTGACGGGACCATCAAGGCCTGGGTCGGTTTCTTCTCTGCTGAGAGGAAAAAGGCCCGGGCCTTGTGCATTTGAGGGTTTGCGCGCAGCCGCGCGGCTTGTCACAGTGCGGGTCCATGGCCATATCGGGCCGATCTAGACGAACACTGCTTTCCTTGAGGAGCTGGCTATGCGTGAGCCGCAGGATGTGATGATGAACCTCGTTCCCATGGTGGTCGAGCAAAGTGCGCGGGGCGAACGCGCCTATGACATCTATTCGCGCCTGCTGAAGGAACGCATTGTGTTCGTCACCGGGCCGATCGAAGACCATATGGCGAGCCTCATGGTGGCTCAGCTCCTGTTCCTCGAATCGGAAAATCCGAAAAAAGAGATCGCCATGTACATCAACTCGCCTGGCGGGTCGGTGAGCGCGGGTCTCGCGATCTATGACACCATGCAGTACATCAGCTGCCCGGTGGCCACGGCTTGCGTCGGTATGGCGGCGTCCATGGGCTCGCTGCTGCTGACCGCGGGCGACAAGGACATGCGCTTTGCGACGCCGAACGCCCGCATCATGCTGCACCAGCCCTCTGGCGGGTTCCGCGGCACGGCGGCGGATATCGAACGCCATGGCGAGGATATCCTCAAGATCAAGCGCCGGATGAACGAGATCTACGTCAAACACACCGGCCAACCACTCGAAAAAGTCGAGAAAACGCTGGACCGGGACTTCTACATGGACGCGATGGAAGCCAAGGATTTTGGTTTGATCGACCATGTTTACGAGAAGCGCGGCGGACCCGAAGCGTCCTGATTCAAGTCAGGTCTGTCTCGGTTCTGAGCACCCAAGCCGCGCTGCGCCAGATCAGGCCAGCGCGGTTTTGCATGCTTGATCACCCCCCTCTGGCTGTGATCACATGCGCTTTAGAAACGTTTCGCTAAGGTCCGGCCTTGATCTTGCAGGTGTGGGCCGAGTCACTTTTGACGATTTAGGCCAAAGCGAACCAACCGCGCCAAGAGCGCACAGCGGGACCGACGGGAGCAGCCATGACCAAGGCGACCACAGGCGACGGAAAGAGCACTCTGTATTGCTCATTCTGCGGCAAGAGCCAGCATGAGGTCCGCAAGCTCATCGCAGGGCCTACGGTTTTTATCTGCGATGAATGCGTTGAACTTTGCATGGACATCATCCGCGAGGAGAACAAGACCTCGCTCGTGAAGTCCAATGAGGGCGTGCCCAGCCCGCAGGAAATCTTCCAGGTCCTGCAAGATTATGTGATCGGCCAGGCCAAGGCCAAGCGCGTGCTCTCGGTCGCCGTTCACAACCATTACAAGCGCCTCAACCATGCCGGCCAAAACGGCGAGGTGGAGCTGTCGAAATCCAACATCCTGCTGATCGGCCCGACGGGTTGCGGCAAGACTTTGCTGGCGCAGACGCTGGCGCGCATTTTGGACGTGCCCTTCACCATGGCTGACGCCACGACGCTGACCGAAGCCGGGTATGTGGGCGAGGATGTGGAGAACATCGTTCTCAAACTGCTGCAATCTGCGGACTACAATGTCGAACGCGCTCAGCGCGGCATCGTCTACATCGATGAAATCGACAAGATCAGCCGTAAATCCGACAACCCCTCGATCACCCGCGACGTGTCGGGCGAGGGCGTGCAACAGGCGCTTCTGAAAATCATGGAAGGCACGGTGGCTTCAGTCCCGCCCCAGGGCGGCCGCAAGCATCCCCAGCAGGAATTCCTGCAAGTGGACACCACCAACATCCTGTTCATCGTGGGCGGCGCCTTCGCCGGCCTCGAAAACATCATCTCCCAACGGGGCAAAGGCTCGGCTGTGGGCTTCGGCGCTGATGTGCGCGATCCTGACGCCCGCCGTCAGGGTGAAGTTCTGTCTGAAGTCGAACCGGACGATCTGACCAAGTTTGGCCTGATCCCCGAATTCGTCGGCCGTCTGCCCGTGATCGCAACGCTGGAAGATCTGGATGTGGACGCCCTGGTGCAGATCCTGACCGAGCCGAAGAACGCTCTGGTCAAGCAGTATCAGCGCCTGTTCGAGATGGAAGGCGTCGGCCTGTCCTTCACCGAGGATGCGCTGACCGCCATCGCCAACAAGGCGATTGAACGCAAGACGGGCGCCCGGGGCCTGCGCTCGATCATGGAGGGCATTCTGCTCGACACCATGTTCGACCTGCCAAGCCTGGAGGGTGTCGAGGAAGTGGTGGTCAACGCCGAAGTCGTCACCGGCGACGCGACCCCGCTTTACATCTACGCCAAGTCCAAAGGCGAGGCTGCGCCAAAGCAGGGGGCTTAAGCCTGACTGAGGCTCGGTGATCCACTGAGGCTGCGTCCTGACCAAAAGGCTGCACCCCGGGTGCAGCCTTTTTTACGTGGATCAAGCGGCCTACGCCTTTGCTGTATCAGTTTTTTCATCCCCTTATGAGATGATCCGGGTGAGAAAGCCCCGCGTCCTGCATTGAGGTGCGCGCCAATCCGGCCTTCATCACCCGCTAGGCCCATGCGCTGCAGTCGGCGCTGAGCCTCAGGCTTGAAGCTGAACGGCGCCGCCTCCACTTGTTTAAGCATGCAAACACGGCGAGGCTCGGCTTGATGAGCGGGCCAGGTCGTGAGGCCGGCGCCGCAAGGGTCGGCGAGGTTGAGTTGCGCCCCGGTTCGGGAGCGACCCGGCCCCTTGGAGAATAACTATGAGCGAAACTAAAACGCTTCCCCTGCTGCCGCTGCGCGACATCGTCGTCTTCCCGCACATGATCGTGCCCCTGTTTGTGGGCCGCGAAAAGTCTGTGCGGGCTCTCGAGGAAGTCATGCGCGCGGACAAGCAAATCCTTCTGGCCACTCAGAAGAACGCCGCTGACGACGATCCCGCCCATGAGGCGGTCTATAATGACGGCGTTGTGGCGTCTGTATTGCAGCTTCTCAAACTGCCCGACGGCACGGTGAAAGTGCTGGTTGAGGGCGGTCGCCGCATGACCATTACCCGCTTCCTGGACAATCAGGCTTACTTCGAAGCCGAAGCCGAACTGGTCGAGGAAGATCTGGCCGATCCGGCGGAAGTCGAGGCGCTGATGCGCGCCGCGGCCGAAAAGTTCGAAGACTACGTCAAGCTGAACAAGAAAGTGCCGCCTGAAGCCCTGGCTGCTGTGGGCGAGATCACGGACGCCGCCAAGATGGCGGACACGATCGCCGCGCATTTGTCGGTGAAGATCGCCGAGAAACAGGCGCTGATGGCCAATTCCAACGTGGTGGAGCGCCTGGAAAAGGTGTTCGCGCTGATGGAAGGCGAGATCAGCGTGCTTCAGGTCGAGAAGAAGATCCGCAACCGCGTGAAGCGGCAGATGGAGAAGACCCAGCGCGAATATTACCTCAACGAGCAGATGAAGGCGATCCAGCGCGAGCTGGGCGAGGG
This sequence comes from Oceanicaulis sp., assembly GCF_965249665.1. Lineage (GTDB taxonomy): Bacteria > Pseudomonadota > Alphaproteobacteria > Caulobacterales > Maricaulaceae > Oceanicaulis. The sequence continues at coordinate 2,404,204 of NZ_OZ252247.1, forward strand.
TGATGACGGCCGCGAAGAACTGTCAGAGCTTGAGCAGAAAGTCGCCGAAGCCAAGCTTAGCAAGGAAGCGCGCGAAAAAGCCGAGGCGGAGCTCAAAAAGCTGCGTCAGATGAGCCCCATGTCGGCGGAAGCCACGGTGGTGCGCAATTATCTCGACTGGATGCTGGCGCTGCCCTGGGGCAAGCGCAAACGCCTTAAGAAGGATCTGGGCGTCGCCGAACAAGTGCTTGATCGCGACCATTTCGGGCTTGAGAAAGTCAAGGAACGCATTATCGAGCATCTGGCGGTGCAAACGCGCGTGAAGAAGATGCGCGGCCCGATCCTGTGCCTTGTGGGGCCGCCGGGCGTCGGCAAAACCTCGCTGGGCCGCTCCATTGCGGAAGCGACGGGCCGTGAGTTTGTGCGCGTGTCTCTGGGCGGTGTGCGCGACGAAGCGGAAATCCGCGGTCACCGTCGCACCTATATCGGCTCCATGCCCGGACGCATTATCCAGTCCTTGAAGAAGGCCAAGTCGACCAATCCGATCATCTTGCTCGATGAAATCGATAAGCTGGGCGCGGACTATCGCGGCGATCCGGCCTCGGCGCTGCTTGAAGTGCTGGATCCGGAACAGAACTCCACCTTCAACGATCACTATCTGGAAGTGGATTACGACCTGTCTGACGTGATGTTCATCACCACGGCGAACACGCTCAACCTGCCGCAGCCGCTTCTCGATCGGATGGAGATCATCCGGATCGCAGGCTACACCGAGGATGAGAAGGTGGAGATCGCACGTCGTCACCTGATCCCCAAACAGCTCAAAGTGCACGCGCTGAAAGAGGGCGAATGGACGGTTGAGGATAGCGCCTTGCGCGACCTGATCCGCTATTACACCCGCGAAAGCGGTGTGCGGAGTCTGGAGCGCGAGATCGCACGCCTGGCGCGCAAAACCGTGCGCAAGCTGGTGGCGGGCGAGAGCGACCACATCATCATCACTTCGGAAAACCTCGATGATTTCGCGGGCGTCCGCAAGCACCGCTTTGGCGAGACAGAATCCGAAGACAAGGTGGGCCTGGTGACGGGCCTCGCCTGGACCGAGGTCGGCGGCGATTTGCTGACTATCGAAGCGGTCCAGATGCCCGGCCGCGGCAAGATGACGGTGACCGGCAACCTCAAAGAGGTGATGAAGGAATCGATCTCGGCGGCGAACTCTTACGTTCAAAGCCGGGCGCCGGCCCTGGGCATCAAGCCCACGGTCTTCCGCACCACCGATATCCACGTGCACGTGCCCGAAGGCGCGACACCCAAGGATGGCCCGTCTGCGGGCGGGGCCATGATCACAGCTATCGTCTCAACGCTCACAGGCGTGCCGGTGCGCAAGGATGTGGCGATGACAGGCGAGATCACCCTGCGTGGCCGCGTGCTGCCCATCGGCGGTCTGAAAGAGAAAATGCTGGCGGCGCTGCGCGGCGGCGTGAAGACGGTTCTGATCCCCAAAGACAATGAAAAGGATCTCGCCGAGATCCCGGACAACGTCAAAGACGGGCTCAAGATCATCCCGGTCGAAACCGTTGAGGAAGTCCTCAATGTCGCCCTCACGGAGCCGATCCAGCCGGTGGAATGGACTGAAGCGGATGCGGCGGCGCTGGCTGCGCTTCCCGGATCCACTGAAGTCAGCGGCGGCGGCGAGCAGCGCCCGCACTAACACCGCTTGAGACTGAGGGAAAAGGCTTCGCAGGCGACTGCGGAGCCTTTTCTTATGGTTCTGATATTTGCTTTAGACGTTTAGCGACTTGGCTTTTCTCACCGAACTGGGATAGCGGTATAAATCTATGTTCTTGTCTCGTCTCCTGGCGAGCCCGGCTTATCGAGAGAATGAATGAGCGCCAGTAGCCCCCGTCTGTATTCCGCCGTGATCAAAAGCGCTGAACGGCTTCGCCAGGAAGCGGATGCCGTCGTTATTGAAGCGGCGGGGTTGACGGTTGCGCAAGCGGCGCTTTTGGGCGTGGTGCTGAATGATCCGGACGCGACCCAGAGCGATATCGCTGTCCGCCTGGAATTGTCGGAACCGGCGGTGACCCAGATGGTGGCGCGGCTTCAGCGTGAAGGACTCATTGAACGCACCCGCGATGAAAGCGATCGCCGCCGCTGGCGTCTCAAGGTCACGGCGGATGGCCTCGCAAAGGCAGAGCGCGCTCGCGACGCATTTGAAGCGGTCAATGCGCGCCTGGAAAAAATGATGGGCGAGGATATCGCCAGCGAAGTGGCCGAGCGTTTGAATACGCTGCGACTTGAGCTGAAGAGCTAGGCCTTAGTCCGCGTTTCGGATGCGGACTGTCTCAATCACCACAGGGTCGGTCATGAATTGCGGGTAGGGGAAGTCGTCCGGCGCGCGGTCCAGACTGGTTGGGCTCATCCAGATGCGCTCCACCACATCCATACCTTCGATCACAGCGCCAAACACCGCATAGCCGGCTTCATCGGGGTTGCGCCCGTTCGGTCCTGCGTCGAGGCCGGGATAGTCATAGACCATAATGAAAAACTCTGTGGTGGCGGAGCCAGGCTCGTCGCGCGCCATGGAGAGGGCGCCGCGTGTGTGGCTCAGGCCGGTGTCGAGTGTTGATTCATGAGCGACGCCCTCAGCTCCGGCCAACCCGTCAAAACTGTGTCCGCCCTGGATGAGGTTCATCGGCGCGACGCCTTCACGTTCATTATCGTCACGGACAGAGCGATAAAAAGACCCGTCATCAAAATGCCCGGCCCGGGCGTGGGTGATGAAATTGGCGACGCTCAATGGCGCGGCGGCCTCATCAAGCTCCACCACGATCGCGCCGTGACTGGTTTCTATGACAGCCTGGGGCAAGCTGAGCATTAGGGCGGCGACTGACAGCGTGGTGATGAATGCAAGCATGGACGTGTCCTTTAACTGGAATGACATATCGGGTGGTGGTTCAGGCGGAATGTCAATTGTCCGGCCAAAAGGGCTTGACCATTTGAGGCTTACGGTTTCATGCTGCAATGCATGATGAACATGAACCTCTTCGTCTTCGGCGGCTATTTCTATCGTTCCTACGGGGCCGGTTGACGCTGCTTGCTTGCAAGATGAAGTCACCAGCCCCGCCCTTCGGCGGGGTTTTTTAATGGGAGTCGGCCATGAGCCAGACCGAGCTGCGCGATGAGCGTCAAATTCTGCGACAGGCGATCGATGCGTCCGATTCAGAGATTTTGAAAATTCTGGCCGAGCGGCGTCGTCTGGTCGAGGCGCTAGGCGCTCTGAAAGCCGGGGAGTACAGCCCCGTGCGCGATACGGATCGTGAGCGCGCGGTGATTGAGCGCGCCGTCGCCAAGGGACGCGAATACGGGCTCTCTGACAGTTTTGTGGAAACCCTGTTTCAGGCGATCATCGACGACTCCCTGCGCCGACAGCGCGCCGGTCTGGACGCTCGCGTGGGCGACGCCATGCTGACCGAGGCGCGGGTCGCGTATCTCGGCGGGCCCGGCTCCTATTCGCAGTTTGCAGCGAATGCGCACTTCTCGGGCCGGTATTCTGGCGTCGCGCCGGTGATCAAGCGCGACTATGCCGCGATTTTCAAAGCGCTTGAGGAGGGGGAAGCAGATTATGGCTTCCTGCCGATCGAGAACACGGCAACGGGCGGGGTCAATGAAGTCTACGATCTGCTCCGCGATACCAACCTCAAGATCGCTGGCGAGCACCATATGAAGATCCAGCACGCGCTGATGGGCAAGGCGAGCGATCTGGGGCCAGTCCGGACGGTCTATGGCCACCCTCAGGCGCTGAGGCAGGCGCAGCGATGGCTCAATTCACGTATGGATCTGAAGAAAGTCCCGGTCACCTCCACCACGCGGGCGCTGGAACGTGCGCTTGATGAGGGGCCGGAAGTGGCCGCCGTGGCGGGGCCGGACGCGGCGCGCCTGTTCGGTCTGAACCTGATCGAGCCGATGATCTCCGACTTTGAAGGCAATGAAACCCGCTTCGTCGCGCTGGCGGTTGACCCGGCCCCGGCGTCACCGCTCTTGCCGTGCAAGACCTCGCTGGTCTTTATCACGTCGGATGCGTCTGGCTCGCTCGTGGATGCCCTGGACGGCTTCCGCCAGCACGGTGTGAACATGACCAAGCTGGAAAGTCGGCCCGTGCCCGGATCGCCCTGGGAGCAGATGTTTTTTCTGGATCTGGAAGGGCATGAAGAGGACAAAACCGTGGCCAAAGCGCTGGAGCATTTGTCCGGTTGTGCGAAATCTGTCCGACGCTTCGGCTCTTACGGTTCAGACCGCTTGAAGCCGACCTCGCTTGAGGGCTAAAAGGACGATCTTCCGAGTCGGAAGCGGGTGGTTAGCTCAGCTGGTAGAGCAACTGGTTTACACCCAGTAGGTCGGCGGTTCGACCCCGTCACCACCCACCATCCGACTGACCTTTTCTCACAGGACCGGACGTGTCGGGATTTTTCCCCATTGCTGTCGTGATGCGGCTCAGTCAGTGTTTCAGCTCTGAGGCGCATGTGTGCGTCTGCTGGCTTGGGGAGCAAGCCCGATGACCGCGTATGAGGCGTTTATCGCCGCGCATATCGACACCGACTTTGAGACTTACGCCGCTTTCCTCAAAGCGATGGATGAGGCGGGTCTTGAGGGCGAAGATCGTCAACGCGCCTATTCGGCCTGGAGGCTGGGCTGGAGCCGGGCGATGCTGGGCGCGGAAGGCGGCGAGCAGCTGACGGAGGTCCGCGAAGGCCGCATCAAGCAATGGCGTTAGCCGTCTGACGCTGATCACGCGTCAAATTGCGCATCCAGAAACCGTAAGAATGCATCCCAGTCTTCCCCGCGCACCCCATGTGTGGCGGGGCGGATGTGAAACGCGATGCGGCCTGAAACGGTCATCTGTTCAAGTCTGTCCTGCGTCAGACCGGCCTCGCCATAGAGCGACCAGACCGGGCTCGCCGCCTCCGCCGCGCGCCAGGCGCCTGCCGGGTCAGACCAGACATCGCGCCGCGCATTGCCCAAAAGCACGCTGCGCGGCGCGATCATCGCGAGAAGAAAATGCGCATCCAGCGGCAAGGCGTCTTCGCGGTCTGCATAGCTTGCATAGGCGGGCGCGAACCAGTGCGGATAGCTTTGTGTGATCGACTCGATCGGCTCTCCCAGATTGTCGCGATGAAGCGAGGCGCCGCCCGTGCCGGACTGGTGCGCGATGACGACGCCAAAGCGTTCATCCCGCGCGCCCGCCAGCAGAGCGGCTTTGGCGCGGCGCGAATGGCCCATGACGCTCAGCTGGTCGGAAGCGATGCGCGGGTCGGTTTGCAGATGATCGGCCACACGACTCATCATCCAAGCCCAAACTCCGATGACGCCGGGCCTGTCGGGCGCGTCTGGATCAAGATTGAGCGCGCGGAGCGTTGCGTCATGAACACTGGCGCGGTCGGGCGCGATATCGCTTTCATGCCAGGCGGCGACTGCATAGCCGCGTCGCAGAATCTGCTCAATCGGCGGGCTGACGACATAATCGCCGAAAAAACTGCTGGCGAAGTCTTCAAGCGCCGAACCTGAAGGTTCGCAATAGCCCGGAACCGGATTTGTGGATTGAGGCCAGTCAGGACGGCGCAGCTGGGCGCGCAAGCCGCAATCGCTTGGTATGAGAATAACGGGAACAGGGCCTTGCGCATCGCGTGGCGTGATCAGCGCCAGATCAATGGCGCCCTGACCGCCATTTGTGAGCGCGATGGACAGCGACACCCGCTCCAGCACGCCGGATTGGCGATAGGCCTGCGAATCTATCAGTTCACGGTCGACCACCTGAACAGCTGCGGAAGGCGGGGCCGCGCCATAAAGCGTCTCTGACAGACTTTGAGCGATTGCGGGCCTGGCGGTCTCCCAAGCCCGCAAACCCTCAGAGATCCCCGGCAGCGGCGGCTCGGCGGCGGGACCTGCGCCATGGGGGCTGGCCGTTAACAGGATATAGCGAACAGGGCTGCATGAGACGGCGAGGCCAAGCATCAAGGGCGTGATGAGCGCGAGGAGGAGGGCGGTTCTGAGCACGAAACGGGGCTGGGTCATCAGAGCAGCTTAGCGCTGTCTCAGGCTCGCGGCGACTGGGCTCACAACGCTGTGAATTTCCCACAGGCGGACGCTGCATTTGCTGGCAAAACCCGCTTGACCCTTGGCGGGTGCGCCTTTAGACACACGCTTCCTGACGCGGCCCAGCGCCGCAGATGATCTGAGCGGGTGTAGCTCAGTTGGTTAGAGCGCCGGCCTGTCACGCCGGAGGTCGCCGGTTCGAGCCCGGTCACTCGCGCCAGTTCAGATCATCAGGATACGCCGCCCACGGTGGTGTTTACATCGCGTCGATATCATCGACGCATTGATCTGAGCGGGTGTAGCTCAGTTGGTTAGAGCGCCGGCCTGTCACGCCGGAGGTCGCCGGTTCGAGCCCGGTCACTCGCGCCAGTTCAGATCGTAAATCTTTTAAATTCAAAGTCCTTTCCAAAGGGGTGTCCACTACAGGTCAGGCCCCTGTAGAGTTGTTAAAACTGTCGTAAAAGTATAATATATACAAAGGCGTACGACAAAATCTGAAACTCGAAATTAAAACTCTGCTTGCATGGTCCCGATCAAAGGAGACCAGCTCGCGATGCTAAACAGACTTACGATATCCACCCGGGTCGGACTCCTGGGCGTCGTCGCCATACTCGCCGTTGTCAGCGTGGCTGGCGCATACACCTACAGGGATCAGGCAGTCGCGCGCATAGACGCCCAACTCGACACCATGCAGCAGCAACAGTTAGGGGTGGCGGAGCTGATGCGTTCTGTCCTGAACCTGCGGCGGCATGAGAAGGATTTTGCGCTCAGCCGACACAGCGCCCCGCTAGAGGCTTTTGCTGCAGAGCTGTCACACCTGAGAACCTTGATAGAGCGCTTGCCTGCATATGATGACGCCCCGTCAACCCAAACGTCTCTGGGGGATTTGCGGGTGAGCATCAACGACTATGCAGCCGCGACACAGACCGTATTTGGCCTGCGTCGTCAAATGGGACTAACGCAGGATGAAGGCCTGGAAGGCTCCTTGCGAGACGCCGTTCACAATGTGGAGGAACGGCTTTCGGCGTTTCAAGACGACGAACTGACGGTGAAGATGCTGATGATGCGCCGTCATGAGAAAGACTTCATGATGCGAGTTGAGCCGCGTTATGTGGACCGTCTTGATGCGCGCGTGAGCGAGTTTGAATCGCTGTGGCGCACACGCCCGTATGAGGAAGCTGTTCTGGATGAGGTTTCAGAACTGCTCGCGTCATATCAGGCCGGTTTTCATGCCTGGGCCGAGACCCGACTTGCACTTGAGGACGCGGAACAAACCGTAGAGCGGCATTATGCTGAGCTTATGTCGCAACTGAGTGCGATAGAAACCGTCGTCTCTGAGTCACGGATTGAGACGGATGCTAATGCTGACGCGCTCAATCAGCAAAACCAGACCGTTCTGATCGGATTGCTGGTCTGCGTCGCTCTGCTGACCTTGGGCCTGAGCTGGGTGATCGCTATCCAGATAAGTCGCCCCATCAGACGCTTCGCCCAGCTAATGCTTTTACATGCTGAGGGCCGGGACGATACGGCTATTCCGCACCAGGACGAAAAGACGGAGCTGGGCGACATGGCGCGGGCGCTTGGTGTTTTCCAGGAGAAAAGCGGGGAGGCGGACCGTTTGCGGGCGCAACGCGTAGCTGAACAGGCCCGTGTCGAGGATGCGTCGCGCGAGGAACGGCTGAATTTTGTTCAGGAGCTGGAAACTCGAGTGCAGACCTTGATCGAGACGGTTGCAAAATTGGCTGAAGAGATGACCGAGGCGTCCCAGACCATGCAAAATGATGCCCATATGAGCGACGAACAGGCTCAGCAGGCACGACAGGCTGCAGAGCGCACCTCCCAGAACACCCAGTCAGTCGCGACGGCGACGGATGAGCTTGCAGCGTCTATTGAAGAAATCCGTCGTCAGGCGGAAACCGCGCGCACCAGCAGTGATGAGGCGGTGTCCCAGACCCAGCAAAGTCGCGAAGCCGTACAGGCGCTAACGCTGTCTATGGAGGAAATAGGCAGCGTTGTGACCATGATCCGTGATGTGGCTGATCAGACAAATCTGCTCGCGCTGAATGCCACGATTGAAGCGGCTCGTGCAGGTGAGGCGGGCAAAGGCTTTGCTGTGGTCGCAACTGAAGTAAAGTCGCTTGCTGACCAGACTTCGCGCTCAACAATCGAAATTGATGAACGCATTTCAGCGATACGACTGAGTGCTGACCGTGTTGTATCGTCTATCAATGTCGTCTCCGAACGAATTACGGAAAGCTCAACTGTAGCTGAGAGTATCGCCGCGGCGGTGCATCAGCAGCGTGGCGCAACTTCTGAAATCGTAACGAATGTATCGCAGGCCGCTTCTCACGCGGCAGAGGTCACGGCCAATATGGCCAAACTCCGTACTACGGTGAAAGCTACAGATACATCCGCTGGCAGCGTCCTTTCCGCAGCTGAGCGTATGTCTAAGCAAGCTGTTGATATTAAAGAGGATATTCAAGATTTCTTTGATCGGTTGAAAGCGTCTTAGTCATTAGCGCCTATTTTTTGACGCCCTGTCACGCCGCAGATCGCCGGTTCGAGCCCGGTCGCTTGCGCCAGTTCAGATCATTGTTTCCGGACCCCGACTGCTATCTCGAGAGCGAACGCCCAGTTCTAGGCGTCCCTCGAGACTGTTCGATTAGATGTCCAGATTGAAAAACAACGCTGTGAACACAAGGCAGTCCACGGCGGCGTGGGCGATCACCAGAGGCCACAGATTGCGTTTGTAGATCAGGAACAAAAGGCCGAGGACAAGCCCGATCAGACCGGTCGTGATCAGGCCGCGCAATCCTTGATAATAAAAATGGCCGTATCCGAAATAGAGCGCGGGCAAGAGCACGGTCAGCGCGGTCATCACAACACCTGAACCCAGACCGTCTCGCAGCCGGTTGATCATATAGCCACGAAAGAACAGCTCTTCGCCCAGGCCCGCCGCAAGGATCGAGATTGCGAGCCAGAGCAGGTAATGAGGCAAGCTTCCGTCTGCGACCGCGCCGAAGCGATCCATGACCCCGGTGGGCTCTTCCCCCATGAACTCAAACCCCAGCGCCGCGCCGATCGTTGCAGTTCCTACGCCGGTCGCCAGAATCGCGATGATCGCGAAAAGTGCCTGAACAGGTAAGAGGAGCCAGGATTTCAGCTTGGGCAGTTTGACCAAGCCGAAATGGCCCCAGCCTAGCCCCCGCCAGCGCAAGTAAACTGTCAGCCCTGATAAAACGATCAACAGGGTCAATGGCCCGGCATAGCGCCACAGCACCAGGCTGATCAGGGCTTTAATCGTCATCGCTGCGAGGGCGGCGATCAGGACCTCCAATAACAGGAGGGGGCGACGCGTGGCGGGCATGGCGGGCTCACTTTGAAATCATGAATGTTCAAAGTCAGATGCCTGCCTGGTTCGAAATGGATGCAAAAGAGGCCGCTCACTCGGGAGCGGCCTCTAATGTGTTTGTCTTTCGGCTGAGGGCCTTATTCGTGGCGCAGCGCCGTGATCGGATCGAGACGGCTGGCCTGATGGGCGGGATAGAACCCGAACAGGACCCCGACGAGCGTCGAGGCGCCGATGGCCACCAAAGCGATGGTGGGCTTCACAGCCACATTCAGACTGACGCCCAGCGCCGGGGCGAACTGCTCGATGCTGAGCGCCAGGCCCAGACCGAACAGTAGTCCGAGTACGCCGCCGACTGAACACAGCACGACCGATTCAATCAGGAACTGATTGCGGATGTCCGCCCGGCGCGCGCCGATGGCGAGGCGCAGCCCGATCTCACGGGTGCGTTCGGTTACCGAGACCAGCATCACGTTCATGATGCCGATGCCGCCGACGATCAGGGTGATCAGCCCCGCCACAGCCAGCAGCAAGCCCATGACGGTCTCGGTCGCGCGGAAGGCGGTGATGAATTCAGCGAAATTGCGGACCTGAAAATCATCGTCCTCACCCGGATCGATGCCGCGCAGGACGCGCAGGAAGGTTTCGAGCTCTTCGGTCGCGTAGTCCATATCTTCGCCAGCAGCGATCTTCACCCAGACCCGCTGGACCGGATCGCGCACACCTGCGCGGGAATACCCCACCACGCGCGAACGTACGGTGGAGATAGGCGCCATGATGATGTCGTCCTGGTCCTGGCCAAAGCTCGACTGGCCCCGCTCGGACAGGATGCCGATGATCTCGAACGGCTGGCTGTTGAGCCGGACCGAGGCGCCGATGGCGCCGCCGGAAGGAAAGAGTTCATCCGCAACCGTCTGACCCAGCACAGCGAGGCGGGCGCTACGCTCAACATCGACCACAGAGAACATGCGGCCGTCTGATATCCTCCAGTCGCGGATTTCGAGGTAGTCAGGATGAACGCCTGTGATTTGTGTCGGCCAGTTCACGCCGTCCACAACCGCGGTGACCGCTCCGTCAATCGTGCCAGAGGCCGCAACGACCACGTCCACCTGATTGCGCATGGCGTTGACATCGTCAGAAGAGAAGGGCGTGCCGCTTCCGGCGCCGCCGCGGCGACCGCCGCGATCATTGGACCCGGCGCGAATATTGAGTGAGTTCGACCCCAGAGAGGAAATCTGGTCCTGCACGGCCTGGCTGGCGCCATCGGCCAGCGACACCGTGGTGATCACAGCCATGACGCCAAAGATCACGCCCAAAATGGCCAGGAAGCTGCGCAGAGCGTTGACGCGCAAGGCTGTCAGCGCAACTCCGATTGCCGCCATCATATTCATTGATCATCCTCCACGATCAAACCGTCGCGGAACCAGATGCGACGTCTGGCGCGCGCGCCAACCTCGTTTTCGTGGGTCACCAGCACGATTGTGATGCCTTCAGCGTTGAGCTGGTCGAGAATGTCGAGCACCTCAATCGTGGTCTGGCTGTCCAGCGCGCCTGTGGGTTCGTCCGCCAGCAAGATTGAAGGCTTGCCCGCCAAAGCGCGCGCAATAGCGACGCGTTGCTGCTGACCGCCGGAGAGTTGGGAGGGATGATGATCCATCCGGTCACCCAATCCCACCATGGTCAGGCATTCGGCCGCACGGGCATTGCGCTCTTTGGGCGGCAGGCCGCGATAGAGCAAGGGCAGGGCGACATTGTCGAGCGCCGTGGTGCGCGGCAGCAGGTTGAACTGCTGGAAGACGAAGCCGACCTTGCGGTTGCGAAAATCAGCGAGCTCGTCCGGCGTCATGCCCGACAAGGCTTCACCGGCGATCACAAGCTCTCCGGAGCTCGGCCGGTCCAGCGCCCCCACCATATTCATGAAGGTGGATTTGCCAGAGCCTGACGGCCCCATGATCGCGACGTATTCGCCGGCGTTTATGGTGCAATCTACTCCGGCGAGCGCGAAAACATCACTACCGCCCAGAGTGTAGACCCGCGTCAGTTCGCGCGCCTGAATGAGAGGGTCGGTCATCCGTTTGACTCTCGCACACGCGTGACGACGCGATCCGTCTCGGTGATCGAAGGGCCGAGGATCTGGGTGTACTGTCCGTCAGAGAGACCGATGCCGACCTGGCGCTCCTGAAGACGGCCCTCGGCGGTTTCAATCCAGATCGAACCGCGGCGGACCTGATCGCGTTGGTTTGAGCGCTCCTGGCTCATCTGGTCATACCGCGCCAATTGTTCTGTCGTCAGAATGTCAGACAAGGCGCGCCGGATTAGCGCTTGCGGATTGGGGCGGGCGCCGCCAGGGCCGGGATTGCGGAACTGGGCGCGCATTTGCTGGAAAGTCTCGCGCAGGGCGCGTTCGGCTTCGCTGCGTTGCTCATCGGTCAGCTCAAGCTCTTCAGCGAGACGGTCGATCATGCCAGCGCCGCCTCGACCGCCACGTTGCCCGCCTTCCGCTTCGCCCTCCGCGGCGATCACCAGGCTTTCCGCCGCGCCGCGCGGTGCGAAGCGCAGCGCCGCGTTTGGCACCGACATCGCACCCTCGACCTGACCTGTGACGATGGAGACATTCGCCGTCATGCCCGGCAGCAGGCGCTGGCCGGGATTGTCCGCCTGGATCACGACCGTATAGGTGACCACATTGCCTTCATTCGTGGCGGCGAGGCGCACCTGGGTCACTTCACCGGCGAATTCCCGGTCGGGATAAGCATCAACGTCAAAACTGACAGTCTGACCTTCATTGATCTGGCCAATATCAGCTTCGTCGATTTCCGCTTCGATCTGAATGCGGGACAGATCCTGGGCGATCAGGAACAGCACAGGGGCGTTGAAGGAGGCGGCCACAGTCTGGCCTTCGTCAATCTGACGGTCGATCACCACCCCTTCGATGGGGGAGCGAATGTAAGTGCGCTCCAGATCGACCTCTGCGCTTTCAAGCGAGGCGCGCCGCTGCTGTTCACTGGCGCGTGAATTGCGCAGATTGGCCTGGGCGACCAGAAGCGCAGCGTTGGCGGCCGCCAGTCCTGATTCCGCGGCGTCATATTGCGCCGCCGAATAGGTGCCGCGCTGAACCAGCTCTTGAGCCCGGTCAAAGTTGCGTTGGGAAATCTCACGATCCACCCGTGCGCGCTCCAGATTGGCTTCCGCGACAGACACCTGGGCGCTGGCCACCTGCAATGTGGCCTGGGCTTCCTCGACGCGGGTCTGGAAGGTCTGCGGATCTATCCGCGCGAGCAGGTCGCCGGCGGTCACCTGATCATTGAAGTCAGCATGAAGCTCAAGCACCTGCCCGGACAGCTGCGAGCCCACCTCCACTGTAATCAAGGGCGCAATAGCGCCTGAGGAGGAAACGATTCGTGAGATGTCACGCGCCTCTACGGGCGAGGTTTCTATGAGGAGATCGCCTGTCGCGGCCGCGCCGCCGCGTAAAAAGAAGAACCAAATCAATGCTGCGGCGGCGAGAATCACTCCGCCTGCGAGTAGAATGCGTTTCACGTTTATGCCCCTGGCCACTTGTAGACGCTGTCGCGTCTTCTCCCCATACGTACGGCGTATCATGGCTGGATCAGTCGCAGAAAATGAAACACTTGAAAGGATTAGTTCGGCAATTGATATGCAGTCGCAATTATTGTCGTCTTTTCCCCATATTCGACCGCATTTGGACAGTGCTTTCGGCTTGCGAGAGGGCAGTCACCGGACTAGCTTCCGCCTCAACCGCGGCCGGGGACTCACTGTGCAAGCGTTTGTTTGGATTTATCTGACCGAATGAACAGCTGTGATGCTTCGGCCCACTGGCCATCTTGATGCGGGGAAGGTGCGACCTCTCATGAACGCGCTCCTGTTGGAATATCTGCCGATCCTGATCTTTCTGGGCATAGCCGCAGGGCTGGGCCTGGCGTTCATTCTCGCTGCTTTCGTGCTGGCGCCGTCTGATCCGGATCCGGAAAAAGTCTCCACCTATGAATGCGGCTTCAACGCCTTTGACGACGCACGCATGAAATTTGACGTGCGCTTCTATCTGGTGGCGATCCTGTTCATCATCTTCGACCTGGAAGTCGCCTTCCTCTTCCCTTGGCTGTTCCCGATCTTCGACGGCAGCATCATGGCCTTCTGGTCGATGATGGTCTTCCTGGGAATTCTTACGGTTGGCTTTCTTTATGAATGGCGCAAAGGCGCGCTGGACTGGGAGTAAGGCACATGTCTGACCTGATTGTTCCGGCGGGCGCCGCTGCGACGGCCAAGACGCCGCATTACGACCCGAAGAAACACGATCCGTTCTTTGACGGCGTCAGTGATCAGCTGGCCGATAAAGGCTTTCTGGTGGCGCGCGCCGATGACCTGATAACCTGGGCGCGCACCGGCTCGCTGATGTGGATGACCTTTGGTCTGGCGTGTTGCGCAGTGGAGATGATGCAAGCCTCCATGCCGCGTTACGACGTGGAACGTCTGGGCGCTGCGCCGCGGGGCTCCCCCCGCCAGTCTGATGTGATGATCGTCGCGGGCACCCTGACCAACAAGATGGCTCCAGCCCTGCGCAAGGTCTACGACCAGATGCCTGAGCCGCGCTACGTCATCTCCATGGGCAGCTGCGCCAATGGCGGCGGTTATTACCACTATTCGTACTCGGTGGTGCGCGGTTGTGACCGGATCGTGCCGGTCGACATCTATGTGCCGGGCTGCCCGCCGACCGCTGAAGCGCTGGTGTACGGCATCCTGCAGCTTCAGAAAAAAATTCGCCGCGAAGGCTCGATTGAGCGCTAAGGCGCCTGTCCAGGAGACGCTCTTATGAGCAAGACCGAAACGCTGACAGAACTGGGCGCGCACATTACCGCGGCGCTCAGCGATGATGTCCGCAGTGTGGATGTCGCCCATGAGGAACTGACGCTGACCATTCATCGCGACCGCGTGGTGAAGGTGTTGCGGTTCCTGCGTGACGACGCCCTGTGCCGTTTCACGACGCTGATTGATATTTGCGGTGTTGACTGGCCGTCCCGCGCGGACCGGTTCGACGTGGTCTATCATCTTCTGAGCATGCATCTGAATCAGCGCATTCGCGTGGTGCTGAGCACTGATGAAGACACCCCTGTCGCCTCTGTGGTCGAGCTGTTTCCGGCGGCGAACTGGAATGAACGCGAAGCCTTCGACATGTATGGCATCCTGTTCGATCACCATCCGGATCTGCGCCGCATCCTGACCGATTATGGCTTCCACGGTCACCCGCTGCGCAAGGACTTCCCGCTCTCGGGCTTCAATCAGGTCGTTTATGACGATGAGCAGAAGCGTGTGGTCTACGAACCCGTCGAGCTGGTCCAGGACTACCGTGACTTTGACTTCCTCAGCCCCTGGGAAGGCGCGAAATACGTGCTGCCCGGCGATGAGAAAGCGGAAGGGAAGGCGTAAACGTCATGGCTGAAACCGACATCCGCAATTTCACGATCAACTTTGGCCCGGTGCACCCCGCCGCCCACGGCGTGTTGCGCATGGTGCTGGAGCTCGATGGCGAGGTGGTCGAGCGCGTTGACCCGCATATCGGTCTTCTGCACCGCGGCACCGAGAAGCTTTTGGAGCATAAGACCTATCTTCAGGGTATCGGCTATTTTGACCGCCTCGACTATGTGGCGCCGATGAACCAGGAGCATGCGTTCTGCCTGGCGATCGAGAAGCTTGCCGGCATTCCCGTGCCCAAGCGTGCCTCTTATGTGCGCGTGCTGTACTCTGAAATCGGCCGCATCCTGAACCATTTGCTGAACGTCACCACCCAGGCGATGGATGTGGGCGCGCTGACGCCGCCGTTGTGGGGCTTTGAAGAGCGTGAAAAGCTGATGGGATTTTACGAGCGCGCTTCGGGTGCTCGTCTGCATGCGCATTACTTCCGTCCGGGCGGCGTCCATCAGGACCTGCCGCAAGAGCTGATCGACGATATCGACGCCTGGTGTGACCAGTTCACCCAGCATGTTGATGATCTTGAGACCCTTCTGACCGAGAACCGCATCTTTAAAGCGCGCAATGTCGATATCGGCGTGGTGTCCAAGCAGGATGCGCTCGATTGGGGCTTCTCCGGCGTCATGGTGCGCGGTTCAGGCCTGGCCTGGGATCTGCGCCGTTCGCAGCCCTATGAAGTCTATGACGAACTGGAATTCCAGATTCCGCTGGGCAAGAACGGGGATAATTACGACCGCTATCTGTGCCGCATGGAAGAGATGCGCGAATCCATGAAGATCATGAAGCAGTGCTGTGACTGGCTCTCCCGCGAGGAGAACCAGGGCGACGTGCTGCCGGTGGATTCCAAGTTCGCGCCGCCGCGTCGCGCCGAGATGAAGCGGTCCATGGAAGCGCTGATCCAGCACTTCAAGCTTTACACAGAAGGCGTGCACGTTCCTGAGGGTCAGGCCTATGCCAGCGTTGAAGCGCCCAAGGGCGAGTTTGGCGTTTACCTGATTGGCGACGGCACCAATAAACCCTATCGCCTGAAAATTCGCGCGCCCGGTTTCGCGCACCTTCAGGCCATGGATTACCTGAATAAGGGCCACATGCTTGCGGACGTGTCCGCGATCCTGGGCTCACTCGACATCGTGTTCGGGGAGATTGATCGATGAGCGCGCGTCGCCTCGCCGCCGAACAGCCTGACAGCTTCGTGTTCAATGAGAAGAGCGAAGCCAAGGTCCAGTTCTGGCTCGCCAAATATCCTGAAGAGCGCAAAGCGTCGGCGGTCATTCCGCTGTTGTGGATTGCGCAAAAGCAGGACAATTGGGTGTCTGAGCCCGCCATGCGCGAAATCGCAGCACGCTGCGACATGCCGTATATTCGCGTCTACGAAGTGGCGACTTTCTACACCATGTTCAATCTCGCCCAGACCGGCAAACACCTGATCCAGGTGTGCGGCACGACCCCGTGCTGGCTGCGCGGCGCGGATGACCTCAAAGCTGTGTGCGAGAAGAAAATCGGCAAGAAGGGACGCGAGCACGTCTCTTCAGACGGCCTTCTGGCATGGGAAGAAGTCGAATGCCTGGGCGCTTGCGCCAATGCGCCGATGGTTCAGATCTCCAACACCGAAGGCGATCTCTATTATGAAGATCTGACCGCTGACGCGCTTGAGCAGATGCTTGATGATCTGCGAGCCGGCAAGGACGTCAAGGCGGGGCCGATCTCGGGCCGCTCCTGTTCGGAGCCGACTCAGGCCACGACGCTGACCTTGGTCGATGAGAGCCTTTATGACGGCTCGCGCGCCAAAAAGGTCAAGCTGCCCAACACCAAGGGCGCTGAGAAGGCTGAGGCTCCGAAAGCGGAACCGGCCAAGCCCCAGGAAAAGGGCGCGGAAGAAAAAGCCAAGCCCAAGGCGAAGGTGAAATCACCGGCGCCGAAAGATGTCGCTGCTGATGCGGGCGCGGGCAAGAAGCCGGCGCTGTTGAAAAAGCCCAAAGGCGAAGCTGACGATCTCAAGAAGCTGACCGGTCTCGGACCGAAACTTGAAACGTCGCTGAACGAGATCGGCGTCTATCATTTCAGCCAGATCGCAAGCTGGAGCGCCGAGGAGGCGGTCTGGGTCGATGCGTCGCTGAAACTGCGCGGCCGGATCGAGCGAGACAATTGGATCGACCAGGCCAAAGACCTGGCTGCCAAGGCGGAAGGGTAATCCATGACCCAGCTATTGCAGGATAAAGACCGTATTTTCACCAATCTCTATGGCCGCCATGATTGGCGCCTTGAGGGTGCGAAGCAACGCGGTCACTGGAACGCCACCAAGGATATCCTAGAGCAGGGCCGGGACTGGATCATCGACGAGATGAAAAAATCCGGTCTGCGCGGTCGCGGCGGCGCGGGTTTCCCAACAGGTCTGAAATGGTCGTTCATGCCCAAGGAAGTGGGCGCGCGCCCGCACTATCTGGTCGTGAACGCTGACGAATCCGAACCGGGCACCTGTAAGGACCGGGAGATCATGCGCAATGATCCCCAAACCCTGATCGAAGGCTGCCTGATCGCGTCTTTCGCCATGCAGGCGCATGCTTGCTACATCTATATCCGGGGCGAATACCAGTTCGAACTCGAGCGCATGGAAGCAGCCATCAAGGAGGCGTATGACGCCAAGCTGATCGGCAAGGACAATGTCCATGGCTGGGATTTCGATCTCTACATCCACCACGGCGCAGGCGCCTATATCTGCGGCGAGGAAACGGCGCTTCTGGAAAGCCTCGAAGGCAAGAAGGGCCAGCCACGCCTGAAGCCGCCTTTCCCGGCGAATGCGGGCCTTTATGGCGCGCCGACCACTGTGAACAACGTGGAATCCATCGCTGTGGCGCCGACCATTCTGCGTCGGGGCGCGGACTGGTTTGCGGGCTTTGGCCGCGAGGGCAATGCCGGCACCAAGGTCTTCTCCATTTCTGGCCATGTGAACGCGCCATGTAATGTTGAAGAGGCGATGAGCATTCCGCTCAGAACCCTGATTGAGACCCATTGCGGCGGCGTTCGCGGCGGCTGGGACAATCTCAAGGCCGTCATTCCGGGCGGATCATCCGTGCCTCTGCTGCCGAAAGAGATCTGCGACGACGTGCTGATGGATTTCGATGCTCTGAAGGAGCACAAATCGGGTCTGGGTACGGCGGCGGTGATCGTGATGGATAAATCCACCGATCTCGTCAAAGCGATCGCGCGCATCTCGTATTTCTACAAGCATGAGAGCTGCGGCCAGTGCACGCCGTGCCGCGAAGGCACCGGCTGGATGTGGCGCGTGCTGGATCGCATGTCCCGCGGCGAAGCGGACATTTCCGAGATTGACGATCTGTTGGACGTTGCGGGTCAGGTGGAAGGCCACACCATCTGCGCGCTCGGCGATGCGGCGGCCTGGCCGGTTCAGGGCCTGATCCGCCATTTCCGCGGCGAGATCGAGGATCGCATCAATAACTACCGCGCCGGCAAGCCGGTGTTTGTAGCGGCTGCGGAGTAGGAACCAGACATGTCTGACAATCTGCGCACCATCGTGATCGACGGAGAGGAAGTCACCGTCCCGAACGATTACAACTTGCTTCAGGCGTCCGAAGCGGCGGGCCGGGAAATCCCGCGCTTTTGCTATCATGAGCGCCTGTCGGTGGCCGGCAATTGCCGCATGTGCCTGGTGGAGCTGGTGGGCGCGCCCAAACCCGTCGCTTCCTGCGCCTTTCTCGTGCGCGACATGCGCGGCGGCTCGAATGGTGAGCCGCCGCAAATGCGTACGCTCAGCCCGCTGGTGAAAAAGGCGCGCGAGGGGGTAATGGAGTTCCTCCTGATCAACCACCCGCTCGACTGCCCGATCTGTGACCAGGGCGGCGAGTGCGACCTGCAGGACCAGTCACTGGCCTATGGCCGCTCAGGCTCTCGCTTTGACGAGAACAAGCGCGCGGTTGAAGAAAAATACATGGGTCCGCTGATCAAGACGGAGATGACCCGCTGCATCCAGTGCACGCGCTGCGTCCGCTTCTCCACCGAGATCGCCGGCGTGCCCGAGCTGGGCGCGATCGGCCGTGGCGAGAACATGGAGATCACCACCTATCTCGAACAGTCCATGACGTCCGAACTGTCGGGCAATGTCATCGATCTGTGCCCGGTGGGCGCGCTGACCTCTCGCCCCTACGCCTTTAATGCGCGTCCGTGGGAGCTGACCAAGACCGAGACCATCGACGTGATGGACGCGCTTGGGTCCAATATCCGCGTGGACAGCCGCGGCGGCGCCGTGCTGCGCATCATGCCGCGCCTGCATGACGACGTGAACGAGGAATGGATTTCTGACAAATCCCGCTTTGTCTGGGATGGCCTTGGCCGCCAGCGTCTGGACCGTCCGTTCGCCAAGAAAGACGGCAAGCTCGCCCCGATTGACTGGGATGAAGCCCTGACCATCGCCGAAGACAAGCTGTCGGGCGAGGCGTCCAAGATCGGCGTGATTGCGGGCGATCTGAACGATGTCGAGGGGCTCTACGCCGCGAAAGAGCTGTTTGATGCGCTTGGCGTTGCGTCCATCGACGCGCGTCAGGACGGCTCCAAACTCGGCGCGGGTCCGCGCGAGAGCTATCTGTTCAACTCCACGATCAAGGGCATTGACCAAGCCGACGCCATTTTGATCGTCGGCGCTAATCCGCGCGTGGAAGCAGCTGTGATGAACGCCCGCATCCGCCAGCGCTGGCTGACCGGCAAGTGCGAAATTGGCGTCATCGGCGAAGCCCATGACCTGACCTATGACTATGCCCATTTGGGCGAGGGCGCAAAAGACCTCGCAGCCCTCGGCGGCAAGCGCTCGGGCTTCATCAAGACCCTGAAAGACGCCGAGCGTCCGATGATCATCCTCGGCGCTGGCGCCCTGGCCCGTGAAGACGGCCCGCAGGTGCTGCGCGCAGCGGGTGAGCTGGCTGACAAGATCGGTGCGGTGAAAGAGGGCTGGAATGGCTTTAACGTGCTGCACACGGCGGCGAGCCGTGTGGGCGCGCTGGATCTGGGCTTCGTGCCGGGCGAGGGCGGCCGCGACACCCACGCCATCCTTGACGGCGCGTCTTCTGGCGAGGTGGACACCATCGTGCTTCTGGGCGCAGACGAGATCGACATAGCGAAGCTGGGTTCCGCCTTCGTGATCTATGTGGGCCATCACGGCGACAAGGGTGCGCAGCGCGCAGATCTGATTTTGCCGTCCGCCGCTTACACCGAAAAGCCGGGGCTTTACGTCAACACTGAAGGCCGGGTGCAGATGGCGGAACGCGCCGTCTTCCCCAAGGGCGACGCGAAAGAGGACTGGGCCATTTTCCGCGCCCTGTCCGCGCGCCTTGGCAAGACCTTGACGTATGACGATCTGAACGCCCTGCGCGCCAAGCTGATCGGCGATCACGAGGTTCTGGGCCAGATTGACCATGCGCCAGGGGCTCTGAGCGCGGCCGACTTCAAACCTTCCGAGCTCGGGCAAGCGGGCGATGTGTCCGATGCGCCGTTCAAGAGCCCGGTGGAAGACTTCTACTTCACCAATTCGATCGCGCGGGCGTCCAAGACCATGGCTGAGTGTTCAGCTGCGGCGACGGCGGCGCGGCAAACCCTGCAAGCGGCGGAGTAGGGCGCATGTACGATTTCGTCACTCAATGGGGACCGCTCTGGGGTACTCTGGCGTCTGTGGGTCAGATCCTGGGCTTCATGGTCGTCTTGCTGCTCTCGCTGGCCTTCCTGCTTTTGATGGATCGCAAGGTCTGGGCGGCGGTTCAGATGCGCAAAGGCCCCAACACGGTTGGCGCGTTCGGTCTGCTGCAATCCTTCGCGGACTTCATCAAGTTCGTGCTGAAGGAAATTATTGTGCCCGCTGGCGCGGACCGGCCGCTGTTCATTCTGGCGCCGCTTCTGACTCTGACTTTCGCCTTCATCACCTGGGCTGTGATCCCGGTGGCGCCAGGCTGGGTGATCTCCGACCTTAATGTCGGCATCCTCTACATTTTTGCGATCAGCTCGCTGGGCGTTTACGGCATCATCATCGGCGGTTGGGCGTCCAACTCGAAATACCCCTTCCTGGGCGCCATGCGCTCGGCCGCGCAAATGGTGTCCTACGAGGTGTCGATCGGCTTCATTCTGGTGACGATCCTTCTCATGGTCGGCAGCATGAACCTCACAGACATTGTCGAGGCTCAGGCTGGCGGGTTCTGGAACTGGCATGTGCTGTCGTTCGACATGTTCCCCGTGCCCGTTTTCGTGATCACCATCCCGATGTTCGTGATGTTCTTCATCTCGGCGCTGGCGGAAACCAACCGTCCGCCGTTTGACTTGCCGGAAGCGGAATCCGAACTCGTGGCGGGCTATCAGGTGGAGTATTCCTCCACCCCGTATCTGCTGTTCATGATCGGCGAATACCTCAACATTGTTCTGATGTGCGCCCTGATGACCGTC
This sequence comes from Oceanicaulis sp., assembly GCF_965249665.1. GTDB lineage: Bacteria > Pseudomonadota > Alphaproteobacteria > Caulobacterales > Maricaulaceae > Oceanicaulis. The sequence continues at coordinate 2,425,547 of NZ_OZ252247.1, forward strand.
CTCTTCATGGGCGGCTGGCATGCGCCGTTTGACATTGCTCCGTTCACCTGGGTCCCCCCGGTGTTCTGGTTCGCGATCAAAGTGGTTCTCTTCTTCTTCATGTTCGCCATGGTCAAAGCATTGGTGCCCCGGTACCGCTATGACCAGCTGATGCGTCTGGGCTGGAAAATCTTCCTGCCCACCTCGCTGGCCGCCGTGGCGCTAATGGGCGGCATTGTCGCCTACTCGAACGCTGGTTAAGGGCTAAGGATCTGACATGAGCCGGATTGCACAAACCCTGCGCGGCGCCGCCCTGATGGATTTTTGGGGCGCGTTCGCACTTGGCATGCGGTACTTCTTCCGCAAGAAGCCGACCATCAACTATCCCTTTGAAAAGGGACGGCTGAGCCCGCGGTTTCGCGGTCAGCACGCGCTGCGTCGTTACGCCAATGGCGAAGAACGCTGCATCGCTTGCAAGCTGTGTGAAGCGGTCTGCCCGGCGCAGGCGATCACCATTGAAGCCGAACCGCGTGAAGACGGCTCGCGCCGCACCACGCGCTATGACATCGATATGACCAAGTGCATTTATTGCGGTTATTGCCAGGAGGCATGCCCTGTGGATGCGATTGTTGAGGGGCCGAATTTCGAATTCGCCACCGAAACCCGCGAAGAGCTGTACTACGACAAAGCCAAGCTCCTCGATAACGGCGACCGGTGGGAACGTGAAATTGCGCGGAACCTCGAACTCGACGCGCGCTACCGTTAAGGCTATCACGGCGCGACTCCATACCGGGGCTGGGGATTCTCTCCCGCTCCATTTGATTTCAGTCCGGCGAGCCCCTGCTCGTCGCCCGTAAGGGGGGCAACAGTGCTGTCAGCAGCGGCCTTCTACATTCTTTCAGCAACCGCCGTGTTCTCCGCCTTGATGGTGGTGATCGCCAAGAACCCGGTTCGAGCGGTGCTGTTTTTGATCCTCGCCTTCTTCTCGGCGGCGGGGCTGTTCGTCCTTCTCGGGGCCGAGTTCCTGGCGATGATCCTGGTCATCGTCTATGTGGGCGCGGTTGCGGTGCTCTTCCTCTTTGTGGTGATGATGCTCGACATCGACTTCGCCCAATTGAAGGAAGGCTTCATCAGTCATGCGCCGCTTGGCGGTTTGGTGGCCATCGCGCTCGCTGGCATCCTGGCGACCACAGGGCTGGGCTGGGTCAGTGCAGACAGCGCGAGCTCGGCATTGCAGTCGCCGACGCCGGACGACATGACCAATGTCGCCGCTTTGGGCGCGCTCATTTATGACCGCTACGTGTTCTTCTTCCAGCTGGCGGGCCTCGTGCTGCTGGTCGCCATGGTCGGCGCCATCGTGTTGACCTTGCGTCATCGTGACGGCGTCAAGCGTCAGGACATGCACGCCCAGGTCAATCGCAAGCGCGAAGACTCCGTCGAGATCGTCGACATCAAGAGCGGCGAGGGGATTGGCTGATGCTTGAGATTGGATTGGGTCATTATCTCGCCCTGGCGGCGATCCTGTTCACCATTGGCGTGTTCGGCATTTTCGTGAACCGGAAGAACGTCATCATTCTCCTGATGTCGATCGAGCTCATTTTGCTGTCTGTGAACATCAACATGGTCGCGTTCTCCGCCCATCTCGGCGATCTGACCGGCCAGGTCTTCGCCATGTTCATCCTGACGGTCGCAGCCGCCGAAGCCGCGGTCGGCCTCGCCATTCTCGTCGTCTTCTTCCGCAACCGTGGCGATATCGCGGTTGACGACGTCAACCTGATGAAGGGCTAGCGCACGGTCATGGCTTATATCGTCGTCTTCGCCCCGCTTCTGGCGGCCATCATCGCCGGTCTGCTGCAAAAGCAGATCGGGGATCGTCTGGCCCAGATCCTGACCACCGGCGCCACGATCGCGTCCGCGCTTGGCTCTGTCGTGCTGTTCATCGACGTTGCAGTGAACGGCAATGCCCGCACCATCGAGCTGGCGCAATGGATGGCGGTCGGTAATTTCGAGATCAGCTGGGCGATCCGCCTGGATACGCTGTCAGCGGTCATGCTGGTGGTGATCACCTCGGTGTCCTCGCTGGTGCATGTCTATTCGTGGGGCTACATGTCCCATGATCCGCACCGCGCGCGGTTCTTCTCTTATCTGTCGCTGTTCACCTTCGCCATGCTGTCGCTGGTGACGGCGGACAACTTCATCCAGATGTTCTTCGGCTGGGAAGGCGTGGGGCTCGCCTCTTACCTCCTGATCGGGTTCTGGTATCAGAAAGACAGCGCCACCAGCGCCGCCATCAAGGCGTTCGTGACCAACCGCGTCGGCGATTTCGGCCTCGCGCTTGGCATTATGGCGATCTATCTGGTGTTCGGTTCGCTGCAGTTTGACGAAGTCTTCGCCCAGGTTCCCGCCATGGTGGACGAGACGATCGCGTTCTTCGGCGTGAACTTCCAAGTCCTCGAACTTGTCGCCTTCCTGCTGTTCATCGGGGCCATGGGCAAGTCCGCACAGTTCTTCCTGCACGTCTGGCTGCCCGATGCGATGGAAGGCCCGACGCCAGTGTCCGCGCTGATCCACGCCGCCACCATGGTGACGGCGGGCGTGTTCCTGGTCTGCCGCGCCTATCCGGTCTTCGAACTGGCGCCCAACACCTCCGCCTTCATCACTTTCATCGGCGCGTCGACAGCTCTGTTCGCGGCGACCGTGGGGCTGGCGCAGAACGACATCAAGCGCGTGATCGCGTATTCCACCTGTTCGCAGCTGGGCTACATGTTCTTCGCAGCCGGTCTGGGCCTCTATTCGGCGGCCATGTTCCACCTGTTCACGCACGCCTTCTTCAAGGCGCTCTTGTTCCTTGGCGCAGGCTCGGTCATTCACGGCCTGCATGACGAACAGGACATGCGCAATATGGGCGGCATCTACAAATTGCTGCCGGTCACCTGGATCATGATGATCATCGGCACGCTGGCGCTCACGGGCGTAGGGATTCCGATGCTGTTCGGCGGTCTGGGCTTTGCCGGCTTCTACTCAAAAGACATGATCATCGAAGAGGCCTTCATGATGGGCCAGGACGGCGTCGCCTTTGGCATGTTCGCCTTCTGGGTCGGCGTGATCGCGGCGGGACTGACCAGCTTCTATTCCTGGCGTCTGATCTTCATGACCTTCCACGGCAAGCACCGTGGTGAGGAAGAGGTGCTCAAGCACGCCCATGAAAGCGGTCCCGTCATGGTGATCCCGCTGGTGCTGCTGGCCATTGGCGCCTTGTTCGCGGGCATGGCGTTCAAGTCCGATTTCGTCGGCAAGGGCGCTCTGACCTTCTGGGAAGAAAGCCTGCCCGCCGGACCGTATGCTGAAGGCAATTACGGCCATCTGGTCGAAGGTTATGGCCAGAGCCATGCCGAGGAGCATGGTGTGGAGCTGAGCGACGCGGAAGCCGCCTCGCTGGAAGCGGCCATGTCGGATGATGAAGCCCAGTCGGCTCAGGATCACGCTGTCAGCGCCGCTGGTGATTATGGCGACGCCCATGATGGCGAGCATGTCGGTCATCACCCGCCCACCTGGGTGCTCTTCGCGCCGGTGACCGTGACGCTGCTCGGCTTCGCACTGGCCTGGTACTACTACATGGCCAACCCGGAGCTGCCGCGCCGCATCGCCGAGAAGAGCGGGCCTTTGCACCGCTTCTTGCTCAACAAATGGTATGTGGACGAGATCTACGACGCCACATTCGTCCGCGCGACGCGCGGTCTGGGCGATCTGTTCTGGAAGTTCGGCGATCAGAAAATCATCGATGGTCTGGGGCCGAACGGCGTCGCCGCCACGGCGATGTCATCGGCTCGCCGGATCGCCAAGCTGCAGAGCGGCTATCTCTATCACTATGCATTCGTGATGCTCATCGGGGTCCTCGGACTGGCCCTGTGGCTGATCGCTGGCGCTGGAGCGTAGGGTCTCATGCTGGGTCAACTTCCCATTCTCTCCGCCATCACTTTCCTGCCCGCTCTTGGGGCGGTCGCGATCTTGCTGCTGCGCGCCCTGATGCGCAGCGAGGAAAGCGCGGTGCTGGACCGTAACGCCAAGGGTGTTGCGCTGTTCGTGTCGCTCTTTGTCTTCGCGCTGTCGCTGTTGCTGGTGGCTGAATTTGATTCGTCCCAGGCCGGGTTCCAGTTCGTGGAAAACCTGCCTTGGCTGCCCGCGCTCGGCATCTCCTACAAGATGGGCGTGGACGGTATTTCGGTGCTGTTCGTGGTGCTGACGGCGTTCCTCCTGCCGATCTGCATCCTGTCGAGCTGGAAGCTCGAAAAGCGCGTCGCTGATTACATGGCCGCTTTCTTGCTGCTGGAAACCCTGGTCATCGGCGTGTTCTGCGCGCTCGACATGATCTTGTTCTATATCTTCTTTGAAGGCTCTCTGATCCCGATGTTCCTGATCATCGGCGTCTGGGGCGGTCAGAACCGGATCTACGCGGCGTTCAAATTCTTCCTCTACACCTTCATCGGCTCGGTTTTGATGCTGGCGGCGATGATCGTGATGTTCGTCCAGGTCGGCACCACCGATATCGAGGTTCTGCTCACCCATCCGTTTTCGCGCGATCTGCAGATCTGGCTGTGGCTGGCCTTCTTCGCCTCGTTTGCGGTGAAGATGCCCATGTGGCCGGTGCACACCTGGCTGCCGGACGCTCACGTGCAGGCGCCGACCGCAGGCTCTGTGATCCTGGCGGGCATCTTGCTGAAGCTTGGGGGCTACGGCTTCCTGCGTTTCTCGATCCCGATGTTCCCCAATGCGAGCGACTTCTTTGCGCCGATGGTGTTCGTGCTGTCCATCATCGCCATCGTCGTCACTTCGCTGATCGCCTTCCGTCAGACCGATATCAAAAAGCTGATCGCTTATTCCTCTGTCGCACACATGGGCTTTGTGACCCTCGGGATCTTCACGATGACCGAACTTGGGGTGCAGGGCGCAATCTTCCAGATGCTCAGCCACGGCGTCATCTCCGCTGCGCTCTTCTTGTGCATCGGCGTGATCTATGACCGCTTCCACACCCGCGAGATCTCGTTTTATGGCGGACTGGTACACAAAATGCCGGTGTTTGCGGCGGTGTTCGGCCTGTTCGCCATGGCCAATGTCGGGCTTCCCGGCACATCAGGCTTTATTGGCGAGATCATGACCATGACCGGCGCCTTCCAGGTGGATCCCCGCGTCGCTGCCGGGGCTGCGCTCGGCGTGATCTTCTCGGCGGTTTACATGCTGGTCGCCTACAAGAAAGTCGTCTTCGGCGTGATCACCAATCCCAAGCTTGAGACCGCCACCGACCTCAATGGCCGCGAGTGGATCAATCTGGGCGTTCTGGCCGTGCTGGCGGTGTATTTCGGCTTCTTCTCAACGCCGATCACCGACACCACACGCGCCTCCGTGGACCAACTTATCCAGCAATACCAGTCTGCGCTGACAATCGAGGCGACCGCCTCTGATGTCGCGCCGGCTGAAACCGCTGCGTACTAGCAAGGACAGGTCATGACTGTTTCGACGCTGCTCGCCGACCTTCAACTGCTGACGCCGGAGCTTCTGCTCTCTGTCGGCGCCATGGCGCTCTTGCTCATCGGGGTCTACACCAAGGGCGAGGCCAAGGCGGCCCAACGCATCATGACGCTGGCCACGGCGCTGTTGATCATCGCCGCTGGCGTGTCGGTGTGGATGGCGCAAAGCCCAGGGGGCACCGCCTTTTACGGCGCGTTCGTGCTGGATTCCTTCTCCCTGTACGCCAAGACAGCCATCTATCTCGCCGGCGCTGTGGCTTTGGTTCTGGCCGGGCATTATCTGCGCGCTGAACAGCTCGCCCGCTTTGAATATCCGGTGCTGGTGACGCTCGCCGTGACGGGCATGAGCGTGATGGTGTCGGCCAATGACCTGATCACGCTGTATCTGGGGCTGGAGCTGCAGTCTCTGGCGCTTTACGTGCTCGCCGCGTTTAATCGAGACTCCCTGCGCGCGTCTGAAGCGGGCCTGAAATACTTCGTTCTGGGCGCGCTCAGCTCGGGCCTGCTGCTGTACGGCTCGTCTCTTGTGTACGGCTTCGCAGGCTCCACCGCGTTTGACGCCATCGCTGTTGCGGCGGCTGAAGGCGGCGAGAATATGGGGCTGCTGTTCGGTCTGGTCTTCGTGATCTCCGGTCTGGCCTTCAAGATCTCAGCCGCGCCATTCCACATGTGGACGCCGGATGTGTACGAAGGCGCGCCGACGCCGGTCGCGGCTTTCTTCGCCACGGCGCCGAAACTCGCCGCCATGGTCTTGCTGGCGCGCGTTCTGATGGAGCCGTTCGGCCCGATGACCGAGCAATGGCAGCAAGTCACCATGGTGATGGCGGTGCTGTCGATGGCGTTCGGCTCGTTCGGCGCTCTGATGCAGTCCAATATCAAACGCCTGATGGGGTACTCCTCCATCGGCAATATGGGCTATGTGCTGGTCGGCCTGTCCGCGGGCACCGCGCTCGGCCTCTGGTCGGTGCTGTTCTACATGACGCTGTACGTGATCGGGGTTGCCGGCGCGTTCGCCGTCATCCTCTCCATGCGTCGGTCTGAGGGCATGGTGGAACGCATCGAGGATCTGGCCGGTCTGTCCCAGACCCGCCCGGCGCTCGCCTGGTCGATGACGGCGCTGATGTTCTCCATTGGCGGCATGCCGTTCATGATCGGCTTCTTTGGCAAGCTCTTCGTATTCTACGCCGCAGTGCAGGCTGGCTTGATCTGGCTGGTGATCCTGGCGGTGCTCTTCTCCACGATTTCGATCGCGTACTATCTGCGCGTCATCAAAGTGATCTGGTTTGACGAGCCCAATGGCGATTTCCTGCCTGCGCCTGCGGGGCCGGCCCTCGTGTCGCGCCTGGCGGCTCTGGTGGCGGTGTCCATGCCGGTGGTGGGCGTTATCATCGCCCTGGTGGTCAATGCCGGGGCGGGCATTGGCGGCTAAGCCAGACCTGCCGATTCGCTATTTCGACACGCTGGATTCCACCAACGAGGAAGCCAAGCGGCAGGCGCTGGCGGGTGCGAGCGGTCCGCTTTGGATCGTCGCACGGCGGCAGAGCTCCGGCCGCGGGCGTCGGGGCCGTGTCTGGACGTCGAAACCGGGCAATCTCTTCGCCACCGGGCTGTATCGTCTGGATTGTGAGCCCGCGCGGGCTGCTCAGCTCTCTTTTGCGGCGGCTCTCGCGGTCGGGGATGTGTGCGCCAGCGTTCTGGACCCTGAACAGGTCCGCCTGAAATGGCCCAATGACGTCCTCGTCGGCGGACGCAAGATCAGCGGTATCTTGCTGGAATCCGGCCAGCACATGGAGGGCGGGCTGTGGCTGGCGGTCGGCATTGGCGTCAATCTTGAACATCACCCTGATGGGTCTGAGCGACCCGCCACGGATCTGCGCGCCCAAGGCGCTGAGCTGAGCGTGGATGCCGCCGCAGAACGCTTGTCCGAGCGCTTTGACCACTGGCTCAACCGGTGGGCGCAGGACGGGTTCACCCCGATCCGAGAGGCCTGGCTGTCGCGCGTCCATGGCCTCGGCGAACGCTGCGTTGTGCAACTTGATCATGAAACGCTTGAGGGCGTGTTCGCAGATCTGGGGCCGGACGGCTCGCTGCGACTTGATTTGAAAGATGGCGGTCGGCGCTTTATCTCGGCGGGTGACGTATTTTTTCCCGGCGCGTCAAGCTGATGCGCCGTTTCAGGGAGCCGGTCCATGCTTCTCGCGATTGATTGCGGCAACACCAACACGTTGTTCGCCGTGCATGACGGCGATGACTGGCGCGCGCAATGGCGCACAGCGACCCATTCCACGCGGACGGCGGATGAGTATGCTGTCTGGTTGCAGCAACTCCTTCAACTTCAGGGGCTTGACCTGAAAGACTTGAAGGGATGCGTGATCTCTTCCGTGGTGCCGCAATCGCTGTTCAACCTGCGCAATCTGGCACGGCGCTATGTGGGTGCAGAGCCTGTGGTCGTGGGCGACGCCCATGTGGATCTGGGCGTGGGCGTGAACCTGCCGCGTCCTGAGGAAGCAGGTGCAGACCGTCTGGTGAACGCGCTTGGCGGCCGGGTGCGCTATGACGGCGCGATGATCATTGTGGATTCCGGCACGGCCACGACGTTTGACGTGGTCTCCGACGCAGGCAATTTCGAAGGCGGGGTGATCGCGCCAGGGATCAACCTCTCCATGCAGGCGCTGCATCAGGCGGCGGCGCGTCTGCCACGCATCGCCATCGAGAAACCTCAACGGGTTATGGGCAAGGATACCGTCGGGGCCATGCAATCTGGTGTGTTCTGGGGCTATGTCGATCTCATCGACGGGCTTGTGACGCGCCTCAAAGCCGAGTACGGCCAGCCCATGACCGTTATTGCAACTGGCGGCGTTGCCTCTCTCTTTGAAGGTACGGCGCGCACAATCGACCATTACGACCCTGATCTGACCATGCGGGGCCTTCTGGAAATCTGGAAACGTAACGCGCCTCAGGGCGAGGGGATTCACGCATCGTGACCCAGACTGACAACGCATTGTATTTCGTCCCGCTCGGCGGCTCTGGCGAGATCGGGATGAACCTGAACCTTTATGGCTATGGTCCCGAAGAAGATCGCAAATGGATCATCCTTGATTGCGGGGTGACTTTTGGTGATCTGACCACGCCGGGCGTGGACATCATCACCCCTGATCCGCGCTTCATCGCGGAACGCAAGCACCAGCTTCTGGGCATCGTGCTAACCCACGCTCACGAAGACCATATGGGCGCGGTGGCGCATTTGTGGCGCCAACTGGAATGCCCGATCTACGCTACGCCGTTCACCGCCTGGCTGATGCGCGACCGTCTGGCTGAGCATGGCCTTTTGGATCAGGTGGCGCTGCACGAGATCGATCTTCACACTCGGTTTGAGCTCGGCCCGTTCGACATGCAGCTGGTGACGCTGACCCACTCCATCCCTGAACCCAATGGCGTGATCATTCGCACCCCGGTGGGCACGGTTCTGCACACAGGCGATTGGAAGATCGACCCTGAACCGCTGATCGGCGCTTCGACCGATGTCGCCGCTCTGGAAGCCGCGGGTGCAGAGGGCGTGATGGCGATGGTGTGTGACAGCACCAATGTCTTCACCGAAGGGGAATCCGGCTCTGAAAGCGATGTGCGCGACAATCTGATCGAGCTGGTCGGCCAGCAGACCGGCCGGGTCGCCATCGCAGCGTTCGCCTCCAATGTGGCCCGCCTTGAAACCGCGATCCGCGCTGGCGAAGCCAATGGACGTCGCGTTTGCCTGGTTGGGCGGTCCATGCACCGGATGACTCAGGCCGCAAAAGCGGTCGGCCTTCTGGCCGATTGCCAACCCTTCATCGAGGAAGAGGAAATCGGCTATTTCCCGCCCGACAAGGTGTTGCTGCTGTGTACCGGCTCTCAGGGTGAACCGCGCGCCGCACTGTCGCGCATTGCTGAGGGATCACATCGCAATGTCACGCTAAATAAGGGTGACAGCGTGATTTTCTCCTCCCGGATTATTCCGGGCAATGAGCGCGGCATCTTTGATCTGATGAACCGTCTGGCCGAACGCGGCGTCGATATCATCACTGAACGTGACGAGCACATCCATGTCTCGGGCCATCCCTGCCGGGACGAATTGCGCCAGATGTACGCCTGGGCCAAACCCACCACCGCGATCCCGGTGCATGGCGAGTATCGCCATCTGGTCGAACATGCTCAGCTGGCCCGTGACCTTCAGGTGCCCAACGCCATAGTGCCGCGCAATGGCTCCATCATTCGCATTACCCAGGAGGGCGCGTCCATCGTGGATGAAGCGCCCGCAGGTCGCCTGCATGTGGATGGCAATTTCCTGACCGAGGCGGACGCGGAATCCATCAAGGAGCGCCGCCGTCTGGCCTATAACGGACATCTGACCGTGGCCGCCGTGTTGGCGGACGGCGAGCTGGTGTCAGAGATTGATGTGCGCGCCATGGGTGTGGCGTCCACCTATGCCTATGATCTTGATGATTTCCTGGATGACCTGGCGGAGGCGGCGGACAGCGCCTTCAAGCGTCTGGATCGCCGGGCGCGCAAGGATCCGGGCGCGGTTGAAGAAGCGATCCGCCGCGGGGTGCGCCGCGAGGCAAGTCGGATCTGGGGTAAGAAACCCCATGTGGAAGCCCTTATTCTCACGGTTTGATAAGCACGGAGATCCGTCATGAAGCTGGGACGATTAAACCATGTGGGCGTTGCAACGCCGGATGTGGACGCCGCGGCAGCGGTCTACGCCGAGCTTTATGGCGCCACGGAGCGGACCGAGGCCAAGGATTTCCCGCATCTGGGCGTGAGAGTGGTGTTTGTAACCTTGCCCAACATGCAAATCGAGCTGATCGAGCCTCTGGGCGAGACGAGCCCGATCCACAAATACCTCGAAAAGAACCCCAAAGGCGGCCAGCACCATATGTGCTTTGAGGTGGAGGATATCGTCAAAGCGCGTGACGCCATGGTCGAACGCGGTGCGACGGTGCTCGGGACCGGCGAGCCCTATATTGGCGCTCACGGCGTGCCGGTTATCTTCGTCCATCCCAAGGATACAGGCGGCGTTCTGGTGGAACTGATGCAGGATCCGGCGTTTTACAAAGGTGAGGCGGGCCAGTGAGGCGCTATGCAGAATACGCCCTTCTGGGCCTGGTCTTTGTGATCTGGATTGCTCAGGGCTTTTTGCCGGACCGGGGTGTCGGTCTGGTCACCGGCGTGGTCATCTTCCTGATTTCGTGGTGGATGCTCTTTCTTGGCGTGTTGCCGCTGAATGTGCGCGGCCAGTTTGAAGACAATGATGTGGTTGAGGGCTCAGAGCCGGGCGCACCGGTCCTCCCGCGCGTACGTGAAAAAATGTGGCTGGCGACCGTGCTCACCGCCGGCGTCTGGCTGGTCTTGTTCACGATCCTCGAGTTTGGCCTGGTTGATCTGGACTCCCTGTCCTGGGGGCCGAGCTATATCGAGTACGATTAGCGATCAGTTTTCTTCAGGCGTCTCGCTGCCGTTTGACATGCTGGCGTGCTCCCAGCTCATGAGTATGACGCCTGAGAACACGACGGCGAAGCCGGCCAAGTGCGCCCAGGCGAACGGCTCGCCAAGCAGGATGTAAGACAGAACCAGTGCGGATACCGGCATCACGCCCATGAACGCCGCAGCGGTCGCGCCTTCAGCTTTTTGAACGCCTGCATACCAGAGCCAGCTGCCCAGTGCGAGCGTGCCCAGTCCGTACCAGATCAGTGCGGTCCAGATACGGGCGTCAAACTCTGACGGCGTGAACTCTGACCATTGCCAAATCGCCAGCGGAACAAAGAGCGGAATAGAAAGCGCGGAGGCCAGAAATGTCACCAGAACCGGATCCAGGGTCTTCGTCACCGTCTTGCCCAGTAGTGTGTAGGCGCTTTCACAACTAACTGCGGCAAACACCAGAACGACGCCCCAGAGCGAACCCCCAGCTTCAGCGCCAAAGCCGCCCAGTTGCAAGACCAGAACGCCGATGACCGCGCAGGCAATGGCGGCAAGTTTGCGCCAGGTTGATCTGTCGCCCAGAAATGCGATGGAGGCTGCGGCCGTCACCGCTGGAGTGGTGCTCATCACCACAGCGCCTGTCACGCCGGACGCCAGCCGCATGCCGTAGAGCATGAAGGCGGAAAAGCCCACCATGCCGAAAAGGGCGATGAAGCCGATCCGCACCCAATCGCCTGTCGCGATGTCGCGCATTTCTTCGCGACGCCGCCAGGCGAGGGGCGCCAGAAACAACGCGCCTAGGCCCACCCGGAACAGTGAGGCGATGAAAACAGGCGCAGCCTGGGTCACGATCTTGCTAACGGGCGTGGCAGAGCCGAACATCGCCATGCCTGCGATCAGTTGCGTGATCGTCAGCGCCTTTTTCGAGGTTTGGCCTCCAGACGCGTCGAGGATTTCGCTCATCAGCAGTGATCCAGCGCAAGTTGCATGACTTCCATAGGCCAGGGCGGGCATGGATGGCTTGTCCTTCTCCAACGCGAAGTCTAATCGTTGGGTTCCCGCAGTTTTTCATTGTCGCCGGATTCTTGCCCCATGCGCCTGTCCCGCTTTTTCCTGCCCGTGCTGAAGGAAACTCCTTCTGACGCGCAGATCGTCTCTCACCAGCTCATGTTGCGCGCCGGCATGATCCGCCAGGAAGCGGCGGGGATCTACGCCTGGTTGCCTCTGGGGCTGCGGGTGCTGCGCAAGATCGAGACCATTGTGCGCGAGGAGCAAAACCGCGCCGGCGCGATCGAGCTGTTGATGCCGACGCTGCAACCTGCAGATCTGTGGCGCGAGAGTGGGCGTTACGACGATTACGGCAAGGAGATGCTGCGCATCGTCGACCGCCATGAGCGTGATCTTCTGTACGGTCCGACCAATGAAGAGATGATCACCGAGATCTTCCGCGGCTATTGCCGGTCCTACAAGGACCTGCCGAAGATTCTCTATCACATCCAGTGGAAGTTCCGCGACGAGATCCGCCCGCGTTTCGGCGTGATGCGAGGGCGCGAATTCCTGATGAAGGACGCGTATTCCTTCGATCTCGATCTCGAAAGCGCCACAAGGGCTTATAACAAGATGTTTGTAGCCTACCTTAATACATTTGCGCGCATGGGGCTCAAATCCGTGCCGATGCGCGCGGATACGGGCCCCATTGGCGGCAAGCTCTCGCATGAATTTATCATCTTGGCCGAAACCGGCGAAAGCGAAGTCTTCTGCGATAGCCAGCTTGTGGATATGCCCGCCCCGGGCGAGGTGGATTTTGACGGCGATCTTCAGCCGCTGGTTGATCAGCGCACCGCGCTCTACGCCGCCACCGAGGAAATGCACGACGCCGCGCGCTTTGAAGCCGAAGTGCCGCAAGAACGCCGCTTGTCCGCCCGCGGCATCGAAGTGGGCCATATCTTCAATTTCGGCACCAAGTATTCCGACCCGATGAAGGCGCTGGTCACCGGCCCGGACGGCAAGGATACGGCGGTCCATATGGGCTCTTACGGCGTTGGCGTGTCGCGTCTTCTGGGCGCGATCATCGAGGCCAGCCATGATGAAAACGGCGTGATCTGGCCTGAAGCCGTCGCACCTTTCGGTGCAGGCGTCATCAATATGCGCGCCGGTGACGAGGCGTGTGACGCCGCTAGCAACGATGTGTACGCCAAGCTCGACGCAGCCGGGCTTGAGCCGCTTCTGGACGACACCAATGAGCGGGCGGGCGCGAAATTCGCCACCATGGACCTGATCGGCGTGCCCTATCAGGTGGTCATCGGTCCGCGCGGCCTGAAAGAGGGCAAGGTCGAGGTCAAGATCCGCGCGAGCGGCGAGCGTCATGAGCTCAGCCTTGAAGACGCCGTCAATCGTCTTGTGGAGGGCGCGTTCAAGTGAGCTCTGACGCCGCATCGACAGCAGCGCCCGAGACTCCGCCGTCTTCAGGCGCGGCGCCGTTCTCCGGCTATGAATTCATGCTGGCGTTCAAGTATTTGCGCGCCCGCAAGAAGCATGGCGGCGTCACGCTGATCTCTGTAATCTCGTTTGTGGGCATCATGCTGGCAGTCGCAGTGCTGATCACCGTGATGAGCGTGATGAACGGGTTCCGGCACGAGCTTTTGACGCGGCTTCTGGGCGTTCAGCCCCATATTTATGTCTATGTGCCGTCCGAGCAGGGCGAGGCGGCGTTGACCCTGGCGGACCGGATCCGGGAGCTTGACGGCGTGCGACAGGCGGGGCCGGTCGCCACCGGGCAAGCGCTTGTGACATCAGGACGATCCGCCGCCTTTGCGCAGGTGTCCGGCGTGCGTCCTGACGATCTCGCCCGGTTTGATCTCATCACAGGCGCACATGGCGCAGACGATGCGGGCGGCGGTTTGGTGGCGGGCTCGATTGAACAGTTCGGCGAAGGACGCAATGGCGGCGACGTCATCATAATGGGCACGGTCATGGCCGCTCAGCTGGGCGTTGGCGTAGGTGAGCAGGTGACCCTGGTGTCGCCCCAAGGGGCGTCTACAGCGCTTGGCATGACGCCGCGCTCCAAGCGCTACACCATTGGCGGACTTCTGAGTGTCGGGGTTCAGGATCTCGATCAGATCCTTATCTACATGCCGCTTGATCAGGCGGCGCTGTTTTTCAATCGGCCCGCCCAGGGCGATTATATTGATGTGCGGATCGCCAATCCCGATGCGCCCGAACCGGTGATCGAGGCCATTCGCGCCATCGCGCCTGAGGGCAGCGTCATGTTTGACTGGCGACGACAGAACCAGGCGTTCTGGAATGCGCTTCAGGTCGAGCGGGTCGCCATGCGGCTGATCCTGTCGGCTATCGTGTTGATCGCGGCGATGAACATCATCTCCGGCCTTGTCATGCTGGTGAAAAACAAGACCCGCGACATCGCGATTTTACGCACCATGGGCGCCAGTCAGGGCGCAATCATGCGCATTTTCCTTATCGCCGGGGCGGCGGTGGGCGTGCTCGGTACGCTGGCCGGGATTGCTCTGGGATTGTTGGCGGTCGTGGGCATCGGCCCGATACAGGACTTCGTCTCCTGGGTTAGCGGGGTGAATGTGTTCGACCCCAGCGTCTATTCGCTGTACCGCCTGCCTGCGCGGCTCGATTGGGGCGAGGTGGCGTTCGTGTCCTTCTGGGGCGTGTTCGCGTCCTTGGTGGCGACCCTGGCGCCGTCCTGGCGGGCGGGCCGCATCGACCCTGTGGAGGCGCTGCGTTATGAGTAAGCCAGCGCTCTCCCTGCGCGGGATCACCCGCATTTATGAGACCGAGGGCGAACGGCTCGAGGTGCTCACTGACGCCGATCTCGACCTCACGCCCGGCGAACTGGTGGGGTTGGTGGGCCCGTCCGGGTCGGGCAAGTCCTCACTGCTGCATGCGGCGGCTTTGCTTGAAGCGCCCAATGCCGGCGAGGTCTGGATTGGCGGGCAGAACGGGCTGGCGCTGTCAGAGAGCGAGCGCACGGCGTTACGCCGTCGTGAGGTGGGATTCGTCTATCAATTCCACCACCTGCTGCCTGAACTGGACGCTCTGGATAACGTCGCCTTGCCGCGCATGATCTCTGGAGCGAGCCATAAAGCTGCGCGCGAGGCCGCGGAGAGCCAACTCACTGCTCTGGGGTTGGGCGGACGCTTGCGCCACCGTCCGGGGCAATTGTCGGGCGGCGAACAGCAGCGCGTTGCGATTGCACGGGCCTTGGTGAACGCGCCTCGCATTCTTCTCGCAGACGAGCCGACGGGCAATCTTGATCCCGCGACCTCTGATCAGGTGTTTGAAGCGCTCGCACACGCCTGCCGTGGGGCAGGGGCGGCGGCGTTGATCGCCACGCACAATCACGAGCTGGCTTCGCGCATGGATCGTGTCGTGACGCTGGATCGCGGTCACGTGGTCCCGTTCAAAAGCGCCTGACGCTCTCCGACTCCGTTCATAGAATGTTCCAAGTTGCGGGTTTTCCGCAGCTTTTCAATTCGAATCAAAAACGGCTTGACGGGCGGAACAAAAGCAGAAAATATGCAATGGAACAAAACGGGAATGGCTGTGGTTAAGCGCAGCTGATCAAGGAGTTGTCCCCATGCGTAACCTCATTGAAGATATGACATCCGCCGCCGTCATCGTCGGCTTCATCGCTGTGGCGCTCAGCCTCTCCGCCGCAATCGCAGGCTGACCTCGACGCCGGGCGGGCGTTAGAATGAAGTGGTGAGTCCGCCAGATCTGGAGCGCCCGTCGTGAGCGATGCCCCCTTCGTCCATTTACGCGTCCGGTCGCCCTATTCCCTGCTGGAAGGGGCGATCCGGATCAAGGAGACGGCGGCGCTGTGCAAAACCTTCTCCATGCCGGCGGCGGCGATCACCGACTCCAACAATCTGTTCGGCGCGCTTGAGTTTTCCGAAGTGCTCTCGGGCGAGAGCGTCCAGCCGATTACGGGGGTGACGCTATCAGTTCAGGTCGAGGCCCCGCGTCCGGGGGAGCGTGCGAAGCCGGACGGCACGCTGGTTTTGCTGGCGCAATCTCAAGAGGGTTACGCCAATCTGATGAAGCTGTCTTCAGCGGCCTATCTCGATGTCGCCGCCACAGACGAGCCTCATGCGCCGATTGAAAAAGTGCTCGAACACAGTGAGGGGCTGATCTGCCTGACGGGCGGATTTGAGGGCGTGCTCAACCGTTTTGTCTGCACTGGTCGTGAAGGCTTGGCGCAGGACGTGTTGACGCGCCTGCGGGCGCATTTTCCGGACCGGTTGTATCTTGAGCTTCAGCGTCACGGCCGCGCCGATGACGTTACCGCCGAAGCCTGGCTGATCGATCAGGCTTATGGCCTGGATCTGCCGCTTGTAGCGACGAATGAGCCGTATTTCTCCAAGCCTGAATTCTATCAGGCTCATGATGCGTTGCTGTGCATCTCCGAAGGCGCCTATGTCAGCATGGATGAGCGGCGCAAGCTGACCGCTGAACATGACTTTAAATCCGGCGCAGCCATGGCGGAGCGGTTCGCCGACCTGCCAGAAGCGATCACCAATACGCTGGAAATCGCAAAACGCTGTGCGTTCCGGCCGCGCACCTCCAAGCCGATTTTGCCGCGCTTTCCCACTCAAGGCGATCGAAATGAAGCTGAGGAATTGCGCGCCCGGGCCACCGAAGGTCTGGAAGACCGGCTCTCCAGAATCGAGATGGCCGATACGCGCGAAGCCTATTTCGAACGCCTGGATTACGAGCTTGGCGTCATCGAGCGCATGGGGTTTCCGGGCTATTTCCTGATCGTGTCGGACTTTATCCAGTGGGCGAAATCCCACGATATCCCGGTGGGACCTGGGCGGGGGTCGGGCGCAGGCTCCCTGGTCGCCTGGGCGCTGACCATCACCAACCTGGATCCGCTACGGTTCGGCCTGCTGTTTGAGCGCTTCTTGAACCCTGAACGCGTGTCCATGCCGGACTTTGACGTGGACTTTTGCCAGGATCGCCGCGGTGAGGTGATCCGTTATGTGCAAGAGCGTTACGGTCAGGATCGGGTGGCGCAGATCATCACCTTCGGCACCTTGCAGGCGCGCGCGGTGGTGCGTGATGTGGGCCGGGTGTTGCAATTGCCGTTCGGGCTTGTGGACCGGATCGCAAAGCAGGTGCCGAACAATCCCGCCCAGCCCGTCACTCTGGCGGAAGCGGTGAAGACCGAGCCCAAGCTGCAGGAAATGCAGCGCACCGACGACATGGTCGATCAGTTGATCACTGTGGCCTTGCAATTGGAGGGCCTGTTCAGAAACGCCTCCACTCACGCCGCCGGCGTCGTGATTGGCGACCGGCCGCTGACGGATCTTGTCCCGCTGTATCAGGATCCGCGCTCGGACCTGCCCGCCACTCAGTTCAATATGAAATGGGTCGAGCCTGCGGGCCTTGTGAAGTTTGACTTTCTGGGTCTGAAAACCCTCACCGTGATTGCTCGGGCGCTGAGCTATATTGAAAGCGCGGGGTTGGCGCGCCCGGACATGGACGAGATCAGTCTGGAAGATCCCGCCACCTATGAGCTTCTGGGCGCGGGGTCCTCCATCGGCGTGTTCCAGCTTGAAAGTACGGGCATGCGCGACACGCTGCGCAAGCTCAAGCCTGACAGCATCGAAGACATCATCGCGCTGATCTCGCTGTATCGGCCCGGGCCGATGAAGAATATCGACGTCTATGTGGACCGCAAATTCGGACGCAAGGCGCCCGATTATCTGCACACTGATCTCGAGCCTGTCCTGAAAGAGACCTACGGGGTCATCATCTATCAGGAACAGGTGATGCAAATCGCCCAGATCCTATCCGGCTATTCTCTTGGAGAGGCCGACCTTCTTCGCCGCGCCATGGGCAAGAAGAAGAAGGAGGAGATGGACAAACAACGCGTACGCTTCAACGAAGGAGCGGAGCAGCGCGGCGTACCCAAAGACAAGGCCAATTATATCTTTGATCTGGTGGCCGAATTCGCCGGCTATGGCTTTAACAAATCCCACGCCGCCGCCTATGCCCTGATCGCCTATCAGACGGGGTGGCTGAAAGCCAATCACCCCGCCGCCTTTATGGCCGGCCTGATGAGCCTCGATAGCGCCAACACCGAGAAGCTCGCTGTCTTCTTCCAGGAAGCCAAACGGATCGGTCTCGAAGTTTTGCCGCCGGATGTGAATGCGTCCAAGGCGGACTTCGCCCTTGAAGAGGGCAAGATCCGCTATGCGCTCGGCGCCATCCGAAATGTCGGGTATTCGGCGATGGAGCATGTGGCCGAGGTGCGCCGTAAAGGCGGGCCTTACAAGGACGTGTTTGATTTCGCCGAACGGGTGGATCCGCGTCAGGTGAACAAGCGCGCTTTTGAAAACCTCGCGCGCGCCGGGGCCTTCGACACTCTGGAGCCTGATCGGGCCAAGGCGCTGGCGTCCGCTGAAATGCTGTTATCTGTGTCTCAGAACGCCCAGTCCGAACGCGACAGCGCGCAAGCGTCCTTGTTCGGCGGGGGCGGGGACACAGGCGGCGCCAAACTTGAGCGCCCCAATCTGCCTGACCCCGAACCCTGGGATCCGGTTCGGCGACTGGATGAAGAGCTCGCCGCCATCGGCTTTTACCTGTCCGGTCACCCGCTCGATGATATGATGCCGGCCCTGGCCCGGCGCGGCGTGGTGGTGTTTGCCGACCTGGCGTCAAAAGCTGCGGAGGGCGCGCGCGCCGCGCGGCTCGCCGCCGTGGTGCGCCGTCGTCAGGAAAAAGTCTCTCAGCGTTCAGGCGAGAAATTTGCGTTCGTCACACTGTCAGACCCTTCGGGCGAATTTGAGGCGCTGGTTCCCCCCAAGGTGCTGCGGGAAATCCGCGAGGTGATCGAACCGGGCGCATCGGTGCTGGTGAACGCCAAGATCGAGGCGCAGGACGAAGGACTGCGGCTGATCATAGACGGGGCCGACACCATTGATCCCTTTGCCGCTGAGCATATTGGTCAGGGCCTCAAGATCCGGCTGGGGCAATCGGGAGCGCTTGAACCCTTGCGAAAGCGCATTGACCGGGCCGACGGCCGGGAGGGCGCGGTGAAAGGCTCCATACATCTGATCGTGCCTTTATCTGACGGACGGCTCGCGGAAGTGCGTTTGCCGGGACGCCATGCCGTCGACCCCGCCGCCCGCGCCGCGGTGAAGGCGGTCGCCGGCGTTCTGGAGGTGGAAACGCTCTAAGGCGCCCATCAGGCCGGACAGACTTCAAAAATGTCAGTTCAGGCGGGTTTGAGAGGCGGAAAGTCCGCTCTCACGGCTTGCAGCTTTGCGCTGCGGCTCGTATAAGCGCGCCCGATCCCGCACGCGGAGCTTCGGCTTTTCAGGTGAAAAGTCGCTCCGGTGTCGCAAGTCGTGTCTGATGTCCAGCTGGATGACAGGTGCGGCGAGCGGCTCCGCTCCGCGGAGGCCAACCGGAAAAAGGACCTAAAATTATGGCTCTTCCTGAATTCTCCATGCGTCAGCTGCTTGAAGCCGGCTGTCACTTCGGTCACCAGACCCACCGCTGGAACCCGAAGATGAAAGATTACATCTTCGGTGAACGCGCCAACATCCACATTCTCGATCTGTCGCAGACCGTTCCGCTGCTTCACCAGGCTTTGGTGAAAGTGCGTGAAGTCGCCGCCAAAGGCGGTCGCGTTCTGTTTGTGGGCACCAAGCGCCAGGCTGCCGAGCCGATTGCGCAGGCCGCGTCGCGCTGTGCACAGTACTACATGAATCACCGTTGGTTGGGCGGCACGCTCACCAACTGGCAGACCATCTCCAACTCCATCGCGCGCCTGCGCGAGCTGGAGACCCTTCTGGACGCCGAAGGCGGCCCGACCGGTCTGACCAAGAAAGAAATCCTGATGCTGACCCGCGAGCGTGAAAAGCTCGAGCGCTCCCTGGGCGGCATCAAGGAAATGGGCGGCACGCCGGACCTGATGTTCGTGATCGACACCAACAAGGAGTCCATCGCCATTCAGGAAGCCAAGCGCCTGAACATTCCGGTGGTGGCGATCCTGGACACCAATTGTGATCCGGATCCGATTGATTTCCCGATCCCGGGCAATGATGACGCCTCTCGCGCTCTGTCGCTGTATTGCGACCTGATCGCTGACGCCGTTCTGGACGGCATCGCCGACAGCCAGGCCGCTTTGGGCATGGATCTGGGTGAATCTGAAGCGCCGAGCGAAGTGGCTCTGGGCGTGGACGACGGTGAAGCCGCTCCGACCGAAGAACCCGCCGCCGAAGCCGCGCCCGCAGCTGCGGAAGCGCCGGCTGAAGACGCCAAATCCTAATAGCGCCCTAGCGCGATCCAAGGAGACCTCCCCATGGCTCAGATCACCGCTGCTCTCGTCAAAGAGCTTCGCGACAAAACCGGCGCCGGCATGATGGACGCCAAAAAGGCGCTTGTGGAAGTTGACGGCGACATGGAAGCCGCCGTCGACTGGCTCCGCAAGAAAGGCCTGTCCAAGGCCGCAAAGAAAGCCGACCGCGTCGCGGCTGAAGGCCTGGTGGCCGTTAAAGCGGAAGACACCGGCGCTGGCATGTCCGCCGCCGCTGTTGAAGTGAACGCCGAGACCGACTTTGTGGCTCGCAACGAGATCTTCCAGAACGCCGTTGGCGAGATCGCCGGTCTGGCGATCAAAGCGGATTCTGTGGAAGCCCTGAACGCGTCTCAGATGTCTTCGGGCAAGTCCGTGGCCGACACCATGACCGATCTGATCGCTCAGATTGGCGAGAACATGTCGGTTCGCCGCACCGCCACCCTGTCTGTGGATCCGGGTGTCGTCGCGGCTTACGTGCACAACGCCGCCGGCGACGGCATGGGCAAAATTGGCGTGCTGGTTGCGCTGAAGTCCGAAGGCGACAAGGCGGTTCTCGCCGAGCTGGGCCGGAAGGTCGCCATGCACGTTGCGGCGGGTTCGCCCGCACCGGCGCTGGCCGTCCACGAGGGCGAGCTCGATCAGGCTGTGGTCGAAAAAGAACGCCAGGTGTTCGCAGGCCAGGCCCGCGAATCCGGCAAGCCTGAGCAGATCGTTGAGAAAATGGTCGAAGGTCGTCTGCGCAAATTCTATGAAGAAGTTGTGCTTTTGAAGCAGGTCTTCGTGTTTGACACCGACAAGACCGTCGCAGAAGCCATCAAGGCCGCTGAAGGTGATGCGGGCGCACCGATCGAACTGACCGGTTTTGTTCGCATGGTCCTGGGTGAAGGCGTCGAGAAAAAAGAAGAAGACTTCGCCGCTGAAGTCGCAGCCGTCGCTAAAGGCTAACAATTTCGGCCCGGGCGTGTGAAGACACGTCCGGGCCGGACTCCATCTGAAGACAGCAATCATGCGGAGCTTGCCGTGACCGACACCGAGGACCGACCGCTAATTACGCCTAAAGGCCCCTATAAACGGGTTCTTTTGAAGGTTTCCGGTGAAGCCCTGATGGGCGATCAGCCCTACGGCATCGACATGACAACTGCAGACCGCATCGCCCGCGAAGTCGGCGAAGCGGTCGAGGCCGGCTACGAGCTGTGTCTGGTGATCGGCGGCGGAAACATTTTCCGCGGCCTGACCGCCGCCGCGAAAGGCATGGAACGCGCGGCCGCTGACTATATGGGCATGCTGGCGACCGTGATGAACGCGCTGGCCATGCAGACCGCACTCGAGCGTGTTGGCGTACAGACCCGCGTTCAGTCCGCAATTCCCATGACCACTGTGTGCGAGCCTTATATTCGCCGCCGCGCCGTGCGTCATATGGAGCGTGGCCGCGTGGTGATCTTCGCCGCCGGCACGGGCAATCCATTTTTCACCACCGACACGGCCGCCGCCTTGCGCGCCGCCGAGATGGGGTGCGACGCCTTGTTCAAAGGCACCAGCGTGGATGGCGTCTATGATGATGATCCGCGTAAAAATCCGCAGGCCAAACGCTTTGAGTCTCTTGACTATATCGACGTTCTGGCGCGCGATCTGAAAGTTATGGACGCCTCGGCGGTGACGCTGATGCGCGACAACCAGATTCCGATCGTTGTGTTCAATATCCGCGAACAGGGCGGTCTCGCCCGGGTTCTGGATGGCGAGGGCACCTGTACGGTCGTCGGCGGCTCATCCACCTGAAGCCGCAATAAAAGGGGAGACACGGACATGTCCGGTTTCGACATTAAAGACATCGAGCGCCGCATGGATGGCGCGATTGAAGCGCTCAAGAAAGAGTTCGCCGGCCTGCGCACCGGCCGCGCTCACGCCAGCTTGCTCGACCCGATCAAGGTTGAGGCTTATGGCGCGCTGACCCCGATCAACCAGGTTGGCAACGTGTCTGTGCCTGAGCCGCGCATGATCACAATTTCGGTTTGGGACAAGACCTTGGCCGGTGCTGTGGAAAAAGCGATTCGCAATTCCTCGCTGGGTCTGAACCCGGTGTCTGAGGGCGAAACTCTGCGCATTCCGATTCCGCCGCTGAATGAAGAGCGCCGGGTGGAGCTGGCCAAAACCGCGGGCTCCTATGCCGAGAACGCCCGAGTCGCCGTGCGCAATGTCCGCCGTGATGGTATGGATCAGCTCAAGCGCGACGAAAAAGACAATGAGATCAGTGAAGACCAGCACAAGAAGCTGGCTGATCAGATCCAGAAACTCACAGACGCCAAAGTGGCGTCCATCGACACCCTGCTGAAGACCAAGCAGGACGAGATCACTCAGGTCTGATGGGACGGGCGCTCGCTTGCGGGCGCCCTGCGACGGCGGGAGGGCCGTTTCCATGAGCGAGACCGAACCGTCCGGCCAGACGCCCCGGCACGTCGCCATCATCATGGATGGCAATGGTCGCTGGGCGGCGTCTCGGGGGCGCCCGCGGGCCTTTGGTCATCGCAAAGGGGTCGAGGCGGTGCGCGAGGCCGTGCGCGCCGCCGGCCAGCTGGGCGTGCGTTATCTCACACTGTTCAGCTTTTCCACCGAGAACTGGAACCGTCCGGCTTCAGAGGTCGAGGCGTTGTTCGAGCTGCTACGGCATTTCGTTGCGGCGGATCTGGACCGGTTGCACGCCGAAGGCGTTCGCGTGCGAATTCTCGGGCGCCATGAGGGGCTTAAAGAGGAATTGTTGAGCCTGATTGAGTCTGTGGAAACGCGGACGGCGGGCAATGACGCCTTCTTTCTCAACATCGCTTTTAATTATGGTGGCCGTGACGAGATTATTCGTGCGGCGCGCCGGGCGGCCGAGGCGCATGACGGCGATTTATCACAGGTGAGAGAAGCAGATTTCGCCAGGTATCTGGACACTGCGGGTCTGCCTGACCCTGATCTGGTGATCCGCACCAGCGGCGAACACCGCATCTCCAACTTTCTCTTGTGGCAGGCCGCATACGCGGAATTTGTGTTCATGGACGTTCTCTGGCCTGACTTTGACAAGTCAGCCTTTCAGGACGCCTTGTCCGAATACGCCAGCCGGGACCGTCGCTATGGCGGCGTGCGTCATGGCTGACCCCGACCGTGCTGACGATGTAAACATGCCTCGCAAGCCTGTGCGCGGCGATCCCATGTTCTCCCGCCGGGTGTTATCCGCGTTGGCGCTTGCCCCTGTCTCAATCGGGCTGGTGATCTGGGGCGGCTCTGCCTTTTCCATCTTCATCGCCGCCTTTTCCGCCGCCATGGCGTGGGAATGGGTGCGCATGTCCGACCCTATGGCTCCGCCGCGCGCGTTTGCGATCGCCACCAGCACGGCGGTGGGCGGGGTGTTGCTCGCCAGCCAGCTTGAACTGCTGGGGGCTGCCGTCTGGATTCTGGGCGGCGCTTTGGCGGCCTATGCCGATCGGCGGCCACGCGGACGGGGGTATGAAGCGTTGTTCGGCGTCGCTTATGTGGCGTTGGCCGCCAGCGTGCTGGGCGCATTGCGGCATGAGGACACCGCTGGGCTGGCGGGCGTCGTCTTTCTGATCAGCGTGGTCTGGGCCGCAGATACGTTCGCCTATCTGGCGGGATCCTGGCTGGGCGGCTGGAAACTGTTGCCCGCCGCCAGCCCGAACAAGACCTGGGCGGGGTTGGTCGCGGGGCTCGCCTTTGGCGTGATCGCGGGCGCATTCGCGGCCTGGTGGGCCGGCTGGGACCCCAGGCATGGCGCGATTCTGGCGGCCCCCACGGCGCTTATGGCGGTGGCGGGTGATCTGTTGATGTCGCTGGCCAAGCGCCGCTTCGGCGTCAAGGATGCCGGTACGGTGATCCCCGGGCATGGCGGTGTTCTGGACCGCGTGGATGCGCTGATGATGGCGGCTCTGTTCGCCGGGCTCTGGTCGTGGATCGGTCCGGGCGGCTGGCCTGGAGGAAGCGCATGAGCGCACGGACAGTCACAATTCTGGGCGCAACAGGCTCTGTGGGGCGCGCCACGCTGGATCTGATCGAGCGTGCGCCGGACGGAGCTTTCGAGGTCGTGGCGCTGACGGCGAACAGTCAGGCGGAGGATCTGGCGCAGCTGGCGATTCGGACACAGGCGCGCTTTTGCGCCGTCGCCGACCCTGAAGCAGGTCAGGCGCTGGCGGCCGCGCTGAAGGGGACGGCTATTCGCAACGCTGCAGGTCCTGACGCCGTCTGTGAAGCCGCGCGCATGTCCGCGGACTGGGTGATGGCGGCGATTGTCGGCGCAGCCGGACTGCCGCCGACATTGGAGGCTGTGCGCCGGGGCGCCGCCGTGGCTTTCGCGAACAAAGAGGCGCTGGTCTGCGCCGGCGATCTGTTCATGACAGCTGCGCGAGAGGCGGGCGCCCGTCTGCTGCCAGTTGATTCAGAACATAACGCCATTTTCCAGGCCTTTGACGAGCAGCAACGCGCCGGCATTCGCCAGATCATTCTGACTGCATCGGGCGGCCCGTTCCGAGACTGGTCGCTTGAGCAGATGGGACAGGCGAGTCCCGCTCAGGCCGTGGCCCATCCCACCTGGTCCATGGGGGCCAAGATCTCGGTGGACAGCGCCACCATGATGAATAAGGGCCTTGAGATTATCGAGGCGTGCCATCTGTTTGGCTTGGCGCAGACCGAAGTGGATGTTCTGGTGCACCCGGACTCCATTGTGCATGGCCTGGTTGAGTATGTTGATGGTGGAATGCTGGCGCAGCTGGGCATGCCGGACATGCGCACGCCCATCGCTCACGCTCTGGCCTGGCCGGATCGGCTTGAGACCCCTGTGGAACGGCTGGACCTCGCCAAGCTCAGCCAGCTTACCTTCGAAGCTCCTGATCCGGTTCGGTTTCCAGCGCTTGGCCTGGCGCGTGCGGCGTTTGATGCGGGGCGGGGCGCGCCGGCGATTTTCAACGCCGCGAATGAAGTTGCGGTCGCCGCCTTTCTGAATGGTCAGATAGGCTTTCTTGACATCGCGGCATGCGTCTCTGACTCTCTGGAGCGAGGGGAAGCAGACGGCGTCGCATCCGTGCAGCCATCTGGCTTTGAGGCTGTGTTAGACGTAGACCGGCAAGCGCGTCGGTTGGCGATGGACGCGGTTAAGCAGCGAGTGCGCTAAGCGGCTGCTGCGTAAGGAGACTACATGCTCGACTGGCTTGGGTCCGGAACCCTGTCCATTTTCGCCTTCATCCTGGTGATGGGCTTTGTCGTGATTATTCACGAGCTGGGCCATTATTGGGCCGGGCGGATGTGCGGCGTGCATGCGGACGCGTTTTCCATGGGCTTTGGCCCGACGCTGGTCTCGCGCACCGACAAGCTGGGGACGGTCTGGAAGGTCAGCGCCTTGCCGCTGGGCGGCTATGTCCAGTTCCGCGGCGACGCCAACGCCGCCAGCGCGCCCGATTACGACACGCTCGACAGACTGCGCGCGGAGCATCCCGATCCGGACAGCGTGCTGCATTTCAAACCGGTCTGGCAGCGCGCCTTCATCGTGGCGGCGGGGCCGCTGGCCAATTTCCTCTTGGCGATGGTGCTGTTCTCGGTCCTCGGGGTGATGAACGGCGAGCAGGTGATCGAACCGCGCATCGGTGTCGTGGAAGAAGGTTCGGCGGCGGCGCAAGGCGGTTTTCAATCCGGAGATCTGGTGACCGAAATCAACGGATCACAGATCAACAATTTCAACTCTATCCGCGAATATGTGGCCACCCGGGCCAATCAACCCATTCGCTTTACGGTCGAGCGGGACGGAGCGCCTGTCGAACTGACGGTCACGCCAGATCGCACCTTGCGGCCTGACGGTCTGGGCGGCGAGCGCGCTGTGGGCTTCATGGGCGTCGGCGTCTCTCAGGACGCGCAGATACAGGTGGTGCGTCCCGCGCTCTGGGAAGCGCCGGTTTATGGCGTGACACGGACGGTCGACACCACCGGCATGATCATCAGCTATCTTTCGCGACTGGTCACCGGCCGCGCCTCTACCGAGCATATCAATGGCCCTGTTGGCATCGCTACGACAGCGGGTCAGCTGGCAAATCTGGCGGTCAGTGATGGGGGCGCGGCGCAGCCTGTGGGTCTGCTGACGCGGCTTGAACGGCTGTTTGTGGTGATGCTGGCGCTGTCGGCTCTGTTAAGCGTCGGACTGGGGTTAATGAATCTTCTGCCCATTCCGGTTCTCGACGGCGGGCACCTTGTGTACTACGCCTATGAAGCGATAGCGAAGCGCCCGCCAAGCCCCTCCGTTCAGGAAATTGGGTTTCGGCTGGGTCTTGGCTTGATTTTGGCCATGTTCTTGGTGGCCACTTGGAATGATTTGAGTTATTTGCGCGGACAGTTCCTGTGACAGGGGGCGTCGCGGGCGAGGGACGAGGGCCTTTCATGAATGTGATTTTCAAAGGATTGGCGGCTGCGCTCCTGAGCGTGATTACCGCAGGCGTCGGCCATGCGCAGGATGCGGGCGTTAACCCCGTCACCTCCGCCTCCGAGACGGCGCAGGTGGAAAGCTCACCGGAACGAGCTCAGCAGCCCATCCTGCAGATCCTTGTGGAAGGCAATCAGCGCGTCGAAGCGGATACGATTCTGTCTTATCTGCTGATCCAGCCCGGAGATCTTCCCAACTCGCGTTTGATCAATCTGTCGATCCAGACCCTTTACAGCACCAATCTGTTCTCCGACGTCAGAGTGGCCGTCGACGGCGCGTCGCTGGTTCTTTACGTGGAAGAGAACCCCATCGTTAACCGCGTGATTCTGGAAGGCAATCGTGCGATTGGCGATGACAAGATCACTGATGAAATTGAGCTTCAGGCCCGCGCCCTCTTCACGCGCTCGCGCGTGCAATCTGATGTGCAGCGCATACTCGAAGTCTACCGACGCTCGGGCCGGTTCGCCGCTCAGGTGACGCCGCAGATCGTCGAACTGCCCCAGAACCGCGTCGACCTTGTTTTTGAAATCTCGGAAGGACCGGTGACGGGCGTCGAGCGCATTTCGTTTGTCGGCAATGAGGCGTATTCTGATCGCCGCCTGCGCGGTGAGATCGTCACCACCGAGGCGCGGTGGTGGAAATTCTTCAGCTCCAACGACAATTACGACCCTGACCGGATCGAATATGACCGTGAGCAGCTGCGCACCTTCTATAATGACCGCGGTTTTGCGGATTTCCGCGTGACCTCGGTTTCCGCTGAACTCGCGCCTGACCAGTCTGAATTCTACGTCACCTTCACCATGGACGAAGGTGAGCGCTATGAATTTGGCGAGATCACCGTCGAGACCGAGATCTCGGATCTGAACATTGAATATCTTGAAGCGGTGCTGCCCACCCAGCCTGGACGGCTCTATGTGGGCAGCCTGATCGAGGACGCCACGGATTCGCTGACCTTTGCGGCCGGAGCCGCCGGTTACGCTTTTGTGGATGTCAGTCCGCGCGTGTCGCTGAACCGCGAAGACCAGACAGTCGACATCAATTATGTCATCGAGGAAAGCCCACGCGTTTACATTGAACGCATCGACATTATCGGCAACACCCGGACCCTGGACCGTGTGATCCGACGTGAACTCGATCTGGTGGAAGGCGACGCCTTTAACCAGGCGCTTGTGAACGTTTCGCGCTCCCGTGTCGGTCAGCTGGGCTTCTTTGAAGATGTGGAGGTCGAGCCAATCCAGGGCAGCGCTCCCGATCGCGCCCAGGTTCAGGTGCGGGTTGCCGAGCAGCCCACGGGTGAGTTGGCTTTCGGCGCGGGATTCTCCTCGACGGATTCCTTCCTGGTCGACTTTTCGATCTCTGAGCGCAATTTGCGCGGTCGCGGCCAGTTCCTGCGCTTGCGGGTCTCCACCAGCTCGCGCCAGCAGCAGATCGATATCCGCTTTACCGAGCCGCGCTTTCTCGATCGCAATCTTGCGGCAGGTTTTGATCTGTTCCGCGTGAGGTCTGACTTCTCCAGCGAAGCGTCGTTTGAGACAGAGTCTACCGGCATCACGCTGCGCGCCGGCTTCCCGCTGACGCGGGCTGTGCAAGCGGGCGTCAGCTACACGATGCGGACCGATGATGTCACCACGTTTGCCGGCGTTTCAGAATCCATCCAGCGCGCGGCGGGCTCTCGGGTCACATCCTTGCTGGGCTATTCGCTGCGCTGGAACCGGACCGATGATTTCCGTGAACCGACACGCGGGTTCCAGTTGAGCTTCAACCAGGATTTCGCCGGGATTGGCGGCGATGTCCGCTATGTCCGTTCTGAACTTCAAGGCGGCGTTTATCGCAGCGTTTGGCGCGATCGTCTGGTCTTCAGCGCCACCGGTTCAGCTGGCTATCTGTTCTCTTGGGGCGGCGACACCGCGCGCATTAACGACCGTTTCTTCAAAGGCGGCAATTCCTTCCGCGGCTTTGAAACGGCCGGCATCGGCCCCCGGGTCGTCCAGCGCCGGGCCGAACCCCTTGAAGATGGCGACGAGTTTGTGTCCGGCGATGCTCTGGGCGGTAATTTCTACGCCATTGGCGCTTTTGAAATGGGCTTCCCACTCGGCTTGCCGGAGCAGTACGGCATTCGCGGCAGCCTGTTTACAGAATTCGGTACGGTCGGCGTCCTGCCTGACGACGACCAGATCGACGATGATGGCACAGAGTCCGCCATCTTCACCGTTGACGACCTGGCGCTGCGCGCATCGGCCGGCATGAGCATCTTCTGGGATTCTCCATTCGGCCCGGTGCGGTTCGACCTGGCGCACGCCTTTATCAAGGAAGATTACGACCAAGGGGCGTTCTTCCGCTTCAGCACACGAACGGGGTTCTAAACTCATGAAACGTCAGATTTTCGCCGCTATGCGCCCGCTGCGCATGCTCGCTGCAGCTCTCGCTCTGACCATTGGTTTCAGCGCTGCGAGTTTTGCTCAGGGTGTGCTCGTCATGAACGAACAGCGCATCCTCCGAGAGAGCGCTGTCGGTCAGCACATCGCCTCCCGTCTGGAAGCCATCGGCCAGGAAATCCAGGCCGAACTCGGACCGCAGCAAACGGCCATCCAGACTGAAAGCGAAGCGCTTAACGCTGAACTGTCCGCCCTGTCTGAGGACGCGATCCGTCAGCGTCCGGATCTGGCCGCACGGTATGAAAGCCTGCAGCGAGACGCCGCGACCTTCGAGCAGACCCGCCGTATCCGCGCCCAGGAGCTGCAAGCCACCGAACAGCAGGCCATGCGTCCGGTTTTGCCTATCCTTCAGGAAGTGCTGCAAGAGATCGTCACCGAGCGGAACGCCAGCGTGCTCATTGATCGCTCGGTGGTGGTTTTCGCCGCTGATTCCGTCGACATCAGCCAGTCTGCGATCGAGCGTCTGAACCAGCGGATCTCGACCACGCCGGTCAATCGCGTGCGCGTGCCCACCCAGCCTGCTCAACAGCAGCAATAAGGTTGGTCTGATATGGGGGCCGACCCGCGATTTTTTGAGCGGCTCGGCCCGCTCAAGGCTTCTGACATCGCCGCGCTTATCGGGTCTGACCTGATCGGCGACGGCGATGTCGCTGTTTTTGACGTCTCCACGCCTGACGCCGCATCGGCGGGAGAATTGTTGTTTCTGGCTGGCAAGGCGCCGCCGGAAACGCCGCCAGTTGCAGGCGTCGCCATTGTGCCGGATGCGAGCTGGGCTGACGCTTTGCCCCAGTGCGAGACGGTTCTGGTCCACAGGGCGCCGCGCGCAGGGTTTGCGCAAGCCGCGGCCCGGCTGTTGGCCACCCGTTTCCATGACGGCGGCGACTTTATTCACCCCTCTGCACAGATCGCTGCGACGGCCCGCCTCGCGCCAGGTGTCATTGTCGGGCCGGACGCTGTCATTGGCGAGGGTGCGCGCATTGAGGCGGGAGCGATCATTGGACCGGGCGTCGTCATCGGCGCTCAAACCCGGATCGGCGTACGCGCAAATGTGCAATGCGCGTTGATTGGGGTGAAGTGTGAAATTTCCGCTGGCGCGGTGGTGGGCGAAGCCGGATTTGGTCTCGCTTATGAAAAAGGCGAGGTTTTCACCTTGCCGCATCTGGGCCGCGTCGTCGTCGAGGATGAGGCGACGCTTGGCGCGAATGCGACTGTGGATCGCGGCATGCTAAGTGACACCCGGATCGGCAAAGGCGCGCGGATCGATAATCTCTGCCATATCGGACACAATGTGGATGTGGGCGAATACGCCGTGATGGCGGCGTTCGCCGGCATTTCAGGCAGCACGGTCATTGGAGCCGGTGCGCAATTTGGCGGTCGTGTGGGCGTGGCGGATCATTTGAAAATTGGCGCCGGGGCCAGGCTTGCTGCGGATGCGGCCGTTATGAAAGACGTGCCGCCTGGCGAGACCTGGGCGGGGTCGCCTGCACAACCCATTCAAAGCTTTATGCGTGAAACAGCGTGGCTGCGGCGCGCGGTTGGGCGCAAGTCCAAGCCTGAGCGCAAGAAGGATGAGACATGAGCGAAGAGACGATGACCATCGGGCCTGATGAAATCCTGCGCCGGTTGCCCCATCGTTACCCGTTCTTGATGGTGGACCGGGCTGAAGCCTATGTGCCGGGCGAGTCCATTGTCGGGTTCAAATGCGTCTCGGCGGCCGAGCCGCATTTTCAGGGACATTTCCCCGAAAACCCGGTCATGCCGGGCGTGCTGATCATCGAAGCGCTGGCTCAGACGGGCGCGATCCTGATGTCAAAAACGCTCGATGCGGACATCTCCAATACCCTGATCTATTTCATGGGCGTTGAACAGGCCAAGTTCCGCCGCCCCGTTCGTCCGGGCGATGTGCTGGAGATGCCCGTTGAGGTGACAGCCAATCGCCGCGGCGTTTTCAAGTTCAAAGGCGAAGCGCGCGTCAACGGCGTTCGGTGCGCGGATGCGACCTTCTCCGCGACCTCGGCCCCGCGCGACGCCTGACGGAGCGAGCATGACTCACACCATCCATCCCACCGCCCTTGTGGACGACAGCGCCCGGCTCGGCGACGGCGTCGAGATCGGCCCGTTCTGCATTGTCGGTCCGAACGTCAAGATCGGCGACCGGACGCGATTGATCTCCCATGTGACGCTGAACGGCCAGACCGATCTGGGCGCCGATTGCGTTTTGCATCCCTTCGTTTCACTCGGTGAGCCGCCCCAGGACTTCAAGTTCAAGGGTGGCGATGTGCGTCTGATTGTCGGGGATCGCAACATTCTGCGTGAGCAGGTGACCATGCATATGGGCACCGAGAGCGCAAAGGGCGTGACCGAGGTCGGCTCAGATAATTTCTTTATGGTCGGGGCGCATGTGGCCCATGACTGCACGGTCGGCAATCATGTGGTCTTCGCCAACAATGCGACGCTGGGCGGTGATTCCACGGTGGCCGATTACGTGATCATGGGCGGGCTGTCGGCTTTGCACCAGCAATGCCGGATCGGCAAATATGCCTTTATCGGCGGCGGCGCGCCGGTGACCGGCGATGTCATTCCCTATGGCATGGTGGATAATCTGGGCGCGTTGGCAGGCCTCAATCTCGTAGGGCTCAAACGCCGCGGCTTTGCACGCGATGCGATCCATGATCTGCGTGCGGCTTACCGCCTGGTCTTCGCCAATGAAGGCGCGTTCAACGAACGGATCGAGGATGCGGCGCGTCTGTTTGAAAACCGACCGGAAGTGATGGATATCGTTGAATTCATCCGCACCCCTGCCAAGCGTCCGCTCTGTTCTCCAGAGGGGCGGTAGGTTTTGGCGGTGTTTGAGCGTCTGGGCCTGATTGCGGGGGGCGGGGACCTTCCGGTCTATGTGGCCGAAGCGGCTCAGGGCGGTGATCGTCTGGCGTGCGTGATTGCGCTCAAAGGGTTTGCAGACCCGACCCGCTATGACAGTCCGATCATTCGCGGCATCGCTCAGCTCGGGCAGGTGGTCAAGGATCTGCGATTGGCCGATTGCGATGCTGTCTGCTTCGCGGGCATCGTTACGCGTCCTGACTTTTCCGCGCTCAAGCCTGACCTCAAGGGCATGGCGTTCCTGCCTCAGGCGCTCGCGGCCGCGACCCGGGGAGATGACGCGCTCCTGCGGGCGATTGTCGGCTTTTTTGAGAAAGAGGGCTTCACCGTTGTTGGCGCCAACGACATCGCAGATGAACTTCTGGTCGCGCCTGGCCTGATTGGCGCGGTCGAGCCGGGTCCCGGCGTGCGTGCTGACGCCGCAAAGGCGCTTCACATCGCCGGGGTCACAGGCGCTGAGGATATCGGACAGGGGGCTGTGGTTTGCGACGGGCTGGTGTTGGCTGTGGAAGCTCAGGAAGGCACCGATCAGATGCTGGCGCGCGTCGCTGGCTTGCCGCCCGAGCTGAGAGGCTCCGCCATCACTCGCAAGGGGGTTCTCGCCAAGCGCCCCAAACCTGATCAGGAACGACGCATTGATTTGCCGGTGATCGGTGTCTCCACGGTTGAAGGCGCAGCGCGCGCAGGGCTAGCCGGTATCGTCATCCCTGCCGGCGGGGCTATGGTTTTAGGCCGAGAGGCTGTTGCGCGCGCCGCCGATGCGGCAGGGCTGGCGGTCTGGGCCGTAACACTGGACGAGCTGCCGGGTGTCTGTGATGACCGAACCTCTGACCGTGAAGACTGAACTGGCGCGTGCGCCGCGGATTTTCCTGGTGGCGGCGGAACCGTCTGGCGATGCGCTGGCGGGCGACCTGATCGACGCGCTGCGCGCCTTGCGCCCAGATGTGGATATCGCCGGTGTAGGCGGGCCAGAGATGGCCAAGCGCGGCGCCGTCTCGCCTTTTGATATCTCAGAACTGTCGGTTTTTGGTTTGTTTGACGGGCTGAAAATCATCAACCTTGTCCATCAGCGCGCCCAGGAAACAGCGGACGCCGCCAAGGCATTTGGCGCGGATGCGGTCGTGCTCATTGATTCCTGGGGGTTCATGCTGCGCGCCGCCTGGAAACTGCGTGAGGCGTTGCCTGGCGTGCCGCTGATCAAATATGTCGCGCCCCAGGTGTTCGCAGCCCGGCGCGAGCGCGCCAAGGTCGCCGCCGACACATTTGATCATCTGTTGGCGATCCATCCGTTTGACGCGCCATACTTCACCGAGCATGGCATGGATGTGAGCTTTGTGGGCAATCCCGCGCTCGAGCGGGATCTGAGCGGCGACGGCGCAGCTTTTCGCGCCCGTCACGGCGTCAGCCCTGAGGATCCGCTCTTGCTGGTCTTGTTCGGCAGCCGGATGTCGGAATTGACCCGGTTGTTCCCGCGCTTCGCTGACGCCGCTCGCCGGTTGAAAGCCGAGCGCCCCAAGCTCCGACTCATCACCCCGCTGGCTCCCTCGATTGCCGACAAGGCGCGGGAGATGATCAAGGCCGAGCCCGCCTTTGATAATTTGCTCATTGTGGATGGCGAGGAACGCCGGGACGCCTTCCACGCCGCTGATGTGGCGTTGGCCTGCTCAGGCACGGTGACGCTGGAGCTGGCGCGATTGGGCGTCCCCACTGTGGCGGCCTATCGTTTGGGCTGGCTGGCCTGGGCGGCGGCGCGCTTTTTCCTGATGAAGTCGAAATACATCTCGCTCGCCAATATTGCCGCAGACGAGATGCTGATCCCCGAACATGTCCAGACCCAATGCCGGGGCGATGTGCTCGCAGACAGCGTTGCCGCCTTGCTGGACGATCCGGCGCGACGGTCTGACCTGTCGGCCAAGCTGCGCGCGGTCACCGACCATATGCGCGGCGAGGGTGGATCGCCGTCTGCGAACGCTGCGGCAGCCGTGTTATCCCTGATTTAGACGAAACCTGCGTTGAACCATGGCGACAGGCTTGTGCATTGAAAGGTAGTATATATACTACATTTTAAAGCTTAAACAGGAGGCTGTCATGCGTGCCCAGGGGCCGCTTCACGGGTTGTACAGTGCGGACGCGAATGACGATCCAAGCAAGGCGCTCGCGTGGGCGCCGACGTCCAAGCGACGCAGTCTGGTGTTTTTTGCGCTGTTGATCTTTGCAGTCTTCGCCCTTGCCTTATCCCTTGTAAGCGAAGGCGTTATACAGGCGCTGATCTCACAAACATCGATAACCCAGTCCGTCTCAGGTCTGGCTCCGGTACTGTTGATTGGCTCGGTTCTGGCGTTCTGGCTGGACAGACAGCTCTTTCTCGCAAGCCGTCCTGCTTTTTCCGTACCGGGCGAGCCATATGACGAGCGTCAGCAAGCCCTTGTCGCCATGGCGACGCGGCAGGGTCTGAAGCTGGCGCTCGGGCTTATGGTCATGGTCGCGGCGGTGGGCGCATCTCCATTGCCGGCAGGATATTCGGTTGGCGTGGGTCTAGCCGCGGTCACCCTGGCCCTGTCCGGACCACAATTGGTGCTGGCGTGGTCGTTGAGCCCGACTGATTTTGACTTTTCAGGCGATGAGGATGAGGACGCCGATGGCTGATCCCGTCGCCTTCCAGAACCGGGTGAAGACCTATCGGGTAGATCGGGGCCTGTCGCGTCAGGCCCTGGCGGACCGTGTACAGGTGCATCCGCAGACCATTGGCGCGATCGAACGCGGCCAGTTCAATCCCACCATCGAGATCGCGTTGCGCTTGTCTGAGACACTGAGCGTTGGCCTGGATGATTTGTTTTCACGGGACGGGTTTGGGGCGCTAAAGACTTAGTGGACCCATAAAAGAAAACCGGCGAAGCTGCTGCTCCGCCGGTCTTTTTAGATTTAGTTGTTCGTAGATTAGCGCTTGTCGATACCGACGAAGTCGCGCGCGGTCGCGCCGGTGAAGGCCTGACGCGGACGACCGATTTTCTGGCTCGGATCCTCGATCATTTCCGACCATTGCGCAATCCAGCCCACGGTGCGGGCCAGGGCGAACAGCACGGTGAACATCTCGGTCGGGAAGCCCATGGCTTTCAGGGTGATGCCCGAATAAAAATCGATATTCGGATAGAGCTTCTTCTCTACGAAGTATGGATCTTCCAGCGCGATCTTCTCCAGCTCCATGGCCACAGCCAGCAGCGGATCATTGCGCACGCCCAGTTCGTCCAGCACGGCGTGACAGGTCTCGCGCATCACTTTGGCGCGCGGGTCATAGTTTTTGTACACGCGGTGGCCAAAGCCCATCAGGCGGAACGGATCGTTCTTGTCCTTGGCCTTGGCGACGTATTCGGGGATGTTCTCCACCGATCCGATTTCCGCCAGCATGTTCAGCGCCGCTTCATTGGCGCCCCCATGGGCCGGGCCCCACAGCGAGGCGATGCCGGCCGCGATGCAGGCGAACGGGTTGGCGCCCGAAGAGCCGGCCAGACGCACGGTCGAGGTCGACGCGTTCTGTTCGTGGTCGGCGTGCAGGGTGAAGATCTTGTCCATGGCGCGCGCCAGGGTCGGGGAGACTTCGTATTTCTCCGCCGGGACCGCGAAGCACATCTGCAGGAAGTTCGACGCGTAATCGAGATCGTTCTGCGGCGTCACAAAGGGCTGACCGATGTGATACTTGTACGCCCGCGCCGCGATGGTCGGCATCTTCGCGATCATGCGGTGAGACGCGATCAGACGCGCCTGCGGGTCATTGACGTCTGTTGAGTCGTGATAGAACGCGGACAGCGCGCCCACAGTGCCGACCATGATCGCCATCGGGTGGGCGTCACGGCGGAAGCCGCGGAAAAACTGGTCGAACTGGTCGTGCAGCATGGTGTGGCGACGGATCGTCCAATCAAACTCTTCGAGTTCCTTGGCGTTCGGCAGCTCACCGTTTTGAAGCAGATAGGCGACTTCGATGAAGCTGGCGTTATCGGCCAGCTGATCAATCGGATAGCCGCGATACAGAAGCGTGCCTTCGTCGCCGTCAATATAGGTGATCTGGCTTTCGCACGACGCAGTGGACGTGAAACCGGGGTCAAAGGTGAAAACACCCGCATTTTTATAAAGCGCACGAATGTCGATGACGTCCGGACCGATGGAGCCGCCATACACAGGCAGGTCATAAGTCTCGCCGTTAATCGACAGCTGTGCGGAACCTTTCGGTTGAATCTTGTTTTCCATATCTCCAACCCCTTTTCTATGGGTCATGATGAACGCGGCCTGTGAAGGGGCGCGACCTAGTCCATCACGTCATTGAGCCGATCCAGAACTTCATCTCGTCCCAGAACCGCCAGTACGAAACTCATATCCGGCGCTGGCGCGCCACCGGTGAGGGCCGCTCGGAGCGGCTGACCCACCTTGCCAAATCCAACGTCTTCAGCTTCTGCGAAAGCATTAAGCACCTCGCCCAGAGCCGCCTCGGTCCAGTCTGGCGTCTCCCTTAAAACCACCGCAAGACGCGATAAGAGCGCTTTGGCGTCATCTTTGAGCGCCTTCGCAGCTTTGCCCGTTATCTCGATCGGACGAGAACGGATAAGGAAATAGGTCTGATCGTCCAGTTCTGCGAGGGTCGCCGCCCGTTCTTTCAGCACTTTCATTGCTGAAGACACCCAGACTTTCGCCTGATCATCCAGCCGCACATCCTCGCGACCCTCAAGGCGGTTCCAGAGCAGATCGGTCAAACGCGCATCGTCCGCGCGTTTCATATGCCAGGCGTTGACGCTGGACATCTTGTCAAAATCCAGCCGCGCCGGGCCTTTGCCGAGACCTTTCAGGTCAAAGGCCTCAATCATTTCAGCGTCGGTGAAATATTCCTGGTCGCCTTTGGACCAGCCCAGCCGCAGCAGATAATTGCGCAATCCTTCAGGCAGATAGCCCATATCGCGATAGGCTTCCACGCCCAGCGCGCCATGACGCTTGGACAATTTCTTGCCATCGGGACCATGAATGAGCGGGATATGGGCGAAGACGGGGATGTCCCAACCCAGCGCAGTATAGATCTGGGCCTGACGCCCAGCATTGGTCAGGTGGTCGTCGCCGCGGATAATATGAGTCACGCCCATATCATGATCATCGACCACAACGGCGAGATTATAAGTGGGGTTCCCGTCACCGCGCAAAAGCACAAGATCGTCAAATTCCTTGGCGCCCCAGCGCACCTGTCCCTGGACCGCATCCTCGATCACCGTATCGGTGTCCGAGGCGCGAAAGCGCACTACGAAAGGCGCATCAGCAGGCGCTTCGGACGCAGCGCGGTCGCGCCAGGGCGAGCGCAGCGCCCGGCCTTCAGCGAACGCCTGTTCGCGCAGGGCTTCTGTTTCTTCCGTCGTGCAATAGCACCGGAATGCAGCGCCTTTTTCGATCAGCGCATCCACGATTTCACGGTGACGGTCGGCGCGCGCGAACTGAGAGACGGTCTCGCCATCCCAATCAAGGCCAAGCCAGCTCAGCCCGTCCACGATCGCCTGGACCGTCTCGTCCGTTGAGCGGGCGCGATCGGTGTCTTCAATACGCAGCTTGAATTCACCGCCATTGGCCCGCGCGAAAAGCGCGTTGAACAATGCGGTGCGAGCGCCGCCAATATGCAGATAGCCAGTCGGGGACGGGGCGAACCGGGTGATGATTTTCATATGATCTTGCAATCGCGAATTCATGCTGCAGTGCGAAGGGTCGTGCTCTTTAGCACGCCAAACCGCTTCCGTCATAGCCTCAGCCTGATGTTCACGCCAAAATGAAGGTGTGAAGCCGCTCAGATTTCCACCCTCAGGGGAAATCCCCGCCCTGCGCCAGGCGCTCCTCGCCGGGTTGGGCGCTCCGTTGACGGTAAATGCACCTGATCCATATCGGCTGATCTTATGGGCCCCGATCGCACTTGCGGTGGGATCGGCGTCTTATTTCTCCTGGCCGGATGAACCAGGTGGCATCCCAGTCCTGGCAGGCCTTGTGCTGACCACGGTTTGTGGTCTGGCCTGGTGCGTGCGCCGCGATGTCAGCACGCTGTATCTGTGGGTTTTACTCGGCTGCATCTGTCTGGGCTTTGTTCTTGCGGGCCATCGCAGCCATGCGCTGGCGCCGCCGCCGCTCGAGCGTTTCGTCAGCGAACGCAGCGCGCAAGTGACAGGCTGGATCGAACGCGTGGAACGATTGGACGGGCGCGCGCGACTGTTGATCCGGGTCCATGAGCTGGAACATGCCGACGTGCCGCCGCTTCGCGTGCGCGTCCGGGCGGGGCTGGGCGCATTTGAACCGGGCGACGCGGTGCATGTTCGCGCCCGCCTGTCGCAGCCCTCTGCGCCGGTCGCCGCAGGGGGGTATGATCCGGGCCGAGCAGCCTGGTTTGATCAGATTGGACTGACGGGATACGCGATCTCAGAGCTTGAACCCGCTGAGATCGCCGCGCCAAGACCCGTTATGCTCGAGTTGGCGCAATTTCGATGGCGCTTGTCAGAGCGTTTGCAAGCGGGGGCTGGGCCACGCACAGGCGCTGTGGCGGCGGCTTTGCTGACCGGGGAGCGGGCGCGAGTGTCTTTTGAGGACGCAGAAGCGCTGCGTTTGTCAGGGCTTGGCCACATCCTGGCGATTTCCGGCTTGCACATGGCCTTGTTTGCGGGCGGCGCGTATTGGCTGATCCGTCTGCTCTTCGCAGCCTGGGAGCCTTGGGCGCGGGGCCATGACCCACGAAAGCCCGCCGCCCTGGGCGCGTTGGTGGCCGCGAGTCTCTATCTGGTCGTGTCAGGGGCGGCGGTGTCCACCCAGCGCGCCTATATCATGGCGTTCGTGGTGCTGGTCGGCGTCTTGTGCGACCGGCAGGCCTTCTCCATGCGGTCTTTGGCTCTGGCGGCGATTTTCATCATTTTCATAACGCCGGAAAGCGTCATCGAGCCGGGGTTTCAGATGAGCTTCGCCGCTGTTGCGGCCTTGATCGCCAGCTTTGACGTTTTTCGGCGTTGGCGGCCAGAGGGCGGAGGCTCAACCTCGCTCCTCGCCAAGCTCAAAGACGCGATAGCCGGATTGAGCGCGACCTCGCTGATCGCAGGATCAGCGACCGGGGCGTTCGCGGTGTTTCATTTTCAACGCATGGCGGCCTATGGATTGTTGGCCAATCTGGCCGCTATGCCGCTGTTCACATTCTGGGTGATGCCGGCAGGCGGCGCGGCGCTCCTGTTTTCGGTGATTGGTCTCGAAGGACCGTTTCTCTGGGTTATGGATCAGGGGCTGCGACGGGTTCTGGACGTGGCGTATTGGGCGTCCTCGCTCGAGGGCGCTGTGGTGGGCGCGAACGCCGCCGATCCCGCTCTGTTGGCATTATACGGTCTGGGCTTTGCCTGTCTGGTGATCGGGCTTGGGTGGATGCGTCTGAGCGGTGGTGTTCTGGTTTGCGCGGCCTTGGCGCTATTCATGGTGCAGGCGCCGCCTCAGATGATGATCACGGACGGAGGCGTGGTGCTGGCGCGCTTTGAGGGGGGCGGCGACGACTTCACTGTGACACACCGAAGGCGCGGCCGCTTTGATGCGCGCGTCTTCCTGCAACGCACCGGAGCGAGCTATCGCCCGGAACGCGCGGCGCTGGCTTGTGATGCTCTGGGATGCACGGGGCGCACCGCGGAGGGCTTGTTGCTGGCCGTCACTGATCAGCCAGAAGCGTTGGAAGAAGACTGTGACCGGGCGGATCTGATCGTTTTTGACGGGGTCGTCTCCGCCTGGCGCAAGCGCCGCTGCGCGGCCTTGCTTTTAGATGATGAGGCGCGGGCCGATCTCGGCGGGCTCGAATTCTGGGTGCATGAGGGCCGGGTTGTCCGTATGCGCAGCGCCGAGCAAGCCCGCCAGGGCCGTTTATGGGGCGGCGCGCAGGGCAGCTAGCCTATTGAAGCTTGAGCCCGGATTGCGCCATGCGCCAGAGCAGAGTGTCTATGCGGTCCTGACCGAAGAAAGGTTCGCCGTTAAACACCATCAGCGGCACGCCCCAATGGCCTGCTGCGTCCTGATTGGATTCATTCTCAAGGATCTGAGCGTCAATCTGGCTCGATTGGGCATCCGCTTCCGTATTGAGCCAATCGGGGTCGAGCCCGGCCTTGTGCGCGGCTTCATCCAGCGCGCCGTCATCGGTCCAGGGTGTCTCATAGCCCGCGCTGGCGCCGCCCCAGATGCGTCGGCTGGCGGCGGCGATATACGCCAGGCCATCGCCTGTCTGCGTCGCCAGAACGCCCAGTCGGTTGAGGTAAGTGATGCGCGGCTGTTCTGGGGCGATCTTCAGTGTGCTGAGATCCTGAACGATCGGATCCGGGGTAGGGGCGCTGATGGGCAGACCCAGGCGTTCCGCCTCCCGCGCCACATCGATGAGCACATAATGGATCCAGCGCGAATCGCGTTCTTCAAAGAATTCAGGGCTGCGCACCGCCAAAGGCCGCACGATGCGCACATTCACCGTAAAACAATATTGGTCGCGAAGCGCCAGCAGGCGCTGCGCCGCGATATAGCTGTAGGGACTACGAAACGACCAATAGAGGTCAAAGCTGAGCGCGGCCTGGTCTGTCATGTCTGCACTGTCCTGATTGGGGCAATCCCTGTCGCGCAGACTAAACCGCTCCAAACAGCGCGCCTAGTGATAGCGCCGGATCAAGCCGACAAGCCGTCCTTGAACCTTGACTTCGTTGGGGCCGAAAATCCGGGTTTCATAGGCCGGGTTCGCCGCTTCCAGAGCGATGGAGCCGCCCTTTTTGCGCAGTTTTTTCAGCGTGGCTTCTTCGTCATGGACCAGTGCAACCACGATATCGCCGGTATTGGCGGTGTCTCCGCGTTTGATAACCACCAGATCGCCGTCAAGGATACCAGCCTCGATCATGGAATCGCCGTGCACTTCGAGCGCGAAATGCTCGCCGCCGGAAATCATGTTCGCGGGGACGGGCAAGCGATCGGTTTCATGCTGAATCGCTTCGATCGGCACGCCGGCCGCGATCCGGCCCAGAACCGGAACCTCCACGCCCTGGCTGCTGTCCTCATGAGAGGGCGCGCCGAAGGGGGCTTTCACCACATTCGAGGGGGGAGCAGGCGAGGGCGCGCCGGTTTGCGGCAGTTTCAGCACCTCGAGCGCCCGCGCTCGGTGCGCCAGCCGCCGGATGAAACCGCGTTCTTCCAAAGCGCTGACCAGACGGTGCACGCCGGACTTGGAGGCGAGATTGAGCGCTTCTTTCATTTCATCAAAGGAAGGCGACACACCGTCTTCAGACAGACGCTTGTTGATGTAGAGCAAAAGCTCGTGCTGCTTTTTGGTCAGCATAACCGCCTCTTGGAACAAAATAGAAACTTACTAAAAGTGTTCTATGCATGTTCCGTCTTAACGTCAAGTGAAGCTGCGATGCCTTTATCGCCCCATAAGGGTCCGCGTCGCCGCTGTGACATCGTCTTGCCGCATCAGGCTTTCACCCACCAGCAGAGACGTCGCGCCAGCGTGCTGCAATCTGACCGCGTCGTCACGGGTGAAGATGCCGCTTTCCGCCACCAATAGCCTGTCGTCACCCACCATGGGGGCAAGTGTTTCAAAGGTTTCCAGTGATGTCTCAAAGGTGCGCAGATTGCGGTTGTTCACCCCTACAAGCGGGCTGGGCAGGGCCAGAGCGCGTTCCATCTCGGCGGCGTCATGCACTTCGACTAAAGCATCCATGTTCCATTTGAACGCTTCCTCGATCAGCGCCGCAGCGAGCGAATCATCCACGCTGGCGAGAATCACCAGGATGCAATCCGCGCCGAGCGCGCGCGATTCGGCGACTTGCCAGGGATCGTAGAGAAAATCCTTGCGCAAGACTGGCAAGGACACCGCTGCACGCGCCGCGACCAGATACTCGTCATGGCCCTGAAAGCTGGGCGCGTCTGTCAGTACAGACAGGCAGCTGGCGCCCCCATCTTCATAGGCCTTGGCGAGTACGGGCGGGTCGAAGTCTGCGCGGATCAATCCCTTGGAGGGGCTGGCTTTTTTCACTTCAGCAATCAGGCTGAGGCCATTCGCAGCCGCATCACGGTCCAGCGCCGCCTTGAACCCGCGCACAGGCGAGGCGTCCCGAGCGCGTTCGCAGACCGCGTCATAGCTCATCGCAGCTTTACGCGCGGCGATGTCGGCGCGCTTATAGGCTTCAATACGGTTCAGGACGTCGCTCATGGGGCGTTCTCTTAACAGGGATAGACGCTTAGGCGTTGCTGGCTTTGACAAGGGCGTCGAGGGCGGATTGCGCGCGGCCGTCATCAATCGCGGCGCCAGCCAGCTCGGCGCCCATCTTCAGATCATCTGCGAGGCCGGCGAGCTTGAGGGCGGCGGCGGCGTTGATCAGGACAATATCGCGATAGGGGCCGGGCGCGCCTTTCAGAAGGTCGCGGATCGCCTCAGCGTTCTCCTCAGGGTCCCCGCCCTGCAAATCTTCCAGCGCCGTTCGCTTGAGGCCCGCATTCTCAGGCGTGATCTCGTATTCAAGGATCTCACCGTTCGGCGTCAGTTCGGCCACATAGCTGACGCCTGTGGTGGTGATTTCGTCCAGTCCGTCTTCGCCATGCACGATCATGGCGGCGTTCGCGCCGAGGCCGCGCAAGGCTTCAGCCATCGGAACCAGCCATTTGCGGTCAAACACGCCCAGCAGCTGACGTTTCGCGCCGGCGGGGTTGGATAGCGGACCCAGCATGTTGAAGATCGTCCGCACGCCCAGCGTTTTGCGCGCGGGCCCCACATGGCGCACTGCGCCGTGATGGGCCTGGGCGAACAAAAAGCCCACACCCGCCTGGTCCAGTGCGGCTTTGACCTGTTCCGGACTGGCGAACAGGTTCACGCCCAGGCTTTCCAGCACTTCCGCAGACCCTGATTTGGACGAGGCGGCCTTGTTGCCGTGTTTGGCCACGACGGCTCCAGCGCCCGCGGCTACGAGTGCTGCGGCGGTCGAGATATTCCAGGTGCCGCGCGCATCGCCGCCGGTGCCGCACGTGTCGATCGCGCTGTCTGGCGCACTGACAGGCGTCATGCGGGCGCGCATGGCCCTGGCGCCGACCATCAGCGCTTGCGGGCTTTCACCCAAAGCGGTCAACGCCAACAGAAACCCGCCGATCTCGACGGGATCGGCCTGACCTTCCATCAGGGCGTCAAAGGCGTCGGCCAGCGCGGTCTCATCGGGTTCTTGACCCTGAGCCAGGGCCTGAATGGCGGGACGCATGCGGGTCATGCCGCTTGCTCAGCAGACAGTCCCGCCAGACGCAGGAAATTGCCGATCAGCGCATGGCCATGCTCGGATGCGATGGATTCAGGATGAAACTGAACGCCGTGAATGGGGCGGGTCTTGTGCCTCAGACCCATGATCTCGCCGTCTTCGGTATGGGCATTGGCGACCAGGTCCGTGCCGTCGGGCAGATCCACCGCCAGAGAGTGATACCGTGTCGCCTGATAGGGCGAGGGGAGGTCGGCGAAGACGCCCGTGCCGTCATGGCGGATCGGGCTGGTCTTGCCGTGCATGATGGCCTTGGCCTGCACGACCTTGCCGCCAAACACCTGACCGATGGATTGAAAGCCCAGGCAGACGCCAAAGATCGGCAGGTCTTCCCGCGCACTTCTGATCAGATCCAGGCAGATGCCCGCACGGTCCGGATCACAAGGGCCAGGGCTGATCAGCACGCCTTGCGGACTGAGCGCCAACGCCTCCTGTGCGCTCATCGCGTCATTGCGAATGACGCGGGTCGGCGCGCCCAGCTCCTGGACGTAATGGACCAGGTTGAAGGTGAAGCTGTCATAATTGTCGATGATCAACAGCATGGGGCGCTCGCGGCATCGGTGAAAACTGATGTGGAACTTAAGCAAGGCGACACGCGCCGCCAACCGCGACTCGCTGTAAATAGGTACAGATGATCCGTACTGCTTCATATGCGCCGCATCTGGGCTCGGCCTTGGCCGCTGGGTTT
The DNA here is from genome assembly GCF_965249665.1 of Oceanicaulis sp. GTDB lineage: Bacteria > Pseudomonadota > Alphaproteobacteria > Caulobacterales > Maricaulaceae > Oceanicaulis. The sequence continues at coordinate 2,469,602 of NZ_OZ252247.1, forward strand.
ATGCTCGTGGCGGCGCTCGCGTATAATCTGGGCGCCAAGAGCAGCGAAGCCGAGGCGCGCGCCGTCGCTGCGCCTGTAGATCTCGCCTCTCGCCAACTCGCCTCGTCCTGGCCTGGCGTGATCCGTGTCGAGGCGGCGGAGGGACTCGACGCCGCGCCTGAGCGTTCTGCCGCTGAGCCTTCAGTCCTCGAGCCAGACCCGGTTGCGCCCATGCTGTTAACGTCGGCTGCGACGCCCCGTCGTCCGCAACTGGCTGTCATCATTGATGATGTAGGTCTGGATATTGGAACGGCCCGGCGTCTGATCGCACTGGATGCGCCTGTCACCTTGTCCATCCTGCCCTATGCCGAGGCGGCGTCGGTGATCGCCCGTGAAGCTGCAGAGGCGGGACGGGAAGTCTTCGTGCATTTGCCAATGGAGCCGGTGGGCGTGGAAGACCCCGGCCCGCACGCCCTGACTGAAGTTCAGAGCCCGTCCGAAATGGCGTCTCGCATTGATTGGGCCTTTTCGCGTGTGCCCGGCGCTGTGGGGTTCAATAATCACATGGGCAGCCGATTGACCTCGGATCGGCGCGCCATGGATGCGGTTTTTTCAGCAAGCGGTTTGCCCCGCTCCATGATTTTCGTGGATTCGCTGACCCATCCGCGCTCGCAGGCCGCCTCTGCGGCGCTGTCTGCGGGCCTGACGGCGATGACGCGCGATGTGTTTCTGGACCATGTGCCGGACGAGGCGTCTGTGAGCGTGCAGCTGAACCAGGCGCTGGCTCTGGCGCTGCAGAACGGGCAGGCGATCGCCATCGGTCATCCGCGCCCTGAAACCCTGGCGGTGCTGGCGGATCTGTCGCGCCGGGCGGACGCTGTGGGCGTGGAACTGGTGACGATTAGCGCATTGGGCGCTGCTCAGTCTCAAGCCGCAGACAGTTAGACGAAACGCCAGGCTTCTGCGGCGGCGCGGAACAGGGCGCGAGCCTTGTTCACGGTCTCCTGGTGTTCGGATTCCGGATCGGAATCGAGCACGACGCCAGCCCCTGCCTGCACATGCATGCGGCCGTCCTTGACGATGGCGGTGCGCAGCGCGATCGCCATATCCATATCGCCATTGGCGCCGAAATACCCAACGGCGCCGGCATAGATGCCGCGACGATGGGGTTCGAGTTCGTCGATAATCTCCATGGCTCGAACCTTCGGCGCGCCGGACACCGTGCCGGCGGGGAAGCCGGCCATCAGGGCAGAAATCGCATCTTCGCCGTCCGCCAACTGGCCTTCCACATTGGAGACGATGTGCATGACATGGCTGTAGCGCTCGATGATCTCGCGCTCTGTTATGCGAATTGTGCCCGGCTTGGCGACCCGGCCCACATCATTGCGACCCAAGTCGAGCAGCATCAAATGTTCAGCGCGTTCCTTGGGATCTGCACGCAAATCCGCTTCATGGGCCTGATCGGCTTCTTCAGAATTGCCGCGCGGGCGGGTTCCGGCGATCGGGCGGACAGTGACGGTTTCGCCGCGCAAGCGCACCAGTATTTCCGGGCTTGAACCCACAATGGCGAAGCCGGGCAGGTTGAAGAAATACAGGAAGGGCGACGGGTTGGTCCGGCGCAAGGATCGATATAGCGAGAGCGGTGTCGCCGTATAGGGCGCGGAGAAGCGCTGGCTTGGGACCACCTGAAAAATATCGCCGGCGCGAATATAGTCTTTCGCGGTCTCGACATTCTGGCGGTATTGGGCGGGTTCCATATTGCTGACCGGGTCGGGTATGGACCAGGGTTCAGACGCGCTGGCGATCGGGGCCGGGGCGTCCAGCCGGGCGAAGACCGCTTCGATCCGGCGCCGCGCGGCGTCGACTTGCAAGTCAGGGTCGGCGCCGGGCACGGGCCGGACGGGAGCAGCGGCGAGGATTTCCTGACGCAAGGCGTCAAACACCACCATCACGCGCGGACGCAACAATTGCCCTTCGGGCAGGCCCAGCGGTTCGGGCGCGGCCTGATCGGGCAGGCGCTCGACCTGCCGGATCATGTCATAACCCAGATAGCCAAACAGGCCCGCAGAGATGGGCGGCAGGCCAGACGGCAGGGTCAGTCGGCTGTCTTCAATCAGCTGACGCAGCGAGTCGAGCGGTTTGTCCGCACAGGGTTCAAACGCGCCAGGCGCAACGCCGGGGGCGGGCGCGTGGGCGATTTCGGCCTGATCCCCGCGGCAGCGCCAGATCAAGTCGGGATCCAGGCCGATGGCGGAATACCGGCCGCGGAACGCGCCGCCTTCCACACTTTCCAGCAAGAAGGTGTTGGCGTTGTGAGACGCGAGTTTGAGATAGGCCGAAACAGGCGTCTCAAGATCGTCAACGCGGGTGGCGGTCAGCAGCACGGTCTGACCGCGCGCGCACAGCTCGGTCGCCGTGTCGATGTCCGGAGCGAAGACAGTCATGAAACGCTAGGGCCTGTTATTGCGTCGTGGTCCGACCCAGCGCCTGATCAATCAGGGCCTGGTCTGTGCGGACGTCATAGGCGTTGATCAACGCGCTGGTGACGATCTGGGTGGCGTCATTGCGCAGCTCACCCGTCAGCTCTTGCTGTGACGGGCGTTCCGCCTGCGCCGGGTCCACTGCGATCACGTCATCCACGATGACAATGGCGCGGGTGGTCTGGTTGCCGGCGCGGGAGGCGAAGCGTTCTCCCTCAGGCAAACGGAAGGCCTGGCCGACCAGCTGGGCGCTGAACGGGCCCGCCGTCTCGCCACGTCCCAGAACCGCCGTTTCAACCCGGGCGCCGGTTCCAAGGAAGTCGGCGATGGCGTCAGCCGATTCGCCCGCATCCAGGCGCGCTTGCACCTCATCGACCAGAGTTTGCAGGCGGTTGTCCGTTTCACGCATGGTCCAGAATTGCGCAGCGTCTTCACGCACTTCAGAAAGCTCTGACAGGCGTGCAGGCTCGATTTCATCCACGCGAACCACAAAATACCCGCCATCTTCGCCATAGCTTTCAAGATCGGTCGCGAAGCCTTGTTGAGCGCTGAATGCAGCCGTGAGAAGGTCAGGGTTTTGCAGCAGGGTGAGCGCCGGCTCGCGGTCGGCTGAATAGCCGTTCGCCGCGACGAAATCGATCCGTTCGGCGATCAAGCCCGCTTCCATGGCGGCTTCTTCAAGCGTCGCGCCATTGCCGCGTTCTTCCTCGAAAACGCCCAAGGCGTCCAGCATCATGCCTTCGGCGTTATCGCGCGCCAGCTCGTCACGCAATTCAGCTTCAAGCTCTTCAAGCGAAGGCGTATCAGGGTCAGATGCGGCGTCAATGCGCACCACACGCCAGCCCAGCTGGCTTTCAATGGCGGCGATCTCGCCGACACTCATGGTGAACGCCTGCTCGGCGATCTGACCGTCGGGCACCTGATAGGATTGCACGTCGGCGAGAGCCACTTCCTCGCCCAGGCTCAATTCGCTCACAACCGTTGAAACCGTCTCGCCAGCGCTGAGGCGCGCGGCGGCGGCTTCGGCTGTCTGCTGATCTGGCGCCGGCCACTGGGTCAGAGAGCGAGTTGCAGGTTCCGCCAGATCGCCGTTCTCAAGACGAAAATCATAAAGCGCCTGGAGGTCTTCGTCAGACACGTCGACATCACGCAGGAAATCTGTCGGGCTGATGCGCATGAGCGTTATGCGACGCTGTTCAGGACGTTCAAAGATTCGAGCATTTTCAGCGATGAAAGCCGTTAGCGTGTCATCATCGGGCGCTTCAGGCGCATCCACCAGGCTGGGCTGGAGAAACACGGCGCGCAGGCTGCGGCGCTCGCCGTTATAGGCGGCGCGGATGTCGCTAAAAATCTCGGGCGCGTAGACGCCGCCCAGAGCCGCGGAGATGAACTGTCCGCGACGCAGCTCGCTGGTGATGTCGCCTTCAAACTGGCGCTCGGCCAGCGGACCGCGATATCCGTTATCGCGCAACACCGAGGCGTAGGTGTTCGGATCAAACTGGCTGGTGAACGGGTTCTGGAAGGCGTCAATGGAGCGCAGGGTCTCAAACAAGGTGTTGTCAGAGATTGTCAGGCCCATTTGATCAGCCTTTGCGTCAACCGCGGTTTCCGCGATCAGGCGTTGCACCACAGAATCACCCAAGCCCATCTGATCGGCCTGTTCACGGGTGATTTCGGGATTGTCGCGCTGGATCTGAAACAGTTGGCGCTCATAGGTGCGCGCCAGCTCGGATGCGCTGACCGTTTCAGGCCCCACCACCAGAGCAGCGCTGCTGTTGCTGCGGAAGATATCTGTCACGCCCCACAACGCAAAGGCGGCGATAAGCAGCGCGATAATCATACCGCCGATAATGGGCGAACGGGCGAGCGAGCGGATAAGCGACAGCATTGAGCGTTCCAGATCAGTCCAAAGGGCTGGTGAGCATAGCGGCGGGACCGTAGCCGGGCGGGGCTTGTGCGGCAAGCAGGCCAGTGCGTTGCGGCCTCACTCTTACACTGCTATTTCAGCGCGCCGCGTCTGATCCACAGAGGCGTTGGACATAAACAAGACAAAAATCGGGGATGGCGATGATGCGGCGCAAGCTAGTGGCGGGCAATTGGAAGATGAACGGTCTGGTTAAGGATCGCGACTTCCCGAGCGCGCTGTCTGACGCTCTGGACGCCGAACCGCGCTGCGATGTGCTGCTCTGCCCGCCAGTGACGCTTTTACCCCTGATGTCATCGCATAAGCCCGACTGGCTCCAGCTGGGCGCGCAAGATTGCGCACCCCAAGCCTCGGGCGCGCACACAGGTGATGTCAGCGCCGCCATGCTGGCGGACCTGGGGTGTACTCATGTGATTGTCGGCCATAGTGAACGCCGGACGGATCACAGGGAGACCAATGAAGTCGTGAAGGCGAAAGCCCAGGCTGCGCTCGAGGTCGGCCTGACTCCGATCCTGTGTGTGGGCGAGACATTGGAGGAGCGTGAATCGGGCGAGGCGGAATCTGTTGTGGTCACCCAGCTTCTGGCCAGCCTGCCACGCTGTGCGGCGGACAAGATCGTCATCGCCTACGAACCTGTCTGGGCGATAGGAACTGGGCGCACCGCAACGCCTGAGGATGCGCAAGCTATGCACGCCGCCATCCGGGCGGCCTGGCCCGGAGATGATAGGGATGCGCTGCGCGTTGTTTACGGCGGCTCGATGAATCCCGGCAATGCAGACTCTCTACTCAATCAGCCTTGTATTGATGGCGGACTTGTTGGCGGCGCCAGTTTGAAGCCTCAAGACTTCGCCCGAATCATCCAATCGGCCCGGTAAGGCGATCTTCAGAGTTTCTGGGTAACGTCCATCCCTGAATAATGACATGGCCTGAAAAACAGGCGGGGTGGTGAATGAGCGATATCGATTACAGCCGGGCGAGCGTCGCGCTCTATGATCCGGTGTCTGTGAACCAGCGCACCACGCGGTATTCACTGCATGAGATTGGTTTTCGCGACATCTTTCAGCTCAATACGCTGGCGGAACTGCGCCGTATCGTTCAGGACGACGCCCCACACCTGATCATCGCGGAAACGGCGGATCACGAAGCAGAAGTGTTTCGTCTTGTCCGCTCCATCCGCTCGGGCGAAGTGTCTAACAACCCCTTTGTGGCCTTGCTGCTGACATCCTGGCGACGTGATGCGGATCTCGTGCGCAGCGCCATTGGCTGCGGCGCGGACGATCTCTTGATCCGGCCATTGTCAAACAGCTTTGTTGAAGACCGTGTGCGGACGCTGGTCCGGGCGCGCAAGCCGTTTATTGTGACCAGCGATTATATCGGGCCAGACCGGCGCAAGGATAAGGACCGCGGCGCAGGCTCAGCCAAGCCTATCGAGGCGCCCAACGTGCTCAAGGCGGTGGTCACCAATGACATCGAGGCGCTTCAGCGGGCGCACGCCTGGATCGACGAGGCCCAGCGCACCGTTGAAGGCGAGCGTCTGCGCCGTCTGTGCATGCGGATCATTGTGGGCGCCGAAGCGGGCATGCGCGAAATGAAAGCAGGCCGTCAGCCCGCCATCGATCTCAAGGAATTTGAGAACAGCGCGCGTGAATTGCGCGCCCGCATGGCGAAATTCCGGTCCAGCGAAGCATCGCGGGTTGCAAAAGCACTCGTCGACATCTCGCTGGAGCTGCAAGAGCAAGCAGGGCTCAGTCTCGCGAATCTGTCTTTGGCCAAGGAACTCTCCATGGCCGCCTATGTGGCCTATGCCGGCGATGACGGCATGGAGCGCTCACAGGACGAAATGGCGAAGGCGGCTGAGGCGCTTCAAAAGCGTATGGCGATGGCTTCGGCGCGGAAGATACAGGTGGAAGGTGGCGCTCCGCCTCCAGCTGAGCTAAAACGCGCGGCCAACTAGTCCGTCGCGGCCCTCGCGCGGACGAAACTCTGTTTATTCGGAAACGCCGCGCAATGACTGCTGTCCTTCTGATCATTCACGTTCTTATCGCCGCTGCACTGACCGGGGTGATCTTGATGCAACGCTCTGAGGGCGGTGCGCTTGGCATTGGCGGCGGCGGCCCGAGCGGCATGATGAGCGGCCGCGGCGCCGCCAACCTCCTGACCCGGATCACCATGATCCTGGGCGCGCTGTTCATCGGCAATTCGATTCTGCTGGCGATTATGTCCGGCGTCACCACCAGCACGGGGTCGGTGCTGGATCGCGTGGGCCAGAGCGAAACCAGTTCCGATCTTCCGTTCGGCGATCTTCAGGGTCTCGACGCCGAAGCGATCGATGCGCCTGAGGCGACGATCCCGACCGAGTCTGAGCCTGTTGAAGACGTCCCGGCGCAAGACCCGCCGGCCGAAGATGAGCCGGCCGAATTGCCGAACCGGTAAGGGGCGTGTTCGGTGCGTTTCAAACCGCGCTGATAGAACCTACAGAACTCTTATGGCCGTCAGCCGCCCATTTGGCGCTGACGGCCTTTCTGTATGTGTGGCTGAGTGTTGAACGTGCGCTCTCGGTCCTGAAGCAGCGCAACCGGTACGCCGACTTCGCGCGTCCAGGCGGCGATGCCGGTCGCGGGGCGAGGGTGGCGGCCAATCTGTGTAACCAGTTTGAAGCGCCGCCGTTTTTCCACATGCTCATTTTGGCGCTGGTCCTGGCCGGTGATCCTGTCCAAGGCCAACTCTGGCTGGCATGGGTTTTCGTGTTTGGGCGTGTGTTGCACACAGGCGTTCAGGCCCTGTCAGACGCTGTCCTTTTGCGTGGATTTGTGTTCGCCATAAACTTTTCAGCGCTTGCCGGATTGTGGCTGAGCTTCTTCTTTCAGGCTTTCAGCAGCGCTTAACCGCGATTTCCACGGCGAGTATCAGAACAGACGCTTTTGTCCGCCGCGATTCTGCGCTAAGCAGTCCGCCCATGCCGCGATACATATTCATAACCGGCGGCGTGGTCTCCTCCCTTGGTAAAGGCCTCGCTTCCGCCGCACTCGGCGCGCTTTTGCAAGCGCGCGGGTATAAAGTCCGTCTGCGTAAGCTCGACCCGTATCTCAACGTGGATCCGGGCACGATGTCGCCCTATCAACACGGCGAAGTCTATGTCACTGACGATGGCGCCGAGACAGACCTCGATCTGGGCCATTATGAGCGCTTCACCGGCGTATCCGCCCATCAGAGCGACAACATCACCACGGGCCGGATCTATTCCGAGATCATCGAGCGCGAGCGTCGCGGCGATTATCTGGGCGCAACCGTGCAGGTGATTCCGCACGTCACCGACGCCATCAAGAATTTCGTCCTGTCCGATGCGGGCGACGTGGATTTCGTGCTGTGCGAAATCGGCGGCACGGTGGGCGATATCGAAGGCTTGCCCTTCTTTGAAGCGATCCGTCAGCTCGGTCAGGAACTGGGCCGGGACAACGCCATTTTCATCCACGTCACCTTGCTGCCCTTCATCAAGGCGGCGGGCGAGATGAAGACCAAGCCCACCCAGCACTCCGTGAAAGAGCTGCGCTCGATCGGCATTCAACCCGACATCTTGCTGTGCCGGTGCGAAATCCCGATTGATCCGAGCGACAAGCGCAAGATCGCGCTGTTCTGCAACGTGCCTGAAAACGCCGTTATCGAAGGTCGTGACGCATCGTCGCTCTACCATGTGCCGTTGGAATATCATGATCAGGGCTTTGACCGGGTCGTGCTCGAACGCTTTGGCCTCGGTGATGCGCCAGAGCCGGACCTGACGGTCTGGAACGGCATTTCCGAAGCCGTGAACAATCCCGACGGTGAAGTCACGATCGCGGTTGTGGGCAAGTACACCGTATTGGTGGACGCCTATAAATCGCTGCTGGAAGCGCTGAATCATGGCGGCATCGCCAATGGCGTGAAAGTGAAGGTCAAATGGCTGGACGCCAGCCAGTTCGAGGAAGACGAAAACCTTGTCGAGCTGGAAGACGTGCACGCCATTCTGGTGCCCGGCGGCTTTGGCGAGCGCGGCGCGGAAGGCAAGATCGCCGCGGCGAAGTTCGCCCGCGAGCGCAAGATCCCGTATTTCGGCATTTGCTTTGGCATGCAGATGGCGGTGATCGAGGCGGCCCGCAACCTGGCCGGTCTTGAGGGCGCCAGCAGTTCAGAGTTTGGCGATCCGAAAGTGCCGCTGGTCGGCCTTTTGACCGAATGGGTCAAGGATAACGAGACCGTGCGTCGCCATGTGGACGGGGATTTGGGCGGAACTATGCGTCTAGGCGCGTTCCCGGCCTCTCTCAAAGACGGCTCCAAGGTGCGCGAGATTTACGGCCAGGCCGCGATCCATGAGCGTCACCGTCACCGCTATGAGGTGAACATCGCCTATAAAGAGCAGCTTGAAGAAGCCGGTCTGGTGTTTTCCGGCCTGTCGCCGGACGGGGTTCTGCCCGAGATCGTGGAGTATGCCGACCATCCGTGGTTCATCGGCGTGCAATACCATCCGGAATACAAATCGCGTCCGTTTGACCCGCATCCGCTGTTCGCGAGCTTCGTGGCGGCGGCCAAGGATCATAGCCGTCTGGTGTAACAGCCCTGTTGCACATCAGCCTGCAAACCGGTATAGCCCGCGGCTCACTCGCACAAAGTCCGCTTTGATGCGATCCCGAGTTATTCGCGTTTGAGAACTTAAGGAGAGACCGATGGCGGTCCCTAAGCATAAAGTCACCAAGTCCAAGCGCGGCATGCGTCGCGCGCACGACGCCATCGGCACGACGGCGTACATCGAGGACAAGGATTCCGGCGAACTGCGCCGTCCGCACCATATCGACCTGAAGACCGGCATGTACCGCGGTCGTCAGGTTCTGGATGGCCAGGACGACTAAGCCGGACACCGCGCCGCACGTGCGGCGCGCAGTCTGACAGAAAAAGCCCTGCACCATATCCGGTGCAGGGCTTTTCGCGTTTACGCGCCTCGGTTATGAAGCGCGCATGAAACGTTCACGAGCCGGGCAGGGATGCGCGGCTTGATCCTATTTGAAGGACATCCGCGCCATGACCGCCATTGTCGATATCGCCGCCCGTGAAATTCTCGACAGCCGGGGCAACCCGACTGTGGAAGTGGATGTCTTCCTGGAAGACGGCTCCATGGGGCGCGCGGCTGTTCCGTCAGGCGCTTCCACCGGCGCGCACGAAGCCGTGGAAAAGCGCGATGGCGGAGACCGTTATAAGGGCAAGGGCGTCCTGCAGGCCGTCACCGCGGTCGAGACCGAGATCTTTGAAGCCATCGCCGGCATCGATGCACGCGAGCAGCGCCTGATCGACGAGCTTCTGATCGGCCTCGACGGAACCGAGAACAAGGAGCGTCTGGGCGCCAACGCGCTTCTGGGCGTGTCTCTGGCCACCGCTAAGGCGGCGGCTGAAGCGTCGGGCCTGCCGCTTTATCGCTATGTGGGCGGCGCCAATGCGCGTGTTTTGCCTGCGCCGATGATGAACATCCTCAATGGCGGCGCCCATGCCGACAACCCGGTCGATTTTCAGGAATTCATGATCATGCCGACCGGGCTTGCGACCTTCTCGGAAGCCCTGCGCTGCGGGGCGGAAATCTTCCATGCCCTCAAATCCCAGCTCAAAGCCGACGGGCTGAACACCAATGTGGGCGATGAGGGCGGCTTTGCGCCAGACCTCAAAAGCGCGGAAGCGTGCCTTGATACCATCATGAAGGCGATCGAGACCGCAGGTTATGAGCCGGGCTCTGACGTGACCCTGGCGCTTGATGTGGCCTCCACCGAGTTCTTCAAGGACGGCAAATACGTCATGGAAGGGGCGGGGCGCACCTGCACGTCGGACGAGTTCGCCGAATACCTCAAAGAGCTGGCTTCGGCCTATCCGATCATCTCTATCGAGGACGGCATGGCTGAAGACGACTGGGAAGGCTGGAGGGCCGTCACCTCCATGCTGGACGGCGATGTACAGCTGGTGGGCGATGACCTGTTCGTCACCAACCCTGAGCGTCTGGCGCACGGCATTGAAGTGGGCGCTGCCAATGCGCTGCTTGTGAAGGTCAATCAGATCGGCACGCTGTCTGAAACCATGGACGCAGTCGAAATGGCCCTGCGGTCAGGCTATGGCGCGGTGATGAGCCACCGCTCGGGCGAAACCGAAGACACCACCATCGCCGACCTGGCTGTCGCGCTGAACTGCGGTCAGATCAAGACCGGTTCACTGGCGCGTTCGGACCGTACGGCGAAATACAACCAGCTGCTGCGTATTGAAGCTGAACTGGGCGATGCGGCGATTTATGCCGGCCGCACGGCGATCGCCGCCAGCTAAGCGCTCGAGCGCACACACCATGATGTGGAAACGGCTCGGGTTCGCCCGGGCCGTTTTTTATTCTGAATAGCTTTACAACCAGACGAATCACCTGATTTCTGATTCGCCATAACCCTTCCTTTACTGAGATTGCCTATCGTCTTCTCAGAACGATCCGCAAAAGGCGGGCGGTGGATGGATGGGTTATGATGAAGGTGCTGAAGCGCTTCATCCCCTTGATTGGGTTGGCTTTGGTGATTGGCTATCTCAGCTATCACGCGCTCCATGGCGAGCAGGGTTATCTCAATCATTTGCGCATCAAGGCGCAGATTTCGGCCGCTGAAGCCGAGCTGTCTGACGTACGTGAAACCCGTCAGCACATGGAAGATCGCGTCGCACGCCTGAAGGCGGAGGGCCCTGATGGGTCTGTGGATGTGGATTATCTTGAAGAACGCGCGCGCGCCGTGCTGCGTTTCGCCCACCCAGACGAAATTGTCGTTCAGATTGATCGGGGCGCTCAGCCTGAATTTGGCGGCTAATTCCTCCGATCACGGTTAATTGTTCGCACGCGCAACATAATTTGCGTGCTTTACGTGATCTCATCATCCCTGTTAAAGGCTGGAGTGACGTCAACAGGGAGTGCGAACCCATTGGTTCGCATGTAAAATATATGGCGACGAAACGCTCGACCAGCGCTGCGAACAAGTCCTCCTCCGCGCGCTCTAAAAAATCCGAAGTCTCTCAAGACCAGTTGATGAGCTGGTACAAAGACATGCTGCTGATGCGCCGCTTTGAGGAGAAGGCCGGCCAGCTCTACGGCATGGGCCTGATTGCGGGATTCTGTCACCTCTATATCGGCCAGGAAGCGGTCGTGGTCGGCGTGCAGGGCGCGCTGGAAGAGGGCGACCAGGTGATCACAGGCTATCGCGATCACGCCCACATGCTCGCTACCGGCATGGACCCCAACGGGGTGATGGCCGAGCTGACCGGTCGTGAAGGCGGGTATTCCAAGGGCAAGGGCGGGAGCATGCACATGTTCTCCCGCGACAAGCAGTTCTTCGGCGGTCATGGCATTGTCGGCGCTCAGGTCTCCATCGGCACCGGGCTCGCCTTCTCTGACAAGTACAATAAGAACGGCAAGGTCTGCGCCACCTATTTTGGCGACGGCGCCGCCAATCAGGGCCAGGTCTATGAGAGCTTCAACATGGCCAAGCTCTGGGATCTTCCGGTGGTCTACATCATCGAGAACAACCAGTACGCCATGGGCACGTCTGTGGCCCGCGCCAGCTCTGAGCAGCATCTCTATAAGCGCGGCGCGAGCTTCGGCATTCCCGGTGAAGAAGTGGACGGCATGGACGTGACCGCCGTCTATGACGCCGCCAGCCGCGCTGTGGAGCATGCGCGCTCCGGCAAGGGTCCGTTCATCCTGGAGATGAAGACCTATCGCTATCGGGGCCACTCCATGTCCGACCCCGCGAAATACCGCACCCGCGACGAGGTCAACGACATCCGTGACCACAAGGATCCCATCGATCTGGCGCGCAAGATCATCCTCGACAAAGGCTATGCCGACGAGGACGCGCTCAAGGAGATGGACAAAGAGGTGAAGGCGATCGTCAACAAATCCGCCGACTTCGCCAAAGACAGCCCTGAGCCCGATCCGTCCGAGCTCTACACCGACGTTCTGATCGAGGGTTAAGACACATGCCAATCAAAGTGCTCATGCCCGCCCTGTCTCCCACTATGGAAGAAGGCACGCTGGCGAAATGGACCGTCAAACCCGGCGATCAGGTGAATTCCGGCGATGTGATCGCCGAGATCGAAACCGACAAGGCGACGATGGAAGTCGAAGCCGTCGAAGAGGGCAAGGTCGGCAAACTCCTCGTGGATGAAGGAACCGAAGGCGTTCAGGTGAACGCGCCCATCGCGATCCTTCTGGAAGAGGGCGAGGACGATAGCGCGCTTGAGGGATATGACCCTGAAGCGGATGACGACAGCGAAAGCGCCAAAGCTGACGCGGATGAACAATCGTCAGACACCAAAGGCGAGGCCAAATCTCAGTCCCAATCTGATGACAAGGCCGACGCTCCGAAAAAACCTCAAGGCCAGATCCTCTCCGATCCTGACATTCCCGAAGGGACGAAGATGAAGGAGATCACCATTCGCGACGCCCTGCGCGACGCGATGGCGGAGGAAATGCGGGCGGATGAGACCGTGTTCGTGATGGGCGAGGAAGTCGCCCAGTATCAGGGCGCTTACAAGGTGACTCGCGAATTGCTCGAAGAGTTTGGAGATCAGCGCGTTGTCGACACGCCGATCACCGAGCACGGCTTTGCGGGCCTGGGTGTCGGTGCGGCGTTTGGCGGTCTCAAGCCCATCGTCGAGTTCATGACATTCAATTTCGCCATGCAGGCGATTGACCACATCATCAACTCGGCCGCGAAGACCCTCTACATGTCCGGCGGCCAGATGGGCTGCCCCATGGTGTTCCGCGGCCCGAACGGCGCGGCGTCGCGCGTCGGCGCCCAGCACAGCCAGGATTATTCAAGCTGGTACGCCCATGTGCCGGGCCTGAAAGTGATTGCACCCTATGATGCGGCGGACGCCAAAGGGCTTCTGAAAGCCGCGATCCGCGATCCGAACCCGGTCGTGTTCCTGGAACACGAGCTGATGTATGGCGAGACGTTTGAAATCCCTGACATGGATGATTTCGTGCTGCCCATCGGCAAGGCGAAGATCCGCCGTGAAGGCTCTGACGTCACCATCACCGCGCATTCACGCATGGTGGGCTTTGCCCTCAAGGCCGCTGAAAAGCTGTCTGAAGAGGGGATCGAGGCGGAAGTGATCGATCTTCGCACCCTGCGTCCGCTCGACACCGATACGATCATCCAGTCCGTCAAGAAAACCAACCGTATCGTCTGCGCAGAGGAGGGCTGGGGCCAGCATGGTGTCGGCGCGGAAATCGCTGCGCGGGTGACGCTGGACGCCTTTGATTATCTCGACGCCCCGCCGACCCGGGTCTTCCAGAAAGACGTTCCGCTGCCCTATGCCGCGAACCTTGAAGCCTTGTCGCTCCCGGGCGTGGAGGACATCATCAAGGCCGCCAAGCAGGTGTGTTACGCGGACTAGGAGACGCCGCATGACCGAGGCCGATGTCATCGAACAGATGGTGGAGTACCAGGACATCCTCCTGAACGGGGTCCAGGTCTTCTTCACGGTTGTGTCGGCCTATGTGGTGGCGGTGTGGGTCTTCCTGCGCCATGCCGGGTTCGGTCTGCGGCTCTTCTCGTTTTTCTTTCTCACTCTGGTGCTCGCCTTTCTCGGGCGTGTCGCCTACGGCTCGCAACGCATTCATGACGGCTTTGTCCAGACCCTGATCGAGCTCGATCAGACGGTCGGCCTTTCGCCCACCGGGCAGGCGGCTTTGGACAATGCCCTGACAGGCGTTGACGAGCTGATCCAGAATTCGATGAATGGCGCGCTTGTGGTTGTCTACATCGCGCTGTTCTTCTTGACCTTTTTCGCCCGCTCCACGTTGCGCTCGAACGCGCGGCCGGGCGGTTCTGCTTGACGGAGCCCTTTGATGCCCATCGAAATCCTGATGCCTGCCCTGTCGCCCACCATGGAAGAGGGCACACTGTCCAAATGGACGGTGAAAGAAGGCGATACCGTCAGCTCCGGTGATGTGATCGCCGAGATCGAAACCGACAAGGCGACGATGGAAGTCGAAGCCGTCGATGAAGGCGTGATGGGCAAAATCCTTGTCGAAGAAGGCTCGGAAGGCGTGAAGGTGAACGCGCCCATCGGCCTGCTGCTCGAAGACGGCGAGGACAAGAGCGCGCTGGACGGCTACACGCCCAAGGGGGCCGAGGGCGGGACGTCTGACGATACAGACTCCAAGGCGTCTGATGACAAGCCCAAGAGCGAAGACACGGCCTCCGAGAGCAAGTCGGAAGCCGCTTCCCAGTCGAAATCCGAAGCTCCGGCCTCTGGTTCTTACGAAGGCGAGCGCATCAAGGCGTCGCCATTGGCGCGCCGCATGGCGAAGGACGCGGGTCTTGATCTCAAAGCGCTCGACGGCTCAGGCCCGAAAGGCCGGATCGTCAAACGCGATATCGAAGAGGCCAAGGAGACGGGCGTCGGCAAGGCCGAAGATAAGGCCGCGGCGAAGTCTGAGGCGCCGAAATCTCAGCCCTCCAAGCCGGTCGACGAGCATGAGCCGCTGGCGCAATACGGCATCAGCGCGGACCGCTATGAGATCAAGAAAGCCGATAATATCACCAAGATCTCGGCCAAGCGTTTGTCCGAGAGCTTCCGCGATATTCCACACTTCCCGCTCAATGTGGATTGCCGTCTCGATGCGCTGCTGAAATTCCGCAAGGACATCAACGCCAAGACGCCTGAGGGCGTGAAGGTGTCGGTCAATGACATCCTGATCAAGGCGTCAGGTCTGGCGCTCAAGAAAGTCCCGCAAGCGAACGCCAGCTGGATCGAGGATGGCCGGATCGCTCTGCACAAGCACGCAGATGTCTCTGTCGCCGTGGCGATCGAGGGCGGTCTGATCACGCCCATCATCAAGGATGCGGATCAGAAGGGGCTGGCGCAGATCTCCGCTGAGATGAAAGACCTCGCCGCCCGCGCACGGGACCGCAAGCTCAAGCCTGAGGAATATCAGGGCGGCACCTTCTCCCTGTCCAATCTGGGAATGTTTGGCATCGCCTCCTTCTCTTCGATCATCAATCCGCCCCAGGGCATGATCTTGAGCGTGGGCGCGGGCGAGGAGCGTCCGGTGATCACAGATGGCGCGCTGGCGAAAGCGACGGTGATGACGGTCACCCTGACCTGTGATCACCGTGTCGTTGACGGCGCCAATGGCGCGCGATGGTTGTCCGCCTTCAAGGGCTTCATCGAAGATCCGATGACCATGCTGATGTAAGCGCTGTGTCGCGCTCGCCATTGGCTGCAACCAATCGTGGGCGCACCTGCATCCTTATGAGAGGCGAAACTCCAAAGGATTGAAGATCATGCGCTTGTCCACACTCTGCTTTGCCGGCTCTGTTGCGCTGTTTGCTGCGGGCTGCGCGACGACGTCCGCCCCCAGACCCGCACCAACCGGCGAAGAGCTCGCGTTTGAGCGTTGCCAAGATGCTGGCGATTTCGCTGAGCTGTCGGGCAGCTTGTGCGCGATCATCCAAGCGCCGCTTCACCCTGAAATGCCGGACGCTGGCCGTGTTGATCTGTTCGTGCGCAAATTACCAGCCCAAGGTGATCGCGTGGGCGAGATCTGGATGCTGGCGGGCGGGCCGGGCGAAACCGGGCAGAGCTATTACACCGAGATCGCGGATTTCCGGACGGCGTTCCCCGGCTATGACATCTTCATTCCAGACCATCGCGGGACGGGGCAGTCCACGCGTCTGTGCGCGGGCGAGACGCCAGACAGTCCGGCGGGAACAGCGCTTTCTGGTGAGGAGTTCGGCCCGTGTTTTGGTGAGATCTGGGAACAGGCAGATCGAACCATCGCTTTTTCAATGACCAACGCCGCCCATGATCTTGATTATCTGATCGGTCAGCTTGGCGGCGAAGGTCGCCGGTATGTCTATGGCGTATCTTATGGCACAGGTCTGGCCATGCGGTTTAGCCAGCTGCGCACGGTCGCTGTGGACGGGCTGGTTCTGGATTCTCTTGTTCCGGCGCTGGATGACGCCGAGCATGACCTCAGTCACCGATCTCACACTTATGATGCTGTGGGGCGCGAATTGATTGCGCGCTGCGCAACGGATCCTGTCTGTGACGCCCGGTTTGAAGGCGGGGTCGACGCCGCGTTCAACCAGCTGATCGCCGAGATCGATGCTGGCGAGCGGCCTGACCTTCAAGAATATGTGCCTGGCGGCAATCTCAAGCATGCGCTCGGCATGATGCTCGATACGCCGCAAAGCCGCGCCCTGATCTTTGACGCGCTGGTCCTGGCGATTGAAACCCCAGAGAATTTGCCGGCCTTCTTTGAGACTGAGGTCACGCCCGCCTTTGATCTGTTCGCCGCCGTGCAGTCTTATCCTGACACCGCCTTTTCGATCACGCTCGCGGGCCTGATTGGCGAGTCCGAGACCAATCGTCGTCCGGACATGACGGCCGAGGAGGTGGCGCGAGAGGAAGCCGGACTGGGCTTTACCTCAAGCCTGACTACGGTTCAGACCTTCACCCAGATGCCGCTTTATGAGCGCGACGCTTATTTTGACGCGCCGTATGGCAACTTGCCGCCTATTTTGGTGCTGCAGGGCGATCTTGATCCCAAAACCCCGCTGGCAGGCGCCGAGCGGCATGTCGCGGACATGCGTGAGGCGGGCGGCGATGTGGATTTCGTCATCGTCGAAAATGCACCTCATGCAGTGTGGTTCTTTGCACAAACGTGTGTGCAGCAGAGCCTCGACGCCTTTTTCAACGACCAATCGCCCGCCCCGAGCTGCGCGCTCGATCAGGCGATGCGTCCTTCATAGTTCCCGGAGAGCCCCATGTCGGAAAACAGCTTTGATGTCATCGTGGTCGGTTCCGGGCCCGGCGGTTATGTGGCCGCGATCCGGGCCGCGCAACTGGGCCTGAAGACAGCCATTGTCGAGCGCGAGCATCTGGGCGGCATCTGTCTGAACTGGGGCTGTATTCCGACGAAAGCCTTGCTGCGCTCGGCGGAAATCCTCGATCACGCCAATCACGCCAAATCCTATGGCCTGGTGCTGGAGGGCGAGATGAAACCTGATGTCGACGCGGTTGTGGACCGGTCCCGCAAGGTCTCGGCGCGTCTCAATGGCGGTGTCGGCATGCTGATGAAGAAAAACAAGATCAGCGTGATCTGGGGCGAGGCGAAGCTGACCAAGCCCGGCGAAATCAAGGTCTCCAAACCCTCAAAGCCCGCCGTCGAACCCCAACACCCCCAGCCCAAAAATACGCTGGGCGAGGGGAGCTACACCGCCAAACACATCCTGATCGCCACAGGCGCTCGCCCACGGGCGCTGCCGGGCATTGAGCCGGATGGAGAATTGATCTGGACGTATTTTGAGGCGATGAAGCCGAAAAAGCTGCCAAAGTCCCTTGTGGTTATGGGCTCGGGCGCGATCGGCATCGAATTCGCCAGCTTTTATCTCTCCATGGGCGTGGATGTGACCGTCATCGAACTGATGGACCGGATCATGCCGGTGGAGGACGTTGAAATCTCAAAGATCGCCCGCAAGGCGCTGGAAAAGCGCGGGCTGAAGATCATCACCGGCGCGAAGGTTACGAAAGTCGACAAGCACAAGGACGCTGTGACCGCCCATGTAGAGACGTCTGACGGCAAGACCCAGGAGGTGAAGGCGGATCGACTGATCTCGGCGGTGGGCGTTCAGGGCAATATCGAAAATCTCGGCCTGGAAGAGCTGGGCGTGAAGACCGAGCGCGGCTGCGTGGTGATTGACGGCTATGGCCGCACCAATGTGGATGGGCTTTACGCCATTGGTGATGTGGCCGGCCCGCCCATGCTGGCGCACAAGGCCGAGCATGAAGGCGTCATTTGCGTGGAGAAAATCGCCGGCCTTGAGAACGTCCATCCCATGGAGCCGCTCAAGGTGCCTGGTTGCACCTATTGCAACCCGCAAGTGGCGTCGGTGGGGCTGACTGAAGCAAAGGCGAAAGAGGCGGGTCACGACATTCGGGTCGGCCGTTTCAACTTTGCCGCCAATGGCAAGGCCATCGCGCTCGGTGAAGACAATGGACTGGTGAAAACTATTTTCGATAAAAACACCGGCGAGCTCCTGGGCGCGCATATGGTGGGCGCGGAAGTGACCGAGCTGATCCAGGGTTTCGTGGTCGCTATGGGACTTGAGACCACCGAAGAGGAGCTGATGCACACCGTTTTCCCGCATCCCACGCTGAGCGAGATGATGAAGGAAAGCGTGCTCGACGCTTATGGACGCACGCTGAACAGCTAAAACTTCACTCGCTCTGCATCCAGATCGGGTTCAGCCTGCATCTCCCCTGCAAGTCTCCCCATACGGGGCGATCTTCAACTCTGGGAGAGCAGACATGGTACGGATGAGTTTGAGCGCCCTCTTGGGATCAGTGATGCTGGCCGGCTGCGTACAGGCGTCTGACGGCCCCACCACCACATTTGATGGTCTTGCGGGCCGCCGCACGGTCGACACCAATGGCAATGTGGCGATGAACGGCGCTGCGGTTACGCTGGAAGGCCGCGTGGGCGGATGGGTCGAAATGAATGGCGCATCGGTGGATGTTCGCGCTGATATTGGCGGCGACCTGGAAGCGAACGGCGCAAGCGTCGAAGTGGACGGCCAGATCGCCGGCGCCAGTGAAATCAACGCCGGGTCTGCGCAGCTTGAGGGGGTCTATCTGGGGCCGGTTGCATTGAACGCGGGCAATGCAAGATTGCAGGGGCGATACGCTGGTGAACTGACAGCGAACGCGGGCGCGTTAACGCTTGAGGGGGATCACGCCGCTCCGGTTCGCTTCGCCGGGCAAGGCCGTGAACGTAATTTCCTGGGTCGGGAGCGCCAGGATCAATCACGGCTCGTAATCGAAGGCCATCTGGCGGTTGGCGGGGAAGTCTGCGCCCATGAGGTCATCTTTGAGCGGGGCGCCAGCCTGGGCGGCGTGTTGCATGTTCGTGCGGATACGACCCCCGATCTGCCGGCGGGCATTGCGCCTGAAATGGTCGAGTTCGAACCGCGCAATGGAGCGCGTTGCGATTCGCTCTGACAGCGATAGCTGAGACAGTTGAGGGGCGGTCAGTCATCTGACTGCCCTTTTTCATGACGTCTGTAACCTCACATAGAGTTCACTCGATCCGCCAACCCATCGCCGGTTAAATCTCACGAAGATGAAAACACTGCGAGGGCGGGGCATGAAGCGCGTATGGACAGGCCTTTTATCGGGTTTATTTGTGCTGGGGGCTGGCGCATCCGTGCAAGCCGGCTCAGCCTTTGCGCAATCTCTCAACCCCATACCCTATCTGGGACAACAACCGCCTGGTCTGACACCCGAACCTTTCGCTCCCGGACTGGTCTCGTCTCCGGGCTATGAATATGGCGGCGTGTTCTCGCCGGAGATGGACGCGTTCTATTTCATCCGGGGCAGGGGTGAGGGCGCTGCACAAGACTTCGTCGTTTTCGACTATAAAGAGGAAGGCTGGCGCGAGACGGTGCTGTCGCCTCGGGTCGGTCAGCCCTTTATTGCCCCTGATGGAGCCACGCTGCATCTGGGCAGGCGGTATATGGAGCGCTCCGATACGGGATGGTCAGAGATTTATTCGCTGGGTCCACCGTTCGATACCTTTCAAATCATGCGTCTGACGGCGTCGTCCGCTGGAACCTATGTGTTTGATGAGATCGGCTCTGCAGACGGGGACGGTGTGCTGAGATATTCGCGGCTGGTGGATGGCGTTCGAGAAGCCCCCAAGCCTTTCAGCGCGACGATCAATACCGGAACCTTCAACGCTCATCCGTTCATCGCACCCGATGAGTCTTATATTTTATGGGATGGCCGCAGGCCGAGCGGATTTGGCGGCTCGGATATCTATGTCAGTTTCCGGCAGGCTAATGGTGAATGGGGCCCGGCGATCAATCTGGGCGAGGCGATCAATACACCCGCCTGGGAAGCCTCTGCGAGCGTCACCCCGGATGGACAGTATCTCTTCTTTCACAGGATGATTCGGCCCGCGGACGGCGACGGTCTGCCTGATGTCGATATTTTTTGGGTGGACGCACAAATCCTCGACACGCTTCGACCCGACTAAACTGACGAAGCTGCGAGGGCGAGCGTGCGCCCATTACATCCTGATTTCATGTTGGAAAGGCGGTCCGTGATGCGGGCCGCCTTATTGTTGATTTGAGCCCGTTTCGGCCCGAGATATGAAAATATTTATCGTTTTTCGAAAAATTTCGCTTCCTTATCGAGTTTCGATATGATATCGAGTTTCGATAAGGTTGGTCATATAAGAAATATCGGGGAACCCGAAATGACACGTCTCCTTCTCACGACAGCCGTCGCCAGCGTTCTGGCGTTGACCGGCTGCATAGATGTAACGATTGGAACGCCGGCTTACGCCTCAAGCAATGATACGAGCCTCAGAGGCGGGGATTTTACGGCGGTTCTGGATGAGCCTGGTGATTTTCGACTGGCGGGCGCCGATGTGCGCGTGTCTGGTGAAGTCTCGGGACGGCTGCGGGTCAGCGCAGCCGATTTCGTGGCGCGTGATTTTCACGCCGGCGCCTTGACGGTCACGGCGGCCGACATCGCCTTCACTGGCGATGTGGATGGGCCGGTGACGCTCACCGCGTCGGATGTGAGCTGGCGCGGCAGTATTGGCGAGAGCGCTGAGATCCGGGCGGCGGATCTGGACTTTGACGGTCGTCTTGACGGACGCCTGTTCGCCCAGGTCGCAGATGCCCGTCTGTCGGGCGTTTTCCATGACCTGGAAGTGTCCGCCGCGGATCTGGAATTGGACCGCCACAGCCATGTCCAGGGCGATGTTCGCGCCAATGTGGCTGATTTTGAACATGATGGAGTCATTGACGGTCGTCTCGACCTCAGCGCCCGCTCGGTCTGGCTCAATGGCGATCTGAACGCCCCAATGGTTCTGAATGTGGATCCCGGACGCGGACGTCTGGATCCCGAAGATGGTCTGGTTGAACTGAACGGCCGCTCGGTCGGCGGTTCGATCTGTGCGCGCCGCGTGGTTGTGCGAGGGCAGGTGACTGGCCCGCTGACCATCATGGCGGATGCGCCGCCTGAACTGCGCGATGGCGCTCAGGCTGCCGACATCACTTTCACGGCCCGCAATGGCCAGCGTTGCGAACGCAACTCGTAAAAGGAGAGGTTTGATGATCAAGTCTCTGAAAAGACAATTGCATTCCCTACTGGTCGCCGGGTTCCTGTGTGGCGCGGCGAGCGGCGCAGCCCAGGCGGGGCAGTATATCGGCGGAGATCTCAACCTCTCGCTTGATGAAAATGATGATGTTCTGGTGCTGGCGGCCGATGTGGTGGGCGAGGGCCGTATCGGGGGCGATCTCACGGTGTTCGCCGCTGATGTTCGCATGAATGTGACCGTGGAGGGCGAAGTGCAGATCGTCGCCGCGGATATCGAGTTGGACGGCTCAATCCAGGGCGAAGTCGGGCTGGCGGGGGCGGATATCCGCGTTGGCGCCGAGCTGTTTGACGATCTGGACGCAGCGGGCGCTGACTTGACGCTGAACGGGACAGTCGCGGGCAATGCCTCTCTCGCAGGGTCAACTGTCATTCTGACGCCGGACGCCGTTGTTTCTGGTGAAACCGAGATCGGCGCACGCGAGCTCTACATGGAAGGACGTTTGGGCCAGGCTGTCGAAATTCATGCGCGTGACGTCGTGATTTCCGGCACAATTGAGGGTCCCCTGGATATTCGTGCGCGTGACGTCGTCATCGAAAGCAGCGCTGTGATTACAGGACCGATCACCGTGCGGGCCCCCAAGCCGCCGCAAGTGGCGGAGGGAGCGCAAATCGGTGAACTGGATTACCAGGTGTACGATTTTGATGACGAGACCGACTTTGATGGACCGAACGTCAATATCGGGATTGATGATCTTGGTTTCGCGCCGAGCCCGTGGGCGATTGGCGGTGTGTTTACGGCGAGCGCCTTTCTGCTGGGCCTTCTGGTGTCCCTGGCGAGTCCCAAAGGTGTGGCGAGCATCGCCAGTGCGTTCCGTCGCAAACCCTGGGTTTCCGGTCTGCTGGGATTGGTGGTTCTGGCTGTGCTGCCGATCCTGACCATCACATTGTTCGTGTTGTTGCTGGCCACAGTGATCGGTATTCCGTTGGCTTTCCTGCTGATCTTCGCGCTGCCGATCGTCCTGTTCCTGTCTTACGTGTTCGGCGGCGTTGTTGTCGGCGATCTGATCATGAACCGGACGGGCGAGCCGGCGGGCTTTGGTTTGCGGGCGGGCTCCTTGCTGGTCGCGCTACTGGTGCTGGGCTTATTGTCTGTGATCCCGTTCCTGGGCTGGCTGATCAGCATGATCGTGTTCTGTATCGGCTTGGGCGCGTGGACGATCGCCTTGTTCTCACGCACGAAACCGACGCCCAACATGGATGCCGTGTAATGAATTAAGTACAGCGTTACCCTGTTACAATCCCGGTCGACCTTGTAGGTTGGCCGGGATTTTTTTGTTCGTAAGCGGGCATAGAACCGCAGACTTGCTTCAATCGGGGGAGCGCTCATGTCCTTGTTTAAAGTCGCCTTGGCGGCTGGCGCAGCACTGGTGATCAGTGCGCCCAGCTTTGCTGATCCTATCCGTCAGACCACCAATAACTGGCGCGACGCCTTCCGCCAGCTTGAGGATGAGGACTGGCCTTCACCCAACCGCGAACGCCGCGCCACGGGCGCGCCGGGGCCGGATTACTGGCAGCAGCAAGTCGATTATGACATCGACGTGGCGTTCGATGAGAACTCGCGCGTGCTGACCGGCTCCGCCACGGTCACCTACACCAATAACGCCCCGGATACGCTGGACTATCTGTGGTTCCTGATGGATCAGAACCGCTTCCGTCCGGACTCCATCGCCGTCATGACGGAAACGGTCGGCGGCGCCTCCCGCGCCAATTCGCGCACCGGAGCCGCGGCGAGCGTCGACGGCGTGTCTGCGCGGACGCTCAATCGCGCCCGGCGTCTGGATGCAGACGGGCTTGGCTTCAACGTGAATGGCGTCACGCTTGAGGGCGGTCAGGCGCTCGACTTCACAGTGGTCGATACGCTGATGCGAATTGATCTGCCCGAAACGCTGGAAACGGGTGACTCCGTCACTTTCACGATCGATTGGGACCACGTCCTGATCGAGACCGCCGTGATCGGCGGACGGTCAGGCTGGGAATGCTTTGACGAAGACGGCGAGGGCGGCGACTGCATCTATCAGATGGCGCAATGGTTCCCGCGCGCGGCCGCCTTCTCAGATTATGAAGGCTGGCACAATAAAGCCTTTTTGGGCCGCGGCGAGTTCACGCTGGAATTTGGTGACTATGACGTCGCCATCACTGTGCCGCAGGATTTCGTGGTCGCTGCGACCGGCGAGCTCCAGAACGCGGACGCCGTCCTGACCGACGCCCAGCGCGAGCGACTGGAAGAGGCTGCGACATCTGACGAGCCGGTCTTCATCATCACCCCTGACGAGGCCCGCGCCAATGAACGCCGCGGCACCCGCTCCACCACGACCTGGGAATTCTCGGCTGAGAATGTCCGTGACTTCGCCTGGGCGACCTCGCGCAAATTCATCTGGGACGCCGTCGGCGTCGAACAGGATGGCGGCGGGCAAGCGCCGGACCGCGTGATGGCGATGAGCTTTTATCCCAATGAGGCCGAGCCGCTCTGGTCGACCTATTCGACCCGCGCTATCGAGCACACGATCGACGTCTATAACGAGTTCTCCTTCCCCTATCCGTACCCGACCGCACAGTCGATTTCGGGACCCCAAGGCGGCATGGAATACCCGATGATCACGTTTAACGGCGCGAGCTATGGCCGCCCGGTGATCGGCGATGATGGCGAGCTGACTTATTCACGCCGCGCCAAGCATGGCCTGATCGGGGTGATCATCCACGAGATCGGCCATATCTATTTCCCGATGGTGGTGAATTCCGATGAGCGTCAATGGACCTGGATGGATGAAGGCCTGAACACCTTCTTGCAATTCCAGGCCGAGCGTCGCTGGTCAGAAGACTATCCGGTGCGTCGCGGTGATCCCGACCTGATCGCCAATTACATGGTCTCCACCAATCAGGTGCCGATCATGACCCAGTCTGATTCCATCCCGCAGTTTGGCAATAACGCCTATGGCAAGCCGGCCACGGCCCTGGTCGTGCTGCGGGAAACCGTAATGGGGCGCGAGCTCTTTGATCGGGCCTTCCGCGAATACGCCGAGCGGTGGCGCTTCAAGCGTCCGACGCCGTATGACTTCTTCCGCACCATGGAAGAGAGCTCAGGCATCGACCTTGATTGGTTCTGGCGGGGCTGGTTTTACTCCACCGACCATGTGGACATCGCCATCACCAGCGTCACAGAAGGCACGGTGAACACTGAAGACCCCGAGATCGAGAATGCGCTTGCTCGTCAGCGGGATGCGGAGACCTCAAACTCCACGACCTTGCAGAACAATATCGAAGAGGGCCTAGCCTTCTACGAAGACGAGAACCCTGAAATCCAAGACTTCTACTCGGCCAATGATCCGCATATCGTCACCAACCGCCAGCGTGAAGCTTATGAAAGCTTGCGTGATGGTGATCTGCCCGAGCATGAAGCAGCTGCGCTTGATTTTGACGGCTATGTCTACTTCGTGAATCTGGAAAACCAGGGCGGTGTCGTGATGCCGGTCATCCTGGAGTTCAGCTTCGCGGACGGAACGACGGACGAAGTGCGTATTCCGGCTGAAATCTGGCGTTTCAACCCTGAAGCCGCGATCTGGCGCTACATCACAGACAAACAAGTCGTTTCCGTGGAGCTGGACCCGCATCTTGAGACCGCAGACGCGGATCGCACGGATAATTATTATCCGCCGCGAATCCAGCCGAGCCGTCTTGAGGTGTATCGCAACACCTCCAGCCCGTCCTCGCTGATGGACGATATGGATCTGCGCGTTGAACGCGGCAGCATCCAGACTCGAGATCAGTAAGCATGGGGTCCGTTATCCGGACGCTGGTTCTGGCCGTTGCGCTTTGCGCAACGGCCAGTTCCGCTTACGCCCATCGGCTTCATGCCGGACTGACGGATATCTCGGTCAATGCGACCACGGGCGAGCTTGAGGTCGTACACCGGCTTTATACGCACGACCTGCACCCCGCGATCGGGTTTAACGCCATTGACGACACAGAGCTTTACGAGACCCGCGAAGGCTTGTTGCGTCTGGGCGCTTACGCTGCTGCGCGTTTCTCCATGCGTGTTGAAGGCGAGGGGCCAATGCCGCTGCGCTATGTCGGCGCTGAACCTGATGGCGAATTCACCTTCTTCTATTTTGTCGGAGACGCGCCTGAGCCCGGGGCGTCCGTGATTATCGACAACCGTTTGCTGGTGGATTTTCTCCCCAGCCAGTCCAATTTGACAAACATTCGTCTGGGTGGGGATGTCCAGTCCCTGACCCAGGGACCGGACTCCCGGGCGCCTGGACGCGCGCGCTTCTAGTGCGAGGAGCCGAAGCGTTCATTGATCCAGTCGGCGATCAGCGCCATGACTTCGGGATCAAAGGTTTCGTCAATCTGGGCATATTCAGTCATGAGCCCGGTCTGGGCGTTCTGGAACAGATGGTTGCGTCCCTCCAGCACGACGATTTGCGCATCGGGCAGGTCAGCCATCAGGGTCTCCAGGCCAGCCACGTTGGGCTCGGCGACGATCTGTAGATCCAGCGTGCCTTGCAGGGCCAGAACAGGCTGATCCATCTGTGCGAACCAGTCCGCCGGATCATAGTTCACCAGAGTGCGGTACCAGTCCCGGCTCATGGAATTGATGAAGGTCGTCTTTTGATCGACCGGCACTTGAAGAATGGCGAGGGTCTCGTCCGTCAACAGGCCCTCCAGCGCGTCTTCGGCGCTTTCCCGGTCACGCGCATGGCGTACCGCGTCCACCAGCGTCTCCATAACCTCGACGCGCGCGCGGGTTTCTGCGTGATCAAGGCCCATGGCGTCAGAGTTCGCCACGATCTGGTCAATGATGAAGCGATGCCCTGGCGTGCCAGGCCCCGCCAACACAATAACGAAGGCGGTTTCGCTGTGTTCGGCGGCGACGATCGGCGCGATCAGCCCGCCCTCGCTGTGACCGGCTAATCCGACAGCATTGATATGAGGATGGTTGCGCATCCAGTCCGCTATTGCGGCGGCGTCAGAGGCGAAGTCGTATGAAGTTGCGCTGGCGAAATCACCGGTCGAGTCCGCAAACCCCCGATCATCATAACGCAGCACGGCGATGCCCTGACGGGTCAAATGATCAGCCAGAACCGCGAAAGGCTGGTGGGTCCAGACGCTCTCGTCGCGGTCTTGCGGGCCGGAGCCTGAGATCAGCACCACGCCCGGAAACGGGCCTTCGCCTTCGGGCAGGGTCAGGCTGCCCGCCAGCGTCACCCCCTCGGCGTCGGGATTGTCGATCCGGACCTCTTCGATGGTGTAAGGGAAGGGCGCTTGCGGGGTTTGGGGGCGATTGAGAGCTTCCACAGTCTGGGATACGCGCTCAAACGTGACCGTGACGGTCTCAAATCCGGGACGGATCCAGTCGCCGCTCAATGTGTTGTCATTGACCTGGCCTTGATAGGTCACATTGGCGGCGGGCACCTGAAAGGACACTGCATCGCCGGAGCGGCGTAAGTTGCGGACTGGAATGTCGTAGGCGGCTTGTGAGACGGAATCGAGCGTGACCTGTGTGCCGCCTCCGTCGGTCTGGATGTTCAATACGAACTTCAGCTCGGTATCGTTGCGGACCAGCTGACCCTCCCAACGTCCGTCCAGGCCGTCGATGAAGACGGCGGCGTCTTCTGTCGGTCGCGCAAAGCTTGTGGGAATCTGCATGCCTTGGGTGAAGACGCCGTCATAACTCGCTTCGGCGTCGTTCCACTCGCCCTCAAAACTGGCTCCGATTCCTGCGATCGTGAACTCAAAGCGATCTTGGGTGATCAATACGGTGCTGATCGGAATAAATTGGCCTGGGGCCTGGTCGAGGCTCTCCAGAACCGCTGTCTGACCGCCGTTTTCATCAAGGGTGACTGTGACCTGAAGACGGATGTTTCCGCCCGGCGTTTCAAGTGTCGCCAGCCAGTCTCCAGAGCGATCCGTGATCGATTGCGCGCTGGCGAGACCTGTAACCAGCAAGATCAGAAATCCGCCAGCCAGTATCGTGAACAGGGAGGAGTGCTTTTTGGCCATGGAGTACCTCTTTCTTTTTGTGATTGGAGTGGACACAGCTCTCCTGTTCAGCGGCGAAACCCGCTGTTGAGCCCTGTCAGAATAAGGGGAGCCGGAGCGCTTCAAACGCGC
This sequence comes from Oceanicaulis sp., assembly GCF_965249665.1. GTDB lineage: Bacteria > Pseudomonadota > Alphaproteobacteria > Caulobacterales > Maricaulaceae > Oceanicaulis. The sequence goes on from NZ_OZ252247.1 coordinate 2,497,313, forward strand.
CGGAGGACGGACGTCAGGCTTGTGAGTTTGAGCCCAGCATGACCGTCAGGCACCGGGCCACCACGAGAAGGGAGCCGCACACGGCAATAGCAGTGAGTGCGAGCGCTGAATAATCTTGAGGTGTGATGAAAGCGGCGAGGATGTAGAGCGCGCCCGTGATCATCAGCACCAGCCCGGAGAACCGGGCGACGGCCTGGCGTTTGGCTTGGGACGCGCCTCCCGAGCTTAACGAGGTCGGGCGTTTCGGGATCGCATTGGCGATGACAATCATGGCGATGCCGAAGGCGCTGCCCAGAATACGCACCTCCCAGGCGTCGGTGATCCAGGTGAACCCGGAGGTGAACACGACGGTTAAACCCATCGGGATCAGGATCAGAATTCCGGCGGAGCGAATCGACTGCCGCAGCGTGACGCGATCTTCTTCGGGCGGCTTGTTATGCTGGTTGCTGAATTTGAGGGTTTCCACGATCAACCAGGCGACGGGTAAGAAAATCGCGCCCAGAATAAACATCCAGGCTTCTCCAGGTTCGCGAACAGCCATGACGCCGGCCAGCGGAAAGCTCAGAGCCAAAATGGCGGCAGTGGAATAAAACGGAGCTTTAGTCTGCGCCATTGTCTTGGTCCTTTGTGTCTGTGGTGGAGCCGTCACCCAGGCCGAACGTTTTGGCGAACCCGAGGAGCGCGTCTTCAAGAACGCTAAGCTTGATGCGGTAAGTGACGGTTTTTCCTGTTTTAGTCGCGTCCACCAGATTAGCGTCCTTCAGCACGGAGAAGTGCGCTGACATGGTGGGTTTGGAGACGTCGAACTCTGCCGCCAGCTCTCCCGCCGTCATGGGGCGTTCGCGCAGCAGCTCAAGAACCCGGCGTCGTGTGGGGTCAGAGAGGGCTTTGAATACGGTGCTCATGAATAGACAATTAGCTAATCGTCGAAATGAAAGCAAGCTAATAATTCGTCATTTGTCTAAATGACCGACACGGGCGCTGTTTGTGAACTTGATGGAAAGGGCCGGGGGGCTTATCTGGGGCGTATGGTCAACCTGATCTCATCCCCCCGCTCCACCTCGCACGACGCTCGCGCCGCGCGGCACCCGGAAAAGCAAAAGCGTCCCGATACACCGGTACTGCGCAAGCCGGACTGGATTCGCGTGAAGGCCCCGACGGGCGGCGTGTTCTCCGAGACGCGCAATGTGGTGAAAGAGAACAATCTCGTCACTGTGTGTGAAGAGGCGGGCTGTCCCAATATCGGCGAGTGCTGGTCGCAAAAACACGCCACCTTCATGATTATGGGCGAGACCTGCACCCGCGCCTGCAGCTTTTGCAATGTGAAGACCGGCCTGCCGGATGCGCTGGATGCTGATGAGCCGCGCCGCGTCGCCCACGCCACGGCGACCATGGAGCTCAAGCACGTCGTCATCACCTCAGTGGATCGCGATGACCTCGCCGATGGCGGGGCGGAACATTTCGCTCAGGTGATCCGTGCGATCCGGGAAGCCGCGCCGGGCACGACCATTGAAATTCTCACCCCGGACTTCCTGCGCAAACCGGGAGCGGCGGAAGTCGTTATCGACGCGCGCCCAGACGTGTTCAATCACAATCTGGAGACGGTGCCGCGGCTCTATCTCGGCATTCGTCCGGGGGCGCGCTATTATCATTCGCTGCGCCTTCTGGAACGCGTGAAAGAACGCGATCCCAGCCAGTTCACGAAGTCGGGCATCATGGTCGGCCTGGGTGAGACCAAGGAAGAAGTCATGCAGGTGATGGACGATATGCGTTCCGCCGGCATCGATTTCCTGACCATCGGCCAGTATCTGCAGCCGACCCGCAAGCACGCCGCGGTGGACCGCTATGTCACCCCGGAAGAATTCAAAAGCTATGAGACCATCGCCCGCGCGAAAGGGTTCTTGATGGTGTCCGCCAGCCCGCTCACCCGGTCGAGCTACCACGCCGGGGACGATTTCGAGCGCATGCGCGCCGCGCGTGAGGCTGCGCTGGCGTCCGGCAAAACCCTCTAGAGAGTTCCATGAGCGCCGAACACGTCGAACGGATGCGCTTGCGCTACCGGCCTGAAGATCTTTTTGCGCTGGTCAGCGACGTGCGTCGCTATCCGGATTTCATCAAACTGATCACCGCCATGCGCGTGACTCGCGACGCGGTTGTGGATGGGGTTGGGGAACTCGATGCCGAAGCGCGCGTTCGCTACAAATTTGTCCGTGAAGGCTTCTCCACCCGTGTGACGCTTGACGCGCCGTCGCTCGCCATTGACGTGACCTATCTGTCCGGCCCGTTCCACGAGCTGGCCAATCGCTGGCGGTTTCATCGTCTTGAGGACGGCTCGACCCTTGTTGATTTCTGGATCTGCTACGGGTTCAAGAACCCGGTCCTTCAAATGCTGCTTGACGGCAGCCGGACGCGGGCGATCCGATATTTGATCGGCGCGTTCGAGGCCGAAGCGGCAAAGCGGTTTGAGCCGGTCGGCGACCCTGATTTCGATTATTCGGAATCGCTCAAGCGCATTCCCACGCCCGAAGCCTCAACCTAGGCTCTGCAATAACAGCTGAAGCGCCTCTTCAACCGTGAGCGCACGCACGCGATCTCGGCCCACATCGCCATAGCGGCGGCTCAGCGTCTGCGTCGGTTTGCCGGTTTGTGCGCAGCCGAACCAGACCAGCCCCACGGGTTTGTCCGCGCTGCCGCCGCCCGGGCCTGCTATTCCCGTCACAGACACAGAGAGATCGGCCCGACTGTGCGCCAGGGCGCCTTCCGCCATGACCTTCGCCGTTTCAGCTGAGACGGCGCCGTAGGTCTCGATGGTGTGTTGCGGCACGCCCAGCATTTCTATTTTGGCGTCGTTTGAATAGGTGACAAACCCCCGGTCCACGACCGCCGACGAGCCCGGAATGGCGGTCAATTCCCCTGCTATCAAACCGCCGGTGCACGATTCCGCTGTTGCAATCATGACGCCGCGCGCCTTAGCGCGTTCGATGACCGCTTGTGCGTAGCTATGCGCCGGACTCATGACAGCACCGCCGTTACAATCGCTTCCGCCGCCAGCCCTTCGCAGCGACCGGTAAAGCCAAGCTTCTCGGTGGTGGTCGCCTTGATGTTCACACGCTCGGGATCAAGGTTCAGGATCTGAGCGACGCGAGACGTCATGGCGGCTTTGTGCGGGCCAATTTTCGGACGTTCGCAAATCAGCGTCACATCCACATGGACCGCACGTGCGCCCGCCTCGGCGGCGATTTTGACTGCGTGCGCGAGAAACATTGCTGAATCCGCGCCTTTCCATTGGTCATCGCTGGGCGGGAAATGGTCGCCGATATCGCCAAGTCCTGCCGCGCCTAATAGCGCATCAGTTATAGCGTGCAGGCCCGCATCCGCATCTGAATGCCCAATCAGTCGGTAGGGGCAATCGATAAAGACCCCGCATAAATGCATCCCGTCGCCCGGCGCAATCCGATGCACGTCATACCCTATTCCGGTAACGGTGAGCGTTGAAGGCGCGCCGCCAGTCAGAACCCGCTCAGCGCGTTCAAAATCATCTGCATAGGTCACTTTGAAATTGCTTTCCTCGCCCTCAGTCAGCACGACATCAAGCCCGCTCGCGCGGGCGAGCGAAACCTCATCAGGATAATCGGTTGACGCGGCCTGAAAAGCCTCGCGCAAAAGCACGGTTTGAAACGCTTGCGGTGTTTGAAGGCGATAAAGACCATTACGACTGACAGGCATGACGCCAGCCTCATCAGAGCGCGCCAGCGCGTCTGCGACAGCTAGGGCAGGCGCTGCGCCCGGGGTGTTGTCCAGCGCGGTGCGCAAGCGTGCGATGATCGCCTTCGACACAAGCGGACGGGCGGCGTCATGGATCAGAACCTGGGTTTGCGTCACGTGTGCGAGGGCGTTTCGAACAGACTGGGTGCGCGTCTCGCCCCCTTCGACAAGGACGGCCTCTGCACCGTTCAGACAGGCGCGCACCCTCTCTGCCTGACCCGGCGCATGGGCGACGATGAGTTGCCCACAGGCTGGATCCTGTGCGAACCGGTCGATGCTGTAAGACAGCATGGGGCGTCCCGCCAAACTACGAAACTGTTTGGGCGTGCCGCCGCCAGCGCGCGTTCCGCGTCCGGCAGCGACGATGCATGCGCTATAGGTCATTATTGTCTGGCTCACCAACCCTGCTGCACTAGCGATACGGTGACTTTATGTAGAGGTCCAGACGCGGTATCTCATGAGTATGACTGTTGTTCATCCCAATCTGACGGGTTTTGACATTGGCCCGGTTCGTGTCGACCGGCCCGTTTTGCTGGCGCCGATGTCGGGCGTGACCGATTGGCCGATCCGCAAACAGGCGTTCAAGTTCGGCGCTGGCCTTGTGGTGAGCGAGATGGTCGCGTGTGAGACCCTGGCGCAAGGGCGTGAGGACGTGATCCGGCGAATGCGCGCAGATGGCGATTGTGGTCCGCACGTCATTCAGCTGGCGGGCCGCGAAGCAAAATGGATGGAGGTCGGGGCGCGCCTGGCTGCGGAAGCGGGCGCGGATGTGATTGACATCAATATGGGTTGCCCGGCGCGGCAAGTGACGCGAGGGCTGAGCGGGTCCGCCTTGATGCGGGATCTTGATCATGCCCTGACCCTGATCGAGGCGACGGTGAAGGCGGTGTCAGTGCCTGTGACGCTCAAGATGCGCTTGGGGTGGGACCATGACTCTTTGAATGCGCCTGAGCTGGCCCGCCGCGCTGAAGATGCTGGCGTGAAGATGGTCACCGTTCATGGCCGCACACGCCAGCAATTTTACAAGGATCAGGCCGATTGGGCCGCGGTCGCGCGGGTTAAAGACGCCGTGTCCATACCGCTGATCGTCAATGGCGATATCAGCACGCCTGAAGAGGCGTCTGAGGCGTTGAGACAATCGGGCGCGGATGGCGTGATGGTCGGTCGCGCGTCCCAAGGGCGGCCCTGGCTGACTGGCGTCATCGCGGACGTCTTATGTGAGGGCGCCGCGTTTCGTGAACCTGATATTGCGACCGGAGCGCAGTCTCTGTCAGATGCCTTGCAAGACAGCGTGACGCTCTATGGCGAAGCCTTGGGTGTGCGGACCATGCGCAAGCATTTTGCGAGTTTTGTGGATTGGGCGGTTTCAGACCCTGATGGCGCACGCGCCTGGCGCGGCCAGTTATGCCGGGCGAAAACCGAAGCGGAGGCTCGGTCTGAGTTGATGACTTTCGCTCAGAGCCGTCAGGCGAGCGCAGCTTGAGTAGCGGCGAACCCTCTTTATCGGCGCGTGCGGCGGAGTCGGCGCCAATCGCGCTGGTTTTGCTCGATCACAAGGGCGAGATCATCTTCGCCAATGCACGGGCTGAGACTTTATTCGGTCGATCTCGCAAGAGATTGGTCGGCAAAACACTCAAAGCGACAGGCCCGGTGGGTGAGGCGTCAGCAGAGCTTGCGCGGCGCGCACTTGATGAAAACCGCTCTGTGTATGCGCATGATTTGCCGGTGGGTCTAACGGATCGCGCCTTGCGCTTGTCTGTGGACGCTTCACCGGATGAGGCGGGCGTCTGCGTGTGTCTTCGGCCCTGGCCTGAATCTGGCGGTGGGGCGCGCAGCGATGTGGCCGCCAATGCTGCGGCGGGCTTTGGCATGATGTTGTCGCACGAACTGAAAAATCCGATGGCGGGAGCGCGTGGCGCAGCGCAACTCATTGCCCAGAGTGAAGACGAGGAAAGCCGCGAGCTTGCGGCGCTGATCATCACAGAGCTTGATCGCGCCCGCCGTATCGCGGAACGCTGGAGCCGGGTGGGCGATATAGGGCCGCCGCGTCTGGGGCGGGTCAATCTTCATGCGTTGGTGCGTGAAGCGGTGCGTTCCGCACGGGCGTCCGCCTCGCCGGAAGTGGTCTGGCTTGAATATTTCGATCCGTCCTTGCCCGATGCGTTGGCGGATCGCGATCTGGTGTCCCAAGCGGTGCTCAATCTTTTGATCAACGCCGGTGAAGCGGCCTGTCAGGGGGGCGGTCGGGTCAAGGTTTATACGCGCTATCGTCAGCCTCGACCGGGGGGTCCGGCGCCGGACGCCCGTCTTGAAATCGCCATTGAAGATGACGGGCCGGGTGTGGATGAAATGCTCAGAGAAGCGATTTTCAATCCTTTCGTCACGGGCAAGCCGGCGGGGGAAGGGCTGGGACTGGCGCTTGTCAGCCGCGTTGCAGACCTTCTCAATGGTGGTGTTGAGTTTGAGACCCGTCCGGGACGAACGGAGTTTCATTTTTACCTGCCTGTGGAGCGTAAGGACGGCTGATGGCGCATCGGGTTCTGATACTGGAAGATGATGAATCTCTGCGTCTCGTGATCGCCAAGGCGCTGTCGCGCGCCGGATTTGAGGTGCGCGCGACTGCATCGGTTGATGCGGCGCTTGAGCGTCTGGCGCGTCGTGAGGTCGATGTTCTGCTTGCTGACGTCTTGCTGGGACGGGACAGCTTTCTGGATCGTCTGAACGAAGTCACCCGCGTCCGGCCCGATATCCCCATTATCATCATGAGCGCCCAGACCACCGCGCGCACTGCGATCGAGGCGGGCAAGGCCGGTGTGTTTGAATACCTGCCAAAGCCATTTGATCTCAATGAAATGGTGGCGGTTATTAAGAGATCTCTCGAAGATGCGGGGCCGGTTATTCCTGTGTCTTCGTCACAGGGCTTCGGAGGGTTGGTCGGCCGGTCGCCCGCCATGCAGGAAGCGTTCCGGGCCTTGGGGCGTCTGGCGCGAACATCGTCGCCGGTTTTGTTCACCGGGCCTGACGGAAGCGGGCGCGCGCACAGCGCGCGTGTCCTGGTGGCGGAAAGCGGGGTTGGAGGCCCGGTGATCGAAGCGGGGCCTGCACGCATGCGGCGAGAAGGTCCCGCGCTTCTGGAGACTGCGGCAGGCGGCGCGTTGATCCTGCGCCGGGCCGAACACTGGGATGACGACACTCAGGACTGGGTGATCGAGGCGCTTGAAACGCCTCGGGGCGATAGTCCGCGCATTCTGGCGACAGCGACGCCTGATATTGGACGGCATGTCAGGCCGGCTTTGTTGTCTCACCTGGCCATAGGTCGGGTTCAACTGCCGCCCTTGCGCGAACGCGGTGAGGACCGGGCGCTTTTGTTCGCCCATTTTCTTGCGGAACACGCCAGTCCGCGCGAGATGCATGATCAGCTGCGGGCTTTCATCAACACCCAAGTCTGGCCGGGTGAAGTGCTCGGTCTGAAGCGTGTCGCGCTGCATCTCAGCATGCAAGGCGCCCGCGGTCCGTTATCAATCGAGGAAGTGGAAGCCGCTATCCATGAATTTTCCAGCCGGGACCCCGGGGCGGATCTCAGCGAGGCTGCAGCGCGATTCTTCGGGGCGGCTTTGGCGTTGGGAGAGAGCGGCATCGGTGAAAAAGCACAGATCGCCGTGGATCGCGGTCTGTTCTCTGCGGCTCTGGAATCGTCAAATGGTGTGCGCCAAGATGCTGCGAAGTTGCTGGGTTTAAATCGGAATACGCTGACGAGGCGGCTTTCGGCGCTGAGCGCAGACAGCGATGAGACCTAGAAGCCACACCCGTTGAATTTCCGTCACATATAGGCCAAGCTGTGTCAGAGGGGACGCAAGGAGACGCGCAACTTGCCAAAGTTTGCGGGCAATCCAGCTTGGCGACAATCCACGCTATTCTTACTCGGCTACGTTGTTGCGGCGCTGGGCGTGGTTTTGCTCGCGCTGCTGTCAGTTTTCCACGAGGGGCGGTTCGGTCCCGGCGGATGGGGCTTCATCTCGCTTATGGCGAGCGTGGCGGCATTGCTGGGCGTGCTCGCGGTTGCGGTTTATCTGCGTGTTATGCGGCAACTCAAGGGTACGCAAGGCGGCGCATCCGCCGCGCCTCGTCTGCAGATGCGCTTCATCACCCTGTTCGCGGTCGCGGCGGTGGTCCCGGCGGTGCTGATGGCCGGTTTTCAGGCGCTGGTGCTCAATCGCGGCGTAGAATTCTGGTTTGCAGAGCGCGTGAATACGCTGGTGGAGACGACCGCAGAGCTTGGGAATGAATGGCCGCAAGTCGCCTTGAGCCAGACTGGCGACCATATGCGCGGGATCGTTCAGGATCTGGCGGCGCCCGAAGCGGTCAACTCTCTTCAGGATCAACGTATCCTGTATAGCGGCTATCTGACGAACCAGGCGCGCTTGCGCAATTTGCCGGCGCTGTATGTCATCGATAGTCAAGCGACTATCCTGGCGCGCAGCGATGAGGCGCCGGACACGCCAGGCTTCGCCGCACCGTCGCAGTCCTTGTTCGACATCGCCAATGAAGGCGACATCAGCGCCTCAGCCCCTGTGCGTCGTGACGACGGGCCTGACTATGTGCGCGTCTTGCTGCGAATGCCGGAGTATGAAGACGCCTATCTGTATTCACTGGTGTTTGTCGATTTCAGCCTGTTGAGCGCAGCGCTGCAAGCCACCCAGTCTTTCCGCGAAGCGATCGCCAGCGAACAACAGATGAGGATCAGCTTTTTCTTCGTCTACGCACTTGCGGCCGTGCTGGTGTTTCTGGGCGCGGTCTGGCTGGCTCTGAGCGCGGCCGCGCAGGTGGTCTCGCCGGTCAGCCGATTGGTTGCGGCGGCGGAGCTTGTGCGACGCGGCGAATTGAGCGCCCGCGTTCAGGTGGCGCGCGATAATGACGAAATCGCAGCCTTGAGCCGGGCCTTCAACCGGATGACCCGGCAATTGGAAAGCCAGCGCGGCGCCTTGCTCGAAAGCAATGCGGAATCTGAACGTCGTCGAGCGTTTATCGAAGCCGTGCTCACCGGTGTCAGCGCAGGGGTGATCGGGCTGGAGCCCGATGGACGCGTTTCTCTGGTCAACCGGTCGGCTGCGCAACTTCTGGGGCGCGAGCCCGGCGCTTTGGTTGGCGATATGATCGAGACGGTGATGCCGGAGTTCGCGGAAGTGTTTCAGGCGGTCCATCGGCGCCCTGACGAAATCGCCGAACGCCAGATCGATCTTATGGAAGAGGGCGGCGCGACGGTCAGCCTGAGCGTTCGCGCGGCTCAGGATGATGATGGCGGCGTGGTGATCACGTTTGATGATGTCTCTCGACTTGTCGCCGCGCAGCGAAGCGCCGCCTGGCGTGATGTTGCCCGCCGGATCGCGCACGAGATCAAGAACCCGTTGACGCCGATCCAACTCTCTGCGGAACGACTGAAGCGTCGGTATCGCAAGCAGATTGATGAGGATGGCCTTGAGACGTTTGACAAATGCGTAGACACCATCGTGCGGCAGGTCAGCGATATTGGTCGCATGGTGGATGAGTTCTCCGCTTTTGCGCGTATGCCTGCGCCCAAGATGGAAGTCGCTGATCTTGTGGATGTCGCCAATGCCTGCGTCTTCGCTCAGCGTGTCGCCTCGCCTGATCTTCAGGTCTTGCTGACGGTGCAAGGCGGGCCGATTTCAGTGGAATGCGACTCCCGGCTGATTGGGCAGGCCTTGGCCAATGTGCTCAAGAACGGCGCTGAAAGCGTGTCGGCCCGCATGGAGCAAGACGGCTCGAAAGCGGGCGGTCAGATCGCGGTCTCAATCGGCTCGGAGACGGGACAGGCGATTATCGAGATTACCGATAATGGACTGGGCTGGCCCGAGCATGATCGGGCGCGTCTTACAGAACCCTATATGACCACGCGCGCGAAGGGCACGGGCCTTGGCCTCGCTATTGTTCGCCGCATCATGGAAGACCATGGCGGGCGACTGGAACTGGATGACCGTCCGGATCTGGTGCGAGGCGCCGTGGTCCGGTTGGTCCTACCCTTGCTTGAACCCGATACGAACGCGCCGGACACGCCGGCGCAGGCGGAGGCTTGAACGCAATGTCGCTCGATATTCTGATTGTTGATGATGAAGCCGATATTCGAGAGCTCATTGGCGGGCTTCTGGAAGATGAAGGCTATGAACCGCGTTACGCCGGGGATTCCGATACGGCGCTGGAAGCTGTGCGGCGACGTCAGCCAGCCCTGGCTGTGCTTGATGTCTGGCTGCAAGGCAGTCGCCTGGATGGGATCGAGCTGCTCGCCGAGATCAAGCGTGTCGCCCCTGATCTTCCTGTGGTGGTCATTTCCGGACATGGCACGATTGAAACGGCGGTTGCCGCGATCCGGAAAGGGGCTTACGATTTTATCGAAAAGCCTTTTAAATCCGATAAGTTGCTGCTAACTGTTGAGAGGGCGCTTGAGGCCAGTCGTTTGCGTCGTGAAAACGCCGAGCTGCGCGCCAAATCAGAAATCCACAATGATCTGATCGGGGAGTCTGCAGCAGCGGTTCAGCTGCGGCAGACTGTGGACCGGGTCGCGCCAACCAATTCGCGCGTGCTGATCGCCGGGCCGTCAGGATCCGGCAAGGAGCTGATCGCCCGTCTCATTCATGCTCAATCCACCCGCGCGGACGGCCCCTTCATTCCGGTCTCGGCGGCGATGATGGCGCCGGACCGGGTCGAAGCAGAGTTGTTCGGCGCTGAGACAGAAAGCGGCGTGGAACGCGTCGGCTTTCTGGAACAGGCCCATGGTGGCACGCTTTTCCTCGACGAGGTCGGCGACATGCCGATCGCGACCCAGGCCAAGCTTTTGCGGATGCTGGTCGAGCAGCGCTTCCGTCGCATCGGCGGGGCTCAGGATGTCCAGGTCAATGTCCGGGTCCTGTCATCCACCGCGCGTGATCTGCAAGGCATGATTGAGCAGGGTCTGTTCCGTGAAGACCTCTATCACCGCCTGGCGGTCGTGCCGCTGGATGTGCCGTCTTTGTCGCAACGGCGCGAAGATATTCCGCTTCTCGTCACCCATTTCCTTGAGCGCCTGACCGCGATGTCGGGTCTTCCCATGCGCAGAATCGGCGAGGACGCCATGGCGGCGCTCCAGGCGCATGACTGGCCGGGCAATGTGCGGCAGTTGCGCAATAACGTCGAACGCCTGCTCATCCTCGCCACCGGGTCGCCTGACGAGCCTGTGACGCTGGACTCCCTGCCGTCTGAAGTGGCGGGACGCGCGACCAGTGCTGAGACGGGTCTCGATGCCGAGCGCATGATCGCCTTGCCCTTGCGTGACGCCCGTGAGAATTTCGAACGAGAATATCTCAAGGCGCAGATCAACCGGTTTGGCGGCAATATCTCGCGCACGGCAAATTTCATCGGCATGGAGCGCTCAGCGCTTCATCGCAAGCTGAAAACCCTTGGCGTTGCGAGTTTGAACCGCAAAGGTGATGACGTCGATACAGAGGACGCTGGCTAGACGCTGGCTGAAATCATCTCATGAAAGCTGTTGTGTGTGGGGCCGGGCGTGTGGGTTACGGCATCGCCAGAGAGCTCGCCTCTGAAGGCAACGCCGTCACCGTGGTGGACTGGTCGCGTGAGTTGATCGACAAGGTCACTACCGATCTGGATGTTCGCGGCGTGGTGGGACATGGCTCTCACCCCGACGTTCTGGACCGCGCCGGTGTTCGGGATGCTGACTTGCTTGTGGCGGTGACGTATTCTGACGAGACTAACATGGTCGCTTGTCAGGTGGCGCACTCATTGTTCAACACCCCGACGCGCATTGCGCGGGTGCGTGCGCAGAGTTATCTCGACAAACGCTGGGGCGATCTGTTTTCGATGGGCGCCTTGCCGATTGACGTGACGATTTCCCCTGAACTCGAGGTGAGCCGCTCAATATTGCAGCGTCTCGAAACGCCAGGGGCCTTCGCGACCGCGCCTTTCGCCAATAGCCGCGTTCAGGTGTTGGGCCTGCGGGTGGACGAGCAATCGCCAGTCGCCGCCAGCACACGGGCTCAGATGGCGGAGCTATTCCCCGATCTGGGGTTCGATATAGTTGGCGTGCAGCGCGATCAGACCCTTTTCATTCCGCAAGATGACGATCCTCTGATGCCGGGCGACGACATCTATGTCAGCCTGGCCGCCGGGCATGTGAAACGCGCGCTTGATGTGTTTGGCCGCGCCGCGCCGCGCGCACGCCGGGTGGTGATTGTCGGGGCGGGCAATATTGGTTTGTACGTGGCCAAGGCGCTGGAGCGTGTGGGCGGCGTGCGGGTCCGTCTGATCGAAAATGACAAGGCCCAGGCTGAACAGGCGGCCGACGCCCTGCGCCGCACCGTGGTCCTGCATGGCGACGGTCTGGATCGCGATGTGCTGCGAGAAGCCGGCGTGGAAGACGCCGAGCTGGCGTTGTGTCTGACCAATGATGACAAGGTGAATTTGCTCAGCGGCGTCATGGCCAAGAAAGAAGGCGCTGCGCGTTCGCTCTGCCTTGTGAACAATCAGGCGTTTCATCCTGTCCAGGAAGCGCTGGACGTGGACGTAATGATCGATCCGCGTGCGGTTACAGTCTCCACCATCTTGCAGCACATCAGGCGTGGACGGATTACGGGGCTTCAGACCATGGGCGACGGCATGGCCGAAGCGCTGGAAGGGGTCACCTTGTCCACGTCACCGCTGGTGGGCCAGAATCTCAGCACGCTCGAACCACCCGAAGGCGTGGCCGTTTGCGCCATGGTGCGCGGAGACAGGGTGTATTTCCGAAGGGATTCCATCGTCATTGAAGAAAATGACCGCGTGGTCTTTTTCGCGCTGAAAGCTTCAGTGCCCAAGGTGGAGCAATTGTTCCGCGTCAGCCTGGAATACTTCTAGGCCGATGAAATGGTCGCCCCGATTTTTTCGCGCTCTGGCCTGGTGCATGATCTTCATCAGCCTGGCCGCTTTGCCCTTCATTTTGTTCGCAGGACTTGAAGGCCGAGGCGACGTCGCGCGGGGATTTACGGTCACCGTGGCGATCGGCGCGTTTATTGGCGGCATCGTTCTCGCAGGGACCGGGCGGGTCAATCGCCCGGCCGGCGCCAGCGCAGCTTTGCGGCTGGCGTTTTTTGGCTGGGTTCTGGCTCCACTGCTGGCGGCCCCGCCACTGATCGCCGCGACAGGCTCCATGTCATCAGGCATTTTCGAGGCCTACTCAGCTTTGACCACCACGGGCGCAATCATACAAAGCCCGGAAGAGGCGGGCCTCACCATCACTCTGTGGCGCTGCGTTCTGGCCTGGCTGGGCGGATTGGGAAGCTTGGTTCTGGCTGCAACCGTGTTTGCGGCGCTCGACCGCCGCGGGGTCGGCTTGCGACGGACCTATCTGTTGACGGTAGAGCATTCTGACCTGTTCACAAATTTCGGACGCGCGCTTCGCAGATTTGGGGCCATTTATGTATGCGTGACCTTGGCTGGGTTCGTTCTTCTGATGTTGCTGGGCACGGCTCCGTTTGACAGCTTGTGTCTTGCTCTGTCCGGCATCGCAACAGCAGGTCTCGCTCCGCAGTCGGGAGCGCTGGACGTTTGGTTGTCGCCCGCTGCTCAAGGCGTTCTCGCGCTTTTGTGCCTGATGGGCGCGTGGAACATGGCCGTACAATACGACCTGGCTTCGCGCCGCCGGGTCAGTCGGGGAACGGGCGAATTGCGCGCCATGCTGGTGCTGGGATTGGGCGCAGCGCTGTATGCCGGCTTTACGGGCGATATCTCCCAAGCCTGGGCGTCAGGGCTCGACATGTTGTTTGCTATCACGACGACAGGTTACCAGGCAGCGTCCACTTCGGTTCTTCCGCTGACCTTGCTGGTGTTGCTGGCCATGGCGGGCGGCTCCACCATCTCGACATCGGGCGGGATAAAGATGCCGCGCATTCTTCTCTTGCTGAGACGCGCTGGCGGAGAGCTCTCCAGCCTCAGCCATCCCTCTGCGGCCGTTCGTACGCGCTTTATCGGCAGGCCGGTCAGCGATTCGGCGCTGACGGGTGTCTGGGTCTATGCGCTTGCCTATCCGGCGGCTTTGGGGCTCGGCGCGGTCGCTCTCGGGGTGTCGGGCGCCAGTTTTCATGACAGCTGGGCGGTGTCGGCCGCGGCCTTGGTCAATGCAGGCCCGTTGGCAGGCGTTGATTATGCTACGCTTTCCCCTGCAACGCTTACTGTTTCCACCGGCATTATGGTGCTGGGGCGCCTTGAAGTTCTGGCGGCTGCGGCTGCGATTTACGTGATCTTCGCCCGGGACTGACTGAGACGCTTGCAGGGCAAGCCGGTTGCAGCGGAGCGAAGGTATGTTTACCTAGCTTTAGGGGGCGCACGGACTGCGCCGGGAAATATGTGCGATAAGGCCAATGTCTAACGATAAGAAACAAAACCTGCAGGACGTTTTTCTCAACACCGTTCGCAAGGGCAAGACTCCGCTCACCATCTTTCTGGTCAATGGCGTTAAGCTTCAGGGCGTTGTGACCTGGTTTGACAATTTTTGCGTGCTGTTGCGCCGCGAAGGTCAAATCCAGCTTGTCTACAAGCACGCCATTTCGACCATCATGCCAAGCCAGCCCGTCCAACTTTTTGACAAGGACGAGGCTGAAGGAGACGCCGAGGATTGATCGACCGAAAGCCCGCGCCGCAAACCGCTCTCATCTTGTCTCCGCAACATCCGGGGACAGACGCCAATCGCGCTCAGGCGCGACTGGAAGAAGCCACAGGGCTGGCGCAAGCTCTGGATCTGGTCACCGCTGAAGCGCGTATCGAACCCTTGCGCCGCGTCGAGGCCGGCGGGTTCTTTGGTTCGGGCAAGATCGAGCAGATCGCCGAGCGCGTAGAGGCGCTTGAGGTTACGGTCGTCATTGTTGACGCGGCTTTGAGTCCTATTCAGCAACGTAACCTGGAAAAAAAGCTCAACGCGAAGGTCATTGACCGCACGGGCCTGATCCTTGAAATCTTTGGTCTCCGCGCGCAGACGCGGGAAGGGCGCTTGCAGGTCGAGCTGGCGCGTCTGGCCTATGAGCGTTCACGTCTGGTGCGGACCTGGACACACCTTGAGCGTCAGCGCGGCGGGCGCGGCTTTCTCGCCGGGCCGGGGGAAACCCAGATCGAGACTGACCGCCGCTTGCTGGCGGACAAGATGGCCAAGCTCCGTCGTGAGCTTGATGAAGTCAAACGGACCCGCAAACTGCATCGCAAAAAGCGTCTGGCCGCACCTTGGCCGACGGTAGCGCTCGTGGGCTACACGAATGCCGGCAAATCCACCTTGTTCAACCTGTTGTCGAATGCGCAGGTTCTGGCCAAGGACATGCCATTTGCAACGCTGGACCCCACTGTGCGCGGTGTGAAGCTGCCTTCGGGGCGTCGTGTGCTGATGAGTGACACGGTGGGCTTCATCACCGACCTTCCCACCGAACTGATCGCCGCCTTCCGGGCGACCCTGGAAGAGGTGATTGAGGCGGATGTGCTCATTCACGTGCGTGATATGGCTGATCCCGACCATGAGGGGCGCAAGGCGGACGTGGAACAGGTTCTGGCCGCCCTCGGCGCCGGCGCCGAAGCTGACCAGCATGTGATCGAGGCGTGGAACAAAGCCGATCAACTCCCCGCTGATGATTATGAAGAGCTGGTCTGGCGCGCCAAACTGCCCAAATCACAGGATGCACCCGTCTGCATTGTCACCTCTGCGGTGACGGGTGCGGGCGTTGACGCCTTGCTCGATCAGGTTGAGATGGCGCTTTCGGTAGATGATGTGGCGCTGCAGCTGGAGTTCGGCGCCGCTGACGGCGAAGCGCTTGCGTTCGTGCATCGCCATGGCGCGATCTTGTCAGAGCATACCGATGCGGAGACCGGACGCGTCAGCATTCATGCCCGATTGAGCGTAGCTGATGCGGGGCGGCTGCGTCAGCGATATGGCGCGCTCAATGGCCTGGAAGCGCCAGCCGGGTAGGGCGCTTATTCGGTGGTTTTTACTTCAAGCCAAAGCGCTTCCATGGTGTCAAGGTCCGCCTCCTGAACCGAGGACCCTGTCGCGTTGAGCCGAGATTCGATAGCGCGAAAACGTCTGTCAAACTTGGTGTTGGCGCTGCGCAGTGCGCTTTCGGGATCGACTTTGACCTTGCGAGCGAGATTGGCGACGGCAAAGAGCAGATCCCCGACTTCTTCCTGAATATGCGCAGGGTCTTTCTCTTCAATTGCTTCTTTGACCTCTTCGATTTCTTCATGGATCTTGTCGAATACCGAGCTCAGATCTGGCCAGTCAAACCCCACCCGCGCGGCGCGTTTTGACAGCTTTTCAGCGCGTAGCAGGGCGGGAAGGGCGACGGGCAGATTGGCCAGGACAGAGCTGTCAGTCTTGCCGCTTCTGGCGCGCTCTTCAGCCTTTACGAGCTCCCAGGCATTGATCTGGTCCTGAGCGTCACGCGGATCCGCGTCCGCGAACACATGGGGGTGACGACGCAACATTTTTTCGCTGATTGCGTCCGCTACGTCTTCGAACTGAAACAGGCCGGCCTCTTGAGCCATCTGGCTGTGGAACACCACTTGAAACAAGAGATCACCGAGCTCGTCTCTCAGGTCCGCCATATCTTGGCGTTCAATCGCGTCCGCGACTTCATAGGCTTCTTCAATTGTGTATGGCGCTATGGAGGCGAAGCTTTGCTCAACATCCCACGGACATCCGCCATCAGGGTCCCGCAGCCGGTCCATGATCGCAAGCAAACGGTCGAGCGCGCCAGTCTGGCTTGCATTGATCGCGTCTCGGTTTCGGTGAGGAAAGCCGGTTTTCGGTGTTGATGTATCGGTCATGGACGCTTCCAAGGGTGGTTTCCACCGCGGTGCTTCGGGAGATTTTGAGGAGTGGAATGTGTCCGCCAGAGCGGTTTGTTTTGATGGTTTAATAATTCTTTAGTGGCGCAAGCGACTCTGACTGCGTTCACTGGTTGTGTTCGCTGCAAGTCTGTTTGTCCTCATGTCCGTCTCATTGCGAACCAGAATATTGGTGTTGGTGGTCACCGTCACCGTATCGGTGGCCATGGTTGTCGGCTTCGCAAACTTTATCCAGGCGCGATCAATAAGCCGTACTGCAGCAGAGGCGGAATTATACGCTGAAGCGCGAGCGATTTCAGCACATGTCAAAAGTGCGTTCCAGGTTGCTAACGACCACGCTTTGATCCTCAGGAATACACCTCCGATTGATGGGATAATCCGGGCGCAGGCGAATGCCGGTGTTGATCCGTACGATGGCAGTCTGATTGATACTTGGCGGGAACGCCTGGAAGCGGTTTTCACGTCTCTTCTACTGGTTCAGAACGAGTACACCCAATTGCGGCTTATCGGACTGGCGGATCAGGGACGTGAAGTTGTCCGTGTGGATCGACTGCAAGGGGAGATCAATGTTGTGCCCCGGTCGGCGCTTCAGCGCAAAAGCGAAGAATTCTACTTTCAAGCCGCCCTCTCAATGGAGCCTACCTCAACATATACCTCTCCGATTACCGTCAATAGAGAGCAGGGGGCGCCCGCTCCTGACCTGATGCCGACTGTCAGAACGGTTCTCCCTGTCGCAAGGCCCGATGGTCAACTTTATGGACTGTTGGTGATCAATGCCGACATCCGCATCGTACTTGAGAACGCGCTGGCCGCCGTAACGCCCACCTATAACGTATACATTTCTGATTCTTACAATAATTACATTCATTACAGCCCGACCGATGGCATGACGCATTCGCAATTCTCTTTCCAGGAGAGCTTTGATCCGCCGGAACTGCTTAGTCGGGACGGTGATAATCTCTATGAGGCGGACGGGTTCACATATGCCTCATACAGCTTCCATACTGGACGTAATGGTGGAGGGCTCGGTTTCCGCATCCTGGTCGGCGAACCGACGCATGAATTGATGAGCGGTGCGTACGCCATTCGCAAACAATCCATATTGCTCGCTGTCAACCTGGTTGTTCTGACCGCGATCGGGTCTTTGCTGTTTGTCACCAGCCTGACACGTCCTTTGGGGCAGTTGACCAATGCGGTGCGCAGTTATGCCCAGAACCGCACTCCGATGGATCTTGCGATCAGCGACAATGATGAAATCGGTGAGCTCGGGCGTGCTTTCTGCGACATGATCCGAACGTTGGAAGAGAACGAGCTAACCGCCAACACGATAGAAAACATCATCGATGGACTGATCCTGATTACGCCAGACGGCGCCATTCAGGCGATGAACCCGGCCGCCAGTTTCATGTTCGGATATGCTGAAAACGAATTGGTCGGACAGGATGTTTCGGTGCTGCTTCCTGACGGCGCGCGCCTTGAACGTGACGGGGCTTTCAAACACATTCCCTGCTTTATCGATAGCCAACTTGTAGGGGAAACGTTCGAGGCTGTCGCCAAACAGAAAAACTCAACGCCTTTACACGTGGAGCTGACGCTCAGTGAAGTGCAGAGACCTGACACATTGCTGTTCAGTCTGCTGATGCGCGATATCAGCGCGCGAAAGCAGATGGAAGTGATGAAGGATGAGTTTGTTTCAACTGTAAATCATGAGCTTAGAACGCCTCTGACCTCAATGCTCGGTTCCCTGAGCTTGCTCAAAAAACGTCTCGAAACAAAGCTCAATGATGATGACAAAGCCTCGATGCTATTGAACATGGCGCAGCGCAGCTGCGATCGTCTGACCCTTCTGGTCAATGACATCCTGGATTTGGAGAAGATCGCCGCCGGCAAGCTTGAATACCGCATGCAGATCATCCCTTGCGATGACCTGGTTCAGGATGTGGTGGAAAGTCATCGCATGCTTGGCGAAGAGCATGGCGTGACGTTCAAGCTGGACCTTCAGGCCGATGACCCGCCGGTGCGCCTGGATGTCTCGCGCTTCAACCAGGCGCTTGTGAATCTGTTGTCGAACGCAGCGAAGTATTCACCAAACGGCGAAGTGGTTACAATCTCGACGCGAAGACTGTCGGGTGACAGCATTCGTATCTCAGTCTCCGATAATGGTCCGGGCATACCGGAAGACTTTCAGGCTCGCCTGTTTGACCGGTTCTCCCAAGCCGATAGCTCCACCACACGCCGTGTTGGCGGAAATGGATTGGGACTGAACATCACCAAAACTCTTATTGAGGCGTTTGATGGCGAGGTCAGTTTTGACACGACCGTCGGGGCAGGGACCGTCTTTCACATCACACTGCCCATTGCATCCTCGGCGAGCGCATCTGTCTCAGACGAGATGGATGAGACTTTTTCAAAGCTCTATCAAGGCATTGGCTAAGGTATTCACTTCATGGCTGAGCTGGAACGAATTTGTTGCGTCGAAGATGATTTCGATATCCGAACCATACTAGAGCTCTCATTGAGCGATATTGGCGGGTATCAGGTTCAATTATTCGAGGATGGCCCCAGTGCGCTGGAAGGGCTGCCGGATAGTCATCCGCAGATGATCATGCTTGATATGATGATGCCGGGCATGAACGGACTTGAGGTGTTGGGCGCATTGCGCAGCAGCGAGCAATTCGCGACAACGCCGGTCGTGTTCATGACGGCCAAGGCGCAATCGCACGAGCTCGATACCTATATCGGAGCCGGTGCACAGTCCGTCATCATCAAGCCTTTTGACCCAATGACCTTACCCGAACAGGTGAGGGAGATATGGAGCCGGATAGAGGCTTCGAAGCTCTAATGCGCTCTTTGATTTTGTTGCACGACACGGGCAATCGCGCGTGTGACCACTGAGCGATTAAACGGTTTGACCAGGACGTGGTCTACGCCATTACGAATGACGGTGTGGATATTTTCAGCGTTGTTTTCAGAGGTCAGGAAGATCACCGGCGTCTGCACCTTCAAGGGCGTTGCGCCGGAGCGGATCTGCCGCAGCAGAGCCAACCCATCCACAGGTTTCATGTGCCAGTCAGATATGACAAGTGTCGGCGTGAAACTGCGCATGACGTCCAGCGCTTCCTGACCGGAGTTCGCCATCCGGATTTCGCCAACACCCATGTCAGACAGCAACTCACGAACCAGATTTCGCACTGAGATATCGTCTTCGACAAATAAAAGATGCTGGGCTTTCAATAGCTGCTTCAGGGCTGCGGCATCGGCGTCGCCCAAGGTTTGCCGGACCGGATTTTCAAAACTCTGCACAAGTTTGGATTGCTCAGGATCAACACTGCGTCTCAGTTTGGCGATCCTTGAGAGGTCCAGGTAAATGCGCTCCATCAACTTGGGTGTGACGTCTTCTTCGGAGTCCAGCAGGCGCTGCGTGTCTTGCTCAAGCTTGAAAAACTCAGCACCGATCCTTGGAAAGCCCATGCAATAGCTGGCGCCTTTGAGGCGGTGACTTTCTTCATGTAGCTTTTTCAAATTGCGCTTGAGTTGGAACTGGGATGCTTTCTCATTCCCGACAATACGAGTCAGGCTGACGAGCTGATCTGGAAATCTTGTGCAGAACTGTTCAACGACACGTCTTGGATTGGCGCCTGGCATGCGTATCTCCAACTTGCGTGCAGATAGCGTATGCCAGTGTTGTATTTGAAACGTTACCCAAGATGTTTGGTCAGTTTATCAAGGCGCGCGCCAGTACGCTATGAAGGCGTTGCGCATCAAAAGGCTTGAGCAGATAGCCGTCAGGACGATAGAGCCCCGCGCGTTCAATGGCTTGTTTGGAGGAAGGCACCGTCATGAATATGAACGGTGTCTCTTTTGATGGGCGTAATCCGCCAGATCTCAGCTTTCTCAGGAGGTCCAGTCCGGTATCACCCTCGAGCTGCCAATCACAGATGATGGCGTCAACGAGGCTGTGTGAAAGGTAGTCCGCGGCGTCTTTGGCGCATGTTTCACAGGCGATAGCGGCGTAACCTTCCTCTTTCAGAAACATTTCTGCGAGGCCATGCAGAGCGACGTCATCATCGACGAACAGAATGCTCTTCTGATCTTCGCGATCCACAAGCGGGGTCAGGCTCGCCTCTGTCGGATGCGGCTCATAACCAAGATTTTCAAGCAAGCTCGCTTGTTCGACCATGTCGGCGATCATGCCGGGCAGGCGGGTTTGCGTCAGAAGAGGTAGTGCGATCGTGGTTTCAGACATCTGGCTTAGCGCGACGTCTTCAATGAGCTCAAAATTGCGCGCCATGGCTGGAAAGCCAAACGAGCCGTAAGACCCTAACAGGCGATGCGACAGCTGGACGATTTCATGCAGAAGCGTGCGCGAGGTTTCAGGGTTATCGGCGTCATCAAGTCGTTCGTGGAGCGCCAGAATGTCTTCATGTGCGCGACTGAGGAAGGTGCGGCGCAATTCTGAAAGTTGCGTGGCGGACGACATGTGCTCCTCCAGACCCCATGAAATCTTGATGTGAGCTTGATGAGGTTCTGCGTATATCAAGATATCGATCCTGATTAACGCAGGGTTTTGCACGAGGTCGAACGCCGCCCTCAGGAATTGGGGGGGAGCCAGCCATTGAGCCTGATGTTTGAACGACGGGCATGGCAGGGCATGGAGCACACGAAGTGCGACATTTCTTACGATCTGAAGCCGGATATGACTTAACTGCCGCTTCTACAAAATGACGCATAAGATATATTATGAGAAATAATGAGTGTTCTATCAGGCGCGAGACAGGTCGATAATCGTATTGTCTCTCAGGCGTATCGTCACTTCCAGGCCGTCATAAGCCGGTCTGACGCCCTCAGGCAGGCGCTTGAGCAAGTCTTTGTAATCAAGATCGATGTGAAGGTTGGTCAGCAGGCTAAGCTCTGGCTTGATCTGAGAGATCCAGTCGAGCGTTAAATTGACATGGGCATGGCTCGGATGGGGTTTGTCGCGCAAGGCGTCGACGATCCAAACCATTGCGCCGCGCAGAGTCGTCATCGCAGTGTCGTTCAGACCGTTGACGTCCGGCGTGTACGCGAACGGTCCGAGGCGCACGCCGCTACAAGGTTCGCGACCGTGGAGCACATCAAAAAGGGAGAGCTCGATATCGCCGCCCGCCCCTGAAATGATGGCGGTCTCGCCAGGATCGAGCATCCGGTCGATCATAAGCGGTGGATAGCCTGATCCTTCAGGAGTTTCAAAAATATAGCCAAAACGCTCCCTTAAGAGCTGCCGCGTCTGCGGACTCATGATCGCGGTGAGCTGCTTTCCGCGGCGATAGACGAAAGCACGAACATCATCAATGCCATGGGCCTGGTCAGCGTGAGTGTGCGTGAATGCGACGCCGTCGATTGTGGGAATGCTCGCATTGAGCATTTGTTGCCGAAGATCGGGAGATGTGTCCACAAGCACTCGTGTCACATCGCCGGCGTTCAGAGCGCTCATGGTCTCAGCGCGCTCGACCAGCAAACTGCACCGCAGCCGGCGGTTCTTCGGGTTTTTCGGGTCGCAATCGCCCCAATCGCCATCAACACGCGGCACGCCGCCGGAAGATCCGCAGCCCAGGATGCGGGCGCGCAAAACCGGCCCGTCGCTCATGACGTTGCAATCCGGTCAAACAATCTCAAGGCTGCTTGCGTTGTGCGCGCCGCCCCCTCGTCTGCATCCCAGCCCTTCACCTCGCACAGTTTCTCAAGAACATGAGGTAAGTAGCTTGGTTCATTGCGCTTACCGCGATGGGGAGTTGGCGCCAGATACGGGCAGTCGGTTTCAATGATGACGCGATCTTCAGGCACGATATCGCGAAACACCGACCGTACATCTTCGGCTTTCTTGAATGTGATGATGCCGGAGGCGGAGAAATAAGCCCCCAGGGCTGATGCGCGTCGCGCTAACTCGGCCCCGCCGGTATAGCAATGAAGCAGCGGGCGAAACGCCCCCTTCCCCATTTCCTCTTCCAGCAAATCCGCCATCTGCGTGTCCGCTTCACGGCAGTGCAGGATAATCGGCAGATCGGCGCGTCGCGCTGCTTCGATATGGGCGCGCAAAGACGGATACTGATCCTCGGCCGGGCTGTAATTGTAGTGGAAATCGAGGCCGGTCTCGCCAATGGCGACCACTTTGGGGTGCTTGGCGATCTCAAGGAGCTCATCAGCGGTGATGTCGGGTCGGTCTTTGGCGTGATGGGGGTGCGCACCGATCGTGCAATAGACATCATCATGCTTGTCCGCGATCGCGGCTACCTCATCAAATTCATGAAGTCGGCAGCAAATGGCGATCATCGGTGACACGCCCGCCGCCCGGGCGGCGTCCAGAACCTGATCCAGATCCTCGGCGTATGCATCGCCATGCACATTGATATGAGTATCGATCAGCATGTCTGCCTTATTCGGTGCGGGCCGCGTCCTGCATAAGGCTGAACGCAGCGTAGAGAGTTTGTTTGGCGTCCAGATAGAGCGTTTCGCTTTCTCTCGCCAGACGGGTCAGTCGATCCGCAGCATCCACCCATGCGCCTGCCTGATCAGCGCCGCCGCTTTGCAAGGCCATGGCCCTGGCCCGGTCCTGGGCGTTGGCGATCAGAAAGTCGAGCGTAATCGGCTTGATCTGTTCGCCGCCTTTGCGACCGGCGGCGGCGGTGATCTGGGCGATAGCGCCTCGATCCAGCCGAGGGAGGCTTTCAAGAGCGGCATCGATCGTCGCCTTGATGGACGGCGCGTCGGTTTCAGCCAGAGCCAAGGCGCGCCCCGGTGCGCCATTGGCCAGCGCTGAGGCCCGCTGGGCGTCGTCGGCGTTCATGGCGTGGGCTTCGATCAGCCATTGAGTCGTGGCTTCGATGCTGGGCGCGCGCAAGATCAGGCGGCGGCAACGCGAACGAATGGTCGGGAGCAGCCGTCCGGGCGTGTTGACGATCAGAATGAGGATGCCTCGCTTGGGCGGCTCTTCAAGAGTTTTAAGTAATGCGTTGGCGGAATTGGTGTTTAGCTCATCAGCACTGTCAACAATGCAGACCCGCCAGCCCTTGCTGCTGGCGCTCTTGGAGAAAAACTCCGGAGCCCGCCTAGCCTCCTCTACCGGAATCTCACCCTTCAGCTTGCCCGTCTTGTCATTATAGGGGCGACGGATCAGCAAGAAATCTGGATGTGACAGCGCTTCAAGCCGTCGGCAGACCGGATCGTCATGGGCGCTGGCCAATCCGCCTTCACCCTGAGCTTGCGCCCCCAACAGGCGACGCGCCAGGCGGTAGGCGAAGCTGGCTTTGCCTACGCCCTTCGGGCCTGAAATCATCCAGGCATGGTGAATCCGCCCGCTGTCGATCGCGGATTGCGCGTCCTCAAGCGCCTTGTCCTGGCCAAACAGCTCATAGACCCGTCGTGGATGGGGCAGCCCCCCTTCCCGGTCCGCTTCTGGCCGTTCGTCATCACTCACACTGCGACCTCCAGACGGTCTTTAACGGCTGCCATTGCGCGCTCAAAAACGATGTCGGGGCTTTGAGATCCGTCTAGGATCACACAGCGGCCAGGGTCGGAGTTTGCGATCTCGAGAAACGCCTGACGCAAGGCATGGTGAAAGGCGCCCGGTTGCCGTTCAAACCGCGTCGCCTCTTCGCCGCGCTTTCTGGTGCGTTCGAGCCCCATCTCAGGGTCGAGATCGACCATGAAGGTCAGATCCGGTCCAAAGCCGTCAAGGCAGGCGGAGTCGATCTGAGCGATGCGCTCAGAGGCCAGTCCGCCTGCTGCGCCCTGATAAGCGCGCGTGGAATCTGAAAATCGGTCGCAGATCACCCAGGTTCCAGCCTCCAGAGCCGGCTTGATCAGGCGTTCTACATGGTCTGCGCGCGCCGCATAGAGCAGCAAGGTCTCCGCCAGCGGAGACCAGCGTTCCGTTTCGCCCTCCACCAGCAAATGGCGCAGCGCTTCCGCGTTGGGCGTGCCGCCAGGTTCGCGCGTGATCAGGGTTTTACAGCCCTGGGCCTGCAAGCCGACCGACAGGGCTTTGGCGAGCGTGGTCTTGCCTGCGCCCTCGCCGCCTTCAAGGGTGATAAATCGTCCGTGCGTCATGCCTTCAGCCGCCGCGGATAAGGCGTGCGAACGCTGCCCCAGCGCGGCCAAACGCACCTTTGCGGGCCACCGATTGGGCTGCTTCAACCGGTACGCTCAGCTCCCGGCCATCAGGTAAAGTCACATCAAGCCGCCCCACGATATCGCCTTCCTGAACGGGTGCGTGCAGCGGTCCTTCATACACCAGCTCGGCAGTCACGCCGTCGCGGTCGCGGCGGTGCAAACCAAACGACAAGGCTTCAGACGTACGCAGCTCAACGGTGGGCTCTAGCCCTAGATAAACATCGGCGCGCCCCAGTACGTCGCCAGCGGCCACCAGATCCAGGGTTGAGAATTCAGAGAAGGCGGCCCGCATCAGGCGCTCGGCCTCGTCGGCGCGGTCCCGATTGGATTCCATGCCGTTGAACACCACGATCCGGCGCACGCCGTCCCGTTCCGCCGAGGCGACCAGCCCATAACCGGATTCTTCGGTATGGCCGGTTTTCAGCCCGTCTGCGCCTTCGAATACGCCAAGTAGCGGATTGCGGTTGAATTGACGGATGCCGTTATAGGTGAACTCGCTTTCCGCATAGATGTCATAGTATTGCGGGTAGGCCGTGATGATGTGGCGGGCCAGACGAGCCAGGTCGAGCGCCGAGATGCGATGGTCTGGGTCAGGCCAGCCTGTCGCGTTGGCGAAGCTCGCGCTCTCAAGCCCCAGTTCATGTGCGCGTTCGGTCATCATCTGGGCGAAATTCTCTTCAGTGCCGCCCAGCGCCTCTGCGACCACGATGCATGCGTCATTGCCGGACTGAACGATGATCCCGCGGATGAGGTCGCCCACCGCTGCGCGTGAGTTCACATCCAGAAACATGGTGGAAGAGCCGGACGCTGCGCCGCCCCGGCGCCAGGCGTTCTCGCTCACCGGCAGGGTTGTTTCCAGGGTCAGTCGTCCGTCTTCAAGCGCTTCAAACACCATCAAGGCGGTCATCAGCTTGGACATGCTTGCCGGCGGCATGGGCGTGTCGCCATTTTTGGAGAACAGCATGTCCCCGGTCTCATGATCCAGGATCACCGCATATGAGGCGCGCGTATCAAACGCACTCTGGGCCAGCGCCGTTGCAGGCGTCAGGCTCAGGGTGATCAGGGCGAACAGGCAAAGCAGTCGACGCATGAGAGTGGTCCCAGTTTGGCGGTTGCAGCGGAATCGGTGAGCGATTGGGAACACCCTAGCCTTCATCGGAACCGGGCTGAAGCGTATCGCCCAGATTTTGGGTGTTTGCAGGATTGTGAGCGCCTGGCGGCCCGATTGACGGGTCAAAGAAGATGGGCGGCGCCTCGCGGTCTTCAGGGTCAGCGGGGCCAAGCCCTTCCACGCGCACTTCAGCCAGCCCGTCATGCTCAAAGCCCAAGGCCTGAGCGGCGGCATGGCTGAGGTCGATCAGGCGACCATCGATATAGGGACCACGATCATTGACCCGCACGATAATGCTCTTGCCGGTGTCCAGCCGTGTCACGCGAGCCCGGCTGGGCAGGCGCATTGACCGGTGTGCTGCGGTGAGCAGCGAAGAATCGAATATCTCGCCATTGGCGGTCTGCCGACCTTCAAACCCCGGACCATACCAGCTGGCGAGACCAACTTGCACACTTTGCGGTGCGAGTGACGGTACGAGGTCAGGCGCGATGGGTGTTCTGTGGGAGGGCGCCGAGACTGGCTGCAAATCAGGCCGTGCTGGAGGTGGAGACTGGACCGAACAGGCCGCCAGGGCGATGGCTGATAGAAACCAGAGGCAATAAACGGTCTTGATTGAGAGACGTGCATGCATGAGCTGAACCTGACTGCTGACCTCAGTCTAATTCATCGTCAGTGTGGCGAAAGTACGCAAGACACGGGGTCTGATTGCAGCAAGGATCCTGTATCACCATGATCAGCATCCAAACGATCTTTAAGGTTTGGAACGTGTGTGAGTTATGAGCTGCACGAAATACTGCACGTCGCGTCAGCGCCAGCTTGTGCCAGCCCCCCATCGCAGGCTAGTAACTGTGTGACGGAGGGGTGGCAGAGTGGTCGATTGCGGCGGTCTTGAAAACCGTTGAGCCGCGAGGTTCCGGGGGTTCGAATCCCTCCCCCTCCGCCACACGCCCCTAGATATGACCGCCCCTAACCCGCGACTGACAGCCTGACAAAACAGGCCCCTGCGCGAGTTGGTCTGTGCGCTTGAACGATTTTTTCTTCACGGCCAGGACGCTCTGGATCAGAACACTCTGGGAAAGCCGCAACAGGCACAGCCCCACTCTCGATTGCCGCCTGAGTGTCGACACAGTATCGTCGCTGAAGAGTTGCAGGCGGGCTAAGCGATGAGCAATTGTATTAGAACTCATCGCGCACAGCGATTGATGGCATGGACCGCTGCACCAGCAATGCTATTGCTTGTGCCCATGATTGCAATGCAGCTAACAAATCAAGTGCGTTGGAATGGTTTTGACTTTCTGGTTGCCGCAATCATCTTGTGCAGCGCCGGGTTCGGATATGCACTCCTCTCCAGCGCTATGAAAGCGCACTACAAAAAGGCACTGGTCGGAGTCGCTGTCCTCGTCTGTGTAGGCGCTTTCTGGGTGTCTGCAATCTGATCAGGGCTGCTCTGCATTTGTTCAATAGTCCACGCTTGCTTGCGCGGCCGCATAGGCGCTGGCCCAGGCCCATTGAAAATTATAACCGCCCAGCCAGCCTGTTACATCGACGCATTCGCCGATGAAATAGAGCCCCGGACACTTCCGGCTTTCCATGGTCTTGGACGACAGGCCCGCCGTATCAACGCCCCCGAGCGTTACTTCAGCGGTGCGATACCCCTCGGTGCCTGCAGGCCTCAGGCGCCAGTGCGACAGGGCGTTTGCAAGCGCTTCCAAATCGGTGTGGGCAATATCCGCCAGTCGCGGCCAATTCGGCAATTGACCGCCTTGATCCAGGTGATCGACAAGGCGCTTGGGCAGGATAGTTTCGAGCGCCTTGCCCAGCGACTTCATGGGCATGTCTTTCTTCAGTGTCTTAAGGCGCTCTGCGCCCTGACCGCCGGCAAACAGATCGATCTCGATTTCATCGCCCGGTCGCCAATAGGAGGAGACCTGCAAGATTGCCGGCCCCGATAATCCACGATGTGTGAAGAGCATCCCTTCTTCAAACCTGCCATCGCCAGCACTGGCGATTACCGGTGTGGAAACCCCGGCCAGGCTGGCGAAGTCGGCCTTGGCCTCGCCTTCAAACGTCAGCGGCACTAGGGCGGGCTCAGGCGTGATGATCTCATGTCCGAACTGGCGCGCCAGATCATAGGCGAAACCGGTCGCGCCAATCTTCGGGATGGAGAGCCCGCCTGTGGCTATGACCAGTCGGCGGGCTTTGACAGGACCGTCTGAGGTTGTCAGCTCAAACAGATCATCCGTTTTGACCACTTGTGAGACCTCGACGCCGAGCTTGAGCACTGCGCCCACATTGCGCATTTCATCAAGCAGCATGGTGATGATCGCGCCCGATTTCTGATCGCAGAACAGCTGACCCAAAGTCTTCTCGTGCCAACTCAGCCCATGACGCTCCATCAGCGCCAGAAAATCAGTCGGTGTGTACCGGGCCAAAGCGGATTTGGCGAAATGAGGATTGGCCGAGAGGAAGTTGGAGGCCCGGGTTCCCAGATTGGTGAAATTGCAGCGTCCGCCGCCTGAAATGCGAATTTTTTCAGCGGGTTTTTGCGAGTGATCGAGCACCAGGACGGACAATCCCAAGGCCCCGGCTTGACCGGCGTAAAACAGCCCGGCGGCGCCGCCGCCCAGAACCACAGCGTCATAGGGAGAAGAAGATCGGGTCATAGGCACTGCGATGGCGCATTCAGATCGATCGCGCAAGACGGAAGCCTGCAAGGACAGACCAAAATAGGGTTCGGGTTTTCCTTCATGCAGGCCTCAGACTGGGTTAAGGTATATCCACTTAAGGACGCAAAGAAGGACGCTCATGATGCGCCGCCCTGCCCGGTTCAGACTTCGTGCTCTGGCGCTCACCCTGATACTGCTAGGCGCGCTCGTCTGGGTCGCAGACAGCACAGCGCGGCAGGCCGAAATGGATCAGGCGCGTGTCATGAGCGCAGAGATCATCGGACCGATAGGTCCCGCCACGTCCGCCTATATCCAGCGCGCCATTACACTGGCGGGTCAGGTGACCGCACAGGCCCTGATCGTAGAAATGGATACGCCTGGCGGCCTGGATACGGCCATGCGCGACATCAATCGCGCCATCTTGTCCAGCCAAACCCCGGTGATCGTTTTTGTTCACCCTTCGGGCGCGCGAGCGACCAGCGCAGGCGTCTATATCCTCTACGCCAGTCATCTCGCCGGTATGGCGCCCGGCACCTCTCTGGGCGCGGCGACGCCCGTGCAATTGGGCGGAATGCCAGGGGGTGAACAGGCCCCGGCGCCTGAAGGAACTGATCCTGCGCTCGAAAGCGCTGCTGAGGGATCAGGGGAAGAGACAGGCGTAACACCACAAAACGCGACTGGAAATGCTCAGGCCCTGCGCAATAAGGCCGTGAATGACGCCGTGGCTTATATTCGGTCCTTGGCCGAACTGCGGGGCCGAAATGCGGATTGGGCGGAGCGTGCGGTGCGCGACGGCGTCAGTGCGACTGCGGATGAGGCCCTGTCGCTGGGCGTGATTGAAATCCGGGCGAATAATCTGTCAGACCTACTTTCGCAGGCAGACGGTCAGAGCGTGTTTCTGGGGTCCGGAGAGGAACGCGTTCTGAATGTTGCGGAGGCGCAGATTACACGCATCGAGAAAACCGTCGCCGAAGACATTCTCTCGGTGATCACAGACCCGAATATCGCGTTCTTGCTGGTCAACTTGGGTTTTGTGGGCCTTTTGGTGTCTTTCTATAACGGGCTGGAGCCTGTTACCGCGATTGCGGGCGTGATCTGTCTGATCGTCGGATTCTACGCCCTGAACACCCTGCCCGTGAATTTTGCGGGCGCTGCTTTGGTGGTGCTCGGGCTCGCCCTGTTGGTGTCTGAAGCCTTTTTCGCGTCCTCAGGGCTCCTGGCGCTGGGCGGATTGGTCGCATTTGTGCTGGGTGGGCTGATGCTGATTGAGACGGACGCCCCTGCTTTCCGGATTGACTGGCGATTGATCGCCGTCATGGCCGTCGTGCTGGGCGGGACGTTGTTTGCGATGCTCAGCTATGGCCTTGCCGCTCAGGCCCGCAAAGTCACCACAGGGGGCAAAAGCCTTATCGGTGCTCAGGGGCATGTGCTTGAATGGTCGGGACAGTCCGGGTTTGTTCAGGTTCAGGGCGAGCGCTGGAAAGCGGTGGCGAAGACGACGTTGAGCCCCGGTGACACCATCGTGGTCACCAAGCTGGTCGGACTGACCCTTAATGTGAAGGCGAGCGGATGAAGCCTCAGCAAGCAATCGAACCCGCCACCCAACTGGCGCAAGACGGAGTATTGAACATGGCTGAACTCGGCGTGAATCTCGGCCTATGGGTCGCCCTGGCGTTTGTCGCCTTCGGCGTGATTTCCTCAGCGCTGAAAATCCTGCGCGAATACGAGCGGGCGGTGATTTACACACTTGGCCGTTATACCGGGACCTCAGGGCCTGGACTAATCCTCCTGATCCCCTTCATCCAGCAAATGGTTCGGGTGGATATCCGGACCGTCGCCGAGGATGTGCCCAGCCAGGACGTGATCAGCCAGGACAATGTCTCGGTGAAGGTGAATGCGGTGCTGTATTACCGCATCATTGATCCCGCCAAGGCGATCAACCAGGTCGAGGATTTCCGCATGGCCACCAGCCAGCTGGCGCAAACCACGCTGCGCTCTGTCCTGGGCAAGCATGAACTAGATGAAATGCTGGCCGAGCGCGACAAGCTCAATAGTGACATCCAGCAAATCCTGGATGACCAGACCGAAGCCTGGGGCATCAAGGTCGCCAATGTCGAGATCAAGCATGTGGATCTGGATTCCTCCATGATCCGAGCGATCGCGCGGCAGGCCGAGGCGGAGCGTGAACGTCGCGCCAAAATCATTTCAGCGGAGGGTGAACAGCAAGCCTCGATCAAGCTCGCAGAAGCCGCGCAAGTCCTGTCGTCCCAGGACGGCGCCTTGCAGCTTCGCTATCTGGGCACGCTGACTGAAATCAGCAGTGAAGGCACGCAAACCATCGTCTTCCCCATGCCGATTGATCTTTTGGGCCAACTGTCCAAGGCTCCGATTCCTCCGAAACCGGACGCACCGGAAGCGTAAGCCGGAGCTTGCGGTCGGCGGCAGGCTCGCTAGTTTCGTGAGGAGAGTCAGTCAGAAAGATCACGCCATGACCGCTTATGTCATCAACCCGCCGGTTGAAACACTGCTTCCGGTGGAGGGCGGTGGTCAGTTTCCCGTCCGGAGACTTTACTGCGTCGGCCGAAACTATGCCGATCACGCCCGTGAAATGGGCGCCGATCCCGATCGCGAAGCGCCCTTCTTTTTCTCCAAACCCCGTGATGCGGTGACTTCTCGCAGCGAAGTCGCCTACCCGCCCGCAACTGAAGACCTTCATCATGAAGTGGAGCTTGTGCTGGCGCTTGGCGCCGGCGGCGCGGATTTGAGCCCGGAACGCGCGAAAATGATGATCTATGGCGCGGCGGTCGGCGTGGACCTGACACGCCGTGACATGCAGTCCGTCGCCAAGAAAAACGGGCGTCCCTGGGATGCGTCGAAAGGCTTTGACCAGTCTGCCCCTATCGGCCTGATCCGTCCTGGGCACTCACCCTCCGAAGGTTCGATTGCGCTGACGGTGAACGGTGAAACCCGGCAGTCGGGTGACCTGGCGCAGATGATCTGGTCCAGCGCTGAAGTGATTTCACATCTGTCGAGCCTTTTCCGCCTGGAGCCGGGTGATCTCATTTTCACCGGAACACCGGCCGGCGTCGGACCTGTGGTTCGAGGCGACCAGATAGAGGCCTCCATCACAGATCTGCCCCCTCTGCGCTTCACTCTGGTCTAGGACGGCGTTTCTGGCTGTCGCACCCTTTGCGGCTCTGGCGAAGAGGAGCCCTCTTGGCTTGCCCGCTTGGCTCAGCCTGTCTACATGCGGGGCGATGTGGCGGCGAACGGGACCGGTATGAGCGATCAGTTCAAGACATCTGTCGACCTTCAGGGCGAGGATATTCATTGGGATCCTGACGCGGGTCTGTCCTATGGCCGGTATCTGGGGCTGGATCAGGTGCTCAGCGCGCAGACGCCGCTGACCGATGAGCACGACGAGATGATGTTCATCATCATCCATCAGGCGTCTGAGCTCTGGCTCAAACTGTGTCTGCACGAGCTCAATGGCGCCCTGTCCCATCTGCAAAACGATGAAGTCCGCCCCGCCATGAAAATGCTGGCGCGCATCGCTCGTATTCAGGAACAGCTGACCCAGTCCTGGTCTGTGCTGTCCACCATGACACCAGCCGATTACCTGAAATTCCGTGATGCGCTGGGCCAGAGCTCGGGCTTTCAGAGCCATCAATATCGCATCCTCGAATATCGCCTGGGCAACAAGAACGCGGCGCTGGCCCGCGTGTTCGCCAACGAGCCTGAGGCGCACGCCGCCGTGACCGCCGCGCTCAACGCGCCGTCGCTTTATGATGAGACATTGAAGCTCGCCGCCCGAAAAGGCGCTGTGCTGCCCGCAGACGTCATTGAGCGGGATTGGTCTAAAGCCTATGAGCCAAACGCCGAGGTCGAAGCGATGTGGCGCGAGGTTTATCTCGACATCGCAAAATGGTGGGAACTCTATGAATTCGCCGAAAAACTGGTCGATCTGGAGCAGAAATTCCAGCAATGGCGCTTCAACCATATGAAGACGGTCGAGCGGATCATCGGCTTTCGGCGCGGCACTGGCGGCTCCGGCGGTGTCAGCTATCTCGTCAAGGCGCTTGATCTGCGCCTGTTCCCGGAACTCTGGACCGTTCGCACACAGCTTTAATCTCGCCTCGGAGGTCTTCCATGCGCAGCTTCTACATCTTCATCAAATGCGAACTGGGCCGCACCTATGACGTGGCGTCCGCCATCGTCGATACAGTCAGCGAGACCCGTCAGGTGCATTCTGTGTCGGGCGAATTTGACCTGCTAGCCCAGTTCGCCGTCGAGGATGACGCCGATATCGGGCGTTTCGTGAACAAGTCGGTGCAGACGATTGACGGGGTGAAGGACACCCAGACCCTGATATGCTTTAACGCCTTTACGCCAGATCATGGTCAGGGCCTGGATTAAGTCATGCATTTTGGCGTTTTCGACCTGTTCAAGATCGGCGTCGGTCCCTCGAGCTCGCACACGGTAGGGCCGATGAAGGCGGCCCGCCTGTTTCTCGAACGTGTGGATGAAGAGCATGGCTTGTCCAGCGTCAAACACGTGCAAGCGGAAGCCTATGGCTCCCTGGCGCTCACCGGCTCCGGCCACGCGACGGACAAGGCTATTCTGTGGGGGCTAGAAGGCGTGACGCCCGAAGGCGCGGACCCGGACGCCCTGCCCGCGCGTGTCGAGCGCATCAAGGCTGACAAGACGCTGAAACTGCTGGATACGCACGAGATCGGTTTCAACTGGGACACGGATCTGCTGTTTAACGGTTCCAAGCGTCTGCCCTTTCACTCCAACGCCATGAAGTTCATCGCTTTTGACGAGTCTGGCGAACCTCTGCGCGAGGAGATCTGGTATTCGATCGGTGGCGGCTTCGTCATTGACGAGGCGGAAGCGGGCCGCAATTCAGCGGCAGAAGCGCTCAAGGGCGAACCTTATCCGTTCAATTCCTGTGATGAGCTGCTGGAGATTTGCGACCGCGAAGGTCTGACGATCCCAGAGCTGATGATGGCCAACGAAACCGCCTTCCGTGAAGAAAGCGACGTGCGCGGCTGGATCGCCAGCGTGACCCAGACCATGGAAGACTGCATTGAGCGCGGCGTACGCCAGCGCGGCGAATTGCCCGGTGGTTTGAACGTCAAACGCCGCGCCCCCCTGATGCGCGACAAGTTGATGGCGGAAGCCGCACGGGCGGAGACGGATCCTCTCGCCTCCATGGAATGGGTCAATCTGTGGGCCATGGCGGTGAACGAAGAGAACGCGGCCGGCGGCAAGGTCGTCACTGCGCCCACCAATGGTGCAGCGGGCATTATCCCGGCGGTCTTGCGCTATTATGATCGCCACCACCGCCGCACGAATGATCCCGACGCCATTGCGCGCTTCTTCCTGACCTCCGCCGCCATTGGCGCGCTTTACAAGCAGAACGCGTCGATCTCAGGCGCGGAAGCGGGCTGCCAAGGTGAAGTAGGCGTGGCGTGTTCCATGGCGGCCGGCGGTTTGGCCGCTGCGCTGGGCGGTACGAACCGTCAGATCGAGAACGCCGCCGAGATCGCCATGGAGCATAATCTGGGCCTTACCTGTGACCCGGTCGGCGGGCTGGTGCAGATCCCCTGCATCGAGCGCAACGCCATCGGCGCGATCAAGGCGATCAACGCGGCGCGCCTGGCGCTGATGAGCGAGGATGCGGACTACAAAGTCTCACTCGATCAGGTGATCGAGACCATGGCCCAAACCGCCGCCGACATGAATGACAAATACAAGGAGACCTCTACAGGAGGTCTCGCGGTGAACGTGCCGGTGTGTTGAGGCAGACGAGCGGATGACAAAGAAAAACCCCGGAGCATCGGCCCCGGGGTTTTTACTTCAGCGCCACTGACACCGGTTAAGCCGCTAGCTCCTCAGCCACCGTGTATTTGGCTTCGGTCTTCTCGGCGATCTCATCGAGAGTCACGCCATCGGCCAGCTCTACGAGCTTCAGGCCGTCCTCGACCACGTCAAACACGCCCAGCGTGGTGATGACACGATCCACGCAGCCCTGGCCGGTCAGCGGCAGGGTGCAGGCCTTCAAGAGCTTGCTGTCGCCCGCCTTGTTGGTGTGATCCATGATCACCACGACGCGTTGGACGCCGGCGACCAGATCCATCGCGCCGCCCATGCCCTTCACCATCTTGCCCGGGATCATCCAGTTGGCGATGTCGCCGTTTTCGGCCACTTCCATCGCGCCCAGAATGGACAGGTTGATGTGTCCGCCGCGGATCATGCCGAAGCTGTCGGCCGAGCTGAAATAGCTCGTTTGCTTGAGCTCGGTGATGGTCTGTTTGCCGGCGTTGATGAGATCGGCGTCCACCTCGCCCTCGGTCGGGAACGGGCCCATGCCAAGCATGCCGTTCTCCGACTGCAAGGTCACGTCCATGCCGTCCGGGATGAAGTTCGCCACCAGGGTCGGAATGCCGATGCCGAGGTTCACATAGAAACCGTCCTGCAGCTCTTTGGCCGCGCGTTCAGCCAGTTGTTCTCTCGTCCAAGCCATGTGTGAGATCCTCCTGCTTACGCGCGCACGGTGCGCTGCTCGATGCGCTTTTCGAACGTGCCTTGAACAAGGCGCTGAACGAAAATGCCCGGCGTGTGGATATGGTCGGCGTCCAATTCGCCGTTTTCGACGATTTCCTCGACCTCGGCGATGGTCACCTTGCCGGCGGTCGCCATCATCGGGTTGAAGTTGCGGGCGGTCTTGCGGAACACCAGATTGCCCGCCTTGTCCGCTTTCCAGGCTTTCACGATGGAGACGTCCGCGACCAGGCCGGTTTCCATGATGTAGGTTTCACCATTGAAATCCTTGTGCTCCTTGCCGTCCGCCACCAGCGTGCCGACGCCGGTCTTGGTGTAAAAGCCCGGAATGCCGGCGCCGCCGGCGCGGATGCGTTCCGCCAGCGTGCCCTGGGGATTGAATTCGAGCTCCAGCTCGCCGTTCAGATACTGTTTTTCGAAGGTTTTGTTCTCACCCACATAGGAGGAGACCATCTTCTTGATCTGGCGGGTGTGCAGCAGCAGACCCAGGCCAAAATCGTCCACGCCCGCATTGTTTGAGATCACCGTCAGGTTCTGGGCGTTGCTATCGCGCAGCGCCAGAATGAGGTTTTCCGGAATGCCGCACAGCCCGAAGCCGCCCGCCATTACGGTCATGCCGTCAAAAGTCAGCCCCTCGAGGGCCGTTTTTGCATCTGGGTAGACTTTATCCGCCACCGCGCGGTCTCCTTCCCTGAGTTTTTCAACGATCGTTTAATTTGGGTTCGCGTTATAGCCGATATGGCTCTTGAGGCTAGTCCTTTTCCTCCGGAGCCGGCTTTTGATCGGGGTGAGCTTCGCCTCTGTGGCGATCAATCTCGACGGCGAGCGCGCCACCGAAAAACACGGCGTAGGCCGACCAGTAGACCCATAACAGAAACACGATCAGCGTGCCTAGCGGCCCGTAGGTGCTGGGATTGACGATGGTCGCCACGTAGAGCGTGAAGCCTTTGGACGCGATCAGCCACAAGCTCGCGCCCGCGCCGGCGCCGATCAGTGAAGCGGGCCAGCTGGTCTCTCCGGCGCGCTGCATGACAAACCGATAGAGCAGCGTCAGCGCCGTCAGCATGGCCAGATAGGAAATCGACCATTCATTGATCAGGCTGGCGCCAAAATCCGCTGCTTCGCTGCCCAACATGCGCAAGGCGGGGCGGATCATGTTGGGGATCGTCAAGATCGCCAGATTGGCCAGGACCAGCAAGGCGCCGCCCGCGATCACAGCGCCCATGGCCAACAGGTTGAAATGCAGAATATTGCGCAGATCACCCCGCCGGGCGATTTGATTGAGGCCCGCAATCATTGCTTTGGCCCCGCGGGCGGCGGCGAACCAGGCGATCAATAAAGCCAAAGCGCCTTGCAAGGTCAGAGAGGCGTTTGACGTTCCGGCAAGCTCAGAGAGCTGGGTTGTCAGAAAAGTGTTGGCGGATGGCGGCAACACATCAGTCACCTCAAGCCGAGCCACCTGGTTCAAAGCGTCGTCAGCAGAAAACAGCAAGCCATAGACAGACGCCGCCACCAGAACGGCGGGCACCAGCGCCAATAGGCCAAAGAAGCCCGCGCCCCCGGCGAACAGCATCACCTCGCGCGCCATCATGCGGTCGACGGCCCGCACAGTAATCTTGATCGCCGGGATGCCCCAGGCGAAACGGATCAGGGACTTGATTTTGACCAGCGGCATGGCGCTCAGCGTTCAAACCTGTTCGAGCCTAAAGACCACCGAAGGCCTTGCGCCCGCGATTTGCGACTGTTTAGCGCCTCTTTCATCCCCCTGTCAGCCTAAACCCCCGGCGTTTTTCAGTGCAGTGATGTCTGCGTCGGAAAAGCCCCAGTCGTGCAAGACCTCTTCAGTATGCTCGCCGGGCTTGGGCGCAGCGCCTTGAATGGCGCCGGGCGTGCGAGAGAAGCGCGGCGCAGGGGCGGCCTGCCTTACGCCCTCGACCTCGACAAACACGCCTCTGGCTTTCATGTGGGGATGATCTGTCGCGTGCTGGGTGTCGAGCACGGGCGCAAAACAGCAGTCGGTGCCGTCTAATAGCGACACCCAGTGCGATTGCGGTTCGGCTTTGAAAGTATCCTCGAACGTTCGCCGCATGTCCGGCCAGGTCTTGGCGTCATATTGCGCCTGCATGGCGGGATGGTCAGACAAGCCCAGCTTGTCGAGCAACAGCAGGAAGAATTCCGCTTCCAGCGCGCCAATCGAGATGAAGGCGCCATCTGCACACGGGTAGACATCATAAAAGGGCGCGCCGCCATCCAGGAGGTTTTCGCCCCGAGGCTGGCTCCACAATCCCATGGCGTCCAGCTGATGCACCGCGCCCATCAGGTGCGCAGCGCCATCCACGATCGCGGCGTCGACGACCTGCCCCTCGCCCGTCGCACGGGCGTGATGCAATGCCGAGAGCACCCCGACGGCGAGATACATCGAGCCGCCGCCGAAATCGCCCACCACATTGACCGGCGGAACCGGTTTCTCCTTGGGCCCAATGGCGTCGAGCGCGCCTGTCAAAGCGATATAATTGAGGTCATGACCCGCGGCGTGGGCGAGCGGGCCATGCTGCCCCCACCCTGTCATGCGTCCATAGACGAGCGCGGGATTGGCTTTCAGGGCCTGTTCAGGTCCCAGCCCCAAACGCTCCATCACCCCCGGGCGATAGCCTTCAAGGATGATGTCAGCTTTTTTCATCAGCTTCAGGCACGCTTTCACTGCGTCCGGGCTTTTGAGATTGAACGCCGCCGATCGCCGACCGCGCGCCAGGATCTCCGCCGGGCCGCCGCCGCCAGCATGGGGACGATCGATCCGGATCACCTCTGCACCAAGGTCGCTGAGCAGCATGGCGCAGAAGGGCGCAGGTCCCAATCCAACAAATTCCAGGACTTTAACGCCACGCAAAGGGCCTTGTGCTTTTGTATCGGTAGGCATGGTGCTGAATCGCTTTGTGACAATTTCAGGAATCAAAGTTTTGACACTGAACTCAGAACGACACAATCTTGCTGCCTCGGGTCGAGGGGGGCAGACGGGGCGGATGTTTTCCATAGCAGTCATGGGCGATGACGCCGGTGCGCGTGAAACCGCCGAGCTACTGGCGCAAATGGGGTTTCAGGTCGCAACCCACATTGAAACGGGTTGCGAAGCTGTCGTG
Source organism: Oceanicaulis sp. (assembly GCF_965249665.1). GTDB lineage: Bacteria > Pseudomonadota > Alphaproteobacteria > Caulobacterales > Maricaulaceae > Oceanicaulis. Next base: position 2,535,574 of record NZ_OZ252247.1, read on the forward strand.
AGTTTCGGCCCGCTCAACGAGGATCTTCCATCAGACCTTTTGCATCTGGCGATTGGCGAACATGAGTGCGCCCGTCTGGATGCACGGCTGCCCCTGAACGCCCATCCTATACAGATCGCATCACGTCTGCGCGCCCTGTCTCGCCTGAAAGTGCTTGAGCATACGGCGCAACTCAGACTGCAAAGCGCTCAGGAAGCAGGGTATCAGCCTGCGCCGGTTCCGGTGAATGATGATGATTCAACGGTGTTGTTTGTCGGCGCGCCTGGCCCCTCCTTCATGCGGCTGCAGTTTGCGATGTCAAAGGCGGGTATCCAGACCATCGCCGCGTTTTCGACTTTCAACGCCTTTGATTATTTGCATGAGCGCACGTTTGACGCGGTGATCCTGAACACGCGTCCGGAACCGGGTCTGGCGCATACGGTCTGTTCCGCCATGCGCCGCAATACGCGCCTCTATCATACGCCGGCGATCCTTCTCACCGCCGAGACCGATTATGCGGGTGCGGATGAAGCGTTCGCGCGGGGCGCATCTGATATTCTCTCTGACGCCGCCAGCAATGACGACATGCGGGATCGCGTGATGGCGCTGGCGTCAGAACGCCGGCGCCGCCGCCTGGCCAAGGCGCGGCTGGAAACGTGCCGTTTGCCGAGCCTGCTCGACGAAACCTCAGACCTCTACAATGAACGCTTTGGCCGTGTTCACCTGCAAAGCCTGATGAATCAGGCTGCAGCGCGCGCTGAACCGCTGAGCTTGATCATGTTGACGGTCAGCGCGCCGCAAGAGGCGGGCATGAGCGGTTTCGCCAAGGCGTCCGACCAGTTCGCCGGCATGTTGCGCCATTGCGTGCGCGCGGAAGACTTTGTTGTGCGCCTCGGGCAGGACCGCTTCATTATCGCTCTTCCCAAAACGCCCAAAGTGGAAGCGACTCTGGTGTCCAATCGCGTCTCCGCCATCGCCGAATGCACGGCCTATGAAGGCGCAGACCCACTCAAACCCTTCCGGCTCGAATTGAGCCCATCCATCGAGGAAGCCGGCGGTGAAACCAGCGCTGAAGCCCTGATCGACCAGATGGTGCGCCGCTCGAATGTGCTGCCGTTCAGTTCCGCCAGAACCGGCTAGGCTGCTTCCTTGGCCCGACGCGCCGCGTCGGCCACCGGCGCCAACAGCCGGAGCGCACCTTTCAGACGGTCCATCGGATCGGGGAAATCTCCTTTGAGCACCAGCGTGTTGTCCGGTCGCAATTTGTAATCGGTCGGGCGCTTGGTCATCAGCTCCACCAGCGCGCCTGGATCGCCGAAGCCGTGCTCGCGGAACGTGGCGACCGCCCCTTTGGGGCCTGCATCGAGCTTGGCCACATTCGCCCTTTTGCACAGGGCTTTAAGCGCAACAACTTGAAGCAAACTCTCAACTTCATCGGGGAGCTTGCCGAACCGGTCGATCAGCTCTGCAGCGAAGCCTTCGCGCTCCTGTTTTGTGTCCAGAGACGACAGGCGGCGATAGAGCGCCATGCGGACGTCGAGATCGGGCACATAGTCTTCAGGGATCAGCACCGCCGCGCCCACATTGATGGCGGGCGACCAGTCACGCTCTTCCAGGCTGGAATCGCCCTGAAGGGTCGCCACAGCTTCTTCGAGCATGGACTGATAAAGCTCCACGCCCACATCCTTGATATGACCTGATTGTTCCTCGCCCAGAAGATTGCCGCCGCCGCGCAGATCGAGATCATGGCTCGCCAGAGTGAAACCGGCGCCGAGACTATCAAGCGATTGCAGCACTTTCAGGCGCTTGTCGGCGGTGGCGGTGAGTTTCTGATTGGCGGGCGTCGTGAGGTAAGCGTAGGCGCGCGCCTTGGCGCGGCCCACCCGGCCGCGCAGCTGGTAAAGCGGCGCCAGGCCGAACATGTCGGCGCGGTGGATGATCATGGTGTTGGCGGTGGGGATGTCGATGCCGGATTCCACGATTGTGGTGGAGACCAGCACATCGTAACGGCCCTCATAAAACGCCGTCATGATGTCTTCGAGTTGCCCGCCTGCCATCTGGCCGTGGGCCACCACAAAGCTGACCTCAGGCACCTGTTCGCGCAGGAACTTCGAGATGTCTTCGAGATCTGAAATGCGCGGGGCCACATAATAGCTCTGCCCGCCGCGATAACGTTCGCGCAGCAGGGCTTCACGCACGGTGACACTGTCAAACGGCGTCACATAGGTGCGCACCGCCAGACGGTCTACGGGCGGTGTGGCGATGATGGACAGATCACGAATGCCCGCCATGGACAGCTGCAGGGTGCGCGGGATCGGTGTCGCCGTCAGCGTCAGCACGTGGACGTCCGATTTGAGCTCCTTGAGGCGTTCCTTGTGTTTGACGCCAAAGCGTTGCTCTTCATCGATCACCAAAAGGCCCAGATCGGCGAACTTCACAGTCTTCGCCAGGATGGCGTGGGTGCCGATCACGATCTCGCAGGTGCCCTCCGCCAGCTCTTTACGTGTAGCGGTCGCTTCTTTCGCAGGCACGAGCCGGGAGAGCTGTCGCACTTTGACCGGCCAGCCTTTGAAGCGTTCGGAGAAGGTCTTGAAGTGCTGGCGCGCAAGCAAAGTCGTCGGCGCAACGATGGCGACCTGCCGCCCGCTCATGGCGGCGACGAACGCCGCGCGCAACGCCACTTCGGTTTTGCCAAAGCCCACATCACCGCAGATCAACCGGTCCATCGGGCGGCCCTTGGCGAAATCTGAGAACACATCGTCGATGGCATGGAGCTGATCGTCTGTTTCGACATAGGGGAAGCGGGCGGCGAATTCGTCATAGAGCCCGCTGGGCGGGGTCAGCACTTCGGCGTCGCGTGCATTTCGGGTCGCGGCGATCTTGATCAATTGATCCGCCATGTCGCGCAGACGCTTCTTGGCCTTGGCCTTGCGCGCCTGCCAGGCGCCCGCCCCCAGACGGTCAAGTTGGGCGGTTTCGCTCTCCTGGCCATAGCGCGACAAGAGCTCGATATTTTCAACTGGCAGGTAAAGCTTGCTGGCGCCGGCGTATTCAAGCTCCAGGCAATCGTGCGGCGCGTCGCCCACCGAGAGGGTTTTAAGCCCCAGATAGCGCCCGAGACCATGATCGGCGTGCACCACCAGATCGCCGGGAGTCAGCGTCCCGGCTTCGGCGATGACGTCCGCCGTCTTTTTCTTCCGGCGTGGCCGCGCGAGGCGATCACCCAGAACATCCTGCTCTGCGATGATCACGAAATCAGGCGTCTCAAAGCCGTGTTCAAGCGGCAAGACAATGCGTGTGATCGTCTGTCCGCTCATTTTGTTGGTCGCGCGCCAGTCTGCCGCTTCCATGATCGGTTTCAGGCCATGATCGCCCAGCACACTGGCGAGGCGGTCAGAGCCGCCTTCTGACCAGCTGGCGAACAGTACGCGCTTGCCGGATGACCGCAGCGAAACAGCGTGCTTGGCCGCAGCGTCAAAGACATTCTGATCGGCCTGGCGTTCGGCGGCGAAGCTGCGGCCCTGTTTGCCGCCCATATCGATGACATTCTCACCGGCTTCCTGAAACGCCGTGAAGCGGCGCGCGGCGCGCTGATCTGTTTCACGCGCCCACTCGTCTTCATCCAGATAGAGCGATAGGGGCTCCAACGCGCGATAGGCAGGCGCGCCCATCGCTCCGGCCCCGGATTTCGAGGCGGCCTGCCGCGCGTCATAATAGTCGCGGATCTGCTCAAGGCGTTCGTCCAGCGCGTCTTTCACCAGCGGGTCGAGCCCCACCAGAGCGCCCTCGCCCACATAGTCAAAAACCGTGTCGAGATGATCATGAAACAAAGGCAGCCAATGCTCGGCGCCGTTCGGGCGCGCGCCGACGCTGACAGAATCATAAATCGGATCGCCGGATCCGACCGCTCCAAAGTTTTTCAAAAAGCCCGAGCGGAAACGCGAAATGGCGTCCGCGTTCAGCACAATCTCGCTCACGGGCGCAAAGCTGACCGATTTAAGCTGAGTGGTTGTGCGTTGGGTCTCAGGGTCAAAGCCGCGCACGCTTTCCAGAACATCGCCAAAGAAATCGAGTCGCACCGGCTCTTCCGCATCCGCAGGGAACACGTCGATCACCCCGCCTCGCACGGCGTAATCGCCGCGTTCGGTGACGGTGGCGGTGCGCACATAGCCGTTTTCCGCCAGATGCTGTTTGAGCACTTCGGAATCGAGCACGCCGCCGGGGTTGGCGCTCAAACCGCCGCCTGACAGGGCAGCTTTTGGCGCGCAGCGCTGAAGAGCGCCCGACACCGTGGAAATCACGAGAAGCGGTTTTGTCTCTTTCGGCTCGCGTTGCGCCAGCGCATGAAGCGCCCCGGCGCGGCGGGCCGCAGTGCGCGGACTGGGGCTGATCCGGTCATAGGGCTGACAATCCCAGCCGAGCAGCCGTAATTGCTCGAGATCGGGCGCAAAGAATTTCGCCGCCGCTGCGAATGCGCTGGCGCGGGCTTCGTCGGTGGCGATGTAGAGCCCCACTCCGCCGCGTGCTCGCAACGCGTCACAGAAAATCAGGGCGTCAAAGCCTTCAGGCGCGCCGCAAACCGTTAGTGATTGGGAGGACTCTGCAAGCGCTTTGTAATCGTTCACGGTCGGGCGTCCTCAATACAATTTCGCCCCCGCGCCAGTTTGACGGGGGGTGTTTTTCACATTTCTATTGCTCGCCCCCGATGAAGCCCGGGGAAAAGCGGTTAAAGCGCAACCTCATCAAAATCACGCGCGCTCTGAATTCCGGCTTTCGCCGGGAAAGAGGCGTCAGACGGATTGCATGTTAGCTGGACGGGCCGTCGCCCTCGGCGGCGAGCGCTTCATAGTCAAAGCTCTTCAGCGCATCCAGTACCGGACCTTCATAATTTGACGGGGTCTCGATCGTGCCGCAGATCCAAGCATACACTTCAGTGTCGGGCGCATCCAGAAGCCGTTCAAACTCATCGACCTCGTCTGGCGACAGGTCATAGAGCTTCGTGTCCGCGAAGCGTCCCATGATCAGGTCAGCTTCCTTGAAGCCTCGCCGCCAGGCGCGAAACGTCAGTCGCTTCAGCCGCGCGTCAGGGTCGATGGGCGTGTTCGGATCGGAGAAAGGATTATCACTCATGAGAGCGCATATAGCGCGCAGGTGCGGTTGGGTGAAGGGCGAGACTTTCGCGAATCCAGTTCACGGGCGATGTTAGCGACATGCGCCCTCAATCGCTCTTCCCGCTCTTTGCCGATCTGACCACGCTCAAGGGCGTGGGGCCTCGGCTTGCGGCGTTGATGGAGAAGGTAGCGGGGCCGCGGGTAAAGGATCTGATCTTCACCGCGCCCACAGGATTGGTGGACCGGACGCACCGGGTGTCGATCTCTGACGCGGGCGACGCCGGCAATCAGGTGCTCGTCACCATTGAGGCGGAGGTGGAGGCGCATATCCCCCGCCCCACGATGAAGCAGCCCTACAAGGTGCGCCTGCGCGACGAAACGGGCTGGCTTCATCTGGTGTTCTTTAACGCCAAGGCGGACTATCTGCGCCGCATGCTGCCCGAAGGCTCTACCCGGTTGGTGTCGGGCAAGGCGGAGCGGTTCGCCAGCGAAATCCAGATGGTGCATCCGGATCTGATCGCTGATCCCAAAGCGGTCGAGGACAAGGATCTCTTGCAGCCCGTCTATCCGCTGACGGCGGGGCTGTCGGTCAATGTGATGCGCAAGGCGATGACGGAGGCGCTCAGCGGCCTGCCGGATCTGCCTGAATGGATCGATTTGCCGCTCAAAGCGCGTGAGGACTGGCCGGGCTGGCGCGAGGCTTTGCTGGAGCTGCACGCCCCGCGATCGGGTCTTGATCTGGAGCCGGCGTCGCGGGTTCGCAAACGCCTCGCGTTTGACGAATTATTCGCGCATCAGCTGGCTTTGAAACTGGCGCGGCGGGACCGTAAGGCTCGCAAAGGACGGCCCTTGGCGGGGGATGGCCGCCGCGTGACGCAGCTTTTAGACCATGCACCCTTCACCCCGACCGGCGCGCAGATGCGCGCGTTTGAGGCCTGCAAGGCGGATATGGACAGTGCGCAGCGCATGATGCGGCTGGTTCATGGTGATGTGGGCTCTGGCAAAACTTTTGTCGCTGCGCTCTGTGCCGCCCATGCCGCTGAGGCTGGTGTGCAGACTGCCTTGATGGCCCCTACTGAAATCGTCGCGCGCCAGCACGCCAAGGTGATGCGCGAATTGCTAGCGCCCGCCGGGATATCGGTCGTGGCGCTCACCGGGCGCGACAAGGGCAAGGCGCGCAAGGAGCTGGAGGCGCAGATTGCCTCGGGCGAAGCGCAAGTGGTGTGCGGCACCCATGCCTTGTTCCAGGACAGTGTCGATTTCGCCGATCTGGGACTGGTGGTGATTGATGAGCAACACCGCTTCGGGGTGTCGGACCGCCGTAAGTTGACCATGAAGGGTCGCGCGCCGGACGTGCTCGCCATGTCCGCCACCCCTATTCCGCGCACCCTGACCTTGGCTGCCTTCGGTGATCTTGATGTCAGCCGTCTCGATGAAAAACCCGCAGGCCGCATTCCGCCCGACACCCGTGTTGTGTCTGGCGAGCGGCTCTTTGAGATTGTCGAAGGGCTCAAGCGCGCTCTAACCAAGGGCGAGCGCGCCTATTGGGTCTGTCCCCTGGTTGAGGATAGCGACACCTCTGATCTCGCCGCCGCCGAAGCGCGCCATCACATGCTGTCTGAAATGCTGCCAAATACACGCATCGGGTTGGTGCATGGCCGCATGCCGGCGCGCGACAAGCAAAAAGCCGCCGAGGATTTTCGCGCCGGCGAGATTGACGTGCTGGTCGCGACCACGGTGATCGAAGTGGGCGTGGATGCGCCGGACGCGACCATCATGGTGATCGAACACGCTGAACGCTTTGGCCTCGCGCAACTTCATCAGCTGCGCGGGCGTGTGGGCCGGGGCGACAAACCCTCCACTTGCCTCTTGCTCTATCATGGGCAGCTGGGAGAGACGGCGCGCGCGCGGCTGGAGATCATGCGCAATTCCGATGACGGCTTCGTCATCGCTGAGGAAGACTGGCGTTTGCGCGGCTCGGGCGATCCTCTTGGGTTGAAACAATCGGGCCTGCCGGATTACCGAATCGCCGATCTGGCCGCTCATGCCGACCTTTTGGAGCTCGCCAGCGACGCGGCGCAGTACGAAACCGCGCGCGAAGACGTATTCGCAGGGGATCGCGGAGAGGCCCTGCGCACCTTGCTGTACTTGTTTGAGCGCGATGAAGGCGTTCGGCTTATGCGGTCTGGATGAGATATCGCTGGCGAAGCCTCTGAAATTCTGCTAGAACGCTGCCAATCGATTTATGGCCAGGTTTTCGGTCACAAGCGCCTCGGCGCTGAACTCCACTCCCTCCACATGTCGATGTCCGCCACAGCTCCACTCGGGGGTTATGGTGCTTAATTCTTGTCTACAAAGGACACACAACAATGGCTACCGGCATTGTGAAATGGTTCAACTCCACCAAAGGCTACGGCTTCATTCAGCCTGACGACGGTTCCAAGGACGTGTTCGTGCACGCCTCCGCCGTTGAGCGTGCGGGCATGCCCGAGCTCACCGAAGGTCAGCGCATTTCTTATGAAGAAGAGCGCGACCACAAAAGCGGCAAAACTTCCGCAGGTTCGCTTGCGAAAGCCGACTAATCTGATCTGAAAAGATTGGATGAAGAGCCCCCCGGATGATCCATCCGGGGGGCTTTTTTATGCCCCTTTCCCCGGCAACCTTGATGTCAGGGCTTTTTAGGGTCGGTGTCTTCTGATGATGAATTCTCACCCGTCAGTGGGTCGTCAGGCATCAGGCCAGTACCGGCCTTGCGCGGTTCCGCCTGAGGGATCGCGCCATCGGGCAAGCGATCGGGCGTCACCATGCCAAAGGAGATGATGAGCTTGGCGGCTTCCTCCACCGTCAGGTCAAGCGCGATCGCCTTGGACTTTGGTACGAACAACAAAAACCCAGAGGTCGGGTTCGGCGTGGTGGGTATGAAGACACCGATTACGTCATCGCCTTGGCCCACCACAGAACGGATGACGCCGCGGCCCTTCGAGGCCACGAAGGCGACCGCATAGCTGCCCGCCATCGGATATTCCACCAGCACCACTTCCTTGAAGGAGTTCTGTTGGCCCTGAAAAACGGTCTCCACGATCTGTTTGAGCGCGGCGTAGATATTACGAATCAGCGGCACGGAATTCAGCACGCGCTCGCCCAGATCGAGCAGGCTGCGCCCGAAAATATTCGCCGCCAGCGCCCCGAGCAAGGTAAGGCCCAGCACGGCGATCAACAGCCCCATGCCCGGTATGGCGAAGGGCAGATAGCTTTCAGGATTGTAGCGGGCCGGAACCAGGGGCTTGATCACCTGGTCCACGAAGGTCACGAAGCTGTAGATCAGCCAGAATGTGATGCCGATGGGGGCGGCGACAACGACGCCGGTCAAAAAGCGATTGCGTAGCCAGCGAAGCACGTCGCTCAACTCCTTTTACTGCGTCCAGATCGGACGCCTCTCTGCAATGCCCGCGAATATGGGAGGAATCAAGGCTGCCTCTTGCTGACGTCCCAGTTGCAAGCGTATGAGTGTGAGCATGAACGGCCCTTTCAACATCCCCCTCACCGCCTGGTTGCGCTGGCTTTTGTTGAGCGCTCTGGGTGGCTTTGTCCTGTTGTCCGCGCTCAGCGCCTTTGTTCTGCGCGACCAGATTTTCCAGACTTTCCTGGATCCCGGCGTACCGTTTCAGACCTATGAACGCCCTCCGGCCCCTGACTACACACAGGATGAAGCCTGGGCGGCCCGACCGGGCGTACGCCTGCATGACGAGGCGGGGCATCCGGCTGTCTTTTTCATTCATCCGACCACATATGACGGTGGCAGCCATTGGAATGCGCCCTTTGACCGGCCCCAGGAAGCTGTGGAGGTGTCCCAGATTATCCTGCCGAACTACGCCGCGCCCTTTCTGGTGCAGGATGTGGAGCTTTATGCGCCGCGTTACCGTCAGGCGTCGCTTTATACCTTCATGAATAATCGCGAAGATTCGGTGTTGGCTCGCGAGCTGGCCCAAACGGATATCCAGCGCGCCTTCACCCAGTTCCTGCGCGAAGCAGATCCAGAACAGCCGTTTTTCATAGTCGGTGTCGGTCAGGGCGGCGCGATTGCTCTGGACGTACTGGCGCGGCGCGTAGCGCCAGACCCGGCTGTGGCCCGGCGATTGGCCGCCGCTTACATCATTGATTCTCCTACACCGCTCGACCTGCTGGCGGGGCCGCTCTCGACCATTCCGGTATGTGCGGATCCGTCCGACATTCGCTGTGTGGTCAGTTGGATCGCCGTGCGTCCACAAGAAACGGCGCGCATTGAGGCCCTGACACAACGCTCTCGGGCGCTTGACGCCAGGGGGCGCCTGACCGCGGTTGAGGGTCGGGCTTTGCTCTGCGTCAATCCCGTTCTCTGGACGGCGAATGAAGATTACGCGCCGGCACGTCTGCATCGGGGGGCTGCAGCTGCAGAAGGTCTGTCGCTCACTGACACGCCCTCGCCCATGACCAACCAGACAGGCGCGCAGTGCCAGAGCGGCCTGTTGATGATTGACCAGCCGCGGGCCCGCGCCCTGCGTCGATCTGGGCGCTTGGCGGAGGATCGCCGCGTCCGGTCGTCCAACCTGTTCTACATGGATATCCGCGCCAATGCTGAAACCCGGCTCAACACAATACGCGCCGTCATGGCGGACGAGGCGCGCTATGCGCCTGCGCTGGATGCGCCCGTGGAAGTGGACGTCGCGCCCATAACCCCGATTGACGGCTAGGCGCTAGCCGTCCTGTCTCAGGCGATTGACGATATTGGTGGTGGAAAGCCCGTCCATGAGCGGCGCAAGCACGATTTCTCCGCCAGACTGACGCATAAAGTCTGCGCCCGGCAGTTCTTCGGCCACATAGTCGGCCCCCTTGATCATCACATGGGGGCGGATTTCCGAGATCAACTCGGCGGGCGTGTCTTCGTCAAAGATCACCACACGGTCCACCATTTCGAGCGAGGCGAGCATGGTCGCGCGCGTCGCCTGATCATTGATGGGACGGTCATCGCCTTTCAAGCGCTTGACCGAGGCGTCAGCGTTCAGTCCAACGATAAGGCGGTCACACACCGAGGCGGCATGGCGCAGCACCGACAAATGACCTGGGTGCAGCAGATCAAAGCAGCCATTGGTAAATCCGACTTTCAAGCCGCTGTCGCGCCAGTCTGCTGACAATTCAGCCATTGCAGGGCGGGACATGACACGCCAGTCCGGCGCCTCTTCTCCCACTTGCGCGGCGTCCAGGATTTCCTCTGGCGAAACGGTGGCTGTGCCGGGTTTGCCGACCGCGACACCGGCCGCGAGGTCGGCGAATTCCATAGCGTCCTTCAAGGATGCGCCCGCCGCAATGGCGAGCGATAGCCCGGCCAGCGCTGTGTCGCCTGCGCCTGACACATCATAGACATCGCGCGAGCGGGAGCGGTGGTGGTGAAGGGATCCGGTTTCGTCGAGCAAAGTCATGCCCGCGCCCCCGCGCGTAACCATCACAGCCTGTGTTCGCGACAATTGAGCCTTGAGCGCTCTGAGCGCTGTTGCAGCGTCTTCGTCGCTGGAAACGCGTATTCCTGTTTCTGCCTCAAGCTCACCGGCATTGGGTTTGATGATGCTGGCGCCGTCATATCGGCTGTAATCATAACCGCGCGGGTCGACGCTCACAGGCTTGCCCGCTTCGCGCGCCAGAGCGATAGCGGCTTGCACCAGATCACGCGTCACAACACCGCGACCATAATCTGAAACAATCAATATATCAGAATTTTGGAGGGCTTTTCTTATGTAATTGAGAAGGTCTGTCACAGTATGGGGCTGGATCGCCTCGACCGGGTCACGATCCACGCAGAACATCTGTTGGTTATTCGACACATAGCGAATTTTCGACGGCGTGGGACGTTCGGGCGTCCGCACGACGCCTTCCGCATCGCCACAGGCGGCCTTGACCAGATCAATCGCGGCCTCGCCCTCTGCATCGGTCCCGGCGACTGAGATCAGACGCACCTCTGCGCCAAGGCTTGAGAGATTACGTGCAAGATTGCCAGCGCCGCCCAGCATGGCCGTGCGGCGTTTTTCCGACAGGATCGGCACGGGCGCTTCACGCGAAATCCGATGCGTGTCGCCATAGACAAAGCTGTCATACAATAGATCGCCCAGCACGACGGCGCGGCGATTTTGAATGGCGGCTAGAAGGTGCGCAGCCCGTTCACGCAACATGGCGCTCTCCAGAGCGATTAGAGTTGAATGACGGGATTGGACTTGGCCAGCGCGTCAAAAGCCATCAGATCGCGCACAACCTCTTCAAACCGGTTGAGCGGGATCATGTTCGGGCCGTCAGAGGGGGCATTGTCCGGATCCGGGTGGGTCTCCATGAAGACGCCAGCAATACCCAGAGAGACCGACGCGCGCGCCAGATGCGGTGCAAACTGACGCTGACCGCCCGAAGAGCCGCCCTGCCCGCCAGGCTGCTGAACAGCGTGCGTGGCGTCCATCACGACCGGCGCGCCCGTCTGCTTCATGATCGGGAAGCTGCGCATGTCCACAACCAGCGTATTATAGCCAAAGCTGGCGCCGCGTTCGGTGGCGATCACATTGTGGTTTCCGGCTCCGGTCAGTTTGCCGATCACGTTGGGCATGTCCCAAGGCGCCAGGAACTGGCCTTTTTTGACATTGATCACCTTGCCGGTTTGCGCGGCAGCGATCAGCAAATCCGTCTGGCGGCAGAGAAAGGCCGGGATCTGCAGAATGTCTGCAGCTTCGGCGACAATGGCGCACTGTTCAGCTGTGTGAATGTCGGTCAGCAGCGGCAGACCGCTGGTCTCCCGGATTTCATTAAAGACCTCAAGAGACGCTGACAGACCCAAACCGCGCTTGCCGGACAGGCTGGTGCGGTTCGCTTTGTCAAAAGATGTCTTGTAGACAAGATTGACGCCGGTGCGGTCTGCGATCTCCTTGAGCGCCATGGAAACTTCAAGGCCGTGCTCGCGGCTTTCAAGCTGGCAAGGACCCGCGATAATGGTGAGCGGCTTCTCATTACCCATTTCCAGCACGCCGCCCTTGGGCAGCGGAATTTCGACGACGGCGTTCGGATTCATGAGAAACGCTTCTCCACTTGGCGTTGGGACAGACGGCTATGTGTCAGCCCCTGATCCAGAGGATATAAAACACCGTATAGCCAGACACCATACTTCGTCCCAGAACGCGTGCATTGCAAACCCATGACTGATTTGAAAAAACCTGTAATTGTCTGGTTCCGCCAAGATCTTAGACTGTCTGACAACCCTGCCCTGCTCGCCGCCGCTGCTACTGGCGCGTCTGTGTTGCCTGTCTACATCCTTGACGATGACGCACCAGGCGAATGGAAGCCTGGCGGCGCGAGCCGGTGGTGGTTGCACCATTCGCTCGCCTCACTTTCCCGCGATATCGAGCAAATGGGCGGGCGATTGATTATCCAGCAAGGCCCGGCGCAGTCCTGCCTCGAAGCGATCATTGAAGATACAGGAGCGGACGCGGTTTTCTGGAATCGTCAATACGAACCCTGGGCCCGCAAGCGCGATGAAGCCATCAAATCAACGCTGAACGATGCTGGCGTCAAAGCACGATCCTTCAACGGCTCGTTGATTGTGGAGCCTTGGGAGATCGCGACGAAAGCCGGCGCGCCCTACAAAGTGTTCACACCTTTCTGGCGGTCCCTGAAAGCGGGGCATACGCCGTCTGAGCCGTCCTCTCGCCCTGACGAGTTGACCTTCCAGGACTATCAAGGCGGATGCACGCTTGAGGCGTTGAAGCTCTTGCCCACCAAGCCCGATTGGGCGGGCGGTCTGAGAGAGAGTTGGACGCCTGGCGAAGCGGCGGCGCACGGGCGGCTTGGTCAATTTCTCCAGCATAGCGTCACAGAGTATTCAGATCGCCGGAACCTGCCGGCGGAACATGGCACCTCGAAATTGTCGCCGCATCTGCATTTCGGCGAGATCAGCCCGCGCCAGGTCTGGCATGCAGTCAAACGGTCCGAGCACGGGCAATCAGAGGACGCAGACACTTACCTGAGTGAAATCGCCTGGCGAGAGTTCAGCTACAATCTCCTGTATCATTTTCCTGACCTGCCCGAGTCGAATTTCCAGTCCAAGTTTGACGGATTTGAATGGACGGGACAGTCGAAGGATCTGGAGGCATGGCGTCAGGGACGCACAGGGTATCCGATCGTGGATGCCGGCATGCGCGAGCTTTGGGCGACTGGATGGATGCACAATCGTGTCCGCATGATCGTCGCCAGCTTCCTGATCAAGGACCTGATGATTGACTGGCGGGAGGGCGAGGCCTGGTTCTGGGACACTTTGGTTGACGCGGACTTGTCGAGCAATTCAGCGTCTTGGCAATGGACGGCCGGGTCCGGCGCAGACGCAGCCCCGTATTTTCGAGTCTTCAACCCCATCGGGCAGTCAGAAAAGTTTGATCCAGATGGTGAGTATCTTCGTAGGTGGTTACCAGAGCTGACGAATTTACCGAACAAGGCGATTCATGCCCCCTGGACGGCGGATAAGTCGGTCCTGAAAAAAGCTGGCGTCCACTTGGGTGAAACCTATCCCGAGCCGATCGTCGACCATGGTGAAGCGCGCAAACGCGCACTCGCCGCCTTTGAAAAGATCAAGGACTCCGCATGAGCCCGATTACGCCTTTGCATTCCCACCCCTTGCGTGTCGCTGTTATTGGCGCGGGCGTTTCCGGTCTTGGCGCCGCCTGGGCGCTGCGCAATGTTCACGACGTTACGGTCTTTGAAAAGCGAGAGCGGTTGGGCGGTCACGCCAATACCGTGCGCATTGACTATGACGGTGCGCAGATCGATGTGGATACGGGCTTCATTGTCTTTAATCCGCTCAACTACCCCAATCTGATTGCGTTGTTCGCTCATCTTGGCGTGGAGAGCTACCGCACGGATATGAGCTTTGGATTTAGCCTGGACCGGACGTTTGAGTGGTCCTCGAACGGCCTTAAGGGTCTCTTTGCCGACCCCAGCAACCTCTTTAATCTCAGTTATCTGCGCATGCTGCGCGACATCTTGAAGTTTAACAAAGCCGCGCAGAGAGACCTCGAGACTGGTGGTCTTGAGGGCTTGAGCCTGGGTCAATATCTGGACCGCCTCGGTCTGGGCGAGGCTTTCCGCTCGCAATATCTTTTGCCCATGGGCGCCGCCATCTGGTCCTCGTCTGAAGCGGGCATGTCAGACTATCCGGCTGAAACCTTCATCCGCTTTTTCAAAAATCATCGGCTGATGCACGCCAAACGGCCCAAATGGAATACGGTGCAAGGCGGCAGCCGCACCTATGTCAAAAAACTGGAAGCCGACCTGCTCGATGCCGGCGTCGAGTTTCAAGCGCAGGCAAGCTCTGTCAGTCGCACCGCAGAAGGCGTGACGATTGAGGACGAAAATGGTCAGACGCACCAGTTTGACGAGGTGATCCTCGCCTGCCATTCCGATCAGGCGCTGGCTTTACTGAAGGATGCGGATGAAGACGAGCGTCAGCTTCTGGGCGCGATCCGATATGGGGCTAATGAAGCCGTCCTGCACTGCGATACGAGCCTTACTCCAGCTCGCAAGGGCGCTCAGGCAGCCTGGACCTATCTGCGTGAAGGCAGCGCTGAAGCAGCGGTTACCTATGACATGAATCGCTTGCAGGGCATTCGATCAGACCGGCCGCTCTATGTGACGCTGAACCCGGTCCGCCAGCCAAGACCAGAAACCGTATTCGGCCGTTATCAGTACGATCATCCGCAATTCAATGCGCCCGCCCTCGCCGCGCAGCGGATCTTCAATTCCATTCAGGGCGTTCGCAACACCTGGTTTGCGGGCGCGTGGTTGGGCTACGGGTTTCATGAAGATGGCTTGCGCGCCGGTCTGCGTGTCGCGTTGCGGCTGGGAGGTCAGATTCCGTGGACCTTCGCAGAGGGTGACGTGGATGGAGGCGCCTGGTCGAGACCCGCTGAGCCGTCTCGTCTGAAAGCCCATGTCGCAGCTGAATAAGATGATAGCCGACCCTCAACCTGCGGGCAGTCTGTATGTCGGCAAGACTGTGCATGAACGCCGCGCGCCGTTCCTGCACCGGTTCAGCTACCGGCTCGGCTCCATGCTGTTGGACTTAGATCGGCTCAGTGCGGCGGATCGGCTCAGCGCGATCTTCTCGGTTGGGCGGTTCAACCTTTACAGCTTTTATCCCAAGGATCTCGGTCCGCGCGATGGTGGCGATCTGTCATCCTGGGCACGCAATCTGTTCGCGACTTCCGGGGTTGAGGTGGAGGCGCAAGACCGGCTCTCCCTGCTCTGCGCCCCGCGTGTACTGGGCTATCAGTTCAATCCGCTGTCGATCTATTTCGCCCATGACGGCGACGGGCGATTGAAAGGTCTGATCTACGAAGTCCATAACACCTTTGGCGAGAGTCATTGTTATGTGGCGAAGGCCAGTGAAGGAGCCCGACAAACCCATGACGCTGAGAAAATCTTTCACGTCTCTCCGTTCTTCGATCTGGGCGGGCGTTATGAGTTCACGCTGCGTGACCCTGACGACAGCTTCCATCTGACGATTTTCAAACAGCGTGAAGACGGTCCGGATTTTCTGGCGACCATGGCCATGAAGCGTGCGCCGTTAAACACCGCTCAACTCGCGCGATTGTTCCTGACCCAACCGTTTTCGAGTTTGAAAACCATTCTCGCCATCCATTGGGAGGCTTTGCGGCTCTGGATCAAGGGCGCTGTCTATCACAAGCGCAATCCTTCATCCGCCAATGCCTCTCTGGCGCATCCCGTATCCCGATCCTCGCGCGCCGGATTTGGCGCCGAGCGGGATTAATTGTAAACTTGGCGTTACACGCAAATGCGTAACCGACGGAGCCGCCAATGACCGACTTCGCCGCAGACCCGCTGGTTCGGGCTGACTCTCCGGCTGTGATCGACCGCCTGAAGGGCGTGCCGCGGGGGGTGCGACTAACCCTTCGCATGTTGTTGAAACTGAAGGTCGGAACACTGACTGTGGTGTTGCCTGACAGCCGAGCTGTACAGTTTGAGGGCCAACGTGAAGGCCCTGACGCCGTCATTGAACTGGCCAATTATTCTGTCGTTCGAAAAGTGATTTCGGGCGGCGATGTCGGCTTTGCGGAAAGCTATATGGATGGGGACTGGACGACGCCGGATCTGGCGGCCGTCCTTACCGTCTTTTCCGCCAATCTCGACGAAATGGCGCACATCACCCGTGGCGGGCCAATCACACGGTTCTTCCACTGGCTGTACCATTTGCGGCGCGCCAATACGAAAAGCCAGGCGCGCAAGAACATCGAAGCTCACTATGATCTGGGCAACAGCTTTTACGAGTTGTGGCTAGACGACACGATGACCTATTCGTCGGCCCGGTTCACCGATGGCGTCACGTCTTTGAAAGAGGCGCAGACCGAGAAATACGCCGCCCTCGCCCGGTCCATGGACTTGCAGGCGGATCACGAGGTTCTTGAGATCGGTTGTGGCTGGGGCGGGTTCGCCGAATACGCAGCCGGTACAGTTGGCGCGAACGTCACATGCCTGACCCTGTCTCCCGCGCAGCGAGACTATGCTCTGGCGCGGATCGAGAGTCTGGGTCTGTCTGACAAGGTGACGATCAAGCTGCAAGATTATCGCGACGAGACGGGTGCGTATGACCGGGTGGCCTCGATCGAGATGTTTGAGGCTGTCGGACAGGAATTCTGGCCCAGCTTTTTCGATAAGGTGTCGTCGGTTCTGAAGCCGGGCGGGAAAGCTGGTCTTCAGATTATTACCATTCGCGACGACCTGTTTGAGACCTATTCAAAACGCGCAGACTTCATCCAGCGCTACATTTTCCCCGGCGGCATGATGCCGAGTGTCGAGAAACTTGAAGCCTGTTTTGAGACGGCGAAGCTTGACCTGCTCAAAACCGACCAGTTCGGTCTCGACTATGCGGACACGCTGAAGTTGTGGAAAGAGCGGTTTGATGACGCCTGGCCCAAAATTGAGCCTATGGGTTTTGACGAGCGGTTCAAATGCATGTGGGATTTCTACCTCGCCTATTGCGAGGCTGGATTCAGAACCGGGCGCATTGATGTGGGCCAGTTCACGATTTGCCGCGCCTGATAGGCCACTAAAAAGCCCGCATCATGCGGGCTTTTTTTCGTCCGGTGGTTTGTCCCAACCCGTTTGCTTTCGGACCAAGGCGATGTGCCAATCGCGCGGCAGGGCATAGATCAGTTTCAAGATCCAGGTGAAGCGTTTCGGGAAGGTGATCTCAAACCCGTTGCGGTTCATCCCTTTGCAGATGCGTTTGGCCGCGGTCTCCGCGCTCACCATGAAGGGTTTGGGGAAGGCGTTATCATCCTGAGCCGGAGTGTCCACGAAGCCGGGCGTAACGCACTGGACTTTCACCCCATAGCGACGAAGCTCTATGGCTAGGCCTTCCGCCATGTTCAGAAGTCCAGCTTTTGTCGCCCCGTAAGCCGTTGCGGTGGGCATGCCGCCAAAGGCTGTGGCGGATGAGACAATCACCAGCTGACCCTTGCCGCGCTCACAAAAGCGCGGGGTCAGTGCACAGACACACGCAGTCGCCCCCTTTAGATTCACATCAAACGTCTTGGCGTAGTCCTCAAATCGCGGCCTCTCAGCCTCGATCGAGATATAGACACCAGCGTTCAGGATCGCTCTGGCGATTGGACCGTGATCGGACTCGATTTGATCAACTGTGGCCGCGACGGCGCGATCATCACTGATATCAACGGGATAGGCAAAAACCTTGCCGGGGTGGCGTTGCGATAGCGCATCAAGCTTGTCAGCGCTTCTGGCCGAGATCGCCACACGCCAGCCGTCCTTGACCAGATCAGCGAGCAAAGCTTCACCAATTCCCGAACTGGCGCCGGTCAGCCAGCACAGCCCGTCAGCGGGCGACGGAATTACAGGCGTTTTCATGTCCAGTCCTCACTCGGCGATGCCGATGCGTTTGAAAAACCGTTGGCTGTCGGCGGCGATGGCATCGGTTTTTTCGTCCGTCATCCGATCCAGCGTCTTGTAGATCATGGACAAACGGTGATTGCCCTTCAGGCGTTCCCGATTCTCGATCAGGAAGTTCCAGTACAGATAGTTGAACGGACAGGCCTTGGGGCCATTTTTCTTGGTCACGGCATAGCTGCATGATTTGCAGCTATCGCTCATCTTGTTGATATAGCTCCCCGATGCGGCGTACGGCTTGGTCGCCATCAAGCCGTCATCAGCGTAAAGCGCCATGCCGTGGGTATTGGGCGCTTCCACCCATTCATACGCATCTGCGTAAACGGCGAGATACCAGTCATTGACCGCCTTGGGGTCAATCCCGGCCAGCAAGGCAAAGTTTCCCGTCACCATCAGCCGCTGAATATGATGCGCGTAGGCGTGTTTGCGGGTCGTGGTGACGACATCGCGCACGCACGCCATGTCGGTGTCGGCCGTCCAGTAAAAATCCGGCAAAGGCCGTTTGGCTTCAAGTGCATTGCGCTCAAGATAGTCCGGCATGAACCGCCAATAGATCCCGCGCACATATTCACGCCAGCCCAGAATTTGCCGGATGAATCCTTCCACGGCGTTCAGCGGCGCATCGCCCTTCTCATAAGCGGCCTCTGCCTTTCGGCAGACCTTGAGCGGGTCAAGAAGACCGATATTGAGATAGAGCGCGATCACTGAGTGAAAGAGGAATGCGTGACCCAGCTTCATCGCATCCTGATAATCGCCGAAGTTGGGAAGGCCATTTTTTAGAAACCAATCCAACTGCGCGTCTGCGTCTTCAGCGGTCACCGCGTAGCCAAATGGTTCAAGGTCACCGAACTGATCAGGAAACTGTTCCCCGACCAGGTCGATCACTTGCCGGGTCATGGCGTCGGGTTCGACCCAGGCACGGTCGGGCGGGGTCACATCAGCGGGCAGCGATTTGCGGTTATCCTGATCAAAATTCCATTGATCGCCGGTGGGCTTGTCTCCATCCATCAAGATGCCGGTCTCCCGACGCATCTCGCGATAGAAATACTCCATGGTCAGGCGCTTGCGCCCGTCCGCCCAGGCGTCAAACCGGTCCAGCGAACAGATGAAGCGATCATCACGACGGATCTGAACCGGCAACTCGAACGCGTCAGACCAGCGCTCCATATCCGTCTTCAGGCGATACTCGCCCGGGGCCGTCAAGACGATTTTATCAAAAGCTTTCGTCTGAAGCGCTCGCTTCACTTCCGATTTGAGAGCGCCGGTGTTTTCAGGATCATCAAGTCTCACATAGCGCACGGATTTGCCGCCCCCTTCCAAGCTGGAGGCGAAATGACGCATGGCGGAGAAGATGAAGGCGATCTTTTTGGCGTGATGCGGAACGTATGTCGCTTCTTCAGCGACTTCCGCCATCAAGATTAGGTCGCCATCTTCGTAATCAGCAAGACTTGATATGGATGCGCTGAGCTGATCGCCGAGAACGAGTCTGAGGGTTGGCATCAGCCCCTCATCGGGTCCGCGCGGCGTTCATAGCGAATGGTCTGGCCCCTCGCTTCAAACTGACAGCCGGCCCAACGGCCGTTTTCATCATACCAGAGGTCGACGGTCAGCTCGCTTGAGAGCCGGTAACGATGGGCGGTGATGCGTGCGCCATCGGCCGCCAGCATTTCTTCGCCCAGATAATCCACCGTCACATCCAGTTCGCTGCCATGTTCGGTATTCAGGATGTCGTATTCGCCTGTGCGATAGCCGCGCCAGTGCGAGCTGGGCAGAACCGAGAGCGGAAATTCCAGGGAAATCGCGCCCATGTCTGGCGTTTCGCCTTCCACATCCAGCCCGTCCTGGGTCGACTGAGCCTCGACACGATAGGTCTCGCCATCTTTGAGGGTCTCAGCGTTCAGCCCTATCAGCTGGCCTTCACGCCAGCGTTCTGTGGACTGGTGCTCATACCGAAAGACAGTGATCGGTCCCAGACCGGCGCGGAGCTCGATGTCGACGGAGACCAGCAAATCTCCGCCATCCTGTTCGAAATGGACTGCGTGCGTACCCATCCGCTTGTCGCCATCGCGATAGACGTCAAAAATGATGCTCTCGCCGGCATTTGGCATTGGGTTGATCGAAGGCGCGTTATCGGCAAAACCCCATGCGGGGCTCGACAACACAGCGCCTGCACTCATGGTCGTCATGATCAGTCTTAACATAGTGAAGACTCCAGACATAAGGATCAGGATCGGTCCCAGCCTAGCATGCGGCTGGCCAGAGAAATGACCGGGTGGGTGAACTCTAAACGTCCCATTTCAACAGACAGACAGACGCAAGGGCCATCCGCATGCGCGCGCGGATTATGGGTCAGGGACGGATCGGCATGGCAGACATCGCCGGCGCGATAATCAGCATGTCCATCATTAAACCCCCCTTGCAACACCAAGGTCAGTTCTTCTGCCTGGTGGGTGTGTTCGGCGACGCCCCGTCCGGAAGGGAGGCTGAGAAGGCGCACATGGACGCCGTCTTCTTCCAAAGTCTCAAGCGGCATCTCTTGAAATCCGCCCATCTTGTTCATCCAGATAGGATGCGGATGATCGCTCAATACGCGCTTGAGAGTCTCAGGGAGATCCAGATTCAGTGTCTCAGGCCGACGTGGACGTGGCGGAATGACGGGAGAGGAAAGGCCGCCCAGCTTTTCAGACAAAGCCTCAAACGCGCCAATATTCATGGCGACCGGTTCGGTGTCTTCAAGCAATCCGCCCATAACATGCTCGGCCTGATGCAGCAGCGCGCTGGCGCTCGCATTCATTTCTGCGTGGCAGGCGGCAAGCACCTGCACAGCTTTGGGCGCTGCGCCGCTGGCCACATCAACCATCCATGCCGCGTCAAGCGTGTGCATTCCAGTTACTCCATTTATTCATGCTGTTTTACGCAAACGCGATGAAAACGGATCACGCCTGCGTTAAGGCGCGTCCGTTTGATTGCAGCCGCATCAGACAGCTTCTAACTTGGCGCCTAGAACGCTGAAGAGAGGCACGCCATGACCCCCCGCCCCGCCCGCACCGTCATTGATCTCATCGGCGACACGCCGCTGCTTCGTCTGAACAAGGTCTCAGATGAAACCGGATGTGAAATTCTGGGCAAGGCCGAGTTCCTCAATCCTGGCGGGTCCGTGAAAGATCGCGCCGCGCTTGGCATTATCCGCGAAGCGGAAGCTAGCGGTGCGCTCAAGCCGGGCGGAACCATTGTCGAAGGCACGGCGGGCAATACCGGCATTGGCCTTGCCATGGTGGGGCGCGCATTAGGCTACAAGGTGGTGATTGTCTTTCCGCGCACGCAGTCCCGCGAAAAGGCGGACGCCATCCGCCTGATGGGCGCTGAACTGATCGAAGTCGATGCGGTCCCCTACGCCAACCCAAACCATTATGCCCGCTATTCAGGCACGCTGGCGGAAGAGCTCAACGCGACTGAACCCAATGGCGCGATCTGGGCGAACCAGTTTGACAATACCGCCAACCGCCGCGCCCATGCCCAGACAACAGGCCCTGAGATCTGGCGGCAAACTGGCGGCAAGGTTGACGCTTTCGTCGCCGCCGTCGGGTCCGGCGGCACGATTGCGGGCGTGTCAGACGCGTTGAAAGCCCAAAATGACGCCATCAAGATCGCTTTGGCGGACCCCGGCGGCGCCGCGCTTTATGGCTATTACGCCCATGGCGAGCTGAAAGCGGAAGGCAATTCGATCACCGAAGGCATCGGGCAAAGCCGCATCACCGCCAATCTTGAAGGCGCCCAAATTGATGAGGCCTTCCGCATTCCAGATGAGGAAGCGCTGGCTATTCTCTATGATCTCGTGATGGAAGAAGGTCTGTGCCTGGGCGGGTCTGCTGGCGTGAATATCGCCGGCGCGGTGCGTCTGGCGCGCAAAATGGGTCCGGGACACACCATCACGACCATTCTTTGCGATCATGGCTCTCGCTATCAGTCCAAGCTCTACAACCCCGACTTCCTGCGTGAAAAAGGCCTGCCGATCCCGCCCTGGCTCGACTAGGCCGCACGTTCAGCGCACGGGTGGCGCATATAACAGCCCGCCCTGGTTCCATTGGGCGTTCAGTCCCCGCTCCAGCTGAAGCGGGGACGCCTCTCCCAGATTGCGTTCAAAGAGTTCGCCGTAATGACCGCCAGCAGCGATAGCGCGCCGGGCAAAGTTCTCGTCAACACCAAGGCTTAGGGCGATATCTTCGTCTACAGCAAGAAGCCTGCGGACTTCCGGTCGGTTTGAGATTTGGCCAGGCTCTGACAGCTGGTTCTGGGTGACTCCGTATTCTTCGGCCGCGATCAGCGCCATCAGCACCCATTCCACCGCCATCTCGAACCGGGGATCGCCTGCTCTCACCACCGGGGTCAGGGGTTCCTTCGAGATGACGTCTGGCAAGACCATATGTCGGTCAGGCTCTGTCAAACTGCGCCTGAAACCCGCCAGGCGAGAGACATCACTGGTGAACGCATCGCATTCTCCAGCCTGATAGGCGATGCGCGCATCTGCGACGGTCTCAACAGACACTGTAGTGAAATTCAGGCCGTAGCGTTCTGAATAATCATCGAGATTAAGCGCGCTGGTCGTTTCCGGCTGCACGCAGATACGCGCGCCGCTCAGCTCCTGCGCGGATGTGAGCCCCAGATCGGCGGGCGCAAGAAAGCCTTGTCCGTCATAGTAATAAACACCGGTGAAGCGGACTTGCTGAGTTGAGGCGCGCGAGAGTGTCCAGCTCGTGTTACGCAACAGGATGTCTACATCGCCATCACGCAGGGATTGAAACCGGTCGAGCGTTGTCGTCGGCACAAACTGAGTACGGTCGGGATCGCCGAGAAACGCAGCGGCGTAGGCGCGGCACAGATCGACTTCAAACCCGCTCCAGGCGCCGTTTTCATCGGTTTCAGCAAAACCCGTCAGGCCTGTATCGACGCCGCATTTGAGCACGCCGCGCGCTTGTATCTCGGCCATGTGAGAGCGAGAGGCCGCCACATCGCTTTGAGACACTGCGAAGCCCAATGCAAACGCCGTCGCCCCTTTTGCGAGGCGACGCGGATCCATCAGGTCGAACAAAGACGCTGGCGTCATCGGTCCAACCGCCTTACATGCTGAAAACAATACCTCAGGTGTAACGAAGAGAAGGGAGCGCGTCGACATGAAACGCGACACCCGACTGATCCATTCCGGTCAGCCGCGCCGCAGCGATGATCTGGTCAACCCGCCGATCGAGCGCGCTTCGACCGTGGTCGCGCCCTCAACGGCCGAGCTTTACAACCCTACTCCGCCTCGCCGCCATTATGGGCGTGGCGGTTTGAGCCCCAACACGGAACTCCGGGACGCGATTGCTCAGCTTTATGATGGCGACCATGTGGCGCTGGCGCAGTCCGGTCTGGCGAGCGTGATTCTGGCGCTTCGCACAGCCTTGCCTGAGAAGCCTTCCGGCATGCAGGCGCTGATTACGGATTCCGCTTACGGCCCGGTGCGTCGTTTCTGTGATGAGGAATTGCCGCGCTATGGCGTGACGCCTGTGTATTACGATCCGCGTATCGGCGCGGATATTGCGCTATTACTCGAACAGCCCACAGCGGTCGTGCTGCTGGAAGCGCCGGGATCCTTGACGTTTGAAGTTCAGGATATCGCCGCCATCGCGCAGGCAGCCCGAGACGCCGGCGCCGCCAGCGTCATCGACGACACCTGGAGCGCGGGCCTGTTGATGAACCCGTTGGAGTTGGGAGTGGATTACGCGGCCCAGGCGCTGACCAAATATATGGGCGGTCATTCTGACTTTCTGATGGGCGCGGTTGTGGCCCGAGGAAACGCTGCGGCGCGCCTGAAAGACAAGCATGTTCTGTTCGGCGGCCATGTCTCCCCAGATGACGCCTATCTGTGCCTGCGCGGACTGCGCACGCTGTCCTTGCGGATCGAACGTTCCGGCGCGTCAGGGCTTGCTATCGCTCGTCAGCTTGAAGCGCACCCCAAGGTCTCGCGGGTCTTGCATCCGGGTCTGGAGAGCCATCCCGATCATGAGGTGTTCAACCGTCAGTTCAACGGAACGTCAGGCTGCTTCGCATTTGTGCTGGATGGCGTAGACGCGCGAGCTGGCGAAGCGATCGCAGAATCCTTGCATCTTTTCCGACTTGGGTTCAGCTGGGGGGGATATGAGAGCCTGATCCTGCCCTGCGACCGCCAGATCCGTCGCACCGCAGTGCCGTGGAACGCCGAAGGCGCGTTATTACGCCTGTCTGTGGGGCTTGAGGATGTGGACGACCTTTGGGCGGATCTGGCTCAAGCTTTACGCTAAGAACCAGACCCGCCCTGAAGGCGTCTAACCGTGCACTTCCAGAAGCGGCACACGTGAGGCGCGCAAGGCCGGGAAGAATCCGCCCAACAAGCCTACGAGCAGCGCCAAGATGACCCCGCTGACCACCGCAGCGGGCGTTACGGCGAACGAGAACACCACTTGTGTGAAGCTGCCGCCCAGGGTCGACGCGCTGACGCCGTCAAAGACGAAATAGGTGATCACGGCGCCCACAAGGCCGCCGATGAAGGCGAGCATCAGCGACTCCACCAGCGTTCCAACAAAGGCGGCGAAGCCGGAAAAGCCCAGCGTGCGCAAGGTTGCGATCTCGCGAATACGCGAGTCCACCGATGCGTACATGGCGTTCCAAGCGCCCGCGAGCGCGCCGACGGCCATGATGATCGCCAAAGGCCAGCCCAGATACATGATCAGATTGGACAGACCGCCTGCAGACTGGGCGAAGAATTCTTTCTCCGTCTCAACATCGAGATCGAGCCGCGGCTCGTCCTCTACGTATTGACGCAGCGCTTCAAGACCGCCCTCACCGTCCAGTTCCACCCGGATCGACTGATAGCTGGCGCCGCGATTGTAGAGATTCTGCACCGTGCCGATATCAGCCCAGATTTCAGAATCAAACACCGAGCCGCCGGTCGAAAAAATGCCGACAATGCGCCATTCATTGGGACCCATGCGAATGGTGGTATCCAGATCGAAACCGGAGAATTCCCGAATGACGCCCTCGCCCACCACGATTTCATTCGAGCCTTCAGAGAACATGCGGCCCTGAACGATCTGGAAGTTTTCACGCAGGCGCGGCGCCATGTCGTCGACCCCCCGCAGGGACAGGCTGGCGTCATTGCCTGTTGAACGCTTGGTGGCGTCGGTGATGACGTAAAGCTCAGCCGACAGAATGGCGTTGCCGTCGTCATCGCGCGCCACGCCGGGCGCCGTTTCAATCAGGCGCACCGTATCCCGGCCAAAGCCGGAATTGAGTTCCGCCTGTGAGCCCGCTCGCAACAGCACAGCAATTTGTTCAGATCCGGTTCCGCTGACCGTGGCGCGAAAGCCATTGGCCATGGCGAGAAAACCCAGAAGGACGCCCACCACCAACGCGATGGACAAAATAGTCGCCAGCGACATGCCCCAACGTTGTGGGATGGAGCGCAGATTGATCGAGGTGACCGCAAGTATTTGCGAGATCATGGCGATTACTCCTTACCCAAGGCGTCGACGATTTTAAGACGCATGGCGTTGAGGGCGGGCACAAACCCGGTGATGAGACCAAAAGCGATCATCAGGCCAATCGCCTGCAACCAGGTCTCACTGGACACGCCCAGACCGGGCAATTGTCCGCCTGCGACCTGGGCGATGCCGCTGAGCAAGAGCACTGCGAGGCCCAGTCCCAGCAGACCGCCGACCAAGCTCAGCAGAACCGATTCAGACAACACATGGGTGAAAATGCGTGAGGATGAGAAGCCCAGCGTCTTCATGACGCCCACTTCCTTGGTCCGCTCATTGATGGCCATCACCATAGTGGTGCCGACGATCATCAAAATGGTGGCGAAGGCGGCGCTGACGACGAGGCTCAGGATCAACCCGATATTGCCCAGTTGTTCGACAAACGCCTGTGAGAATGCGGCTTCTGTGGTGGTTTCTGTTTCAGCCGGAGAGTTGGCGAACATGTCGTCAATGCGCTGAGACACCGCATCATTGATCGCCGGGTCGCCCGTCAGCATGATCATCCAGCCAATCTGGTCACGATTAAAGGCCAGAGCTTCGTTATAATAGTCATACTGCATCAACAGATAATTGGTGGGCAGATCCTGATCTTGTGTGGTCAGGATCGCGCAAACCTCCACATCCCACGCGCTGGAGCCATCTTGCTGCCGCCAGATGTTCGAGCTGAGCGGAAACCGGTCTCCGACACTCCACTCATATTGTTCGGCGAGATCCGCTCCGACCGCAACGCAGTCTCGGCGTTCAGCCAGTGCGGCGCGCTGGTCGGCGGGCAGTTCCAGCTCAGGATAGACGACCAGATAGCTGTCCATATCTACGACGAAGGATTGCACGAAGTTGCGCACATCCTGGAAATAGCCGCCAAACCAGGAGGCGTGCGTGACAGCCTGCACACCGTCCACACCCTCAACCCTGCGCCAATAGGCGAAGGGCATGGTCTGGGTGAAATTGATCTTGTTCACCGTCACCAGGCGGTCAGCCCGCGACAGCTCTTCAGAAGAGTTGAGCACCCGATCAATGGACGCCAGTGCGCCGAAGATCAGAAAGGCCGTCATGATCGACAGGATCAGAAGGATCGCACGGGTTTTCTTCCTGAACAGGGATTTGCGGATGAGCGTGAGGTCATTCATGCCATCGCTCCGGATTCTACGAAGCGGCCCTTGTCGAGATGCAATTCGCGTCGGGCGTATTTGGCGGCCGCCGGGTCATGGGTGACCATGACAATGGTCTTGCCCAGCTCGGAATTGAGAAGCTGAAGCGTCTCAAGGATTTCATCGGCCGTGGTGCGATCAAGATCACCCGTCGGCTCGTCACAGAGCAGCACATCCGGGTCCGCCACCAGCGCACGTGCGATCGCCACACGCTGCTGCTGACCGCCAGAAAGCTGACGGGGGCGGTGCTTGGCGCGTTCGGCCAGCTTGACCACTTCCATGGCCGTCTGGACCCGACGCTTGCGTTCCTTGCCCGACAGATTGGTCAGCAAGAGCGGCAGCTCCACATTCTGGGCCGCGGTCAGCGTCGGCATCAGATTATAGAACTGGAAGATGAAGCCCACATGGCTCGAGCGCCATTTGGCGAGCTTGGCCTGGCTGAGATTGTCGATCCTGAGCCCGTTGCAGACCACTTGTCCGCCCGAAGGCTTGTCAATGCCGCCGAGTAGATTGAGCAAGGTTGTCTTGCCAGACCCGGATGGTCCCATGATCGCGATGAAATCACCGCGATTGATGGTCATCGTCAGGTCTTCAAAAATCGCGACGGTTTCCTTGCCGCGCGTATAGCGTTTGGAGAGATTTGTGAGTTCGTAGAGCACGTCAGTCATGGTCTGTCCCTATCGCCTGGTGCTGAGATCGGTGTTCAGTTTTGTTCAAGAAACGTCACGCGGGCGGCCATGTCCGGCAGGACCCGGTCATCGCGTTCGCCCAGGGCGACGCGGACGCGAATGGTGGCGCGCGCCCTGTCTGCTGTGGGAATAATGGCTTCCACCCGGGCGGGAATGCGCCAGTCCGGATAAGCGTCCAGAATGGCCTCGACGCGCTGGCCCGCGCGTACACGCTGGATCTGGCCCTCGTTCACATCCACTTCCAGCTCAAGGCTCTCCATATCGACCAGGGTCGCGATGCCGGTGCGTGTGAAGCCGCCGCCGGCGGAGACAGGCGACAGGATTTCGCCCACTTGAGCGTTCTTGGCGATTACAACGCCGCCAAACGGCGCACGCACCACGTGGCGGTCCACAAAATCACGCTGACTGCGGACGCGCACGCGGGCGGCGGCGAGATCGGCGCGCGCCGCACTGAGCTGCGCTTGCAGGCTGTCCACCTGGGCTTGTTCGGCGGTGCGTCGTGAATCGGTCGCATAACCTGAACTGATCAGCTGTTCGGTTCGGGTCAGCTGGGTGCGCGCTTCAGTCACTTGCGCGGCGAGCGATTGCGCCCGCTCGGCTGCGGCCGCTTGTTGGGCTTCAAACAGATCCAGATCAATCCGGGCGCGATCATCATCAAGATAAGCCAGCACCTCGCCCGCTTCGACCACGGCGCCTTCCTCGATCAGGACATCGCGGATGCGTCCCGTA
The DNA here is from genome assembly GCF_965249665.1 of Oceanicaulis sp. Classification (GTDB taxonomy): domain Bacteria; phylum Pseudomonadota; class Alphaproteobacteria; order Caulobacterales; family Maricaulaceae; genus Oceanicaulis. The sequence continues at coordinate 2,563,761 of NZ_OZ252247.1, forward strand.
ATTTCGGCTGAGACCGTCGCCTGTCGACGCGCCACCACATAGCCTGACGCTACAAGGCCGGAGCTGGGAGCTGAGCGCGTTGACGACACAGGCTCTGCGGCGGCTGTGGATTGCGCTGCCTCGGAAGTGGGTTCGGGGCTCTGCGCCACCACGGCCGGTGCAGGTTCAGAATTTGACGTCAAGTACCAAGCCGCGCCCGCGCCCCCGCCGCCCGCCAGGACGATGGCGATCAACAGCGCCGCCCATCCGGGACCGCCTGAGGCTTGCGTGTCTTCGGTTCGCTCAATTGTGAGAGAGTGTAATTGCTCTGTGCGTTCGTCGTTCATTCGTCTGTCCCCTGTGCGCCATTCGCTCGAGCAGTGTACCATTTCCCGTCACGGGCGCCGAAAACCAGGCGTGGCCCGCGCCATGGCGCCTATGGTTCACACACTGTCGCAGCGTTCGATCACGCGTTAGTGACAGGTGTCACCCGGTGGCAAATCCGTTCAATGCGCGAAAATTAATCAGGCGCGAGTGTTGCGTTGCAGCAAGGCCCGTGTCAGAGCACGCAGCTTGTTTGCAGCCCAAGGCGCAACACTGTCTCATCCAGCCGGGATCTATCGTGATGGTCAAAGCCACTCTTAATGCGCTTGTGGAGCGTCTTTCGCTGACCGAGCAGGACGCAAACCTGTCTCTGACCAATCCCAATCGCCTGAAAACAGAGGTGTTGGCCGGCTTGACGGTGGCGCTGGCGCTGGTGCCGGAAGCTGTGGCGTTTGCCTTTGTGGCGGGCGTGCATCCCCTGGTGGGACTGTACGCAGCTTTTATCGTCGGCTTGATCACGGCGTTGTTCGGCGGCCGTCCGGGCATGATTTCAGGCGCAACGGGCGCGCTCGCTGTCGTCATGGTGGCGCTGGTGGCCGAGCATGGCGTTGAATATCTGTTTGCAACCGTCGTGCTGATGGGGGTGCTCCAGCTGGGCGCAGGCATCTTCAAGCTTGGCAAGTTCATTCGGCTGGTGCCGACCCCGGTTATGCTGGGCTTTGTGAATGGCCTCGCCATTGTGATTTTCCTGGCCCAGCTAGGCCAATTCCAGGTGCCGGGATCCGACCATGGCGGCGGGGGACATGGACTGGCGGGCGGCGACTGGCTGACCGGCATGCCGCTCATGGTGATGCTGGGACTCACGGGCCTGACCATGCTGATCATCTGGGTTTTGCCCAAATTCACCAAGGCGATCCCTGCGCCGCTGGCGGGCATCGCCATCACCGCCGCGATCGTGATCGGATTTGGACTTGACGCGCCGCGCGTAGGCGACCTCGCCAGCATTCAAGGCGGGCTTCCGAGCTTTCATATCCCGACTGTGCCCTTAAATTTCCAGACGCTGCAGATCATATTCCCTTACGCGCTGGTTCTGGCCGCCATCGGCCTGATCGAAAGCCTTCTGACGCTCAACCTCGTAGGTGAGATGACCGGCAAGCGTGGCGGCGCGTCTCAGGAATGTGTGGCTCAAGGCGCCGCCAATGTCGTCACCGGCTTTTTCGGCGGCATGGGCGGTTGCGCCATGATCGGCCAATCCATGATCAATGTGCAATCGGGCGCCCGCACACGCCTCGCCGCGATCATGGCGGCTTTGTTCCTGTTGAGTTTCATCCTGTTCGCAGCGCCGCTGATCGAACAGATCCCTCTGGCGGCGCTGACAGGCGTGATGTTCATGGTGGTGATCGGCACGTTCGCCTGGAACTCGCTTCGGATCATGCTCAAGATCCCACGTTCTGATGCGCTGGTGATCATACTGGTGACGGTGGTGACCGTTCAGTACGACCTGGCTGTGGCGGTCGTCGCTGGCGTGATTGTCTCCGCCCTCGTCTATGCGTGGCGCTCGGCAAAGCGTCTGCACATCTCCGCCCATGACAGCCATACGGTGCCCGGCGCCAAAACCTATGAACTGGATGGTCCGCTGTTTTTCGCCTCGACCGACAATTTCAGCGAACTCTTTGATATCGAGAACGACCCTGACGTGGTGATCGTGGACTTCAAGCGTTCACGCGTGGTCGACCAATCCGCCCTGCAGGCCATTGAAGATCTGGCGCTGAAATACGAAGCGAGCGGCAAAGCGCTGCGCCTGCGTCACCTGTCTCGCGATTGCCACCAGCTGCTGGCGAAAGCCGGTCAGCTGATGATCGATTCAGACGATGATCCTGAGTATCAGATCGCGACAGATTATTCAGTGAAGACCGGCGCCTTCGGCGGGGGGCACTAGCCCTTGCCACGGGCCGAGCACCCCATCAGCCAATAGATGGCGTCATGTCGCGCTTCAAACAGCCGCATTTCCACAGCGCCGCCGCCTGTAGGAAAGAACCGCGTCCAGGCGTCGATCGTGTCACGGACAGTGTCTTTGACGCCATAAAACGCATTGAACTGGAGCGTGCGGGATTTGTCGCCGAAATCGCGCGCGCGTTGATTGGCGAAGCTCACAAGGTCGGCGGAGGTCAGCGTGGTCTCTTCAACTTTTGTGAGATTGATCAGAGCCCGGCCATGGCTCGATACCGGACCCGTTTGCATGTAAGCCATGGCTTCGCGAACGGCCGGGACATCCACACAGGTCGGGTAGACCACTTCCAGAATGTCGCGCTCTTCATCGAAGGCAAAGCGCAATCGCCCTTGCCCTTCACTGTCGTTTGTCATGACTGCCCCCGCGCCTTCAGCCCATGGCGACCCCGGTAGGACTCGAACCTACAACCGTCGGATTAGAAGTCCGGTGCTCTATCCAGTTGAGCTACGGGGCCTGACCGTCACCCTCATTAGAACGGAACGCCGCATCCTGTGAAGACACGGCGTTGCGAAAGCGGGCGATGGAGCGGTCTGATGTGGTCGTAGGCGGTCTAGTGAGACCAGGGCTCCTTACGGTCCGCATCGAAATTGGCGGCGTAGGATTTGATCTTGCGCGGGGTTTCGCGCACTTCACGGACCTGGAACGCAATGCCGTAACGCTGGGCGTAAGAGACGGCGGCGTCCTTGGTGTCAAAATGAAGATGGATCTGACGGCGGGTGTCGCCGCTGGACGCCCAGCCCATCAAAGGATCGGGACGTTTGGCCATGGCGGGCTCAAACTCCAGCACCCAGTCCTGAGACTTGGCGCGGCCTGATTGCATGGCGGTTTTTGACGGGCGGTAGATCTTCGCGAACATGATTCTCGTCCAGACGTGGCTGTCGACAGTCCTGTCTCACCCAAAGCTTCCTAAAAAGCCCTGAAGATAATGGTCGGGGCGGCAAGATTCGAACTTGCGACCCTCTGGTCCCAAACCAGATGCGCTACCAGGCTGCGCTACGCCCCGACATGCAAATCGTTTAGGCGGCTGCGCCGTCTCGCGCAACCTCCCTAGCGCTGCGGATCTGTTTCTTCCGCAGTGTCATCGGCAGCCATAACCGTTTCTTCGGTGGAGACATTACCGAACAGCGGGTGACGCACCAGGTCGCCCGGCTCAATGCCCAGTTCCAGCGTGCGTCCGCCATTCAGCTCCACCACGGCGATCACGCGATAGTCCGACGACATGGGACGGCGCGAAAACGGCTGCGCCCCGGTGACGATCTTGGCGATTTCGCCATTGGCCCGCACATAGAGAATGTCGAGCGGAATGATCGTGTTCTCCATCCAGATGGAGATGAAATCTTCACGCCCGAAATCAAACAGCATGCCCGCATCGGGATCCATGGAGTCGCGATGCATCAAGCCGCGCTCACGGGACGCGTCGGTGTTAGCCACTTCCACCGTGAAGGTATGGGATCCGAAATCCCCTTCAATGGTGAGCGGGTCAGGTCCGCCATACTCAACGACAGCGTCAGGCGCAGTGGGGTCGACAGACTGCGCCAGGGCGCAGCCGGCGGAGCCGAAACCGACAAATGCGGCGGCAGCCAGGGCAAGAATGCGAGTTCCGATCATCATGGGCGGCAAGCTAGCTCCGCCCGGCTTTGCGTGCAATCACTCAACGCGCCTGCAGCGGGTTTGAAAATCATAAATTGTCTTGCACCGCACAAATCACTTGCAGCTGAGCGCTCAACACGGTTTTTTGCGCGCCAACATTCGCGTTTCGCTGGAGGACTATACGTGCGCATTGATAAAATCAGCGCTGGCGTGAACCCGCCTGAAGACATCAACGTCATCATCGAGGTTCCCGTTGGCGGCCAACCGGTCAAGTACGAGCTGGACAAAGACTCAGGCACGGTGTTCGTCGACCGCTTCCTTCACACCCCGATGCGCTATCCGTGCAATTACGGCTTCATGCCGCACACCCTGTCCGATGATGGCGACCCCATCGACGTGATGGTTCTGGGCCAGACCGAACTGGTGCCGGGCTGCGTTGTGCGCGCCCGTCCGATCGGCGTGCTGATGATGGAAGACGAGAGCGGCCAGGACGAGAAAATCCTCGCCGCCCCGCACGCCAAGCTGACCCCGTTTTATGACGACATCAAAGACTTTAATGACGTCCACGGCGCTCAGCTGGCGCGGATCACGCACTTTTTTGAGCACTACAAGGATCTCGAGCCCAATAAATGGGTGAAGGTTCAGGGCTGGCACGGCGTCGAGCGCGCCCGCGAGATGATCACGGCCGCCATGGAGCGCGTGAAGAAGGGCTGATGCCCTCGCCCACACGGGTTTGGAAAGCGGCGTGCGAGTGTCTCGCGCGCCGTTTTTCTTGTGCGCAAGTCTGGCCCGCCCAAGGCATGCAGCTGTGAGAGATGAAATGGTGAAAAGTCCGGGACGCGTGGCAGGCCCTAGGGGAATCGAACCCCTCTTTCCAGGTTGAAAACCTGGCGTCCTAACCGATAGACGAAGGGCCCGCAGCGCGTCGGGAGCGGTCGTATACCGGTCCCCATAGTGTGTGGCAAGCAACCATTTACAGGCTGCGCTCGCCATGTGCAGAGCTGAAGGTGTTCGGCCCCAAGCTACCTGCGCAAAAAGAAAAACCGCCACGAGGGCGGTCACTCTGTTTCGATTTACACACCGATGGCAGGCCCTAGGGGAATCGAACCCCTCTTTCCAGGTTGAAAACCTGGCGTCCTAACCGATAGACGAAGGGCCCGCATCGGTGTGGAGGCGGTGATATATCTGTCCCGGCGGTGTCATGCAAGCATGTCTGTGTAGGTTTTACAGCAATCGGTGCAGATCGTTTCAGTCCGCCTTGGCCAGATCTTCCAGATGCAGTTCCGCCTTGCGGCCATAGCGATTATCTTCGGCTTTCAACTTGCCCGCCACGTGCCAAAGGCTGTCAGGTCCATTCAGCAACGCCTGCCCCATCGGGCCGTCGGCCGTTCGAAAGCTGATCCCGGTCAGACGCCCGCCGCCCGGCGATTCAAACGTGAAGCGCACATGATCGGTCCCGACCCGTTGCGCGTAACTGCGCCGCAGGGATGAAAACGCGAATCGAGGCTCAGGATTGCCCGCGCCATAGGGCGCCGCGGCGGACAAGGCCTCGCAGAACTCAAAGCTCACGGCAGAGGGGCTGACGACGGCGTCGACCTGGTAGGTGCGCGCTTCGTCCGCCTGAGCCCATTCATCCTTGAGCGTTTCAGTCAGGAATTCAGTCAGTTCATCGATTCGCGAGGCCTGGATCGTCAGACCGCAAGCCATGGCGTGACCGCCGCCTGCCTCCAAAATCCCTGCTTCACGCGCCGCCGCCACCGCACCACCCAGATTGACCCCGGCGCAGGAGCGGCCGGAGCCCTTGCCGAGCCCGGTTTCAGGATCAATGCCGATGACGATGGCGGGACGGTTGAAGCGTTCCTTGATGCGGCCCGCAACGATGCCGATGACGCCGGGATGCCAATGATCGCCTGACGCGACGAGGATTGAGGTGTCATCTGTAATGGATTGCGCGTCGACCTGGGTCAGCGCCTGGTCCAGCACATCAGATTCAATAGCCCGGCGTTCCGCATTAAGCGCATCAAGCGTCTGGGCGATATGGGCGGCCTCAGCCGGGTCTGATGTCATCATCAGTCGGGCGCCGAGATCAGATTGTCCGACGCGACCGCCCGCATTGATGCGTGGCCCCAGAAGGAAACCCGCATGATAGGGCGAGGCAGGCCCTGTGACGCCCGCAGCCGCCGCCAGAGCCGCCATGCCCGGACGCGACCAGGTGCTCATCACTTTCAGCCCCTGGGTGACGATCGCGCGGTTGACGCCTGTCAGCGGCACCACATCACAAATCGTTCCAAGCGCAGCCAGATCGGCATACTCAAGAATATTGGGCTCGACACGGTCGTTGAACGCGCCGCGTTTGCGGCCTTCCCGGTTCAGCGCCGCCAACAGGACGAACGTCACGCCCGCCGCCGCCAGATGCCCGCAGCCAGACGCATCGCCCGGTTGATTGGGGTTCACCAGAGCATCTGCGGGTGGAATTTCACCCTCCATGAGGTGGTGATCAATCACCACAACCGGCAAATCCATCTTGTGCGCCGCCGTCAACGGTCCGACGGACGCCGCCCCGCAATCAAGCGTGATGACCAGACGGGCGCCTTGCGCCTTGAGATGTTTGAGCGCCGGAGCGTTCGGGCCATAGCCCTCTTCAATTCGGTCGGGCACGTAAATGATGGGCTCTGAACCCAAGGCTCGCAGCCACCCGCCCAGCTGGGCGGCGGAGGTGGCGCCATCGACATCGTAATCTGCGAACAGCGCGATGCGATCACCCGCCTCGACGGCGTCCCAGATGCGAGACGCGGCCTCGTCCATGCCTTTCAGGCTGGTGGGATCGGGAAAACTGTCGCGCAGTTTGGGTGCGAGGAAGGCCGGGGCGGCGTCAGCGGTCAGCCCACGTGCCGCCATCAACCGTGCCAGAGCGTCAGTGACGCCTGTTGCGCGGGCGATGGCTTGTACGGCCGCGTCGTCAGCCGCTTTCAACCGCCAGGTGCGTCCGCCCAGAGACTGGCGGACGCCAAAGAGCGGCTCGGCGGTCATCGAGCTCAAGACTGATGCGGGCGCCGAGTGGTGATGACGCGGCGCAGTCCGGAAGCGGACGAGAAGACGAGAGACTGTGTCTCGACATATCCGGGACCAAAGGTGACGCCTGAGACCATTTCACCATGGGTGACGCCCGTTGCGATGAACAGGCAATCCTGAGACGCCAGCTCGTTGAGATCATATTTGCGGTCCAGATCAGAGATGCCGACACGCTTGGCGCGCTCGCGTTCTTCGTCCGTCCGGAAATACAGACGCGCTTGCATCTGGCCGCCCAGGCATTTCAGCGCCGCTGCGCTCAGCACGCCTTCGGGCGCGCCGCCACGACCAATATAAATGTCGGCTTCACCGTCCGGGTCCGCAGCGTTGATGCAGCCCGCCACATCGCCATCGGTGATGAAGTTGACGCGCGCGCCTGTGGAGCGGATCGATTCGATTATGTCTTCATGACGTTCGCGATCGAGGACGCAGGCGGTCATGTCGGATGGGGCGACGCCCCTGGCTTTCGCCAGCGCTTTGATGTTGTCCGCCGGGCTGGCGTCGAGATCGATGACGCCTTCAGGATATCCCGCGCCGATGGCGATCTTGTCCATATAGGTGTCAGGCGCATTCAAGAGGCCGCCTCGCGGCGCCAGCGCCAGCACGGCCAGGGCGTTCGCCATGCCTTTTGCGGTCAGGCTGGTGCCTTCCAGCGGATCCAGAGCGATGTCGATCTCAGCCCCCTCGCCCGTTCCCACTTCTTCACCGATATAGAGCATCGGCGCTTCGTCGCGCTCGCCTTCACCGATGACGATACGGCCTTTCATCTCGGTCGCATTCAGTCCGGTGCGCATGGCGTCCACAGCGGCCTGGTCAGCGGCGATCTTGTCGCCTCGTCCCACGAGGGCGGAGGCGGCGATAGCGGCCATTTCAGCCGCATTCAGCGCACCAGTGACAAGACGATCGAGGGCGAAACCATCGGACATGGAGAGTCTTCCTTCAGGCAATCCGGAGTAAATCGGTGTTTATTGAGGCCGTTGTGTGCGGGCACGCTGTTCAGCAGCATAGCGTTCAGAATCAGGAACCGGTCCGCGCAAGGCCTGTCCGGCGTCCAGGACAGCGAGGCCGCTACGGAGCACATCGGCTTCCTGAACCAGCAAATCGGTGCGTTCATCTTCGGACAGGCGCAGTGTCGGCACGAATACAGGCGCATCATGAGCCGGTTGCGCCGCCAAAGCGTCATCGGTCCAGCGGGGATCTTGCTGGGCTGGCGCCATCATGCAGCCGGTGAGCAGCATGGATGACATGAGCAAAAGTGTTTTTTTCAGTGTCATGGCCTTCCAGCGACCTCCTGACCGGTGGACGCGGTCGTGGCTTTCTATACGCTTTGTCCCGTGGCTGTCACCCACTGTAAGGAGTCCGGGCAAATGACAACGCGCAAATCATCTTCCAAGTCCTCCGACGGATCGCAAACCGAACCGAAAAAGACACCGACTCCCAAAGCCGCCGCTTCAAAGGCGAAGAAACCTGCCAGAAAGCGCGCTCCCAAAGCATCCGCCGTCAAAGCGAAAGCAGACGCCAGAACCGAAGCTGAAGCGCCGCAACCGCAAACGCAGGACCAGATGGACGACCATTTGGGCCATATGCCGCAAGCGTATCTGGAAAAACTGGACGAAATTTCACGCAATGTGCTCAAAGCGTCCCTGAGCGGTCAGAAACTCTTGAGTGAGCGCGTGCGACGATCGCTGGAAGGCGATACGTCCATGATGCCCCAGGCGGATCCGCTTCACGCCAATCCCGAAGTTCTGAACACGTGGGAGCATATCCTGTCCGACCCTGAATTGCTCATGCAATCTCAGGCGGATCTCTATGCGGGGTATCTGGATCTATGGTCCAACGCCACGCGCCGGATCATGAGCGGTGAGCCGACAGAGCCGGTGATTGAGCCTGATCCCACTGACAAACGCTGGAAGTCCGACGCCTGGCGCGAGCATCCCCTGTTTGACGCCATGAAGCAGTCTTATTTGCTCAATCAGAGATTTCTGATGGGGCTGGTGGAAGGCGCGAAAGGCGTTGATGAAGCGACCAAACGCAAGGTCCAGTTCCTGACTCAGCAATTGGTGGACGCCCTCGCCCCGACCAATTTCGCCCTGACCAATCCCGAGGTGCTGGAAGAAACCGTCAAATCCAAGGGTGAGAACCTCACACGCGGCCTGATGCGTCTGGTGGAGGACCTTGAGCGCGGCGAGGGTCGCCTGGCGCTCAGCCAAACTGACATGACTGGCTTTGAGGTTGGCAAGGATCTGGCGACAACGCCCGGTGAGGTGATCTATCGCAATCGGGTTATGGAGTTGATCCAGTACGCGCCCGCCACAGAACAGGTTCGCAAACGTCCCTTGCTCATTGCGCCCCCCTGGATCAACAAATTCTATATTCTGGACCTGCGCCCCAAGAGCTCGATGATCCGCTGGCTGACCGAGCAAGGCTTCACGGTGTTCCTGATTTCATGGGTGAACCCTGACGCGTCAATGAAAGACGTGACCTTCGAGGATTACATCACCGAAGGGTTGTTCCAGTCTCTTGAGGTCATTGAAGAGGTAACCGGCGAACGTCAGGTCGACACGGTGGGCTATTGTATTGGCGGCACCATGCTGGGCACGGCCCTGGCCTGGATGGCGGCGAAAAACGATGATCGCATCGCCTCCGCGACTTTCTTTGCAGCCCAGCACGACTTCAAGCTCGCTGGCGACCTGCTCGTTTTCGCGGATGAAGAATGGATCGCCGAAATCTCACGCCTGATGGACGCACAGGGCGGCGTTCTGGACGGCCGCACGATGGCGGACACGTTCAACATGTTGCGCTCCAACGATCTCGTCTGGTCGTTTGTGATCAAGAACTACCTTTTGGGACGTGAGCCCCAGGCCTTTGATCTACTATACTGGAACGCCGATCAGACGCGCATGCCCAAGACGCTGCATCTGTTTTACCTGAACGCGTTCTATCGCCAGAACCTGCTCGCGCAAGGCCAGCTGGAGCTCGATGGTCATATGCTGGACATGAAAGACATCCAGATCCCGATCTTCATGCAGGCAAGCCAGAAAGACCATATCGCGCCAGCGGATAGCGTGTATCGCTCAGCGCGTCTGTTTGGCGGGCCGGTCGAGTACATGATGGCCGGTTCAGGCCATATCGCAGGCGTGGTGAACCATCCCGACGCTCAGAAATATCAGCACTGGGTCAATACCCATCTGCCTGAAACCCGCGAGGATTGGGAAAAGGATGCGGTCGAGCATCCCGGCTCCTGGTGGCCGTACTGGCGTGATTGGCTGATGGCGCTCAGTGATGAACAGGTCCCGGCGCGGCAACCGGGCGGCGGCGTCAGAGCGTCGCTCTGCCCGGCGCCGGGGGAGTACGTCAAAGTTCGAAGCTAGGCCACCGGCTTGCGTGCGATGACGAAGACCGTCGGCGCTTTGGCTGGGCGATGGCTATAGGTGATGTCAAAGCCTGCCTGCTGCATTTCGTCGATCAGCCGGGTTTCGCGGAAGATCTGAAAATCGGGCCAGCCGCGAAACAGACGCATGATGGGTTTAATCAGCGCCAGAAACCACATTCCGTCTCCCAGACAGGCTGTGCTCGTTATGAATGCTCCGCCGGGTTTGAGCAGATCATAGCTCTGCGTCATCACCTCGCGTCTGTTGGGCAGAAGGTGCAGGACATTGAGCCCCAAGACGACGTCAAAACTCTCATTGGGTTCAGCAAGGTCTGCGACGTCGACAGCTTGAAACCGCACATTGTCCACCTCGGCCTCCGCGGCCCGCTCATGCGCGATCTCAATCATTCCGTCAGACACATCGGTGGCGATGATCTCTTTGACGAAGGGCGCGTGTAGCAAAGCCGTGGAGCCGGTGCCGCAACCATACTCAAGAACGCGCGAGTTTGGCGTAAAGTATTCGCGCGTCTTCTCGAGCTTGTGCTGATAGGTCGCCTCATCAGCGATGGGATCGGCGGCGTATTTTCGCGCTATGCGATCCCAGAAGGCTTTATCGTTCGACATGGAGAGGTCCTGACCGTCTTTGTATTGTTCTTTTCCTCTCGATAGCGCGGACCGACCTATTTGAATATTGAGTAAATACGCGCATCTGATATACGCAAAACGATGAAGTGGTCAGCCCTCGATTTTGACTGGAACCAGGTTCGAGCGTTCGTCGCCACCGCCCGCGAGGGCTCATTCTCCGCCGCGTCCAGAGCTTTGGGGCTCACGCAACCCACATTATCGCGCCAGGTCAGCGGGCTGGAAGCGCGACTTGGGGTCACTTTGTTTGAGCGCGGCAAACGCTCAATGACCCTGACTCAGGCCGGTGCAGCCATGCTGGAGCCGGCGGAAATGATGCTCGACGGCGCCTTTGCGCTATCCCTTGCAGCAGATGGACAGGCGTCCAATTTGCACGGCGTCGTCACCATCACGGCGACCAGCCTGATCGCCATGCAATATCTGCCCCCGGTTGTGGCCCGGCTGCAGCGGATGGCGCCGGACCTGCAGCTTGATGTGATCGCCTCCAACTCGGTTCAGGATTTGAAACGCCGTGAAGCAGACATCGCGATCCGGCATGTTCGTCCAGAACAGGACGATCTGATCGGCAAGCTGGTATGTGAACACGCTGCGGGTCTTTTCGCCTCACCAGACTATTTGGACCGTGTCGGTCGCCCGAAGACAATTGCTGAACTTGAAGGTCATGACTTTATTGGCTTTGACGAAGCGGCGCGTTCATTTGAATACTATAAAGAGCTCGGGATTACAGTCGCCCCAGACAGGATGCAGGTGCGCAGCGGCTATGGCGAAGTGCTGGTCGCCATGACCCGTGAAGGCCTGGGTATCTGTATTCTGCCCTGCGGGACATACTGTGAAGGGCTTGAACGCGTCTTGCCTCAGGATGTGAACATCAAGTTTCCGGTCTGGCTGGTGACGCATCGGGAACTGCAAACCAATCCACGCATCCGGCTTGTCTTTGATCATCTAACCTCAGCGCTCAAACATGAAGTCGATGAAACGACAGTGTCACACTCCTCACCTAAGGTGTGATGAAAGCGTTATGAAATAACACCGCACACTAGGAGCCTCTCATGTCTCTGTCCCGTCGCAGCTTTCTCACGAACGCCGCCGCCATCAGTACGGCGTTTAGCGCCCTGCCTTTGCTGAGCGCCCGCGCGCTCGCGCAGGGCTCTGCCGCCTATATCAATCAAGTGCAGGGCTATGGAGATTTGCAATCCGATCCGAACGGGCTGTTCGATCTTCCGGCCGGGTTTGATTATGTGACGTTGTCGGAAACCGGTGAGCCCATGGATGACGGTCTGATCGTGCCTGGCGACCATGACGGCACGGCCTGCTTTCCCGGGCTGGAAGACGGTCAGGTCATTCTGGTCCGCAACCATGAACTCTCCCCCGATCAGTTTGATGAATCGCCTTTCGGCCTCGACGGCAGCGGGCTCGCCCGGATCGACGCCGCCAAGCTCTATGACCATGATGAGGGTGGCCTGACGCATCTGGGCGGCACCACAACGCTCCATGTGGATCTCGCCACACGCCGCGTCGTGCGCCAGTTCCTTTCACTGGGCGGCACCGAACGCAATTGTGCGGGCGGACCGACGCCCTGGGGCAGCTGGATCACGTGCGAAGAAAGCCTGACGCAAGCCGGCGCAGGCTATGGACTGCGCGATCATGGCTATGCGTTTGAAGTGCCTTCACAAGCGATGGGGCTTGTAACCGCTGAACCATTGACCGCCATGGGCCGGTTCAACCGTGAAGCGTGCGCGATCGATCCACGCACCAACATTGTTTATCAGACTGAAGATGCGCGCCCATCCCTGATCACACGGTTCCTGCCTGAAGTCGGTGATGAATTGCATCAGGGCGGACGTTTGCAGGCGCTCGTTGTTCGCGGTCGTCCGGGCCTGAACACGCATAACTGGGATGCCGACGCGCAGACGGTCGATGTGGGCGAAACGCTGGCGTGCGAATGGATTGACGTAGATGGCGTCGACAATCCGCATAACGATCTGGCCAGCCGCCTTGTGGACGCGGGCGCCGCGAACTTCACCCGCGGTGAAGGCATGTGGTTCGGTGATGGCGAAATGTTTTTTTGCTGCACAGATGGCGGCCCAGACCGGATCGGCCAGATCTGGCGTTACCGTTCCTCCCCGGCTGAGGGACAATCCGGTGAAGCGGCGCAGCCCGGCGAACTGACTTTGCTGGTTCAAACAACAGACCAGCGCATTCTGGAAAAGTGCGACAACATCACGGTCGCACCCTGGGGCGATCTTGTGGTGGTCGAGGATGGCGATAACGAGCAATTCATTCGAGGCGTCACCCCTGATGGCCGTGTTTACACTATCGGTCGCAACGCCGCGTCTGACGCCGAGGGCGATTACAGCGAGATCACCGGTCCGTGCTTTTCGCCAGACGGCTCAACCTTGTTCTTCAATGTCCAGAACGGCCCGGGGCGGACCTTTGCGGTGAAAGGCCCCTGGGAAACGCGATCGCTTGCAGCGGTCTGACGCTCTGCTTCTGAGAGCGTGTGAACAGGCGTGGGCGGCATGTAAGCCCACGCCGACGCCACACCCCCTCTAATACAGCGTGATGCGGTGCAATTCCCGGCGATAGCCTTCATAGCCGCCAGTCGCTTTGTGGACGACACTACGGTTGTCCCACATCACGAGCATGTCCGTTTCCCATTTCTGGGCGTACACGAATTCAGGCCGAGATTGCCATTCATTGAGCTCCAGGATCAGGTCAAGCGCGGTCTTGTCGTCCACGCCTTCAAATCCGATCAGATAGCCGATCCCGCTCAGAAAACCGCGCCGTCCTGTTTCGGGATGAAGGGGTGCGAGCGGGTGTGTGTAACGAATGTGGGCGGCCTCTTCGGATGGACGAATGTCCATGGCCCCGTTTTTCGTCACATCGCCATACGCGCCTTGCAGCGAATAGCCCATGACCGGGGAATGGATCGCCTTGAGGTCCGAAAACCGGGCGCGCATTTCATCAGGCATGGCGTCAAACGACAGATGCTGGTTAGAAAACAGCGTATCGCCGCCCATGGGCGGAATATCGAGACTATAGAGCACCGTGCCCTTGGGCGGATGCGCGAGAAAGCTCCAGTCTGAATGCCAGTGCTCGGCGAAAATCGGGTTTGTGTCCGTGGCTTCGCGTTTGACGGCGGCGATATGGGTTCGGCCCGGAATCGGGTTGAAATACGGGTCTTCACCAAAGCGGCCAAACTGAAGGGAAAAGGCCTCAAGCTGATCATCGATGAGCTTCTGGTCCGGAAAAGCGAGCACGTGATGCTCCAGCCAGGCTGCATTGATCTCGGCGATCTCGCTGTCTGACAATGACCTGGACAAGTCCACGCCGCGCACATGTGCACCACAGGGCCCGCCGCTGGGCGTCACCTCGATCATGATCGTCTCCTCCGGTTTTTTGTTTTGGGTAATGAGAGCATGAGCGTTGCGATCATGAAAGCGCAGCACAAACGAAAAAGGGCGACCCAAACGAGCCGCCCTTCCCCAAAAGTCGATTTGAAAACCGTCTTAGCGCTTCGAGAACTGGAAGCTACGACGGGCTTTCTTACGGCCGTACTTCTTACGCTCAACCACACGGGAGTCGCGGGTGAGGAAGCCGCCTGCCTTGAGCACGCCGCGCAGGGCGGGCTCGTAATAGGTCAGTGCACGGGAGATGCCGTGGCGGACCGCGCCAGCTTGACCGGACAGACCGCCGCCTTTGACCGTGCAGTACACGTCAAATGCATCAACGCGTTCAGCCGCTTCAAAGGGCTGTGCGATCATCATGCGCAGAACCGGACGTGCGAAATACACTTCCTGATCGCGGCCATTGACGATGATCTTTCCAGAGCCTGGCTTGATCCAGACGCGCGCCGTGGCGTCTTTACGACGACCGGTTGCATAAGAGCGACCGAATTCGTCGATTTTCGGTTCGGCGAGCACTTGCTCTTCCGGAGCTTCCGGAACGATTTCGGAACCTGCATCCTGCAAAGCAGACTTCAGGTCTTCCAGGGAACGAGCTTCATCAGCCATGTTCATTAGCCCCGCGCGTTCTTGGTGTTCATGGATTTGAAGTCGATGACTTCAGGATTTTGCGCTTCATGCGGATGCTCCGCGCCAGCGTAAACGCGCAGTTTGGTGAACTGCCCGCGCGCCAGGGAGCTATCCTTGGGAAGCATGCGCTTGACGGCCATCTCCACCACGCGCTCAGGGAAACGGCCTTCCAGCACTTTGCGCGGAGAGGTTTCCTTGATGCCGCCCGGGTGACCGGTGTGGCGATAGTAACGCTTGTCTTGGAATTTGCGGCCCGTGAACACCACCTTGTCAGCGTTGATAACGACCACATGGTCGCCCGTATCAACGTGCGGGGTGTAATCAGGACGGTGTTTGCCGCGGAGACGCGTGGCGATGTACGCTGCGAGGCGGCCGACAACGGCGCCTTCTGCGTCAATCACAACCCACTTTTTTTCAACGTCCGCGGGCTTGGCGGTAAAGGTCTTCATCGCTCTGCCTTGGTGTGCGTTCGCCATGACAGGGCCCATCCCCGTCATGAAGGTGAGCGGCTTCTACGCGTCGCAAACAGTCACGTCAACACCTGTTGTGAAGTTGACTGTTTTTCAGTTACTTAAGAATAAGGTACTCAGTTACCGTAATGTCAGGCGGTGTTGTCGGACTATAGGCTGCACGCGTCATGTGACGGCGTGATGGATTGAATATAGTGTGCGCTGACACACTTTTTCGCCTGTTCACCGCAGAGGCCGATCATGACCGCACGTCGCTCCCGCCTACTCCTTACCGCAGCCCTGTCCGGCGGACTGTTCTGGATGGCAGGTTGTGAAGCGCCGGAAACGACCGAAGACAGCGCTGCTTCGTCCCAAGAAACGCGCAGCGCCGTCGTTACAGGCGCATTTGACTCTGCTGGCCGTGCTGAATCGCTTTTATTCCTTCCTAATACGGAAGCGCCATGGACAGGATTGTTGGCGGCGTCCCTGTCAGGAGGCGGTTTTGACATCTTCAATGTAGACGGCCAGGTGCTGATCAGCGCCGGCGGCCCGCAATTGCGCGGTCTGGCGGGCGTGCCGGATTTCGCCCTGCGCGGCGAGACCTTCCCAATGCTATTTGGCGTTGATGATCTGGGCGTGCTGCGCAGCTTCGTCGTGGTTCGCGAGACCCGTGAAGTGATCGAATTGCCGCTAGAGTCGGAGGCAAGCCTGTCCAGCGCTGCAGGCGTCTGTCTCTATGATCAGGGCATTGGATATGTCGAGCTGGCGCTATTGGGTGAAGACTCGTCAGCCCAGCTCGTCCGCATTCGCGATGCGGGCGGCGATGGCCTGACCCTTGAGCCTCGCAATGCTCGCGCCTTGCCCTTCCCGGCTCGCTCTTGCGCGGCGGCGAATGACGATCTTCTGGTGGCCGGACCAACCGCAGGGCTTTCGCGCGTTTCACCCAGCGGAGAGCAATCCGCATTTGCCGCCGGTCTGTCCGTGGCGGACGTGGCCTATACCGAACTACTTGGACGACCTGTCGCGCTGGTCGCCTCGTCCCAGACCGGTCTTGTGTCTGTTTATGATGCACGCACGCTCGATCTGATCACAGACGTGCAGTTTGAAGATGGTCTCAGTGCGCCAGCCTTTGTTCGGCCGACCGCGCTCGCGGTCACCGAAGACAATTATGGCGGCATGGCGTTTTCGAGCGGAATCCTGGCGACCTATGACGCAGCCGATTCACGGATCAAACTGGTAGCCCGCGAAGTCCTGTCGCGCACGGTGGTGAGCTCAGACGACGCCTAGCGGGTCGTTTCAGGCTCAACCGGAATAGCGCCCCGCGCCGCCGTCCAGGCCAGACCGCCACTGGCCAAGAACAGGATGATTGCGCCCGCCTGGTGCATCAGTGACAGCGAAAGCGGCGCCACATAGATCAGAGTGACAATGCCCAGAACCACCTGAACGATCAGGGCCGCTGCGACGAACCAGCCCATGCGCTTGAGCTCAGGCGCCGGGCTTTTGATCACTGTCCAGCAGAGCCATAATCCGCCTGCCAACAGCAGATAGGCGAACCAGCGATGCTGGAATTGCACCGCCGGGCGGCTTTCAAAGATCGCCTGCCAGAACGGCATGCCGCTGAGATAATCGTCAGGGATCAATTGGCCCTGAAAACCCGGCCATGTATTGAAAATCCGGCCTGCATCCAGTCCTGCCACGAAGGCGCCGAGTGCAATCTGCACCAGCACGGCCGCCCAGAAAATCCAGGCCCATCTGAACAGCCGGGACCGGGTCAGCGCGAGCGCCTGTCCATATCGCAGCTCGAGCGCCGTCCAGAGCGTAAGCCCCAGAATGATGAAGGCCATGCTCAGATGCGTTGCTAGCCGGTACTGGCTGACATCCAATCGGTCCACGAGCCCTGAGGACACCATCCACCATCCGATCGCACCCTGAAGGCCGCCCAGGCCAAACAGCACCCACAAACGCACCAACAGGCGACGGGGCGCCTGACGAGTGGCGAGAAAGAAGACGAAGGGGACGAAATAAACGAGACCCAGCGTCCGCCCCAACTGGCGATGCCCCCATTCCCACCAATAAATGAACTGGAACTCGGCCATGCTCATGCCGCGGTTCTGTTCCTGGTATTCAGGGATCTGGCGGTATTTTTCGAGCTCGGCTTCCCACCCTGCTTCGGTCAGCGGCGGCAGCGCGCCGGTGATGGGTTGCCATTCAGTGATCGAGAGCCCTGAATCTGTCAGACGGGTCGCCCCGCCGACCACGATCATCGAGCACACAAACAAGCCCACGACCACCAGCCACCAGAACATGCCGCGATGCGTATCAGCGGCGGTGAAGGGCTTGGGCAAGGCATGCGAAGTCATGTCAGATCCTGATAGAACCGGTCGTCTTTGATAGCTACATATCTGACAGACGGCCGGGGGCAAGGCGCCCGTGCGGCGAATGGTCAGTGCATGAGGCCTTCGATCAGGACTGGCCAGAAACTGCTTAGCGCCTTACCTTTCTGACAAACGCAAGGGAGGAGCGCATCATGTCGCTTGAGAATTTCCGTAAGGAAACAAAAGATTGGCTCCAGGCCAACTGTCCTGAGAGCATGCGTCAGCCGATCCGGTCCGAAGCTGATATCTGCTGGGGTGGCCGCAATTGGACCTTCGCCAGCGAAGATCAGAAACTCTGGCTTGAGCGCATGGCCGAGCGCGGCTGGACCGTCCCGACCTGGCCGACAGAATATGGCGGTGGCGGTCTGAGCAAGGACGAAGCCTTCGTGCTTAAAGAGGAAATGAAGGCGATCAATGCGCGCTCGCCCCTCGACAGCTTCGGCATCTGGATGCTTGGCCCGGCGCTTCTGAAATATGGCACGCACGAGCAAAAACTGAAATTCCTGCCGCCGATCGCTCGTGGCGAAATCCGTTGGTGTCAGGGATATTCAGAGCCGGGCGCGGGCTCCGACCTCGTCTCCCTGCGCACCAAGGGCGTGCTCGACGGCGACCAGTACACCGTAAACGGTCAGAAAGTCTGGACGTCTTACGCGGACCAGTCTGACTGGATTTTCGCATTGGTTCGCACCGAAGCGGATGCGCCCAAATATAATGGCATCTCTTTCTTGCTCATCGACATGGACCAGCCGGGCGTCACCACCAAGCCCATCAAGCTGATCTCGGGCAAATCGCCGTTTTGCGAAACCTTCTTTGATGACGCCAAGGCCAAAGTGGAAAACCGCGTTGGCAATGCCGGTCAGGGCTGGGAAATCGCGAAATACCTACTCAGCCACGAACGTGCCGGCATTGTGTCTGAAGCCGCTTTTGGCGGATTGAACCCGGTCAGCGCAGCGCATCAGTCCGGTGAAGTAGACTCTGACGGCAAGATGTCGGACCCGATCCTGCGCGGTGATGTGGCGCGCCTGACCATTGATGGTCTGGCGTTCGAAGCCACTATGCGACGGGTCAAGGAAGAGGCCGATCACGGCGAAGGCGTCGGCGCACGCGCATCCTTGCTCAAATATATGGGCACGGAGCTCAACAAGCGCCGCAATGAGCTGAACATGTCGGCTCTGGGCTCTGATGGACTGCTGTGGGAGGGTGAAAAAGAGAGCGATGGCGATCCGGCGCGCTCCTGGCTGCGCTCACGCGCCAACTCCATTGAGGGCGGCACAAGCGAGATCAACCTCAACATCGTCGCCAAGCGCGTGTTGAACCTGCCGGGCGCTTAAGCCGCGTATTTCAGAGTAAGGAATTAATCGATGAGCTTTGTTCTCAACGAAGACGAACAGATGCTGCGTGATTCTGCGCGCGCTTTCTTGAGCGAATCCTCGCCCGTGACCGCTCTGCGCGCCCTGCGGGACGAGAAGAGCCCGACCGGTTTTTCAGCCGATCTGTGGTCGTCTTTTGCGGAAATGGGATGGAGCGGCGTTTTGGTCAGCGAAGACCATGGCGGCGTGGATATGGGTTATGCGGCGGCGGGCCTTGTGCTTGAAGAAATGGGCCGCACCCTCGCCTCATCACCCTTCCTGTCCACGTCGGTTCTGGCGGCCACAGCCTTTAACCTGGCCGGAACGGACGCGCAAAAATCAAACTGGCTTCCGAAAATCGCTGCGGGTGAAACCGTTATTGCAGTGGCGCTGGACGAGCGGGCGCGACATAACCCTGACCACATCCAGACCCGCGCGAAGAAAGACGGCAACGGCTTTGTTCTGTCAGGGAAAAAGCGTTTCGTGAATGAAGGCGCCGGCGCGGATATGCTGATCGTCGTCGCCCGCACGGATGACGACCAAATTGGTCTATTCCTCGTGGATCCCAAAGCGAACGGCGTGACGCGCACCGACCGCCGTACGGTGGACAGCCATGTGCCCGCCGATTTCGAGTTTGAAGATGTGAAACTGGATGGCGACGCCTATTTGTCCAGCGCTGAAGACGCGGATGCGGCCTATCGCCGTCTTCTGGACGCCGGCCGGGCGTGTCAGGCAGCAGAATCCCTGGGCGTCGCCGAACAGGCGTTTGACGACACCATCGCCTATATCTCAGAACGCGAGCAGTTCGGCGTGCCGATCTCAAGCTTTCAAGGCTTGCAGCATCGCGCCGCCCATCTTCTGGGCGAGCTGGAACTGGCCCGTTCTCTGGTGCGCCGCGCGCTCACCACGCTCGACACCCAGCCCAGCCAGGCGCCGCTCTGGTGTGTGGCGGCGAAAGCCAAGGCGACCCAAGTCTCCCGGCTCGCCGCCGCCGAAGGCATCCAGATGCATGGCGGGGTCGGCATGACCGACGAGTATGATATCGGTCTGTACTACAAGCGCGCGCAGGCGGCGGGCGAGTTTATGGGCGATGACGCCTTTAACGCAGGCGAAGTGGCGCGAATGAGCGGCTACTAGGTCGCCGCTTGTCTCCAGATCAAGGCGGGGCCGTTCTGCGGCTCCGCCTTTTTTGTTCATGAGGGATCGGTCTCGTTCGTCGGATCGGTTTGCGCCTGGGCGGCGTCAGCCCCCAGTTCATAAAGCTGCTTCATTTCGCCAGCCAGCAAGATCGGTGACGCGTCAATATCCTCGGCGTCCATCAGCTCCGCCACCCGCTGGACGGACGCAATCAGCATGTGCTGCTCCCAGCTGGGAAGCTCCCGAAAGGCGCGCAGAAATCCAGCCTGCAAAAGCTCAGGCGCACTGTCGGCTTTCTCAAGCCCGGCCGATGTCAGCCCCACCATCACGACCCGGCGGTCGTTCTCGCTACGGCGCCGGACGACATATCCGTGGTTTTCAAGACGATCCAGGATGGATGTGATGGTCGCCTGGCTCAACGACACGGCTCGCGCAATCGCGCTCGGGGCCAGTTCGCCATCCTTGCGCAAGGCCTGGATCACTACGAGCTGCGGCGCTGTCAGACCTGAGCTTTTCACAAGCCGTTTGGAGTGAATGTCAATCGCGCGCGTAATCCGGCGCAAGGCGATCAGGATTTCATCATAATCAGTCATCGAACCCCATCATGAGCATAAGCGGATACGAGAGCATCCGTTTGGCTTATCATGAGTTTGTTCGGAAAGGGAAATCGGACGGATTAATCCGCAAATCCCTCCTAACTTTACAGACGCGCCAGACGGCTCAACTTTTTTGCGTCAGTTATCATCGCGCAACTGCGCAATAATCGCGTTTGAAGCGCCATTCAGGTCCGCCTGGGCGGTCGAAGTGACAGAAGGGGTCACCATGAAAATGCCCAATCCCGCTTCGGGATAAATGGAAATCCAAGCGGAAGTCCCGAACGTGCCGCCGCCATGATAAAGCTGACCGACAGTATCGAGATTGAAGGTGTTCCAAATGAAGGCGCGCCCAAGTCCGTCAGGCTCGCCTACCAGCAATGTGACGACGTCCCGCGCCAGCGGCTCCCCACTGGTCAAATAATAGCGCATATATCGGCTCATATCCGGAGCCGTGGACTTCAACCCGCCCGCCGCATTGAAATACATTGATGCGTCCGGCGCAGGCTCGCCATTGGATTGCCGCCCGACTTGCCAGCGAGTGTGCTGTTCTGGAGTGAGCGCGCTATAGGTTTGCGTCTGGCCAGTGCGGGGAAAAACCCGTTCGGTCAGGAGCTCATCGTACGATGTCTCGTAGACACGCTCTAGTATCACGCCAAGTAGACGCACAGCTGCATTGGAATATCGGTATTGCTCACCAGGGACTGAGAGAAGCTCCATGGACTGCAAGCGATTCATTAGGTCTGTCTGGTCATGGTCCAGAAAACAGACGAGCAGCGCGTCGGGGGGCAGATCAGAGGCGTCGCACGCGAGATCCTGAGGCATGCCGGAGACATGGGTCGCAAGATGTCGGATCGTGGCGTGCTCGCCGTTTTTCGAGAACACCCCTGGATCCAGTTCCGGCATATACAGCGCCACAGGATCATCCAGAGCGAGCAGCCCATCAGAGACAGCCAGCGCCAATAACAGGCCGGTATGTGTCTTGGTCAAAGAGCCAATATCATACAGCGTCTCATCATCAGGAGCCGCACCATCGGACAGCTGTCCGAAGTGATAGGTCGAAATTTCTCCCTGCTCAACAATCGCCACGGATACAGCACCAAATCCGTTCTGCGCCATCATGGCCTCGACTTCTTGGCGGACGATCTCGGCCTGATTTTCAGATTGCGCTTCTGTCAGAGAGGCGGCGCTCAGCATCACTGTGAGCGCAAGCGCTATGGCCTGCGGTAGACATCGCATCCGTCTCTCCCTCTGCTCATCCTTTTGAACCCCGCTCAAACAAGCAGACTTTCATACGCGGATACCAGAAGACAGCGCACTGATCTTCTCACAGTATCGTCATATGTTTCATGAGTTTGCAGAGGACAAATCAGAAGTCGTGAAGAAGGGAAATGGTCGGAACGGCGAGATTTGAACTCGCGACCCCTGGTCCCCCAGACCAGTGCGCTAACCGGGCTGCGCCACGTTCCGACTTTTCAGTCTCCGAACAAGTCCCGGCGTTCGGAGAGGAGAGACGTATAAGGGCCAAAAAGCGGACAGGCAACCATTCTGCGCGGTGTGTCGCAGACCTGTTGCAGCCTTGTGCGGGCGGAATGCTCAGGCCGTCTTCTCAAGCACTTCAGTGAGCCGCGCCCTCGCTTTTTCCAGACGGGACAGCGCGCTGCGCGCCAAGTCGATCTGGCTACCGGATAATCTCGGTGCTTGCTGCGGTGCGTCACTGGGGTGAGTCACAGGCGCACTGTCAGCCTGGACGGGGGCTTGAGGCTCCACCGGCGCGGCCTTGATCTCCTGAGCAGGGTCCGGGCTGGGCGTGCTTGGCTCAGCCAGGGCCGCGACAGACGCAACGCCATGTTCGCGCAGATATTTCTGTGCGCCCTTGATGGTGTATCCGTCATCGTAAAGCAGCCGACGCAAGCCTTTGAGGAGCTGCACGTCCTGGCGGCGATACATGCGACGGCCGCCGGCGCGTTTCACCGGTTTGAGCTGGGCGAACTTGCTTTCCCAAAATCGCAAGACGTGAGGGGGCAGTCCCGCCTCCTCCCCGGCTTCGGAAATGGTCCGGTAAGCGTCTGGCGCTTTATCGCTCATGGCGTGTCCTATTTGGACAGGGCGGCGTCGACCCGGTCCTTGAGCACCTGGGAGGGTTTGAACACCAGAACCCGGCGCGGCTCGATCGGCACTTCTTCGCCGGTTTTCGGATTACGTCCAACGCGTCCGGTTTTATCGCGCAACAGGAATGACCCGAAAGACGACAGCTTGACCGATTCCCCGCCCACAAGTTTGTCAGAGATCATGTCGAGGACGGCTTCCACCAACTCCGCGCTTTCATGTCGGGACAGGCCGACTTCGCGATGGACGGCATCTGACAGATCTGCGCGCGTGACAGTCTTCGAACCCATGTTGGCCCCCATTTAATGTCTGCGATGAAGACGTTACGTCGCAAACCGCTTACTGGTCAACGTTAACCATAGGTCGCACAATCAACGCGCTTAATAACGCACTAACGCGGCGCCCCAGGTGAAACCTCCGCCGAGCGCTTCCATCAATACTGTATCACCGCGTTTGATGCGGCCATCCTTGACCGCGGCGTCAAAGGCGAGCGGGATGGAGGCGGCGGAGGTGTTGCCGTGTTCAGCGACAGTGGAGACCACCTGCTCTACTGAAATCCCTAGCTTTTTCGCAACGCCCAACAGAATGCGCTGATTGGCTTGATGCGGCACGACCCAGTCGATATCTGCGATGTCAACGCCCGTCTGGGCGCATAGCGTGGTCATGGCGTCAGAGATTTTCGTCACGGCGTGACGGAACACCTGATTGCCCTGCATGCGCAAATGGCCCACCGTTTTTGTCGCGGAGGGGCCGCCATCGACGTAAAGCAGGTCGCAATACTCGCCATCCGAGCGCAAATGGGTTTTCAAAACACCCTTGTACTCTTCCGGCTCACCGTCCTCCGCTGTCAGGACCATCGCGCCAGCGCCGTCCCCGAACAGGACGCAGGTAGTGCGGTCCGTCCAGTCGAGAATGCGTGAGAACGTCTCCGCTCCGATCACCAGGGCGCATTTCGCCTGTCCGGTGCGGATGAAGGTGTCCGCTGTGGCTAGGGCGTAGAGAAAGCCAGAACAGACAGCGTGAACGTCAAAGGCGAAGCCGTTCTTCACGCCGAGTTTGTGCTGAATGATGGTGGCGGTGGCGGGAAAGGTCAGATCGGGCGTGGCCGTGGCCACAACGATCAGATCTACATCCTCCAATGCCAGTCCGGCATGTTCGACAGCCTTGCGAGCAGCGGCTTCGCCGAGGTCAGAGGTCCGCTCGCCATCACCAGCGATATGACGCTTGTTGATGCCTGTGCGCTCGCGAATCCACTCGTCGCTGGTTTCGACAATCGCCTCCATGCCCTTATTGGTCAGGACTTTCTCAGGCAGGTAGGAACCGATCCCGGCGATGCGTGAATAGGTCAAGCGCTTTCCCCCTCGGACACGCTATCTGCTTGCAAGGCAGACAGTCTTTCAAGATTGCGTTCGATCTCGGACAGAAAGCGGCTATCGGCCATTTCCAGCGCAATGCGTAAGGAGGTGGCGAAGCCGAGCGCGTCCGTGCCGCCATGGCTTTTCACCACGACGCCGTTGAGCCCGAGAAACACGCCGCCATTGACGTTGCGCGGATCCATCTTGGCGCGCAGCTGACCAAGCGCGCCGAGACTCAACAGCCCTGTCGCGATTTTGGCGATGATTGAACTGGTCAGCGCTTCGCGCAGCCAGCCGCCCACAAGCCGCGCCGTGCCCTCAGCTGTCTTCAGCGCCACATTGCCGGTAAAGCCATCGGTGACGACCACATTGGTGGTGCCGGCGGAAATATCATCGCCTTCGATGAAGCCGCGGTAATCAAGGTCAAGCTCGGCTTGGCGGATCAACGCATCCGCATCCCGGATCGTCTGATCGCCTTTAAGCTCTTCCTGGCCGACATTAAGCAAGCCCACCGTCGGAGCCTTCTCGCCATGCACGGCGCGATGAAAGGCTTCGCCCAGAACGGCGAATTCGACGAGTTGCGACGGCGAACAATCCACATTCGCACCCACATCCAGGACAGTGGAGAAGCCTGTCGGCGCTGGCCAGCTAGCGGCGATCGCGGGGCGATGAACGCCCTTTTTCATGCGCAGGATGACCTTTGAGATCGCCATCAGTGCGCCGGTATTGCCCGCCGAGATCGCGACCTGGGCCTCGCCGTCTTTCACGGACAGAACGGCGTTCCACATAGATGAGCCGCGCGCCCGGCGCACGGCTTCAGACGGCTTGGCGGACATATCCACTTCGGTGTCTGAATGGCGTATGTCGCACACTTCAGCCAAGCCTTCATGTCGGTCGAGCAAAGGCGCAATTTGCGCTTTGTCGCCATGAAGAATGAAACGCACCGCACGTTTGCGGCCTTTGAGAAAATGCGCGACGCCGTCAACGACGATTTCCGGCGCGTCATCGCCGCCCATGGCGTCAATGGAAAGGACCAGCGCTGAGCTCATAGACAATCCGTCTTAAAACAATTTATGCGCCGACAGGCAGCCGACGGCGGGCGAACCTTAGCGATTGACCCTCTCTTTGCAAGCGACGCAAGCCGCAGCTCAAGCCTCAGCAAACCGCGGCGCCTCGCCGGCCATCAGCGCTTCGATCGGTTGCGCATAAAGTGTTTTGACGCTCTTGAGGGCATAGTCCGCAAGGCGTGCGCAAACATCGGGATTGGGCTCGCCTTCTTCCAGCATGTTGCGTTCAAAGGCCAAGGAGAGCGCCGCCAGATCCCCTTCAGCAAGCGGTGTTTCATAGGCTTTGGCACGGCCATAGAACGCTTCGCCCATCTCCTTGATCTTCTTGCCGACGCTGAGATCTCCGGTGCCCATTTCGCGTAAAGCCGCGTCCATGTCGTCAAACATGACGTCAAAGATGCGCTGTGCGAGATCACGGCCGATATCGCCGCCTTCACGCAGGCGGCGCATCACCAGAACAGCGTGCAGAACGATCATGTCATAGCGACCGTCCACGCTGTCCTCCACGCCGTCAGGCCCGTAAAACGCGGGACGACGCGCCGAGCGCACGAGGGAATCATAAAGGCTGCGAGCGATCTGCTTGCCGCGATCTTTCCTGAACAAACGACTGAACATGTATTAACAGGCTCCCCTCACTGAGCGCTTGCGGCTATGGTTCCATCCGGTTACGTCAAGCAGATAGTCCTGCGCAAGCTGACTGACCACCGACGTTGACGTCTCGAACGCTATCAATGGAGCCTCCATGCGCCTCAGCCGAGTGATCCTCGCCACCACTGTCGCTCTCAGCGCGGCCGTGGTTACGGCCTGTAACCCGACCCTGCGCAGCCATGGTTTCCGCTATCCTGATGGCGAAGTCCCCGAGCTGACCGTAGGCGTGGACAGCCAGTCCACCGTGCTCGCCACGCTGGGCAATCCGTCCACTCGCGGCACGTTCGAGCAAGACACCTGGTATTACATTTCGGCGACGCGCGAGTATCTCGCCTATCTGCGCCCAGACACCCGTGAACGCCGCATCATCGCCGTGCGCTTTGACGAAGACGGCACGGTAAGCGCCGTGGATGAGTTCGGCATGGAGGACGGCCGCGTGGTGGCCTTTGTGGATCGTGAAACCCCGACCCGCGGTCGTGAGCTGACCATTCTCGAACAGCTGCTCGGGAATGTGGGGCGTCTACCGAGCGAACAGTTTGGCGGCGAGCAGAACCTGCCCGGCGGCGCCGGCGGCCCGCGTCCGGGCGGCTAGACGCTCTCATCTTGGAATATGAAAACCCCCGACGCCGAGCGCCGGGGGTTTTCTTTTGCTTGGACGGAGGCGCTACATCCCCGCCAGCACCGCCAACATGAGCAAGGCCACGATATTGGTGATCTTGATCATCGGGTTCACTGCCGGGCCTGCGGTGTCCTTATAGGGATCACCTACGGTGTCGCCCGTCACGGCAGCCTTGTGGGCTTCAGAGCCCTTGCCGCCATGATGGCCGTCCTCGATGTATTTCTTGGCGTTGTCCCAGGCCCCGCCGCCGGCGGTCATGGAGATCGCCACATAAAGGCCTGTCACGATCACACCGAGCAACATCGCGCCCACGCTGGCGAGCGCTTCGGCCCGTCCGGCGATGAAGTTGACGACGACGAACAACACGATCGGGCTGAGCACGGGCAAGAGCGAGGGAATAATCATCTCCCGGATCGCCGCCTTGGTCAGCAAATCCACCGCGCGGCCGTAATCAGGCTTCACCTCGCCTTTCATAATGCCAGGGTTCTCGCGGAATTGCCGACGCACTTCTTCGACCACCGCCTGGGCGGCGCGCCCCACAGCCGTCATCGACATGCCGCCGAACAGGAAGGGCAAGAGCCCGCCAAAGAGCAGCCCGACGACCACATAGGGGTTTGAGAGCGAGAAGTTGACAGTCAAACCGGCAAAGAAGGGATAGGTCTCCGGGTTTGACGCGAAATACGCCAGATCCTCGGTGTAGGCGGCGAAGAGCACAAGCGCGCCCAGCCCCGCTGAACCAATGGCGTAGCCTTTGGTGACGGCCTTGGTGGTGTTGCCGACGGCATCGAGCATATCGGTTGTGTCGCGCACCGCACCTTCCAGCCCCGCCATTTCAGCAATGCCGCCAGCATTGTCGGTCACCGGGCCGAACGCATCGAGCGCCACAACCATGCCCGCCAGCGCCAGCATGGTCGTCACCGCGATCGCGATGCCGAACAACCCAGCGAGGTTAAAGGTCAGCATGATGGCGCCGATAATCACCAGAGCCGGAAGCGCCGTGGCTTCCATGGAGACAGCCAGTCCCTGGATGACGTTCGCGCCATGGCCGGACTCAGACGCCTTGGCGACAGACTTCACGGGACCGTAGTTCACACCGGTATAGAACTCGGTGATCCAGACGATCAGCCCCGTCACCGCCAAACCGGTCAGGCCGCAATAAAGCAGCGACATCGCTGAAATTTGCAGACCGTTCGCGCTTTCAACGACGCCGTCAAAACCCAGTACGAAATGCGTGGCGATCGCCAAGCCGATGGCGGAGAAAATCGCAGCAGCAAAAAACCCCTTGTAGAGCGCGCCCATGACATTGGTTGAGCCCTTGCCAAGGCGGACAAAGAACGCCCCCAGGATGGAGGCGACCATACAGACAGCCCCAATCGCCAGCGGGTAAATCATCATGGCGTCCAGCGTGATCGCGCCCGCTGCATCACGGAAATAGATCGAGGCGAGCACCATGGTGGCCACAATGGTCACGGCGTAGGTTTCAAACAGATCCGCCGCCATGCCGGCGCAATCGCCAACATTGTCGCCCACATTATCTGCGATGGTGGCGGCGTTACGCGGGTCATCCTCGGGAATCCCGGCTTCGACCTTGCCAACCATATCCCCGCCCACATCGGCGCCCTTGGTGAAGATACCGCCGCCCAGACGCGCGAAGATCGAGATCAGCGAGGCGCCGAAACCTAAGGCGACGAGCCCGTCAATGATCTGTCTGGAATCCTCGGCAGCGCCAAATGATGCGCCTTGAGTGAGCCAGAGATAGTATCCGGTAACAGCCAGCAGCGCCAACCCCGCCACCAGCATCCCGGTGATCGCTCCGGCGCGAAACGCCATGGACAAGCCCGCCTGAAGCGAGACCATTGACGCCTGCGTGGTCCGCACATTCGCCCGGACAGACACCAGCATGCCGATGAAACCGGCTGCGCCCGATAACAACGCCCCGATCAGGAAGCCCAGGGCGACCACCGGACCGAGCAAAAACCCGACCAGAATCAAAATCGCCGCCCCAACGGCGGCGATCGTCATATATTGGCGTTTGAGATAGGCGTTCGCGCCTTCCTGGATGGCGCTGGCGATTTCCTGCATGCGCTCGGAACCCGCGCTCGCCGCCAGAATGGAGCGAATCTGAACCGCACCGTAGAGAACCGCAAGTCCCCCGCAGGCTAAGGAAATCCATAGCCAGATATACACTGATTGCATGACACCCTCCCCGAGCGTCTAAAGGCTTCTTGCAACGCCGCATCGAGTTCTTGGACGCTTCCAAGACATGGGCGGCTATTGCTTTGACAATGAAAGCCTAGTCCCGGTTTTTAGGGATATGCAACAGTAAAGAGAAATGCTGCGGTGCAGCTATATTCTCAAATCAATGAATGGGGCGAATGTCTGCGCCCAGAAGATCAAGACGTTCGATCTGGGTTGGATCTACAACTTCACCGATCGCCGCGTACAGAATCTGACGCGTGGATTCACGGTCAATCTCGCCCGCATCATCCATCACAAACGGATGGCGATGGGCGGACCGCACCATGGTGTCGACCAGGAAGTGCAAGTCTTCAATAAAGCGGGTCGCACTCACGCCACGCGCGAGGCAAATACGAGGCGTTACAAAGGCGTAGCCGTAAAGGTGCCGCCGAGACTCAATAGGAATGACAATCGAAGGCACATCAACTCTGCGGGGACAGGTCTCGTCTTCGCCAAACTCCGCCATCAACGCCTGGGTGGCCTCTTCGACTGAGTTGTAAAGCGGCAAGTCCGTAGACGTCACAGCGCCAGGTCCGCTGGGACCGCTGGGCTTGCCGGGCCCGCCCCCTCCACCGACTGCCGCAAGAGCGGGCGTGGAGAGCAGAAATGCGGCGCAGAGTGCATATGCGAAATGGCGAATCATAGATCCTGCTTAGCAGGCAAGACTCAAAAATGCGTAAATCCAAAAGACGAAGGCGTGATGGGCTCGCCGTCCATCAAGACGATCAAACCGCCCTGTGAGTCGCCCTTGGAAGTGACTTCACCCAGGCGTGTCACTGGAACGCCAAGACGGCTTGCCGCACCGATAAAGTCTCGCGCAGCGTCCGCTGACAGCGACAGCACCAGCTCATAATCATCACCGCTCGAAACCAGCTCCAGCAAGGCTTGTGACCGATCCGGCTGTTGTAAAAGCCAATGGCGCGCGGGCTTTGAGAGCGGAACATCTTCCAGCTTTAGCTCAATCGTGCAGTTGGACGCGTCAGCGATGTGTCGAGTGTCCGCCAACAAACCATCGGACACATCAATCGCGGCATGCGCATGCTGGCGAACCAGCCCTGACAGCGCACAGCGCGGCTCAGGCAAGGTGAAGCGCCGGGCCAGATAGTCAGCGTCCAGCTTCGCGGGCGCATGGAGTCCCTGTCTTGCTTTTAGGCCGAGACCTGCATCCCCAAGGGTTCCGGTCACCAGAACCTGATCCCCCGGCTGAGCGCCGCTGCGCCGGACTGCTTGTCCTTTGGGGACCGCGCCAAAGGCGGTGATGGAGATCATCCAGGGTCCGGGAGCGCTGGTGGTGTCGCCCCCCGCCAGATGGACGCTGAAAATATCCTGGTCCAGAGCCAACCCATCCGCAAAGCCGCTCATGCGCGCTTCGCGACCCGTTTCGGGCCAGACCACACACGCCATATATGCGTGGGGGTCCGCGCCCATGGCGGCCAGATCAGACAGGTTTGCGCGCAAAGCCTTACGGGCGGCGAGCGCAGGATCTTCGTTGTGTGGAAAATGGCGGCCTTCGATCAGCGTGTCCGCCGTCACCGCCCAGTCACAGCCCTCAGGAGGCGTCAGAACAGCGCCGTCATCTGTGAGTGCAGCGGCGCCCGGCAATCCAAGGCTGAGCGGGGCGAGCCGCGTCCGTATGTAATCAAACTCGCCCGATCCGCTCATATCAATCAGGGCTTGCGCACCTGCTTGGACAGAGCGTCCAGCGTCGCATTCACAAAGCCTGATTCAGACCCGTCAAAGAAAGCATGTGCGACATCGACATATTCATTGATGACCACGGCGGCCGGCACATCCTTGCGCGCGACCAGCTCATAACCGCCAGCTCGCAAGATCGCGCGGACGGTGGCGTCGAGACGCGACAGCTTCCAGCCCTCTTTCAGAACGCCGGACAAGCGCGTGTCTACATCCGCCTGGTGCGTGATGATGCCCGTCACCAGGTCCTCAAAAAACACTTCATCGGTTTCGACAAAATCACCCGGCTCGCCTTCATAACCGAACCGGTGATCGCGAAATTCCTTCACGACCGCAGCGGCGCCGGAACCGGATGTCTCCATCTGGTAGAGCGCCTGCACAGCGCTGAGACGCGCGGCGCGACGCATCCGGGCATGTTTGTCAGATGACGCTTCCTGTGACTTGCCGCTCATCAGGCCGCCCCGAACTTCTTCTTCAGACTCAACAGCGCAAGAGCGGCGTTCGCGGCGTCACCGCCCTTGTTTTTCTCATCAACATGAGCGCGCACACGGGCCTGCTTGATATTCTCAACCGTCAGAATGCCATTGCCGACCGGCACGCCCTTCAGCGTCAAATCCATAAGGCCGCGCGCAGATTCCCCGCACACATAATCAAAATGGCTGGTTTCACCGCGGATCACGCATCCCAAGGCGACATAGGCGTCGTATGGCGCCTTGCCTTGCTCGGACAGCGCGATCACAGCCGGGATTTCAAGCGCGCCAGGCACTTCAACCACCTCCGCCGTGACGCCTGCTGCCTCGCATGCGCCCTGAGCGCCAGCAACCAGCTGTTCGGTGATGTCTTCGTAAAAAGGCGCTGCAATCAGCAGCACACGTGTTTCAGCGCTCACAAGCGCCTCCTTTAATCAATTTCGCGTTGCTCGACGACTTCAAGACCGTAGCCGTCCAGCCCCACAATGTTTTGCGGCGCAGTAGACAAGAGGATCATCTTGCGCACGCCCAGATCCAGTAATATTTGCGCGCCGAGACCATATTCACGCAAGCGACGCTCTTCGCGCGTATCCGGCGGGTCTGACGGCGCTGCGCCAAACCGCTCGGTGATCGCAGCGCGATTGGTCTCACGGATGAAGACCATGGCCGCTGGACCGTCATGGCCTGACAGCGCTTTCACACCCTTATCCACCAGACCCGTGCGTCCGCCAAGCGCGCCCAACACGTCATCCGCGAAGCTGACCTTGTGCATGCGCACCAGAGCCGGCGAATCCGCGGTGATTTCTCCTTTATGCAGAGCCACATGCTCCACATTATCCACCAGAGAGCGGAACACCGTCAGTTTGAACGGACCGCCCGCCTGAGTGGACACTTCGGTGTCCATCCGGCGCTCCACAAAGCGATCATGTTGACGGCGATAGGCGATCAGATCGGCGATCGCGCCAATCTTCATATTATGCTCTTTGGCGAACTCGATAAGGTCGGGAAGACGGGCCATCGTCCCGTCATCCTTCATGATCTCGCAGATCACACCGGCGGGGTTCACACCCGCCAGACGCGCAATGTCCACTGCCGCCTCTGTATGACCGGCGCGCACAAGTACACCGCCATCACGCGCCACCAGCGGAAAAACATGCCCCGGCGAGACCACGTCTTCGGAGCCTTTTGAGGGATCGATCGCAGTGGCGACGGTCAACGCCCGATCATGGGCGGAAATGCCCGTCGAGATGCCCTCGCGCGCCTCAATCGACACCGTGAAATTGGTGGAGTGTCGCGACTGATTACGCTGGCTCATGAAGGGCAGCTGCAGAGTTTTCGCCCGGTCCTGGGTCATCGATAGGCAGATCAGGCCACGGCCATAGCGCGCCATGAAATTGATGACGTCCGGGGTGGCGAACTGGGCGGGGATGATCAGATCCCCCTCATTCTCACGGTCTTCAGCATCCACCAGGATGAACATGCGACCGTTGCGGGCCTCGTCGATGATCTCTTCCACCGGCGACAGCGCGGATTGGGGGGCGGCTTCGCTCACGACTGGACCTCATTATTCGCGGCGCCGTCTGCACGCGCCTCCATTAAACGCGCGGCGTAGCGCGCCATGACGTCAACCTCAAGGTTGACGCGCGTCCCAGCCTGCAAAGATCCCAATGTCGTGACCTCGGCGGTATGGGGAATGATCATCAACTCGAACTCATCACCGTCGACCCGGTTCACCGTCAGAGAGACGCCATCGACCGTAATCGATCCCTTATAGGCGATGAAAGCGCTCAATTCTGTAGGGGCTTCTACGAGAAAGCGGATCCAGCCGTCTTCGTCAGATCGGGAGACCACTCTCCCGACGCCGTCCACATGGCCCTGAACAATATGTCCGCCCAGCTCGTCGCCGACTTTCAAGGCGCGCTCGAGATTGACCGTATCCCCCGATTTCCAGCCTCCGAGCGTGGTTTTGGAGAGGGTCTCGGGCGACACGTCGAGATCATATTCGGCCCCCTCGCCCACATCCCGGCAAGCCACCACCGTCAGGCAGACTCCGGCATGAGCGATTGACGCCCCAAGCTCGATGGATGACGCCGGATACGGGCTCGACACCGTCATGCGGCGCACATCGCCTTCAGAAACAGAAACGATCCGCCCGAGAGCAGAGACTAGGCCGGTGAACATGGGATCATCCCCGTTGATAGGTTTCCCAGAGATCCGCGCCGCAGGCGCGAACAGATATGCGTTGGAATGTGGGCGCGAGCGCCAGTTCCTCAAGCCCAAGCCCTGCGATACACGCAATTCCCTCTGCGCCGATCAGCATGGGCGCGCGAAACCATTCAATGTGCGTGACGAGCCCCGACCTTATTGCCGAGCCCGCGATCTCAGCCCCGGCTTCAATCATGACGCTCTTGACGCCTTTCGAGCGAAGTGTGTCCAGGACAGCTTTAAAACAGACACGGCCCGCCTCATCCGCCTCGGTCTGGATCAGTTTGGCGTTTGCAAATCCATAGGACGCATCACATGCATGAAAAACCCATACCGGCGTACCGGTGAGCATGGCGGCGTCAGCCGGCATACGCAGTCGAGAGTCCATCACCACGCGTTGCGGTTGGTCCCCGCTGACAACGCCGTTCGGACGCGCTGAGAGTTGTGGATCATCGGCGAGCACCGTCCCGATGCCCGTCAATATGGCGTCATGTTCGGCGCGCAGGCGATGGACTTGCCCGCGGGCCTCAGGGCCTGTGATCCATTGCGACTGGCCATTGGCCAGAGCGATGCGGCCATCAAGGCTGGTGGCGAGTTTCAACGTGACGCGCAGGGGGTGCGCCGCTGTCATTGATCTGCGTCCAGATCATCCTCATGCCCGAGTTTTTCGCCCTTGATGAACTCGGAGAAGTCATCAACTTCCTGAAAGTCTTTATAGACCGAGGCGTAACGCACATAGGCGACCGTATCGAGATTGCGCAATCCGTCCATCACCAGCTCACCGATAACGCTGGCGGGAACATCCGGGTCACCCAGGCTTTCCAGACGCCTGACAATGCCGGAGATCATCTGCTCGACCCGTTCGCGCTCAATGGCGCGTTTCTGGGTCGCCAGTAAAACCGATCTCGCCATCTTGTCGCGATCAAACGCTTCACGCTTGTTGTCGGACTTGAGGACATGAAGATCGCGCAACTGCACGCGCTCGAACGTGGTGAAGCGGCCGCCGCATGCCGGGCAATGACGGCGGCGTCGGATCGCCTGGCTGTCTTCAGCCGGGCGTGAATCCTTCACCTGAGTATCAGGGTTGGCGCAAAACGGACACCGCATGCCCTGATCCTAGCCGAGCGCAGGGTAGATCGGGAAGCGTTCGCACAGTGCGACCACTTCATCACGCACCCGGGCTTCGACCTTGGCGTCGCCTTCACGATTGACCGCCAGCGCATCCAGGACTTCCGCCATCATCTCACCCACGCGGCGGAACTCGGCGGCGCCGAATCCCCTTGTGGTGCCCGCAGGCGCGCCGACCCGAAGACCAGACGTCACGGTCGGCTTCTCGGGGTCAAACGGGACGCCGTTCTTGTTGCAGGTCATGTGCGCACGCTCGAGTGCGGCTTCGGAGATATCGCCCGTCAACGATTTGGGGCGCAAATCCACCAAAGCGAGATGACTGTCGGTGCCGCCTGAGACAATGTCATAGCCCGCTTCAACCAGCGCGCCAGACATGGCCCGGCAGTTCTCGATCACGGACGCGGCGTAGGCCTTGAACTCCGGGCGCAGCGCTTCGCCGAATGCGACCGCTTTTGCGGCGATCACATGCATCAAGGGCCCGCCTTGCAGGCCGGGAAAGACGGCGGAATTGAATTTCTTGCCCAAAGCTACATCGCGACTGATGATCATGCCGCCGCGCGGTCCGCGCAGGGTCTTGTGCGTGGTGGTCGTGCACACATCGGCGAGCGGAACGGGGTTGGGATAAACGCCGCCTGCGACGAGGCCTGCAAAGTGCGCCATGTCCACAAGCAGGTAGGCGCCGACTTCATCGGCGATATCGCGGAACGCCTGGAAATCGATTTCGCGCGGATATGCCGAACCGCCCGCAATGATCATCTGCGGCTGGATCTCTTTGGCCTGCTCGCGCAGCTTGTCGTAATCAATCAGAGCATTGTCTTCGCGGACGCCATAGGCATGCGCTTCAAACCATTTGCCGGACATGTTCGGCCGGGCGCCATGGGTCAAATGCCCGCCTGAAGACAGATCCAGCCCAAGAATCTTGTCGCCCGGTTTCAGAAGCGCCAGGAACACAGCCTGATTGGCCTGGCTGCCGGAATTGGGTTGAACATTGGCGTAAGCGGCGCCGAACAGTTTCTTGGCGCGTTCAATTGCAAGCTCTTCAGCGATGTCGACGAACTCACATCCGCCATAATAGCGACGGCCCGGATAGCCTTCGGCGTATTTATTCGTCAGCGGCGAGCCCTGCGCTTCCAGAACAGCGCGCGAAACGATGTTCTCGGACGCGATCAGTTCAATCTGGGTCTGTTGGCGCTGTATTTCCTTGCTGATCGCCGAGGCGAGCTGAGGATCGGCGTCAGCCAGAGACTGGGCAAAGAAAGAGGTGTTCTGGGCGGTCGATTGAACGTCAGCCATCTCGCTCGCACTCCATATAGCGGATCTAGATAGCTACATACGGCTGGATAGGGTCGCGGACAAGGCGGAGACCAGGCGTATTTTCATCTCATTGCACCAACAAAGTTTAAGGGGTGCATTCAGCAACCTTAAAAATGCTATGGTATCTGCAGATTTCTCAATTCAATACTTGTATAGCGAATATACTGTCATTAAACACAAGACATCTCGTTTTCAGACGCAAACGCGACCATGTTGCGCAAGGATCAGAACATGACTGAAGAGACACTGCTGCCCGTCGACAATGAAGAATTGATGCGTATGACCACAGATATCATCGCGTCTTTTCTGTCGCACAACTCTGTGCCGGCGGAGAGCGTCCCGGATATGATCAAATCGGTTTACGCTACCATGAAAGAAATTTCGGGTGAGCCGGCCAAACCTGAACCCAAAGCCAAACCGGCTGTGCCCGTTTCTCGCTCAGTCAGCGATGATTACATCGTCTGCCTGGAAGATGGCAAAAAGCTGAAAATGCTTAAGCGTTATCTTCGCTCGCAATACGACATGTCCCCGGAAGATTACCGCCGCAAATGGGGCCTGCCCGCTGACTATCCGATGGTTGCTCCGAACTATTCCAAGCGCCGTTCGGAATTCGCCAAGGAAATCGGCCTCGGTCGCGGCGCACGCAAGAAATAAGCGCTTCGAAGTAAAGTGTTAGACAATGACGCCCCGACCGCCTGGTCGGGGCGTTTTTGACTCAGGCGTCAGCCCCTCTTTCTCCAGACGGCGCACCAGTTTGCGCGCTGCCAGACGCTGAAGGTCATCCTGACGGGTTTTAATGGGCCCGAAAACGACCACTTCTATGCCGGTTTCGACATCCACCGCCGCAACCCGGACAGAATCACCCACGGACACAAACTCGAATATAAACTCACGATCCGGACCGGGACCGCCAGACATTATGCGACCTTGAGGCCGACATGTTTGGCGTAGACGGTTTTCACCGCCTCCAGTAGCTCGTCCATCATGGCGTCATCATGCATGGGCGTCGGGGTCAGACGCATCCGCTCCGTGCCTTTGGGCACGGTGGGGTAATTGATGGGCTGAACATAAATGCCGTGAACGTCCAGAAGTTCATCGGTCATGCGCTTACAGAGCACCGGGTCGCCCACATGGACGGGCACGATATGGGTGACAGATTCAAGCACCGGAATGCCAGCGTCATGAAAGCGCGCTTTCAAGGTCGCGGCGCGTTCTTGATGCTGCTCACGCAGATGATAAGCGCTCTTGAGGTACTCAACGCTGGCGCGCGCGCCAGCCGCCAGAGCCGGCGCCAATGAGGTTGTGAAGATGAAACCTGGCGCCCAGGACCGGATGGCGTCCACGATTACTTCGTCGGCGGCGATATAGCCCCCCATGACGCCAAACGCCTTGCCCAGCGTGCCTTCAATGATGTCAAACCGGTCGAGAAGCCCGTCGCGTTCAGCGATGCCGGCGCCGCGCAGGCCATACAGGCCGACCGCGTGCACTTCATCAAGATAAGTCAGTGCGTTGTACTTGTCCGCCAGATCGCAAACAGCTTCGAGCGGGCCAATATCGCCATCCATGGAATAAACTGATTCCAGGGCAATCAGCTTGGGGGCGTCTTGCGGCGCTGCTTTCAGAAGCGCTTCCAGGTGCTCGACGTCGTTATGCCGCCAGACATGCTTCTCGCACTTAGCGCCCTTCACGCCCTCGATCATCGAGGCATGGTTGAGCTCGTCAGAGAAGATGATCAGGCCGGGCAGAATCTTGCCCAAGGTGGCAAGCGTCGCCTGATTGGCGATATAGCCCGAGGTGAAAAGCAGCGCGCTTTCCTTGTCATGCAAATCAGCTAGGCTGGCTTCGAGCTCGACATGATAATGCGTCGTGCCGGAGATATTTCGCGTGCCGCCAGCGCCAGCGCCTACATCGTCTATCGCCTGTTTCATAGCGCCGGTGACGCAGGGGCTTTGCCCCATACCGAGATAGTCATTGGAACACCACACTACCACATCGCGCGTGTCGCCTTCATCGGTGCGCAGGCGTGCACGGGGGAACTGCCCTTTCACGCGACGCAGATTGGCGAACACACGATAACGGCCTTCGGCGCGGACGCGCGCGACTGAGGCTTTGAAAGCGCTGCGGTAATCCATTGTTGTTGCACTCGCATTTCAGTGCGAGCGGCTCTCCTTAGAGGTCAGCATGTCATCAGCACAATGACATAGGATTCTGAGCTTGTCTTATCATCGGTCAGGGACCAAAGGTCGCGGTTTGACTGATAGCGCGTCGCAAACTCAAGTGTGCTTTACTTCATCTCTCCGGCGAGCCATTTGATCACGCCAGAGAAGTCCATGTCCTCACCGCCCTGCTCGACAAAAGCGTCATAGATGGTCTGCGCTTTTTCGCCCATAGGCGTATTCACGCCAGCCGTTTTCGATGTCTGCATGGCAAGGTTTAAATCTTTCAGCATCATCGGCGCTGCGAAGCCCGGCTTGTAGTCACGGTTTGACGGCGCCGCAGGAACCGGGCCTGGAACCGGGCAATAGCTGGTCAGAGACCAGTTCTGACCCGATGCTTTGGAGGCGATGTCAAAAAAGTTCTGCGGATCAAGGCCCAGCTTGATCGCCAGATTCATCGCTTCGCAGGTGCCGATCATGTGTATGCCGAGCAGCATGTTGTTGCAGATCTTCGCCGCCTGCCCCGCGCCAGCTTCCCCCGCGCGAATCACGGCCTTGCCCATATTGGACAGGATCGGCTCAGCCTTTGTGAAAGCGTCTTCAGGACCGCCAACCATAAAGGTCAGCGTACCGCCCTCAGCCGCCGCTACACCCCCGGACACAGGGGCGTCCACAAACGCAAATCCCGCCTCAGCGGCTTTCGCCGCCACGGCGCGGGCGCTGTCCACATCAATGGTGGAGCAATCAATCAGCACGGCATCCTTGCTCGCCAGAGACAGCACGCCCCCGTCATCAAGGTACACGCCGCGCACATGCGGTCCGGCCGGCAGCATGGTGACCACGGCGTCAGCGCCGTTGACGGCGTGGGTGAGGTCAGACGCCGCTGTCGCGCCCTTACCGACCAGCGCCGCCACAGCGTCCGCGTTCAGATCAAACGCGCGCACGTCATGACCGGCCTTCACGAGGTTGGCCGCCATGCCTGAGCCCATATTGCCAAGGCCGATAAATGCAACAACCGCCATGCGGTCCTCCCTTGTGTTCTCCAGGGCGGGCGGTTGATCCGCCCTGCCCGGTGTTCCTAGTCGAGGAACGTCATTTCCATGTCAGCCGCAAGCGGCTCGAAATAGGCCGCCACATCAGCGTCATTGATCGGCGCAGACCAGTTCGGCGCATTGTCTTTATCAATGATCACGGCGCGAACACCTTCGTAAAAGTCAGACCCCTCATTGAGAAAGCGGCTCGACACTCGAAGGTCTTGCACCATGACGTCTCGAAGCGACAGATTTGCGCCCTTACGCAGCGCCGCCAGCGTCACTTTCACAGCTGTTGGCGACTTACCCGACAGGATTTTCAGCACAGCCTTGGACCACGCGTCATCTGCCGTTTCCAGTCGGTTGAGAATGATGTCCAGATCATCACCTTCAAACGCCGCATCAATCAGCGGCTGAATCATGCCCAGATCGGACTGGCCCGGATCGCCGACAAACCTGGCGAGGATGGCGTCAACTTTCTCACCATCGTCATCCAGCGCTTCGCTTTCGAGCGCCTCAATCAGAGCCGGATGGGAATCGGTCGGCACATAATGAGTGGCGACCCCTGCTGCGATGCAATCCGCTGTTTTCAGACGTGCGCCGGTCAGGCCCATCCAGACGCCCAGCTCCCCCATGAGGCGCGGCAAGAAGAACGCGCCGCCCACATCCGGGTGAAAGCCGATCCCGGTTTCAGGCATGGCGAACAGGGTCCGGTCGCCCGCGACGCGGAATTCGCCATGAATGGAAACGCCGACGCCGCCACCCATGGTGATGCCGTCAATCAACGCCACATAAGGCTTAGGATATTCCGCAATCAGAGTATTGAGCTGATATTCGTCGCGCCAGAAGGTCCAGGCGCGGTCATCACCCGCCTGACCGCTTTCCGCCAGCATGCGGATATCGCCGCCCGCGCAGAAGCCTTTCTCGCCAGCGCCATCTACGATGACGGCCTTCACGCTGTCATCATTGCGCCAGGCCATGAGCGCTTCGACCATGGCGGTGACCATGTCCTGATTCAGGGCGTTGAGCGCCTTGGGGCGGTTCAGCGTGATACGGCCGACAGAGCCGACTTTGCGAGTGATGACGTCTTCAGTCATGAGAGGCTTCTCCGGACGGAATTCTGCTTCTGGCCCTGCTGAAACACAGGCCAATTGAAACTCGTTTTAGGCATAATCGAGCCTGAGGATACCGCGACTTAGCGCAGCACGTCTTTGGCGATGATGACGCGCATGATCTCGTTGGTGCCTTCAAGGATCTGGTGAACCCGCAGATCGCGCACAATGCGCTCCAGCGGGTAATCCTTCAGATAGCCGTAGCCGCCATGGATCTGCAGCGCATCATTGGCGATCTTGGAACCCAGATCGGTCGAGAAACGCTTGGCCATGGCGCAGTATTTCGCCGCTTGCGGATCCTTGCGATCCACCGCGTCCGCGGCGCGCAACAGCATCATGCGCGACGCGTCGAGCTCGGTGACCATGTCAGCCAGCTTGAACTGGGTGGCCTGGAAATCCGCGATATGACGGCCGAACTGGCTGCGCCCCTTGGCGTATTCGATGGCGAGATCGACGGCTTCGGCTGCGCCGCCGAGCGAGCACGCCCCGATATTGATGCGGCCGCCATTCAGGCCCTGCATGGCGAAGCCGAAGCCCTGGCCCTCCTCGCCGATCCGGTTTTCGACGGGCACACGGCAGTCTTCAAATGTGACGACGCGTGTGGGTTGGGAGTTCCAGCCCATCTTGCGTTCGTTTGCGCCAAAACTGAGACCCGGCGTGTCTTTCTCGACGATAATGGTGGAGATGCCCTTGGGTCCGTCCTCGCCCGTCCGGCACATCACGGCGTAGAGATCGCTTGTTCCCGCGCCGGAGATAAAGGCTTTCGAGCCGTTCAGAACGTAATGATCGCCATCACGCACCGCCTTGGTGCGCAGATTGGCGGCGTCTGAGCCCGCGCCTGGCTCGGTCAGGCAATAAGACGCGATCGTGTTCATCGCCGTCAGGTCCGGTAGCCAGCGCTGGCGCTGCTCTTCGCTGCCCCAGCTGTCGATCATCCAGCTGACCATGTTGTGGATGGAGATGAAGGCCGCCGTGGACACGCACCCGCGCGAGAGCTGTTCAAAGATCAGCGCCGCGTCGACCCGGCTCATGCCCGATCCGCCCACATCATCGCGGGTGTAGATGCCGGCAAAGCCCATGGCGGCGCTTTCTTTCAGCACGTCCACGGGGAAGTGTTTATTCTCGTCCCACTCCGCTGCATGGGGCTTGAGACGATCGTCCGCGAACTTGCGGGCTGCGTCTTGAATCAGTGCTTGCTCTTCAGTCAGCTCGAAATGCACGGGGAAACCTCCTAAACAGACCGGGTTGAACCGGTTCCGACCGCATGAAACGCGATGTGTCCTGATTTGCTGCAAGCGAGATAGACCAAGATGGCCGCTTTTCCCACCACCCGTATGCGCCGGATGCGCGCCAATGACTGGTCGCGCCGCCTGATGCGCGAGAACACATTGACGCCAAATGACCTGATCTGGACGCTGGTCGTCTCCGACACAGCCAATCCCACAGAGCCAGTCGCCTCCATGCCCGGCGTAGAGCGCCTGAACGTCAAAGCCGCGGCGGACGCCGCCCGGCGGGCGCGGGATCTGGGCATTCCCGCCATCGCTGTTTTTCCTCATCTCGACCCATCTTTGAAAGACGAAAACGGCCGCGAGGCGGATAATCCAGACGGTCTGGTGGCGCAAACGATCAAGGCGATGAAAGACGCGGCGCCAGAGGTCGGTATCATCTGCGACGTCGCTCTCGACCCGTTCACCGATCACGGCCATGACGGGCTGATGGAAGACGGTGTGATCCTGAATGACGCGACCGTGGAACGTCTGTGCAGTCAGGCGCTGATGCAAGCAGCGTCCGGCTGCGATGTGGTCGCGCCATCCGACATGATGGACGGACGAATCGGCGCGATTCGCGAAGCGCTCGATTCTGAAGGCTTCCAGGACACGCTGATCATGTCCTACGCCGCCAAATATGCTTCGGCGTTCTACGGCCCCTATCGTGACGCCATTGGCAGCGCGAAGGCGCTCCAAGGCGACAAGAAGACCTATCAGATGGACCCCGCCAACACAGATGAGGCGATCCGCGAGGTTGCGCTCGATATCGATGAAGGCGCGGACATGGTCATGGTCAAACCCGGCCTGCCCTATCTCGACATCGTCACGCGCCTGAAAGCGACGTTTGAAATGCCCACCTATGCGTTTCAGGTGTCTGGCGAATACGCGATGATCCAGGCCGCTTCACAAAATGGCTGGATTGATGGCGAGCGCGCCATGATGGAAAGCCTGCTGGCGTTCAAACGCGCGGGCGCGGACGGCGTGCTGACTTATTTTGCACCCAAGGCGGCGGAATTGCTCAATGACTAAACGCCCCGAAACTCTCGCCGCCCAGGCCCTGCACCAGACGGACCTTGAAACCGGCGCGGTCATCCCGCCCATCCATCCTGCGACAACCTTCATGCGCGACGCGAAAAACGCGCTTGTCGGCGACATGGATTATCGCCGCCCCAAGGGACCGACCGAAGTACAGGCGGCGAACGTGCTGGCGGCGCTCGAAGGTGCGGCGGATGCACGCCTGTTCAGTTCCGGCCTCGCTGCGCTGGCCGCCATTCTGGATACGCTGGAGATTGGCGCGCACGTGGTCGCCCAGACAGAAATGTATTACGGCGCCAAGAAACTGCTCCATCATCTCGCCGCCAAGGGGCTGATCTCTCTCACCTTCTTCGAACCTCATGACAAGGCGGGTCTGAAGCAGGCTGTGCAATCGGGAAAGACCGAGCTTGTGTGGATCGAAACCCCCGCCAATCCCAGCTGGGCGGTGGTCGATGTGGCTTATGCGGCCGAGATCACACATGCCGCCGGCGCGATACTGGGGGTGGACGGCACGTGTTCACCGCCCTGCACCACGCGCGCGCTTGATTTGGGCGCTGACCTCGTCATGCATTCGGCGACCAAATATCTCAACGGCCATTCCGACGTTCTGATGGGCGCTGTGGTGACGAAAACCACGGATGAACGCTGGGAAAAGCTCTGCGCAGGACACAGCCTCACAGGCGCTATTCCGAGCGCATTTGACAGCTGGCTGATGATGCGCGGACTGCGGACTTTGTTTGTCCGCTTTGAGCGCCAGAGCGCGAACGCCCTGAAAGTCGCTGAAGCGATGAAAGCCCATGGCGCTGTCACTCATGTGCTCTATCCGGGGCTCGAGGAGCATGCCGGTCACGCCATCGCCGCGCGTCAGATGACAAACGGGTTTGGCGGTCTGCTTTCGATCCGGCTCAAGGGCGGCGCGGAGGCTGCGCGCAAACTTTGCGCATCTACTCAAGTGTTTATGCAAGCCACATCCATTGGCGGAGTGGAAAGCCTCATTGAGCATAGAAAGCCTATTGAAGGGCTCAGTAGTCCGACACCCGATAATCTAGTGCGGCTGTCATGCGGGATCGAGGCGGCGGAGGATCTGATTGAAGATCTGTGTCTTGCTCTAGACCGCGTCTAAAATTAAACTCTCGGGCGAGTATATTCACCTGAGATCGCCTATGTATCGATGCCCACATTGTCTTGAGTCCTTGGGCGGCGCCGCCCTGCTCAGCATGAACCCGAATACGCTGTCCACATGCCTGCACTGTGGACAGCGTTATGGCTGGGATGTGTCACGTTCGATGATGTTGTTGATGGTCTTCATGGTCATCGCCAGCGTCATTGCACTGCTGATGACGATCTCGATCATGCCTGTCGTGATGGCGGGCCTTGCGATCCCGACCCTCATCGGAGTGTGCGGCTATCTCGCCCTGTGCGCCTTCCGCCCGATCGCGCGTTAATCCACGCGCCCGATCGGCGGAATCGACCACTTGAAAATGATCGCGCAGCCCCTCAGCACAAAGGCTGCGAGGGCCGCGCCGACCGCCGCAGCCCCTGTGGGTACGTCCAGTTCCAGCGCCCCCACATACACAGCAGCGCCAAACAGGGCCGCGAGCGCGTAGACATCCGCTCTCAAGATCAGCGGCACATCATTGACGATGATATCGCGCACGAGACCACCGAAGGCAGCGCTCATCACTCCGGTGACCAGCGCAATCGACCAGTGCGCACCAGCCATCAGGCCGGCCTGAGCGCCTAGGACACAGAACACGGCGAGACCGGCGCTGTCCGCCCAGATCAGGGCGCGATAGCGCGCACCTTCTTCGCCGCGGACAAGCTCAGAGCCGTAATATCCGATCACGCCGCCCGCGAGCGCCAGGATCAGATAATGTGGCGCATCGATCCAGTAGACCGGCAAACGCCCGAGCAGCACATCCCGCAGCGTACCGCCGCCCATGCCCGTGACCGCGCCGATCACGGCCGCGCCGAACGGATCAAGATGCTTGCGCGCTGACAAAATGCCGCCGGAAAGCGCGAACACGAAAATGCCGATATAGTTGAGGATGATAAAAACGAGTGCGACGTTCACAACTGCACGCCTTCTCCGCCTGTGGCGGCGAAATGAGCGGCAAGCGCCGAGAGCAACAGGATCAAGGTGATCCACACGCCAGCGTTCACATACACCGACCGCTTTGCTGAACGTCGTTCCAGCCAGGTACGCGGGCGCACACC
Source organism: Oceanicaulis sp. (assembly GCF_965249665.1). Taxonomy (GTDB): domain Bacteria; phylum Pseudomonadota; class Alphaproteobacteria; order Caulobacterales; family Maricaulaceae; genus Oceanicaulis. Next base: position 2,608,347 of record NZ_OZ252247.1, read on the forward strand.
CTTGAAATAATACACCATCAAGGCGCTCAGATTGACCGCCACCACATTGATCGACAGCAAGAGCGCTGCGCGTCCCGCGAGTTGCCATTCTCCGCTACCCGCCAGCAGCCCCGCCGCAGACGCAGGCGGCAACAAAGCCACCGCCACCATCACGCCCACAAGCGCCGCCGGCAAACCCGTGGCGATGGATAACGCAGCCGCAGCGCCAGCCGCCAATGCCAGAGCGGCGGAGTCAGGGCCCACAACCGTTCGGCTCATCAATTCGTTAGAATAGAGATTGGGCTCATAAACCAGTCCGACCGCAAAGCTGAGCGCCAGTCCAAACGCCAGGCCGGTGACAGCCGTCTTCGCCGCCTTGATCATCAAGGGCAGGTCGCCGAGCGCCGACCCGAAGGAGAACGCCAGGATCGGCCCCAGAAGCGGTGCAATCACCATGGCGCCGATGACAGCGGCCACATTGTCTGCGGACAGGCCAAAGACCACCACGACCGTGGACAGAGCCGTCAACATCAGAAAGTCGGAGTTGATCTGTGCACCCTGGTCGATGTCTTGATACATTTCCTCGCGCAAGGCGAGCCGGCGTTTCTTCCGCGTGGCTTCGTCGGCGTCTTCATCAATGCGCGGGACGCTCGCTTCGATGGGAATAACCACAAGACGCCAGTTTTGTTCGCCCTCAAGGATCGCCTGAACGGCGTCTATGGCCTTCTGTCCATCGCCATCACGGAATGTCAGCCGCAACAGCCGTTTTCCCTGAGTATCAGGTTCAGTCAGGCGATGGTCCAATGGCTCGGTCTTCAGCGTCGCCTTGAGAATGGGCTGAACCTTGTCGCCGTCGGGAAAAGTCACTTCTATCAGGCGCATCGCGATCAGTTCCGATCCGCGTTTTCAAGCCGGGCGATCAAGCTGGACGTATCCCAACGCCCGCCGCCCATGGCTTCGATTTCGGCATAAAACTGATCGACCAAGGCCGCGGCCGGCAAGCGTGCGCCATTGCTGCGGGCCTCGTCCAGCGCTATGCGAAGATCTTTACGCATCCAATTGACTGCAAATCCAAAATCGAAATCACCATCAACCATGGTGCGCCATCTGTTTTCCATCTGCCAGCTTTGCGCCGCACCTTTGGAGACCGCCGAGATAACCGTTTCGGGATCAAGACCGGCTTTCTTGGCGAAATGCAGGCCTTCCGCCAGGCCCTGCACCAACCCGGCGATGCAGATCTGGTTAACCATCTTGGTCAACTGCCCGGCCCCAGCCGGCCCCGCATGCACGATGGCCTTTGCGTAGGCCTCCATGATGGGCTCAGCCTTGGCGAAAACACCCTCATCTCCGCCACACATGATCGAAAGCTGACCGTTTTCTGCGCCCGCTTGCCCTCCCGACACGGGCGCATCCAGAAAACCGATCTGACGAGCATTGGCTGCCTCATCCAGCTGACGCGCCAACTCTGCGGAGGCCGTGGTGTGATCCACAAGCACGGCGCCGGTTTTCATGACGGGGAGTGCGATTTCAGCGACCGCGCGCACATCCGGGTCGTCGCCCAAACACATCAAGACGCAATCAGCGTCTGCCACGGCGATGTCGACGCTGTCACAGGCCTGACCGTGATACTGGCCTGACCAGTCCTGTGCCTTGGCGGCGGTTCGGTTCCAGACCGAGACCGCATGACCGGCCTTGGACAAATGCCCGGCCATGGGAAAGCCCATCACGCCCAGCCCCAAAAACGCGACATTCGCCATATTATGCTCCCTCAAGGCCGCTTCCGGCCAATTGTTCGTCCAGACTGCGCGTTTTGTCCGCCAACACATCACCTGTATGTTTGGTGGCGACCGGTTCAACCAGCATCACCCAGCATTCTTGCTCCGCCACCGGATTGTGGCGGACGCCCTTTGGCACGACGTGCATGTCGCCTTCAGACAGCATCACTGACCCGTCTTGATACTGCATCTCGAGCTGGCCCTTCACGATGAAGAACATCTCGTCTTCATCCGCATGATCGTGCCAGACGAACTCGCCCTTGAGCTTGGCCAGCTTGACGTACTGGTCATTGACCCTGGCGATGACGCGCGGCGACCAATACTCGGAAATCTGGTCAAACTCGGTTTGCAGGCGTTTGACGTCTGTGAGCATGCGCGCCCCCTTCAGATTTTCGAATAGCCTGAACGCACGAACACCAATGCGTCTGTATCACGAGGCCGGTCGGCGCTGAGCACCTCGCCCAGAATGATATCATGATCTCCGCCTGCAAAGACCTGATGCCGACGACACTCAAATCGCGCAATGGCGCCCTTTAGTAGGGGAGCGCCGTTTCCGGCAGGCGTCCAGCGCCCGCCATTCGCTTCCAGATCATCCGATCGCGCGCAGGCTGTGGATAAGTCCGCCTGGTCCGCCGCCAGAATGTTCACGGCAAAATCCTGCGCGTTCAGGAACCGCTCATAGCGATGACTGTCCTTGGCCAAAGACCACAGGATAAGTGGCGGATCGAGAGAGACGGACGAGAAGGAATTGATCGTCATTGCCCGCGCCGATCCTTCATTCATGACCGTGATCAGGGCCACGCCTGTGGGGAATCGTCCCAGGCAATCGCGAAATTCGCGCTCAAAAAGTGACAAAATTCGCTCCTGATTCGTTTTGACAACGCAGATTTAACCCTGTTGCTCCAGAGTGTCCGCCTCAAATGCCGAAGGTGGGTGGATATGAGCTCGGATCAACCGATCGTCATCAAGAAAGTCAAAAAGGGCGGCGGCCATGGACATCATGGCGGCGCCTGGAAGGTCGCCTATGCCGATTTCGTGACGGCCATGATGGCGTTCTTCCTCATGATGTGGCTGATCAATAACACAGAACCCGAACAGCGACAGGGCATTGCGGACTATTTCGCACCTGCCAGCGTGAGCCGCACCACATCGGGTTCCGGCGGTGTTCTGGGCGGCACCAGCTTCGGCGATGACGGCGCACGCGGCTCGGGCTCGTCCTCTGTTGTCGAGCGCCTTGCGCCCCGTTCGGAACAGGACGTGTCTCGCGAACAGGAAGCTGATGAAGCGTCCGGCGCGGCCGGCGGTCAGCCGCAGGCCTCAACCGACGCCCTCGCCAGCGCCCTCGCCCGCCGTGAAGCAGCTGAGTTTGCAAGCGCCGAGCAGTCCCTGCGTCAGGCCCTGCAAGACATGCCCGAACTGGCCGAGCTGTCGCGGCACGTCTTGATTGAAGAAACGCCAGAAGGATTGCGCATCCAGCTGATCGACCAGGAAGGGCGTCCGATGTTCGAGCCTGGCGCGGTTGAGCCTAACAGCCGGGCGCGCGTCCTGTTGCGGACCATATCCGAGATCGTTCTGCGTCTGCCGAACCGCATCACCCTGTCTGGTCATACGGACGCCAGCCCGGCGCCGGTTGGCGGCCCGTCCAACTGGGAACTGTCGTCGGCCCGCGCCAACGCGGCTCTGAACATCATGGCGAACGCTGGCATCCCCGATCATCGGATCGCGGAAGTCCGGGGCAAAGCCGGTGCGGAGCCGCTTTTCCCTGACGATCCCTATCTGCCGGGCAATCGCCGTCTGTCGATCACCCTGCTGCGCGAGGCTCCGGCCATTCCGCCCGGTCATGCGCTCTAGCCGGACGCAGAGGCTCTCCTAAAAGAGTCTCTGCGCACAGCGGTTCACGCTCGCATCATGCTGCAAAGGCGTTAACCTGCTCACTTTGGCGCGAATCCGCGCGGGGCAAGAGTGACGGGCATGGACGACCTCTCCGTATTATCGGACTGGCGAATGTGGGCGGTTCTGGTCGGTGTCGGCGGAGCCATCGTTTTTTATTGCTGGGAGAAGTTCGCTTTAGAGCTCGTCTCGGTCGTAATCCTGTGCTCTGCGCTGGTCTTTTTTGAACTCTTCGGCGCAGATGACGCCCCCACAGCCGCCGCGCTCCTGGCGGGTTTCTCTAACCCGGCCCTTCTGACGATCATGGCGCTTCTGGTCGTGGGTCAGGGCATTTTCCACACCGGTGCGCTGGATGGCCCGACCCGCACTTTGCTGTCCATGTTCGATGTACGGCCCAAGCTGACCATTGTGACGCTGTTTGCACTGGTGTTTGGCGTCTCCGCCTTCATCAACAATACGCCCGTGGTCGTGATGTTCATCCCCATACTGGGCGCCGTGGCGGCTCGGATGGGCGGCTCGGCGTCGGTCTTCATGATGCCTCTGAGCTTTGTGTGCATCTTCGCCGGCATGACGACGCTCATCGGCTCGTCCACCAACCTTCTGGTGGCTGACAGCCTGCTGGCGAGCACGGGCGAGACGCTGGGCTTTTTCCAACCCGCCCAAATGGGCGTCATGCTCTCGATCGTCGGCATGATCTATATCGCTTTTATCATGCCCAAGCTGCTGCCAGAGCGTGAAGAATCCGAAGACGACAAGGCGGGATCGCCGGGCAAGCAGTATATCGCCCAGATCGAAGTGACCGCAGGTCATCCGCTGGTCGGGGCCAAGCCGGTGGCCGGCATGTTCACTGAGCTGGGCGACATCACTGTGCGGATGGTTCAGCGCAATGAAGATGCGTTTTTGCCGCCTTTTGACTCCATCGTACTCAAACAGGGCGATCTGATCATCATCGCCGCCACCCGCAAGAAACTCACAGAACTTCTCTCCAGTCGCGCTGAATTCGTCGAAGGCGTCCTGCGGTCCGCGGGGCCAGCAGATCTGCCCACACGCGGAGAACGCCTGGCGCTGACTGAGGCAGTGGTCTCACCGGGTTCGCGTCTCATCGGCCGCACCGTGCGCCAGATCGGGTTCCGTCATGCTGTTGGCGCCATTGTTCTGGGGGTGCAGCGGCGCTCGCGAATGATCCGCGCCAAGCTGGGCGAAATCCGCCTGGAAGCCGGTGACGTCTTGCTGCTCTTTGGGGGTGCGGACGCCATGCGCCGCCTGCGAGCGGATCGAGATGTTCTTTTGATGGATTGGGCGACCTCTGATCTGCCTGATATTCGCAAGGCGTCCATCGCACGCGCGATTCTGGGCGGTGTCGTGCTGGCCGCTTCCACGGGTCTGCTCCCCATCGTCGTCGCATCTCTGATTGGCGCGGCGGCCATGATCGGCGCGGGGTGCCTGAATGTGCGTCAGGCCGCGCGAGCGTTCGACCTCAAGCTCTATCTGCTGATCGGCTCAGCTTTTGCGTTGGGGACAGCGATGGAGGCCACGGGCGGCGCGACGGTCCTGGCCATGGGCGTAGTGCATGTGTTTTCGCCATTGGGCACGACAGCGCTGGTCTCGGCTCTGTTCTTCCTGGTGATGGTTCTGACCAATGTGTTGTCCAATAACGCGACCGCCATCCTGTTCACCCCCATTGCAGTGACGGCGGCCAACTCTGTGGGCGCAGACCCAACGCTCTTCGCATTGACGGTGCTGTTCGCCGCCAACACCTGTTTTGCGACGCCGATCGGCTATCAGACCAATCTTCTGGTGATGGGGCCTGGAAAATACCGCTTTGCGGACTTCATTCGCGCCGGCGCACCCCTCGCTGTTTTGATATGGCTTGCCTTCACCGTTTTGGTTGGCATCAGTTTCGCCTTGGCCTAGCTCAGGTTAGGATGGCTGGACTTTAGCGTTTAAGAGGATGCTCGTGACTCGCCCGTTTGCGACCCGTCAACTGCCCTTCTTCCTGACAGCGCCCACCGCTTGCCCGTATCTTGAGGGCCGGATGGAGCGGAAGATTTTCACGCGGGTGGATGGCGAACAGACGGCGCATCTGAACAACATCCTGACCCATGCCGGGTTCAGACGCTCACAATCCATCCTGTATCGGCCGGCCTGCGAGATGTGCTCGGCGTGTAAATCCGCCCGCATCCCGGTATCTGAATTCAAAGCCTCGCGCACGCAGCGCCGGGTGCTGAAACGCAATGCCGGACTGTTGCGCCTGCCTCGCCCGGCCGAAGCGATGCCAGAACAATTCGCTCTGCTCAGCCGCTATCTCAACGCTCGCCATGGTGATGGCGATATGGCGGGCATGGATTTCTTCGACTTTGCATCCATGATCGAGGATGGCGCCGAGCATACCGAGCTCGTCGAATACCGTGACGCATACGGTCAGCTGATCGCCTGCGTTCTGGTCGATCGGCTGATTGACGGCTTCTCACTGGTCTACAGTTTTTTTGCACCCGAACGGGTCAAGGACAGCTTGGGCGCTTACATCATCCTCGATCATATCGAGCGCGCCCGCGCCGAGAATTTGCCGTTTGTCTATCTGGGATACTGGGTGCAAGGCAGTCCGAAAATGGACTACAAGGCTCATTACAAACCGCTCGAAGTGCTTGAACCTGAAGGCTGGCGGCCCTTGCAGCCGCCCTCGAAAGCACAAGAGTGATCAAACGCTGACATCACGGACAAGCACTGAACCATAATCAGTCTGTCCGCCTGGGGAGGAATAGATGGATCGTCGTACGTTTTTGTCCGGCGCCGCGGTGGTCGCCGCTGGCGCCGCATCGGCCTGCTCGCAGGATACGGGCGCACAGTCAGCGCCTGCCGCGCCAGCGGTGAACCGCAATCGCACGCGACGTTTGCGCATGGTCACCACCTGGCCCACAGGCTTTCCTGGTCTAGGCTCTGCGGCCGAGCGCACGGCGCAATTCATCACCGAGATGACCGGTGGCGCGCTTGAAGTCGAAGTTTATGGCGCAGGTGAAATCGTCGGCGCGTTTGAAGTCTTTGACGCGGTCTCCAACGGCGTCGCCGACATGTATCATGGCGCCGAATATTATTGGCAGGGCCGTTCGCCCGCCTTCAACTTTTTCTGCGCCGTGCCCCTGGGCATGACCGCCCATGAAATCATGGCCTGGGTGGAATATGGCGGCGGTCAGCAATTGTGGGAGGAACTGTCTGGTCAGTTTGGCCTGATCGCGTTCCAGGCTGGCAATTCCGGTCACCAGATGGGCGGTTGGTTCAAACGTGAAGTCAATACACTGGAAGATTTCCGCGGCCTGCGCATGCGCATTCCGGGCCTGGGCGGCTCGGTCCTGCGCGAGTTGGGCGGCGCTGCTGTCGCGTTGTCAGGCGGTGAAATCTACCAATCGCTTCAATCTGGCGCCATTGACGCAACCGAATGGGTCGGCCCCTGGAATGACCTCGCCTTCGGATTTTACCGAGAGGCGCCTTACTATTACGGGCCGGGCTTTCATGAACCGGGCTCGTCTCTGGCAGTCGGCCTTAATCGCGGCGTGTGGGATTCCCTGCCGACGGATCAACAAGCTGTCGTCCGCGCCGCCGCTCGCGCAGCAAACAATCAATCTCTGGCCGAGTTCACCTACCAGAACGGCCTCGCCCTGCGCACTCTCACAGGCGAGCATGGCGTGCAGCTGCGTGAATTCTCAGACGAAATCTGGCGAGAAGTGGGGCGCATTTCAGAAGCCGTTGTCGCTGACACCGCTAATGCGGATCCTTTGAGCCGCCGCGTCTATGACAGCTATCGCGAAGCCCGACGCCTGGGCCGGGACTGGGCCAATGTGTCTGAAGCCCCCTATTACCAGAAGCGTGAAATGGTGCTTGGCCGATAGACCATGAAACTTGCGGATCGCCTTCTGCTCGCCGTGATCGCTGTCACGGCTCTATTGCTTGCGGCCGACGCCTTTTCACAGGGCGCAATCGGCGCTGTGTTGACGGATCATATCAGCGCTGTCGCTGCGATCACCGGGCGTGTCCTGGGTTATCTCGGCTGGGCGCTCAGCCCGTTCCTGCTGATCGCCTTGGTGTGCGCGATCTATGGCCGCTTCAAGGGTTTGCCCGCTCCGGTATCCAGGCTGCTGCGTCGACTGATCGCGCTGTTTGACGCCATTTCCGTCACGGTTGGCGACATGGTGCGCTGGGCGGCGCTGGCGCTGGTGCTGGTGACCGGGTTGATTGTGGTGCAGCGCTATGTGTTCGGCGTCTCTCTGACCAAGCTGCAGGAAAGCGTGATCTATTTGCACGCCATCCTGTTTCTGCTCTCAAGCGCGGCGACGCTTTATAATGGCGGTCATGTCCGAGTAGATATCGTCTATTCCAAGCTCTCTGATCACGGCAAAGCCTGGACCGATCTCTTCGGCGTCTATCTCGCCCTCATCCCCATGTGCTGGCTGATCCTTATCACGGCAGAGAGCTATGTGGGCGGCGCCTGGCGCATCCTCGAGCGATCACGGGAAAGCGACGGTCTGCCGCTGGTCTTCTTGCTGAAAACCGCCATCCCTGTCTTCGCTGTCATGATGATTGGCCAGGGCTTCGCCCTGGCGTCTCGCGCCGCGCTGACGCTATCTGGCGAAACCCCGCCTCCTGTGGGTTGCGATAATGCAGAACATGAGCTTTAGAGACTAAATTATGGATTTGATTTTTAGTCTCCTGCCCTTTGCGATGTTTGTTGCGGCCTTCGCCGCCCTGCTGCGCGGCTTTCCGGTGGCGTTCACCCTCGCGGGTGTCGGTCTCGCATTCGCCCTGATTGGACTGGTGCTGGGTCTGTTTGATCCCTTCCATCTGCGCGCCTTCCCGCAGCGCATCTACGGCAACATCATGGAGATGGACAAAGCCATTCTGGTGGCGGTGCCGCTCTTTGTCTTCATGGGTGTGATGCTGGAAAAGTCTCGCATCGCCGAACAATTGCTCGACTCCATGGGCTCGCTCTTCGGTACATTGCGCGGGGGGCTGGGGATCTCGGTCGTGATCGTCGGCGCGCTTCTGGCCGCCTCAACCGGCATTGTGGGCGCCACGGTCGTTACCATGGGGCTTTTGTCCCTGCCCACCATGCTCAAACGCGGCTATTCGCCGTCTCTCGCCGCCGGGTCCATCGCCGCCGCCGGCACGCTGGGCCAGATCATCCCGCCATCAATCGTTCTGGTTCTGCTGGGCGATCAGCTGTCTTCCGCCTATGCCGAGGCGCAACGGGCGCAGGGCATCTTCTCGCCTGACATCGTCTCGGTGGGCGATCTTTTCGCAGGCGCGCTGATCCCCGGCCTGCTGCTGGTCGCCGTCTATATCCTCTATCAGGTCGGCGTCGCCATTGTGCGTCCAAGCGCCTCGCCCGCGATCCCCCCGGATGAAATCCATGCCGATTGGGGCAAGCTGCTGGGCGCATTGATTCCGCCCCTCATCCTGATCATTGCTGTGCTGGGCTCGATCCTGGGCGGGCTCGCCACGCCTACGGAAGCTGCGGGCGTGGGCGCGCTGGGTGCGATTTTGCTGGCGGGCTATCGCAATAGTGGTGGGACGGACAATCCCGCTTTTGGCCAGACCGTCATCATCATCGGTTCAATAAGCCTGTTCTTGCTACTGCTTTCACCGCTTGTCCTTGACCTGCGAGCGGGCGGCTCGGGGGTGCAGATGGGGTTGGCCTACGGGCTGTCAGCGCTTTCGGGCCTGGGCGTTTTGTTCGCCTGCATGCGACTGTTCAAGACCGAGGTTCTGGATCAGGTGATGCGGTCCACGGCACAAATCTCGGCGATGGTTTTCGTCATTCTGATCGGCGCCAGCCTGTTCGCTCTCGTCTTCCGCGAGCTCGGCGGCGATCACACGGTCCGCACGGCTCTGGAAGCCGCGCCCGGCGGCGTCACCGGTGCGCTGATCGTGGTGATGGTGGTGATGTTCCTTCTGGGCTTCTTCCTGGATTTCATCGAGATCACTTTTGTTGTTGTGCCGATCGTGGCTCCGGTGCTGTTCATGATGGGGGTGGACCCCGTCTGGCTGGGCGTGATGATGGCGCTGAATCTTCAAACCAGTTTCCTGACACCGCCATTCGGCTTTGCGCTGTTCTATCTGCGCGGCGTTGCGCCGCCCTCGCTGACCTCGGGCGCGATCTATCGGGGCGCTGCGCCTTTCGTCATAATTCAGCTTCTAATGATCGCTATGGTCGCGCTGATGCCTTGGCTGGCGACCGCGCTTCCGGGATTGCTGTATGACTGATCAGAACAAATCCGAGGCCTCACCCAGCGGCAGCAACATCTCCGCCCTGATGTCTGATCGTGAAGCGCTGCAGCGCCTGTTCATCGTGGTGCTGGCGCTCGGTATTTCAGTCATCTTCATCTGGATGATCCGCGGCTTTCTCAGCCCGCTCTTCATGGCGGCTGTGTTCGCGATGTTCCTGCATCCCGTCCATCGCTTTATGAGACGGGTTCTGTTTGGCTCCAGCTCCGCCGCCGCCGGCGTGGTGCTGCTTCTGGCTGTAGTGGTCGTGCTGATCCCGCTGGCCGCCATTTTGGTGATTGTCGCCGATCAGGCCGTGCAGGTGACCGGCGCGGTCGCGCCCTGGCTGCAAGACCAGATCGCCGCCATCCGCGAAGGCGGGCTTGAAGCTCTGCCCGCCTGGTTGCCCTTCCGCGAAAGTCTGGCGCCCTACCAGCAGGACATCACCAGTCAGGCCGCGCAGTTCGCATCGAACGCCGGTGGCTGGTTGGTGGAGGCTCTACGCCGAGCGACCTCGGGCACTTTCGGCGCATTCCTCGATTTGGTGGTGATGCTGTTCGCCTTGTTCTTCTTCCTAACCCAGGGCCCTCGCCTCGCCAGTCAGGGGCTGAAGCTCATGCCCATGCCGTCTGAAGATCGCGATCTGCTGGTCGAGCGCGCCATGTCCACCATTCGCGCCACCGTGAAAGGCACGTTCGTCATCGCCATTATTCAAGGCGTTCTGACGGGTGGCGCGCTGGCGTTGGCTGAAGTCCCTGGCGCCCTGTTCCTGGCGACGCTCACCGCCGTGCTGTCGGTCATTCCCGGCATTGGCCCGCCGCTGGTCTGGGGCCCCGCGGGACTGTGGCTGATCGCCAGCGGCCGTTATGTCGAAGGCGGTTTGCTGATCGCCTGGGGCGCGCTCGTGGTGGGGCTGATCGACAATCTTTTACGTCCCCGCCTGGTGGGACAGGACGCCAAGCTTCCTGATCTGATGATCCTGATCTCAACCCTGGGCGGGCTCACACTGTTTGGCGCCGTGGGCCTGATTGTCGGCCCCATGATCGCAGCCCTGTTCGCCTCGGTCTGGTATCTCTACGCCCAGTCCTATGCGCCGCTTCTGAATGAAGACCACCCTGAAAACGACCTGGACTCAGGCGCAAACTAGATGGACGGGATCGAGGTGTCGCGCGGGCGACGACGCCCGCCGGCATAGGTCTCCAGCGCCTCGATGCGCTTCTCGATCGGCGGATGGGTGGCGAACAGGCCGGCGAAGCTCGCCTTGGGTTTGTTCTCGATAAACATCTGACGCACTTCTTCCGGCGCGGACTTGATTTCGCTACGACCTGAAATCTTTTCCAATGCTGAGATCATGGCGTCAGGATTTTTGGTCAACTCCACCGCCCCGGCGTCCGCCATAAATTCGCGTGAGCGTGACAGGGCGAAGCGGATGACGATCGCGAGCGCATAGGCCAGAGCGACGATCAGCACGGCCACCAGCAAGATCACGCCCGCATTACCCGATCGCCCGCGGCGACCGCCGCCCGCGCGGGCCAGCGAACCATGAAACAGACCCCGCGCGGCGATCTCGACCGTGAAGGAGATGATCCCCACGAATATCACCGCGATCACCAACAGCCGGACATCGCGGTTGATCACATGGCTCAATTCATGGGCCAGAACCGCTTCCAGCTCTTGTGCGTTCAGCGTGTTCATCAGACCGCGAGTCACGGTGATGACCGCTTTGTTTTCGCTCAGACCCGATGCATAGGCGTTCAGCGCATCGGTCTCGATGATGCGCAAGGACGGCATTGGCATGCCGCGTGAAATCGTCAGATTTTCAAGAAGGTTATAAAGCTCGGGCTCTTCGGTGCGGCTCACTTTGCGCGCGCCGGTCGCCGCATCAATCATCGCCTGATGGCTCAGCCAGGCGATGACGAACCAGACCGCGACGCCGATCATCACAGACGGAAAGGCGCGCAAGGTCAGTTCAAGCGCCGGTCCCATCGCGTCGGCAGAGGCGCCGGTTTTGGCGGGGGCGTCCGCATATCCGCTCCAGGCCAGAGCGCCAGCGAACACGATGGCCAGCACCAGAACAGGAAAGCCGGCGAGCAGCGCGATGGATTTGAGATTATTGTTCCAGATATGGGTGCGCAGGCCGGCGGCGGCGATCATGATGCGCCCTCCTCCTGCCTGCGCATGGCCCTAGAACTTCACAGACGGGCCGGCGTTGACGGCGGCGCGTTCATTGGCGGCGACTTCAAAGAAATCCGCCTCGTTAAAGCCAAAGGAATTGGCCAGCACCACGGCGGGGAATTGCTCGCGGGCGGTGTTGTATTCGCTGACCGCATTGTTGAAGAAGCGACGCGCGGCGGCGATCTTGTTTTCAAGATCGGCCAGCTCGTTCTGCAGCGACAGGAAGTTCTCGTTCGCCTTCAAATCCGGATAGCTTTCAGACAGGGCGAAGAGCTGACGCAGCGCGCCGGACAGGACGTTCTCGGCGGCGGCCAGATCCTTGACCGAGCTCGCGTCCACGGCCTGTTGGCGGGCCTTCACGACGCTTTCCAGCGTCTCTTTCTCATGGCTGGCATAGCCTTTGACGGTTTCAACCAGGTTGGGCACCAGATCATGGCGCTGCTTGAGCTGGACATCGATATCGCCCCAGGCCTGTCGCGTGGTCTGACGCAGCGCCACCAGACGGTTGTAGATCGTCATGATGAACAGGCCGATCAGGACGATCACACCGAAAGTAATCAGCAATTCCATGAAACGCTCCTTGATGGCGCTGAAGGGAAACGGGTTAAAGCCTTACTCCGATTGGGGGAGAAGGCCAAGTGACAGCGCGGTGAAGGGCTTAGGCCTCTTCGTTTGTGGTTAGCGTCCGCCAAAGCTCTTATTGGCGAAGCCGCGCGGGGCGAGTTTGCCGGCGCTGGCGCGTTTACCTTCATAATAGCGCCAGTCTTCAACCAGATGACGGCGGCCGGCCGGATCGACGCGTACAAGGCCTTCTTCTGAATTGAAGACGCTGATATCGGCCACATCACCAGACTTGCCGCCCAATAGGCGCACGCCCTTGCCGCGCACCATTTCGGGGATCTCATTGGCGTTAAAGACCAGCAGCTTCTTGTTCTCGCCCAGCACCGCGATGCGGTCGCCCGTGACCGGCAGCGCCATCATGGCCTTGTGCCCGTCGATCACATTGAGCACCTGACGCCCGGCGCGCTTGATGGCGGGCAGGTCTTTTTCCGCCACCACAAAGCCATGCCCCGAGGTGGAGGCGAGTAGCAGTTTGCGATCCGCCTTGTATTTAAAGAGAGCGACCGGCTCCGCGCTTTCATCCATATCAATCAGAAGACGCACCGGCTCGCCAAAGCCGCGCCCACCGGGGAGTTTGGAGGCGTCGAGCGTGTAGACGCGACCATCGGTCGTGAGCATCAGGATCTTGTCGGTGGTCTCCGCTTTTAGCGAGAACGCCGTCTCGTCGCCATCCTTGTGCTTGATGCCGGTTACATCGTCGGTATGGCCCTTGAGCGCCCGGATCCAGCCCATGCGCGACAACACGATCGTGATGGGTTCGCGCGGGATCAGCGCTTCTTCCACCATATCGGCGAAATCTGCGTCCGGAGCATCAGCGAAGGTGGTGCGGCGTTTGCCCAGCGGCGTGTTCGGACCAAAGCGCTTTTTGACGTCCGCGACTTCGCTGTCGACCTTTTTCCATTGCAGGGCTTCATCGCCGATCAGGTCGGTCAGCTCATCGCGCTCGCCTTCAAGCCGGCTCTGCTCGTCGCGGATCTCCATCTCTTCAAGCTTGCGCAAGCTGCGCAGGCGCATGTTGAGGATGGCTTCGGCCTGACGGTCGGTCAGTGAGAAGGTCATGATCAGCTGGTCTTTGGGATGGTCTTCGAACCGAATGATGCGGATCACTTCATCGAGGTTCAAATAGGCGACCATGAAGCCCGACAGGACTTCCAGCCGGTCCTCCACCTGCTCCAGTCGGCGGGTGGCGCGGCGCACCACCACGTCACGGCGGTGGTTGAGCCAGATCTGCAGCGCTTCCTTCAGCCCCACCACGCGCGGCGCGCCGGTCGGGTCGAGGACATTGAGGTTCAGCGCGAAGCGAATTTCGAGATCAGTCAGCTTGAAAACGGATTCCATCAGCAAGGCCGGATCAATCGTGCGCGATTTCGGCTCCAGGATCAGGCGAACATCTTCCGCGCTTTCATCCATCACATCGGCCAGAAGCGGCAGCTTTTTCTGATCCAGAAGCGCGGCGATACGCTCGATCAGCTTGGCCTTCTGAACGAGATATGGAATCTCGGTGACCACGATCTGCCATTGACCGCGGCCCAGCTCTTCAACCTCCCAGCGGGCGCGCAGGCGAAAGCCGCCCCGGCCTGTCTCATAAGCGTCGAGGATGTTTTCGCGCGTCTCCACGCACACCCCGCCCGTAGGGAAGTCTGGCCCCTGCACGTAGTTGAGCAAGGTTTCTGTTGCAGCGCCCGGCGTCTTGATCAGATGGCGCGCGGCGTCGCACAGCTCGGCCGCGTTATGGGGCGGGATATTGGTCGCCATGCCCACGGCAATGCCCGCGGAACCATTGGCCAGCAGGTTTGGAAAGGCGGCGGGCAGAACCAGCGGTTCTTTGTCCTCGCCGTCATAGGTCTCGCGAAAATCGACCGTGCCGTCATCGTAATCTTGCAAGATCAGCTGGGCGGCTTCGGTCAGGCGCGCTTCGGTGTATCGCATGGCCGCGGCGCCATCGCCGTCCACATTGCCGAAATTGCCCTGACCCTCGACCAGCGGATAACGCGAGGAGAAATCCTGCGCCAGACGCACCAGCGCTTCATAAACGGCCTGATCGCCATGGGGGTGGAACCGGCCGATCACATCGCCGACCACACGGGCGCATTTCTTGAACGCCGTGTCCGGCGCCAGTTTCAGAAGACGCATCGCATAAAGCAAGCGCCGGTGAACCGGCTTCAGACCGTCGCGAGCATCAGGCAGAGCCCGCTGGGTGATCGTGGACAGGGCGTAGGCGAGATAGCGAGAAGAGAGCGCCTCATTGAAGCTCTCATCGAAAATACGGCCGCCATCGCCCGGAAATTGCTCGCCCATCCAAAGTCCCTCAGGTCACCTTAGTGATTCGATTGGGCACCAGTATGGAGCGGAACGTCGTGTCAGGGCAGGTCATGACGCAGGCTTTTCAACAGTTGCGGCCGTCGCCCTAAAGTCGCCCCTCGCCCTCAAGCCGTTCGATCATGCGCGTACGCGCGTCCGGCAGCATACGGTCCATCGGCCAGAGCACGCGGCGCTCGATAAAATGAGCGGTGAGTTTCAATCCCGCGCCCACATCGCCTTCGCGGATGGCGCCGCCGCCCTTCATGAAATCAGGCAAGGCGAGCATGCGATCCTGATAAGGCGCGCCCGCCTCGGCGCTGACCGCGCGACCTGACTTGGGACTCACATACACCAGATCCGTCTCGACGCCGGTCGCCGCACAGCGACGCAAGTCCAGGCCATAGCCAAGATCAGACAACAGCCCCGCCTCCCACCGCACATAGAGCGCAGGCCAAAGATCCGGGTCTTCCAGAGCCGCGATCAGCACTTCAAACGCGTTCGCAACCGCTGGATGCTCTTCACGCTCAGGCAGGCATAAGGAGGCCATGGCGCAGGCGGCGTTCAGACCTGACAGAGCCAGCGGGTCATCCATAACGACGCCGACGGACAGATCTTCACCCTCGACCTGAAATCCGCCCAGATGGCTTTCAAGCCGGGCGCGCCAGACAGCGCGCACGCGGTTGCCTGGTTGCAAGATAGGGCGCATGGCGCGGGATCGTCCGCCGCGCACAAGGCCAGCATGTCGGCCATGCTCCGCCGTCAGAACCTCAATCACCGCGCTCGTCTCCCCATGAGGGCGCACGGCGATGATGCGGCCTGAGGCGGTCCACTCCATCAGGCGTCGAAATCGAGCCCGAGCGCGTTGAAGCGGGTGCGCTCATCGCCCCAGTTGGGACGCACTTTCACAAAGAGAAAGAGGTGAACCTTGCGGCCCAGCTGTTCCTCAAGATCGGTGCGCGCGGCGGTGGAGACCCATTTGATGGTCTGACCGCCCTTGCCCAGGATCATCGGCTTGTGTGCTTCACGCTCCACATACACTGTCTGTTCGATCCGAACCGAGCCGTCACGCTGGTCCTTCCAGCCTTCCGTCTCCACTGTCAGCCCATAAGGCAACTCGTCGTGAACGCGCAGATAGAGTTTTTCGCGGGTCACCTCGGCGGCCAGCATGCGCTCTGACAGATCCGCAATCTGGTCCTCAGGGTAGAGATACGGGCTTTCCGGCATCAGGGTGACCAGAAAGTCCGCCAAATCCTTGATACGGTCGCCATTGCTGGCGCTGATCATGAAGACATCGCTATAGACCCCTGATTCAAATAGCTTTTTAGACAAGGACAGCAATTCGTCACGCTTGATCAGATCAATCTTGTTTAGGACCAGAACGGCTTTCAGATCATGGGCTTTGAGGCCGTCGATCACGCGCTCTACATCTTCCATGGTGCGACGCGCCTTGCTGATCTGGGCGGCGGCGTCCACCACATGGACGATGGCGTCCGCATCATCGGCGCCTTCCCAGGCGCTGGCGACCATGGCGCGATCAAGGCGACGGCGCGGGGCGAACACGCCGGGCGTATCCACCAGCACCAATTGTGCTGCGCCATGCATCATGACGCCGCGCACCTGAAAGCGCGTGGTCTGGACCTTGGGGGTGACGATGGAGACCTTGCGGCCCACCAAAGCGTTCACCAGGGTTGATTTGCCTGCGTTCGGCGCACCGATAATGGCGACAAAGCCCGCGCGCGTGGCGTTTTGTTCAGCCATCCACGGCCTCCCGTTTAAGCATTTCCGAGGCCGCAGCGCGCTGCGCATCCTGTTTGGATCCGCCCTCGCCGCGGGCCGGCGCGACTCCGTCGAGCCGGACTTCTATTTCAAACATCGGTCGGTGATCCGGCCCTTTGCGCGCCACGGTCTCGTAAACCGGAACACCATAGCCTTTTTGCGCCGCCCATTCCTGAAGCTGGGATTTGGCGTCCTTGGGGCGACGGGTCAGCTTATCAAACTCGTCCGCCCAGAAGGTGGTGAAAAAGGCCCGCGCGGCCTCCAGACCGCCATCCAGATAGAGCGCTCCGATCACCGCTTCACACGCATCAGCGATGATGGATTCCTTCTCACGTCCGCCCAAGCGTTCCTCGGCGGCGGAGAGCCGCAATCCCTCACCCAGATCACACCGACGCGCCGCGCGAGCGCAGGCGGATTTGTTCACCACCGCGTTCAAACGCTGGGCCAGCCCGCCTTCTTCCAGACTGGGGAAGGTTTCATAGAGCTTTTCACTCGCCATCAGCCCTAGAACCCGGTCTCCGAGAAATTCTAGGCGCTCATTAGAGGCGGCCCGCGAACGGCCATCACCGTGGGAGGCATGGGTCAGCGCGCGCTCGAGAAGCTCCCGGTCCTTGAACCGGTAGTGTATGCGCGCTTCAAAATCTTTGATCCGATCACTCATGATACGGGGCTTCATTCTCTCAACTGGCCCTTGGGTCAACCGCTTCGATCACCACAAAAGCCTGCGCATAGGGCGGTTCATCACTCATTGTGAGATGAATGCGTGTCTCGTGACCTTCAGGACACAAGGCCTCGAGCTGGGTTTTCGCCGCGCCATTAAGATCGATGCTGGGCTTGCCGCCCTTCAGGTTCATGACCTCGATATCGGTGAAGCTGACCCCGCGCCACAACCCGCCGCCCAAGGCCTTGGCGCAGGCCTCTTTCGCGGCAAACCGTTTGGCATATGTATTTATTCGCCCTGGTCGGGCTTCCGCGCGCGCTTGCTCAGCGGGAGTGAAAATCCGATTGAGAAACCGCGTCTCAAACCGGGTGATCGCCCGCTCGATGCGGCGAATATCGGTCAGGTCTGATCCAATCCCCAGGATCACCGGGCGCGCTCCGCCCGCGCTTCATCCATCAAGGCGCGCATGTGTTTCACGGCCGCATCGAGACCTGTAAAAATCGCCTCGCCAATCAGAAAATGACCAATATTGAGCTCCGCGATTTCCGGAATGGCGGCGATCGGCTTCACATTGTCAAACGTCAGGCCGTGGCCGGCATGGGGCTCCAGACCGCGCTTGCGCGCTTCAACCGCCGCCAGGCGGATGCGCTCCAGCTCGGAGGACGCCGCATCCGAACCGCCTTCGAGCCACAACTCTGCATAACGCCCGGTATGCAGCTCGACGACCGGCGCGCCCAGAACTTCCGCGACCGCGATCTGAACGGGGTCCGGCTCAATAAAGAGGGAGACACGACATCCCGCATCCGCCAATCGCCGCACCATGGGCGCGATCTGATTATGCAGCCCCGCCACGTCGAGCCCGCCCTCGGTGGTGCGCTCCTCGCGCTTTTCTGGAACGATGCAGGCGGCGTGTGGTTTGAACGCCACCGCGATCTCGGTCATTTCCTCGGTCGCCGCCATTTCAAGATTGATCGGCAAGTCCGAGGCTTCGCGCACCTTTTGCAAATCCGCGTCCTGGATATGACGACGGTCTTCGCGCAGATGTATGGTCAAACCGTCTGCGCCGGCCGCATGCGCCATAGCCGCCGCCCGCGCGGGATCAGGGTGCACGCCGCCGCGGGCGTTCCTGATGGTCGCCACATGGTCGATATTCAAACCAAGGCGCTGGCGCGGCTCCGACATCAGGCCAGCCCTCGGCTGCCTGGCTTGATCGCCGGAATGCGCTCCAGATCTTCTGGCAGTGCGTCAGCGGGATAAGCCGGGAAATTCACCGTAGCGAGCGCCACCAACGGCACGCCCACATCCGCTTTACCGCCGGACCGGTCCACCAGACACCCTTCCGCCACCACTTTTGCGCCGGATTTTTCAATAGCGGCAATGCATTCGCGTGAGGACAGGCCCGTCGTGACGATGTCCTCAATGACCAGAACCCGGTCAGCGGCAGTCAGCTCAAACCCGCGGCGCAGGGCGAACTCGCCATTCTCACGTTCCACGAACATGAAGGGCAATTGCATGTGACGGCTGGTTTCATAGCCAGGGATGATCCCGCCCATGGCGGGCGACACAATGGCGGTGAACGGCCCGTGACCGGCCGCTTTCAAACCCTCCGCCAACGCCTTGCACAGGCGCTCTGTGCGCGCCGCGTCGCGAAACACCAGGGCTTTTTGCAAAAAGACCGGACTGCGCAGCCCGGATGAGAGAATGAAATGACCTTCAAGAAGCGCACCCGCTTCCTTGAACTCCGCCAGCACGTCCTCGGTGGTCATGCGGTCTCCTTTAACGCAGGGTCTTCAGTGAAGCGCGCGCGCTCCGCCGACACCACCCGGTCGCTGGTTTTCAGCGCCGAGACAATATTGGACAAATGGCGCGCGTCGAACACTTCCACATCGAACGCCATCTCGAAAAAGTCACGCGTGCGCGACAGCGTTTTTACATCTGTGATGTTGCCACGCGCATCGCCGACCACGCCTGCGATCTCGGCCAGCACCCCCGGCTCGTTGCGCACGGTCGCGTGAATGCGGCCAATGGAGACGCCGCGCGTATCCGCTTCCGGCGTCCATTTCAGGTCAATCCAGTTCGCCAGGCTGGCGTCGTCTTCAAACTCTGCCAACCGTTCGCAATCAATGACATGCACCACGACTCCGCGACCTGGCTGCATTACGCCGACAATCCGGTCGCCGGGCATGGGCGAACAGCATTCCGCAAAATGAAGCGAGACGCCCGGCGTCAGCCCGCGACCATGCACGAAGAGCGATCCTTTGCCGTCCTCGATCCGCTCG
Source organism: Oceanicaulis sp. (assembly GCF_965249665.1). Classification (GTDB taxonomy): domain Bacteria; phylum Pseudomonadota; class Alphaproteobacteria; order Caulobacterales; family Maricaulaceae; genus Oceanicaulis. Next base: position 2,628,059 of record NZ_OZ252247.1, read on the forward strand.
CGATCAGACAGGGAATCGCCGTCATATTCGCGCTGACCGGGAAAGACTGCGTCCAACATTTCTGACGAGCTGACCGTGCCGCGCCCCAGAGCGATCATCAGGGCCTCGACATCGTCCAGCTCCAGCCGTTTGAGCGCATCGCCAAGCGCACTGTCGCGGAACTCCTTGCCCTCGCGTGCGAAAGCGTGTTCCGCAATCACCCGGCCGATCCGGGCGAATTCTTCGCTTTCAGATTCGCGGATCAGTTTGCGGATTGCGGCCCGGGCGCGGCCTGTGCTGACCATGTCCTCCCACCCTGCGGGAGGATGGCGTTCGCCACCCTTGACGATCTCGATCACATCGCCATTGCCCAGACGCGTCCTCAAGGGACGTTCGCGTCCATTGATGCGCGCGCCAATTGTGGAATATCCAAGCTCGGTATGCACCGCGAACGCAAAGTCCAGCGGTGTCGCGCCATTAGGCAAGGCGATCAGGCGGCCTTTGGGGGTGAAGCAATACACCTGGTCTGAAAACATCTCGAGCTTGGCGTGCTCGAGAAATTCGTCCGGATCGCCGCCCTGCTCCAGAATTTCAACGAAGGGCCGCAAGCGATCCAGCGGATCACCGCCCGCCTCGCGCGCGGCGTTGGGATCATAGGCGTAACCGTCGTCGGTCTTGTAGCGCCAGTGCGCCGCGACGCCGGTATCCGCCACCAGCTCCATCTCTTCCGTCCGGATCTGCAATTCGATCCGGATATTGCCCGGACCGATGATGGTGGTGTGAAGCGAGCGGTAATTATTGGGCTTCGGCGTCGAAATGTAATCGTGGAACCGCTCTGGCACGCAGCGCCAGGTCCGATGGACAACGCCCAATGCAGCGTAGCAGGCCTCAGCATCTTCCGTCAGGATGCGGAAGGCGTAAATGTCGGCGATATCATCAAACGACACCCCCTTCTTCTCCAGCTTGCGCCAGATCGAATACGGCCGCTTTTCCCGTCCGAAGACACGGCACTCAATGCCGGCTTCGGTCAGTCGTTCGGACAGAGTGGAGGAGACGATCGAGACGGCGTCCGCCCGGGTTTCGCGCAATTCTGTCAGACGACGGGTGACCGATTCATAAGCTGCCGGATTGACGTTCTGGAAGGAAAGGTTCTCCAGCTCGACGCAAACGCGGTTGACCCCGATCCGCCTTGCCAAAGGCGCATAGATTTCAAGCGTTTCGCGTGCGACCCGCTCTCGCTTTTCTGGCTTGGGCACATAATGCAGAGTGCGCATATTATGCAGCCGGTCACACAGCTTCACCAACAGGACGCGCACGTCGCGGGTAATAGCGACGACGAGTTTTTGGAGATTTTCCGCCTGCTTGGTGCGTTTGGAGCCCAGCTCCATCTGCCCCAGCTTCGTCACCCCGTCCACCAGCTGGGCGACGTCCGCGCCAAACAGGCGCTCGACATCCTCTAGCGTCGCGGGCGTGTCCTCGACCGTGTCATGCAACAGGCCCGTGCAGATGGTGGCCACGTCCAGACGCAACTCAGCCAGCAGCATGGCGACGGCGACGACATGAGAATAATAGGGATGTCCCGACTGACGCGACTGCCCTTCATGGCTGTCGCGTGCAAAGTCGTAAGCGCGTCGGATAAGATCCGCATCAGCTTGCGGATAATAGGCCTGAACGCGCGCGATCAGATCGTCGGCGCTCGGGATCGCGTCGGCGGAAGCGAGCGCAGACGGAGACGCCAGCGCACTCATGAGGCTTAGAGGCGGCCGTCAGCGGGGCCGTCACGGTCTGACTGCAACGCTTTGAGCATGGCGGTCTCGTCCATTTCAGGCGCAGGCAGGGCCGGTGCGGCGGGCGCTTCAGTCTGCGGCACGCGCTCTTCAATACCGCCCTCTTCATCGTCAGACGGGATCACACGTTGCAGGCCGGAGACGAGGCTTTCACCCAGCGTATCCAGATCAAGCTTTTCATCAGCGATCTCACGCAGGGCCACAACCGGGTTCTTGTCGTTGTCGCGATCCAGGGTCAGCTCCGCGCCGGCGGAGATGTTCCGAGCACGGTGCGCGGCCAAAAGAACCAGACGGAACCGGTTGTCGACCTTGTCAATGCAATCTTCGACGGTAACGCGAGCCATGCCGGGGCGCTCCTTGGATACGTAAAACTTGAAAGACTGCTGATAGCTTATGTGGCGTCGGGCTTCAACCTGTGCGTCGCAGCATGAAGCACTCCGCCCGCAGGGCGACAGCCCTTGCGGTCGTTCCAGCTTAGCCGACTGATCAGCGTATCTATGAACGCCCCGCTGGTCGGACATCGCCAGTGTGGCGCAATTTCGCGCAGAGGCAAGAGCACAAAGGCGCGGTCATTGACGCGCGGATGCGGCAGCGCCAAATCCTTTGCAGTCTTTGGCGCCTGGACCCTTGTTTTGAAATCAATCAGGTCAAGATCAAGCGTGCGCGGCGCATTCCGAACGGATCGGACCCGCCCGCAAGCCGTTTCAACCTCGTGCAGGGTCTGCATCAGGATCGCCGGATCTTCACCCGCCCAAGCAATTTGGGCGACGGCGTTCAGAAAAGGCGGTTGAGACGGATCAGGCCAGGCGGGCGTCCGCCAGGGCCGCGAACACGAAAGGACCAAAACCTCACGCTGGGATAGCAGTTGCAGCGCAGACTGCAGGTTTTCAAACAGCGTGTGACGGCGATAAGGTCGATTGGCTCCCAGGGCGATGAATATGCCCCGCTGAGCCTCATTGAAACATAGAGATTGTTGGAAAGGCATAGACATGACCTTCTACCCGAACGAGAAGCTCGGTTTATTCATTGATGGCGCAAATTTGTATTCCGCCGCCAGAAACCTTGATTTCGACATTGATTACAAACGTCTGCTCGAAGAGTTTCGCAAGCGCGGACGCCTGGTCCGGGCCAATTACTACACCGCTTTGATTGAAAGCGAAGAGTACACGCCCATCCGTCCCCTTATCGACTGGCTCGATTATAACGGGTTCAAGGTCATCACGAAGGCGGCCAAGGAATATACTGACGATTCAGGGCGTCGCCGCATCAAGGGCGACATGGATGTGGACCTGGCCATCGATGTGATGGAAGCCGCGGATTACCTTGATCATATCGTGTTGTTTTCCGGCGATGGCGATTTCCGCAAGGTTGTCGAAGCGGTCCAGCGCAAAGGTGTCCGGGTGTCTGTGGTCTCGACCCTGAAATCCTCCCCGCCCATGGCCGCCGATGATCTGCGCCGCCAGGCCGACACCTTCATCGAACTGCGCGACCTGGGGCAGCTGGTAGGCCGTGAGCGCCGCCAGCGCGAGTTTGAAGACGGCGAAAACGGTGATGACGAATAGTCAGGCCCCGGCGGAGCCAGCGCCCGATTGCGCGCTCTGCCCTCGCCTCGTCGAGTACAGGCTTGAAAACATCGCGGCTGAACCAGACTGGTTCAACGGCGCCGTGCCGAGCTTTGGCGATCAGAATGCACGCCTTCTGATCGTCGGGCTGGCGCCCGGCCGTGGCGGGGCCAATCGCACCGCCCGCCCCTTTACGGGCGACTGGGCGGGTGATCTGCTCTATCCGACGCTCGAAACGTTCGGCTTTTCGACAGGACAGTTCGACCCTGACGGCCAGGACGATCTGACACTTGTGGACGCCATGATCACCAACGCTGTGCGCTGCGTGCCCCGCAGAACAAGCCCATCGGCGCTGAAATGAATAATTGCCGGCCGTTCCTGACAGCCCGGATCGAGGCCCTGCCCCGGCTTTCAACCCTTATTTGCGTGGGCCGGGTTTCGCATGAGAACACGCTCAAGGCGCTTGGCTATAAGCAATCTGCGTTCAAGTTCGCCCATGGCGCAGGTCACGATGTGGAGGGGCCGAACGGTCCGCTGGCGCTGTTCGACAGCTATCATTGCTCGCGCTACAATACGAACACCGGACGGCTAACCGAAGCCATGTTCCATGACGTGTTTCGCGCCGCGCGGGCGCATCTGGACGAAAGCTGAACGTCTCTAACCGAAATTCTTCATCAGGCGGGACTTCTGGCGCTGCCAGTCGCGTTCTTTCTTGGTCTCGCGCTTGTCCACGGTCTTCTTGCCCTTGGCGAGCGCAATCTGAAGCTTGGCGATGCCGCGCTCGTTGAAATACATGCGCAAGGGCACGACCGTCCGGCCATCACGCGCCACTGAACCTGCGATCTTGTTGATCTCTTTTTTCTTCAGCAGCAATTTGCGACGCCGGCGCGGCGCATGATTGAAGCGATTGCCATGGTCATAGGGCGGGATATCGGCGTTGATCAGATAGATCTCGTTATCTTCGGGACTGACATAGGATTCAGCGATATTGGCTTTCCCCGCGCGCAGGGATTTCACCTCTGTGCCCACAAGCTGGATGCCGGCCTCAAACGTGTCTTCCAGCTCATAGTCGAACCGGGCGCGGCGATTGACCGCCACGACGCCGTTATCCTCTTTTTTCTTGCTCATAGCAGACCACAGCCTTCCATCGCCGCGCGGACTTTGACCTTCACGGCGTCAGGACACGCCACCAGCGGCAGGCGCACCTCTTCATCACACAGCCCCAGAAGCGACAGCGCATATTTGCTGGGCCCCGGGCTGGGCGCGGAAAACAACGCCTCATGCAAAGGCTGCAGATGATCATTCAGCGCCCGCGCCTCATCCCAGCGGCCGTCCTGGCAGGCGCTCTGAAACCGGGCGCACAATTCCGGCGCCACATTGGACGTCACGGAGATCGCGCCGTGACCGCCATGGGCGTTATAGCCCAGAGCCGAAGCATCCTCGCCAGACAGCTGGATGAAGTCTTCGCCAATGACATTGCGATGCCGGGTCACACGCTGGATGTCGCCTGTCGCGTCCTTCACCCCGATGATATTGGGATGACGCGCCAGCTCCGCCATGGTCTCGACTGATATGTCCACAATGGACCGGCCCGGAATATTATAGACGAAAATTGGCAGGGCGACGGCGTCCGCGATGGCGGTGAAGTGGGCGATGATCCCGTCCTGAGACGGCTTGTTATAATACGGCGCCACGACAAGACCGGCGTCCGCGCCGATCCGCTTGGCGTGTTCCTGAAGCTCGATTGTCGCCGCTGTGGCGTTGACCCCGACCCCTGCGATCACAGGGATCCGCCCGGCTGCGATCTCCACGCACAGCTCAACGCTACGCAGACGCTCGGCGTGGGTCAGGGTCGGCGTTTCCGCTGTCGTGCCCGCCGGAACAAGCGCCGTCGTACCCGCTGCGATCTGACGCTCAATCAGGGCGGCGTAGGCTTTCTCGTCAACGGCGCCGTTCTTGAACGGAGTGACGAGCGCTGTCAGGGAGCCTTGGAACATGGGACGGACCTTCATGGGAACTTCAAATTTGGGCGCGGACCATACGCGCCGCGCCGATTTGCGCCAAGTGCAGAGGACAATCATGGACAGCGGCTTGCACTTGGCTCACCCTGCCCTTTATCCGGCTCTTACATAGGACATACAGACGTGACCCTGGCCCGCGCCGCGCTGTTCCTGCTCGCCCTTTCCCTGCCGCTGACAACCGCGGAGGCTCAAACGCCTGAACCGCGGCTGAAACCGCCTGTGCCGAACCATTCGGTCTTGCTGTCAGACGCCGACTTCACGGCGTTCAGGCACGGCATGCGCGCCGCCGACGATGACGAGTGGGATGATGTGCGCGCCGCCATTATTGCGCTCGACAATCCGGTCGCGGACCACGTTCTGCTGTGGCGGATTGCGGTCAGCGACGCCCGCGCGCCCTTTTCAGACCTGGATCGCGCCATCGATGAGCTGGACGGCTGGCCGCGCCACGCCTCGATCCTGCGTGAAGCGGAATGGAAGATCGAGGATTCAGGGCTCAGCCCGCCCCTGATCGTCGCCTGGTTTGAAAACCGTGAGCCGGTGACCGGCGAAGGCCGCATCGCCCTGGGCGAATCGCTCATTGCACTGGGACGCGAAGAGGAAGGCGCCGAGCAGATCCGCACCGCCTGGCGCACCCAAAGCATGCGCCTGTCAAATCAACGCGACGTTCTGCGTGAGCATGACGATCTGTTGACTGATGATGATCACGCGGCTCGCGTCGATTACCTGTTGTGGGCCGGTCAGCGCACCGCCGCCAGCCGCCTCTTGCCAGAGCTTTCTGCTGGTGAACGTCGCGTGGCGGAAGCACGCATCCGTCTGGCCAGCCGCTCCAGCGGTGTGGATAGCGCAGTGTCAGCCGTTCCGGATTCGCTGAGCGACACTCCAGGCCTGGTCTATGAGCGCGCACGGTGGCGTCGCCGCCGGGGTCTGGACACCTCTCTGGAGCTGCTGCTCGAGCTGCCTGACAGCTATGACAATGAGGCAGCGCTTGAATCCATGTGGACCGAGCGCAAATTGATGATCCTGGACCTGATCCGGGATCGCGAATTCGACACCGCTTATGAGCTGGCCGCCGCCAATGGCATGGAGCGCGGCGTGGAATTCGCCGACGCCGAATTCCTGGCGGGCTGGCTGGCGCTGACCAAACTCGACCAACCGGGCGTTGCGTTCGCGCATTTCGAACGCCTGGAAGACGGCGTCACGACGCCGGTCTCCACATCACGCGCGCTCTACTGGCAGGGGCGCGCTGCAGAAGCGTCGGGCGAGCTGGAACTGGCCTCAGAACGCTTCACCGCAGCGGCGGGATACCCGACCGCATATTACGGGCAGCTGGCGCTGCTGGCTTTGGGGCCGGACGCCGCCGAGCTTGATCTGCCGCCAGACCCCGTTCCCAGCGAAGAAGCGCGCGCCGCCTTCAACGCCAGGCCCGAAATCCAGGCTCTGCGCTTACTGGCGGAAGTAAATGCGGACTATCTGTTCCGGGTCTTCATGTACCATTTTGATGATGAGATGCAGACGCCTGAGGAACAGGCGATGATCACTGACATTGCGCTGGAATACTTCCAGATCCGTCAGGCTGTACGCGCCGCGAAAGCGGGCCGTTTGCAAGGCATGATCCTGGCGGAACGCGCCTATCCGATGATCGACCTTCCGGACGCTGCGCCCATGGCGCCAGAAGTGGCGTTGACCTATTCCGTTATTCGTCAGGAGACAGAGTTTGACCCCCGGGCCGTGTCCGGCGCCGGCGCTCGCGGTCTGATGCAGATGATGCCCGCCACCGCGCGCCAGACCGCACGCCAGCTGGATATGCCCTATAACTTCCAATGGCTGACAGATGATCCGGGGTACAACCTGACCCTGGGCATGGCCCACCTTCAGGAAGTGGTGACCGATTATGAAGGCTCGCTGGTGATGGCGCTCGCAGCCTATAATGCGGGCGGGCACCGGGTGCGGCGCTGGGTGGATAACTATGGCGATCCGCGCACCGATGACATCGACCCGATCGACTGGGTGGAATCCATACCGTTCTCGGAAACGCGCAATTATGTGCAACGCATCATCGAGAACCTTCAGGTCTATCGCGCGCGCCTCAACAATGGCGAAGCAACGCCGCTCAACATCACCCAAGACCTCTCCGGGCAGTTCTCTCGCGATCTGCCGGCCCTGCCCGATGATTTCGTCGCCGCTCTGCGAGAGGCCCAGGCGATGGAACGCGCGCTGGAAGCCGAAGCAGACGCCTCCTCCCCGAACGCCCCCGTCCTGACCGCCCCGGAAGAAGACGCAGAAGGCGGCGCTGAAGGCCGTTAGACCTAGCTGGACAGCGCTTTTTGAAAGACAGCGCTGTCCACATTGCCGCCGGTCAGCACCACAACTGTGGTTTTGCCCGTCGCGTCGATCTTGCCGGATAAGAGCGCTGCGAGTGCCGCCGCGCCGCCGGGCTCCAGAACGAGTTTGAGCGTTTCAAAGCTGAACCGGACGGCCTGCAACGCCTCTAGATCACTCACGACCCCCACGCCTTTCAACCGAGGCTGGTTGATGGCGAAGGTCAGCTTTCCTGGGGTTTCGCTCAGAAGCGCATCACATAATGACCCGGATTTCCGACTATTCTCGACCCTATGGCCGCTGGCCAGGGAGCGGGCATGATCATCAAAGTCTTCCGGCTCCGCGCCATAAATCGCTGTTTCAGGCGACAGGGCTTGCGCCGCCAGATTGATGCCAGCGATCAGCCCCCCACCGCCGACGCAGCAGACCAGCTGATCGGCTCTAACGCCCTCAGTCTTGAGCGTCTCAAAGATTTCCAGCCCGCACGTTCCCTGCCCAGCGATGATGTCGGGATGATCATAAGAGGGGATCAACGCCGCGCCGCTCTCATCACAGAGCGCTTTGGCGATCTCTTCGCGGCTTTCGGTCGCCCGATCATAGGACCGGATCTGGGCGCCGCGCGCCAGAACCCCCGCCTTCTTCACCTCGGGGGCGTCTTCGGGCATGACGATAATCGCCTTGATCCCCAGTATGCGGGCGGCCTCAGCCACGCCCTGGGCGTGATTGCCAGAGGAAAACGCCACCACGCCCTTGCGGGCTTGCGATTCGCTGAGCTTGGACAGTGCGTTATAGGCGCCTCGGAATTTGAAAGTGCCAGTTCTCTGCAAGCATTCCGCTTTTAAAAAAATTCGTCCGCCCAGACGCTCATCGAGCGCCGCATTGGTCAGCAAAGGCGTGCGGACCGCCTCATCTTCCAAGCGTGCGGCGGCTGCACGGACATCTTTAAACTCGGGAAGCGGAGACGTCATGGCTACAAAGCCTTTCGAACTTTTGTGCGGCTGCAAGAAACTGGTGCGAAAGGGATTGCGTACTGCGCTTTCGGGCCTTTTGATAGGCGCAACAACAAAACGAACCGGCGCTTGGCTCGGCTGAGCGTCAGGTCACAGGGGAGGACTGAGCCTTGCTACGCGGTCAGATGATGAACCGTCCGCTCATGATTGCGGACATTTTACACCATGCAGCTCTCAATCACGGTCAGCGTGAAATCGTATCGCGCCTGCCCGACACTGGCGAAATACACCGCTATGGCTATGCCGATTGCTATAAGCGGACCCAGAAGCTCGCCAATGTGCTGACAGGCCCGCTAAAGGTGAAGCCGGGCGACCGGATCACCACCATTGCGTGGAACACACATCGTCATATGGAGCTCTATTACGCGGTCTCCGGCGTGGGCGCTGTGATTCACACCGCCAATCCGCGGCTCAGTCCCGAACAGCTCGCCTGGATTATTGATCACGCCAAGGCCAAGCATGTCTTCTTTGACGTAACCTTCGCGCCGCTGGTCGATGCGGTGGCCAAGCATTGCAAGACGGTGAAGCGCTGGATCGCCATGACCAGCGAAGCGACCAAACCTGAAACCAAGACAAAGATCGATATCTACGAGACCCTGCTCGAAAACGCGCATGACGAGTTTGATTTCCCCGAGCTCGACGAGAATGCCGCCGCAGGGCTGTGCTACACGTCCGGCACGACGGGCGATCCCAAGGGCGCACTCTATTCGCATCGCTCAACGGTGTTGCACGCTATGGCCTGTTGCAGCGTGGACGCCATCGGCGTCGGCGCGGACGGCGTTGTGATGCCAGTGGTGCCCATGTTCCACGTCAATGCCTGGGGCGTGCCCTACGCCGCCGCCATGGCGGGCGCGAAACTGGTCATGCCGGGCGCACAGCTTGATGGTGAAAGCCTGCAAGGCCTGATCGAAGGCGAAGCGGTGAACCAGGTTCTGGGCGTGCCGACGGTCTGGCTGGGCCTGCTTCAGTATCTGCGCGACAGCGGCAAGCGGATTGATTGCGTCCAGAAGGTGCTGATGGGCGGCTCAGCCATGCCCGAAGCGCTGATGCGCGCATACGAGAACGAATACGGCGTCGAGATGCAACAAGGCTGGGGCATGACCGAAATGAGCCCGCTGGGCACAGTCGGCAAACTCCTGCCCAAGCATGAAGAGCTGACCGAGGACGAAAAGGCCGGCATCAAGCTCAAACAGGGCCGTCTTCTGTTCGGCGTGGAAATGCGCACGGTAGATGATGACGGCAATGTGCTGCCGCGCGACGGGCAGTCCGCCGGCCATATCCATGTGCGCGGCCCCTGGATCATCGACAGCTATTATCGCGGCGCAGGCCCGGACAGCTTCACCGATGACGGGTGGTTCAAGACCGGGGATGTCGGCCATATCGACCAGGACGGCTATATGACCATTACCGACCGGTCCAAGGACGTGATCAAGTCCGGCGGCGAATGGGTCAGCTCCATTGATCTGGAAAACGCCGCCATGGGTCATCCCGATGTCGCAATGGCTGCCGCCGTAGGCATGCCCCACCCCAAATGGCAGGAGCGTCCGCTTCTGATCGTTCAGCCCAAGCCAAACACTACGCCCACGCCGGACTCCATTCGCGAGTATCTGTCGACGCGGGTTCCAAAATGGTGGCTGCCTGACGGGATCGAGTTCATCAACGAAATGCCGATCGGAGCCACGGGCAAGATCCTCAAAACCAAGCTGCGTGAGATGTTCAAGGACTACACCTTCCCTGAATAACAGCTCGCCACAGGCTGAGACGGACAAAACCCCGGTGTGCTGCATCGGGGTTTTTTCTGCGCGACCTTACCAGATCGTCACTTGCAGTTTATCGCCGCCCTCCCCACATTTATCGACAAACAATAAGGAGGTTGGTCATGGACGTAATGATTCTGCTGGCGGTGCTGCATTTCCTGCCCACGCTGATCGCGCTGCTGCGCGGCCATCACAACGGATTTGCGATTTTCCTGACCAATCTGTTGCTGGGATGGACCGTCATCGGCTGGCTGATCGCCCTGATCTGGTCATGCACAGCAGTGGAGCGACGCATTCGCGCTTAGCCAGGACTTTGTGAACCCTGCGTTTACCAAACACTGGCTACCCATAAAGCAATAATTTTTATGGGGAAACTTCATGCTCAGTTTTGGACGCAAGGCCGTGTCGGAAGCCACAGCCCAGCCTGCTTTCTCGGCAGAACACGTCTCGCCCGCTCAGGATATGTCCAGCCTGTTCGCGAAAGCGATCGCCAGCATCAAAGTTGGCCATGCGCCTGTTCTGGATGGTCTGCCAGGTGAGGCGGCTGAGGCTCTTGCGGATTTGCACCGAGAGCTGACACAACGCAACGCCGCTGAGCTTGAGCGGACGGTCAATGCGTCCATGCAGAACTCCAACGCCATGGCTGCTGTCTCGCGCGCAACCGGCGAAGTGCGCAAGATGGATCGCCACGCAGGCGGCATGTCGACCGCTGTGGAAGAGCTCGATCATTCGATTCACGAAATCACCAAGCTCGCCAATCGTGGCGCTGAATCGTTGGGCCTGTGCGTCGAACAATCCCAATCCGGTTTGGAAGCAGTGAGGCTGACTCGCTCTGAAACTGAACAACTGGGCGGCGCGTTCGAGACGATCACCGGCAGGGTGACCGACCTGGAACAGGCGTCACGCCAGATCGCCGAAATTGTCGACACCATCGCCGCCATCGCGGACCAGACCAATTTGCTGGCGCTGAACGCGACGATCGAAGCGGCGCGCGCTGGCGAAGCGGGCAAGGGATTCGCTGTGGTGGCTGGTGAAGTCAAAGCGCTGTCGGGTCAAACCGCCAAGGCGACCGAAGACATTCGCCAGCGCATGGACCATTTGCAACGCCAGGTCACGGCCATCACCGAAGCGGTGTCGCACTCCTCCAACTCCATCCACGCCGGAATTGATGCCGCCAATGCGTCCGAACAAGCGGTCAATTCCGTGACGGACAAGGTCCGCGAAAGCGCCCAGATCGTCTCTGACATCGCGCGCCTGATCGAGGAACAGTCCAGCGCCACGACCGAGTTGTCACAATCGGTGACCCAGATCGCGGATGGCGCCACCAAAGCGCGTGAACGCGTCGAGAATGTGGTTCAGGCCAGCGCCGGAACGGAATCCACCATTGGCCAGACACTGAGCGATCTGAGCGATCGCAATATCGAGAATTTCGTGCTGCATTGCGCCAAGTCTGATCATTTGCTGTGGAAGAAGCGTCTGAGCAGCATGCTGGTGGGTGCAACCAAACTCTCTGAGAGCGAACTTTCCGATCACCGGTCCTGCCGCCTGGGCAAATGGTATGAAAAGGCCCGCGGCCAGTATGGCTCGATGCCGGCTTTTGTTGCGATTGAAGCGCCGCACGCGCGCACGCATGAGTGCGGCAAACGCGCCGCCCGTCTCTGCGCGCAAGGCGATTTCGACGGCGCTGAAGCCGCTGTAGAAGAGATGGAAGCATCGTCTGAAGACGTGCTGACAGCGCTCGACCGTCTGATAACGGATCTCAGCAAGGCCTAGAGATGACACCGCGCCAGCAATGCTTTGGCGCCGCTGGCGCGTTTATCTCACCTCATCGAAAATCGCTGATCTCTGAAAGCGCTTTCTTCTCCAGCGCATGTAACGGCACCTGCGCGCTCTCAGCGGGATAGCCGCAGACCACAAGCATCATCGGCTTTTCCGTCACCGGGCGTTCGCAGATCTCGGTCAGAAAGCCCATCGGATTTGGCGTATGGGTCAAAGTGGCGAGCCCTGCCTGATGCAGGCTGGCGATCAGAAGACCGCAGGCGATTCCGACGCTTTCAGAGACATAGTAATTCTTTCGGTCATCGCCCGGTTTCGGTCCGCCCCGGCGTTGCGCAAACACCGCGATGATCCAGGGCGCGATTTCCAGAAATGGCTTGCTGGCGTCCGTGCCAAGCGGCTCCAGCGCTTCGAGCCATTCCGCGCTGGCCTTGCCCTCATAGAAAGCACGCTCCTCCGCTTCCGCCGCCTCGCGCAATTGCGTCCTCAGAGGCCCCTGCCCCAGAACGGTGAAATGCCAGGGCTGGTGATTGGCGCCATTGGGCGCCGTGCCTGCGGTCAGGATCGCCGTCTCAATGATCTCGCGCGGCACCGGGCGGTCCGAGAAATCGCGCACTGTGCGCCGCTGGCGCATGGTGTTGTAAAACGCCTCCGCCCGCGCACGCATCTCAGCGGGGGGAAGTTCGGAAAACTCAAGCGGAGTCACGGGATGGGTCATCAAGCAGGCCTGGTGTCAGCGTCTCTGAGGTCACATTGGGTCAATTTGCGCCCAGATGATAGACAAGCACGCCGCTGACAGCCGCTGATCCCACAATTCCACCTATGCCAAGCCCGATATGCCGCGCCAGTTTGGTCTCATCCGGCTCGGTGCGCTGAGCTGCAACCAGATTGAGAAGCATGCCGCCTGAGAACAGGACCAGCGGTCCCAGGAGCGCCACCTCAAGTGTCAGTTGCCCCACAGAAACGGGGCGGTCCCAGGTTTCAGCCGTGACGATGACTATAGCGGCCAAAAGTGCGCCGCCGCCCAGTAGCACTCGAAGGCGCAAGAGCACCTGCTCTGCGTCGCCCCATCCCAAGCCCAGGGCGACACACAAGCGGGCGGTCAGATAAACCGCCAATCCCGTACATAAACCAACTGCGACAGCCAGTAAGAGGTCTGTCCAGATCACGCTTGGCCCTCCTTCGCTCGATACGAAGGCATGCAAGCATGTCGCCCTGAAACTGACGAGTTACGGATCGGACAGGCGCGCTAGACGTCCGTCCAGTCTAGAATCACCTTGCCCGCCTTGCCCGAGCGCATGGCGTCAAAGCCGGACTGAAAGTCGGTCGCCGGCAGGCGATGGGTGATCAGCTGGCTGACATCGAGGCCTGATTGCAGCATGGCCAGCATTTTGTGCCAGGTCTCAAACATTTCCCGGCCATAGATCCCCTTGAAGGTGATGGCGCGCATGATCAGGCTGCCCATGTCGAGATTGAAGGGTTTTCCCGGCAGGCCCAGCATGGCGATCTTGCCGCCCATGACCATGTTCTCGACCATCTGGTTGAAGGCCGGTTCCGCGCCCGACATTTCAAGGCCGACGTCAAAACCTTCAGTCATCTTCAGGCGGGCGCGCACATCCATGAGATCGTCCGTGGTGGTGTTCACCGGCACGGCGGTCGGGCAAACCTTCTCAAGCAGCGCAAGGCGATCGGGATTGATGTCGGTCACCGCAATATGGCGCGCGCCGCAATGGCGTGCGACCGCAGCGGCCATGATGCCGATCGGGCCGGCGCCGGTAATCAGAACGTCTTCACCCACAAGATCAAAGGCGGTGGCGGTGTGAACGGCATTTCCGAGCGGATCGAGGAACGCCGCTTGCTCCATGGAGACGTCATCAGGCAGAGGCACAGCGTTAAACGCCGGGATCACCAGATACTCCGCGAAAGCGCCCGGCATATTCACGCCCACGCCCTTGGTGTCAGGATCAAGATGGAACCGGCCTGCGCGCACCGCGCGCGATTTTTCGCCCACCACATGGCCCTCGCCGGACACCCGCATGCCGACTGACACGCGGTGCACATCGGATCCGACCGCCTCGATCACACCGCCAAATTCATGGCCCACAACCATGGGCACCGGCACATTCTTCTGCGCCCAGGCGTCCCAGTTGTAGATATGCACGTCGGTGCCGCAAATGGCTGTGTTGTGCACACGGATCAGGACATCGTCCGGCCCGATTTCGGGCTTGTCGACATCTTGCAACCACAGACCTTCTTCGGCTTTGGCTTTGACGAGGGCTTTCATGAGGGGGACTCCCGGAGTGAGAGGTGGACGTCTCGGCTCGGTTTGAACACGCCGCGCGTTGAAAGAAAAGAGCGCCCGTCATGCACATCTGATCTGACTTTTTACCGGGTCAGGCCAAGAACCCGATCAAAAAACGCTTAGCGCGCCCGCAAACTGTCCCGCTCAATCACCTCGCCTCGCAGGATCACGACGTCGAGGCTGCGCCACGCCCTGACGCTCTCAAACGGGTTTTCTTCCAGCAGCACCAGATTGGCGACAAAACCAGGGGCGATCCGGCCGTATTCGGCTTCAAGGCCGAACTGTTCAGCTATGCTCAGTGTGCCAGAACGCAAGATATCTCTCGCGCTCATACCAGCTGCAGCCATGGCTTCCATTTCCAACACTGTGCACAGGCCGGGCTGGTTGATGGCGGTGGGGCTGCCGGGGCAATCGCTCGCCAGCATCACCGGATGGCCCTGCCCGTGCAGATAGGCAAGCGCGCGCTGACCGCGTTGAACGCCCAAGCCGAAAATATCAGCGATCTCCTCGCGCGGCATATCAGCAGGGAAGTCCGACGCCAGCTCATCGGCGAACCAGTCCGCCCCGCCCTCACGGTAGAAGTCCATCAGGTCTCTTGGCGTCACGGGTTCAAGATCGGGATTGTCGAGCGATCCAGGGCGCACATGATCCGCCAGGCCAGCCATCACACGCAGAGTCGGCATATAGCCCACATCACCTGCAATAACACGATCCAGCGTTTCGACGACAGGCGGTTCGCCCTCGGGCCATTGCCAGTTCCACAAGCCGTGCGCCATGACGCCTAGCTCGTGATCAAGTGCGATCTCATACATGTCGATGGCGTTGGCGTGCACCAACACCGGCATGTTGCGCGCTGAGGCTTCCGCCTTGATCGCGTCCAGCGTCGCATCGCTCATCAAAGGCCACACGCTCGCCGCGCCGAACCCGTTTTCGAGATAGACTTTTACGCATATCGCGCCGTCCGCCTGCATGCGCGCGATGACCGGCGCAGCGTCTTCAGGCGTGTCAATATCGTAGGGATAGGCGTCTTCCGGGTTCTGGCCCGCGCGCTGATTGACCGGATAGCCGTCATGGGGTCCGGGAACCTCGCCACAGCGCAAGAGATCAGGATGCTGAGGTTGATCGGTGAATGCCTCCCAACCTGTCAGCGGGGAAGGGTCCAGTATCTGGGTGACGCCATGATAGAGCAGGCTGCGGGGCTGTTGCGCCATGTAAGCTGCGACCAGTTCGGGGTGCTCCGTCGCGGGCGGAAGGCCCACCGCGCCCATGCCCGGCACGAAAGACACATGATGGTGCGAGTCCGTCAGGCCGGGCGCCAGAAAGCGCCCCTCGCCTTCCAGCACCGCCTCTCCCTCAGACACTCTCATGGGGCTGTCGCCGATCTCGACGATCCGACCATCGCGGATGCGCACCGACTGGCCCGTCAGAACCGCATCACGCTCCGGACTGGCGATCGCGACATTGCGAATGACGAGATCGTAAGACGGAACAGGCTGTGCGGTAAAAAGCGCAAGGGCGAGCGCAGAAATTGACATGATGTAAACTCCCGAATTGATCCGGGGTCTACATCATGTCTCAACGCCTTGAAACCCTGACGCCCGCAATAAGCGACTTAAGTGTCTTAAGTCTGGGTCAGATAACCCCCAGCTCCTTGCCGGCCTTGGTGAAGGCGGCGAAGGCGCTATTAAATAGATAGGCAAAAACTAGAAGTGCTGAAGTAGATTCAACATGAGACTTAAGATCGAAGTACATCTGAAAAATCGAGTTGAGGAAGCTCTTGCTCCGCTGCGGCATGCCAAAACTCAAGTGCATATTGCGACCAAATCTGAGAAAGGTCCTCTAGCCCCAATGATGTCCTGTAAAACGCACCATAAGCGATATCTGCAACAAGAATTCCCTCATCTACAGCATCAATCAAATCGCCATATGTAAGAGAATAGTCCTCAGGAATGCGATATTTTCTACGATCAGATGATTTTAAAAGTGAATGAGATAGCCGCTCCGATCGATACGACCTCACACGACCGTACGCCTCAGAGACTGAAAACCTTTCAACTTCCGCAACAGCCTCTTGCACATCGAGCATTACGATCCGCTCTTGCGCTCTCGCTCCTTTTATCCGGTTGCGGAGAGTTTCAGCGAAGCCCATTTGGCGGACAACCCCGTTTTCAGTAAGCGAGTACTCACCTGAGGCACCCCATCGACGAGCATTTCTCTTAAATATCTCGATCAGTTTAGCATCATTTTTGAGAGCATACGCCGAAAGGCAAAGCGACCTGTCACGTTCCTTTAAAGGTCTTTTACTACTAACAGGAGCAAATAGTCGGGACAAACCCGCCACCATTTCGTTGGTCAAAGAATTTAATAAATATTGAGCTACGTTGCCCCTGTACGTTCCCGAAAATCTTTGGAATGGCCCTCCTTCCAATTTTGCCTGAGAGTAGATTGCTCGCGCTTGAACAACACGGGTAATATCTATTTCTGCGCGCTTCCCAGCCTCAAGAAAATACTCAGGGTACTTTCTCTGAAGGCGACCAGCGTCTCCCATCAGACCACCCCCAGCTCCTTGCCAACTTTGGTGAAGGCGGCGACGGCGCGGTCGATCATCTCGGGCGTATGCGCCGCGCTCATCTGGGTGCGGATGCGAGCCTTGCCTTTGGGCACCACGGGATAGAAGAAGCCGATCACATAAACGCCCTCCTCCATCAACTTGTCGGCCATTTTCTGGCTCAAAGCGGCGTCGCCCAGCATCACCGGAATGATCGGGTGCTCGCCGGGCAACAGATCGAAGCCGGCGTCGGTCATGCCGGCGCGGAAGCGTTTGGCGTTGTCAAACAGTTGCGTTCGAAGATCATCTCCCTCGCGCACCATCTCCAGCGCCTTCAGGCTGGCGCCGGCAATCGCCGGAGCTAGTGAATTGGAGAACAGATACGGGCGAGAGCGCTGGCGCAGAATGTCGATCACCGGCTTTTTCGCGGCGGTGAACCCGCCCATGGCGCCGCCAAGCGCCTTGCCCAGCGTGCCGGTAATAATGTCGATCCGTCCCATCACGCCGCAATGCTCGTGCGTGCCGCGGCCCTTTGCGCCCATAAAGCCATGGGAATGGCAATCATCGACCATGGTCAGAGCGTCGTACTTGTCGGCCAGATCACAGATCGATTTCAGATCCGCGATATAGCCATCCATCGAGAACACGCCGTCCGTCACGATCATGATCGTCCGCGCGCCATCCTTGCGGGCCTGTTTAAGCTGGGCTTCAAGATCATTCATGTCCGAATTGGCGTAGCGATAGCGCTTGGCCTTGCACAGGCGCACGCCGTCAATGATCGAGGCGTGGTTGAGCGCGTCGGAGATGATCGCGTCTTCCGGGCCCAGAAGCGGTTCGAACAAGCCGCCATTGGCGTCAAACGCAGCCGCATAAAGGATGGCGTCTTCCTGGCCGGTGAAGTCGGCGATGGCCGCTTCCAGCTCTTTATGGACCTCCTGCGCGCCGCAGATGAAGCGCACTGACGCCACGCCATATCCATACCGGTCGAGCGCCGTCTTGGCGGCGTCGATCAGCTCGGGCCGATTGGCGAGGCCGAGATAATTGTTGGCGCAGAAGTTGAGCACATGGCGCTCGGTCCCGTCTGTCCCGCGCACATCGATCTCGGAATACTGCTGCGATGTGATGGTGCGTTCGCGCTTGTAGAGCCCATCCGCATCGATCTCGGCGAGGGTTTCGGTCAGGCGGTCATAAAAGCTCTGGGACATGAAGCGCTCCGGCAAATGAGTGGACGAACAGCGAGATAAGCGAGCAGACTGGTTTGGGCAATCACAGACGCAGGAGTTGGACCTCTAAATGATCGCCAAGCCCGCCCCGCTTCTGACAGGCCAATGCGCTGACTTTCACGACCCAACACGTGTGTTGAGCTACACGATCTGGCCGCCGGAACCCTGCCCTGTCAGTGGGGAAAGCCAGTGTCTGGTCCGAGTCTCGGACCAGACCGGCCAGACGCTCTGCGACAAACCCATCATCGGCATCGATGACCTGCAAGCTGTCGAGTGCGCGTGCACGCTGATTCATGTGCTGGCCGGACTCAAGGTTGAGCGCCAGCCCTAAAGTGACAAAGTCTTGCCCGGCGCAATGTCCGCCAGGCTTTGTTTGACATGGATCAACGCGGGCTTGCCGGCCATCAGCGCCTGATCGAGCGCGGCGGCGAAGTCCTCGGTTTTGTCGACGAAATATCCTGCGCAGCCACACGCTTCCGCCATCAGTTTGAAGTCAGGATTGGCGAGGTCTGTGCCGCTCACCCGGCCCGGATAGGATTTTTCCTGATGCATGCGGATGGTGCCATAGGCGCCATTGTCAAAGACGCACACGACAATGTTCGCGCCATGCTGAACCGCGGTCGCCAGCTCTGGCGCGGCCATCATGAAATCACCATCCCCGCACACCGCGATCACCGGACGGTCCGGGCAATGGAGCTTCGCGGCGATCGCGGCAGGCAGGCCGTAGCCCATCGCACCTGATGTGGGCGCGAGCTGACTGGGACAACACCGGTGCACCCAATAACGGTGAAGCCAGGCGGCGAAATTGCCCGCGCCATTTGTCATGATCGCCTGTCCGCCGAGCTTGTCTGATGTCTTGCGCCAGATCACGGACGGGTTCACATCGCCTGTCACTTCGACCGGTTCAATCCAGGCGTCATAGGCAGCGCGGCATTGTTTGACCCAGTCAGCCCTGGAGGCCGCATTCTGGGGCTTGGCGGCGGCGTTGATGGCGCTCAGCGCCGGGCCCGCTTGAGCGGTTACGGCCAGTTTCGGACGATACACCCGGCCCAGTTCCTCCCCGCCCGGGTGAATATGGACCAGACGATCAGCGACGCCTTCAGGCACGTCAAACAAATCATAGCTCTGCGTGGTCATCTCCCCCAGACGCGGCCCGATCGCGACAATCAGATCCGCCTCCCGCAGAGCGGTCACGACGGCCGGACAGGCGCCAATGCCCGCCTCGCCGCCATAATGTGAATGTGCGTTGTCAAACAGATGCTTGACGCGAAAGCTGGTCAAGATGGGGCAATTGGTGCGAACCGCGAACTCATGAAGCGCTTCGCGATCTTCGTCGCGCCAGCCCGGCCCGCCCACCATCATCACAGGACGCGCGGCGGCGTCGATCATGGCGGCGATTTCTGACGCCGTCTCAGCGGAAACTTCGCTGCGCGCCGGGATCAACGGCGCGGCTTCAGGTGCATCCGCAATCTCGGTCAGCATATCCTCAGGCAAGCCCACGACCACCGGCCCGGGGCGGCCATTCATAGCCAGCGCGAAGGCGCGCATCATCATTTCAGGCACGCGGGCGGGATCTCGGATCTCGAACGCGGCCTTGGCGAGGCCCGCAAAAGCCTGGGCGTAATCAAGCTCCTGAAACGCTTCGCGGCCTTCATCCTCGCGGCGAACCTGACCCACCAGCAAAATCATGGGCGTTGAGTCCTGAAGCGCAGTGTGAACTCCAACCGCCGCCTGGGTCGCGCCCGGCCCTCGGGTCACAAAACAAATACCCGGACGTCCGGTCAGCTTGCCGTGCGCTTCGGCCATATTGGCGGCGCCGGCTTCGTGACGGCACTGGATGAAGGGAATATCCACTTCAATCAGAGCATCAAGAGCGGCAAGGTAACTTTCTCCCGGAACACCGAAAATTCGCTCTACGCCGTTCGCGGACAATGCGGCGATAAGATGCTCGGCGCCGGTGCGTGAGGGCATGATAAAGGTCTCCGCTAAAGTGGACCTGATCTGCTAACGCGCTCCGGCAGGAAAAGGCAAGCGTCAGGCGACGCAGCCTCCCGTCATCTCTGCTGTCACCGCCCTTCGGGGCGCGGCTCTAGAAACCGACTGTAGCGGACAGGCTGACCGTCCGCGGCTCGCCAGGGAAATAGCGATAACGCCCAAACGCAAAGTCCGCCCGCTCGGCATATCGCTCATCGAGCACGTTGCGTACGGCGAGGCTGACCCGGAGCTGGTCATGAATGTCGGTTGAAAGGCGCAGGTGAAACAGATCATGCCCGTCATACGTGGCTGTATTGCCTGCATCCGCGAAGTATTCACCCACATGCGCCCATTCGGTCTCGACCAAAACCTGGTCAACGGGGCGCCAGAGCAGGCGAACATTGGAGAGCCATTCCGGCGCAGTATCGATGCGCGCGCCTTTCCGGATGCGTTCAGAGCCTGCCCCGGCTCCACCGTCAAAGTCATATTCGTGGACGGCCCAGCTCACCGCGCCCGAAAGCATGAGCGAGTCAGTGATCGACCAGACACCGTCAAGTTCAAGGCCATGATGACGCGTGCTCGCACCAGTGACCGTCAGCCCGTCTGCATCGCGCAAGATAACGTTTTCCTTGCGCATGACATATCCGCTCATCTCCAGCTGCGCCGTACGACCAAACTGCAAACGCAATCCTGTTTCCGCGCTATCGAGTGTTTCTGGCTCAATGCCCTCAACACTTTGACCGGGTTGCAGGCGATAGAGCTCTGCGGTCTGGGGCGCACGTACACCGCGTGCGATGCGACCGAACGTGGACAGGGCGTCATTCACCTCAAACACCCAACCCGCATGCGGCGCCAGCGTGTCAAAGCTGTCATCGCGATCGGGTAACCGGAGATAGCGCCCGATCTGCCCGTCGGGCGCCAGGTTTGCGTAGTCATAACGGGTGTTTTCCCATCGCAGTCCTGCATCAAGCCTCAGCCGGGATGTCAGCTGATGTTCGCCCATGACGAAAGCGGCGACGGTGTGTGATTGCACTTCGTAGTCATAATGCAGCCCCTGAACAAACGGCCCCACCGTCGGGCGGGTCTGAAATTCCCTGAGCGCACCTTCGGTGAAATCGGTATCGAGTCCGAGCCGAAGAACGCTCTCATCAAGCGTCCAGACCAGTGCGGACTGAAAACCCACAGAATCATGCCCGCTGGTTTCAAGCGCTTCGGAGGGCAGGAAATGCATGCGGAACTGCATGTCATTGCTGCGCGCGAACACGACCGCCTGCGCGCTCAGCGTCTCGGTGATCGGGCGGTTCAGATGCAAGGCGGCACGGAGGGCGTAGGCATTGCGAAACGCTTCCGGGTCAGCATTCCGGCGTGAGGCCACTTCATCCTTATACGCCTCAAACCCGTTTACAAATGTCGCCGTTTCCTGCTCCAGATCCACACCGGCCAGGCGCAAGGACCAGTCTGTCTGCCCGGCAACGCCGTCCAAACGAGCCTGAAGGACGCGGCGATCCATTGACGCGTCGTCGCGCCATCCATCTTCATGGCGCACGCCCAGACCCAGCCAGCCCGCCCCAAACCCGGTTTCACCGGCCAGGTTGAACCGCGCCGCCGCCCGTCCAAAAGACCCCGCTTCCAGCCGCAAGGAGCGCTCTGCGTCTTGCGGGTCAGGGGTGATGATGTTCACGAGACCATGCAGCGCGTTTGAGCCATAAGCCGCAGAGCCTGGCCCCCGCACCACCTCGATCCGGTCCGCAAGCCCGTCCGCACCTTCAAATAGGCCGTTGATATTGGAGAACCCTGCGGCGCGCAGCGGCACGCCGTCTTCTAGGTACAGAAAGCTGCCCGCGCCCTGCCCGCCTGTGAAGACCGGCGAACGGATCGCCGTCAGGTGTTCAGCGCCATTGCCGCGATTGATGTTGACGCCGGGCAAACGGTTGAGCGCCTCACTCACATGCTGTGCGCTGACCCGGTCAATGGCCTCGGCCTCCAGTATGGCCGTCGCAAGCGTGCTGTCGCTGCGCAGTGTTTCCGAACGGGCGCCGGTGACCACAATCACATCCTCTTGCGCCGTCTGAGCCGTCGCCGGGGCCAGAGGAAAGGCCAGCCCGGAAACACACAGGACCAGAGACAGACGGCGGATGTGACGGACATTCATTATGGATTCTCCTGACTAACCAGCCCCTAGGTAGTGCTTTAAGTGCTTTTGGTAAGAGAGGTTTGCACTGCAGCACGCTTGACCCCGCCCGTTGCTCGCTTACCGTTCCTCCCAAACAACAATCGGGGAGCTGTTTTCCATGCTGCGTACGCTCGCACTTTCACTGGCGTTGGCCTTGCCCTCAGCGGGCGCCGCCTCGGCCTATGACCCAAGGCCCATTGATGTTCTGCTTGATCAGGATACGCAATACGACGCCGCTATTCCGAAACCGGAAGATGTTCTGGGCTATGAGCTGGGTCAGATCATTTTCACGCCTGACATGCACATGGCCTACAATCTGGCCGTGGCCGCCGCTTCTGACCGGGTCAGCGTGGAAACTGTCGGCCATAGCCAGTTCGGCCGCCCCATTCAGCGCATCACCATCACATCGCCGGACAATCAGGCGCGTCTGGACAGCATCCGGCAAACCCAGCTGAGACTGAGCCAGGCTGGCGCGTCCGCAGCGCCCGCCGATCATCCGGTGATCATTCAGTTCACCCACGGCGTTCACGGATCTGAACCCTCAAGCTATGACGCCGCCCCGATGGTTCTGTATCATCTGGCCGCCGCTCAGGGCCCCGAGATTGACCGCCTGCTGGACGAGACGGTCATCCACCAGATCGTGATGGTCAACCCGGACGGTTCAAACCGGTTCGCGCAATGGACCAACGCCCATTGGGCTCATACGCCGGTAGCCGACCCGCAACATCGCGAGCATTACCATGAATGGCCTTGGGGCCGGACCAACCATTACTGGTTTGACCTGAACCGACAATGGTTGCCTGTCGCCCAGCCCGAAGCTCGCGTGGTGGTCAGCGCCACCCATGATTGGCTGCCTAATATCGCGGGTGATTTCCATGAGATGGGCGTGAACTCGACCTATTTCTTCTCACCGGGGCCGCATGACGGCCTGCATCCCCTGCTCAGCCAGCGCGGCCTGCAGCTGAACCTTCAGATGAATGAGCACCTGAACGCCCAGTTTGACGGTGAAGGCGCGCTCTATGTCACTGCAGAGGTGTTTGACGATTTCTACCTCGGATACGGTTCCAGCTATCCAGGCTTGCTTGGGGCGATCCCCTATCTGTTTGAACAAAGTTCGGTGCGCGGCCTCATCCAGGAAACCGATTTCGGCACCCTGCGCTATGACGACAAGATTGGTCAGCAGGCGCGCGCAGCCTTGGCGCTGATCCGCGCCGGGCATGAAAACCGCACGGCTTTGCATGACCATCTGCGTACATTCTTTGATGAAAGCCGCCAGATGGCGCAATCGGATTCGGTGCGTGGTTATCTGTTCGGCTCCTCAGATCGCGGTCGTCTGGATGATTTCATGACCGTGCTCGAAACCCATAATGTCGAGGTTTATGAGCTGGCTCAGGCCGTCACTCAGAACGGACAGCGCTTTGAGCCGGGACAAGCTTTCATCGTACCGGTCCGTCAGGATCAGTACCGCGTGGTCAAGGGCCTGTTTGAGACCCGCGTGATTACCGACAAGGTGGAATTCTATGATGTCTCGGGCTGGACCCAGCCGCTGGCCTATGATCTCGATTATGTGGAACTGCGCGGCAATCAATATCGCAGCCAGCTGATCGGCGAACGCGCGGACGGCTTCGACATCGCCGTGCCTGCGCCTGACCGCAGCTCTATCGCCTATGTGATGGAGTGGGACAGCTATTACGCCCCGCGCGCCTTGTACCGCGTTCTGGATGCTGGCGGACGCGCGCAAGTCGCGCCCGACGAGATGACTGTGCAAACCGCACGCGGGGCGCAACAGCCCGGGCGCGGCGCCGTGGTCATTCCGGTCAACCAGCAAGACATCAGCACCGAGGCTTTGCATGACTTGATGGTGCAGGCCGCGCGCGAGGATGGGGTGACGATCCACGCCGCCCTCAGCTCCAACACGGATAGCGGCTCGGATCTGGGCGGTTTCGCCCTGTCGCCGGTGGAGCGCCCCGAAGTGCTTCTGGCCACCGGCCGAGGCCTAAGCAGCAATGATGCGGGTGAGTTGTGGCATCTGCTCGACCATGACATGCGCATGCCGGTCTCGATGATCGATCTGGACAATCTGGGACGCGCAGATCTCAGCCGTTACACCCATATTGTCTTGCCGGGCGGGTCTTACGGCCAGCTTGATGAGGGGTTCTCTGAACGCCTGCAAGCCTGGGTGAGCGCAGGCGGCGTCGTCATCGGCGTGCGCAGCGGCGCCAATTGGCTGATCGATCAGGAGCTCACCTCAGCCACAATCGCAGAGCTTGAGACGGAAGCCGCCGACAGCGCAACGCCGCCTAATTATGACGGCCTGTCTGTGTGGGACACGGAGATGAATATTTCAGGCGCCATCTTCGGTGCTGAAATCGACATCACCCACCCGCTCGGCTTTGGCTATCGCGACGAAGCGCTGTCGACCCATCGCATCGGCACAACAGCGTTTGACAGCGGGGACAACCCGTTCGCCCTCCCCGTGCGTTATGTTGATGGGGATCCGCTACAGTCTGGATATGCTGCAGAAGAAATCCGGCGCGCCATAGCGCAAACCGGGTCGGTATTTGCAGAACGCCGGGGCGCAGGCTCGGTGATCTTGTTCGCCGATCCGCCCTATTACCGGGCGTATTTCCGCGGCCCGACCAAGGTGTTCATGAACGCGATTTTCTTCGGGGATGATTTCCGAAATCCGCGTCGCCGCACCATCGACTAAAGACACGAAAAGGCCCGGTCGAAAGACCGGGCCTTTTTCTACACTGTCACCAAAACCTGGCTTGGCTGCTTAGGCCTTCGCCGCATGCCTTTGCGCCAGCAGCGCCGTCACGTCCGCCAGAGACAGGCCGCGGGCTTTCAGCGTCACCATCAAATGGAAGATCAGGTCAGCGGCTTCCCCCAAGAGGGCGTCGTCATCCTCAGCGGCGGCGGCGAGCGCGGTCTCGACTCCCTCCTCGCCGACTTTCTGCGCGCATTTGAGCACGCCCTTGGACAGCAGCCTGGCGGTGTAGCTCTCTTCGGGGTCGTCCGCGGCGCGAGTGTCGATCACGTGCGACAGCTGCCCCAGAAAGCCGATCTCCGGGCCGGGCGTCTCACCAAAACAGCTCCGACTTCCCAGGTGACAGGTCGGACCGGCCGGGCGCGCGCGCACCAGAATGGCGTCTGAATCGCAATCGGTCGCCACCGACACCAGAGACAGCGTGTTGCCGGAGCTTTCGCCCTTCGTCCAGAGCCGCTCCTTGGAGCGCGACCAGAAGGTGACGAGGCCCCGGGTCTGGGTCTCATCAAGCGCCTTGGCGTTCATATACCCCAGCATCAGCACTTCGCCGGTGTCGGCGTGCTGCACAATGGCGGGGGCGAGCCCGCCGCCCTTCTTCCAGTCGATCTGCAAGGTCATACACGCATCTCCACACCTTCGCTCGCCAGCCAGGCCTTAAGCTCCGGAATGGCGATCACGGCTTTATGAAAGACGCTTGCCGCCAGGGCGCCGTCCACATTCGACTGCTGGAATACGTCGCGGAAATGCTCACTTGCCCCGGCTCCGCCCGAAGCGATCAGGGGGACGGAACACGCTTCGCGGGCGGCGGAGAGCTGGTCGATGTCATAACCTTCGCGCACGCCGTCCTGATCCATGCAGTTTAGGACTATCTCGCCCGCGCCGCGGTCTATGACTTCGCGGATCCAGTCCAGCGTCTTGCGGTGTTCGGTGGAAGTCTTGGAGGGATCCCCCGTGTTCTTGTGGCAGCGCCAAACGCCATCGATCACCCGGCTGTCGATCCCGACGACGACGCATTGCGAACCAAACTCGGTCGCCAGCGCGTCAATCAGGTCGGGATTTTCCAGCGCGGGCGTGTTGATCGAGATCTTGTCCGCCCCGCCAAACAGGCGCGCCCGCGCGTGCTCGAGCGAGCGGATGCCGCCCGCCACACAGAACGGAATGTCGATCTGGCGCGCCACGCGGCCCACCCATTCCGGCTCCACCGTTCGGCCCGACGGGCTGGCGCTGATGTCATAGAAGACCAACTCATCCGCGCCTTCATAGGCATAGCGGCGCGCCAATTCCTCGATTCCGCCCACATCCTCGTGATTCTGGAATTTCACGCCTTTAACCACGCGGCCATCGCGCACATCGAGGCAGGGAATGATGCGGCGCGCTAGCATGCCAGCGCCTCCTCCAGCGTGAACCGGCCTTCAAACAGGGCTCGCCCGATGATGACGCCGGACAGCTTGTTCGCCTTGAGCGCACGGAGATCGTCAAGTGAGGACACCCCGCCGGACGCCTGCCAGTTCATGTCAGGCCGGATTTTCGCCAGATCCTGGTAAAGCTCAAGATTGGGACCCTCGAGCATGCCGTCGCGCGCCACATCGGTCGCCAGAGCGTGGCTCAGCCCCGCCAGCCGGTATTCCGACAGAAGGTCCGCAAGCGGCGTCACTGATTGCTCAGTCCAGCCCTTGAGGGTGGGATAGGCGACACCGTTGTCTGCGATCTTCACGTCAAACGCCGCGGCGATCTGTTCAGCGCCATAGGCCGCGATCCAGCCGATCACGGTCTGCGGATCGCTGACCGCCAGACTGCCGATCACCGCGCGGCTGGCGCCAGCGTTCAGGATGGCGTCCACATCTTCACGCGATCGCACGCCGCCGCCGGTCTGAACCTTCAGCCCCACACCGGCGATGGCGCGCACCAGGTCCTGCTGACGCCGCGCGCCGTCGCGCGCGCCGGACAGATCCACCAGATGCAGCCAGTCGGCGCCGGCGGATTTGAACTGCTCAGCGACCGCAACCGGGTTGTCGCCATACTCGGTCACAGCGTCGAAATCGCCCTTGGCCAACCGCACCACGCGGCCGTCCAGAACGTCGATGGCGGGATAGAGGATCATGCCGCGCCCTTTATGAAATTGGTCAGGATATGTGCGCCGGTTTTGGCCGAACGCTCGGGATGGAATTGACAACCGGCCACATGGCCCTTGCGGGCGATGGCCGTGATTTCAGGCCCGTATCGGGTGGAGGCGACTGTGTACGGACCTACGGGCGCATAAAAGCCATGGACGAAATAGACGTGCGCGCCCGTCTCAACACTTTCGAGCAAAGGCTCGTCGGCGCTCGTTTGAGTCAAGGTGTTCCAGCCCATATGCGGCCAAGGCCCGGCTACGCCCTGATCCAGGCGCTCAATGCGCCCTGGGATAAGGCCCAACAGCTCGCACTCGCTTTCGACCGAATAGTCAAACAAGAGCTGCATGCCCAGGCACACCCCCAGCAGAGGGCGTTGATCGGTCTGCAGCGCTTTCGCCCAGCCGGTCTCGCGCAAACGCTTCATGGCTGGTCCGGCTGCGCCCACGCCCGGCAGGATAATGCGGTCGCAACCCTGCGCTTCGTCCGGCGTCTCCGTCAGTCGATAGCGGGCATCCAGGCGCTCCAGCGCATACCGCACCGAAGCGATGTTCGCGGTCGAGGTGTCGATAATCGCCGTGGTCATCACAACACACCCTTGGTGGACGGCAAGGCCTCGCCTTCAATCCGGGACGCCATCCGCAAGGCGCGGCCAAACGCCTTGAAACAGGCTTCGATCATGTGGTGGGCGTTTTCACCCTCCACTTTGACATGCAGCGCCGCTTTCAGGCTTTCCGCGATAGAGCGGAAAGCGTGCGCACACATCTCAACCGGAAAATCACCGACGCGCTCGCCAGGGATGTCGCCTTCAAACACCGCATAGGGACGCCCTGACAAGTCGATCCAGACGCCCGCGCGCGTTTCATCCATCGGCACTTCAAACCCGAAGCGCCCAATGCCGCGCTTGTCGCCAAGCGCTTCCTTCAGCCCTTCGCCGAGCGCCAGACATACGTCTTCAATCGTGTGGTGGGAATCCACGTCCAGATCGCCTTCACACGACACGTCCAACGCCAGCCCGCCATGTCGGGCCACTTGTTCAAGCATGTGATCAAAGAAGGCGAGCCCAGTGTCGATCCGCGCGCCTTCCTGATCCAGATCGACGCTCAGCGTGATCTCCGTCTCCTTGGTGACACGGCGAATGGTGGCTGTGCGTCGCTGAGTGCGCAGGCCCAGGAAAGCCCGCAATTCGCGGGCCGTCTGTGCGTCTCGCACATGGCCGACCAGCCCTTCGCCATCCTCGGCCAGAACAAGGCCTAGCCGGCTGAGAGTTTTGAGATTGGTGTGCTCATACACCAGCCCCCGGGCGGTGACCTGCCCCACCTCACCGAGTTCTTCAGCCAACGCTTGACCGATATCCATCAGGATCGCGTCGCGCTCCTGACGGTCCTTGCGCGCCGCAAGACGGGCGCCAGGGCTCAGCTGCTTCATGGCCTCTTCAAGCAGGCAATAGGGCACCGCATTCAGCTTGGTGCGCAACAACGATGCCTGGTCTTCATCAACGGCCGACAAAACGGTGATGGGCGTTTGTTGTCCGCCGATCCTGTAGAGTGTCAGTCCGTGCTGGGCCGGTTCGTCCAGCGCAATCACGCCGTCAGCGCCAAAGTCGTGCACCAAGGTCAGATCACTGCTCCAGACCGCCTGACGGGCTTCGTCCGTGCTGGAGGCCAGCGACAGATTGGCGGCTGGAATTTCCAGAAGGCTCGACAAGCGCTCAAGCAACATGGTTTCCCTCATTGCGCGCATGTCTTCAGGACGTTTGGAGAGGTCAAATACGCCGCTCATTGATCCGTCTTTCTGTTTCGTCGCAACGCCATCGCCAGGCGGTGTGCATCCAGTCCTTCAAGCGCCGCCAGGCGTTCAACCACGGGCGCGATGGACTCAAGGCTCTCTTCACTCAGCTCCAGAAGCGTTGTCGTCTTCTGAAACATCTCAACTGTCACGCCGCCATAGGCGCGTGCAGCGCCTGCGGTCGGCAAAGCATGGTTTGGCCCCGCGGCGTAATCCCCCGCCGCCTCAGGCGTCCATGGCCCCAGGAAAATCGACCCGGCATGACGTATACGGTCCGAAAAGGCGCGCGGATCGCGGGTTTGAACGATCAGGTGTTCGCTGGCGTAAGCATTGGCTGCATCCACCGCTTCATCCTCTGAAGCGACGATGACCGCCCGAGAATTGGCCAGCGCAGCCCGCGCCGTGTCCGCCCGCGGCAGCTGTGTGAGCAAGCCATCGATGTGCGCTTCCACCTGTGCGGTGAATGTTTCGGAGTAAGCGACCAGCACCACTTGCGCCATCCGATCGTGCTCAGCCTGGCTGAGCAGATCGATCGCAACGAGCTCAGGGTCGGAGGCGTCATCAGCCACCACCATGACTTCGCTCGGACCTGCCGGCAAATCCGCCGCAGCGCCGTTCGGGCTTTGTGACAACAATGCCTTGGCGGCGGCGACATAAGCGTTCCCTGGACCGAAAATCTTGTCCGCCTTGGGCAGTCCAGCGACCCCGAGCCCTAGCGCGGCTACACCGTGCGCACCGCCGATGGCGTAGACTTCATCAACCCCGAGCAGTTTGGCGGCGGCCAGAACAGTCGGCTCGACGCCTTGCCCCTTGCGCGGCGGCGCGATGACCGCGATGCGCGGCACGCCCGCGAGCTGCGCCGGGATCGCCAGCATGATCAAGGTGGAGACCAGCGGCGCCGTGCCTGCCGGCACATACAGACCCGCCACGTCGATCGGCGTCGCCCGCCTGTTGGCGCGTGCGCCCGGCCAGGTCTGAACCTCGTACTCGCGATACCCTTGTTCAGCGTGAAACGCGCGCACCGCCTCCGCCGCCGCAAGGATCGCGTCACGGTCTTCATCGGCCAGGGCTCGCTCTGCCTCCGACAGGGCGCTGTCAGGAACACGGAATCCGGCTTCTGGCGCCCAATCATCAAGCGAGAGGGCGTACTCACGCACCGCAGCTTCGCCACGGGCGCGCACAGCGTCTAGAATTTCCTGAGCCACAGCGACCGCGTCAGAGCCCAGCGACGGCCGCTCAAACAGGCGCTGACGGGTCTGAGCGTCAGACGTTTTCCACTCAATTCGGGTCAACATGTCAGGCCATCATCTTTTCAATGGGCATAACAAGGATGGAGCGGGCGCCTGCGGCCTTAAGTTGCTCGAGCGTGGACCAGAACACAGCCTCTGTGCACACGGCGTGCACTGCAACCACATCATCACGCCCCACTACAGGCGCGACGGTGGGCGCATCGGTGCCCGGCAGAATGGCGCGGACTTCCTCCAGCCGGTCCTTCGGGGCGTTCAGCAAAATGTATTTCGTCTGGCGAGACGCGATGACGCCTTTGAAACGCTCGATCAGGCGCTCTGCGGTCTCAGATACGCCGTCTGTCTGGGCGCCCTTGCGACGCACCAGAACCGCTTCGCTTTCAAGAACCGTCTCGAACGCCGCCAGCCCATTCGCCTCAAGAGTGGCCCCGGTCGAGACCAGATCGCAGATCGCATCCGCAACGCCCATGCGCGGCGCGACTTCCACGCTGCCGCCCATCTCGACGATCTCGGCGTTAACGCCGCGCTCCTTCAGATACGCTGCCGTCAACGCCGGATAGCTGGTGGCGACCGTCTTGCCCTCAAGGTCTGAAGCCTTGGTGATTGAACCGTCCTTAGGCGCCGCCAGCTTCAGCGTGCAACGGGCGAACCCCAGTTTCAGCGCGATCTCGAGATCCGCCATGCGTGCGGTCTTGTTTTGCGCTTCGTACAGAACGTTTTCACCAACAATGCCGTAGTCACATGCACCTGAGGCGACAAAGCTGGGAATATCGTCATCGCGGATCAACATCAGGTCGATGGGCTGATTTTCAGAGCGGCGCAGCAGGTCATCCCGACCATAGGCCAGCTTCACGCCCGCGCGCTTGAGCAGGTCCAGCCCGCCCTCGGCCAGACGTCCCTTTTTCTGAACAGCCAGGGTCAAACGGGTCTCATTCATTGGCCTTTTTCCTTCAAACGATCCAGCACCAGCCGGTATCCCTGATGATCTTCTTGACTGAGAAAACGCGCCACGCGCGTGACGGTGGTGGTGCTGACCCCGGTATCCGCGCTGATTTCGCGGTAGGATTTCTTCCCCTCTGACAACAGCCGTGCGACACGCCAACGCTCCGCCAGCGCCTGCATTTCGCCCGGCGTGGTCAGGTCGCGCAGGAACCGACGCATCTCGTCGCCATCACGCAAGGTCAACAGCGCCTCACACAGGGCGCTGATGTCCTCGGGGCCGCCGACACGGGTCTCCGACATGGGATCAGCCATCACTCACCTCCAACTCGAGAAGGCGTTATAGCGTGTTAGCGTGATAAAACAATGGTGCGGGTGCAGTGGCCGTTATTTGAATAGAATATTCTGAAAGTTCAGACCAATTCGCTCAGCGCGCTCATAGAAGAATGCAGTCGCTTCCGGGCTTGGCGCACGATCTTGAAGGGTTTGTCGAAACAGGGATAGCCAGATCGAAAAGTGCTCTGGACGGATTTTGTCCAAATGCTTGTGGTGGGCCGGGATCGGCCGACCGCCATACGTACCCGCGTTGAGCGCGATAGACGACCAGAACTGCTTCATGGTGACCAGATGCCCGGTCCAGTCATCTCCAATGGCCGCTTCGAACACGGGACCAAGATCCTTATCCGCCTGTACTCGCGCATAAAACGCGTCAACCAGATCAGAAATGAACGCCTCGTCCACGCCCATGCTTTCGGCCTGGCGGGCGATCTCGGATTGGCGGGCGGATGCGGTGCGAATGACAGGTTCAGACATGGTATCCCTTTCGACGCCCTCTCGGATGCCTGCCGCCCGACAAACATGCAAGCGCGCGCTGCGCGTCAAATCGCACCACCTGCGTCGAGCATACACTGGCATACTTTCAGAGTATTCGCCCGTCCGATTATTTATAAGATTGAATATGGTCTGATAGAGTTAAAGTTAATACATTACTGTTTAATGGGTTAATCTACAGGTGAATCTCGATGCTTTCTTGCGATTGTCTGCACTCTTATCTGCGCATCACCTTGACCTGACCCCAAACACTCCTATGTATCATTAGCAATCACCCTTTCATTCATTTAGAGCCGCTGGCAGCGGCAGGAGGACATGTGGCTTTTTCCAAACCCAATGCACGTCAAAATCGAATCGATCTCACACACCTGGGCGCGTCCGGTGACATTGCGGTTCTCGCGGTGGACGGATTTGACGCCGGTGATTTGACCGATATTGCCGGATCGGCTGAACGCGCCGGTTACCGGACTGTGATGATCAGCCCCAAGAAAGGTCTGATCACAGGTCGCCCTGAAGGCGGCGATGAAATGAATTTCGTGGTCGACGCCCAGCCGGGTGAAAAGGCCGCAAGCGCGTTCACAGGCCTGGTCATTCCTGCTGGCGCCGCAAGCATTGAGCGACTGCGTAATGATCAGGACTCACGCCTGTTGATCGCGGACTTCCTGCGCGCGGGCGCCCCGGTATGCGCCCTGGGCGAAGCTGTGGCCATGGTTGCCGAGATCGCCGAGACCGCAAACCCCAACTCGGAAGCGGTTCTGGCTCTGAAGGGCGATTTGTTCGCCGCGGATGGTGAAGATGCACGCTCTGACGCACGCAGCCTGTTCATCAAGGCGATGTCGATGACCGCCGCCGCCGCCTGACCGTTCAGGTTATGCTTTAGAGATGCAAACGCCCCGGCCTCAGGCCGGGGCGTTTTTCGTCATGACGCATCCATGAAGGCTCAAGCGTTTTCCCAGTCCTGGGTAATCGTCCGAGCGGCCAGGAGGAACAAACCGCCAGCCACAAGGTACAGCGAGGCGCCGATCATGATGGAGTAGCGCAACGCCTCGTCACCAAAAATCGGGGTCATGAGAGTCGAGAGTTCGCCCAGAACATAAACCCCGACGCCAATGCCCAGAAGGTTATTGACCAACAAGAAGATCGCCGAAGCCATGGAGCGCATGTTCGGCGGCGCCAGATGCTGAAACGCGGACAGCGTCGGCCCCAACCAGGCAAGTCCCAGCCCTGTCGGAATGATGAACAGCATCGCCCCGATGATCGCTGTCGGCGACAAGGTGCCGGCCACATACATCGGGAAGGTCAGAAGGAAAGCGACAGCGGGCACAATCGCGAACATGCGCCGAGAGCCCTTGCCCATCAAGTCGCCCAGAACCCCGCCGAGCAAGATCCCCAGCGTACCGCCGATCAGCAGGACCCCGCCGAAATACCAGCCGGTGGTGATGATATCGAGTTGAAAGCTGCGTGCGAAAAAGCTCGGCACCCAGAAAAACACGCCATAGCCCATCATGGATGAACAAGAGGCGCCCAGCACAAGCAGGAAAAAGGACCGCTTGCTGCTGAGGATGGCGAGTACATCCAAAAAGCCAGGGCTGGTCTTCTGGCGCATAATGGCTTCGTAGCCCTCAGGCAATAACTGTGCGCCATAGCGATTGTCCGCGTCTGAACGCTGAATGAGAATGAGCGCCAGCATTACAAGCCCGACAATGCCGACCACAGCGCCAGCCAGACCCAAGAGAACGGCCTCACCGGATACCAGAGCGACGGCAAACCCGGCGGCGGCGATCACCAGCGGCAGCAGCATGGCCGTGATGCTTTTTCCGGCATCATGAACGCGCCGCAACGCCGCAGGCAGGGCGAGCACCATCACAAGTGGTCCATAGGTCGCCAACGCCGCCAGCTCGCTAATGAAGAGTCCGATCGCAACCAGAACCGCGGTCACACAGATCAACGCCGTGGTGAACCACCAGAATTCTGACCTGCGGGCCCGGCCGCCAAACTGCAAAAGGCGCCCCAACGCGGTAATGATAGAGGCCACCGGCCCAGGCCGCAGGGCCACGCCGTCGGCCTTCAGCGCAGCGCTGGAGACAGGTTCTCCGCCCGTCGCCTCCGCCTCGGCGGATATCCCCGTCGCGACCTCTTCCGCCTTGATGTCCAGGCCGCCCCGCTTGGGTTCGCGAACGGTCAGTTTGAACAAGGGCGCAATCGCGATGCCGGCGAGCCCGACGATGATGAAAGCCGTACGCCAATCCAGGTTTTCGCCCATTGCGCCCCCCGCAATCTGCGCCCCGGCGATCACACCAAAGGCGGAGCCGATCGGGATTCCCAGCGAATAGATGGCGAGCGCCCTCGCCCTGCTTTGCGGTGGGAAGTAATCTGCGATCAGGGAATAGGACGGGGCGACCCCGCCGGCTTCGCCCACACCGACCCCGACGCGCGCCAGGAACAGCTGAGTGAAATTGGTCGCAAGGCCGCACAACGCTGTGAACCCGGACCAGACCGACAGCGAAATCGTGATAATCCAGGTGCGTTTGGTGCGGTCCGCCAGCCAGGCGATCGGGACGCCCAGCGTGGAATACAGCAGAGCGAAAGCGATCCCGCCCAGAAGACCGAGCTGACGATCCGACAAGCCCAGCTCCTCCTGAATCGGGATCGCCAGAATGGAAATGATCTGCCGGTCCAGGAAATTGAACGCGTAGACGATGAACAGCATGGCGAGAACCCATGCGCTGTACCCCTTGCTAGGGGGCGCGAGCGGGGCTCCAGGCTTCGCCTCGGTTTGAGTGGTCATGTCTCTCCCCTGGTCTTTTCTATTTGGAAGCGCTCTGTGGCGCTCTCCACATACTGAAGGGGTAAACCTTCAAAAGGCAAAGAAAAAACGCCGCCAACCCGGACAGGTTGGCGGCGTTCTCACCTTAGGCGCAATTAGTAGCGGTAGGTAATTGAAGCCGTCACGGTGCGCGGATCGCCGTAGAAGGCGGTCAGCGTGCCTTCAAGCCCCAGAGTCGGGGTGAACGGACCGCTATTGCTGGAATAATCAACAAAATCATATCCAGCGACTTTGTAACGTTCGTCGGTCAGGTTGCGACCGTACAGACCCGCAGACCAGACGCCATCGTCAGAATTCCAGACAGCGCTGGCGTTCCAAAGGGTATAGGCCTCTTGGTCAATCAGTGGGCTCGCCAACTCAAACTGCTGGGAGTCGCTGCGATAGGAGACCGTGCTCAGAAGGTTCAGCTCACCAGAATAAACCGGCACGCTATAGCCCAGCGACAGCGAAGCCGTCGTTTCCGGCGTGTTCTGGATCGAGGCCTGGTCTGAGATATCCTGACCGAACGCATTGATGAACTGGTCATACTCACCGTCCAGCAAGCCTACGGTCGCGTTCAGGCTCATGTAATCGCCATCGACGAAAGCGTTGGTCTCCCAGGCGCCGGAGAGTTCGAATTCCACGCCGCGCAGGGTTGCTTCACCGGCGTTGGTGGTGACGCCCGTAAAGGTGTCGGCGACGCCGTCGCCATCAGTATCGACACCCACGGAACCTGGGACCTGAACATCGGTGTAATCCATCTGGAATACGGCCAGGGAGTGGCGCCAGCCATTGCCCCAATCGGCTTTCCAGCCCAGCTCATAGCTGTTCACTTCCTCGGGATCGAACTGCATGAAGCGGAAGACTTCCCCGTCCGAAACCGTGCCGTCATTGTCAAAATCAGGCGCAGCACTGGTCTGGCCGCGCGGATCGAACCCGCCGCCCTTGAAGCCTTGGGAGTAGGTCGCGTAAACGTTCTGGCCATCCGCAAACGACCAGGCCAGGGACGCGCGCGGCGAGAAGTCGTCAAAGTCCGCAGTGCCATTGAAGTCCGAAGTGACAGCGATCGGAACCGCGCTGCCGCCGAAGATGTCGGACGCACCGCCGATGAAGGTGGTGCGGCGGACGATGGAGGAGCGCTCGTCTTCGGTGTAGCGCGCACCAAGAGACAGCTCGAGCGTATCAGTCAGGTCATAGGTGAAGTCTGCGAACACTGACCAGGTTTCCGTGGAGACGTCACCAAAGGTCTGCGCGTTCAGACCCGGCAAACCGATGATGGCGCCCGTTGTGGCCAGGATCACGTCAAACGCCGTGGAGGCGCTGGCGTCCAGATAGTATGCGCCGACCACGCCGTTCAGGCGGTCGCCGGAATACTGCATCTGGAATTCCTGAGAGAACTGGTCGTTCTTGTAGATCGCCGGTACGTCCAGGTCCGCTTCCGGCAGCGAATCAAAGTCGATGGGCGTGGTGCTCTCATCTTCGCGATAGGCGGTGATCGACTTCAACGTGATGGAGTCATTGACCATCCATTCCGCCGTGATCGAGCCGCCATACGCTTCAACTGACTGCTCGGGAAAATCGAGGCCGGCGCGCGTATCAAACTCGTCATCGAGAACGGGATAGTCGAAGGTCGGAAACTGATCAGGGATCAGACGATGCCCCTGACGGGCGTTGGAGGCGTCATCGGTGTAATCAGCAGATACGCGGACCTGAAAGGTTTCAGAGAGGTCAAACTCCGCCGAGAGCCGTCCAGCCCAAACTGACTTATTGTAGTTATCAATGCCGTTGTAGAGATTGTCGCCATAACCTTCGTGCGACAGACGCGCCAAGGCGCCGCCGACCCGAACCGTATCGGAGAGCGGGGTGGAAGCGGATGCGATGACATCAAGCTGGTTATAGCTGCCCACATTCACACGGACGCTTGCGGTCGGCTCGTCTGACAGGCCGCGCGTCACGTATTTGACGGCGCCGCCAATGGTGTTGCGGCCGTAAAGCGTGCCCTGCGGACCCCGCAGAACCTCGATGCGTTCCACATCGTAAATGTCCAGAACCGCAGCCTGGGGGCGGTTCAGATAGACATCGTCGAGATAAATACCCACGCCGGCTTCAAAACCTGCAACCGGATCTTGCTGGCCAACGCCGCGGATGAAAGCGCTGAGCGTGGTGTTGGTGCCGCGCGACACTTCCAGCGTCACGTTCGGGGTCACCTGACCCACTGCGGTGATGTCCTGCGCGCCAAGAGCGTCCAGCTGATCGCCGGAGAAAGCGGTCACAGAGATCGGGACGTCCGTCAGTGTTTCTTCACGGCGGCGTGCGGTGACGGTCACCACGTCGCGGGCCGGGCCGTCTGAAGCCCCGGTCTCCTGAGCAATGGCCGTCGCGGCGAACGGCAGAGCGGACGCAGATACGAGTAATGCGGCCGCACTCAATACGGTGCGTTTCATAGTCATGGGGTAATCCCTCCCTGTGAACAGTAGCCTCTATGAGCTTTTGCATGAGGTAAATTCAACGTTGAATGAAAAGTCAAGAACCATTAGGACTTCGGTCATAACAAACAGAAGAGCTGAGGCTTCCCAGACACAGGCCCTGACACAGGCAAAGTCTGGTCAATCCTAGGCTCCGGGCTCTAAAAGGGCTTAAGGGAGGACTAACATCATGACCGACGCCGGAGGAACGCGACGGGGAGAGCGCACCCGCACACGCCTGCTTGACGCCGCAGAGAGCCTGTTCGCCGCAAAGGGGTTTCATGGCGTCACTGTGCGCGCCATCGCCCGCCAGGCAGACAGC
The DNA here is from genome assembly GCF_965249665.1 of Oceanicaulis sp. Classification (GTDB taxonomy): domain Bacteria; phylum Pseudomonadota; class Alphaproteobacteria; order Caulobacterales; family Maricaulaceae; genus Oceanicaulis. Next base: position 2,665,769 of record NZ_OZ252247.1, read on the forward strand.
GACCCGGCGCTCGTGGCCTATTATTTTGGCGGCAAACGAGAATTGTTCGACGCGGTCCTTCTGCGCCGCGCCGAGGAGTTGAATACGATTCGCCTCGCTGAACTGGAAGCGTGCGAGGCCAATGCCGGCCCGGATGGCCCGACGCTGGAGGCGATCATTCACGCCTTCACCCATCCATTGCTGGACCGCAGCGCCAATGGCGGCCCGGGCTGGAAAAGCTATTTCGCCCTGGTGGGCCAGGTCACCAACTCGCCGGAATGGGGCGTGGCGATCATGTCCAAATATTTTGACCCCATTGTGCGCCATTTTCTGGATGCCGTCCGGCGCGCCCTGCCCGATGCGCCAGAAGAAGAGCTGTTCTGGAGCTATCATTTCCTGTCCGGCGCGCTGGTTCTGACCTTTGCCGACACCGGACGCGTAGACGCGCTGTCAGGCGGTCTGTGCAAATCAAGCGATCTAGAGGCTGTGACCGAGCGCATGCCTGAATTTCTCGCCGCAGGCTTTCAGCGTCTGGCGCAACGTCAATCGAGCAAGAACCAGGAGGCCGAGACGGTTTGATGACCCCGTTTTCAGAGCATTACTTCACCGCCCCCGATGGCGTCCGCACCTATTACAGACGCTATCCGGCGCAGGGCGAAAGCGGCAAGAGGCCGGTCATCTGCCTGCATGGCCTGACGCGCAATAGCCGTGATTTTGAGGATCTGGCGCCGATCATCGCCGAAATGGGCCGTACGGTCGTGGCTGTGGATGTCCGCGGACGTGGCAAATCGGATTACGACAGCCAGATCGAAAACTATAATCCGGCCAAATATGTCGAGGATGTACAAGGCCTTCTGGATGAGCTGGGCTGGAAGGCTGTGATCTCGGTCGGCACCTCTATGGGCGGATTGATGACGATGATCTTGTCCACTACTCGCCCGGGCCTTCTGACCGGCGCGGTGATCAATGATATTGGCCCGGAGCTCGACCCGGCCGGTCTGGCCCGCATCCAGGGCTATGTGGGCGGGGCCGGACGCTTCGCCAATTGGGAGGAAGCCGGAGAGGCCTTGCGCGCCATCAACGGCGTCGCCTTCCCGAAGGAGACCGGCGCGGACTTCTGGATCGCGTTCGCCAAACGCACTTGCCGGTCCATCGACACAGGCGAGATCGTGCTCGATTACGACGCCAACATCTCCAAACCGGTCAAAGACGGCGATGTGGCGCCGCCCGATCTATGGCCGTTCTTTGAAGGCTTGAAGGGCACGCCTCTCTTGCTGGTGCGTGGCGCCATTTCCGACCTTCTGGCTATGGAGTGTGTCAATGAAATGTCACATCGCCATCGCGCGATGGAGCTGGCCCAGGTCCCTGATGTCGGCCATGCTCCCCTTTTGACAGAACCGGCCGCGCTTGAGCCGATCAAGGCCTTCTTGAGTCGTCTGGACTGAGGCATCTGAGGAATGACTGACATGCTGCTGCGTATTCTGGGCGGGGTGATCCTGCTGGCGGTTCTGGTGATCGCCTTTTTCGCCTGGACGCTGCGTCCGCTTGATATGGACGCGGTCAGCCAGCAATGGATGACTGAGCAAGACCGCTTCGTCACGGTGGATGGAGAAGACTGGCGCGTCCGCGAAAGCGGCCCTGAAAACGCTCCGGCCCTCGTCCTGATCCACGGATTCAGTCATTCGCTTGAATCTTGGGAGGCTATGGCGGCCGAGCTTGAAGACCAATTCCGCATCATCCGGTTTGACCTTCCCGGACACGGATTGACCGGCCCGCGCGCCGATCAGGCCTATTCCGTGACTGACACCGTGACCCAGGTCAGCGCCCTTCTGGATATGATTGCGCCCGACAGATTCGCGATTGGCGGTAATTCGCTGGGGGGGCTGATCGCCTGGCGCTATGCCGCGGACCATGCTGATCGCGTGGACCATCTGATTCTGATCGATCCGGGCGGCTATCCCAATCTGGGCGTGGGCGATGATCCCGCCCCGGTCCCGGACGCCATGCGCGCCTATCTCTCGCTGGCCCCGGAAGCCGGCGTCGCCTATGCGACCTCCAGCCTGTATGCAGACCCCTCACGCGTCACGGCTGAACAGCTTGAACGTATCCGCGCCATGATGCGGGTCGAGGGCAATGGCCAGGCGCTGATCGCACGGATCGAGCAGTTCACTCTGCCTGACCCCAACCCGGACCTCGCCCGCATCGCCGCGCCCACCCTGATCGTATGGGGCAGTAACGACGCGATGATCCCGGCCACCCACGGTCCGCGCTTTGACGCCGCCATTCCCAACTCTCGCCTGGTGCTGATGGATAACACCGGCCATGTCCCCATGGAGGAATGGCCGGTTGAAACCGCCGCACTGGTGCGCGATTTCCTCAACAACTAATCCAGCGCATCACCCAACATAAAGGGCGCGCAATCTCTTGCGCGCCCTTTTTCATTCAGGGATTGAACCGGTCAGGCTTGCAGCACCATCTGCCCGGTTGACGGTTCAATTCTATAATAGCCAAGCCCCGCGGCTTTCCAGGCGCCCATGCCGCCCGCCATATGCGTTGTCACCTCGGATCCGGCGGCGGCGCAGGCCTGCAAGGCTTTGCCGGATCGACCGCCCGCCGCGCAATGCAGCACCACTTTGCGCCCCTGCCCGGTCGGCAGCGCCGCCGGGTCAAAGGTCGACAGCGGCAAGAGCAGCGCGCCGGGAATGCGCTCGTTCTCATACTCGCCCGGTTCACGCACATCCACGAGGATGATTTCACCCGCTTTGAGGGCCGCATCCACCTGCTCGGGGGACCAGTCTACCATTGTCAGCACTCCATACAGCTCGCGCACGCTTTGCGCTTCATCAATTATCAATTTTGACAAGTTTGACACCCCTTACAAGGGCCGTATCTGATATTGGCGCACCCGAGTATTTGTTTCGCTGGCATAGGCGGCGCTGATAAAGTGCGCGCAGACAGTCAGGGGAGACTAGGATGACATATATCGAAGCGGCAGTGAGCGCCGTGCCCAATGCGAACAGGGCAGTGTATGAAGAGTTTTCGCGCCAGACCGGCGCCATCTTCAAGGATCATGGCTTACTGACTTTGATAGAATGCTGGGGCGAAGACGTCCCCGAAGGCGATCTGACCTCATTTCCCTTGGCGGTGAAGCTTCAGGACGGAGAAAGCGTGGTCCTCTCCTGGATGGTGTGGCCAGACAAAGCCACACGCGATGAAGGCTGGCGCGCGATCATGGACGACCCGCGCATGGAAGCGCTTGGGCAAATGCCCTTTGACGGCAAGCGTATGATCTTTGGCGGGTTTGAGCCCATTGTAGAGCTTTAGTCTTCAAAGACGATTTCAGGCGCGGGCCGATGCGCGCCTTCCAGGGCATGCAGCATGCCCGATGCAGCGCGATGGAACGCCTTGGCGACGGGGCCGTCACCCGAGGCCACCAGCCGGCCTTCATCACTGGCTTCACGCAATTCAGGATGCAGCGGGATTTCACCCAGGAAGGGCACGCCCAGAAGCTCGGCTTCCGCCCGCGCGCCGCCCCGACCGAAAATCTCGGTTCCCTCGCCGCAAGACGGACACAGGAAAAAGCTCATATTCTCGACAATTCCGAGGATGGGGATCGCCGTGCGATCAAACAGCGCCACAGCCTTGCGCGCATCATCAAGCGCCAGGGTTTGCGGGGTCGACACAATCACAACACCTGAGATTGGCGCGCTCTGCGCGATAGCGAGCTGCGCATCGCCTGTGCCGGGCGGCATGTCGATGATCAGCACATCCAGATCGCCCCAATTCACCTCGTTGAGGAACTGCCGGATCGCGCCTGTCACCATGGGTCCGCGCCAGACCACCGGGTCCCGCTCGCCCACTAAAAAGCCCATGGACACCAGTTTGACGCCATGCGCTTCCAACGGCTCGATACCGCCATCCGTCTTTTGCAAGCCCGGCGCACCTGTCAGGCCAAATATTCGAGGCGCGCTCGGGCCATAAACGTCGGCGTCCATCAATCCCACTGACAAACCCATCTTTACGCAGGCCGCCGCCAGATTGGCCGCAGTGGTGGATTTACCGACGCCGCCCTTGCCCGACGCCACCGCGATCACAGCCTTGGCTGGTGCTTTCGGCGCGGATGATTCAGGTTTCACAGGTTTTGAAGCTTTGGCGCTGAGCGAGGTCTCAATGATCACTCGGGCGCGCTCGATCTCAGGATGGGCGGTCAGCGCCGTCTGGATTGCCTGCCGCAAGGCGCCCGCATCCTCATCAGCCCCGCCGGGTTTGAGCACCAGCGTCGCCACGCCGTCACGCAAATCCGCGCCGTCAATGCGGTCTGACCGGTTCAAGGGCGCCCCGGTGGCCGGGTCGGCGACGGAGGCGAGAGCGTTGAGCACGATGTCGTTCATGCAGCTGAAATAGGTGAGCCTGCGCCAGAACGCAAAGCCGAGCGGACTGATAACCAGCCCATTACAGCATAAACTGCAGCTGAGAGGCGCGAGCGACTTGATCGCGCGGTGCAAGCCCGGCTACACCGGTTAGTGGAGACGTGGCCGAGTGGTCGAAGGCGCTCCCCTGCTAAGGGAGTATACCTCAAAAGGGTATCGAGGGTTCGAATCCCTTCGTCTCCGCCAGCCTTCTTTTTCAAATAATGATGTGATCACCCATTTGGGCGCGCCTCAGAGAGGCGCGAGCTCTTGCGCGTATGCCACAGGCTCTAGTCACAAAAAAAGCCGCGCCATCTCTGACGCGGCTCCTTCTTCATGGCTCAGACCGTAAAGTCTGAAGGTCTTTAACGCAGGCTGCGCGCCACACCGTCAATCACGTCTGAGAGCGATGAAAGACGATGCGCCACTGCGCCGCCATCCGACGTCTCGGGCAAGTCACGCCCGAGATCGCGCAATTCGCGCGCCAGTTGGCGATTACGCTCATCCGCCTCGACAGCCTGTGCGGCACGACCCAGAGCGTCATACAGCGCATCCGCCTGGTCTTGCGGCAACGCCTCATCACGCATCAGCTGATCCAGATAGGCGAGGCCGACAACCGGGTGATCGGGCCAGCTGACAGGGAATTGCTGTTGCGGATTGAAGGTCTGACCCTGATCCGCCAGGGCCGCAGCGGCAATCTCGTTTTCACTCAGATGCTCGCTGGGCGTCATCTCGAAAACATCCAGACCGCGCACAATCTCGGTGCCGTAGATCCGGCCGTCATACCAATAGCTTGACCAGTATCCGCCGAGCACCATCACATCCGGGTCGATCGGTCCGCGGTCAAAATAGGCAATCTCATAGGCATTGGCGGGATCGGTGAAGTCGAGCACGGAGATCCCACCTTGATACCAGGACTGAACGAAGACGTCGCGGCCCGGAACCGGCATGATCGAGCCATTGTGCGCGACGCAGTTCTCTTCCTCGGTCTGGGCTGAAGGAATCTTGTAATAGCCTTCAAACTCAAGCTGACCGTCATTGATGGCGTAAATCGCGTTTGCGCCCCAATCCATGGGGTCTTGCGCGCGGCAGCGCGGCCGACCGCCACCGCCCCACTCATCGGTGAACAGAACTTTGTCGCCTGCATTGCTGAAGGTCGCGGAATGCCAGTAGGCGAAGCCCTGATCGACCACGGCGTCGATGCGCTGCGGCGCACGCGGATCGCTGATATCAAGCACAATGCCATTGCCCGAGCAGGCGCCGGCGGCCAGGTTCAGCGACGGGAAGACCGTAATGTCATGACACTGGTCGGTCCGGCGCGTGGACTGCGTGCCTTCGCCATGATCGCCGCCGCTCCAGAGACCAGCGATGCGGCCCGTCTCATCATCGGCGAAGACGCGCGGGCTATCCACGATGCGAGACGCGGCCGGGTTGGCGACCGGGATCTCGATCACATCGATGCTGAACAGCGCCGTTTGCTCATCCCCCGGAAAACCTGCGACGCAGCCCGCCATCTCTTCCTCATCGCGGATAGAGCTGGTGCCTGAGTTATAGACGACAATCATGTCCTCATCGCTTGAGACGACCGAATGCGTGTGAGAGCCGCGGCAAGTCTGCACCTGACCCACCTGGCGCGGTGCGACGGGATTGCTGATGTCAAAGATCCGCAAGCCTCGGAAGCGCTCTTCGCTGATGTCTTCGGTGACGCCCTGACGGCCGCAATCCACCCGTGCGCGCGTATCCTGAACAGAGACCAGCAGCAAATCGCCGACGATCGAGACATCGCCCTGCCCGCCCGGACACACAACCGAGCTGATGAGTACCGGCGCCGCTTCACCGAGGCGATAGAGATTGAAGCCGTGATAATTGCCGACCGCCATCAAATCCCCGGAGAAAGCCATGTCCGTATTGGAGAAGCTCAGGAACGGCGCGCGCTGACCAAATCGGCGCTCCACCTCCTCATCGGTGTCCTCAGGTGCGATTTCAGGCGGAAGGCCCGCGGGATTCTCCGCATCGAAAAAACCGGTCGGCTTGGGCAAGCTGGCCACAAGCTGCATGTTTGAAATCGCTTCGCCCGCGTCACGGAAACCCGCGGACAGGCCATTGCGCGGATCTTCTGATAAAGTCGCCAGCACAGCGTTCATGCGCCGGATTTCTGCGTTTTGCTCGCTGCGCACATCGTTGACGAAGTCAAACAAAACAGGATCGTAAGCGGATCCGCTCTCGTCCAGAAGCGCATCGACCATGACCACAGCGCCGTCATGATGGGCGATCATCAACTCCAAAAACAGAGCGTCAAATTCTGTCCCGTTCGCCTGGGCCAGGGCTTCCATTTGAGCCGGTGTCGCCATGCCCGCCATCATGGAATGACCGTCATGGCCATCGCCATGGTTCATATGGTGATGCATGGCGTGCGGATCATTGGCGGGATCGGGCGCATCCTGTCCGCGTTCGTTCAGCCAGCCTTGCATGAAGGCGATTTCATCGGCCTGGCTGGCGTTAATGCGTCCAGCCACGGCGACAATGTCCGCTGTGCTGGTGCGATCTGCGACCAGGTCCGCCATCTGGACGGCCTGAAAATGGTGCACAATCATGTCGCGCATGAATTGGACGTCCGCTTCAGAGAAGCGGTTGGCGGCGATCTGAACGGCTTCTTCCGCGCTGATCTGACGGACATCCTCGCCTGGCGCGCCCGGCTGGACGATAGGCGCATCTTGCGCGAGGGCGCCCGCATTCGACGCAAGCCCGGCAGCGAGCGCGAGCGTAGCGGACTGAAGGCGTAGTCGTGTACTGAAAGTCATGGCGGTTCTCCCCGGTTTTTCTGCCCCTAGAGTAAATGCCCGCTCCGGTTCGGCAAGTAATTCCGGTATGTTCAAACGTATAGCTGAGTGGCAGGCGCAACCTGTGCCAACCTCTGGCAAGGCTCTGGCCTCGCGAACCGTCACTATCGCCATGAAGGCGTTCGCCTCTTATAGCGCCGATTTCGATGCGATGATCCGGTCAGCCAGAATCTCAAGCGCCGCAGCGTCCAGCCGATCTGTCTGAAAGGTCGGCGCGCTCGAGGTCAGGCGTTTGCGGCGCGCCCGGTTATAGGCCGGGTCATAATGCGCCGTCACAAGCTCCGCCGCGAGGCGCTCAGGCTGACCTTGCAGCGCCAGGTCTCGCCAATGCGCAATCTGATCGCGCGGGTGGAAATCACTGATGAGTTCAAGCGCCGCGCACGCCTGCTCCGGATCCTGAACAATGTCGGCATAGGCAGTCGCCAGAAACCGCGCCCGCTCAGCCACAGGCGCCGTAATCTCTATACGCGACGCGGCCTTCATCCGCGTCCACAACGGTGACGGCAGACGGACGGACCCGATGCGCGCGGATTCCGCTTCCACAAAGACAGGACGGCTGGGGTCAACGCTTTCAAGCGCGCGCCAAAGCGCTGTCTCAAACGCTTTCTGGCTGGGCTGGGGCGCACCTGAAAACCCGCCAAACGCCGAGCCCCGATGCCGGGCGAGCCCCTCAAGATCCACCACCTGCTCGCCTTTGTGGCGAAGCACCTCCAGCAGAGCCGTTTTCGCCGTGCCGGTCTGACCATCGACCAGGATCAGGTCGAGCGCAGGCGACGCCGCTTCGATCCCGGCCATCACGGCGCGCCGCCAGGTCTGATAGCCGCCCTCCAGCACTGCGACGGGCCAGCCGACCGCAGACAGGATTGTCGCCATGGAGTTGGAACGCATGCCGCCGCGCCAGCAATAGACAAGCGGTCGAAAGCGTTTGGGCTTGTCCGCCAGTGCGGTCTCGAGATGGTTCGCCGCATTGCGCGCCACCAGCGCCGCGCCCGCGCGCCGCGCCTCAAACGCGGACACCTGGACATAGGTCGTGCCGATTTCAGCGCGCTCAGCATCATCAAGCACGGGCATGTTCACCGCGCCCGGCAAATGATCCTCGGCGTATTCGGTGGGCGAGCGCACATCGATGATCCGGTCAAAGCGCTGCAATGCGGCGGCGCTGACGTCCTTGAGGGTCTCGTATCGCAACATGCGCGCCTTATAGTTCCGTTCTGATCAAGAATCGAACTCAGCCGGATGCGACCATGACCGAGACCTCCTCCTCTTCCACTCCGCCGTCTCTGACAAGCCTGGCGCGCGGGGGCGGATGCGGCTGCAAGCTCGATCCCGCCTTTCTCGACCGCATACTGGCGGACAGCCCGCCCTTGCCGCTCAATCCCGCACTGCTATTGGACGCCGCCACGCGCGACGACGCAGCCGTCTACAAGATCAATGACGAGATCGCGCTGGTGGCGACCACGGACTTTTTCGCGCCTGTGGTCGATGATCCTTATGAGTTTGGACGCATCGCGGCGACGAACGCCTTGTCAGACGTTTACGCCATGGGCGCCAAGCCGATCTTCTGCCTGGCGGTGCTGGGCATGCCGATCAATGCGCTGCCGCCTGAAACCATCCGGCAGATCCTGGACGGCGGCCGCTCGGTGACGGAAAGCGTTGGCGCGCCCGTGGCCGGCGGTCATTCCATTGACGCCGCCGAACCGTTCTACGGACTTGTGGCGCTCGGCCTGGCGCATCCGGACCAGATTCTGACCAATGCCGGGGCGAAACCGGGCGATGTGCTGATCCTGGGCAAGCCCTTAGGCGTCGGCGTGTTCAGCGCCGCTCAAAAGCGCGGGCTTCTGACGGCGGAGGATTATGAGGCCATGATCGCCAAGACCACCCGGTTGAACACGCCCGGCCCCGATCTGGCGGCCCTGTCCGGCGTGCATGCGGTCACGGACGTCACCGGCTTTGGTCTTCTTGGCCATTTGTCGGAAATGTGCCGCGGATCGAACCTCTCCGCCCGCATTGATCGCACCGCGCTGCCCGTGTTTGACGGCGCACGGCGTCTCTTGGACCAGGGCGTGCGCACAGGCGCATCAGGACGCAACTGGGCGGCGGTTGAACGCTATGTTGCAAAGACTTCGGATTGGTCAGACGCAGATCGCGACATGCTGTGCGATCCACAAACCAGCGGCGGCCTGTTGGTAGCGTGCGCGCCAGACGCCGCTGCCGACGTGCTGGCTGTCTTCCACAGGCATGGACATGACGCCGCCGTTCAGATCGGACAGCTGGACGTCGGCGATCCGATGATCAGTTTTTCCGCCTGATCGGGTTTTCTTCGGGATGCGACCTAGCTTCTCTCACCTGAGAGGATAATCGCATGACCGACAGACGCGAAGAGCGCGGTTCCGCCGTCCCCAAAGGACGCCTGAGCCGGCTGGGACGCTTCGGGCGTCTCGCCGCTGGCACGGCGGGGGAAGCGCTTGGCAACACCGTACAGGCGCTGGCGAGAGGCGAGCAGCTGGACGCTTCGCGGCTGATCCTGACCCCATCGAACGCGAAACGCATGGCTGATGAGTTGGCGCATCTGCGCGGAGCGGCCATGAAAATGGGACAGATGCTGTCCATGGATTCCGGGGATTTGTTGCCGCCGGAACTGACCGAGGTGCTGGCGCGGCTGCGCGAAAGCGCGCGGCCCATGCCGCCCCACCAGCTCAAGCGCGTGTTGACCCAGAATTGGGGGCCGAACTGGCTCAGCCGGTTTAAACGGTTTGAGCCCCGTCCCATGGCCGCCGCGTCCATCGGTCAGGTCCATCGCGCGCAAACCAAGGACGGACGCGATCTGGCGATCAAGGTGCAGTATCCTGGCGTCAGAGACAGCATCGACAGCGATGTGGACAATCTCGCAAGCCTGATCGCCCTGTCCGGGCTCGCCCCCAAAGGGCTCGATCTCAAGCCAATCCTAGAGGAAGTCAAACGCCAGCTCAGGGATGAAGCCGATTACGCCCGTGAGGGTGAGAAGTTGGCGCTTTTTCGAGACTGGCTCGCCGGATCAGACAGCTTTGCAACACCCGAGCTGGCGGCTGATCTGACCACGGCCAGTGTCCTGGCGATGAGCTATTTGCCCGGCGACCCGATTGAAGCGCTGACTGACGCCCTTCCCAGCGAGCGCAACCGAGTGATGGCTCAGCTCGCGAACCTGACCTTGCGTGAGGTCTTTGAGTTTGGCGCGATCCAGAGTGATCCCAACTTCGCCAATTACCGCTACCAACCTGACACAGGCAGAGTGGGTCTTCTGGATTTCGGCGCCGTGCAGGACATTCCCGACACGATCCAGAACGCCGGAAGGCGTTTGCTGCGAGCGGGCCTGTCAGGCGACCAAGAGGGCCGAGAGCACGCGCTGACGGAGCTCGGCTATCTGTCAGATGAGACGCCGGCGGATCAACGCGCTCTGGTGCTGGAATTGACCGAGATGGCCCTGTCGCCGCTCTTCAGCGACAAGCCGTATGATTTTGACGCGTCTGCGCTCGTTGAACCGCTGAGAGAGGGCGGATTCACTCTACGTGCAATGGGATACGCCCAAACGCCGGCGCCCATGGCGGTCTTCATCCAGCGCAAGGTCGCGGGTTTGTATCTGCTCGGCGCCAAGCTCGACGCGCGCCTGGATATCCGACGTTTGCTGTCAGATCATATCTAACACAATTGTAAGTGAGGGTCGCCCTTGGCCCTGACCTAGTCTGCTTCAGATGGTCATTGATTAAAGGCGTTATGATGCGAGTTTTCCTGATCGCTGCGTCCGCATTTGTGCTTGGCGCATCGGGCTTCTCCAATCCGGCGCAGGCTCAGACCGCGCCAGATTTCGCCGAAGCCTTTCGCGGGGCCATCGGCCATATGCTCACCCATGAGTACGAGCAAGCTCGCCCGCTCGCAGAAGACGCTTTGACCCTGGCCGCCTCCCCGGCGGAACAGTATCGCGCCCGCCATATCCTGACCGATATCAGCGCCCGCCTGGGCGATTGGCAGGCGACCGCGACCTATTCGAGCGAGGCCTACGCCATCATTATGGATGACCCCGCCTTGCAAGGCGCGTTGATGCTGAACGCCGCGCATATGGCGGCGGAGGAAGCGCGCGCCGCTTTTCAGCTCAATGACGCGGAACGCGTCGCTGACGCGAATGCCCGCATGGTCCGGCATCATCCCCAGGCGGGCGATGGATGGCGTGCCGTCGCGCCCATGGGCGCTCTCCATGAAGACGGCCTGTCCTGTCCGCTGATGTCGCACGGTATGCTGCGCTTTGACCTTTTGGGCGCAGAGAACGCCCTGCCCGGTTGTGTGTACTGGAACCTGGATGATGTGGGCGTGCGTGTGCTGGACGGCGATGGCTTTGACGTCGAATTGTCCCGACTGGAGGCGGCGCATGAGACGTTTTCAGAGCTTGATGCGTCAGACGCGCTTCACAGAGCAGAGGATCGGGCGCGTCTGTTTGATCTCGGGGCTCCGACGCCTGTCAGCGAGCCGCGCCGCGCGCGGGTTCTCAGCGTCAATGACCAGACGCTTACGCTGACTTTGGAGTATCCCGCCTCAATGCCTGAGAGCGATCTGGAGCTTTTGACCGAAGGGTTCGTGGCTCGCCGCTGAGTCCTAAACAAACGGCGTCAGGCTGAGCCTGACGCCGTTCCGGCCAGTGAGGGGTTGGCCGTCGGATATGACGATCCGTGTCTAGTTCAGACTGGTGCGCAAGCTGACGCCCCAGATACGCGGTTCATTAACGAAGCCGGTGTTGTTGTTGAAGTCGATGCCGCCTGCGAGGTTTTCCTCGTCCGTGATGTTGCGCACGAACAGCGCCGCTTCCCAGTCCCGGCCATTGGCGTTTCCGGCATACCCCAGGCGCAGACCACCTTCGAAATTGCCGTCCGAGTAGAATTCTTCAGATTCATAGATGAAGAGATTGGTGCGGCCCTGCCAGAACCAGTCGGTGTAGATGAACCAGTCCCCGCCCCATTGGGAGGGAATGTCATAGCGCGCGGTCAGGCTGAGAATGTAATCCGGCGCCTGCGGGAACGGATTGCCGTCCACCTCCACAAAGCCGTCACCATCTGCGTCCGGATCGGTCGGCGTGCATTGGCCGGAGCCGCAAGGCGCGACTTCAAGGCTTGAATCCTGAAGCTCGGTTTCATTCCAGCTGAAGCCGGCAGTGAGCAATAGATTCTCACCCACCAGAAACTCTGAATCCACTTCAAAGCCATAGCCGACGCCTTGATCGGCGTTCACCAGCTGGACCAGATTGCCGCCGCCGCCGACAGCGGACAATTGCAGATCGGAGACTTCATAATAGAACGCCGTCGCATTCACCCGCGCCCGACCGTCAGAGAACTCGGATTTGAAACCCGCTTCATACGAGGTCGAGGTTTCGCTCTGGGCCGTAGAGGGCTGTGAGAAAAAGGCGACGTCGCGCGCCTGGATGGTCGGGCCGCGGAAACCGCGCGCCACACGGCCGAACAGGGCGACATCATCGTTGACGTCATAAAACGCCGACAGGTCCCAGCTCACTTCCTCGTCAGACACGCTGACCGGATCAACCGGGAACGCCGCGCGCGGAACGCTGAGATCTTTCTCGTCGCTCGTATAGCGCAGGCCCGCCGACAGCCGCAGATCATCGGTCAACTGATGGCTGAGCTGACCGAACACCGCCCAGAGCTGGTTCTCGTGATGCACGGTGGTGGTGGGAGGAAAGCCCAAGGGCGAGGACGTGGTCACTTCAAATTCAGAGTCGAAATAATACGCGCCGACCTGCCAGCTGGTGGCGCCGTCGGTATCCGACGCCAGTCGGACTTCCTGGGTGATCTGCTTGAGATCGTCCAGCGCATCCTGGGTTTCAGACGGGAACGGAATAAAGCCCGGTCCAGCCAGATTGCCGCCGTCAATATCACCGAGGCTGAACCCGTCTGCATATTCATAGCCGGTGATCGAGGTCAGCGTGACACCGTCGAAATAGCCATTCAGGGTCAGGCTCGCGCCCAGCCCTTCATAGGCTTGGGGGTTGTTCGCGGGTGAATCGAAAAACACCGTGTCACGATCAAAATTGCCGTTCAGCTCATTCGAGCCAGTGGTGAGGATATTGGCGCGGAAGACTGCAGACGTGCCCTCGTAATCCCGCGCATGCACGTTCAGCAGCGCATCAAACCGATCATTAGGCGTATACAGAAGCTGCACCCGCGCTGCTTGCTCATCAAAACCGCCAAGCGCATCGCGCACGCCGGAGAAGCCGTTGTCGATCCAGTCATCACGATGCTGACGCAGCACGGAGACCCGCGCGGACAGCACATCCTCGATCAGCGCGCCGCCAATAGCGCCTTCCGCATTGGTCGTACCGAGCGAGCCGACGCTGACGCTGACATAGCCGTCGAGCTCCTGGCTTGGACGCACTGAGTCAATCCGCACAAGGCCCGCCGTGGTGTTACGGCCAAACAGCGTGCCTTGCGGACCGCGAGCGACCTCCACCTGGGCGATATCAAACAGCGGGAAGCTTTTCAGAATGACGTTTTCCTGAACCACGCCGTCCATGAGGATCGACACGGGTTGGGAGGCCGCGAGATCGAAATCGGTATTGCCCAGACCGCGAATGTAAAACCGCGGCGCCACACGCCCGTTTGAGCTTTCTGCGTAAAGACTCGGCGCGCGTGCAGCGAGCTGAAGGATATCCCCGCCCGCTTCTGCGATGGCGTCCAGGGTCGGCTTGGGCGCTGTGGTCACTGACGCCGCGACATCTTGCGCATTCTCTTCACGACGCGTTGCGGTGACGATGATCATATCAAGACGATCAGGCGTGGCGTCCGCTTCATTGGCCAGAGCGGCAGGCTGAGCGCTGGCCATAAGAGCGAAAACGCTCACGGAACAGGCTGTGAGACGGGACAGGCGGGTCTTGAACTGGGGCACGAGTTCGACTCCGAAAGCGCGCCGCAAGCTGCCGACGCATAGGGTGGAGGTCCATCGCCCTCTCAATGGATATGAAGGGCGGGCTCGTTCCGAGCGTGTTAAGGAATTTTGTCAGTATGGAAAGAAATTTATGACGCTGGAAGGCGTATCGCCGCCAAGAGTGTGCGCCTGCGGCAACAGTTTTCAATTCATCCGTATACTGCTTTTTCTCTCAAAAGCGGCCTAGCGAGAGATTATTCGTCAAGATGCAGATCCAGCAGCACACGGTAGCGCCTGATATTGGCGACGTATTGCACAGGCTCCCGCCCTCTGGCGTACCCGCGCGGCACAGTGGTGTAATAATCGGGATCTGATAACAGCGGCAGAACTTTGCGGATGTCGCCCCAGCGGTTTTTCTCCAGCGACTGGCGCTCGGCGAGGCGTCGAGCGTCGTAGAGATGGCCCATACCGACATTATAGGCGGACAGGGCCAGAAACAGCCGGTCCCGCCCCTGCACCTCTTCGGGCAAGCGCTCCATGAGGTTCGCCAGATAACGTGCGCCGCCCTCGATCGACTGAGCGGGATCGGTCCGGTCTTCCACGCCCAGCTCATTGGCGGTGGGCAAGGTCAGCATCATGATGCCGCGCACCCCGGTGGCGCTGACGGCGTCCGGATCCCAATGAGATTCCTGATACGCCTGCGCGGCGAGCCAACGCCAGTCGATGCCGCTCGCCTCGGCCGCCGCTTCGAAATGCGGACGAAACGCGGGCAAGCGCTCTTCAATACGGCGGATGAAGCGGGCGGTGTCCACATAGTCAAACTGACGGGTCACCCCGAACCAGCGCTGGTCCAGCCGTTCCAGCAAGTCTCCTTCATGGCGCGCTTCGGACCAGCGGTTCAGAGGCTGCGACAGAGCCGATTCCAGCGGCAGGACGAATGCCAGCGAGCGTTCTTCGCTCAGTACGAGCGGCGTCAGCAATTCCGGAAACCTCAGTCGGGCATGAGCCACGATTGTGGAATCAGAAACCGTGCAGTCCACCTGTTCAGCTTGCACAAGCTCCAGCAGAGGCAGGGCGGAGGGAGCGTTCACTGTTCGCCAGTCGATGCCGGGATGGTCCACCTTCAACGCCTGCAGGGTCTCGATATAACTTGACCCTTCAAGCACTGCGATCTCGACATCCGCCATATCCTCGATCGAGCGGATCTGGGGGCCGCCGCGACGACACACGAGTTGCTCGGTGACGGTCTTATAGGCGGGGCCGAAGGTGTAGGCCTCCCGACGCGCCTCGGTGATCGTCACACCGCCAGCCGCCAGATGGCCCTGGCCCGCCGCGATATTGGCGAGCAGCTGGCCCAAATCACGTTGGGGCTCGAAGCGCACGCTAACGCCCAGATCCTGCGCAAAATTCTGGACCAGAGCGACCTCATAGCCCTCGGGCTCGCCGTCTTCGTCCAGATGATAGGTGGTCGGGCTTTCGAGCGTCAGAACGATCAACTCTCCACGCTCGCGGATTTCGTCCAGCGTCTCCAGCCCGGGCGGATCAGCACGTCCACAGGATACAGCGCCGGCCAGCGCCAACGCCGCCAGGCATGCTATGCGTATGGATCGTGTCCAAAGCCCCATGGCGTTCAAGATAGGCGCTGGGAGGCTTCAAACCAAATTTGGGAACGCTTACCGGCTCTCAATCTGGTTCAAGGACCAGTCGTAGACATATGAATCGATGCGTGTTTCACCATCTATTTGACGCGCCAGGTCCGGCTCGGCATATCTCAGCACATGTGCGATGACGCCCTCATCCGAGCCGCCGAAATCCTCGTTGAACCAGTCATAAATACGCGAAACGACTAGCCCGTCCTCAGTGACGCTTACCCCGCGCGGATGATTGATATAAGCGCGTGCGCCCGCTTCGAGGTCGGCGTCCAAGGTCTCGCCTCGCCAGGCGCGCGCCATCAGATTGGGGCACCCGATAGAGGCGCAATTGACAGCGTAATGGACCAGAGGCGCGTCAAATTCGACGCGCATGACGCCGTGCTCGATATCGTCCAGCGACAGGGCGCGGCCCTCCACCTCCACCCGGTTCACCCCCCAGGGTCCGATGGACCAGGGACGCGGCCGGATCTGACGAATGGAATTTTCAGGGGCTTCATCCACGATCAGCCGCACGGTGACCGCGTTATAGAGATTGGCCCAAAAGGCGAAGCGTTCCGCCTCTGGCAGCGTGCTGACGGGATAGGCCTCCAGACTTTCGATGTACGCGGTCAAAGCCGCCCGATCAGCGGGGGTGGCCCGCAAGCGTGCGTAATCAAAACGGTTCACGCCATCATCGCTTTCGATGAGATAAGCCTCGAGCACGTGATCCCAGGGTGAATGCAAATCTGTCTGCGCCTGAGCGACCGGCAAACCGATCAGGCTGGCGAGACAGGCGAATGCGATCATGAATGGTTTCATTCCACCCTCCTTGCGACAGGTCAGTAGACTAGGCCTGTGCTGGACGAAAACCAGTCACGCCCCGGTGAGAATCGGGCCAGTTCAACCGTTTGTGACCGCCTGTGAATGAAAGCCCGCCATGATCGAGCCCGAACGCATCCTATTTGAACTTGATGAGGGCATGATGGCGGCTTGGCGCTGGCCCAATCCCGGCGCACCGGTTTTGGTGTTCGCACACGCCAACGGCTTTAACGGCGGCGTCTATCGCCAGCTTTTGCAGCCTCTCTCTGAACGGTTCGAGATCATTGCGCCCGATCTGCGCGGTCACGGCCGGACCAGTCTGCCCGCTGATCCGACCACCCATAAAAGCTGGGACATTTACGCCAACGATCTTCTGGCGCTTTATGACCAGCTGGATCGTCGCCCGGCCTTGCTGGCGGGACACTCCATGGGCGCCTCGAGCACCTTGCTCGCCGCGGCTCAGATGTCGGCCCCGCCGCCATTGGCCTTGGTGGAGCCCGTGGTCTTGCCCGCCTCTTTCTACCTGATGGCGCGCTTGCCGATCTGGCGCTTCGTGAAAGGGTCAATCAAGCAAGGCGCATTGGCGCGCAAACGTTCAAATGGCTGGCCCGATCGCCAAACGGTGATTGACCGCTATCAATCGCGCCCCACCTTCGCCCGCTGGGCCGAAGGCGTGGTTGAGGATTATCTCGAGGATGGACTTCAGGACAGCCCGGACGGCGTCAGACTGGCCTGTGCTCCCGATTGGGAAGCTGCCAATTTCGAAGGCCAGGCGCATAACCTGATGAAGGCCGTCCGAAAGCTTGGAGACAGCGTCCAGGTGCTCAAAGCCACCAAAGGCAGCACCTTGATCAACGCCAGCGGTTTCGCTGCGTGTGGGGCCCGCATTGAGACGGTAGAGGGCGGCCATCTCATTCCGATGGAAGCGCCGGCGAGTGTTGAGGACTGGATCGGCAAAGCGGCCGATACTGTAGGCCTGTAAGCAAAAAAGGCCGGGCGATGAGCCCGGCCTTTCACTGCAAAAGACGTATTGCCTAGCCGGCCTTGGCGCGGCTGGCTTTCTTGCGTTCGTGCTCAAGCAAGAAGCGCTTGCGAATACGGATGCTTTCCGGCGTCACTTCCACCAGCTCATCGTCATTGATGAACTCGAGCGCGTATTCCAGCGTCACCCGGACCGGCGGGGTCAGAACCACCGCTTCATCCGTGCCCGAGGCGCGCATATTGGTCAGCTTTTTGCCTTTAAGCGGGTTCACGATCATGTCTTCATCGCGGGCGTTGAGGCCAATGACCATGCCCTCATAGACTTCCACGCCATGACCGATGAACAGCTTGCCGCGTTCCTGAATATTCCACAGGGCGAAGGCCAGCGCCTTACCGGTCTCCATCGAGATGATCGCGCCCTTGGGACGCTGACCGACTTCACCGGCTGAACGCGGCGCATAGTGATCAAAGGTGTGGAACATCAGGCCTGAGCCCTGAGTCAGGGTCAGAAACTCCGAGCGGAAACCGATCAGGCCACGCGTCGGCGCGACGTATTCCAGGCGCACCCGGCCATTGCCGTCCGGCTCCATATTCTTGAGCTCGGCCTTGCGTGAGCCCAGGCGTTCCATGACGCCGCCCTGGTGCTCTTCCTCCACATCAATGGTCAGCGCTTCATAGGGCTCGCACATCTGACCATCGACTTCGCGATTGATCACCTGCGGACGGCCCACAGCCAGCTCGAAGCCTTCGCGGCGCATGGTCTCGATCAGCACGGACAGGTGCAGTTCACCCCGACCGGAGACGAGGAATTTATCCGCGTCATCCTGCTGCTCGACCCGCAGCGCCACATTGTGGATCAGCTCTCGGTCGAGGCGTTCCTTGATCTGGCGCGAAGTGACGAACTTGCCTTCGCGGCCCGCGAACGGCGAATCGTTCACCTGGAAGATCATCGAGATGGTCGGCTCGTCCACCGTCAGCGGCGGCATCGCCTCGACATGCTCGGGATCGCACAGCGTGTCAGAGATGTTGAGCGGGTCGATGCCATTGAAGGTGACAATGTCGCCGGCGGCGGCGGTGTCGCGCTCGACCTTTTCAAGCCCGTGGAAGCCGAACACCTGCAAAACCTTGGCGCGGCGCTCGGCGCCGTCTGCACCGACCACGACGACCTGCTGGTTCTTGTTCAGTTTGCCGCGACGAATGCGGCCGAGGCCGATCACGCCGGTATAGCTTGAATAATCAAGCGCCGAGACCTGCAGCTGAAGCGGAGCGTCCTGATCCACGTCCGGATGCGCCACACGGTCCACAATGGCCTGGAACAGCGGGTTCAGATCGCCGCCGCGCTGGTCAACGTCCAAAGTCGCCCAGCCTTCAAGCGCAGAGGCGTAGACCACCGGAAAGTCCATCTGCTCGTCGGTCGCGCCCAGCCGGTCGAACAGATCAAACGTCTGATCCACAACCCAGTCGGGACGCGCGCCCGGACGGTCCACCTTGTTGATCACCACGATGGGCTTGAGGCCCAGAGCGAGCGCCTTCTTGGTCACGAAGGTGGTTTGCGGCATCGGGCCATCCACCGCGTCCACCAGCAGCAGCACTGAATCCACCATGGACAGCACGCGCTCGACTTCGCCGCCGAAGTCGGCGTGGCCGGGGGTGTCCACGATATTGATGGCGTAATCATTCCAGGTCACCGCCGTATTCTTGGCGAGAATAGTAATGCCGCGCTCTTTCTCCAGATCGTTGGAGTCCATGACGCGTTCGACATCAGCCGCCCGTTCATCGAACGTGCCAGATTGCCGGAGAAGCTTGTCCACCAGGGTGGTCTTGCCATGGTCGACGTGCGCCACGATGGCGATATTGCGAATGCGCTCAACGGGAGCGGTCATGGGGAGGTCCTTGTCTCGCAGATCTCGAAGTGTTCGCAGGTGCAAAACCTGCAGTCTTTGGCGCTCTCATACAGGGGGAAATTGAATTCGGCTAGCACTGGTCGCCGCAGGCCGCTCGGTCTAGGTTGCCCTCCAAATCATCGCCATGACAAAATCGAGCCGAATAACGGCTCATGGGGAGAGACTATGAAGAGCATTATCCGCGCGGGTGTTGCGGCGCTGGGCGCTGTTTTTGCAAGCGCTCCGGCACTGGCCGAACCCATTTCCTTCTTCATGCCCGAGGGCGTCAGCTATGACGACGCCATTCCGGCGCCAGAAGAGAGTTTCGGCTATGAGATCGGAGACCGCCCTGTCCGCGTCGGCGACATGGTCAGCTATTTGCGCGACGTGGCCGACGCCTCAGATCGCGTGACGGTCGAGACCATCGGCTATTCACACGAACAGCGCCCGATACTCTTCTTCACGGTCACCTCCCCTGAAAACCATGCGCGAATCGATGAGATACGCGAGGCGCATTTCGCCCGCATGCGCGGCGAATCCGTCGCCGAGGACACGCCATTGGTGCTGTGGATCAATTTCGGTGTTCACGGCGCCGAATCCTCAGGCATGGATGCCGCCATTCCCTCGCTGTATCATTTCGCCGCCGCCAGCGACGCCGATATTGGCGAGACTCTGGACGATACGGTGGTGCTGTTTACCGCCGTGTTCAATCCCGACGGCCATGCGCGCCGGGTGAACCATGTGGAGACCTTCTTCTCCCAGGCGCAAAACACCGACCCGGCCGACATCATCCACAATCTCTGGGTCGAAGCGCGGACCAATCACTACTGGTTTGACCTGAACCGCCAATGGTTGCTGCTGACCCAGCCTGAAGCCCAGGCCTGGATCGGCAAATGGCATGAGTGGAAACCCATGGTCTCGGCGGACTATCACGAGATGGGCTCCTCGAGCCCGTTCTACTTCCACCCCGGCGAGGCGCTGCGTCGCAACCCGCTGATCCCCGAACGGGCGCGGGAGCTGACCTATCGCATTGGCCAGCAACACACCTCCGATTTCCTGGATCCTGAAGGCCGTCTGTACACCACCCAGGAAGGCTTCGATAACTTCTATATCGGCAAAGGCTCGACCTATCCCCAGATCAATGGCTCGCTGGGCATTCTGTTCGAGATCGGCGCGGCGCGGGGCGGCGCGATCGAAACCGATCGGGGCCTTGTGACCCATGGCGACAATGTGCGCAGCCAGTTTCGCACCGTGCTGACCACGATCGAGGGCGCACGCAATATTCGCAACGAGCTCATCGATTATCAGCGCAGCTATTTCGAAGAGTCCGCACGCATGGCGAGCCAGGACAATCGCCGCGCTTACGTCTTTACCGCTGCAGGCGATCCTGAACGGGCGAACCGCTTTGTGCGCCTTCTGCGCATGCACGATATCGAGGTCTATACGCTTGAAGGCGATGTGCGCGCCGACGGGCGCACCTATCGCGCGGGGCAGTCCTTCATCGTACCGATGAACCAGACCCAGCATCGTATGATCCGGGGCATTTTCGATCGCGTCACCGAATTTCCTGAAAACATCTTCTATGATGTCTCGGGCTGGACGCTGCCGCTCGCCTATGACCTTGAGTATTCCGCGCTGACAGGCCTGCGTTCGGTTTCCTGGTCCGACGATCTGGCCACGGGCGATTTCACGCCAGCCCGGACGCCTGATGTCGCGCCCTATGGCTATGTGCTGGAATGGTCGCACACCTATGCGCCGCGCGCACTGAACCGCATTTTGTCCGCCGAGCTTCTGGCGCGCGCCGGCACGGAACCGGTGACGGCGGAAACCACGCGCGGCCGGGTCGAGCTGGGTCGCGGCGCGATCTTCGTTCCCTATGCCCGTCAGGAAATGAGCCGTGAAGACATTCACGCCCTGATGGAAACCATCGCCTCTGAGGACGGCGTCACAGTGCACGCCCTCACCTCCGGCCTGACGCCCAATGACGGCGCCGATTTTGGCGCGGCCCGCGTGTTCCGCTCTTTGGAGGCGCCGCGCGTACTGCTCGCATTTGACGACGGGCTCAGCCGGTATGACTCCGGTGAGATGTGGTGGACGCTCGATCATCAGCACGACATGGAAGTCACTTTGGTGCGCAAGGATGATCTGGGCCGTCTGACGCTGAGCGATTATTCCCACCTCATTCTGGTTGGGGGCAATGCCAGTCTTTCAGATCAGACCCAGGACCGGGTCGATGACTGGATCCGTCGTGATGGCGGCGCCCTGATCGCCACACGTCAGGCCGCGGTCTGGGCGCAAGAGGCATTCTTTGACCGCAAAGAGGAAGACGAAGAGAACTCTGAGGAAGAGAGCGAAGCGATCCAACGCCTCAATGTCGCGGACATGGCTGTGCGAGAAGCCGAACACATCATTGGCGGAGCTTTGTTTGAGACCGATCTCGACATCTCTCACCCGCTTGGTTTCGGCTACAATGACCGCACTTTGCCGGTCCAGCGCAACATGACCAGCGTGCTGATCCGTCCCGAGGACGATCCCTATGCCGTCGTGGCTCAATACATTGAGGATCCGCTTCTCAGCGGTTACGCGTCCGAGCGTCGTCAAGGCGAGATCGCGGGCACCCCTGCTGTGGTCGCAGAGCGTCTGGGACGCGGCTCCGTCATCATGATGGCGGACAACCCGGTCTTCCGCGCCACCTTCCCCGGCTCGGAACGTCTTCTGATGAACGCGATCTTCTTTTCCGGCATGATCGACGGCGCTCGCGGCGTCTACGAAGAAGAATAGGGCTTAGACCTTTTCGCAAAGAGAACGCCCCGCCAGTCGCTGGCGGGGCGTTTTTCGTGAAATCAGAACTGGCCGTGTCGCCCCTGCCCCCGGGCAAATCGGGTGGCGCCCTCCACCGTTTCTCCGCTCGCCAGGGTCTTCAGTCCCAGACGCGTTTCCTTCACCAAGGCGTCCGCTTCATCCAGGCCCCATTGCTCGAGCACCGATTGGCGATCATGGCGCAAGCAGAGCTGCGGGAAGCTCGCAATCTGTTCGGCAAGCTCCATAGCTGTTTCAAGCGCCCGCCCCTTGGCGCAAGTACGATTGGCCAAACCGATTGAGAGCGCTTCCTCAGCCTCCACCGTGCGGCCCGTCAGGATCATGTCCAGGGCGCGGGATTGACCGATCAGGCGGGGCAGACGGATTGTGCCGCCATCAATCAACGGCACGCCAAACCGGCGACAATAGACGCCAAACACCGCGTCTTCGGCCATCACCCGCAGATCACACCAGAGCGCCAGTTCCAGACCGCCCGCGACCGCATGGCCTTCGACCGCGGCGATCACGGGTTTTGAAAGTCGCAGGCGTGTCGGTCCCATGGGCCCGTCTCCGGTCTCCTCAACCCGGTTCCGCCCCTCGCCGGAGCTGACAGCTTTCAAATCTGCGCCCGCGCAAAATGTCCCGGCGGCCCCCGTCAAAATGGCGACGCTGAGACCTTCATCCGCTTCGAACCGACGAAACGCTTCAGCCAGCCGCTCCGCCGTAGGGCCATCCACAGCGTTGCGACGTTCGGGCCGGTTGAGGGTGATGATGGCGACGACACCACGCGTTTCGTATTGAACGCTCATGACTCTTCTCCCCTGTCAGGTCGACAGGGTCGGTCAGCACTCACGGCGAGACAAGACCTATTGGACAGGCGCGCGGAGGTCCGAGTTCTCAAGCGTATAAAAGCGCAAGGTCAGATCCCGCCCCTTCACCGCGTTGAAGCCTTCAAGCACGGCGAGCTCGCGTACAGCTGCGCCATCAAGCCCTGTTTGGAATCCGGTTTGCTCGGACTGGTCGACGATCGCCAGACCACATTGGGGGTGCGCCAACAAGAACGCCGCCGTTTCCGCGCCGTCCCGGCCCAGCAGGATATCGGTGCTGAAGTTGAAAACATTGGAAGGCTCACGATAGCCCGCTGTGGCGACGTCCAGCGACTCGCACCCGGTGAAACTCTCGGCGATGCGGGCGGCGTGATAGGACGGCCAGAGCTTCTGAACGCCCGGAATGGCGACGCCGAAGGCCACCACATAGACCGCTACACTGGCCACACTGACCGCCAAGAGCCGCGTCAGGTCGGGTTTGAACGCCAGCCAGACCAGGCTGATCACCGCGAGACCGCCCATCACGGCCGTGAGTTTGCTGGCGAGGCTGACAGGTTCGCCAAATTCAATCTGGCCGATCCAGGGCACCAGCCCCACAAGCGCGCCCACCACAATGGCGAGCGCAGCGATGACGCCGAACAGCGTCCATTGCTTCCAGCCGCTCAAAAGCGCTTTCGCGTTCACAAGCCCCAGACCGATCAGGATGGCGATGGCCGGAAACATCGGCGAGACATAATGCGGCAGCTTGGTCTGGATCAGCTCAAACACCAGCCAGGACGGCAGAATCCATACCAGCAAAAACTGCACTGTCGCTTCGCCGCGCCGCGCCCAGGCCGCCAG
The DNA here is from genome assembly GCF_965249665.1 of Oceanicaulis sp. Classification (GTDB taxonomy): domain Bacteria; phylum Pseudomonadota; class Alphaproteobacteria; order Caulobacterales; family Maricaulaceae; genus Oceanicaulis. Next base: position 2,689,674 of record NZ_OZ252247.1, read on the forward strand.
ACCGGCAAGCCCCAGAAGCGCAGACGCCGGCCAAAGCGTTACCGGCAATAACATGGTGTGATAGCCAAACGGCCCGCCATGGCTGTCGTCCGCTACGCCCACCTTGCCGAACAGGGCATGGCCCACAGCTTCCTGGAAGAAGCCCCAATCGGTACGCAGATTGATTGCGATGAGCCAGGGCAGAAAGATTGCCAATGCCAGAAGAAGGCCCGGCAAGGGCCTGATTTTAAGGAGCAGTTTCAAATCACGCTTCAGCGCGACAAACCCGAGAAGGGTTAGCGCCGTGACCATGAATATGATTGGCCCCTTGATGGCGATCGCCGCGCCGGTTCCAGCCCAGAGCACGGCTGGCCAACCCCAGAATTTCGGCTTCGCCTCCTGCACTTTCAGCATCAGCATGGCGAGCGCGACCTGCGCGAACATGCCCGCCGCCAGCAAGGCGGCGTCGGTCTTGGCCGTCCGCGCCTCGATCTGCATGGCGAGCCCAAGCCCCATCACAATCCCGGCCACGAGCCCCACTGACGGTGAGAATAATCGGGCGCCCAGCCAGGCGGTCAGCGCCACAGCGATCAGGGATCCGAAAAAGCTCGGCAGTCGATGCGCGCCAATGGGCGCGTCAACGCCGCCAAAGGGCTGGGTGGTGATCACCTGAAGCCAGTAAATCCCGCTGGGTTTGACGTGGCGCGGATCCTCTTGGAAACGAATGTCGACGAAATCGCCGGTCTCCATCATCTGACGGCTGGCCTGCGCGTAACGCGCTTCATCGCGATCCATCGTCGGGATCGAGAACAGTCCGGGAAAATGCGCGATCACCGCCAGCAGCATGACGACGATCCAGGTGCGGCGTGACAGCCCGCCGCTCTGTCCGGGCTCGGTCAGTGATGAAATGAAACCGGTCATGATGAGCGATCTCCACCCCGTGCGCCCAAAAGCATGTGCGGATCGGGATAATGTGTGCGGCGCATCAGCCAGATCACGCCCAGAAGGTCAAACAGGCCCGCGGCCGCGCGGCCAAGATTGGTGTATTTGCTCTCGCCCGCCGCCCGCGGCCGGTTCACCACAGTGACATTGAGCGTTTCAAAGCCCAGATGACCGGCCAGCGCCGGCAGATAGCGGTGAATGGCGTCAAAGAAGGGCATCACCAGAAACAGGTCGCGCGGCAGAATTTTCAGGCCGCAAGCGGTGTCCGGGCAATCATCATTCAGCAGTGAGCGGCGCAAGCCATTGGCGAAACGCGAGGCGAATTTGCGGTTGGCTCCGTCGGTGCGGTTCTGACGGCACCCGGCCACAACGCCGACCTGCTCCACTTTGGTCAGATCAATCGCCTTGCTCATTTCCAGCACAGAGCGCGGATCATCCTGGCCGTCGCCATCCATCGTCGCGACCCAGATCGCACGCGCCGCCAGAAATCCGGTGCGCAGTCCGGCGCTCTTGCCAGAGCGGTTGGGATGCCGGATCACTCGCAGCCGTGGATCGGCTTTCGACAGCGGCCCCAGCGCACCGGCGGTGTCGTCATCGCTGCCGTCATCGACCACGATAATCTCAAAGCTATCAAGACCTTCAGAGAAGACCGAGATTGCCTCCTTAACCACGTCTTCGATGCTGGCGGCTTCGTTGAAAGCGGGAATGACGACGGACAGGGCTGGCATGCTCATGAGGGCTCATCTGGCAGGGCCGATCGCAAGAGGCGCGATCTGTTGCCAGCGGTTTAGCGCGAACCGCCCAAGCGCGGCAATCACAACCCGAAGCGCAGGCTGCGATCAGGCCCAATCAGACGCCGTAAAGCGCGGCGATCCGGTCAATCTTGCGAAACGCCTTGCCCGGCGCCCGCGCCAACGGCCCCAGCGGCAAGGGCTCGGCAGTCTGTTCGATCCGTTCCGCCAACTGGCGTGTCCAGCCCACAAGCCCGGGCTGAGTGATGCAGCCGGTGGAGAGACCTTCCTGAAATGAGCCCATGGCCTGTTTCTGACGTCCCTCGCCGGGCCCCATATGCACTTCCTGAACGCCCGCCTCTGCGCCCGCTTTCAGCATTTCAATCAACAGCGCATTGCCCGGCGTCAGCTTGACGAAATCCGGGTCATAGGCTGGAAACCACGAATGCAGAACCTCAGGCCCGATCAGGCCGAAATGCACCGCCGCCAAACGCCCATCAAGCTCCAGCGTGGACATCAAACCTGCGCCCTCTGAACGATCTTGCCGCCAGAGCTGCTCCAAAAGATCGCGCACCCATTTCAGCGCGAACAGATCCGGAAAGCCGGATTCGCGGTATTGCGCAGACTTCCAGGCATAAAGCGCCTCAAGCGTTTCTGGTCGGCGATCATCAAAGCGGAAGGTCAGAGCGCCTTCCTTGGCAAGCTTTTTCGGCGCGCCGATGGCGCTGCGAAACGTATTGCCGCCCAGCTTTTTTCGGCTCGCCACATAGGCGTCAAAGCCCTCTGACACATCAATTACCCAGCCGCCTTCAATGCTTTGGGCATGGCGGCGGAACGGGGCCTGAGCCGCCAGACTGTCGCGGAAATCAAAGACCGTAATCCCCGCCTGCTTCAGCACATGCGACAGCGCGATGTCTTCATCAGGCGCGCAGATGATCCCGTGGCAATCATTAACCACGCCGCCGGGCGCGCGCGCATGCCCCATCGGCCCTTTCTGGAAGGCGAAAAAGCCCGCAAGGCGCGCCCCCTTGCGGATCACCGCGACCTTGATATCGGGGCGCGCCGACGAGATGGCGTTGAGATATCCCAGCGTTTGATACGGGCTTTTGAGGATGGGATTGGCCGCGGTCATGGCGCGCCAGGCGTCACGCTCACAATCGCTCAGATCTTGCGGTGATAGAACGTCCACGCTCAGCATCTGCATCCCGGTCCCCGTTTCATTCTGCAACAGTCCTGACAGACAAGACTGAACAAAGGCTTGGCGAACGCCCGATCTGGCCCGGTTCGGCACAAAATCACGCGCGTTTAGCCGTTTTTCAGTGTTGTGAGGCAAGCTTGGGACCGGTCGCGCTCTTGCATGGCGCGCTTCATGTTGATCCGGACCCTGGACCGCCCATGCTGAACCGTCACCTTCTGGCTTATCTGCCGGTCTATCTGGCCCAGGCCCTTGTGGGCTTTGGCAGCGTGGTTGTGTTCACCCGGTTGCTGACGCCAGACGCTTACGGCCAATATATGCTGGTGCTGACAGGCTCGGCGTTGATCAGCACCTTGATTTTCACCTGGCTCGACGCCGCCGTGGCGCGCTATCACGCTCGCGCCAGCGCCCGCGGGCGATTGGGCGGACATTTGTTCACCGCTCTCAGCCTGTTTGCGATGATTGCCGCGCCCGTCGCCATTGTGGGCGGCGTGCTGTTGCTGGTGCTCGACCTATCGCCCGCGCTCAAGACCGCCAGCGCCTATGCGCTCGCCTATCTGCTGCTGCGCGCGGGCGTCATGATCGCGCTGGAGACCCGCCGCGCAGCGGGGGAAGCCTGGCGGTATTCCGCGCTTGAAACCTTCTCTCTGGCGGGCGGGTTCGCCTTTGGCGCGGCTTTGACGCTGTTCACAGATCTGGGATCGGCGGGTCCGCTGGCCGGTCTCGCTCTGGCGTCCGGCCTCGCACTGGTCTTTGACCTGCCGGCCCTGGCGCGCAAGGCCAAACGCGACCGCGCCCAAAGCGCCCGCATCTTCGCCTTTTTCGCCTATGGCGGCCCGATCGCCTTCTCCCTGATCTTCGAGCAGCTTCTGACCAGCGGAGACCGGTTCCTGATCGCCGCCTATCTGGGTGAAGCCGCCACCGGCGCCTATGCGGCAGGCTATGCGCTGGCGGATCGCTCGCTCAGCATCGTCTTTTTATGGCTGGGCATGACCACTGGCCCTTTGCTGATCGCCGCGCTTGAACATGACGGCCGAAAGGCGGCGCAAGACGTCGCCCGCCGCACCGGCGCGCTGATGGGCGCCATCGGCTTTCCCGCCGCCGCCGGGCTGGCTTTGGTCTCCCCCGATCTGGCGCGGCTGATGATCGGGGAAGAGCTGGCCGATAGCGCGGCCTCCATCGTGCCGCTAATCGCCCTGTCAGGGCTCATGAATGGCATCATGACCCATTATTTCCACACCGCGTACACGCTGGGCCGTCGCACTGGCTCGATGGCGTTCATCATGACGGGCTCCGCCGTGCTCAATCTGGCGCTGAACGCGCTTCTGATCCCGCTTCTGGGGCTTTACGGCGCCGCCTGGGCGACCGTGGCCGCCTATGCCATTGCGCTTGTCGCCTGCGCCCTTCACGGGCGGAGCATCTTTCCCATGCCAATCCCCGTGCGCGAATGGAGCAAGGCTGCGCTCGCCACCACGGGCATGGCGGTCGCTCTGATCTATGCCCCGTCGACCGGCCTGGTCATTACAGATCTCGTCGTGCACGTGGCACTTGGAGCCGTCAGCTATGCTGTCATCTTGCTGGCGCTGGACGGACTGGGCGCGCGACGCTGGCTGGCAACGACAATCGCCAATCGACTGGGGCGGAGGGCCGCAGCATGACCGTCCAGACCCTCCAGATGACGCGCTCGTCTTCTGCTGGCACGCATGCGGTCGCCCTGTCCGTGCTGATCCCCTTCTATGGCGATGATCCCCGCCCCTTGCTTGACGCGCTGAGCCGCCAGACCGATCCACACACAGAGATCATTCTGTTTGACGACGGCGTTCCTGACCCTGCGCTCTCTGACAGGGTGAAAGAGGTCGTGCTGGGCTCCGGCGCCGCGATCAAACTGATCACCAGCCCGAACAATCTGGGCCGTTCAGCCGCGCGCAATCATCTTGGCGCCGCGGCCCAAGGTGCTTGGCTGTTGTTTCTGGACGCCGATATGGAAATCGAGCCCGGATTTCTGGCGCGCTGGCGACATCATCTGGCTGAGACCACCTGTGACGCCCTGTTTGGGGGGTATGCGCCGAGTTCGCCGCGGTCTGCAGCAGAAACTGTGCACGCCGCCCTCGCCCACGCCTCTGACGCGCCGGATGCGGCCACGCGATCGGCCTTGGGGGCGGCGGCGGTCTGCTCGTCCAACCTCGCGGTGCGCGCCAGCCTGTTCGCGCTATGCCGCTTTGACGAAGGCTACACCGGATGGGGCTGGGAAGATGTGGACTGGGCGCTCAGCGCCTCCCGACAGGGCGAGCTGGGCCATGTGGACGCGCCCGCCGCTCATGGCGGTTTGCAGGACGTGCCGACATTAATCGACAAGTTTGACCGCGCAGGCAGCAATTTCGCCCGCCTTCTCATCCGTCATCCCGAGTATGAAAACCGCCCCGGAGCGCGACTGGCGCGTAAAGTGCAAGCGACGCGATTGGCCAGACCCGCTCGTATGATGGGCGAGACGCTGGCGAAAGCCGCCTGGGCGCCGCTGGCACTCCGCGTTCTGGCCCTGAAACTCTTTCGTGCGGGCGCAGCCGCCCGCGATCTGCCCAAGGGGCGCGCATGACCCAGACGAAATGCAATCCTGACGACATCGTCTATCGCCCGCGCGGCGGACTGGCGGGGCGTGTGCAGCAACAACTCACGCGTCGGCTCGGCGTCACCCCGCTGAAGATCAATCTCGAGCGCCCCATTGTCACCTTCACGTTTGACGATTTTCCGCGCTCGGCGCTGGAACTGGGCGCTGTGCGTCTGAAAGCGCGCGGCTGGTGCGGGACCTATTATGTCAGCGGCGGTCTGGCGGGCGTCACCAATCATCATGGCGAACTGTTTGACCCGCAGGACCTTTTGACCCTGAAAACAGAAGGTCATGAGATCGCGTGTCACGGTTACAGCCATCTCGACGCGTCTCGCCTGCCCGCTGAAACCGTTATGGCCGACGCCGCACGCAATCGCGCCTATCTCAAAGCGGCCGGACTGGATGAGGCGCCGACCAGCTATGCTTTCGCTTATGGAGAAGCGACCCCGCAGGCCAAGAAACGTTTGCTTGAGACCTATTCCAGCCTGCGCGGCGTGCAGCCCGGGATCAATCGCGGCGTGGCGGATCGCGGCTTGCTCAAATCCGTGCCTCTGGACGGCGGTGACGCCGGGCTCAAACGCGCCGTCGCCGCGGTCAAGGACGCGGCCCGCAATCCGGGTTGGTTGATCTTTTACGGGCATGACATTCAACACCAGCCCTCTGAATGGGGCTGCACACCGGAGTTCCTGGACGTGGTCCTGCACGCTGTCGAACACTCGGGCGCCCAGGTGATGACGCAGTCAGCCGCCCTCGACGCCATCGAGGCGCGCGCATGAGCGTCGCTGTCCTGATCCCCACTTATCGGCGCAATGACGCGCTGTCAGACGCGGTGCGCAGCGTGTTTACGCAATCCCGCCTGCCCGATGAAATCGTGATTGTGGACAATGATCCGCAGGGCGGCGCGAAGACGGCTGTGGATCAGTTGTCAGACGGCGCTCCCGTACATTTGTCATATGTGCATGAACCCAATCCAGGCGTCTCAAATGCCCGCAATAGCGGGTTTGCGCACACACAGGCACGCTATATCGCCCAGCTTGATGATGACGAGACCGCCAGCCCGCACTGGCTCGCAGCCTTGCTGGACGCTCGTGAGGCTCTGGATGCGCCGATCGTGTTCGGGCCGGTCATCGCCCAACTGCCCGACCCGCTGAAACGCGGCGTCCGCGCCGCCTACACGCAGCGACTGTACTCCAGGCTGGGACCGACAGAGACCCAAGTAATCGACAAGCCGCATGGCTGTGGCAACGCCCTGTTTGACCGCGAGGCGTTGGAGCTGCCCTCACCCGTCTTTGATCACGCGGCCAATGAAATCGGCGGCGAAGATGACATGCTGTTTCAGAAACTGCAGGCGCAGGGCGTCTGCTTTGGTTGGGCGGCGGATGCGGATGTGTTTGAGCATGTGCAGGCCCCCAGACTGAGCTGGGGCAAGCTTCTGGAACGCAGCTTCGCCTATGGTCAGGGACCCACGCAAATATGTGCGCAAAACCCCCGCACCTGGGCGGGCGTCGCGTTCTGGATGGGCGTTGGCGCAGTTCAGATGCTGGTTTTCGGCGCCTGCGCCCCGGTTGCGCGTCTGATCTCCGCCAAGGCTGCAGCCAATTGTCTGGATAAAGCCGCTCAGGGGGCGGGCAAATTGATATGGTTTGAAGCGCTATCCCCGCGCCTTTACGGCGCGAGCGCCTAGGATTCGCGGCGGGCGCAGAGCTTGCTGAAGGTGATGCAGAACAGCAACCAGGTGAAGCCGTTCGTCGTCATGAAGATGCTTTCCGACAGGCTGGTCAGCCCCCAGATCGCCATGCCAGGTAGCGCCCAATAGGTCTCAACACCGTAAAACAGGCGTTTCAGCGCAAGCCCCAGTCCCAGAAGATAGACCCCGAACGCCAAAGCCGCCCCCGGCACGCCCAGCCCGAGCGCGATCTCCAGCCAGGAATTGTGCGCAGACGGCACCTCCCACTGGGTCGCCTGACGCACCCAATAGACCGGGCCTTCCTCTTCCAGCCAGAACACGCCCCAGCCAAACCCTGTCCACGGTTTCTCGGCCACGGCGCGGATCAGCCCCGCCCAGATGTCTGTGCGGCCGGTCAGGGTCGGGTCTCGCCCGAGCGCTTCCAGAATGACGCCTGGGCCGATCGTGATCACAAGGATCAGCGCAAACACGCCCATCAGACCGCTGAACACCGCGAGCGCCGCCCAAATGAAACCCTGGCGCGCACAGTAGATCATCAAGGGACCGGCAAACCCGATCATACAGGCCATCAGTGCGGTTCTGGATGTGGACATCAGCACCAGAAAGATCGCCAGGATCACCAGAGCGCCCCAACAGCGCACCTCGCGGCGATAGGGCGTCGTCAGGGCTGCGGCCATGGCGCCCATAGTGGTGATCGCCATCACCGCGCCCAGCCGGTTCTTCTGCTCCCAGAGCCCCGCCCAGGCGCCGGGATGGATCTCGCTCATCACGCCATAAGCGGGAAACAGCACCGCCATGATCAACGAACCGACGGCGAGCACACCCAGCGACAGCGCCAGCAAGCGGATCAGATCGGTCCAGACATAGCGGCTCGCCAGCCACAGCCCGAACACCGCCGGCATCAAAACGCCCAAGCCCCTGCGCAGGCTCAACCCCGCGTCCAGCGACCAGAAGGCCGAGACCATGGGCAAGGCTGCAAGGATCACCAACGGCCAGGCGCGCGCCATCAGGCCCAGAACCGGAACCGGGCGCATCACCACCAGGATCAGGGTCAGAAGATAGACCGGAGGCCAGATCAGTCGCAGGATCGGGCTGCCTTCCTCATCGCCGCCAAAAATCAGCGAGAACAAGGCGCTTGAGAACATGAAAATCAGAAAGACAGCGAGCCCGGCTTCAAGCGCGAGCGCAAAGCGAAAGCGCGGCAAGGAGGCCCGCCAGCGATCCGCGAGCGCGAACGCGCTCACGCCGTCGCCGCTGTCCGGGTGCGGTTGACGACAACGCCCCAGACCTGCGCTCCCTGCGCCCGCAATCGATCGGCGGCGGCTTCCGTGGCGGCGCGACCATCGCTGCGCGCATCCGCGACCAGAATCACCCCGTCCATATTCGGCGCGATGATCGGGATCGCCGCGCTTTGATACGAAGCGTCCACCACCGTCAGCCCGGCGCTGTGACGCGCCCGGTTCCAGTATTCCGCATTGTCCAGAAATGTCAGGCTGCGCACTTGTCCGGGCGCGCGTTCGAAACGGCTGACATAAATCGGCTGATCCTCGACCCGCCGCAGCGCTACGCGTCCGGCGTTGTCCGGCACGGTCCGCCAGAAGCGCCGTCCAGACAGCGCCCCGGAATACGCCTGACCATTGAGACGAAACTCATCAGATTGAGGGTTGTTCTTGAAATCGAGATCGTAAAGCCAGACCGGTTTCACGCCTTGCGCCACAGCCGCGCGCACAAGACCGGCGGCGATAGTCGAGGCGCCGGCGGAGGCGCTGACCGGCGCGATCATGACGGCGCGCGCAGCCATGCCCTGCGGTGTCAACCGCCGGGCCAGCCCCTCAAGTTCACGCTCAATGCTCATACGCGACGACCACGCCTGTTTACTCAACAGACAGATGTATGCGCGAATGGTTAACGGAGCGCTTCCGCGTCAGCGCGCATCACTAACCCGCGCAAGCACGGGCACGGGTGTGCGCCGGGGCGCTTGATAGTGAGGCTCTGGCGCTGGCTCTGCTTCTGGACGCTCATTGGAAGGCGCGCGCGGCTCTGGCGGGTTGGGCCGTTGTGGGGGCGCAGCCTGGCGCACCGCAGCGACATAACCCCGGATCAACCCGAGCAGAAGCGCGATTCCGCCCGCCAGCACGCCCACCGCCATGACGGCGAGCTTTCGATTGGATTGCGCCTGAACCGGCGGCGTGGCGCGTGAAACGATCCGAATGGCGTCCGCGCCGCCGGGCGGCATATCGCGTCGCGCCATGGCGTCCGCGGCCTGAACCGACAACTGATCCGCGGCTGCAGATCGCGCCGAAACCGCACGGGTCAGACGATCATACTCAGATTGCAAGGCGCGAAAGCGCTCCACTGCCGTACGGGCGGCGCGCAATTGCGCATTCAGCGAAGAGGCCAGGCGCTCTTGGCCAGCAGCGTTGGATTCTTGTTGCAGGCGCGAGGATTCCAGCTCCTGCCAGATCGGGTTCACACCGGTGCGGCGTTGTCCCTGGCCATTGGCGCGCCCTTCTTGGACAAAGCGCTCGAGCGCCTCGATCTCGCGCTCGACAGCGAGCACAGGCGGAGCGTCCGGCTGATAGCGCGCCATCAATTCAGCTTGCCGCACCTGAAGATCCAGAAGCTGACCCGTCACTGAATTCTCGACATAGAGTTCAATGGTTTGAGGGATGTCCTGAAGGCGCTGCTCCAGAGCTTGCGCCAGAGCGCGCGCCTGGGCTGCATCGGCGTCCGCCGCCAGCTTGCGCCCCTGAAGATCGGCCAGGCGGCCCAGGGCCGAGTTCAGCTCGGTCTCAAAATCGGTGATGGCGTTGTCCGCCAGGAATGTCCGAAGCGCCTGTTGAGCCGCCTGGGCGTCCCGCTCGGCGGCGTCCAGACGCGCCTGCACGCCCCCTTCGAATCCGCCCGTCAAAAGCTCGACCCGATACCGCAAATAAGCGTCGACAATGGCGTTCACCGTATTGGCGGCCACGTCGGCGTCTTCATTCTTGAATGTCGCGATCAAAAAACTGGCGTTCGGCGCTCTGGAAACACCAAACCCCTCACCCAGCGTTTTGAGCTGCTGAGGGTCGGCGGCGCCCGTCAGTTCGATCAGCATGCGCCGGCGCACTTCTTCTGACGCCAGAAGGTCCGCTTCGGACTGCATGATCTGGTCAAACATGAACTCGCCGCCTGTGCCGGCGGCTCCGGGCGTCAGGTCCTCGTCATCCATGATCACCAGCAACCGGCTGCCCGCCGTATAGCTCGGCGTCAGACTCACATACGCCAAAACCGCAAGCGGGATGAAAACCAGGAGCGTAATCAGGATGATGAACAGGCGCTGCGTCCACGCGATCGCCACCAGATCCACAAGATCCAGCTCGCGCCGCGCCAGTTCTCCGGCTCTGGTGTCTGAAGACATTGACGTCATAGGTGCATCTGGCGCGATTGCGCTTAATTTTTCCTTAGCCGCCGCCTTTCATGGTGAAGATATGATTAGGGGAGTCGCCAGCATGAAATCGCCAACACGACGGTCTGTCTTGTCCGGCCTGGGCGTCTTGATGCTGGGCGCATGCGCGGGAACGCCGCGGCAAACTCCGCAACAGGGGTTTGAGCCCAACCGGTTTCAAAGCTGGGATGAGACCGCGCCCGCCTATCGCCTATTTCCAGGCGACGAGGTGGAAGTGGTGGTTCACACCGCTCAAGAGCTCAACCGCACCTTGCCCGTTGGACCCGATGGCCGTGTCAGCTTGCCGCTGGCGGGGTCGGTGATGGTGGCGCAAATGACGGGGCCGCAAGCCGCGCGCGCCATTGCGGACCGCTATGTCCGCGTCCTGCGCGATCCGATCGTGGAAGTGCGGCCCGCCAGCTTTGGCGCACAGCAAATCCTCGTGGGCGGCGAAGTGCGCAATCCGGGCGTCTATGAGATGGTCAGCCCGCGGATGGGCGTGCTGGAAGCCCTGACCCTCGCCGGCGGCGCCAATAATCGCGCGCGCTTGCGTCAGGTTGTGGTGCTACGCCGCGCCGAAAACGGCGGCGTCATGATGCGGACGGTCAATGTGCGTGACGCCCAACAAGGCGCGCCTGCGGATGTCATCCCGCTGGCTCGGCACGACATTGTCTTCGCACCCCGCACTGCAATCGCTGAAATCAACGATTTCACAGAGCTTTACATTCGGAACATCCTGCCGCTCGACAATGCTTTCGCATATGCCCTGGCCGATCAGGTGTTCAATTCGAACTAAGGGAATGCAGACGGATCGAGCCTGTCGCTTCTGGCGGCGATCATGGCTCGATCAGTCCTAGTGCCGGGTGGAAAGCCATTCGCGCGCTGCGGTCAGAGCCGCTGCGAGCTGATCGCCATCCATTTCAGCCGCAACTTCGCTGCGATAGTATTTTGCGGTGTCCGAGCCCATCAGAGAGGCCAGGTTGAACCATTTGTGCGCTTCAATGTAATCGATCACGCCGCACTGGCCGGTCGAATACAACAGGCCCAGCTTGCACAGATCATCGCCGGTCGGGTCCATTTTGACCGCATCATGCACTTGCGCCGTTTCCACGTCAGTGAAAGCCATTTTAGTCTTCCCATCGTTGGCGGAGGGCCGGACTTTTCATCCGTGTCGCCTCCGCATCCCACCATGCACCCGAAGCCTTTTCGGTGGCCCGTTATGCAAGATCAGAATGCGTATGATGGGTGACCACAGGGTTAAAGACTCTCAAGAATAACGCCGATTAACCCTTTAATTCCGTTAGATATTCCTACCCAATATTAACCGGCTGACCTGTCCGTCGAAGCGTTCAAACGCGCCCGGAGCGCCGCCTGAACGCCGAAAGCGCCCTGAAATCAAAACGATTCCCAAAAGCAGCAAGGCCAGGCTTGCGAGCGCGCCCGCCAGGATGATGTTCAATCGTTCTGCAGCGCGCCAAAAATAAGTGTCAGCGCCGTCCAGCTCCGTCAGCTCACGGCCAAGAAGCACCCTAGCGGCGAGCAAACGCCCCTCGCTGATCGCGCTGATCCGCACCAGCGCCTTAAGCGAGTCAGCCTCCGTCAATATGTCCGACACCCGAATAGTGACCAACGCGCCGTCCTGGCGGCGCACCTGGTCATAAGCCGCAAACCAGTCTCGCCTTGCGTCACCGTCATAGCCGGCGCGTGTCGCAAACTCCGCCATCGCCCGTCTGCAGGCCTCCGCACAGGCCTCAGGCTGGGCGTAATAACGGTCAGCCTCGGCCAGCACAGGCATCAGCGCAGTCAGAAGCCGCAAGTCGCGTTCAGGCACAGCCTGTCCCAACAGCAAGGCTTCAAGCCAGTCACCCTCCAGCCGCCCTGCAGCCCGCGCCGCAAGCGCCAGACGGACAGCCGATGCTTCAAGCTCAGGATCATATACTGACAGAGCCAAAGCCGTGCGCACAGGGTCTGCGGATACAGGCGCAGGTCGCGCTCGGGTGCAGGCCGGCACAGTTTGACCATGGATGCGAGCCAGTGCGCATCCGAGCGCGATCACCTCACGCGCATCAGGCAGAATGACCGGGTCGGTCGCCTGCGCTGTCGTCAGGTCCGCGAACGCCTCAAGGTTCAGGGCCTGAGACCCGGGGCGAACGAACCAGTGCTCCGCCGCCTGCAGGCTGGCGCCGTAAAGGCGCTGCGCACGGGCGTAGCGATGCTGCACATCAGGGCTGCTCTCAATCAGCCAGACCGGATCAATCCCAAGTCGGTGCGCGTCATCGCTCCGCGCACGCAGAACGCCCGTGACGATCTGGCTGCGCCGCCAGACGGGCATGGCGACCAGATCCACCTGCATCATGTCCGGGCGCCGCTCATGACGCATCAGGTGAAGCGCCAGCGCCTCCTCTCCCATCATGGCTGGAAGGCTCGCGGCGAATGATTGCGCGCGCAGTAGGTCCGGGCCGCCCGTCGGGCCCGGGCGCAAGGAGTGAGTCAGCTCTGCATTCCATCGCGTTAGCACAGGACCCGCTGACGCAGACCTGGCCGCTTCGTAAAGCGCGGCGTCAAACTGGTCGCTCAAGCTTTTCGAAAACTGCAGAGCGCCGTCGGGCGCCGTCTCCAGGCCGCGATACGCAATCCAGGCCGCCGCGATGAGCAGCCCGAGAAACAGTAAGGGCCGAAGGCTGGCGAAGACGCCGCGCCAGACCAGATAGGCTCCAGCCCGTACAGGCCCTGACAGCCATGGCGAACGCGCGCCATAGCGCTCGCTATAGGTGCGAGACCGGTCTGTCTGCGCCCACATTGGATGTCCCCCTGTCCCTCCCACCCAAATTATGCGGGTTGAGGGTCAAGGGGAAGCCAAATTTACAATTCGTTAAGGTTTGGCGCGCTGACCAAACAGGACGGCGCGCGCCTTTTTCATGTCCTCGCTGTCTTCATCGAGTGATTGGAACAAATCCTTGCCCACTCTTCGGCCGGTCTTCACCGCCTCTCGCGCGCCCACGCGCTCGACCCAGGCTTTCAGGCGCGGAAACTCGTCCAGATCCTGGCCCTGACCTTCAGGCAGGATCCAGGGCCAGGCGGCCATGTCGGCGATGGAATAAAAATCACCCGCCAGATAGTCACGAGTTTCAAGGTCCCGCTCGATCACGCCGTACAGTCGATGCACTTCATTGGTGTAGCGGGCCTTGCCGTATTCGAGCTTGGTTTCGTCAGGCTCGATCTTCTTGGCGTAGGTGCGAAAATGGTGCGCCTGACCGCACATCGGCCCCAGTCCGCCCATCTGCCAGAACAGCCATTCCTCGACCGCCGCCTGCTCACGCGGATTGGAGCCATAAAACTGACCCGTCTTGCGCGCGAGATATTGCAAGATGGCGCCGCTCTCAAAGATCGAGATCGGCTGTCCGTCCGGACCGTCCGGATCCACAATGGCCGGCATGCGGTTATTGGGGCTGATTTTCAGGAACTCGGGTTCGAACTGCTCGCCCAGACCGATATTGACCGGCTTGACCACATAGGGAAGACCCATTTCCTCAAGCGCGATGGTGACTTTCCATCCGTTCGGGGTCGGCCAGTAATAGAGCTCGATCGGCTGGGTCATTCTAATCTCCATGCCCTGTGAAACAGCTGTTGGCGACAAATGTCGGGGTCTGCGACCATTCGTGCAAGACATTGCGACTTCACGAGCCCGCGAGGGACCGCTAAAGAGCGCGCCATGACCGATATCATCTTGACTGACCAGACCCTCGAACCGGTGTCGTTCAAACTCGCCGGTGAGGATCCCGCAGCTTTCGCCCGCGCACTGGGCGCGAGTTTTCGTGAAACCGGATTCGCCGTGATCAGCGATCATCCCGTTGATCAGGGCGTCATTGACCGTGCGCTTGCGGACGCGAAAGCCTTCTTCGCTTTGCCCGAAGCCGCCAAGCGAAGCTATGCCGTGGAAAACGGCGGCGGCCAGCGCGGCTACACGCCGTTCGGCACCGAAAACGCCAAAGGCATGGACCAGAAGGACCTCAAGGAATTCTGGCACCACGGCAGGGCTCTGCCCGAGGGCCATCCCTATTCAGATGTGATGCCGCCCAATGTGCCTGTGTCAGATCTCCCGCGCTTCGATGACAGCGTGCAGGCGCTGTTCGCGGCTCTCGACGAGATGGGGGCCGTGCTGCTTCAGGCGCTGGCGAAGGATCTCGGGCTTGAGGAGCACTGGTTCTCCAAAACCGTCAATGACGGCAATTCCATCCTGCGCCTTCTGCACTATCCGCCCATCGATGGCGATCCGTCAGGCGTGCGCGCGGGCGCCCATGAGGACATCAATGTCATCACCTTGTTGCTAGGCGCGGAAGAAGCGGGCCTGCAAGTGAAGACGAAGACCGGCGCCTGGTTGCCGGTGCAGCCGCCCGAAGGCGCGCTGGTGGTCAATATCGGCGACATGCTGCAACGCCTGACCAACCATATGTATCCGTCCACCACGCACCGTGTGGTGAACCCGTCGAAAGAACGCATGGCGTTTTCACGCTATTCCACGCCTTTCTTCCTGCACTTCAATCCTGATTTCCTGATTGAGACCCTGCCCGGCTGCATCAGCGAGGACACTCCAAACCGCTATCCCGAACCGATGACGGCCCACGCCTATCTGCTGGAACGGCTGGGTGAAATCGGACTGATTTAAAAGTCACCTTGACGTTACACCTCCCAGTCGCCATGTTACCTTCAGGTGACACGGTGACTGGGAGGCTTCCATGGATGAGCTCGAAACAATCAATCTGCGTCTGCGCGCCTTCCTGCTGTGCCAGGCCGCAGGATTCTTCGCCTGGCAAGCCGCGGACGGTATTGGGACGTCGCACCAGACGCCCGACAGCTGGATGGGCCCCGGGCTGGTGATCAGCGGAATCGGGTTCGGGCTCTGGCTGGTGACGATCATTCTGTATTTTGGCGACGCGTTTCGCGCCTACAAGACCGTGGGCTATGACATCATCAATGATGACTGGGCGCGCGATGTCCGCCGTCGCGCAGCGGAAGCCGCCTTCTGGGTGATCACCGTCGCGACCGTGCTGGCGATGACCCTGAATCAGTTCGGGGTCGATGGGGGCATGTTACTGAAAATCCTAACCGGGCTTTCGGTCTCGAGCTTTTTCCTCGCTGCGGTGCATTATGACCGTAAGGGCGAAAGCGGGGCCGAGGCATGACAGACGCAGCGCTCGGCAACGCCATGAAAGCCCTGCGCGCTGAAGCGGGCCTGACCCAAGCCGAACTGGCGTTGCAGGTGGGCGTAACTCGCAAGACGATCAACACGGTGGAGAACGGCGTGTTCACGCCCTCTGCCCTGCTGGCGCTGAAGATCGCCCGCGCCTTGGAGCGCCCGGTCGAAACCGTGTTCTGGATTCAAGACGAGCCCGCGCAAGACTGAACACCCTCTCGTGTGAACACAACCGCTTGAGCGCGATTGCTGCGGGTCCGGCCCTGCCCTAGTTTCACAACCAGACCGCTCATTCGACCTGGACCCGTTTCATGCCTGACGCCTCAGCGCCGTTGATCAAATTTGCTGACCCACGTGTCACCGCCAAAGGCGAAACCCGCGCCAGTGTGGGCTTTGATACGCTCAAGACGCTATGGTTCAACACGGGCACGCTATGCAATATCGAGTGCAAGAACTGCTACATCCTCAGCTCGCCCACCAATGACGCGCTGGTGTATCTGACCGAGGCGGATGTGGTCTCTTACCTCGATGAAATCGACGCGCTCGGCTTCGGCAAGATCGAGATCGGTTTCACCGGCGGGGAGCCCTTCATGAACCCGGACATGGTCCGGCTGATGGAAGTGTGCCTGGAGCGCGGCCACACCGTTCTGGTTCTGACCAACGCCATGAAGCCCATGATGCGGCCTCGGGTCCAGGACGGGCTGTTGGACCTTCAAGTGCGGTTCGGCGGTCAGATCGAGATGCGGCTGAGCCTTGATCACTACACCCGCGCCTATCATGACGAGGAACGCGGTGCGGGCGGGTTTGACGCGACGCTGGAGGGTCTGACTTGGCTGTCAGATCACGGCTTCACCCTCAGCGCGGCCGGGCGATCTTTGTGGAATGAGACCGACGCCGAGGCGCGCGACGGCTTTAGAGCACTGTTTGAGACAGTCGGTGCGGACATCCCGAGCGAGGATCCATCCCGGCTGGTGCTTTTTCCAGAAATGGACGAGAGCGGCGATCCGCCAGAAATTACAGTCGATTGCTGGGGAATCCTCAACAAAAATCCTGACGACATCATGTGCGCCAGCCAGCGCATGGTGATCAAGCGGCGCGGCGCTGAGCGTCCGAGCGTCGTCGCCTGCACCCTCTTGCCCTATGAAGACGAGTTCGAACTGGCGCAAACCCTGGAAGACAGCCTCAAACCGGTGCGGCTGAACCATAAATACTGCGCTCAGTTCTGCGTTCTGGGCGGGGCCAGCTGCTCGGCTTAAGCCTCTGAAGGATCGTTACGGTCCGGCAGGGCTTTGACGTGCAAATCCATCTGCGGGAACGGAATCTCGATCCCTTCTTCATGCAGACGCTCCCAAATGGCGAGATAGACGTCCGAGCGTACATTCGCCTGCCCATTCTGAGGGTCGCTGATCCAGAAGCGCAGATCGAAATTCACCGACGAGTCGCCAAACTCCATGACATTGCAGACCGGCTCCCGCTCCGAGACCACCCGGTTCACGGTCTTGGCGGCTTCGATGGCGAGGGTTTGCACCGCCTTGAGATCACGCGTCCGGTAAGACACGCCAAAGGGCGCGTGCATCCGCACGATATGGTCGGATTTGGACCAGTTGGTGACGCCGTTATTGATGAAATGATCGTTCGGCAGCAGCATTTCCGTGCCGTCGCGCGTACGGATCGACACATAGCGCGCCTGCATGCCGGTCACCCAGCCAAACTGACCATCCACCTCGATCGCATCGCCAGGCTTGATGGACTTATCCGCCAGCAGGGTGAAACCGGCCGCGAAGTTCGAAACGGTCTTTTGCAGCCCCAGACCCACGCCAATGCCGACCGCGCCCGAGAAAATCGCCAGCGTGGCGAGATTGAACCCCGTCATCTGCAACGCGATCAGTAGCGCCAGCACCGGCAGCAAAACGCCCAGCACTTTCGAGATCAGCGCGCTCAGCGCCGGGGAAATCTCCTCAGATTTCTGCAATTGCTTGTCGAGGGCTCGTCCCGCAAAGCTTGCGATCGAGAACAAGAGTCCGAAATAGATCATCGTCCGCAGCACGTCGAACAGGCTCAGCGAAACCGGCTCGCCCTCGCTGGTTTCGCCCAGCGGAATGGACAGCGCCTGCAGCTGAGAGATCACATCGTCGAGCAGACCGAACACATCCAGCGCTGCAATCGGCCAGATGATGTAAAACGCCAGCCGGGACCAGAATTGCGAACGGATGATCAGGGTTACGGCGCGGATCAACAGCCAGGCGCTCATCAGGCTGATCGCTGCACTGACAATCGCGACCGGCCGATCCAGCGCCCCGAGGCCCACTCGGATCATGGTCAGCACAAGATACAGCGCCAGCGGCGTCATCAAGGCGAGCGCCGCCGTCAGCAACCGGCGCCACATGCCCGTCTGAATTCGGGTTTTCGTGCCCTCATGGATCAGATTGCGCAGGCGCGGCCCGAACATGAGCGCCGGAATGAACGCCGCCAGGATCAGGCCCAGCTGCAAGGCGTTGTCGAAATTGAGCACAGAGACCTGCACCCAATCGAGCACCGCCTCGGCGCGCGTGCGAATTTCATCAACCGGGACAATGTCAGACAGGGCGGATTGAGGCTGTTGAGTCATGCCGCCAAGGTTAGCGCGTTCGCCCGGACTGTCACCAGAGCGTGTGCGGACAGCTGCGAACTTATCCGCCCCCTCTCCCGCATGAGGCATACTGCGTCTCGTTCCTTCCAGGGCGGGCGGCCGGCGCGTTCAGGCTGGGAGGGGCGGGATGTCCCGAGGACAGAGCGTTTAACGCACGCTCTGCCCGAAAAGGCGGATCATCACCGTACGGTCCAGGGCAGCGGCGTCTGATGAGACACTGACTGCACCGGCGGCGCGACAGCGCAGAAGTCTCCGTGCGGCGATCCCGACAAAACATCTCCAGCGCGGGAGCCGGGTGGCTTCTAGGACTTACCACTATTCACTTTAACGGCCCGCTCTCGCGCGACCCGTCTTTGGCTTCCCCCCTGCGTTTGCACGTGGGGCTATGGGTGCTTCCCCTCTCCCCTCAGAGATGGGAGAGGGACGCTCACAAGCGTCGCTGTGTGTCCCGGTCATCCCGGATAGTCGTTTATCCGGCTCTGGGCCCCCGCCTGCGCGGGGGAAGAGGGCAATTGAGCTGTGAAATCCCGGGCGAGCAAAGCGAAGACCCGGGAGCTCCCTCCGCGAATAGCGCCTTTTCCAGTACGAGACCCCGACTCTGCGCTGCGCTGGAGATTCAGTGACCGCAAACAAAAACCCCGGAGCTTGGCTCCGGGGTTTTGGTCTGGAAGACGAAAGCCTAATCCAGCAGTTTCCTGGCGAGGATCTCGTTGACCGCTTGCGGGTTCGCCTTGCCGCCCATGGCCTTCATCACCTGCCCCACGAACCAGCCCATGGTCTTGGGCTTGTCCTTGACCTTTTCAGCCTGTTCGGGGTTCGCCGCGATCAGATCGTCAATAACCTTCTCGATGGCGCCGGTGTCGGTGACCTGTTTCATGCCGCGATCTTCAACGATCTGCGCCGGGTCGCCCCCTTCCGCCCAGACGATCTCAAAGACGTCCTTGGCGATCTTGCCGGAAATCGTCTTGTCGCTGATCAGCGAGACGATGCCGCCGAGCTGGTCCGGGCTGATCGGGCTCTCGGTGATGCCGAGGCCTTCCTTGTTCAACCGACCAAAGAGCTCGTTATTCACCCAGTTGGCGGCCAGTTTCGGATCGCGGCCTTCGAGCACTTTCTCGAAATAGTCCGCGCGATCCTTGTCGGCCGCCAGAACCGAGGCGTCATATTCCGACAGCCCCAGCTCTTCGACAAAGCGCTTGCGCTTCTCGGCGGGCAGTTCGGGCAGGTTCGCCTTGAGATCGTCGATGAAGCTTTGCTCAAGCACCAGCGGCAGCAAGTCTGGATCGGGGAAATAACGGTAGTCATGCGCTTCTTCTTTCGAGCGCATGGACCGGGTCACCCCGGCATTGGCGTCAAACAGGCGGGTTTCCTGATCGATTACGCCGCCCTCTTCCAGGATATCCACTTGACGCTGGGCCTCGTACTCGATGGCCTGCATGATGAAGCGCAGCGAGTTGACGTTCTTGATCTCGCAGCGCGTCCCGAGATGCTCGAACGAGCCGGTTTCGATGAATTTCTCGTACTGGCCCGGACGGCAGACCGACACGTTCACATCGGCGCGCATCTGGCCCTTTTCCATATCGCCGCCGCAGGTGTCGAGATAGCGCAGGATGGTGCGCAAGGTGCGCACATAGGCCGCCGCGTCCGCGGGCGTGCGCAGATGTGGCCGTGAGACGATCTCCATCAGCGCCACGCCGGAGCGGTTCAGGTCCACATAGGTCGCGTTGGGATCAAGATCATGGATGGATTTACCCGCATCCTGTTCCAGGTGCAGGCGCTCAATCCCCACGGTGAACAGCGAGCCGTCATCGCGTTCGCACTCGATCTCGCCTTCGCCGACGATCGGATGCGCGAACTGGCTGATCTGGTAGCCTTGGGGTAGGTCGGGATAGAAATAATTCTTCCGGTCAAAGCGCGAGTAATTGTTGATCTGGGCGTTCAGGCCCAGCCCCGTGCGCACCGCCTGAGCCACGCACGCCTCGTTGATCACCGGCAGCATGCCGGGCATGGCGGCGTCGACCAGGCTCACCTGGGTGTTGGGTTCCGCGCCAAAGGCTGTCGCCGCGCCGGAAAACAGTTTGGCGTTGGATTTGACCTGGGCGTGCACCTCAAGCCCCATGACGATTTCCCAATCGCCCGTGGCGCCGTTGATGACGTAGGTGTGCTCGCTGCTCATGGCGGTCTTCTCTATCTCAACTAACAAGGGTCATCCTCACACAGGGGTGACGATGACGCTTCCGATTTTCTGTCCGGCTTCCACCCGTTTATGGGCGTCGGCGCACTCTTCCAAGGCGTAAACGCTGTCGATGCGCGGTTTCAGGGCGGCGTCAGCCAGCGCGCGGCTGACATCCGCCACCGCGCCCGCCCGCTGGGCCGGGGTGAGCGTATAGACGAACACGCTCTGAAATCCGGCGTTTTTGAACATCAGATCATAAAACGGCAGTTCAGGCGTCTTCTCGCCCTCGCTGCCATAGCTGGCGATCAGGCCGTGGGGACGGATCAGCGCCACGGACGCCGCCAGATTGCCGCCAAACTCGACCTCGACGATGTGATCGACGCCTTCGCCGTCTGTGGCGGCCTCAACCGCTTCGACCACGTCCTGCTGGCGGTAATTGATCACATCATCCGCACCGGCTTCGAGCGCCGCTTCGGCTTTTTCAGGACCGGACACGGTGGCGATGACAAGACTTGCGCCCATCCATTTCGCCAGCTGGATCGCCTGGAGCCCCACAGCGCCCGCGCCGCCGGTGATCAGCACTGTTTTGCCCTGGACGGAGCCATTCGCTGTCAGCGCGCGATGGGCGGTCAGGGCCGGAATGCCCAAGCTCGCGCCCTCTTCGAAACTCACGGCGTCCGGCAAAGCGCCCGTAAACTCGACCGGCACGACGCAGATTTCGGCGCAGGTTCCGCCTGCGCGCTTGAAGGCCGCATTAAAGACAAACACCCGCTCGCCAATGCGGGCCGGGTCGACGCCTTCGCCCACTGACTTGATCACGCCCGCGCCATCGGAATGCGGGATCTGCCGCGCGACGCTCATCGGGCCGCGAAGCCCGGCGCGCGATTTCACATCAGACGGATTGACGCCGGACGCCTTGATGAACACCGCCACCTCGCCGGGGCCGGGCTTGGGTTCAGGGCGTTCGCCCAGCGTCAGCACATCCTCGGCTGCGCCCTGATCCTCATACCAGATGGCGCGCATCAGTCCGGCTCCCCGTCAGGCGCGGGCGCGTCTTTGGGCGGGTTTTTCGCCATCTCATCGAGCGAGCGCTTGAGCCGGGTGAAGAAGATGGTGTTCATCACCCCTAGCGCGCCGGTGACCAACAGCGTGATCCCCACCGCCATCTGCACGCCGCCCTCGCCCAGTCGCCCGGACGCGAGCAACGCGCCGAAGATGGCGACAAGGCCGAAGCCGATCATGAGGAGGCGGGGAAGAGGCATCACCCCCACCACTTCTCCGGCTTCGCGGTGAAGCCTGCAGCCTGTTCCAGCGCGCCGCCGACGGCGAACATGGTTTCCTCGTCGAGCGCCTTGGTGATGACCTGAAGGCCCAGCGGCAGGCCGTCGGCGTCGAGCCCGGCCGGAACGCTCATCGCCGGGATGCCGGCGATGTTGGCGGTCACGGTGAAGATGTCGTTGAGATACATCTCGATCGGATCCGCATCGGCTTTCGACCCGATGCCAAAGGCCGCGCTCGGCGTGGTGGGCGTCAGGATGGCGTCAACACCTTCAAAGGCGGCGTTGAAATCTTCGAGGATTTTCCGACGGACTTTCAGCGCCTTGAGGTAATACGCATCGTAATAGCCCGCACTCAGCACATAGGTGCCAATCAGAATGCGGCGCTGGACTTCATCGCCAAAGCCCTGGGCGCGCGTCTTCTCATAGGTGTCGGTCAGGTCCTCGCCCTCGACCCGCTGGCCATAGCGCATGCCGTCATAGCGCGCGAGGTTGGAGGAGGCTTCCGCCGGGGCGATGATGTAGTACGCCGGCAAGGCGTATTTCGTCATCGGCAGGGAAATCTCGACGATCTCAGCGCCCTGCTCTTTGAGCCATTGGGCGCCCTTCTGCCACAGCGCATCAATGTCAGACGGCATGCCGTCGACGCGATACTCCTTGGGGATGCCGATCTTCAGCCCCTTCACGCCGCGGCTGACCGCAGACACCATGTCCGGAACCGCGCCCGGATAGGAGGTGGAATCCTTGGGGTCATGGCCGCTCATCACTTGCGTGAGAAGCGCCGTATCCTTCACCGTCTTGCCGAAGGGCCCCGGATGGTCAAGCGAGCTGGCGAAGGCCACAACGCCCCAGCGCGAGCAGCGGCCATAGGTGGGTTTGACGCCCACAAGCCCGGTGAACGCCGCCGGCTGGCGGATGGAGCCGCCCGTATCGGTGCCGGTCGCGCCATAGGAAATGCCCGCGGCCAGCGCCGCCGCCGAGCCGCCCGAGCTGCCGCCCGGAACCAGCTTCTCGTCCGAGCCTTGGGCGCGCCAGGGGTTCACCACCGGACCCGTCGCGGCGGTTTCGTTGGATGAGCCCATGGCGAATTCGTCCATCGACGTCTTGCCGAAGAACACCGCGCCCGCGTCCCACAGATTTTGAGAGACGGTCGATTCATACCGCGGCTTGAAGCCCTTGAGGATGTTGGAGCTGGCGGTGGTCTCAACGCCATACACCCCAAACAGATCCTTGATCGCGATGGGCACGCCCTCCAGCGCGCCCGCCTTGCCGGCGGCCCGGCGCGCATCAGAAGCTTGCGCCATCTCTTTCGCCTTGTCGCCATCAATCGAGGTAAAGCAGTTGAGCGCGCCTTGCACCGCTTCCGCCGCCTTCACGGTCGCTTCGGCCACCTCGACCGCCGAGAAGTCCTTCTTCTCAAGGCCGTCGAGCACATCAAACAGGGAGAGCTGGGTAAACTCGGTCATCTGCGCTTACTCCACGCTCTTGGGCACAACGAAGAAGCCTTCTTCGGCTTTCGGGGCGTTGGCCAGAATATCGTCGCGCTTGCCGCCATCGGTGATCTCGTCCGCGCGCAGGGGCAGCGGGGTCTGGACCGGGGTGGTCATCGGCTCGACGCCCGTGACATCGACCTCATTGAGCATTTCGACCCAGTCGAGAATGCCGTTGAGTTCATTGGTGAGCGAATCGAGACGGTCAGCCGGCTCGGCGATGCGGGCCAGACGCGCAATGCGCCGGACATCGTCTTGGGTCACAGACATGGGCAGGTCTCCGAATGGGAGGGCAAGGCTAAGCGCTCTGCGTACCAACGCCGGTGCTGCGGCGCAAGATTGTGACGGAGTCCGCCTCTTCCAAAGACAGGCCGACAGGCCTAAACCGGGCGCATGTTGTTTCTAGAACCCGCGCTCCTTCCCAAAGGGCCGCTGATGGCGGTCGATCCCGGCACGAAAACGCTGGGCGTCGCCGTCTCCAACACCGACCGCACGCTGGTCACGCCGCTGACCACCATCCAGCGCGTCAAATTCACCCCGGACGCCCAGGCGCTGCTGGCGCTTTACGACGAACGCAATTGCAAGGGCCTCATCGTCGGCCTGCCGCTGCACATGGATGGCGGCGATGGACGACGGGCGCAGTCGGCGCGCTCCTTCGTGACGAACCTGTTGCGCCTGCGCGATCTGCCCGTTTGTTTTCAGGATGAGCGGCTGAGCACGTTCGCTGCGACCGAATCCTTGCTCGAGGCGGGCGTGAAACACGCCCAGCACAAGGATTTCGTGGACGCCCAGGCCGCTGCCGTGATTCTGGAAAGCGCCATCGCCCGGATCAATGAAGGCGTCAGCCAGCCCCTGTCCTCGCCGGACGATCCCCTGTCATGACCGCTGTCGCCGACGCCCTCATCCCCATTTTCGGGGTCATCGCCCTAGGCTGGATCATGCGTCGGTCAGGTCTGGTGCGCACCGAGCTTTGGCTGGGCGTCAACCGGCTCAGCTATCAGGCTTTGCTGCCCGCCTTGCTGTTCTCCACCATTTCCCGCGCCGATTACGCCGGCCTGCCCGCCGGGCCTTTCCTGATCGCGGTGACCCTGGGCTTTCTGGTGATGGGCGTTGTGACCCTGGGCTTCAAACTGCTGCCCGTGGACGGTCCGGCCTATACCAGCCTGTTTCAGGGCTCTGTGCGCTGGAACGGATTTGTCTTTCTGGCGGTGGCGGGACCGGCCTTCGGCCAGGAGGGCGAAGCGCTGGCGGCCCTGGTGTTCGCGCCGACCGTACCGCTGGTGAACATCATGTCTGTGGCGGTGCTGACGATTTGGGGCGCCAGCCAGGTCAGTCCCAATATCCGCCGTGTCGCACTGCGGCTCGTCACCAATCCGCTGATTATCGCGTGCCTTGCGGGCGCGCTGGCGAACGCGCTGGGTTTGTTTCAAACAGGGCCGGTCGCAACAACGGCGGAGCTGGCCGGACGCGCGGCGCTGCCTCTGATCCTGTTGGCGATCGGCGCCGGTCTCGATTTCTCGGCGCTCAAAACCCGCCCGGGTCTGCTGAGCCTGGGCATCGGGCTGAAACTTGTCGTCGCGCCCGCCGTCTTCCTGGCACTCGGGCTGATCATGCAGGTGGAGGGCACGGCCCTGGCGCTGCTGGTCATGGTCGGCGCGACGCCCGGCGCGGCCGGCGCCTATGTGCTGGCGGCTGAAATGGGCGGGGACACCCGCCTGATGGCCGGCCATGTGACCGCCACGACCATTCTGGCCTTCTTCGCGATTCCCTTCTGGATCTGGATCGCGGGTTTATGACGCAGATCATCCTCTCCGCTTTCCTGCCCGTCTTCGTCGTGATCGCCCTGGGCTATGGCGTGCGCGCCAGCGGCTATGTCCCGCGCGAGCTGTGGCGGGGCGTCAACGCGCTGAACCATCGTCTGCTCTTGCCAAGCTTTCTCTTCACGCTTCTGGCAAGTGCGCAGTTTGACGGCGGGAGTTCGCTGATGATCGGCGGCGTGTCCGCCCTGGGCTCCGCCATCATGATCGTCCTCGCCCTGGGATTGGGCCGTCTGGTCAGTGTGTCTGGCCGGATCACCGCGCCCATGATCGCCACCGCCGTCATGTGGAACATCGTTCTCACACTGGCTTTGGCCGACCGGCTGCTGGGCGATGGCATCGCCAGCGCAGGCGCAGCGGTGTCGGCGACGGGCGTCATTATAGGCGCTGCGGCGACGGTGGCCGGCTTCGCTCTGACCTCGGACCGGGGTCTGAAAGCCGCACTGTCCAAGACCGCTCGCGACCCTGTGGTGCTCGCCTGCGTACTGGGCCTTCTCGCCAATCTGTCCGGACTGGGGCGGATTGCATTTCTCACAGCGCCGATCGAGATGATCGGCGCAGGCTCCATGGCGGTGATCCTGCTCTCCATGGGCGCCGGGCTGGATTTCAAAGCGCTCAAGGGTCGGCTGACGGTGCTGGTGTCCGCCGCCATGCTGCGAACAGTGATCGGACCGGTCGTTTATCTGGGACTGGCGCTCGTTTTTGGACTCAGCGGGGATTTGGCGGTGCTGATGGCGATTGCGGGGGCCGCCCCCGCCGCCGCCTTCATCTACGCCGTCGCCGCCGATTTTGACGGCGAGGCCGGACTGACGGCGGGCATGATCACGCTGACTGTGCTGACCAGCCTCATCACCTTGCCTGTGGCGGCTGCGATCGCGCTGTCGCTCTGACAGGCCCTGATTTCTGACACGGGCCAGCTTGCCCGAACTCGTGCGCGCGCCTATACCCCCGCGAACGCTTATCGGGAGGCGCCTTTATGGAGCGCACAGGCTTCGCTTATGATTTTCCCCATGACAGCCTGTTGAGCGTCGGGGATCTCAACCCGCTCGACGTGCAGATGATTTTCGAGCGCGCCCGGCATCATTTCGACGCCGCGCGTCGCGGCGACACACAGGGCGAGACGCTCAAGGGTCTCACCCAGATCAATCTTTTCTTTGAGAACTCCACCCGGACGCTGGCGAGTTTCGAAATCGCCGCCAAGCGCCTCGGGGCGGATGTGGTGAACTTCGCCGCCGGCAGCGCCTCGATCTCCAAGGGCGAAAGTCTTGACGACACCGCCCTCACCCTCGCTGCCATGCGCCCGGACGTTCTGGTCGTGCGCCACAAATCAGCGGGCGCCGCGGCGCATTTCGCCCGCGTCACCGGCGTGCCCACGGTCAATGCCGGCGACGGCGCCCATGAACATCCCACCCAGGCCCTGCTGGACGCCTTCACCCTGACCCGGCGCTGGGGCGAGGTGGGCGGTCGCCGCATCCTGATCGTCGGCGACATCCTGCATTCTCGCGTGGCGCGTTCGAATGTGTCCTTGCTGAACCTTCTGAACGCCGAAGTGCGCCTGTGCGGTCCGGCCACCTTGCTGCCTGCCGACGCAGACCGCTGGGGCGTCACCGTGTTTCATGATCTTGAGGAAGCCCTGGAAGGGTGCGACGCGGTGATGGCGCTGCGCATCCAGAAAGAACGCATGACGGGCGGGCTGATCCCGTCTGACCGCGAATATGCCGCGCTCTGGGGGCTCAATGAAGCCCGGCTTGAACGCGCCAGCCCTGACTGCCTGGTGATGCATCCCGGCCCGATGAATCGCGGCGTGGAGATTGACGGCGCGCTGGCGGACGATCCCGACCGCGCAGTCATTCTCGATCAGGTGGAAAGCGGCGTGGCCGTGCGCTCCGCCATTCTCGAACTGATCACGGGTCGCGCGCCAAACGGCGCCATCGCCGACATGCGCGCCCATGACATGGATGGGTTGGGAGACGGCGGATGATGCTCTTACAAAACGCCCGACTGCTCGACCCCGCTACCGGGCGGGACGAATTGGGGTCTCTGCGCATTCGCGACGGCCTGATCGTGGAGAGCGGGCCGGACCTTGCGCTGATGGACGACGAGCGCGCAATCGACGTCAATGGCGCCGCCCTCGCCCCGGCTTTGATCGACATGCGCTGCACGGCGGATCCGGCTTCCACGGGCGCCCGCGGTATTGACGCTGCGGCGCGCGCGGCGGCGGCGGGCGGTGTGGCGACGCTGGTGTTGTCACCAGAAAGCGGTGGCGGCTTCAAACGCCCCGAAGACATTGCAGCGGTGGACGCCGCCGCCCTGACGAGCGCCGTGCGCCTTTATGCAGCGGGGCTCTGCGTCAGCTCTGATGAAGACATGGCGGAAATCGGCCTGATGCTGCGCGCTGGCGCGCTCTATCTGGGCGATGGCGGCCAACCAATCCTCGATACGCGTCTGGCGCGCCGGGTGCTCGCCTACACAGCGGGCTTTGACGCCTGGGTCAGTCTGCGTCCCGAAGATACGGGCCTCAGCCGCGGCACGATGGCCACAGAAAGCGATCTGTCCATGCGCCTGGGTCTGCCCTCGCGCCCGGCCATCTCTGAAGCCATGGCGCTCAAGCGGGACGCTGCGCTGGCCGCGCTCACAGGGGCGAGGCTGATCTTTGACCGGGTCACCACGCAAGACGCCCTGATCGCTGCGGCGGACGCCCGCGCGAGCGGTCTGGAGGTCGCCGTCACTGCGCCGCTCACGCATCTGAGATTTAATGACCTGGATACCGGCGGGCTCGATCCACGCTATCGGCTCGAGCCGCCCTTGCGCAGCGAGACTGACCGGGAGGCGTTGATCACCGCCCTCGCCGAAGGCCGGATCGACGCCGTCGTCTCCGACCATGTGGCCTGCACCAACGAATCCAAAGCGCATCCCTTCCCCGAAGCCGCGCCCGGCGCCGCCACTCTGGAAGCGATGCTGCCCGTTTTGTGCACTTTGGCGCAGGATGGACGCATGAGCCTCGCAGATGCGCTGCGCCCGGTCACTTCGGGGCCTGCGGATATCTTGGGCCTCGAACAGGGACGGCTGGACGATGGCGCCCCTGCCGATCTGGTGGTGTTTGATCCCAACGCGCCTTGTGTTTATGGCCGCGGCCCGATGCAGTGCCGCGCGCCCAGCGCCTTTTCTGGCCGCCGATTGTTCGGCAAGGCCTTGATCACCATCGCGGAAGGCGCGATTATCTATCAACTGGAAGACGAGTAGTCATGTTTGATCCCTGGTTCGCGGCGGCGCTGGTCGTCGGCTATGTGTTCGGCTCGATCCCGTTCGGCCTGCTGCTGACCCGGCTGGCGGGGCTGGGTGATATCCGCGCCGTGGGGTCTGGCAATATCGGCGCAACCAATGTGCTGCGCACCGGACGCAAGGATCTGGCGCTCGCCACGCTCATTCTCGATTCCGGCAAGGCGGGCTTTGCCTGTCTTTTGTTCACAGCGCTCGCCTCGCCCACAGCCGGTTTGATCGCCGGCGGCGCTGCGTTTTTCGGCCATTGCTTCCCGGTTTGGCTCAAATTTCAGGGCGGCAAGGGCGTTGCGACCTTTCTGGGCGTGCTGCTGGCGGCGTTCTGGCCCGTCGGCGTGCTGACCTGTCTGGTCTGGCTCGGCATGGCGCTCCTCATGCGCATGTCCTCACTTGCAGCCCTCACCTCAGCCCTGGCCGCACCGCTTCTGGCCTACGCCTTCGGTCAGGAGCCCGTCGCCATGCTTGCGCTGTTTCTGGCGGTGCTGCTGTACTGGCGACACAAGGACAATATCAGCCGCATCCTCTCAGGGGATGAACCCAAAATCGGGGCGAAGAAAGCGTGAGGCGACAGCTCCTCTCCCCGAAAGAGCGTGTGGACTGGCTTCGCCTGTCGCGCACATCGGGGGTTGGACCTGTCACCTTCGCCAAGCTGATCGAGCGGTTTGAGACCGCGTCAAACGCCATCGACAATCTCGCCGACCTGTCCAGGCGCGGCGGACGCGCCAAGCCGCTGAAAGCCATCAGTCGTGAGCAGGCCGAAGCCGAGCTTGAGGATCATGACCAGCTCGGTGCGCGTTTACTCTGCGCGTGCGAGCCGAACTTCCCCGCGGATCTCGCCGCGATTGACCCGCCGCCGCCGGTCATCAGCGTCAAGGGAGAGCTGGTTCTCAAGGACCGGATGATCTGCGCCATGGTCGGCGCGCGTAACGCATCAGCTGCGAGCCTGCGCTTTGCAGGGGATCTGGCGCGAGGCCTGGGCGAACGCGGCGTGATCGTCGCGTCCGGACTGGCGCGCGGCATTGATGGCGCCGCCCACGCTGCTAGCCTTGAGACTGGCACCCTCGCGGTGCTGGCGGGGGGGCTGACCTCGATCTATCCGCCCGAACACGAGGCGCTCTATCACGCCATCGCCGAACAGGGCCTACTGGTGAGCGAAACACCGCTGCGCTATTCCCCGCAAGCGCGCGATTTCCCCCGCCGTAACCGCCTGATTTCCGGGCTGTCGCTAGGAGTTCTGGTGGTTGAGGCCGCCGAGCGCTCCGGCTCTTTGATCACCGCGCGCTACGGGCTGGAGCAAAATCGCGAAGTCATGGCCGTGCCCGGCTCTCCCATGGATCCGCGTGCTCGTGGGTCCAATCGCCTGCTGCAGGACGGCGCGGCTCTGGTCCAGGGGGTCGAGGATGTGCTGGCGGTTTTGTCCGGCGCCCGCCGGTCCAGCCTTGAGGAACCGGAAGGATCGGAGTTTGAGGACGAGTTTGACGATCCAGACGCGCTCAATGACGCCGTCGAGGATATTCGCGAGCGCATCGCCGCCCTGCTCTCGCCCACGCCGGTCTCGCGCGACGAACTGGCGCGCCTGACCCAATCGCCCGCCCGCGTCGTGCTCGCCGCCCTTGTGGAGCTGGAACTGGCGGGACGGTGCGAAATCTGGCCCAACGGCATGGTCTGCAGCACCTATCCGTCTTGATGCGGCCTATTCACGCGGGCTGCCGTCAGGATGAAAGGGAAACAGCGTGTCCGCATCGACGCCCGGGGTCGCCTTGGGCGCGTTGTGCGTGAGGTGTTTGCATTCTTGCTCGATCACGTGCGCGGCGGTCGCCAGCATGACCGAAGAATTGTTCAGATCCGCCCGGTGCGCCACTTGAGACAGGGCGGAGAGCATTTCGATGAGATAGCCAGCTGCTTCCTCAGTCTTGGCGGAGGCAGACTGCGTCTCGTCATTATCGGATGGATTTTGCGAAGGAGAGTGAATCATGCGCGCGCTTTGATTGCCCGTGTAACAACTTAATGGCGAGCCGTATACCTGTGTCCTCGCCAAGGCAAGCGGAAGCGCCATGTTGACAGGTTGGGGAACTAACCCCACCTTCCGCCGCCATTGTCCGGGCTTGCTTGACGCCGGTCGCCCCTGTCCTGATATCAGTGCTCCTATGAACGTCGTTGTCGTCGAATCCCCGGCCAAGGCCAAAACCATCAACAAATATCTGGGGAGCGATTACACCGTGCTCGCCAGTTTCGGCCATGTGCGCGACCTGCCGCCCAAGGACGGGTCGGTGCGCCCGGACGAAGACTTTGCGATGGACTGGACCGTTGAGGGCAAATCCAAAGAGCGCATCAAGGCTATCGCCGATGCGCTCAAAAACGCTGACACCCTGATCCTGGCCACTGACCCGGATCGCGAAGGAGAAGCGATTTCCTGGCACTTGCTCGAAGCTCTGCAAAAGCGGCGGGTGCTGAAGGATAAACAGGTTCAGCGCGTGGCGTTCAACGCCATCACGAAAAAAGCGGTCACCGACGCCATCGCCAATCCACGTGAGCTCGATATGGAGCTGGTGGAAGCGTATCTGGCGCGCCGGGCGCTCGACTATCTGGTGGGGTTCACCCTGTCTCCGGTGCTGTGGCGCAAATTGCCCGGCGCTCGCTCGGCAGGCCGGGTGCAATCGGTCGCCTTGCGCCTGATCACCGAGCGTGAGACCGAGATCGAACGCTTCGTCACCCAGGAATACTGGTCTGTGGACGCCGATGTGCGCACGGACGGCGCCGACACGCTGATCGCGTCCAAGCTGACCCGGTTTGAAGGCGAGAAAATCACCCGCCTGACCATTGGCGAGGAACAGCGCGCCCGCGCCGCAGAAGCTGCGATCAAAAGTGCCGACCTCACCGTCGCCTCGGTCGAAGCCAAGCCGACCAAGCGCAATCCGCCCCCGCCCTTCACCACCTCGACGCTTCAGCAAGAGGCCGCCCGCAAGCTGGGCTTTGACGCCCAGCGCACCATGCGCACCGCGCAGCGCCTCTATGAAGGTGTGGAGCTGGGCGGTGAGACAGTGGGTCTGATCACCTATATGCGGACCGACGGCGTCTCGATGGATATGGGCGCCATGATGCAGGCGCGCGACGTCATCGGCGAACGCCATGGCGCAGACTTCGTGCCGGAAAAACCGCGCTTTTATTCCTCCAAGGCCAAAAACGCCCAGGAAGCGCACGAAGCGATCCGCCCCACCAGTTTCACGCGTCATCCCGATGATCTGCGCCTCGACGCGGATCAGTCCCGGCTCTACGCGCTGATCTGGAAACGGGCCGTCGCCAGCCAAATGGAAGCCGCGCGCCTTGAGCGCACCACCATCGACTTTGAAAGCGCGGATCAGTCTCTGGCCCTGCGCGCTACCGGCTCGGTCGTCACCTTCCCCGGCTTCTTCGCGCTTTATCAAGAAGGCCGCGACGACGAGGAAGACGAAGGCGAAAACCGCCTGCCGCAAGTCACTCAAGGCGCCAAGGCGAAGGCTGAGAAGACGCTGGCCGAACAGCACTTCACCCAGCCCCCGCCCCGCTTCACCGAGGCGTCGCTTGTCAAGAAGATGGAAGAGCTGGGCATTGGCCGCCCGTCGACCTACGCTTCGACCTTGTCGGTGCTGCGTGATCGCGACTATGTGCGCATGGAAGACAAGCGCTTCATCCCCGAAGACAAGGGCCGCGTGGTCATCGCTTTCCTGGAAAACTTCTTCCAGCGCTATGTCCAGTACGACTTCACCGCGTCGCTGGAAGACCAGCTCGACAAGGTGTCGGCGGGCGATCTCGAATACAAACAATTGCTGCGCGATTTCTGGAAGGATTTCCACGCCTCCATCGAGGACATCGCCGATCTGCGCATTGGCGATGTGATCGACGCCATGAATGTGGCGCTGGCGCCGCTGATCTTCCCGCCGCGCGAAGACGGCTCGGACCCCAAGATCTGCCCCAAATGCAATGTTGGCGCGCTCTCTTTGCGCTTGGGCAAGCATGGCGCCTTCGTGGGCTGCTCAAACTATCCGGACTGCCGGTATACGCGCCCGCTGGGCGGTGGTGAGCTCGACGCTGTCGAGGGGGATGGCGAGCTGGGTGAGCATCCCGAAACCGGCGCGATGATCGTGCTGAAAGACGGCCGCTTCGGTCCGTATCTCGAGATGCAGGTCGAGGATGAGGATAAGCCCCGCCGCGGCTCAATCCCCAAAGGCTGGAACCCGGCAGACGTGACGCTGGAGAAGGCGGTCGCGCTGATCGACCTGCCGCGCAAGGTGGGCGTTCACCCCGAAGACGGCGAGATCATCGAGGCCGGGATTGGCCGCTATGGCCCCTTCGTCAAGCACGGCAAGACCTATGCAAACCTGTCGAGCGCAGACGAGGTGTTCGAGGTGGGCCTAAATCGCGCCGTGGATCTGATCGCTCAGAAAATCGCCAATCCGCGCGGTCGGGGCGGCGCAGCGGCGGCGCCGCTAAAAGAGCTGGGCGAACACCCGGATGAAGGCGGCGCCATTAATGTCATGAGCGGCCGCTATGGTCCGTATGTGAAGTTCGGCAAGATCAACGCCACCCTGCCCAAGGACATGGCGCCTGAAAGCGTCACCCTGGAACAGGCCTTGGAGCTGATCGCCGCAAAAGCGGCCAAATCACCGGCCAAAAAGAAAGCACCGGCGAAGAAAAAAGCGCCCGCCAAGAAACCGGCGGCGAAAAAGCCCGCCGCCAAGAAGGCGCTGGCGAAGAAACCTGCCGCCAAGAAAACCGCGACCAACAGTAAAAAGGCTCAATCTTGAACCAAGACCCCTACGCCCAATACGGTTTCACCAAGGACGCCCTGATAGAGGCGATCCGTCTGGGCGAAGGACGCTTCACCAAGCGCGAGCTTGCCAAGGCGTTGAGACTGAAAGGGGATCAACGTTCAGGGCTGAAGCTCGCCTTACGCGAGCTCGAAGACGGCGGCGAGATCCGCAAGAACGAGCAAAAAGCTTATGAGCTGGCCGACCAGTTGCCGTCCGTGACCGTGGTCGAGGTGATCGACCGCGATGTGGATGGCGAGTTTATCTGCCAGCCCGTCAAACCCGAGCTGCAAGGCCCCAAGATCATCCTCAAGCCCGGCGAGCGCACGCGCGGCCCGGCCGCCGGCATTGGCGACAAGGTGTTGGCGCGCCTGACGCTTATGGACGATGAAGACGGCTATGAAGCCAGCGTCATCAAGAAACTCGGCCAGTCCGCACACAAGATTCTCTGCGTGCTGCGCGACAATACCCGCGGGCCCGCCCGTCTTGTTCCTGTAGACCGTCGGTCGCGCCATGAACTCGTGCCCGCGCGCGGTGAAACCGGCAAGGCCGAGGACGGTGACCTTGTCGTGGTGCGTATTGCGTCCGAGCGGCGGCACGGGCTGAAAACCGCCTTGATCGACGAGGTCATCGGCCGCGCTGACAGCGCCCGCGCAGGCTCGATCATCGCCATGGCCGAACATGGCGTGCCTGACGGCTTTCTCGACAGCGAACTCAAACAGGTCGACGCCATCAAACCCGTCACCATGGGCGATCGCGAGGATCTGCGCGACATTCCTCTGGTCACGATCGACCCGGCTGACGCGCGCGACCATGACGACGCGGTCTGGGCCGCGCCCGATGACGATCCAAAAAACAAGGATGGCTGGATCGTGATGGTCGCCATCGCCGATGTGGCCGCCTATGTCACCGCTGACAGCCCGCTCGACAAGGGCGCCCGCGCCCGCGGGGTGTCCGTCTATCTGCCCGACCGGGTCGTGCCAATGCTGCCCGAACGTCTGTCCAATGATTTGTGCTCGCTGCGCGAAGGCGAAGAGCGTCCGTGTCTTGCCGTACGCATGGTCTTTGATCGCAACGGCAATCAGATCGGCCATCGCTTTATCCGTGGCTGGATGAAATCCGCCGCAAAGCTCGCCTATGAAGACGCTCAGGCCGCCATAGACGGCGCGGGGACCGGCAAGGCGGAAACGCTTCTGGAAGACGTGCTCAAGCCGCTCTGGGGCGCTTATGAGGCGCTGAGGCAGGCGCGAAAGCGCCGCGAACCGCTGGAGATCGACGCGCCCGAGCGCAAGGTGATCGTGGGTGAGGATAGCCGCGTTCAGGGCGTGCGCCTGCGCGAACGCTTTGATGCGCACAAGCTGATCGAAGAAATGATGATCCAGGCCAATGTGGCGGCCGCGACGGCGCTGGAGGCCAAGACCACACCGCTGATCTATCGCATCCACGATGAGCCCGGCTCTGAGAAGCTCGATAATCTCGCCGACTTCCTGCCCCATGTGGGCCTGAAATGGACCCGCGGCGAGCGCCCGACCGCCGCGCGCTTCAACACGCTTCTAAAAGCGTCCCAGCCCACCGACCATTATGAGACGGTCAATGAAGTGGTGCTCAGGAGCCAGTCCCAGGCGGTTTATGACACTGATAATATCGGGCACTTTGGCCTGAACCTCGCGAAATACGCGCACTTCACCTCGCCGATCCGGCGTTATGCGGACCTGACGGTACACCGGGCGCTGATCCGCGCCTATAATCTCGGGTCAGACGGGCAGAGCGACTCAGAACGCAGCCAGCTGCAGCGCATCGCCGAAGACACCACCCAGAATGAACGCCGCGCCATGGCCGCCGAGCGCGATGCGACAGACCGCTTCATCGCCGCCTGGCTGGCGGACCGGGTCGGGACCGAATTCGCCGGCCGGATCACGGGCGTCACCCGCTTCGGCCTGTTCGTAAGGCTTCATGAAACCGGTGCAGACGGGCTCTGCCCGGTCTCGCGCCTGGGTCAGGAATACTTTGTCCATGACGAAGCGGCGCACGCCCTGGTCGGGCAAAGTTCAGGCGGTCGCTACCGGCTGGGCATGGCGGTGACGGTGCGCCTGGATGAAGCAACCCCCGTGACGGGCGGGCTGTTATTCGACATTCTAACACCGCCCGAACCAGGAAAACCGCTCAAGGGTCACGGTCGGTCGCGCGACAAGTATGAGCGCCGCGGCTCTCCCCGTGCGAAGAAACACAATGCCCGACGCAAACGATAAGAATACGACGCCGAAAACCAGTCCCCGCCCCAAGCTCGCCTCATCTCTTCTCCTGCGCCGCAAACGCGCCAATGGAGAGATTGAGCTGTTGTTTGGCCGGCGCTCGACCCGTCATGTCTTCATGCCCAAGAAATACGTCTTTCCTGGCGGGCGCGTGGACGCCACAGACGGCTATGCGCCGCTGGCTGAAGAGCTCAATGATCAAGCCCGCGCCGTGATGACGCGTGTTTTGACCGAACGCCGCGCACGCGCCGCGGCGGCGGCGGCCTTGCGCGAAACCGCAGAAGAAACTGGCCTCATCCTGGGCAAGCCGGCCCAGGACGCGTGTAACTTCAAGCCCCCCTGGGCGCCGTTTGAAGCAGCGGGCGCCGCGCCCAACGCCGCGCCGCTGGACGTGATCACACGTGCTGTCACTCCGCCCAAACGTCCGCGCCGCTTTGACGCCTGGTTCTTCACCTGTGATGTGGAGCATGTACATGGCTCTACGGACCTGACCAGCAATGGCGAGCTGGAAGACCTGAAATGGGTCAGCCTTTCAGATCGCGACGCGCTCGATCTGCCAATCGCCACACAGTATGTGATCGGCGAGCTGGAAACCTGGCTCAAGGATCCAGCGCGCCCTCTGCGCTTTCTCAAAAGCACGCGCACTGGTCCTCAGGTGGAAACCTTATGAGCGCCCGGCCGATCAATATGTCAGCGCTGTTCCTGGCGGATCCGCATTCGCGTCAGATTGCGCTGGTGCGCACCGAAACCGGCTATCGCGCCCCTCAGGCCCGTCCTGTGCGTGGGGACGGCTTGCCTGATTTCGGCGGCCCGGTCATTTCACGCAAACGTCTCGGGGCGCCTGAAGCCCAGTCCGGCGCCTTCATGGACGCCGCCATACGGGCGCTTTCAGAAGAACTGGGGCAATTGCTCGCCCGGCCGCTACATCCGGACGTGCGCACGCCCCACACAAACCCCTGGGCGCGGCTGGCGCGACACCATCTTCAGCCCGATCGCGACTCGCTGACCTATCTGGGTCGCGCGCTGGACCCCGCAGACGCAACCCTGCGCCGTCATGTGCGCGTGTTTACGGCGCCGGTCGCGCGGATCTCCAATTCTGTCAAACGCCGCAGCGGCGAACGGGTGGCCTGGGTCAGCCCGGAAAAACTGCCCGATCTGTTGCAGGATCCGGCATTGAATGCCTTTGGCGAGACCGCTCTGGCCTCGCTCGGCGGACGCCCCCGACCGCTGATGGTGTCATTCCGGGCGGGACACAGGCGTGAAGTCCGGCTATAGCCCGGTCAATGATCGCCAGTTTTCTCTCCTCTCCCGACAAAGCGCGAACCCGATCCCTGATCGCCGCGATCTGTTGCGCGGCGCTCGCGGGCTGCGGCTTCGGCCTCTTGATGCCGCTCGTCGCACTCAATCTTGAAGCCATGACCGGCTCTGCCGCCGTCGTGGGCGCAAACGCCGCCGCCGCCGCCCTCTCCACGCTTCTGGCGACACCGCTCATCCCGGCCCTGATGGCCCGCACAGCGCCGCGCCAGACCGTGATTGTCTGCGCGATGATCACGGCGGCGGGCTTTGTGCTGTTTCCCGCCATGCCAGACCCTGTGATCTGGTTCGGGCTGCGCTTTGTCATGGGGTTGTCCGTGACGATCATTTTCGTCGCCAGCGAAACCTGGATCAATCAGCTCGCCAAACCTGAAAGCCGCGCCAGCCTGCTCGCCGTCTACGCCACCGTGCTGGCGGGCGGGTTCGGGTCTGGCGGATTGCTGCTCTCGGTGCTCGGCTCGCAAGGCTGGACGCCCTGGATCGCCGGCGGGGTGATCTACGCACTCGGCGCTTTGCCCATCATGATTTTGCGCGGCCCTTCGATACAACCGCCCAGCCGAGAGGAGTCCGGGCTCAAATCGCTGTTCTCGGCCGCCCGGCTTGCGCCGCTCGCCATGCTGGCGGGGCTGGTGTTCGGGGGGCTTGAGACCAATGTCTTCGCATTGATGCCGGTTTACGCCGAACGCATTGGCATTGCAGAGCGCGGCGTCGGCCTGCTGGTCGCGATCGGCGCCCTGGGCGCGATCGCCTTGCAGATTCCCTTGGGTAAGCTCGCAGACCGCACAGGGCGTGACCGGACCTTGTCGGGCGTCGCCCTTAGCGCGGTGATTCTCTCGGTCGCCATGGGGCTGGCGGGTGCGAATCTGTGGCTGCTGATCCCGATGGTGTTCTTTTTCGTGGGCGCCAGCAGCGCGTTCTACACGATCGGTCTGGCGATGATCGGCGAGCGGGTGCAGCCCGGCGCCCTCGCTTCGGCGAACGCCGCCTTCATCTTCGCCTACGGCCTGGGCTCGCTTCTGGGACCCGCTCTGGGCGGCGTCTCCATGGACATTGCAGACCCCTGGGGTCTGATGGCCGCCTTCGCCGCCATGGCCGGACTGTACTTTACGCTGTCACTTGTGAGCAAAGGCCGTTCGAGGCATTGACAGCGTCGCGTGCGCGGGTATGTTCCGCGGCTCGCAGCGCCGGACCCCTTGTCTGGCGCGCCAAGTTTATGTGTACGGGTGCGCGACTATGGCCAAGCCGACTACCATCAAAATCCGCCTGAATTCGACGGCGGGCACGGGCTATTCCTACGTGACCAAGAAAAACGCCCGCACGATGACCGAGAAACTCGTGCTGAAGAAGTACGACCCGGTCGCGCGCAAGCACGTCGAATTCAAAGAAGGCAAGATCAAGTAATCCTGCGCTTTCGCGCGACTTGATCCGCTTTGACTGGAATGAGGAAAGCCGCCTGTTAGTTCAGGCGGCTTTTCGTTTGGCCTCGATCACTCGGTTCCGGCCCGAGCGCTTGGCTTCATAGAGCGCGGTGTCTGCGCGCTCGATCAACGTCTCAACGCTATCATCCATGAACGCTTCGGCGATGCCGGCGCTCATGGTGACGTCGATCACATCACCGGTTTCACGCAAAGTGATCGGTGTGGCGCAGACCGCCAGACGGGCCCGCTCCATGGCGTCTGACGCCTCTTTTGCGGTCGTGTTTGAGAACACCACCAGAAATTCCTCACCGCCATAGCGGCCCGCAACATCAATGGCGCGCAACTCGCCGCCCAGACGCGCGCAGATCTCCTGCAGCACCTGATCGCCAGCGTTATGCCCCCAGGTGTCGTTGATGCGCTTGAAATGGTCGATGTCGATCAATCCCACCGTCAAGGGCTCATGGGAGGCGTTCAGGCCATCCAAGGCCTGGCGCAGGCGAGACACCGTGTAGCGGCGATTAAACAAACCGGTCAGCGCATCCCGCACCGACATTTCAAGGCTTTCGTCCAGACGCTCGCGCAAGGCGTCCGCATAGCGTTTGCGTTTGAGCTGGGTCGAGCTGCGCGCAGACAGCTCGCCTGGGTCAAGTGGACGGGAAATCACATCATTCACGCCCAGATCAAGTGCGCGCACCATCGTGCGCTTGTCCATCTCGTCCACGACGCCCAGAAGCGGCACCTGGC
The DNA here is from genome assembly GCF_965249665.1 of Oceanicaulis sp. Taxonomy (GTDB): domain Bacteria; phylum Pseudomonadota; class Alphaproteobacteria; order Caulobacterales; family Maricaulaceae; genus Oceanicaulis. Next base: position 2,728,617 of record NZ_OZ252247.1, read on the forward strand.
GCGTATCCACATCGGACCGAATGCGTGCGCACAGGCGCAAGCCGTCAAACCGCGGCGCGCTGAGATCGACGATGATCAGATCGGCATGTTCGGCCTGGGAGATCGCCAGGCGCGGATCCCCATAGCCTTGAGCATCCAGGGTGTCAGGCAGAGCCTTGACGATGCGTTGGGCTGAGTTCTGGTCCGCGGCGGCGACAATCACCCGCCCGCCGCCATTGGCCGGCTCGAAGGAAGACATTTCAACGCCGCTGCTTTCACGCTGGCGCAGCTCGTCCATGACGCTGGTCAGGCGCAACAGTGAGCGCACGCGCGCAAACAGAGCGACATCGTCCACAGGTTTGGTCAGAAATTCGTCAGCCCCGGCTTCCAGACCGCGAATACGGTCAGAGCGCTGGTCCAGCGCTGTCACCATCACCACAGGGATATGCCGGGTCACAGGGTCTGCTTTCAGCCGGCGACAGGTCTCAAACCCGTCCATGCGCGGCATCATCACGTCCAGCAAGATCACGTCAGGCTTCTGGCTGCGGGCGAGATCGAGACAGCTGGGTCCGTCATCCGCCATCAAGACATCGAAATACTCCGCCATAAGCCGGGCTTCCAGCAGACGTCTGTTCGTTTCGATATCGTCGACAACCAGAATGCGTGCGCTCACCGAAGGCTCCTTCTATTCGAGAAAATCCCGAACGGTTTTGATGAAGGACGCCACCGTGATGGGTTTGGATAGATAGCCCTCGCACCCGCCTTCACGAATCCGTTCCTCATCGCCTTTCATGGCGAAGGCCGTCACTGCGACCACAGGAATGGCGGACAGCTCGGTGTCGTTCTTGATCCACTTGGTGACATCAAGACCGGACACTTCAGGCAGCTGAATATCCATCAAGATCAGATCAGGCTTGTGCTCACGCGCCATGTCTAGCGCCTTGAGGCCCTCACTGGTCTGCACGGTCTCATAGCCGTGCGCTTCGAGCAGATCACGAAATAACTTCATGTTCAGCTCGTTGTCTTCAACGATCAGAACTTTTTTGGACATGACCTGCAGCATTATAACCGCGCTTTCCCCAATGCGCTCCGCCGTCTTTGCAGCGTGAGCATCTTGACCATCCACAATGCATTTAACCCCACTTTCCTTAATCAACAGTGAGTCCCCGCCTTCGCATCGCGATTAGAACAAGATATGAACGTTGAAAGCGGAGAAAAAGAGGTGGTCCGTGTTGCGGTTAGGCGTGGATCTTGGCGGCACGAAAATCGAAGCCGCCCTGGTGGATGAGACGGGCGCACGCCTCATTCAACGTCGAACGCCCACGCCTGCCGCCTATGACGAGAAGCTGGACGCCATTGCAGCGCTGGTGGCGCAAATCGAGCACGAGGCGGGTGTTTCATCCCCCCTGCCGGCCGGGATCGGCCATCCGGGATCTTTGAATCCGCGCACCGGATTGATACGCAACGCCAACTCCACCGCACTGAATGGTCGTGCGCTGGATCAAGATCTCGCCGCCCGGCTGCAGCGCCCGATACGGTGCGCCAATGACGCCAATTGCTTTGCATTGTCTGAAGCGCGCGATGGTGCGGGCGCCGGATGCGCCAGCGTCTTTGGCGTCATCGCCGGGACAGGCGTGGGCGGGGGGTGTGTGATCAACGGCGCTCTGGTGACGGGCGCGGACGGGAATGCCGGCGAATGGGGCCATACCGCCCTGCCCTGGATCACGGCTGAAGAGCTTGCGGTTAGCCCGGCCTGTTACTGCGGTAAGTCCAATTGCGTTGAGGCCTGGTGTTCCGGCCCGGCCCTGTCTGCCGATCATCAGCGCCACACCCGGCAAGCTTTGAGCGCTCAAGAGATCGCAAACGCCTCCGCTCAGGGGGATGCGACGTGTCAGGCGAGCCTGGAACGCCACGCCCAGCGCTTCGCCCGCGCGCTGGCGAGCGTGGTCAATATCCTTGACCCTGAGATCATCGTTCTGGGGGGCGGTTTGTCGAACCTCACTGATTTCGCCCGGACACTTGAGGCCCATCTTCAGGACTGGGCCTTCACCGATGAGCTGGTGACGCGCATACGCCCCGCTCGTCATGGCGACAGCTCGGGCGTGCGCGGCGCTGCATGGTTATGGCCATGACCCGTCCAGCGCCGTCTCAAGGCTATTGCCGAAGCTGTCTCGCCCCGGCGCCCGTCGGCGTGCAATGCCCGGCCTGCGGTGGCGGACCCGTGCTCTCCCATCCCGAACTCGATACGCTCTCCATCGCGCATATCGATTGCGACGCGTTCTTCGCCTCGGTGGAAAAGCGCGACAATCCCGAGCTCGAGGACCAACCGGTTATTATCGGCGGCGGCCAACGCGGCGTGGTGTCCACCGCCTGCTATATCGCCCGGCTTTATGGCGTGCGCTCGGCCATGCCCATGTTCAAGGCGCTGAAAGCCTGCCCGGACGCGGTCGTGGTGCGCCCGCGCATGGCGGTCTACGCCGCAGACGGCAAGCGCATCCGCGCCATGATGGAGGATGTCACCCCGCTTGTGGAGCCGCTGTCCATTGACGAGGCTTTTCTGGACCTGTCAGGCACTCAAAAGCTCCACGGCGCCTCGCCTGCGCAAACCTTGCTGAGGCTGCAGCGCCGCATTCTGAATGAGGTGGGCGTCACGGTGTCAGTGGGGCTGAGCTTTAACAAGTTTCTCGCCAAGACCGCGTCTGATCTCGACAAACCCAACGGGTTTTCGGTGCTGGGACGCCAGGACGCGCCTGCTTTTCTGGCGCAGATGAAAGTGGGCGACGTCTATGGCGTCGGGCCTGTCATGGGCAAGAAGCTCAATGCGGATGGGCTCTACACCCTGTCAGACGTGCTCAAACGCTCTGAAGGCGATCTGGCGCGCAAATATGGCGAATCCGGATTGCGTCTCGCCCGTCTGGCGCGTGGAGAGGATGCCCGCAAGGTCAGCCCGGCCCGAGAGCGCAAGTCGGTGTCGGCAGAGACCACGTTTAACGACGATGTGTCTGACAAGGCGGTGCTGAAAGACCGGCTCTGGCCGTTGTGCGTGAAGGTCGCCGACCGGATGAAAGCCCAGGGCGTCGCGGGGCGCGTGGTGACGCTGAAAATCAAGACCGACAGGTTCAGAACGATCACCCGGCGGCGCACGTTAACCGACCCGGCCCAGCTCGCGGACACGCTCTATCGCATCAGCGCGGACATGCTGGACAAGGAGCCCGAAGGCGTGCGCTATCGCCTGATCGGGGCCGGCTATTCGGTGCTGGAAACCGCAATCGCGGATGCAGGCGATCTGCTCGATCCCAACGCGCTCAAGCGCGCCGCGGCGGAACGCGCCATGGACGCGGCGCGGGCGAAATTCGGCGACGCCGCGATCATCAAGGGCCGTATGTTGAAAAAGGATCGGGATTAGTCCCGGAGATGCGTCGGGTCTGCATCCAATGACAGCCAGCGAAACACCTGCGGCCAGAACACATCCGCCATTTTCGAGCGGAACAACCCGTCATGGCCCAAGGCGCCCAGGCCCGTATCCTCATGACGCACCAGCTTCATCTCGGTCGGCGCGTTTTCATAGCGCTCCAGCAGCCAGCGTACGGTCTGAGGATTGGCGATCGGGTCGTCATCAGGCGTCCAGGCGCGCACCGGCGCTGTGAAGCCCTCATAACGCGAGGTAAGGCCGAGCTCGGCGATCGCATCGCGAAAGCATTCAGGGTTCACCCCAAACTCGCGCCAGTCCTTAAAGACACGGGGCGGCAAAGGTTCACCGCGCCAGAGCACGCCCTTGGGAATATGCCCGCGCAGCAGGAGGTAGGCCGGGCCAATCAGGCGCCAGAACGCCCAGGCGAAGTATTTCAAGGGCGCGGATTGATCGCCCCAATACCCTGAAGACGCCGAGAGCATGGCCAGTCGGCGTACCGGCAGCGCCGGGTCGATCAGCGCAGCGAACTGACCGCCTATGGAATGGCCGACTATATCCAGTGGCAAGCCGGGAAAGGCCTGACAGGCCGCGTCCGCAGCGGCGGGAATGTCATACACGGCCCAGTCCAGCATCCGGGCGGTTTCGCGCCGGGGATGACAGCGCGCGGACTCCCCCTGCCCGCGATAGTCAAAGGTCAGCACCGCCCAGCCGTTTTCGGCGGCGGCCTGCGCGAACGGTGCGTAAAAGTCCTTGCGGTAGCCTGTGGCCGGATTCACCACCATCACGGCTGTCGGATCATCGGGCACGGTGAAACAGGCTGACAGCAATTTGCCGTCCGCCGTCCGCAAGCGGACTGGTCTGAGCGTGGTCAGGCTGGCTGCATCGCGCGCCATGTGTTCACCTTGTCATTCCTGCGCACCATGCAGGCCGGGCCCACTGAATTCAACCCGCCCGCCTCATTGCCAGACCGGGCCTCAAGCGCCTAACTGACTATCTGGTTTTCTCCAACGGAGCCCCGCAAATGGCTGACATCGAATCCCGGCTCAAGCAACTGGGCCTGACCCTGCCTGAAGCCGCCGCCCCCGTGGCCAATTATGTTCCCTACGCCCAGAGCGGACAGATCGTGCATATTTCCGGTCAGATCTCTCTGGGGCCTGACGGCCTGGTGACAGGTCGCCTCGGCGACGGCGTCTCTCTGGAAGACGGACAGGCGGCGGCGCGGCTATGTGCGCTGAACCTGATCGCACAGATCAAGGCGGCCTGCGGCGGTGATCTGGGACAGGTCAAACGCATTGTGAAGCTGGGCGGTTTCGTGAACGCACATCCTGACTTTTACGACATTCCCAAAGTCATCAATGGCGCGTCCGACCTGATGGTTGAGGTGTTCGGCGACGCCGGACGGCACGCACGGTCCGCCGTGGGCGTTTCCGTCTTGCCCCTGAACGCAGCGGTCGAAGTGGACGCTATTGTCGAGATCACGTGATCGGGCTCGAAGACCGTCAAACGCCACCCTATATCCCGGCTCAGCCGAGACGTCTGGACGGGGCATGACCGACATTACCGTGCGCATGATCAGCCGGATGGCGCAGATTGATCCCGCCCAATGGGATGCCTGCGCCAATCCGGCGGGTCAGCCTTATGACCCGTTTTTAAGCTGGGACTTTCTCGATGCGCTGGAAACCTCCGGCAGCGCCGTGGAAGAGACCGGCTGGGGACCGCGCCATCTGATCGCCGAAAATCAAGCCGGTCAGGTGATGGGCGTCCTGCCGCTGTATCTCAAAGGCCATTCCTACGGCGAATACGTCTTTGATCATTCCTGGGCGGATGCGCTGGAGCGCGCGGGCGGACAGTATTATCCCAAGCTCTTGACCGGCGTGCCGTTCACTCCAGCCACCGGACGCCGGGTTCTGGCCTCAGACTCTGGAGTGCGTCAGGCGCTGATCAACGCCGCCCGTCACGCCGCGCGCGAACTGGGCGTCTCCAGCTGGCATGTCCTGTTTCCCGATCCGCACACGCAGGCCGAGTTGACAGACTCAGGCCTTCTTGCCCGACAGGACATCCAGTTCATCTGGGAGGATCAGGGGTATGGTGAATATGAGGGCTTTCTCGCCGCCCTCTCCTCTCGCAAGCGCAAAGCGCTGCGCAAAGAACGCGCGGCGGCGCAGTCGGGCGTCACGATCGAACAGCTCACCGGCGAGGCGATCACCGAGCATCATTGGGACGTCTTCTTCGCCTGTTATCAGGATACGGGCGCGCGCAAATGGGGGACGCCCTATCTCAATCGAGACTTCTTCGCCCTGATCCATGAACGCATGGCGGACAAGGTGTTGCTGGTGATGGCCAAACAGGACGACCAGCACATCGCCGCCGCCCTGAACTTTATCGGGTCTGACACGCTGTATGGCCGCTATTGGGGCGCGCTCGCCTTCTCAGACCAGCTCCATTTCGAGCTCTGTTATCATCAGGCGATTGATTACGCGCTGAGCCATGGACTGAAACGCGTCGAAGCCGGCGCCCAGGGCGGACACAAGCTGGCGCGCGGCTACCGCCCGCAGCTCGTCTATTCCGCCCATGAGATCCTGCATGAAGGCCTGTCTGGCGCCGTAGAGCGCTTCCTGCGCTCGGAACGCCAAGCGGTGGAGACCGAGCGTCTGGCGCTGGATAAGGAGTCTCCTTATCGCAAGGACGGTTAGCCCTTGGACCTGCAAAAGGTCTGGGCTAGGACTTCTGGGACTTAAAGCTTAATCGGAGTGCGATCCATGAGCCTTCACGGGACCTATGACGACCAGAACATCTTCGCCAAGATCCTGCGCGGGGAAGCGCCGTGCGTGAAGCTTTATGAGGATGAGCATGTGCTCTCCTTCATGGACATTTTCCCTCAGAGCAAAGGCCATACGCTGGTCATCCCCAAGGAAGCCGCACGCAATTTGCTGGAGATATCAGACGCTGGCGCCGCCGAGGCGATCAAGCGCGTCAAGAAAGTCGCGCAAGCCGTCGAAACAACGCTCAAACCTGACGGCGTCACCATCGCCCAGTTCAACGGCGCTCCGGCAGGCCAAACCGTCTATCACATCCATTTCCATATCATCCCCCGCTGGGAGGGCCAGGACATCGCGGGCCATGGCAGCGCCGGACAGGCGGATATGGATGAGCTGAACGCGCTGGCGGAACAGATCAAAGCGGCGCTCTAGGCCTTACTCGCACCAGGCACCCGGCATGTCATAGGGACCGTGCCGGGCAGTGGTCTCGCCTTGCTCATCACGCTCCAGGATTTCAAACTGGGCCGTATCCACCGGCAAGGTCGCGTCGGCGTCTTCAAGCGGCTCAGCGCCCAGCCCGGCGCCGATCCGCGGCCCTAAAGCGCCTGTCTCATCCGCTGCTTCATGGCCCCCGCTGCTCCAGCGCGGATCATAGGGATAGGTGCGCGCCATCACGCCGCCCTGGCAATCATAGGCGATCCACTCAAGGCGCGAGTGCGGCGCGCCGCTATCGTCTTCAACATAAAACCGGCGTCCGCCAAACGCTTCCACAAGCGCGGGCTCTTGGGTGAAATCAACCGCCACCACGCGGCCGGTGACCGCACTCTCAGACGCAGGATGAGCCAGCAAAGACGCCAGCACGCTTGTGGTCATCAACAGGCTCATCTGATTTCTCCCAGTCGGATCCGTGGCCAATCATTCTCAGATGCCAGCCATGCATAAGCTTGGCTTCACGCTCAAGACCAATCGCCCTAGCGTGGAGGAAAGTGTCTAATTGAGATTTGATGCATGACCTCCGCCTTTTCGCTCGCCGCCAATTCCACCGCCGCCCTGTTTCCGCGCACCTTCAAGGCGTCCGTGGCCCGTCAGTTCACCCGGCCGCGCGTGAAGCAGCAAACCGACCGAGGTCGCGATTGGCTCGACAGCCTCGATACGCAGACTTTCACCGGCCCCCAAGGCGAACAACGGGTCTATCGCGGCGGCGACGGGCCGCTGGTGTTCTTCCAGCATGGCTGGGAGGCGGACAGCACGGATCTGTCGACCTTGGGACAGGCGGTGATGGCGGCCGGATTTTCTGTCGCCATGATTGACGGACCGGCGCATGGCCAGAGCGAAGGCCGTAAAGCCCATCTGTTGTTGTTCGCCGAAGGGCTGGGCGCTGCGGCGGCGCAGCTCGGTCACCCCTATGCCATGGTGGCTCATTCCATGGGCTTGCCCGCGACCGTGCTCGCCAAAGCGCGCCATGGATTTGATCCTGGTCGCGTCATCGGCCTGGGCGCGCCAGACGCCCTGCCCCGCAATGTGGAGTTCCAAAGCCAGGCGATGGGGCTGTCCAAGCGCGCCGTCCGGTTGATGCTGGAGTCGATCAGCGAGCAATTCGGCGAGCCCGCGACCAATCTCGACATCAGTCTGGATGCGCCAAACTTCGACACCCCTGCCCTGATCTTGCACGGCGAAAACGATCAGATCGCCCCGCCCGCATGCGCCGAACGCATCGCCGCCGCCTGGCCGGGCGCCCAATGGGAAGTCTTTGACGGCATCGGTCATCGCGGCGTGTTGCGCGATGACCGGGTCGTGGAAATGGTGCTGGCGTTTCTGCGCTAGAGGTGCGGCCCCCACATGATCAAGGTCGCGCCAACCCCGCCGAGACCGGTGAGCCCGGCGGAGGTGAGCGTGACCAGGGTGCTGCTCCACTTCAGCGCGACAGACCGGCTTTTCTGGGCGCTTAGATAGAGCTGCAGCCCCGCCAGCGGAATCGCCATCACGCCGAACGCCAGGAAGATATCAAACCAGCCGTTCATCTGACTTGTGATGCCCACCGGGCCGACGCTCATCAACCAGGCGCCATAAAACAGGCGCATGAACCACACCCCGTTGGCGACCATGAACAGACGCATGGCCCAGGGACGGTGCCGGGCGATATCTCGCTTCACGGCGAAATGAACCGTAAGTGCTGCGAACGCCAGGATGAGCACGGTGTTCAGCGTGGATGCGATCGCGCTGATGTCATTCAGATGCGTTCCGCGCCCCCACACCATCCACAGACCGCCAAGCGCCAGATAAACCGCCAGCACCAGGAACACCCGGCCGCTCATCCGGTGAAGCCTGGGCGCCCAATTGCGCAAGGGCGCTGTGAGCTGCATCAACCCAGCCAGCGTCATGATCGCAGCGAGCAAGACATGGGTGATGAACATCAGATTGCCGAAGCCGTCTCCCGCCTCATACCCCTTGATCAGACCCACTTCGTCCCAGCGTTCAAACTCTCCCAGTAGGGTTTTAGGGACATAGGCGACGAGGATGTAATAGACGAACATCAACTGCCCGGCCGCGGCGGCCAGAAACCAAAGCTTTCCTGACAAGCTGTGAGCGCGCGCAGCCCAGCTTTCAGACCCGACAGCATAGTGTGAAGACGACAAGGCTTGCGTCATCGAACCAACTCCTAACTTCGCCCGGTCTTATCGCCGGGCCGACAGGAGCGATTTGCTTGATTGAGCGCCTTTTGATCTTGCCGATTTGCATTCCGGCCAGAAAAAGCTGCACATTGAAGACAGAAATCGTCGCACCCGACGTCATATGGACCACCGTCATGCTCGCTTTCGGCCTGGGCCTGAAACTTCTTTGCGCGATCTGGGCCCTGGCTTGGGCAGGCTGGGTGCTGGTGCGCGGTCAGCGCACCCCGCTGCATCTGACCTGGGGCGTCTTCACCCTGTGCATGGGCGCATTGCTGGTGGCGGAGGGACTGGGGAGCACGCTCGGTTCAGCGCGACTCTGGCTGCTGATGCTCAGCGGCGGCACCTGTTCGGTCTTCTGGTTATTCACCCGCGCCCTGTTTCGCAAGACCGCCGCCATTGGCCCGTTCGAACTGATGCTTGTCGGCGGGATCATCGCCCCGTCTGTGATCAAACCGGTTTTGATCATCTCTGGCTTTGACGCACCGATTGAAATTCTGGTGAGCGCCCAAACCATGCTCAGCTCGACGGCCTTGATGCTATCGGTCTGGGAGGCCGCGCGGAACTGGCCAAGCACCGAGCACGTGAATGAACGGCGCTTGCGCATTGGATATCTGGCGGTGTTCATCTCCGGGGTGTTTCTGTGCGCCATAGTGTTCAACACAGCTGCGCCGATCTCACCTCAACTGGTCACCTTGATCGAGGCCTTGTGCGCGGCCGCAGTCCTCGCCGTCGGCAGCATCGCGATTGTCTACAGAGGCGCCCATCCCGTGCCCGAGTGGCGGCCCGCGCCAGAGGCGACCGAGACGGATATGCAGCTCGGGCAGCGCTTGGTCCGCCTGATGGATCGGGAGCAATTGTATCTTGAGCCGGATCTGAGTTTGCGACGTCTCGCGCAAGCTTTGGGCGAGCCGCCCAACAAGGTCAGCCGCGCCATCACCGCCGGTCTGAAAGCCGCCAATGTGAACCAGCTGATCAATGCGCGACGGATCGCACACGCCCAATCGCTGCTGACGGATCCCGACAAGGATTCGCTGACGATTTTACAGGTGGCGCTTGAAAGCGGTTTCAATTCGATCGGCCCGTTCAACCGGGCCTTCAAGGCGCTGACCGATCAAACCCCGCGTGACTACCGGCGCGGTCGGGATCTAGCGACGCAAGGAGTGGCGGCTGAGTGACAGACCCGGGCTAGCGGCTTTCCATACCCAGGGCTTCAAACGCGCGCTCCAGCGCCAAGTCTTCCCCATTCGGGCCGCGCACATCCGCGCTTTCGAGCCCGATATCGGCGCGATAGGCTTCGCGTGGCGTTCCGTCCACATGATAGAGCGTCTCGGTCGGCAGCTTCACCGTCCAGCCGCTATGCGGCAGGTCATAATCATAAATCGCGCCCAAAAGCCCCGCCATCGGCGCGGCGATGGTCACGGCGTCTGCGACAGCGTCGAGGCCCAGGGTCAGCCCTTCGCCCATGGACCCGGTCCAGCGCCCCGCCAGCACCACCACCGGAACGCCCGCCAGGCTGTCGCCGCGCGGCAGAACTTCTTCAACCCATTGGCGGGCCACGCCTGTATCACGCTCGATCTGCGGGAGGGCGTGACGTTGATAGGCTTTGGCGTCATCAATCAAACGCCCCATCAAAGCGCGGGCATAAAGCGTGTCGCCGCCGCTCGGCGTGTCACGCAGATCTATGATCAAGCCGTCAGGACGCGCCCCTGAGAGAGCCTCATCAATGGCGGCGATCAGATCGCCGTTCCCCAGAGAATCGTTAAACCGCAGCACCCGCACGCCCTCATGCTCGGTCACGCTGATCAGCGGGCGGTCTTCTGTCTCCACCTGATAGAGATTGGGCAGGCTCAGAGCCTGCGCCTGTCCGTCCGCATCAAGAAAGACGAAGTCACGCGCCTGGTCGCGCGGTCCCGCCGCCAGGACCCGGGCGGCGAAGCCTTTACCAGCGCCGGTGTCATAAGGACCGCCGCACAGCCCCTCGACAGCTTCCTCAATGGGTAATCCCGCGACAGAGGCGATCCGCCACCCCGGCGTCACGCCCACAGCCTGGGCGGGCGAGCCGGCGCGCACATCCGTCACCACATAGACGTCGTCGCGAAACTCGACCCAGAGATCATTAAAGCTGGGCGTCAGACCATAAGAGCGTGGCGAGGAGACGCCGAGAACGGCGTGATGGTCCTGCAGGGCGTTCACCGCGCATTCCGCAAAGCGTAATAGGCTTGATGGATCTGTGACGCTGTCCGGGTCGACGCCCTGCGCGCCACGCGCCGGGTTGCGCCCGTCAAAGCGGTGCGCATAGGCGTACTCAGCGTCAATCAGGTCAAGCAGATAGAGGGCGTCTGCGCGATAATCAGGCGTTTGCGCTATCGCGCTGGCGCTCAATAAAAACGCGCCGCTGAGGATCAGCGACGCGTTTTGAAAGGTCATTCGTTTCACTTGACCGGCTCTTCGGTCTTTTTCTTTTTGCGCTTGGGTTTGGCGTCGTTGAGACGGTCGCCCGGAATGATCTCGAAATCGAGACGTTCAGGGTCCGCCGCATCCACATCAACCTTCACCACGCCGCCTTTCTTGAGCTGACCAAACAGGATCTCTTCAGCCAAAGGCTTCTTGATATGATCCTGAATAACCCGGCTCAGCGGGCGAGCGCCGAACTTCTCATCATAGCCGCGTTCGCCCAGCCAGCGGGTCGCCGGCTCGGTCAGCTCGAAGGTGACGCCGCGATCGGCCAGTTGCGCCTCAAGCTGCAGGACGAATTTCTCGACCACACGACCGATCACATCGAGCTTGAGACCGGAGAACGGGATGATGGCGTCCAGACGGTTGCGGAATTCCGGTGTGAACAGTCGCTCGATCGCCGCTTGGTCCTCACCGTCACGCTTGCCGCGGCCAAAGCCGATGGCTTCCTTGGCGGCGTCAGCGGCGCCGGCGTTGGAGGTCATGATCAGGATGACATTGCGACAGTCGACCGATTTGCCGTTGGCGTCGGTCAGCTGACCATTGTCCATCACCTGAAGCAGGATGTTGAAGATGTCGGGGTGCGCCTTCTCGATCTCGTCGAGCAGCAAGACCGAGTGCGGATGCTGGTCCACTGCGTCGGTCAGCTGACCGCCCTGATCATAGCCCACATAGCCCGGAGGCGCGCCCAGAAGGCGGCTCACCGTATGGCGTTCCATGTACTCAGACATGTCAAAGCGCAACAGCTCAACACCCAGCGTATCCGCCAGCTGGCGGGCGACTTCGGTCTTGCCCACCCCGGTCGGGCCGGAGAACAGGTAAGAGCCGATGGGCTTGTTGGGCTCCCTCAGGCCGGCGCGGGCCAGCTTGATGGCGCTCGACAGCTTTTCAATGGCGTCGTCCTGACCAAACACCACGCGCTTCAGCGAGGTGTCCAGATCGCGCAGCACGGATTCGTCGGTCTTGGAGACAGATTTCGGAGGAATACGGGCGATCTTGGCGACCACGGCTTCGATCTCTTTGACGCCGATGGTCTTCTTGCGCTTGGACTGCGGCACCAGACGCATGGAGGCGCCCGCCTCGTCAATCACGTCGATGGCTTTGTCGGGCAGTTTGCGGTCACCGATATAGCGATCGGACAGTTCCACCGCCGATTTCAGCGCGTCCGCTGTAAAGCGGATATCGTGGAAGTCCTCGAAATACGGCTTCAGGCCATTGAGGATCTTGATGGCGTCGGGCACGGAGGGCTCGCGCACATCGATCTTCTGGAAGCGCCGCGCCAGGGCGCGATCCTTCTCGAAGTGCTGCCGGTATTCCTTGTAGGTGGTCGACCCCATGCACCGAAGACCGCCCTGTTGCAGAGCAGGCTTGAGCAGGTTGGACGCATCCATCGCGCCGCCAGACGTCGCGCCAGCGCCGATGACGGTGTGGATCTCGTCAATGAACAGAACCGCGTTCGGGCGCGCTTCGAGCGCCTTGACCACCTGCTTGACGCGCTCTTCAAAGTCGCCGCGATAGCGGGTGCCCGCCAGCAATGCGCCCATGTCGAGCGAATAGATCGTGGCCTCGGCCAAAACTTCTGGCACTTCGTTCTCAACGATCTTGCGCGCCAGACCTTCGGCGATGGCGGTTTTACCCACGCCCGGATCGCCCACCAGAAGCGGGTTGTTCTTGCGGCGACGGCAGAGCACCTGGATGCAACGCTCCACTTCGTGTTCACGCCCGATCAGCGGATCCACGCCGCCTTCGCGCGCCTTTTCGTTCAGATCAACACAATAGGCCGACAGCGCGTCGTCTTTCTCTTCAGCGCCCTCGCCCAGCTCGGCGGCGTCCTCGTCCGCGCCCCTGGCGGGTCGCGCTTCGGATTCGCCGGGCTTCTTGGAAATGCCGTGCGAGATGTAATTGACCGCGTCATAGCGGGTCATGTCGCGTTCAGCGAGGAAGTAGGCCGCATGGCTTTCGCGCTCTGCGAAGAGCGCCACCAAAACATTCGCGCCCGTCACCTCGTCACGTCCCGAATTCTGAACGTGGATGACCGCACGCTGGATGACGCGCTGGAAACCTGCCGTGGGCTTGGCGTCCTCACCGTCATCCACGATCAGGCTCGCCAGTTCTTCATCCACGTACTCGTTGAGCGTGTCGCGAAGTTCGTCCACATCCACGTCGCAGGCGCGCATCACCGCGGACGCGTCCACGTCTTCGCACAGCGAGAGCAAGAGATGCTCCAGCGTTGCATATTCGTGCTTGCGTTCGGTCGCGGCCGTCAGGGCGCGATGCAGGGAACGTTCGAGAGTGGGTGAGAAAGAGGGCAAGGCCTAATCCTTTTCCATCGTGCACTGTAACGGATGCTGAGCACGGCGCGCAGCGTCCATGACCTGGGCCACCTTGGTTTCGGCGACCTCGTATGTGAATACGCCACACACGCCGACTCCATGTTGGTGCACATGGAGCATGATGCGAGTCGCGTCTTCTTGCCCCTTGTGAAAAATACGCACCAAAACCTCGATGACGAACTCCATGGGCGTGTAGTCGTCATTGAGCAGCAAAACCTTGTACATCGACGGACGTTTGGTCCGTGCGCGCGGTTTGACTGTTACGCCGGTCTCCTGATCGGGCAGGTCTGGCTTGTTCGGCTCACTCATGGGCAGTCTGGCGTCTCGCTAGCGTTACGCCCCAGCTTGATCCGGTTTTTCAGCCGCGGCAATCAATCATGATATTAAATAAGCGCGGCCGGGTTACAGAGAACCCCCTCAACTGATCACAACGCAGTTTACCTTCCAATTGATCGTGGAAATCGGACAAAAAAATGGTCCGGCGCGGACGCCGGACCAGTCAGGGAGGATTCAGAGCCGGGCGACGCGTCTAGGCGACACCCGGCAATACGGTGCGCCTTAGCGCTGGGACTGCATCAGCTCCAGGGCGGCGGAGAAACGCTCATTGATCGGCTTGAAGGAGTCCTTGAACAGGTTCGACATCAGGTCGGAACTCTTGTTCATTTCAGCCATCAGGGCGTCCATGGACGATTTGGTGTAGTCAGACTGGATCTCGATCAGTTCCTGAACCGATTTCGCGCCGGCCATGGATTTCGCGGCGGTCATGCCGTCTTCCATGGTTTTCTTGGCGAAGGCCAGATTGGCGGCGTTCAACTCTTCAATGGATTTGGCGGCGGAAGTGCTCGACGCGATCACGGCGTCCACGCTGTCCTTTTGGAACGCGCTGAACTCATTGACCGCGTTCATGGACTTTTCAAAGCCATCTTTCAGGGCTTCGTTAGACGCGGTGGTCATGGTTTCGATCGTGTCTTTGGCGGTGTTTTTTGCGGTGGTCATCGACGTATCTCCAGAATATTTGCGCGGGGGCGAGGGTTTTCGGGCTTTGCTTTGACCCGTTGTCTTTTTGGCGGTCCGCTTCACCGCCGCCTTGGCGGCTGGTGTGGCGGGTTGAGCCGATTGCTTCGCCGGCTCAGCAGCAGCCTTTGACTTCGCTTCCGATTGAGGCGCCTCGGTTGCCTTCGCTGCTTCAGCGTCAGACTGAGGCGTCTCTGACGCAGTTGAATTCGGAGTCGCGTTCGCCATTTTGGGCTCCATGCGTTCTCTGCCTTGTTAGCAGGTGCAGCATATATGCCTTCAGAAACGCCCTTCGTCAAGGGATTATTGTGCGCTGCACAAAACGTCGCACCCCTGCTCACACAGCTCATCTCGCACAGTTAACGCTCGAGCAAGGGCTTAGGCGCGAGAATGCAAACATGGCTCGAATTATCTTGCTCCTGGTGTGCGCCTTCAGCGTTTTCGCCCTCGTCCCCCGCGCCGAGGCGAGCGAGCGCTACGCGGCTTTCGTGGCGGATATGGAAACTGGCGAGGTGCTGCATGCTCGCCGGGCGGATGCGCTGCGCTATCCCGCCTCGCTCACCAAGATGATGACCCTTTACATGGTGTTTGACGCCTTGGAGCGCGGCGAGATCGCTTTGGACGATCCGATCACCGCCTCGGCGGAAGCCGCCAGCCGCCCGGCGTCGCGGCTGGGCTTGCGGGCCGGACAAACGCTCAGCGTGGAAGACGCCATCCGCGCCCTGATCATTCAAAGCGCCAATGATGTGGCTGTCGCGGTGGCTGAACACCTGGAGGGCGATGAAGCCCGTTTCGCTGAAGTGATGACAGACCGCGCTCGGTCGCTCGGTATGGCGAACACCGTCTTTCGCAACGCATCAGGACTGCCGGACGCACGCCAGCAGACCACAGCGCGCGACATCGCCCGCCTCGCCTATGCGCTTCACCGTGATTTTCCGCAACATTATGCGTATTTCAGCGAGACCCGGTTTCGCTGGAACGGCGTCACCCATCGCTCCCACAATACGCTGGTCGGCGTCCAGGCCGGCGTTGACGGTCTGAAAACCGGTTATATCCGCGCCTCCGGCTTTAATCTCGCTGCCAGCGCCGAGCGCGATGGACATCGCATCATCGCCGTGGTGATGGGCGGGGCGTCCGCCTCCGTTCGGGACGCCCATGCGCGCGAACTCATAGAAGCTGCGTACTTCTCCATCAACGCCCGCTCTGAAAGCCGGATGTTGGCCGCGCTCAACATGCCGCGGCTCAATCCCGTCCGCGAACAAGAAATCCTGACCGCAGAGCTCAGCACCTTGCCCGCCCAGACCGCGCAAGGCTCGGCGCCGGGCGTTCCGGCGGCGCGGGTCGAGCTCGAACCTGTCGGCGCCCCCCGCGCCTTCAACGCGCCCGAAACACCGGCGGGCTGGGCCATTCAGGTGGGCGCCTATACGTCACAGGCCGCCGCGTCCGCTCGGCTTGAAAGCGTTGCGATGATGGGCCTGCATAGTTTGCTGGGCGACGCGCAGGCGCGTGTCGAGCCGATGCAGCGCAATGGCCGCCAGCTCTGGCGAGCGCGCTATGCCGGACTGGACGGCTCTCGCGCCCAGTCCATCTGTCAGCGCCTGGAAGCGAGCGGAGAATCCTGTTTCGCCGTCCCGCCTGCCGCCTGATTAGTCACCCAGCAGCACGTCTCGCGCTTGCTGGACCTTCGCGGCCAGCGCGTCACTGCCGCCCTGATCGGGATGCACCCGCTTCATCATCGCACGATGCGCCTTGCGGATTTCGGCTTCGTCCGCATCCGGGCCGACGCCCAGAATCGCACGGGCTTCGTCAACACTCATGCCGGTTCGCGACGGTGCAGAGCTACGTCCGTCGGACTGTTGATCCGTGCGGCTCGAGCCCGGCTTTGCGCCGCGCATGGCCACGCCCAGAAAGCCCAGAGCCGCCCCGATCAGCGGCACGCCCGCCACCGCCAGACCGCGAACGGTCAACAAAGCCCCAAACAGGACGCCGCCAATCCCCAGCACCCAACGCAACAGCCGCGCCGCATCCTTTGACGGCAAGCGCGCCATCACAACGGCGAACACGATCACCAAAGCGGCGAGCGCCAGAAGTGCGTACAGGATCATGAACCATCCTCAGATACCATCAGAACGGAAACGGCTTTCCGCTCAATCCCGGCAGTTTGAGCACGATCAGCAATTCACGCAATTCCTGACGCGCGGCCACATGGCTCATGGTGAAGGTCATCGACGAGCCCGCTTCAGTCAGATCCAGCAAGGTCAGCCCGGCCGGAAACAACTCGCGATAGATCACACGCTCGGAAAAGCCCGGCGCCAGACGGAAACCCACGCGTTCTGACAAGGCTTTCAGCCCTTTGCCTACACGGCGTTTATTGCGCGAATCCAGATTGGAGATGCGATTGCGCATCACCAGCCAGTCGATGGATTTGCGCTCGCGCATGGCTTTGCGCTTTCGGCATTCCCAGACCATCTCGGAATACACGCTGGGTCGCCCCACTTCGAACGTATCGCCATCGATTTCCGCCAGCAGGGCGAAGTCCACAAAGCTGTCATTGATGGGCGTGATCAGGGTGTCGGCGCTGGCATGGGCGAGCCGGGCGTAATGGGTGTCGCCGCCGGGTGAATCCACAATGATGAAATCACATCCGCGGCTCAACTGGCCCAGGGTTTCCTCCCAGGCGGCGCGCTCTTCGGATTCCACATCATCCAGCGAGCGCGATTGAGAGATCGGCAGGCGCCCCTGAACAGGCATGGGCAAGGAGACGCCGCGCGCATCCGCCCATTTACGCCGATTGTCGAGATGCCGCGTCAGGCTCGCCTGACGCAGATCAAGGTCGATCACCCCAACGGTTTGCCCCATGCGCATCAGAGCCACGGCCAGATGAATGGCGACGGTGGACTTGCCCGCCCCGCCCTTTTCATTCCCGACCACGATCACATGCGCGCCCTCAGCGACGCGACCTGGTGACTCAACGGCGCCAGCAGACACAGTGACGACTCCCCAAACCTTATTGACTGCGGCGCTAGCACGCTCCGCCAATATTCGAAAGGTCTGTTATGGCGCTAACCGGGCAGCGCTTCACCGGTAAAATGCGTTGCCTGACACCACAGGCCCGCCGCTTGCGCTTGCGCACACAGGGCCCGCGCCTCGGCCCGGCTGTCAAACGGTCCCGCTTTCAGGCGCAAAAACTCGCCCTGTTCCAGCTGCACGCGTTCGATCCGCGGCTCCGCCGCTGACAGGGCCGGCAGCTGTACGCCGAGCTGGCGCCAGCCGATCTGGGCGTTGCTGAGCAATCGGTAGGACGCCAGATGCGCTCCGTAAAGAAGGCTCTGAGCCCCATCAAGTTCGGGCGCCGGATCGAACGACCTCGCCTCTGGTGGGGCCGGTAAGGGCGCAGACGGCGCATGGGGCGCGGTCAGTAGCGCGGCCCTCAGGGCGCCCATTTCAGCGCTGGCGGCCTCGACACGGTCAGGATGGTTGGCGGCGGTGTCTTCCAGAAGCTGCGCCAGTTCAAGCGCAGGCTGAGCACGCGTTTCGACAGAGGGCGATCCCATACTGACGCAGCCCGTCAGCCCCAGTGCCGCAATCATGATGAAGACCAAGCGCATGCCGTATTCCCTAAACCGAGTCGCACGCTTGCGAGACTGCCACGGCTAAGGCTAGCGTGCAGCCGCTATTTTCGCCCAGGAGGCCGCCGTGACACACGGTCCTGAACTCGCCTTGCCCGCCGCCTATTCCATCGCCGCTGTCAGAGACCAGGTCCGTCAATGGCGCAAAGACGGTCTGCGCGTCGGTTTCGTGCCCACCATGGGCGCTTTGCATGACGGGCATCTGGCGCTTGTCAAACAAGCGCTCGCCTCCTCTGACCGGGTTGTCGTCAGCATTTTCGTCAATCCGACCCAGTTTGCGCCGGGCGAAGATTTTGACGCCTATCCGCGCACACTGGAGCAGGACGCTGACAAGTTGTCAGAAACGGGCGCGCATCTGGTGTACGCACCGGACGCGCGTGAAATGTATCCCGAAGGGTTTGTCACCAGCGTCTCGCTGACCGGCCCCTCGCATGGTTTGGAAAGCGTGTCGCGCCCGCATTTCTTCAATGGCGTCGCAACTGTGGTCTGCAAGCTCTTCAATCAGGTCCAGCCCGATACAGCCGTGTTCGGCGAGAAAGACTATCAGCAGCTTATGGTGATCCGGCGCATGGTCACAGATCTCAACCTGCCCGTCGATATCCTGGGCGGGGAGACCGTGCGCGAAGCGGACGGCCTCGCCCTGTCCTCGCGCAATGTCTATCTCAACGACACCGAGCGCGACCGCGCGGCGCGGCTGAATGTAATCTTGAGCGAATTCGCTGACGCTTTGTCGAGCGGCGCAAATGTGGCGGACGCCCAGCATCAATCCCTGCTCAAGGCGCAATCGGCGTTTGACGGTGTGGATTACGTGGTGGCTCGGGACGCGCAAACGCTTGAGGCCCTGCCCTCTGGCCCCATCGAACGGGATGCGCGCGTCCTGGCGGCGGTGCGTGTGGGCAAGACGCGCCTTATCGACAACCGCGCAGCGCCCAAGGCTTAAGTCACCAGGCGCCCAGCTCGATCAGTTTGCGACGCAGCTCATCGGGCAGGTCCTCGCCGCCCGCATGCTCAGTAAGGTCGGCTGGCGCGTCTTCGGCTTTCAGATAGCGCCAGCCCTGAAACGCGCGCCGAGGCAACGGCGCTGTGCGCACCAGCTTGTTCTCAAGCCAGATATTGCAGCGCTTGATCCCGTCGGTATCGGTGAACTCTTCCAGATCAAGCACGGTCTGACGCACCTGAATGACGCGCTTGATAACCCAGTATAGCGATCCGCCCGCCAGGATCTCATCCTTGCGTTTGGGCGTCATACGGGTGGTGTGCATGGTGGGCTGGCCATCATGACGGTCGAGCCAGCCTTGCAGCTGTTCAACGGAGTCCACGCCCACACACAGTTTGACAAGATTCAGCGCCATACCGCCGAATTAGGGCGACTCCGTCGCCTCAACAACCGCCGCGCCTGCACCCGGCGCAGCCCACTCAATGTCGAGAATTTCAATGGTCATGTTCTCGTCAAAGGACTGGAACGCTGCAGACCCGGCGATGTTGAAGTGCAAGCTCGCCAGCCGCGGGCCGTTCACCGCTTCGTCAAAGACGTAATCTTGCAAGAACTGAAAGCCGTCGATGCGAGCGGCGAAATTGGGTTTCACGCTTTCCTGGAGCCTGAGATGAAACGCCTGCACATGGCCATTGGCGGCGTTCACATGAACCTCGCCCTGCATCGCCTCGAGCATCCTTTGCTCCGTCCGGTCAGGCTCACCCTCTGAGTCCGGCATGACGAGCGGTACGAAGCCGTAGATCAGGCGGCCGTCCTCCTCGCGCAGCAGGCTGACATCCTCGCCCATGATCCGGCGTAGCTCTTCGGGATCAAAATCCTCGGCGCTGAAGCCGCCCTCTTCATCGGCGGCTTCGTCTTCATCGTCTTGACGAAGATCGTCCCACAGCTCCCGCTGGGCTTCATTCAGGGTGTCTTCCGGCGGCGCCAGCAGCGTGTAATCGCTATCGCCCGTGTCGGTTTCGACCATCCGCACCATGATACGATCATTATTGACGCCAATGCGCATATCAATGCGCGCCGCCTCTCGGTCATTGAGTGGCGCGGAGAGCGCCTGTTCCAGCGGCTCTGGCAGTAGAGCAAAAGCGGAAGTCGCGGAAAACAGTGCGGCGCAAGCGCCCAGCATCAGACTGCGAACCATGGGGGGAAGACCCTCTTCTCATCCAGAAAGCGACAGTCTCGCCTTCCTAATGCGGCAAGACTAGGGCGTGTACCGGACAAAACGCCTCGGGCCGGGGTCAAGCGGGAGCGCGATCGGACAATCCATCCTTGCGCGCCAGATCCACATCAAACGTGGTGTCGCTTTTGGGCGCAGGGCGCGACTGAACACCGAAGGCGCCCTGAATAGCCTTGTAGGCTTTCGAAAGACCCAGCTTGGCGTAAGCCTGCACCCCACGGCTTGAAGCCGTGCGCGGGGTCAAGCCCATCTGACGCAGCACTCCATTGGCGTGATAGACGCCGTTTTGAAGGGTGGATTGCGGTGTCACCATCTCGACTGTGATCGACACGTTAAGCCCTTCCAGATTCTCCACGCGGTGCGGGGAATGCAGCGGCCAGGACACAAACGCGCCCGGATCAAGATCTATCTGGGCGGCCTGGGCGTCCCAGTCCGGGTTAAACGGCACGTCTTCAGTCTGTCTCTTATGAAGAATCGCCTCCATGGACTGCTCATCCACGAAAGGCGCGCGCGGCGGATAAATCCGGAAGCGCTTCTTGCCCTTGACGTGCAACAGCAAGGTCTCGGAGACGTCGGAATGATAAAACACCTGCGCGCGCGGGCTGGAGATCAGAATACCGCCATAGGCTCGCAGCGGGCTGAATCCCGGATTGAGACGTTTGAGCTGAGCGATCAAAGCCTCAAAGATCGGCTTGTAGATCGCATCCGTATCCATGGCCTGGCGCAGATTGATCCACAGCTTGCCAGCGCGGACGGCCTCGATCAGCTCACGGCCTTTCAGGGCGCCCCCCTCGCCCGCCCGCCAGCTTTCGCGGTCGGTCGGGTCGTCGCCCATGGTGCAAATGTCAGTCAGAGCTTTTGGATGACGGTTCAAGAGCGCTGCGAGCGCCAGCTCGCTGAAGGCCGGATCCATATGAAGCCGATGGCGCGCAGTGACGACCCCGGCGCGGAAATCTTTCCGCTTGTCTTCATTCCAATCGATCAGCACAGGGTCGGTCATCACACAGCTCCGTCGCAATCTGGGACGCCATGACGTCCCTGATCACGTGCTGTGCATCGGTTGGGCCAAACTCAGGCCTTGCAGCGTTTATTCGTCTGCGAGCGTGACCAGAACGGTGCCGTCTCCCACCTGTGAGCCTTCAGACGCGCCGACGCTTTCCACCACACCGTCACGCGGAGCGGCGAGCGCATGCTCCATTTTCATGGCTTCCAGCACGGCCAGGGTCTGGCCCTTTTTGACGGCGTCTCCAGCTTTCACAGGCACCGACAAGACCTTGCCGGGCATGGGCGCCTTGATTGCGCCGCCCGCTTCCAGAGCATCGGCCAGCGCGGCCGGATTATAACGCTCGATCAGATGAGTCTCGCCCTGACAGGCCACCAGCACGCCCCGCCCGCGCGGCTTAACGCGCGCCGAGACAGGTCGGCCGTCCAAGCGGGCGTGGATCTCCGCGCCCGTCAGGCACAGATCGGTTAGCGCATAGCTCTGATCGCCAATCTGAGAGTCAAACCGATGATCGTCGCGTTTCAGCGAGACGGACAAGCGTGTCTCCTCTGCCTGAAAGCCCAGCTCGATAACGGGGTCTGAGTTGGCGCGAAACCCGTCTGCGACAGCCCAAGGGTCCGTGTCCGCCGCGAAGGCGCCGGCCCCGTCCGTCAAACTCAAAGCGGCGGCGACATAGCTGAAAGCCGGTGGGGATTTGGGAGCCAGCTGGTCCAGTCTCGCATCGATGAAGCGGGTATCCACCTCACCGGCCCGGAAATCGGCATGGGTCAGCGCCCGGCGCAGGAAGCCTGCATTGGTCTTGACCGGATAGACGCGCACCTGCGTGTCCAGCACATCCACCAGACGGTCGATCGCGTCCTCGCGCGTATCAGCGAAGGTGATCAGCTTGGCGATCATCGGATCATAATGCAGCGAAACCTCGCCGCCCTCGCGGACGCCAGAATCCGTGCGAACGCCCTTGGCGAGATCGGTTTCGGGCAGATCGAGATACTCCAGCGGTCCAATAGAAGGCAGGAAACCGGTGGCGGGGTCTTCTGCATAGAGGCGCGCTTCCATGGCCCAGCCTGACAGGCTGATCTGGTCTTGTTCCGGCACGGAGCCGCCTGACGCGACGCGCAATTGCAGCTCCACCAGATCGGTCCCCGTCACAGCTTCCGTCACCGGGTGCTCGACCTGAAGACGGGTGTTCATTTCCATGAAGTAAAAGCCGTCTTCACGCAGCGGACCGGATCCGTCGACGATGAACTCCACCGTGCCGGCGCCCACATAATCCACGGCTTGAGCCGCCCGCACCGCCGCCGAACACATGGCGGCGCGCACATTGGGCGTCATGCCCGGCGCGGGCGCTTCCTCGATGACCTTCTGGTGGCGGCGCTGCAGCGAGCAATCGCGCTCGAAGAAATGCACCACACGCCCCCGGCTATCGCCAAACACCTGCACCTCGATATGGCGCGGGCTGGAGATGAACTTCTCGATCAGCACCCGGTCATCGCCGAAGCTCGACGCAGCTTCGCGCTTGCAGCTTTCCAGCGCTTCCAGAAAGGCGTCAGACGCCTCCACCTTGCGCATGCCCTTGCCGCCGCCGCCCGCGACCGCCTTGATCAGCACCGGATAGCCGATCTGGTCGGCCTGGGTCTTGAGATGATCGGGATCCTGTTCCGCGCCGTGATAACCGGGCGTCACAGGCACGCCAGCTTTCTCCATCAGCGCCTTGGCGCGGTCCTTGAGCCCCATCGCTTCGATGGCGTGTGGAGACGGCCCCACAAAGATCACACCGGCCTTGGCGCAGGCCCGGGCGAAATCGGCGTTTTCAGACAGGAAGCCATAGCCGGGATGGATCGCATCGGCGCCTGTTCTCTTCGCGGCGTCGAGAATCAGGTCTGCTTTCAGATAGCTGTCGCGCGCCGGCGCAGGCCCCAGAAGGACCGCTTCATCGGCCAGACGCACATGGGGCGCATCCGCATCGGCTTCGGAATAGACCGCCACAGTGGCGACGCCGAGCTTGTGCGCGGTGCGCATGACGCGGCAGGCGATTTCGCCCCGGTTGGCGATCAGAAGCTTTTTCATCATGGGTGGACATCCATTGCGGTGAAAGCTGTTGGCGCGGTTTTGGGGCAAGCCGTGCCTGTGTGCAAGCTTAGCTCTGTGTATCAGGACGTTCGGCGCCCCGGGTCAGCACCACCAGCACAAAGCTGATCTGCATCAACAAGAACCAGCTGCCAAGCTTGGCCAGCGACACCATTTCCCATTGGTCTTCCTGCCCCGGATAGGACCAGGCGCGTGCATAGGTGCCGATATTCTCGGCGAACCAGATGAACAGCGCCACCAATACAAGCCCCAGAAGCAACGGCATGAAGCGATGCTTGCGATCCGGCCGAAACCAGATCACGCAAGGGCCATAGATCAGCGCGCTGGCGGCGAACAACACCCAGCGGACGTCGATCACATAATGATGGCTGAAGAAGTTGATATAGATCGCCAGAGCCAGCAGGGCTTGCGCCCAGACCGGTGGAAAGCGGTCAAAGCGAAACTCAAAAATCCGCCAGACCCGGGTCATATAGCTGCCGACGCTGGCGTACATGAAGCCCGAGAAGAGCGGCACGCCCCAAAGGGCCAGCAAAGCCTCGTTCGCGCCGGGATAGAGCCAAGAGCCCGCATGGACCTTGAAAATCTCCATCGCCGTCCCGACGACATGAAAGACGGCGATCACTCGCACTTCCGCCCAGCTTTCGAGACGAAAGGCGATCATGCCCAGCTGGATCAGAACGGCGCCCAGCGTGATGACGTCGAACCGATGGAGCAGCGCAGTGTCAGGATAAAACAGATACACGCCCAGGATCAGCGCCAGCATGAGCCCGCCAAACAGGCAGGCCCAGCCCTGTTTGATCCCGAAGCTGAGAAACTCAAAACTGGCCAGCGACCAGGCCCCCCTCACCCAGCGGGCGCGCAGGGCCTCTCGCTCACGGTGAAACCAGGCTTCGAGTTCACGCAACCCCAAGCGCGTCAGTCCGTCCAGAAGGGTTTTCGCTTTTCCAGGAAGGCGGCGAGGCCTTCGCGGCCCTCCTCGCTGACCCGGCGGTCGGCGATCTGATGAGCCGTCTTGCGCAGAAGGTCGTCATTGATCTCACGACCGGCGACCATGTCCACCAGATCCTTGGCGTCACGCACGGCGCCGGGCGCCGTCTGAAAGGCCAGCTTTCCGAGGTATTCCATCATGTCATCAAGCTCGTCCGCGCTCTCGACCACATACTGGGCGAGGCCCATCTTGTGCGCGAACTCGCCATCAAAGCCCTCACCGGTGGCAAACAGGGCGCGCGCATAGCGCGGGCCGATGGCGCGCACCACAAACGGCGAGATCGTGGCCGGGGTCAGCCCCAGACGCACTTCAGAGAACCGAATTTTGGCGTCCTTGACCGCCACAGCCACATCGCACGCCGCCATCAGACCCGCGCCTCCGCCCATGGCCGCGCCCTGCACCAGGGCGATGGTGGTTTGAGGCAGATCGTAAAGCCGCTTGAGCATGCGCGCGAGGTTCAGCGCGTCGGCCTGGTTGTCGTCATGGGTCCAATCGGCTGCGGCCTTCATCCATTCAAGATCAGCGCCGGCGGAAAAGCTCTTGCCAGCGCCCCGCAGGAACACCACGCGCACTTCGTCGGTGTTGGCGCGCAGGGTCTCGAAAATATCTGACAGACGGGCGATGATGTCGGCGTTGAACGCATTGTGCTTGTCAGGCCGGTTCAGCGTCACGATGGCCGCGCCGCCTCGGGTCACATCGAGCAAAACTTCATTTTCAGCAGCCATCAGACATCGCCTTCTTGTTATCGCTGGTGGAGCGTCCTGATTACCGCGCTGCGCGGCCTGGGCCAAGCCGTCAGCTCTGCGCCAAATGACGACAGCCCGCCGCCAGTTCCGGCGACGGGCTGTTTCAAGCCTTATGGTCAGGCCTGTCTAGCGGGGCAGCACAATGGCCTTGATGATGTAAAGCACCGTCAAACCGACCAGATAGGCGGCGCCCAGAAACGCGATGTATTGCCAGTACAGCATATCGGTCACGGGCGGGATCGAGAACGCGGCCCCGTCACGCACCATCGGCAAAACCACGTCGACGATCACATGCACGATCGCCGCCATCACGGTGAAGATCAGGATCGCCGCGTATTCCTGCATCAAGAGGGCCATCACCAGCCCGATCACGCCCATTTGAACGCCCAGGAAGATCCAGTTGATGGATCCGCCATCGCCATGAATGGAGTATTGCAGCCCGGCCATCAGCCAGGCCCAGACAGGCTCGATATAAGCCCAGATTTGATCAATAAATTCCATAGTCATCCCCTCGCCAGCCAGCCTGATACAGGCCGCCACTGTGTGGAGCGTGCCAAGAAGTTAACAAAAATCAAGCAAAACTCTTGTTGCAGCGCCCAAAAAGCGACGCTGCAGACAGGAATCAGCGGCTTTTTCCTTCAATCAGCGTTAACGTTTGAAGAGCAGACGCTTGATCATCGCAAAAATCGAAATGACGACCAGATAACCCACCAGCACCACGGCGGCGTAACGCCAATACGCGCCTTCCAGGATCGGCGGCAGCCGCAGCGCGGCGCCGTTGGCGATCACCGGGATCAGAACATCCACCGCCAAATGAATGACAGTCGCCGCCAGAACGATGACCGGCAAGCGCTTGAGATCAGGCAACACAACCGCCGCGATCAGTGCAATCAACAATCCCTGCACCGCGTTAATCTCGTTGAACCCGGCGCGCATGAACGCCAGCACGTCGTTTAGAAAATCCATGATCGTCCCCCAGACCGATGAAGGATCACGACGCCAGTCTGCCCAGTTTGCGCACCGCTTTGAGCATGCGCTCTCGCCTTTGCGGGCTGGACTCCACCAGACCGAAGACGCTGTGACGGACGGGCCCGAATCCCGAGATTTTGAAGATGCCGGATTCCAGCCCCTTTAGCGAGTGAGCGCCAAATAAAAGCTTATAGGCCGCCCCAGGCATGCCCATGGTCACGATCAGGCGCGCAGATTTGCCTCTCATCTTCTGGGCGGACCAGCCTGCACCTTCCGTGTTCTGGTCCAGAAAAAAGCCGTCGCGGGCGAGATGCTCCAGCACGGTGCGTGACTTGGCTGGCAGCCCGCCCAGCCACAGGGGGAAGATCATCACCACATGGTCAGCGTCGCGCATCGCATCCCGAACGGGATCGAGCATCGGATCCGGCGGGGTCAGGAAATCCTCGGCGCGGTCGAGCGGCGGCAGTTCCATCTCGCCCAGGTTAAAGCGCATCACACGGCATCCGGTCTCCAGAGCCGCCTCCTCATAAGCATCGGTCAGCGCCGAACAGAAACGCTCGGGCGATGGGTCGGGATGGGCGTTGAGAAGGCAGATTTTGCGGATCATGGCTCTCTCCTCTGTTGAGAGGAGAATACCGCTATTCATTCCGCACGGGCATGCGACACAGAGCCCGCACCGAAGCCTTTAACGGGCGGCGATTTCCACCCAGACTTCATTACGCCGAAACGGCCCCGGGACCCAGGGCGGATCATAGGACGCGTAAGTCGGCGTGCTCAGCGGCTCGAGACCTTGTTCCTGCAGATACGCCTCGAGCGCCTCCCGGCCTCTTTGGGCGCGGGCGTCATTCATCATGCCGGAAAACTGATAGACGGCGATGCGCCGCGCCGGTTGTTCGCGCAGGGTAACGTCATCATTCATGGGCTCGGGGAGCGTCTCCATCGTCCATTCAGACGGCATGATGAAGGCCACCGTCCAGCGCCCCTCCGCATCGGCTTCCGTGGTCACCGGCGCCGTCATGGCGATCTCCTGCCCTGAACGGGTCGAGGTCACAGGTGCGGTCATCGCGATCTCTTCGCGCGGCTGGTTATCGCCAAAAATATACCCCGCCAAAGGGCGAAAGCCGCGACCGCTCGCCTGGCGGCGATCGCCTTCGACCACCACTTCCGCGAGGATCTGTGGCGCGTAATCGCGGATTTCTATGGGCCCGTCGCGCTCCACAAGCCTATAGGCGGGTTCCTCAGCGGCCATAGCGGGGCTCGCGACGAGCGCTGAGACCAGCCCGGTCAGGCAGGCGAAAAGACGCATGATTGAGCTCCTTGAATGTCATGAAGCTCTATACGCTGCTGCGCCTTCGACGGATCAGAGCCTACATCCGGAAGACGCCGAACTTGGTATCTTCCACCGGGGCGTTGAGGGCGGCGGACAGGGCGAGGCTGACCACCCGGCGGGTGTCCTGAGGCTCGATCACGCCGTCATCCCAGATCCGGGCGGTGGAGTAATAGGGCGAGCCCTCTTCCTCGTATTTCTCGCGAATGGGCTGCTTGAAGCTTTCCTCGGCTTCAGCGCTCCACTCCTCGCCGCGCAGCTCCATGCCGTCGCGCTTGACCGTCGCGAGAACGCTCGCGGCCTGTTCGCCGCCCATCACTGAAATCCGCGCGTTCGGCCACATGAACAAAAAGCGCGGACCAAAGGCGCGGCCGCACATGCCGTAATTGCCGGCGCCGTAAGACCCGCCGATAACCACGGTGATCTTGGGCACTTTCGCGGTGGACACAGCGGTGACGAGCTTGGCGCCGTCCTTGGCGATGCCGCCCGCCTCGTATTTGGACCCCACCATGAAGCCGGTGATGTTTTGCAAGAATAAAAGCGGGATTTTGCGCTGGCAGCAGAGCTCGATGAAATGCGCGCCCTTCAGCGCGCTTTCAGAGAACAGCACGCCATTATTGGCGATAATGCCCACCGGCATGCCGTGCAGACGGGCGAACCCGGTCACCAGCGTCTCGCCATAGAGCTTCTTGAACTCGTCGAACTCAGAGCCGTCCACAAGACGGGCAATCACTTCGCGCACGTCAAAGGGCTGACGCGTGTCCGCAGGGATCACGCCGCCCAGTTCTTTCGGGTCCAGGCGCGGATCGCGGGGCTCTTCGAGGAAGAGCTGCTTGGGTTTGACGGTGTTGAGCCCGGCCACGATACGGCGCGCGATCTGCAGGGCGTGGTCATCATCGGCGGCGTAATGGTCCACCACGCCGCTTTCACGTGCATGCACGTCCGCGCCGCCGAGATCTTCCGCCGAGATCACTTCGCCGGTCGCAGCTTTCACCAGCGGCGGACCGCCCAGGAAGATCGTGCCCTGCTTTCTGACGATGACGCTCTCATCTGACATGGCGGGCACATAGGCGCCGCCTGCGGTGCAGCTGCCCATAACCACCGCGATCTGGGGAATGCCCTCAGAGGAGAGATTGGCCTGGTTGAAGAAGATGCGGCCAAAATGCTCCTTGTCGGGGAACACCTCCGCCTGGTGGGGCAGGTTCGCGCCGCCTGAGTCCACCAGATAGATGCACGGCAGGCGATTCTCGCGTGCGATCTCTTGGGCGCGCAGGTGCTTCTTCACCGTCATCGGGTAATAGGTGCCGCCCTTCACCGTCGCGTCATTGCAGACAATCACACACTCGCGGCCCGACACCCGGCCAATGCCCGTGATCATGCCCGCGCCATGGACATCCCCCTCATACATGCCGTGCGCAGCCAGTGCGCTCAGCTCCAGAAAGGGCGAACCGGGATCGAGCAGCCGCTGAACGCGATCCCGGGACAACAGCTTGCCGCGCTTGAGATGCTTTTCACGCGCCCGCTCATTGCCGCCCTTGGCGGCTTCGGCGGTCTTCTCCCGCAACTCGGCGACCAGTTCCTCCATGGCCTCTGAATTGGCCTTGAAGCTGTCTGAAGACACGTCGAGCTGGGTGTGAAGTTCGGTCATGGCGCGTTTTTTCCGTCTGGTGGAACAAGACTGACGCGCTGCTTAGCGCGCCGCGCCCCTCTCGCGCAACGCTTTGCATCCGATCAGAAGCCAGGCGGCATCACTGAGACATTAGAAGACTGCAAACTCTGGAAGGTTCTCATGCTGGCTACACTCACTCTCGCCATATCCCTCCTCGCCTCCCCGGTGCAAACCGAATGGATTGAAACTGACGCCGCCCCCATCGAAGTGATGGTCCTGGGCAGCTACCACTTCACTGGCGGCGGTCAGGATCTGCACAATGCTCAGGTCGATGATCATCTGGCCCCAGAGCGACAAGCCGAAATCGCGGAAGTGCTCGACGCCCTCGCCGACTTTGAGCCCACGAAAGTCATGGTTGAGTTGACCCCTGAGCATGAAGACGCGTTCAACGCCGCCTATCAGGCCTATCTGGCGGGCGAGCACTCCCTGACCGTTAATGAGCGGCAGCAACTGGGCATGCGGCTCGCGGCGCGCCTGGGACATGAGCGCCTCTACGCCATTGATCAGGCGTCCGACATGGATTTTGAAGGCATGATGGGGGCGGCGCAGGACGCGGGTCAGGACCGTTTGCTGGGGGAGTTCGGAAACTTCAACGCTGCGGTTCCGGTTCTCATGCAAGACATGGAAAGCGGGAGTGTGATGGCGCGTTTGCGCGCCTCCAATTCCCAGTTCGCCCATGACGCCCATGGATTATATCTGACGCTGGCGCAAACGGGCACGATTGAAGACCCGATCGGGGTTCAGGAAATGGGCGAATGGTGGACGCGCAATCTGGCGATCTTCGCCAACGCCGCCCGTCACGCCGAACCGGGCGACCGCCTGCTGCTGATCTACGGCGCTGGTCACAAGCATCTTCTGGAGCAATTCTTTGAAGATGCACCCGGTTTTCGCATCGTCGATCCGCTCGACACGCTCGAGGAATAATCACAAACACGCAGCCAGACTGCTTGTTCACGCCTTAAGGGCTCGGCATGGTGTCTCCCACGGAGGAGACACCATGACCGAGTACACCAGTTTTAAAGTGACCCAGGACGGGCCGATCGCGCGCATCACCCTGAACCGGGCGGACAAGCGCAACACCATGACGCCTGCCTTCTGGGCGGAGCTGCCCCATGCCGTGGGCGCCTTGTCTGATGCGGGCGAAACCCGCGTGCTGATTCTGGACGCCGAAGGTCCGGTCTTCACCGCCGGCATGGATATTTCGGTCTTCACTGATCCCAATGCGCTGAAAACGGACTCAGCCTCCATGCGCGAAGCCTTCATGACGGCTGCCACAGCGCTGCAAGACAGCTTCACCGCGTTCGAAAAAGCCCGCTTTCCGGTGATCGCCGCCATTCAGGGCCCCTGCGTGGGCGGCGGCGTCGACATGATCTGCGCGGCGGACATCCGTTATGGAACCCAAGACGCCTGGATGCGCATTGAAGAGACCAATATCGGCATGTTCGCCGATGTCGGCACATTGCAGCGACTGCCCGGCCTGATCCCCGAAGGCGTCGCGCGGGAGCTAGCCTATACCGGCGAAACCCTCAGCGCTGATCGCGCGGAGAAGCTGGGGCTTTACAATGAAGTCCTTGAAAGTCCCGAAGCGCTGAAAGCACGTGTGGACACCGTGGCGGAAACAATCGCCAGCAAGGCGCCGCTGACGATCTCCGGCGTCAAGCGCTCGTTCCTCTATGCGCGTGATCATACGGTGGCGGACAGCCTTGAGCACGCCATGACGCTTCAGGCCTCGCTGTGGTGTCCTGAAGACATCATGGAGGCGATCACAGCCCGTGGCGAGAAACGTGAAGGCGCGTTCCAGGCTTTGACGCCGGTCAAACGCATGGGGCAGTCTTAACCAAGGCGAGCAAGGCAGAAGGATCACGGACCATGGCGTTGGGACTGCGGTTTCTTCCGTTCTTCAATCGTGTTGAAAAGGCTGCGCTCTCTGCTGTGGAAGCGGAGGTGGAGTGGTTCTGCCTGCCCGCTGGCCAGACGCTGTTTGAAGAGGGCGAGGTCGCCGATTCCTTCTATCTGGTCCGCTCGGGCGCCCTCGCCGCTTTTCGGACGGGCGCGGATGCAAGGCCTGAACTGGTGGGGCATATCCGGGCGGGCGAGCCCATTGGCGAAATGGCGCTGGTCGAGGACCGGCCCCATTCCGCCAGCGTCTATGCCTTGCGTGATTCTGAGCTGGTGCGCCTGCCCAAGGCCGCCTTCGACAAGCTGACCAACAAACACGCCTCGCTGATGCGCGAGCTGAGCAAGATGATGTTGTCGCGCATCCGAACGGGGGAGTCCTATCGCCGCTCCGAGCCGCGCGTCTTTGCGCTGATTTCCACCTCGCCGACGATTGATCTTGAGTATCGCAGCGATCTTCTGAAGACCGCGCTCACGGAGATGGGCGTCACGTCCATTTCTTGCGGACTGGAATGCGCCGACTGGCCTGGCCCCAAGCTCGACATTCTGGAAGCCGAGCACGATATCGTCATCCTTCAAGCTCGGCTGGGCGACACCAACTGGGCGCGGCGCGCCATGGCGCGGGCGGACCGCATCTGGATGCTGGCGCGCGCCGATGCGCGCCCCTCCATCCCGCTTATGCCCGACGACCCGTCGCCCGCCGCCAAACTGAAACTGATCGACGTAGTGATGGTGCATAACGAGGGCGTGCGCAAAGCGGCTGCGCCGTCTGACTGGATCAACGCCGCGGACGCCGCTCGCTGTTTTCACTGGCGTCAGCACAACGCCAGCGATGTCCGCCATATGGCGCGCACCATGGCGGGCAAATCGGTCGGTCTGGTGCTGTCGGGCGGCGGCTCGCGCGCCTACGCCCATGTGGGGGCGATCCGGGCCTTCAAGGAAGCGGGCGTTGAGTTCGATTTCTACGGCGGCGCCTCCATGGGCGGCATCATCGCGGCGGGCGCGGCGATGGGATGGGATAATGCAGAGCTTGAAGACCGGATGCGGCGCGCCTTCGTCGCCTCCAACCCGTTAAGCGATTGGGTGATGCCCGTGGTGAGCCTCACTCGCGGCAAACGCGTGGACCGGCGTCTGAAGGAGCATTTCGGCGAGGTGGATATCGCTGAATTGCCACGTCCGTTCTTTTGTGTGTCCTCGAACCTCTCAACCGGCGCGACCCGCATTCACCGCTCCGGCACGCTGTCGCGCGCCCTGCGGGCTTCCATCGCAATTCCGGGCCTGTTGCCGCCCATTGTGGACGGCGACGATGTGCTGGTGGACGGCGCGGTGTTCAACAATTTCCCGATCCAGGAGCTCAAGGCCTATCACAGGGGCGTCAATGTGGGGTCGGACGTCACGCGCAATAACGCCATCAACGCTGATGATTTCCGCGATCCGCCCAATTTCGCCGGCTGGGTGGCCCGCCATGGCCTGTCCGATCCACCCCCCATCGCCTCGCTGCTGATGCGTGCAGCGACCGCCGGCACGCTGGAACAACACGCTCTCACCCGCCGCGCCGCCGATATTCTGGTCCTGCCCGAGCTTGATCTCGACATGCGTGACTGGAAGCGGTTCGACGAAGCGGTCGAGGCGGGTTATGCAAGCGCCAGGCAGATGCTGGAACAGATGCCGCACGCCCTGGCGAGCCGGTTTCGATAGGGTCAGCCGCCATTCAAGGTGCGGTGCAATGAAACTTCCGCCCTTCCTTTCGCGTTCTTGATGCTTACGTCCAACCGGACACGCAAACAAGGAGCGCACGATGATCGAGCGGACCCAAGCCAATGGCGCAGACATTCCCAAGCTGGGCTTCGGCACCTGGCAGTTGGAAGACGAGGACGCCACACGAGGCGTCGCCCATGCGCTCAAGACCGGCTACCGCCATATCGACACCGCCCAGATTTACGGCAATGAAAAAGAAGTGGGCGCAGGCCTGCATCAAAGCGGCGTGGCGCGTGAAGACATTTTCCTGACCACCAAGGTTTGGCGCGACAAATTCAAGGATGGCGACCTGCAAGCATCGGTCAAAGAGAGCCTCGACAAGCTCAAGACCGATTACGTGGACCTTTTGCTGCTGCACTGGCCCGTACCCGAAGTGCCGCTCGATGAAACCATGAAAGCGATGAACGACGTAGTGGAGTCAGGCTTCGTCAAACATATCGGCGTGTCCAACTTCACCGTGGATCTGATGGACGAAGCGCGGGCGCACTCCAAAGCGCCCCTCGTGGTCAATCAGGTGGAATATCATCCTTTCCTG
Source organism: Oceanicaulis sp. (assembly GCF_965249665.1). Classification (GTDB taxonomy): domain Bacteria; phylum Pseudomonadota; class Alphaproteobacteria; order Caulobacterales; family Maricaulaceae; genus Oceanicaulis. Next base: position 2,762,016 of record NZ_OZ252247.1, read on the forward strand.
GACCAGAGCGCGGTCCTGAACGCCTGTCGCAGCGCGGGAATGGCGCCGACCGCCTATTCGCCCATTGGCCAGGGCAAGGTGTTTGAAGATGAGGTGATCAAGGAGATCGCCAGCAAGCATGGGGCCTCCCCCGCACAGATCACTCTACGCTGGCTGGTGGATCAGGACAGCGTGATCGCCATCCCCCGCAGCTCCAGCAACGCGCACATCGAATCCAATTTCGAGATCAGCGAGATTGAACTGAGCGAAGAAGACACAGGACGCATCAATGCTTTGCGAAGCCCCGAAGGCCGCCTGATTGATCCTGACTGGGCGCCGGACTGGGACAAGTAAGTCCCGAACGACAAACCCCGCGCCGATGGCGCGGGGTTTTTTGTGTCTAGCGAGAGAGCTCATCGAGTTGGCGCTCCAGCTCCAGAGCCCGACGCGCCGTAAAATCACTGAAGCACGAACTATGGACCACACCCCTCATCGTGCCGCCCTCATAGGCAAGCCCGCGCTGCTCGCACTCGGCGTCGCGGTATTGCAACCAGAGCCGTTGCGCAGCCAGCAAGGCGTCGCGCCGCGTCGTCGCCTCACGCTCCAGCATCCTCTCGCGCATTTGCGAATAGGCGGCGTTCAAGCGCTGATCCCACAGCGCGTTTTCACGACGCTCGCATTCCATCATGCCATAGGTCGTATAGCCGCCCGGATCGTCCTGACAGGCGCTGGAAACGGCCCCGATGCAGGCCTCGGAAAACTCCGCTTGGGCCAAACAGGCGTTTAGTCGCGCGGCATCTGTCTGCGCGGCCTCGGTCACGGCGGTCGAGGCTTCCTGTGCGTTCAGGGCCAGCGCCACAGCGAGAATTTCAGGCAGCATGATGGATCCCCCTTACCTCTCATGAACGCTTGGGCGGGTGGTCGCCCTCAACCTGAGCGTATGAGAGATTATGCCGGATTCAGCTGTCTGGCGACCAGAAAGGATGGCCGAGTTGCTGCTTGGACAAACGCTCATCGTTCTGATTGCCAAAGGCAGGGAAACCGCCCTGATCTTTCAGCATTCGCGCGGTGTGCAACAAGTTCCAGCTCATGATCGTGGCGTTGCGCTGTGTGAAGGCGTTGTCAAAGCCTGCAGGCGCGCCGCTGTCATCCTCATCGCCATAGCTCAGGCCTGGCCCCACTTCGCCGATCCACCCCACATCCGCCTGAGGCGGAATGGTGTAGCCAATATGTGAGAGCGCGAAATGGGTGGTCATGGCGGCGTGCTTGACCCCGTCCTCATTGCCCGTGATCACGCACCCGCCGGTCTTGCCGTAAAACACGAACTGGCCATTGTCCTGACGCTGTCCTGAATGCGCATACAGCCGTTCGATCAGTACCCGCGCAACCGAGCTTTCCTCGCCCAGCCAGAGCGGGGTGCCGATCACCAGAATGTCGGCGGCCTCGACCTTCTTCCAGATTTTCGGCCAGTCATCACGGTCCCAGCCCTGTTCAGTCATGTCGGGCTGGACGCCAAAGGCAATCTGGTGATCCACCAAACGCACGCTCTCAACGCTGACGCCTTGGGATTTCATGATGGCGCGGTTCACATCCATTAAAGTGTCGGTATGCGAGGGCTCGGGCGAGCGTTTCAGCGTACAGTTGATAAAAAGCGCCTTGAGATCGTCATAACGGGCGGGCGGCGCCAGTTTGGTGTCAGCCATTCACATCACCTTCAATGCATAAAAAAAGCCCGCGCCAAAGCGCGGGCTCTAAGGTCAGGGGAGCGTCGTATCCTTCGACAGGAGAACAACGCCCCATACCCTATTTGGTTGCATTAAAGAGCTCGCGGCCGATCAGCATGCGGCGCACCTCGCTGGTGCCCGCGCCAATTTCATAGAGCTTGGCGTCGCGCAGCAGGCGGCCCGTCGGGTATTCATTGATATAGCCGTTGCCGCCCAGGATCTGGATGGCGTCAAGCGCGCACTGGGTCGCCGCTTCAGCCGCGAACAGAATGGCGCCGGCGGCGTCCTGACGGGTGGTCTTCTTGGCGTCGCACGCCTGAGCCACTGCATAGACATAAGCGCGGCTGGCGTTCATGCGGGTGTACATGTCCGCGATCTTGCCCTGAATGAGCTGGAACTCGCCAATGGGCTGGCCGAACTGTTTGCGCTCGTGGACGTACGGCATGACCACGTCGAGGCAGGCCTGCATGATGCCCACCGGGCCTGCCGCCAGCACCGAACGCTCATAATCGAGACCGCTCATCAGCACGCGCACGCCGCCGCCGATCTGACCCAGAATATTCTCTTCGGGCACTTCGCAGTCTTCAAACACCAGCTCGCCGGTTTCAGAGCCGCGCATTCCCAGCTTGTCGAGCTTCTGGGCGATGGAGAAGCCCTTCATGCCCTTCTCGATCAGGAAGGCTGTGATCCCCTTGGAGCCCCCTTCCGGATCGGTCTTGGCGTAAACCACCAGCGTGTCCGCGCTGGGGCCGTTCGTGATCCACATCTTGTTGCCATTGAGGACGTAATGATCGCCCTTCTTGATAGCTTTCAGACGCATAGAGACGACATCAGACCCCGCGCCCGGCTCAGACATGGCCAGAGCGCCGACATGTTCGCCGGAGATCAGCTTGGGCAAATATTTCTGCTTTTGCGCTTCAGAGCCGTTCAGGCGGATCTGGTTCACGCACAGATTGGAGTGCGCGCCATAGCTGAGCCCCACCGAGGCGCTGGCCCGGGAGATCTCTTCCATGACGATGCAATGTTCAGTGTAGCCCAGCCCGGACCCGCCATATTCTTCCTCGACGGTGAGGCCCAGAAGGCCCAGTTCACCCATCTTGGTCCAGAGGTCGGCGGGAAACTCGTCCTTGGCGTCGATTTCAGCGGCGCGCGGAGCGATATGGTCGGACGCGAACGACTGCACGGTATCGCGCAGCATGTCCGCGGTGTCGCCCAGAGGGAACTCGAGCGAAGGATACTGGTTCGAAATCATAGACCGCGAGATACCACGCGCGGGCCGCGCGTCAAGTTCGCACAAATCTCGCCAATTCAGGCGCGCGGCGCTATTTCTCGTTGCGTCGACCGATAATGAACCAGGCCGACGCCGCGCTGAGCAAGACGCCAGCGCCGAACACAATCGGCCCAAGCGGCGAATAGGACAGCCCCAACTCCATATAAGCGTCCATATTCGCGGCAATGTCCCAGCCGCCCAGGCCCACCATCGCGCCGCCAACCGCCAGCGAAGAGATAAACATCACATCCCCGCCTTTTGACTGGATCGCCTCAGCTTCTGACGCCACAGGCGCTTCGGTCCCGGCCACCACCGTGGGATCGAGCTCTTCGCCGTCCTCATGAAGGTCATGATGCGGGTCTTCGACATCCTTGTCCGGATGATCAGGGCCTTCCACATCACCCGACAGGCCCGGCGCGGACGCCGGCGCAAGCGCAGGATGCGGCGGCGCAGAGAACACCTCAGCACCGTTGGGTGCGTCATGAGACGCCGTCAGAGGTTCAGGCGCAGCGTCCTCATCCGTCGGAATTTCCACTGCAATCGCATCATCTGAATCAGACAATGGCGCTGCCACCTGAACACTGCCAGCGTCCTCGCCGGCGTCCATGTCTTGCGCGTCTGAGCCTTGCGGCAGGGCTTCGGGCGCAATGGCGGTCACTTTGATCGATGAGACCTGCAATGCGCCGTGATACGGCCCCATGGGCACGGCCGGGCTGCTGAACAGGCTATTCGGTTTGGCGCGCACATCTTCCTGCGGCGCCTCAGGCTGAGCGATCTCTTTCGCATCGGCAGGAAGCGAGGGTTTGGCCATATCCACATGAGCCGTGGACAGGAAGCTGTAGCCAAGCTTGACGGGATCATCCGCCTGCGTTGACGCTGGAGCCGTCGCAATGCTGGCGGAGACCTGCTGGGCCATGCGCGCCATCACAGCGGCGATGGAGGCGTCCTGCGCCTGTTTCACCGAATCCTGATCAGACTGAGGGTCATCCGCTGCGGGCGCCTCAGGCGTTTCCATCGTCTCAGGTGCAGCGTCAGCCTGCGTCGGCGCTTCCGCCGGTTCGCTCAGCGCTTCAACCTCGTCAGGGTCGGCGTCTGACGCCTCCGCCTCACCCTCCTCAGGCTCTATTGTCTCAAGCTCAACCGTCTCTGAGACAGTCTCGGGCTCGTCGTGCGGCGCATCCTCGCCCTCGTCTTCGCCCCGTTCGGCAGCGACGTCGAGACCCGGCGAAGCGACTTGCGGCTCTGCACGGTTGTCCCCCACCGTCTCGTCATCCGGCGTTTCAAAAACGATATCGAGTTCAACCAATCCAGTGGACACATCGTGGGCGTCTTCAGGCTCAGCGTCTGCCTGTTCGTCATCGAGCGGCGCGGATTCAGGCTCAGCCTCGTCCTGAACAGGCGCATCAATCGCGGGCTCAGGCGGCGCGGCTTCAGCGGCGGGCTCGTCAGCTGGCGCTTCAGCTGCGATGTCTGACGCCACCTCCGGGGTCTTCTCGGATTCAGCCCCCAGAGACGGCCCATCAACCCTGGCAGCGCTGTCTTCCAGCCCCGACAGATAAAGCGCCTTCTCCGCCGCACGCCGAGTGACCAGACGCTCAGAGACGACAAGTCGGCCATCCTGATCGGCGCGCACCCAGGTTTCAATTGCGGCGGCGGCGTCGCGATGGCGTCCGGCCCGCGCCAGACGCGCGACATCAGACACCTTGAACGCGCGTAATCCCACCGAGAGAGCGAAGGACACAAGCGCATCGCGCATGGGCGCCGCCATCTCTGCGCCAACGCTCGCATCAATGGTCTGCTCGGCGCGCATGACGTCATAGATCAGCAGCAGTTCAGCGTCTTCGGGCTTGAGCGTCACGCCCTCTTTGGCGGACGCGGTATGGCCATAGCCGACTGTCCAGCGTTTTCCACGCCGTTCAGCCTCTGCAAGGAAGGGCTCGTGAGCCTTGATCAGGTCGCGCGCGGCGCGGGTCGATTTCAAACGCGGTGTCATCGCTGTCCCGTTTCGAAACGGTTGGATCTTCAGTCATGAAGCGCGATGCAAACTCAGGACCGTCAGCGCTCTGAGGTCGAGAAAATGTCCACCGCATCCAAAGCCGTAAAGGGTGCAAAAAAGCCTGCGCCCGATCCGCCGCCAATTAACCAGATTGCGCCGTTAACGCTGACCACCCCTGCTTCCGTGCGGGCGGCGGGCATGTCAGAGAGGCGCTCCCAGGTCTCAGACCCTGCGTTCAGTGCGACATGGCTGGCGAGGGTTTGCCGCATGTCTGCGCTACGACCGCCAAACACATGAACAGCGCCCCCCAGCATCGCGGCGGCATGACCGGCCCGGGGTTCAGGCAGATCCGGGGCGCGGCGCCAAGTTTGAGACAGTGTATGGTAAACATCCACGCGCGATGTCGCCTGACCGTTGCGGGCGCCGCCGATCAGCCAAATTTCATCCTCAACCACAACAGCCGCCGCGCCCCGGCGATTGATCTCGTCGGGCGCTTCCGCCGCGTTCCAGCTCTGGGTTTCAGGGTCGTAGACAAACAGGCCCGGCGCGCCGTCTTCGCCACCCAGGGCGTAAAGCTGGTCATTCACAGAAACCAGAGACAGGCTCGCCTTGGCGCCGGGTAACGCGGTCTCCGCGCTCCACGCATCGGTCTCGGGATCATAGGACCAGACCTGGTCGATCGGCTCTGCGCCAGCTTCGGACGAATACCCGCCCGCCACATAGATTTTGCCGTCCAGCACAGCCATGCCAAAGCGCTCCAGCCCGACCGGCATGGGTTTGAGTACGCGCCAGGCGCCGCTTTCTGGATCATAGACCTCCAAAGCGTCGCGCGGATTGGCCAGACCGGCGCCCCCGGCAGCATAGATCCGGCCGTCCAGCACCGTCGCAGACAGTCCGGCGCGCGCCTGATCCAGACGCGGCCCGATCGCCCATGGACCTGACAGGCGCAACCCGCTGTCAAAAACCGGCGTTTGCCCGCCCGTTTCCTGGGCGGCCAAAGGTGAGGCGCCCGCAAGTGCGATCAATACAGCCAGAGCGGCATGGTTCATGGCGAAGGCCTCCCTCAGGATCACAGTCTGCCTACAGGTCGCGCGAGATTAAAGCAGAACAAGGGCGCCCAGGCCCAAAAACACGACAAATCCCACCACGTCTGTCACCGTTGTGACGAAAACGGATGAGGCGACCGCCGGGTCGGCGCCGAAATGCTTAAGCCCCAAAGGCACCAGAACCCCTGACAGACCCGCGACACCGAGATTGATCACCATGGCCACTGCGATCACCCAGCCCAGATCGGGTTCCTGGAACCAGACGGCGGCAATGATCCCCATCACAACAGCGAAGATCAGGCCGTTCACCAGACCCGCCGCCGCTTCACGCCAGACGAACCGGAGCGAGTTCGCGCCGGTGAGATCGCGTGTGGCGAGCGCGCGCACGGCGACCGCGAGCGATTGCGTGCCAGCGTTTCCGCCCATGGAGGCGACAATCGGCATCAGCACCGCCAGCGCCACCAGCTGGGCGATGGCCTGATCAAACAGGGCGATCACAAGCGAAGCCAGCACCGCCGTGCCCAGATTGACGAGCAACCAGGGCGCACGTGACTTCACCGACTCCCAGACCGTGTCGGCCAGGCCAGCTTCATTCACCCCGGCCAGCGCCAGCAGGTCTTCCTTGTTCTCTTCCTGAATAACGTCGACCATGTCGTCGACTGTCAGCATGCCTTTCAAGCGCCCCGAATCATCCACGACGGGCGCCGAGATCAGGTGATATTTCTCAAAAAGATAGGCCGCATCCTCCTGATCGTCCTCAGGCCGGATCGTAATCTTCGCCGGGGCCATCAGTTCGGACAGAGGAGTCTGGCGTTGCGAGCGCATGAGGCGGCTTACGGGCACCGCGCCAATGGGCCGGAAGCCTTCATCCACGATAAAGACCTCGAAAAAGAGGTCGGGCAGCTCTTCGCCCGCAAGCCGCATATGGTCGATCGTGTGACCTACCGTCCAGAAGGACGGCGCAGCGACGAACTCGCGCTGCATCAGGCGACCGGCGGTTTCTTCCTCAAAAGCGAGTGAGGCTTCCAGATGCTCGCGATCTTCGGCGGAGACGGCGGCCAAAACCGCGTCACGCACTTCCGGCTCGAGCTCCTCGACGACCATGGTCTTGTCATCGGAATCGAGACCGTCAAGCGCGTCGACGATCTGCTGGGTCTCTAAAAGGTCAAACAGCCCCGCGCGAGTATCATAGCCGATCTCGGCCAACACTTCGCCGGTGAGCAAAGACGCGTCGAGTTCAGCGAGCAGACGCTGCTGGTCCCAGCTAAGCTGCTCGATCAGGTCCGCAATATCCGCCGGGTGCAGCGGCGCGAGCAATTGTCGGATCAAGGTGGGGTCGCGATCCGCGATCGCGCCGATCAGTTCGACAAGCACCCCTTCAGGCAAATCCATACCGGTCGTCACATCGTCACGGTGCAGCTCTTCAACCGGTTGCGTCATGGCGTCTCGCGTTTTTCTGGAATGGGGTGCAATGCGTAAGACACGATAGTCGCGGGCGCCGACGAAATCGAGATGGCGCGTGCTGTTGTCGCGAAAAAACAAAAAAGCCTGACGCGTCAGCGTCAGGCTTGTCTGTCAGCGCTTGAAGAAAGCGCGAATATGGTGCGGCCGAGAAGACTCGAACTTCCACGGGTTTTACCCCACAGCGACCTCAACGCTGCGCGTCTACCAATTCCGCCACGGCCGCGAATTGGGAAGCGGGCATGTACCAACCCCCGACCCGCTTGTGAAGCCCTTATGTGAGGTGCTTATGCAGCGAAATAGTCATGAACGTCCGCCGCATCCGTGATTGAGACCGCCACCCGGTCGCCCTGGATGATGATTTCTCCGCGCGCGATCGGATGATTATTGGCCAGTATCCACACTTCGTCATGCTCGGCGGCGTCCAGGGGAATCACCGCACCCCGGCCCATGCGCAGGAATTGGTGAATCGGCAGCTTGGACCGGCCCAACAGCACGGAGATTTCGACCTGAACGGCGCCTAATTGGCTCATGAAACGTGCATCACTGTTGCTCTGGGGCGCATAACCCTTGTCATGCGCGTTCAGCCTCACGATGTTCCGCTACGGTTTCTCGACAGTTAAAGGCCTGCAAGATCATGACAGACGCCACCATCGGCTGGGCGGTCTCTGAGACCTCTATCCCCTATTCTGACGCCGTGGCCGCCATGGAGGCGCGCGCCGAAGCCATCGCGAAAGGGGAAGCGGGCGAGCTGATCTGGCTTCTCGAACACGACCCGCTCTATACCGCTGGCACAAGCGCGAAACCTGAAGACCTGCAAGACCCTGAGCGCTTCCCGGTCCACAAGACCGGGCGCGGTGGCGAATACACCTATCACGGCCCCGGACAGCGCGTGGCCTATGTCATGCTGGATCTGCGAACACGCGGCCGTGACGCGCGACAATTCGTGCGCGATCTGGAGCAATGGATCATCGCAACGCTGGACAGCTTCAACGTCACCGGCGAGCGGCGCTGCGGACGTGTCGGCGTGTGGGTGGACCGCACCCAGCCCGGCGGACCTGAGCGCGAGGACAAGATCGCCGCCATTGGCATCCGTCTGCGCCGCTGGGTGTCGTTTCACGGCATTGCGCTGAATGTTGAGCCGGACCTGTCGCACTTTGGCGGCATCACTCCTTGCGGCATTTCTGATGCGCGTTACGGGGTGACGAGCCTTGTGGACCTGGGATTGCCGGTGACGATGGACGACGCCGATCTTGCGCTCAAGCGCGCCTTTGAAGAGGTGTTCGGCGCCACCCATTCAGAGCAGCCGCCCGTCTAGCCTTTCACCGTGTTGCGCGCCGTCCAGTATCCCACCGCCGCCAGCACCAGCCAGAACCCCCACATGGACGGCCAGGCGCCGGCGTGGAGGATCGTTATGGCGAACTCGGGGTCCGACGTCAGCCGCTCCTGATAGGCTTGCTGGATCGCGGGATCATAGGCCGCCGCCTGCACCGCGGCAGGGTCTTCCATATTCACGCCCTGACTCTCAAGAAAGCTGACAAATTCAGGGTAAGCGCGCATCGCCATACCGAAGAGGCCGGTAATGATCTTGATCACGGTGGCGCCAGCGAGCGCCGCCAAAGCCAGCGCTGTGGGTTTGCCTAGCGCGCGATAACGGTTGATGAACACCGTGCTGACGAAAAAGGCGATGACCAGCCAGGACAGGACGCCTGCAGCCGGTGAAAAGCTGATGCGCAAGGCGTCGAGCGCCGCGATCACGCCCAGCCCGATCCAGAACTCGTCCTCGGTGGAGCGAAAGACCGGCATGAACGCCGTCTTCAGATCAAAACTGGGTTGGGTCACGCCGGCTCCTCACAAAATAAACGCGCGCCCCGGTATGATACGGAGCGCGCGTGTATTGCAAGCCCGCCCTGCGTCGCAGGGCGATCAAGTTCAGGTCTTCTGATCGGTGTCGTCGGACGGCGCGTCGACCGTCGCATCCGTCGGTGAGTCGATCGGAGCTTGAGCAGGCGCTTCGGTCGGGGCGCCCATCGGAGCCGCAGCGCCCTCGCCCCCCGGAGGCGGACCATAGCGGTTTTCCTGCGGATCGGACTTCAGAATGGCGTTGGCGCCAAACACCACAATCAGACCGACGACCAGCGACGAGATCGCATTGGGCAGGGCCAGCTCCTGGGCGAGCTGAGCCTGAGCCTGCATCATCTGGGAGAAGCCGGTGACGTCTTCCATGGCCTGCATCATGTCGCCCGCGAACATCATGGTGACGACCTGGCCGACAATCATGCTGAGAATGAACCAGACCAGGATGATCAGCAACAGAAACCAGCCTGATTTTCCGCTGTCATGCAAGCGTTTGCGCCACAGTACGACCCAGGGATAAATCAAAACCAATCCCACCAGAGTCTGCACCCCCATCATGGCGGTGTTACCGGTCAGTGACAGCAAGGCCATCACGAAACCGATCCCCAGAAGCACCAAGGCGCCGGTCTGGAACTGGCTTGGACTGATGCGCCCGTTCGGCGCAAAAAGAACACTCATCAAACTCATGGGACGCCCTCCGTCATTTCCCCTGTCGATCAGCCCTGATGGCTGGCCGACCTTTCACATCACTCTTTGGATTCGCCCGTCTCTGCACCCGTCGGCGCATCCGCCGACGCGGCCGGTTCAATCGGCGCTGCCGCCGCATCAATCACCGGAGCTGGACCGTAGGCGTTTGCGCCTGCGTCGCTTTTGAGAACCCCCACCCAGATCGTGTAGGCAACCCAGACAAGCGTGCTGAGCAGGAAAAAGACGCTGGCCATGCCGCCGCCAGCGATCAACGCGCCCATATTGACATCGCCCTCGCCCGCCATTGCGGCGATGAACACACCACCCAGCATGATCGAGCCGATCACCCCCAGCAGAATTGAGACGCCCCAAGGCACAGCATGCAACCAGGCGCTATTGCCCGCATCGTGCAGACGCTTGCCATAAACCGCGACGCCCACCCAGAGCAGACCCAGCCAGATCAAGGTTCCGAGAAACGGGATCCATGTCAGCAGCAAATTGCCGCCAAATATGATCGCAACGCCAATCCAGAAGTCTTTCTGGCCAATTCGGCCATTCGGATTGAACAGCAGATTTCCAATATCCATGATGTCCCCAGGCTTTGATGTAGAGATACGCGTATAGGCAGCGTTCGCTGTTCGGCGACTTGCGTCAAGAGAAACCGGATCAGCCCTCAGCCGGGGGCGCGCCGGCTGAACGGGTTGCGGCTTGGGCGTAGACGGCCTGACGCGGCGCAGGTCCGTAAATATTATCGTCCTGATCCGAGCTCAGAACGCCCACCCAGATCGTGTACACCACCCAGGTCAGCGCAGAGAGCGACCAGAAGAGCAGCAGGCCGCCCGCCGCCAGCAATCCGCCACTGACCAGCTGGGCCGTCGCTTTCGGAGACAAATCTCCCGATTCCAGCATTTCCCAGCCCCCCGGCGTGCCGACCATGTCCAGGACAGGCACGAGCGCGGCGCCCCCTGCGGCCACAACGCCAAATCCCATCAAAGACAGTGAAATGACCCAAGGAATAAGATGAATCCATCCCGTCTTGCCCGCATCATGCAGCCGCTTGGCGGACACCACAGCGCCGACATAGATCAGACCGATCCAGAAGATGGCGCCGATCACCGGCAAGGGCGCGAGAAACAGGTTGCCAAGAACGACGATCAGCATGCCCAGCCAGTACTCATTCTGGGTGCTGCGACCGTTAGGGCTGAACAGGGTATGACCGAGATTCATCCAAGTCTCCGTTACTTTACAGGCTCAGTCTGCCTGCGCAGCACGGCTGACGTCAAATGAAGTCTGGGTAAGTTATCGGGTAAGCAAACTGACAAAAAAACGCTGCAGCCCTCAAGACTGCAGCGTTCTGAAACGGCCTGTATAAAAACTTTAGTCGAACTCGATCAAAAGTTCGTCGGCGGCGACTGAAGCGCCCGCGGCGCAATTGACCGACTTGATGACGCCGTCGAGTTCCGCGCGGAGCACATTTTCCATTTTCATGGCCTCGACCACCATCAAGGCTTCACCCGCCTTGACCTCCTGGCCAACCTCGACCGCGATGGAGACGACCAGGCCCGGCATCGGGCTGGTGATCAGCTTGGCGGTGTCCACCGGCTCTTTTTCCGGCAGGCGGGCATGCAGTTCGGCGATGCGCGGCGTGCACACCAGCGCATCAGCCTGATAGCCGCGATGGCGCAGCTTGTAGCCTTCGGTGCGGTCAGCGACGAAGACAGCGAAATCCTTGCCGTCCAGCGTGCCTTCAAACATGTGATCGCCGGGCTTCCAGCTGGTGGTCAGAACCACCGGCTCCGCGATCAGGCCCGGCGCCCAAAGCTCGGCCCCCGCCTCATCCAGATCCATCGCCCCTTCAGGGATGCGCAGCTCCACCGGGAAACGCTGGTCATTCAAGATCACCACCCATTCATGGGCGAGCCCTTCTTCAGGCAGCGGGGTGATCCGGCCAGAGACGCGCGCCGCGCGCTCTATGAACACCGTGTGGATAAAGGCTGCGGTGGCGCACAGGCTCTTGAGCTGGAACTCGGTCGGCGCGGTGCCGTTGAAGCCTTCAGGGAAATGCTCGTCGATATAGCCAGTATGGATGCGACCGGCCTTGAAATCCGCCTCGTCCAACACGGCTGACAGGAAAGGCGCATTGGACTGCAGCCCGTCCACATACAAACGGTCGAGGGTTTCTGACAAAGCGTCGATAGCCGCGTCGCGATTGTCGCCATATCCGATCACCTTGGCGATCATCGGATCATAGAACATCGAGATTTCATCGCCCTCGCGCACGCCGGAATCAATGCGCAACGCGCCGTTGCCGATCGGGCCTTCCAACGGTTCGACATAATGCTTGAGACGGCCGATCGACGGCAGGAAGCCGCGGTAAGGATCTTCAGCGTACAGGCGCGCTTCCACCGCCCAGCCCTTGATCTGCATGTCGGATTGCTTGAAGCCCAGCTTTTCGCCAGCGGCCACACGGATCATCTGTTCCACAAGGTCGATCTCGTGAGTCAGCTCGGTGACCGGATGCTCCACCTGCAGGCGGGTGTTCATTTCCAGGAAGTAGAAATTGCGATCCGGGTCGACGATGAACTCCACCGTGCCGGCGCTGTCATAGTCCACCGCTTTTGAGAGAGCGACAGCCTGATCGCCCATCTTCTTGCGGGTTTCGGGGTCAAGGAAGGGCGACGGCGCCTCTTCCAGCACTTTTTGATTGCGACGTTGCACCGAGCATTCACGCTCATTGAGATGCACCACATTGCCATGCTTGTCGCCCAGAACCTGGATTTCGATATGGCGCGGCTTCTCGACGAATTTCTCAATCAGGATGCGGTCATCGCCGAACGAGGATTTCGCTTCATTCCGGGCCGCCTTGAAGCCTTCGCGAACTTCGGCCTCAGAGCGCGCGATGCGCATGCCCTTGCCGCCGCCGCCGGCTGACGCCTTGATCATCACCGGATAGCCAATATCGCCCGCCACCTCGACGGCCTGCTGGTCGTCCTCGATCTCGCCTTTGAAGCCGGGAACGGTGCTGACGCCCGCTTCAGCCGCGAGTTTCTTGGATTCCAGCTTGTCGCCCATAGCCGAGATGGCGTGCGGGTTCGGCCCGATCCAGGCGATATTCTTTTCCGCCAGCGCCTTGGGGAACGCCGCATTTTCGGACAGAAAGCCGAAGCCGGGATGGACGGCGTCCGCACCAGTGTCGAGGCAAGCCTGAATGATCTTGTCCATGACAAGATAGGACTCGCCCGGCGCCGGCGGCCCGATGAAGACCGCCTCATCCGCCATTTCCACGGCCAAAGTATCTGCATCTGCCTCGGAATAGACCGCCACGGTGGGAATGCCCAACCGCTTGCAGGTCTTGATGACGCGCACAGCAATTTCGCCGCGGTTGGCGATGAGGATCTTGTTGAACATGCCCGGTCCTGTCGAACTTTCTGAAATGTGCACACGGTTTAGCGCGCTGCGGAGCACGGGGGCAAGTCGGAGGAGATGCTAGCGGTTGCGATCCGCGTCGTCAGACTGGCTCGCCTTGCGGGTTTCAAACAATTCCGCCTCGTCCTCCCGCCGCTCCAGCCAGCGAAACTCCACCGAGCGCAGACGGCTGACCACTTGCAGCAAGAAGGCCGTCGACCAGCCCAGAAGCAGAAACCCGTTCGCGCTTTCAATCCCCGCCAGCACCCGCCAGCCCGGCTCCAGCACGATGTCGCCATACCCCACCGTGGTGAAGGTGGAGGTTGAGAAATACAAAGCTTCCTCAAAGGTTTCGACCACGCCGCCCAGTCGGTACAGCGCCGCGTACACCCAGATCTGGACCGCGTGCAGAAGGAACAAGCCCTGCACCACGCCCAGGATCAGCGCCATCTGCCACCAGGCGGAGGTGACATGGTTGGAATGCCCTTCCCGCCAGCGCATCAATGCGATCAACGCCGCCAGGCCTCCCAGGTGAATGGACGTGGTCAGCACCACCATCCCGGTCGCCAGGACGATAAAAGAAAGCAATTCCAAGATACGTCCTCTCACTGACCAATATCACATGCCAAGGCGGTCAGCGCATCATCGGCTGGCGCCCCTATCTGATCATGATAGGCTTTTGATCCATCGCGCTGCAAAACTGTTCGAAGCGTTTCCAGGCCCGCTCGACGATCAGGTCCTCGGTTTCCGGGCGCGCCGTAATCAGCAACCCCTCAGCACAGCGCGACAGGTTGAAAGACTTCAGCAGTTTCGCAGTCCGCCCCGACAAGGCGGCGCCAAAGCGCAGACCGAGCCCAATCCGCATCGCCGCGGCTCGCTGCTCTTCGGTCAGAAGCTGGCTTGAGACACAGTCTTCAGAGCGGGCGGATTTTCCCTCATAGCGATGGTGCAGACAGAGCGCGAGAAACGCACGCTCATCATGGCTCAGCCCGCCAATGGGCGCATAGAGGACCTGCGTGAAGGCCAGATCGCCGCGGTGGTCCGGGTGCAGGCGCGCGCCAATATCGCACAGTCGCGCCGCCGCCGCGCGCAAACGTATGTCCCGAACAGTGCTGAATATGACAGCCTCGCCCTCAAAAGCGGGCTCCAGCCAGTCAGCAAGCGCCAGCCCGAATCCAGGCTCGGGAGAGGCGGAATGGGCCATCGCCTCCGTACCGCTCAACAGCGGATCGCCCTCTTCCACCAGACTCAGATCGCTGACGCACACCACGCCTTCGCGCAGGCCGTTGGCGGAAAAGACCACACGGGAAAACTCGCCCGCTTTCATCACCCGGTCGAGCAGCATGGCGGCGTAGGGTAAACTCGCCGCCCGTTTGGCGGCCACGCCCGGCACTGAAGCCAGCGAGCTTTCGCTCTGACTCATAGCGAAATCGACGGCTTTGCGCACCTGCTCGGGCGTCATTTCGTATTCATGCAGCAGGCGCAACGGATAATTGCGCAAGGTCATGGAGAGGTTAGCGAAGGAGCGCCATGCGCCGCCAACGGCGTAAAACGTGTCGCCTTCATCCTTCAAAAGTGAGCGGGCCTGAGCCAACTGCTCGTCCACATGATTGCGCAGATCCGCCGCCATGTGACGGGCCGCATTCACGGCGAGCGGCCCCAAAGGCAGCGAAACCGCAGACAGCGTTTTGCGCCCTTCAAGTCCTGTCAGCTCCAGGCTCGAGCCGCCAAGATCGCCTGTGACGCCCCACGCATCACCCACCCCGGCCAAAACGCCTAGCGCGGAGTAGCGCCCCTCTTCTTCGCCACTGAGCACGTCAATGATCAGGCCTGTCTCGTCGCGCACCCTCTGGACAAAGTCCGGCCCGTCTGAACTTTCGCGTACAGCGGCTGTCGCCACCGCGCCGCGCGTGCTGACGCCCTTGGCGTCCAAAAGCTGGGTAAAGCGCTTGAGCGTACGTAAAGCGGCCTCGACGCCCTCAGGGTTCAGCCGCCCAGTCTCCGCGACGCCGCCGCCAAGTCCGGCCATGGTCTTTTCATTGAACACCGGCCAGAGCATCCGCCCTTCAACCCGGTACTGCACCATGCGCACCGAGTTCGAGCCCACATCAATCACCGCAACGTCGCGACCCTTGAGCTGAGGCTCGGCGCCGCCGAAGCCAAAAATGTCACGGACGCCCATCAGTCGCGTGGACCCACATGGGGAAAGGCGGGCGGCTGATCGCGTTTGAGCGCTTCGCCCCGGCCCGACAGGGAGGGATTGGTCATGAAATAGGCGTGCGCCGAGAACGGCTCTTCCACGCCGTCCGTATCAAAGCGCGTATACGAGCCGTCAGCGTTCATATACCAGCTCTGGGTCTCGTCATTGAGATTGGCGACCATGATCTGGTCAAGCACTTGTCTGTGCACGGTGGGGTTTTCGATCGGACACAAGGTTTCGATCCGCCGGTCCAGATTGCGCGGCATCCAGTCCGCGGAGGAGATATAGATCTCCGCCTGCGGGCTGGGCATGGGCGCTCCATTGGCGAAGCAAGCGATCCGTGAATGCTCGAGAAAACGGCCGACGATGGATTTGACGCGAATATTTTCAGACAGGCCCGGCACGCCCGGCTTCAGACAGCAAATACCGCGCATGATCAGCTCGCACCTGACCCCGGCCTGGCTGGCTTCATAGAGCTTGTCGATAACACGCGGATGGACCAGCGAGTTCATCTTCGCCCACACCCCGGCCGGCTTGCCCGCCTTGGCGTTCTCGATCTCGCGGTCGATTTTCTCGCAGATGAATTCGAGCATGTTGATCGGGCTGATCACCAGCTTTTCCAGCTGTTGGGGCCGGGCGTAGCCGGTGACATAGTTGAAGATCCGGCCCGCATCCCGGCCAAAGGCGGGATCGGCGGTGAACAAAGACAGATCCGTGTAAATGCGCGCCGTGATCGGGTGGTAATTGCCGGTGCCGAAATGGGCGTAGCTGCGCAGGTCCGCACCTTCGCGGCGCACCACCAGCGAGATTTTGGCGTGGGTCTTGTACTCGATAAAGCCATAAACGACCTGCACGCCGGCGCGTTCCAGATCGCGCGCCCAGCGCAGATTCGCTTCCTCATCAAAGCGCGCTTTCAGCTCAACCAGGGCGGTGACGTTCTTGCCCGCCTCCGCCGCTTCGATCAGCGCCGCGATGATCGGTGAATCCTTGGAGGTGCGGTAGAGCGTTTGCTTGATCGTGATGACGTCGGGATCGCGCGCCGCCTGACGCAGGAACTCCACCACTACATCGAAGCTTTCATAAGGGTGATGGACGATCAGGTCTTTCGCCCGGATCGCCGCGAACACATCCCCGCCATGATCCTTGATGCGCTCGGGAAAGCGCGGCTCATAGGGATCAAACTTCAGCTCGGGCCGCTCATCAGGGATCATCTGGCTCAGCTGCGCCATGCCCAGAAGACCGTCCACCAGTTGCACATCCTGTTTTTCCGCGTGCAATTGCTGGGTGATGAAGCGGCGCAGCTCTTCAGGCATGCCGGCTTCAATCTTCAAGCGCACCAGCACGCCGCGGCGGCGTTGTTTGAGAAGCGCTTCAAACTCGCGCACCAGGTCTTCAGCTTCTTCTTCGATCTCGATATCGCTGTCACGGATGATGCGGAACGCGCCTTTGCCGACCAGGTCAAAGCCGGGGAACAGCGCGTCCATGAACAAGATCAGAATGGTTTCAAGCGCGATGAAGCGTTTGACCGGACGTCCGTGCTCGTCCACTCGCTCGGTCGGGATCTCGATAAACCGCTTCACCCCGGCGGGCATCGGCAAGAGCGCGTTCATGATCCGGCCGTCGCGTTGCCGTTTGAGCTTGAGCATCAGCGCAAAGCCGAGATTGGGAATGAACGGGAACGGGTGCGCAGGATCAATCGCCAGCGGCGTGATCACCGGCAGGGTGTGCGCCAGAAAGTCATCGCGAAGCCATTCGCGCTCTTTCGCTGTCAGCGTTTGCTCATCCACAAGCTCCACGCCCTGCTCGGCCAACAGGTCCTGCAGTTCACGCCAGGTATCTTGCTGGGCCGACATCAGAGCCGTAGCGGCGTCATTGATCTGGTCGAGCTGCTGCGCCGGCGTGCACCCATCCATGCCGGGACGGTCCATGCCATTGCGCAACTGGGCGCGCAGGCCCGCCACGCGCACCATATAGAACTCATCGAGATTGCTGGCCGAGATCGACAGAAAGCGCAGGCGCTCAAGCACCGGATGGCGCGGATTGCGCGCCTCCTCGATGACCCGCCAGTTAAACTGAAGCCAGGAGAGCTCACGATTAAGGAATCGATCCGGAGAGGCCATCATCCCCTCCACATCAGTTCCGGATCTGGAGGATGAAGGCGCGGTGTCGGTCATCTCAGGGCTCCAAACAGGCGAAGGGCGCGTTGGGTCAACTGGATAGGACTGACAGCCCCTCGCGCGCAAGTGTGCGCGTGACAGGGCCTTTGCGCGCCAGCGCCTCACGGTCGAGCCAGGCCGTCAAACGCCGGGCGTAATCCACAGATCGCTCCATGCGATCAAGGAGATATTCCAGGACCCCCGGAGAAAGCGGCGTGCGTTTGTCACGGAAAAGTTTTTCCATCACCTGACGCAGCAAGGCGTCGTCAGGCTCATGCAAAACCGCGGTTTCCGTCGCAATCATGCGTGAGGCCAGATCGGGCAGCGACACCGGCCAGTCCGCCGGGGCTTTGCCCGCTGTCATCAATACCGTCACGCCCGCATCGCCCGCAGCCCGGTTCAGAAGATGAAACAGGGCGTTCTCATCCACACCCTTGTCGCAATCCTCGACCAGAACGGCAGCGCCGCGCCCGACGCTCTTCAGACCTTTCGTCAGATCCGAGGCGTCCAGCCTTATAGCGCGCGTGCGCGCGGTCCACATGTGAGACAAATGCGTCTTGCCGCTGCCCGCCGGACCGACCAGCAAGAGATGACCTTGCCGCCAGCGCGGCCAGCGATTGACGAGCGCCAGGGCGGCGGCGTTGGCTTCGCTGACCGCAAAGGCTTCGGCCCGATAGTCGGGCTCAAGCACGAGATCGAGCGCGAGTTGTCCTGGCTTCATTAGCGGCTGCGTACTGTCCAACCCAGAGCTTCATCCTCAGCCAGAACCGCGCCGCGGGCGCTGAGTTCGGCCATGACCTGTTCGCGTGCGCCCCGATGGGTGATCGTCATCGCAGCGCCGGTGCGCGAAATGGCGTCCAGGCGCGCATTCTGGATCAGGGACGCGCCGGTCACCGCCTGTTGCAGCTCTCGCCATTCGGCCAGATTGTCAAAAAGAATGCTCAGATCGAGTTCGGCCACGGTCGTATCACGCACCACGCTAGCGCGTTTCCAGGCCTGTTCACGGCGCTCCACAATGGCGCGCGCGGCGTCCTCAAATCCGCCCGCCAGGCTGATCGGGGATACGGTTTCACGTTGCAATCCGCCCTCGCCGTCAAAGCTGACGATCACACCGCCGGCGCGCACGGACCCCGGCTCCTGACGCGCGACCAGCACCATGGCCCGCTCAAGCCCCATCTCATCAAGCAAAGAACGCAAGGCGCTCGCATTCAAAGACACCACGGCCTCTGCTGAAATCGCATCGTCCTCAACAGCGAGAACCGGCGTGAGCGCATGCTCGAAACCATTGTTACGCCAAACCTCCAGCCAGTCTCCGCCCAGCACCCGCGCCCCTGAGCTCAGCTCGGTCACCGGAATGACCGCCATGGGCGCAGACTGGGATTCAACAAACGGCACGCCCAATCCCGACAGATACCGGCGCACGGCGCGTGGATCGAAATCGAGGCTCAGCACACCGCGATAGCGCGTGGCCGAGCGCTGCTCGTCAGAGATTTGCAGTCCCGCAATCAAACTGGCCGCCTCATCTGCGGTGATGACAGGCAGGCCGGACTCCATTCTGTCTTCAGGCAAGGTCAGACGCTCGATCAGCCTCAGGGCGCCTTGGGTCTGGCCCTCTTCCAGTGCTGTGCGTTGGGCGTCAAAGGCCGTATCCGCCCGCGCATCAATGGCCACGCCGTCAATGGTAAATGGGCTGTCCGCCAAAGCCGAAGCGCTCATCACGCCAGCCGCCAGCCCCGCGAAAGCCCATTGCATTGCTTGCCTGATCGCTTGCATGGTGATCCCCTGATACGTCATCTCTGTCCGCGACTATACGCGGATGCGCGCTGCGGTGAAGCCTGTTGCGGCGCCCCGCCCTCTCGCACTTTTGACAATTGCACGCTATGCACGCCTGAACTGACGATATGGCCAAGGGAGCCGCACGTGTCACACTCCGACCCGAGCTCGAAATCCGGACTGACCTACGCTGACGCCGGCGTCAGCATTGATGCAGGCGACGCCCTGGTTCAGGCCATCAAGCCGCTCGCCAAATCCACCGCGCGCCCTGGCGCGGACACCGGTCTTGGCGGCTTTGGCGGCGCGTTCGATCTCAAGGCCGCTGGCTTTCACGATCCCGTTCTGGTCTCCGGCACGGACGGCGTGGGCACCAAGCTCAAGCTCGCCATCAGCTCGGGCATTGTGAACACGGTGGGGATTGATCTGGTGGCCATGTGCGTCAACGACATCCTGGCCCAGGGCGCCGAGCCTTTGTACTTCCTCGATTATTTCGCCACCGGCAAACTCGACCCCAAACGCGGCGCGGCTGTGGTTGAAGGCATCGCCGAAGGCTGTCGCCAATCGGGCTGTGCGCTGATCGGTGGTGAAACGGCGGAAATGCCGGGCATGTATACGGGCGAGGATTTTGATCTGGCGGGCTTTGTGGTCGGCGCCGCCGAGCGCGGCGCGCTGCTGCCCCGTCACGACCTGATGAAGGCGGGCGACGCGCTGATCGGCCTCGCCTCCTCCGGTCCGCATTCAAACGGTTATTCGCTGATTCGCCGCATCATCGACCATGCCGGGCTCGATTTTGACAGCGATGCGCCTTTCGCACCGGGCCGCAAACTGGCCGAAGCCCTGCTGGAGCCGACCCGCATCTATGTCAAAGCGCTGATGCCGCTGATCCGCGAAGGCCGCATCAAGGGGCTGGCGCACATCACTGGCGGCGGAATCACTGAAAACACCCCGCGCATGCTGCCCGACCATCTGACATTCGAGGTGGATTATGACAGCTTTGAGCGCCCCGCCGTGTTCAAATGGCTGGCGGAAGCGGGCGATGTGGCCGAGAGCGAAATGCGCCGGACGTTCAATTGCGGCGTCGGCATGATCCTGGCGGTCGAGGCCAGCGAGGCGCACTCGATTTGCGAAGCGTTAAACGCAGCAGGCGAGACCGCCAGCCTCATCGGCGCGTTGAAGGCGAGCTAGACAATGGCGAAAACGAAAGTCGGCGTTTTGGTCTCCGGGCGGGGGTCAAACCTTCAGGCCTTGCTGGATGCCGCCCAACATCCGGACTTTCCTGCACAGATCGTCCTCGTCCTGTCCAACAAGGCGGGCGCACAAGGCCTGGAACGCGCCCGCAAGGTGGATGTGCCCACAGGCTTCATCGATCACACTCTGTATGAAGACCGCGAGGATTTTGAAAAAGACCTCGACGCCAAACTGCGCGAAGCGGGCGTCCAGATTGTGTGCCTGGCCGGCTTCATGCGCATTCTCACGCACTGGTTCGTCGAGAAATGGCGCGACCGGATGCTGAACATCCACCCCTCGCTTTTGCCTGCCTTCAAGGGCGTACACACCCATGAACGCGCTCTGGAACAAGGCGTGCGAGTCCATGGGTGCACCGTGCATTTCGTGCGCGCGGAGATGGATGACGGCCCGATCATTGGTCAGGCCGTGGTGCCGGTCATGGCGGGCGACACGCCAGAGGCCTTGTCTGCGCGGGTTTTGGAAGCGGAACACAAGCTCTACCCTGCTTGCTTGAAATTGGTGGTGGAAGGAAAGGCGCGCGTTTCTGCGGAAGCCGTGCGCATCGCCGAGGGCAGCGAACCGGATAGCGAAACTTTTTTGATCAATCCGGCGGTCTAGCTCACGCTCTCGCATGGCTGTGACAGGAGACGGACCCGATGAGCGAGGCGCCCCAAGATGCACTTTCGCAAACCGTATACTCGGCGCTCTATGACGATGACGAGGCCCGGGTCTGCAAGGACGTGCCCGAAAGCGCCTGTCAGCATCAGCCGCGCAATTGGGTCTTCTCCACCCTCTCTCTGAGCCTGACCAAGACTGGCGACGCGCTGGTCGACCCCAAACTCACCCTCACCTGGTTGCTCGGCGCCCTGGGCGCCCCGGCCTTTCTGGTGGGTTTGCTGGCCCCCGTGCGCGAAGCCGGCGCGCTCCTGCCACAGCTCTTCATTGCGACCGCCATTCGTGAGCGAGAAAAGCGCAAATATGTCTGGGCTGCGGGCTCGCTGGGGCAGGCGCTGGCGCTGGTGATCATGGCCGTGATCGCGCTGACGCTCGACGGCGCGCTGGCGGGCTGGCTGCTGATCGCCATGGTCGGCGTGTTCGCGGTCGCGCGCAGCCTGTGCTCGGTCAGTCACAAGGATGTTCTGGGCAAGACCGTTTCGAAAACCCGCCGCGGCGCGGTCAGCGGCTACGCCACCACCATCTCGGGGCTCGTCGCGCTGGTTTTCGGGGCTGTCTTGGTGGTCTCACCCGATACGGGCGCGCCTGTCATCGCAGGCCTGTTATTTCTGGGCGCCGGCCTGTGGATGACCGCTGCGGCTGTGTATCTGCAGCTCGAAGAAGCGCCCGGCTCGACCGAAGGCGGCGCCAACGCCTTCCCCGAGGCGATCAAGCAGATCCGCCTTCTGTGGACCGATCGTGATTTTGGTCAGTTTGTCGCCGCGCGCACCTTGATGATCGCCACCTCCATCGCGCCGCCCTTTCTGGTGTCCGCCGCTCAGAACCGGACCGGCGCCGAGCTCGCGGGCCTCGGCGGATTTCTGGTGGCGTCGGCCAGCGCCGGCTTTGTCAGCGGCTGGGCCTGGGGGCGGCTGGCGGACAAATCGAGCCGCTGGGTGCTGGCTGCGGGCGGGCTGGCGGGCGCTATAGCGTGCCTTGCAAGCGGGGCGAGCCTTCTGATGGACGCACCCTGGTCTGAACTGATGATCTTCCATGCCGGCGTGCTGTTCGTGCTCGCCTTCGGGCATCAGGGCGTCCGGCTCGGGCGCTCCACCTATCTGGTGGATCTCGCTGACGCAGACACCCGCGCCAGCTATACCGCCGTTTCCAACACCGTGATCGGTGTCTTGTTGCTGGTCTATGGGCTGATCATGGGCGGGCTCTATCAACTGAGCGGGCCGTGGGTCATGATCGGACTGGCCGTCAGCGCGCTTGCGGGGGCTGCTCTGGCGATCCGTCTAAAACCTGTCTCGGGCTGACATGCGCATCAATGACGATCTCAGCATTGATGAAAGCCTGATCACCGAGCGCTTCGTGCGCTCGTCCGGGCCCGGCGGTCAGCATGTGAACAAGACTGAAAGCGCGGTGCAGCTACGCTTTGACGTTAGCGCCAGCGCCCTGCCCCCCGCAATCAAGCAACGCCTGGTCAGACTGGCCGGAACCCGGATGACCCAGGACGGCGTCTTGATCTTGCATGTGGAAGATCACCGCTCTCAGGATCGCAATCGCGCCGAAGCCCGCACTCGCCTGAAACGCCTGATCGAACAGGCGAGCCGCAAGCCCAAACCGCGGATCAAATCGCGCCCGTCGCTCAGCTCGATCAAGCGCCAGAAGGACAAGAAGGCCAAGAAGAGCCAGACCAAGAGCCTGCGCCAGAAACCGCGCCTGGATTAACGGGCGCACCGCCCGCCGCCCGCTGCTTCCAGCTCGCGGCAGAGCGCGTCGGCCCCGGCCACATCCCCGCTTGCGCGCAAAACCGCAGCCAAGCCGGTTACCGCTTCGGCGTTGAGCGGGTCCAGCGCCAGGACGCGGCGATACCACAGCTCAGCCTGTTGAGCCTCCCCGGCGTCGGCCCGCAAGCGCGCCACAGACAACCCCACAGCGCTGTGCCAGGGCCGGATCGCCACCGGGTTGTCGGCGTAATCGCGCGACATCGCCTCAAAACTGCGCGCCAGAAGCTCCGCTTGCCGCTCAGGATGGCCGGTCAGCGCTTCAAGTTCTGACAAATTGATCATCGCGCCCCAGTTCTCAGGGTCGATCACCAGCGCCCGGTCATAGGCGCGGCGCGCGGCGTCAAAATCTGACTGCGCGGCCCTGACCAGCCCCAGCGCCCGCCAGGCGCGGGCATGTCCGGGGTCGAGCTCGGTCGCTTCCTCAGCCAAAGCGTCTGCGCGCAACAGCGCCGCTTGCGCACGCTGTGTTTGCATTTCGCCCGACTGAAGCGCCTGCGTCAGCGTGGTTCGGTTCGCTTCGCCGTCCAGCCCCCAGCGGATCACTCGCTGGGTCAGGGCGTTCGCCTGTCCCGCCAGCGCCGCCGCACTGTCTGGGTCTTGCGCCAGCACCCGCTCATAGAGGCGCAAGGCGGCTTCATTGTCCGCACGCGTATACTGGGCGTAAAACCCGTCTGCGCGATCCAGCAGCGCCAAAGTCTCGTCGTTTGACTGAATTGACGGCTCCAGGCGCGGCGCCGCCCCGCTCCGTGACAGCACGCTGATCCCGACAAGACTGATCATCACCACCACCGCCGCCGCCAGAAAAACCGGCGCCCCCACCTTGCGGAGGGGCGTCTGGGGCGCGTCGTTCACCGGCTCGATTGTCTCCAGCAGCCGATAGCCGCGCCGGGACACCGTCTGCACATAGCGCGGCGACTTCGCATCATCGCCCAGCACCTGGCGCAATTTCCAGACCGTGCGAGAGAGCGCGTCATCATTGACGCTTGCGGCCGGCCAGAGCGCGCTGGCGATTTCATCCCTGGAGCGCACCTCACCGTTCGCCTCGGCCAGATAAACCAGCAAGTCCATCACTTGCGGCTCGAGTTCGACGCCACCCTCCGGACCGATGATCTGATTGAGCCCGGGGTCAACTCGCCAGGGCCCCATCTGGAACGCGGTTTCAGCTCTCATTTCAGTCCCGGCGAGGTTAAAGGAGGAAAGGTCAGACAATCAGGAAGCGGCGGTCATGGCAATCACGCCCCCGTCGATCTTGTGTGTAGGGGCGTCCGGTGCGGGACGCCACACAGTTCAGGATGACACACATGGTTCGATCCCTTTTGCTCGGCGTGCTCGGCGCCGCCCTGCTTCCCACCTGTCAGGCGCAGGAGCTGATCTCCGCCAGCGACGCCCAAGCGGACGCTCAAGCGCTTTATGAGGGCTTTCAGGCGGCGCATTACGATCTCTACGTCAACACGCCCCAGCCAGTCTTTGACCAGTATTTCCAAGAGCTGCAAGACAGGCTCGACGACGGACCGATCACCCCATCGGCGCTTCACTCGGCCTTGCAGCGCTTCGCCGCCCAGGCGCATATCGCCCATACCCGGATTGAAGGGCTTAATCCGGGCTTTCTCGATTATGCGTCTGATGACGCTCTGGTCTTTCCCCTGAGCTTTGAGGTGCGCGAGGGCGAGGTTATCGTCACCCGCGCGCCGTCTGATTCAAGCGTGCGTCCCGGCGACCGGATCGTGGCGCTGGAGGGCGCGTCCAATGCGGACGGGCTGGCGCGCCTGACCCGGAATATCTCTGCGGATACGCCCGCCCTCGCCTATAGCCAGATGCAGGGTATGGAGCTGTATTACATCTGGCTCGAATATGGCCCGCTGTCGCGATTCACGCTCACGCTGGAAGACACCGCAGGCCACAGGCGCGACGTCGAACTGGACGCCATACCCATGTCCGCCCTGTCAGTGCGTGACGGTGTTGAGCGCATTGATCTGTCAGGCCGCGAAGCGCGCATGGTGAAGGGCGCCATCGCCTATCTGCGTCCCGGACCGTTCTACAATACGGCCGCCCAGAATCCACAGGAAGCCTATGATCCTGAGGCGCTGGCCGCCTATACAGCGTTCATCGACGACGCCTTTCTGAGCTTCATTGATCAGGGCGCAGAGGCGCTCATCCTCGATCTCCGCGACAATCCGGGCGGGGACAATTCCTGGTCAGACCCTGTCATCTCCTGGTTCGCAGACCGTCCCTTCCGGTTCGCCTCCGAGTTTCGGATCCGCGTGAGCGCGTTGAGCACGGCCTCCAATCAGGCGCGGATCGACGCGGCGCCGGATACGCCCTCCAGCACATCGCATATGCTGGCTGATCTTTATGACAGCGCGCCCAATGGCGAGACGGTGAGCTTTGAGCTGCCTTATGCGCATCCCCGAGAGGGTCAACAGTTTGACGGCGCAGTCTATGCGCTCGTTGACCGGCGCAGTTTTTCCAACGCCGTCTCGGTAGGCGCCATTGTGCAAGATTACGGCTTCGGCGCCGTGATCGGCGAAGCCACAACCGACATGACCACCACGCTGGGCGCCATGGAGCAGTTCACCTTGCCCCGTTCAGGCCTTGTGGCGGGCTATCCCAAGGCGCTGATCATTCGCCCCAATGGCGACACGCACACCCATCCGCTGGAGCCGGATATGCGCTTGCCCCGCCCGAGGCTCGGCGATCAGGGCGATGCAATGCTGGACGCGGCGATCGCGCATATCGAGCGTCTGACACGCTGATACAAAAAACCCCGGCGGATCGCTCCGCCGGGGTCTTGCGTTCAGCCCTGCAGCAAGCAGATTAGCCGACGATTTCGTCGTCCGAAAAGAAGAACGGGATTTCCTGAGCGGCGGTTTCCGGCGCGTCGGAGCCATGTACGGAGTTGGCTTCGATGGATTCCGCGAACTCTTTGCGGATGGTGCCCGCAGCCGCATCTTCAGGATTGGTGGCGCCCATGACTTCGCGGTATTTCGCGATGGCGTCTTCACCTTCCAGAACCTGCACGACCACCGGACCGGAGATCATGAAGCTGACGAGATCGCCGAAGAACGGACGCTCTTTGTGCACGGCGTAAAAGCCTTCAGCCTGGTCTTTGCTCAGACGGATGCGCTTTTGCGCGATGATGCGCAGGCCGGCTTCCTCGATCTTGGCGTTGATGGCGCCGGTGAGGTTCCGCGCGGTGGCGTCGGGTTTGATGATGGAGAAGGTGCGCTGGATCGCCATGTGACGGTGTCCCTGTCTGGCCTCTCAAGGATTGAGAGGGGAATGGATTTGCCGCGGCTTATAGCGGCGCTTCTCTCGGCTGTGAACCCGTGCTAGTCCGCGCCTCCCATGTTGCACATCAATGACCTCTCCCACCGTATCGACGGTCGCCTCTTGTTTGATCAGGCGACGCTGTTCCTGCCCGCCAAGACCCGCATGGGGCTGGTGGGGCGCAACGGCACGGGCAAATCCACGCTGTTCCGGCTGATCCTGGGTGATCAGAGCCCCGATGACGGTTCGGTCAGCGTGCAGCCGGGCGCGCGGATCGGCACGGTGGCCCAGGAAGCCCCGGCGGGTCAGACCTCGGTGATGGATTTCGTCCTTGCCGCCGATCTCGAACGCTCCGCCCTGCTGACTGAAGCGGAAAGCGCAACCGATCCCCATCGCATCGCCGAGATCCAGACCCGGCTCGCCGATATCGACGCGCACTCAGCGGAAGCGCGCGCGGGCGCGATCCTCAACGGACTTGGGTTCAGTGCGACCGATCAGGGGCGCGCCTGCGCCGAGTTTTCCGGCGGCTGGCGCATGCGTGTGGCGATGGCGGCGACCCTGTTCGCCAAGCCCGATCTGTTGCTGCTTGATGAGCCGACCAACTATCTCGATCTGGAAGGCGCGGTCTGGCTGGAAACCCACCTTCAGAAATTCCCCGGCGCCGCGCTGATCATCTCGCACGACCGCGATCTTCTGAACGCCTCGGTGCATTCCATCGTCCACCTCAAGGATCTCAAACTCTCGGTCTGGGAGGGCGGTTACGATCGCTTCCAACGTCAGCTCGCCGAGCGTCAGCGCCTGCAGATGAAGCTGGTGGAAAAGCAGGAGGACGAGAAGCGCCGCCTGCAAGCTTTTGTGGACCGGTTCAAGGCCAAGGCGACCAAGGCCAAGCAAGCCCAGTCCCGCGTCAAACGCATCGAGAAGATGCAGCCCATCGCCACAATGGTCGAAGATCCGGTCGCTCCGTTTGAGTTTCCGAACGCCGAGCGCCGCATGGCCAATCCGCTGGTGCGCTTTGACGAATGCGAGACCGGCTATAGCGAAGACACGCCGATCCTGAAAAATCTCGGCATGCGCATCGATATTGATGACCGTATCGGCCTTCTGGGCCGCAATGGCGCAGGCAAGTCCACCTTCGCCAAGCTTTTGACCGGCGCCCTGCCCGTCACCTCGGGCGCCATGCGCATGCACAAGAAAGCCGTGGTCGCCCATTTCGCCCAGCACCAGATCGACGCCCTGTCGGCCAATCATTCCGCCTACACCCATGTGCTCGAGCGGATGGAGGACGCCACTGAAGCCGAGCGCCGGGCGCGTCTGGCGCGCTTCGGCCTGCCCGCCAATCGTCAGGAAACGCCTGCCAAGAACCTCTCAGGCGGTGAGAAGGCGCGCCTTCTGATGAACCTCATCACCTTTGATGGCGCGCATCTTCTGATACTCGACGAGCCGACCAACCACCTCGATATCGACAGCCGCGAGGCGCTCAAGGCCGCGATCAACGAGTTTGCCGGCGCGGTGATCATCATCTCCCACGACCGCGATCTGATCGAGAGCTGCGTGGACCGGCTCTGGCTCGCCGCGGACGGCACGATTCTGCCCTATGACGGGGATATGGATGACTATCGCCGCGAACTGCTGGCCGGCGAAGCCAAGCCCCGCGACAAATCCAAACCCACGGGCGGCCAGAAAACCCAGGACCGGCGCGAGGCCGCGCAGGCCCGCGAAAAGCTCAAACCTCTCAAGGCGCAAGCAGCGAAATGCGAGAAAGAGATTGAACGCCTCAAAGGCGTACTGGACAAGATCGACGCGGGTCTCGCCGTGGATGGTCTATGGGAGAAAGACCCCAATCTCGCGACCGAGCTGACGAAGAAGCGCTCAAAATGCGTGGATATGATCGACGAGGCGGAGATGGCCTGGCTGGAGGCGGAAGAAGCGCTCGAGGCGGCCACCCAGACGGCCCAGGGCGGATAAACCCTGGCGATCTAAGCCTAAAGTCGTGTGACCGGCGGTCACCTTGTCCAGATACCCTCCCCATGTCCAAATGCGGATCAAACGTCCGAAGAACGTGATCCTGGGGAGTGATTAGACATGGGCTCAATCTACGACACCGATCTTGATCAGAACGCCGCCAACCATGTGC
Source organism: Oceanicaulis sp. (assembly GCF_965249665.1). Taxonomy (GTDB): domain Bacteria; phylum Pseudomonadota; class Alphaproteobacteria; order Caulobacterales; family Maricaulaceae; genus Oceanicaulis. The sequence continues at coordinate 2,790,648 of NZ_OZ252247.1, forward strand.
CGTTAAGCCCGATCAGCTTTCTGACGCGGACCGCCCGCGCTTACCCTGAAAAGCTCGCCGTCATTCATGGCGACATCCGCCGCACTTGGGGCGAGGTGTATGAACGCTCGAAGCGGCTCGCCTCGGCGCTGTCTAAGCGCGGGATCAAAAAGGGGGACACCGTCGCGGTGATGGCCCCGAATATTCCTGCTTTTGTGGACGCCCATTTCGGCGTGCCCATGTCGGGCGCGGTGCTCAATGCGCTCAATATCCGCCTCGATGCAGACGCCATCGCCTTCATCCTCAAGCATGGCGAAGCCAAGGTGATCCTGGTGGATCGCGAGTTTTCAGCCGTGATCGCCCAAGCGGTTGAGACGCTTGAAACGAAGCCGCTCATCATCGATATCGACGACCCGTTGGCCGAGCATGGCGAGCTGATTGGCGAGATTGAGTATGAGGCTTTCCTCAAGCAGGGCGACCCCGACTTTGAATTCCATCGCGCCGACGATGAATGGGACGCGATTGCGCTCAACTACACCTCGGGCACCACGGGCGACCCCAAGGGCGTGGTCACCCATCATCGGGGCGCCTATCTGAACGCGCTTGGCAATGCGATGGAATGGGATTTGCCCCATTTCCCGGTCTATCTGTGGACCCTGCCGATGTTTCATTGCAATGGCTGGTGCTTTCCGTGGACCCTTGCGGCGAAGGCGGGCGTCAATGTCTGCCTGCGCAAGGTTGAGCCCTACGCCATCCTGTCCGCCATCGCCGAGCACACCGTCACGCATCTGTGCGGCGCGCCTATCGTGATGAGCATGATGATCCAGCTGCCTGAGACAGAGCGGCCGGGCTTTGACCATCCCGTCGCGATGATGACCGCCGGCGCTTCGCCGCCCGCCACCGTGATCTCAGGCATGGAAGGGATGGGCGTCACGGTCACCCACACTTATGGCCTGACCGAGGTTTACGGCCCCTCCATCGCTTGCGCGTGGAAGCCAGAATGGGATGCGCTGCCGCTAAAAGAGCGCGCGCGGCTGAAGGCGCGTCAGGGCCTGCCCTACATCACCCAGGAAGACCTGATGGTGGCGAACCCTGAAACCCTGGAGCCCCTGCCCTGGGACGGGGAGAGTCTCGGCGAGATCATGATCCGCGGCAATGCGGTGATGAAAGGGTATCTGAAGAACCCCGCCACTACGCAGAAAAGCTTCAAGGGCGGCTGGTTCCACACCGGCGACCTCGCCGTCACCCACCCGGACGGGCATGTGGAGATCAAGGACCGCTCAAAGGACATCATCATTTCGGGCGGCGAGAACATTTCCTCGGTCGAGGTGGAGGATGTGCTCTACAGCCATCCAGACGTGGCCGCCGCCGCCGTGGTGGCGAAACCCGACGCCAAATGGGGCGAAACACCCTGCGCCTTTATCGAGCTGAAAACCGGCGCGACGGTCAGCGAGACAGACATCATCGCCTTCGCCCGCGAGCATCTGGCGCACTTCAAGGCGCCGCGCATCGTGGTGTTCGGCGAACTGCCCAAAACGGCCACCGGCAAGATCCAGAAATTTGTCCTGCGCGACCAGGCAAGAGAAATGGGCTAAAGCAATGGGGCGGAGTGACCGACGCCCCCTAATTATTACCCATATTCGCCGGATCCAAAAAAGTCGCCAGCGCGATTGTCGTCAACAGGGCGATTTCACGATAGGGATCCTCGTCGTCGGGCAGATAAAGCGTTGGCCGTATGACCCCGTAATCCATGCCGGCGATCTCGCGCCAGTCAGCGCGGACCACATAACCGGGCACCTTCCCGGATGGAAAGGCTATGCCGCTCAAGCGTTGGGTCTCAAACTGGACGGTCTGGCCTTCATGGACCATCTGCCCGGCGCGTTCATTGCGTCCGGCTCGCAACAGACCGCGACCGCGCTGAAAGGCGAGCTCAAACCGGCTGTCGATCGGTTCGCCATTCCGACTGATTTCGCACACATAGCTCAAGTCTTGACGGTCCCAGGTGATCCAGAACAGTTCAAACTCGAACTCCCCGCCGGCACAGGACAGGCTGACGGTTCCGTCCTCAAACCCAGGGCCGTTTACGGTCAATTGCGTGCGCGTGCTGTTGCGGCGTCGCAGATTCATCACATTCATTGATGATGCGCGTCCCGACCACGTGCCTGAATACGGGCCAGCCGCCCAGGTATTGCTGCCGTCTGATCGTCCGTAGCGAATTTCGAGACTTTGCGTACGCTCGATCATCGGAGCGACGTCTTGCGGCATGGCATCTTGCGATGCGTCTTGAGCCGTCGCCAGCGTCACCGCTAGCATCATCAGTGTCATCATGGTGCTCTCCCCAGCCCAGATTAATGGCGAGAAGAGTCCTTCAGATGCTCGAAGAGATCAAGCTGGCGCGTTAACGGCCTCAGCCGCACTTCACTTCAATGATCTCGCCGTCATCGCCGACAACAATGTTCAGGCGGTCGGGGCGGTAATCCATCGTCACGGCGTCTCCGGGACCATAGACCCGGTACGGACGCGGCAGACTGTCGGTGTGCACGCCGCCCACGGGCTGGCCGACCAGCACCTGATACGCCTCGGCGGCGCAGGGCTGGGGTTCGGGCATGGGATCGGCGCCCGCATTCGGGTTCTTCATGGAAGGGGACGACGCGCAGGCGGTCAGGGTCAGACCGGCAACGAGGACAACGAGTGTACGGATCATGCTTTGCGCTCCCAACGGCCCATGTCGTTCTGTTTCCAATAGCTAATCGGAATATCAGACTTTTTTTGGGCGGCCCAGAGGGCGCGCGCCCGCGCCAGGCTGGTTTCGTCGGACGCTTCAAACATCACCACCACCCGGTCCCAGGCGCCGACATCGCCCGGATCAGCGCCATCCAGGCAAAACAACATGCTGGCGGTGTTGGGATTATCGATGCGGTCTGACAGCACGATGGGCTGGTGCTCCACATGCTCCGTGTCCGCCCGGCCATGGGGCAGAAAACTGTCGTCTCGGAAGGTCCACAAATGGCTGTCGAGATGGTTGAGCCGGGACTCTTCCTGGCTGCACACCACGGCGCGACCGCCCCGCTCCATCAGCTTGGTCAGAAGCTCTGGCAACGCCTCGTCAACGCTGGCGTTTTCCAGATGATAGAACCACAGCTCAGCCATGTTGCGTCCTGAAAGGCGACGCCCCCGACCCTGGGGTCGGGGGCGCTGCAGCAAGGGCGTTAGCCCTCGTAATTGTCGCGCACCAGACGGTCCAGCAGGCGCACGCCATAGCCGGTGCCGAATGTGGGCTGACGCGGATCCTTGGAGCCTGCGTGCATGCCGGTGCCGGCGATGTCGATATGGATCCAGGGCTTCTCATTGACGTGACGCTTGAGGAATTGCGCCGCGGTGATCGAACCGGCCAGACGGCCCTCGCCCACATTTTTCATGTCTGCGTTCGGGGTGTCGATCTGACGGTCATACTCCGGACCGATCGGCAGACGCCAGACAGTCTCGTCAGATGCCTTGCCCGCTTTCTCCAGCTTGGCGACCAGATCGTCATCATTGGAGAACACGCCCGCATGCTCATGGCCGAGCGCAATCAGGATAGCGCCGGTCAGGGTTGCAAGATTGATCATGAATTTCGGGTCAAAGCGCTCTTGGGTGTACCAGAGCACGTCACCCAGAACGAGGCGGCCTTCGGCGTCGGTGTTGTGGATCTCAATGGTCTGACCCGACATGGAGGTGACGATATCGCCCGGACGCTGAGCGTTGCCGTCCGGCATATTCTCAACGAGGCCGATCACGCCGATGACGTTCGCCTTCGCCTTGCGGCCCGCGAGCGCCGCCATCAGGCCGACCACAGCGGCGGAGCCGCCCATATCGCCCTTCATTTCGTCCATGCCCTGGCCCGGTTTCAGAGAGATGCCGCCGGAATCAAAGGTGACGCCCTTGCCGATGAAAGAGATCGGTTTCTCGCCCTCTTTGCCGCCATTCCATTTCATGATGACCATTTTGGATTCGCGCACCGAGCCCTGCCCGACGCCCAGCAGGGCCTTCATGCCCAGCTTTTCCATTTCGGCTTCGCCAAGAACTTCAATTTCAAGGCCCAGCTTGCTGAGTTCCTTGACCTTCTCGGCATAGCTTTCAGGATAGAGCGCGTTGGGCGTTTCGTTGACCAGATCGCGCGCCAGGGTCACACCCTCAGCAACCGGCGCCCAATCCGCCCAAAGCTTTTCCGCTGCAGCAGCATCGCCTGACACCATCTCGACGCTGGTGACGGAGGGTTTATTATCCTCAGCCAATTTGGTGCGATAGGTGTCGAACCGATAGCTCGCCAGGGTCGCGCCCAGCGCGCCGCGACACAGCTGTTCGGCGTCGCCATCCAAATGCACGGAGACCGCCCTAGCCCCAGAGGTCAGGACCGACTTGATGACGCCGGCCACGGCTTTTTCAGCGCTATTGCCGTCGAGCTTGGATTTCTCACCCAGGCCGAACAGGACGATGCGGGTCGCATCCACGCCCGCCGGCGCTGCAATTTCCAGAAGATCGCCGGCGCCGCCCTTGAAACGAGACGCTTCAATCGCGCGGGTCACTGCGCCGGAGGTCGCCGAATCAAGCGCTTTCGCGGCGTCCGACAATTTGCGGTCGGCGTAAACCGGCGCTGCAACTGCATCGCCAGACGCTGAGGCGGCAAACAGGATTTTCATGGCAAGCCTTTCTAGTATCTGCAAGATTACGGCGCGCGAGGACCGCGCGGCCCGTAGGAGAACTCCATGCGGGCAGTGGTATCGCATCCCAACCCGCGTTAGAAGATGCGGTCTTCATGGATACTGACTGCTCGTCCGTTCACACATTGGCGCCGAATGACCCTGTTTCAACGCTATACTTTCAGACAGGCGCTCTGGCCCTTCCTGGGCGCGATGGCGGCGCTGACCGGTCTGGCGGTTCTGACGCAATCGCTCTCCAATCTCGATCTTATGGCGGAACGCGGCGAAACCGCACTGGTTCTGATCTACATCACCGTGCTGGCCATGCCGCAGGTGATCGCGCTTTTGCTCCCGATCGCCGTCTTTCTGGCTGTGGCGATTTCGCTCAACCGGCTGACGAGCGATTCTGAACTGACGGTCGCCGCGGCAGCGGGCATGAGCCGGTTTCAGCGCGTCAGCCCGTTCGTGCGCCTCGCCATTTATGTGGTTCTGCTCAATCTGGTGATCAATCTGTTCGTCCAGCCAGCGAGCTTTCGCGAAATGCGCCAGCAATTGTTTGAGATTCGCACCGACCTCGCCGCCAGCTTCATGCGCGAGGGAGAGTTTGTGCCGCTGGGCGATCAGGTGACCTTCTATGTGCGCGAAATCAGCGATGACAACGTGCTCAATGATGTGTTCATCGTCGACCGTCGCACCGGCCAGTCCGCCGCCTACGCCGCCCGACGCGGCCGGATCGCCGCCACAGAGCGCGGCCCTGTCATGCTGCTCGAAGACGGTGTGCGCACCCAGGTCGACCAGTCGGGCGTGCTGACCAATCTCAGCTTTGACAGCACCAAGGTCGAGCTCACGGTGTTTGTGGACAACACAGCTTCGCTTTTCTTCAAGGAGAGCGACAAATTCCTGTCCGAGCTGCTCAGGCCAACTCCCGCAGACATCGCCCGCGCGGGCGGCAAGGATCGGCTGCTGGCCGAAGGGCATTACCGCCTCTCCGCCCCGCTCTACAGCCTCGCCTTCGCGCTGATCGCCCTGGCGGCTTATATGTCCGGCGAGCATCGCCGGATCGGCTATGGGCGCAATCTGATCATCGCCGGCGCCAGCGCCGTGATCTTGCGCCTTGTGGGCTTTGGCGTGCAGGCGGCGGCGGAATCTGATGACGGCATGAACGCCGTGCAGTATCTCGTGCCGCTCCTGGGCATTGCGGTTGCGATCGCCATCATTGGGCGTCCGCGCCGCCGGGCGCCGCTCACTGCAGCATCGCCGACCCAGATGGCGGAGGCGTGACCATGTTCGGACGGCTCTGGAGCTATATTTTCACTCAGACCCTGATTGGACTGCTCGGCGCCGCGCTGATCATCACTGCAGTCATCATGCTGATCGATTTCGTCGAAACCTCTCGCGATATTGGCACTCGGGTCGGCATTTCCGCCTTTCAGGCGCTGCATCTGTCTTTGCTCAAGGTGCCGCTGCTGGTTCAGGACACCTTGCCCTTCATCGTGCTCTTCGGCGTTCTGTTCACCTTCTTCCGGCTCAACCGCCGCTCCGAACTGATCGTCATGCGCGCTTCCGGCTACTCCGCCTGGCGGATTCTGGCGCCGGTGGCGATCCTGGCCGCACTCACCGGCGCCCTCAGCACGCTGGCGCTCAATCCGCTGGGCGCCGCGTCGAACGCCCGGTTTGAGTCCACCCGCGAAGCCTTGTTTGAAGGCGAAGGCCAATCCAGCGGCGCTGACCAGTCCGGCCCGATCTGGCTGCGCGAGACGACGGCGACGGGCTACACCATGATCACCGCCCAGCAGCAGGGCGCGGATGACGCCTCCCTGACCCAGCCGGTGTTTCGCCAATACGTCCTGTCTGAGACCGGCGCGCCGACCTTGGACCGCCGCATCACCGCCGATAGGGCCGAGCTCAATGGCGGCTTCTGGAGCCTTGTGAATGCGGTGGAGTACGCGCCCGGCGGACAGGCGATGGCGCTTGGTGATGTGGCTTTGCCGACGAATGTGGGGCGTCAGGCCCTGTTTGAGCGCGCCCGCTCGCCCGGCGCTGTCTCATTCTGGCAATTGCCCGCCGTCATCAATTCCGCACGCGACGCCGGTTTGTCGTCTCTGGCTTATGAGCTGCGCTGGCACGGCCTTCTGGCGCAACCGCTGATGCTGGTCGCGGCGGCTTTGATGGGTATCGCCGCCACGCTGCGCCTGCACCGACTGGGCGGAGCCGCAGCGTTTGCAGTGGCGGGCGCGACGGCGGGTTTCATTCTCTATTTCAGCCAGGAGTTGATGCTGGGCCTAGGAGCGTCGGGGGCGATCACTCCGCCCACAGCGGCCTGGACGACGCCCGCCCTGTTTTCTCTGGCCGGATTATTCTTTATCGCACTCACCGAAGACGGCTGATGCGTGGACGCTGGCGCCCCAATCCGATACAGGGTTAGCTAGGGCGTGGGCCAAGGGACTGAACACTGATCATGAATGCGTTGTACCGATCTGCGGCACTGGCCGCCCTGCTTGCGGCGGCGAGCCCTGCAGCCATGGCGCAGACTGTCAGTTCTGATCGGGTCTATCTGGACGCAGACGAGCTGATCCAGGATCAGCAGCAAGGCCTGTATATCGCTCGAGGCGATGTGCGGTTGCAGTCGGGCGATCGGGTGCTGTTCGCACAGGAGCTGATCTACAACCCGGCCCTCAACCGTGTGGTCGCCAGCGGCGGCGTACAGATATTTGATGGCAGCGAACCCGCGCAATTCGCCGAAGAAGTCGAACTGAGCGACGATTTGCGCGAAGGCGTGGCGCGCGGCTTTGCAACCCTGCTTGAAAACAATGGGCGCGCCGCAGCAGGCGCTGCCCTGCGCCGCCCGGACGGCTCGGTGGAGCTGTCGAACGCCTATTACACCGCCTGTGAGCTGTGCGAGACCGGCGAAGGCGAGCCGACCTGGCGCCTGCGGGCGAGCCGGGTGGTGCGCGACACCCAGAACAAGGTGATCTATTACCGCAATGTGCGGCTGGAAGTCCTGGGCCGCCCGATCCTGTATTCACCGGTTTTCGCCCATGCCGACCCGTCAGCGGCGCGCCAGTCGGGCTTTTTGTTTCCGGTGTTGAACAGCTCAAGCCGTACAGGCTTCACTTACCAACAGCCCTATTTGTGGGCGATCGGACCGTCACAGGAGCTGATCGTCTCACCGCGCTATATGGGCAAGGTGAACCCGCTGTTGCAGCTGGACTGGAGCCGCCGCTTTTACTCCGGCGAGATGAACGTCCAGACCAGCTTCACCTATGAGCAGGAGTTTGATCAGGACGGCAAGTTTGGCGATGAAGAGCTGAGAGGCCATGTGTTCGCTGACGGCCTGTTCCGATTCAATCAGACTTTCCGCTGGGGGTTTGGCGTTGAGGCGGTGAGCGGTGATTTGTATCTGCGCCGCTACGGATTTGAAGAATCGCCGGACCGCGCTAATGGCCTGTTCGAAATTCGCGATCAGCGCATGCTGCTCAACCAGGTGTTCTTCATCGGTGATGGCGAACATTTCCATGGCGACGCCACGGTCATCCATTTCAACAAGCTGCAGGAAAACGTCGATGACGACACCCTGCCGCTGATTTCGCCCCTGATCCGGTTCGGCGCTGAATTGCCAATGCCAAGATGGGCGGGCGATCTCGATTTCAGCTTCAACACCGCCAATCTGCAGCGAAACGCCGGCGACGATTATACGCGCGCCAGCCTGTCGCTGGACTGGACCCGGCCGACGATCCTGCCTGGCGGATTGCGGGCCGAAGCCTTCGCGCTGGCGCGCGCGGACGCTTACGCTTTCAACGAGACCGATGCGTCGGGCAATGAGATTGACAGCACCAATCTGACCCGCTCGCTGGGCGCGGCGGGGCTGGATCTCAGCCTGCCTTTCGTTCGTCCGGGCGAAAATGTGAACTGGCTGATCGCACCGCGCATGGCCGCGATCATCGCCAGCAGCGACAATGCCGACAGCATGCCGGTCAATGTGGACAGCGCATCTGTCGAGTTCCAGCAAAGCCAGCTGTTCGACGCGGCGCGCGCCACTGGCTATGACCTTTGGGAAGACGGAGCGCGTCTGGATGTGGGCCTGACCGTCGTCGCCGACTGGCGCGGCAGCCTGCCGGGCGAGCTGGAAGTCTTCGCCGGCCGCAGCTTCCGTCTCGACGGCGATCAACGGTTTCCGGCCTCCAGTGGATTGGCGGATGATGATTCGGACTGGATCGGTCAGATCGAGCTGGATCTGGGCCAGTTTGAGCTGGACGCCCGCGCCCGGATCGATTCTGAAAGCCAGGAGATCAACCGCCTGGACCTCACCGCCGGTTTTGACGCCTGGCGGGTCTCGATGAACACGCGCTACACCCGCCGAACAGACGCCGCCTCCACGCGCCAGCTGGAGGAAGTGACTGCGAGCGCCGGTTTCGCGATCACCGAGGACTGGTCCGTGGTCTATGACGGTGTGATCGACCTTGAAGAGAACGAAATCCGCCGCCAGCGCGCCGGCCTGCAATACCGCGATGAGTGCACCAATCTGCGCATTCTGTGGGAGCGCGACAATATCGATGTGGCCAATCTGGGCCCCAGCGACTCCGTAAAACTCGAGATCGTGCTGTTCACCCTGGGCGGCCTGAGTGACGATTAACCCCTGACACGCAGTCGGGCGATTGCGTCAGTCTGTGGTATCGGTATCTTTCCCGAACACCTCTAACCGTATGGTTCTTACATGGCGTTCCGACTCGCGCTGACTTTCCTCGCCGGCATCGCAATGATGACCGCTGCGCCCACGGCCTCCGCCCAACAGGTGGAAGGCATCGCAGCTGTGGTCAATGACCAGCCGATCACAACGCTGGATGTGCGCGACCGCATGCGGCTGATCATCTCCTCGGCCGGCGTGCAGCCGACTGAAGAGATGCTGGCGCGCATTCAGGATCAGGCCATTCGCGGTCTGGTGGATGAAACCCTTCAGCTCCAACAGGCTCGTGAATTCGATCTCAATGTGGAAGAAGCGGAAGTGGATGACGCCATCGCCGATATCGCCGCCCGTTCCGGCGCGACCGTCGAGGAGGTGGAAGCCGACCTCACCTCCAGCGGTATCGACATCAACACCCTTCGCCAGCAGGTGAAAGCGGAAATCGCCTGGCAAATTCTGGTCAGCGGCCGGTATCGCTCGCGTATCCGCATTTCTGATCAGCAGATCGAGATGGCGTTGGACCGCTTCATCCAGTCCGCCTCCCAGCCGCAATATCGTCTGGGCGAAATTTTCGTGCAGATCACCCCTGACGGCGGCGAAGAGCGCGCGGTCGGCATTGTTCAGACCATTTATGATCAACTGCGTCAGGGCGCGCCTTTCCAGGCGGTCGCCCAGCAATTCTCTGACGCCGCCAGCGCCAGCGCCGGCGGCGATACCGGCTATCTGCCCCTGTCGGGCCTTCGCCCCCAGGTGGCCGAGGTCGTCGAACAGATGCAGCCCGGACAGATTTCCAATCCGATCCGCGTGCCTGGCGGCTTTCAGATGGTCGCCCTGATCGACAGCCGCGAAGGTCAGGTGGTCGAGCAATTGACCCTGACCCAGATCACTTTGCCCCGCTCTCAGCTGACCGATGAAAAGCGCGCCGCGCTGTCTGAGGCGGCAAGCGGCATCAATAGTTGCGACGCGCTCGAAGACGTGGTCAGCGGCATTGAAGGCGTCTTTGTCACTAATCTGGGCGATGTGGGCGCCAATGCGCTTGTCCCCACCATTCGGGACGCCCTGAGCGGTCTTGAGCCGGTTTCGGCGACCCCGGTGCTGGATACAGCGGCGGGCGCTCAGGTGTTTGTGTTATGCGATAAGGCGCTCACGGGGCCGGGCGTGCCAAGCACCGATCAGATCGAAAACCAGCTGATCAACCAGCAATTGTCCCTGCTATCGCGCCGCTGGCTGCGCGATTTGCGCCGTGACGCCACCATCGAAATCCGGTGATCTGCGCGCCTCTGGCTCTGACCCTCGGGGATCCCGCTGGGGTTGGCCCTGAACTCTGTCTGAAAGCCTGGCGTGCTTTGCGCGACGAAGATGCGTGCTTTGTCGTCTATGGCGATCCGGCGCCGCTTCTGACGGCGGCGAAGCTGCTTGACCTTCCACGCCCCGAACGGGTCAAAGACGCAGACGAAGCACGCGGCGTCTTTTCAAACTTCCTGCCCGTGATCGCGCTCGAGCCGAGTGAAACCCAGGCTGAAGCCGCCGTGCGCTCGATCAAGGCGGCCGTGAACGCTGTCCGCGCAGGCGAAGCCAGCGCCATTGTCACCAACCCCGTCTCTAAAGCGCGGCTTTACGAAATCGGGTTCAGATTTCCCGGCCATACCGAGTTTATCGCCCATCTCACAGAAGACCTGCCGATGACCGGCGCGCGCGGCCCGGTGATGATGCTGTCAGGCGGCGGCCTGCGCACGGCGCTCGTTTCCATCCACATCCCCATTCTCACAGCGATCCAATCTTTGACGTCCGACGCGGTCGTGCGTACGGCGCGTGTGGTTCGCGATGCGCTCAAGCGCGATTTCGCGCTGGCGGAGCCGCGACTGGCTTTGGCGGGACTTAACCCGCATGCGGGTGAAAATGGCGCCCTGGGCCGTGAGGAGATCGACATCCTCGCCCCTGCGCTGGATCAACTTCGGGCGGATGGCGTGGACATCATCGGCCCCTTGCCGCCTGACACCATGTTTCATGAAGAGGCGCGCGCCGACTATGACGCTGCGATCTGCCTGTATCATGATCAGGGGCTGATCCCGGTGAAAACCCTCGACTTTCATGGCGGCGTCAACATCACGCTGGGCCTTCCACTCATCCGCACCAGCCCCGATCACGGCACGGCCTTTGATATCGCCGGCAAGGGCATTGCCCGACCTGACAGCCTGATCGCCGCCCTGCGTCAGGCGGATCTGATGGTGCGAAACCGTGAGGCGGCGTCATGAGCATGGATCAGCTGCCGCCGCTGCGCACGGTCATCGCCGAACACGGGCTCAACGCGGATAAGCGCTTTGGCCAGCATTACCTGCTCGATCTCAATCTGACCGCCAAGATCGCCCGCCTGTGCGGGGATATGCGCGCCGCCACCGTCTTTGAGGTCGGCCCCGGGCCTGGCGGGCTTACGCGAGCGCTCTTCAGCGAAGGCGCAGCCCGCGTCACGGTGATCGAGAAAGATCGCCGCTTCATCCCCGCGCTTGAGCAGATCGGCGCGGCCGCGCCGGGCCGCTTCTCCATCATTGAAGCCGATGCTCTGAAAGTGGACGAAGCCGCCCTGTCCTTTGAAGGCGAGCGGATGCTGGCCTCCAACCTGCCCTATAATGTGGGCACGGCGCTGTTGATCAAATGGCTGCAGGCCGACCCCGTCTGGTGGACGCGGCTGGTGTTGATGTTTCAAAAGGAAGTGGCTGAGCGCGTGGTGGCCACGCCCCGTGACAAGCAATACGGGCGGCTCGCCATCCTGACGGCGGCTGTGGCCAAATCGCGCTACGCCTTCACCGTACCCGCCCGCGCCTTCACCCCGCCGCCCAAGGTCGACAGCGCGGTCGTGGTGCTGGAGCCCCTGCCCGAAGATCAGCGCTTTCAAGACCTCAAGGCGCTCTCCATCGTGACCGAAAGCGCCTTTGGCCAGCGACGCAAAACTCTGCGCAAATCCCTCGGCCCTGCGGCCAGCCAAACGCAAGCCACGTCTGAAGCCCTGCTGGGTGAGGCCGGAATTGATCCAGGCGCGCGCGCGGAAACCATTCCGCCCGAAGGCTTTTTCAAACTGGCTCAGGCGTGGCGTGCAGCCCGGGACTGATCCCGGGCCGCCAATTCTGGCGTCTTATTCTCCCTCAGCCATCACCGGTTCACCTGCCAGATACTCATCCAGGAAATTCAGATAAGCGTCTGACGCGGTGATGCGGTTTTCGCGGCGGCGGAAGCCATGCCCTTCATCGGGGAAGAGCACATACTCCACAATGGCGCCGTTCTCACGCGCAGCAGCGACCAGCTCATCGCTCTCTACTTGCAGCACGCGCGGATCATTGGCGCCTTGCACCACCAGCATCGGGCGGACGATCTGGTCGGCGTGGAACAGCGGCGAAATCGCGCGGTGACGGTCAGCATCCGTCGCCGGATCGCCCATCTCGTCATAGAGCGCCTCGCGGAAGCTCTCCCACCAGGGCGGAATGGATTCCAGCGTCCGCACCCAGTTTGTGACGCCGAAGATATTGATGCCCACGTCAAAGGCTTCCGGATGGAAGGTCAGAGCGGCAGCGGTGATATAACCGCCATAGGAGCCGCCAATCACGCCCACGGCGTCGTCACGCACCCAGTCTAGGGAGCGCAGATAGTCGCCCGCCGCGACGATGTCTTGCAGATCTTCCTCGCCATGACGGCGGTCATCCATGTGGAAGAAGGTTTTGCCATACCCTGACGAGCCGCGATTGTTGGCGGCGTACACAGCATAGCCATTGTTCACCAGGTGCTGGATCGCCGCGCTATAGCCCGCCCGGCTTTGCCCGCCCGGCCCGCCATGCACCCAGACCAAAGCCGGCACGGGGGTGTCTGCGCTGGCGTTGTGCGGACGGTACATAATGCCCGGCACGGTGAGGCCATCGAAACTCTCAAAGCGGACCACCTCAGCTTCCACCAGGTCTTCGGGTTTGAGTTCGGGGTTGAGCGCTTCGGTGAGCTGACGATGCGTTCCGGTCTGAAGATCAACCCAGTGGATGTTGTTGGGCGCTACCGATGAGGTCACCCCAAACGCCATCTGGGTCTCGTCCTCATTAAAACGAACGCCGGCCAGGTCACCGGCGGGTACGCTGTCAGGCAGGCTGACCGTCTCGCCCGTCGCGGTGTCGAGCACGGTCACATCAGTGAAGCCGTCATTATTGACGGCGCTGACCCGATACTGGCCGCTGGGCGAAAAGCCCACATACATGACATCCCAGTCCGCTTCGATCAGGGGCGCGCGCTCCCCGGTGCTGAGGTCATAGGTCCAGGCCTGATTCCACTCTCCAAATTCATTCGTCGCGTAGACCAACGCTGATGAATCCGCCGTGAAGTCATAGGCGCCATAGGCGATGTTGCCCTCATGCTCGGTGATCAGAACCGGCGCTTCATCCGAGGTCAGATCCGCCAGCAGAATGTCGCTGTCCGCCGAGGTGCGCGGCCGGTCCAGCGCCAGCCAGCGTCCATCCGGGCTGATCGCGGACATGGAGAGCGCTTCGGTGTTCTCAAAGACCAAGCTTCGCTCGTAAGTCTCTGCATCATAGGCATAAAGATCAAACGCAGCCGGATCACGTTCATTGGTGCTGATCCAGATCTGCGAGCCGTCTGCGGACCAGCCCATAAAGCTTGCCTTGACGTTCTCGCCTGGCGTCAGATCACGCAGGGCGCCGTCCGCTTCACGCACGTAGATATGGTTCAGTTCATCCCCGCCGCCATCGGCGGTCACCAGGATGCGGTCATCTTCTGGGAACCAGGACAGCGCATAGGTGGCGTTGGTGTCAGACGTTGTCAGCGCACGTTTATCGCCGCTTTCTGGGTCCAGCGCATAGGCGTTGATCACACCGGTTTCGTCAGAAGAGATCAGGATCTCCCCGGTCTGGCTGGAAAACGCATATCCCGAACTCGCACTCATGCCGTAAGAAGTCGTGTTGAAGAACACTTCTGCGGAATGGCCCAGCTCAGGCTCTGACTGAACGGAGCCCGTCATCTCTGCAGTCGTTTCAGACGAATCTGAGGCGGCAGGACCCGTAGAGGCAGGGCTACACGCGGACAATACGAACAGGCTCGAGACGATTAGCAGGCTGGCTTTAAAGGTCATGGAGTCCCTCCCCTGAGTTTGATCTAGGGAGAGGCTACCACGCGTTAACACTCTGGCGAAGCACCATGGCTTTGGCGTGATGACATCCTCAGTTCTCAAACCCCAGACGCTTGGCGGCTGCACTCAGCGATTGCCTGTCCGCCTCATGGGGTATCGCAGATTGGGCCCGCGCGAGCATGGCCTGCGCCAGCTCATCCGCAGCGTCGCCGAACAGCGCATCGTCCTGTGCCTTCAGACCCGACAGGGCGCTGAGCAAGGTGCGCGTGATCACGGGCCGGTTCGCCCCGTCAAACGAGATCGGATCAAACCCGCACGCAAGTGCATGGCGCACGGATATGCCCGGCAGGAACACGCGCTGCGTCCGGTCCGCCGCCTCCGTATCCTTATCGGCCTCTTCCGCCAATGTAACCGCCCATTTATGGAGCACACGCTGTATGGCGCGAATGGTGTGAATGGCCGTGCCGGGATCATTGACCCCGGGCGAGAGCGCTTTTGAGGCGATCTCCGACAGGACGATCAAGCCAAAGCATGGGTCAGATCGATAATCCCGATCCGAGCCCAGATTGAAACAGGCGCACAGCTCGTCCTCACAGGCCGGGTCGACGGGTTCAGACAACCGGGCCAAGGGCGCCCCGGCGTCCGCGAAGGCGCCCGGCGGCGCCAGAACGATCACTTGCAGATTGAGACGCTCACAGAGCGCTTTGAGGTCTTCGAGCGCTACGTTCTGAACAAATCCCGGCGCTTTGGGATAGAGGTTCACACCGTCGTCAAATGTCGGCGGCTCGTCCATCTGATGAGCCGCAGGCGCATGATCAAAAGCGGTCTGGGCAACCTCCTCCACACGGCGGATGGCTTCGGTGACGTCGCCCAGCCTTGACAGGCGCTGAAGCCAGCGGATCAAAGTCGCCACGACGATCAGCACCAATAGCACGGTCAGGGCGAACAAGATCACTCTGCCAGAGCCGGAATAAAGGCCCAGCAAACTGCCAATCAAACCGAGCAGGCTGAACAGGAATGCGCCGATAAAGGTGGAGATGGCGTTTTGCGCCGCGGCGTCTTCAACCAGCAAGGCGCGGGCGCGAGGCGTGGCTGAGCTGGACGCGGAGCGCAAGGCCGCAACCATGGTGGAGAGCGAAAAGATCGCCACCGCCAGAAGGCTGGACGCGAGAATGGTCAGCACCGCTTCATTAGTCTCAGCCGAGACCAGCTCTTTCCACTCAAAGGGCAAGAAGGGGTCGATCAGCGGCGTGATCAGCACGACCAGCGCCGCGCCCGCAGCATAAGCAGCGGGGCGGAGCCAGATAGACCGAAGCACGCGATTGACGATAAACTCGGCCCTGGACAGCATGAAAGGGTCTTTCTGCGCGAAGAACTCTCAGTCAAGACAAACGCCTGACCTGCGCGTCCGGTTCCCTACTCCTCCATCAGTGCGTCGACAAAGCCTTCAATCCAGGGGTGGCGGGAGCGCTTCAGGCGTTCGGCGTGCAGGATCTGGCTGAGCTTTTCCAGGGCGCGCGAGAAATCGTCATTGATGACGACATAATCATACTCGTCCCAATGCTCGATTTCCGCCTTGGCGCGGTTCATCCGCCCTTCAATCACTTCATCGCTGTCCTGGGCGCGCTTGTGCAGACGGTCGCGCAGCAGTTTCAGCGAGGGCGGCAGGATGAAGACGCGCACCACATCTTCTGGCGCGCTTTCAGCCAGCGCCTGAGCGCCTTGCCAGTCAATGTCGAAGATCACGTCACGACCTTCGTCCAGCGCCTCTTCCACAGGGCCTTTCGGCGTTCCGTAATAATGGTCAAAAACCTTCGCCCATTCGTAAAACTCGTTGGACTTGGTCTTGGCGATGAACTCGCCCTGCTCCATGAAATAATAGTCTTCGCCATGCTTCTCGCCCGGACGCGGCGCACGCGTCGTCGCAGAGACCGACAGCACCAGATCGGGGTTCTGGGTCAAAAGTCTTTTGGACAGGGTCGTCTTGCCGGCGCCGGACGGGCTCGACAGCACCAGCATGAAGCCGCGCCTCTGACCGCGAAACACCGGGCCGGACAGATGATCACCGTGCATGACGCCTACTCCACATTCTGAACCTGCTCACGCAGGCGATCGACCGTCGCCTTGAGCGCCAGTCCGATATTGGTGAGCTGGGTGTCGCTCGATTTCGAGCACAGCGTATTGGCTTCGCGATTGAACTCCTGCGACAGGAAATCAAGTTTCCGGCCGCAGGGCGAACCCGCCTTGATGAGGGCGTGAGCGCTGTCAATATGGGCTTTGAGCCGGTCGAGCTCTTCGCGCACATCCGCTTTCACCGCCATCATCGCCGCTTCCTGGGCCAGACGCTCAGGATCGACCACGCCCTCCAGCAAGTCTTCAAGCTTGGCCTGGAGCCGGGCCTTGATGGCGGCTGGCATGGCGCTGTCGCAGGCCGCAGCCTGGGTGCGCAAGTCCGCGATCTCGCCCAGATGGGCGTCCAGCATGCCCTTGAGCGCCGCGCCTTCTTCAAGTCGCGCGGCTTTCAAATCATCGAGCGCCGTTTCGACCGCGTCGAGCACGGCGGCGTTGCGCGCCGACGTTTGCTCATCGCTCAGCACCGCATCCTCAGAGGTGATGACGCCCTTCAGCGCCAACAGTTCGCCCGCCGAGGGGCGCTCCAACACGCCCTTGTCCACCAGAAGCCGCGTGGCTTCGATATAGGCCTGCAGCCGCGCCTGATCGACGCTGGCAAGCCCCGCATCTTCGGGCGCGGACACAGTCAGGGTGAGCGACACAGAACCGCGCGTGAACCGCGCCTTGGCCAGCTCACGGATGGGGTTCTCAAGCGCATCCAGCCCTTGCGGCAGGCGCAGACGCACATCCAGCCCCTTGCCGTTGACCGACCGCGCTTCGACGGAAACGGCGCCATACGCGCCCGACCGTTCGGTGCGAGCGAAGCCTGTCATGCCAGACAGCGTCATGATGATAGCCTCCCGCTAGCCCCCTCGGGCGCGTTCGCGTTCAATCCGGCGCCAGCGCGCCACATTGCGATTATGTTCGGCCAGGGTGGAGGCAAAGGCGTGCCCGCCCGTGCCGTCCGCCACAAAATAATAATACTCGCCTTCTGGCGGGTTCAGGACGGCCGCGATCGCGTCCCGGCCCGGATTGGCGATCGGCGTCGGCGGCAGCCCGTCAATCTGATAGGTGTTGTAAGGGTTGGACGTGCTGTCGAGTTCGGACCGGCGAATGCCTCGGCCCAGAGGCTCGCCTTCTGTGATGCCATAAATGATCGTCGGGTCGCTTTGCAGGCGCATGCCGCGGCGCATGCGGTTCACAAACACAGACGCCACCATCGGCCGCTCATGGGCGATGCCGGTCTCTTTTTCCACCACGGAAGCAAGAATGATCGCCTCTTCCGGCGTGTCAAAGGGCAGATCCTCAGCCCGGTTCGGCCACAACTCTGCGATCAACGCGTCCTGGGCCGCCTCCATGCGGTCGATCACGCCCTGGCGCGTATCGCCCCGGCTGACCAGATAGGTTTCAGGCAGCAGCGTTCCTTCGGCCGGCACGCGCTCGATCTCGCCGGTCAGCATATCAGACGCTTCAACCACACGTACGATCATCGCCGTGGTCAGGCCTTCCGCCGCGGTCACCGGATACTGGATGGTCTGGCCCGAACGCAAAATGTCGTAAATTTCGGCCATGGAGGCCGATTCCGGGATCGCGAACTCGCCCGCCCGCAAATCACGGTCCCCGCCATCAATCATCACCATGACGCGAAACAGCCGGGCGTCTGCGACAAGGTCTTCGCGCTCCAGCTGATTGGCGATGGCGATCAGACCGGCGCCGCGCGGCAGCAGTACGGTTTCATTGGCGCCGGCCGGTCCGGGCGCAACGAATTGCTGATTGATCCAAACCCAACCGCCATAGGCGGCGCCCGCCGCCAGCAGCGCCATTACGACCAGAATTCCGGCAAGCCAGATCAGCAGGCGCGCAACACCCCCGCGCGTCTTTTCTGGGGCCGTGGCGGGGGTCTGCGTCTCGCCCATATCCAATCCTGACGCTAGTCAGCTTTGGCGAAGACGACCGAGGCGTTGGTGCCGCCAAAGCCGAAGGAATTCGACAGAACCGCCGAAAGCTCTTTCTTCACCGCGCCCTTGGCCGCCAGATTGATCGGCGTCTCAACGGACGGATTGTCCAGATTGAGCGTCGGCGGGCAGATGCCGTCGCGCATGGCGAGGATGGAGAACACGGCTTCAACCGCACCCGCAGCGCCCAGAAGGTGGCCGATGGCGGATTTGGTCGAACTCATCACCAGATCAGAGGCCGCATCGCCGAACAGGCGTTCAACCGCGCCCAGTTCAATTTCGTCGCCTTTGGGCGTCGAGGTGCCGTGCGCGTTGACATAGCCAATGTCAGCGGGCGTAAGGCCGGCGCTTTTCAGCGCTGATTTCATCGCCCGGAAGCCGCCATCGCCATCATCGGCCGGGGCCGTGATGTGGTGGGCGTCACCGGACAGACCATAGCCGCGCACTTCGGCGTAAATCGTCGCGCCGCGCGCCTTCGCGGCTTCGTACTCTTCCAGGATGACGACGCCCGCGCCCTCACCCATGACGAAGCCGTCACGGTCGGTGTCCCAGGGACGCGATGCCGCTTTGGGATTGTCATTAAAGCTGGTGGACAGCGCCCGCGCGGCGCCAAAGCCGCCATAACCCAGCCGGGTAATCGCGCTTTCCGCGCCGCCCGCCACCATCATGTCCGCATCGCCATAGGCGATCAGACGGGCGGCGTCGCCGATGGCGTGCGCGCCGGTGGAACAAGCCGTCACAACAGCGTGGTTCGGACCCTTTAGACCATGACGGATTGAAACCTGGCCGGAGGCGAGGTTGATCAGCATGGCGGGAATGACAAACGGGCTCAGCTTGCGCGGGCCGCGTTCGTGCAAGGTGACTGAAGCGTCATAGATGGTCTGAAGACCACCAATGCCGGAGCCGATCAGCACGCCGGCGCGTTCCTTGGCCTCTTCACTCTCGGCTGTCCAGCCGGAATGCGCGAGCGCCTCGTCAGCCGCAGCAATTCCATAAAGGATAAATTCGTCGATGCGCTTGCGATCTCGCGCGGGCATCACCGCATCGGGGTCGAACGACCCGGGGACGTTTTCGCCCCCGCCGTTGCGCCCGTCGACGCGCGGGATAATACCCGCCACGTGACTGGATAGATCGGACACATCAAAGTGTTCGATCTTCGCCAAGCCTGACTCCCCGGCGATAATCCGGGACCAGGCATGTTCAGTTCCGCAGCCGAGCGGGGTCACAAGCCCCAACCCGGTCACGACGACGCGACGCTTCGACATGAGATATGCTCCGGCTTAGCCGAGCTTTTCGGAGATGAATTTCACCGCATCACCGACAGTCTGGATGTGCTCAGCGGCATCGTCGGGGATTTCGATATCAAATTCTTCTTCGAACGCCATCACCAGCTCGACATTGTCGAGTGAGTCAGCGCCCAGATCATCGATGAAGGAAGCCTTCTCGGTCACTTTTTCGGCTTCAACGTCGAGATGCTCGACAACGATCTTTTTAACGCGCTCAAGAACGTCGGACATGTCGGTCCCTTTTCAAATTCTGTTTTGCGGACATCCCGGCGGGCGTCGCGCTTCCTAGGTGTTGTTTACGCAAGGAGGGTTCAAGTCCTCCCCCCGTGAAGCGTGCGGGCTGATAACACGCCGAAAACTCGTACGCCAGCCGCCCACTGTCTGGCAAGTCGGTCCGGGCGCCCGGACCGATCAAGCCTAGATCATCGCCATACCGCCGTTCACGTGCAAGGTCTGACCCGTGACATACCCGGCTTCCGCACTGGCGAGATATACGCACGCAGCTGCAATATCTGATCCCTGACCCAGCTTGCCAGCCGGAATCGTCGACAGAATCGCCGCCTTCTGGTCATCGGTCAGCGCGTCGGTCATCGGCGATTCGATGAACCCGGGCGCCACGCAATTGGCCGTCACGCCGCGCGAGGCGACTTCCTGGGCCAGCGCTTTCGTGAAGCCGATCATGCCCGCCTTGGAGGCCGCGTAGTTGGTCTGGCCCGCATTTCCCGTCACGCCCACGATGGAGGTGATGCCGATGATGCGCCCGAAACGCTGCTTCATCATGCCCCGCATGGCGGCCTTCGACAGGCGGTAATGGGCTTCAAGATTGACCTTGATGACCGTCTCCCAGTCCTCGTCCTTCATCCGCATCAGCAGCTGGTCGCGGGTGACGCCGGCGTTGGAAATCAGGATGTCCAGGCCATCAAGCGCTTCAGACGCCTGTTTGGGCAGCGCATCGACGCTGTCGGCGTCTGACAGGTTCGCGGGGCAGACCGCTGTGCGCTCACCCAGCTCGGACGCCAGATCATTGAGCACGGCTTCGCGGGTGCCTGACAGCGCCACAGACGCGCCCGCCTTGTGAAGCGCACGGGCGATTTCAGAGCCCAGACCGCCAGTGGCCCCGGTGACGAGTGCTTTTTTACCTGAAAGATCAAACATATCGGTTTATCCTTTAAGCGAAGCGGCGAAGGCTCCGAGATCGTCTGCGGTCACAAGCGCTGTGCCTTGAGCCGCTTTAATATGACGCTTGAGCATGGTGGTCAGCACCTTGGCGCCCGCCTCCACAAATTGCTCGACGCCATCCGCATGCATGGCATCGACGCTTTCACGCCAGCGCACCTTACCCGTCACCTGTTCAACGAGCTGGCTGCGCAGCGTTTCCGCATCCGAAACCGGCGCGGCGCTGACATTGGTCACCACCGGCACAGAGGGGTTGGACATCTGCGCGTCTTTGAGCGCTTCGGCCATGGCGTCAGCGGCGGGCTGCATCAGCGGGCAATGGAAGGGCGCAGAGACTGGCAGCAGCATCGCCTTGCGCACGCCCATCTCCTTGATCGCCGCGATCGCGGCGTCCACGGCCGACTTGTCGCCCGAGATCACGATCTGACCTGGCGCGTTGTCATTGGCGATGGTCACGATGCCGCTTGTGGAGGCCTGCGCAATCGCCTGTTCTGCCTGCGCCATCTCGGCGCCCAGCAGCGCCGCCATGGCGCCTTGGCCCACCGGCACGGCTTTCTGCATGGACTGGCCGCGGAGCTTCAGAAGCTTCGCGGCGTCTGAAATCGACAGAGCGCCCGCAGCGCACAGGGCGGAATATTCGCCGAGCGAGTGGCCGGCCACGAATTTCGCTGCGCTCACATCCTCATCAAACTCGGATTTCAGCGCCGCCATGGCCGCCAGCGACACCGCCATGATGGCGGGCTGGGCGTTCTCGGTCAGGGTGATCTCTTCGATCGGCCCGTCCCACATCAGCTGGGACAGCTTCTGCCCCAAAGCCTCGTCCACCTCGTCAAAGACGGCGCGCGCCGATGCGAAGCTGTCCGCCAGCGCCTTGCCCATGCCGACGGCCTGGCTGCCCTGTCCGGGAAATGTGAATGCAAGCGCCATCCGGCGTCCTCCCTCGCAACTCTGTTTGAAGGCGGGATAGCCGGGCGCGCCTGAGGTGGCAAGGTCTCGACCCGCTTGCACCCGCGCCTGCCTTCGCTTATACACCGCGGCTTCACCGGCTGCGGTCCTCTGGTCGTGGTCCGTCTCGGCTCTGTTTGTCGGGCGGGACCAGGGGAGCCGACGTGAGACCATCCGCCCTTCGGATGTTGCTTGCGCCGCGGCCCTTTAGAAGGGACGACAACGTCTTATGAACAAGTACGAACACGTGTTCATCGCGCGCCCGGATGTTTCTCCGACGCAGATGGAATCCGCGATTGAAGAGCTCAAGGCTCTGATCGAGGAAAAAGGCGGCAAGGTGCACAAGACCGAATACTGGGGTCTGCGCACTTTGGCTTACCGCATGAACAAAAACCGGAAAGGCCATTACGGCTATCTGGACATGGAAGCTGGCAACGAGGTGCTTGACGCCCTCGATTACCGCCAGCGCTTCGCCGACGACGTCATGCGTTACATGACCTGCCGCGTCGACGAGCTGAACGATGAACCGAGCGCTGTGCTTCGCAAAGGCGAAGACCGCAAGCGCCGCGAACGCCGCTAGGGAGTCCCGGACCATGGCTGAGATCTCTATCTCCAACGTCCCTGCCCGCCGCGCGTTCCAGCGCCGCCGCAAGGTTTGCCCGTTCTCCGGCGAAAATGCGCCGAAGATCGATTACAAGGACATCAAGCTGCTTCAGCGTTACATGTCTGAACGCGGCAAGATCGTGCCGTCTCGCATCACCGCCGTGTCGGCCAAGAAGCAGCGTGAACTCGCCCGCGCCATCAAGCGCGCCCGTGTTCTGGCCCTTCTGCCTTACGCCGTCGATTAAGGGAGCTTAAGACCATGCAAGTTGTTCTGCTTGAACGTGTCGAAAAGCTCGGCGCCATCGGCGACGTGGTGACGGTGAAGCCGGGTTACGCCCGTAACTTCCTGCTGCCGCAAGCCAAAGCGCTGCGCGCCACCAACGCCAACATGGAACGCTTTGAGCGCGAGCGCGAAGCGATTGAGAAGCTCAATGCCGAGCGCGCCGCCAAGGCTCGCGAGGAAGGCTCTCACCTGGACGGCGCGACCTTCGTGCTGATCCGTCAGGCGTCTGAATCCGGCCAGCTGTACGGCTCGGTGTCCACCCGTGACATCGCTGATGCGGCCTCCACGCCGGAATTCGTCGTCAGCCGCGGCATGGTGGACCTGAACACCGCCATCAAGACCCTTGGCCTGCACGAAGTGCGCCTGATCCTGCACGCAGATGTGGATGCGACCATCACCATCAACATCGCCCGCACTGAAGACGAAGCCGAGCGTCAGGCGGCTGGTGAAGACGTGATCGCGGCGGCTGCCGATGAAGATCGCGCTCTGGCCGAAGCCCAGGCCGTCGAACTCGCTGAATCCGGCGTCGAAGGCGACGACGATTACGAGACCTCCTCTGAGGCCTCTGAAGAGACCGAAGAAACCGAAAGCTAAGGCTTTCGATCTTCTGATCAGATCACGGGCGGCTCTCTATAGAGCCGCCCGTTTTCGTTTGCGGACTAGCCGCGCTCCGCCCGCAGGCGTTCGATGCGCAGCTCCACGCGCTTGATCTCCATCAACAGGCGATTGGTCTCCATCCGGGGGCCGAGCGCAGTCTTGAAGATGGCCGCGAAAACCAACAGCACCACCGAGGGCAGCCCCCAGCGCAAAGCCTCCATAACGGCGTCGGCCTGATAGAATTGCACGGCGCAGATAACACCCCCGACAAACATCAACGCCTGGGCGATCATGATCATCCAGTGCACCCAGGCGGTGCGGCCGGTGAACAGGCTAAGCGCCTGGGCGAAGTATCCCGGCTCAAGGTCGAGCTGGGGCGAACGGCCATCGGCCTCTCGCAGGCTGTCTTCAATCATGCGGTCGAGATCACTCATCGGATCCTCCTTGAAGTTGCGCGGCGATTTTCCGGCGCGCATGCATGAGACGGGTCTTGATCGTGCCCGTCGGGACGTCGAGCGCGGCGGCGATCTCCGCCACGGTCAAACCCTGGATGTGGTAGAGCCAGAGCGCGGCGTGCTGCTCAGGCGGTAGCTCTCGCATGGCCGTGCGGATGCGCTGCGCATCCACGGACCGGTCCATGTCGGGCGGTTCGGGCGGGGGTTCAGCTTCCACGCCTGCTTTGAGCTTGCGACCGGATTGGCGCTGCCGGATCAGGCGCGCACAGCGGCGCTGGACAATGCGAAAGGCGAAGGCCGGAAAGGCGTCCACATCTCGAAGCCGCGGCAGGTCTTTGAGAATTTCAACCCACGCATCTTGTATGGCCTCTTCCACACCGTCCGCATCACCCATCAGGCGCCAGGCGAAAGCGGACAAGCGCGGCGTCCAGCGGCCCGCCAGCGCGCCCAGCGCTCGGCGGTCGCCGGTGCGGGCGGAGGCTGCGAGATAGCCGTCCAGTGCGCGTTCAAGATCCTGGCTCATGCCTTGTCCTCTCGTTCAGGACATAAGGTGCAGTCTTCATCGCTTCGGGTTCATTGACGCAGACATTTTTTCACCGCACATCAGACGCCCTTACGCTATCCACAGGCTTCAACGCTGACGGGCCAAAGCTTTCAGGCTTGTCCACACGTGGCTGTGGAGTGTTGGAAATCGGCCCTCCAAAAGGTCAAGTCGTGCACTTCACGGACGATGGGGCTAATCAAAGAGAACCATGACCGCAGACTCCTACGACCACGCCCCCGCACCGCTCGAAACCTCCAGCGCGCCGCCCCACAATATCGAGGCGGAGCAAGCGCTTCTGGGCGCCTTGTTGTTTGACAACGAGGTGTATCACCGCGTCGGCGACTGGCTGAAGCCCGATCATTTCTATGATCCTTTGCATGGCCGCATCTATGAAGCGGCGAGCCAGCTGATCATTTCCGGCGCGCTGGCGGACGCCGTGGTGCTGAAAACCCGGTTCGAGCGCGACCCGGGAATGAAGGAAGTGGGCGGCGCAGTCTATCTCGCCGATCTGATGCGCGAGGCGCCCGAACCGGCGTCGGCAGGCGAGTATGGCCGCCTGATCTATGATCTGGCCATGCGGCGCGAGCTGATCCGGTTTGGCGACGAAGTCTCACACGCCGCCAATATGCCGGACCCCGACGACAGCGCGGAAGACATTCTGCAAGGCGCTGAACGCCGCCTGTTTGCGCTGGCTGAACAGGGCGGCACCTCCAAGGCGCTCGAACCGTTTCACCTGGCGGTCCACAAATCGCTGGAAATCGCCTCGGCGGCGTACAAACGCGGCGGCGGGCTGTCCGGCATTTCCTCAGGCCTGAAATCGCTGGACGCGAAAATGGGCGGCTTGCACCCGTCCGACCTCGTTATTCTCGCCGGGCGTCCGTCCATGGGGAAAACCGCGCTGGCGACCAATATCGCCTTCTCGGTGGCGCGCAATTATCAGGCCGAGGAACAACCCGACGGCACGCGCAAGACCACCAATGGCGGCATCGTCGCCTTCTTCTCGCTGGAGATGTCCTCTGATCAGCTCGCGACGCGCCTGGTCGCCGACTATACCGGGATCTCGGGCTATCTGATCCGTCAGGGCAAGATCGACGCCGCCCAGTTTGAAGACATTCGCGACGGCGTGCACGAGATCGCCGGCATCCCGCTTTACATCGATGATACGGGCGGCCTGCCCATCGGCTCGCTGATGGCGCGCTGCCGCCGTCTCAAGCGAACGGTCGGGCTTGATATGGTGGTGGTGGACTATCTGCAGCTGGTCACCGGCTCGAAAAGCTCGGGCGAGAACCGGGTGCAGGAAATTTCGGAAGTCACTCAGGCGCTCAAAGCGCTGGCGAAAGAACTGTCTGTGCCCGTTATCGCGCTCTCGCAGCTCAGCCGTCAGGTGGAGCAACGCGAGGACAAGAAACCCCAGCTCTCTGACCTTCGCGAATCCGGCTCGATCGAGCAGGACGCCGACGTGGTGCTCTTTGTGTATCGCGAAAGCTATTACCTTGAGCGCCTCGAGCCCAAGGAAGGCACCGAGCAGCATCTGGCCTGGGAAGACGAGATGCGTGAGATCCGCAATCAGGCGGATGTTATCATCGGCAAGCAGCGTCACGGCCCGATCGGCTCGGTGAAAGTGGCGTTCGACCCTGATCGCACGAAGTTCTCCGATCTCGACTACACTGGGCGTCAGGATCACGACTAGCGTTCGTGAGCTGCGCCCCAGCGCTTGCTCCCCGGCGCGAGCACAGCCACATAGAGCGTCAGATGTCTGTTCTCGCTACCCCTTCGCCTGACAATACCCGTGCGCGCCTGATCGTTGATCTGGACGCGGTGTCGCGCAATTTCAAAGCCTTGCAAAAGCTCAGCCCAGACGCTGAAACCAGCGCCGTGGTCAAAGCCAATGCGTATGGGCTGGGCGCGGGGCCTGTGGCGCGACGGCTTATGAAAGACGGCGCGCGGACCTTCTTTGTCGCCAGCGTGGAAGAAGGCGTCGAAGTGCGTGAAGCGCTGGCGGACCCCACGCCCGACATCTGGGTGTTTTCCGGCTATCGCGCGAAAGACCGTCCGCTCTACGCCAAACACCGATTGGGCGCCGTGCTGAACCAACCGGGTGAAACCGCGCAGTTTCGCCAAAATCCTGTGGGGCCGTGCGCGGTCCACATCGACACGGGCATGGCACGGCTGGGCTATGGCGCGGGCGATATCAGCGGCTTGCTGACAGCCTTGCAAACGCTCGACGTCTCACTGGTGATGAGCCACCTCGCTTGTTCTGAAGAGACGGCGTCAGCCCAGAACCTTCGCCAGCTGGAGCGTTTTACGGCCCTAATCAACGCCCTGCCCGATACACGGCTGAGCCTGGCCAATACCGGCGGCGTTTTGCTCGATGAGCGGTATCATTTTGACCTGACCCGGCCCGGCATCGGGCTCTATGGCGCGACGGCTGACCTGAATGCGGATAATCCGTTTGAGCCTGTCGTGACGTTGCAAGCGCCGATCTTACAGCTGCGCGAGATCGATGCGGGCGATACGGTGGGCTATGGCGCAACCTATGTGGCCCATTCGCCACGGCTGATCGCCACAGTGTCGGCAGGCTACGCAGATGGCTTGCCCCGGGCGCTGTCCGGGTCAGGATGCGCACGCATCAACGGATTACGCGCCCCTATTGTGGGACGGCTCAGCATGGATCTGACCATGATCGACGTCACAGGCCTGGAAGCCGACATCGCCCAAGGCGCCGTGCCTGAGTTTTTTGGGCCGGACCTGTATCAGGCGGCGGCGCTGGACGGCACTTTGCCCTATGAAATCCTGACCGGGCTCGGCGCCCGGGCGGAGCGCATTTACAAGGGAGCGCCATGAACCCGTTTCGCGCCATCGGAGCCGGCTTGCTCGCGCTATTGCGCTCAGCCGGGGCTGTCGCCCTGTTCGCGGGTCATGCGCTGGCGGCCATGGTCCGCCCGCCCTATTTCGGCGGTCAGCTCCTTCAACAGCTCATCAAGATCGGTTTTCTTTCCCTGCCAGTCGTTGGGCTGACGGCGCTGTTCACGGGCGCCGCCTTGGCGCTCAACATCTACACGGGCGGCTCGCGCTTTAACGCGGAAAGCTTCGTGCCGAACATCGTCGCCATGGGCATTGTGCGCGAGCTGGGCCCGGTCATCGCCGCCCTGATGCTGGCGGGCCGGGTATCCTCAGGCATCGCGGCTGAGATCGGCGCCATGCGCGCCACCGAACAGATCGACGCGCTGCATACCCTTGCCACAGACCCCATGCGTTATCTGATCGCGCCACGCGTGCTGGCGGGAGTTCTGGTGCTGCCCATACTGGTGGCGACGGCGGACATTATCGGCATTTACGGCGGTTATCTGGTCAGCGTGCATTCGCTTGACTTCAATCCCACTATCTATGTGCGCAACACCTGGGACTTCCTGGAGACTTGGGACATCATATCCGGCCTGATCAAAGCGGCGGTGTTTGGCTTCATCCTCACCTTGATGGGCTGTTATCATGGCTATTACGCCCAGGGCGGCGCACAAGGGGTGGGCCGGGCCGCCACCAACGCCGTCGTCGCCGCGGCGGTGCTGATCTTCGCCGCCAATTATCTGCTCACCTCCCTGTTTGTGTGATCGTCATGACCGAGCGCGTTAAAATCGCCTGGAAGAACATCACGGTGGGCTTTGACAGCCGCAAGCCGGTGCTCAAGGATCTAAATCTTGAAGCCCATGAGGGCCGCTCGCTGGTGATCATCGGCGGCTCGGGCACGGGCAAGTCCGTCACCATCAAGACGGCTCTGGGGCTGATCCGCCCGCTGTCCGGACAGGTCGAGATTGACAGCGTCGCCGTCCATCCAGGCCGTGAAGACGATCCCGGCGTCGCCCAGATCGGCATGCTGTTTCAGTCCGGCGCCCTGTTTGACTCCCTGCCCGTGTGGAAAACGTCGCCTTCCGTCTGCTGCACGCCGAGCATGTGGAGGCCGATGAAGCGCGCACCCGCGCCATTGAGGCGCTAGAGCAGGTGGATCTGGACGCCCATGTGGCCGATCAGCGGCCCGGCTCGCTGTCCGGCGGCATGCTCAAGCGCGCGGCGCTGGCCCGCGCCATCGTCGCGCGGCCGAAAATCCTGTTCTTTGACGAACCCACCACGGGCCTTGATCCTGTAACCGCAGACGTCATCAACAAGCTGATCGTGCGGCAGGTAAAGAATCTCGGCGCCACCGCGGTGTCGATCACCCACGACATGACCTCGATGCGCCACATCGCCGATGATGTGGCCATGGTCAAAGACGGCCAGATCCTGTGGCGCGGCGCGCTCGAAGGCGTGGAAAGCTGCGCCAATGACGAGGTGTGCCGGTTTGTACGGGGCGAAAGCTCGGAAGAGTGATTGTCTGCGCCTTTCTGGCGCCAGCCGAATCAGGCGCTTTGCGTTATAGTCCGTCCACGCCGTCCGCAAGGAGCCTTCATGGCCCGTTCCGACACCGTCTATGTCTGCCAGTCTTGTGGCGCGGTTCACGCCAAATGGGCGGGGCGCTGTGATGCGTGCGGATCGTGGAACACGTTGGTCGAAGAAAGCGGGGCCAGCGCGCCGCTCGGCGCAAGCGCCAAGGCGCCCAGCCGGTCCACCCGGCGCTCCCGTCTTGAGCTGGTGGATCTGGGCAGCGCCACCGTAGACCCCAAACGCTTTGAAACCGGATTGCGTGAGCTTGATCGGGTCGCAGGCGGCGGGCTGGTGCCCGGCTCGGCGGTTCTGGTGGGCGGCGATCCCGGCATCGGCAAGTCCACGCTCCTGTTGCAAGCCGTCGCCCAACTGGCCAAGGCGGGCGCGAAAGCGGTGTATGTCTCTGGCGAGGAAGCCGCCGATCAGGTGCGCCGCCGCGCCAGGCGCCTGGGACTTGCGGATGCGCCCGTGGCGCTGGCGGCGGAGACCAGCCTTGAGGTCATTCTGGATGGCCTGAAAAAAGAAACACCTGACATCGCCGTTATCGATTCGGTGCAGACTTTGTGGTCAGACCAGCTTGCGGCGGCCCCCGGCACAGTAGCGCAGGTGAGGGCCTGCGCTCAGGAGCTGGTGCGGTTCGCCAAGAAGAAGAACACCATCATCATTCTGGTCGGCCACGTGACCAAGGACGGCCAGATCGCCGGCCCGCGCGTGGTCGAACACATGGTAGATGCGGTTTTGTATTTTGAAGGCGAACGCAGCCACCAGTTCCGGATCCTGCGCGCGGTGAAGAACCGGTTCGGCCCCACAGATGAAATCGGCGTTTTCGAAATGGTGGACGCCGGTTTGCAGGAAGTGGCGAACCCGTCCGCGCTTTTTCTGGATGGACGCGGTGAAGCCGCCTCTGGCGCGGCGGTTTTCGCCGGCATGGAAGGCACACGCCCGGTTCTGACGGAAATACAGGCGCTTGTGGCTCCGGCGGCGTTTGGCACGCCGCGACGTGCAGTTGTAGGCTGGGATTCAGGACGCCTCGCCATGGTGCTCGCGGTGCTAGAGGCGAGATGCGGCCTTGGATTCGGCGGGCGTGACGTTTATTTGAACGTCGCAGGCGGGTTGAAGATCAACGAACCCGCCGCAGATTTGGCGGTGGCTGCAGCCTTGATCTCTTCGTTCCTGGATACTCCCCTGCCCAAAGAGGGCGTGGCGTTCGGCGAGATTTCCCTGTCTGGCGATGTGCGCCCGGTCGGCCGCGCGGATGCGCGCCTGAAAGAAGCCGCAAAACTGGGATTTAACCGCGCGCTCGCTCCCGAAGGCGTTGAGGGCGCGGGCGTGAAGGTGGACAGCGTTTCCACGGTTCAGGCGCTTGTGCGCCGATTGGGCCAGGACGCCGTCTAGCGCGCAGGAGAGAGGGACAAGATGAACGCAGCACTCGCCGGATTTGATCTCTTCGCCCTCGTCATCCTGTTTGCGTCTGGAATCATGGCGCTGATGCGCGGCTTTGTGCGCGAAGCGCTGACCGTGACTGCGCTGGTCGCCGCCGCGCTCGCTGCGCTGTGGACCCGGCCTGTCTTCGCCCCCCTCACCCAGTCGGTGGTCGGCTCGGCCTTGTTCGCCAACCTGCTCTCGATGGGCGTTGTGTTCTTGCTGGTCTATCTGGCGGTCAGCTTTGTGACAGGCCCGTTGACCCATAACGTCAAACAGGGCGAGGACGTGCCGGTTCTGGACCGGGCCTTGGGATTTGTGTTTGGCCTGGCGCGCGGTCTGGTGCTGCTGGGCCTTCTGGTTCTTGTGTTCAAGAACACCCTGCCCGGCGCCACGCCGAACTGGCTGACGGGCTCTCGCGTCTATCCACTGGCCGAGGCCAGCGCCAATCTTTTGCAGTCGCTTGCCCCTGAATCCAGCTGGGTCAACGCCAAGAAGGCTGCAGACCAACCGCAACAGAGCGTTGACGAAGACCCTATCGGTCGGCTTATCGAGCGCACAAATGAGGACGAGGACGGATGAGCTTTCCCAGCCTGACCTATGATCCCGCCACCGACCGGCCGCAGGAAGAATGCGGCGTGTTCGGCGTGCGTCGCGTGGCCGATGCGTCGGTCCTGGCCGCTTTTGGCCTTCACGCCCTGCAGCACCGCGGGCAGGAAGCGTGCGGCATCACCAGCTATGACCGTGAAAAAGGCCGCTTCACCACAGAGCGCCATCTGGGGCTGGTGGGCGAGCACTTCACCGAACCCAAGCGGCTCGAGCGCCTGACCGGCGACATGGCGATCGGCCATGTCCGCTATTCCACTTCCGGCGGATCGGGCATGCGCAATGTGCAACCCCTCTATGCGGATGTGCGCGGCGGCGGCATCGCGCTGGCGCATAATGGCAATCTGACAAACGCCCGCATGCTGCGTGAAGAGCTGGTCGCCGGCGGCGCGATCTTTCAGTCCACTTCGGATTCCGAAGTGATCTTGCAGCTCGCAGCGCGCTCCAAACAACCGGACTCGGTCGAGCGCCTGATTTCCGCCTTCACCCAGATCGAAGGCGCCTTTGCGCTGGTGGCGATGACCAATGATCTTCTGATCGGCGCGCGTGACCCGCTGGGCATTCGTCCGCTGGTAATGGGCGAGCTGGATGGCGCGACGATCTTCGCGTCCGAAACCTGCGCGCTGGATATGATCGGCGCACGCTATATCCGCGATATTGAACCGGGTGAAGTGGTGATCGTCTCTGACAAAGGGCTCGAGACCCGGCGTTACGCCCCGGCGCGTCCAGCCAAGACCTGCGCGTTCGAATACATCTATTTCGCGCGCCCGGACTCAGTCATCGATGGCATCTCTGTCTATGAAGCGCGCAAACGCATGGGCATCCGCCTGGCCCAGGAATGCCCCGCCGACATCGATGTGGTGGTGCCGGTGCCGGATTCGGGCATGGCGGCGGCGTTGGGTTTCTCTGAAGAGATCGGCAAGCCTTTTGATCTGGGGATCATTCGCGCCCACTTCGCCGGCCGGACCTTCATCCAGCCCACCCAGGCCAAGCGTGATCTGGGCGTGCGGCGCAAACACTCCGCCAACGCATCCGTCCTGCGCGGCAAGAAAGTGCTGCTAGTGGACGATTCCATCGTGCGCGGCACCACGTCGAAAAAAATCGTGCGCATGGTGCGCGAAGCTGGCGCGACCGAAGTGCATTTCCGATCCGCCTGTCCGCCCATTACTCATCCCGATTTTTACGGCATCGACATGCCCATGCGCGAAGAGTTGATGGCGGCCAGCCATGAGCCCGACAAGATGATCGAGATGTTGGAATGTGAGTCCCTGGGCTTTCTGTCTGTAGAAGGCCTGTATTGGGCGGTTCACGGCGAAGCCCGCAATCCTGAAAGCCCTCAGCTGGCTGACCATTATTTCACCGGGGATTACCCCACTCGCCTTGTGGACCATGATCGCGCTGCGTCCTCCAAGGATGAACAACTCTCGCTTCTGGTTGACGCATGACCGATACAAAACCGCTTGCAGGCCGCGTGGCGCTGGTGACCGGCGCCTCACGGGGCCTGGGCTACGCTATTGCTTTGAAACTGGCTGAGGCCGGCGCTGAAATCATCGCCACCGCCCGCACCCAGGCTGGGCTTGAAGAACTGGACGACGCCATCAAGGCGATGGGCGGCAAGGCCACCTTGGTCCCGCTTGACCTCAACTCGCCTGATGGCATTGAAAAGCTGGCGGAAGCGGTCTCAGACCGTTGGAAAAAACTCGACATCATGGTGGCGAACGCCGGAGTTCTCGGCACATTGACCCCCGCCGCTCAAATCCCGTCCAAGGTCTGGAATGAAGTTTTGGCGACCAATTTGATCGCCCCGGCTCGCATGATCCGCGCTTTTGAGAGCCTTCTGAAAGCCTCAGACGCTGGCCGCGCCGTCTTCATGACCTCCGGCGTCGGCAGCCAACGCGCCAAGGCCTATTGGGCGGCATACGGCGCTTCCAAGGCCGGG
Source organism: Oceanicaulis sp. (assembly GCF_965249665.1). GTDB lineage: Bacteria > Pseudomonadota > Alphaproteobacteria > Caulobacterales > Maricaulaceae > Oceanicaulis. Next base: position 2,823,442 of record NZ_OZ252247.1, read on the forward strand.
CTCGACAATCTGGTGCAGTCCTGGGCGATCGAGCTGGCTGACACGCCCCTGCGCGCAAACCTGCTCAATCCCGGCGCGACGCGCACCCGCATGCGCGCCAAGGCGGCGCCGGGCGAAGACCCCGACACCCTGCCGACGCCTGAAGAGATCGCGCCCAAGGTCGTCGAGCTATGCCTGCCAAGCGAGATCCGCAATGGCGAGATCGTCAGCGCGCAGGGCTGATCCAACGGCGCTGATACCCAGACACGAAAAAGGCGGCCCGCAGGCCGCCTTTTTTATTTGTCCTTGGCGTAGGGGTTTTTCTGCCCCTTCACGATCAGGCGGATCGGCACGCCGGGCAGATCAAACGCCTCGCGCAGGCCATTCATCAGATAGCGCTTGTAGCTGTCGGGCAATTGCGACGCCCGGCTGGCCATCAGAACAAAGGTCGGCGGTCGCGCCTTGGTCTGGCTCAGATAACGCGGTTTGACCCGGCGACCATCCACGGCGGGCGGCGGGTGACGCTGGACCATCTCGGCGAGCCAGTCATTGAGGTCGCGGGTTTTCACCTTCACGTCCCAGTTCTTGTGCAGCTCTGTGACGGCCGGCATGATCTTGTCGAGGCCCCGACCTGAAATCGAGGATATCGGGATCAGCGGCGCGCCTTTGATCTGCGGCAGAAGGCGTTCGAACTCTTCGCGCAACTCAACCAGCTTGGCCTGTTTATCCTCAATCAGATCCCATTTGGTGATCAGGACAATCAGACCTCGGCCCTCGTTCACCACCTTGTCGGCGATGGTCAGGTCCTGTTTCTCGAACGGGCGCTCGGCGTCCACCAGAAGCAAGACGATCTCGGCGAACTTGATGGCGCGCAGCGTGTCCGCCGCGCTCATGCGCTCCAGCCGGTCATCCACCTTGCCGCGTTTTCGCAACCCCGCCGTATCGTGCAGGCGTACGCGGCGGCCATCCCATTCCCATTGCACAGCGATCGCGTCCCGGGTAAGCCCCGCTTCGGGGCCCGTGATGAGACGGTCTTCGCCAATCAGGGCGTTAATGAGCGTGGATTTGCCCACATTCGGGCGGCCGGCGACCGCCAGACGCAGCGGCGCGCCCTCTTCATCTTCTTCACCTGTCAGGCCCTGCGCTTCCAGTTCGGAGCGGATGCGCGCACGCACCTGTTTGAGCGCGCCAGTCAGCCGCGCATACAGATCGCCCATGCCTTCACCATGCGCCGCGGAAATGGGCACAGGCTCATCCATGCCCAGCTTCCACGCTTCCAGGGCGCCGTATTCGCCCTTGGAGCCTTCGCATTTGTTGACGGCGAGAATGACCGGGATGTCGTGGCGACGCAGAATGTCGGCGAAGCGTTCATCCATCGCCGTAACGCCCTCGCGCCCATCGATCAGGAAGATGCAGACATCAGCTTCATCAAGGGCGGCTTCGGTCTGAGCGCGCATGCGCGCCTCGATGCCCGCCTTGTTGTCTTCATAGCCGGCGGTGTCCACCAGACGCAGTTCGAGGTCGCCGATACGGCCACGCGCTTCGCGCCGGTCGCGCGTTACGCCCGGACGATCGTCCACGATCGCCAGCGGTTTGCCAGCGAGACGATTAAACAGCGTGGACTTGCCCACATTGGGCCGTCCCACAATGGCGAGGGCAGGCAGGGTCGATTTCAAAGAATGGCTCCAGAGCCCCCTGAAATCAGCGTAAAGCGATCAGGCGGCCTTCATCGGTCAGCACGAGCACCGTTTCATCTGCGATCACGGGCGCAATGTAAACCGAATCTCCCAGATTGCGTTCACCCATCTGTTCGCCATTGGCCGGATCATAGAACCGCAAATCCCCTTCAGAGGACGCCACCACAAGGCGATCTCCCGCCAGAATCGGCCCCGCCCAAGAAACGCGATTCTTGCGTTTGCGCTCATTACGGAACTGCTGCAGCTGGGTCAGCCAGCGCACAGCGCCGGTATTACGTTCAATCGCGACAAGCTCGGCATTGACGGTGGTCAGGAACAGAAAATCACCGGCTATGGTCGGTGCGTTCAAGCCCCCCGCCGGCTGCTCCCAGATACGCTCGCCGCTGCGAATATCGAACGCCGCCATCGAGCCCGAATGGCTCATGGCGTAGACCGCATCGCCCAGAATGACGGGGCTCGCGGCGATGTCGTTGATGGTGGACAGCGGGGTTAGACCGCCCGCACGGGTCAGGGAATCTGACCACAGCACGGTGCCGTTCTGCGCCCGCAGGGCCACCAGCTCACCCGAGGAATACGGGGCGATGACCACTTCACCCAAAACGGCCGGGCTCGGAGAGGTCAGGATGCGCGCGGTTTCAGCGATGGAGCGATGCGTCCACAACACGTCGCCCGTGCTCGCATCCAAAGCCAGCAATTCGTTGTCATCGGTCGAGACAAACACCCGGCCATCCGCCACGGTGGGCGAAGAGTGGAACGGGGTCAGCGAATGAGTGCGCCAGATTTCGTCGCCCGTTGCAGCATCCAGAGCCACAAAGAAGCCGCCGCCTGAATGGGCGTAGATGCGGCCACTGTCAAAGGACAGGCCGCCGCCAAATGTCAGAACCTGGTCGCCGCCCCGGAAGAAAGGCAAAAAGCCGTCGCCTTGCGCTTCGTGCAGGCTGGGATCGTCCAGGCGCGTGCGCCAGATCTCTTCCCCGTCTGACAAGTTCAGCGCCGAGATGCGACCCCGGGCGTCAATGACATAGGTCACGCCGTCCGAAACGACCGGACGCGCGTTGATGCGAGCGTTGCGGCTGGAGCCGTCGCCGATGCGAGAGCGCCAGACAATGTTGAGATCGCCGCTGGCCTGAGTGTGCTGCATGGCGTGGGTCGGATACCCGTCCGCCTGGGGCCAGGCCGTATTCACATACGCGCGCGGCAGGGAAACGACGCCCGCCTCGTCCACGCGCAGCGTATCGCCCAGCTCCAGCACAGACCGGCGTTCGGTCTCGGGCGGCGCATTGGGGTCATCTGTCTCTTCGCCCTGAAACGGGTTCAGATTGCTCAGACGTTCGCCGGCCCCGCAACCCGTCAGCACAAGGCTGGCGGCCATCAGGGCGTAAAGCGGCAGGGTGCGAGACAGGGTCACTGCCCGTCCTCCTCTTGCTCGGCGGTCTGACCCGCAGTCTCGGCCGGGGCTTGCGCCGGCTCTTGAAGGTCCGCAGGTTGCTCAGCCATCTCTGCGGGCGCAGCGACAGGCGCGCGCTGATTGAGAAAGGACTGCGCCTCCACCACCCGCTGGCTCATGCCTTCTGGCATATCAAGCGCAATGGACAGGAGTTGATAACGCTGCCGCGCTTCATCCCAGCGCTCATCGCGCAAAGCCGCAGCGGCCATCAGTTCGCGCGCCAGCAGCCCGACCGGCGCTTCGCCTTCGGTCAGCGGCTCCAGCCGGTTGGCGAGGTCGTCATATGACAGGGCGTCAAACTGGGCGAGCGCCGCCTGATAGCGCGCCAGATCACGGATCATCGGCTCAGGACTGATCTCGCCGGCCTGCGTGAACAGGCGCGCCGCGTCTTCACGATTGCCCTGGGAGAGCGCGATGTCGCCACGACGCATCAGCGCCAGGGTTTCATACCCGCGCGGCGCAGACTCAGCGAGCGCCTGAAACTGACTGTCGGCCTGCATGACATTGCCGGCTTCATAGAGCTCCGCCGCCGCCTGAAAGGCGTCAGAGGCGCTGTCCGCGCGCTGCTTGGTCGACCATTCAACAAATTGGTACGTCCCCACGCCCAGAACGATGGCGGCGACTCCGCCCCCAACCCACGGGCCCCACTTTTTGAGAAGGGCTTTGTACCGTTCCTGGCGCAGCTCTTCTTCAACTTCGTCGAAAACGTCGACCACAGGGGCGCTCCACTTGTTTAAATCTCTGTGCGGCGGACCCTAGCCGCGTGCATCGCAGCGGGCAATACGTGCTTGCGGTATCAGCGCTTCTTGGCGCCGTAGACATGGTCAGGGCCCGGAAAGGCGCGCGACCGAACGTCTTGCGCGTACTCTTTAAACGCCGCCTCGGCCAGCTCGCGTAAATTACCGTACTTCTTGACGAATTTCGGCGTCCAATCGAACAGGCCCAGCATGTCCTGCATCACGAGAACCTGACCGTCACAGGCTGCCGAGGCGCCGATGCCGATGGTGGGCGCAGACACCATCTCAGTCACCTCACGCGCCACATCCTCGGCGACGCCTTCCACCACGATGGCGAAGGCGCCCGCCTCGTCCATCGCGCGCGCTTCAGCCAGCACCTTGGCGCGGCTGTCGTCATCGCGGCCCTTGGCCTTGAACCCGCCATCAGCCAGCGCCGCCTGGGGACGTAGCCCTACATGAGCCACGACCGGAACGGCGCGTTCCACCAGGTATCGCACGGTGTCCGCCATCTGCACGCTGGTTTCGAGCTTCACGGCGCCCGCCCCTGTCTCTTGCAAGACTCGCACGCAATTGACGAAAGCCTGTTCCCTGGACTGTTCATAGCTGCCAAACGGCATGTCCACGACGACCAGCGCCTGTTTGGAGCCGCGCATCACCGCCTGACCGTGAAGAATCATCATCTCCAGCGTCACCGAAATGGTGTTGGGCAGGCCATGAACCACCATGCCCACCGAATCGCCCACCAGAATCAAGTCCGTGTGCGGATCCATCACAGCGGCCATCGGCGCGTCATAGGCGGTCAGGGAGACAATGGGCTCAGCGCCCTTGCGGGCGCGAATGTCGGGCGGGGTGAGCCGCTTGATCGGCGCCTGGGTTTGAGCGGACATGGCGGGACTCCCTAGCAATCAGAGCCCGGCAGAGTATCGCGCTTTCGCAGGCGCACAAGCGGTGCGTCTTCACCCGGTCGTGTACGCCTCAGATATAGCTGCGCACGCCAGGCAGAACCCAGGCGAAGCCAAGCGCCACCAGCGCCAGGATCGCCGTCACAAAGGCTTCCGGGCCGAAGAAGGACATGGCCTGCCCCATCACGCCCGTCATCTGATCAGACGGAACAAGCGTGACCAGATTCTCCAGCTGGCTGCCGGCGACCGCAGAGCCTGTCGCACCGGCGCCGCCCAGCGCCAGAAAGCGCATGCGATCCGGATTGGCGAGGCGTTTGGAGACATGCTCCACAAAGACCGGGTCGTCCTGCGGCGGCGCCACCTCGGCGAACATCGCCGTCAGGTCCGCATCAAAGGCGTCGTCGTTCAGATGATCATGTTCGTCCGTCATGCCGCCGCCTCCTTGCGCTCGAACCAGGCTTTCAGCTTGCCCTTGCCACGATTAACATGGCTCTTCACCGTACCCAGCGGAAGGCCTGTAACCTCCGCCGCGTCAGAATGCGACAACCCTGACGCATAACAGAGCACCACACAGACCCGCTCTTCCTCGCCCAGCGTGGCGAGCGCCCGGTCAAGATCCACTCGGGCGCCGCCGTCTGCGGGCGCCTGATGGGTCTCCATGGGTTGGGCCTTGAGCTTGTCCATCGTCTTGTCGATCGCCTTGCGCTTGCGCGCGCTCATCAAAAACTCATTGTAAGCAATCCGGCATAACCAGGCCTTGAACGATCCTGCGCCTGTATAGGCTGAGATCTTGTTATAGGCCTTGATAAAGGTCTCCTGCGCCAGATCATCCGCCAGAGCTGCGTTGCGACATAGCCGCATGAGCACGGCGCGCACAGCGGACTGGTGGCGGGTGACCAGAGAAGAGAACGCCCTCTGGTCCTTGCCCGCGATCACCATCGCTATCAGTTCGCCGTCACTAGGCGTCATCCCGCAGCTCCCCCTTAAAGACCGGATCAGTCCCGGTCTTTCTTGCGCGAGAACACACCAAACAGCATCAGAACCAGGCCAATAAAGCCAGGGAAAGCCGATACAGCCAGCATGATCGCAAACACTTCATCATCGGCTGTCGTCGTCTGGATCGTCCAGCCCATGACCACCAGCGCCGCCGCCACTGCGACCAGGATCGCGCCCGCTTTCAGATCGCCGCCTTTGGGCTTTTCCTGCACGCCCAGCGCCTTGATGGTCTCCGGGCTCAGTTGCTGACCGCTGCGGACCGCTTCACGCACCGTCTCCAGCACGGCTTTGCGCCGCGATGCGGAACCCGCGACGTTCAGCGCCACGATCGCCACGACCATGCCGAACAGGCCCAGCGGAACCAGAATGTCTTCCATAATCAACCTCCAGATTGGGGACGCGCTCAAGGCGCCCTGTATCGATTAGATGCCGGGTGCGGTGCGATTGGATGCAAACTCGACGATTGCAACGCCGAAAAGCTGCATGTGGAAATAAGCGATCAACGCAGACGCCAGCAAGCCAACAAGCACAGCCGTGAGATCGGCCCATAATTGACCGGGTCGCGCAAAATGCCCGCCGCTCCAGTAGCCCTCGATCAGCAAGATCGCAGACCAGCCGGCAAAGGCGCCGAAGAGTACGATGGAGGCGAGCTCGCCATTGGCCAGAAGATGCGAGCCCGACCACAGAAACACGCCCAGCGTCATCGGATGACGCGTAATCGAGCGGATATGGCTGGGTAAATAGGTCGCGATGATCAAGATCAGAGAGAGTGGCACCGCTACCAGCGCCAATGTCCGAGTCCAGGCGGGCGGCCACCAGATATTGACCGAAGGATGGGCCAGAATCTGCCCATAGATAATCAAAGTCAGTCCGATCGTGCTGATGACGGAATAGAAGATCGCAAACAGCGCTTCGCCAGTGACTTTGACCACCTGCGCCTTGATCCCCAAAACCCGCGTCAGATGCACGCCGATGAAAAACACCAGGCCTGTGATCAGCACGCCCATTCGCCGCCCTCCCCTTGAGCCGGGCGAACCCTAAACCGACTCTGTCCTTTCTGGCGAGTGGCCTTCTCTGTCTGCGGCGCTAAGTCTAGTTATCCCCTGTCTGACAATCGCCAGACTGGGGCGCACGTCGGAGGCCCGTATGACCGATCTATTGCGCTTCTTGCTCCGCCACGCTGTTCTGGGCATGGCGATCGGCATCGCCTTTACGGCAGTGTTGCTGGTTCTGGATGTGGGTCATCTCAGGCGCCTGACCGAAGGCAGTGTGAGCGGAACCGGTGTCCGGCTGCTGCTGGCTTTTTTCATCGGCTCCACCTTCGCCAGCCTGCAGATGGGAATCGCGGTGATGTACAACCCTCCTGGCGGCTCACAGTCTGACGATGACGAAGAGCAAGCTGGCGAAGACTGACCGCCTTCCCCTCTTTGACGCCTGCGCGGGACCCGTCTGCTGCGTGGATCGTTTCATGGCGGAGGGATGATGCCCTAGGGTGCGCGCAATCAAGCTATTCCCTCAGGGAGGACTTTTCATGCGTTCACTTCTTCTCGCCGCCGCCAGCGGGCTTGCCCTCGCCGCCTGCAGCCAACCGGCCGACACCACGGCGAACACCCAATCTCAAACGGCGCCGCAGACGCAGGACGCCTCCATGTCTGATCCGGCGCAGAGTGCGAACCCCCTCATCGCCGAATGGGATGGTCCGTTCGGCGGTGTGCCCGCCTTTGACCAGATGGAGCTGTCCGATCTGCGCGAGGCATTGCAGACGGGCATGGACCGCTCCCGCGCCGAGATTGAGGAAATCGCAAATAATACCGACGCGCCGACCTTTGAAAACACCATCGTCGCCATGGAACGCTCAGGCTCCACTCTGGACAGGGTGTTCACCTATTACGGCATCTGGTCGTCCAATATGAGCTCGCCGGAATTCCGCGAAATCCAGCGTGAGATGGCGCCGGTCCTGTCCGCCTTCTCGTCGGAAATCACCCAGAACGAAGCGCTGTTTGAGCGCATCCGCGCCGTCTATGAAGGCGAGGAAATGGCGACATTGCGCCCCGACCAGCAGCGCCTTGTCCAGCTGACCTATGACAGCTTCGCCCGCAATGGCGCGACTCTTGAGGGCGCCGAAGCCGAGCGTTACGCCGCCATCCAATCACGCCTGGCAGAGCTGCACACCCGCTTCGCCAACAATGTGCTGGCGGATGAAGAAAACTACGTCACCTATCTGAGCGAGGACCAGCTGTCGGGCCTTCCGGACAGTTTTGTCACCGCCGCCGCCAATCTGGCCGCCCAGCGTGATCGTGAAGGCGAATACGCGGTCCTGAACACGCGCTCCTCCATGGATCCGTTCCTGACCTATTCCGACGAACGCGATCTGCGCGAAGAGGTCTGGCGCACCTATTACAATCGCGGCGATAACGGCGACGAGTACGACAACAACGCCATCATCGCCGAGATCCTGTCGCTGCGGGACGAGCGCGTCGAACTGCTCGGCTATGACAATTATGCCCAATGGCGCCTGGAAAACCGCATGGCGGGCAATCCGGAGAACGCGCTGGAGCTGATGGAGACCGTCTGGCCGGCCGCCATCGCCCGCGTCGAGGAAGAAGTCGCCCAGATGCAGGCGCTGGCCGATGAGCGCGGCGACGACATCACCATCGAGCCGTGGGATTACCGCTACTACATGGAAAAAGTGCGTCAGGCCGAATACGACCTGAACTCTGAGGAAGTAAAGCAGTACTTCGACATCGAGAACCTGCGCGAGGCCATGTTCTTCGTCTCGGGCGAGCTCTTCGGCTTCCAGTTTGAAGAAATCACCGACGGCTCCGTGCCGGTCTTCCACCCCGATGTGCGCGTCTGGGAGGTGACCGATAACGAAACCGGCAACCATATCGGCTTGTGGTATCTCGACCCCTACGCCCGTCAGGGCAAGCGCTCGGGCGCCTGGGCGACCAGCTATCGCGGTCACACCACCTTTGACGGCCAGGAAACCGTGCTGTCGTCCAACAACTCCAACTTCATTCAGGGCGCGCCTGGCGAACCGGTGCTGATCAGCTTCTCGGACGCCACGACCTTCTTCCATGAAATGGGCCATGCACTGCACGCCCTGTCCTCCAACGTCGCCTATCCGTCGCTGAACGGCGGCGTGCGTGACTACACCGAGTTCCAGTCCCAGCTGCTGGAGCGTTGGGTGCTCACCGATCCGGTGATCGAGAACTATCTGCGTCACGCTGAGACCGGTGAACCAATGCCGGATGATCTGGTGGCCCGCATCCGCGCCGCCTCCACCTTCAACCAGGGCTTTGCGACCACCGAGTATCTCGCCTCGGCGCTGGTGGACATGTACTTCCACACCGCCGACCCGGAAGGCATCGACCCGGACGCCTTCGAACGGGAAACGCTGGAGCGTCTGGGCATGCCCGAAGAGCTGCCCATGCGTCACCGCACCCCGCATTTCGGCCACATCTTCTCCGGTGAAGGCTATTCGGCTGGCTATTACGGCTATATGTGGGCCGACGTTCTGACCTCGGACGCCACCGAAGCCTTCGTGGAAGCCCCCGGTGGTTTCTACGACGCCGAGATGGCCGAACGCATGGTTCAGTACCTCTTCGCACCGCGCAACTCGATTGACCCTGCCGAGGCTTATCGCCAGTTCCGCGGCCGCGACGCCACGGTCGAGCCGCTCATGCGCGACCGGGGCTTCCCGGTCCCGGGCGAAAGGGAAGACGGCGAATAAGCCCTTCCCCACATCTGCAAGACAAGGCGGGCGGCTCATTGAGCCGCCCGTTTTTGCGTTACGCCCTAAAACGGCAGGTCGGTCAGGTCCGGCAGCGGCGCGACGATGCGTTCGCCATCCACGGAACTTCCCTCCATGAAGGCGTGCATCACCGTGTGCACGTCCGGCGTGGTCATGTAGAGGTTATGGCCCGCATTCTCGACTATCACCCAGTCCACATCGCTCATTCCGGCCAACGCTGCACGCTGACTGCCCGGATAGGTGCGACCGTCCAACGTGCCAGAGAGCAACAGGATCGGCGTATCGCCCTGCGGCGCAGTGCGAAACCCGTCGCCCAGATCGAGCCCGTCCCAGAGGCGGTTGAGCTGCGGCATGGGAAAGTTCAGATAGGCGCCCAGAAGCGCGTTTTGCGCTTCGGCCTCGACCTGCACCAGCCGCGCATCGGTGATCCCGGACGCCATATCCATCGCTGTAGACATGGGGCTGAGGCTGATCGGTTCGCCCAGATCATAAAACCGGCCGATCAGGGCCGCGGCGATGTTTGCACTGCCGGCCTGATCGAGCTCTGTGTACATCGCCAGTGCGATGGCGGCTGAACCGGGATCCGCAATCAGGCCGGACGTCATCTGTTGCAGGTCGCGTCGTTGCAGCAGATACGGGCGTGCGCCGCTGTCACGAACTGCGACTTCGATCATCACCGGCTCGGCCTCCAGACGCGCATGCACGCGTCGCATCATGCCTGCGATATCAGGATAGGCGTCAGCTGCGGCGGGCTGGGCATTCACAGCTTGCTGCAGTCTTTCGATATAAGATTCTGTCTGGGAGGGCAGTTTGACGGTCTGGTCTAACCCTTCCGCGCTCGCGAGGATTGCACGATCAATCTCTTCAGGAATGGATTTGAGCGCGGCCATAGCGAGATGCGTGCCATAGGAAATGCCCCACAAGGTCACCTTTTCAGCGCCCAGATGCGCACGCAGGTCGGAGATGTCCTGAACGCTTTGCTGGGTGGTGTATCCCTCGATCGCCACACCCTGCTCATGCCAGAAAGCCCGGCACTCCAGCGCGGCCTCACGATAAGCGTTTGCATACGCCGCGTCGGTCGTAGGTTCAGTCTCTGACACTGCGACGCTCGAGATGCAGAGCGGCAGATCATTGCTTGAAAGACCGGTACCGCGTTGGTCAAAAGCGATCACATCACCATGGCGGCGCATCTGCATGAACAGATCGAACCGCTGACGACGCGCCGTTCCTGTGCCAGAGCCGCCCGGTCCTCCGGCGAGATAGACAATGGGCGAACCACTCGCGCCCTCGAGCGCCGGGAAGCGCACATAGCCGATCTCAATCATCCGGCTGTCCGGATCATTGCGGTTTTCCGGCGCCTGGAACGCGCCTTGATACGCCTCGACGCTCTCGCCCGCATGACTGGTGAATATTATGGGATCTTCCGCCTGAGCGGCGCCGGTGAGCGCCAGAGCGGAAACGATTACAAACAGGCCTGACCGCATTAATCTCTCCATTATGACATCATCCCGCTCTTGCGGCGGGGCACGGAGCATGGTTGGTCTTCAGAGCGCCCTGTGTCAGGCGCGCTTCGGTCAGTGGCGCGGCCAGATCGGTGAACGGCGCCCGGGAGAGAGCCCAGTTGAAGTCCCAAGCGCACACCCGGCTTCAGCTCGTATTGGCGCTGCTGATTTGGTTCGTCGCGCCGACTGGCGCACACGCGCGCCAGGCCATTAATCTCAGCAGTCTTCCCATGGTCGTCTGCCCGGCCGAGGCTCAACAACAAGCTCCTCCGAATTTCGAAGCGTCCAGTTGTGAGCCTAGTCGATTTTACGCCCTTGATCCGCAAGGACGGGAGCTCTGGGCGCGGCTTGACTTCACCGTGGATCAGGAGTGGATAGACACGTCCGAGCCCAAAGGCGTCTTCATCTCGGGCCTTGTCGCCAGTGAATTGTATCTGAACGGGGTGGTGATCGGCGCCAATGGCCAGCCGGGCGCAGACCGGGCGTCGGAAAGTCCCGGCCGCATTGATTACGCCGCCCACGCCCCGCGCGATCTGTTTGTAGCGGGCGATAATACGCTGGTTGTGCATCTGTCCGGCCATCACGGCGTTCTGACTCTGACAGCGCCGATGCAAGGCCTTTTTCTGGACGAGTACGGCTCTCCCACGGCCGACATACTCAGCTATTACTGGCCCGGCCTGATCATGCTCGGCGTCTTCATTCTGGGCGTAATGGTGTTTCTGGCCATGGCCACGCGGTCAGAAGAACGCGAAGCGCCGATCATTCTCGCCCTGATCAGCGCCAGTCTGGGCGCCCAACTCCTGATAGAGACATCTCGCGGGCTCGTCTCCTATCCTTATCCGCTGCATGATGCGCGGTTGATCGGTATTGTTCTAAGCGCCTATGGCTTCTCGCTCAGCCTGATCGCCTATGGCTTGAAGGAATTCACGGCTCTCCGCTTCAGACACCGCCTGAAAGCTCTGGCCGGGGCCGCCCTCGTACTCCTGGCGCCGATCGCGCTGGCTCGCGGCTTTGACGCCAAGACCTGGACCACGCTGGCGCTGGCGTTCGGACTGGTTGCGCTCGGCGCCGGACATGCAGCCTTGAACGGTAGACGGCACGCCTGGCCTTACGCCGTCGGCTTCAGCGTTGCCATGGTCCTGGCGGTCCTCACCCAGAGCCGGTTCATTGACTTGCACCTGTACTGGCTGGGAGCGGTGTTCCTGATTGCGCTCTTCATCCGACAAGCGCTGAGCCTGATCCGCGAACAGGCGCGTCGCCGCGCGGAAACCCGCCGGGCGGAGGCTTTGGACGCCGCTTTGGCCCTGGCGCAGCAAGCGTCTGAACCCGCCGTTCTGACGCTCGAAAGTGCGGGGCGAACCGATTATGTCCGCACTGAAGAGATTATCCGGATACAAGGCGCTGGCGATTACGTGGATCTGGTCTACAGCGATGGACGCACCGTGCTCTACACGATGACGCTGACGGCGCTCGAACAGCGTCTGCCGCCCACATTCTTGCGGGTGCACCGCTCTCATATCGTCAACACCGCCCATGTGGTGCGGCTGGAGCGTGAGCCGGGCGGCGGCGGGCGACTGGTGCTGACAACCGGCGCCGAAGCCCCGGTCAGCCGCCGCATCATGCCCAAGGTCAGAAGCGCGCTTTCTCAAACGAGCTTGGCCTCCGCCACTCCACGCTGACCGGAACCAATGCCGGACCGTGACGTTAGCTTTATTCAAGCTGGCAATGAACGGTCTGACATGGTGATGCTCGCCGCCTTTCTTCTGGGTTTGATCACGGGCGCCCGGACCTTTCTCGCGCTCGCCCTGTTAAGCGGCTATGCACTGTTTATCGCGCCAATGGTCGTGATCGCGCCTTTTAGCTGGCTGGGCAGCGTGTGGGCGTTCGCCCCCCTCGCCGCCCTGGCTGCGCTTGAACTTTGGGCCGACAAACGCCCACAAACGCCGTCCAGAACGCAAATGCCCGGCCTGATCGCCCGACTCGCCGCTGGCGCTCTGGTCGGGGCAGCGCTCGGCGGTCTCTGGGTGATGTTCGTCGGCGTCATCGGCGCGGCCGTCGGCACATATGGCTGCGCCCAGTTGCGGGGCTGGGCGTCAAAACGTCTGGGCACTGACCTGCGCGCGGCTCTGACCGAAGACCTGCTCGCCGCTACAGGCGCACTGCTGGTGATCGCCTGTCTTGTCTGAGTCGGGCTGGTTGAACGCCTGATCCGCCCCCTTACTTCTAACCGCACACCCCCGATAGGAGCTCCCCCCATGAATATCCTGATGGTCCTGACCTCACACGATGAGCTTGGCGACACCGGCGAGAAGACCGGTTTCTGGCTCGAAGAATTCGCCGCGCCGTATTACGCCTTCAAGGATGGCGGCGCGAAACTCACTCTCGCCTCGCCCAAGGGCGGCCAGCCGCCGCTCGATCCCAAAAGCGATAGCGAAGACGCCCAGACCGAAGACACTCAACGCTTCAAGGGCGATGAAGACGCGCAAAAAGCGCTCGCGAACACGGTGAAGCTCTCAACGGTCAACTCAGAAGACTTTGACGCTGTCTTCTATCCGGGCGGCCACGGCCCGATGTGGGATCTGACCAATGATGATGACAGCGTGGCGCTGATCGAAGCGTTCTGGAAGGCTGACAAGCCGGTCGCAGCGGTCTGTCACGCCCCGAGCGTTCTTCTGAACGCCAAGGACGAGCACGGCCACCCGCTGGTGAAGGGGCGCAAGGTGTCCGGCTTCACCAATTCAGAAGAAGAGGCTGTGGGCCTCACGAATGTGGTCCCCCATCTGCTGGAAGACGCGCTGAAGGAAAAGGGCGGCGATTATCACAAGGGCGAGGATTGGGCGCCGTTCGCGGTCTCCGATCATCGCCTGATCACCGGCCAGAACCCGGCCTCGTCCAAGCCGGTCGCCGAAGCGCTGATGGCCCAGCTCAAGATTGGCTAGGCTTCGCAATCTGCCCAAAAGCCCCCGGCGAGCGTGCTCGCTCGGGGGCTTTTTAATGGTTCAAGCGCGAGGACCGCGGCCGCCCGTAGCGACGCCCGACACCAGAAAGGCCAGCGCCAGCACGCCCAATATGGCCGCGACGACGTAGAATTCAGCCTCATAATTGCCCAGCGCCCCCGTATATCCCAGGACCGCGAAGACGCCCGCGAGGCCCGTGAACAGGGTCACCAGAAACCCGGTGGCGCCTGTTGCTCGCGGCGGCGTGCCGTCAAACTCCGCATGAGGCGCATCAATATCGGTCAGCAAGGCCTCAGGCGGCTCCTGACCCGACTCTGCATAGACTTTCAGCAACTCAAGTCGGGCCTGCGTGCGCTTGAACTGCATCTGTTTGCTCCAGCCGGCTGCGATAAAGAAGCCGAGCGGAAACAGTAGCCACCAATACGCGCTGAAGAGTGCGACGAAGCTGTCCATGGTCAGGTCTCCTGTGCCTGACGCGCCTGCGAGCGGCGCGCCGTGTCCGTCACCCACAAGGAGTGATCTGAGGCACACTATGACCCAGGCGCGACGGCTCGATCAGGGAAGCCTGTCACATCAAAACGATGACATATGTCATGAGGCGGGCGCCCCGCGCACCGCTCAAAGCGCGTCTTTAATAGTGCGGCGGTTTCTCGGCCGTCGGGGCCGGCAGCCCCGCTTCCAGCTCCGCAATGCGATTGTCTGACTGGCTCAAACGCGCCTTCAGCGCCTCGATCTCCTGGGTCTGACGGGTCAGAACCTCGGAGAGATCATCGAGCATCTGCTGCTGCTCGGCGACATGGATTTCAAGACGGTCGAGACGGTCGGTGGTCATCGCCTACTCCCACTCAATGGTTCCCGGCGGTTTGGAGGTGACGTCGTAGACGACACGGTTCACGCCGCGCACTTCATTGATGATACGGGTGGCGACGCGGCCCAGGAAGTCATGATCGAACGGGAAATAGTCCGCCGTCATGCCATCGGTGGAGGTCACCGCCCGCAGGGCCAGCACATTGTCATAGGTTCGCGCATCGCCCATCACGCCGACGGTCTGAACCGGCAGCAGCACGGCGAAGGCCTGCCAGATTGAATCGTAAAGCCCGGCCTTGCGGATCTCCTCGATATAGATCGAATCCGCCTTGCGCAGGATGTCGGCCTTCTCTTTCGTCACCTCGCCCGGAATACGAATGGCGAGACCCGGCCCCGGGAAGGGGTGACGGCCGATAAAGCTTTCCGGCAGGCCCAGCTCGCGACCGAGCGCGCGGACCTCGTCCTTGAACAGCTCGCGCAGCGGTTCGACGAGCTTCATGTTCATGCGCTCGGGCAGACCGCCCACATTATGGTGCGACTTGATGGTCACCGACGGTCCGCCATCAAAGCTGACGCTTTCGATCACGTCGGGATAAAGCGTGCCCTGCGCCAGGAAGTCTGCGCCGCCCACGCCCTTGGCCTTGTCTTCAAAGACGTCGATGAAGAGCTTGCCGATGGTCTTGCGTTTCTTTTCCGGATCGCTTTCGCCCGCCAGCGCCGACAGGAAGCGCTCTTCCTCATCGGCGGCCACGAGCGGGATGTTGTAGTGCTCGCGGAACAGCGAAACGACCTGGTCCGCCTCGCCGGTGCGCATCAGGCCCGTATCGACGAAGACGCAAGTAAGCTGATCGCCAATCGCTTCATGGATCAGCACAGCGGCGACCGAGCTGTCCACACCGCCCGACAGACCACAGATGACCCGGCCCGAGCCGACCTGTTCGCGGATTTTGGCGATGGCCTCTTCCTTGAAGGCGGCCATGGTCCAGTCGCCCTTCATCCCTGCAATCTTGTGGGTGAAGTTGCGCAAGATCAGCGCGCCGCGCGGGGTGTTCACCACTTCAGGGTGGAACTGGACGCCATAAAAGCGGCGGCTCTCATCCGCAATGGCGGCGAAGGGCGCATTGGCGCTGGCGGCGATGGGGTGGAAGCCCTGCGGGATCGCGTTGACGCGGTCGCCATGGCTCATCCATACGCGCTCAAGATGGCCCACCGCGCCCAGTCCCTCAAACAACGGGCTGTCGGCGACGATCTCGATATCGGCGCGGCCGAACTCGCGTTCCTCTGCCGCTTCCACGCTGCCGCCCAGCTGAGCGCACATGGTCTGCTCGCCATAGCAAATGCCCAGAACCGGCAGGCCGCGCTCAAACACGCTCTGTGCCGCACGCGGCGTGCCTTCGCCATGCACGGAATTGGGACCGCCCGACAGGATGATCGCCTGTGGCGCATACGCGTCCAGGAAGGCGTCATCGACGCGGTTGAAAGGGTGGACCTCGCAATACACGCCGCTTTCGCGGAGCCGGCGAGCGATCAGCTGGGTGACCTGACTGCCAAAGTCGATCACCAGCACTTTTTCATGATGGGCCTGAATCTCGGTCATGGCTGCGCATAGCGCAGACGGACGCGTTTCGCCAGAGGGTATCCGCACGCCAGGGCGACATCCGGACGCAAATGGTTTTCCTGAGGCCGGGAGAGCGCTATATTGCGGTCATGATTCAACGGATCTCCGCCTCCCTGCCCCACATCCTGACCGCGATGATTTTCATCGCGTGCTGGACCGTGCAGGTGTGCGCCCAACCGATTGAACCCGCCGGTCATGAGCACGCTCATAACGCCGCGCATGCTCCAGCCGTCTCTGATCATCATCAGATGTCGGGGCACGCCCATCACGCCGGCGCCAGTGATCAGGCCGACCCTCATTGCGACGACAACGCGCTGTGCGGCGCCGCTTTGGTGCTCAGCGATGCGCCCCAGGTCGACGCCCCGGCGGTCTTGCCGACCGCGCCGCGCCCGGACCTGGCGCAATTGCGGCGCATGGCCGCCCAAGCGCCCGTCTATGATCCGCTGCGGCCCAGACCACCGCCACGCCCAACCCCTGTCCAGCTTCATTCGGTCCAGCTCAACTAGGATTCCAGGCACGCCGATCCGCGAATTGCGCGGGCTTCGCTTTGTCTGACGAACCCTGTTGAAAGACCGAAACCATGCTTACGAGACGATCCTGGCTGACCGGCGCGGGCGCGCTGGCGGCCGCAAGCCTGACCCCGAACTGGGCCTATGGCGCCCGTGCGCTCACCCAGCGCAGCCCCGACGCCCTGACCGGCACGACCTTCAACCTCGATATCGCCCGTACACCCTTCCGCGTGGAGGGGCGCCGCGATAGCGCGGTGACGGTGAACGGCACGGTGCCGGCCCCGCTTCTGCGCTGGCGCGAAGGCGACGAGGTGACGCTCAATGTCACCAACTATCTGGACGTAGACAGCTCCATTCACTGGCACGGTATTCTTCTGCCCTTCCAGATGGACGGCGTCCCCGGCGTCAGCTTCCCCGGCATTCGCCCTGGCGAGACGTTCACCTATCGCTTCCGGCTGCGCCAGTCGGGCACCTATTGGTATCACAGCCATTCAGGCCTGCAGGAGCAGGAAGGCCTCTATGGCCCGATCATCGTCGATCCGGCCCATCATGACCCGGTCGGCTATGATCGCGAGCATGTGCTGGTGCTAAGCGACTGGACTTTTATGTCGCCTGAAGCGCTGTTCAACCAGCTCAAGACCAACCCGGAAAGCCTCAATTACAATCACCGCACGCTGGGGGATCTGCTCCGCGACATGAGCGAGGACGGCGTCCGCGCTGTCCTGTCCGATCGCACCATGTGGGGCCAGATGCGCATGAAGCCCACCGACATCTCTGATGTGGGCGGGGAGACCTATACCTATCTGGTGAACGGCCAGGGACCGGACAGCAACTGGACGGGCCTGTTTGAACCGGGCGAGCGGGTGCGCCTGCGCATCATCAACGCCTCGGCCATGACGATCTTCAATGTCCGTATTCCCGGCTTGCCCATGAGCGTGGTGCAAGCGGATGGCCAGAACGTGCGACCCGTGGAGACCGACGAGCTGCAGATCGGCGTCGCGGAGACCTATGACGTGGTGGTTACCCCGCGCGAGGATCGCGCCTTCACCCTCATGGCCGAAAGCATCGAGCGCCTCGGCTATGCCCGCGCCACTTTGGCGCCGCGCGAAGGCATGAGCGCCGAAGTTCCCGCGCTACGCCCTACTCCGCTTCTGACCATGCGTGATATGGGCATGGACCATGGCGCGATGGGGCACGGGTCTATGGATCATGGGTCAATGGACCACGGCCAAATGGATCACTCCGGTCATTCCGAACATGCCTCCATGGCGATGGCGGACAGCGCGCCGGTGACCCATAATCATGCCCAAGGCCCCGGCGTCGCCAATCTCAACCGGGCGCCGATCAGTCGTCTGGATGAGCCGGGGATCGGGCTGGAGGATGTGGACCACCGCGTCCTCACCTATTCCCAACTGCGCAGCCTTGACCGCAATCCGGATATCCGCGCGCCGGAGCGTGAGATGCAGATCCATCTCACTTCCAACATGGAGCGATACATGTGGTCGTTTGACGGCGTGCGCTTCACCGAAATTGACGCGCCCATCATCTTTCACGAAGGCGAGCGCCTGCGGGTGACTTTGGTGAACGACACCATGATGCCCCACCCCATTCACCTTCACGGCATGTTCTTCGAGCTCGTGAATGGCGGCGGCGACCATAAACCGCGCAAGCACACCGTCATCGTCAAACCGGGCGAACGTCTGGCCTTTGACGTCACGGCGGACGAGCCCGGCGACTGGGCCTTTCATTGTCACCTTCTGTATCACATGCATGCGGGCATGATGCAGGTCGTCTCGGTGCGCCCCGGCCCGATGGATCATGCAGCCCATCAGGACCATCATCAGCCGGAACCGGCGCCGATGAACCATTCGAGCCATTCCGGCCATGGCGGCGGTCATCACGGCCATCACGCCCCTGCGCCAGACCCTGAACCGACGCCCTCGCACCATAACCACCACAGAAGCCATAACGGCGGAGGCGCCCAATGATCCGCTCAATCCTTCTTAGCGCAGCCTGCGCCCTCTTCTCTGCTCCCGCCCTCGCGCAAAGCCATGAAAGGGGTCATGACGTACCGCTCTGGAATGCCGCGGACCGGTATTTCGACGCCGAGGTCATGGCCCAGGCGCGTCATGACGTGCTGCACCATTCAGGCGCCACGCTGCATTCCATGGCGATGCTCGACCGTTTTGAATGGCAGGATGCGGATGGCGAAACCGCCCTCAAATGGGAAGGCGGCGTCTGGACCGGCGGCGACATCAACCGCCTCGTGATGAATTTCAAGGGCGCGTATCTGCCCGACGCGGACAGCTTTGACGGCGGCGAAGTCGAGCTTCTCTACAGCCGCGCCGCCACCCGATATTTCAACGTCCAGTCTGGCCTGCGCCACGCGTTCGGCCCGGACGAAACCCAGGGCGTGATCGGGATAGAGGGCCTTGCGCCCTACTGGTTCGAGGTGAACGCCCACGCCTATCTGGGCGGGGAGGCCGGGGCCGCCATCGAGGCGGAGTTGGAGTACGAAATCCTCTTCACCCAAGCCCTGATCCTGCAGCCGGTCGTCGAGACGCGCTTTGCCTTTGGCGACGCGCCCTCGCTTGATCAGGGCACAGGCTTCACCGATGTCGAAGCCGGTCTACGCCTGCGCTATGAAATCCGCCGCCAGTTCGCCCCCTATGTGGGCGTCAGCTGGGAGCGCAAGCTGGGCGAAACAGCCTCAATTGCCCGCTCAATGGGCGACGAGGTGGAGGAAACCGCCCTCCTCGCCGGTGTCCGCATCTGGTTCTAAGCAAAAGGCCCCGGCACTGCCGGGGCCTTTTTTTGGGCGATTAAATCCTAAGCCGTACGCTCCATTACACAGACATAAAAGCCGTCCGTTCCGGTGCGATGCGGGGTGAGCTGGATCGCGCCGAAGCGGCCTTCAAGAGCTTTGAGGCGCTCCTGCGCGCCCTCGGCGAGGCGACCGGACTGGGCCATGGCCTCGCTGGCGGGGACGGGCCTGAACTCAGGATGCGCCTTAAGAAAGCCCGCCACGCGGTCTTCGTTTTCTTCCGGCAGCACCGAGCAGGTCACATAGACCAGCCGCCCGCCCGGTTTGACGAACCGCCAGGCCTTGGACAGTACCTCGTCCTGTTCGGACTGACGACGCTTGAAGGCCTCTTCCTTCAAACGCCATTTGCTGTCAGGGCGACGTCGCCAAGTGCCCGAGCCCGAGCACGGCGCATCCATGAAGACGCAATCGAGCTTGCCTTCGAGATCACCGAGCGTTTCCGCTTCCTTGCCGTCGCGCACCTGGACATTGCGCGCGCCAGAGCGCTGAAGGCGGGGCCAGATCGCCCGCAGGCGGCGGCCATCATAATCCCAGGCGTAGAGCTGACCGGTGTTTTCCATCAGCGCCGACAGAGCCAAAGTCTTACCCCCCGCCCCGGCGCAATAATCCAGCACTTGCGCGCCCTTGATATCGCCGGCCGCCAGCGCCGCGAGTTGCGAGCCGATATCCTGAACCTCGACCCAGCCTTTGCCGAAAGCGGGAATGCTGTCCGCGCCCGGCGCCTTGGCCCGCGGATCGGTTTCGGGAATGCGCAGACCATCCAGGATCAGATCAGACACTTCGATGTTTTTGATTTTGGGGGAGACGGCGCCGAACGCCTTCTCCGGCTCGGCTTTCAGACGGTTCACCCGCAGATCCACCGGGGCCCGACCCGCCATGGCCTGACCTTCCAATTCTGCGGCGTCGCCATAGGCGCGCTGAAAGCTCGGCCCCAGCCATTCAGGCACATCCGCGCGCACATGAAGCGGTGCCTCTGCATCAAGGCCCTTGGACAACGCCTCGATCTCGCCCTCCGTCAGGGGCGCAGGCGCATGCTCATCGCCTTCGAACGTTGTGCTGATGGCGCGGGCGTCCATATCCCAGGCATAGGCTAGCGCCCCAAGCACCAGCGCGCGCGGCGTATCTTCGTCCATCACATGACGCAGCGCGCCGCGACGCCGCAGTGCGTCCAGCACCAGACCTGATATCCAGGCGCGATCGCCCGATCCGGCGAACCGGTGCGCCTTACCCCAATCGCGCAAGGCGTCCTTCACCGGTTGATGCCGGGTCATCACCGCGTCAAGCACTTCTATGGCGCCAGCGATCCGTCCTGCGTCCCGCATGATTGTCTCTCTTCTGTGCTGGCCCTGCGGGCCTGAATTATTCCGCCGTTCGGCGGGCGCGCTTTGCGCTTGCGGAGCTGCACTCCGGTGTTTCTTGGCCCTACGGGCTAGTGTTCCGCCATTCGGCGGGCGCGCTTTGCGCTTGCGGAGCTGCGCTCCGGGGTGTGTTGATCTCAGAGGCTGAAATCACAATCAATAAACGCCCGAAAATCGGCGCTCGGCCTTCGCGTCCTCTGATACACAGTCTGCATGTTGTTTTCACGCCCTTCCGACACCGCGCTTTACGACGCCCTTCTGAACCGGGATCCGTCTTGGGACGGGCGGATGTTCGTGGGCGTCACCTCGACTGGCATTTTCTGTCGCCTCTCCTGCCCAGCCCGAAAGCCGCTCAGAGAGAATTGCCGCTTTCACGAGACGGCGGCGGAATGCCTTGATGCCGGTTTCCGTCCCTGCAAACGCTGCAAGCCTTTGGAACACGGCATGGAGCCGCTGGTCGCGGACCTCTCAGCCAAGCTCAACGCTGATCCGGGACGGCGTTGGCGCGAAGACGATCTGACGGCGATGGGCCACGACCCGTCCACCGTGCGGCGCGCCTTCAAACGCCAGCTGGGCGTCACCTTTCTGGAGCTGGCGCGCTTGCGGCGCCTGCAGGAAGGCTTTGCGGCTCTGGGCGGAGGCGAACCAGTGATCGAGGCCCAGCTGACCGCCAATTACGAGTCCTCAAGCGGCTTCCGATCCGCCGTCAGCAAGCTGCTGGGTCTCGCGCCTGGCGCCTTTCGCGATGACGCCCTACTACGCTGCGCTCCGATCTCAACACCCCTGGGACCGATGATCGCCATCGCCGATGACCACGCCCTGCATTTGCTGGAATTCATGGACCGCAAAGCCTTGCCCACAGAGCTGAAACGCCTGTCAGAGCGGACGCCGGGCGGGCTGGGCTTTGGACGCACAAAGCCACATGCCATGATTGCAAATGAGCTGGAGGACTATTTTAACGGCAGGCTTCGAAACTTTCGGGCTCCTGTACAGTTACATGGCAGCCCGTTCACGCAAGCGGTCTGGCGTGAACTGCAGGCGATCCCGATGGGGCAAACCCGCAGTTACAGCCAGCTCGCCGCACAACTGGGCCGACCCTCCGCCGTTCGCGCGGTCGCCCGCGCCAATGGCGATAATCAGCTCGCCTTGATCATCCCGTGTCACCGGGTGATCGGCGCCGACGGATCATTGACCGGATATGGCGGCGGGCTTCATCGCAAGCGCGCCTTGCTCGATCTTGAACAGCAGGCCGCGCCTCTGCCCTGAAACGGTCTCGGCAAACAAGACACTGAACCAAAAACAAAAAAGCCCGGCGCATGCGCCGGGCTTTTCAGGTCTGTGCATTCAACCGCCTAGGACGGTGTCGGATAGTTGGGCGCTTCGCGGGTAATCGTCACGTCGTGGACGTGGCTTTCCTTCAGGCCTGCGCTGGTGATGCGCACGAACTCGGCCTTCTCCTGAAATTCCTTGATTGTCCTGGCGCCGGTATAGCCCATGGCGGCGCGCAAGCCCCCCACCATCTGGTGCAGGATCGGCGCAATCGGCCCCTTGTACGGCACCTGGCCTTCAATCCCCTCAGGCACCAGCTTCATCCGGTCCGTGACTTCCTTCTGGAAATACCGGTCGGCGGAGCCACGCGCCATGGCGCCGACAGAGCCCATGCCGCGATAGGATTTATAAGCGCGGCCCTTGTAAAGGAACGTCTCGCCCGGCGCTTCTTCGGTGCCCGACAGCATGGAGCCCATCATCACGCTATCCGCGCCAGCGGCGATAGCCTTGGCGAAGTCGCCGGAATACTTGATCCCGCCGTCTGCGATGATCGACCCGTCAAACCCGTCCGCCGCGCGACGGCAATCCATGATGGCGGTCAGCTGGGGCACGCCCACGCCCGCCACGATGCGCGTGGTGCAGATCGAGCCCGGCCCGATGCCGACTTTCACCGTATCCGCGCCCACATCAAACAAGGCGCGCGCGCCGTCATAAGTGGCCACATTGCCGGCCACGACCTGGGTGGCGTTAGAGGCGGCCTTGATGCGTTTGACCTGCTCCAGCACCGAGGCGGACATGCCATGCGCAGTGTCGATCACAACCGCGTCCACGCCCGCATCAATCAACGCCTCAGCGCGTTCAAACCCGGAATCGCCCACCGTGGTGGCCGCGGCGACACGCAGGCGACCGTGTTCGTCCTTGGCGGCGTTGGGATAGGCTTCGGCCTTGACCATATCCTTGACTGTCATCAGGCCGACGCAATGA
Source organism: Oceanicaulis sp. (assembly GCF_965249665.1). Lineage (GTDB taxonomy): Bacteria > Pseudomonadota > Alphaproteobacteria > Caulobacterales > Maricaulaceae > Oceanicaulis. The sequence continues at coordinate 2,846,782 of NZ_OZ252247.1, forward strand.
CCTGCGTCATCCACGACCAGCAAACGCTCAATGCGGTGTTTGTGCAGCAGACGCCGCGCTTCGGCCTGATCCACGCCAGGTTTGACGGTGACCAGGCGCTCACGGGTCATCAACGAGGCCACGGACTGGTTCATGTCATCAGCGAAGCGCACATCGCGATTGGTGATGATCCCGACCAGCTTGCCGTTCAGGCCTTCCCCGCCTTCCACAACGGGAATGCCGGAAATCTTGTGATGGTCCATCAAGGCCTGCAGCTCGGCCAGCGTCGCCTGGGGCGAGATGGTGATCGGGTTGACCACCATGCCGCTCTCATAGCGTTTGACGCGGCGAACCTCTTCAGCCTGCTCTTCGATCGTCAGATTTCTGTGAATGACGCCCAGACCGCCATCCTGGGCCATGGCGATCGCCAGACCGGCTTCGGTCACCGTATCCATGGCGGCCGACAGAATGGGGATGTTGAGGGTGAGCGACGGCGTCAGCCGTGTCCGCACCAAAGCGTCAGCGGGCAAAACCTCAGACGAACCGGGCTGCAAGAGCACGTCGTCAAAGGTAAGCCCCTCGCGAATCTGCATGGGGAGGCCTCCTTGTCTCTTGCGGGGCCGCTTTAGCAGGTTTCAGCGTGAGCGCAAGGCTGTTTAACCGCGCGGCTCGACGGATTGCTCCGTTCAGTCTACATGGTTATGGTAAACCAACCTGTGCGCGTAATACGCGTATTCCCCTGACAGGCATGAGGATTTTTTGCATGCGACGCGTTGCGGTTATTGATGATGACCCGGTTGAGATGACAATTCTGTCAGGCCTTGCCGAACATGTTCCCGGCTCGTTTCACTTTGACCATTACAATTCAGTGAATTTATTTTGCGAAGATCCGAAAGCGTCCGAGTATGACCTTGTCTTTCTCGACCGCCGTGTGCCCCCTCACAATGATTATGTCGAGAGCATCCCCGTGCTGGACGGCTGCGGCTTTGATGGCATCGTCGTCATGCTGACGGCCCGCCGACTGGGGCCGGGTAAACCCAAAAGCCGGCTGCGGCTCCTCGGACCTTACGAGAAGCTCGACATCCAGGACCCCGAGGTCATGGAATATTTGCTCAACGGACGTCCCGCGCCCGGCCTTTAGGCTTTGGCGCTAACCGGTTCAGGACCGGTCCAACTGTCGCGGACCTCGCGGTAAAGCGGATCCGGCACGAGATTCAAGCGCGCCCGCGCCTCTTCCAACGGCAGCGGCAGCAGTTCGGTCAGATCCGTTACGATCATATCCGTGCTCTCGCGCGCCATTGTCCGCGCATTCGACATCATCTGACCGACCGGCCATTGCCAGATCTCCGAGCGGATGCGCAGCCCTGCAAACATACCCAGCAGGCGCGACCCCCGCGTGCCGTTCTGATTGCCGTTATAGGTCAGCAGCAAAGCCTCCCCCAACGGATCGCGACCGTAGCCGGTGAGCACATGGTGCAGGTCATGGGCCAGGTGAAAGGTATAGGTCATCGCCGCGAATTCTGGATATTCGCGCTCAAGCTGCGCATACAGATCCGGCGCATTCTCCACAGCCGCCACGTGAACGCCCAGCGGGTCGAGATTCTCACTATCGAGATAGTGCAGATACGCCGCAGCGAAGGTTCCCCGACCGTGGGATTTCAAGGTTTCGCGATCCAGCAGCTTGTTCGCAAAGCGCGTCCGGTCCTCAATCTGACTGCGGCCGAAGTCTGAATTGACGAAGCGGCCCAGAATGCCGCCCATGCTCTGCCCGTTCACGGCGCGGAAGAACTCGAACACATAGCGCGTGTCATCGCGATCACCGACCAGCCCCCAGAAGGCGCTCCAGGCGCGGATCGGGTTGAACGGCTCCCACGGATAGGGTGGGCAGGCTGCGTGCTGCTCGGTCATGACGGTCCTCCCGGCGGTCTTGCTTATGCCGCTCTGAATGGAAGTATCCACAATTGAATGGAAACGCCAAGTTAAAAGTGAACAGCGTTTACCGCCAGGGTGCGCCCATTACGTCTCAGGTCGAAATCCAGTCGCGATCAAAAAGGTTTCCGCACTCTCCGACCGGCTGGCGGGCGGTTTGTAATGGCGTACTTTTTCAAAGCGAGCCTTCAACAGATCCAGCAATTCGCCCGTTGCGCCGCCCTGAAACACTTTTGCGACGAATCCGCCGCCCGGCTTGAGGACGTCCAGCGCAAAAAACGCCGCCGCCTCCACAAGCGCGACAATTCGCAAGTGGTCTGTTGATTTGTGTCCGGTCGTCCACGGCGCCAGATCCGAGATCACAAGGTCGGCTGGCCCGCCCAACGCCTCCTTCAGGGTGTCTTCGGCGCCCTCTTCAGTGAAATCAAGCTCCAGCTGGATGGCGCCCGTGATCGGCTCGATCTCCAAGAGGTCGATGCCCGCCACATGCGACGCCCCGCGCTTGAGCGCAACCTGGGTCCAGCCGCCAGGCGCCGAACCGAGATCGGCCACCCGCATGCCAGGCTTGATCAAGCCGAATTTGTCATCCAGTTCGATCAGCTTGTACGCCGCACGAGAGCGATACCCGTCCTGCTTGGCGCGCGCCACATACGGATCGTTGAGCTGGCGTTCGAGCCAGAGCTTGGACGAGTATTTGCGGCCGCGCGCGGTTTTCACCCGTGTGCGGAACTGCTTGGCCGAGCGCGCATCCCCGCCCGCAGTGACGGGACCGGACCGGCGGCGACGGCGTTCAGGTTCGCCTTCGCCAGTGTCGTCATCCTTGCTCATGACCGTCTCTCTTTTCTGTTTCCGTGGTCTGGCTCCGGGTTTCATGGGAGTCATCGCGCTTGCCCGCACCGCGCCGTCCGCGTCTGCGCTTTGGACGCATCAGATTGAGCAGCATGCCCTCGCGCAGGCCGCGATCACCAACCCGGACTTTCTCTGTCGGCCAGGCTTCCATCACGGCTTCGTATATGGCGCAACCGGCCAGCACCAGATCTGCACGGTCATGACCGATACAGCCTTCACGCGCCCGCCCGCTGCGATCCTGGCTGGCCAGACGCTGGCAGGCGAGATGTGCGTCTTCAGACGTCATCCACATCCCGTCCACCTTGTCACGCATATAGCGCGTCAGGTTCAAGTGAACGCCCGCGACCGAGGTCACCGTCCCGGACGTGCCCACCATATGCGCTCGTCCGTCATCGAAGATAGGGCGCAATCGACGGGCGCCCTTGGGCGGCTTGAGGTGTTTGACGGCGTGCGCTTTCATCTTGGCGTACCAGTCCGCCCGCGCCTCGGCGCCGCCCGCCCTGGGCTCAGGAAAACGCTCGGACAGAGTGACAACGCCCAAAGGCATGGATGACCAGCCGCGCAAGGGCGGACGACCTCCGCTGCCATAGCCGCCGCGATTGCGCCATTCCGCCAGATCAACCCAGCACAGCTCGGTCGAGCCGCCTCCGATATCGACCACAACCGCAGCGTCCATGGACTCATCCAGCAGGTCCAGACTGCCTTGCACCGCCAGGCGCGCCTCTTCTTCCGGGCCGATGATCTCCATATCCAGCCCGGTCTGCGCCTTGACTCGCTCGACGAATATTTCGCCGTTATTGGCGCGGCGACACGCTTCCGTGGCGATGGCGCGCAACTTGGTGACATTGCGCCGCTTGATCCGCTCCGCGCAGACCGCCAACGCCTCCACCGCGCGCTCCATGGCGGCGTCAGACAATTCACCGGATGCCGTGATGCCCTCGCCCAGACGAACGATTCGCGAATAGGCGTCGACCACGCGGAAGCCTTCCCGCGTGCGCCGCGCCAGAAGCATGCGGCAATTGTTGGTGCCCAGATCGATAGCCCCGTAAATCGGGTCCTGGCGGGCGGATTTCCGGCCTCGATTCGGGCGCTGGCGCGCAGGCGCGGGGCCAGCGGCGTCCTTCGCCATGATGTTCGTCCTCATCGCGCCCGCAAAGGCTGTCAGCGCGCCAGTCGAGCGGCGCGAGCCGACTAACCGGCCGCGGGCGATACTTCAGTTTGACGTTAAGGATAGCTCGCCTTTCACGCTTGTGAAAGCACCGAACCCGGCTCTTGCAGCGTCAGGCACTGGAATTGCATACCATGACAGCTACATATGACGACCCGAATTTAGGAGTGTCCGCCTTGCGTGAGGCCAAGTTCACAATCGGCGACGTGGTGCGCCATCGCCTCTTTCCGTTCCGAGGCGTGATTTTTGACGTGGATCCGGTGTTTGCGAACACCGAGGACTGGTGGCTCTCCATTCCGGAATCCATGCGTCCCGACAAGGACCAGCCCTTCTATCACCTGCTCGCCGAAAACGAAGACGGCCATTACGAGGCCTATGTCTCTGAAGGCAATCTCTTGCCCGACGCCGAGAACGGTGCGGTCGGTCATCCCGACACGGCAGACATTTTTGAAGGCTTTGACGGCCAGCGCTACGCGCTGAAGACGGGCGGGCTGTTGCAGAACTGAGTGCAAACAACAACGCCCGGATCAAGGATCCGGGCGTTTTCATATCGTCAGTGGCATTACGGCTCTAACTAGCCCTCATAGCGCACGACCGTCTGTTCAATGGCGCCGAAGATGGACTTGCCATCCGCGTCCAGCATTTCGATGCGCACGGTGTCGCCCGGCGTCATGAACGGGGTTTTGGGCGCGCCGTCATAGATCGTTTCGATCATGCGAATTTCGGCGATGCAAGAATAGCCCTTGCCGCCTTCAGCGACCGGTTTGCCGGGACCGTCGTCGAGCTTGTTAGAAATGGTGCCGGAGCCGATGATCGAGCCTGCCGTTAGCGGGCGCGTCTTGGCGGCGTGAGCGACCAGCTGGGCGAAATCAAACGTCATGTCGACAGCGCATTCAGGCTCGCCGAACTTTGATCCGTTGAGCCAGGATTGCAGCGGCAGGTGCAGCTTGCGGCCATCCCAGGCGTCGCCCAGCTCATCCGGCGTCACCGCCACCGGTGAAAACGCGCTTGGCGGCTTGGATTGGAAGAACCCGAAGCCCTTGGCCAGCTCGCCTGGGATCAGCCCCCGGAATGACACGTCATTGACGAGCATAATCAGGCGGATCTCTTTAGCGGCGTCATCCGCGTTGAGGCCGGCCGGACCATCGCCGGTGATCACGGCGACTTCGGCTTCAAAGTCACAGCCCCAACTGTCATCGCCCAGCGGAATGTCCTGACGGGGCGCCAGGAACTTGTCCGAGCCGCCCTGATACATCAAAGGATCGGTCCAGAAGCTGTCCGGCAGCTCGGCGCCGCGCGCCTTGCGCACCAATTCGACGTGATTGACATAGGCCGAGCCGTCCGCCCACTGGAACGCGCGCGGCAGCGGGGACAGGGCGTCACGCTCATGGAAGCGTTCGCGCGGGATGGATTCGCGCTCCAGCTCTTCAGACAGGCTGCGCAGCGCCGGCTCCGTCGTCTCCCAATCATCCAGCGCCGCTTGCAAGGTGGGCGCGATATGACTGGCGTCCGCGCACCAGGCGAGATCGCGAGAGACCACCACCAGGCGACCGTCGCGGTGTCCATTGTTCAGCGTGGCGAGTTTCATGGGATAGCCTTCTTGTTATTTGATCTGTCTCGTTCCCGGCGAAGACCGGGGCCCAAAGCCATCTGGCCTCGGGCGCTTACATCACTGGGTCCCGGCCGGAAATGACCCTCAACGTGATTGGGGGCCGGGACAAAGAAAGCGAAGCCTACTTCGCCTTCGGCTTCCAGCTGTTCACATAGTCCAGGTTTTCAACGCGCGACGCGCCCTCCCCCACATCGAGCGGGTCGCGCGTGTCGATCATCACAGCGTATTCATCCGTCGCCGGCTTTTTCTGTTCCAGCATATTCGCCAGCGCCTTGGGGTGCGGACCGTGAGTGAAGCCCGCCGGATGGAAGGTCATCATGCCCGCATCGATATTGTCGCGGCTGAAGAAGTCGCCAGCATGGTAGAACAGCACTTCATCATAATCGTCATTATTGTGGAAGAACGGCACTTTCAAAGCGCCCGGATCCGTCTCGAAGGGCCGCGGGGCGAAGGTGCAGACCACAAAGCGATCTGACAGGAAGGTGGTGTGCGCGCTCGGCGGCAAATGATAGCGATGGCTCATCAACGGTCGGATATGGCGCACATTCAGGCGCACCGGATGCAGCTCGCCATGCCAGCCCACCGCGTCCAGCGGGTTGTAGGGATAGGTGATGGTGGAGACCTGGCCGCGCTTTTTGATCAGCACCTTCCACTCATGATCCTCATCGGTCTGCTGCGCCTTGAAGGCGTCATCCATGGCGGGCACGTCGAACATGGCCGGATCAAACACGGCGTGAGGGCCCACAAGCCCTTTGTCCGGCAAGGTGTAATGGGTGTTGGTGGCCTCAACCATCAGCACCAGGGTCGGCTCTGACGGCGACAGCCGCCACAGCGTGCCGCGCGGCAGGACGATATAGTCGCCCGCCTCGTACGCTAGGTGTCCGAAATCACAGAACAGAGAACCGGCGCCGCGATGAACAAACAAGAGCTGGTCGCCATCAGCGTTGCGCGCCAGCGTGGTCATCGGCTCGGACAATGACCAGAAGCGGATGTCGGTGGCGGCGTTAAACAGGACTGAAGACGAGTCCCAGGGCGAGTTTTCGGCCTTGCCCAGCTTGTTCAGGTCAAAGGCGCGCGGCTGCAGCGGACCTTCAAAATCCACCCAGCCCGTGGGCGGACGCTTGTGATGCAGGAAGGCTGCGGGGCCGAAAAACCCCTCCTTGCTCATCTCCCGCTCATAGGTACCTTCGGGCATGTCGGCATGAGCCTGGCGCGAGGCATTGCCTTCAACGCGCGATGCGTAAATCCATTTGCGAGCCATGAGTCGCTCCCTGACTGGCGAAACCGTTACCGAGCAAGATAGTTACATTTGCAACTAATTAAAAGCCGCGCGGCGGACCTGAATCCATGGAAACAGTGCAAAAGCGATTTGGCCGCAGAGCCCGAGCGCGCCAGCAGGCGTTATCCAATTCTGCAACTGATCTGACAGCGTGCGCTCGAAAGCCAGCGCCCCAAGACTGAATTCCGCAATCATCAAGCAGAAGAAAGCGACGGCGCCCATCATGAGCGCCGCCTGAAGGGTTGAAATGCGCAGTTGGCGGATCCAGAACCCTGAAGCCAGCCAACACGCCAACAGAATAACAGGCAGCTCGATCAGCACCGCGATGAACTCGCTCACTGCCGGCGCAATCAGAAGGACGCGCACACTTCCGAGCACAAAACCCAGTGCGAAGATGACAGCGAAATAGGCGAGACCCGCCAGTGCCGCCTGCTTCATCGCACCTAGTCCTCATCTCCATAAATCGAGATCACAGGCTCATCGCCCGGGGTCCAGCTGGCGCGATACATGCCCGGTGTGTTGAAGCTCCAGATCGGCTCGCCATGGCTCAACATGACGACGCCGCCATCACCACCCATCTCGCTAAGCGCGTCCTGGATCACGGCGTCAGCGGCTTGCTGGCCACCCTCCTCGCCTAAAACCTCAAGCTGTGTGCATATGCGCGCTGCGACATTGAGACGGATAAAGTATTCACCAGTCCCCGTCGCCGAAACGCCGCAATCCGGCGTGGCGTATGTGCCGGCGCCGATGATCGGGCTGTCGCCCACCCGGCCCCAGCGCTTGGCCGTGGTGCCGCCGGTGGAGGTGCCGGCGACGACCTCGCCTGACATGTCGCGGGCGACCACGCCCACAGTCCCAAAGGCGTGCTCGCGCTCCATCAGGTCGAGCGCGCCTTCACGAATGGGTTCCGCCTCTGGCGCGCCTTCAGGGCGCGGCGGGACCGTCAGACCCATGCGGCGCACGGCGCGCTCCATTGAGGCCCAGCGCCGCTCTGTGAAGAAATACGAATTGTCCACCAGCTCAAGCCCCTGATCAGCGGCGAACGCTTCCGCCCCCGGGCTCTGAAGCATCACATGGGGACTGTTTTCGAGTACGGCCCTCGCCAGGCTGATCGGGTGACGCACGGTCGTGACGCCCGACACAGCGCCCGCTTGCATGTCCGAGCCGCGCATGATGGAGGCATCCAGCTCATTGCGCCCTTCAGCGGTAAACACTGCGCCGACGCCGGAATTGAACTTGGGATCGTCCTCAAGCGTCTGGATGACCGCTTCGACCACATCCATGGCCGAGGCGCCGTCCGCCAGCATCTCGCCGCCGAGCCGGATCGCGGCGTCCAGGGCGTCGCGATAGGCAGCCTCGGTCTCCGCGTCCATGTCACCGCGTTCGATCACCCCGGCGCCCCCATGCAGGACGATCGACCAGTCTTGCTCTTGCGCCAATGCGGCTCCGTTCGCCAGAACCATCGCACACACGCCTAAAACCAAACGCCGCATTTCACTCTCCCCGAAAACGTTTGTCAGTGAGAGGACCAGCTTGCGCGCGCCTTGGCAAGGACGCAGTCACGCAAGACGGCACACGCCAAACAAACGAAAGGCGAGGTTCCCCAACCTCGCCTCTCTGCGCACGTCTGAACTGCTGCAGTCTAGCTCAGTCGTGGCTGGGACAGCATGCCCACGCGCCCGAGCGCATACTGGGCTTTTTCTCCGAACATGCCCGTCCGTGAAGCGAGGCGGTTGAGCTTCTGCGCGGTATCCTTGCACAGAGCGCGAGCGTGATCGGCCGACCATTCACCCACATCTGCGGATCCCACCGCTTCCTCAACGAGATTCAACGGATGCATCCGCTCTTCAGCGTCATAAAGGGTCGCTGTCAGAGATGTCGGCGCGGAAAAGCCCATCAGATAGGCTGGCGCGCCCATAGCCCCCTCAAGAATGCCGGAGAGGTCCGGGTGCGCGTAAGCGGACACGCCAGCGCGCCGGAGCAGAATCTCGCCCGGACGCGGCTCACAACCGGTCGCAGGTTGATGCAGGCCGTTATCGGCCATGATCGGGCCGCCAGGATGAAGCTGGACATGGACGATAGACCAGTTCGCCGCGCGCGCTTCGGACAGGATGGATGCGCTGACCTGAGCAACACGTTCACCTTCAGGGTCCGTCCAGGGACGCCCTTTTGCGACGAATTCCATTTGCAGGTCCAGGCATACCAGTACAGGAACTCCCAGGCTCATTTTGCTGTCTCCGTCTGTTTTTTGGCCGGCGCGGCTTTGGCTCCGCGTCCTGGCTCCCTCCCCTGTAACGGTGAAGCGCCGCGCTTCACCGACTTGTCCAAGGGGCCCGGTTTGTCCCAATCCCCTTCGGGCCGATCCAGGATCAGAGGATCGGTATCAATGTGAAGCGCTTTGGGGTGGGGGTCCGGACGCCCCTCCATTTCCGCATACGCCCTATCTGAAAATACGAAGACCCCGCGATGCTCGCGGTGGATAAAGCCATAACGCTTCCAGTACGGGATCAGATGTTCCTGCACATGGCCCACGAATTTGCGGTAGCCCTTGCGACGGATCAGATCGATCGCATCCTTCATCATCTGGCGCGCCACACGACCTGACCGATGCCCGTTTCGCACGCAGACCCGTTCGATTTTGGCGAAATCGGCAAACCAGCGCACCCGCAGACAGCCTAGCGGCTCGCCTCCGGCTTCAGCCAGCAAATGTGTCGCGCCCGCAAGGTCATTGCCGTCAAACTCTTCGTCATAGGGGCAGTCCTGCTCGGACATGTAAACAAGCGCACGAACCACCGAGATCCGCTGCATATCGTCCATGGTCCGTGCTACGCGCACGATCACAGGCGGTTCAAATTCCTCAACATGCGTACCGTCCATAGCCCCCTCCAAACCCTAAGCGTTGCTGGTGTCTGCAGCCTGGGGCACCCACCCCAGCCAGGCTGCGCCCGCCGACGGCGCATCAAGCGCGGCGGTCATCATGCGGCCCTCCCGGCTCATCGGCCGGGCGAAAAGGGCGACATGCGGAAACGCCTTGCGGCGTGCTTCTGTGACAGCGCGCACTACGGCGCGTTTATCGGCTTCGCTGACACCCGCCAGGCACCAGACATAAATTGCGGATGCGCGCTCATCCGGCGCAGTCAGCTGATCAAGATCAGGCTGGTCCGGCGACAGGCGCCCATACATCAGCGCCTCAAACCCGACAGGATTCAGAAACAACAAGGCGATAAAGCCGCTGGCCTCGCCCGCTTCATTGCGCCGTATGAAGAAGCAACGCTCCGTACGCGCCTGACAGGCCAGCACAATGTCTGGAGACGCAAGGGCGCCGCCCAGCGCGGTCACTGCAACTGTGGAGGCGTCTGCGACGTCAAGAGGCTCTTCAGAAGATGTAAAGCCATGGCGCGCAAAAATGCGGAACAGTTCAGCGGTTGCTGGCGCATCTGGCCCTACAAGCCGGTGTTGCTTATCCTGATCGCGCATGTAGCCCCTCAACCAATGGATCGGATGTTACTGGTTTTGATCACTCATCCCCTCCAACGAAGTCGACATGCCCCCTATTCATCCGCAAAGCGGACCCGCTCATGACCACTAAGCCGCAATTGTTTGACTGGGACGATCTGCGTATTTTTCATGCGCTGGTGTCCTCTGGATCCATGAGCAGCGCTGCGCGCAAGCTTGGTATCGGACAGCCAACCGTGAGTCGGCGTCTGGAGCAGCTTGAAACTCGCATCGGCGCGCGTCTGGTGACACGCGGCGCCGATGGTGTGGAGCTGACCGATATCGGCGAACGCATCTGGGCGCAGGTCCAGATCATGCAAAACACTGCCGGCGATATCGAACGCATCGCCCATCAGGCGGACCGCGCTGATGCCGGCACGGTGCATCTGGCGGCGCCTGAAGGCGTGGCCGGATACTGGATTGCCCGTCAGCTACCCAGCTTTGTGGAAGCCAATCCGTTGATCAATCTGGAGATCAACACCCGCGTGGATGGTGAGCTGGCGCTCGATCAGAGCGACATCAGCCTGCAAATGACAGAATCCAAACGGATGAGCCATGTGGCGACCGAGTTGGCGACGTTGCATTACGTACCCTTCGCCGCGCGCGCCTATCTCGACACTTATGGCGCTCCAAAAAGCGTTGCGGACGTGCTCAATCACCGCATCGCGGATCTGGTGAGCTATCGTGAACAGCAAACCCATTGGCCCAAGGAGGCCAGCGCCATCAAGCAGATGATGAACCCGTCTCTGACGACGGATAACTCACTGGCGCTGGTTGAGGCGGTGCGCGCAGGCACAGCCATCTCAATGATCCCCACCTACGCCGCCAAGGTCCAGCCCGACCTGGTGCATGTGGATCTGGGGCTGGAAGTGCCGATTACTCTGTGGATGGTCTACCATCCCGACCAACGCCGCGTGACCCGCGTGCGTAAGGTTCTGGACTGGCTGCGCGAGATTTTCGACGGCAGCCTCTATCCCTGGTTCCGCAAGGATTACCTGCCTCCCAGCACGTTTTCGGACGTGGATGTGGTGCATGTACGCGGCGAACGCCCACGCCCCCGAGCGCTGGACTAGGTGCGCGGCCCGGTATGCGCGATGACAAGGCGCAGCACCGCCCAGATCGCGCTCGCAATGACGCTGGCATAGAGCAGGATCACCAGATCGGGTTGGTAGAGCGCCAAACCGGTTAGCGTCGTACCAAAGAGGTTAGGCACGACCCTTAACAGCACAACCGCCAGTACGCCCGCCATCACCAGCGGAAACCAAAGGCTGATCATTCCGCCCAGGCCGGACTTGGCGCGCAAACCGTCGCGCAGCACAACAGCGACAATACTGGCCGCCAGATAGACAAGCGGCATCAGCGCGAAAAGCAGGTATAGCGATTTGGGCCCCCAGTTGGCGCCAGCGTCGGCATAGGGCTCGCCCAGCGCTCGATTGGTCACGCCATAAAGTAGCGGATAGACCTCGCCAAAGCCCATCCCCCCCGACGCATTGACCAGCACGACCACCCCGCGCTGCTGTGCCGGTTCCAGAACCGCGATCGCCTCAAAGCCCGGCGTCAGCCCACTATGCAGCGCGTAGCCGCCCTCAGGGTCCAGCGCCCAGCCCAGACCGTAATAGGGCGAAGCATCGCTGGCCGGTCGCAGCATCATCGCCTTGCCCGCCGATGAGATCACATCATCGCGCCCATTCAGCATCATTTGCAGGTAGTGCGCCATGTCCACGGCGCTGGAGACAATGCCCCCGGAGGGCGCGGTCACGCTACTCCCCCAACCTGCCTCAACCGGACGGCGCCCGAAGAACCAGGGTAGATGCCCGGTCGCCAGACCACCAACCGGCTCACCGGTCAGGACATGAGTGTTCGTCATTCCCAACGGAGACAGGATGTGCGCTGTGACATACTCGGCATAAGCCTCACCGCTAACCGCTTCGATCACCGCGCCGAGGATCTGGTAATTGGCGTTGGAATAGGCCCATGCGCCGTCGGCTTGGGCAGGGCCATCAGCGGCGAGCTGAGACACCCGTTCAGCGAGGCTCTGATCGTGATGCGCCGCATTGCCCTGAACCGTCGAATAGCCACTGGTATGGCCGAGCAACTGACGCAAAGTGATCGGTGTTTGCGTCTCAAAACCTGGAAGGTGGAGGGCGACCTCGTCCTCAAGGGTCAGGGCGCCGCTTTCCTTGAGCTGCATGATGGCAAGCGCTGTAAAGCTCTTTGTGATCGAGCCGACCTGAAACAGGGCCTGCGGCGTCACAGATGCGTCTTCGCCCCGCCGCAGAACACCGGACGCGCCCGTGATGACGCCCCCTTCATCCACGAGCGCATAGGCAAGACCGGGCGCATTCGAGCGCGCCATCTGCTGGTCGAGAAAAGCGTCAACGTTGTCGGCAGCTTGCGCAATAGCGCTCATCGCCAGAGTGAAGACCGCCATTAGAGAAGTCAGAATAAGCCGCATGAAGTCCCCCATCCGGGGGCATAGTGCACCGTGTCGCCTCAAGGACAAACACGAGAGCGCCGCTTATGAAAAAGCTCCCAAACGACTGAACGTTCGGGAGCTTGATCCATGCCGCACTTTGGTCGGCCTTACGGCGTCAGCACGACCTTGCCCTTCACGCGGCGCTCAAGAAGGTCTTCGAACGCCTTGGCGTAGTCTTCAAGCTTATAGCTGGCGGAGACTTGCGGCTTGATCTTCCCGGCCTCGTAGAAATCAAAGATTTCCTTGAGATTCTGAGCGTTAGCGCGCGGGTTCTGGCCCGCCCAGGCGCCCCAGAAGACGCCCTGGATATTGCGGCTATTGAGAAGGGCGAGATTGAGCGGAATTTTCGGGATCGGGCCGGACGCAAAGCCAATCACCAGATAGCGCCCGTTCCACCCCGTCGCCCGCAGCGCTGGCTCGGCGAAGTCGCCCCCGACCGGATCATAGACAACGTCCACGCCCTTGCCGCCGCTCAATTCCTTGGCGCGGGCTTTGAGGTCTTCGGTGGTGTAATTGATTGTCTCGTCGGCGCCATTGTCGCGGCAGAACTGAAGCTTCTCTTCTGAACTCGCAGCCGCGATCACCTTGGCGCCCATGGCCTTGGCGAGTTGGACCGTAGCGATGCCGACACCGCCCGCGGCGCCCAGCACGAGGATCGTTTCGCCCTCTTTCAGTTGCGCACGGTCTTTCAGAGCATGATAGCTGGTGCCGTAGATCGTGGTCAGCGCCGCGCCTTCTTCATAGCTCATGCTCTCGGGCATCGGCACGACCTGGCTGAAATGCACGGGCACTTTCTCAGCAAAAGCGCCCAGCATGGTCGCCGCGATCACCCGGTCTCCGTCCTTGACGCCTTGAACCTTGTCGCCCAGCGCAGAGATGACGCCCGCCGCCTCCATACCCGGCACAAACGGGGTCGGCGGCTTCATCTGGTACTTGCCCTCGACCAGCAAGATGTCGGGGAAGTTGACGCCCGCCGCCTTGACGTCGAGCATCACCATGCCTTCACCCAGAGGCGGCTCTGGCGCCTCCTCCACGGTGAGGTTCTTGTAAGGTGCGAAATCCTTGCAGATCAATGCGCGCATGAACGGCTCCTCCCTGACTCATCTGTCTGTTAGAGGGCACGATAGAGCAGCAAACGCTTGGCGCAAGCAACTCCTTAACCGCTAAAGCGCCTGCGCTTCCCGAATCTCTACGTATGGCGCAGTGTGAAGACTGACGACAGGCTGCATCCTTCTTCAGAGCCGAGCAGAAAGGCCGCTCCATGAGCCCCAAAGACATCCAGGCGCCCCAGACTTTCGCTCCGTCCGTGCAGCTCAATCTCAACATTCGCGGGCTGGGTCTATCGGCGACCCTCGCGATCAATGAGCGGTCTTCAGCCCTGATGAAGCAGGGACGGAAAGTGTCAAAGCTGGGGCTGGGCCAATCCCCCTTCCCGGTTCCAGACATCATGCAAAAGGCGTTGCGCGACAACGCCTTCCAGAAAGATTACCTGCCGGTCCAGGGGCTATATGGCCTGCGCGAGAGCATTTGTCGGTATCTGGAGCGCACTCAAGGGCTCGATTTTGATCCTGAAGACATCCTGGTGGGACCCGGCTCCAAAGAGCTGATGTTCCTGTTGCAGCTTGTCTATTACGGCGACTTGCTGATCCCGACGCCGTCCTGGGTCAGCTATGCGCCCCAGGCCCAGATCATCGGCCGCCCGATCCGCTGGCTGCCGACCGCGCCCGACACAGGTTTAGGCGTCACGCCAGAAGTGTTGAACCGGGCGTGTGAGGCGGACCCGGACCGCCCGCGCCTTTTGATCCTGAACTCTCCGGGCAATCCCACCGGCACCGCCTATACCCCAGATCAGATGCTCGGCATCGCAGAAGCCGCACGCGAGCACCGCCTATTGTTGTTGTCGGATGAGATCTATGGCGGCGTGCAATTTGACGGCAAGCACCACTCCGCCGCGCGCTATTATCGTGGAGGCACCATCATTTCCGATGGCATTTCAAAATGGGCGGGCGCGGGCGGCTGGCGTCTGGGCTTTTTCGCCTTCCCCAAATCTCTGACCTGGCTGAAGGACGCGATGGCCACGGCGGCGAGCGAGACCTACACCTCGGTGTCCGCCCCCATCCAGCACGCAGCCCGGCTCGCGTTTGAGGGAGGGCCGGAGATGGAGCTCTATCTCACCCGGTCCCGACAGGTACTGGAGGCATTGGCGAATTTCGTCACCGACCAACTCACTGACGCCGGCGCTCAGGTCAATCCGATCCGGGGCGGCTTTTACGCCTTTCCCAATTTTGACCCCATTCGCAGCGTCCTGAATGCGCGGGGGATCACGACAAGCACCCAACTGTGTGAAGCGCTCCTGGAAGACACCGGCGTCGCCACCCTCCCCGGCTCGGCGTTCGGACGCCCCGAAAACGAGCTCTCGCTACGGCTGGCGTTCGTGGATTTTGACGGGGAACTGGCGCTGCGCGCCCTATCAGAGGGCGAAACGCTCGACGAAGCCTTCCTGAACCGGCATTGTCCACGGGTGATAGAGGGGATCAAAGCCATGGCGCACTGGGCGCGCTGCTGACCCTCACGCGCGGGACCGTCATGGACATTGACTGGAATGCGGTGATGGCCGCCGAGGGATTTTCCACCTGGATCCGCATCATGATCTGGGTCTGGGTCGCGTGCGTGATCTGGCTGTTTGTCGTACTGTTGCGCGGCGGCTTTACGGACATGACCGAAGTCATCACTTCGCGCTACGCCACGGCGGGCGAACGTTCGCGCATGATGATGCGCCTTCCGACCCGGTTTTTGCTGCTGGTGGTCGCGGCCCTGTTCGGCGGCGCCAGCTTCGCCATTCCGCTCTTCATTCAGGGCGCGGTGGTGTTGTTTCTATGGCGACAGGCTACGGGCGGATAAACGCATTGCCAAAGGAAAAATAAATGTCGACGTTAATCACAAGAATTGAGGAGAGAATCCAATCTCTAAAAATATCAGCCACTGAAGCCTCTCTTTCCGCAGGTCTCAATCCTAATGCTATAGGCGACATACTACGTGGGAAAACAAAGAGCCCACGGGCTCAGAGCCTTTATGCTATAGCCACCACCTTACAATGCGATACAGATTACCTGCTCGGAAAAAGTGATATAATATATTCTACAGCAGGGAATACGCATACGCCTGCCTACATATTTCTCAGCGACGAAGAGATTGAGCTAATTATTGCATTTCGATCACTCAAGAAGCATAAAAACCCCAACCATGCACTAAACACAATAAGAAAACTACTGGAAACAAGTGAAAGCACCTCCAACAGCTAACTATTCTCCAATCAAGCCGCGCCGGCGTTGCGCTTCGGCAGCACCCAGCCCGGGCGTGGGAAATGGCACGTATAGCCATTGGGATAGCGCTCAAGATAATCTTGGTGGAAGTCTTCCGCTTCCCAGAATTCACCGGCGGGGACCACTTGCGTCACCACCTGCCCCGGCCAAAGACCCGACGCGTTCACATCCGCAATCGTCTCCTCGGCGACCGCTTTCTGGGCGTCGCTGAGATAGAAAATAGCGGACCTGTACTGGTCGCCGATATCATTGCCCTGACGGTCCACTGTCGTGGGATCATGGATCTGGAAAAACAGCTCCAGCATATCGCGATAGCTGGTCACACTCGGATCAAACACGATCTCGATGGATTCTGCGTGGCCGGTCTGGCCGGTCTTCACCATGTCATAGGTAGGATTATCGGTCTTGCCGCCGCTATACCCTACGCGCGTGGAGATCACGCCGGGACGACGCCGGATCAAATCCTGCATGCCCCAGAAGCAGCCGCCCGCCAGAAGGGCGCGTTCGGTGGTCTCAACCATTATTGGGCCTCCTTACGGCCAGCTTTCACGAAATCGATATAGTCGCCATAGCCTTCCGCCTCCATCGCTTCGAGCGGAATAAAGCGCAGCGCAGCGGAGTTGATGCAGTAACGCAAGCCCCCCGCTTCCTCCGGGCCGTCAGGAAAGACATGGCCCAGATGGCTGTCGGCATGGGTCGAGCGCACTTCCGTGCGGACCATGCCATGGCTGTCATCGCGTAACTCATCGAGCGCTTGCGGCGTGATGGGCCGGGTGAAGCTGGGCCATCCGCAGCCTGATTCATATTTGTCCGCGGAGGCGAAAAGCGGCTCGCCCGACACGATATCCACGAAAATGCCGTCGCGCTTCTCGTTCAGCAATTCGCCGCTGAAAGGGCGTTCGGTGCCATTCTCTTGCGTGACATAGCGCTGTTCAGGCGTCAGCCGCGCCAGCGCGTCCGGCGTGCGGGCCCATTTGGGGTCAGTGGTCATCACGCTCTCCTCAGCCTCTTAGACGATGCTGGGTCGCAATTGAGTGCGCGCCACCATCCTCTCTTCAATGTGATGCGGAGGGGCTTTCAGACAAGAGGCGATAGACGCGATGTTACAGGGCGCCGATGGCTTCCCAGGGAAACTCCACCCATTCATCGGCTGGCGTCTGACGCCCGGTGACGACGCCTGGCGCGCCGCCGGTCTTGTCCACCAGCGCCGCCACGATGGCGTCGGGGTACCGCGCCCTGACGGCTTCCAGCGTGCGACCTGAATCAATGATGTCGTCGATCACGATAGCCGCGCTGTCCGGAGCCGCGCCATAGGCTTGCATCCGGCCCTGCGCGCCCTCTACCCCATCAGCATAGGACATCAGCCCCAGAGAGGTCATCTTGCGCAAGCCCAGCCGGTGCGCCACCAGCGCAGCGGGGATCAACCCGCCCCGCGCCACCCCTACAAGCACCGTGTCAGGATCAATCGGGCCGTGCCGTTCGATCAACTGATCAGCGATGCAGGCGGACAGGGTTTCAATATCGGTCCAGCTGAGCTTGAGCATGAAGCGTCCCCTTTCATTCTGACGCAGCGGCTTGATCCAACCGGTCCAGCGCCGCCTGAGCATTGGAACACCAATAGCAGTCCTCTGCGCGCTCGCCCAAGGTCAAAGCCCGCTGGTAATGTCGGCGAGCCAGGTCATGCCGCCCGATCTGTTCATAAGCGTAGGCCAGGCTGTCTTGCAGATTGCCGTTTTGAGGGTGCAGCTCAGTATTCAGCGACAGAAAGCCCAGACCCCAAGCTTCCTGTTGGCGCTCGATGGACTGCAAACCGGTCCTGTTTAACACCCAAGGGGCTGGAACAGGGTCGCCTAACCGGGCTTCCAGATAAGCGGCAAGCTGGTCAATGTCTTCAGGCGTGTGCTCCGCCATGAAAAGATGCACCAGCCGCACAGCCCCCCCATGCACGGGATCTGCCTCATAACGCGGATCATCCATCATGCGCGCGATTTCATACCCCATGCGGCCGACATTGCCGCGCGCCGCATTGGTCAGATGAAGGATCAAGGTGTCCGAGCGCGGCCCGTACTGAACGCTGACGAAGAAGACGCCATTACTCCCCGAATGGCTGATCCAGGGTTCACCGGAGGGGCGAGCGCCCACACCCCACCCATAGCTGTAATGGGTGAAGGTCGGCGGATAGGGGTCATCAAGCGCCATCAAAGGCGACTGGATCAACGCCAGCGAGTCCGCATTGAGAACATCTCCTGCGTGGAGCGCCGTCATCCAGCGATGCATATCTGCAGGGGTTGAATAAATCCCGCCATTGCCCAGCAATTGATAGGAGACGGGCTCAGTCCGCCAGCGCTCGAGATAAAACAGGCCCCGATCCGCGCGATCAGGATCGGCGTGGAAATCGTCATACCCGCGCGCCGCGTTCTGGGCGGACCACTCCATCAGGCGATAACCCGTCTGCGTCAGCCCTGCGGGCTCCAGAACCAGCCGGCGAAGAACGGTCTCATATCCCTCCCCTGTGGCGCGCTCGATCACGATGGCGAGCAGGGAGTAACCGGCGTTTGTGTATTCATATCCAGTGCCCGGAGACCGGTTGAGCGGACTGGCCCATAGCGGCGCGAGAAAATCTGCTACAGGTTTGTAAGGATCTGAATCGCGCCCATCGAACGCCCCGTTCTCATCGGACAGACCCGAACTATGGGTCATCAGCTGGTGGATGGTGATGTCCGCCTTGTCCTCAGGCGCTTCCGGAAAGAAACGCTCCAGAGGGTCATCAAGCGCCAACACGCCATCCTCAACCAGGCGCAATATGACCGCCGCTGTGAATTGCTTGGTCATGGACCCGATGTCGAACAGTGTGTCTTGGTGAAACGAAACGTCTGAACGCCGGTCTGCGGCGCCGTGATAGCCCTCATAGACCGGCACGTCGCCCTGATAGACCCAGATGACGCCCGGCGTGGCGCCCTCCGCTATTGAAGCCTGCACATAGGACTCGATCCGTGCCGACAAAGGCGCAGGCGCGTATGGGACAGACCAACAGGGCGCCGCTCCGAAAAGCGCGCACGCAACACCCAACCATTTCCATACGGACATGGCGACCTCCTTGGATTTCATGATTTCAAAGACGAAAAAGAGCTTGGTTACTTCCAGCGGAAGCTGACGAAGAAACAGCCCAGCGCGCCGAACAGGAACATAACTGCCGGCGCCAGGAACCAGCGCAGCGGCGACGGTGTGATCACGAGTTCAGAGTCAACGGGCCGGAAAAAGCGTTGGCCGCCCTCCACGCGCTCCAGATACCCGTTTTCATGCATGTCCTGGCTAACGCGAACCTGCGGATCGGCGCGCTCCATCATGGCGACCTGCAAGGCGCGGGCGGCCGCCTCTTCGGGCCGGTCTTCACCCAGATCAGGCCGCAAGCTGCGATCCAGAATGGCATAGACATTCATGTCCTCACCCGGCGCAATCACGCCCGGCGACACATAATGATAGATAGTGTCTTCGTCATCCTCAGCCAGGCCGGACAATCCCAAGGAAGCCCCGCCCAGAAAGACACAGGCCACACCCGCGCTCAGCCAGCTGCGCGACAGGCGCATGCTGCGGCTCTGGAGCGTGATGATGGCGGAGCGAACATGAGCTACCTCTCGCAGATCTTTCAGGCTTTGCGCATCGAGCGACTGAGCCACAGCTTCAGCGTCAAACCCGTAGGCCGCCGCCAGACGCTCGAAGACCTCCTGCGAGGGGAAGGACTTCCCCGTCTCCAGCTTGGACAGATAGGACTGCTCGATCTCGGCCTTGGCCGCAGCTTCGGGTTGGGTCCAGCCCTTCTGTTCTCGTTGGGCTCTCAGATACTCGCCGAATGTCATAACCGTCTCCGCTCAATGCGTACGCCAACCGTACGTCGATGAGCGCAGTCTTGGAAAGTCGGAGCGCGACTGACAGATGAATATCCGCGCCTAAGACATGAATATCGGGGGTGGTTTGAAGCATACGACCCCGCCCTCACGCAAAACGCGGCCTCCTTGATAGGAAGCCGCGTTGTTTTGACGACAGGATGCGAGTCACGCCTAGTCGTTATCAAAGCCGAAATCGGTGAGGCCGCCGGCGGTGGTGACTGCGAAACGGCGCATGCGGACGGTGTCCGCGAGCACAGCCGAACTCGCGCGAATGCGGAAGCTGAGATCGCCGCGGCTGAAACTGCCGCAATCAACAAAATCCGCCGCTCCGATCACATACTCATTGCGCCCCGCCCGGTTGGAGCGAAGGGTGATCGAACAGTCTGAATAGGCGCCGGTGAACTGACCATTGCCGCCCGCGGCATTTGCGATCGCCACCTCGATGGAGTCTGGCAGTCCGCCATCGATGCCCGTGATACGGAACACGCCTTTCGTGCCAGCGTTCGCGTCACCGACCCATTCAAACGGACCAAACACCACTTCTTCGCGCCCACCGGAGATCGCCGTCGGGCTTTTGCCCTGTCCATTCTCGGCGTCAAATCCGAAATCGGTGATATCGCCCTCAGCGCCAAAGGCGATTCGACGGATCTTGATCCGGCTCGCCATATCCGTCAGAGACGCCTGGACCGTGAAGGTCAGATCACCCCGGCCGAACGCGCCGCAATCGGCGAGGTCCTCGCGCAGGATCAGATAGTCATTTGCACCCGCACGCTGAGGCCGGATCGCCAGCGTACAATCGGCGCTCGTGCCCGAATAGCCATTGGCCGTGGCGTTGGCGATGGAGACGTCAATACGGGTCACTGCGCCATTGGCGATGCCAGCGATGCGGAACTGGTTGGAGGTCGCCGCTGTGCTGTCGCCTGTCCATTCAAACGGCCCCACGCTGACCTGGCCGACGCCGCCGCCAATGCTGGCCGGGACCACGCCGACGCTGGATTGAGCGTCGATATGAAAGTCAGTCAGAGAGCCGCTGGCCTGACGGATCAGTCGCTGCATGCGCATATTGTCGATGTCACCAGGCGAATAATTGACGCGGCTATCCTCTGCGGTCACCCGGAAGGTGAGATCAGCTCGCCCGAAAGCGCCACAATCCGCCAGGTCCTCAGGCAAGATCAGGAAATCATTCTCGCTACGCCGATTGGAGCGAATGGTCAGACGGCAATCTGAAAACGCGCCTGCATATCCTGACTGGGATGCGTTTGCGATCGCGACATCTATGGTCAGGGCGTCCCCCTGCAGCACCGGCGTCAGACGAAACTCGCTGCGCAAGGCGCCGTTGGCGTCATAGGTCCATTCAAACGGGCCATACTCAGCCTGGACGGTCGCTTGCGGTGCAGAAGTCTCGCTTTTCTGACCGGATTGCGCGTCGGCAGCCCTGTCAAAGGTCTCGCTTGAAGGTCCTGCAACGGACTGAACCCGAACGCCGGACGTCCCGCTGGTCGCTTGCCCCTGACCGCCTGTAGGGTCAAACGCGGCGTCCGTGATGCCGCCACTGGAATTGAACAGGAAACGCCGCATGCGCACAGTGCTCGCGTCGGCGGGGTCCACGGTCACATCGATATATAGATCGCCACGATCGAACCGGGCGCAGTCGACGAAATCTGACCCGCCGATAATGTACTCATTGCCCGAATAACGATTGGCTCGAACGCTGAAATCACAGCGTATGGACGCGTCGCTGACAGACTGTCCAGCGGCATCGCCCCAGCGCTCGATATCCGCGCTGACCGCGCTGGGCATAGCGGTGTTTAGCCCGACCACGCGGAAAATGCTGGACGTACCCTGGTCGACGTCGCTGACCCACTCGAACGGACCAAAGCGAACCGTTTCCTGACCCGCGGTCAGCGCGGTGGCCACGAACGCTGTCGTTTTCACGCGGATCCGTGTGTTTGACCCGTCCACGCCCAGAACCAGCTCGCCGGAATTGAAGGCGTCACTCAAGCCAGTGTCGTTGATGCTCAGGCGCAGCTGCCCGGATCCATTCGCCGACAAGGCCAGAGCGGATGTGGAGACCGGGGAGCCGGACGGCGCGCCCGATCCGGAAAAGAATTCCGTGGTCAACCAGCTCGGCTTGGAGATGACGCGAACTGTGCGCGTCTGGAAACTGGTGTTCGTCAGCGCTCGTACGGCCGAGTTAAAAGACGCCACATCGCTCGTGGTATTGCGGGCGTCATAGCGGGCGAGGTCGCCCAAGCTGACGGAATTCACAATGCCCTGACCGTCGCGTAGAAACTCATAGGCCGCGTCCACCTGGATGCGCGCATGAACGCGCTGGGTCGCCACATCCATTACCGGCTCGCCAGTAATCTGAAGCGCTTCAAGAAAATCAGCCACGCTGGCGCTTGGGAAAGCGTCGCGCAACAAGGCGATCGCGCCCGCCACGTGCGGCGTGGCCATGGATGTGCCGTTTGAAGACGAAAACCAGTGACAGAAGCCTTGAGAGTTTGGCGTGGCGTCATTAATCGCGCAGTTTTGCCCTGCCGGAGGCTTCTCGCTGCCAAACGCAGCATAGATCTCCACGCCCGGCGCCAACAGGTCGAGATAATCCGCGTCGTTCGAGAATGTCGGCACGTTATCGCCATCATCCACCGCGCCCACCGAAATGGCGCTACGGATACAGGCCGGAGAGCTCAAACCATTGGCGAATCCGTCATTGCCTGCGGCCACGACCACTGCCACGCCTGCGTCGTTCAGCGCCCCCATGGCGCGATCATACGCGCTGCTGGTACAGGGGGATGAATACTCTGTAGATCCCCCCAAACTCATATTCACAGCCGCCAGGTCGAGCGTGTCGCGATTCAGGTACAGCCAGTCCAGGGCCGCAATCTGGTCGGACCTGTAAGAGCGAACGCACGGGCCATCGGGAGTTTCGTCCTCCTCGACGCAGCCTTCCGGTTCAACGCGGCTGAACACATTGACTGCAACAATATTCGCGCTTCGCGCCACCCCTGAAACCGTCCGGCCCGAAGAAAGGCCCAACGGTCGCCCCGCCGCCGTTGCGGCGACGTGCGTGCCGTGAAAACAGCCATCAATGCCATTGACGGAATCAAAATTGTCCTCGACGCAGGCATCGCCCGCATCGGCGGAGTTCAAGTCGATTTGCTCATCAAGACCATTCGGACACAGCGAACTCGATTCGCCCGCTTGAGTGGTGTTGTAACAGGCGCTGGCGATGATGGCGGGGCCAACCATGGGATGGTCTTTCTCGACGCCTGTGTCTAGTACAGCCACAGCCAGGCCGCCGCCGCTATACCCTTGGGTCCAGACCGCTGGCGCGCCAACTTGTTGAACAGAGGTGTCCGTCATCGGCCGCATCAGGGCGTTCTCATAGACGCCTTCCACATTAGGATTGGCGCGGAATTGAGCGATTTCCTGAGCATTGGCCCGGATCGCGAAGCCCGGCGTCAGTGCGAACGGTTGATAGCCATACTCATTGGGCAGATCGTCTATCCCGTCAAAAGCGCGCTCCAGAGCGCGCCCAGTTACGTCGTGACGCATGGCATCAATCTGCTGACGCATCATTTGACCCGAGAATCCCGGCTCGCCCGCCAGCAAGGTCTCATCCTGTGAGACGTTCAAAATGATGATGACCGATGTTCGCTCCCCCGATTGCAGTCGGCTCATCGCTCGGGCGCTGACCTCCCCATCGAGCGCCGGGACATCGACCCCGGCCTCAGCGCTCTGGGCCATGACCGGCGCCGTTGCGAAAAGGCAAGCGCCCAATCCAAGGGCGACAGAGATCAAAAGGGTCTTTTGCAGGGTCATTCCAGTGTGCCTTTAGCCGTCTGACCGACCGCCCATCGGGCGTGAGGGAGTATCTTCTTCAAGGGCGCGAACAGCGTCATGTCCAGCCAGACGTCGGGCTTCGTCCGCTGTTAGCCTTATTTCGAAAGCATAGGCCGAAATGAAGCTCTGACCATAATGGGGCATGCCGGATCGTCCGTCAGCGGCAGCGGCATATCCATCGGCGCCGAATACATCCGTCAAAACACGATCACGGGCCAGGACAAGCTCCCGGCGGGCGCGCTCAACCCCTTGTGGTGTTGAGATATCGCCAGGACCGGCTTCCAGCGAGATAATGTAGTTGACCCGGTCCGTCATGGCCTGCTCCGGCACGCCAGATTGATCTGACGCTGCAGGCGCTGCGCACCCCCCGGCGGACACCAGTGCGGCGCTCAACGCCGCCATCGCGATCAAAGACACTGCGTGTTTGCGCATATGAATCCGGCCTCCCCAGAGCTTCAGCTACAGCTGACAAGTAGGCTGCAGGCACCCCATTAAAGCCGCCGCCGCCTGAATGCGCCATTAACGGGATTTTTCGCGCTCAATTCAACCGCGGTAAGAAGAAGTCGCCGGCTTCAATTCAAGCGCGTGCAATTCTTCAAGCAGGCCGCCTCGGTTAACCGAGGCCAAAATCATTATGACTGAGCACATGCAAAATCGGCGGGGCAAAAGACAACGGACCAAACACGATGACGTCGCCATGGGTCACACGCAGCTTCGCCCGGGCGCAAGTACTGTCATCAATGAGGATTTAGAAGAGATGGTGCCCGGGGGCGGATTCGAACCACCGACACGCGGATTTTCAATCCGCTGCTCTACCAACTGAGCTACCCGGGCGGCGTGGCGCTCACAGAAGTGCGCCGCGCTGAGGACGCGGTTTATAGGCAAGCGCGCGGGGGCTGTCCATGCCCTCCAATCAGTCTTGTGCAGTCAATTTCAGATTTGTCCGGTCTGCCTTCCTGCTTGCCCATCAAGGCCGGAGGCTGCTACCCGCTGCGTCATAAATATGTTTAAAACCTCCGAGGCGAATAATGAATAAAAAAGTCTGCGTCAGCGCGCTGGCCCTGGTGGCCGTGCTGGGTGAAGGCGGCATGGCATTCGGCCAGTCCGTCACTGATGATGTCATCACCATCACGGCAGGCCGCGCACCCGGTGCGCAGGCGGGTGACCGTCCGGTGATCACCCTTGAGTCTGACGCGCTCGCCGCGAGCGGCCTGTCTGATCTGGGTGACGCCCTGGCGTTCAATCCCGCGATTGTCGGCTCTGAGTTCAACGACGATCCGGGCACGCAGAACGACACCTCCGGCACGTCGAGCGTCAATCTGCGCGGCCTGGGCCTGGGCGCGACCTTGGTGCTGGTCAATGGCGTTCGGCAAACTCCGTCCTCTGTGGCGTCTGACGACGGCGCCAGCTTTGTGGACATGAATGCGCTTGTGCCCGACATCGCCATTGAACGCGTGGAGATCCTGAAAGACGGCGCCTCGCCGCTGCACGGCTCGGACGCCATTGCGGGCGTAGTCAATGTCATCACCCGCGACCAGTATGAGGGCGTTGAAATTCAAGCTGAGGCGCGCGGACCGGACGGGTTTGAGGGCGCAGGCTTCACGTCCGTTTTCTCCGCCATCGCAGGCGCCGAACTGGGCGGCCTGCATCTGACCGGCGCGATCAGCTATCGCGACACCGATGGCGTGGAAGGCTTCGAGACCGACTTCATCCCGGGCACGGGTCTGTCCGCATTGGGCCAGCCGGGCGCCTATTCCATCTCCACGCCAAGCGGCTCGCAGGTGATCATTGATCGCGATTGCGAAGCGGGAGGTGGTCAGCCGCTGGTTCTGGGCGCCGACACAGCATTTGGCACGCCGGGCTATTGTCGGCTCGATTACGGCCAGTTCTTCTCGCTCATCCCTGACGAGAGCCGGCTCAACGCCTATGGCGCGCTGACGGGCGATTTCGGCGGTACGCGCCTCACAGTGCGGGCGGCCTGGGCCGATACACAGCTGACGCGCGGCAACTCCCCTTCCCTGCCCGCTTTGAGCTTTCCCACCATCCACGTCGCCAATCCGGGCAATTATTTCGGGCAGGACGTGATCTGGAACGGGCGCCCGCGGGGCGTTAGCGCCGGCGCGGCGCGGCGTCGCTTTGATCATGACACGCTGCGGCTGGACGCCGGGCTGGAGCATGACTTTGACGCTCTGGGCCGGGCCTGGACAGGCGCAGTCACCCTCGCCTATTCCCGCAATGAGCTGGAAGCCACCATCACCGACCATATTGGAGACCGTGTCAGCGCGGCGCTGAATGGCTTTGGCGGCGCCAATTGCCAAACCGGCGCCAGCGCGGGCGATCAGAGCGCGGGCTGTTACTGGTTTAACCCGTTCGGCTCGGGCGGCCTGGTCACTGACCCGTCCGATCCGCGCTATAATGATCCTGACCTTCTAGCCTGGATGCTGGGCGAGGATATCCGCACCTCCACGTCCGAACTCACAAGTCTGGACGCCAGCCTGACCACGGCCGCGCTGTTTGCGCTGCCGGCTGGCGACGTGTCCCTGACCGTCGGCGGTCAGCTGCGCACGGAAAGCCTGGAGGTCAATCACGGCCAGACCTTCAATGACGACGCCTTCCTGTTCATCGTCGGCGGCCCCGATTATGCAGGCGAGCGCGACGTGGTCAGCCTGTTCGCGGAAAGCGTCATCCCGCTTCACGATCGCGCGCGGCTGACGCTGGCGGCGCGGCATGAAGACCTTGAAGCCTTCTCCTCCACCGATCCCAAAGTCGGTTTGGCGGTGGATGTGACCGAGACGCTGACCCTGTCAGCGAGCTGGTCGCAGTCTTTCCGCGCGCCCTCCCTGCATCAGCAGGTCAGCGCCACGACCACGCTGCAATCGCTCACCCTGGGCAATCAGAGCCTGTTCCGCCCGGTGCGCACTGTAGGGTCCCAATCGCTCGATCCGGAAACCTCTGACAGCGTCACGCTCAGCGCCAGCTGGCGCCAAGCAGGCTGGAGCGCGCGCGTGGACGCCTGGCGGCTTGAGATCGAAGACCTGATCGTAGAAGAGAGCGCCAACGCCATTCTGGCCGCCGATTTCGCCGCTGACGGGATCTATAACGACCCGCGCGTCGAGCTGTCCCAGGCCGGTGATGTGGTGCTGGTGCGCGCCAACTTCGTCAACGCCCCCAGCGTCGAGGCGCAGGGCGTGGACTTCGCCCTATCCCATGACGGCATGGATCTGGGCCGGTTCGGTCAGATCAATGCGGGGCTAGACGCGGTCTATATCGACGAATTCACGCTTTTTGACCCGGTGCTCAACACCACAATCGACGCCGCCGGCAATCGCAATTTCACAAACTTCGCCCGCTCTCTGCCGCAATGGCGCGCTAGTGTGCGGACGGGCTGGATGAATGGGCCGTGGAGCGTCAACGCCCAGGCGCGCTACATCTCTTCTTATGACGATGATGAGAACGGCGGCTCCGAGATCGACAGCTGGACCGCCTACGACCTGCAGGCGGGCTGGAGCGAAGACGTGCGCGGCCATGTCCTGACGGCCTCTGTGGGCGCTCTGAATGTCTTTGATGAAGCCGCGCCCACCGTGAATACGCCGCTGGGCTATGACACCAAGGTGCATGATGCGCGCGGCCGCGTGCTGTATGCACGGATCAGCGTAAAGCGCTAGAGCTCTAAGCTCAGATCAAACAAAAGCCCCGCAGCAGTGCTGCGGGGCTTTTTTGTAGCAGAGAGCGGATCAGTGTTGATCACCGCCCTCCTCGTCGCCACGCGCTTCAGGCGGTAAGGCTTCGGGCGGAACCGGCTCTCCAGGCACGGCGTAAGCGCCGGAGAACCAGCGCCCCAGATCTGCATCCGCGCAGCGCGCCGAACAGAACGGGCGGTATTTGGGGTCGACAGGTTTTTTGCAGATCGGGCAGCCGGGTTTGGATTTGCTCATAGCGGACGCACCTCAAAATCGCGCGCCCCCTTGGCTTCATCCAGAACCAGTTCGAACCGGTCGCCGAGGCGCGATTTCATCGCCCTGGACCACCCGACAGGATCAGTGTCCAGCCAGGCGTGAACCTCTTGACCGGCCAGGAGCGCCAGTCGGCCACCGCGCTTGGCTTGGCCTTCCGCCTCAAGCCGTCTCAGAGCGGCGAGCGCACAGGTCTCCACGCTCTCGACACCAAAGCGCTCCCAACAGATTTCATGCAGGGCGCGTCCCAGACGCTGGCGCGCCAGCTCGACAATCGCGAACCGGCTGGGCGGCGCTACATCGACCTTGGCGGGGTCGCGCTTGAACGCGCCCTTCAGCGTCTGATCAAGCTGGCTCTGATCCTGCTTCTTCTTGAGCGGCAGGAAATCAATCGCGACAACGCCGCCAATGCCGCGCAATCGAATCTGGCGCGCCGCTTCACGCGCGGCGGTCTTGTTCAGATCCAGCGCCATTTTCGGTGCGCCGCCCTGGGACTGGCGCCCGGCGGCGTCCACATCGATAACCGTCATGGCGGTGACAGGTTCGATGATCAGCTTGCCGCCGCCCGTCAACGGGACCACAGCCTCAAGCGCTTCGTCAAACAACTCATCAAGCGCAACATCCGCCTCTTTGGGCGTACGCACAGGCGCTTCATACATCATGGACAGACGCTCAGCCAGCGGCGGCGCGGCGACCACGATTTCGGGCGCATCGCCCGGCTCGACCTCAAACAGGGTGAGCGTGGGGCCCTTCTCCTGAAACTGTTCGCGTGCGATCTGAACGCCGATGGCGGCGCCTTCATGCAAGCCTTCAGGGCGACCGGCTTTGCCGAAGGGCAGGAAGGCTGTGGGGCCGCGCCCGATCTCGCAAAACGCACCGTTCAGCGATCCGTCCACCTTGGTGACGCGGGCGCGAAACACTTCGCCGCGCAAGGCGCGTTGGCCGCGCTCGGACCAGCGCTCCAGATGCAGCTCGATGGCGCGATCACCCTCAAGGACAGCAGCCCGGGTTTCCCCCACATGGTCAGCAGCGACGATTCTCAAAACTTGTATCCCAATCCGACCAGCATCTGCCGCGCCTCATAAACCGGAAGTCCCATCACTCCGGTGTAAGAGCCGATCAACTTGCTGATATAGGCGCCGGCGCGGCCCTGAATGCCGTATCCGCCCGCTTTTCCGTCCCACTCTCTGCTATTCAGATAGGCCGTGAGTTCGTCATCACTCAGCCGTTTGAAGGCTAGCCGGGTCTCAACCACACGGCTGATTTCGCGACCGTCCGGCGCACGCACCGCGACGCCGGTATAAACCCTGTGATTGCGACCGCTCAGAAGCCGGAGGCACGCCTCGGCGGTCTCGCGGTCTTCCGATTTGGGCAGGATGCGGCGACCGACGGACACAACCGTGTCGCTCGCCAACACAAATGCGCCTGGATGCTCAGCGGCGGCGAGCTTCTCTACCGCCAGGCGCAGCGCCAGATCGCGCGGCAGCTCGCCAGGTCGCTCGGTCTCGTCAATATCGGTAGGCGCGATCTGATCAGGCGGCGCGCCGATCCCGACCAGCAGATCGCGTCGACGCGGAGAGGCGCTCGCCAGCACAAAGGGCGCGCGCACGGAATCAGGCGCCACGCTCACCTTATTTGAAGCGATAAGTGATGCGGCCTTTGGTCAGGTCGTAAGGCGTCATTTCGACCAGCACCTTGTCGCCCGCCAGCACGCGGATGCGGTTCTTGCGCATCTTGCCCGCGGTGTGAGCGATGATTTCGTGATCATTTTCCAGTTTGACCTTAAAGGTCGCATTGGGCAGCAGTTCCACGACTTCGCCTGGAAACTCCAGCAGTTCTTCCTTCGCCATGCAGCTCCTCTTGATCAATGGCGTATTTTCAGGCGCGAGTGCGCCAAACGCAAAAACCCCGTACGCTCAGGCATGAGAAATCATGCCAGCGTCGGGCGGTCTCGAGCCGCTATATAAGCGTGATCGCGGCGATCGTCGAGCGCGGTTGTAAGGACTAGTCCGGATTATAGGCTGTAATACGCGCTTTTATGGCGTCGCGCGCAGCACGATAGGCGTCCAGGCGCGCTTCATGACGGCCCTCCGCCTCGGCCGGATCGGGAATCGCCCAGAGGTGATACTCCGCCCCGCGCGCATCGGCAAAAGCGCTGGCGGCGGGATCGGCGTCCCGGGACAGACACACCACAAGTTCGACAGGATCATCTGCGGTGTCAGCCAGATCGCGACATTCAAAGCTTGAGAGATCAACCCCGCTCTCACCCATCACGTTGATCATGAAGCCGTCTGGCCAGGCGGCGGGCTCGACGCCGCAGGAGCGCGCCAGGCAATCGGCGCCGAAGCGCGCTTTCCAGAAGCCTTCAGCCATGGGAGAGCGCACCGCATTGCGGCCGCACACGAAAACGACGGAGGGGACCGCCATGTTCAGGCGCCTCGCCGATGTAACGCGCAAATCAGGGTGAACAGGCGCCGCGAGGTGTCAAAATCCACTTCGATCTTGCCGTGCAAGCGCTCACGCAGCAGCTCGGAGCCTTCGTTGTGCACCCCGCGACGGCCCATATCGATCGCCTCGATCTGGCCCAGGGGCGCATCGCGCACAGCCGCATAATAGCTTTCACACATCAAGAAATAGTCCTTGATGATGCGACGCAGCGGTCCCAGCGAAAACACGAACATACGGACGGCGTCGCCGTTCTCGCGCTTGATGTCGAACACCAGGCGCTGGTCCTCGATGGCGAGACGCAGCGCATAGGGCCCGGCTTCGGACTCGGCGGGATGAAACGTGTTGGAATCCAAGAGATCAGCAATGGCCACGCGGCGCTCATGCTCCACGGCCTCATCGGCCTTGCCGATGGTCAGTTGGTCAAGCTCGACTGCGACCAGGCGCTGATCGGTCATAGAGAACTCCTGTCGACCCTCTTGCGGATCATGCCTCGTCTTTATCTGGATGGCTCGGCCGCGCCGCCGCCCGCCAGGGCTCAGACACATCCGCTAGCGCCATATCAATACATTCCACCTCAAGACGCAGCTCACCGCCACCTGAAAAGGTGAAGCTGAGCACCCCGCCCGGCGCTTCCTCAGGCTCAAACGCCAGCGTCAGCAGGCTGATCACACCGTCTTCATTGGCCTGATTAAGGCGCTTGGCCTGCGCCTTGAGCACAGAGCCGACTTGCAGCGCAGCGCGCACGCGCTCGCCATGCCCCTTGCTGGGCCCTTCCCAGCGGAACCGGTTGAGCGCCAGGGTGAACTGACGCGCCTTGGGCTCATACTGAAAATCACCCAATAGCCCCACAGCGTCCTGCAAGGCGGCCGAGAGCACGGTGAGATCATCCGGCGATTGTGCGAGCAGGCGCATCGGCGTGTAGCCGGTCATTCAGTTCTCCGCAGTTTCAGAGACGCGGCGAATTTGCGCGCCACAGGCGGACAGCTTGTCCTCCAGGCGCTCAAATCCCCGGTCCAGATGATAGATTCGGCTAACCATCGTCTCACCTTCAGCAGCAAGACCGGCGATGACAAGGCTGACAGATGCGCGCAGATCGGTGGCCATCACCGGCGCGCCTCTCAGCGCACACGGGCCGCGCACCACCGCTTCATTGCCGCGCACATCGATCCGAGCGCCCAGACGCGACAATTCCGGCGCGTGCATGAATCGGTTTTCAAAAATGGTTTCGCGGATCACAGACGCGCCCTCGGCAAGGCTCATCAGCGCCATGAATTGCGCCTGAAGGTCTGTGGGAAACCCCGGAAAGGGCGCTGTTTGCATATCAACCGCCTTGAGCGCTCCTTCGCGTCTGACGCGGACGCCGCCCTCTTCCGCCTGGACCTCGACCCCCGCCTTGCGCAGCAAGGCCCAGAGCGCGCCATTATGGTCAAAGATCGCATCTTTGAGCAGGACGTCGCCGCCCGCCACCGCGGCGGCCGCCATAGCGTAGGTTCCGGTCTCGATCCGGTCTGGAACCACGGCCCAGTTCGCACCATGGAGCGTCTCAACGCCCTGAATGGTGATGGTAGCCGTCCCGGCGCCGCTCACATGGGCGCCCATGGCGTTCAGGCACCCCGCCAGATCCGCGATTTCAGGCTCGCGGGCGCAGTTTTCCAGCACTGTCTCGCCCCTCGCCAGAACAGCCGCCAGCATGGCGTGCTCGGTGGCGCCCACAGAGACCATGGGAAAGACGATCCGCGCGCCTGTCAGGCCGCCAGACGGCGCCTTGGCGTTTACATATCCTTCGGACAGCTCGATCTCGGCCCCCAGCGCCTCAAGCGCCTGCAAATGCAGATCGACGGGCCGGGCGCCGATGGCGCACCCGCCCGGCAAGGAGACCTTGGCATGACCGACCCTGGCGATCAGAGGCCCGAGCACATTGAAGCTCGCCCGCATCTTGCGCACCAGATCATAGGGCGCAAAGGGCTCGCCGAGAGTGTTCGCGTGCATGAACAGCTTTGCTCCGGCCCGCTCTTCCACGGTCACGCCCAGCCGCGCCAGCAAATGCCCCAGAAAGCGCGTGTCAGCCAGCCGCGGCATGCGCGTCAGCTCCAACGGCCCGTCCGTGAGCAGACAGGCGGCCATCAGTTTCAGCGCGGAGTTTTTTGCGCCTGAAATCTCGATATCCCCGGAAAGGTGCGATCCGCCGCGAATAGAAATGCTGTCCATACTGCCCTCATGGTTCTAGAAGCGCGCGCCGACGCCAGCGCCCCACCCTGCTGCGCCCGTTTCTAAGGGCATTCGCACGATGACGAAATAAGGGCGTCACAGAGGCGAAGATTTGTAGACGCCGCGCTTTGAACGCAAGGGCGCTGACGGGCTTATGACCCTGCATCAGGTTTTGGCGCATCGCTCTTGCGCGCGGCCGCCTTGCGTCGGCGCAAATTGGCGCGCAAGGCCTGGGCCAGGCGTTGCTCACGATCGGTGGGCGAGGTTTCGCCCTTGGCAGGCTTGTGATCTGAGGTGCTCATGGGCACTCAACTGCCTTATATCTGCAAAAGAGGTCAAGCCCGGTCTTGGCGCGAGAAGAATCAAACGCTATAAGCCCGGCTCCGACGACGCGAGAGCATGCTCTTGCCTCCGGACGCCGCTATAGCTCAGGGGTAGAGCGTTCCCTTGGTAAGGGAGAGGTCGAGTGTTCAATTCACTCTAGCGGCACCATTCCACCACTCAGATAATCCATTTGTATAATCGCGCTTGTCTGCGGATGCATTTGTCGTAGCTATTGAGTTAAGAACAAACCGGACTGAGTGAGTCATCCGCCGTCATCCGGTTTTGCCGCGGGGGTAGCATGCGACGGTATTGGGCCTTGTTCGCCGGGCTGGCCGGACTCATCATTATCACCGCCATTGATATCAGGGTTCACTGGGAGCTGCGTCAGCAACAGTCTGCACTTCTTGAGACCATTTCAGCCAGTCGCCATGAAACCACACAGCTTTATGACGAGCTGGGCTTTGGCGGGCTGATCCATAATTTCAAAAACTATGTGATCCGGGGCGACGCGTCCTACAGGGACGCCGTGCGCGCCAATGCCCATGCACTGGATGTGCGGCTCCAACGTCTCCAAGCCTACAATGCAGAGCTTGGACTGGATCAGGATCTGACTGCGGTCCGGGACACCATTACAGCCTATACTGATCGTTTGGGCGTGGTGCAAAGCGGTTGGGCTGACAATGTTCCTATCGCTGAGTTGGATGCGCAGGTGCGCGTGGATGACCGGCCAGCGCTCGATCAGCTTTCTGAAATGGACGCCCGCCTGGATGACATCATGATTTCGGGCATGGACCGACTCAGCCGGCTGAGTGTGACACAGAGCATACTGACGCCATCACTTCAGTTGCTCATGCTGGGTTTTATTATTCTCATGTCCGCCCGCATGGTCGCAAACCGCTTGAAGGCAGCGCGACAGACCCGGGCTCATCTGGCGGATTTGAGCGCCTCTCTGAAAACCCAGTCCCTGACGCTTGAACGCATGCGCGAAAGCCATGCCGCGTTGGAGAATTTCACAGCCCTGGTGGCGCATGATCTCAAGGCTCCGCTCAGGCAGACCAGCATGCTGCTGCATCTGATACAGCGCGCCACGAGCGATGACGACCGAAGCGCGCATTTGAACCGGGCCCGGCATAGCCTCAACCGCGCCAACACACTCGTTGAGAGCTTTCTGAATCTCGCGCAGCACAACGATCAACCCCCACAAACCTCGCTGGAGGATATCGGCGAGATATTCCGGCAGGCCGTAGACGAAATCGCATTTTTACACCGCAAGGCGCCCCGCCATATTCAAATCGAGGATTTGGGTGAGGCGTATTGCGACAAAGATTTGATCCGGCAGGTCGCGATCAATTTGCTCACAAATGCGCTGAAATACGCCAAGCCGGATATCACGCTTGAGGTCAGGGTCCACGCTGCCCGGGAAGACACCATGCTGACCGTTTATGTTGATGATAATGGCGTCGGCATCCCCGCCGAAGTGTCCGCAGAGCTCTTTCGTCCCTTGGTGCGCGGTGATGCCGCCAAACAGTCAAAGAGTTCAGGACGCGGTCTGGGTCTGACCCTGTGTCAGACCATCATTGCAGCCCATGGCGGAGAAATCAGCATCGGAGCGCGTGAGCCACGCGGCGCCAGTATTCAATTCACGCTTCCACTAGCCCAACCGGAGAGCATGGGCGCCTAGACGCCCCGCTCTGCGACCTCGAACCAAAAGCGGGAAATCTCGCTTAAGACCCGCTGATAGCCTTCAGGGGATTCCGGTTTGCGTATATAGGCGTTGCCTGACTTGCTGTAAAAGCGGCGCACATCAATCTTGCTGTTGGATGTGGATAACATCAAAACCGGTATAATGCTGAAGACCTCGTCAGACTTGAGGGTCTGCGTGAGCTCCAGCCCGTCCATGCCGGGCATGGACAAGTCCGTCACGATCAGGTCTGGCGCGTCATTGGATTTGAGATACTCAAGCGCTTGCAGACCGTCTTCGCAATAGCTCGCGTTCAGACCCAGATCTGTTTCGTCCAGACTAAGCTTGAGAAACAATCGATCCGTCTCGTCATCTTCAACAAACAGAATGGTTTGTGTCATCTGGTGGGTCCTGTGTCGCAGCGTGCCTAAGACATGTTTTTAATCACACACCTGACGATAACTAGTAGACAATTCAACGCACAAAACAAATCAAGGCTGTGGTTATTAACGCGACGAGACTTATATTTTTATTCGCAACAGCAATCAACGCCGACCAGTTGGCCTAAGGCGGACTACAGGCTACGATCGTAAGCGATTAAAATTCTTAGTTTATTCCATTCTCCCCACTCCAGGCCCACCTTAATGCCTCTCATGACCCCGCTCTTCCCCGCGCTTGAGCCCTATTCAAGCACCTGGCTTCCAGACGAACAGGGTAGCGAGATTTATGTCGAGAGCTCGGGCGACGCTGACGCGCCCACAGTGTTGTTTGTGCACGGCGGACCAGGGTCCGGCGCCAGCCCGCGGCACCGGCGCTATTTCAACCCCAGCAGATGGAACATCGTTCTGTTTGATCAGCGCGGATGCGGGCGCTCACGCCCCTTGTTCGAGCTCAAGACCAACACCACTGCACACCTGATCGAGGACATGGAACGCGTGCGAGAGGCGCTGGGTCTGGAGCGATGGACCCTGTTTGGCCCGTCCTGGGGCTCCACGCTGGCGCTCGCCTATGCGCAAGCCCATCCAGATCGCGTTGAAACCCTGGTGATTGAGGGGGTGCTGCTCGGCGAACGCGAGGAAATGGACTGGTTTCACGATCCTGCGGGCGCAGGGTCGATCCGTCCTGACGCGCTTGAACGCCTGATGCAGGGCGTGCCGACCGCCTATCAAACCCCGCTTGAATTTCGACGCTGGGCGCTGGCGCAGATGCAAGATGAAATCGCCGCCGGCCGGCCGTTTCTGGCGGGACTTGAAGACCCGGACACCCCGCTGGACACCCTTCAGCAATCGGTTCTCTACCGATGGAGCGAGTATGAAGAAACGCTGGGTTGGCTCGACAAGTCCAATGCTGAGATCAAAAAGGACTATGCCGAGCGTGGCGCCGACTGGCTGACGGCGCACTCGCTGTTAGAGGCCTGGTATTTCGCCCATGACTGCTTTCTGGAACCAGGGCAGATTCTGGACAACGCCCACAGGCTGACAATGCCGGTTCACATCATCCAGAGCCGGTATGATCTGGTCTGCCCGGGGCGCGCGTCCCAACGACTCGCCGAGGTCACGCCTCATGCGCGCCTGCACTGGGTGGAGCGATCCGGGCATGTCATGACCACACCGGTGCATCGTGAAGTCCGCGCCGTTTTCGAGGCGCTGGCGTCCGATCGGCGCTAAGCTGGAAGCGCGCGACCGCTCACCACGCCGCCAAAGCTGCGCGCCGCCACTGATTATGTGCGACGCAGACATAAAGATAAGCCATGTCCCAGCATATTTCGCCCGTCTCGCCTGGCGCAGTCGCGTTCGCTGGCGTGTGACTTGCGCTCAAGCTGAGCCGGTCTGAATGCACCGCCAGCCCCGACAGATTCACAACACCATCCGCTCGCGACACCTTCAGCGCTTCCAGCCAATCGGCGCCGTCATCTGAGACCTTGATGGAGAACGCCTCCTCGCCCGCCAGACCAAACTCGGCGCGTCCGGACCAGTTTGATTGAAACACCAGGCTTGTCGTATGCGAAGCGTCAGACTTGTTCAGCGTCAGGCGCATATCGCCCGGGCCGGCGTCATCTGCTGACATCAGGACGCCGGTGGACTTGATAGCCAGGCGATTGACCGTATCCGCCTGCGTCCCCACACCCAGCGCTTCAAGTTCACCCAGCGTGCGGACCTGATCTGAAACCGTTTTCCATTGAGCACCGTCATGCACCAGGCTCACCGCTTCATCCGCCACATAGACCGCGAGCCCGGCCCAAGGCTCAATCACGGTCCAGACGCCCTCATGAAACACCATCAGAACGCCCTCGCTCTGCGATGACCACATTTCGCCCTGAGGCGCATCTGGCAGCAGATACCCATCTCCTTCCGCTGGCGTTGGCGGCTGATGCGTGACCGTGCGGCTCAGCACGCTGGCCTGGACCAGCATGTCCAGACGCGCCAGCGCTTCATTGACGGTCACATGTTTCTGAGCCTGGGCCGGCATCAGCCATGGCAGGTCCAGCCGGGGAGTGCGATCTTGCATGGGGATAGCTCCTTTCATCGCTGACAACGGCCAAGCTTAGAAGGCGGAGCGGCGGTGGCGGATAAGCCGAGCCGCTTTCCGCAATGGCGAAACGCCGACACGGGCGGCTTTTCTAATCGGCGAAGCCGGTGTACCCACACGCTATGACTGACTCTATCCGCCCCCTGGCCGAGGGATTTGAGGCCATCAACGACGCGCAATGGCGCGTCATGGCAGAGGCCGCCCTCAAGGGCGCCCCGCTGGAGCGGCTCGTTCGCAAAACCCTCGACGGTGTTGCGCGTGGCCCCTTATTCACGCGAACAGACCGTGACGAAATCGGACCACTGCCCGCGCCAGGCGCCGCGCCCTATCTTCGCGGATTGACGGCGGAGCGTGATCCCTATCTGCCCTGGGGAATCCGCCAGACTATTGACGATCCAGATCCCAAGGCCGCAAACGCCGCCCTGTTGAGCGAGCTGTCAGGCGGAGTGAGCGAGATTGCTCTCAGCCTCGATCCTACAGGGGCCATGGGCGTCGCGGTCCGGACGCTCGATGAGCTGAAAACCGTACTGGACGGGGTCATGCTCGATCTCGCGCCGGTCTATCTGCAACCCTCGCGCATGGCGCCGCAGTATGCAGCACTGGCGCTGGCTTATATGCGCGATCAGGGACTGGATCTGAGCACACTGAAAGGCGGACTCGGCCTGTCACCGATCGGGCAGAAATCCCTGGCCGGCGGCGGCGCCGAAAACCTGCCGGAACGCCTCGAACGAACGGCGGAGGCTGCTGCCTGGTGCGCCGATCACGCCCCCCAGATTAAGGTCGTTTCCATAACCGCCAACGCCCCTCATGAAGCGGGCGGCTCGGCGGCGCAGGAGCTCGCTTTCGCTTGCAGCGGCGGCGCCAGCTATATGCGCGCCTTCATCGATCATGGCTTGACGCCGGATCAGGCGGCCCGGGCGCTGGAGTTTAGTTTCGCCGCCGATGCGGATGTGCATCTGACCATCGCCAAACTGCGAGCCGCGCGGCGGGTCTGGGCGCGCGTAGCGGAAGCCTTTGGCTGTTCACCAGAGGCCCAGGGCATGCGCATCTGCGCCATCACCTCCTCACGCATGCTGACGGCGCGCGACGCCTGGACCAATCTGATCCGGAACGCCTGCGCGGGCCTTGGGGCGGCTGCGGGCGGAGCAGACTCCATCACCGTGCGACCGTTCAACGAACCGCTGGGCGCGGCGACGCCGTTTGCCCGTCGTGTCGGCCGCAATCTTCAGATCATGCTGATGGAAGAGAGCCATCTGGGCGTGACCGCAGACCCGGCGGGCGGCAGCTATCTGCACGAAACTCTCGGTCATCGCCTCGCGCAGGCGGGCTGGGATCTGTTCCAGCAAATCGAGCGCCGCGGCGGTCTGTTTGAAACGGTCAAGGCGGGCTGGCTGCAAAACGAAGTCGCCAAAACGCGTGACGCCTATGTCGCGCAATACGCAGAGGGCCGTGAAAGCCTGATAGGCGTGACGCAATACGCCAATTTGGAAGAGCGTCCCGTCGAGGCGGGCCAGCGCAGCTATACACCGCCCAAGCTTGATGCGCCGACATTGGCGCCGCAGCCCTTCGCCGACAAACTTGAAGCCGCGGCCCAAGGCCACGCCATCCGCCTTCTGGACGCGCCGGACCAGAACTGGCCGCCCTTGCGATATATGCGCATGGCGGAGCCTTTTGAAGCGCTGCGTGACGCAGCGGACGCCCATGCGAACAAGACCGGTCATGCGCCCAAGGCCTTCCTCGCCACGCTGGGTGCGCTCGCGGATTTCAACGCCCGCGCCAGCTTCGCATCAAACCGTCTAGCCGTGTCCGGCGTTGAAACCGATCAGGCGCGCGAATACGCCGATATCGACGCCTGTGCGGATTCGTTTGCAGGCAGCGGCTGCAAACTCGCCGTAATCTGCGGCACGGATGACGCCTATTCAGACATGGCGGAAGAATTGGCAGAAGCGCTCAAACAAGCCGGCGCGAGCGAGGTCTGGGTGGCGGGCAAGCCCGGCTCCATTCCCGGCGTCGCCCATTTCATCCATATGCGCAGCCATAGCCTTCATGATGGCGAACGCGCTCATAAGGTTTTGGGAGTGAGCGCATGAGCCAGCATCCGGATTTCACCCAGATCGGTCTGGGCCATCCCGACATCCAATCCGGCCCAAGCCCGAAGCGCGCGCCCTTCATGACGGCGGAAGAGCTGCCCATCCAGCCCGCCTATACCGCCGAAGACGTGGCCGGGCTTGATTTCACCGACGGCTATCCCGGCGCCGCGCCCTATCATCGCGGCCCCTACCCCACCATGTTTGTCCAGCGCCCCTGGACGATCCGTCAGTATGCCGGCTTCTCGACGGCTGCAGAATCCAACGCGTTTTACCGCCGCAATCTCAAGGCCGGCCAGAAAGGCCTCTCGGTGGCCTTCGATCTGGCCACCCATCGCGGTTATGACAGCGACAATCCGCGCGTGATTGGCGATGTGGGCATGGCGGGCGTCGCCATCGACTCCATTCTCGACATGCGCCAGCTCTTTGACGGCATTCCGCTCGATCAGATGAGCGTGTCCATGACCATGAACGGCGCCGTGCTGCCGGTTCTTGCGCTCTACATCGTCGCCGCCGAGGAACAGGGCGTTAGCCATAAACAGCTTTCAGGAACGATCCAGAACGACATCCTGAAAGAATTCATGGTGCGCAACACCTATATCTATCCTCCGCGCCCCTCCATGCGGATCATCTCCGATATCTTCGCCTATACCGCGAAGGAGATGCCGCGTTTCAACTCGATCTCGATCTCCGGCTATCACATGCAGGAGGCGGGCGCCCCCGCCGATCTCGAGCTCGCCTACACCATCGCCGACGGTCTTGATTACATCCGCTCGGGCGTCGAGGCGGGGCTGGATGTGGACGCATTTGCACCGCGGCTGAGCTTCTTCTGGGGCGTGTCCATGAACTACTTCATGGAGATCGCCAAGATGCGCGCCGCGCGACTGATCTGGGCCAGCCTTGTGAAAGCGCGGTTTGATCCCAAGAACGCCAAATCCCTCGCCCTGCGCACCCACAGCCAAACCTCGGGCTGGTCTTTGACCGCCCAGGACGTGTTTAACAATGTGGGCCGCACCGCGGTCGAGGCGATGGCGGCGGTCGATGGCCACACTCAGTCTCTGCACACCAATAGCTTGGATGAAGCGCT
Organism: Oceanicaulis sp.; assembly: GCF_965249665.1. GTDB lineage: Bacteria > Pseudomonadota > Alphaproteobacteria > Caulobacterales > Maricaulaceae > Oceanicaulis. The sequence continues at coordinate 2,886,942 of NZ_OZ252247.1, forward strand.
GGCCCTGCCGACCGACTTCTCCGCCCGTATCGCTCGGAATACTCAGCTGGTGCTTGAGACAGAGGCGCACCTCACCGACGCCATCGATCCGTGGGGCGGCAGCTATTATGTCGAGCGCCTGACCCATGATCTCGCCGCCCGCGCGCTCGATCATATCGCCGAAGTGGATCAGCTCGGCGGTATGGCGAAAGCCATCGAAGAGGGCCTGCCCAAACTGAGGATCGAGGAAGCCGCCGCCAAGACCCAGGCCAAGATCGATTCCGGTCTGCAGACGATTGTCGGCGTCAACAAGTTCCGCCTCAACGAGCCGGAAGATATTCCGGTGCTGAAAGTGGACAATTCCAAGGTCCGCGCCGAACAGCTCGCCAAACTTGAAAAGCTCCGCGGCGAACGTGACCCCAAAGCCGTTGAAAGCGCGCTCGAAGCGCTGACCCATGCGGCCGAGCGCGGCGGCAACCTCTTGCAGCTCTCCGTCGAGGCCGCCCGCGCCAAGGCGACAGTCGGGGAAATCTCGGACGCCATGGAAAAGGTGTTCGGCCGCCACAAGGCGGAAATCAAATCGGTTCAGGGGGTGTTCTTGAAAGCCTCAGGGGATGACGCCAAGGTCAAGAAGGCGCTCGAAGCCTCTGACAGATTTGCGGAAAATGAGGGGCGCCGCCCGCGCATCCTGATCGCCAAGATGGGTCAGGACGGCCATGATCGCGGCCAGAAGGTCGTCGCCTCCGCCTTCGCCGATCTCGGCTGGGACGTGGATATCGGCCCGCTGTTCCAGACGCCCGAGGAAGCCGCCCGTCAGGCGGTGGAGAACGACGTCCATGTCGTCGCCGCCTCATCCCTCGCCGCCGGTCACCTCACCCTGGTGCCCGAGCTCAAGAAACAGCTCGCCGAAATGGGCCGCCCCGACATCACCATCATCGTCGGTGGCGTCATCCCGCCCGAGGACGTGCCGATCCTGAAAGATATGGGCGCCGCCGCGGTCTACCCGCCCGGCACGGTGATCGCGGATTCGGCGGTGGAGCTAATTGAAATCGTCGCCAAGGCGGGCGCGGCCTGACAGGACCGTAAGGTGACATCCATCTAGGGAAGCTCCACGCTTGGTCTCAAAGACAAAAGCGAAGGAGCCTCCCCATGATCGTCACCACCACACCCTCCGTCGAAGGCCGCCATATCCACGACTATAAGGGCGTCGTCACCGGCGAGGCCATTCTGGGTGCGCACCTGTTCCGCGATCTGTTCGCCGGTATTCGCGACATTGTCGGCGGCCGGTCAGGCTCTTACGAGAAATCCCTGCGCGAGGCGCGCCAGATTGCTTTGTCAGAGCTCGAAGACGAAGCGCGCAAGCTCGGCGCGAACGCCGTGGTCGGCGTCGACCTCGACTATGAAGTGATCGGTGAGCAAGGCTCCATGCTGATGGTGTCAGCATCGGGCACGGCGGTGGTCCTGGGGTAGCCGTTTTTCTTCTGAAGCGCTGGAACAGCTCTGCCCGACCGGCATGGATCCCCCGCATGAAGCGGGGGATGACATCGTGTGAAGAACGTACCCCTTCCTCCAACCCCCTTATGATGAACGCGAAATTATTCCTGATCGCAGCTTATGCTCACCTTGCGTTCATGTTTTACGGGGCACGGTCCTCTCGCATTCGCCGCCAGAATGAACCAAGGTGGCGACGCCGGGCTGGCGACAGGCGCCAGACGATCAATTCCTTTTGGGGGACATTATGAAAACCACTTTCCTGACCGCCATCGCTGTGGCCGCCATCGCAAGCACCGCCGCCATTGCTCAAGATTACAGCCTGAACCCGACCTATGGCACGCATTCGCTGAACGCCGGCTTCCTGCCCGATCCCGCAGAGCTTCCGATCACCGCAGGCGGCTCGCTCGACGCGTCCAGCGTTGGCTGCGCCGGCGCCATCGCCAACGCGCCCGATGCGCGCCTGATGTGGGGCGGCGGCAGCATGACCATTGGCGCCAATTCCAACGCCGACACCACCCTTGTGATCAATGCGCCGGACGGCCAATGGTATTGCTCTGACGATGTGAACGGGCTGAACCCGGCCCTCTCCTTCAGCGCCGCTGGCCAGTATGATGTTTGGGTTGGCGTTTATGCAGGCTCCACAGCGCCGGCGACCCTGTACGTCACCGAATACTAGGCGCTTGGCTTCACTCAGATGACCGACAGGCGGCGCTCATCACGGGCGCCGCCTTTTCTGTTCATGCCGTGGCAAATAGTCCTGAACCGCCCGTTCTTTGTGATGGGCCGATGTCACGTCCAGGTCCCAAACTCTCAATTAGAATAAACTAATGGTGTTTTGCGCCTTGATCACCTTGCGTTCATGTTTGGCAGGTCATGGTGCCCCGGTCTCGCATCCGACTTGCGCAATACGCGAAGCGAGCACTAGGCTGGCGGTCATCGCCAGTACATTTAATCTCTTTTGGGGGACGCCATGAAAACCACTTTCCTGACCGCCATCGCCGTCGCTGCAGTCGCCAGCACCGCCGCCATCGCTCAAGATTACAGCCTGAACCCGAATTTCGGCACCTATTCGCTGTCGCCGGGCTTCCTGCCGGATCCGTCCGAAGTCAACATCGTTGCAGGCGGCTCCATCAACGCCTCCCGCCTGGGCGGCAGCTGCGCGGGCAACATCTCCAACGCGCCGGACGTGCGTTTGCAGTGGTCGGGCGGTCGCATGACGATCGGCGCGCGCTCGGGTTCGGACACCACGCTTGTGGTCAACGGTCCGGACGGCAGCTGGTACTGCAATGACGACGCGAATGGTCTAGACCCGGCAATGGTGTTCAACCAGGGCGGCCAGTATGACATCTGGGTCGGCACCTATAATGGCGGCACCGCCTCCGCAGTGCTCTACGTCACCGAATACTAAGGCGTTTCGCCTGATCAAACGACATGAAGCGGCGCCCCTATCGGGCGCCGTTTTTTGTTGATCACGGCGCCTGAGAACACCGAAACCGTCATTCATTCCGCCCAAGCGCGGATTTGCCCCTGTTTCGCCATGACAATCAGGTTAGTCTGACGGCCTATCCGTTTCAGGAGATTTGCCATGCATCGCACCCTCCTTGTCAGCCTGACTGCACTCACCCTGGCGGCCTGTGCATCCAGCGCCGGACCGGTTTACGGCCCGTCCAGCGCCTATTCTAATGGGGTAGGCTATTCCGACTATCGGATTGAAAACGACCGTTGGCGCATTCGCTATACGGGCGCACGCGGTCAGGATGAGGATGATATCGAGCGGTTAGCCTTGCGGCGCGCGGGCGAGCTTGCGATTACCAACGGGTATGACTGGTTCACGGTAGTCCACCGCCAGGTCGACACCGAGGGCGATGAAAACGAGCGGCCAGTGCGCGTGGGCGGCTCGATCGGCCAGACTTTCGGCACAGGCGGCTTTCGCGGCTCCAGCGTTGGCGTCGGCATCGCCATCAATCCTGGCGCCGGCAAGACGGAAACCGTACTCAGCCTCGAGATTATCGCTGGCCGCGGCGAACCCCGCCCTGAGGGCGCCTATGACGCGGCGCGTATGGCCAACCCCGCCGGCGCCTACGCCCCGAACGCCCTCTAGCGACTGACTTGCGAAAACCCGCGAACCGGTCGATTTTTCAAGGCGGATAGTCACAGGATCGAGGCGGGTATGCGCGCGATATGGCTCACGGGACCGCTCGCCCTGGTCGCTCTGACCGGGTGCGCGGTCACCTCCAATGCTTTTTTCAGCCCGCCGCTCATCGCTTATGGCCCGGCCAGCGCCAGCGTGGACGGATTGGGCTATGACGCACTACGGACGGGACCTGAAACCTGGCGGGTCTGGTACACCGCTCACGCCCGCACCGACGACGCGCAGGTTGAGCAGTACGCCCTGCGCCACGCCGCCGAGACCGTTCATAACGCGGGCTATGACTGGTTTCGCATTCGATATGATGCGGCGTCACGTCATGCAGACGGCTATCGTCCGGTCAGTCGGTCAGGCGACATAAGACCCGCTTATGTGGACGAGGTTCAGCGCGCCGGACCGATGGGGCTGGTGCGAAACTGGATATTGCGGGAGGGCCCGCAAGGCCAGATCACCGCAATCCTCGACGTGGAGGGCGGGCGCGGCGCGCGTCCGGGCGGCGCTTATGATCCGGTGGTGATCATCGGCTCTTATCCTTAATCACGCACGAATGACACAATTGCGCTTGCCCCGCACCCCGGCTCGCGTTTGAACAGACCCATGACAGATGCGCTCGCAAACAAGCTGATCGACGGGGATCGCGCCGCCCTCGCCCGCGGCATCACCCTTGTGGAATCCACGCGCCCGGAGCATCAGGCCCAAGCGCGGGATCTGCTCACACACGTGATGGACCGCACGGGCAAGGCCTGGCGCGTCGGGCTGACCGGTGTGCCGGGTGTGGGCAAATCCACCTTGATAGAGCGGCTGGGCGGGCATCTGACCGCGCAGGGCCGCAAGGTGGCCGTGCTGGCGGTGGACCCGTCTTCGTCACGCACCAAGGGGTCCATTCTGGGTGACAAGACCCGGATGGGCGCGCTGTCGGTGGACCGCAACGCTTTTATCCGGCCCTCGCCCAGCGCCGGCTCCCTGGGCGGCGTCGCCCGCAAAACCCGTGAATCCATGCTGCTGTGCGAAGCGGCTGGCTATGATGTGGTGATTGTTGAGACCGTGGGCGTCGGCCAGTCCGAGACGGTCGTCGCGGATATGGTGGACGTCTTTGTCGCCCTGATGCTGCCCGGCGCCGGAGACGAGCTGCAGGGCATCAAGAAAGGGCTTCTTGAGCTGGCTGAAATCCTGTTCGTAAACAAGGCGGATGGGGAAAACGACACCCGCGCCCGCCGCGCCCAGCGCGATTTGGAGGCGGCGCTACATCTGTTCGCGCCCGTGAGCCCCCATTGGAATCCTGCGGTTTTAAGAGGCTCAGGCCTGACCGGAGACGGCGTTGAAGCGCTGTGGGAGACGATCAAGAAGCACCGCCAGACGCTCGAAAATGCAGGCGCGCTGAACGCCAAACGATCCGGCCAGCAAGTGCGCTGGTTGTGGTCGATGGTGGAAGAGCGCGTCTTGCAGAGCTTTCACGCTGATCCCGACATCAAAACGCTTGCGCCGGAGCTTGAACGAGCTGTGGCGGACGGCCGTTTGCCCGCCAGTGAAGCTGCAGAGCGGCTATGGCGGGCCAACCAGACCTAAAGCGCCAAGAGCGCCTAGGCGGACAGTGCTTTCGCCTGCCCCACCCAGTCGTCACGTTCAATCCGGCCGCGACCATTGATCAGGTCGTCCATGCGCGCCACATCGTCCGCTGTCCAGTTCGCAATCTGGGCTAAGGACGTCACACCGTTCTCAGACAGTTTCGCCGCCGCTTTCGGCCCAAGCCCCTTGATCTTGGTGAGGTCATCGCTGACGGGCGCGGTCTCGGTTACTGGCTCGGCGGCGCCTGACGTCTCAGCAGAGGCGTCCGTGTCCGTAGACGCGACCAAATCCGGCGCCGCCTCTTGCAACAAGTCCGCGGCGCGCTTTTTCGGCGCCGCCGGTTCGGCCTTGAGCGGCTCAGCGTCCACTGTCGCGCTGCTGGCGTGACTGTGCGGTCCCTGGGCGGGTTCAAGCAGTCCCCGCGGGCCGGATTTCGGCGTTTCGTCGGATTTGCCGTGCAGGATCCAGCCTGTCACAACGCCGCCGATAAAGGCCAGCAGCAACAGGATCCACATATTCCAGATCAGCCACATCATCAGCCTTGTTCCTCTTCCAGTTCGGCGGTCACGGGTTCGGGGTCAGGTCGAGGCGTCAACCGGAACTGCAATGCGTCCTGGGCGCCCAGCGGCGCCGCCTCTGCCAGAAAATAAGCACGCTCCACCCCGGCTTCAGCCATGGCGTCCGCAGCCGCTTCCCCGCGCATCAGCGCCAGGCTAGCGCCTTGGTCGCCAGGTTCGTCGGCGCGCACGGCAATGATCAAATCCCCTGCGCCCACACAGGCGGCGTAAACTTCGCCTGCACGGCGCAGTGCAGCTCGGCTCTCGGCAGTCAAACCATTACGACCTGGCGCGAAGGCGATAGGGCGACGCCCCAGCGCGCCCTGGATCAGCAATTCACACAAACCCGCGTCTGTGTATCGGGCCTGATAGCTTTCGCCATCCGCCCGAACGAGTGCGGCAGACTGATATCCCGCTGGCGCATCCAGAAACTGGCGCCGCACATCTCTCGCAACGGCGGAGCTGGGCGCAAGGCCGGTCAGGGCGGCGCGATCCCGTGTGACAAGCCCGGCCCCGGCATCTAATTGCCCCAGGGCCAGGATCACGTCAGACACCATCGGCTCCCAGCCAGCGGGCGCTGCGCCCGGGGCGAGCCGGAAGTGGACGTCCACGCGTCCAGAACTTTGCTCACGCGCCAGCTCTGCCAGGCGCTCACCGGTTTCAGCATCGGGTATCAAGCCGTCCAGACGCATGCGCCCGCCTGTCAGGTCCAGCCGCAGGGCGAAACTCTCCGCCTCGCCTGGCAAGCGGGTCTGATCAACCACTTCAGTCACACCGCCAGCAACGACGCCGCCCGCCCAGCTGGCGGTCGCGACGGCCTGCAATGCAGAATCGCGCGCCTGGCGCGAGGGCGCCAGGCCACTGAGCGTGGCGGACTGCCCGTTCATCTCTACACGCGCCCATTCATCCGCGCGCATGGCGTATAGCGCATCATCCGCTGCGCCTTGAAGACGCTCTTCAAGCACCTGCGCAGACATCGGACTGGCGTGGATGGCGACGCCCCCGAGCACAAGGAAGACTGCGCCCGCGATGAGAGCGGCTTTTCGACGTGGAGACAGCATGACGGCGATCCGGAATCGGCGGCTGAGAGAGTATGATCATACGACCTACTCCCAAGGATGGAAAAGCTTATTACTCCCCAAAACTGAACGGCGCGGCGCCGCGCAGATGAGGATCGGCGCGCAGGGCGCGTTGCATAGGAGGAAACGCACGCACGGCGCAATCGTTCCGATCACACAAACGGCAGGACAGGCCAATCGGGGTGAAGCGCTCGCCAGAGGTGTAGATGATCCGGTCCTGCGCGCTGACTTCACATCCCACCGCGACCGCGTTCAGCGCCGCTCCGCCATCCGCAAGGGGACGCGTGACCGCGCGGGAGATGGAGATGAACCGGCTGCCATCGGTCAGTTCAAGCCCCTGCACCTGTAACTGTTCGGGCGCCCGGAACACATCATAGAGCCGCCAGCGGGCGCAGCCGCCGCCCGACCGGGCGAAAGCCAGAACCCCGCCGCCGAACCGCTTGGTTACATTGCCGGCCTGATCGATGCGGATCATGAAGAACGGTACGCCGCGCGCCCCAGGGCGATGCAGCGTGGTCAGGCGATGGCAGACTTGCTCAAAACTGACTTCAAACCGGCGGCGCAAGGCGTCTATGTCATAACGGCTGCGCTCTGCGGCCTCGAAAAAAGTCTGGTACGGCATCATCAGCGCAGCAGCGGCGTAACTCGCCAGGGTCGACCGAAACATCGCGCGCGCGTCATCGCTGAGCCCGGACGCCCGGTGCGCCTCCTGATCAAGCACATCGCCCAATTCCAGATTGACCAAGGTCACCGCCAGATGGAACACCCGGCCTGACGGCTCCAGCAGATCAGAGAGCAACAGTTTGCGCGCGTGAAAATCAAATCGTCGCAAGGCTCCGCCCATGACCGCGTCGTCATACACACGCACGGCAGCGCCATGAGAGGATTTCAATCGGGCGGTCAGCGCCGCGCCCAGATCAGCCGCTTCATCCAGACCAGCGCGGAACCGGTCGCAGGCGTCTTCAATGGCGGGAAAATAGTTTGAAGCATCGTCCAGCGCATCGCGCACTTCCTCGAGCGGACTGAGAATGGACGCGCCCCCCTCTCCGGTTGCGCGCAGGGCCAGATCGGCAGCGGCGGCGTTACTCTCCCTATAGGCCTGGTGAAGCTTCGCCAGCGCTTCCGCGGCGCGTGGGTGAGCGTCCGCCAGCTCCTGCACGTCGCGCGCATCGAGATCCGCGCTTTTGAGAACCGGATCGGCGGCGGCCTCCTTGAGGTCCGCCAGAAGCTGACGGTCACTTTCCGCGGCGAAGGCGCGCACATCCACATCGAACACGTCTGCGAGAGACAACAGAACACGGGCTGTGACCGGACGCTGATTGCGCTCCAGCAAGTTCAGATAGCTGGGCGAGACGCTGAGGCTCTCAGCGAACTGGGCTTGGGTCTGGCCCAGCTCCTTGCGTAGGCGACGCAAGCGGGCGCCGGCGAATAGCTTTTCCTGAGAAGCGCTCATTTGTAAACTTTTTTACATAAACACATAATGACAAGTATGTATCGTATACCTCGCATCCTCTTTTTATGCAATGAGGTCATGGCCACGCTGCAGCTGCGTTGTAAGGTCGTTGACAACAAATCTTGCAATGAAGGGGTCACCCCGATGACAACGTTTTATGATCTGGTTCCCGCCGCCGTCAAAGGCCGCTTTGACGGCATCGAGCGCAATTACTCCGCTGAGGATGTTCTCAAGCTGCGCGGTTCCGTGCAGATCCAGCACACCCTCGCCGAGCGCGGCGCAGCCAAGCTGTGGGAGCTGATCAACAACGAGCCCTACATCAACGCGCTGGGCGCCTTGTCAGGCAACCAGGCCATGCAAATGGTTCGCGCAGGCCTGAAGGCGATCTATCTGTCTGGCTGGCAAGTCGCCGCAGACGCCAACGTTGCGGGCGCCATGTATCCTGACCAGTCACTCTATCCGGCGAATTCCGCTCCAGAGCTGGCCAAGAAGATCAACCGCACCCTGCAGCGCGCCGATCAGATCGAAGTCGCCGAGAATGGCGAAGCCAGCCGCGACTGGTTCGCCCCGATCGTGGCGGACGCTGAAGCCGGTTTTGGCGGCACCCTCAACTGTTATGAGATCATGAAAGCCTTCATCGAAGCCGGTGCTGCAGGCGTACACTTCGAAGATCAGGTCGCAGCAGAAAAGAAATGCGGACATCTGGGCGGCAAGGTTCTGATCCCCACCAGCCAGCATGAGCGCAACCTCAACGCGGCGCGCCTGGCCGCCGACGTGATGGGCACGCCCACCCTGACCGTGGCCCGCACCGATGCTGAATCCGCGACCCTCATCAACTCCGACGTTGACGAGCGCGACCACGAATTCATCGATTACGATGCCGGCCGCACCGCGGAAGGCTTCTACCGCCTGAAGCCCGGCATGGGCGTGGATCACTGCATCAAGCGGGGTCTGGCCTACGCCAAGGTCGCCGACCTTCTGTGGTGGGAGACGTCCAAGCCGAACCTGGAAGAAGCCAAGCGCTTCGCCGAGGCCGTGCAGAAAGAATATCCCGGCAAGATGATGGCGTATAACTGCTCGCCCTCTTTCAACTGGGAAGCCAATCTGGACAAGGCCACCATCGAAACCTACCAGCGTGAGCTGGGCGCGATGGGCTACAAGTTCCAGTTCGTGACTCTGGCGGGCTTCCACCAGCTCAATTACGGCATGTTCCAGCTGGCCTCGGGCTACCGCGATCGCGGTATGGGCGCATACTCCGAGCTGCAACAGGCCGAGTTCGGCGCCGAGAAGGATGGCTACACCGCCACCCGTCACCAGCGCGAAGTGGGCACCGGCTATTTCGATCTCGTGAACATGACCCTGTCCGGCGGCAAGGCGTCGACCACCGCCATGGGCGCCTCGACCGAGACCGACCAGTTCAAGACCGACGCAGCGGAATAATCCGCTCAATCGACCTCAGGGCTTGCGTTGGTGGACACGCAAGCCCTGACTGAGGGCGCTGTGGCGGGCCGCTGGATGCCCGCCCGGCGCTCTCAAGCGTTTCCAGACGCACTTCCCGCCTGATCCCGACCGACTGACCAGGAGGCCGATATGACTCCCGTATGCGATTTGTGCGACACGTTCCCCGAGCAGATTCAAGTGCTCGAACCCGTGTTGAAGTCATATGGCGGCGCATCGGCCTTTTACGGCCAGGTGGAAACCATCCGCACCCACGAAGACAATTCGCGCGTTCGAGAAGCAGTCAATGAGCCCGGATCGGGCCGCGTACTGGTCGTTGACGGTGGTGGATCTTTGAAACGGTCGTTGCTGGGCGGCGACCTCGCCGGCAAGGCCGCCAATAACGGCTGGGCGGGCGTCATCGTCAATGGCGCCGTTCGCGATGCAGCGGAGCTGGAGACAGAAGCGCTCGGCGTTCTCGCCCTGACGCTGATCCCGATGAAAACCGAAAAGCGTGATCTTGGCGTGCGCGGCGTACCGGTCACTGTGGCGGGCGCCGTCGTGCGCCGTGGCGACTGGCTCTATGCTGACCGGGACGGCGTTATCGTCTCCACCGAGCCGCTGCACTTGCAAACCTGAAACGATAGGAGCGCCTCATGAGCGTCGCCCCCGAAGGCCTGATTATACACGGCCCGATGAAGCCCGGATTTGAAGAGATTCTGACACCGGACGCGCTGACCCTGCTCGCTGACGTACATCGCCGCTTCGACAGCGCGCGCCTCGCCCTCTTGCAAGAGCGGCTCGAGCGCCAAGCGCGTCTGGATTCCGGCGAAGAGATCCTCGATTTCCCAAAGGAGACCCAAGCCATCCGCAAGGGCGACTGGACTGTGCCCGCCGCCCCCGCCGACCTCCAGGATCGCCGGGTGGAGATCACCGGCCCTGTGGATCGGAAAATGGTCATCAACGCGCTGAACTCTGGCGCGAAATGCTTCATGGCCGATTTCGAGGACGCCTCGACGCCGTCCTGGGAGAATATGGTTGAAGGCCAGATGAATTTGCGCGACGCCAATGCGCGCACAATCGCTTTTACCGATGAAAAATCCGGCAAATCCTATGCACTGAAAGATGATCCGGCTGTATTGATCGCCCGGGCGCGCGGCCTGCATCTGGACGAAGCGCATGTGACGGTGGACGGCGCGCCGGTGTCGGGCGGCTTCTTCGATTTTGTCCTCTACCTTTTCCACAACCATGCCAGCACGGCGAAAAACGGCTCCGGGCCTTATTTCTACATCCCCAAGCTCGAAACACGGTTTGAAGCGCGCCTGTGGTCGCTGGTGATCCGGCATTGTGAGGAATATCTGGGCTTACAGCGGGGCACTGTGCGCATCACCGTGCTGATCGAAACCCTGCCGGCGGCCTTCGAACTCGACGAAATTCTCTATGAACTGCGTGAGAATATCACCGCCTTCAACGCGGGCCGCTGGGACTACATCTTCAGCTATATCAAGCGGCAGAAATCAGACAGCGGCAAAGTCTTGCCGGATCGCGCGCAGGTGACCATGGCCGCCCCGTTCATGGCGGCCTACGCCCAGCGCGTGATCGCCGTCTGCCATCGCCGCGGCGCGCACGCCATGGGTGGCATGTCCGCCTTCATCCCGGTCAAAGGCGATGACGCCGCCAATGAGGCCGCGGTCGAGAAGGTGAAAGCGGACAAGACCCGTGAAGCCAGCATTGGCCATGACGGCGCCTGGGTGGCTCACCCGGCGCTCGTGCCAGTCGCCATGGCGGCGTTTGACGCCGTAATGCCTGGCCCTAACCAGCTCGACAAAAAACCAGAGGCCGATGAAGACCGCGTCGCGCTGACCGAGCCCTGCGAAGGCACGATCACCGAGGCAGGTCTATACGGCAACGCCGATGTGGCGATCCGCTATATCGCAAGCTGGCTGCAAGGTCGAGGCGCGGCGCCGATCCACAATCTGATGGAAGACGCCGCTACAGCGGAAATCTCCCGCGCGCAGCTCTGGCAATGGCGCACCCATGGCGCGAAGACCGATGATGGCCAGCTGATCGACGCTGATCGCATCAAGAGCGTAATCAACAAGGCCTCTGACGCTATCAAGCTGGAAGTCGGCGAGAACGCCTGGGCTGGCGGACGCTTCTCAGAGGCCGCTGAAATTCTGACGGACCTGGCGCTCAGCGACACGTTTGAGGAATTCCTCACCCTGCCCGCCTATCAGAAAATCCAATCGCGTTGATTGGATGAATTAACGTTTGAGGGCGGCCTTCGGGCCGCCTTTTTTTTGTTTGGCGACAGTCATGCACTTTCAAACCGGCCCCACATAAGACAAGGGCCGGAGCTTTCGCTCCGGCCCTCGCCATCCTCCCTGACTGGTCTTTTTTCGCCAATCAGTTGTCGTGATATTACCACTCCGTGCGCAGAGTGACGCCCCAGGTTCTGGGAGCACCCATAAACGCGCCGAAGCCGCCCGTCTGAGCAAACTGATCAAACGCAACCTGTGCATAGGCTTCGTCGGTCAGGTTCCGGCCCCAGGCTTCCAGAGACCATTGTCCATCAGCCTGCGACAGGCCGACACGCGCATTCAAGATGGTGAAGGCGTCCTGAAGCTTTTCCGGGTCCAGGTCAGAGCCCGTATTGTATTCGCTGACATAACGGGCATCCAGGCTCGCCAGACCCCAGATTTCGCCAAAGAGCGGACGCTCATAGATGACCTGTGCGGTCAGGAAGTTCTCCGGTGACAGAGAAATCTGGTTGCCGCGTAGATTCGGCGCGATCGAGGCTTCATCGCCATACTCGGCGTTCACATACGCATAGCCGCCCGAGATATCGAGACCATCGATCGGCGTGGCGTAGGCGAAGTCGATCTCAACGCCATAGCTTTCGATGCTGGCGATAGAGTTCACCACGAAAGCGACGCCATTGAAGGTGTTGAGCTGGAAGTCTTCAACCTCTTGATAGAAGGCGTTGGCGTTCAGCTGCAGCACATTGCCGAAGAGCTGGGATTTGAAGCCCACTTCGTAGGCATCAATGAGTTCAGGCGCAAAGCCGGAATCCACATCGGTATAGCCAAGCACCGGATCAATCGGACCATTAAAGGAGCGGTCCAGATTGAAACCGCCGGCCTTGAAGCCGCGTGAATAGCCCACATAGCCCATGACATCGTCAGAGAAATCATAGGTCAGACGGATCGTACCCGAGATTTGCTCATCGGTGCGCTCCCGGTCAAAGCCAGTCTGATCCAAAGATGACCGCGCATAGGGCAGACAGATAAAACTAGCCGCCGTAGCGAGACCGGTAACAGACGCCGACGGTAGGCCCGCAGCCGTAGCAGCGGCGACCACCCCCGCGACTGGGTCCGGACCGAACGCAGTTTCCAAAGCCCCGCATGCTGCTGGGCTATTAGTATTAAAGGTCGCAAATACGTTTTTGGTCTCATGCGTATAACGCAGCCCCGCCGTCAGGCTCAGATTGTCTGTCAGACGGTAGGTGTTGTGCGTAAAGAGCGCCCAGCTTTCCGCTGTCTGGTCATAGACATCGCCGGCCACACCGGAGCCGCCTGGGATAGCCGATCCCGGCGCCGGGATCGGTAGCACGCCCTGTGCGCCTGGAACCCCGATCAGCGCGGCGACTGGCGCCAGACCGGCCATGGACTGCAGGGTTGCGCTCACGCCCGCTGGCGTGCCCAGCGGCGGCACGGAACCCGCGGTCAGTAGACGGCCCAGATAGGCTTCCCAGTCTTCACCGAAGCGGATGGCGTCGCCCAGCTCCAGCTCTTCATGAGACAGGAAACCGCCGACCAACCAGTCCAGATCGCCCCAGATGCCAGTCAGGCGAACTTCCTGGGAGAAACGTGTGAGGTCTGTATAGTTGGCATCCGCGCGATAAGCGATGTCCGCCGTAGAATAATCAATGTCCTGGGTCCGGCTGTTTTCCCAGTTACGCCATGAGGTCACAGAGGTCAGTGTCCCGATAGGCATCTCAATGTCGAATTCAGCCGAAATACCCTTATCGTCGACACTTTGCTGGTATTCGCGGTTGGCGAAAGCCACCCGCGCTTCAGGGTCGGCCGGTTGCAAGACCTGACCACCGACAGAGCCGACGAAGACCGCCGGCGTCGCCGCATAATCCCACTGCACGGCGGAGCAGCACAGCTCTTCGCGGCTGGAATAATCCGCAATGATCCGGCCTTCCACGGAATTGCTCGGGGTCCACAGCGCTTGAGCGCGGAAGGTGTAATAGTCCTGCGTCTCAGATTCCGTGACCTCTGCCGGGCCGTTGTTGTCGTCCAGGATCAGCTGTTGATACCCGTCTCGCTCGCCTTTCGCGGCAAACAAGCGGAACGCCAGAACATCTTCAATGAGCGGACCGGTGATGGAGCCGCTGAAACGCGAATAGCCGTAATCACCGACAGACGCTTCCAGGTTGCCGCCATATTCATACTCAGGCGCCGCTGTGACCACGTTCAGAACGCCCGCGGAGGTATTCTTGCCAAACAGAGTGCCCTGCGGACCGCGGAGCACTTCAATGCGTTCAATTTCGCCCAAATCGCCGAAGCCAACGCCGTTACGTGAGCGGAACACGCCGTCGATGTAGACGCCCACCGAGCTTTCAAGACCAAAGTTGTCGCCTACAGTACCGATGCCACGAATACGCGCGGTCGTGATCGTTTCAGACTGGGTCGAGGTGACCATCAAACCCGGCGCGATCGAGATCAGATCCTTGATATCCTTCACGCCGGCGTTGGCGAGCGCATCAGTATCGTAGGCGCCAATAGAGATCGGCACATCCTGAGCGCTTTCTTCACGCTGCTGAGCCGTCACAGTAATGACGTCGACCGTACGACGATCGCCACCGCCGACTTGATCGAAAACCTGAGCTTGCGCAGCTGCGCCCAGCACCAAAGTGGATGCGGCCGCATACAGAGCGGTGCGCGTGAACTTAGACAACATGAATCAGTCTCCTCCCTACTCAGCGTGCCCGGCTTGACCGGTAACTTTTAGGCGCGCAGCCGCGCCATTCATCGCTGACTAATGTCCATACAAACCTGACTGATTTTGCAGAGGCATGGAAGCACCCAACAGCGCTTAAGCATTCTCTCAGAGGCCATATGAGGTGCTTTTTTGAATTTTGATATACAACTGTTGCGGCACAGTCACGATGACGCGAACGTCAATCTATGCTGCAATTGCACAATAAATTGGAATATTGACTAAAAAGCACATCGCGATCGCAGCAAAATCTGGGAACAGGCTCGCAATTAGAATCATTCAAACAATCAAAACAAAAGGCCGATTCCTTTCGGAACCGGCCTTTCGCATCTGCAGCTAAGTCGCGAAGTGGGAGCTTACCACTCCGTACGCAGGGTCACGCCCCAGGTCCGCGGCGCCCCGAGGAAGGCCGCGTAGCTAGCGGTTCCGCGTGCATCAAGCGACGTGCCCGAACCTGCACGGCGCCCTTGAGCGAAGGCGTCGATCGCAACCTGCGCGTAGGTCTCGTCAGTGAGGTTGCGCCCCCACAGCTCGACCGACCAGGCGCCGTCCTCACGGCCAAGGCCGAGACGGGCGTTCACCGTAGTGAAAGCGTCCTGCACCTTCTCCGGATCCAGATCAGAACCGGTATTGTACTCAGACGCCCAGCGCGCATCCGCGCTGGCGCTGACCAGCAGGTTGTCGAAAACCGGACGGGAATAGATCACCTGGGTGGTGAAGGTCTGATCAGGAACCAGCGAGAAGTCCTGGCCTTGCAGCGCATCCACCAGCGGGTCGCCCGTATTCACCTCGGTATACTCGGTGTTCGTGTAGGCATAACCAGCCGTCAGATCGAGCCCCTCGATGGGGGTGGCGTAAAAGAAGTCCAGTTCCACGCCATAGGTTTCAGCTTCATCGATGCTCTCAACCACAAAGGCGATGCCGTTGAAGGTGTTGAGCTGGAAGTCGCCGACTTGCTGGAAAAACGCCGAACCGTTGAGCTGGACCACATTGCCGAACAGCTGGGACTTGAAGCCGATTTCGTAGGAATCCACGGTTTCAGCCGCAAAGGAGTTGTCCGAGTTCAGATAACCGTCTGCGCCGATCGGGCCATTGAGCTGGCGGTCCAGATTGAAACCGCCCGCCTTGAAGCCGCGCGAATAGCCGCCGAAGACCATGACGTCATCATTGATGTCATAGGTCAGACGCAGGGTGCCAGACACTTCCTCGTCCGTGCGCGCGTTATCATAACCGTTCGCGTCCAGACCGGTCCGCGCATACGGCAGACAGATATTGGCGATGGCGGTGGCGCCGCCCTGAATGGTTGCCGCCGGCAGGTTTTGCGCGGCGCCTGCGGCGATGAAACCATTGATCGGATCGAAACCAAAAGCCTGCTCGACGGCCGCACAGGCCAGCGGCTGGTTGGTGTCAAAGGTCGCGTAAACGTCCTTGTTTTCATGGGTGTACCGCAGACCTGCGGTCACCGTCAGGTTATCTGTCAGACGATAGGCGTTGTGCGTGAACACAGCCCAGCTGTCCGCTGTCTGGTTATACACATCCTGATTGACGCCTTGGCCGCCCAGGAACGCAGAGCCGGGAGGGATGTTGATCAGACCGCCAGTCAGCTGAGCCAACACAGCGCTGACGCCTGCCGGCGTGCCCAGCGGCGGCACGGTGCCAGCTGTCAGAGAGCGGCCCAGGAAGGCTTCCCAGTCATCACCGAGACGGATGGCGTCGCCCAGCACCAGATCTTCATGCGAGTAAAACGCACCCACGAGCCAATCGAGATCGCCCCATTGACCGTTCAGTCGCACTTCCTGTGACAGGCGCTCGATGTCGGTATAGTTGTTCTCGATGTCCCGATACGCCAGATCCGCGCTGGTGTAGTCGATATCCTGGCTGCGCTGGTTCGCCCATGTGCGATAAGCGGTG
Source organism: Oceanicaulis sp. (assembly GCF_965249665.1). Lineage (GTDB taxonomy): Bacteria > Pseudomonadota > Alphaproteobacteria > Caulobacterales > Maricaulaceae > Oceanicaulis. Next base: position 2,903,574 of record NZ_OZ252247.1, read on the forward strand.
ACAGTCGTCAGGGTGCCGATGGGCAATTCAATGTCGAATTCAGCCGACAGCCCCCAGTCTTGCACCATCTGCGCGTATTCACGGTTGGAGAACGCCACTCGAACATCGGGGTCGGCCGGAAAGAGCGCCTGGCCGCCGACTGAGTTCACCAGAGCGACCCCGGCCGTCGTGTAGTCCCAGGAGGTTGCGGAGCAGCACAACTCATCACGCTCGGTGTAGTCAGCGATCAGACGACCAGAAACAGTTTCGCTGGGCGTCCACTCCAATTGACCTCGAACAGACCAGTAATCCTGTGTCTCGGAGTCCATCTTGTTGAGCTGGCCGGCATCGTCTTCAACATACAGGTCCATGAACCCGTTGCGATGGCCCTCGACCGCGAAAATGCGCCCCGCGAGGACGTCTTCGATGATTGGGCCGGTCAGGTGTGCGCTGACACGTGAATAGCCATAATCTCCGAAGCTAGCTTCAACAGAAGCGCCCGGCTCAAATTCCGGACCGGCGGTGACGATGTTCAGAACGCCGGCTGAGGTGTTCTTGCCGAACAGCGTGCCTTGCGGGCCGCGCAGCACTTCGATGCGCTCAAGCTCGCCCAGATCGTTGAACCCAACACCGTTGCGCGCGCGGAACACGCCGTCGATGTAAACGCCGACCGAGCTTTCCAGGCCGAAATTGTCGCCCACAGTGCCGATACCGCGAATACGTGCGGTGGTGATGGTTTCAGACTGCGTCGAGGTGACGATCAGGCCCGGCGCAATCGCCTGCAAATCCTTGATGTCGCGAACACCCGCATTGGCGAGCGCTTGGGTGTCGTAGGCGCCAATGGAAATCGGCACATCCTGTGCGCTTTCTTCCCGCTGCTGCGCCGTCACCGTGATCACGTCAACCGTACGGCGTTCACCGCCGCCGACCTGATCAAAAACTTGTGCTTGAGACGCTGCGCTGAGCGTCAGGCTCGACGCCGCTGCAAGCAAGGCGATCCGCTTGAAGGATGCTGCCATGAAGACTCTCCCTGATTGAACGCAATCCTCATCGGATTGCTTGTGTATGTGATTAGCGTGTGGCTGAGACGGCCGGACCATGACTGATTTGCAACGCAATAAAAAGATGCTGCATGCGCGCCATGCATCCGAGAATGGCGAAAAAAGCTGTATTTGTTTGAATAATTTATTACCGATGCGGCGCAGCAACATACGGCAGTCCACACGCCTGTGTTTTCCCGCCGTTTTGCACGTAAGACACGGTTACGCTCTGACAACGCCTTCAAGGTTAAGCTAGAGGTGAACCAAGGAGACATCTGGGCGTGAACGACGACGTGATGACCCAGCTCAAGCGCCATCTGGCGAGCGCTGAGCAGATTGACGTAAGCCGCTACCAGTTCGTGAACATGGACCGGGTGCGCGATGCGGCGGGCGATCGATGGCCGGAATGGCGCGAGCGGGTCTTCATCGCCTCTCGCTCCATTATCGACAAGCGGGTGGCCGAGGACGATCTGATCATTCAATGCGCCAGCGGGTATCTGGTCATCTTCAAAGCCCTGTCAGGACCGCAGGCGCAAAAGCTGACCAACAAGATCAGCCATGAAATGGAACAATTCTTCCTTGGGGAATCCTTCATCAACCAGCTCAAGGTTGAAGCCAAAAGCGAACAGCTGAGCGTTGAGGAATTCGCCGCGACGATGGCGTCCGCCGAGATTGATGAGCCCCGTCAATCCAAAACCGTCCAGACCGAGCCCAACCAGAACAAGGCTTTCTCACTGTTTTACCAGCCAGTTTGGGACAAGAAGCGCGAAGCGGTCGCCAGTTACTTCGTGCGCGCTGTGAATGCAGACGTGGACTCGCCCTATCAGGCGCGAAACACCGACCTGATGCTCACCGACCTCAAGCCAGACGCGCGTCTGGCGGTGGACATGGCGGTGCTTGGCGACGCCGCAGAAGCGCTGGAAGACCTCGTTCGAACAGGTACTCGCTGCGCCTTGATCGTGCCGGCTGGCTACACCTCGCTGAGCAATCCGCGCACACGTTCTCAATATGTCATGGCGCTGGCCGACCTGCCGAGCGAACTGCGGCAGCTTGTCTGGGTTCAGATCAAGGACGCCCCTGCGGATCCGCCCTCAACCGTGCTGGATGAAACCTTGCGGATCCTGCGCTCGCAGAGTGCGAAACTCTATGTGCATGTGCGCACGGACTGGCCGTATTGGAGTCGTTTCGAGAATCTGGGCGTGGACGCCATCGGCGCAGACCTGCCCGAACGCCTGACCGAAAATGACCGTCTGGACATCGAGCGCTTGCTCGCCAGTGCAAAACGCGGCGGCAGCGCGGTTTATTTCAACCGGGTTGAGAGTTGGGAGACGTTTCGCGCAGCGACGCGGACCGGAGCGCAATTGTTCGCGGGACGCGCCGTCGGGCAATTGCCCCATCCGGCAGCGCCCTTCCGGCTCACACGCGCCCGGCTGCTGAACTCGGCTCGATAACCTCCCTCTTGCCCTTAAGCAGTTCAGGGCCCTACGGTGCCAGATCAGAGATTTGGAGCGTCCATGATGAACCGTTTACTGCTTGCCTCGCTGGCCTGCGCGCTGGCGACCCCTAGCGCTTTCGCGTCGACACAAGCGGCTGGCGGCCCGTTGCAAGCCGCCGACATTTTCAGTCTGGAAATGGCGAGTGACCCGCAAATCAGCCCAAATGGTCGACTGGTCGTATATCAGCGCCGCTCCAACGACATCATGACCGACCGGACGCGGTCCGCGCTGTGGATTGCGCCCTATGACGGCGGCTCGAACCGACCGTTGATCACCGGCGCTGGCGATTATTCCTCGCCACGCTGGTCTCCGGATTCAAGCCAGCTTGTCTATATCGCAAACGAGGACGGGCAGAGGCTTCTGAAGACCGTGTGGGTCGATAGCGGACGCAGCGCCACACTGGCCCATTTGCCAGGCGGCGCAGGAAATCTCAGCTGGTCACCGGACGGACGCTGGATCGCCTTCACAATGTTCATGAACACGCCCGAGCCGCAGGTTGACATCGGCATGCCCGCTCAACCGCGCGGGGCCGAATGGGCGGATCCGGCTCTGGTGGATGAAACCACACGCTATGAGTTTGACGGCGCAGGTGAGCTGCCCTCCGGATTCACACAAGTTTTTGTCGCCCCCGCAGACGGAGGCGCTCCACGGCAACTGACCCAAGTGGACGACGGATCCATATCCGGCGTCAGCTGGGGCCCGGACTCTCAGGCGCTGTATTACTCGCTCGGGGGACGGCAAGCGGATGGTTTTGATTTCCGTGAAGCCGATATCTACTCAATCGCGCTTGATGCGTCCGAACCGGTGCAGATCACCGATTATCCCGGTGGAGAATCCAGCCCGCGTATCTCACCGGACGGCGAAACGCTCGCTTATCTCTCCACCCCGCGCGTTGAAACCTCACATGCGGACACGGATCTGAAAGTCGTTTCACTCAACGGCGGTGAGCCGCGTGAGCTTCTGTCTGATCTCGACCGCGGCATAGACCAGGCCGAATGGGACGAACGCGGGCGCGGCCTGTGGGTCCGCTTTGACGATCGCGGCCATACCATTCTGGGCTATGCAGGGCTGAACGGCGGGCTGGACCGGATCAATGACGATCTGGGCGGAACCACATTTGGCCGCCCCTATACCTCTGGTTCCTTTTCCGTGTCGGGCAATGACCGCTGGGCCGCCACCGTGGCCAGCGCCACCGACCTCGCCAATGTGGGCGTCGGCACACGGCGCGGCCTCGCAAACCGTCTCACCGATGTGAACGCGGATGTTCTGGGCCTCCGCGATCTCGCCGAAGTCGAACGCTTCACCTGGAACAGCTCAGCAGATGGTCAGGAAATCGAAGGCTGGATCGCGTATCCGCCCGGCTTTGATCCCAGCCAGACCTATCCGATGATCCTTGAAATCCATGGCGGCCCGCACACCGCCTATGGCCCGCAATTCTCCGGCGAGGTCCAGCTCTATGCGGCCGCGGGCTATGTGGTGCTCTATACCAATCCGCGCGGCTCGACCTCTTATGGCGAAACCTTCGCCAACGAGATCGACAAGGCTTATCCGGGTCAGGACGTGGATGACCTTCTGTCTGGTATTGACGCTCTGATCGCGCGCGGCTTCGTGGATGAAGAGCGCCTGTTTGTCACCGGCGGTTCAGGCGGCGGCGTTCTGACCGCCCAGCTGATCGGGGTGACCGATCGCTTCGCCGCGGCGGCGGTGGGCAAGCCGGTGATCAACTGGACCAGCTTTACGCTTGCCGCTGATATCGGCCCGAGCATCTATCGCTACTGGTTCGGCGTGACGCCCTGGGAGGCGCCGGAGGAATATTGGCGCCGCAGCCCGCTCTCACTGGTGGGCAATGTGGAGACTCCCTCGCTGGTGTTTGTGGGCGGTGAAGACCGACGCACGCCGGTGTTCGAGGCCGAGCAATATTACAATGCGCTTCAGATCCGCGGGATCGATAGCCGCCTGGTGCGCATTCCCGGCGCCTATCATGGCATCGCCGACAGCCGTCCCTCGCGCCTGTTGCAGAAGGCCGGTCACGTGCTCGCCTGGTTCGAGCAGTACGATCCGGCGAATGCAGAGGCGGAATGACCGAACGCGATCCCGAGGCGGAGGCGCGCGGCGCCACCGCCATTGCGGGCATTTATGAGCGTCACGCCGCGTCTTTTGACGTCCGACGCCGGCAGTCAGCAACATTTCTGGAAGCGGGCTGGATGGCCCGCTTTCTTGCATTGGCCAACCCAAGCGGCTGCATCCTTGATCTGGGGTGTGGAGCGGGCTTCCCCCTTGCAGCGCACCTGATCGAAAAGGGCTTTAAGGTCGAGGGCGTAGATATTGCACCGGCCATGATCGCGCTATGTCGTCAGCACTGGCCCGAGCAGAGCTGGCGCGTCGGCGACATGCGCACCGTGGCGCTCTGCGGCCCCTATGCCGGCGCAATCGCCTGGCATTCCAGCTTTCATTTGCCCGGTGAGGATCAGGCGCAGCTCATCGCGCGCATCGGTCCGGCGCTGACGCCGGGCGCACCCTTCATGTTCACCAGCGGAGACGACGATGGCATCGCTTGGGGCGACATGTTTGGCGACCGCCTGTTTCACGCCAGCCTCGCCCCGGCCCGGTTCGAGACCGCACTGGAGAAGGCCGGGCTGGAGCTGGTCGAGCGCCGCTTCAACGATGAGACCTGCGGCGGCGCGGGCGTCTGGCTGGCGCGTAAAGCTTAGACCTGCCCGCTGGGACGCGCCTTGCAGGCGTCTCGCCATTTGGTGAGCGCTTCGAGATCGCCGCCCGGAACCATCTTCACCCAGGCCGCAAACTCTACAAAGACGAAAGCGGTGATGTCCGCGAAGCTGAACGTATCCCCCGCCAGCCAGGGCGTTTGAGTCAGTCGTTCATCGAGCGTTTTGAAAAATCTTTGGCCGCGAAGCATGCCCCGCTCGGCGAGTTGCGGAATTTGCGGCACCGGCGCCGGTCCCGGCAGCGCCCGGTCCTTCATGGATTTGGAGGTGTTGCGCAACACCTCCATAACGCTGATCAGCCCTTCGAACTCGGATCGCCACACCCATTCGGCCACACGCGCCTGCTCGATCGGACTCACCCCCAGAAGCGGCGGATCGGGATAGACCGCTTCGAGATAGCGCACGATCGAGGCGTTCTCGCACAGGCTCTCCCCGTTATCGGTCACCAGCACGGGAACGGTGCAGCCGGGATTGACCGCCATGAAGTCATCGCTGAATTGCGCGCCGGAACGCAGGTCGACCTCGATCGTCTCCACATCAATGCGCTTTTCAGCAATGACCATACGCGCCCGGCGCGGGCTGGGCGCGGTGGCGCAATCATAGAACTTCATGGACGGTCCTCCCTGTTTGGCTGGCGTCACTCGGCGAACGCCTGCGGGCGAGTATCCGCGACGCCCAGGCGCGCTTCAATCTGCGCGCCCAGCGCCAAGATCACGCCTTCGTCAAACAAGGGCGCCCAAAGCGAGCTGGCGTAGGGCACGGTGAAGGTTTCACCGCTGTCATCCGCTGGCGCACCGAAGATCGTTCGGGTCGGCTGCTCGACAAAACCCGACCGGAACGCCAGCTGAGGATGCCCGGTATAGTTGGTGATCAGCAGCATGCCGCCGGCGAAGTTCGGACCGATGATGGCGTCAAAGCCTTCAAAAGTCTCCGCCATCATCGTCATGGCTTTGCGGCGCAAGCGATCGGCGTTGACCATGTCCACAGCGCTGGCGAACCGCGCGCGACGGAATGTGTTGGGCCAGGCGGCGTCGTCCTGCCATCGTAATTGATCGTCGAGATCTTCCAGCGTCAGAGTTTCAAACGCCGCAGCCGCTTCGCATTCCAGCTGGATCAGCATGGTGTCCCAGGGCTGCTCGTCAATCTCGAACGGGACCAGCTCGACGCCCAGCGCACGGGCCGCATCCAGCGCTGCGCGGTCGGGATCGGCGGCGGCCTCGAACCAGGCCGGGTTATACCCGAGGCGCAAGCCGGTCAGGTCGCGCGTGAAATCCGCCTCGAACCCGTGATCGAAAGAGGACGCATCCCCTGCATCCCCGCCATTGATGACAGCAAGCACCAGAGCGGCGTCCGCAGACGAGCGGACGATCGGGCCGATCTTGTCGAGGGACCAGCACAGCGCCATGGCGCCGGTGCGCGCCACTCGCCCGAAGGTCGGGCGCAGGCCCGTCGTGCCGCAACGATGCGACGGCGAGACGATCGAGCCCAGCGTTTCGGTGCCGATAGAAAAGCTGCACAGCGCCGCCGCCGTGGCGGATGCGGGCCCGGCCGAGCTGCCCGAGCTTCCCTCATTGGGGTTGAAAGGATTGCGCGTCACCCCGTCAAACCAGATATCGCCATAGGCCAGCGCGCCTGATGTCGCCTTGCCCAGAAGCACGGCGCCTGCCTCTTCCAGACGCTGAGCGACCACAGCGGTCTCCTCGGCCACACGGTCCTGATAGATGGTCGCGCCCCAACTGGCGCGGACATCGGCGACATCGATAATGTCCTTGAGCGCATACGGGAGGCCATGGAGCGGACCGCGCACCACGCCGCGGGCGCGTTCAGCGTCCATCTGAGCAGCCTGACGGCGGGCATGGTCCGCCGTGACCGTGACATAGCATTCCAGAGCGTCGCCATGACGGGCGATACGATCAAGATAGATCTCGGTCAGTTCGACGCTCGTCAGCGCTCCCGACGCCATCCAACTGGACTGTTTCCAGCTGGGCGAGAAGGCGATAGCCGCAGGGTCTGACGGTTTGGGGCCAGCGTTCAGCGGCAACCCGGAAACGAAATTATCTTGCGCTCGATAAGTCACGCCCGGCAGGCGCGGATCAAAGGTCAGTGCGGGCGCCAGGTCATTGGGTTTGTCCACAGCGCGCAGGCGCTCGGCGCGTGACACCCAAGCCTCAACGCCATTTAACATCTGCTCGCGTTCGGACGCTGTGTAGGTCACCCCCATCATACGCTCGGCGCCAGACAAGGTCTCTGCGGTGATCGGCGTCTGTTGACGGGCGCTCGCCGCAGAAGCGGCCAAACCGCCGGCGCCCGCCCCCGCCAGCAATCCAAGAACCGTACGGCGCGTATTCATTGATTCAGTCATGAGGCCCCCTCTGAGATGTTCAGCTCCGGTTCAGCCGCCGGGTTGTTCATCTCTGTTAACGGCGCTGCGGCGCCGCGTGTGATGATCGAGGAAAATAGAGTGAAGCGTGTCCCGAAAAAAGACGCAATTCGCCCCTTTTCCGCCTGGTTTTATTTGATTTCGCCCAACTTAGGCTTGATTGTCACGACATGGTTAACTCTTGGGCGCTGTGAACAGACTTACTCAAAAGGGGCCGGACCATGAACGAACAATCCCTGCGCAATACGATAGAGACCCAAGATCGGCCGATCACGAACAACCTTCTCGGTTTCAACCGGGGACGGTCGGAGGATGCGGACGAGGTCATGGATACTGAAATTGATCGCAAGACCCATCAGATCGTGGATCGACTGACGGATGCGTATTACCGCGCCTCGGCCTGTTTTGACGCCTATCTGCATTTTCGACAGACGCGCGGGCGGATGTTTGAAGAAGCCTTGCCGCGCGACAAATGGATCAATCGCTCTGCGACCTATCCGGAAAGCCATATCATGCACTTCTCCATCCTAGCCGGGATGGTGCTCGTCGAGGGGCTGATCAACGCATACTTCTTCTCCAAAAGCTCAGACCTGGGCCTGTTGGGCGGCTGGATCCAAGCCATCACCGTGGCCTTCACCAATGTCATCACCGCCTTCTTCCTGATCGGGTTTCTGGGGTTGCGACTGCTGCAGAACCCTGACCGCCCCTTCTCCTTCGCCGCGGCCATTATCGGCACGCCCTTGGCTTTGGGTTTCGTGGTCTTTCTCAACTACACCGCCGCGCTGTACCGCGATTTGCTGGAAGTCAACGCCGCCACTCTGGCGCTCGGTGATCTGGCGGAGCCAACCGGAGCAATCCTGGCGCCCGTGAGTTCCGCCATGGCGGGGACCGGCATCCAGACGCTAGAAGGGCTCTTGTTGTTTGGACTGGGCGTCACCTTCGCCGCGATTGCGGCCTTCAAGGGCGCAACGTTTGACGACCGTCTGATCGGCTATGGCACGGCCCAGCGCCGTGCGATCAACGCGGCGGCGCATTTGTCTGGCGTGCTCAAGCAATTGCCGCATACGCACCGCGAAAACACTGAAAGCGCGGTCGAGATCGAAGAAAGCCTGAGCGGGCCGACGCGTCGTGAGGCGATCGCGCTCAAGCGCAAGATCGACAAGTTTTTCGCCGCCGACAATTCGCGTTCGATCCAGCTTTACGAACAGGCGGCGGACACCGATCTCACCGACACAGCGGAGACGAGCGGGTCGGATAAACCGCCTTTTCCGGCCCGATAACGTCTAGCCATAAGCAGGCGGGCGCCCCATGATGCCCTTCGCTATCGGCTGGCAGAGGGGGCGTCAGACATATGCGCGGCAAGGATCTCCTGGGCATCATCAATATTCTGATCGTGGTCGGCGTGCTCGGTGCGATCAGCTACGCGGCCCTCGTGCTGCAACCGCCCGAATATGATCCCAATACGCTCTGTCTCAGCGGCGAGCAGCCCGCCCATATGGCGCTCGTGATCGACAAGACCGACCTGTATTCCCCGGAACAGGCCGCCCGCATCGAGCAACTCGCGCTCGACAGCCGCGACCGGCTTGAAATCGGCGAGCGTCTGTCTTTGTACGAGCTGGATGCGCGCGGAGAGCTGATCAACACCAATAGTTTCTCGCTGTGCAATCCTGGCCGCGGCGACCAGATCAATCCGCTTTATCGCAATCCGGCCCGGGTTGAGGCGCGGTATCAGGCCTTGTTTGAAGGACCGCTGCAAAGCGCCCTCGCCGATCTTGTAGAGCCCAAGGAAAGCCCGGCGAGCCCCATTATCGAAGCGCTGGCCGACCTGGCGCTTGAACAGGGGTTTGACCCCAACACCCCGCGCCGCACGGTCATCCTCGTCTCTGACATGCTTCAGAATTCTCGCCTGTTTAGCGTCTATGGCCGCGCCCGGTCAGACCTTGAAAACCGCCTGCCGCCACCCGGACGTGTAGCGGCGCTCATCGAGGATGAATATGGCGACGTGCTCGCCGGCGTCCGGATCGAAATCTATCTGATCGAACGTCGGGGATGGAGCAACGAACAGCGCGATCTGCTGCAAGCCTATTGGTCGGAAGTTTTCCGTCAGCTGGGCGTTCGGAATGATTGGCGGACGCTCTGAACGCCCGCCATCACTTCATGCGTCAGAGCTAATCTGATCTCAACATGCAAGCACGGGACACGCGCATTTATGCAGCCGCTTGCGCTGGCTTGACGTCCGCCGTACGGGCCAGCGCGCGGATCGCCTCGCGATCAGCTTCTTCACGGAAATCCCAGCGCGACCCGTCAAGGATGCGAATATCGGTGATACCGACAAAGTTCAGCACCTGACGCAGATAAGGCGTCGCGAAATCCACGCCCGAATCCAGCGGCACGCCGCCCGACGCGACCACGATCCAGGCCGTTTTGCCGATCAGCAAACCTTTAGGCCCCGCTTCGGAATACCGGAAGGTTTCGCGCGCACGAGCGATCTGATCGATCCAGGCTTTCAGGCTGGTGGGGACTGAGAAGTTGTAGATCGGCATGCCGATGACGATCTGATCCGCGGATTTGAGCTCTCCAACAAGCACATCCGAGCCTTCAAGCACATTGCGCTGTGCTTGGGTGCGCTCAGCCGGATCGGTGAAATTCGCGCCGACCCAGTCCGCGTCCACTTGAGGGACGGGGTGTTCGGCAAGGTCCCGCACAGTGACGGAACCGGCTTCGCCCGCCAGGGCCTGAGACAAAAGCTTTGAGAGTTCGCGGCTGACCGAGCCCTCAAGGCGAGCGCTGGAATTGACCTGAAGAATAGTGGGCGCAGACATAGTCACCTCCATCATGTGTAGCGGCGGCGCCGCTTGATGTGAGGAGATATGCCTACGCCCCGATCACGCGTGTAGTCCTGCTTCTGGAAGCTTATTGCTTCCAGAATGGAATTACTCGCTGACGTCCGATTGCGGCGTCTGCGGACGGAAATCTGTGTCACTATTCGCGAGGAACCAGACCATCATGGCCCAGGCGGCGACGTTCTGCGCCATTTCTTCCGGCACGATCTTGTCGAACGTGTCATTGGGCGTGTGGTGGAATTCAAAATAGTCTTCGCCATTTTGCTCCAGCCGCACCATGGGCACACCCATGAATTGCAGCGGGATCATGTCCGGTCCGCCACCGCCCGTATTGTCTCCACGCACCAGACCCAGGCTTTGCAGTTCGCGGTGAATGGCGTCGATTTCGGGCAAGGCGTGCTCGCCCACATTTGAGCGCAGGCGCCAGACTTCACGGGCGCCGAAATCAGATTCCGACCCGATGATGTGATCGCCCACCGTACCGTCTTCCATGCGGGCGTTGGCGTAGGCGCGGGCGCCCACCAGGCCCACTTCCTCGGCGCCGAACAGCACCACGCGGATGGTGCGACGCGGGCGATGTCCGCTTTCCGCGATCAGGCGCGCAGCGGCAGTGACAATTCCCACGCCTGCGCCGTCATCAAGGGCGCCCGTCGCTGTATCCCAGCTGTCCAGGTGCGCACCAATGATGATGATCTCCTCGGGCGCTTCGGAGCCGGTGATCTCGGCGATGACATTGCCGCTCATCACTTCTCCACGCCAACCGGCGTAGGTGCGCATATTGATGGAAACGGTTTCGCCCATCTCGTGCAGGCGCTCGAGCTGGTCCGCATCCGGGGCCGACACAGCCAGGGCCGGAATGTCAGGCAGGCGCCCGTCGGGGAAGCTCATCATGCCAGTATGGGCAAACCGGTTCGTACTGGTGCCAACCGAGCGGATCAGAACACCGAGCGCGCCGCGGTCTTCCGCGAGCACCCAGGCGTCTCGGCGTTTGCGATTAGCCCAGCCATAGCCTTCGCCCGTGCGGCTGGCGACCATGCGGTCATTAACGAAGACCAGCTTGCCTGAAAGCGCATCTTCATCAGCGTCTGACGCCAACAATGCGTCATAGCTGTCAAAAAACACGACTTCTGCTTCCAGCCCGCCTTCGGGCGTCGCACCAGCCCCGCCTAAAGAGATCGCATAGAGTTCCTGCGGATAAGGTGCGGTGATCGCCACTTCCTCATAGATGGAATGCCCGCGCGTCCACAGGTCGAGCTCGAACGGCTCGACGCGGACATTTTCAAACGCCAGCTCTTCGAGCATCTCCACCGCCCAGTCACGCGCTCGCGCTTCTTGAGGCGTGCCCGCAAGTCGGGGGCCGACTTCGGTTGTCAGCGAGCGGGTGATCTCATAGGCCAGATCGCTCTCAAGCGCGGCCTGTCTCAAGGACTGGGCGATCTCTAGATTGTCCTGACCCAGATCAAACGGCTCGGTCTGGGCGTAAGCCAGACCGGCTAGGGATACCAGGGCGGCGACCGTAAAGGTGCGCAACATGATGACTCTCCTCCTCAGAATTGAGGTGACCATAAAGGCGCCCTGCGAAATGGGGAACCTGATCTCGTAGTATGCGATCGGCGCCATTTGCGTTTATAAGTCGTGGCATGACCGAGACCGCTCCAGACTCCAATCAGGCCATGCCCGACACCGACGAAATGCTGACGATTCCGCCCGCTCCTTCTGAAGTGAAGCGAAGCCAGGGCGGGCCGGTGTCTCATGAACCGCCCGCGCCGTCATACGGCGCATATGCGCCCGGGCTGGTTAGCAAGATCGGCCTCGCCATCGGACGCGCCTTGCCGGCCTCACGCGCCGGTTTGCGTCTGGCTGGCGCTGCACGACCGCTGGCGCTCAGCGGCATGAAAGCGGGCGTGGCGGATGTTGAGGCGCTCGGTTTGAAGCTGCGGCTGCACCCGACCGACAATTTGTCGGAGAAGCGCCTGTTCATGACGCCGCAATGCTTCGACCCGGCAGAACTCGAAGCGCTGCGCGGCGTGATGGGACCGGGCAAGACGTTCATGGATATCGGGGCCAATGCAGGCGCTTATGCCCTTGTGGCGGCGCTAGCGGGCGGCGACAAATCGCGCGTTATCGCAGTCGAGCCCCAACGTGAGATGCGTCGCAGGCTCAGCTTCAACGCACGCCAGAACGCCCTAGGCCAGATCGAGATGGCGGGCGTAGCTCTCGCAGACTATGAGGGCGAAGAGCTCATGCGCATGATCTCTGGCAATCATGGTCAAGCCCGTTTGGGCGGGTCTGAAGGTGAAGCCGTTCGCGTCACAACCCTTCTGAGCTTGATGGACGAGCTCAAACTCACCAAGGCTCACGCCATGAAGGTGGATGTGGAAGGCGGGGAAGCCGCCATCCTGTCCCATTTCTTCGCCAAGGCCCCCAAATCGCGCTGGCCGGACTTGCTGATCCTGGAGCGCGCGGACATGGCAGACGGCCGCACGACGCCCGACGCCGCCGCTCTGGCGCTGAGCAAGGGGTATCGCATCCGCCAGAGCACGCGGATGAACGTCATTCTTGATCTGGACGCATCCTAACCCTCCCAACTCCACCGCCCAGAGGACACCTGATGAGCCAGCTTGAACGCATACTTGAAGGCAAGAGCAAGGATCTGGGCGGTTTCTCCGTCACGCGCATCCTGCCGGTCGCGCAGCGCCGTCATGTGGGACCGTTCGTATTTTACGACCAGATGGGGCCGGCGCAGTTCAAGCCCGGCGAAGGCATTAATGTGCGCCCGCATCCGCATATCGGGCTGGCGACGGTCACCTATCTTTTTGATGGCGAGATGGATCACCGCGATTGTCTGGGCGTGCACCAGACCATCTATCCCGGTGACGTGAACTGGATGACAGCCGGCAAGGGCGTCACCCATTCTGAACGCACCGGCGACACAGCCCGCGACAGCGGCCAGTTCATGCATGGCATTCAGGTTTGGGTCGCCCTGCCCGAAGACAAGCAGGAAATCGAGCCTGAATTTCATCACCATGGCGCGGGTGATCTGCCGGCCTTCGAGATCGGCGGCGCTCAGTTCCGGTTGATTCTTGGGAGCGCCTATGGCCACACCTCACCGGTGAGGGTCTACTCGTCCATCGTCTACGCCCATATCGAGGCGGAAGCGGGCACGACGTTTGACTTGCCCGAAGGCCATGAAGAGCTGGCTTTGCATGTGGTTTCAGGCCGCATTGAAACGGCAGGCGAGCCCGTTACCGGGGGCAAGATGGCGATTTTCACGCCCGGCCAGCCCCAAGGGAGCGTCAGCGTGACGGAAAACGTCCGTCTGATGCTGCTCGGCGGCCAGTCCCTGGGGCCGCGCTATATGGAATGGAACTTCGTTTCCACCCACAAAGAGCGGATCGAACAGGCCAAAACCGATTGGCGCGCCTCAATCGCTCAAGGTTTCAAGGACACGCCCTTCCGCATGCCGGTCGAAGAAAACGAATACATTCCCCTCCCCGGCGATCCCGAACCGGGAGAACCACCCGCTTGTACGGAAGAGAACCCCACGAGCTGAGCTTCGAAATAGCGATAAGGACCATGCCGCATCGCCGGGCAGACCTGTATGTCTAAGCGATCAGGTCTTCATCAAGGCGGGTGCGTCGAAGTCTGTCATGTCCACCTGCCAGTCTGCTGACTGCGTAGGCGCGCATTCGCTCTCATACAGGGTGTATGCGCCGTCATACCGTTGGCGGTATAGCGCTTCGGACTCGTCGCCCAGCAACGCCCGGTCCCGCCCGATGCCCCGCTGACGGGCGACCTCTTGAGGGGCATGAAGGCAGATGCGCACATCCCAGTGCGGATTAAGCTCAGGGCGGAGCAAAAATGTGCCCTCCACCACGACGATCTCACCGGGTGTGGCCGAGCGCCAGTCCGGCTTTATCGGCTCATTCTTTTCGAGGTCAAAACTGGCCGACGCATAGCGGCCCGATCCGTTCGGGCCCAGCGGCGCCAAACACATGGCCACCAAGGCCTCAAGGTCGCGGGCATCGCGATAATAGCCTTCGGCGGAATAGCGCCCTCGCGCATACCGTTTGGCGCGAGGATGATGAAAATCATCAAGCTGGACACAGCATGCAGGCCGTCCCTGGTCGATCAAAGTCTGTACGAGCGCGGCGCTGAAAGTGGACTTGCCCACCCCGCTTCGTCCATCCACAGCCACCCTCAAAGCCGGACCGGTGGAGTGCTGCAAGAGCAAACCCTGAGCGATTGCCTGAAGACAAGACAGATAGCCGGACGACGGTGCCATAACGTCATCAAATCGTGAGAGCCGCTAGGTGTAAACGGTATCCGTGAAGCTGACCGCCCCCAAATACAAAACGGGCGCGGTCTGGATGACCGCGCCCGTTCTCATGTCTCGACCCCCAATTCTATTCAGCGGCTGTGGAGCTTGGCCCGCGACGCTGACCGCCCCGGCGATGGCGAGGCTTGTCGCTTCGCGCACCGCCCTCACCGCCCTGACGCGGTTTGCCGGAGCCGCCGCCCCGCTTCTGCCCCGACGGCGCGCCTTCGCTCTGGCCCTGGCCCTGACCGCGGCGACCGCCGCGGCGTCGGCTCTTGGACTTAGCGGCCTCGCCCTTGGGCATGGGCGGCGCATCATTAAGACCGGCGATGGCGACGCCCATGGTCTTCTCGATATCTTTGAGCATGACGCGCTCGTCCGGCGCGCACAAAGCGACAGCCCGACCGGTTGCGCCGGCGCGCGCGGTGCGGCCGATGCGGTGGACATAGTTCTCGGCCACATTGGGCAGCTCGTAATTGACCACCAGATCAACCCCGTCCACATCAATGCCGCGGGCCGCGATATCGGTCGCTACGAGCACCGGCGCCTCGCCTGACTTGAACGCGTCAAGCGCGCGAGTGCGTTGGTTCTGGCTCTTGTCGCCATGAATGGCGTTGGCCTTGTGGCCGTATTTCAACAGACGTTTCGCCACCCGGTCCGCACCATGCTTGGTGCGCGTGAAGATGATCGCGCGCTTGCCCGCTTCTGGGGCCATCAAATCAATCAGCGCTTCGGGTTTGTCGGCGGCTTCAGTGTAAAGCACTTTCTGATCGATCCGCTCCACCGGCTTTGAGGGCGGGGTCACCGCAACCGTTTCCGGATTGGACAGGAAATCGTCCGCCAGCTGGCGGATCGCGGGCGCCATGGTGGCGGAGAACATCAGCGTCTGACGCTCCTTGCCCACCAGGCGCAAGAGCTTGCGGATCGCAGGAATGAAGCCGAGATCCAGCATTTGATCCGCTTCGTCCAGCACCACAAAGCTTGTGAGATCAAGCCGCGCCTTGCGCTCACCGAGATGGTCGAGCAAACGGCCCGGCGTCGCCACCAGAATGTCGACCCCGCGCGCCAGCACCCGGATCTGCGGCCCGGCTTTGACGCCGCCAAAGATCACCGCGCTCGTCAGCTTGGTGTGCGCCGTATAAGCGCGAACCTGCTCTTCGATCTGCGCCGCGAGCTCTCGCGTCGGCGCCAGGATCAAAGCGCGGCAGGACCGGCCGGGCGCCTGTTTGTTTTCGGCCAACAATTGATGGATCAGCGGCAGCACGAAGGCCGCGGTCTTGCCGGTTCCCGTTTGCGCCAGGCCGATCAGGTCACGGCCGGCGAGCACCAGGGGAATGGCGCGCGCCTGAATGGGGGTGGGCGTTTCATAGCCCTCTTCGGCGATCGCCGAGAGAATGGAGTCGTTCAGACCAAAATCTGTAAATCGGGTCAAGGATAACCTCTTAGCAGCGCTCACGGACGATCTCCGGGCGCTATTTCGTTCAAAATATAGACAACTGGATCGTTCAGCCGCCGTTCTGGGACGAATATCGCCCCCGCCCGGACCTCATCACGGGAGTGCGCTCACTCCGACTGATCCGTCGCCGCGCAACCCGGATATTGGGGCGCGTGCATGCGTAGCGCCTCCTTGCGCCCAATCGCGTTAAAAGGCAAGCCGTCTCTACTGAGGCCCATGAGTATAGTGTCGGCTTTACGGGTCATTCTGCGCTATTCGGATTCGGCCGCCGGCACATTCCGGGAGTCCTCCAAGCGAGCATCCAAGACGCTATCGAGCGCTCGCGCTCGCGCAAGCACGTGACGCCGGTCATCCTGCGCCACGATCTGGACCCGCAATTGTCCAAGAAAGGCGGTCTGGAACGCTGCATCGTTTTGCAGACTCTGAAAATCGATGCTCAGGACAGATCGCGAAAACTCATCGGGCCTGTAAAGTCGCCTGACGGGGCCAGCCTCTCCCACCACATCGGTGAGTGACACCGCATCGCGCGCATAGCGCTCGAACCGCTGATCGATCCGGTCCAGCGCCTGCTGATAGGCGGAAAGCGCCTGACGGATCTCAGCATCATCAAGGCCGGCGACGCCGCCAATGGACGCCAGATCATCGAGCACCACCCGAGGCGGGCTGACATCCGGATAACGATCCGCACTAGTGAGACCGCGCCGAATAACCGCTTCGTCCTGGAGTGAAAGAGCGTCACCCCCCGACAGAAGGGCCATCGCCTGATCAAAATCGGACAGGCGGGCCTCCGCGCGCACCAGATCCGCATCCAGCGCCGCCAGGGCCGCATCCACCTCGTCAGCAAGGCGGGTCAGATACGCCGCCTCGGCCGATCGCGCCCGATGCGCTTCACTCCAGGCGCTGATCTGAAAGGCCAGCAGGACGCCTGCCACCACAATGGCGAACTCAACAGCGACGACAACCCAGTTCAGGTCACGCAACTGGCGCGACAGAAGACGCAACATCACAAACACTCTCGGTCTGCTCAAAGCGCCAGTCTAGGCGTCAGCCCGCGATATGGCGACGCCCGACGCAATCAGACAAAGAAAAAGCCCCGGCCGAAGGGCGCGGGGCTTTTTAATTTTGGGTGCGGGGGTAGGATTTGAACCTACGACCTTCAGGTTATGAGCCTGACGAGCTACCGGGCTGCTCCACCCCGCATCAGGGCTGCAACTGTGTTGTTAAACAACAAACTGGCTGCAGAAGCAAACGTCGCGCTATGTCTGACGACGCCAGTCTCAATGACCTTACAAACGGAGATTTTTTTTGCATCGTGTCTAGCGGACCGGGCGGCGACCTACTCTCCCATGCCTTAGGACATAGTACCATTGGCGCAGAAGGTCTTAACGGCCGTGTTCGGGATGGGAACGGGTGTGGAGCCTTCGCTATAACCACCCGGTCGGCAAGACCGATGCATTGTTTTGTAGAGACATGCTGACTTTATTCCTGGTGTATTCAGGATCGGGCTTCATGGGACGAAGCGATCGCCGCCCATGAGCATTGTTGGATCAAGCCGATCGAGCAATTAGTACTGGTCCGCTTCACGCATTGCTGCGCTTCCACTTCCAGCCTATCAACGTGGTGGTCTTCCACGGCTCTGATAGGGATACCTGGTTTTGAGGGGGGCTTCCCGCTTAGATGCTTTCAGCGGTTATCCTTTCCGCACTTAGCTACCCTGCTATGCTGCTGGCGCAACAACAGGTCCACCAGAGGTGCGTCCATCCCGGTCCTCTCGTACTAGGGACAGCTCCTCTCAAGTATCCAACACCCACGGCAGATAGGGACCGAACTGTCTCACGACGTTCTAAACCCAGCTCACGTACCGCTTTAATTGGCGAACAGCCAAACCCTTGGGACCTGCTCCAGCCCCAGGATGCGATGAGCCGACATCGAGGTGCCAAAC